>CAVWXT010000001.1:0-1455481 GCA_963759115.1 uncultured Planctomycetaceae bacterium
CATGGTCTTCACCATGCCGGAGTTCCTGGAAAAGCGGTTTTCGCCCACCGCGCGGTGGGTTCTCTCGATCATTTCGCTGGTGGCCTACATCGTCACGAAGATGGCCGTGGGCATCTTCGCCGGCGGCGTGGTGTTCGCCGTGCTGCTGCCGGAAATGCACGCTCGATCTGGGCTTCATGCAGCTCGACGCCTTCTGGATCGGCTCGTTCGCGGTGGTGCTGATGACGGGCCTGTACACGGTGATCGGCGGGCTGCGGGCGGTGGCCTACACCGACACCCTCCAGACGATCATCTTCATCATCGGTTCGGCGATGGTCACGGTGTTCGGGCTGATCGAACTGGGCGGCTGGGAAGAATTGCGGACGGTCTGCGGCTCGAACATGTTCAATCTCTGGAAGCCGCTGGTGCCCGCCGGCATGGAAGCCACCTGGGCCCCGGTGAAGGAGACCGGCCGGATCGCCTGGTACTTCAACGACAATTTCCCCTGGCTGGGCATGTTGTTCTGCGCCCCGATCGTCGGCCTGTGGTACTGGTGTACCGACCAGTACATCGTGCAGCGGGCGCTGGCGGCGCCGAACGAGACGATCGCCCGGCGGGGGAGCATCGCCGCGGCCTTCATGAAGCTGCTGCCGGTGTTCATCTTCATCGTTCCCGGCATGATCTGCTTCGCCCTGGCCAAGCAGGGCTATCCCGGCCTGACCGGGCCTGGTGAAGGACGGCCTGCCGGTGCGCGAGCAGTGCCAGGCGGCGTTTCCGCTGATGGTCAAGCACGTGCTGCCGGTCGGCGTGCGCGGCCTGGTGGTGGCCGGGCTGCTCTCGGCGCTGATGAGTTCGCTGGCCGGGGCGTTCAACGCCTGCTCGACCCTGTTCACGATGGACCTCTACCAGAAGTTCCGCCCGAGGCCTCGCAGCACCAATTGGTCTGGATCGGCCGCGTGGCCACCGCCGTCGATGGTGCTCATCGCGCTGCTTTGGATTCCGGTGATCCAGGGGCAGCAGGGGCTGTACTTCTATCTCCAGGCGGTGCAAGGCTATCTGGCGCCGCCGATCTTCGTGGTGTTCTTCCTCGGCGTGTTCAACAAGCGGCTGAACAGCCAAGGGGTGCCTGGCGCCCTGGTGGTCGGTTTCCTGCTGGGCGTCTTCCGGCTGGCCGTCGATACGCCGGTCAACTCAAGCTGGCCGGATTCGAGGACGGCTACCCGCAAGGCTCCTTCCTCTGGATCGTCAACAACATCTACTTCCAATACTACAGCGTGTTGATCTGCCTGGTGTGCGCGGCGGTGATGATCGGCGTCAGCTATGCGACGGCGGCGCCCGTCGCTGGAGCGGATTCGCGGGCTGACCTTCGGCACGGTGACCGAGGAGCAGCGGCGGCAGTCGCGGACGCAGTTGGGCCTGGGGCGACGTGGTGGCCTCGGCCCTGGTGCTGGCGGCCATCGCCGCGGCGTACCTCTACTTCACCGGCTAAGGTCTGCCCATGCACGATTTCGCGCCCTATCTGCCGTTGATCGGCTTGCTGCTGGGCCTGCTGGCCTGGGGGGGGCGTTTCGCGCCGGCCGACGCCGGCGGCTGGTCGAGAATCTGCCCACCTCGAAGACCACCGGCGTCTTCATCGGCCTGGTCGAACTGAAGGGCACGGCCGAGTCGGCCAGCCCGCTGACGAGCTACCTGGCCGAGCAGCCGTGCGTCGAATACCAGTGGAGCGTCGAAGAGCACTGGTCGCGCACCGTCACCGAGACCTATACCGACAGCGACGGCAAGACGCAGACCCGCACCCGCCACGAAAGCGGCTGGACCACGGTGGCCAGCGGCGGCGAGATGATTCCCTTCTACTTGCAGGACGACTGCGGCGTGATCCTGGTTCGTCCCGAGGGGGCGAAGCTGGAGCCGGCGGCGATGTTCGACGAGACGGTCGGCCGCGGCGATCCGCTCTATTACGCCAAGGGCCCGGCCGGCGCGGTGGCCGACTCCGACCATCGCCGGCGTTTTGTCGAACGCGGCATCCCGCTGCACGCCATGCTCTACGTCATGGGCCAGGCCCGCGAGCGGCAAGACGTCGTGGCGCCGGAGATCGCCCAGGACCGCAGGCGCCGATGTTCCTGATCTCGACCCGCTCCGAGGAGCAGATCGGTTCCGGCATGAAGTGGGGCCAGTACGGCTGGGCCTTTCTCGGCTTGGTGCTGATGGTCGGCAGCTTCGTCGGGCGCGACGCGGCGCTGAACGTCGCGCCTGAGGACCCGTCTGGCCGCTCTACGTCGCCGCCGGCCTGGGCTATCTGGCCGTCGCCGCGCTGGCGTGGATCTGGATGGTCTTCAACAGCCTCGTCGACCTGCGCCAGCGGGTGCGCCAGGCCTGGTCGCTGGTCGACGTCCAGTTGCAGCGCCGCCACGACCTGATTCCGAACCTGGTGAACGTCGTCAAGGGCTATCGCGATTACGAGCAGCAACTTCAGACGGAGTTGGCCGCGCTGCGCGAGCGAACTGCTGGCCACGCCGCCCGGCGTGACCGGTCCCGACTATCAGCGCGGTCGCGAAGACCGCCGTCGCCATCGCCGAGCGCTACCCGGAACTGAAAGCCAACACGACGTTCGCCGCGTTGCAGAAGAACCTGATCGACACCGAGCAGCGCATCGCCCTGGCCCGCGGCTATTTCAACGACATCGCCACGCAGTACAACACCCGGCTGGAGATCGTGCCCGAGCGATACGTCGCCGGTCTTGCCGCGATGAAGCCGCAGACGCTGATGGCGGCCAACGATTTCGAGCGGCGCGCCGGTGAAGGTGGAGTTAACCCGCGACGCGGCGCCGCACTACCTGACGGAGATCAGCCCGCCGATCGCCAAGAGCCACAAGTGAGCCGGGCTCGGGAACGGTATGCAGAATCGGCGGAGAATCGTTGAGCAACATCCGTTTGTTGATCAGGCTGATGGGAAAGACCAGTTCGGTGAAATTGTAGTCCTTGGCCGTGTAGCCGTCGAGGATCTGAATGCTGGAGAACTGGTTCTGCCCAACCGTGCCGGTTCCCGTAGAGACAACCTGCCCGTTCTCGTCAAAAATTTCGCCGAGGGTGTTCGTGCCGGGCGACGGGGATGGCGTCAGCAGGGTGACGGTATAGGTGCCGGGGAAGAGGCCGCTAAGGCTATAGGAGCCGTCCTGCTTGCTGTAGACGATAAGCGGCGGGTCGTTGTTGCGCATGAGCGCTGTCGGCGCCGAGGATGGCCCAATCGGCGTTTGTCATCTTGTTGGTGTCGGGGCTGGCATCGAGATACACGAAACCCGAAAGGCTCGCCGTTCCACCGGGGCTGGGCGACTCCGGAACGGGGCTCGGCATGGGCGAAGCCTGCGTCTGCGAAAATCCATTCCATTGCCAAGCGTTATAGCTCCCGCCGTTGATCGTGTCGGCTAACACGGGCGCCGTAAAGAGGACCAACGCGCTAGGCACGAGCACGCCGCAAGCGCGCTGCAGACACCTCATCAAGTCAGGCCACTGATGCCGCCATCTCATGGGGTCCCCCTTGCTTAAAGGTAAACTGGGCGACTTCCGTCGTCTCTAACGCTGCGACGAACAGCCTTCATTCACTCTACACAGCTTTGCGGATTTCTCCACCCGAGAATTTGCGGATTTCTCCATCGGGAAAAACACGCCGCCGCCATCAGGGTGGCCCTGATAGGAATATCCGGAAAATCCCGACGTGCCACACGATTGCGGGGGCACAGATGCGGCGAGGACCGCACGTCGCCCCGGATTCGCCTCTCGTTGCAGGGGATTTCTTGCCGTCACGGCTGTTCGTCGGGCGGCGGCGGCAGCCAAGTAGCCAGTCTCCCGCAGATGGGTAAACAGGGCGTGCCACTTTTCTCGCTGGGCGGCGTCGAGAATGCCGGAGATCTCCGCCTCGACCCGATCCAATTCGGCCACCACCCGCGGCTGCACCTCGCGGCGAATGGCTTGCAGCGATTGCTGCCGGGTCCGCAAAATCGCCTCGACCTGCTGTCTCTGCTCGTTGGTGAGCTCCAGCGTCGACCGCAGCCGAGCAGCGATGTGCCGAGGGGCTTCCTCGGGATGGCGAAGGACGTGGAGCGCCCGATTCAGCTTCCGCTCACCAGCGGAAGAACCGATACGGGTCGTCCCACTCCTCGGGCCGGTCGAGGTACAGGCCATCCAGCCAGCGCTTCTCGGCCCCCGCGGCGTCCACGGGACTATGGAAACGGGCCAGTACGGGCGTGGAACCTTCAACGCCCAGGTTGCCCAACAAACGCGCGAGCAGCGCCGAGGCGCGACGGAAGGTTCGCTTGACGTTGAACTGGTCCTTCTTGTAGTCGAACTGCCAAGGCACGGCCTGGCAGAAGACGACGTTGACATCGTCGGCCTTGGCCAACACGCCGTCGCCGGCGATCGCCGCTCCCGCGGTCACCAGGGAGAACTCTCTCGGGTCGCGGTTGTGGACGTCCGCCGGCCCGACGCCCGCCAAGAGCGAGGCCATTCCGAACGGTGGGAACCAGGCCGCGATGTGTTCCGCCTTCTTCGTGGCGACTTTGGGCAGCAACGCGTTGACGTCGGCCTGATCGACCCCGATGGCCAGCATGTTTCCGCCGGCCTTGAGCCATTGGCCGATGGCCGCGGCATTGGCCGACAGTTGCGGCCCGGCGCCAGGGCCGACGACGAGGACCTGTTCGGGCGACAGCTTGCCGCCTTCATACGGACTTGCCGACACGCCAGCGTTCTCCAGGTGGCTCTTGCCGACCGCATCGCCGACGTACAGCGCCTGCCGCCTGGCGGCCGGCTTCCAGTCGGCAACGTATGCGATGAGGTTCTGAACCAACCGCGTGCCCGCTGGGTCGGGCTCGGTTCGTCCGGTCACGTCCATTTGGCAGAACAGCACCATGCCCTTGCCGCTGCGGTATTCCATCAGCGGACTGTACTGGAGACTGAAACCGCCGTCCACCAGGGGCAGGAAGTTGCCCCGCGCGGGCTTCTCGATCAACACGCTGGCCACGTTGCCGCGATTGCCGCACCGCCACACGTGCGTCACGGGAACACCGTTCCACTGGACGGTTGGCGTGCCGTTGAAGCTGTTGTTGTTTGTCGTGTAGTTCAGCCGCGGCGGCAGGATCGTGGCCTCGCCCCGCCAATCGCGAAGGTTCTCGGCATCGATTCCCGCGAAGGCCGGATGGTCGGGCACCCGCTGAAAGACGTTCCGCAGGCCGTACTCGTTGACGCGGAACCCGAATCGCTTTACCAACACGTCGGAGGTCTGCTCGAACATCACCACCCTGAGACCGTTGGCCACGCCGGCCACGTTGGGCCCCGGCCCGTCGACCGTCAGGGCGGCCTTGCCCACGATCAGGACGTCGTAGCCGGAGAGATCGGCGTCGGCCTCGACGTGTTGGCAGTTGAGTCCCAGCCCGGCGAGCAGCTTGGTCGTCTCGCCCTTGGGATCCCACAGCGCGATCTTCGCGCTGGGCTTTGCGGCCGGGGCCGGTGCCAACACGTGGACGGCGAAGGAGTCAGTTTGCGTCTCGCCGTTGCTGAACTTGACGGTGGCAGTGAGTTCATACTTGCCCGGCGGCAGTCCGGCGGGCAGCTCGAAGCGGAGCGGGAGGCGTTTCTGCTGGCCCGTTTCGATGCTGACGGTTTCCGTCCCCGCCGCAGGCTTGCCAGGAAGGCCCAGCGACCAGCGGCACTCGCAGGAGACGGTTTGGCGACAGTTGTTGATGATTATGAGTTGCTTCTCCAGCGTCTCGCCGGGCAGGAAATTGTGGTCCTTGCTGGTGAAGGCGGCCGGCTTCCCGCCGATGTAGGCCAGCAGCGGCAGGTTGTTGCGATAGATGGCCTGCGCGGCCACTGTGGGCACCCAGTCGCTGCGCTCGAAGGCCGTGTCGATCCGCTCGTAGCGCTGGTCGAGGTAATCGGGGCTCAGTCCGGGCCGCTGCAAGTTGTCCCAGTCGACCTGGAAGTCCTTGCGGCCCTTGTCGACGCCCTTGCGCAGCGTCCAGTAGTGGCCATGCTCCCAGGGCGAATTGGCCGACATCTCCCAGGTGCGGAAGGCCCGCCAGTTGTCGGACAGGTACATGGCAAACACGGGGTAGCGTTCTTCAAAGACTCGGGAGCCGAGGTCGTTGGGGTAGTCCCAGCGATGCCAGAGCTTGCCTTCGCGGAACTGCTTGCCTTCCCAACGGAGGTTTGTCTTTTCGGCCTCGCTGATCTTGAATGCCCGGTCGCCGAGGAACTGCGAGTTCCACTCGGCCAGGCAGAACTCCCACGGCGCCGGGGCGCTGCCGAACTCCCGCTTCCCCTTGTACCAACCGCGGTACATGGCCCAGTCCCAGGTGCAGGGCACGGAGTATTCGCAAGTGAACAACGGCTTCACGCCCTTGGTCGCCCAGTGCTCGAACCAGTCGGACATTTCCTGGACCGGGGCCCAATTGCTGTAGAAATTGCTGGTGTGCATCGAGCTCGAGGTTGCCCGACGAATGGTGATAGACGATGCGGCTGGGGTCCAGGCGGTGTACGATCGCCTCGGCCCGCTGCGCCCTCGCGGCATTGTCCTGGCCCCCACGCGAGCCCGGGCGGCTGAGGCCGTCGATCATGTCGGGGTTCATGTCGTCCGTGTAGCCGGTCGAGTTGTGGTTCATCGAGTAGAACACGACCGAGGGATGGTTCTCCGCGGCGCGGACGTAGAACTCGGCATGATGGGCGTAGCCGTTGTTCCGGTCGGCATCGGGCTTCTTCCAGTCGTACTGGCCGCAGTGCGGTTGGGAGAAGGAGACCAACATCCCCACGTCGTCGGCCGCCCGCAGAATGTCCGTGAAACTGATGTGCGTGCCCGGCTCACAGCCGTAGTTGTGCGTGTAGACGAAGTTGATGCCCAAACTCTGGAGCCGCAGCATGCTCTCCTTGGCCGCCTCGTAGGTCGACATCGCGGCGCCGATTTGGGCATTGTCCAACGGCACGGAAGAAAGGAAGATGCGGGTGCCGTTCAGGTAGAAGTCGCGGCCGTCGATCCAGAATTCGCGGAACCCGAAACGCACCGGCAACGCCGCGTCGAGCACCTCGCTGCCGGACGCCGCCAGCGAAACGGCCACGTCGTAGGTGTTTTGCGGCGTGTGGACGTCCCAGAGCTTCTCGGGCTTCCAAGTCTCGGTCACGGTGAAACGGCCATCCGCGAGGTCGGCCGCCTTGAACGGCTTGCTGCTAAACTCCTTGACAACGCGCCCCTTGTCGCTGATCGCGGCGCGAAGGGTGTACTGGGCGTCAGGAGCGAGGTTCTGCAAGGCCGCGTGCAGCGCGATCTGGCCCTGGCGCACCGAAGTGTCGACCTTCACGTCGTCGATCCGCGGGCCCGAGGGCGTGCCGACGAGATACACGTCGCCGCACAATCCGCGCCGCGCCACCGTGCCCCGCGTCCGCCGCGACGAATTGGTGTCGTTGAACGCCAGCATGACCTCTTGCAGGGGCATGGCGGTGACTTGCAGGCTGAGCAAGTGCTTGCTACCCGGTGGGCACAGCGAGGTAAGATCGACTTCGCCCGAGGGGAACAGCATTTCGCCCGCCTTCTTGCCGTCCACGTACGCCACCGCGTCGGAATTGAGGTAATCCACGGTCAAGGTAATCCGGCGGCCGGTCCATTCCTTCGGCACGCCGATCTCGCGCTGATACCAAGCCCTGGTGATGGCGCCCAGTCGCTTGTCCTTCCAAGTCGGATGGGCAAAGACCGTCTGACTGTCTTTCTGCATGTAGTCGGTGATGCCGGGCCAGGAGCCGGGGACCTTGAAATAGCCCCAGTTCGCGGTCGGCGGCTGATCGGTTCTCTCCGCCGCAGGTTGCCATTGCCACAGACCGTTGACGCAGACCCGTTCGCGGGTGGGCGTGCTTTCGCGGAACGCCTTGCTCAGGTCCCAAACGGCCTTTACGCCCGCCGGCAAGGGCGCCGCGGACTGATCTTGGCAGACGGCCGGACCGGCGGCTGCCGCTACGTACAGTATGACTGTAAACGAAACGCGCCAACAGGTTTTCATAAGGGGCTCCTTGGGCAGGTAACAGGTAAGTTGAGCGTCCGCTCACCAGCGGAAGAATCGGTAGGGGTCGTCCCACTCTTCGGGCTGATCGAGATACAGGCCGTCCAGCCAGCGCTTCTCGGCCTTCGCCGCGGCGACGGGGCTGTTGAATCGAGCGAGCACCGGCGTCGCGCTTTCGACGCCCAGGTTGCCGAGCAATCGGGTGAGCAGGAAGGCGCTGCGGCGGAAGGTCCGCTTGACGTTGTACTGCTTGCTGTAGTCGCACTGCCACGGCACGAGCTGGCAGAGAACGACGCTGCCTTTCTCCGCCGTGGCCAGAATGCCGTCGCCGACCACTGCGGCCCCGCCCGAAATGAGCGAGAACTCCTTCGGGTCGCGGTTGTGGACGTCGGCCGGCCCCACGCCTACCAGCGGCGAAGCAAGATCGAACGGCTCGAAGTAGGCCGCAATGTGCTCCGCCTTCTTCATGACCAGCTTGGGCGCGAACGGCTTCACGTCGGCCTGGTCCACTCCGACCGCCAGCAGGTGGCCGCCGTCCTTGAGCCAGGCGTTGACCGCCGCGGCGCTGCCGGCGAGTTGCTGCCCGCCGCCGGGGCCGACAACCAGCACCTGCTCGGGCGAGAGTTTTTCGGCCTGGAACGTGCCCAGCGAAACGCCGGCCTTCGCCAGATAGCTCTTGCCGGCCGGATCGCCCACGTACACGGCCTGACGGTTGGCGGCCGGTTTCCAGTCCGAGACGTACGCCAACATATTCCGGACGAGCCGCTCGGCGGCCGGGTCGGACTCCGTCCTGCCCGTCACGTCCATCTGGCAGAACAACACCATTCCTTGGCCCTCCCGGTATTCCATCAGCGGACTGTACTGGAGACTGAAGCCGCCGTCGAGGATCGGCAGGAAGTTGCCGCGGGCGGGCTTCTCGATCAGCACGCTGGCCACGTTGCCGCGATTGCCGCACCGCCACACCCGCGTCACGGGAATGTCGCACCACTTGACCGTCGGCGAGCCGTTGAAGACGTTATCCTTCATCTCGTACTTGAGCCGCGGCGGGAGGATGGTGGCTTCGCCCCGCCAATCGCGGAGATTCTCCCCGTCGAGCCCGGCCAGAATCGGATGGTCGGCCACCCGCTTGTAGACGTTGCGCAGTCCGTACTCCGAGACGCGAAAGCCGAAGCGCTTTTCGAGCACGTCGGTGGCCTGCTCGAACACGATCACCTTCAGGCCTTTGGGCACGTTCTTGAGGTTGGGCGTCCGCCCCTCAGGCTTCATCGCCGCTTTGCCTATAATGAGGACGTCGTAGCCAGACAGGTCGGCGGCCGCGTCGACGCGCTGGCACTTCAGCCCGAGGGCTTCGAGCAGTTGGCGGGTCTCGCCTTTGGGGTCGAACAGCCCGATCTTTGCCGCCGGGGTCTCGGCAGGCGGGGCCGCGAGCACGTGAACCGCGAAGGCATCCTTCTGCGTCTCGCCGCTGCTGAACTTGACGCTCGCGCTGATTTCATACTTGCCGGGCGCGAGATCGGCGGGAAGCTTGAAGCGAACGGGAACGCGCTCTTGCTGGCCCGTCTCCACGCCGACCGTCTTGTTTCCGGTCACGGGCTGCGGCAGGCCCAGCGAACAACTGCACTCGCAGGTCACGGGCTGGCGGGAGTTGTTGATGATGATGAGCTGCTTCTCGACCGTTTCGCCGGGGAGGAAATTGTGGTCCTTGCTGGTGAAGTGATCGGCCTTGCCGCCGATATAGGCCAACAGCGGCATGTTGTTGCGGTAGAGCGCCTTGGCCGCGTCGGTGGCCACCCAATCCGAACGCTCGTACGCCAAATCCATCCGTTCATAACGGCCATCGCGCTGACCATCACCGAGGTAGTCCGCGCTGAATCCCGGCCGCTGCAAGTTGTCCCAATCGACCTTAAGTTCCTTGCGGCTCTTATCCACGCCCTTGCGCAGGCTCCAGAAATGGCCGTGCTCCCAGGGGGAATTGGCCGACATCCCCCAGGTGCGGAACGCCCGCCAATTGTCGGTCATGTACATGCCCCAAATCGGATATTGGTCGACGAAGCGATCGGAGCCCAATTGGTTGGGGTAGTCCCAGCGGCGCCAGACCTCTCCGGCGCGGAACTTGTTGGTCTCCCAGCGGAGGTCTTGCTTTTCCACCTCGGTGATCTGGAAGGCCCGGTCGCCGACGAACTGCGAGTTCCACTCGGCGTTGCACAATTCCCACGGCACCGGCACGCTGCCGAACTCCCGCTTGCCCTTGTACCAGCCGCGATACATGGCCCAGTCCCAGGTGAACGGCGCGCCGTATTCGCAAGTGAAGACGGGCTTCACTCCCTTGGTGGCCCAATGCTCGAACCAGTCGTCCAGTTCTTGGATGGGGGCCCAGTTCGGATAGAAATTGCTGGTGTGCATCGAGCTCGAGGTTGCCCGAGGAGTGGTGATACACGATGCGGCTGGGGTCCAGGCGATGCACGATGGCCTCGGCCCGCAGCGCCTTCTTGACCGTTTCCGCCGACCACGGCTTATCCTCGCGGCCCAGGCCATCGATCTTGTCGGGGTTCATGTCATCGGTATAGCCGGTGGCGTTGTGGTTCATGGAGTAGAACACGACCGACGGATGGTTCTGCGCAGCGCGCACGAGAAATGCCGCATGATGGGCGTAGCCGTTGGCCTTGTCGGCGTCGGACGCTTTCCAATCGTAATGGCCGCTGTGCGGCTGCGAGAAGGAAACGAGCACCCCTGCGTCGTCCGCGGCCCGCAAAATCTCGGCGAAGCTGATGTACGAGCCCGGATTGCAGTCGTAGTTGTGCGTGTAGACGAAGTTGATGCCGCTTTCCTTGAGCCGCAGCAAGCTCTCCTTCGCGGCCTTGTAGTTGGCCAGCGCGGCCCCGATCTGGGCATTGTCCAGCGGGACGCACGAGAGCCAGATGCGGCTGCCGTTCAAGTAGAAATCCCGGCCATCGATCCAGAACTCGCGGAACCCGAAACGCACGGGCAGGGCCGCGTCCAGCAGTTTGTCGTCGCCCTCCACCAGCGAAACGGCCGCGTCGTAGGTGTTCTGCGGCGTGTGGATGTCCCAGAGTTTCTCGGGCTTCCACTTCTCCGTAACGGCGATGCGGCCGTCCTTGAGGCTGCTTGCCTTGAACTCCTTGCTCGTGAACTCCGTGACCGGCTTGCCGTTTTCGGTGATCGCAGCACGAAGGGTATATTGGGCGTTCGGAGCGAGGTCCTGCAATGCCACGTGGAACGTGATCTCGCCTTTGCGCACCGAGGTGTCGACTTTCACGTCGTCGATCCGCGGGCCGGTCGGCGCACCGACGAGATAGACGTCGCCGCACAGGCCGCGCCGCGCTACCGATCCCTTCCCCTTCCGAGGCGCGTTGCTGTCGCTGAAGACGGCCACGACGTCGCCCAGCGGTAGGGCGGTCACCGCCATGCTGAGCACGTGCTTGCTGCCCGGCCGGCACATCGAGGTGAGGTCCACTTCGCCCGCCGGAAACAGCATCTGGCCGGCCTTCTTGCCGTCCACGTAGACCACGGCCTCGGAATTCAAGTATTCGGCGGTCACGGCGATACGGCGGCCGGTCCACTCCTTCGGCATGCTGATTTCGCGCTGATACCAAGCCGTCGTAATGCCGGCCAGTTTGTCGTTCTTCCAACTCGGATGGGGAAAGACCGTCTGACAGTCTTTCTGCATGTAATCGCCGACTCCCGGCCAGGAGCCGGGGACCTTGAAGTAGCCCCAATTTCCCGTCGGCGGCCGGTCGCTCTTGTCCTTGGCCGGCTGCCACAGCCAGAGGCCGTTGATCGAGAGGCGCTCGCGGGTGGAGGTTGTATCGCGGTGTGCCTTGTTCGGGCGCCCAGACGGCCTTTACGCCGGGCGGCAGTTGCACCTGATCCTGACAAATGCCCGCGGCGGCAGCCATGACTACGCACAGAATGGCCGCCGGAAAAACGCGCCAGAGGGCTCTCATACTGCGTTCCTTAGGTGGGGAGGAAGAGGTGGGACTTCACGGCAAGGCAGGGCCCGTCACGTCCCCGCAAGCTATCACATCCACCGTGGCTTGTCAAACAGGCGGCGCCCTCGCGGCGATGGGCAAATTCGCCGCGATTTCGCCAACGAAACTCGCCTTGATCCGCTTCCTTCGCAGTGGTACATTTCGAGCCCACACGGACGTACCCAGACACGCAGCAGGAGGTTGGCGACATGAGGACGGATCCTCTTCCCCACGTGGTGCGAGAGTTGGTCGTGCGGATCTTTCAGGACCTCGACGTGGCCCTGGAAAGCCCGTTTGATCTCGAAGAGACGATTCTCATCGACAACGGCCATTATGCGGCCCGGAGCTATCAGGCGGATGGCTGCCTGGCCATGTGGTTAGTGGAGATCGGCATCGTGCAGTTCTACGACGCCGAAGGCCAAATGCTGTGTACGGTGAATGTCTCGGAAGAACTGGAGCCGGACCGCATGGCGGCCTGAGACCTCGCTCAAAGACAACTTCGTAGAACGGAATTCACTCCGTTCAAGCGGATTGAAACCCGCTCTACGACGAGATTGCAGAGTTGTTCTTGGACAGGTTAGCAACCTGTCCTACGGGCGGCATATTTCCCGCGGACTGCCCAATCATCCCCGCCCCCCCGTCCAGCGGGAGTTGACCAACGCGCCCCCGCCCCCTATGCTTTTACGTGTTCTAAGGCTGTCTACAAGGATCGCGGCGTCGCCCCATTGGTTCTGCCACACAATCCGGGCAGGCCACATCGGTTACGTCGCGGGCATACGGTCCTGAGACGGCCTCTTGAACGGGGGAATTTGTCCGTCCGTTCCCGAAGTGGCCGGACAAGAGCAGTCACTCTTGAAGGAGGTGCGCCATGAGAAAGCTGTGTGGATTGTCGGTCGTCGTCGCGGTCGTACTACTGGCAGGGATGGCCGCCACGGCGGAAGCGTGCTATTGCGGCGCGGCGCGATACGCCGCGTGCCGGCGGGCGTGCTGTTGCCCCGCGACCCCGCAGTGCTGCACGGTCATGAAGACCTGCCAGCAGGTCGTCTACGAACAAAAACAATACACCTGCTATCGGACCTGCTACGAGCCGGTCTGCGAACAGAAGACGGTCCAGTCGGTTCGCTACGTGCCCGAGACGCACTATCGCCAGTGCGTCGAGACGGTCTGCAAGCCGGTCTATGAGACGGCGGAGCGCGACGTGTGCTACACGGTTTGCCGGCCGGTGAAGACCATGCAGACGGTCAAGGTCTGCTCGGGGCATTGGGAAACCAAGGAAGTGGAGTGCTGCATGCCGAAGGCGTGCGACCCGTGCGCCCGGTGAAGGCTACCAAGCAGTGTCGCGTGTGGGTGCCGGAGTTGGTCGAGAAGCAGGTCGAGTGCGTGACGTACGTTCCCGAGACGCTCACGAAGAAGGTCCACTACACGACTTGCCGGATGGTGGCCGAGCAATTCACGAGGCAAGTGCCCTACACGGTCTGCAAGGCGGTGCCGTGCGAAATCACCGTGCCTTGCGTGCGGATGGTGGCTAAGCAGGTGCCGTACACGGTAACCCGTTGCGAGCCCAAGGTGGTCACGACGCAGGTTCCGGTGCAGGTGTGCTGCCCGGTGGCCTCGTGCTGCAACTGACCAGGCGGCATGACGAAATCTCCGACGTGGCAAGAATCGCCATCGTTTTCGACAACTGGCAAGCAAGCATCAAGTATACTTGGCGTATTCGGGGTACCACATCGCCTCGCGAAGGGTCGCTTCGGTCACAGTGGACGCTCCCTGCAAACCACGCTTTGGCTCCAGGTGTTCGACACCGCTGACTCGGAGGAATCCCATGAACCGAATCGTCCTGGCGATACTGGCGTTGGCCCTGCTGCTCGCCTCACGTCCCTCGGGCTGGGCGGCAGAAATGAGTCGCGAGCAAGCAACAGCAGTTGCCGAGGTCGAAAAAATCGGTGGGAGAGTCACTGTTGATGACAAAAGTCCAGGTGTGCCAGTTGTTGCCGTGCGCCTGCGGGGCACCAAGGTGACCGACGCAGGGCTGGCACACCTCAAAGGGTTGACCAACCTCCGATCAATCGACCTGGGGGGAACCAAGGTAAGCGACGGCGGTCTCGAGAACCTCAAAGGCTTGACCAACCTCCAATTGCTCGATCTGACGGGCACCAAGGTGACCGATGCTGGGTTGGCACACCTCAAAGGGTTGACCAACCTACAATGGCTGCAACTGTCGAACACCAAGGTGAGCGGTGCAGGACTGGACCACCTCAAAGGGCTCGTCAATCTCCAATCGCTCGACCTGACGGCCACCAAGGTGACCGACGCAGGGCTGGCACACCTCCAAGGGTTGACGAAACTCCAAGGTATTTTTCTGGGGGCGACCCAGGTGACCGACGCAGGACTGGACCACCTCAAAGGCTTGATCAGCCTCCAATCGCTCGACCTGACGGGCACGAAGGTGACCGACACCGGGCTGGCACGCCTCGCGGGGCTGACCCAACTGCAATCGCTAAACCTTTCCTCTACCAAAGTTACCGACGCGGGCCTGAAACACCTCAAGAGGCTGACAACGCTTCATACGCTGACCCTGAACGGAACTAAGGTCACCGCCGCTGGGATCAAAGACCTTGTGACGGCGCTGCCGAACGTGGACGTGCATCGCTGACAACAGGTATCGCTGGTCCGCCGCCGCAGAACTGCCAGGGGCGGTGTGAGCACGGTGATGGCATTTGCGTGTAGGGTCAAAATATCGGGCCGACGCATAAGTGTCACTGCTTCAAGGAGTTAAAGCATTGTTCGAGAGGCGCCGTTTGGCCGCTCAACCCCAAGCTCTGCCATCCGAAGCTAGACTTCTGCATCCACGGTACATAGTGGGTGCAACATGCGCTTCGTTCTGAAGCCTTGGCAGACCCTGCTGATGACCCTGGCCTTATCGCCCAACCAGGTTTGATGGCGTATGAGAGCGCGAAAACCGATTCACGAACAACGCGAGTCGTTCCGCTGCCCAGCGCCGGGATCGCGCCGATTCTGCGAACTGAAGATCGGCTCGAACCTGTTGCCGGCGACCCTGGGGGACGAATCGGCGGGTGGATTCTCGGTGTTGGTCAACCATCCGCCGGGCCTGAGTGCCGATCAAACAGCCGAACTTCATACCGACGCGGGGTGGTTTGAAGTCCGTGTCGTTCACATTGCTCCGGTTGTTCCCTCCAAGGGCAATGACGCCACGACGGCCGAGACTCGGGGCCAGTGGTTCCGACTGAGCCTGATCCGCCTGGGTGAGACCAGAGCGCCCCTTCCGCCTCGCGTCTCATGGTTCGGCGGAGACTTGCGCGTTCGCTTGAATCAATGGTGCCCGTCGAGCTGGACCATTGCGGTGGTCGGCGTGCTCTTTACGGTAGCTGTTGTCGCCGCGTCATTGGCATTGATGGGCGTGCCTTGGCCTGCCGGAGGTTGGGACGGCAAGCGAATTTTGCGATGGGGCGCCGCGTCGGTTCCGCCACGGCCCAGCCCTTCAGCGCCGGGCTCACCCTGGCTGCTGTCCAACGAACCACTGTTCTCCGACGGATCGGCGGACGCTGGCTCGGTTCCCTCGGTCTTTGGTGGCGACACCTCCCTCCCCATGTCCCGGGAGCAGATGCGCGACGCTGTACGAAACCTGCCTGGCGCCACTGCGTTGGCGATCCCGGAAGTGGTCCGCGAACTGCAATTGACCATCGGCCAACAAGAGCGAATCCACCAATTGATCGAAGCCACTTCCCAAGCCGTACACTATCTCGAAACGCGATCCCAGGGCCAGCAGCGGCAGGAGACTGTGCGTCAGCGCAAGCAATTGCTTGACGAAGCCCGCCGCGAGGCGATCCAATGGCTCACCGCTGAACAACGCGCGCGGTGGGATCAACTCATCGGCGAACGGTAGCAAGGTGAGCGTTCCTCGCCCTGCTCCTGAAAAATGAGGGTTGTCAGACGCTGAAGTAGTCGAAGAACTTGCTGTTGCGGGCGGGGAAAGCTGAGCATGCCGGACCTCGGGGTCGACCGGCGGAACCGGCAATCTAACCGGGCGTCAGCATTGCCGCAAGGACCGCCGGCACTCAAGAGTGAAGGGGCTGAGAATACCGTCGAGTTTCGGTTTGTCGACCATCTCACAGTCCCGATGCCGCAAACGCTTTCAGCCGCAATTCGTGCATCTGCCGGAAAGAATCCTTCTGATCGAGGTAGCGGGCCAATAGATCCCGCTCCAGGTTGACCCGCTGGACCTCGTCCCGGCAGTAGATGCGGACGCCTTCTTCCAGGACGCGGCCCCGCCATTCCAACGGGGCCGCGCCCAGGTTGCGCAGATCGACCTCCACGCCCAGTCGCTCCGACAAACGGCCGGCCAGGGCCAATTCTTCCGCCATCGGCAAGGGCGGATGGCGGCGGAAGTCGTCGAGATAGTAGCCGATGTCCAGGTCGCTATCGCGTCGGGCACTGCCCGAAATGCGGCTGCCGTAGGCGTAGGCCAGGAAGACCTCGGTGGGCCGGAACAGGGCCCCTACGGCAGCCAGGGTTTCGTCAGAAAACAAGGCGTTTTGCAGCGAAGGCGTCATCGTAGGCCACTACCCGCTCGATGCCTACGGCATGCCCGTAGTCTGGCACATCGAAATGCTCGGGTGCCACGGGCAGGCAAGCTGCCCGTGGCACCCAACCCGACATCTAACGTGCGTCAAACTGCTAGTCCATGCCGTGCTTCGTCTCCCGTTTCGACTGCCACACGGCCCACGCCAAGCCCAGCAGGCCGACGGCGATGACGATCCAGAACTGCGTGTCGTGCGGCTTGCACGGTGACGTTCACGCCGCTCGCCCTGCAGCTTGCCGACGACCATCTTGTCGTAGGGCAGGATCAGGCCGATGATCAGCAGGCTGACCATGTTCATCACCTTGATCAGCGGATTGATGGCCGGGCCGGCGGTGTCCTTCAGCGGATCGCCGACCGTGTCGCCGGTGACGGCGGCCTTGTGCTTCTCGCTGCCCTTGCCGGTGGTTTCGGTCTTGGGCTCGTCCTCGATCGTCTTCTTGGCGTTGTCCCAAGCGCCGCCGGCGTTGGCCATGAAGACGGCCAGCAATTGGCCGACGACGATCATGCCGCCGAGGAAGCCGGCCAGGGCGACGACGCCCAGCCCGTAGCCCACCAGGATCGGCACCAACATGGCCAGCAGGCCGGGGCCGATCAGTTCCTTCTGGGCCTCGCCGGTGCAGATGTCGACCACCCGCCCGTAGTCGGGCTTCTTCGTGCCGGCCCAAATTTCCTTGTCGCGGAACTGGATGCGGCACTCCTTGACGATCAGGAAGGCCGCCCGGCCCACGGCCCGGATCGTCATCGAGCTGAACAGGAAGGGCACGGCCCCGCCGATCAACATGCCGATGAACAGCGTGGGATCGGAGATGGTCAGCATCGAGGCCACCATGTTGTAGACGCCTGTCGGTGATCCGCTCGTTCTCGCCGCCGCCGCCGGAGCCGACCGAGACGATGAAGCTGTTGAACAGCGACACGGCCGCGATCACGGCCGAGCCGATGGCGATGCCCTTGGTGATGGCCTTGGTGGTGTTGCCCACGGCGTCGAGGTCGGCCAGGATTTGCCGGGCTTCCTTGTACTTCGCCTCGCCCATTTCCTTGCGGTCGTAGCCCATCTCGCCGATGCCGTTGGCGTTGTCGGCCACGGGCCCGAACACGTCCATCGAGATCGTGTTGCCGGTGAGGGTCAACATGCCGATGCCGCACATGGCCACGCCGAAGGCGATGAACGTCGGGCTGGTGCCGGCGTAGATCAGCGCACTGCACATGATGGCCGCGGCGATGATCAGCACGGCGGCCACGGTGCTCTCATAGCCCACGGCCAGGCCCTGAATGATGTTCGTGGCGTGGCCCGTTTCGCACGCTTTCGCCAGGCCCTTGACCGGCTTGAACTCGGTGCCGGTGTAGTACTCGGTGCATTTGTTCAAGGCCACGGCCAGGATGATGCCGATCAGGCAGGTCCAGGCGGCCCGCATGTCGAGCCCGGCGATGCCGAAGGTAGCCCAGAAGGGAAGCCCGGCGGTGACGTTTGTCGGCCGTGGCGCCCGGGAAGCCGGCGGCGGCCTGCGGATAGGCTTGGATGTAGGGCATCGCTACGCCGTTGTGCATCACGGTCGTGTTGAAGTTCAAGTATCCCAGGCCCAAGCAGGATGAAGCCCGCGATGCTCAGGCAGGAGCCGATGACGAAGCCGCGGTTGACGCTCTTCATGGCGCCGGCCACGGAGCCCTTGTCGCCGGCCCGCACGCTGTAGGTGCTGATGATGCTGGCCACCACGCCGATGGCGCGGACCAGCAAGGGGAAGATCACGCCCTTGTGGCCGAAGCTGGCGATGCCGAGGATCATGGCCGCGACGATCGTCACTTCGTAGCTCTCGAAGATGTCGGCGGCCATGCCGGCGCAGTCGCCGACGTTGTCGCCGACGTTGTCGGCGATGGTGGCGGCGTTGCGGGGATCGTCCTCGGGGATGCCGGCCTCGACCTTGCCGACCAGGTCGGCGCCGACGTCGGCCGCCTTGGTGTAGATGCCGCCGCCGACGCGCATGAACAAGGCCAGCAGCGTGCCGCCGAAGCCGAAGCCCAGCAGGGCCTCATAGGCCTGCTCGCCGAAGATCAGGAAGATGATCGAGCCGCCCAACAGCCCCAGGCCGTCGGTCAACATGCCGGTGATCGTGCCGGTGCGGTAGCCGAGTTGCAGGGCCTGGCCGAAGCTGGTCTTGGCGGCCGCGGCCACGCGGAGGTTGCCCACCGTGGCCAGTCGCATGCCGACGAAGCCCACCGTGGCCGAGAACATCGAGCCGACGAAGAAGGCGATCGCCCGGCCCTAGCAGAACGCCTCCGGCAGGTTCGACGCCTTGGCGCCGAAGAACAGCAGGACGGTGATCAGCACGATCAGCACGCCCACCACGCGGAACTGCCGGTAGAGATAGGCGTTGGCCCCTTCGCGCACGGCCTGGGCGATTTCCTGCATCTTCTTGGTGCCCTGCGGGGCGTTCATGACCTGCCCGACGAGCATCAGGGCATAGGCCAATCCGCCCAGGGCGATGACCACGTTGAGGCACAGGAAGAACTTCTCGTAGATGTTGAACTTTTCGCCCAGCAGCGGCTCCCAGAGCGAGACGCCGCCGACGATCCAGCCGCCGGACGACGCGGCGCCTCCGCCGCCGCGGCCGGCTCTTGCGTGGTCATCCAAGCCCGCCGCCGACACCAAACCGATGCCCACAAACGCCAGCCAAGCCACGTACAGCCGGCTTTTCAGCCGACTCCGGGGCTTCCGGCCCGCTTTTCCACTCTTGCTGACTCGTTTCATGGGACTCCTCGTGGTAAAATTCGGTTTGCACTGTCGCACGACAGGCTGGAAACATGAAAGACCACTATCTTGCCGCGCCCCCCGGATAGATGTCAAGGGGGGTGATGATTGGTGTGAAATGCGCGGTTTACGCGGTTTACGCAGGCAATTTTGCGCTGCCTTCGCCATCTTCGTCTGCCCCTAAGTGCAAGCTACCCTTGAGAATAGGATAGAAAACGAGTACACCAATTATATGAGCATCGAACAACCGCTCGACAACCAGTTGATCGAACAGACGAAGCAGCAAATCCGCGGGCTGGTGGCGGAGATTGCGCAGTTGTCGAAAACCGACGTCGCCCCCGAGGTCTTTTTCAGCGAGTTTCTCTCGCGGGTCGTGTCGGCGTTGGCGGCGGTGGGCGGGGCCGTCTGGACGGTCAACCCGGAGGGCCAACTGGCGCTCCAGTATCAGATCAATCTTCAGGAAACCAGACTCCGCGACGACGAAGAACGACAAGCCCAGCACGGCCGACTCCTGTACAAGGTCCTCGGCGGCGGCGAGGGAATGCTCGTGCCGCCCCACTCCGGGCCTGGCGATGCCGGTCCGCTCGATCAGGACGCGCCGGCTGCCAATCCCACCGATTTTCTGCTCGTTCTCGGCCTGCTCAAGACCGATCTGGAGACCGCCGGCGTGGTCGAGATCTTCCAGCGCGCCGAAGCCGGGCCGAACACGCAGAAGGGCTATCTGCGGTTCCTGTTGCAAATGTGCGAACTGGCCGGCGACTTCTTGAAGAGCCATCAACTACGCCACTTCTCCCATCGCCAGACGCTGTGGACCCAGTTGGAGGATTTCACCCGCGGCGTTCACGCCTCGCTCGATCCCCGCGACACCGCCTACACCATCGCCAACGAAGGCCGGCGGCTGATCGAGTGCGATCGGGTGAGCGTGGCGATCTCCAAGGGCAAGAAGTGCGTGGTCGAGGCCATCAGCGGCCAGGACCTGTTTGACAAACGCTCGAACACCGTGCGCCTGCTGGGCCGGCTGGCCACGGCAGTGGTGGCCAGCGGAGACCCCGTGTGGTACACGGGCGACACCCGCGATCTGCCGCCCCAGGTCGAGGACGCGGTGCAGGAGTACGTCGACGAAGCGCATTCCAAGACGGTGGCCGTGCTGCCGCTGCGGCGCCCGGCCCCGCTGGAGCAAGACGATCCGAACAAAGCGACCGAGCCGGAAGCTCCCATCGGGGCGCTGATCGTCGAGCAGATCGAAGACAGCCGCATGGCGTCGAGCCTGGTGCAGCGGGCGGAAGTGGTCGGCCGGCACAGTTCGCTCGCCTTGGCCAACGCCCTGGAGCACCAGAACTTGTTCCTGATGCCCGTCTGGCGGGCGTTGGGCAAGACCCGCTGGGTCGTGCAATCCCGCACCTTGCCCAAGACGCTCACGATCGCGGGCAGCGTGCTGGTGCTGCTGTTGATCCTGGTGCTTTGGCCGGCGCGGTTCACTTTGGAATCCAAGGGCTCGCTACTGCCGGTTCAACGGCGGAACGTCTTTGCCAGCGTCGGCGGCCGGGTGGAGGAGATCCCCAAGGAAATCGACCACGGATGCCTGGTCACGAAGGGGCAGCGACTGATGGTTCTCAAAAACTACGAAGTCGATCTGGCCTTCGGCGACGTCCAAGGCAAGCTCGATGCGAACAACGAGCGGCTCGCCAGCACGCGGCGATTGTTTACGGCAGCGACGAAACTGAGCCTGGAAGAGCAGAACAAGCTAAGGGGCCAGTTGACGGAACTGATGCAGAGCCAGCAGACCCTTCAGAAGGAATTGGAAATCTACAGGAGAAAGCAGAAGGAACTGGACGTTACGAGCCCCATCGACGGAATGGTTGTCACCTGGAAACTGAGAGAACTCTTGATCGGCCGGCCCGTGCAACCGGGCCAGAGGCTGGTGGAATTGGCCGATCCGAGCGGGCCGTGGCAACTGGAACTCCACATGCCGGACAACCGCATCGGCCCCATCGTCAAGGAACAGCAGGCCAAGTACAACGCCTCGCGGAAGAGATTGCGGGAGTTACTCCAGGCGGAGACTCGCGAGAAACTGGGTGACGCCGCGACGGCGGAAGAAGTCGAAAAGACGGTGGAGGCGGCGCTGGCCGAGGTGCCCGACGAGAAACTGCACGACCGGATCCTGGCGGCTTCGCCCGGCGAAGAGTTGGACGACCAGTTGCAGGTGTCGTTCATTCTGGCCACCGAGGCCGGCACGACGTGCTACGGCACGGTCACGGAGATCGCCCGCAGCGCCGAGGTGCGCGGCGACGAAGGCAACACCTTCCTGATCAAAGTGGCCATCGACAAGACGAAACTGCCGGACCAGTCGGTAGGGGAATCGGTGACGGCGAAGGTCTACTGCGGCCGCCGCTCCTTGGGCTACGTGTTGTTCCAGGACGTGATCGCCTTCATCCAATCGAGAATCCTGTTCCGGTACTTTTGATGATTCCGGGGGCGGTGCCCATTACCTGTTGCTGTAGGAGGCGACTCCAGTCGCCGATAGCGATGTAAAATCCGCTTTTGATGATTCCGGAGGGCGGTGCCCGTTACCTGTTGCTGTAGGAGGCGACTCCAGTCGCCGATGGCGATGCAGAATCCACGGAGAATCGGCGACTACAGTTCCTACAGCAACAAAGCAACTTTTTCAACCTGCTGTTAACGGTCAGCGGAGAGGACGAACACGATCATGCGACTGCTTTCTGTTGTTGCCGGCGGCCTGTTGCTGCTTTCTGTGGTATCTCCGTTGCCGGCAGCCAATGCGGTGAAACTGGAGGGGTGTGACATAGCGCCCGACGCAGAAGTGCAGGTGCCGGCACAGGAGGCGGGAGTGCTGGTGAAGATTCCCGTGCGGGATGGCGATTCGGTGGCCAAAGGCGCGCTGTTGGCCCAAATCGACGACATCGTACCGCAGATGAAGCACAAAGTTGCCTTCTACAAGCTGGAAGCGGCGAAAGCCCAGGCCGAAGACGACGCCAACGTGCAGTTCGCGAGAGCGGGGTACGCCCATGCCTCGGCAACGGTGAGAAGGACGACCGCCGCAAATAATAAGACTCCGGGCACGAAATCCGAGGAAGTTGTGGCGGAAGAAAAGCTCGAGGAAGAGAAGTTCAGGCTTTCGATCCAGAAGGAACTGAAAGAGCAGGTGGTCGCCAGAGCGCAGGTGCAAGTCAGCACGGCCGAGTTGCAGTCGGCGGCGGCCGACGTCGAACGACGGAGGATCACGTCCCCCCTGGATGCCGTCGTGGTAAGACTATCGCGCCGCGTGGGCGAGTGGGTCAATCCCGGCGACACGGTCATACAATTGCTGCGGGTCGACCGGTTGCGCGTGGAAGGCACGCTCAACGCCAAGGACTATCTGCTTTCGGAGATCGAAGGCCGCCCGGTCGAGGTCGTCGTGACGCTGGCCCGCGGACGACAAGAGACCTTCCCCGGCAAGATCGTCTTCGTAAACCCGCTGGTCCTGACGGATGGCACCTTCACGGTGCGGGCGGAGGTGGAGAACCGGCAGCAAAACGGCATCTGGGTCCTCAGCCCCGGCCTCAAGGCGACCATGACAATCCAATTGAAATAGCTGGGATGAGACAAGCAATGGCGGCCTGACGGCAACGATGCCCGCCTGACTTCATCCTTCATTCCCTCATCCTTCATCCCCCGATGGTTACTCTCCGCGACAGCCTGTTGTCGAGCTCGGCCCGGAAATTGGCGATCCGGAAGCGGCCCGACCTGATTGCGCGGCGGCAGCATTACCTCGGCCGCAGCTACTGGGTGGTGAAAGAGCCGGTGGGGCTGAACTACTACCGCTTCCAGGACGAGGAATTCGCCATCCTGGAGATGCTCGACGGCAAAACCAGCCTCGATGAGATCAAGGAACGCTTCGAGGCCGATTTCCCCCCGCAAAAGATCACCCTCGAAGAGCTCCAGCAGTTTCTGGGCATGCTGCACCGCAGCGGTTTGGTGGTGGCCGACGTCCCCGGCCAAGGCCATCAACTCCTCAAACGCCGCAACGAGCGCAAACACAAGGAATTCATCGGCGCCATCTCCAATATCCTCTGCATCCGCTTCAAAGGGTTCGATCCCGAGCGGTTGTTGAACCGGATCTATCCGTACTGCCGCTGGTTCTTCTCGCCGACCGCCGTGGCGCTGTGCTGCCTCTTGGCCCTCTCAGCCCTGACGCTGGTGGCCGCCGAGTTCGACGTGTTCCGCGCCAAACTCCCCGAGTTCTACCAGTTCTTCAGCATCCACAACGCCTTCCTGCTGGCCATCGTGCTGGGCGTGACGAAGGTGATGCACGAGTTCGGTCACGGGCTCTGCTGCCATCACTTCGGCGGCGAGTGTCACGAGATGGGCGTCATGATCCTCGTGCTCACGCCCTGCCTCTACTGCAACGTCTCCGATTCGTGGATGCTGCCGAACAAGTGGCAGCGGGCGGCCATCGGCGCCGCCGGCATCTACGTGGAGGTCGTGCTGGCCTCGCTCTGCACGTTCCTCTGGTGGCGCTCCGAGCCGCTGGGCGTTTTCCACATGCTTTGCCTGAACGTGATGTTCGTCTCGTCGGTGAGCACGATCGTCTTCAACGCCAACCCCCTGTTGCGCTACGACGGCTACTACATTCTGGCCGACGTAATGGAAATCCCCAACCTGCGGCAGAAGGCCACCTCGATCCTGGGCCGCACCCTGGGCCAGGTCTGCCTGGGGCTGGAACCGCCCGAAGACCCCTTCCTGCCGCAGCGCAACCAGATCTTCTTCGCCCTGTATTCCGTGGCTGCCGCGGCCTATCGCTGGGTGGTGGCCTTCTCGATCTGCTGGTTCCTGTACAAGCTCTTCGAATCATACCATCTGAAGCCCCTCGGCCAACTTGTGGTGATCATGTCGCTGTGGGGGCTGCTCGGAATGCCGCTGTACCAGGTGGGCAAGTTCTTCTACGTGCCCGGGAGGTTAGACCAAGTGAAAAAGCCGCGATTCTACACCAGCCTGGGCGTGCTGACGGCCGTGCTGCTGGCGGTGCTCTTCCTGCCGCTGCCGCACAGCATCATCTGCACGCTGGAAGTCCAGGCCCGCAACGCCCAGCCGGTTTACGTCAACGTGGCGGGCAAACTGGTCTCGGTCAGCGTGGCGCCGGGCCAAGAGGTCGCCGCCGGCCAAGAGCTGGCCCTGCTCCGCAACGACGACGTCGACGTGAAAGTCGCCGAACTCGAGGGGACCAAGAATTCGTTCGATATGCAGTTGAGGAACTTGATGCAACAGAGTCACGACGACCCTCAGGCCCTCCAACAGATCCCGGAAGTCCAAGCATCGATCGCCTCCACGCAAGACCAGTTGGAGAGGAAGATGCGCGATCAGCAACAGTTGCGGCTGGTGGCGCCGGAGGCGGGCACGGTCTTGCCCCCACCGTTGGTCCCGCACCAGGACGAGAGCGAGGAGAAACTGCCCGCGTGGAGCGGCACGCCGCTGGACCCGGAGAACCGGGGGGCCTACCTGGAACAGGGCACGCGATTCTGCGAGATCGGCGACCCGAAGCGGTTGGAGGCCGTGTTGGTCATCGACCAGTCCGATCGCAACCTGGTGCGAGAGCAACAGCTCGTCGACATCAAGCTGGAAGGCTTCCCTTCCCTCACGCCGCGCAGCCGGATCGAGGAGATCGCCGAGCGGGAGTTGGAGGTCACGCCGCAACGGCTTCTCACCAAGCACGGCGGCGAGCTGCCCTCGAAGGCCGACGCCCGCACCGGCGCCGAGAAGCCGATGAGCACTTCCTACCAGGCCCGCGTGCCCATCGACGATCCGGAGGGGACTTTTCGGCTGGGACTTCGCGGCCAGGCCCGCGTCTACACCCGGTGGATCTCGCTGGGCGACCGCCTCTGGCGGCTGCTGAGTCACACGTTCAACTTCAAGCTGTAAGTCGCCGCGCTGCGAGTCGCGGAGATCGGCAGCTCGGGAGTTGACCCAAGTGCGGGCGGTTGCTATACTCCCAAGAGAGGAGTACGAAATGAGGACCATCAACGTAGACAATCTGCCGGAACCGGTTGTTCGCGCAATGGAAGTCGTGGTCGAGACACTGCGAGAGCAGTTCCAGCAGGTGGGAGAACCTCGCTCCCAGCGTCATATTGAGGACCCCACGAGAGAACAGGAATTGAGGCTGGCAGAAACCTCTGGGAATCTCGCATTTTGGGACGACCCTGGTGAAGACGTGTATTCCCTTGAGGATGGCGAGCCGGTATGAAATGTGGAGAGATCCTGCTCGCGCGTTATCCCTTCACTGATGGAAGCGCAGTTAAACTCCGGCCCGTGCTGGTCGTGTCGTCCGACAAGTTCAATGCCGGAAACGACGTCGTGGTGCTGCCGATCAGTTCGCAACCGGATAGTTCCGACAGATTCTCCTACTATATCGACCTGAGCCTGCCACAGTTTGCCGGCACGGGTCTGCGGCATTCTTCCGCCGTCAAGTGGACGAAACCACTGGCAATCTCCAGCGCCGTTATCCAGCGCCGGCTGGGAAGACTGGACTCTAAGTGCTTGGAAGAGGTGCGAGCCAAACTTCGGAGTGTCTTCTCATAGCTTTGCTGCTGTGGGCCGAAGTCCACTTACGGCATACCGAGGAACTGCGAATCCGGCAGATTGCCGGCGGAATCGAACGGCAATTCGCGCGGCTCGGTGAGGATTTCCAGGTCGCGGCGCTGCCGCGCTTCGTCGAGATACGCCGCCGAACATTCCACCTCGCCCAAGTGCAGCGTGTCGGCGATCCATAGAAGCCGTGCCTCGGGCGGTTCGACCAGGCCGATGACCCCCAGCGCCGCGGCCAGCATCTCGCGGTCGGTCGAGTAGTCCAATGGCGTCATCACGGACGAGATGTGGCCGGACACCAGCCCGTTGAGCCGCGTGGCGGCAAAGTCGGTCTCCCGCAGCAATTGCGACCGGCAGAACTCGGCGATCCCCAGGCCGATGGCGTTGCCGTGCGTGGCGGCGGTCAAGCTGCGAACGGCGATCCGCTTGACCTTGGGCCACTCGTCGTCCAGGGCCTTGTGGTCGTTGAACTTCCGCCCCACCACGTTCGGATCGAGGCCCGTGCCGCTAATGTCTTTGCCGATGCGGTCGACCAGCAGCACGTCGACGTGCTGAAACGGCAGCCGCGGCAGCCAACGCCTGGCCAGCGCGAGCAGTTCCTTCTCGCGGGCCTCGAATTGCTCGGGCGGCACGGCCTCAATCAGCGCCGTCTGATCGAAGGCGTTTTCCACGGTCGCCAGACCGGCCAGGATGTGGCATCGGCCGAGCACTTCGGCCGCCACGCTGCGGATGATTTGGGCGAAGCTGAAGTCCTGGATGGCCCGGTGGTAGACCTTTGCCCCTTCGCAGTTGCCCAGCCCGATCAGCAGCATCTTCATCAGGCCGCTTTCGATCGGGCCGCAAAAGCCGGTGTGCGGCTTGACGCGGTTGCAGACCACCACGTGATCGGCCTCGAAGGCCAGACGATCGAAGTGGATCGGAAACCCTTCCGGCGCACGGCCCACCACGACCGTCTCCATGCCGGAGCGGATGGGGCAGCCGACGAACTCTTCGCTGATGCCGTACGACTCGAGGACTTGCCGCTGTCCGTCAGCGGTGCCGCCCCCGTGACTGCCCATGGCGGGCACGATGAACGGCTTGGCGCGCAGACCCTTCAGATGGTCGGCGATGGCGCGGGCGATTGCCGCGATGTGGGCGATGCCCCGGCTGCCGACCGCAATCGCCACGCTCTCACCCGGCCGGACTTTGCGGCCCAAGTCCAGCCGCACAAGCTGCGATTGAACCTCGCCGGGCACGTCGTCGATGCGAGGGGCGTCGAAGGTTTGACGAAGGCGGAAAATTTTCGGAAACGTTGGCGAGGGACCGTGCATTGACAAGGCTGGTCAGTCGTGAGACGGCTGCGGATATTCGACAAGTTCAATTTCCTCGATGAAGCGATAGTCGCGCCAGTTCTTCGACAGCAACGGCACGTGCAGCCACGCCGCAGTGGCGGCGATCAGTGCGTCGGCGACCAACAAGCCGTGACTCAGCCGGTAACGGCGTAGCAACTCGACGGCCGCGCCGGAAACTTGAGGATTCAACGGCACGATTTCGAATCGCGTCAAGAACCGCTCAATCGCGCGTAGATCCGCCTTATTGCGGCAGCCGACGATCAACTCCATCTGTGTGACCGCGCTCACGGCAAGCTGCCTCTGCGCCGCGAGGTCTTGCAGACAAGCAATCGCCTTTTGCTCGCCGCGCCCAGCATCAATCAACACGTCCGTGTCGATGAGGACTAGATCAGCCACGGCTTCCCTTCCACTCCCGCTGGCGAGTCTTGCGGACCCAGGCGACGCTGTCGCTCAAATCCTCTCGGTTTCGCCAGAGCCCGACGAACGGTTCGGCCGCCAGCCTTGTTCGCCTGGAAGTCTTTCGATTCGTTGGCAATCTTCCTCTCGCCTGCAAGAACGCCATGAAATCCAGCACTTCTTGTTGCTGTTCCGGCGGCAAATCCGTAAACTGCTGCCATGCTTTGTCCTGGTTCATAGACCGTCCTGCCTGTGATGGCGGTGAGAGGGACTGGGAATTGACCCCATCCCTTCAACCAGTGTACGTGCGCGAATCTGGCTGGTCAAGAAGCACGGCTTGCTTTGCTGGCCGGGAGTACGGGGGCAAGAAAGGTGCGTCTCGCTGTTTCGTTGTTGGCGTGGCAGTCGTACTGCCGCCCCAACGAACCAGTCAGTTTCGGGTTGGCGGACCATTAGACCGAACTCCGCTTCAGCATTTCCGCCAAGTGCAACTCGACGCAGTCGGCCAGGACCTTCGGATCGTAGCCGCCCTCCAACACGCTGACCAACTTGCCGCCGGCGTACGTGTCGGCCACGTCGAGCACGAGGCTGGTCAGGGGGATGAAGTCCTCGGTTTCCAGGCCGAGATTGCCCACCGGGTCGAGGCGATGGCTGTCGAAGCCGGCGCTCAAGAGCACCAACTGCGGCTTGATCTTGGCGGCGAACTTCTCCAGGTTGTCGCGGAAGCAATCGAGATAGTCCTTCCGCGGCGTGCCGAACTCGATGGGCAGGTTGAGCGTGAAGCCCAGGCCGCGGCCGCCGCCCGTCTCGTCCGTATCGCCCGTGCCCGGATAGAACGGCCAGCGGTGAATCGAGAGGAAGCCGACCTGCGGGTTCTCCCAAAACGTGGCCTGCGTGCCGTTGCCGTGATGGATGTCCCAATCGACGATCAGCACGCGGTCGAGGCCGAGCGTGTCGACGGCCATTTGGGCGGCCACGGCGATGTTGTTGAACAGGCAGAAGCCCATCGCGTGGTTGATCATGGCATGGTGGCCCGGCGGGCGGACCAGGCAGAGTCCCTGCGTGTCTTCGCCGCCCACCAGCCGCTGGACGGCGTCGCACACGCTGCCGGCAGCCATCAGCGCCACCTCGTAGCTGGCGGGACTGACGATGGTATCGGCCTCGATGTAGCCGCCGCCCGATTTGGCAAACGCCCAGATTTCGTCGATGTAGGCGGGCGAATGCACCCGGGCGAGGTGCTGCCGCGAGACGGGCTTGAATTCGGGCTGGCGGCACTGCCCCGCCAGGCCCGCCTTCGTCAGGCGATCGGGGATCCGCCGAATCCGATCGGCGCATTCCGGATGGTGGCCCGTCTCGTGGTCGAGGAAGCAGGGCGAACAATAGAGGAGCGTCATGGGATCTCTCCTCGCGCAGCGCTTCGAGCGGCTTAAGACGCATGGCACTTAAAGCCGGCAACAGGCCGCCCAAGAGACCCATCAGCAGCGTCAGCAGAATGCCCGTGGCGATGATGTTGGCGTCGACGGCCAGTTGCAGGACGATCATCTTTCCTCCGCCGCTGCTGCCGCCGGCGATGCTGGTGGCCGACCAGCCGTCCGAGAGCGCGCCTAGCAGGCAGCCCAACAGCCCGCCCACCAGGGCAATGACCAGCGATTCCAGCAGGAACGAGACGAGGATCTGCCACCGCGCATAGCCCAAGATCCGCAGCACGCCGATGTCGTCGGTCCGCTGGCTGATGGCGGCGAACATCGTGTTCATGACGCCGAAGATGCCGCCGATCGACATCACGACGGCCAGAAACCCGATGGCCCAAGAGAACTCTGCGGTGGTCTCGGAAAGGCTTTTGTAGTACTCCGTTTCCACCATGGCGTTCACCGCCGCCTTCTTGTAGTCCTCGGCGAGGAACTGCTTCAGATGATCGGCCGCTTTGGCGTCCTTGGTCCGCAGCACGAGGGTCGTGTAGTAATCCTTGCCGAACAGGCGCCGGCGAGCGACCGCTTGGCCCAGATCTCCGAATTGAAGGTCATGCCGGCCGACTTCAAGATGCCCACGACGATCCATTGCCGCTCGCGGAGGACAAAGGTATCGCCGACGTCGAGCCGATTGGGATTCTTGGCCGACGCCCGCTCCTCTTTGCTGCGGAAGCGGGCCAGTTCGTGGGCGACTCCCTCGCCGAGCACGGCTTGCACCAGCGGCGCCGCGGCCGTGTCGTTTCCGCCGCCGGCCGGCAATTCCTGGACGCCGGCCCCGGAGAACCAGCTTCCACCCGGCAGGAGTTCGAGTCCGTGTACGCGGGCCGCCCGTTGCGGGTCTTCAATGCCGCGGACTTGCAGATAGCGGCGTTTCGGCCGCCCGTCCATGGCGCCGGGCACCGGCTGATTGGCCACGAAAAACGTCTCCCGGCTCGTCATCGGCCGGCCGTTCTCGCGCACCACGTCGGGCAGGTTTTCGATGTCCGAGAGGTCGCCGACCGTCAGGTTGCTGATGATCTCGTCGGTGGCCCCGTCCGAGAGCACCAACACGTTGCCCGGCTGGCCGGTGCCGTCGGTCAGGCGTTGCATGCCGTTGACGAAGGCCATCATCACCGTCAGCAGGGCGATCACGGCGGTGAACGCCAGCGCGGTCATGATCGTCGTTTTCCAGCGGGCGGTCAGATTGCGCAGGTTGTAGCTCAAGGGAACCTTGCCGATCAACAGCAGGAGGAGGACAACCGCAGCGGTCGCAAGTAGTGTGAAAAACATGGGGAATCGGCGCTAACTCATGGTTACGGAGAGATTTTCCAGTACGATGCGCGGCAGTTCTCCCTGGCCCAGCACTTGCTTGGCTTCGAGGATTTCGATGCCCACAAGTGTTTCGTTGGGACCAATGTTCAGGGCGATCTCTTCATTAAGCCTCACTGTGCGGCACTCTTGCTTGCCTTCGACCAGGCGTATGTAGAGTGCGTCGCCTTCGGGGTCATAGCTAATCTTCATTACATGCTCGCTTCAGAAATAGAACGTGTAAACGGTGATCACAACAATTTCGTCGCGGTTCTCCGCTATCACGGGTGCAACCTGTTTAATGGGATATGCGTTGCCTTGCCAAAGTTGCCCATAGTGGAAGTTGTACCGACAGATGAACCGGCCAGACTTCGCTTGTTCGCGCGTGCCGTTCCGAATGGCCTCTCGTACTTCGCCGTCGGTTGCGCCACGTTCCAGGCATTGTTGGCGTGCGTGTTTCGTTAGGCGTATCGGTTTCACGTGAGTTTGCTTCCGTATATTCGTGCGGTCATTACGCCACCTTGGAAAACACCTCGGCCACTTTCACGCTTCGCGCCGACCAGGCCGGGAGGAAGCTGCCCAGCAGCGCCGCCAGCCCGCCCACGGCCGGCCCCCACCACAAGGCGTCATGTGGAATCATGAATCGGGCGAAGAACCCGAGTTGGAAGGGGATGCCGCCTAGCACCCAGTTGATGCCAGCGTAGGTCAGTCCGGCGCTGATCAGACCTGCCCCAGCCCCCAACAACAGCGATTCGCCGAGCACTAGGATGAGGACCTGGTACGGTCGAAACCCCAGGACTTTCAGCACGGCCAGTTCCAGCCGCCGTTCCCGCACGCTGATGCTGATGGCGTTGGCGATCACCAGCAAGATAGTCGCCAGACAGGCCGGCGCCAACAGCCATCGCGCCCCCCAAATCAAATCGCGAAGCGGCTCCAGCATCGCGGAGATCCCCGAGGCCATGGTTTCGCACCGGACCGCCGGGCTGCTGAACTCCGGCGACTGTTCGACTTGCGCCGCCACACGGGCGAAGGCCGCCGAATCGGCCACCTTCAATACCATCAGGCTCAAGTTCCGCTCGGCCCACGGATGCTTCTGGCCATGATGTTGGGCCGGATAGGCGTCCAGCGCATTGACGAAATAGTCGCGGTTGAAGGCGGCCATGGTGTCGTAGCGGCCGGGTGGAAAGGCCCCGACAATCTCGAACTCCAGATCGAGCCCTTTTGAAATACTCATGCCCGTCAGCGTGAATCGTTCGCCGATCCGCTTATTCGTGGCGCGGAGATGGTTGTTGCCGAGGATGATTCCTTGCCGGGTTGCCTTGAGCTTGGCGACGTCCGCATGCAACTGTGCCTGCTGGTCGGCCGGCAGCGAGTCGAGCCCATCCATCATGGTCTCGATCTTCTCCGCCTGACAGGCGATGGCAAAAACACTGCTCTCGCGGGTCTGTTTCTTGGGATCGAGCGTGCCGATGTAGAATTGCCAAGTCATCGAATCCAGCGGCCGCACGTCGCCCGGGCTCCGCGCCGCGCCGCGACTCAACGGGTCGGCGTACGCGTACGGCAACCGGCTGGGCGCGGCCCAACGCTCGGTCACCATGGTCTGAAAATTCTGGCTCTTCTCGGCGGTCACGAGATCCAACAGCCACAGGATCGACCACACCATCGTGACCACGAACACCAGCACGATGGTCACCAGCGCCGTAAGCGCGGAGCGCGTCCGGTTGCGGCCGACATTGCGGAAAATAAGTCGGAAGTACTTCATACGGTCGTCCACTCAGTAGGAGGCGACTCCCGTCGCCGAATTCCGAGGAGCGTACCAAACCATCGGCGACGGGAGTCGCCTCCTAGTGCGCTTGTGAGTGTATCGAATCAGCAAGGTGCAAGTCCTTGTCGAAGTTGGGTTTGAACTTCGTAACCGAAAGTAACTGCGTCCTCGTGAGAGGGGGTGGAGAGCAACTGAAGGTGAACGGCTGGTCCGCAGGATGACGAACTCGATTCGGCCGGTTGTCGTGGCGAGCCTGCTAGGAAAAGGCGAAGCCCAAGTGACGCTGTGGTCCTCGCAAGGGATGCGGTCGGCAGACCGCGCGGTAAGCTCCGGGGGGAAACCAAACCAAGCCCCAGAGGCGGCAACAGGTGGTTGGAGGCGGAACGGTCGGAAGGTTTGATACATGAAGCAAGGAGACCTGGGCGGGTACAAGGACGAAGTTCATTGTCCCTGATAAGGATACGAAGAATCGACCGCCCAGGAGTCAGAGCGTCCATACGAGCGAGGAAGCGGGGCAATGCCCGTCGAGCAAAGGGACGCAGGAAAGTGGATGAAACATGACGCACGGCCAAAACCACACCGTACCGCGAGTGTCGGCAACGACTAGCCACGACGGACTGCGTCAGGCACACGTAACTTGGCTCAGATTGGCCGCACCGTCGATGTTGCATGTTGGTGGCCTTCCCGTGAAGGTCAGGGCCTTTCGCTTCTGCCGATCCCGAGAAGGAACCTTGTTTCCTTCCCGCGCTCGGTTCACCAATCCTCTACGAGGTAACACCACTAACCGGAGAGCCGGATGCGGGAAATCCGCCAGTCCGGTTCGGAGGGAGGGGAGGCCGGGAACTTAACCGGCCTTCCCTACCCCTATCACGCCAACTTGTTCCACGAGCAGTCCTTTCTCCAGGTGCAGCAGGCGGTCGGCCCGCTGGGCGGCGCGGGGGTCGTGCGTCACCAGCAGAATCGTTTTGCGCAGCGATTGCCGCAGTTCGCCCAACAGGTTCAGGATCTCGTCCGCCGCATGGGCGTCGAGGTCGCCGGTGGGTTCGTCGGCCACGATCAGCGTGGGGTCGGTGGCGATCGCCCGGGCGATGCCCACCCGCTGCTGTTGACCGCCGGAGAGCTGTCCGGGCCGGTGGTGGATGCGGTCGGACAAGCCCACCAACTCCAAGGCCGTCGTGACCTGCTGCTTCCGCTGCGCTGCGGAAAGCGGCAACAACAACAGCGGCAATTCCACGTTCTCGTAGGCGGTCAGCACGGGCAGCAGGTGGTAGAACTGGAAGATGAAGCCGATGTGCCGCGTCCGCCAGCCGGCCAACTGCCCTTCCGACATTTCGGAGATCAACTGGTCGCCCACCCAAATCTCGCCCTGGCTGGGGGCATCGAGGCCGGCGATCAGGTTTAAGAGCGTGGTCTTGCCGGAGCCGCTGGGTCCCATCAGGCCCAAGAACTCGCCTTCCGGCACGTCCAGCGTCACGCCGTTGAGCACGTCGAGCCGCTGGGGACCGCGACGGAAGAACTTGTGGACTTCGTGGACGCGCACGATCGCGCCGTTGTTCGTTGTGCTATCCATTATTTTGCTGTGGTTACGATATAGAAAGTGCCGTCCGTGCCGACAAAACTGGTGGCCTTCGTGCCGGAAAAAGAGACGCCGATCGTGCCCTGCTGTCCGGTGAAAGTTCCATTCCGGCGATAGACCGCCCACTTCACGGTCGCCCGCCCGGTAACCGACATCGGCCCGACCTGCCACAGGAACAGCACCTGTCCTTTGCGGTTGGCGATCGCCGAGGGATAGATTTCGTCCTGTTCATCGGCGGGCGTGGCCACGTGGAGTTGGAAGCTAGAATCCGCGCCGGACAACGACGACCAATACACCCGATGGCGGCTCATGAAGGCGCAGAGCAGTTCCTCTTTGGGACCGATCGTGAGTTCCGGCCCGCACATGGGGCATTCTTTCAGTTCCCAGTTGTCCTTGTTGACGCGGAGCGCGGTGAAGCGGTTCTCGGCCGTCGGGCTTCGCAGGACGTAGAAATCGCGGATGTTGCTTTCGGCCGTGCGAAACGCCAGGTAGACATGCCCGTCGGCGATGCGGGCCCGCATCGCGCACATCGAGCAGGCCAAGTCCTTCACGTTGTCGACCTTGATGCGCTCGGCCGGCGTAAAGCTGGCCCCGTTGTCGGTCGAGCGCGCGAGGTACATCCAATGACCGTGCGGTACTTCTTGCTGCGGCGGATCGAAGACGTGCCAGAACACCAACACGTTGCCGGCTGCGTCGGCCGCGAGCGTCAGCCCGTCGACGCCGGGCATGGGCGAAATCTGCTTCCGCGGCTCAAAGGTCTTGCCGCCGTCAATGCTCCGGGCATAGCGGACGTAGCACTTGGCGCCCGGCGACCAGCGATCGCCCCACACGACGTGGATGCCGCCTTCGCGGCCGAGGGCCAACTTGGGGCCGCGCTCGCCCATCGTAAGACACACCTTGCCTTCCGAGTTGACTTGCACGGGCACGGTGAACGTCCCGCCGTTGTTGCGGGAACGGACGTACCAGGCGTGGTCGCCCAAGCCATAGACCATGTGCAGGACGCCGGCCGCATCCATCATCACGTCCGGCACCAGCGAATTCTCCGGGGCGCGGATGACATGTACGGGAGGCGCGTCGCCGGCCGCCGCGCAGGCACATAACAGCAACAGAACGGTCAGGGAAAGAGGGCTGCGTACGATCATGCTGGAGTGCTTGCAGCGGGGGAATGGTTAGCGGGGAAAAGACCGACAGTTTCGCGCGGAAGCCGGCGAGCACGTTGTTGTGGAAGATGTCCTTCGGCCGATCGTTACTTGTTCAAAAACGACACCAGCGCCCCCATCTCCGGTTTCAGGTAGACTCCTTCTTCGTCGGCGGGCACCGTCACTTTCACGCGGACGGGGATCGCGCCCTTGGAGCGGTCGGCGGTCGGCATCAACCGCGACACGTATCCCTCATACACGCGCTCCGGAAACGCCTCGGCCCGAACCTTGCACTTCTGGTCCTTGAAGATCTTGCTGATGTCGCGCTCCTGGATCGTCAAGTCGACCTCCAGGTCGGAAAGATCGGCCATTTCGCACAGACTATAAAACCCCTGCATGGCGATGGGGTTGACCAGACTTCCTTCCTCGGCGTTCTTCTTCAAGATCGTGCCGGAAATGGGGGCGCGGATGATGCAATTGTCCAGCCGCCATTGGGCCTTCGCCAATTCGGCCTCGGCCTGGCCAACCTGCGCCCGGGCCACGTCGATGCGCTCGATGCGGGGGCCGTCCTCCATCAACTTCAAGCCCAACTTGAGCCGCTGCACGTGGCGATCCTTCGCCTGATACTGGCTCAAGGCCGAGTCGTATTGTTCCCGGGACAACACTTTCTTCGACAACAGCTCGGAGGTCCGTTTGTAGTCGGCTTCGAGTTGGACACGCTGCGCCTCGGCCTCGGCCAACTCGGCCCGGGCCTGATCGATTTCCTCCGGGCGGTAGCCGCGTTCCAACTCCTTGAGAGTCTGTCTGGCCGATTCCAGCAGGGCCTTGGCCCGATCCCGGTCGGCGCGGAACTCGGTGTCCTCAAGTTCCGCCAGCACGTCTCCCTTGTGGACGCGCTGGGACTCGGTGATCCGCAGCTTGACCACCATGCCGTTGACCTTGGGGCTCACCAGGATCTGGTGGGCAGGGATGATGTAGCCCTTCGATTCCAGGGCGATCCGGCCGGAGGGGGCCGCAGCCGATGTGGCGACCGGCGTCGGATCGGCCGGCGAACTGGCCTTGGCCGCCTCGGGCTCGCGGGTGAGGGGGACGCCTGGGCGCGATCCGCAGGTAGCCCAGTCCGGCCGTGCTCGCGGCAAATAGCAGACACAGCGTCCACGCGACCCAAGCGCCGGCCGAACTGCGCCCGCCGGCCTCGCGTGGCAGGCGCAGGGAACGAACCCGCTGACTTAGTTGCCCGGCGTCTTCCTTCGGTTCCACGCCGGTCAGGTGGGGCTTCGGTGCGGTGCGTTCGTCGAGCGTACTCATACCATTTCCCCGTTGCCGTTTCGCGGCCGACGCAATATGGGCCGTGTCGTTGTCGTCGTTCTCAGGCCGCCGTGCCGGCGGCCGCTAAACGTGTGTTTTGTCGTGCTCTTGTGCCGGCGACCGCTCAACGCGCGTTCTATCGCGCCATCGTGCCGGCGGCCGCCAAACCGTTGTTCGCCGCTGCGCCGTCGGCCGAAACGCTCCTCTCGTCTCCGATGTTCTCCGCGCCAGCCCGGCCAGCGGCGGCGCGAGCCCCAGCGCCGCCAGCGAAACCTGGGCAACGTGGTCGGCAAGCTCGTCGATGCCGTAGTGCTCCTTCAGCTCGTCCTCGTCGATCACCATCGCGATGATCCTGGCCAGCCCGCGGTACAGCGAGCACTGCCCCATGATGCTGAAGTTGACCTGGTGCCGTTTGTAGTCGGGCGTATCCGCCGGCAGGATTTCATCGAGGATGCTCTGCAACTGCTGAAAGCCCTGACGGAAGTGGTCGCGGAGCAACCGTCGACCGGCCGGCGTCGGACTGATAATCTCCCGCATCATCAGCCGCGACTGCCACGGCTCGTCTTTCGGCACGAGCATGTGGGTCAGCAACTGATGGATGAAGCCCCGCAATTTCTGGGCGGGCGGCGTACCGGGCGGCCAGTCGGGCAGGTCGGTTTGCTCGCGCCGGCAGGCATGGGCGCGCTCCAGCGCCTCGACGTAGAGCGACTCCTTCCCACCGTAGTAGTAGTTGATCGCCGCGACGTTGACGCCCGCCTGCACGCAAATCTCGCGGACGGTGGCCGCCTCGTAGCCTTTCTCGGCGAAGACCTCGCCCGCCGTCTCCAAAATTCGCGCCTTGGCGTTGTCGCCTGCCATGATGTGTCGCCCGTTGCTGTCCTGTTCCCCTCGCTCTCTCTACACAGTGTCATTCTATCAAACGTGCATTTCAAGTCAATGTATCAAACGTTAGTTTAACGTTAGGGTGATAACCTTACGATGGGGGTACCCATTCAAAATTGCCCATCACGGGCTGTGACCAGCGAATTGCTGGATGGAGGGCCAATTGTGGTAGGCTCGAGCCAGGGGCAATCAGTTTTCCAAATCCGGCTGTGGGAGGCGACTCCAGTCGCCGATTTCCGGTTGTTTTCAAGCAATCGGCGACAGGAGTCGCCTCCCACAGTGAGTTACTGACCGGCCATGGGTCTCGGGCTTATCGGTTGCACTTTTCCGGCAAGGAAGCATAATCGTGCAATAAGTGGCCCTCCACATCGCTCTTTATTAAGGGGGCGCGCAAACATACCGTCCGCGCCGCAGCGTAAATCAGTTCATCGTACCGGCGATCGCCGGCAGAGTGTATATGGACCACCTGGAGGTGGCCGTGCCAAATGGCGCGCTCCTCTCGGCGGGGCCGTAGCGTGGTGATAGCCGACGTCTCGGGGCGAGACGCCGCCGTTTTGACTGCTGATTCGGGGGAGCCGTCTGTGAGCACGAACCTTCGCCAGACTCCGATAAGGGCACATCGCCATCCGCCTCATCTGGCGTGGGCCGCCGCGGACAGCCCGGGGATTGCCCCCGTCTCGACGCGGCTGATTCAGTTGCGCGACATCAGCAAGACGTACACGCTCGGCGAAGTCGAGGTCAACGCGTTGCGAGGGGTGTCTCTGGACATCGGCCGCGGCGAGTACGTCGCCCTGATGGGCGCATCGGGGTCGGGCAAGACAACGCTGATGAATACGCTCGGCTGCCTCGATCGCCCCACCAGCGGAAGCTACCTGCTGGAGGGCGAGGAGGTGGTGGACATGTCGGGCGACCAGCGCGCCCGCTTGCGGAATCGAAAGATCGGTTTCGTCTTCCAGAACTTCAACCTGCTGTCGCGGACCAGTGCGATGGAGAACGTGGAATTACCGCTGCTCTACTCGTGGCGCTGCGCGGCGGCCAGCGACGGCAGCGGGTGCGGAAGCTGCTGCAAAGAGTCGGCCTGGAATCGCGCATGGGGCACCATTCGTCGCAGCTTTCCGGCGGCGAGCAACAACGCGTGGCCATCGCCCGCGCCCTGGCCAACGAGCCCTCGATCCTGCTGGCCGACGAGCCCACGGGCAACCTCGACTCGCACACCAGCCGGGAGGTGATGGAGTTGTTCGGGCAGTTGAACCGGGACGACGGCCTTACCATTATCCTGGTCACGCATGACCAGGCGGTGGCCCGGCACGCGCACCGGACCATCGCGATCCGCGACGGCCGAGTCATCTGCGACTCGACCGATTTCTCGCGCGTCACCGAGGCCCTGCAAAGTCAGGAAGGATCGGATCCGTGAAACGTCTCTTCTTTTGGCTGATTGTTGGTGCGATCATCGTGGGGGCGGGCACCGCCGGCTACAGCTATTTCTACGCCTCGAGATCCGGCGACGCCAGCAGCAAGTATCGAACCGCCGCGGTGGGACGCGGCGACATTATCTTCACCGTTCCTTCCTCGGGCACGGTGCAGCCGGTGCAGAGCGTGCAGGTCGGCGCTTTCGTTTCCGGCCCGATTCAGACCGTTCACGTCGACTTCAACACCAAGGTGAAGAAAGGGGATCTGCTGGCGGAGATCGACCCGCTGCTGTTCAACGCGCAGTGCAGCCAGGCCAAGGCCTCGCTCGCTTGCGCCAACGCCAATCTGTTGCAGGCCGAGGCCAAGGCCAAGCAAGCGGCCAGGGACTGGCAGCGGGCCCAGAGTTGCGCCCGGCGAAGGCCATTTCGGATACCGACTACGATCTGGCTCAGGCCACCTATGAAGCGGCCCAAGCCGCCGTGGCGGTTTGCAAGGCGCAGATCGAGCAGAACGTGGCCGCCCTGGAGTTGGCAACGACCAACCTCGAGTACACGAAGATCAAGTCGCCGGTGGACGGCGTCGTGACCGACCGCAAGGTCGATTCGGGCCAAACCATGGCCTCGCAGTTCCAGACGCCCGTGATGTTTCTGGTCGCCGCCGACTTGGACAAGAGGGTGTACGTCAACGCGTCGGTCGATGAGGCCGACATCGGCATGATTCGCGACGCCCAATCGCGCAACCAGACGGTGACGTTTACGGTGGACGCCTATCCGAAAGACCTCTTCGAGGGCAAGATCTTCCAGGTGCGGCTCAATTTTACCACGACGCAAAACGTGGTGACCTATCCCGTGGTCGTCGAGGCCGCCAATTCCGAACTGAAGTTGCTGCCGGGCATGACGGGCAGCCTGTCGTTCCAGATCGACCAGCACAAGAGCGTCTTGCGGGTGCCCAACGCAGCGCTGCGGTTCTACCCCAAGCCCGAACAGGTGCGCAAGGAAGACCGCTCGCTGTTGGAAGGCGACGACCAGCCCCCGGCGGAAGACCAAGCGAACCCTGACCCCGTCAGCAACATCCAGCGTTCGGCCAGCGAGCGGGCCGAGGCGGGACGGAATCGCAATCGCCGGCACGTGTGGGTCGTCGAGGGCGATTTCCTCAAGGCCGTCGAGATCGTTACCGGCCTGAGCGACAGCAAATACTCGGAGATCGTCTCCGGGGCGCTGAACGAAGGCGACAGCGTGGTCACGGGGCTCGCATCGCCCAAGTCCTGAGCGGCCCCATCGAGGCCGGCGAAAGAAATAACCATTACAACTGTCAAGCGGCGGGTGGCACGTCCCTGAGGAACGGGCGGGTGGCACGTCCCTGAGGAACGAAGGGCGTGGTTTGCAGGCCTACCACGCCCTTCGGTCCTCAGGGCGTGCCACCCAATTGTCAAACTTGTTCTTTCGCGGCCCGAATGGGCCGGGAGACCAGAACCGTGAATTTGTTCTTGACGCTTCGTGTCGCCCTGCGGGCCCTGCGCAAGAACAAGATGCGGGCCGCCCTGACGGTGCTGGGCATCGTCATCGGCATCGCCGCCGTCACCGCCATGGTCTCCGTCGGTCAAAGCGCCAACGACCTGGTGCAGGGAGAACTCCAGGGTTTCGGCACCAATTTGATCGTGGTCTTCCCCAGCAGCCGGCGGACCGGCGGGGTACACCAGGGCCAACGCACGATTTGGACCTTGACCGCCGCCGACGCCGAGGCCATCCTCCGCGAGTGCCGCGGCGTGCTGGCCGTCTCGCCCATCGTCGGCGCCGGCGGACAGATCATCTACGGCAACATCAATTGGAGCCCGCGCGAATTGGATGGCGTGGGCACGGGCTACCTGACGGTCCGCAATTGGCAACTCCGCCGGGGCGGCTTCTTCACCGATCGCGACATCACCGCGGCGGCCAAGGTCTGCGTCATCGGCCACACCATCGTCGAAAAACTCTTTCAGACGGCCGATCCCATCGGCAAGACCATCCGCATCAAGAACATCCCCTTCCAGATCATCGGCGTGCTGGAAACGAAGGGGGCCAATCTGGGCGGCGATGACCAGGACAACGTTGTCATGGCCCCCTACACCACCGTGCGGAAGCGGCTGCAGGGCTCCAATTTCGCCAACGTCGACGTGATCCTGGTGTCGGGCCGGTCGACCGCGCAGATGCCCGATGCCGAAGATGAGATCAAGCAACTGCTCTGCGAACGGCACCATATTCGCCTGGGCGATCCCCCCGACTTCGAAATCCACGACCTGACCGAGGTGGCGAAAATGGCGGGCACCGTGACCGGCGTGATGACGCTGCTGCTGGCCTCGATCGCCGGCATCTCGCTGGTGGTGGGCGGCGTGGGCATCATGAACATCATGCTCGTTTCGGTCACCGAACGGACCCGCGAAATCGGCATCCGGATGGCCGTTGGGGCTCGCGGCCGCGACATCCTCCGCCAGTTCCTCGTCGAGGCGGTCGTGTTGTCGAGCATCGGCGGGGTGATCGGCGTGGTGTTGGGGGCTGGGGCCTCGGCCGGGGTGACGATGATCATCAACCATCTCACGAGCGGCACGCAATGGCCGGTCGTGATCTCGCTGAAGGCCGCCGCCATCGCCATGCTCTTTGCGGCGAGCGTGGGGATCTTCTTCGGCTTCTATCCGGCCCGCAAGGCCAGCCGGCTCGACCCGATCGAATCGCTGCGGTACGAATGAACGTGACGTGATTGGACCTTTTCCCAAGGGGAGCACACACATGCCCAATGCAAAAGAACTCGGTGGGGCCGTACGCCAGATTCAGAGCGACATGCCCAGTCCCGTCCAGGTGGTCGTGTTCGTCATCCTGGCGGTGGTCAGCGCGGGATTGGGGTACTCCGTGGGCCAGCGATCCGAAGGACTCGGCGCACTGACCTTTCTGGCGGCGATGGTGGTCTCGGCCCTGATCGCCAGCGCGATCAAGGTGGCCAACCAGTGGCAGCGCGGCGTGGTGCTGCGCCTCGGCGAACTCCGCGGCACGCGCGGGCCGGGCCTGTTCTTCATCGTGCCCGTGATCGACCGCGTCCGTATGATCGACACCCGCATCCTGGCCCACCATATTTCCGAGCAGGCCGTCATCACCCGCGACAACGTGCCGGTCACCATCGACAGCGTCTTGTTCTACCGCGTGACCAACGCCGGCGACGCGGTGGTGAAGATCCAGGATTTCGCCTTCGCGGTCGCCCAACTGGCCCAAAGCGCCTTGCGCGACGTGGTCGGCGGCATGACGCTCGACGAGTTGCTGGCCGAGCGCGAGCAGATAGCCCGGCAGGTCGAACAGCACGTCGAGACGGACTCGCGCGAGTGGGGATTGCACGTCACGGGCATCCGGCTGCAAGACATCGGCATGCCCGAGGAACTCAAACGGATCATGTCGCGTCAGGCGGGGGCGGAACGGGAGAAGCGGGCCACGATCACCAAAGCCGAAGGGGACAAGCTCGCCGCCGAGAATCTGTCGGCCGCCGCGGCCATCATGAAAAGCAGCCCCGGCGCCATGCAATTGCGAACCCTGCAAACGATCGACGGGCTCGGCCCCAGCGCCTCGAACACCGTGCTGCTGGCGGTCCCGATTGAGCTCATGGAATTTGTGAGGAAACTCAACGCATAATGCGGGCGTCATCCCTGCCACGCGACGGGCGGAAACCGCCCGTGTGGATCGCAACGCGCGCGTCCACCAACTACCAATCGCGGTCGGACCCCGGCATTTCCCCGGCAGCTATCGACCTTCCACGCCCGCCACCAGCACCTCGGCGATGTGCATGGTGCGGACGTGCCGCGCATCCGGGTTGCGTTGAAGCATGCCGCCAACGTGCATCAGGCAACTGATGTCGTTGGAGACGACCACCTCGGCGCCGCTGCGAAGAATGTTCTGCACCTTCGTGCCGCCCATGGCCAGCGAGGTGCCGGGCATTTTCACGCTGAAGGTGCCGCCGAAGCCGCAGCACTCCTCGATGTTCGGCAACGCGCAGTAGGTCAGACCGCGGACGTTCTTGAGCAGCCGCAGCGGCGGATCGACCACGCCCAACTCGCGCCGCCCGTGGCAGCCGACGTGCAGAGTGACTTTGTGCGGAAAGGTGGCCCCGGTGTCGGTTACGCCGAGCATGTCGTGGAGGAACTCGGTCAGTTCGAACACCCGCCGGCCAATGCCCACGATCCGCGGGTCGGGGTCGGCGTGGCCGAAGAAGACGCGGCACATCGCCGTGCAGGAGCCGGAGGGGCAAACGATCCAGCGGTGCGGCTCGAAGACGTCGCAGAAGTGGCGGACCACGCGCCGGGCCTCTTCCCAATAGCCCGAATTGAACGCCGGCTGGCCGCAGCAGGTTTGCTCAGCCGGGTAGACCAGGGGCACGCCGTAGCGATTCAACAGTTGGGCCGTGGCCCGCGCGATCTGCGGATAGAACTGGTCGATGTAGCACGGGATGAATAGCGCTACCGGCTCGCCCGGCTGATAGGGCGGATCGTCCTGCCGCGGCGCCACGCTCTGTGGCTGTGAATTTTTGCAGGAAACCGCTGTGGGAGGCGACTCCAGTCGCCGATCGTGCGGCGAAACACCGGAAATTCGGCGACTGGAGTCGCCTCCCACAATAAGTTCACACGCTCTCTGTGCTGGATTCATCATCGGTAGGATGGGGCGAGACCTTCGGGACGCGACGCTGCGTATCCTTATACCGCCGGGACGTGCCGTTGACCAGGGGTCGAGCGCCCGCAAGCCGCCGTCCTGATGCCTTGATGCCGGCCGTATAATTGGATGTGCCGGCTCTCCGGGCTGCAGCGAGCGACCGAGCGCGTCTGCTGTGTTTTTGGGGCGAGCGACGCTACAATTGTCGCGGGAAGGGTCTTGCAATGCGGTTGTTCGGCCACGGCAAACGGGAAAGTTCGGCTGCCCATCGCGCCGAGAGTCTCTCTTCTGCCGCCGGCTCGTCGGATGTCGAGCGCCGCACAACCGAGATCGGCCACGAGATCCTGCACTCCGCCCGCGAGCATCGCGCGGGCCTCTTCTCCGGCCGCTTCTGGTCCGATCAGTTGATGAACTGGACGATGAAGGACCCGGCCTTCAAGGTGCAGTTGTTCCGTTTCATCGACGTCTTCCCGATGCTCCGCACGCCGGAACAAGTCCACGAGTGCCTGCTGGAGTATCTCAACCAGCCGGGCGTCACGCTGCCGCCGGGGATGGAACTGGGGCTCAAGGCCGGCGGCCTGGCCAAGGGTCTGATGGCCAAGACCCTCGCCCGGCGAATCACCACGGTGGCCCGCAACTTCATTGCCGGCGCCGACGCCCCTTCCGCCCTGCCCACCTTGCAGAAACTCTGGAACGAAGGCGTGGCCTTCAGCGTCGACCTGCTCGGCGAAGCGTGCCTGAGCGACGAGGAGGCGCGGGCCTACCAGCAGCGATATCTCGACCTGATCGCGACGCTGCCGGAGGCCGTCGGTCAGTGGCCGGCCAATCCGCGGCTGGAGGCCGATCATCTCGGGCCGGTGCCGCGGGCGAACGTGTCGATCAAGATCAGTTCGCTCTCGGCGCGGACCGACGCGATCGACTTCCAGGGCTCGCTGGATGCGTTGGCCGAAGCGCTGCGGCCGATTCTTCAGGCGGCGGCCGAGCGTCAGGTGCTGGTGAACTTCGACATGGAGCAGTATGCGTTCAAGGACCTGACGCTGGCCCTCTTTCAACGATGTTGCGAGGCCGTCGATTTCCCGGCCGGATTGGCCCTGCAAGCCTACTTGCGGAGCGGGATGGACGATGCCGAGCAGGTCATCGGCTGGGCGCGGCGGAGCGGGCGGCAAGTGACGGTGCGGTTGATCAAGGGCGCCTATTGGGACTACGAAGTGATCCACGCCGAGCGGATGGGTTGGCCCGTGCCCGTCTGGACCGACAAACGCCAGACCGACGCCAACTTCGAGCGGATGACCAAGCGTTTCGTGGCGTCGATGCCGCGCCAGGCCGGCCAAGGCGGCGTCAAGCTCGCAGCCGGCTCGCACAACGTCCGTTCGATCGCCTACGTGCTCGCGCTCCTGGAGCAGCACGATCTTCCCGCCGCGGCCTTCGAGGTGCAGCAACTTTACGGCATGGCCGACCAGCTTCGCGCGGCGCTCGTGGGCGCGGGCTGCGGCTGCGCCAATATGTGCCGCTGGGCCAGATGATCCCCGGCATGGCGTACCTTGTCCGCCGGCTGCTGGAGAACACGTCGAACCAGTCGTGGCTGCGGGCGGGCTTCTTCGACGAATCCCCGGACGAGGAGTTGTTGGCGTCGCCGCAGACGATTGACACAAGGCCGCGACCGGCGGTCGCGCCCCAGGGCGCGACCACCGGTCGCGGCTTTATCTCGGACGGTCCAAGTTTAGCGGCCGCCGGCACGGCGGCCCAGCGTCATGCCCTATCGCCGGCCGTCGAAGGGTTGGGCGATGGCCAGTCGATGTTCAACGAGCCCTTGCGCGACTTTGCCCAAGCGGCTGTGCGCGAACAGTTCGCCCGCGCCGTGGGTTCGGTGAAGGTTCCCGCCGTGACGGATGCGAGCACCGCCGAGGCCGCCCGCCATGCCATCGCCCGAGCCTCGGCCGCCTTTCCCGCCTGGCGCGACCTCGACCCTCTGGAGCGTTCGCGGATCATCGTTCGGGCGGCCGCCCTGATGCGCGAGCGCCGCGACGAGCTGGCCGCCATCATGATCCGCGAGGCGGGCAAACCCTGGCGCGAGGCCGACGCCGACGTCTGCGAGGCCATCGACTTCTGCGAATACTACGCCCGCTGCGCGGTGGGCCTCTTCCGGCCGCAGCGGCTCGGGCAGTTCGTCGGCGAACTGAACCACCAGTGGTACCAGCCCCGCGGCGTGGCCTCGATCATAAGCCCCTGGAACTTTCCGCTTTCGATCTGCTGCGGCATGACCGCGGCCGCCTTGAGCGTGGGCAATACGGCCGTCGTGAAGCCCTCGACCCAGACCCGCGGCATCGCTCAGGCGATGTGCGAAATCCTTTGGCTCGCGGGCGTGCCGGCCAACGTGCTCCAGTTCTTGCCGGGCGCCGGCCGCGCTGTGGGCGACGTGCTGGTCCGCGACCCGCGCGTGGCCATGATCGCCTTCACCGGCTCGAAGGAGGTGGGCCTCGGCATCGTCCGCGCCGCCGGTGACACGCCCGAGGGCCAGGCGTTGGTGAAGAAGGTCGTGTGCGAGATGGGCGGCAAGAACGCCATTATTGTCGACGATTCGGCCGACCTCGACGAGGCCGTGCTCGGCGTCCGTCAGTCGGCGTTCGGATATTGCGGGCAAAAGTGCTCGGCGTGCAGCCGGGCGATCGTTCTGGCGGGCGTCTACGACCAGTTCCTCAAGCGGTTGGTGGAATCGGCCCGCACGCTGGTGATCGGCGATCCGGCCGATCCGGGCACCGACCTGGGGCCGGTGATCGACGAGTCCGCCGCCGCGAAAATCCGCCAGTATATCGAGATCGGCCGCAGCGAAGGCCGGTTGGAGTTGGCCGGCGAAGTGCCGGCGGGGCTGGCCCAAAAAGTCGGCAAGCCGTACGTCGGCCCGCACGTCTTCTCGGGCATCCGGCCGCACCATCGCTTGGCCAACGAGGAGATCTTTGGGCCGGTGTTGGCGGTCCTGCGCGCGGAGAGTTTCGCCGAAGCCCTGGAGGTGGCCAACGCCACGGCCTACAAACTGACCGGCGGGGTGTTCAGCCGCCAGCCGTCCCACCTGGAATTGGCCCGCCGCGAGTTCCGCGTGGGCAACCTCTATCTCAATCGGGGCATCACCGGCGCCTTGGTGGGCCGGCAGCCCTTCGGCGGATTCGGACTCTCGGGCGTCGGCAGCAAGGCCGGCGGCGCCGACTACCTGCTGCACTTCGCCGAGCCCCGCTCCTGTTGCGAGAACACCATGCGTCACGGATTTGCGCCGGGGTTGGAATGAACTACGAAGGAATACGACGTCCTTCAAGACAACGCACAATACGCCCAGGCCGTGCTCGATGCACTCTGCGGCGACGCGGACAAGTGGCTGGAAATTACCAAGTCGCCGTAGCCAAGGTCGGGTCCAATATCGCGGCACAGGGACCGAATAACGGGCAGACGGAGTTCTGCCCTTTCGGAGTCAACACGTTGCCGAGAAATCGCGGGCACGGTTCATTTCGGAACGCATTTGGGTGGCACGCCCTGAGGAACGAAGGGCGTGGCGACCCGCCCGACCACGCCCTTCGTTCCTTAGGGCGTGCCACCCAGGTATGAACCATGAGAAACCACGATACCCCCCGTGGTGTCCATAGCAGGTACTTCCCACGTACCGGGTGGGCGCGTTATACTACGCTCGCTCAATCGAGCGTCGGATGCCCGTCAGCACAAGACCCTTTTCCCAAAGCGAGGTGCGGCATGTATCGAAGATTCCAGAGGGCGATTGCGTGGATCCTGATCGTGAGCATGACTTACTCTCCGTCGCTGGTCTACGCCCAGCCGCCGGCGGCCGCAAAGCAAGCGCCGGCCGGAGACGCGGCGAAGATCGATCTCAGCTACGTGACGCCGGAGAGTTGTGCGGCCGTGGCGCTGTTTCCGCGGCGCGTGCTCACCTCGCCCGCGATGGAGATGCTGCCCGTCGAGGTGCTCACGGCGGCCGGCATGAAGGAATTGGGCATCGATCCGATGCAAATCGAGCAACTCGTGGCGATTGTCGAGCCGCCGGTGGGCGGACCGCCGGGCGCGGTGGTCGTGGTTCACCTGGCGAGTCCGCTGGGCCAGGGCAAGATCCTCGGGCAGCTCTGGGACCGCACCACGGAAGACAAGTTGGACGGCAAGACCTATCGCAAGGGCGCAGACCCGGCGCCGAGCATCTATCGCATTGATGACCGCACGTTGCTGATGGGCACCGATGATCTGCTGCGCAAGGTGGTGGCGAACCACGCCAGCCCCAAGGAAGGCAAGATGACGGCCGTGTTGGGCCGGATGACCGAACCGCCCGACGCGATGGCGATCCTGTTGGTCGAGCCGATCCGTCCGCTCTTGGCGATGCCGCTGGCCATGGCCCCGGTGCCGCCGCAGTTGGAGGACGTCAAGAAGATTCCCGAGTTGCTCACGTCGATCGGCGCCAAGCTGAACTTCTCGGGCGACTTCGGTGCGTCGCTTTCGCTAAGGACCGGCGAATCAATAACTGTCGGGATTATTGGGGTTTGGCGACGTAGTTCCATTTTGGCAGCAAGTCGTCAAAGAGAATGGTCATGGCGGCTTTGAAGCTGTCGGCGACCTTGCGACCGGTTTCATAGATGCGGTGGATAACATTGACTGTCGTTTGCAGGCCGGTGGTGGTCGAGGCTTTGCGCATCAGGCGGACCACGGTGTCGAGCGTGTCGAACAGCATTCCTTGGCAGGCGCGACCGACATGGGGAAAGAAACGGCGTTCAATCGGGTTGAACTTCGAGCAATAGCTTGGGTAGTGGGCCACTCGGATTTCTACTCCCAATTCGTTGACGAGGTGTTGCAAGTCCTGTTTGAAAAGATACTGAGCCGCCGAATTGCTTCCGCCACAGTCGCACAACAAGAGGATGGACTTGGCGTGCGGGTAGCATCGTTGGCCGATACGGTTCCAGTACCAGCGGAAGCTGTCGCACGCGAATTGGCTCGTGTCGTGGCTCAGGCCGATGTTGAGATGGCCGCGATTGCGAAGGAGGTCGTAGATGCCGTGCGGAATAATGACGCCGGTAGCCCAACTGGGAAAGTCGTGGTCGAACGCCCGGAAGGCCTGCTGGGTCCACACGCGGCCCTCCCGAAAGAGTTGCCCGAGATGTTCTTTTGCCTTGGTATCGAGGGAAAACACGGGGTCGCCCGCCGCCAAGTACTTGGCCTTCAGTTCGGCGATGCGGAGGAACTGGGCATCCCGATCAGGGCTGTGTCCGCCTGCCAAAACCTTGGCGATCTTGTGTCGCCCCAACTTCTGCTCTTTCATCCAGTCTCGCACGACCGGTGGACTGACGGGAGTTCCCATGTCCGTCACGGTGTCCGCGAGTTGCCGCGACGAGAGGTCCGTCCACAGCACGCCGGCGTCATCGGGATTGCCCGCTGTGCGGACTTCCAGCACCGACTTCAAGTTCTCCACAAGTTCGGGCTGGGTCTCGACCATTTTTTTTTCGCCCGCCGCCAATTCGTCGCACTCGTCCCGCTGCCGGATCGTGTGGCAACTCGTCCAACTCGGCCAGTCCGCGTTCAATGGTTCGCTGCGAGCATCCGAACACCTCGGCCACATACTCGATCCCGCCATGCCCCAGCCGCCGAGCCTCGACGGCAGCATACCGTCGTCCATCTTTCTCGGACAACGTTTGATAAAAGGCCCGAACCTGTTCCACCACTTCCGGATCGTACTGCAACTGAAATACGAAGGCCATCCTTGGCTCCATTCAAAAGGACCATGAGAAACTCCATACACTAGCCCCCAGTCTATCAGATATGCCACAAAACTCCGACACCTATTGATTCGCCGGTCCTAAAGGCCAACGACGAAGCGGCCGCTCAACAGATCGAGCAGATCATCGACAAGGCACAGGCCTTTGCCCGCGAGCAGATGAAGGCCGAGATCGCCAGGCTGGCCGCCAGCAGCGACCCCGTGGAACAGGCGATGGCCAAGTACCAGCAGCGCATCAGCGAGCGGATGACGCAGTCGTTGCGGCCGGTGCGCAGCGGGGCCACGTTGACGCTGGGCACCAGCGGCACCAGTCAGAACCCGCAGATGGCCTCGGTGGCCGTGATCGGCATTCTGGTTGGGCTCTTGCTGCCGGCGGTGCAGGCCGCCCGCGAGGCCGCCCGTCGCGCCCAAACGGCAAACAACCTGAAGCAAATCGGCCTGACGATGCACAATTACCTCGACGCCAACAAGACGTTCCCCGCCCGGGCGAACTTCGACAAGGACGGCAAGCCGCTCTTGAGTTGGCGCGTACACATGCTGCCGTATCTTGAGGAAGGGGAACTCTACAAGCAATTCCACCTGGACGAACCCTGGGACAGCGAGCACAACCGCCAACTGATCCCAAAGATGCCTCCGTACTATAGGAATCCGAGTGGCAATCCCGCGCCGGGCAAGGCAAACTACTTGGCCGTCTGCGGCGAGGGGCTGGCCTTCGACGGCACGAAGGGACGGAAAATCAGAGAGTTCACGGACGGAATGTCCAAGACCATTCTGGTTGTCGAGGTGAACGACGATCGCGCGGCCATCTGGACCAAGCCCGACGACTGGCAATATGACGACAAACAGCCGATGGCCGGACTGGGGAAGGCGCATCCGGGCGGTTTCAACGCCCTATTCGCGGACGGGCACGTGCGTCTCTTTTCCGCGGACATCGATCCGAAGACTTTCCACGCAATGCTGACCATCGCCGGCGGCGAAGTAATCCCGCCGGCTGGATTCTGACAATCGAAAGGACCGCATCCCTGCCGGATGGCAGTTGGCACAAAACCCTTTTCCAGAAGCGAGGTGACCCATGTATCGGAGACTGCGGGGGACGATGGCGTGGATCCTGATCGTGAGCATGACGTGCTCTCCGTCGCTGGTCTATGCCCAGGCGCCGGCGGCCGCGAAACAAGCGCCGGCCGGAGAAGCGGCGAAGATCGATCTCAGCTACGTGACGCCGGAGAGTTGTGCGGCCGTGGTGGTCTTTCCGCGGCGGGTGCTCACCGCGCCGCACCTGGAGATGCTGCCCGTCGAGGTGATCACGGCGGCCGGCATGAAGGAACTGGGCATCGATCCCATGCAAATTGAGCAGCTCGCGGCGATTGTCGAGCCGCCGGTGGGCGGGCCGCCGGGCGGGGTGGTCGTGGTTCACCTAGCCGGCCCGCTGGCCGAGGGTAAGATTCTCGGGCAACTGTGGGATCGCACCACGGAAGACAAGTTGGACGGCAAGACCTATCGCAAGGCCGCCAGCCCGATGGAGCCGAGTATCTATCGCCCGGATGACAAAACGCTATTGGTGGGCACCGACGATCTGCTGCGCAAGGTGGTGGCGAACCACGCCAGCCCCAAGGAAGGCAAGATGACGGCCGTGTTGGGCCGGATGACCGAACCGCCCGACGCGATGGCGGTCTTGCTGGTCGAGCCGATCCGTCCCTTGTGGGCCATGTCGATGGCCGTGATGCCCGTGCCGCCGCAGTTCGAGGACGTGAAGAAGCTCCCCGACCTGCTCGCGTCGGTCGGCGCCAAGGCGAACGTTACGGGCGACTTCGGCGCGTCGCTTTCGTTGAAGGCCAACGACGAAGCGGCCGCGCAGCAGATCGAGCAGATCATCGACAAGATGATGGCAATGGGCCGCGCGCAGATGCTGGCCGAGGCCGCCAGGATGGCCGACAGCAGCGACCCCGTGCAACAGGCGATGGCCAAGTATCAGCAGCGGATGAGCGAACGGATGATGCAGGCGTTGCGCCCGGTCCGCAACGGGGCGACTTTGACGCTATCCACCGCAAACGCGAAGAATCCGCAGATGGCTGCCTTGATCGCTCTCAGTATGGTGGGCTTTCTAGGTATGCCGATTGCGATGCAGGGGATGGGCTCACCTGGAACCTTACAAGGCCCGGTAAGAGTCGAAACCCAGGCAGGGGCAAGGGTGAAAATAGCGCCGAGTAGCCAGACGCCGCCAGACCCGAAGGAGATGGGCAGCCCCGCCAAGCCGAGTCAACCGCCGAGCAAACCCGCGAAGCCGAGCAAATGAACGCCAGGTGCAGCGGCTGGGTAGTGTGCGTGCAACGCACCGTCACGGTTTGGGGCCGGGTAGTGCGCACCCGACGACGTAGTAGCGTTGCGGCGATCCTCGGTGCGCTTCATGCGCCCGACGAGTCGCCCGAGGGCGCCGTTTCGAGTTCCTCAACCCGCACGACGTGGATCAGCGCGAGATGTTCGAGGTGATCGGCGGTGCCGTTGCGGCCACCGACGCCGATGACCAGGCGGGAACGGAGGACAATCACCTGATCGGGGTGACGAATATCGTAGGTTCGGACGTCGGTGGTGAAAATCCGGTAGGGCGCGAAGGGCCGCTTACGGGTGAATTCCAAGAGAACGAAGCGACTACTCCTCCTCCTCGCGCTCGCGCGGCCCGGACTCGGCGGCCTGGCCGGTCTTGTGCTCGGGGGTCCACTCGAAGCCGGCCGACGTCTTGATCTCCTGGAGCCACGCCTGAACGATCTTTTGGCGGTCTGCTTCGGCGGCGGGGGCATACTTGCTGAAGTCGTCCTTCTCGAACCCCTTCCAGAGGTCGTCGAGCGACGGCAAAAACTCGACGAGGCGGATCACGTAGGCCACGGTCTGCGGGGCATTCATGGCCACGCCGGCCTGGCCCGGTTCGAGACCGAACACGGTCTTCATAAACTCCTCGCCGGCCATGTCCACGCCTATCACGTTGCTGATGCGTGCGGCATTGGGGGCCGATCCCAACGGCACGTTACCGAAGGTGATCCAGCTAAACGGCAGCGGCGTCACCACCGCCAGGTCCGGGTGCTCGGCCAGCGCCTGCTTGAGCGATTCCTTGTCCTTGCTGGCGCCGGCCGCCAGGTCCTTGGCCGCCGCCAGGGCCGGTTCGCGGGCCTTGATCAGCTTCCACGACCGCAGCACTTCCTTCTCCACTCCCTCGTCGTCGAACTTGGGAATGCGCTCCTTGATGTCCTCCGTCTTCCAGAACAGGAACTCGCCCCGGAAATCCTCGGATCTCTCCGGGCTGAACTTGCCGAGCGTCGAATACGCGTACTGCCACACGGGAACCTGACGGCCCACCATCGAGGCGCCGATCTCCGACTCTCGCATCTGCCACTGCGAAACGAGCTCGGTTCGCCCGGCGGTAAGGCCCTTCTCCTTGGCCAGCTTCTCAAAGTCGGGCCTCGGTGGGGGCGTAAGTGCCGCCTTGCTCTCCTTGGTCTCGCCCGCTTTCCCCTGCCGGCGAATCCGCTCGGCGTCGTATTTCTGCCATTTTCCGCGGTACAGGTCCATTTGTTCGCGGAGGCCCTTGAACGTCGCCTCAATTTTCTCGTAGGCAACTTGTCGGCGGATACGGCTCTTCAAGGTATCCGACAGGCCGGCCTTGGGCTCCGCCGGCTTCTCGGGCGTGGCGGCCGGCGCCGGCGCGGCCTTGTCGGCGGGCGTTGCTTCCTTGGCCGCCGGCTGAGGCGGCTCGGCCGCTTTTGCCTCGTCCTTGGCGGATTCAGCCGGTTTGGCCGCGGGTTGTTGCGCTGCGGCCGGCGCCGCCGGCTGCTCGGCAGGCTTCTCTTCCTTGGCGACCGGCTCCGGCCCTTTCATCGCCTCGGCGTCTTTGGCCTTCGCTTCGTCCTTGGCCGGTTCGTCCTGCATCCAGGCGGCCAGCACAAAGGGCGACGTTCGGCCCACCGCCGACGTATCCTTGGAGTCCTTTGCGGGTTCTTTTTCCTTCTCCGACTTCTCCGGTTCCTTCGCGGGTTCCTTCGCCTTTTCGCCGGCGGCATCCGGTTCCTTCGGGGCCTCCTTGGCCTTCTCGTCAATCGGTTTCTTTTCGCCTTCGGTGGCCGGTTTCTCGTCGGCCGGCTTGTTGGCCGCCGGTTTCTCGTCGACCGGCTTTTCGGTACCAGGCTTTTCCGCGCTAGGCTTCTGCGGCGTAGGCTTCTCCGCGCTCGGCGTCTCGGTGGCCGGTTTCGTCGCGGCCGGGCCCTTCTCAAGCTGATCGTAAACTTCCTTGTTCTTCTCGTAGTGCTCTTTGATCTCTTCCTCAGTTACCATTTCGGGCGAGGCAAACTTTTCCATGTCGGCCCGGAAGTATTCCAGGGCGATCCTCTGCGGCTCGCGGAAGCCGGGCTCCGGCGAGTCGGGCAGGGGATATTGCTCCTTGTACTTCTCGAAGAAGGCCTTCAACTCCGCGTCGGTCGGCTGCGGAACGGCCTTGCTGTCGATGTAGTTGGCCACGGCCACGGGCGCGGCCTCGATCTTTGCCATTCGATTCACCCGCAAGAAGTAGTGCCAGCGTTGGGCGGGAGTTAGGGCTTCCAGGCTGCCCTCGAAGGAGCGCTCCAGTTGCAGTGCCGCCAATTCGTCGCGCATGGCATTGAAGAACCCAAGGTCGGAGAACCCCGAGCGCTTGAAGGCCTTCTGGAAATCGGCCCGAGTGACTGCGCTCTTGCGTCAAGTCGGTGAGGACTTTGTTGATCGCGGGATCGCTGATGACCATGCCCATCTGCTCGGCGCGCTGCGCTAGCAACCAGGTGTTGACCACCGACTCCTCGGAAGGCGGCCCAATCCGCGTTCGGTAGGCGATCCATTGCTGGGCCATGCTCGGGTTGATGCCGGCCATCTGCACCGCGTCGGTCAGCACGGCGAGGACCCTCCGGCGTTGCTGTTCCAGGTGCTGTAGATCGCTGGCCTTCAAATTGCCGAATTTCGAGGTCTTCACGACAACCGGGTTTTCGACGGTGCGGCCGCCCATGCCTTGCATAATGATGGGCAAGAACACGAAGCCGCCCATCGCCAAGAGGGTCAGCACGGCAAGCATCGTCTTTTTGTTCTTGCGGAAGATGGAAAACGGGCTGGCCATCGGGAAGAATCCTTCTGTAGAGGGGGAGCGTCCGTCTTGGGGCGACGAACTCGGCTTGACAAGCCCACCCCCGCGGGAGTATTCGTGTCGCAAGTCCTGCGTGGAGGCAGGAATCCGGCTTTCCTCTCGACTGCGGTGTCGCGGTCGTAATCCCGCAATTCTAAATGGGTTGGGCGCAAATGCAATGCCAATTCGCGGTTGTACGGATCGCGGCCGGTGCTACAATTTCTAAGTTTCCCTAGATTCCCAGAAATAACATGTCTAAGAAATCCAGCACCAACGCCGGAACCTCCCTGGTGATTGTCGAGTCGCCGGCCAAGGCGCGAACCATCAGCAAGTTTCTGGGCCGCGACTATGTCATCGAGGCCAGCATCGGCCACATCCGCGATCTGCCCCAGGGGGCTAAAGAAATCCCCGAGCAGTACAAGAAAGAAGAATGGGCCTATCTCGGGGTCAACGTCAATCACGATTTTGAGCCCGTATACGTCATTTCTCACGACAAGACCCAGCAGGTTCGCAAGCTCAAGAGTCTGTTGAAGGAGGCCAAGGACCTCTATCTGGCGACGGACGAAGACCGCGAGGGAGAGGCCATTAGCTGGCACCTTTGCGAGGTATTGCAGCCGAAGGTGCCCGTGCGACGGCTGGTGTTCCACGAAATCACCAAGGAGGCGATCCGCGACGCGCTGAAGAACCCGCGCAACATCGACGACGACCTGGTCCGGGCGCAAGAGGTCCGCCGGATCGTCGACCGTCTTTACGGCTACGACGTTTCCCCCCTGCTATGGCGGAAGATCCGCCCGCGGCTCTCGGCGGGCCGGGTGCAGAGCGTGGCGGTGCGGCTGATCGTCGAGCGCGAGCGGCAGCGGATGGCCTTCACGTCGGCCACGTATTGGGACTTGCTGGGCACCTTTGCCACCAGCAGCGACGAGTCGTTTGCCGCCGAGTTGGTCTCGGTCGACGGCCGACATATCCCTTCCGGCCGCGATTTCGACCCGGCCACGGGGAAATTGAAGGACGCCGGCTTGTTGCTGTTGGACGAACGTCAGGCCGGAGAGTTGCTTACGCGGCTCCGCAGCGCCTCGTGCCGGGTGGTGAACCTCGAAGACAAACCGTACACCACGCGACCCTATCCCCCCTTCACTACGAGCACGCTGCAACAAGAGGCGAACCGCAAGTACGGTTTCACCGCGCGGCACACCATGCAGGTGGCCCAGACGCTGTACGAGACCGGCCACATCACCTACATGCGAACCGATTCCACGACCTTGGCGGCGGTGGCAATCGAGGCCGCCCGGCAACTGGTCGCATCGCAGTACGGCAAGGAATATCTGCCGGCCGCGCCGCGGGTCTATCAGACCAAGGTGAAGAACGCCCAGGAGGCCCACGAAGCGATTCGGCCCGCCGGGCACCCCTTCGATTTCCCCGAGGCGCTCCGCGGCCGGCTCAGCCCCGACGAGTTCAAGCTCTACGACATGATCTGGAAGCGCACGATCGCCAGCCAGATGACCGACGCCCGCGGCCACCGCGTCACGATCACGATCGACGCGGGCGGCGCGGTCTTCGAGGCCACCGGCAAGACGATCGAGTTTCCCGGCTATTTGCGGGCCTACGTCGAAGGGGCCGACGATCCGGAGTCGGATCTGGCCGACCGGGAAGCGGTGTTGCCGGCGGTATCCGTGGGCGAGTCGCTGCGGTGCGAGTCGCTGACGCCCAAGAGCCACATCACCCAACCGCCCAACCGTTACAGCGAGGCGGCGCTCACCCGCGCGCTGGAGGAGATGGGCATCGGCCGGCCGAGCACCTACGCCTCGATCATCGACACGATTCTCGCCCGCGACTACGTCTTCAAACTCAAGCGCGGCAACGTGCTGGTGCCCACCTGGACGGCCTTTGCCGTATCGCAATTGCTCGCCGAGCACCTGCCCGAACTGGTCGACTACCAGTTCACGGCGGAGATGGAGGACGAACTCGACGCCATCAGCCGCGGCGAGATGAACCACGTGGACTACCTGCGGACGTTCTACTTCGGCAACGAACACCCGGGACTGAAGCAGTTGTTGAAAGACAAGGTAGAGGAGATCGACGCCCGCGACGTGTGTCGAATCTCCGTCGGCAAGCCCCAGGGAAACGGAGAGCAGGCGGAAGAGATTTTCGTCCGCGTGGGCCGCTACGGGCCATTCCTGGAGCAGGCCGGACGGCGCGCCAGCCTGCCCGACAAACTTCCCCCGGACGAACTCACCCTCGAAAGCGCGCTGGGCATGCTCGACAAGGCCGCCCAAGGCGACGAGCCGCTGGGCATCTGCCCCGACACGCACAAGCCCGTGTTCGTCAAGATCGGCCGTTTCGGACCCTACGTGCAACGCGGCAGCGGCGCCGACGAGGAGAAGCCGCAAAATGCCTCGCTCCTCAAGGGCATGGAGCCGGAACAGGTCGATCTGGAGACGGCGATCAAGCTGCTATCATTGCCGCGCACGTTGGGCGACCACCCGCAAACCGGCGAGCCGGTCGTGGCCCACAACGGGCGTTTCGGCCCCTACGTGAAGTGCGGCGCGGAAACGCGTTCGCTGCCGGAGGGCCTCTCGCCGTTGGACGTCAACCTGGAGCAAGCGCTGGAACTGCTCGCGCAGCCCAAGGCCCGGCGCGGCGCCGCCAGCAAGCAACCGCTCAAGGTCTTTGAGGCCTCGCCGGTCACCAGCCAGCCGGTGCGGCTGATGCCGGGCCGCTATGGGCCGTACGTCAGCGACGGAGTCACCAACGCCTCGCTTCCGCGCGGCGCCACGCCCGAGGACGTGACGCTCGAATACGCCTTGAACCTGTTGAAAGAGCGTGCCGCCGCCGGTCCCGCCAAGAAGCGACCGCCCATCAGGAGAGCCGCCGCGAAATCTCGCAAGAAGCCCGCGGCCAAGGGCGGAAAACGCAAGACGAAAAAGTGACGATAGGCCGCGGCCGCAATCGCGGAACGGCAAGCGGTTCTGCGTCGCTCTAAGGGCTTGCGGCCAGTTGGTCGCCCAGTCTCGCCGGGCGGTGATGACGGATCGTCCCGGCGCACTCGTCTTGCCAGAGGCCGCCTACCACTTTGCCGGAAACCACCAACGGCAAGATCAAGCGAATCGAGCTGCGTCAGCGGGCGGCAGCCGCGGGGTTTCGCGGGGCGGGAACGTCGCCGAGGATCCACTCCCGCGCCCTTGAATCGGACCCCTGCCCCTTTGAGAGAGGTTAGGGTGAGGGTGATTGGCAGATATCGTCTGACCGGTTCTGGGCTCAGCATACACAAATGGGATTACATATCCGGCCCCGGAACCTTCTCCGGTGCTCCTTTGCAGGACCACTTGCCCCCCGTGACAACGACCGCTATAAGCATGAATTATGGTGAAGAAGTGTGCGAATTCCCTGGTTCCCGTCGAGCGAATCGAGCGGGCTATTCTGCTCATCCGGGGGCACAAGGTCATGCTCGACCGCGACCTTGCCGAACTGTTCGGCGTGAAGGCGATTGCGCTCCGCCAGCAGGTCAGCCGCAACGAAGCCCGCTTTCCCCCGGACTTCATGTTTCGACTGAGCCCGGAGGAGGCCGAAGCCTTGGTATCACAAAATGTGATACCTTCCAGGCGCAGCCTGGGTGGCTCGCTTCCCTATGCCTTCACCCAGGAGGGTGTGGCCATGCTCTCCAGCGTGCTCCGCAGCGAGCGTGCCGTGCTCGTGAACATCCAGATCATGCGGACTTTCGTGCGCCTGCGCGAGATGCTTGCCTCCAACGTGGAATTGGCTCGGCGACTGGATGAACTGGAGACGAAGTACGATGCACAGTTCCGTGTGGTCTTTGATGCCATTCGCCAACTCATGGCACCACCCGCCCCCCGATCCCAGCGGCGCATCGGCTTCCACACGAGCGAGAAAGAATAAGCCAAGTGCGTCGGGCCAGCATGGAGTGGCTTTGGGAAATGGAACAAACCTCGGCCACGCCCGTCGTTCCTCCTGGCGTGCCACCCAACCGCGACAGCGTTTTGCATCGGATGCCTTCCTGGAAGCTGTCGATCCGACGGCCGCCGGGGCGTGAGAAGCACGTGCGCTCTCAGAGGACGCGGGGGAGCGGCCCGCTGCTGCTGGGACAAGGCGATCTTAATCCCACTTGTTTCGCGTGGCCACAACGGCCACAATGGAGTCATGAGCGCCGAACCTTCGAGTCTGGCAGATTGGACACCCGAGCAGATTGCTCTGGGTCGCCGCTGGGTGCAGGCCTGGCAGGCAGCGGGCCCTGAGTTGGAACGGCTGCGGCGGGAGGAATTGCGACGGCTGGATCCCCAGCGTGCCATCGCGCTTCTGTGCGGTGTGGCCGACTACACGATTGCCCCCCGGGCGCCGCGGCCGACTTCCGGATTGGTCGAACAGCAACAATGGTTCAAGAAAGCCGCCGGCCGTGATTGAGGTCATCCGGGCTGCCGCCAACTCCAGCCTCTGGCTGAACTCAAGGAGGCCCCGGAAATCATGGACGAACTCGAACGGCGGCGAGCCGACTTCGAGCGATAAGCCGCGGCCGGCCGGGATGGTCCCTTCTGCCCTTCCATCCTACGCCGGGTTGGGCAGCTCGTAGCCCGCACGGCGCGGACGGCTCACGTACCGGTTGGCCTCGGCGTCGTCCACGAAAAGCTCCTTGACCGGGTCCCATTGCAGACGCCGGCCGGCCAATCGGGTGATGTTCGCCAGATGGCACATGCTGATCGACCGGTGGCCGGTCTCCACGTCGGAGGCCGGCTGCTTGCGCGTCCGCACGCAATCCAGCCAGTTTTGCAGGTGCCAGCGGGCTTGCCACAGGGCCGTCTGGTCGCTCCACTTCCGCTCCTCTTCCACCGCGTCGACCTTCTTGAGCAACTCCACGGCGATCTCTTTGGGGTTCGACGCGAACCTGTTGCGGTTGATTTCCAGCTTGCCCTGCTCGCACACGAAGACGGCGCCGCCTTGCGGGCCGCGGTCCAACACAAAACGAATCGGCACGCCGTTGGCGCAGCGCATTTCGACCCGGCCGTTCGGCCCCGGCGTGAGCGGCCACATCTCGACCGGTCCGGTCTGGTCCATGCCCAACGCCCACTGAATCTGATCGACGCCGTGCGCACCCCAGTTGGTCATTTCGCCGCCGGAGAAGTCGCGCCACTGCCCCCATTGGAACCACTCCTCGTGGAACGGCCGCCGGGCCGCCTGGTTCAACCAGACGTCCCAATCCAGCCCCTGCGGCGTCTGCGCCTCGGGAAACGGCGTGGCTGGCGATTCCCGCGGGCCGGTGTAGTTCCGCGCCTGCACCTCGCGAACCTTGCCCAGTCCGCCGCTACGCACCAGCTCGCAGGCGATGCGGTTCATGGTCATCGATCGCTGCTGCGTGCCGACCTGGAAAATGCGGTTGTGCCGCCGCACGGCGTCCACCAGCACGCGCCCTTCGTGAATATACAGGGTCAAGGGTTTTTCGGCGTAGATGTCCTTGCCGGCCTGGCAGGCATGGATGCAGGGCAGTACCCGCTGGAACTCGCTGGTGCCGACGATCACCGCATCGACGTCTTTGCGTTCCAGAAGCTGCTGGTGGTGCTGATATATCGGCCAGGCGCTCTGCTTCTCTTCTCGAAAGGCCGAGGCCCGCGGCAGATTGCAGTCGGACAGGGCAACAATCTGAGCGTCGTCCGGCAGTTGGTCCAACAGGAGCAGGCTGCGATTGCCGACGCCGATCACGCCGACGGCGACCCGCCCGTTCGCGCCCGGTTTGCCGTCGGCCGCCAACACGCTGGAAGGGACGAAGTACGGGGCCGCCATCGCGCCCGCCGCGCCTGCGGCGCCCAGTCTCAACAGTTGCCGCCGTGATAGCGTGTTCATCGAACGAATCTCCTGGGGAAGCCGGGAAGCTGTAGGGAGGATACCGAAGACGCTATTCTAAACCAACGCGGGCGGTTGCGACAATCCTTGGGCCACCCGTTTTGCTCGGGCGGGAGGCAGCGGCCGGGTGGGGAACAATCTCAGCCCGTTTCGTCAGTGCCGCCACGCCGCACCCTGGGCACGACCGGCTTCAGCGGCATGTTGGGTGTGACCTTCTTCGGCATTATCTTGACGCCCGTGTTCTACCAAGTGTTACAATCGTTGTCGCGGCGGACCGAGCAATGTAGGCTTTCAGGGCCGGCGGTGAGCAACTTGACAATTGCCCCACGGGCGTCGATACTGGCGCCAATCCACGGATAACTTTGGAGTTTTGTGGTGCAGCCGTCCCGGTTGCACCGTGCAGGCGTGACGCCCGCGTCACAACTTGTTCTTGAACGGCCGCTTCTTCGGGCCATAAATCGTTGAGGGTCTCGGCAGTGAGAACGGGGATATTTCTTGGCGTGCTCCTGTTCGCCGCCGGCCTGGACGGGCGCCACCGAATCGAGCCGCCCCCGTACCATCGCTGGTGCGGGTGGCGGACTTGGACGTCGGCGAAGAGGCCCGCGTCGCGCTCCACGACGGTTCCGTGGCGCGGGTGAAGGTCCTCAAGGTGGAGGAGCACCATGAGTCGGTGACCCACACGCTGGCATGGGCGGTGGTCACGGTCGAAGTCAACGGCGAGCGTGGCGAGTTGGTGGCCGGCAATTACCGGTTGCCCGTGATGGTGGGCGGGGTGCAGGTGGATGTGCCGGCCGTGGCGCCTACATGAAGGATTCTCACGTCGACTGGTGGGGACTGCTCAAGGACGCGCGCATCCGGCTCTGGCCGGCGGGTTCACCGTGGATCGAGCCCGGCACATTCGCGTATCCGGTCAGGCAGCGATGGTTTGCCTCGATGACGTGGTACTCCAACGAGGTGGTTTCGCGCGAGGCGAACGGCAAGGTTTATTATCATGCAGGGATGGATCTCGGCGGAGCCGAGGGCATGATTGAGGTGGTTGCGGCCACCGACGGTGTCGTGCTGAACTTGGGCATGCAATCCGCTTCCGGGGCGCCGCATCCGGCCGCGCAGCCGCGTTACGACGTGATTTACCTCGAAGACAACCGCGGTTGGATTTACCGCTACGCCCACCTGATGACCTTTGATCCGGCCCTGCGGCCCGGCGGCCGTGTGCAAAAAGGGCAGCGGCTGGGCTACCTCGGCAAGGAGGGAGCGAGCGGCGGTTGGACGCACCTCCATTTCTCGGCCGAGAGCCTGCAGCCATCGGGGAAATGGGGGATTCAAGACTGCTACGCGTTTCTGTGGCAGGCCTACCGTGAACAGCATGACCCACCGGTCCTGGCCGTGGCCCGTCCCCACCAATTTGCGCTGGTGGGCGAAACGGTGACGCTCGACGCCTCCCGTTCGTGGGCCAAGAAAGGCGTCCTCAGTTTCGAGTGGACGTTCACGGATGGGACTGTCACCGCCGGACCGACCGTTCGCCGGGCTTATGACCGGCCGGGAATTTACAGTGAAATTGTCAAAGCGACGGACTCGGCGGGGAATATCGACTACGACTTTGCCCGCGTGCAGGTTTATGCCGGGGCGGCGCCCAACGGCACCGCCACGATCGTCGATGTACACGCCAGCTACTGCCCGACCTTTGGGATCAGGCCCGGCGACCCCGTCGTGTTTCGCTCCCGCGCCTTCGAGACCCCGGCGGGTGCGGACCTTTTCGATTTCGGAGATGGCACGCCCAAGGTGTCGGTTCCCTCCAACGTCGATACCGACCAGCATGCGGCCACCGGCTACGGCATGTTGGTTCATCATTTCCAGAAGCCCGGTCACTATCTTGTGCGCGTGGAGCGGCGCGAGAAAGACACGGGCTGGGTGGCGATGCAGCATCTCCACGTCGTCGTGGAGCCATGAAACGCGAGCCTTCCGCCAAATCGTCCAGAACCCTCGTTCCCATGCAGCGCGTAGAAACGCACTGACCGGGACGCTTTGCGTCCTTGAGGAGCAACTTATCTCGGCATGATGAGTTGCGCCCAAAATGGACGCGGAGCGTCCTCACCGCTGCGTTACGACGCGGAGCGTCGTAACGAGGGTGTCTTGCTAAACCACGCCCTGGGCCAGCATCGCGTCGGCGACCTTCACGAACCCGGCGATGTTCGCCCCGCGGACGTAGTTGGTGACCTTGCCGTTGTGACCGTACTTGACGCACTCGGCGTGGATCGACTGCATGATCTCGCGGAGGCGTCGATCGACTTCTTCGCGCGGCCATTTCACCACGCCGCTATTCTGGGTCATCTCCAGGCCGGAAACGGCCACGCCGCCGGCATTGGCCGCCTTGCCCGGCCCATAAAGGATGTTGGCCTGGATGAACACGTCGACGCCGTCGGGCGTGGTGGGCATGTTGGCGCCTTCGGCCACGCACACGCAGCCGTTGGCCACCAGGTTCTTGGCGTCGTCCGCATTGATCTCGTTCTGCGTGGCCGACGGGAAGGCCAATTGGCAGGGCACGGCCCAGGGCTTCTTGCCGGGCAGGAACTTCGTGCCCTTGAACTGCTCGGCGTATTCGGAGATCCGGCCGCGGCGGTTGTTCTTCAGGTCCATCACCCAATCCAGCTTGTCGGCGTCAATGCCCGCCTCGTCGTAGATCGAGCCGCTGGAGTCCGACAACGTGACCACCTTGGCGCCCAACTGGATCAGTTTTTCGACGCAGTATTGGGCCACGTTCCCCGACCCGGAAACCACGGCCACCTTGCCGCGGACGCTGTCGCCGCGGGTGGACAGCATTTCCTGGGCGAAATAGACCTCGCCGTAACCCGTGGCTTCCGGCCGAATCAGCGAGCCGCCGTAGGCCAAACCCTTGCCCGTCAGCACGCCGCAAAACCGGTTGGTGATCTTCTTGTACTGGCCGAAGAGAAAGCCGATTTCGCGGGCGCCCACGCCGATGTCGCCGGCCGGCACGTCGATGTCCGGGCCGATGTGGCGGTACAGTTCGTTCATCAAGGAATGGCAGAACCGCATCACCTCGTTGTCGCTCTTGCCCTTGGGATCGAAGTCGGAACCGCCCTTGGCGCCGCCCATCGACAAGGTCGTGAGGCTGTTCTTGAGGACCTGCTCGAAGGCCAGGAACTTCAACAGGCCAAGGTAGACCGAGGGATGGAATCGCAGGCCGCCCTTGTAAGGCCCGATGGCGCTGTTCATCTGCACGCGAAAGCCGCGGTTGATCTGCACCTCGCCGCGATCGTCCACCCAAGGAACGCGAAAGAGGATGACGCGCTCGGGCTCCACCAGGCGCTCCAGGATCTTGGCCTTGCGATAGGCCGGATTGGCCTCGACGACGGGCATGACCGATTCGACCACTTCGTGGACGGCCTGGTGAAACTCCGGCTCGCCGGGGTTCTTGGCCACGATCTGCTCCATGAATGCGGCCACTTTATCGCTAATTGGGGTCGCTTGACGCGGCGGAATGTCGAGATTGACTCGGTGCATGGCTCTCACTCTCGGGGGTTTTGCTTCTATGGGGGGTCAACAGTCTGTTGAAAAAGTCGGTTTGTGGTTGTAGGAGGCGACTCCAGTCGCCGATCTTCCGCGGATTTTACTTTGCCATCGGCGACTGGAGTCGCCTCCTAGTGCGCTTGTGAGTGTATCGAATCAGCAAGGTGCAAGTCCTTGTCGAAATTGGGTTTGAACTTCGTAACCGAAAGTAACTGCGTCCTCGTGAGAGGGGGTGGAGAGCAACTGAAGGTGAACGGCTGGTCCGCAGGATGACGAACTCGATTCGGCCGGTTGTCGTGGCGAGCCTGCTAGGAAAAGGCGAAGCCCAAGTGACGCTGTGGTCCTCGCAAGGGATGCGGTCGGCAGACCGCGCGGTAAGCTCCGGGGGGAAACCAAACCAAGCCCCAGAGGCGGCAACAGGTGGTTGGAGGCGGAACGGTCGGAAGGTTTGATACATGAAGCAAGGAGACCTGGGCGGGTACAAGGACGAAGTTCATTGTCCCTGATAAGGATACGAAGAATCGACCGCCCAGGAGTCAGAGCGTCCATACGAGCGAGGAAGCGGGGCAATGCCCGTCGAGCAAAGGGACGCAGGAAAGTGGATGAAACATGACGCACGGCCAAAACCACACCGTACCGCGAGTGTCGGCAACGACTAGCCACGACGGACTGCGTCAGGCACACGTAACTTGGCTCAGATTGGCCGCACCGTCGATGTTGCATGTTGGTGGCCTTCCCGTGAAGGTCAGGGCCTTTCGCTTCTGCCGATCCCGAGAAGGAACCTTGTTTCCTTCCCGCGCTCGGTTCACCAATCCTCTACGAGGTAACACCACTAACCGGAGAGCCGGATGCGGGAAATCCGCCAGTCCGGTTCGGAGGGAGGGGAGGCCGGGAACTTAACCGGCCTTCCCTACCCCTATCAGCTTCTTCGATGGGGGGTTAAGCAAAAGGAATGTCAACTATTACAGTTTCTCATATCTCGAAGTTTTATGCAACACCCTCGGCTTCAATTCCGTGAAGCAGGGCCATGACTGGCGGAAAACGAAGACGTAAGCCACTATTATGAGGTATGCAACCATTCGCAAGAAGTGTAATTTGTCCGCATTGCGCTCCTGGTTCCCATGCTCCGCGTGGGAACCGACGTTTTCCGACGCTCCGCGTCGGTGGCGGCGACGCAGAGCGTCGCAGACGGTGCGTTCCCACGGAAGACCGTGGGAACGAGGAGTTCACGGCCTTTGTGCCGGTTATGGCCCAATGGTGACGCCAAAGTGTGGCACGAAGTGCAACTTGTCCGCATTCGACCCAATCTCGTGACTATGCGTGCCCGGATTGGGCGATGCCTTACGTTCCCTGCGGCCGCGTATTACACTGGATAGTTTGATGATGCGTTAATATGCCCACCTATGTCCCACGTGAACCGGATGCCGCCGGAAATCCAGCCTGCCGTGGCCGAGTGCATCCGCATCCGCGCGCGCGGGTACACAATCTTCAAAACGTTGACCTCGACATCCCCCGCGACCGGCTCGTGGTGATCACCGGGCCCAGCGGGTCGGGCAAAAGCTCGCTGGCCTTCGACACCCTCTACGCCGAGGGGCAGCGGCAGTACATCGAAAGCCTCTCGACGTACGCCCGGCAGTTCCTGCACCAACTGGAACGCCCCGACGTCGACCTGATCGAGGGTCTTCAGCCGACGATCTCGATCGACCAACGCTCCGGCAGCCAGAATCCCCGCAGCACCGTGGCCACGGTCACCGAGATCTACGACTATTTGCGGCTGTTGTTCGCCCGGCTCGGCGAGCCGCGCTGCCACCAGTGCGGCGCACCGATCTCGCAGCAAACGCCCGAGCAGATTCTCGATGCTCTGTTGGAGTTGAGCGCCGGCACGCGGGTGATGATCCTGGCGCCGATGGTCCGCGGGCGGAAGGGGGAACACCGCGACGTTTTGGATTCCATCCGCAAGGCCGGACTCCTCCGCGCCCGCGTCGACGGCCAGGTGATCGACGTCAACGATCCGCCGGCCCTGGTCGCCCAGAAGACGCACAACATCGAGGCGGTGATCGATCGCGTGGTGGTCCGCGAAGGGGTTCGCGACCGCATTGCCGAGTCGATCAACCTGGCCGTGCAGCACGGCGACGGCCTGGTGTTGGCCACGCACGAGGAGAAGGCGGCGGCGGGGAGCGTCTGGCACGACCGGCTGTTCAGCACCCAATACGCTTGCCCGAACTGCAAGATCAGCTACGAAGAGTTGGAGCCGCGGACGTTCAGCTTCAACAGCCCGTACGGGGCGTGTCCGAAGTGCGAAGGGCTGGGGTCGCGCGTGGCGTTCGACCCGGAGTTGGTCTTGCCGGACGCCGGCCTTTCGTTGGCCGCCGGGGCCATCGCCGCGTGGAAGGGCGAAACGCCGGGCGCCTTGCGAAAACACCAGAACCACCTGCGCCCTTTCCTCACCAAGGCCGGCATCCGCTGGAACACGCCCCTGGAAAAGCTCACGCCGAAACTCTGCGGCCAGCTTCTGCACGGCACGGGCAAGCGCTTTGCCGGCGTGTTGGGGATGCTCGAAAAGGAGTATGCCACCACCATCAGCGAACCGAAGCGGCAGCGGCTCGAGGCCTTTCGCGGCGAGGTAGTGTGCAAGGAGTGCGGCGGCAGCCGGTTGCGGCCCGAAGCCCGCTCCGTGCTCGTGGCCGGCAAGGCCATTCACGAAGCCACGGCGCTGACGGTGGCCGCCGCGAGGAAGTTCTTTAAGAATGCGGAATGCGGAATGATGAATGATGAATGCTCCGCAGCCGCGCCAACCGGCGCAGAACCGTCAGTTCATCATTCATCATTTATCATTCAGCAATCCCAATGGCCGATTGCCCAGCCCATCCTCAGCGAGATTGCGGCCCGTCTCGAATTCTTGGATCGCGTGGGCCTGGGCTATCTCACCTTGGACCGGCCGGCCGGCAGCCTCAGCGGTGGCGAATTGCAGCGCGTGCGGCTGGCCGCCGGACTGGGCTCGGGGTTGGTAGGCGTGTGCTACGTGCTCGACGAGCCCTCGATCGGACTGCACCCCCGCGACAACCAGCGGCTCATCGACGCCCTCCGCGAGTTGCAGGTGCGCAACAACACGGTGGTCGTAGTGGAACACGACGAAACGATCATGCGCCGCGCCGATTGGCTGGTGGACCTCGGGCCCGGCGCCGGCCGGCACGGCGGCCGCGTGGTCGCCCAAGGCACGCCCGGCCAGCTCGCCGCCAATCCGCTTTCACTCACCGGCCGCTACCTTGCCGGTTGCGAGAAGATCCCCGTGCCCGAACGCCGCCGCCGCGTCGCTAAGACGCGGGCGATCACCATCGAAGGCGTCACGACCAACAATCTCAAGGACCTGAGCGTCCAGTTCCCGCTTTCGGCGCTGGTGTGCGTCACCGGCGTGAGCGGTTCGGGCAAGAGCTCCTTGCTCGACGAGACGCTGGCCCGCGCGCTGGTGCGCGGCTGGGCGGGATTGCCGCCAAGCCCGGCCCGCACACGAGCCTCCGCGGCGTCAACCACGTCGACAAGGTAGTGCAGGTCGATCAATCGCCCATCGGGCGGACGCCGCGGAGCAATCCGGCCACGTACACCGGCGTATTCGACGAGATTCGCAAGGTGTTTGCCAACACCCGCGACGCCCGGCAGCGCGGCTACAAGGCCGGCCGCTTCAGCTTCAACGTCAAGGGCGGGCGGTGCGAGGAGTGCCAGGGCCAGGGACAGCGGCGGATCGAGATGAACTTTCTGCCCGATCTCTACGTCGATTGCCCGGTGTGCGAAGGAAAACGGTTCAACCGGCAGACGCTGGAAATCCGCTACCGCGATCGGTCGATCGCCGACGTGTTGGACATGCAGGTGGAAGAGGCCGCCGGGTTCTTCGAGAACTTCCCCGCCATCGCCCGCCTGGTGGGCAGTTTGCAGGAGGTGGGGTTGGGCTACGTTACCCTCGGACAGCCCTCCACCACGCTCTCCGGCGGCGAGGCCCAACGCATCAAGCTGGCCACGGAGTTGAGCCGCGTCGACACGGGCAAGACGGTATACATCCTCGACGAGCCCACCACCGGGCTGCACTTCGACGACATCCGCAGACTGTTGGTGGTGCTGGGCCGGCTGGTGGATCTCGGCAATACCGTGCTGGTGATCGAGCACAACCTCGACGTGATCAAGACCGCCGACTGGATCATCAATCTCGGGCCGGAGGGGGGCGAAGGCGGCGGGCAGGTGATTGCCACGGGCCCGCCGGAGGAGATTGCCGCGATCGACGGGAACTACACGGGGCAGTTCCTCAGAACGGTGCTCTCGAAGAATGGCAGCAGCGTGGAGCGCAGCTTCACTTCCAATGGGATGAAGGATGAGTGGCGAGGAGCGGAAAAACGCCCTGGGACTGCGGTCCCAGGGAGCCTTATCCCTCACCCCTCCCCGATCGCCTTCATCACCGCCTCCGGTATGAAGAAGTTCGAGGCCACGTTCTGCACGTCGTCGTGGTCGTCCAGTCGCTCCATGAGTTTGAGCACTTTTTGGGCCGCTTCCGGCTGGCTGATGTCGACCGTGTTCTTGGCGATCCGCGTGATCTGGCTCGCCTCGGGCGTGATGCCGGCGTCGGTCAGGGCCTTGGCCACGTCGCGATAGATAGCCGGATCGCAGGTGACCTCGAACTTGTCTTCGACGCGTTTCACGTCGTCGGCCCCCGCGTCCAGGGCGACCTCCATCAACTTCTCTTCGTCGATGGCCGTGGCGGGAACGAGAAACAGTCCCTTGTTGTCGAACATCCAGGCCACGCAGCCGGTGGCGCCCAGCTTGCCGTCGGAGAGCTCGAAAATCTTGCGGATTTCGCCCACGGTGCGGTTGCGGTTGTCGGTCAAGCACTTCGCAGAGCATGGCCACGCCGCCGGAGCCGTAGCCTTCGTAGACCACTTCTTCGAGGCTGGCCCCTTCGAGTTCGCCGGTGCCGCGTTTGATGGCCCGCTGGATGTTCTCCTTGGGCATGCTCACGGCCTTGGCGTCGTCGATGGCGTAGCGGAGCCGCAGGTTGGCGTCGGGGTCGCCGCCGCCGTGCTTGGCCGCGATGATGATCGCCTTGGCCAGTTTGCTCCAGAGTTTGCCGCGCTTGGCGTCGACCAGCGCTTTCTTGTGTTTAATGCCCGCCCAATGTGAATGACCCGACATGCGTAGGACTCCGATTGCAAATTGAAAATTGCAAATTGAAGATTGAGAACTGCAAATTCAAATTTGCAATTTGCAATTTTCAATTTGCAATCATTTTCTTCTCCACGGCTTCCGCCTTCTCCACTTCCTTCTCCTCGCCGCAATGCCTCCGCCGCCTTGCGCCACGTCTCGACGGCCTTGTCGCGCCGACTGAGTTTCGCGATACGCGTCGCCAAGATGGTCGAGGACCACGCCGTCGGGCTTCTTGCCGGCGGCGGCCTTTTCCAGTTCCGCGACGGCTTCGGGATATTTGCCCTGGCGAAAGAGCACCCAGCCGAGGCTGTCGCGATAGGCCAGGTTGTCGGGCTCGGCGTCGACGGCCTTCTGGATCATCCGCTGCGCCCGCGCGAGGTGCTTGTTCTCGTCGGCCCAGAGATAGCCCAGGTCGTTCAGGGCGCCCTGGTCGTCGGGGAACTCGTCGAGCACCTGTTCCAGCCATTCCTCGGCCTGCGGCATGTCGCCCTTGATGACGCACAGGTTCGAGAGCGCCAGCCGGGCGTCGCGGACCACGTTGCGGGTCTCCAGCGAAGCATGATCGGCGTCGAACTCGCGATCAGCTCGTCGTAGGCCTTCGCGGCTTCGTCGTAGCGTTTGGCGAAGTACAGCACCCAGGCCGCACGGCCGCGAAAGCGGGGCGAATTCTTCTTCTTGTCGGCCGCCGTCCGCGCCGCCGCCAGGGCCTCGTCGGTCCGCCCCGCGACGGCCAGCGCCCCGGCCAGATAGAAATAGAAGGCCGGGTTGTCGTCGGGCAACGCCTTCTCGTCGATCCCCCGCTGAAACACCTTGGCGGCCTCCGCGGCCCGCTCGCCGCTCAACAGGCCGATGCCCCACGCCATCAGCACCTCGTCGGTCTGCTTGGGTTTTGCGGCCAGCGCCAGGCTGAAGAACTCGCCGGCCGCCTCGTACTGCTTCGCCTCCAGGGTCAGCAGGGCGACGGCCAACGGCACGCCATAGCCGAGCTTCTCGGGGTCGGACTTCAGTCTTGGTCCGCGCGGCATCCACGATCGCCCGCACCGTCTCGGCGTCGCCCGAGATCTTTTGCTCCTCGGCCCCCAGGACCTCCAGCACGCCGGTCTTCTCCAAGGCCTCGCCCATCACGTTCAACAGGGCGTCGAACCGTTTGCCCTGCTGATACATCTCCGCAAGGCTGCGGTAGACCAGCAGCGGCTTTTCTTTGAACAGTTCGAGATACAGCGATTCGGCCTTGTCGAGCTTGCCGGCCTCGCGGTACTTGCCTCGCCAGGAAGTAGGCCAGGGGCACGTTGTCGGGCTCGGCGGCGCGGAGCTTCTCCAGGCGGCCGGGGAGTTCGTCCTTCTTGCCCAGGCTGTCCAACACGTCGGCGAACAGTTCGTAGGGAGCGATGCCCTCGTCGGTCAAGCGTGCGGCAAAACTGGCCTCCAACGCCGTCAGGGCCTCGGCCGGTTTGCCGGTCTTGGCATGGACGCGGGCAAGATTGAACTGGTGCAACGCCTCGTCGGGGGCAAGCTGTTCGGCCTTCTGGAAGGCGGCCAGCGCCTCCTGCGGCGATCGGCCGCCAGGAAACACTCGCCCATAAGTTGATAGGCGGCGCCAGGCCTGGCGAGCCGCGTCTTCTTCTCCTTTCCGTCAAGGGCCTCGAAGTCCTCCGCGCTGGGCACCGGCTCACCGAGCAGGATTCGCCTGGTCTGGTCGTCGATGGCGAACTCGTCGGGATGGTCGAGGGCATAGATCACGCGGGCGAAGCAGTCGGCGGCCTCCTTGCCCTTCCCGGCTACTTGATAGAGGTGGCCCAATTCCATCCGCCGGATGATGTCTTCGGCGACTTCTTTGTTCTTTCCGCGGGCGGCCAGGGCCTTCTCATACAGGGTGATCGCGCGGGCCCAGTCGCCCTCCTCCGTCAAGTAGATCGCCAGACTGTGGAGCAGCCGCGGATCGGCCTCCTCCAACTCCACCGACTTGAGCGCGTAGCGGACGGCCTCCGCGTCGCGCTTCAGTTGAACGGTCAGGGGTAGGATCGCCCGGACAATCGCTGCGGCTTGCGGATCGCACCGCAATGCGCGCTGATGGCGGCGCAGGCGCTTCGGCATATTCCTCGCGCCGTTCGTGCATGCGGCCCGCCGAGAATTGGGCAATGGCCTCCAGGCGGTCGCGGTCGGCCTCGGTTCGCGGATGTTTGGGAGCCAGCGGTTCGAGTGCGTCGTCGAGGATGAGCGGCCCCGGCGCAGGCAGCGCCGGCGGCGAAACCGACTCCACGGCCCAGGCCGTCCCGACGGCAATAATCGCCGCACAGGCCATCGCGGAGAGCGCGACGATATGATGAATGACGAATGATGAATGATGAATGACAGCCTCGCCCTCTCCATCGTCTTCGCGGGTCTTTACGCCGACGGTTGGAGCCAAATGCTCCTTGTTCTTTTGTTCTTCATCATTCATCATTCATCATTCAGCATTTGTCGTCGGTGTTCACCGCGGTTTGCGTTTCGCCAGGCCCTCGGAGGCCGGCCGTTTCTTGGCGCCGGCAGGGCGCGGCGTTTCTTCCGAGGCGGCGAGTTTTGCCGGATGTTCGCGGGGAGTCGCCGGCTTCTTCTTGGGCGATTCGGCTTCCGGCGCGGCCGGCGTCGCGTCCGATCCGGCCGGCTTCTTCTTGGAAGCGGGCTTCTCCGCCTCGGCGGCCGGCTTGACTTTGGCTTCCGCCGCCGGTTTCGTTTCCTTGTCGGCCTTCTCGGACTTCGCCGGGTGCTCGGGAGGATGGCGCGACGAGCGATCGACTCGCCGCTTGGGCAGGCGTCCGGCGCACTCGGGATTGATCTGCAAAAGGACCTCGCGGACGTGCGGCGAGTAGGCATTGGCGGAGTAGTCGGCGCCGAGTTCGTGGAGGAGCGACCCGAACTCGATCCCCTTGGCCTTGGCCACGGCCCGTTCGAGGCCCGGCACCACGCCGCCGGCCACGTCCTTGTCGGTCACCAGGTCGAGGACGTGGAGGGCCGCCATCGTGCCGGTGTCGATGGGGACGGCGTGTCCGCCCAGCGCCGCCTGGACGACGTAGGACACCGTGAAGCGCGTCGGGCCCGTCGAGCTTCTCCAGCCATTCGACCGTCGGTCCGAGGTTCTTCTTTCGCCGCTCTTCCAGGTCGAAATTGAAGGTGGCCTCGAAGACCGCGTGCAGCACGCGCTTGATGCGGTTGGCGGCGGCGCGCGGGTCGGGCAAGCAGGCCATCACTTCCGACAGTTCGGAAATCGACGTTACCCGCACCTCGTTCCAGTCGAAGAAGGTGTGTACCAGCGCCGCGAAGGCCTCTTCCGCCGCGTCGTGGTGGGCGTCCTCCAGGCAGCAGGCGAACAGCAGGTGCTCGACCACCGTGCGCCCGTTGTTCACCGGCGCCGGTTTGTAGTACTTCTTCAGGACTTTATGGACTTTGACGAACTGGGCGGTGCGGCTGACGGCGGTCATGAGGATGGCTCGTTGAGGTCGTGATCGGCCGATCCCGATTCCTCGTCCTCGGAAGCGGCCTTCTCAGGGGGGAGAACCTGCTGCAGGATTTGGGCAACGGCGATCGATCGCTTGATGCCTTGATCCAGCAGGAAGCTCAATTTGGGCGTATATCGGATTTCGATGCGCTCGGCAATCTTCGCTTGCAGGAAACCGGCCGCGCTTTGCAGGCCCCGCAGGGTGAGCTTCTGGTGGGTTTCGTCGCCCATCACCGACACGTGAATCTTGGCGTGCCGCAGGTCGGGCGACACCTCCACGTACGTCACCGTGACGTCGCGGACGCGCGGGTCCTTCAGCTCGGCGAGAATCGCCATGCTGACGACTTCGCGGATGGCTTCGGCGGCTTTTTCCAGGCGTCGGGAGGACATGAGTTCTCGGTTGTCGGTTCCCAGTTCTCAGTTATCGGTCAAGACTGACCACCGATAACCGACAACTGATAACTCTAAAACGTTCGGGCGATCTCCTCGATCTTGTAGGCCTCGAAGAGGTCGCCTTCTTTAACATCGTTGAATCCGGCCACCTTGATGCCGCATTCGAGGCCCTCGCGGACCTCGCGGGCATCGTCCTTTTCGCGTTTCAGCGATTCCACGGCATAATCGCCGATCACCCGGCTCTCGCGGATCAGGCGGACGCGGGCGTCGCGCTGCATCACGCCCGCCAGCACGCGGCAGCCGGCGACCGCCCCGACGCGGCTGATGTGGAACACCCGCTGCACCAACGCCCGGCCAAGGTCCTTTTCGCGCCGCTCGGGTTTGAGCATGCCTTCCAGGGCCGCCTTCAAGTCGTCGGTCACCTGGTAGATGATGTCGTAGCGGCGGATCTGGACGCCCAGCTTTTCGGCCAGTTGCGCGGGCCCCTTCGTCGGGAACCACGGAGAAGCCGATGATCACGGCGTCGGAGGCGTGGGCCAGGTGGACGTCGGCCTCGGTGACGCCGCCCACCGTGGCTTGGAGAATCTTGATCTGCACTTCCGCGTGTTGGAGTTTGGAGAGCTCCTTGCGGATGGCCTCGATCGAGCCGCGCACGTCGGCCCGCAAAATGATGTTGAGCGTCTGCACCTTGCTCTCTTGGCCGAGCCGTTCGTAGAGCGTCTCCAGGGTGACGTGGGGCTGGCCGCCGCTCAGTTCGCGTTGGCGGGCCGCGGCGGCGCGATGCTCGGCCAGTTGCCGCGCCTGGGTGATGTCGTCGAGCACGTAGAAGCGGTCGCCGGCGCCGGGGGCGGAGTCCAAGCCGGTTACGTTCACGGGCGTGGAGGGCCCGGCTTCGTCGTATTTCTTCCGCACTTCGAGCGTGTCGTACATCGCCTTCACGCGCCCGTAGGCACTGCCGCAAACCACCACGTCGCCGGGATGGAGCGTGCCGCTCCGCACCAGCAGCTTGGCCACCACGCCGCGGCCCTCGTGCAATTCGGCCTCCAGACAGGTGCCGCGTGCAGCGGCCTCCGGGTCGGCCTTGTACTCGCGCAGTTCGGCCACCGTCAGCAGCGTTTCCAGCAGCTTGTCGATGCCTTCGCCGGTGGTGGCGCTGGTCTTGACCACTTCGGTCTCGCCGCCCCACTCGCTGGGCAACAGCTCGTTGGCGGCCAACTGCTCGTACACCCGCTGCGGGTTGGCGCCTGGCAGGTCGATCTTGTTCAGCGCCACCACGATGGGGACCTCGGCCGCGCGGGCATGGCTGATCGCCTCTTCGGTCTGCGGCATCACGCCGTCGTCGGCCGCCACCACCAGCACGGCGATGTCGGTCACATTGGCGCCGCGGGCACGCATTTCGGTGAAGGCTTCATGGCCCGGCGTGTCGACGAAGGCCACCGCCCGGCCGTCCTTGGTCACGCGATAGGCGCGGATGTGCTGGGTGATGCCGCCCTTCTCGTGGGCGGCCACGTCGATGCCGATGATCCGGTCCAGAAGGGATGTCTTGCCGTGGTCCACGTGGCCGAGGAACGTGACGATCGGCGGTCGGGGTTGAAGTCGGGTCGGGTCGTCTTGCCCCTCCAGGGAGTGCATCACGGTATCTTCCAGGTTTGCCAAGCGGTGGAAGTTGACCTGCACGCCCAACTCGGCCGCCAACAGTTCGGCCATGTCGGGGTCCAGCGTGGCGGCGATGTTGCTCATCGAGCCCATCTCCAGCAGTTTGGCCAGGATGGTGCGGGCGGGCACCCCGATCGCCTCGGAGAAGGTCCTCACGGTGCAGGGCAACGCGACGGTCACGTTTTCGCGGCGGGGCGCGGCGGTGTTCGTGCCGGTCCGCTTGATGTGGGTGCGCCTCCGCACGGCCGGGGTGGAGGTCTCTTCCTCGTCCTCCGGCTTGCGCCGTTTGGCCGTAGCCGCCTTCTTGCGTTTCAGTTGCCGCTGCTCGCGGCCGCCCAGAGTCGGCGCACCCTCTTCTCCTTCTTTGTCGACTGCTACTACAGCGGGACGGCCGGAACGGCGGGGACGCTCTCGCCCGATCGGCATGGGGGCCCCGACGACCGGCGGCTCGCCCGGCGGCGCCTTGCCGCGGGGACCGGTCTTGGCCGCTTCGGCGGCGGCCCGCTTCTGTTCGTGCTTGCGGAGGTGCTCCGAGAGCGGCTTGGTGCCCGCCTTGCCGGCGCGGATGGCATCCTTCGGGAGCTTGATGTCGGGCTTCTGGGGGGCGGGCTCCGCTGCCTTCCGTCGCAACGACGGCCGGCCCGTCGTGGGCATCGGCGCCAGCTTGATTGCCGGCCCTTTGTCTCTCTCCCGTTCCTTCTCCTTGTCCTTGTCTTCTTTTTCTTCCTTCTGCCGCCGCTCTTCGAGTGTCGGCAACTTCCCGAACATTCGCGGCCTCTCGGGCGGCCTCTCGAATACTCGCGGCGCTTCGGCAGCCGGCGCCAATGTCTCGGCTGGGCTCTCCGGCAGCGGCGGAGCGCCGCCGGCTGCTCGGGCAGCGGGAGGCGTCTCGGGTTCCGTCAGCACCGATTCCTTGGGCAGCGGCGGAGGCGCCGAGGGTTCCTTCGGCAGCGCCGGAGGCTCCGCCGGTTTCTTCTTTAGGGCCGCGGGCCTCTCGGGCAGCACGGGGACCTTGCTGGGGACCATGCCGGCCGGGGCCATGTAGTCTTCGCGGCGGAATACGCCGGACGCCGTGCCCGCGCCCTCAGGCCGGCCCGAGCCGAGACGGCCAACCACCGTGCCGCCGGAACGGCCGCCCTTGCCGCTGTTGATGAAGGCCATGACCGTCGCATGCTCTTCGTCGGTCAGGCTGGCCAGCGCAGACCCCTTACCCGTGACACCCGCCTTGGTGCAGATGTCGACCAGCACCTTGCTGTCGAGCTTCAGTTGTTTCGCTAACGTGTAGATGCGGATGGGCAAAGGGCCGCTCCCTGTGGAAAGTTGCGTCGGGCGATCTGGAATGGCGATCGAGATTGGATTCTCCGTTACGGGGCGGCGTCATCGGACGGCTCCGCGATATCCTGTGGTGATGCGACAACGGCGTCAGTCGGGGCAACCGGCTCGCCGACGGGAGCGGTTGCTTCGGCGCCGGCCGGCGCCGCGGCTGGCTCCGTGGGGCCCGCGGTTGTCTGCTCGATGACTTCCGCCGACTTGCCGTCGGCATAGTAGGGCGACGGGTTCGCCGCCGCTTCCGCCGCCTCGGCCGCCTCCAGACGATCCTGCTCGCGCTGTTGCCGGCGCTGCTCGGCCGCGGCCCTCTCGGCCTCGGTCGCCTTGGCGCCGGCCTGCTGTACGATGCGGGCGACTTGCTCGGCCGTAAGGTTGCCCATCTCCATCAGGGCGTCCGGCTCGATCGTCTCCAGATCGTCGTAGGAGAGGAAGCCCTCGCCCACCAGCCGCTCGGCCAACTCGGACTCAACACCCTCCAACGACGAGTACCCGGCCACGGCCTGCTCGATCTGCTCGTCCAACTCCTCGCGGGTCATGATCTCGATGTCCCAGACGCAGAGCTTGCTGGCCAGCCGCACGTTCTGCCCGCGCCGGCCGATGGCCAGCGAGAGCTGGTCTTCCTGGACCAGCACGATGGCCCGGCCCAACATCTGGCAGAGGATCACTTCCTCCACTTCGGCGGGTTGCAGGGCGTTGGGGATCAGCACCTGCATGTCGTCGCTGTAGCGGACGATGTCGATCCGCTCGCCGGCCAATTCGTCGACGATATTCTTGATGCGGTTGCCGCGGACGCCCACGCACGCCCCCACGCAGTCGACCCGCTGGTCGGTGCTGCTGACGGCGACCTTGGTGCGGTAGCCGGGCTCCCGCGCGATCGCGCGAATCTCGATGACCCCCTCGGCGATCTCGGGAATCTCCTGCTCGAACAGCCGCTGGACCAACTGCGGCTTGGTGCGGCTGAGAATGACCTTGACGCGGCTGCCCGCCTTCTTCACTTCGTAGACCGTCGCCCGCACGCGCTCGTTGGCGTGGTGCGTTTCGCCGGGGATCTGCTCGCCCTTGGGGAGGATTGCCTCGACGTTGACCAGTGTTACGGTGGCGGCGCCCCCTTCGTACCGCTGGATCGTGCCGGTGACCAGTTGCCCCTTCAGTTCTTCATACTCGTTGTAGAGGGCGTCGCGTTCCGCCTCGCGGATCTTTTGGATCATCACCTGCTTGGCGGTCTGCGCCGATGCGTTCGGACATTTCGGCCGGGTCCATGGGCACGCCGTTGCGGGTGCCGCGGATCGAGCCGTTGGCCCGGTCGATTTCCACCAGGACCTCGGATTCTTCGCCGTAGTGTTTCTTCGCGGCGGAAACCAGCGCCGCCTCGATGCCCTCGAAGACGATCTCTTTGTCGATATTCTTATCGCGATGGATCGCGTCGACGATACGCAGCAACTCGTTGGGGTCCATTCGCTTTCACTTTCGCTGATTCGAGCAACACGCTCTCCGTCCCGCTCGACCCCACGAAACGGCCGAGACGCTACAAAATCTTACGACACCACGACTTAGTAGTATCGGTAATCAAGTAAGCATACCGGCCGGCCCGAGGGGTGTCAAGCGGGGCAGGGAGGCAAAACCACCTATCGCCAACCACCATAAAGGGTTATGTCACACGAAAGTGGTCTGCGCCAAGAACTTGGCTAATCGGCCGGATGCCACCAGTGCGTTCTCCCGCAACTGGTAGATTTCCTTGACGCTGGCCGGCCGCCGCCACATCGCCCCCAGAGCGGCGCCCAGCCGGGCCGCCTCGGTCTTCTGGGCCAAGAGGTGCTCCATGTCGCGGGGCAACTTCTCGTCCGCCGGATCGTTGATCACCCGGATCGACGAGAACCCGACCTGGCGGCGCTGGCACACTTCGGCCACGGCGAAGGTCTCCATGTCGACGGCCAGCGCCCCGTAACGTTGGAAGAGGGCCTGCTTTTCGCTTGGCAGACGGACAATTTGATCGGCCGTCAGCAGCGCACCGCGGTACACGCCCGGCGCGGCGATGGCCACCGACAGACCGGCCGGCAGTTCCAGCGGCAATACGCCGCCGGCGGCGTTCAGCAGCCGATCGGCCACGAGAATGTCGTTGCGTTTCAAGCTGGGACACAACCCGCCCGCGAAGCCGGCCGAGATCACGTGGCGGGGATGGTGCCCGTCGATCAAGACCTCGGTGGCCGCGGCGGCCTTCTTGCGGCCGGCCCCGGAGAGGATCACGACGGTGCGGCGGCCGTTCAAGCCGCCTTCGCGGGCGACCAAGCCGGAAGGGCGAATCGTGACGATGCCCTGCAAGAGGTCCTCGAAACAGCCCGACTCGATGCCCAGCGCGAAGACCACGCCCAGGTCGCAGGGTTTGGGTTCTTCGGCGGGCGGTGGCACGGCCGGTTGCGCGAGTTGTCCCGCGCCGCCTGAACGGCCGCCTCGCCGAGCTTGGCCTTGGCCGTGTTCTGGAGCCAGGTTTGGAGGAACGCGCGGAGGACCATGAGCATCGGTCGGCGGTGACGATTACGCTTGGAACCGGCGCACGGGCAGCCTCGTAGAACGGAATCCATTCCGTTCGAGTGGACTAGACCTTGGCCGCCGTCTGGGCCTCGGCCAGGATGCTGCTCTCGATTTCGGCGGGGCCAAGGGATTCGCCTGCCGCAGGGCCGGCTTGGGGCCCTTCCAGCGCGGGCTCGGCGATCGACTCGCCGACAACCGTCTCGACCACGTCGGTGGAAGTCCGCGCGGCCAACGTCTCCAGATAGCCGCGGAGCCACTGGACCGTTTCGTCGATGGCGTCGGCCTGCAAGAGCACCAGTTCGCCGGGCTGGGTCGAACTCAGCGCGGCTTCCGCCGCTTTCGTGGCCCCGGTGATCTCGACGATCTCCTTGGTGCGCGCGGCCGACTCCAGGCCCTTGCGGAACAGGCCGATGATCTCGCCCTCGGCGCGGCCGCGGCGGTAATGGTCCTCGTAGAGAATCACGCGATCGAAGGCCGCCCCCAACAGTTCGCCTTGGCGGACGATGTCGCAGTCGCGGCGGTCGCCGGCCGTCGAGTACACGCACGTCGAGCGCTGGTGCGGGAAGTTGGCGATCGCCTCGATGACGGCCGCCAGGGAGTGGGCGTTGTGGCCGTAGTCGACCACCACCGTGGCCCCTTCGATCTCGAAGACGTTGAACCGGCCGGGCACCTTGTCGATGTCGGCGGCGATCGATTCGGCGCGGGCGCGGATCAGGTCCGTAGGGATGCCCACCGACCACGCCGCGGCAATCGAGGCCAGCGAGTTTTCCACCTGGAAGCTGATTTTGCCGTGGCGCGTAAGCGGCAGACTGTCGAGCGAAACGACGCGTTCCTCGCGCTGGGCTTCGGCCAGCACGATCCAGTTGTCGCGCACAAACGCTGCCCGCCCGCCCACGCCCCGGTGCCGTACGATCACGGGATGTTCGGGACTGAGGGCAAAGAACACGATGCTGCCGTGGCAATGGGCGGCCATTTCCACCACGAGCGGGTCGTTGGCATTGAGCACCGCGTAGCCTTCCGGCGACACCGCCTCGACGATGCAGCGTTTTACCTTAGCCAGCTCTTCCGGCGTATTGACGTCGGAGATGCCCAGGTGATCGCCATCGCCGATGTTGGTCACGACGGCCACGTCGCAGTAGTCGAACGCCAGCCCTTCGCGGAGAATGCCGCCGCGGGCCGTTTCAAAGACCGCCATCTCCACGGACGGGTTCATCAACACGTTGCGGGCGCTTTGCGGGCCGCTGCAATCGCCAGTGTCGATGCGGCGGTCGTTGATGAAGATGCCGTCGGTGCAGGTCATGCCCACGCACTTGCCGGTGCCGCGGAGGATATGGCCAATGAACCGCGTGGTGGTCGTTTTTCCGTTGACGCCCGAGACCGCGACAATCGGAATGCGGCCGCTCTCGCCCGCCGGGAAGAGAATATTGACGATGGCCTCGCCGACCGGGCGCGAAATGCCCACGGAAGGTTCCAAGTGCATCCGCAGGCCGGGCGCGGCGTTGACTTCAACGATTACGCCGCCCTGCTCGGCCAAGGGCCGGGAGATGTCTTGCGCAACGACGTCCACGCCGGCGATGTCCAGGCCGACGATCTTGGCCGCGTCGACCGCCGAAGCAGCCACGGCCGGATGCACGCGCTCGGTGACGTCGATGGCCGTGCCGCCCGTGCTCAAGTTCGCGTTGCGGCGGATGAGCACGACCGTGCCTGCGGCCGGGACGGCGTCGGGCGTCAGCCCTTGATCGGCTAGCACGGCCAAGGCAATCGCGTCGAGCTTGATCTTGCTGAGGACCGTGGCGTGGTGCTCGCCGCGGCGGGGATCGGCGTTCACCTGGTCGATCAGTTGGGCCACGGTATGCACGCCGTCGCCGAGGACCTGAGCCGGCTCGCGGCGGGCCGCCGCCACCACGCGGTCGCCCACCACCAACAGCCGATAGTCGTGGCCGGGGGCAAACTTCTCGACCAACACCGAGTCGCCTTCCTTTCGCGCGGATTCGTAGGCCCGGACGACCTGTTCGCGGGTGGTGAGATTGGTGGCCACGCCGCGTCCCTGGTTGCCGTCCTGCGGCTTGACGACCACCGGCACGCCGATGTCCTCGGCGGCCTCCCAAGCGTCGTCGGCATCCGTGACGGGACGGCCGTAAGGGGTGGGGGCGCCCACGGCGCGGAGCAGCAACCGGGTCATCTCTTTGTCTTGGGCAATCGATTCCGCGATCGCGCTGGTGCGATCCGTCTCGGCGGCCTGGATGCGGCGCTGTTTGCGGCCGTGGCCGAAGAGGACCAGACTCTCGGTATTCAGCCGCCGCGAGGGAATCCGCCGCGCCGGCCGCCTCGACAATCGCCCGGGTGCTCGGCCCGAGGCAGACCTGCTGCGCGAGTTCGCGAAGTCGCTCGATTTCTGCGGCGACGTTGAACGGCCGATCGTAAATGGCGGCCAGCAACAGATTGCGGGCGGCGGCCAGGCACTCGCGGCCCACGGTCTCTTCGGCGTATTCCACGACGACCTTGTACACGCCTTCTTCGGACGTCTCGCGGGCCTTGCCGAAGCCCACGTCGCTGCCCGCCAGAGTTTGCAACTCCAACGTGACGTGTTCCAGGATGTGGGCGGGATACGTGCCGTTCCGCAAGCGTTGGAAGAAACCGCCGCGCTCTCCGATGCTGCAACGGTGTTCGATCAACGTGGGCAGCCAGCTCATTAAGCGATCGTTGAAGCCGGCGATCTCGTGGGAGGGTTTATCTTTCAATTCGCCCAGGTCGACCCACGCTTCAAGCACCGGGAAGTTCGCCCAAATGTTCGGCCCTCGAAGCGCCAGCACCTTACGGAATTCCATGTCTGTCTCTCGCTCAGTGACGTTGCAGGTCTCGCTGAAGCAGAATCGATCGAGCCTTCCTAAAACGATCTACGCTGCAAACAGTCAAATGGTTGTATCGGCAGGTTTCGCCGGCCCGATAACAACGGGAAAGTCATCAACGAGCGTATTCCCTTTCGCCCAGCCAGAATCATACAAACACCCAGCCTTACCTCACTCCCCACAAATCGTCGTTCACGCGCAGACCCCGACTTAGAACACGACATATTGGTGAATGGTGCGCGGGCATCGGTAGGGAGCGTCCCGGGTGGGAGCAATTGCATGGACGGGATACATCGCGTCCTGAGCAACGCCGTCCCTCCATTCTAGTCCTCGGTGTCAAAAAAAAGCAACAGGCGCAACAAAATTACTCAACTTCCGCCGTCCGCCCCGCCTTACGCTACAAATACGCAGTGCGGTTATTATCGCCAATCACATGTGACAATTCCCAAGAAAGAGGGGTTCAGGGGGCTTGCCGATCGCTAGTTTCGCTCGGAATGTGCTTTACATGCGGCAGATGCGTTATCGCACCGCCTTGACGACGGCGTCCTTGATAAACGATAGTTTATGGTGGAACGGTCGGGCAGATGAGCATTTGTCGGGGAAGATGCGGAAGGCTGTAGGCGGGCATAGTGGTCGGCGCTCGACTGCGCTGGAACCATTCCTTCGGGGGGATTGCTTGAACGTCACCAACGACTCCTGGGAGCAGCTTCCGGCCGACCTGCGCGGCGTCGTCGAGGCCCAGTTGGCGGCGGGAGAGACGCCGCTGGATTGGCTCGAACTTGATCTGGACACTCGCCTGCACTATGCGCGCGGTTTGCTCGTCTTGACCGACCGGCAGTTGATCGACGTGGGACCGACGGAACCGGCCACCGCCAAACGCGATCCGTCGAAGGTTCCGCCGTGTCGTTGCTGGCCGTTGGCGACGATCAAGGATCTTCGCGCGAAAGAGCAGGCCGGGGTGGGCGCGTTGGAACTGCTCGGGCCGGATCGACTGTTGGCCCGTTGGCGATACACCATCGGTCGAGCGCCGCTGGCCCATCACCTGGCGGACCGCTTCGAGCGTCATCGCCAGGGCGAGTTGCTGGGCGAAGAAGAGCTGGCCGATTTGCCCACCACGGTCTGCCCCAGTTGCGGCGCGATCTGCGCGGCCGATCAGCGCATCTGCCCGGATTGCAGCTCGGTCAAGGACAAGCCGGTCGTCAACTCGTTGTACCGGCTCTTCAGTTTTGCCAAACAGCGGGCGTGGGTCATCCTGCTCGGGTTCCTGCTGATGGTGGCCAGCACGACGGCGGGCCTGGTGCCGCCGGGCCTGACGGTGCCGTTAGTGGCGCTCTGCGAGGATCCTGCCAGCGACGAGTTTCATCACGTGTGGTGGTATTTGCTCGCGTTCGCCGGGGCCGTGATTTTGGCCTGGCTCTTGGGGTGGGCGCGAACCTATGTGTTGTCGTGGGCGAGCGAGCGGATCGCCGCCGACTTGCGAAACCGAACGTACACACATCTCCACAGTTTGTCGTTGGAGTTTTTCGGCGGCAAGCGCACCGGCGACTTGATCTCGCGCGTGAGCGACGACACCGACCGGATTTGCTACTTTCTGTCGGTGCAATTGCTCGATTTCGCCAACGACCTGCTGATGATCTTGATGACGGCGGGAGTCCTTTTCACGTTCGATCCGGTGCTTGCCGCCGCGACGCTGCTGCCGCTGCCCGTGATCGCCTATCTGGTGCAACGGGCGCGGAGCCGCTTGCGGCGGGCATTCGCCTTGGGAAGCAAGACCTGGGCCGAAATGCAGAGCGTCCTGGCCGACACGATCCCCGGCATTCGCGTCGTCAAGGCCTTCGCCCAGGAAACCCATGAAATCGAGCGGTTCCGGCAGACGAACAACCGCGTGCTGCACGCCCGCGACCGCATCAACACGATGTGGTCGTTCTTTGGACCGACCGTGACGCTCCTGACAGACTTTGGTCTGCTGGTCGTGTGGGCGGCCGGCGTTTGGCGGATTGCGCAAGGTTGCATCAAGGTCAACTACCTGGTGGGATTCGTTGCCTATATCAGCAAGTTTTATGGGCGGACGGATTCGATGAGCCGCTTCGTGGCGGCCGCGCAGCGGGCGGGGGCCAGCTCGCAACGCATCTTCGCCATCTTGGATCGCGTGCCCAGCGTGGCCGAGCCCGTCCGGCCCGTGCATCCCGGCCGGCTGCGGGGCGAAGTCGAGTTCCGCGGCGTCGCCTTCCACTACGGCACCCGGCCCGTGCTGCGCGACGTCGACCTCAAGGTCCAGCCCGGCGAAATGATCGGCCTGGTCGGCCCCAGCGGCGCGGGCAAGACCACGATCGTCAACCTGGTTTGCCGCTTCTACGACGTCAGCGAAGGGGCGATCCTCGCCGATGGCGTCGACATCCGCTCGTTCCCGCTGGAGGAATACCGCGGCCACATCGGCATCGTGCTCCAGGAGCCGTTCCTGTTCTACGGCACGATCGCCGAGAACATCGCCTACGGCCGGCCGAACGCCACGCGGCAAGAGATCATCGCCGCCGCGCGGGCCGCCCGCGCCCACGACTTCATCCTCCGGCTTACCGACGGCTACGACTCGCTGGTCGGCGAGCGCGGCCAGTTTCTCTCCGGGGGCGAGCGGCAGCGCATCAGTATCGCCCGCGCCCTGCTGATCGATCCGCGCATCCTGATCCTGGACGAGGCCACCTCGTCGGTCGACACGGAAACGGAACGTGAAATCCAGTTGGCTCTGGAGAATCTGATCCAAGGCCGGACCACCATCGCCATCGCCCACCGCCTGAGCACGCTCCGCCGCGCGGATCGCCTGGTGGTCGTGGAGCGCGGGCGGATCACGGAAGTCGGACCGCATAGCCAATTATTGGAACGCGGAGGCACGTACGCGCGCTTGTATCAGGCCCAGTTCGAGATGCACCAGGCGCGTGCCACGAAGGACGGGAGCCGCGAAGCGAGAGATGGAGAGAATGGTAAACCGGAGACCGGAGGCGCGGAAGATCGTCACAATGCCGGGCGACGGGCGCTGACCGCCGATTGCCGAGAAAACACATGGATATCGATACCCAAGCCCTCCGCAGTTTTTCCCTCGAACGCGACGTCTGGGGACAACTGGTGCTGATCGAGGCCGATGGCCGCCGGCTGACGGGCGTCGAAGTCGCCCACGCCTTCCCCATTTCCTCGCCGGGCAACTTCGTCACCATTTGCGACGCGGAGGGGCACGAAATCATCTGCATCGAAGACCCGGCTGCCCTGCCGGCCGACATGCGGAAGGTCGTGGACGAAGAGTTGTCCCGCCGCGAGTTCGTCCCCGTCGTGGTGCGGATCGAGGAAGTCTTCGCCCAAACCGATCCCTCCGAATGGCGCATCGTCACCGACCGCGGCCCCACGGAATTCCTGATGGAAGACAGCGACATGGACGTGCGGCGTCTTGGCCCGCATCGCATCCTCCTGGTCGATACGCACGGCATCCGCTACCTGATTCCCGACGTACGGCGGCTCGACGGTGCCAGCCGCCGCATTCTGGATCGCTATCTGTAGACGCACGGACGCTTGCATCGCCTCGACCGAGCGATTAGATTGACGGCTGATCGTCGTACCTGCCGTTCAACGGGCACTCCGCACCATCAGGATCAGGAGAAACGACCATGCGGTTGACGTTCACAGCTTTGTCGGCTGTGCTCGTGCTGGCGGCGGGCGCTGGGCGAGCGGCGGAGCCCGGCGGCTCAGGCACGAGCCTTGTCGACGTGGCGAAGGCCCAGAAAGACACGCCGCCTCGCAAGGTCATCGTGGGCACCACCCTCCAGTCGTTCTGGGGCGAGTATCCCGGGCTCGACAAGCGCCTGGCGCAGGTTGCCGCGCTGGTGGACGAGACGGCCGCCGCGGCCCAGAAGAAGTACGGACGCGGCCCGGACCTGGTGGCGCTGCCGGAGAACGCCGTCACCGGGGAACGCGGCGGGAAGGCCGTCGACCGCTCCGTCCCCTATCAGGGCAAGGTGCAGGACGTGTTTGCCGCCTTGGCCCGCAGGCACAAATGCTACGTGCTGGTGCCCATGGAATTGCTGGAAGACGCCGGGACGGGCCTCTGCTCCAACGCCTGCGTGGTGGTCGGCCGCCAGGGCCAGACCGTGGGCATCTACCGCAAGATGTTTCCCGCCGTGCAGCACGGCGGCGACAGTCTGGAGGGCGGCATGACCCCGGGGGCCGATGCCCCGGTCTTCGACTGCGACTTCGGCAAGCTGGGCGTGCAAATCTGCTTCGACATCGAGTTCGATCAGGGTTGGGACGAACTGGCCCGCAAAGGCGCGGAGCTGATCGTCTGGAGCACGCAGTCGCCGCAGACCACGCACCCCGCGGCCCGCGCCATGAAGAACCGCTGCTACATCGTCTCCAGCAACTGGCGGAACAACTCGACCCTCTTCGAGCCCACGGGCAAGATCGTTGCGCAGATCAAGCCGCCGCAGCGGGTGCTCATCGAGGAGATCGACCTGAGCTACATGATTTTGCCCTGGGCCCGGCACCTGAAGAACGGCGCGGCGCTTAAGGAGAAATATGGCGACAAGGTAGGGTTCCGCTACTACGAGGACGAGGACTGCGGCTTCTTCTGGTCGAACGACCCCAAGGTAACCATCGGCGAGATGGCCCGGTCCATCAACATGGTGGACTGGTCGGAGGAGCACGCCCGCCTCGAGGATCTCTTCCTGCGGGTGCGGTCCGGGAAGAAGACCGAATCCGGACGATAGCACCACCGCATTCCTCGCGTGGCTCGATTGGCATGGGTTGTAGGTGCCCAATTCTCTGGCTGGCAATTGGCCACCTCCTCCCCTATAATGGCGGTTCCCTTGAGGTTCTCTTGCCGTGCCCATCGAAGCCAAGCCGCTATTCCGCCCCGACGTTCTTCGCGACACGTTGCGTATCCTACACACATCGAAGAACTGGCACGATTTCCAGGCCAAACTCAAGCCGTTGCCCCCCAAGCAGCAGGGCGACTGTTTTGAACTCCTGACGGCCTATTACCTTCAGCTTGATCCGACGTACAAGACGAAACTGAAGCATGTTTGGTTTGTCAAAGAGGTACCGCCGGAAACCAGACGACACCTTAACCTGCCTGACAGCGATGAAGGAATCGACCTTGTTGCGGAAACGAAGGAGGGCGAGTACTGGGCGATACAGTGCAAATACCGCACGGATGAAACGGGGTCTTTAAGTCGTCGAGAACTGAGCACCTTTACCGACTTGGCTTTCGGCATCTGCAAGAACATCTCGCTTGCGCTTGTCTGCACGACCACCGACCGATTTAGTCACAAACTAAAGCTCCACGGAGACCGGCTTGAGTTCTGCGTGGGGGACGTGTGGCGTGCCCTCGGTCCCGATTTCTTTCGGCGGCTTCATCGTTTACTTGGGGGACAGACCGTCCGAATCAAGCCCAAATGCCCGCGTAAGCACCAGCGGCGGGCCATCCGAAATGCCGTCAAGCATTTCGCCAAGGATCACAACGCACGTGGGAAGTTGATTTCGCCGTGTGCATCGGGCAAGAGTCTGACCGGGTACTGGATCGCCAAGGCGCTGAAAGCTCGCACCGTTTTGGTTGCCGTCCCCAGCCTTGCCTTAATCAAGCAATCGCTTGGCGTCTGGGCGACCGAGGCCGTGGCCAACCGGAGGCGTTTCAATTGGATTTGTGTTTGCAGTGATGAGGGCGTGGCACACACTGAACGCGACGATGCCGTGGTACTCGTGCAAGACCTCGGCGTTCGGGTCCATACCGAACCCGCCGAGATTGCAAACTGGCTCCGTGCGTCGAAACAGGGCACGTCAGTTGTCTTCACGACCTACCAGAGCGGCAGGGCGATTGCGGAAGCAGCCAAACTGGCGCGGACCACCTTCGATGTGGGAATCCTCGATGAATCCCACAACACTGTGGGCAAGAAAGGCAAATTGTTCAGCCACTTGCTCTACGACGAGAACGTCCGAATCACAAAACGCATCTTTATGACCGCAACGGAGCGGCGGTACACGGGACAGGCTGAGCAGATAATCAGCATGGAGAATCCCGCGATTTACGGCAGCACATTTGAAATGCTTTCGTTCAAGGAGGCTGTGGAGTGCCAGCCCCCGATTTTGAGCGACTACCAGATTGTCACCGTCGCCGTGACCCGGAGCGAGGTAGCGAAACTTATCGCCGAGAACCTGTTTGTCAAGCCGGACAGAGGCCATTGGTCCGACGATGTGGAAGCCGAGATGCTGGCCGCAGCCATTGCCCTGCGCAAGGCGATCCAAAGACGGCCCATCAAACATGCGGTGTCCTTCCACAGCAGCATTGCGCGGGCCAGAGCGTTCCAAGCCATGCAGGATGCGTTCGGCGCGGCTTTTCCCACCTACAAGACGTTGGATACGTTTCACGTTTCGGGGATGATGCCAACGGCAGTACGCAGCCGAACGATGGAGGAATTCGAGAACGCTGGGCGGGCGCTAATCACGAATGCTCGGTGCCTCACCGAAGGCGTCGATGTACCAAACATTGATTGCGTTTTATTTGCCGACCCTCGGAGAAGCACCATAGATATCGTGCAGGCCGTAGGTCGGGCGTTGCGCACTGCCGAAGGAAAGAAGTGCGGGTACGTCGTAATTCCTGTACTCATTGACAGGGAAGGGAACAACGGGGAGGCATTCCAGCCGTCCAACTTCGATTCGGTGCTTCAGGTCTTGCGCGCCTTGGCGGCGAACGACGAGCGGATCGTTGAATACTTCCGCACCATCGCGGCGGGAAGGAAGAGAAGACCTTCCCATGCGCAGTTTGAAATCGAAATCCCTGATGGGTTGGTCATCGACACTGATAAGTTTATTTCCTCCATCGATCTTCGGTTCTGGTCTCGACTGGCGAAGTTGTCGTGGCGACCATTTCCTGCGGCTCGTGAGTTCGTCCGGGAACTCGGCTTGCCAAACGGGAATGAATGGACAAAGTACTGCTCCGGCGAACTACCCGACTTCGATCCCAAGCCCGATGATATTCCGGCTGACCCCCGCTCAGTCTATGAACTCCAAGGATGGGTCAGCATGGGCGACTGGCTCGGAACGGGGGCGGTGGCGAATCAGCTACGAGAGTCTATGCCATTTGCTAGGGCTCGTGCGTTCGCTCAGGGACTTGGCCTCCGTAACCGGGAGGAATGGAAAAGGTACTGCTCGGGCCAACTACGCGATTACGATGCCAAACCTGATGTTATTCCGGTTAATCCGTACGGTGTTTACGCAAATGATGGCTGGACGAGCTGGGGTGACTGGTTGGGAACGGGCACCGTGGCACCGTCGCTACGACAGTTCAGGCCGTTCAGAACAGCGCGTGCATTTGTTCGACGGCTTGGACTGCAAAGCAAGGTAGGGTGGAAACAGGTACTGTAAAGGAGAACTACCGGGCCGTGCTCCCAAACCGCAGGACATTCCGATTGATCCACAAGGGGCGTATAAGCATAAAGGGTGGGTCAGTTGGGGCGACTGGTTTGGGACCGGGATAGTGGCACCATCGCTACGGCAGTTTATGCCGTTCAAGAAGGCGCGTGCATTTGTCCGCCGACTTGGCCTAAAAAACAGAGCCGAGTGGAACAAGTATTGTCGTGGCGAAGCACGCGGCAACGGGCAAAAACCCGACGACATTCCTGCCGTCCCCTCCATCAGCTACAAGGGCGGCGGTTGGATCGGTTGGGGCGACTGGCTCGGAACGGGTGCAGTGGCAGCACAGTTGCGACAGTACAGGCCGTTTGCGGACGCTCGCGAGTACGTTCGGCAGCTTGGGCTGCGAAGCTTCGGGGAATGGAAGAAGTATTGTAAGGGTAAACTACCCAGCCACAAGCCTAAACCCGATGATATTCCGGCCAATCCATATCAGACTTACAAGGACAAAGGCTGGACAAGTTTGGGCGACTGGCTGGGAACCGGAACGGTCGCCCCATTTCTCCGGCAGTTTAGGCCGTTCAAGTCGCGCGCGCGTTCGTTCGACAACTACGCCTAGAAAATCAGGCGGAATGGCGAAGGTACTGCAAGGGCGAAATGCCCGACAAGGGAAAGAAGCCAGACGACATTCCTGGGGACCCATACGGCCATTACAAGGACGATGGATGGATCAATTGGGGTGACTGGTTTGGAACTGGCTCGGTGGCACCGTCGCTGCGGGAGTTTCAGCCGTTCAAGAAGGCTCGTGCGTTTATCCGCCGACTCGGCTTACGAAACCAGGAGGAGTGGAAAGGCTACTGCAAGGGCACGTTGCCCGGCAAGGGCAGGAAACCCGATGATATTCCGGTTGCCCCGAATGTTTCGTACAAGGATGAAGGTTGGGCCAGTTGGGGCGATTGGCTCGGTACGGGGACGGTAGCCAACCAGTTGCGTAAGTTCCGACCGTTCAGGAAGGCGCGTGCATTCGTCCGAAGCCTCGACCTACGAAGCCGCCAGGAGTGGCAGAGCTATTGCAAAGGTGAAATGCGTGGCAAAGGTAACAACCCCGACGATATTCCCACGAATCCCTGGAACGTCTACAAGAACGATGGCTGGACAAGTTTGGGTGACTGGCTGGGCACGGGCAGAGTGGCACCGCAGTTACAGGCGCGTCGCACTGGCTCGACCAGTGTTCGCCAGGGTCAGCATAACGGAGAAACCTAAGCACTTCATCGAAGCAGGGAGGCCGTGCCGGATGGCGCCCCTCTGCACGTAGCGTTAAACCATAGTTGTCTCTTGCGTCGAAGTTTGGGCGATTCGGTACGAAATGTATTGATCGAGGAGGACAGGAAAATGGTCTATCGCGGCATTGTGAAGAACGGAGTCGTCGTATTACGCGAGGGAGCCAACTTGTCGGATGGCACGGAGGTGCGCGTCGAGCCAGTCGCGCGTAGTGAAAGTGTGTCGGGCGAAGGGCCGACGCTGGTCGAACAGTTTGGCGACGTGGTTGGAACCGTGCCCGAACTGCCGCCCGACATGGCTGAACATCACGACCACTACCTGCACGGAGCGCCCAAGCCATGAATGGCGTTTTCGCCGACTCGTACTTCTTCTTCGCGATCCTCAATCCGCACGACGCCGCCCACGCGAAGGCGATCGACTTTGGCCGCCAACACCGCGGGCCGCTGGTGACAACGGCCTGGGTGTTGACTGAGGTGGCCGACGGGTTGGCCACCACACCTCGCCGTCCGGCCTTTCGCCAGGTGTTACAGGACCTGGAGTCCAACAAGGCGAACCTGCTCGTGCCCGCCAATGTTGAAACGTTCGAGAAAGGAGTAGAACTCTACCATGCGCGGTCTGATAAGCAGTGGTCGTTGACTGACTGTATTTCCTTCGTCGTAATGTCGGAAGAAGAGATTACCGACGCCCTGACCGGCGACCATCATTTCGAGCAGGCAGGTTTCACCGCCCTCTTGAAGTGAGAGCGATGCCATACCCACGGCCCACTTCTTGACCTTGAAACCCCACCACGGCGCGTTAGGATATCGGCTACCAGGCGGCCGCACCGCGCAGGGATCGGCTGCCTGGGGCTCTGTCAAAACATCTTTGACAGAGCACTTTTCACCGTTGCCACACAGTATACCTCACGACGACCGGATTTTAACCCCCCAACGGAACCTACCATGTTGACAACCCTCACACTCATCTCGGCGGCACTCGCACTGGCGGCGGGGCCGGATCAAGCGCTACAACCTTGGGCCGCGAAGGCCCAGCCCACCGACGTCGCCAAACGCCACGTCGAGGAGATCGCCGCCGGGCAGCACAAGTACACCGTCACCCACGGCGGCACGATGGATGGCGCGAACTGCCGCGGCCCGATGGGGTGCGGAATCAACCGGGAAGGCGCCATCGAACAGACCTGGCAGTCCAACCGCGCAGTGCGGATGGAAAACGTGGGCCAGTCCGACGTGGTCAACCCCTGGCTCTCCAACGGACGCAACAACTTCCGCAACCTGGACGAGATCGTGGCCGCGGCCGTCAGCCCGGGCATGAGCGACAAGGAGAAGGCCCATGCCCTCTGGTTCCAGCAAATCCGCCAGCGCTTCCACCGCTCGGGCGACGGCGACCTCGGCGACCCCGTGCGGGTCTACAACGTCTACGGGCACAACCCGTGCGGCAGCGATGCCATCATGATGGGCGGACTGTGGCGCAAGGTGGGACTGAAAGGCGCGCCCGTCCGGCTGGTGAGTCACGCCATCGCTCAAGTCTCTTACGATGGCGGCTGGCACGTGATGGACGGCGACCTGGACGGCATCTTCCTGCTGCGCGACAACGAAACCTTGGCCAGCGACCGGGATATCGCGCGGGACCACGACCTAGTCAAGCGGGCGCACACCTATGGCATCTTGGTGGGCGACGGCCGAGGGGCGGACGAGAAATACGCGTCCATGTTCGTCAGCGACGACGAGATCAAGGGGGATCGCCGCTGCAAAGAGGACACCACGATGGACATGACTCTTCGCCCCGGCGAGGCGCTGGTCTGGCGCTGGGGACACCTCGACCCGGCCAAGTACATGTTCGGCACGTACGGCAAGTCCCAGCCTGACTATCCCGACACCGTCTGCAACGGCCTGTGGGAGTATCGCCCGGACTTCACGAAAGACTTCTGGAAGAAAGGCGCGGCCAGCGTCGAGAACGTCAAGTCTGGTCCGGAGGGGTTAAGCGCGGACGAGGGCAAGACCGGCACGATCGTTTGGTTGACGCGCAGTCCTTACGTTTTCGTGGGCGGGAGGCTCGAAGCAGAAGGCAGCGGCGCCGCGTTTGCCGTCTCCCTCGACGGCAAAAAATGGGAGGACGTGAAAGGACAGAATCTCGACAAGTTCTTTCCGTCGGAAGGCCAGCCGCGCTACCAGTACCAGCTCCGCTGCCAACTCAAGGGCGGGGCCAAACTCCAGCGGCTGGCGATCATCAATGACCTGCAAATGGCCCTGCTGGCGCTGCCCGAGATGACCATCGGGCAGAACGCCTTCACCTACACCGACAAGTCGCCGGGAGAGCGGAAGGTGAGCATTACGCACGAGTGGGTGGAACGCTCGACGAACCGGCCGCCGGAGGCCCCGCCGAGCCCCGTCTCCCCCAGCGACGGCGGCGAGTCCAGCGGCACCGACGTCGTCTTCCAGTGGAATGCCGCCAAGGATCCCGACGGCGACAAGATCGCCGACTACCACTTTGAGCTTGCCGATCGGGCCGATATGAAGTGGCCGCTCTCGATGAGCTTCGACAAGCTCATCTCCCGGACTGCCGACAAGGGCAAGTCGCAATACACGCTGCCGTATCTCGGCCTGCTGACGCCCGACAAGCAGTATTACTGGCACGTGCGGGCCAAGTGCGACAAGGGGGTCTGGGGGCCGTGGAGCAAGACTTGGAGCTTCACGCCGCGCGGGCCGAGCTATCCCCTGGAGGTTGCCTTGCAGTACGACCAGGTCAGCGGCGCGGGGACCCTCAAGTGGAAGCCCAACCCGGTCGGCCGGCAGCCGGCGAAGTATCGGGTCTATGGCAGCGACGAGAAGGGCTTCTCCGTCAGCGACGTGCCGTACAAAGTCAACGTCGGCACATCCAAGGAATTGCCCTCGCAGTTTTCGGCGAACTTCATCGCCGAAACGGCCGCCACGGCGTTGGCCGTGCTCGGCGCTCAGGTCGAATTGCCCAATGCCAACAAGACCTACTATCGCGTTGTGGCCGTCGACCAGCAGGGGAAACGGAGCGGGCCTTCCGACTATGCCGCCGCGCCGCGCCGGTGATCTACAACAAACCGGTGGTGGCGGGCAAGGTCGGCGGCGAGTATCGCTACCAGGTCTCTGCCAATCGCTCCCTCGGGGACCTGCGAATGCGAAGCCCGGAGATCGCGAACTTCTGGGACGTCGAGAAGCCACAGTTTGCCTTGGAGCAGGGGCCCAAGTGGCTCAAGCTCGATGCGGCCACCGGTATGCTCACAGGCACGCCCGACGCACCGGGGAAGTTCGAGGTGACGATAACTTCCACCATCGATCGTAAGGTGCGTAAACTCGACAACGCCAAGCTTGGCTGGGGACAGGAAGCGGTGGTCTCTCAATCGACGGAGCACGTCGGCAGCTCCACCCAGCGGTTTGTGATCGAAGTCAATCCGTAGTGCTCCGCCAGCCCGAGACTGTTGGGTGCCACGGGCAGCTTGTCTGCCCGTGTCTCCTGCACGGGCAGACAAGCTGCCCGCGGCACCCGCCCCGACATTTCACGTTGGTCAGGCCAGTAATAGGCGTCTGATCGCGGCACATCTTGCCCATCCGCCGCATCTTATCGTGCCGCCGCATGGTAACGCGGCCCGCAGATTTGCGCATTCTGCCTTTTCGGACAATTCCGCAAAGTTGGCTAAACCGGAAAAATCGTCCCAACCGATACCACCGGACGGTACTGTGATAAGAGACGCTGCCTTCTTGAACTGGCTGGGACAACTATGTTGGTAAGAAAGCTGGTCATCGTTCTTCTAACGCTGGGGGTTGCGGGAATCGCAAGCCAGTCGCTTGCCCAAAGTGCCCCCGAGCAGGATAAGACCTTCCTCAATCGCTTGGATGATTTCGGCAAGTCCATCTTTGGTGGGCGGTCGTCCGAAAAAGCCAAGGACAAGGATTCCGAACAACCGAAGCCGGAATCTCGCCCCGTGCCTCGCAAGCCGTCGGCGACGCTGACGCAGGACAACATCGACACGCGGGGCGCTTCCAGCAGCCGTGCAGGCAGCATTCTCGCGGCGCCCGGCGCCGGCGGCCAACGCACCTCGATCGGAGACACGTCGGCCGCGGGCAATTCAGCGTATTACCCTGACAACGCGGTCTTATTGGCTCCTCGCGCAGCCGATGGCATGCCCACGGTGGTTCGGCGTCCCTTGAGCAGCAGGTCGCTGTTGGACGACGACAACATGCCCGAAGTATCGACAAAACAAACGCCCCTCGCTCCATCGCAGAAGACTGCCGGCGTCTCCACCGCCGCGTCGGACGATCTGCCCGAGATTTCCACCCGCGCAAGCCGGCGGTGCGACCGTTGTACGAGCGGCTGTCGGCGGCCCGGCAGTCGGTGTTTAGAGACGATGAACCGCGCCCCCAGCCGAATCTCCAGTCGGCACGGCCCGCCGATGCCACGACGATCAAAGCGCCGGCGGGTCTGGAGTCGGGCGTGCCGAAGGTGGCCGGGCGGCCCATCGTGGTGCAACGAGCGAAACCGGCAGCCGCCGCCGATGAGGCCATCGTCGCCGAACCGTCGCTCGGCCCGGCCGCCAGTTCGCTGACGCCGGCGCTGGAGAAGACGCCGGCCGCGAACAATCCCGAGCCCGAGAGTCAGAGCGGCGTGCTCTTCGCCCGCAAAGGGCCCATCCTGAACGTAGAGACGGTCGGGCCGCGGCGGATCGCCGTCGGCAAGGAATCGACCTACGAAGTGCGCATCGTGAACTCCGGGGAAGTGGCCGCGGAGGAGTTGGTGGTGGTCGTGTCGCTGCCCGAGTCGGCCAAGGTGGCCGGCACCGAGGCCAGCGCCGGCGCCGCTCAAGCCTCCATCGTGGGCCAGCCGGCCGGGACGGTGCAGTGGAAGTTGAGCCGTCTCGACGCCAGAGGGCATGAGCGGTTGTTGCTCAGAATCGTCCCCCATCAGAGCCGCTCATTCGATCTGGCCGTGCGCTGGGACACCAAGCCGGTCGCGTCCCAGGCGATGATCGAAGTGCAAGAACCAAAGCTCCTGCTGCAGTTGGAGGGCCCGCACGAGGTCCTCTACGGAAAGAAGGAAATCTACCGGCTGAAGCTGACGAACACCGGAAACGGCGCTGCCGAAAACGTGACGATCATGCTGAAGACCGTGGGCACTGGCGACAACGTGCCAGCCGCCCACAAAGTCGGCACCTTGGCCGCCGGCGGCGAAAAAATGCTCGACGTCGAGTTGACCGCCCGGCAAGCGGGGAACCTGGCGATCCAGGTGGAGGCCCAGGCCGACGGCGCTGGCGCCGAATTGTCGGAGAAGGTGATGGTGCGTCGCGCGGGCCTGAAAATCGATCTGGAAGGACCGAAAGTACAGTTCCTCGGCACGACGGCGACGTACGTCGTTCGCGTCCGCAATCCGGGCACGGCCCCGGCGCGGAACGTCAACCTTTCGTTCGCCTTGCCCCCCGGCGCCAAGTACGTCTCGGGGATCCAAGGCGCCCGAGTGGATGCCGCGGCGAACAAGGTGGAATGGACTGTCGAGTCGATCGGTCCGGCCATGGAGCAGGTCGCGGCGTTGAAGTGCAGCCTGGCCACCTCCGGCGTCAACCACCTCGAGGTCAAGGTCGCGGCCGACAACGATCTCAGCGCGTCGGTCGGAACCGTCACGCAGGTCGAGACCGTGGCCAACCTGGTGATGGACGTGAAGAGCCCCGAGGGGCCCGTGTCCGTGGGCGAGGAAGCCGCCTACGAGGTGCGGGTGCGCAATCGAGGCACGAAGCAGGCCGAGAGCGTCGAGGTGTTCGCCTATCTGTCGAACGGCATCGAGCCGACGTCAGCCGAGGGCGGCCCGAACCGCCTGGGACCGGGCCAGGTCATTTTCAGCCCCATCAAGTCGCTGGCCCCCGGCGCGGAGGCCGTCCTGAAGGTTCGCGCTCGGGCAGAGGTCGGCGGAAACCACGTCTTCCGGGCCGAAACCCACTGCAAGCCGCTAGGCGCCCGGCTGGTGAGCGAGGTCACGAACCTGTACTACATCGACGCCTCCGCCGGTCAGCCGGCGACGGCGGGGCTTGCCGGCCAAGCAACCGCGGCGCCCGATACGATGCGCACGGTAACTCGCCCCGTTCAGGGCGAGCAGACGGTCGCGCCGCCGCGAAAAGAGTGAGATCTGTAGGGTGCGTGAAACGCACCATTTCTTGGTGCAAGCGTCACGGTGCGTTTTAGATACCCTACTCGGTGTCCATTCCTCGGATGTTTGGCGGTTCACCCTGCGCACCCCAGTCTCGTGGGTACTGCCCCAATCTTGCGAGACGGCGAAAGGACAACCACTGCCAATCCCACGGGCGTTTTGCATATCCATGTTTGACTGGATTGAAATGGAGATAGTCGGCGTGGTTCTCCAAGTCTCGCTCATCGCGAATGGTGTGCTCATAGAACCGAGGTTGCCAAATCCCCCGCCGGCCGCGCGAGCCTTGGAGCAGCTAACAGGCCGATCTTCCCCACCGGCGCGCAACCAGTCGCGTGTGAACGCGGCTTTGATTTCTTTCCATCTCCTCGAATAATCGTTGTCTCCCGGCGGCAACGTCCAGAGACAGTGCAAGTGGTCCCACAAGAGCACGACGGCCACCGTGTCAAACGGGGTTCGCTCTGCTTGCTCCCGCATCAGATCGCCCAGGAGCCTCCGTGCCGCCCCATCCTGAAATAGTGGCCGGCGCTGGTACGTCACCAATGTGAAGAAGTACGTTCCCCCGGGGATGTACCAGCGGCGATAATCGGCCATTCTGTTCTCCCGCAAGACGCTTGAAAGGCAGCGCAGATCAATCGGACGCGCCGCGGCGCATGTCAGGCGCCTCTGTTGATCTTCGGGCTCCACAATTCGGGCTGCGCTGCCGAATAATCTTCCCGCATAATGACCGCGTATGCTAAACCACGCTCATTGATCAGCGTACAGTCGACGTAGTATTGTTCAGTGTCGCCGACAACAAAATGAAATGACTTCCGATCCGCGCAGAACTGCTGCGTGTCGATTTGCGTTGCGTGCAGAGCCGCACATATCGCATTTAGGTCCATCCCAAAGGCCAATGGCAAGCCAATGGCTGACATAATCGCGCCCGCTTCCCCGCGAGTAAGCTCGATAAAATCGACTGCGACGGATCGCGTAACGTCAGCCTCGTTGCACAATCGCAGAAACTCCGTGAACCCGTAACCGTCACCCGTCCAGATACGACCCATGAACTCCCAATTGTCGCGTTGTTCAATTTCGGTCCCGCGTTTAAGGAACATGGCGAGCCTGAGACAACCAAAGGATTCGTAGGTTATCATAGCGATTGCTCAATGCGCGAACGAGTAGGGGACCGCTGTACACAATGCGTATAACGCACCAACGACTCGATGGACGCGTGTTGGGCACCTCATGGTGCGTTTCGCGCACCCTACAACTGCAAGCTCTCGAACGCCAGCGGATGGTCGGACTTGGGGTTGGCCACGCGGATCGAGAGCTTGCCGGCCAACAGGTCGTCGAACAGCCGGCCGACGAATTCCGCCCGCCATCCCCGGGCCAGTTGCGGAACGGCGCCGTGTTTGCCCCGGGAAAAAGGGGACAGGTCCAATTTGTGCAAAGCACCCTGCGGGCCGTTCCGGCAAATTGTACCTGTCCCCTTTTTCCGCTCTCGCCCCGTGCGATAGTGAATCCACTCGCGGATGTCGTTGGGCGTGCCGACGAGAGTTGGGCGCCAGTTGGGCCTCGCGGCAGATGCTGCCCAGCGCGGCAAAGAGGAACTGGCCCAGCACGGAAAGCTCCGGCACGTGTTCGCGGGCGGCGCGCGGCGGACAGTCGGCCTCGGGCAGGTCCAGCCCGCGCTGGACCGCGGCGGCGATCTCGCCCAAGCGGCGGCGAAGGTCGCCCCGCTCCAGCCCCCGCACCGCCTGGATGCGAGCCGGATCGGCCGAGCCGCGGCGGGCCAGCTCGACGATCAGATCGTCGCGCAAGAATGCGCCGCGGCCGGCTGATTGCGGCGCTGGGCCTCGGCGTCGCGCCAATGGAACAACTCGCGGACGATGGCCAGCCCGCGGGCGTCGAGCCCGGCATTGCCCGACACCCGCCGCCACCGCTCGTGCGACATCGACCGCTCGATGTCTTCCTGCCAGACGGCCATCTCCTCTTCCAGCCACGCCAGCCGGCCGAGTTCCTCGAGCTTGCCGTGGATCGTGTCGCGGAGCGGCGGCAGGTAGCGGGCGTCGTTCAGCGCGTATTCGACCTGCCGCTTTGAGAGCGGGCGGCGGCGCCAATCGGTGCGGGTTTCGTGCTTCGGCGGCGTCCGGCCGAGAAACTTCGAGATCAGCGTGCCCAGCCCGGCCGGATACTCCGCCCCCGCCAGCGCCGGCGGCGATCTGCACGTCGAACAGCTGCGCCGGCCGCCGGCCGATGGCCAGCAGGCAGAACTCGACTTCGCCGCGCCCGGCGTGGACGATCGTCTCGTGGCCCGGCGCGGCGACGGCCTCCCAGAACGGCGTCACGTCGCCGATCGTCGATCGCGTCGATCACCGCCAGTTCGCCGTCGGCGGCCACCTGGATCAGGCACAGCACCGGCCGGTAGGTGTGTTCCGAGACGAACTCCGTGTCGAAGGCGATCGTCTTGGCGTGCGCAAGCTTCCGGCAATACTGCCGCAACTGTTCGTCGGTGGTGATGTCGTGGTATTGCACGGCGTAGTCTGAACTCAACGTACACGGCTGACACACCTCAATTACTATCCCCGCTTGACCATCTCTCTCACAACTACATCTCCGTCACAGGAACAGGAACGTCACCAGCACAAACAGCGGAATCAAGATGCCGCCGCTATACAACAGATATCCGAAGAAGCTGGGCATCGCCACGCCCGACTTCTCGGCGATGGCCTTGACCATGAAGTTCGGCCCGTTGCCGATGTAGGTGTTGGCGCCCATGAAGACCGACCCCAGGCTCAATGCCGACCAGCAGGCGCTCGGCCACGCCGGCCACGGCCGGCGTCAGGCCGGCCGTCTCGGTGAGCGATTTGGCCGTCTCGAAGAATACCACGTAGGTCGGGGCGTTGTCGAGCACCGACGAGAGGCTGCCGGAGGCCCAGAAGTAGTGCCACGGCTCGCGTCAGCCCCAGGTTCGGCCCCTCGACCGCCAGGATTTGCAGCGCCGGCTGCATGCAGATGAAGATGCCGAAGAACAGCACGGCCACTTCCACGATCGCGGCGTAGTTGAAGCGGTTCGCCCGCCGCAGCGTGGCTGCTGCCCAAGGCCAGCGACAGCGCCACCAGCCCCAGCTGCACCGACTTCCCGCAGGTACAGCCACGGATGCCAGTCGGTGCCGGGCAATCGGCTTGCCGGGATCCAGCAGCGCCACCGAAAGGATCACGCCGCACCAGCAGCAGGGCGTTCGGCCAAAGGCCGCCGAACCGCAGCCGATGGACGCGGGTTTCGTCGCGGGCGATGTCGGCGGGCCGCTCGTGCGGGTAGCACCAGAAACGGTCCCAAACATAGTAGATCACCAGCAGCGCGCCGTTGACGAACAGCCACTCCTTCCAGAGCACGGCCGTCCACAGGAACGGCACGCCCATCAGATATCCGAGGAACAGCGGCGGATCGCCCAGCGGCAGCAGCAGTCCGCCGCAGTTGCAGACGATGAAGATGAAGAAGACCACCGTGTGCTGGACGTGCTTTCGCTCGCGGTTGGTTTCCAGCAGCGGGCGGATCAAGCAGCATCGCCGCGCCGGTGGTGCCGATGAGACTCGCCAGACAACGCGCCCGCGGCGAGAAACGCGCAGTTGGTCAACGGATGGGCCGGCAGGTCGCCCTCGATGCGAATGCCGCCGCTGATCGTGTACAGGCTGAACAGGAGGACGATGAACGGCACGTACTCGCTCAGGATCGCGTTGGCCAGCACTTCGCCGGTCATGCGCCACGTTGAGCCCGCTGGCCGACGGCAGCGGCGACGTGCGGCGCCGGCCAATGGGCCTGGATCGGCGCAGCGTGCAGCAACAGGTAGTAGGCCAACGTGATCGCCGCCAATCCGCCGGCCACGTAGAAACGGTGCAGGTTGCTGTCCCACCAGTGGCTCGTGGCGGGCACCAGCGGCAGCACGGCGATGGCCCCCAGCAGCAGCACAAACGGCGCCACCATCCAGTACGGCGGATGGTCGTGCGATCGCGCCGCGACTCCGTCGCCGGCTTCGTGCTCCCGCACCGGCGACAATCAGCTCGGCGCCGCGCTGCGGCAGATCGAAATGCCGCCGCAGCCAGATAGCCCGCCAACACGATCCCGATGGCCGCCAGCAAGCGCCGGTCGCTCGATGGCGAACGCGAGACTCACTCATCAGGTCGACTCCTGTTTGCGTCACACCAATCGGACGAACATCGCTCCAGGAAACGGGATCGCAGGCGAAAAATCAAGTGCGGGCCTGTTTGCAGGGGGGGATTGCGTCAAACTGGCGAAGATGCACGAGACTAGATAACTCGAAAATCGTTGTCACACCCGCCGCATGAGCACGAAACGCAATCGATTTGCTTGACAATTTTCGCAAGAAAATAGATACTAAACCACTCACTTCTCCTCATCTCATGTCATTCGCGAGAAGGAGCGCTGCCGTGCCGAAGTCTGTGCTGGAAGCGATCAAGATGGGGATTTGGGACTTCGAGCCGCCGGAGGTCGAGTACACCAAGTTCGAGGCCGCCGACGCCATGCCCGGCACCAGCGAGAAGTTGAGCGTCTGGCCGAGCGGGCGCAACGGGGGCTTCCCCTGTGGCACACCAACGATCGCGACGACGTGGAGTCGCCGCCTCCTCCCGTGTTTCGGCGGAGACCGCGGTGAGCGTCGCTACCGAGCCTCGGAAGGGCGACAGTCAGTAGCCAGCAACGTAAGCCCCTGGTTGACTTACGCCCGCCGGCTACTATCTGCCACCGTTTGCGCGGCTACTGATGCTCAATGCCGGCTACGCTCTCTTCTTGTTTTGTCAGCGCCAGTGCGCAGGTTCCCATTCTCGCCAGCCGCGCCAAACAGACATTGACCCGCATTGACGAATCCGGCCAAACATGTCAGGTTATATCTCCTGACGATCGTATGGATGTTGAAGGGAGGCAAACGCCATGCAACTGGCCGGAATGATTCTGGGGTGTCTGCTGTTGGGCCAGGGGTCGGACTTGGCCCTTCCCATGCCGTCGGGCCGGGAGTTGCGGTCGCCGGCCAACTTGGACCGCATCGTCGCTGCGGAACCAGGCAATGAGACCCCGGCGGCGGGCAGGCCCGGCGCCGACTCGGCCGAAGCCGCCGGAAATGGTGGCCGACGCGATCAGGCTGCCGGCCGGCAGCGCGCTGACGGGCCAGCCACTGACCTTGCTCAGCGCCCTCTCGTCCACCGCCGATCGCCGCCAGCAGGTAGAGATGACGCGCGCCTACTGGCGTCTGGCGCAGGCGGTGGCCAGTATCACTTCTGCCTGGACCATGCTCAGGAGCTCGGCCGCGTCAAACCGGCCGCCGGCGAGCCGGCCTCGTTGCGGCTTGCCCGGGCGTCGGCCACCGCCATGCTTAGCCAGGCCGAGTTGGAGGCCGTTCGCGCCCAGTGTGAATTGGCCAGGCTGGTGCGGCTGCCGGCCAACGCGCCGCTGCCTCTGCCGGCCGACCGTCCGCACGTCGGACCGTATCGGACGAACTTCCAGGAGTTGTTCGCCGGGCGGACCCCGCCGGAACCGGCCCCGTTGACGGAGCGAATCCTGCCGATCCGGCGGAAGGCGATCGACGATCAGGCGGCGGCGGTGCAGGCCGCCGAGGATGCCGTGGTTGCCGCGGCCGACGAGCTCGGCAGCGGCCGGACCGATGCGACGGCGTGGATCGCTGCGAGCGAAGAGTTGTTGCGGCAGCAGCGGGCGTTCATCCAATCGGTGTGCGACTACAATCGCAACATCGCCGAATACGGCCTGGCCGTGGTCGGCCCGGCGATGAGTCCGCAAGCCCTGGCGGCGATTCTCATTGGCCCCGTGCAGCAGGCCGTAGTTCCGGCAACGTCGGTGCCGGCCGATCCGCGGGCCGTGCAACCGGCGGGGGCGACCGAGCCGATCGCCAACCGGCCGCGGCAACCGTCGCAGAGCCAGCCCACGTTGGCGCCGTCGCGCGATGGTTGGCAGAAGAGCGAGCCGACGTTTGCCGCCCCGCCGGCCGCCACTCCGCCGGGCGGCAGTCCGCCGAAAAATGAGCCCACGCTGGCGCCGCCGCGCGAGGGATTGCAACGTGCCGGCAAGAACGAGCCGACCTTGGCGCCGCCCCGCGAACAGGCCGACGCCGCGCGCCGAGCCCCCGGCCAATAAGCCGACTGGTGCCGGTCGAATTTCCGCCCGCGACCGCGTCGCCGCGGACCGCTCAGAAGCCGACCGACAGTTCTTCTCTCCCGCCAGGCGAGGCCGGACGCGACGTGGCGCCGGCATCGGCGCTTGTACCCGGCTCTGCTCGATGCCACGCCGGCCGCCCGGGCAAAGCAATTGACGCTCGCGCTCCATTGGGATCGGTCGCTGCCGGAGGGGACCGGCAAACCGATGAGCCTGGCCGATTGCCTGCTCCGCGAGGCCGGCGGGGATCGCCGGGCGACGATCGAGGCCTACTGGCTCGTGCGGCAGCGGGCCGCCGAATATCAAGTGCTCGTCCAGCAAGCTGAGATGCTCGACGGGCTTGTGCCCGTGGTCTTGGAGCGGCGCAATGAGCCGTCGGGCGCGGCGGAAATGCTGCGGCTGCACGCGGCGCAGACGGCCGCCCAGGCAGCGACGCGCGAGGCCCACGCGGCGCTGGTCGAGGCCCAGTATGCCTTAGCCCAGCGGATCGGCGCGACGGCCGACGCGGCCTGGCCGCTTGGGCTCGACGGCGCCTCACTCGGGCCGCTATCTCTTGAAGCTCGACGCCCAGCCGCGGGGCCTGGTCGAGTCGTGGCCGGTCCGGCGCCTGGCGGTGACGATTCCCGGCCTGGGTGAAAACGTGCAGCAACACGCCGCGGCGGTGGTCGAGGCCGACGCCGCCCGCGTGGCCGCCGCCGAGAAGTATCGTACCGGGGGAGTTCCCCTCGAACAGGTTCTGGACGGCGTCGCCCGACAGATGGAGCAGACCCTGGCCTTCTTGAACACCCTGACCGAGTACAATCGGGCGATTGCCGAGTACGTGCTGACGGTGCTGCCGCCCACCACGCCCGCCGACAGGCTCGTCGCGGCGCTGGTGGCAAAGCCGTAAAGTAGAACGGAATTCATTCCGTTCCACGGTGGCCGCGTGAAAGGTTGCCGGACGCCGTAACGCGCGTCCCGGTGTATACTACAGGTCGCGTTGTCGTGCCTCTCTCAAAAGAGGAAAAGGGGTCGGGAGTCTTTGATAGGCAAGAATAAAGACTCCCGCCCCCTTTAGCCCTTTCTTTCGTCATCGATCCACGCTGTAAGGAGACAGATATGGGCGGGAACATTCGTTTGCGGTTCTTGTCGTTCGGCATTGCGATGGCAAGTTGCTGCGTGGCGCTGGCCCAAACGGCAACGCCGGAATCGCATCAGTCGAGGGGTGACCGATTTCTTGAAAACGACCAACTGGATGAGGCGATCGCGGCTTACACGGACGCAATTCAGGCTGAGCCTGGGAGTAGCGCCGGTTATGTTGGGCGTGCGAAGGCCTATGGTAGCAAAGGGGCGTTGAACCAATCAAACGCCGACTGCGCCGAGGCCATTCGTCTCGATGCGAGTTGCGCGGAGGCTTATCGGTGTCGGGCCATAAATTACGTGGAAATGGGACTCGCGCCGCAGGTATTGGACGATGCCAAGGAGGCTGTCCGTTTGGCGCCCAAGAGTGCCAAAGCGTATCTGTGTCGGTCTTTAGTGTACCATTTGTGCGGAGATGCAGATCGAGCGCTGTCGGACGTTAGCGAGGCAATTCGTCTCGATCCGAATTATGCGGACGCCTTCAGCAATCGCGCGCTTTTGTACGAAAAGGCACGCGACCATGCGCGCGCTTGTGGATTTGAACGAAGCGATCCGGCTAGATCCCAGGCATGCCACGGCATACGCCAATCGAAGCGACGTTTATGGTGTAACGGGCTATTACGAGCGGGCGATAGCCGACGCGACCGAGGCGATTCGCCTTAACCCAAGACATGCATTGGCGTATTCTAACCGCAGCATGGCGTATCTTAAAAAGAAGGAGTACGACCGGACGATAGCCGACGCGACGGAGGCGATTCGCCTCAATCCAAGAGAAACGTTGGCGTACGCTAATCGCAGCATAGCGTATCTCAAAAAGAAGGATTACGAGCGGGCGATAGCCGACGCGACCGAGGCGATTCGCCTCAATCCAAGAGAAACATCGCTGTACGCTAACCGCAGCGCAGCATATATGGAAAAGAGGGAGTACGACCGAGCACTTGCCGACACGTCACGAGCCCTTGAACTTGACGGGAAGAACCCCGACGCGTTTTTTCAACGGATAATGATCCTGCTCAGAATGAAGGAATTCGAACGGGTGATCGCGGATTGCGATAAAGGGCTGGCAATCAATTCCCATGAGCCTGGGCTACGTATCCTGCGGAGCAGCGCTTACTGCTCGCTGAAGAAATTCCCGGAGGCGATTGCCGATGCAGCGGATGCAATTCAATCGGCTCGTGAAGGGGCGATCACGGCGATGGCGTTCTACGTACGGGGTGAGGCATATATCCACAGTCACGAGTTGGAAAAAGGCGAGGCAGATTTCAAAGAAGGAATCAGGATTAACCCGGGCTTCGGCGAGGCTTACTGCCAACTGGGGTGCGTCGATGCGTACAGGGGCGAGTCGGAGAAGGCCATTACGGCGTTCACGGAAGCCATCCGGTTATGTCCAGGGTTCGACGGCTCCTACGTATTGCGGGGAAGGTTGTACGAATCTGTGGGAGAGAAGGAAAAGGCGAGCCAAGATTTGGCAAAGGCCAAGGAACTCGGCTACCGAGAGGGCGATCCGATCGGTAGCCTCACACTTAATTTCGACTGGTTGTCAGAGATGAACGTCACAGAGCTAACGCGGATAGAGACTCACTAATTGCGATGAATAAGGGGGCGGGAGTCTTTGATTGGCAAGATGGGTAAGATTGAACGACTCCTTTAGTCTTTCTACTATCGAACGTCCCTTCGGGACGAAGCCACGCGGGCACGAAAGAGCGGGCTCCAGGGAAGAGCGCGCGGCCACGAAACATTGCCGCGCCACCAACGATCGTGACTCTACCGCACGTATCATCGCTGCATATCGGTACGCTCGTGGTCGATCCGCCGGTGTTTCAGGCACCGATGGCCGGATTCACCAACTATGCCTACCGGCAGATGATCCGGCGGTTTGGCGGAGTGGGCCTGCCGGCGACCGAAATGCTCAGCGCCCGCGGGTTCCTGCACATCGACCTTCGCACGGGCGAGTTTCCCGATCGGCTGTGGGGCGTGAAGGAAGAGCCGCGGCCCCTGGCCGTGCAAATCTGGGACAACGACCCGGCCGCGCTGGCCGCGGTGGGCCGGCGGCTGGTCGAGGAGCTTGGCGTCAGCCTGGTCGACATCAACTTCGGCTGCCCGGTGCGCGACGTGGCCCAAAAGGCCCAGAGCGGCTCGTATCTGTTGCGGTATCCCGATCGCGTGGGCCAGATCGTGGCCCGCGTGGCGGCCGCCTGTGCGCCGGCGCCGGTGACGGCCAAGATCCGCTTAGGCTGCACCCGCGACACGATCAACGCCATCGACGTGGCCCAGGCCGTGGAAGCCGCCGGCGGAGCGGCCGTGACGGTACACGGGCGAACGGCCGAAGACCTCTTCCGCGGCTCGGCCGACTGGAATGAGATCGCCCGGATCAAGCCGCACCTGAGCCGCATACCGCTGGTGGGCAATGGCGATTTGCGAACGCCCGCCGCGGTGGTCGAGGCGTTTCGCCGCTACGGGGTCGATGGCGTAATGATCGGCCGCGCGGCGCTCAGCCGGCCGTGGCTCTTCTCCCAAGCGGCGGCCGCGCTCCGCGGCGAGCCGGTTCCGCCCGATCCCACGCTGGACCAGCAGCGAAACCTCCTTCTCGATCATTACCGGCTGGTCGTCGAGCGCTTCGGAGCGGTGAAGGGAACGATCCTGATGCGGAGCTACGCCTGTTGCTATGGTCAGGGCCAACGCGGCGCACGCGCCTTTCGCCGCCAAATCGCCCAGGCGGCCACGCTCGAAGAGTTCATCGCCATCGTCGAGCGGGATTTCCCGCGCGAAGCGGCAAATTGAAAATTTTCAATTTTCAATTCACATCTCCTCCAGCAGGTCCTCGCCGTAGCCGGGAGGAAAGGGATTGTCGATCGGGCCTGCGTCGCTAGGGATGGGCTTGTCGGAAGCGGGCGGCTCGGCGGGCTTTTCGGCGCGGCCGGCCGGATGCCCGATTCGCGGGCGACGAATTCCGTCAGCAGCGACTCGCCGCCGAACTGCCGGAGCCAGTAGTTGACGTCTTCTTCCAGCAGCGGAACGGGTGGCCGGCCCGGCGTCGCCGGCGACTCCTCGTGGCGCTCCCTCCGGGTCCGCACCAGGTCGCCATACCACGCGTCGCTATCGACCGCCTTGGCCCTGCGCCGCCGCGCGGCACGCTGGATGCGGTGATCGCTGGAAACCACCACCAGCCGCCGCGGCGCCGAATCCGCCCGGATCAACTCCTCGATCAGGTCATCGGCCGCCTCGTATTTCGTGGCGAAACGCACGCGGATGCCGCGATATTCCAGCGCCTGCGGCAGGCCCGAGGTCTCGTGGGCGTCGAACACGACGGTGGTTCGCGGCAGTTCCTCTGGATCGAGCGATTCGGCCAGGAAGTTCAGTAGCGCCAGCCGGCTGCGGTGGAACGTTCCCGGCCCGCCGCCGCGGCCCACGATGCCGGTCACGTAGAGCAGATTGTAGCCGTCAATCAGGAGCGACATGAGGGAATCCGGAACTTCACTCTCCCGCCGACGATCACCACCTCGGCCCGGCCGGTGAGTTCCATGCCGGCGAAGGGCGTGTTCGTGCTCTTCGAGCGGAACTTCGCCGGATCGACCGTCCAGCGCGCCTTCGGGTCGATGACCGTAATGTCGGCGTCGGCCCCGATTTGCAGGGTGCCCTTGGGAATGCCCAGGATTCGGGCCGGATTGAGCGACATTTTGCCGATTGCCGCGGGCCAGTCGAGGTGGCCCGGCTCGATCAGCCGCGTAATCACCAGCCCCAGCGACGTCTCCAGCCCGACGATGCCGAAGGGGGCCTGGTCCAACTCCTGCATCTTCTTCTCTCGGGCGTGCGGGGCATGATCGCTGGCAATGACGTCGATGGTGCCGTCGGCCAGCCCGGCAATCACGGCCTCGACGTGCTCCCGCCCCCGCAGCGGCGGGCTCATCTTGAAGTTCGAGTCGAAGGTGCGGAGCGACTCGTCGGTCAAGGTGAAGTGGTGCGGGGTGGCCTCGGCGGTGACCCGCACCTTGCGGCTCTTGGCCCGCCGCAGGGCGTCGATGCTGTTGCTGGTGGAGACGTGCATGATGTGCAGTCGGCCGCCGGTGGCCTCGGCTAGGGCGATGTCGCGGCTGGTCATCACGTCCTCGGCAGCGGCGGGAATCGCCGAGAGGCCCAGGATCAGTGAGGTAAGCCCCTCGTGCATCACGCCGTGCTGGGTGAGCTCGCGGATTTCGGCATGGTTCAGCACCGGTTTGTCGAACATCAGGCAATACTCGAAGGCCCGGCGCATCAGCTCGGCGTCGTACACCGGGGCGCCGTCGTCGCTGAAGGCCACGGCCCCCGCTTCGACCAACTGCCCGATCTCGGCCAGCTCCTTCCCTTCGCGGTTCTTGCTCGCACAGGCGATCACGAACACGTTGCAGTGGTCGGCGCGGGCGGCCCGATCGCGGATGAACTCGACGGCCCCCTGGGTGTCGATGGGGGGATCGGTGTTGGGGATGCAGGCGACGGAGGCAAACCCGCCGGCCAGGGCGGCGGCCGTGCCGCTTTCGATGGTTTCGTCCTCCTCGAAGCCCGGCTCGCGGAGGTGGACGTGCATGTCGATCAGCCCCGGGGCGACGATCCGGCCCGCGGCCTCGATCAGGGTTTCCTGCCCGGTGGGCGCGGCGTCGTAGGCGGCGATGCGACCGTCGGCCACCAGGAGGTTGGTTACGCGATCCATCCCTTGCGATGGATCGATCACGCGGCCGTTTTGGATCAAGATCGAAGGCATAGGGGCGGGGGATAAGGACTGAGGAATAGGAATTGGGCCACCCGGCATTGTAGTGAATTCCGAGATGCTTCCAAGGGATGAGGTCCGTCGGCGAGGTCTGCCACGAGCTCGCCACCCCCCTTGTGACCCCCGGAGGATGCGTTGCATCGCCGTTCTCGCGTCCGCCGTGTTGTGGGTGTGTCAGGGCTAATCAGTTTTCCCAAATCCGGCTGTAGGAGGCGACTCCTGTCGCCGAAGAACGGGCGGCATTCAGGCAATCGGCGACAGGAGTCGCCTCCCACAGTGAATAACTGGTCGGCCCTGGTGGGTGTGTGTCCCACTTGGTTTGTTTCCGCCGTTTGTGATAGAATGGGTGAAGCGTGCTCACGCTGGCCCGTTCTTTTGGGTCGCCGCAGGAGGAAGCCGACCATGCTCAAGTGCCTTACGCGGATTCCGGCCATCGCGCTCTTGACCCTGCTGTTCATTCCCTCGTCGGCCGAGGCCGGCTGAGGACCTGCTCGGCCGCCATGTTGGTGGCTTTCACCCGATTTTCTCTTCTTCCTGTTCGCGGTGGTGCCATTGGGCGTGTGCATTCTGGGGGCCGTGCTGCACGGCATTGGCCCGGACTGGCGGCGACACTGCGCGTGGGCGGCCTTGACTCTCCTCGGCGTGCTGGTGCTGGTGATTACGGCCGCCGCGTCGTGCGACCCGTACGGTCCCGGCCTCACCGTTCTCCCGCCGGGAGTGATCGTGTCGGTCTGTTTGGGCTGGCTCGGCTACGAACTGCACCGCAGGAAGCCGCGCGAGCCGTCGACCGACGCGCTTCTGGCGACGCTCGCGGCGCCGACGCCTTCGGCCCGCGCGCTCCGGCCCGAGGACGTGCTGGGGCCGTGGCAGTTCTACGTCGACGCCGCCGGGAGCACGGTGATCGTCGACTTGCAGGCCCGCGGCCGCTATCGGCAACAGATCGTCGGCAATCGCGGCGAGCGAATCAATTGTCCCGGCGGCACGTGGACGGTGGAGGGGCCAAACCTGGAACTCACCTCGTACCGCAGCGCCGTGCGTGCAACGTTGGACCGAGTCTGTTGGTTCTTCGGCGATTGGCAGGACGATTTGGTGCTGTTTGCCAAGGATGAGCCCGAGAGCACGACGATGCTGTTGGGCCTCAGGCCGGCGGCCGGATCGATGGACAGCGGCATTATTTGATCGAATCGTCGGGCGGCAGCCGCAGCTTGTCGTAGGGCTTGCGGCGGCAAGCCTTGTCGCCGTCGAGTCTTTGCGAGACCGCCGCCGCGGGCAACGGCGGCCGTCATGCCTTCCTCTCCAACACGGGAATGCCGACTCGTTGCGAATGCGGGTCAGTTCGACGCCCTTCAGCTCCCCGAGAACGATCTCGGCCAGATAGCAGACCACGCTGCCGTCCTCCAGGTGAACGGCGTAGGCGCGGTGCAAGTCCTGAAACACCATGTGGAAATGCGGCTCGCCGTCGGCGATGATTCCCGCCACGGAGGCCAACTCCATAGGGCCTTCGATCTCGATGATCTCGTCTTCCGCACGCGGGTTGGTGTTCTTGATGCGGTGGAAGCGGGCCTTCTCGAAAGTGCCGATGGCGCTGAGCAGGACCGCATTCCTGATTCCCAACTCCTGAAGCTTCGAACGGATTCCTTCGCGGAGCTTGTCGCCCCGGTCAAAACGGAGGATGACGATGCGTCCCAGACTCTCGCAGACGATGGCCTTGCCGCCCGCTGGGCGCACCGTCTCGGCGCCGCTTGCCAAAGCGCCGTCGGCGGCGCACGCTGCTGCGCCCAGCGCCACGGCCTTCACGAAATCGCGTCGGGTAGATGTTGGCTCCATGATTCTGCTCCCGGAACGGAGAGAGGGGTGTCTTGCGGACCGGCCGCGCTTGGTCGATGGTACGAGCGATCGCGACCTACGATGTCGTGATCATACCTTACGCGCGAGTCCAGTGGTAGCGGCGCGGGGGGGTTGCCGGGCCCTACGCCCACGACATAGAATGGACGTTGGGTGGACTATCTCTTCCGCGAGCCTGTTTGGCAGCCGTCACACGTCATGGCCGAGCAATCGGACGAGCGACATATCGAGCCTCAATCGCCAGTGGCACGTGACGCGGCGCTCGACGCCGCTGCCACGCCGGAAGCTACCCTATCGAACGCAGGTTACTTGAGGTTCATCGACAACGTGCGAAGGGCCGTGGCGATCGCCATGGCGGTTTGCGGAGCGGGAGTCGTTATTTGCGCATACCGTATTCAATACCTGGTGGAAGAACTGAAGAAGGATCCGGGGGTATGGATATGTTGGGAGGCGGTGCTTGTAGTTAGCGTCCTCGTGTGCCTGGTTGCGGTGTTCGGTCTCGTTCTTGAACGCCTGACCAGGCCGGCGTCACCTGGGCCATTCAAGTTGCGGTCATTACTGGTCATTATCGCCGTCACGGTCATTGGCGTTTGGATGGTTGTTGCCTATGGCCCTTGGCAGGGAGTCGGCGAAGCAATCGGCGCGATGTTTCTGTTTGCTGCTGTGCGACAGCATCGCCCGGCGCGTGGTGTCCTTGCTTCGTTGGCGCTGATCGTGCTCGGCCTTACCGCGTTGGGTACGCAAACCCCTTATCAATACGCCCGCCGGCATGCCGATGAAATCGTGGCAGCGGGCTGCGAACTGATGGACGGTTGCGGCGCGGGAGAGACGACCGGTGGATTCAGCCCGACGACCCCCGCGTCCCGAAGGCGCTTCGAAGACTGTGGCCAGCACGCGAAATCGTGGTTGGCGAAGAACGTGTCGCGATCTACACGACGGGGTTCACTCCCGCAGAATTCCAGATTTACCGCAGCCCTGCAAAAACGTTCGACACCGTTTGGAAGTGGTCGCGAGGTAAGGGCGGTGGCGATTATCGAATATCGGACAAGATCTGGATGATCGTCGATGACTGAACGACGTGGACTTCCCACGGCATCGGGTATCCGCGGGAAACAGGCCGCTTTTCTTTAGCCCGGGCGTTTCACGCTTGGGCTGGAGAAAAGGACGATTCTTGGCACCGCGCCGGCGCCAACAGCGAAGATCGGTTCAATACACCACGCACCACACCACCAGCGCCGCCGCGACCAGCCGGTACCAGCCGAACGGAACCAGCGTGTGGCGGCTCAAGAAGTGGATGAAGGGCTTCACGGCTATCAGTCCTCGATGTCCGCCATCATTTCGGCATGGCGCGTTGGAGCGGCGACATCTTGGTACGCGATGGCAAGAGTTCCGACAGAATCACTGTCGAATCCGGTAAGGACGATTCTTGAACGACGATGCCTCTTCCGCTGTCCCAGCCCATCGTGCGAATCAGTACACCACGCACCACACCACCAGCGCCGCCACGATCAGCCGGTACCAACCGAAGGGAGCCAGCGTGTGGCGGCTCAAGAAGTGGATGAAGACCTTCACGGCCGCCCAGGCCGATACGAACGCCACCGCGAAGCCGATGGCGAACATGCCCAGATGGGCCGCGTCCAACAGGTGGTAGCTCTTGTAGAACTCAAAGACCGTCGCCACGATCATGATGGGCACGGCCGCGAAGAACGAATACTCGGTGGCCGTCTTGCGATCGACCCCCGAAATCATGCCGCCCAAGATCGTCGAGGCCGACCGCGACATGCCGGGCCAGAGGGCCAGGCACTGGAAAAGGCCGATCGACAACGCCTCCTTCCAGGTAATGTTGTCGACGCCCTCCGTCTTGACGCGGGGGCGGATGTACTCGACCACCAAGATCCAAACGGCGCCCGCGGCCAGGGCCGCTGCAACGGTAATATCGCTGAAGAGTTTCTCCTTGATGAGCTTGTGGGTCGCAAATCCCAGCAGGGCCGCCGGGATGGAGGTGATCGCCAGCAGAGTCAGCCCGCGAAGGCCCGATAGCCCGCGGTTCTCCTTGAATCGCAGCAGCCCCATGAATCGGCCCGGATAAGCGGCCACCACCGCCAGAATGGCGCCGAGCTGGATCACGATCTCAAAGGCGTGGGCCATTTCGCTTCCCACCAGATCGTCAAAGCCCAACAGGTGGCCGGTCAGGATCAGGTGGCCGGTCGACGAGATGGGCAAGAACTCCGTGATGCCTTCCACCAGGCCCATGATGATCGTTTTGAGAATTTCCATGACAGTTTCCTCCGGAGGCGGTTGCTCCGGCAAGTATAGCACGGCCGCCGGCTTGTGCGAACGCCTTGTTCCCACGCAGGCTTGGCAAGATTTCTTGGCATCGTCAGTCTGCCCCGAAGGGGCTTCATTCACCCAGCCCACGGGCAACGCCCTGGGAGAAGTTGTCCATTCGAACCCGTGTTGTCGGCCCAACGGGCCAATCGCTCGCCGAGTGGTTGGCCCGTTGGGCCGAAAGATGGGCAGGATCGTCTCTGTTCCCCAGGGCGTTGCCCGTGGGCTGGGCGAACGGCAGGGCCTTTGGCCCTCCAAACCAATGCCAAGAAACCTCGCCACGCCTTGTTCCCACGCTCTTCGTGGGAACGAGAACATCCCCGGTTTCTTGACCGCGCGCCGGCGGCCGGTTAGCATGGGGCAATCAGGCCGGTGCGCTTTCCCATCGAACAACACCCACCCGCTTCGTCAATCCGGAGAGACCATGACCCGTTCCCTCGCCATACTCCTGGTTCTTTGTGCTGCCTCGCCCGCGGCCGGGCAATCGCCGTTTCGCTTCCAGGAAACGAGCCCCACGGCCTTGGAGTTCTCGGACAACGGCAAGCCCGTGTTCGTCTACAACTACGGCATGGTTCTGGCACCTGGTTTTCCGGAGGAGATGCGGCGATCGTCCTATCTGCACCCGGTCTACGCCCCGGACGGCGCCGTGCTGACCGACAACTTCAATCCCGATCATCCGCATCACCGGGGTATCTCCTGGATGTGGCCCGAGGTGAGCGTGGGCGGCAAGAAGGGCGACGTTTGGATGGTCAAGGAGTTTCGGCAACGGTTCGTAGGTTGGAAGGCCCGCGAGACGGACGGCCCGCAGGCCCGGCTGGCGATCGAGAATGGGTGGTTCGACGGCGATCGGAAGTTCGTGAAGGAAGACGTCGAGATTCTCGCGCACGCCGCCGCCGACAACCGGCGGCTCTTGGAGTTCACGCTTCGCTTCGAGGCCGTGGACCGGCCGGTCGAGATCGTGGGCACGCCGGAAGGCAAGAAGGGATTCGGCGGTTTCTGTTTCCGCTTCGCCCCGCGCGACGGCGGCGCCGAAAAGACGGCCATTCGCACCGACCAGGGAATCTCGAAGAAGGACGGCGTGCTCTCGCGTCATCCTTGGGCCGAGATCAGCGGGACCTTCAAGGGCCAGGCCGCCGGCGCCCGCGTTGACAACATGCCGTCGAATCCCGGCTACCCGAACAACGGCTGGCTCCTGCGGCACGGCTTCGGCTTTCTGAACGTCTCGTACCCCGGGCTGCAACCGATCACGCTCGAACCGGGCAAGCCGCTGGTGCTGAAGTACCGCGTCACGCTGTTCTCGGGCGAGAGGCCGTGAGGGCGCGTCCGGCAATTGCGGACGCCGTAACGGGGTCTTTGGTCTTGGGACTTGGGTCTTGGTTGCGGGATCATATACTACGACTCAGCGCCCTTATCCCCATTTCAACCGGTTGCCCCGACCACCGCGCCATGCTAAGATCGGAATGCGATGAACCGCCACAAGAAACAAGCATATCCGCGCAGCCGTCGATTATGCATTCGCCAAAGGCTGGCGGCTGGAGATGGCCGGCGGACATGCCCACGCGTGGGGCTACTTGCTCTGTCCCGAGAGAAGCCGTGACGGACATCGTATTTCCGTTTTTTCGACACCCCGCTGTCCGGAACATCATGCTGCTTCGATCCGACGGGCGGTAGACGCCTGTGAGCATAAGGAGGCCTGACGAATGAACTACCATTTCACCGTAGTATTGGCCAACTGCGAAGTGATGACTCCCGAGTTGACCGAGGCGTTGTACGCCGCCGGTTGCGACGACGGCACGCCCTGGTCTGGCAACGGCGCGGCGTTCGTGACGTTTGACCGCGATGCCGAATCCCTAGAGGGGGCAATTCGCTCGGCCGTCGCCGATGTGCGTAGGGCTGGTTGTGCTGCAAAACACACCATTGTGGAATCGTCGGAGCCCGTGGCCTAAAATGCCCTGAATCAGAGCCAAAGGGGCGTCCATGACGCCGGCCAACCGCCCGTTGCCGCTCTATGCGGGACGCCCGAGCAACGTGAATGCGTCCACCTTCTCAATCACGACCGGCAGAATGCGGCCGGTCAACTCGGGCGGGCCGTCGAACACCACAATCCGGTCGCAGACGGTGCGGCCGACCAACTGCAACGTCCCGCCCTCGTCCGGTTTCTTGCGACTGACTTTGCTCGGCCCCTCCACCAGAATCTCCACCGTGCGGCCGAGAAGCGGCTGGTTGTCTTCCAGACTGATCGCGTTCTGCACGGCCAGCAGTTCGTTGTTCCGCTGTCGCTTGAGCGGCTCGGGCACGTCGTCCGCGTAGAGCTCCGCGGCCTTCGTGCCCGGCCGGGCGCTGTACTTGAAGATGAAGCTGTTCTTGAACCGGGCGTCGCGCACCAGTTCGACCGTCTGCTGGAACTCCTCGTCCGTCTCACCGCAAAAACCGACGATGAAGTCGCTGGTGACGGCCGCGTGCGGCAGCAGCTCGCGGATGTGGCCGAGCATCTCGCGATACGACTCGACCGTGTAGCCCCGCTTCATCCGCCCGAGCACGGCGTTGGAGCCGCTCTGGGCCGGAACGTGCAGGTAGGGCGAGACCTTCGGCAGGTCGCGCACCGCCTGGAGCAAGTCGGCCGTCATGTGCTTGGGATAATTGGTGACGAACTTCAGCCGGCGGAGGCCCTCGATCGCGTGCAGCTTGCAGAGCAAGTCGGCCAGGCCGACCGTGTGCGGGCCAGACGCGTCTTTGTAGCTGTTGACTGTCTGGCCCAACAACGTCACTTCCAGACAGCCGTCGTCGGCCAGGCGGCGGACCTCGTCGATGATGTCGGCGGCCGGTCGGCTCTGTTCCGGCCCGCGCACCCGCGGCACGATGCAATAGGTGCAGAACTTGTCGCAGCCGAACATCACCCGCACCATCGCCTGGGGCCGAAAAAGGGGGACAGTCCCCCTTTGCCGGAACGGCCCGTAGGGTGCTTCGCACAAAGGGGGACTGTCCCCTTTTTCGGCCGGCTGGGGACGAATCGGGCGAAGCTCTGCTGAACCGACGCCCGGCTGCCCGCGCTGCGATCAAGGCTCACCTCGATCCGGGGCCCGCCGCCGGCCGCCACTTGTTCCAGGAGCGCGGGCAATTGGCCCAACTGGCCGGGCCCGACCACCAGGTCGACGTGCGGGGCGCGGCGGATGATCTGCTGCTGATCCTTCTGCGCCATGCAGCCCAGGACGCCGATGATCGTGCCGGGGCGTTTGTCTTTAACTTGTTTCAGCCGGCCCAAAGCGCTGTATATCTTGTCCTCGGCGTGCTGCCGCACGCTGCACGTGTTCAACAAGATGGTGTCGGCGTGGCGCACGCTGTCGACCACCTCGTGGCCGGCCCGCAGCAAGTCGGCCGCGACCAACTCGCTGTCCAACACGTTCATCTGGCAACCAACAGTCTGGATATAGCAACGCCGTGGCATAGAACCCATTGTAGCAGAGGAAAGGGGCGAGAGGCGAGGGAAGAGGGCAGACAGTACGGTCATCGCCACGACGAAACCTGATTGACTGCCACCGCAGCAGAAGTACAATCGTGGTAGAGGAACTTACGCATGGGAATGTTCAAGGTGGCCGTCAAATTGGCGAATCCGGCCGATCCCAGCCGCTTTTTCGAAGAGGAATTCTGGGTCGACACGGGCGCGATCTACTCGTTTGTGCCCGAGGACCGTCTGGAAGGGATTGGCTTGGTCCCCTTGCGGACGCGCGATCTCATACTGGCCGACGGACGGCACGACCGCCGCCTGATGGGCGAGGCTCTCTTCACCCTGCCGGAACTCGACGAGACGCTCACCTGCCCGGTCGTCTTCGCCCCCAAAGGTTCACTCTATCTGCTCGGGGCGACGGCCCTGGAGAACTTCGGCGTGGATGTCGACCGCGCAACAAAGCGGCTGAAACCGATCCTCGGCATTATTGGGGGATTCTTGGGGTCGAGTTAACCTGTCTCTCTCTGCGCCTTGCGCCTTCGCGTGAGATCGACTTACGGCACTACGCACGCTCGGTCCGCTCGACCAGCCGCGTCAACAGTTCGCCAGCGGCGCCCGTGTCAATTGCTTCGGCGGCTTGGCTGGCACACTCCAACAACGACGGCGAGCGGCCCACCGTCCACAGCGCGGCCGCGGCGTTCGCCACGACGATGTCGCGCGGCGGGCCGCGGCGGCCAGCCAGAATTCCCCGTATCATCTCCGCGCTCTCGGCCGGTCCACTCACCTGCAAGGCCGGCAACTCGACCCGATCGAGGCCGAAATCGGCCGGCGTCCAGGCGAATTGCCGCAACCGGCCGCCGCCGGCCTCGATCACATTCGTGACGCCGCCGAGCGTGACTTCATCCAAACCGTCCGACCCGTGTACGACCAGGACGCGGCCGACGCCCAACCGCAGCAGGGCCTCGGCCAGCAGCGGTTGCAATTCCGCCCGGCCCACGCCCAACAACTGAAACGGTGCCGAGGCCGGATTCACCAGCGGCCCGAGAATGTTGAAAATCGTCGGCGTGCCCAATTGCTTTCGGATGGGGGCCACGTGCCTCATCGCCGTGTGCAGCAGGGGGGCAAAACAGAAGCAGATGCCCAACTCTTCCAGGCAGGCCTCGACGCAGGCCACGTCGGCTTCGATATTCACGCCCAGGGCGCCGAGCACGTCGGCCGAGCCGCTGCGGCTGGTGATGCCGCGATTGCCGTGCTTGGCCACCGGCACGCCCGCGGCCGCGGTCACCAGCGCGGCGGCCGTCGAGATATTGAAGGTCTTCGAGCCGTCGCCGCCGGTGCCGCAGGTGTCGATCAGATCGGGCCGCGCGGAGCGGATGGGCGTCATGCGCTGGCGCATGGCCGCCGCCGCGCCGGCCACCTCCGCCACGGTTTCGCCCTTGCGGTGCAGGGCCGCCAGCAGCCGCGCAACTTGCGCCGGATCGCCGGCGCCGTCCATGATCTGGCCCATCGCCGCGGCCATCTGCTCCATCGACAGATCGCCGCCCGCTTCGACGATGCTCAGCGCGGTGTGGATCATGGTTCGGAGTAGCAGGCACACTCCGTGTGCCGTCTGCCTGAATAACGTGTTCTCTCGGCAAATGGTTGGCTAACGCATAAGCGAAGCTGCGGACGGCACACGGAGTGTGCCTGCTACTTAGCCAATCTTCCCCTTCAATTCGTTCAACAGCCGGATGCCGCGGCCGATCTCTTCCTTCTGCCGGGCGGGCTCCTGCGGAATCTCGCGTTCGATGGTCAAGGGGCCTGTGTAGCCGAGGTCCTTGAGCGTGCGCAGGAAGTTCTCCATGCCGACGTCGCCTTCGCCCAGCGGCACTTCGGCGCCCCACTCCTGCCCCGGCCGGGCGGCCCACTTGGCGTCCTTGCAGTGAACGCTGCGGACGTAGCGGCCGACCTTCCGGAGCGCCTCGATCGGCTCGCCCGAGCCGTACAGGATCATGTTGGCCGGGTCGAAGTTCACGAACAGGTTCTGGCGGCCCACGTCGCCCAGGAACTTCAGCAGCGTGTCGGCCGCTTCCTGTCCGGTCTCCAGGTGCAGGTTCTGCCCGTTGGCCTTGCAGTGATCGCACAGTTGGCGGGTGACGGTCAGGATTTCGCCGTACAGCGGGTCGGCCGCGTCGTGGGGCACGAAGCCGACGTGCAGCCCCACCGCGTCCACGCCCAGCAGCCGGGCGAAATCGGAAATCTCCTTCATCTCTGCCAGCCGCGCGGCCGCGTGTCTCGGGCGGCACCAGGCCTACGGTGCGAACCACGGTGGGGATGTCGGCGTAGCTTTCGCCCTCGAAGCCGCCGAAAACCACGCTGATGCGGATGCCCAGCGTCTTCAGCCGGGCCAGGAACTGCTCGGCCTGTTGTTTGGTGCGGGTCGAGCGGTGCGGGGCGTGCAGTTGGATCGTCGGCACGCCCAGTTCATGGGCCACTTCGAGTTTTACGCCCAAACCGGCGTCGATGCTGGCAAACACGCCCAACGGCCACTTGTCCATCGCAGGTTCTCCCTATGCTGAATGGTGGCATTCATCATAGCGAACCTGCCGGGGAAGTCAAAGCGGGTGGAGCGTTTCTAACGCCAGTCAGGTTGGTCGACCCAGATGATCTTGGCCCCGACCAGTGAAAGCTTGCGGCGGTTCGTACCGTCGGTGTCCATGATTTCGAGCCACCAGTTGCTCTCTCCCGGCTTTGCGTAGAGTCTCTTCCCGCCTGGTTGATAGTTGGCCCGCTGGACCGCAAGGCGGCGGCCATCCGGCGACCAGCAACCCGACTCCACACCAACCACCCCTTCTTCGCGGAGAATCTCACGGTCGTTCTTCCCGTCCAGGTCCACCACGTGCAGCGAGTTGCCGTCTTTTGCGGTTTGGTGCAAGTAGAGGATTTTCTGGCTGTCGGGCGAGAATCGAGGGTAACAGTTCAATCCATCCTTGGTCAGCCGCAGTTCTTCGGTGCCGTCTGGGCGCATCCGATAGAGCTGGTAACCGCGGCCAAAGGGCGGCTCACGCTTCGTCACCACCGCAAACCATTGGCCGTCGCCGGACCAGTCGTTGATCTCGTCCAACTCCCGCATGAGCAACTTCGTCGAGCCAGAGCCATCGCGGTTAGCAAGCCGTGCTACAACCTTGAAGAATGTGCCGTCCCCAGCCTCGCGTATCACGCTGGCGATAATCTGTTTGCCATCCGGCGACCACATCACGGGATGCCCTGTCATGAGATCTCCGGGATCGGACAGACGAAAACGGCCTTCTCCGTCATCTAGGAACCGAGATTCTCTGTGAGTGGTCAAGTCGTAGGTCCAAAAATCAGATAATCCGTGGGGCGGCTTTCTAGGAGTGACCTCCTTTAAGAAAGCCAGGAGTTTGCAGTCGGGTGAGATTCGCACGTCATGCCCACCGTCCGTGATCTTTTCCCACCGCCCCGTCTCCGGATCGACAGCGATGATCCCGCGGACATCCCCAAGGCGATCCTCTTCTTCGCTAGCGCCTTTGGGCTTGGTCTTCAAGTTTGCAGCGACGATAATGCGCCCCCAACAATGACTTTTTGGCTTGTTCGGCCGGCTTCTCTTCCTCGGCCAATGCGGGGGCAGAGCGGAGGGTCGGCACAACGCCCGTCAGCACTCCCGCCGCGCCAAGCCAAAGCAGATTCCGCCGCGAAAGCACGGGGCTGGATTGGCTCGTGGGCACGAGCATCGTCAGCCGCCGCCGCCAGAACGCGCTGAGTTGCGGATTCCCTCCGGCGTCGATCAGCGTTGCCCAAGGACCGTATTGGTTTGACATAGCATTGCTCCTTTCTGTGAGCGTTGGGGCCGCATTCCAATTGCGTCCCGGTTTCGATTCCCCAGACGATCAAGAGTAGCCCTGCGTCATTTGGGTTGTTCCGCTTCTCGCACGGCCTCGTCGAAGGCGGCGCCCAGATCAAAGATGTTACCCACAGTGAGTTTGACGCCGATCTGTTCGCCTTTCTTCACCTCAACCGGAACGCACCAGCAGACCGGCTTCCTATCGACTTCCTGGAACTTCGTGGCGATCCATTGCTTGTCGTTTACGCGGTTGTTCGACAAGATGTTGGAATGGGGCTCCGACGTGAGCAGATAGAGATTATCCCCGGTGACGCCGCGGAAGACGGCGTCCCAACTCTGCTTCATTTGGATAGCGCACTGTGCCTCTCTCTGGCTCTTGCTTTCCGCCCGTTGAAGCTGCTGGCGATAGTCCTTTCCGGCTGGCCCATTGATTTCAGCCTTGAAAACGGCGACAGGGTCCGTGTCGAAGATCGCGTATTGCACGGCCGACACTCCCAGGCTTTGGCAACTCAGTTCGAGGCTAATCCGCCGGAATTCCTTGTCTAGCGCGGTTGGCTTCGCGCGGTCGGCTTCGGCGCGGTCGGTTGTTTCGTAGCGATCTTGCAGTTGGGCAGTGCCGCTTGCAGCCTCTTGACGCCCTCCTCGCTGACCCCCGTGCCTGCGAGCGACAACGTCTTGAGTTTCGCTAATCCTGCGAGGTGTTCCAGCCCGGCGTCCGTGACCTTGGTTTCCGACAGGTCCAGCCGTTCGAGATTGGACAGCCCGCGAAGATCTTTCAATCCGGCGTCGGTCACGTTGGTTCTTTTCAAGAAGAGGGCTTTGAGCTGGCTCAACCCTTTGATCTGTTCCAGCGCCGTGTCGCTCACTTTGGTTCCCGACAGCGAGAGCAATTGAAGCTGCGTCAGCCCTTGGAGATGTTTCAGTCCGGCATCCGTGATTGTTTCCGGGAGATGCACCGTTTTGAGCTGAGTCAGCCGCTCGAGGTGTTGCAATCCGGCGTCCGTGACCTTAGTTCCAGCGAACAACAGCCCCTCGACTGCGTAAGCCCTTGCAGACGCTCCAATCCCGCGTCCGTCACTTCGGTAAAATTGAGGCCAAGGTATTTGAGTTGCGTCAGTCCTTCGACGTGTATCAGGTCGGCGTCGGTGATTGGGCGACGAAAGAAATCCACCGAGACAACCGGCTTGCCGGCGCTGTTTTCATCAAGGGTAACCTTACCTCCCAGTTTCTCAATTTCGGTGATCGCAGCAGAGTGCGAGGGCTTCGTCGTCACCGCGCGATCCTCTTCCGCGGCCAGGATTGGGCTGGCGCCCTGCCGGAGAGTCGGCAGCGCAAATGCGAGCAGCGCCAGGCAGGCAAGCCACAGCAGATTCCGCCGCGGGAGCGCCGGGCTGGTCTGGCTCACGGACACGAGCATCGTCAGCCGCCGCCGCCAGAAATGCGCTGAGTTGGGGATTCGATCCCGCGTCCATCAACGTTGCCCAGGGACCAAATGGGTTTGTCATGGTACTTCTCCCTTCAGGAACCCGAATGCAAGTTGTAAATTGCAGAATGTAAGACGGAACCCCCCGAACTCTTATGCGATGTGTCATTTCGATTCTTTACCGCCCGTCAGCCCGGCGGAGATGGCTGCCGCTTGGATGGCCGCCGGCTCTGAGGCGTGACTGACCACCTGCACCAGCGTCTGGGCGTACTCAGCCGGCGGATGACCGCTGCGGGCCATTGCCAACTGGTCGCAGGCCAACTCCCGTTCCAGCCGCAGTTGATAGGCCGCCCACCAGACCAGCGGGTGGAAAAAATAGACCGTCCGCGCAATTTCGACGGGCCATCCCCAAATCAGATCGCGCCGCTTGATATGCGCCAACTCGTGCAAGATGGCTTGCCGCCGCTCGGCCCGACTGAGCGAGGCCAGCAGCCGGCTGGGCAATACCAACCGCGGCTGCCAGAGGCCGCAAACAAACAACGGACAGTCGCCCGTCACCGACACGGCCGCCGGCACGCGGCGGAGGCCAATCTCTCGGGCCAATTCCGTCACCAGGGCGGCAAGCTCCTCGGGAAAAAGGGGACAGTCCCCATTTGCCGGAACGGCCCGAAGGGTGCTGCGCACAAATGGGGACTGTCCCCTTTCCCGTGACGGGAACCGACTGCTTGAGCAACCTTGCCAGCCGCAAACGTTGATTCACCAGACGGAGGACCTGGCCGACAACAACCACACACCACGTCAACAGGAGCCACGCTTGCCGGGTGATCGCTGCCAGCGGTTCCCAGAACGACGCCGCATTTCCGCCGGCCGCTGCGCCCGGGCCTTCCGCCAACGGCAATCAATGCCGAGGCGATGGCGCCTGCAACTCGCCGCCCGGTCTATCCGCCGGTTGCGATACGGCCGGCGGGCTCACCGGCGTGCTTTTCGCCCACGAAGGCAACGGCACCCAAAAAGTCCAGAAGGGCATCAGCAGGAGTTTGATGGCCACGATCTGCCACAGCCAGTAGCGCACCACCGGCGAAGATCGCCGCAGGCACCAGGCAATCAACGCCGCCAACGCCACCAGCACGGCCGACTGCCAAAGGACGGCCCCCATCGCCTCCAGCCATCGCTGGGCACAGCCGTTGAGCGTTGGAATCATCGTCAGCATGGCGGCACCAATCGGGGTGAAGAAATGGGGACAGGCACCTCGCGGGACGGCTCTTGTACGGGCGTTTTGGGCCACGGCTCGGAGCCAGTCCCCATTTCTTCACCCTCTATTTTTGCTCTGTGGGTTCGCCGATCTTCTGGGCGATCACTCGCAGGGTTTTGAGGTCCTTTTCGGAAAGCTTGCCGGAATCGGCCAGGTAGGCGACCAGCGGCCCGGCCGAGCCGCCCAGCACGCCTTCGACGAACCGGCCGATCAGGGCCGGCAGCAGGCGTTTTTCCTCGACGGCGGCGCGGAAGCGGATGGGCGTTTCGCCCGGCACGCGGGCCAGCAGACCTTTGGCCTCCAGGCGTTGGATGGTCTTCAACACGGTGGTGCGGCCGACGGCCCGCTCCTTCTGGATCAGGTCGCTGACGTGTCGTTCGGTGCAGGGCTGGTGTTGCCAGACCAGCCGCAGCACCTGGATTTCGTATTCGCCCAAGGAGGGAAGGGGTTTGGCCATTGCGGTGCTCCGATCTTACGGCACGTGTCGTACAATGGCTGATTATACGACTGCTGCCGTAAAGTGTCAAGAGAGTGTGGCGGAATTTTTTTCGAGGATCGTTTTCTTCCCTGCCTCGCGGCGGATGGTGGCAGGAAAGCCGAGAGCAATGATTCCTGTGGGGGTTGCTGGGTTATTCCTAAACTGGGTAAGATATGCGGGTGGTGCAACGATGAACACTGAAAATCAAGGTGTGCCGGAACCAGTTCGCCATGTCGGTCATCGCCGGCTGCCGGGCGTGGTCCTAGCAACGGTCATCGTGGTGTTGATCTGCGCACTCCTGATACAATATCGCGTACACTTGTTCTGGCGAATTGCTTTGGCGAGGAACCCGGAACTCGGGGATGTGCGGCCCATCCCAATCGTTGCCATGCCGGATGTGTCCGTGCCGGAGGACTGGGTCCGTTATCGCTTCGGCTCTCTTGAGTTTGCGTTGCCGCCTGAGTTGGCAAAGACCGCGGAACCGGGTAGGAACGGAGCGGCGACACTCTTTTTCAACGACCAATCCCACGCAATGGTCGTTCCGTTGCCGACGGACTCAGAAGACAGAATCGCGTTTCTGCAAACGACACTGACGATGCCTCCTGAGGGGAAGAGTCTTTCCCAGCTTGAGTTGAGGCTCGCTTGGTATCAGGCCAACCCCGACGACTTTCGCTGGTCGATGAGCACCAACGAGGTTCGATGGCTCGTCTGGCGCGTTATCGTAGGCCGCCTCATGCGTACAAAGGACGAAGAACGGGCAGAGACGTTGTTCCGGGACGACCTGGAGGGCGTTGCCTGCTTCAAAGGGAAAGTCACTGGGTTTTTCTGGGAGGCCAAGCACGACCGGATCGGAGGCTACATTACGTTCATAGACGGATCGCCGCACGCGCCATTTGACCCAACCTGGATTCGCGCCGTTTGCCGCAGTTTGAAGTTCTCCGGCAAGTCCTATCCCGCGAAACTGCCAAAGGAGCAAGTTCTGGCGGAGTTCCAAATAATCGAGAAGTAAGAATCCAGACGATTCCGGCCATCTAACCTCTAGCACTGAGTACCTGACAACTCCCCCCTTTCCCCCGAGCACTCACATGATTCACGTTGGCATTGCCGGCATCGGTTTCATGGGCATGACCCATTACAACGCCTACCAGAAGATTCGCGGCGTGGAAGTTGCCTCGCTGTGCGAGCAAGACCCGAAACGGCTGGCCGGCGACTGGCGGACGATCAAGGGCAATTTTGGCCCGCAAGGCCAGATCATGGACCTGGGCGGCATCGCCCGCTATGCCGACCTCGACGAGATGTTGGCCGATGCGAAGCTCGACCTCGTGGACGTTTGCCTGCCGCCGGCCTGGCACGCCAAAGTGACCATCGCGGCCCTCCGCGCCGGCAAGCACGTCTTCTGCGAGAAGCCCATCGCGCTCAACCCGGCCGACGCCACGCGGATGGTGCAGGCGGCCAAGCAGGCGGGCAAGCTCTTGATGATCGGCCACTCGCTCCCCTTCTTCCCCGAGTATCGCTTCGCCTACGATACGATCCAGAGCGGCAAGCACGGCCGGATGCTCGGCGGGCATTTCAAACGCATTGTCTCCGATCCACCGTGGCTGCCCGACTACTACAACCCGCAGAAAGTGGGCGGGCCGATGCTCGATCTGCACGTCCACGACGCCCATTTCATCCGCCTGGTGTGCGGGATGCCGCGGGCCGTGCAGAGCGTGGGCACCATGCGGGGCGAGGTGGTCGAGCGTTTCACCACGCAATTCATCTACGATCCCCCGCGGATCGTCACCGCCGCCAGCGGCGTGATCTACCAGCAGGGCCGCCCCTTCACCCACGGCTACGAAATCTATCTGGAAGGGGCCACGCTCTTCTTCGACTACATGGCGATTCCGAAGTCGGGCGACGCGGTCACCCCACTCACTATGCTGTTGGCCGACGGCAAGGTGCTGCGGCCGAAGTTGGGCAGCAGCGATCCGGTCGATGCGTTCGTGGCCGAGTTGGGTGAAGTGGTCCGCGCGGTCCGCAACAACGCGCCTTCACCGTTGCTGGCCGGCGAGTTGGCCCGCGACGCGGTCATCCTCTGCCAGAAGCAGACGGAATCGGTGCTGCGCGGGAAGGCCGTGAAGGTGTAGCGTCCGAGTCAATTGTCAGTTCGTCGCTGATTGTCTATCATGGTGCTAATCACCAGATCCGTAGGGTGCGTGAAACCACCCCTGTAAAGGTCCAAAATACCGCGAAAAACCGAGGTTTTCGTTCACATTCGCAGCCAGCGAGGCGGGCAACCGCCAGCCGGGACGATAGATTTCCCCGGAGAATACGCTCCAACTTGTTGAAAAACTTGAACTTTGGACCTTTACAGGGGTGGGTGCGTGAAACGCACCAAACCTTAGGATATGGTGCGTTTCACGCACCCTACAAACTGAACCCTGAACCCTGACCTCTATCTTCCCATGACTCCCTGGAAACTGGCCGAAACGAATTACGCGGAAGTCAAACAACGAACCTACGAGGTGGCCGTGTTGCCCTTCGGCGCCACCGAGCCGCACAACCTCCACCTGCCCTACAGCATGGACACCATCGAGTGCAGCGTGGTGGGCGAGAAAATCTGCGAAGAGGCCCATCGCCGCGGGGCCAAGGTGGTCCTGTTGCCGACGCTCCCCTACGGCACGCAGACCAATCAGGCGAAGTTCCCCTTCGCTATGAACCTTTACCCGTCCACGCTCGGCACGATCATCCACGATCTGGCGGAATCGTTGGTGGGGTCGGGCGTTCGCAAGATCGTGCTCCTGAACGGCCACGGCGGGAACGAACTGAAATCGGTGCTCCGCGAGCTGCACGGCCGCACGCCGGCCCACCTGTTCTTGTGCAACTGGTACACGGTCTGCAACGACATCTACAAGCAGATTTTCGAGCGGCCCGACAATCACGCCGGCGAGATGGAGACTTCGCTGGCCCTGGCCTACTGCCCGGAACTGGTCGCCCACAATCCCGACGGCACGTTGGCAGCCGACGAAGGCCGCGCGGCGGAGACCCGTTTTGAGGCGGTCAACCGCGACTGGGTGACGATCACCCGCCCCTGGCACCTCTTGACCACGAACACGGGCGTGGGCTACCCGCACCTGGCCACGGCCGACAAGGGTCGCCGCCTGATGGAGGTTCTGGTGGAGCGTCTGGCGGCGTTCCTGGTGGAGCTTTCCGCGGCAAAGGTCGACGAGCGGTTCCCGTATTGAGCGGGGAAGCGACTTGTAATTTGAGCTGCCGTACTCGACAACGCGAACCGCCATACTCGACAACGCGAGCCGCCATACTCGACAAGGTGAGCGAACGTACTCGACCCGTAGGGTCGTTCGACAATAGCCCAGCGATTCATCGCTGGGGAAAGGGCTGCCAATTCCACGTGTTCGTCCCGTAGGGACGATTGAAACGAACCCGAGAGCATCTTGTCTCACACGTTTGTCAGTGCCCTGTACCATTGTACGTTCAGCACCAAAGGCCGCCGCCGACTCATTACGACCGCGCTCCAAGAGCGTCTTTGGCCGTTCATGGGCGGCATCGCGCGCGAGCAAGGCTTGAAGGCTTTGACAATCGGCGGCGTTGAAGACCACGTTCATCTGCTGCTCTCGCTGTCGGCAACCATGCCCATTGCCAAGGCGATCCAGTTGATCAAGGGTGTATCGTCGAAGTGGGTGCATGACACGTTTCCGGAGGAACGCTTGTTCGCTTGGCAGGAAGGGTATGGTGCATTCAGTATCGGCGTGTCGCAGACGAATGCGACCATCGCCTATATCCGGTCGCAGCCCGAACACCACCGGCGCACCACGTTCCAAGAGGAGTTCCGCATGTTCCTCACGAAACACGGGCTTGAATACGACGAACGGTATGTGTGGGGGTGACGTTCAATCGTCCCTCCGGGACGAGACTGCACTGTTGGGTATTCCCTACCCAGCGATGAATCGCTGGGCTATTGTCGTGCGACCCTACGGGTCGAACAAACGCGGTTGCCGCTTCTTTCCCCAGCGATGAATCGCTGGGCTATTGTCGTGCGACCCTACGGGTCGAACAAACGCGGTTGCCGCTTCTTTCCCCAGCGATGAATCGCTGGGCTATTGTCGTGCGACCCTACGGGTCGAAGAACCCGCTGTTCAAGCGTTGTACGAAATCCGCTCTTGTCTGAATCGCTGTAATTGATCGCGTGAACGCCCCGCTGGCGGCGGCGGCTGTCGGTTGGTAAACTGAGAAGAAATTGCCGCAGTGATTCTCGAAGGAACAACGCCGACGCAACCGTCTTCCGCCATGCCGCCAGCGGCTGCCCTATGATGTCACCATGACCACGCCCGTCCCCCGATATCTCGTCCCGTTTCATCCCAAACGCGTGCCGCACTTCTTCACCGACGTGCTGGTCGTGGGCGGCGGATTGGCGGGGCTGCGGGCGGCGCTGGCCGTCGATCCGAAACTCTCGGTCCTGGTCATTGCCAAGCAGGGCATCCGCGAGTCGAACAGCACGTACGCCCAAGGCGGGGTGGCCACCGTGCTCGACCCGGAGGACCGCTGCGAGGACCACGTGGCCGACACGCTCCAGGCCGGCGGCTCGCTGTGCGATCCGGCCGTGGTCGAGCACGTGGTGCGCGAGGCCCCTCAACGCATCGCCGAACTGGTCGATTGGGGCACGCAATTCGACCACGCCGCCGGCCGCCTGGCCCTGGGACGCGAAGGAGGCCACAGCCACGACCGCATCGTCCACGCCCTGGGCGACGCCACCGGCAAGGAGATCATGCGGGCCGTGATTCGCCGCGCGGAGATCTCCCCCAATATCGAGATCTGGGAAAACACCTTCACGCTCGACCTGCTGACGCTCGACGGCGCGTGCCGCGGCGCGTTGGTGTGGAACAGCCGCCACGGCAAGACGATGGTCTGGGCCAAGCAGACGATTCTGGCCACCGGCGGGGCCGGCCAACTCTACCGCGAGACCACCAACCCCGACGTGGCCACCGGCGACGGCATGGCAATGGCCTATCGGGCCGGGGCCGAACTGCGCGACATGGAGTTCATGCAGTTCCATCCCACCGTGCTCTACATCGCCGGCGGCAGCCGCAGTCTCATCAGCGAGGCCACGCGGGGCGAAGGCGCGTGGCTGGTCGATCGCTACGGCCATCGCTTCATGCCCGACTACGACCCCCGCGGCGAGTTGGCCCCGCGCGACGTGGTGAGCCTGGCCAGCGTCAGCCAGATGGAGAAGACGCGGCACCCGAACGTGTATCTCGACCTGACGCACCTCGATCCGCAGCGGGTGTTGTCGCGTTTTCCGGGCATCGCGGCCGCCTGCGCCGAGTTCGATTTGGACATTACCCGCGACCGGATTCCGGTGCGGCCGGGGGCGCACTACATGATGGGCGGGGTGGCGGTCGACCTGGAAGGCCGCACGGGCGTGCCCCGACTGTGGGCGGCCGGCGAAGTCACCACGAGCGGCCTGCACGGGGCCAACCGGCTGGCCTCCAACAGCCTGTTGGAGGCGCTGGTGTACGGCGCCCATGCGGGCGAAGGCGCCTCGCGGGCCGCCGCCGAGTTGCCCGACGACTTCGCCGCCTCGATCGTCGAAAACCCTCGCGTCGATACCATGACCGAGCCGCTCAACCTGGCCGACATCCGCAACTCGCTGCAAAGCCTGATGTGGCGCAACATGGGCGTGCGCCGCGACGCCGAAGGGCTGCACGAAGCCCTGGAGAACATCAACCATTGGTGCCGCTACGTGTTGCCGCGGCAGTTCGCCGATCCCACCGGTTGGGAATTGCAGAACATGCTCTGCGTCGCCCGGCTGATGATCCAGTCGGCGCTGCAACGCGAGGAGACCCGCGGCGCCCACTTCCGCATCGACTTCCCCCAAACCGACGATGCCCATTGGCGCCGGCATATTACGTATCGCCGCGAATAGACAATTCAATTCTACACCGGTTGGCCGGAGGGCTTGCCCGCTGGCGAACCGATGCCATCCGCCATCCACAATCCGCCATCCACCATCCGCCATGCCCACACCCCACTACGCCGATCATGCCTGGCACGGGCCGGTCACGGTTGAAGAAAACGTTCGCCTGGCTCGCGACACCTATCGCATCCGCTTCGCTTGCCCGGAGATCGCCCGGCGGATCGTGCCGGGGCAGTTCTTGATGCTGCGGCTGGCGGGCTGCAACGATCCGCTCTTGGGCCGGCCGCTGGCGCTCTACGACGTCGTGCCCGATGCGTCGGGCAAGCCGCACTATCTGGACGTGGTGTACCTCGTGGTCGGCAAAATGACGCGGCTGCTGGCCGAGTTCTTGGCCGGATCGCAACTGGAGGTTTGGGGGCCGTTGGGCAACGGCTTCCCGCCCACGCCCACCGAACACCTGCTGATGGTGGCCGGCGGCATCGGGCAAACGCCCATGCTGGCGTTGGCCCGCGAGTATCTCGGCCTACAGACTTTCGGCGAGCCGCCGCGGCAGGTGGCCCGCGCGCAGAAGGTCACACTTTGCTACGGGGCCCGCAGCAGCGAGTACCTGGCCGGCGTCGAGGATTTTCGCCGGCTGGGCGTCGAGGTGTGCCTGAGCACCGAGGACGGCTCCGTGGGCTATGAAGGGTTTGTGACCCATCTGATCCAGCCGGTAGTGGCGAAGTCGGCCTGGCCGTGCCGCATCGTCTGTTGCGGCCCGGAGGCGATGATGGAGGCCACGGGCAAGATTGCCCGGGAGTTGGGCCTGCCGTGCGAGGTGTCGCTGGAAAGCCCGATGGCGTGCGGCCTGGGGATCTGCTTCAGTTGCGTGGCCAAGATTCGCGACGCCTCGGGCGGCTGGGACTACCGCCGGACCTGCGTCGAAGGCCCGGTGTTCAATGCGGCCGACGTCGAGTTCTGACCGGCCTCAAGGACCTGCAAAGAAGCATTCTCATCCGTTTGGCTCGTTTGCCCGGCGCGGTTCAATTCGGTTGGGACTGTCTCGCTTCCTCGCTGCCTTCGTAGACAGCCAATTCCTCATGCAGCCGCGCAATCATCTTTCGGATGCCGGCCTTTGTGAACCCTTTGGAGCCGACGGGATGGTTCTGTTGCAGCCGTTCCAGTCGCTCTTCGAGTACCCGTATCTCTTCTTGCGCTTTTTGGTATTCTGTGAGGTTGGCGATCATAGTCTTATCTCCACAAGTCCCTTGCGACGTCCGTCCGCTTCACGAGTGCGACTGAAGAACTCAACCCAATCATTCCAGTCAGCCTCGTCCTCGGCAGCGAATACCTCTTCCGGGCGACGAGTGAGAAGCATTTCTTCGAGTTCCAATGCCGGCTCGAATCCCGCGTCGATCTGCGCATCGAACTCTCGGGGGAGCAAGACAACCGCATCGACATCGTTTGGCTCCTCCTTTCTTCCGGCCTATTGCGGTTCGAGCCCCGGGCCGAGCAACTCGATCGATGCCGAAAGTCGCCGGCCGCTGCGATCTTCGATGTACGTCTGAAAGGGGGCGTCCGTCGGTCGCCAGCCATTGATGAAGATCGCCAGAGTGCCCTCCTTGGTCAGTCGAACTGATTTCTTGTTGGGGGCTCCGTGCGCCGCTCGATGACCCAAAAGTACTCCGACGACGTCGAGTCGTTGGGCGGCGCCTGGTACTCAACGCTGAAGCTCATGAGAGTGCCCTGGGGGCCGGTCTGGGGCAGCGCTACGCCCATCGATAGCCTGACCGGCTTCTCTGCCGCACTCGGCTGCGGCGACTCCGACACGGCGGGCTTCACGGGCAGCGATTGCGGTTGGGCGGCCGCCGAGCCCTTCGATCCGGCGCCGGCGGTCTCGGCCGGAGACGGCGGACGGGGCGATGGTTTTGATGTCGCGGAAGGAGGCGGCGACGGCGGCGGGGATGGCGCGGCGACCGGCGCGCTCGTTGCCGGCGGGGGGGCGGGCGTATAGCCGTCCGAACACCCGGCCAACCAAAGGATAACCGATACCAGAGCCACGGCATGGACTTTTCGGTGCATGGCGACCTCCACAAAGAGGGGCTTCCAACCGGTCTTGGGCCCGTACGGCAAATCATTCTAACGCGCGGCCGGCATCGTCCAAGCCTCCCCCGCCGCGTTCAGGGCCGATCAGTGATTCACTGTGGGAGGCGACTCCTGTCGCCGATTGCTTGAAACCAACCGGAAATCGGCGACTGGAGTCGCCTCCCACAGCCGGATTTGGGAAAACTGATTGGCCCCGCCGCGTTACTTGCGCTTTCCGGTTAGTTGCCGCCGCTGCTATTCCTCGCGCCATTGGTATGGGCCGATCACGCCGGCACGAATCTCTGACCCGCGGCGCAGCACCCTGGCGATCTGTCGCACCTCGTCGCCGCTGATGATGCCTAGCGGCTCACAGGTGTAGTCGGCAGATTCCATGACGAACAGGCTATCGAGTTCAACTTCCCCGTGTCGGGTCGTAGGAAAAAGGGGGACAGGCGCGCTTTGCCGGAACGGCCCTCCGGGTGCTTCGCACAAAGCGCGCCTGTCCCCCTTTTTCCCGCGATTTTGTGGCTCATGACCATCTCCTCTCAAACGCGAGGTGCCAGTCCATCGGCTCGATCACGTCGCCACGCCTGAAGCCGAGAGCGGGCCATGCCGTGGTGTCCTTGAGTTCCGGCATGATCTCGACAAGTTGTTCGGCCAGCATGGCGGCCAAACGTCGGACGGACGCCTGCCGAGCCCCCGCTTCGAGCGTCCGTACGGTCTTCATCGCCCGCAACAACCGCGTCCGCAAGTGTACGGGCGGGGAAAGCTCGCCGTTGGGTTCATTCAACAGTTCGGTGGCGGGCACGTCCAGCGCCTCTTGCCAACGGTACAACTCGCTCAGCAGCATGTCGGACGAGGGTTTTTCTTGTTCTTGGACCTGGGCGACCGGGATGCCCAAACGCTGGGCGAGCTTGCGGCGGGTGAGCCCCTCGCGGCGTCGAACTTCGCCCAAACGATGCAATGGCTTTGGCGGCGGCGGTGAATTGGCAGGCGCCGCTGCGGTAGCTGCGGCCGCCAAATTGGCCGCCGTATCCGGCTTGGCGCCGACATCGACCAGCCACGCGGCGGCCGCGGGCATTGATCCCGTGGCTAACGTGCAATGGTTCGTGACATCCATGGCAGACTCCTCCCTCGCTCGCTCGCGCAGGCGCGAGCACGGCCAAACGGTGGTGGAACAAGACTCACCAAACCCATTCCAGCAGAGGAGGCAGCGATCGCCGAGGATCAGGCACGCAGCAATTCAGCGGGCAGGTATGCGCAGGAAGAATGAGTTCGTATCGTGCATCGCAGAATCCCGTGGCCCGATCATCTCGGAGCGAACCGCAATCGAGGGGCGCTCAACGTTGCCCCTCGTGCAAATCAGCCATCCCCGTGCTCGGAAAAACACGACCCACGAATATGTCGAAGGCCCTTCAAGGAGCCGTTTCCAAGAGCGAGTAATCCGTCCTGTCGGACAGTCGGATGGTAGTGCAATCATCGTGCCGCTGCCCACAATTCGGTGCCTCGTCGGATTCGACAGACGAAACCTCTTGGCAACGATCAACTTACGAACAGGCCGGGCACGCCCATCGCCAGGATGCTGCCCAACCTTTCGTTTGGACAGCGCGTATCATTCTGCAACACGTTGGAACGCTGGACCCGCTGTTCGTGGACCTCATTGGCGCCGCCGGGAGAATCCGCTGGCAGTTCCGTCCTGCGCGGCTGCCGACACGACGCCGCGTTGAGCACATTCGTTCCCAGGGCGATCAGTTCTCCCACATAGGACTTGTGGGAGGCGACTCCCGTCGCCGACTTGCGGCTGTTTTGGGGCAATCGGCGACGGGAGTCGCCTCCCACAGCGAAAACTGATCGGGCCTGCATTCGTCCCGCCGGCTGTTGACGGGGGGCAATCCGTCTACGAAAATCAAGAGTGACGACCGCCAGCCTTCAACGGAAAGCCCCCATGACAAAAATCGTCGCCATCCACGGTCAGCAGAAGTGGGAGTATTGCACGGAGACCCGCTACACCGACATTCCCTTCCTCGCCGCACTCAACGAGCGCGGACAGCAGGGCTGGGAAGTTATCGACATCGTCTATTACAAGGAGCCGAAAAGCGGCAACATGGCCTGGATGGCAATCTTCAAGCGTCCCAGCGTGGGAGCCGCGACCATGGCGCCCGGAGCGGACATGCAAGCGCCTGCCGCCATCTTGCCAATGGAGGAGCATCATTCGAGCCAGCAGCGCGTGCTCCCTACCGGCGGCGAAGGATACCAACTGAGCAAGGAGTGAGCGCGTTGCCGCTCACGCTACGACTTATTTGCCGCGCACGAATGAGTTCTGCAATTCCGTAGGACGAGTTTTCCAACTCGTCCATCGGCGGGGACGAGTTGGAGAACTCGTCCTACGACTTGGCAGAGTAATACGTGGATAACGCCCCTGCTGCGATCAGGCGAACTCCCGCGCCAACTGCACGTTGGCCCCGACCTCGTCGAAGAACTGCGGGAACATGCCGACGATCACGCCGTCGATGGGCTTGATGTTCTCGTAGGCGAAACGGAAGGCGCCGCGGACCTTCTCCTGGCTGCTGCCCATGCGCCCGGCCGCCAGGATCTTGAACGCCAGACAGGGCTGCTTGACCTGGCGGACCACCGCGGTCATCACCGCCGGGTCGCCCTTGAAGAAGGGGCCCTGGTGTCGACGGTCTCCAGGCCCGAAGGCCTCTCTCCGTCCTGACGGGCTGTGCGGCGCGACATGAAATACAGGCAGGTCATGAAGAAGTCGACCTCCCAGCCCTCGTCCGCGATTCTCTTGACGCAATCCGGATTGTGCGTGGAGACGCCGGCCAGCAGTCCCTGATCGTGTACCGCCTTGACGTAGTCGTGGATCACGTCCAGCTTGTTGGCGGCGAACAATTGGTCGCTCGTGTTCCCGTGGTGGATCATGGCCAGCGGCCGCGTCTTTTCGATCGTCTGGGCGATATCCTTGCGTTCGGAGTGCAAGCAGAGGAATTGCAGGCGCGAGCCCCGCTCGCGGAGTTGCGGGATATACGACGCGGCCTTCTTCGATGCGGAGGCGGAGAACTGGTGCGTGTTGATGCCGGCCGCCTCGCAAGAGAGCAGGAACTCCACCGTGTGGTCGATGGTGAAATACTCGTTCATCTGCCGGTCGAGGTTCGGGCCCAGGTACGAACTGCCGTTGATCGGGTTGGAACCGACGATCAGCCGGGTCACTTGATGCTTCCCTAGCGCGATCGTTGGCAAGGGCGCGGCCGCGGCGGCCGGTGTGGTAGTTTGCGTCTCGCCCTCCGCCGTCGCGACGCTCAGCGCCGCGCCCGTGGCGGCCGTGATCATTCCCACCTGCGAAAGGAAGTGCCGCCGGTCCATTGCGGTTGGTTCTTTCATGGCCAAGACCCTTCATCACGGATTGAGCTCGCGAAACGCCAGATTTCCTTATACCCGATTGTGGGGTGGACTGCAAGGACGACATATCCTGATTACGGTGCCTCGTAGCGGTGGCTAACAGCCGCCGGAGCACACCGAGTGGCGACGCCAATACGCTCACGGTCCCTTCGCCGCGCCGCCGCGATTAGCAAGAAACTCGTGATAGATGAACGTGTTCGGCAGGGCTGTCTGGAGTCTCTTGGCCCCAGCATCAGTAACCTTCGTCCAGTAAATGCCCAGCCAGCGGAGTCTTGACAGTCCCTGCAAGTGAACCAGCCCGGCATCGGTGATCTCAGTGTCCATTAGGTTCAAGTGTTCGAGTTGCGTCAATCCCTTGAGATGTTGCAGTCCAGAATCTGTCACTTTCGTCTGCCGAAGGACCAAGTGCTGGATTTGAATCATGTCTTTGAGGTCCTCTAATCCCGTGTCACCGACCTGGGTCTCCATGAGGTCGAGTTCTTGGAGTTGGCTCATCGCATTGAGATATTTCAAGCCAGCGCCGGTGACGTGGGTCCCGAAAAGATCGAGTTTCTTGAGCCGGCTAAGCCCCTGAAGGTGCTGAAGCCCGGCGTCGGTAATGTTCAGGCGCCAAAGGTTCAAGTCCTCAAGCTGGCTAAGCCCGTGCAGATGCTCCAGCCCGGCGTCGGTGATATTGTTGGCCTCGATGTCTAGCGACCGCAGTTGGGGCATTCCCCGTAGACATTTCAGTCCTGCATTGGTGATATTGCTGCGGTTGATGGCGAGTTCTTTGAGTTGCGACAATTCTTCGAGGTGCTCAACGCCGGCGTCGGTGATTTCGTTGTCATCGAGACGTAGCGACTGAAGTCGCTTAAGTCCCTTGAGATGCTCCATCTCCGGATCGGCGATTCTCGTTTCGCTGATCGACAATTCCCGAAGTTGCGCGAGCCTTCCAATCCGCTGTAGCCCGACGCGGGAGATGTCGGTGTTATTGAAGCGCAATGCCTCCAACTGAGTCAGCCCCTCAAGGCAGGCCACGATTCTGTCGGTGATAACCCTGTCCGTGAAGTCCAGCACTTGCAGAGTGGGCAGCCGTGTGACGAGTTCCACCTCCGCATCTGGCATGTCTTTCAAGGTCGGCCGTCCGGGGATAGGGTCAATATACACTTCCGTTGGGAGTGTCTTCATGACATAGACAAGCACGACTCTCGCAAAAAGGTCCTCGCCGAGCAACTCTCGCAAGAAGGCCGGCGTAGATGGGGTGGACTTTGAGACAAAATTGTAGGAGGGGCCGAGCTCATAGTCGTAACCGACCGCCCAGCTCAACCGCGCATCGCCTCCACCACCTCCGCCTGTTTTCTTGCCTCTCTGAGCTCCGTCGCCAGCCAACTGCATGGGATGGCGACAAGCACCATCAGCAGCAGCAACGAGCGGAGGCTGCACTGGAACCGGCAGCGGGAGAGCCAACCGGCGACGAGCCAGAGCATGAACACGAGTAGCGTCAGGCCGACGGCTGCAACGGCCATTACCACTGTCCAGCCCTTGTGCTGGTTGAACGGGAACCAGCATCCCCAATTCGACAACAGCAGGAATGCCTCGATGGCCAGCAGGCCGAGCACCAACCGGTCCGGCGTGAGGCGATACCAGCGGAGTTTGGGTTGCTGCTTCTCGACGGTAGGCGGGGAATTGGTTTCCATCGGTCACCTCGCGCGAGCGTCACGGCTATCCAGATCCTCCGCCGGGGTGGCGCACTTGCTCCGTAACGTCATTTGCATCTCCATTATTGTAGGCAACTGTGCCTGGTCCTACAAGTTGGTCGCTACTGGCTTCTCCGAAGGTAATCTTGCCAGGCCTCCGACTTGAAATCGCCGCACATGGCTCCGGGGTCGGACAGGCGCCCCCGATCTCGCCCACATCGAAGTCCGTGCCTCCGGCAGCAAGTTGTACATCGAGACGGACAACGCCGCGATCGCCGCGAGGATAAATTTCACGAGTGGCACAAAAACAAATCTTGAAAGACGCGAAGGAATGTCGTATGGTAACGTTCGATGATGACGCACGGCACAACACCCGGCAACGCGAAGAAGATGGCCCAGCTCCAGTCGATCCTGGCGGAGATGCTGGCCGAAGCGCTGCGGCGCGGTTTCTTCGGCACGGCCGCCGTGGAACTGAGCGTGCAAGACGGAACGATCCAACACATCCGCCGCACTGTGGAGCGGATTGAGAAGTAAGTAACCGTTCACGGCGTTCGATCGTAGAAGCGGCATCCTGCCGCTTCACGCCGGTTCCCTGAGCACCGGTTGGCGCCGCGATAACGCGGCAAGATGCCGCGTCTACGAGGGCCGTAGAGCGGATTGAGAAGTAACCCGGTATCGAGCGGAGCCTGCCCGTAGGCAGGTGTCCACAAGAGCCCACCGCGAGCCATTGCTGGTTCCCGGTGGGCTTTTTCGTTGAAATGCGGCGGAAGAAACGAGGCCGTCGCCAACACTAGCGGGAACCTAGCCTTTGGTTTTAGGTCTTTGGTCTTCGGTCTTCGTCCGAAGTCCTGGGCCGGCCCAAGCACGAAAGGGAACGCGATGACAAACATGTTGCAGGAGTTCTGCGATTCGCGCGGCGTGTCGATGCGCGTGGATCGCCAGGCCGGCGTAATCCGCGGCGTGAAACTGTTGGGGCTCGAGTCGCGCAACGGCAGGACATACCTGCCCGAGGCGCTGGCCCAGGCCGCGCCGCTGTACGAAGACGCCAAGGTGAACGTCAACCACCCCAAGGGCAATCCCAACGGACCGCGCGACTACCAGGACCGCATCGGCACGATCCGCGGCGTGGCGGTCCGACCCGGCGAGGGGCTTTTTGGCGACTTCCACTTCAATCCCAAGCACGGCCTGGCGGAACAACTGATGTGGGACGCCGAGCACGCCCCGGAGAACGTGGGCTTTTCCCACAACGTCGAGGCCCGCGTCGGCCGCCGCGGCGAGCGCGTGGTGGTCGAGGCCATCACCCGCGTGCAGAGCGTCGATCTGGTGGCCGACCCGGCCACGACGCGCGGCCTGTTCGAATCGGCCGCCGCCGTGCAGGAAGATACCGCCGCGCCGCTGACGCTCGACGACCTCCGTCGCGACTATCCGCAGTTGGTCGAGAGCATCGGCCAGGAGCAAGCGGCCGAGATCGAGCGGCTACGGCAGGAAGTGGAGCGTTTTGCCGCGCTGGAAGCGGCGCACCAGAAGCGCAGCGTCGTGCGGCGGCTTCTCGGCGAGTTCAATCTGCCGGACCCCGAGGTAAACGAACCTTGGACCAGGACCATCGTCAGCGAACAGTTCGTCGAGTCGCTCTTGGCCGCGCCGGACGAGCCGGCGATGCGGGCCCTGGTGGAAGAGCGGGCGAAGCTGGTCCGGACGCTCGCCAGCAAGGCGATGCTGCGGAGCCTCGCCGAAGCGCGGCCGCAGTCGCGCGATCAGCACCTGGTCTATGCCGCCGGCCCGCTGGACGCCAAGAGTTTCGTGGAAGCGATTACGTGAGATCAGGATGTTGGATAGCGGATGGTGGATGGTGGATATGAAATCCAACATCCACCATCCAACATCCACCATCCAACATTAACCCTAACCCCTGAACCCTTTTCCGGGAGAGACCAAGATGACCGACAAGATGCGTTGGCGCTACGGAGACACGAATCCGGTAGTGGCGGCCGTGGACGCTGCCACCGTGATCGAGATTGGCGACCTCGTGTGGCAAGACACGGACGACGCCAAGCCGGCGGCCGCGCTGGCCAATCACGGCAGCGAAGCGGCCAATCAAGAGGCCCTGGCCGACGGCTTCCTGGGCGTGGCCATGCAGCGGAGCCGCAGCGGCGAGACGGCGCCGGTGCGCGTGGCCACCACCGGCGTGTTCGAGTTCGACTGCCCCAGCGGCACGTTCGAACTGGGCAATCTCGTCGGCGCCCATAACAATGCGGCGGGCAACGCCCTGCTGAATCAACAGGTGGCGAAAGTCACCCAGAGCCGCTACGCGATCGGACGGATCGCCAAGCGGCAGCCCACGGCCACCACCAGCGTGTTGGTCGACGTCCGCTCCACCGTCATGACCGGCGGCGTGGAAGGCGGCAGTCCCAGCGGAGTGTGACCACCATCGCGGAAATGACGAATGACGAAATTCAAATGACGAAAGAAGCTAAGAGCGTAACCGCATGATAGCCGGGGGGCCATTCGACATTTGGACTTCGTCATTCCTTCGACATTTGAATTTCGTCATTCGTCATTCCTCGTTTGTTCCCAACCCTGTACCCCCTTGTTTTTGGAGAACCTTCCCGTGCGAGCGATCAAATATCGTGAGTTGAAGCGGATGTACGACCTCGAGCGGTCCGGAGAAGACCGTGTTGCACTTGCAGGAGGCCCTGCAAGCCGGCGAGCTGAAGCCCGAGGATTTCAGCATTCGGGAACTGGCCGAAGCGACGCTGAGCCCGGAAGGGGTGCGGCGGATGGACCCCCGCCAGGGCGGCGCTTGCCTGCTGGAGGCGGGCGACGGCGTGGACGTGACGGCCTTCTCGAACATCACCGGCCAGGTCGTTCAGGCCAGGATCTTGGAGGCGTACACCCAGGAGGCCTTCGTCCTCTCCCAACTGGTCGACACGATTCCTACGCGGCTCGACGGCGAGCGGATTCCGGGCATCGGCCGGGTGAGCGACGAAGTGGCCGAAGTGCGGCCCGGGATGCCGTATCCCAGCCTGGGTTTCGCCGAGGACTACATCGAAACCCCGCAGACCACGAAGCGCGGCTTCATCGTGCCGGTCACCAAAGAGGCGATCTTCTTCGACCGCACGCACCTGATCCTCCAGCGCGCCGCGGAGGTCGGCGAAGTGTTGGGCCTGAACAAGGAGAAGCGGCTGCTCGACCTGCTGGTCGGCACCGTCAACAACTACAAATGGAAGGGCGCCGCCTACAACACCTACAGCAGCGCCGGCACCGGCACGGCCCCGGACGGAAACTGGCTCAACGAATTGACCGAGGAACTTGTCGACTGGACCGACATCGACGCCGCGGAGCAACTGTTCGCCGAGATTCTCGATCCCAACACGGGCGAGCCGGTGCTGATTCCAGGCGACCACCGTCCTGGTGATGCCGGCCTATCGCCACGCCGCGCACCGCATCTTCAACGCGGTGGAGATCAATTACGCCACGGCGGCCGGAGCCACGATTACCAAGGCCGCCAACCCGCTGGGCAACTACAAGGTCGTGGAGAGCCGGCTCGCCTACCGGCGGATCATCGCCGCGCGGCTACCAGGCCGACAACGCCAAGAAGTGGTGGTTCATCGGCGACTTCCGCAGGGCCTTCGCCTACATGGAGAACTGGCCGATCACGGTCACGCAATCGCCCGCCAACAGCGAGGCCGAGTTCAACCAGGACATCGTGGTCCGCTTCAAGGCCAGCGAACGGGGCGCCGCGGCGGTCATCAATCCCCGCTACGTGGTCAAGAGCACCGGCGCCGGCAGCGGAAGCGGCGCGTAACCAGCGAAGACGGGAACGAGGGGAAACGATGAACCAGGCAGGACGAGCGAGGAGCCGCCACCCGACACTCGACAGGCTTTCTTCCGCACTCCGCGTTCATCGTTTCCCCTTCCCGCTGCCGATTCTCCGCTTCGGCCCAAGGCGATGAGTCCGATAATCCGCTCCGCGGCAATTCCATCCGTGAAAGAGAGGCAACGACTGCGGTGAAAACCTACTATGTGGATCCCGATTCGGGCAGCGACTCCAATACAGAGGCGCAGGCGCAGTCAGCCGGCACGCCGTGGAAAACCATCGGGCACGCGATGGCCACCTGCGACAACACGGCCGCGGCCGACGCCAACGGCGTCGCCTGCTACATCAAGGTCACCAACGGCAAGACGGTCGATGCGGGCGGCTACCTGGACCTGAACCGCGTCAACCCGAACTGGGTGGTGATTCAGCCGGTCACGAATCCGGGCAATTTCCTGAGCGGCATCACGCTCTCGGGCAGCGGCGGGGGCGGGGCCATCATTCGCCACTATGCGGCTGCCGGGGCGAAGTGGCGATTCGAGAACTGCACCTTCGCCCCCACCGGCGTGATCTGCCTCCAGCTTGGGGCTCAGGCGCTGAGCGGATTGGAGTTGCGGGACTGCACGCTCTCGACGGATGGCAGCCATGCCTTGTTCTATTGGAACGACACGGCCAATGTGGACACGCTCGTCTTTCGACGCTGCACGTTCACGCCGAACTACACTTTTAACATCGGCGCAGCCGCAGGCAGCACGCGCACGCACGCAATCAGCAACGTGCTGTTCGATTCGTGCGTCAATAACGGGCCGTTCGGGCCATATTTTTCCGGCCCCGGCAACGACATCCGCGTCAGCGGCGGGACGTGGACCGGAACGAGCACCGTCTTCGCCATCGGGAACTCGGGGAACGTCAAGAGCAGCCGCAATACCAACGTCATCGTCGAGGATGCCACGTTTTTCGGCAACAATGGCAATCACGTTCTGATGCTCGATGGGGACGGCGTGGTGTGTCGGCGGAACACGATGCACACGGGCTCTGCCGGAAGCGCCGGCTGCGGCATCGTCTGCAAGTGGGGTTACGGCTATCAGGTGTACGGCAACTCGGTGTACGCCGAAGGGGCCGGATCGGTCGGGATCATCGTCAAGGGCGTGACGGAAGCCAGCTACTTCGACAACAAGGTTTACGCCAGCGGATCGAGCGGGGCCTGCATTGAAGTCTACGACAACGGCGACAACGGCAACAAAAAGTGTCGCAACGTCGCGGCCCGCCGCAACCGCTTCATCACGTCGGCTGGCGCAGGGGCTGTGGATCATCAATGCCGATTCCACGGGCTATTTGATCTTCGACGAGAACGACTATCAACTTGCCGGGACAGGACGAAGCGTCATTTTGGGTACGACCATTGCCGCCGACACGCTGCCCAATATCCGCGCGGCCTGGCTGAGCGACGCGGCGTCGATCGCCGGAGGATGGACCGAAAACGAAGCGAACCGCTACCAGGGGCGACGCCCGCGCATCGCCTGCGCCTTGGCGGGATGAACAGCCACGAAGGAACACAAAGTCCACAAAGGAAAACAACTCGATTGTCTTTGTGCTCTTTGCGTTCTTTTGCGGCAAAGGAAAGGGAGCGTAGATTATGCAACACCTTGGCAACTTCGCCGCCGGTCAAACGGTCTTCGTCCCCTTCGCCACGAACGACGCGGCTGGGGCGGCCATCGCACCCAGCACGCCCGGCACGATAAGCATCTACAAGGACAACGGCACGACCAAGAGCACCGCGGGCGTCACGTACACCCCGAGTTTCGACGGCCAGGTCGGCATCAACCTGGTGAAGATCGTCACGTCCGACGCGTTCTACGCCGCGGGGCACGACTACACGGTGGTGTTGAACGGGGCGGTGATCGACGGCGAAACCGTCAACACCGTGCTGGCCGCCTTCTCGATCGACAACCGCATCCCCGCCAACAACATCGACGGCAAGACGCTCCAGCAGGCCCTGCAAATCATGGCCGCCATCCTGGCAGGCAAGGTGAGCGGGGCCGGCAGCGGTCAAGAGACCTTCAAGGGCCTCGACGGCGCCACCGATCGGGTCCAAGTCACCACCGACGCCGCCGGGAACCGCTCGGCAGTTATATACGAATAGCGCAGGGTCTTAGGTCTTAGGTCTTTGGTCTTCGGTCTTCGGCCTTCGACCAAGACCTAAGACCTAAGGGGCGAGTGTCAGTACGTTAAGGTCACTTTTTTGTTGAAACAATGGCAAGTGTCAATAGGTTAAGGTCACTCTTGGAAGGGACGTTTTGGCAGGGTGTAGGACACCTTGTTCAAGAGTGGCTGATCGGTTGGCTCGCGGCGTCGCAAGGCAGAGAAGCGGATAGTGTTGTCGTCCAAATTGACCTCCGCACGAACGAGGCGGTGCAGCCAATGTCGATCGACCGCAAACGCATGACCGAGAAGGCTGGTCCGACCGTGGTCGTCGGTACGTCGCAAGAAGACGATCATTCCGCGCGGAGCACGTTGCAGGTCCAGACGCCAATGTTTTGGAAACGGCCGACGGCGCGGCGAGGCTTCGATACGGGCGCTGCTGCGCTTTCGCGCCGCCGCGATGTACTTGGCCGATCGCTGGCTCAGGCCGCGGATCGAAGCGTGTGTGAATCGCGACCAGACCTTGGCTTGCCACCGGCCGTTGTAGCTCTCGATGGCCGCCTGAAAACCGGTCTCGTTCGGCGGCGCAAAGACAGGCGTTACGCCCAGGCTCAAGCACAACCGGATCACGCGTCCCACGGTGTCGGCGTACTGCCGAGGACCGTGAAACCGATTGTCGTTGTCGAACTGCGCGTAGGCGGGAAGCCCTACCGAACGCCAGTGTTCCACCAGGGCGTTCACCACCATCTTGGCGCTGACGGCCTGGGCGATCCAGGTTGCGGGCAGACCGCCATGCAGCGATATTCCCGTCAAAACGGCCACATGGGGCCCACCACGAATTGCCAGACCTTCGATCGTGTCGAAACTGTCCAATTCGGCCTTTGCCGCTGCAACCGCGGGAAGATACCAACCTCGTGGCGGCGATGGACGACGAACTCGTCGGCGGCCATCCAGGACACCATGACGCCGCAGAATCCGGCCGATCGTGGAAATCGAGAGCAACGGCGCGATCCCGCGGGTTTCCATTTCGCGTCGAATGGCCGCAGCGCCAAACTCTCCCAGCGGGCTGTGGTCCTTCAGCCGACAACGGATGGTCAACACCTCCTGCTCGCGGGAACCCTTCGTACGTCGCGTTCGATGGGGAGCCGAGGAAAGACCGTTCCAATCGACACGATTCAGCCTTTGACCCTGAGCACGTTGAAACCATCGTTGCACGGTACAAAGCGCAACGCCGAAGCGAACCGCTACGGTACGCTGAGACGCTCCGCGCCGCACCGCAGCCACGATCTGACGTCGTCGTTCGGTGGGACTGTTTTTGAACCATCACAAGTAACTCCAGGGGTTTCTGGGTTGGTATCGCAGCAATGCGATTCAACCACAAGCCCACCCCTCGGCTCGGCGTCCGGCATGGCCGGGGGCGGAACTCCAGTCGGGCTACGCCCTCCTTCCGTTCCGCCCCCGGCCATGCCCTGTTTTACTCCACAAATGACCTTAACGTACTGACATCTAAGTGACCTTAACGTACTGACACTTCGCCCCTAAGACCTAAGGCCCATATCGCTTGCCATGAAACTCACTTTCGCCCAGAAGACGTTCGCCGCCAGGTCCTTTCGCTCTGCCACCCTGGCAGGGCCGGCGGTCCTCGGGCCTTATCGGGCCGCAGACGCCCAAGTGGGGTGCGCCGGCGCGGTCGCGGGCAAAGACTTTCATACCGGCGCAACGAGCGGACAAGACTATCACACCGGCGCAACCGCGGGGCTCTGCCATGGCTGAGGCAATCGACATCTACGGAACGGCCTTCAAGAACGGCTCGGTCACGCTGCTGGCGCGGATCGTCGGCCAGAGCGGCGCCAACATCGTCGCAGGCCGACATCAGCGCCATCCAGTACACCGTCTACCTGCTGGACGATCAGAATCCCGACAGCCGCACCGCGGTGACCGGACACGCCAGCGTGCCGCTGACGGTCGCCGACGTCATCTTCAACGCGCTTCAGACCGACCCGCTCTGGACCGTCGATACGACGGGCTACAACTTCCGCCACGTGCTCGACGTGTCGGCCCATCCGGCGTTCACCGTCGCCGGCCGGCGATACCTGGTCGAGTACCAACTGACCCCGGCGGCCGGCCAGATGATTTTCGTGCGGTTCCGAATCAATGTGATATGAGGGGAGAAGGGCAAGTTCACAGATATTGGATGTTGGATGGTGGATGTTGGATTTCAACTCCACCATCCACCATCCACGATCTTGCCCCTGACCCCTGACCTCTAGCCCTTGACTTCCATGTCCACCGACGCCGAACAAATCGCCACGATCAAGAGCCAAACATTGGCCCGCATGGCCGAAATCACCGCCCAGCCGAAACCCACGTACCAGATCGACGGCCAGTTGGTCGCCTGGGGCGACTACTTGACGCGGCTTCAGCGGACCGTCGACTGGTGCAACGAGAAATTGGCGGGCGAAGCGCCCGTCGAGGTGCGATCGCAAGGATACAGCTGAAGATGACCTTTGACCCCTCCGACGATTTTGCGGCCGTCGCCGACGGCACGGAGACGGTCACGCTGCTGCGGCGCGGGAGCACGTCCGGCGCGACGGGCACGGTCATCGCCCATGCCCTGCGCCGGGCCGCGACCGCCAGCGAGGCCACCGTCGTCAACCGCAGCGACGTCCACAAGAGGTAGCCAGCGGCGGGCAGCACACGGCCGCCGACGTCGTCTGGCACCTGCCCGTGGCCGAACTGGCCGAGTCGCCCCGGCTGGGCGACCTGATTCTCGACGGTCCCGGCCAACGCTGGACGATCCTCGAAGTGAAGCGGACGACGCTCGGCGCCCGCTGGCGCTGCGATGCCCGAGAACGTCGCCATCGCCTTCGGATTGGACGACACGATCGCCGTGCTGAAGATCATCCAGCCCGACGGCGAGGGCGCCGAGCCGACGTGGCGAACGTGGAAGACGGGCGTCCGCGCGAGAATCCAACCGGCCGAGACCACTATCTCCCACACGGCCGAGACGCCTTCCACTACCGTGCGATATCGCATCTTCGTCGAGGAGAACCTGGAACTGGACCACACCTGCTGCATCCGCGGCGCGGACGGCACCATCTACACCATCACCGGCCGCGATCGGCGCCGAGCGGATCGGCGAGCTGCAAGTGATCGAGGTGCAGGTGGTGCGGTCCGGCAGCGGACAGTAGGTAGGGACAGAGGACAGGGGTCGGGGATCGAAATGGTGGATGGTGGATGGTGGATCGTGGATTTCACATCCACCATCCACCATCCAACATCCAACATCATTTGCCCATCCCTCATTCCGTCCCTGAACTTCTGTCCCCCGACCCCTGACTCTTGCCATGCATCTGTTCGTCTGCGGCTATCCCAGCGACGTCGGCGGCGCGAACACGGAACTGTGGCATACCGTGAAGCTGTGGCGGCGGTTCGGCGCGGACGTGACGCTGATTCCCACCTGGAAGGCCGACCCGGCCTGGCGCCGCCGCTTGGACGCCATCGGCTGTCGAACCTGCGAGAGCAATCCCGACGACTTGCAGAACGTGCGCGGGCTGGCCGGCAGCCTGGTCGTGTCGATGTGCAACACGCGGTTTCTTGCCGCGGCCGAGCCGAGTTTCGGGAACTGGGCTGCAAGATCGTCTGGCTGGGCTGCATGAACTGGCTCTTCCCCGAGGAGCGGCTCCACTACCGCAAGCACGGCGTGTTCGATCGGCACGTCTTTCAGAGCCGCTACCAGCACGAACAACTTCGCCCGCAGTTGCCAAGTACGGCTACGGCGATGCCAGCGGGCGGATCATTCGCGGGGCGTTCGACGTCGCGGAGTTTCCCTTCCGGCCGCCGGCCCACGTGCCGGGCGAGACGTTCGTCATCGGCCGGCTCAGCCGCCCGGCCCCAGAGAAGTTCTCGCCGCGAACGTGGGCGATCTACGGTCGGACGCCGCCGCCGATGGCCGCCCGCGTGATGGGCTGGGACGCGCGCGGTCCAGGCCCGCGTCGGCCCGCCGCCGCGGTGGGCCGAGTGTCTGCCGGCGGGCGCCGAGACGGCGCCAGACGTTTCTCGCCCGGCTCCATTGCCTCGTGCAGGCCAGCGGCGGGGCGGTGGAGAACTGGCCGCGCGTCGGGCTGGAGGCGATGGCCGCCGGCGTGCCGCTGGTGGTGGAGAATCAGCGGCGGCTGGCAGGAAATGATCCGCCACGGCCAGACCGGTTTCTTGTGCAACGATGACGACGAGATGGCGTGACTGCATCGCCCGCCTGGCCCACGATCCCACGTATCGCCGGGCGATCGTCGAGCAGGCCCGGCACGCCGTCGAAACCGAACTGGCCGATCCCGAGGCTTGGTGGCGTCAATGGAAAGACCTCTTGGAAGGATTGTTGTAGGAGCGGCGGCGGTAGGGTGGGCCGAGCGAAGCGAGTCCCACCACAATAACGCGGACACTCCTGGTGGGGCAGCGCTTCGCTCGACCCACCCTACAGCTCGTTTGATTCCCATGAAAATCGCCGTCGTGTGCGTCACCTACAACCGGCCGCGACAATTGGGCCAGATGATCCGTTGCTTCGAGCGGCAAGACTATGCCCAGCGCGAGTTGGTGATTCTCGACGACGCCGGCCAGTACCGGCCGACCGAAGGGCCGGGCTGGCGGCTGGTTTCGCTCGGCGCGAACGGTTCGCCAGCCTTGGGCGAGAAACGCAATGCGGCGGCCCGATTGGTCTCGTCCGACGCCGAGGCGCTGGCCGTCTGGGACGATGACGATCTCTACATGCCGTGGGCATTGCGGGCTTCGGTGGCCGCCCTGCGACGAGCGCCCTGGTCGCGTCCCGGCCTCGTGCTGCACCCGCTGCCCGACGGCTCGCTGCGACAACACCGAGACCGGCGGGCTGTTCCATTCCGGCTGGGCCTATCGCCGCGACGCGTTCGACCGTGCCGGCGGATACCCGCACATCAACAACGGCGAAGACCAAGGGCTGGCCGAACGATTCCGCCGGCTCGGCATCGCCGAGGCCGACCCGCTGGCACTCGGTTTCCTGCCGTTCCTGATCTATCGGTGGGGCGGCGGCATGCACTTTCCGCGGCGGGACCGAGAGGATACGAGAACTGGGGACGACTGGCGATCGCGCCCGCGACGGTTGAACCGGCCGACCCGCCGCTGCGACTGGACGAATCGAACATCATGCCCGGCGTGCATCGAGAGAATGTTCTGAAGCGATCACTCGCTGATGAGGATGCAGGCAGGCGGTTGCATAACCGCAAGCGGCTTTCTGCGAACGGTCAACCCACTCCCGAATCTCTCATCTCAAATCCCAAATCCCCATCCCTTCTTATGGATGTTCGCCTGATTCGCGAAGTCAGTGCGCCGACGGGCCGTGGGCCGGGCAACGGGATGTTTGCCCTGCAACGGGCATTGCGGGCGGTGCGGCCGGCCTGGCTGCACCTCGGCGGCCGACTGCGCGACGGCGAATGCCCTGGTTCTGGTGCTGGCTGGACCGTGCGGCGGCCTGCGCCTGTGCGGCCGTGGGCAGGCCGCTGGTGATCGGCCCGAACATGTTGTTCGCCAACTGGACCAGGCCATGCGCCGTCGCCGGCGAGCGAGAACTGTGCAACGCCGCAAGCTGCCGGCTGCAATTCACCGAATCGGCTTGGTATCGGGACTGGATTCTGGCCGCATTGCGGCCCGGCGATGCGGGCGCCGATCGTGCTGTGGCCCTATCCGATCGACCCGTTGCCCGGCGGCCCGCTGCCGCCCCGCTACGATCTGCTGATCTACGAGAAGAGCGGCTTCGGCCGCGCGCTGCCCGAGCCAATTGCGGCAGCGCTGGCCGGCGTCGTGCGGCCGTTCAGTATCGGCGGTATCGGCGGGACCGGCTGATCGAGCTGGCTCGGCAGTAGCCGGGCGTGCGTCTATTTGTCGGACAACGATCGCGGGACCGTTGGCGCTTGGCGGAAATCCTCTTGTCGGGCTGCCCGGCCGTGGGCGTTCCACGCGGATCGCCGTGGATTGTCGACGGCCAGAACGGGTTTCACGTCGGCGGCTTCGACTTCCCGTCGCTGTGCAGGGCGGTCGAGCAGGCTGTGCAGTTGGACCGCAACATGGTCTGTGCAGCCGCGCGGGAACGGTTCGATGCCGGCCGCGATCGTGCAAACCGTGCTCGGCGCGCTCGATGCGGCAAGGATCGACGGTTGATCCACCAAAGAGCAGACTGTCGCCACGTAGACGCGGCGAAACTCCCTTCTCCCCTACCGGCCAACGACGATCACGTTTTCGTAGAGCACTTTCAGGATGCCGGCGGCGACTTCGGCGTGGCTGCTCTCCAGGAGCAGATCGAGCTTCTCGTGCAGCTCGCGTTTGTCGGTTCATCTGGTGGACGGCCGTCAGCGTGCCTTCGACGGTGAGAGCCCCGCCGGCGCCGACCCGGCTGTGGAGCTCGTCGAAATCGGCCTCGGTCCAGCCGTGGAAAGCTCCCCGTGGCGTTCGAGCACTTCGGCCACCACGGGATTCGTCTGACGGTCGAAGCGGCGATAGAGCAACTGGGCGGGATCGACGAAGAACTCATCGACCTTCACGCCCAGCCCTTCGGCCAGGCGATGGAGCGTCTGGGCGTGCGGCTTGTTGCCGCCGCTGAGAATCCCCCGGATGGTCCGCTCGTCCAGGCCGGTCTGCTCGGCCACGCCGCGGACCGACAGCCCCGCCGGCGGCCATCAGACGCAACAGATTTTCGCGGGCGTGATCGGCACATACGGCCTCTTGACGAGGAAATATGTACTTATGTATACTATACCAAGCGTCTGGCGTCAAGGGCAAGAGATTTTTCGGGAGGGAAGCCGCGGAATCCCGCTACCGGGTGTGGATCGTGCGATACGAAGCGTGGCAGCCGCGGGGCTGGCACGACGTGCCGCCGGCGCATGAAAAAGCCCGCTGCTTGCCTGTCAGGTATCGGCCGGCAACGGGCTTCCACCGCGGGAAACGACCTGACGCCTCGTGCGGTGTCCCTGTCAGGGCGCCGTCGACGAGGCAGTCGCACCAAACGCCCTGACAATTGAATTATAGGTCAGACCGCCCTTCTGTCAACCATTTTTCACTCCCCATTCGTCCACGGGTTCGGCCAATCGCCCCAGTGGTCGAGATACAGTCCGGAAGGCCGGCGAGCTGTCGGCCTTGCTCTCCAGCCATTGCTTGGTTTGGGCGATCAACTGCTGCTCGGCCTCCAGCGTGAGTTGGCCCAGCAGCACCCGCGTGCGGAGGAACACGAAGTAGGTGTCCAGCACGTCGCAGCGGCAGTAGTCGTTGATCTCGGCCAGCCGGCCGGCGTCGTACATGTCCTGGACCATGTCGCCTTGGACGTCCATCTTGCCGGGCTTGCCGAGGATGTTCGCCGCCAGGTTCAGCCCGCCGGTGAAGCGGGTCGAGCCGAAGTTGGTCAGCAACTCGCACAGGTCGATGTGGGCCGTGGTGTTGTAGCGGTTGCGGGGCTGATCGAACGACTTGCCGGCCGCCCTGGAACCAGCCGGGCACGCTCACGCCGTAGCGAAACGCCGCCAATTCCAGCAGCGGCAGATCGAACCCCCGGCCGTTGAAACTCACCAGCGTCGGCCGGCGGTACTTCTCCCAGCCCCGCCAGAAGTTCTCGGTGATCACGTGCGGCCGGAACTGCGGCTCGTCGAGCACCACCACGTCCTCCAGGCGGAACTCGGCCGTCACCTTGCCCACCACCACCGAAATCGGCACCTGGAAGCTGTAGGGGATGAAGTCGCTTTCGTACTTCTCCATCAGTTCGTCGCGGTAGCGCCGCACGGCCTCGGCCGGGTCGAGCGACTCTGGCCGGCGTAACGCAAGCTTGGCCACCAGCGCGGCGTCGGCCACGCTCTCGGTATCGAACACCAGGTAGCGAACGGCATTGGGCATGGGAGGGGTCGGGGTTTAGGGCTCCACGACCTTGAACACCTGGTCATGCTCGCGGGCGTGGTCTTTCGCGCGGAAGCCGACGGATTGGCCGATCGTGGCCTCGGCAACCGACTGGTTGTCGATCTGCATCGAGTCGATCTTCTGCGTGAAGTCGCTGGTGTGGCCCTTGACGTGAATCGTATCGCCCACGCGAAGCGTGTCGTGGGTGATTTGGATCGCGGCCACGCCGATCTTGCTGAAGTAATGGGTAACCTTGCCGAGTTCTACTTCCGCCATGGAACCGCCCTCCCTTCGTAAGGACAAACGGGACCGCCGAACGCAAACGCATGACGAGGTGACGGGGTGACGGGGTGACAAAGAATCAGGCCGTCACTGTATCATCTTGTCGCCTCCTCGCCGAGCAGGGCGATTATACCCATTTCTCTTGCCGTGCCATAGCCCGTGCCTTCCGCGGGCGTCGATAGCCCGCTACACTGGTTCCATGTTCATCGACGAGGTGGAAATCGACGTGGAGGCGGGCAAAGGGGGCGACGGCTGCGTCAGTTTCCGCCGGGAGAAGTACATCCCCCGCGGCGGGCCGGATGGGGGCGACGGCGGCGACGGCGGCAGCGTCGTGCTGGTGGCCGAGGAGGGCGTCGATAGCCTGGCGCCCCTGACCCATCGCCGGCAATGGAAGGCCAAGGACGGCGAGCGCGGATCGAGCGCGAACTGCCACGGCCGCTCGTCCGGCGACTTGGCGATCCCCGTGCCGCCCGGCACCGTGGTCATCGACGCCCGGCACGGCTACGTGTTGAAAGACCTGTCGGCGACGGGCGAGCGCGTGGTCGTGGCCCAGGGGGGCAAAGGGGGCAAGGGCAACGTGCGTTTCAAGACGGCCACCAATCGGGCCCCGCGCCAGTCCACGCCCGGCGAGCCCGCCGAGGCCCGCACGCTCCGGCTCGAACTGAAGGTGATCGCCGACGTGGGACTGGTGGGCAAACCCAACGCCGGCAAGAGCACGTTGTTGAGCCGGCTCTCCCGCGCCCGGCCCGAAATCGCTCCCTATCCGTTCACCACCAAGCATCCGAATCTCGGCCGCGTGCAGATCGACATCGACCGCTCATTCATCATGGCGGACATCCCCGGGCTGATCGAAGGGGCCCACGAAGGTGTGGGGCTTGGCCATGAGTTCCTGCGGCACATCCAGCGGGCGGGCATCCTCGTGCACCTCATCGAGCCGGAGCCCACCGACGGCACCGAGCCGCTGGCCAACTACCGCGCGATCCTCGCCGAGTTGGAGCTGTACGACGTCAAACTCGGCCAACGGCCCGAGATCGTGGTCGTCACCAAGGCCGACTTGCCGGCCGGCCGCGCGGTGCAACAACGGCTGGCGGAAAGCTTGGGCAACGACGTGCTGCTGATCTCGGCGGTTACCGGGCAAGGGCTGAACGATCTGGTCGGACGGATCGCCCTGACGCTCCAGGGAGGGCCCGCGTAGGACTCGCTCAAGAACAACTTCGTAGAACGGCACTCATTCCGTTCGAGCGGATTGAAATCCGCGCTAACACCCCGACCGACCTGACTTGACGGGTGCCACGGGCTGCTTGTCAGCCCGTGCTGCGGCCGATTCCTGCACTGGCCGGCAAGCGGCCAGTGGCACCCAAGCTGTCAACACAGCACGGTTGGGGCTCTACGACGCGATCGCGGCGTTGTTCTTGGACGGGCCCTTACCTGCGTACGGTGTCGGTCGGCTGCGAGTAGCTGACCGGGGTGACGCCCGAATATGCCGGGGGCGCCGCAGAGAGGGCGCCGGGCTGGTGGCGTCGGACCGGCGCGGCGTGTAATCGCTGGTGCTGCCCGGCCGATAGGCGGGCGGCTCGCTGCCGCCGCTGGCCGGCGGAGCGGAGAAGCCGGGGGACGGGTTGTAGGAACCGGCGCTCGGCGCCGCGTCACCCGGACTGGCCGGTGGGAAGGAACTCGATCCGCCGCCGGCCGGCGGCGCCAAAGCTCGATGTCGGCGGGGCGTAAGAACCACTGGGAGTCGCTGAGGGCGCGGCACTCGGGATAGGATAGCGGCTGCCCATCGACGGCGGCGAACTGCTGCCTGGCGACGAATAGCGGTCGCCGGCGGGCGCGGCAACGTCGATCCCTGACGAACCGACCGCGCTCGGCGGGGTCGTTCTCGCGTCGCCCCCATAGCCGGAGCCGCCGCCCCCGCCGTATCCCGGGCCGGCGCCGATAGCGGGACTGGCGTAACGGTTGGCACTGCCGCTGCCATAACGATCCGCATCGGGACCGGAACTGGGCAACGCGGGACGAACCGGGTTCGAGTAGCCGTCCGCAGACGCGCTGGCCGGTGGATAGCTGCTCGCCGCGCTGCTGGGACCATACGACGGCGAGGGACTCGCGCTGCAGGAAGGTGCAGCAGGCGTCGTGCCGTACGAAGGTGCGGCCGCGGATGCGCCGTATGACGGCGTGGTCGAGGGCGTGCCATACGAAGGCGGAGCAGAGGACGTACTGCCGTACGAAGGCGTAGTCGAGGATGCGCCGTACGAAGGTGTGGCAGACGGTGCGCCGTATGAAGGCGTCGTGGAACTCGCACCGTAGGAGGGCGAGGACGGGCTCGCGTAAGGATTGGTGGCGCCGTAGGGCGATGCGGGCGCCGCGGCAGACGACCTGCCGTAGGAACCGACGCCGCCCGTGGCGCCCGACGGGGTAGTGCCGTAAGCGCCGCGCCGGGCACTCCCTGCGTGCTGGCGGTGTAGGCCGACACGGAACCTGGTGGGTATCCCGACGGGGATGAAGCCATAGCTGGAGGCCCGTAGGCCATCGCAGCATGCGGGTATGTGCCCGCTGGGTAGTTCGTACCCGCTGGGTAGCCCGGGGAACTCGAGGCCGGTGAATTGTAGCCGGTCTGAGTGCCTTGCGAGACCGTGGCCGGAGTCGTGGGGCTGGAACCGCTGGCTGCGTATTGGGACGGCGGCGCCGTGGTGCCGCTATTGGCAGCAAGCTCCGAGGGCTTCACCGGCGATCCCGGCGTGGCCGGCGTCGCGCCGGGCGTGGAGTGGAACGGGCTGGTCTTCCAGAACGCCATGTTGGGGCGCTCCACTGACCGCCACTATAGCATCCCGACAGAACAACGACCGTCAGACCGGCTAACACACACCGCGCAACGTTGGCTCGCATGGCTTCGGCATCCTTGCCAAGTATAAAGGAGACTTCTGCGGCACTTCAGCTATAAGGAATCGAACCATCAAGTCCGTTTGATGATTCCTTTTTCGTAGAGTTTGCCGTTTAGGCAAGAAAACTCAGGCGGATTATAGATGCCTTCGCAGGTTGGTCAATGGCAGAATGGCTGGATTGCAGACAACGCGGGTAAATTGGGTGACATGTAGCGACTTGGAGACCGTGGCTGGCATCTGTGATAAAGCCGCGACCGGTGGTCGCGTGATTAGGGCGCGACCACCGGTCGCGGCTTTTTGGTCAGACGCCAAACCGGCGCCAACTGTCGGGCAGCGGGGCCTCGAATTCCAGCTGCGCGGCGGTCGTCGGATGCGAAATCACCAGCCGGTGGGCGTGCAACGCGATGCCCGCCGGAAATGACGCCCGGCTGCCGTACTTCCGGTCGCCGACGATCGGATGCCCGTGATGGGCCAATTGGAGCCGGATCTGGTGCTTCCGCCCGGTCTCCAGATCGACGTCGAGCCACGAGTCGCCTTCGATTACGGCCAGCCGCCGGTACGCCAAGCGGGCTTCTTTGCGCCCGCCAGTGTTGGACCGACGACGTGCATGCGGCGATGTCGCTCGTCCTGGCCCAGCCAGTCGACATAACTGCCCGCCGCCGGCTCGACGATGCCCTCCGCGATCGCCCAATAGCTCTTCTCCACGGCATGGCTGCGAAACTGATCGGTGAGTCGCCGCGCGGCCTTCGACGTGCGGGCCAAGAGCACGATGCCGGTCACGGGGGCGTCCAGGCGACTCATCACGCCGAGATACACGTTGCCCGGCTTGCGGTATCGCTCTTTCACGTACTCTTTGGCCAGCGAGAGCAAGGTGGGCCGGTCGCCCGGCGTGCCCATGGTAGGCAGCCCCGCCGGCTTCACGACTGCCAGAAGGTGATTGTCTTCGTAGAGGACTTCAAAAGGTGGACGAGCAAGGACCACGGGAAAATCGGCAATGGGACTTCGTTGCGGAGGAGTCAGTATAGGGGAATCTCGCCGGGAAGCCAATCGGCGGGAGTTTGGGATGGGTGGGCATTCTTGAAAGACTGCCGCCGCGGCGGTATGATTTTTCTGTACATCAGTCCCGGCCGTGGACCGCGTCGTGCGGGTCACGCTGCCGCACATCGTGCAAGTCGAACTGATCGAATACGCCGCGAGCTGACACGCATGGCCGCCGGTGCTCCCGAGTTGATTCTGGCGAGCCGTTCTCCGCGGCGCAGCGAATTGTTGAGTCACGCGGGTTATGTCTTTCGGGTCGTTCCGCCAAGCGATCGGGCGGAGTGCGGGGTGTGCAGCCGAGAGAGGCCGCCGCAACTCGTCTCCCGCCTGGCTCATCAGAAGGCCGCCGACGTCGCCGGGCGCATCGACCACGGACTGGTTCTCGCTTGCGATACAGTCGTCGAGTGCCAGGGCCAGATCCTTGGCAAGCCGGCCGATCAAGAGCACGCGCGGGCGATGCTCCTGGTTCTCTCCGGGCAGGAGCACCGCGTCTTCAGCGGGCTGTGTCTCTGGCAGGTCCCCGGCGGCAGGACCACAGTGGACGTGGCCATCACCACCTTGCGTATGGACGAACTCACGCCGCAACAACTCGACGAGTATCTCGCCAGCGAGCAGTGGGCGGGTAAGGCCGGCGCCTTCGGCTACCAGGACGGCCTCGACTGGATCCACGTCATCGAAGGCAGCGAGTCCAACGTCGTGGGATTGCCGATGGAGCTATTGGCTGAAATGCTGGCGCGATATCGCCGCGAAGAGAACGAAGGTTGAGGTCAGACCATGATCGGCGCTTCGCGAACCGGCGTGCGACGGTTCCCGTCATGATCGGGAACGCCGCGGCCGTCGATCACCAATCACGGTCTGTCCTCAGAGCTCTCGGAGCGAATCGATTGATTCGGCGTTGCCGCTCGATCACTTCGCGGCCATGACCTTGAGGTTCCGCAACGCCCTCACCTTGACCTTGTTGTAGGCGGGCTTGGCGGGGCGATCCTGAAGTTGCTTCGTGAACGGGTTCAGAACGCCCTTCTGGGCCGGCCGCGCGGGGACTTTCTTCTTCTCGATCTTGATCAGACCGGGAAGAGTAAAGACGCCGGTGCCGCGGGGACCGAGGTTCTTGCCGATTTCCTTGGTTAGCGCCTCAAGGACGTCGGCCACCTGCTTCTTCGTCAGGTCGGTGGCATTGGCGATGTTCTGCAGGACTTCGGTCTTCGTCGGGGCTTTCTTGGCTGCTTTCGCCATAATTGATTCCCTCCATACGAGGTCGTTAGGGTGAAAAGTCTGTCCAGTGAATGTAGCGGACGTGATGATTAAAGATTGTTTGGCGAAAAATGCAACCCGCAAAACGCGAAAAACCCGCAAAAATTCGCAAATTTCTGCCGCCGACGGTCGATTTTCCCCGGTTTTCGCCCGGTTCGACGGGGGGCCGGACCGCTTTTCGGCCGGAAGACGCGCTGCCGCGGAGGGACGCCGGCCGCAAAACGCCGACCTGTCGCTATCCGCAGCGCCAAGTGCTGTTTGTCGTTCCATCGACTGCCCCGACCATCGGCGCCGGTCCCCTGGCCTGTCAAATCAGGACCGCAACAAAACGATCCTAAGGGCGGAGCCACCCCTCGTGCGACTGGCATCGGCCCATCGGGCTCTTAAATACTTGCCGCCCTGCCAGCGATCATCTAGCATAGTTAATGGTAGGAAATCCCTCGAATTGGCAACGAACTTGGGCATTGGCGGGAACTTTCCCTCGTTATCGGCACGTCAAAGACGGTAACGGCGCGAAAGCGCAGGAACGAGTGAGCCCATGATGGCACGGACTCAGTTGAGAGGGGCGGACTTCGCCAGAAGCGTCTGTTTGGCCGTTGCGGCCGTGTTGTTGGCGGTGACCCGAAGCGCCGGGGCAGTGGCTTCCCGTCACTCCCCAGCCTGCTGTCGGTCAACCGGATGGCAATGGGACGCCCGCCGTCGATGAGAACGTGTTCCTGTCTCCCGACCGGAACACCCTCCAGAAACTGTCTGACGCGCGAAGACTGCTGGCCGATGGTCGTTTGGGCGAGGCTGTCCGCTGTCTGGGCGATATCTTGGAGGGCTCCGAAGATTTCTTCTTTCGGCCTGAGAAGAACTCTCCTCAGCACCGGAGCCTGAAATCGGAGGCGCAGCGGCTGATCGGCGAAATGCCCCGCGAGGGTCGCGAACTCTACGAGTTGCAGTATGGGGCCCGGGCGCGGAAGCTGCTCGACGAGGCGTTGGCCACCGGCGATACGGAGCGTCTGGCCGAGGTTTCGCGACGTTTCTTTCATACCCGCGGCGGCTACCAGGCGGCGTTTCTGCTGGGCCTCGACTACTTTGACCATGGCCGTCCCTTGGCCGGCGCTCTGCTTGCAGCGTCTCCGAGAGACACCGCCGGAGGTGGAAGAGGAGTTCGAGCCGGCCTTGTCGCTGGCGATGGCGGCTTGCTGGCTCCAAGCGGGCATGGCCGACAAGGCCCAGCAAGCCTTGACGTTGCTGCGGGATCGCCATCCGACGGTCCGCGTGGTGATTGCCGGCCGCGAGGCGCCGATGTTTTCCGGCAGCGCAGACGCCGTGGACTGGCTCGTGGGCCTGGTCGGACAGCCGCCGGTTGCCCGTGCGCTGGCGGCGGAAGACTGGCTGATGTTCCGCGGCGATCCGGCCCGCAATGCGGCCGTGGCGGGCGGCGCCCCGCTGCTGAGCATGCGTTGGCGCGTTCCCACCACGGACGACCCCGCCGTGGGCAGCAGCTTGGAGCAGCGGCAGCAAGCCGCGACCGAGCGCGGGGAGCCGATGTTGCCGTCGTTCCATCCGTTGGCCGTCGGCGACGTGTTGCTGATGCGAACCTTGCGAAACCTGCTTGCCGTGGACTTTGCCACGGGCAAACGGCTGTGGGAAGTGCCGGAAGAGGAAGGCAACGAGGCCCTGCCCAACCTGCCGGACGCCGATCGCCAATCGCCGCGGGAGCAGATGATCGAGCAGCGCGCGCGGAACGACCTGACCTACGGCACCCTCAGCAGCGACGGACAATACGTGTTCAGCGTCGAGGACTCGGCGGCAACGCTCGGGCCGGGCGCGATGAGAGGGCGGATGGCCAACGGCATGATCCGGAGAGGCCTGATCCAGCCGATGATGCCCGGCGAGCCCGCGTCTCCCTGCAATCGCCTGGCGGCGTACGAGATTCGCACGGGCAAACTGAAATGGCACTTGGGAGGGCCGGCCGGCCCGTACGAGCTGCGGCAAAAGGAGACGTTCTTCCTCGGCCCGCCGCTGCCGCTGATGGGCCAATTGTACGTGCTGGCGGAGATCAAGGGGGAGATCCGGCTCCTGGCGCTGGAATCGGCCACCGGCAACCTCCTCTGGTCGCAACAATTGGCGATCACGGAGCAGAGCCTCGGTCAAGTGCGTTCTTGGGCGGGGGGATCGCCTTCCTACGCCGACGGCGTGCTCGTGTGCCCCACGTCAACCGGCGCGGTGGTGGGCGTGGAACTGGCCACGCGATCGCTCCTGTGGGGATATCAGTACGCTCAGGACCCCACTTGGAGCAATCGCGGCGGGTTTGCCATGATGGGCCGCCGCCGGGTGTTTGCCGCGTATTCCGACGGCACGCCGCCGCCGCGCTGGATCGATGCCGGCATCAGCATTGTCGGCGGCCGCGTGCTGGCGACTCCCATCGAATCCGATTCTCTGCACTGTTTGAGACTCCGCGACGGTGAACTGCTGTGGAAGAGCCCTCGCCACGACGACCTGTTCGTGGCCTGCGCCGATCAGAAGAAGGTCGTACTGGTCGGCCGTCACGCGGTGCGGGCCTTGCGATTGACCGACGGCAAGCGGGCCTGGGGCGGCCGCACGCTGGCCCTGCCGGAAGACGGCCTGCCCAGCGGGCGCGGGTTCCTCGCCGATCAACGGTATTTTCTGCCGATGACGAATGCCGAGGTGATCGCCATCGATCTTGACGCCGGGAAGATCGTGCAGACGGCCAAGTCGCGCACAGGAGACGTGCCGGGCAATCTCATCTCCTACCGGGGAAAGGTGATCTCCCTGGGACTGGAGGGCATGGAGGCCTACTACCAACGGGACGCCGCCCTGGCTGAAATCGGCCGGCGCTCGGCGCCAATCCCGACGACGCCGAGGCGCTTTCGCTGCGCGGTGAATTCCTGCTGGATGCCGGCCAGCGCTCGGAGGCCATCGCTTCCTTCCACCGCGCCTGCGACTTGAAGGCGGAACCGAGGACTCGCGAGTTGCTCCGCGACGCTCTGCTGGAGGGCTTGCAGACCGACTTCGCCGCGTATCGCGGCCGCCACGAGGAGGTGGAGCGACTGCTGGAGAATCCTGCCCAACAGGCGGCCTATCTCCGCCTGATGGCCCGCGGCTTGCAACAAGTGGGCGAATTGGCAGCGGCCTTCGACTACTGCCAGAAACTGATGGATCTGGATACGGAGCGGACGCCCTTGGACCAGATCAGCAAGGTTCTCACGACGCGGCGCGACCGCTGGGTGCGAAGCGAACTCGCCGCGCTCCGCCGTGAAGCGAAAGAGGAAACGGCGGCCCGCATCGACGCGGGCGTCGAGGCGCGATTGAAGGCGGCGATGGCGGCCGGCTCGATCGAGCGGTTGCAGCAGTTCCTCGACTACTTTGGCGACCAGCCGTGCGCTTCGGCGGCCCGCGACCAGTTGGTCTCGCGGCTGAAGAGCGCCGGCCGCCTGCTGGAAGCGGAATTGATCGGCCTCGAAGGGCCTGACGCGGCCGGTCCGGCAGAGGCCGACCGCCTGGCGAGCGGCCGCCGCGAGACTGCCTGGCCGGTGGGCGAGGTGGAAGTCGCCTCTCCGTCGAAGAAACCCACTCCCAACAGCGGCGACGCGCAGTCGCCCATCGAATGGCGCGGCAATCCCGGGCGATTCTTCGCCGACACCACCTTGAATTTCAACGCGCGGGGAAACGCGATCCTCAGCCGCGACGCCTGGGGGCGCGAACAATGGCGCGTCTCGTTGCCGCAAGAGAATCCGGGCTACGTCAACTCGCCCTGGGACCATGCCCGCGCCCGCGGCCACCTGCTGTTGGTCTCGCTGGGCTGGAGGATCGCCGCCATCGATACCTTGGGGTCGGGGCCCAACGGCACGCCGCGTCTGCTGTGGTCGCAAAACCTGGTTGTCCCGGACAACGACTCGCCGGACGTCCGTGCCTTCCGCGCCCGGATGATCAACATCAACATGCCCGCCCAGGTGCAATTCCAGGCGCAATTTCCGATGGAGTTGATGCAGTCGTTCGGCAGGTCCGGCCCGCTGGGACCGGTCACGAGCCGCTACGTATGTTTCCAGCGACTCCGCAGCCTGATGGCAATGGATCCGCAAAGCGGGGCCGTGTTGTGGTCCCGCCAGGACATGCCCGTGGCCAGCGAAGTATTCGGAGACGACGAGTACGTGTTCGTGGTTTCCGCCAACCGGGAGGAGGCCACGCTGTTGCGGGCCGCCGACGGCGAAGTGTTGGGCACGCGCAAGATCCCGCGGCCCACCGAGAACCAGGTGCGTCCCGGCGGCGAAGAGAAGACCGTCTTCAGCCGCCTGGAAGATTCGTATCTCGCCACGCTCGGCCGCCGGCTGTTGCAGTGGCGGCAGAAAGGGGACGAGTGCGAGCTGGCGCTGTTCGATCCCCTCGACGGAAAGGACCTTTGGCCGCGGCGGAAGTTTTCGGCAAACGCCCGCGCCTGTGTGGTCGGCGAGGAGGTGGTGGGCGTGATGGAGCCGTGGGTGACGGAGCCGGCGGCGAAGGACCCGAGCGGCCGGTTCGTGTTGGTGTCGTTGCCCGACGGCCGCACGATCGGCGAGGTCGCGCTCAAACCGGAGCGTTCGCTGACGGAGATCACCCTGTTGCAGAGCGGCGACCAATATTTCCTCGTGACCCACGGGTCGCCGCTCGGGAACCGCGAACCCCAGCCGGTGCGGAACGCTTCTTCCAAGCTCGTCGGGCAGGGGAAGGTGTACGCGATGGACCTGCAGGGGAGGCTGCAATGGCCGGCTCCCGTCACGGTCAAGAGCCAGGTCATGCTCTTGCACCCGCCGGCGAACGTGCCCATCCTGGCCTTTGCTTCGTTCAATTACGAACAGAATCGCAACGGGCAGAACCTGCCGAAGTTCTCGGTGCTGTGCCTCGACAAGCGCAACGGGCGCACGGTGTACGCCCACGAGTTCAGCCGGCCGAGCCCCGCCCTGATCATCACCGGTGATGCCCAACAGAAGACGGTTGACTTGACAATGCAGCGGGACACCGTTACGTTGACGTTCACGGATAAGCCCCTGCCGTCCTCGTCAGCCGTCGGGAGCAGGCCCGGCGAGCCGCCCGCGGGCGGCAAGACCGCCAACGCCATCTGGGACTCCCTGCAGAAGACCTTTGGCCGGATTCTGGACGAGTCGAGCCAAGAGAAATGAGCATAAGCGCGTGGCGAGTCTTTCTCCGAGGTGGGAGCCATGATGCGAACCATCGCATCTCGATGTAGCGTGATCGCGGCCGTCGCAACGGCGTTGTGGTCGGCGGCGGCGCTGGCGGCCGGACCGAACGCCGACGTCGATCGCGCCATTGCGCGAGGGCTGGATTGGCTGGCCGCCCACCAGTCCCGTATAGGACACTGGACTGCCAACGGCGACGCCTATCCGACGGCCATGACGGCGCTGGCCGGAACCGCGATGTTGTGCGAGGGCTCGACGACCACGCAGGGGAAATATGCCCCCAACATAAGCCGGGCGGTCGAGTACCTCATCAGCCACAGCCGCAGCAACGGTCTGATCGGCGATCCGAACCGCGACGACCGCTACACCTACGGACACGGCTACTCCATGCTGTTCCTGTCGCAGGTCTTGGGCGAGGAAGAAGACGCCGCTCGCCGCGAGCAACTCGTCGACGTGCTCAGCCTGCGCAGTGCAGTTCACCGGCCTGCGCAGACGGCCGCCGGCGGTTGGGGCTACGTCAGCGCGAAGGACGGGGGAGGGTTCGACGAGGGCTCGACCACCATCACGCAGGTGCAGGGACTTCGCGGCTGCCGGAACGCCGGCATCCCCGTTCCCAAGGAGATCATCGACAAGGCCGTCAAGTACATCAAAGACGGCACCGGCGCGGACGGCGGCGTAAGGTATAGTTCCCAAAGCGGCGGGGGAGGCGGCCGCCCGCCGATTACCGCGGCCGCCATCGCCTGCCTGTACAACGCGGGCGACTACGACAGCGAATTCGTCCCCAAGCTGCTGGAATATTGCCGGAGGAATTTCGCCAATGACCGCGGGAACGACGGCATGCTCTCCGGCCACTGGCACTACGCCCATTACTACTACGCCCAGGTCCTGTACCGCGAGGGGGGCAAAAACTGGGAGGAATACCGCGACAAGATTTTCCGGCGAATCGTCTCCGAGGCCGGCAGCGACGGCTCGTGGAGCCAGGGGTACATCGGCACAGTCTACACCACGGCCGTCAACCTGACGATTCTGCAGCTCCCCAAGGGGGCCCTGCCCATCTATCAACGCTGAACAGCAAATCCATGTAACCGTTCACAGGGGACTGTCCCGATTTTCGCGGCGCGGAGAACGTTGCGGTGCGAATGGGCTTGACGGCCGCGAAAATGGGACTGTCCCCCTGCGCTGCGAAAGGGGACAGGTCCATGTTTTCGGCCGATATTTTTCTCGCAGAACACGATTTCTCGCCGAAAAATGGACCAGTCCCCTTCAAGAGCCGCGACCGCCGGCCGCGGATGCGTGCGACACACACTACCGAGGACAGAACCGCATGAGCGACCGCGAACTAGACCGCAACGACAACGCCGCCGTGGAGCGACTGGGCAGTGCGCGGCGAAAGATCATGGAGCAACTGGCCCAAGTGATCGTCGGGCAGACCGAAGTGATCGAGGAACTGCTGATTTCGCTGTTCAGCCGGGGACACTGCCTGCTGGAGGGCGTGCCGGGGCTGGCCAAGACCCTCATGATCAGCACGCTCAGCCGCACGCTGAACCTCACCTTCAGCCGCATCCAGTTCACGCCCGACCTCATGCCGGCCGACATCACCGGCACCGACGTGATCGAGGAAAACCGCAGCACGGGAACGCGCGATTTCCGTTTCATCGAAGGGCCGCTGTTCAGCAACGTGATCCTGGCCGACGAGATCAATCGCACGCCGCCCAAGACCCAGGCGGCGCTGTTGGAGGCCATGCAGGAGCGGCAGGCCACCGTGGGGCGCGTACGGCACAAGCTGGCCGACCCGTTCTTCGTGCTGGCCACGCAGAACCCCATCGAACAGGAAGGCACGTATCCGCTTCCCGAGGCGCAGCAAGATCGTTTCATGTTCAAGGTGTTCGTCCGCTACCCCAGCTTCGACGAAGAGTTCGAGGTGGCGCAGCGCACCACGACCACGCTGGTCGACGCGGTCGAGCCGGTGCTGACGGCCGAGGAGATCCTGGACGTGCAGCGCATTGTCCGGCAGGTGCCGGTCTCCGATCACGTGATCCGCTACGCGCTGGCGCTGGTGCGCCAGACCCGCGTCCGCGAGGCGGGCGTACCCGACTTCATCGAAGAGCAACTGAGCTGGGGCGCGGGGCCGCGGGCGGTGCAGTTCCTGATCCTCGGCGCCAAGGCCCGGGCGCTGGTGCAGGGCCGCACCCACGTGACGTGCGAAGACGTGCAGGCGCTGGCCAAGCCCGTCTTGCGGCACCGCCTGGTATTGAGTTTCACCGCCGAGAGCGAGGGCGTGGCGCCCGACGACCTCATCGAGCGGCTGCTGGCCGACACCCCCACCCGCGAAGACGAGCTCACCAACGATGCGCGATTCCAGACGATTTTTGCATCCTGAGGCGATCAAGCGGATCGCCCGGCTGGAATTGCGCGCCCGGCACGTGGTCGAGGGGTTTCTCTCGGGCATGCACCGCAGCCCGTACTTCGGCCAGTCGGTCGAGTTCCGCCAGCACCGCGAATACACCTACGGCGACGACCTGCGGAACGTCGACTGGAAGGTCTGGGCCAAGCAGGACCGCTACTGCGTGAAACAGTACGAAGAGGACACGAACCTCCGCTGCACGTTGCTCTGCGACGTCTCCGGCAGCATGCACTACGGCCGCGGGGCGATGAACAAATACGAGTACGGCTGCACCGTCGCGGTGAGCCTGGCCTACCTGTTGCTGCGGCAGCAGGACGCGGTGGGCTGCGTCGCCTTCGACGACGCCACCCGCACGACCGTCCCCTTGCGAACCAAGCGGAATCATCTGACGTCGATCATCCAGGCATTGGACGTGAGCAGCCCCCGCAACAAGACCGACCTCTACCACGTCCTCCGCAACGTGGCCGAAGTCAGCCCGCGGCGGGGCCTGATGGTGCTGGTGTCGGACCTGCTGGTGGAACGCGAGGGCCTGTTCCGCGGCCTGCGGTTGCTGCGGAGCCGGGGGCACGACGTCATGGTGTTCCACATTTTGGACGACGACGAGCTGGATTTCCCCTTCAGCGGGCCGACGCGATTCGACGGTCTGGAATTGCCCGAGCAGCTCCGCTGCAACCCGCGGGCGCTCAGGGAAGGATACCTGGCGGCGATCGGCGCCTATTTGGAGGAGGTCCGCCGCGGCTGTTCCCGGCACAACGTGGACTACTCCTTGCTCCGCACCAGCCAGCCCCTCGACGCGGCGCTGGCCGCCTACCTGAGCAACCGGCTGGGAATGCACCACAAGAACAGTGGTTAGTGGTCAGTGGTCAATATTGAGAACTAACCCTTCATCCACCATCCACCATCCACCATCCACTAGCCACCATCCACTAGCCACCATCCACTAGCGTGCCTTCCTTCCTCCATCCAGCCCTGTTCTGGACCTTGGGCCTGCCGACGCTCGGCGTGGTGGCGGTCCCCGTGTTGATCCACTTGATCAACATGATGCGTCATCGGCGGGTGGAATGGGCCGCGATGGAGTTCCTGCTGGTAAGCCAGAAGAAGAACCGCACCTGGGTGATGCTCAAGCAGTTGCTGCTGTTGCTCCTGCGAATGGCGGCGGTGGCCGCCGTCGTGCTCGTGGTGGCCCAGCCGCGGGTGCGAGAACAGTTGGGCAATCTGTTGGGCGGCACGCGCACCCACCACATCGTGCTGCTGGACGACAGCTTCTCGATGTCCGATCGCTGGCGCGACACCGATGCCTTCTCGGAGGCCAAGAAGGTCATCCAACGCATCGGCGCCGAGGCCGCGCGGCAGACCAATCTCCAGGCGTTCACGCTGCTGAGGTTCTCGCGGGTGGGACGGTTCCAGCGGGCCACGGAGGCCGACCTGCTCAAGGAGCCGGTGACGGCCGAGTTCGCCGGCAAGTTGGAGGAACTGCTGGGCAAGCTCAAAGTCACGCAGACATCCGTCGGTGCCGCTGCCGGCGCTGCAGGCCATTGCCCAGTTGCTCGACCAGACCGACGGCCAACGGCGGATCGTCTATCTGGTTTCCGACTTCCGCGCCCGCGAGTGGAACGCCCCGGTGGACCTCCGCGCGGAATTGCTGAAACTCGACGCGAGCGGCGCGGAGATCCACCTGGTCAACTGCGTCGATCAGGCGCGGCCCAATTTGGCGATTGCTTCGCTGGCGCCGGCCGAGGGAATTCGCGCCGCCGGCGTCCCCTGGTTCATGGAAGTGGCCGTGGCCAACTTCGGCTTCCGAACCGGCCCGCGAGGTGACCGTCGTGTTGGGCGAGGATGGGCATGGCAGGCCGGCGGTCACGCTGCCGGAGATCCCTCCGGGAAGGATCGCCAAAGAGCGGTTCCTCGTCCATTTCCCCACCGCCGGCCCGCACCAGATCACGGCCCGGCTGGAGAGCGATGCGGTGGACGCCGACAACTACCGCTATTGCGTGGTTGACCTGCCCGCGGAGGTCCCGGTGCTACTGGTCGATGGGGAGCCGCAGGCTCGCGACGCGGGCTATCTGAGCATGGCCTTGGCCCCCGGCGGATCGGTCCGAACGGGCATCCGGCCGCAGATCGAAACGCCCCGCTATCTGAGCCTCAAGCCGCTCCACGAGTATTCGGCCATCAACCTGGCGAACGTCGAGCGGCTGGAGACCTCCGCAGTCGCAGGCCCTGGAAAAATTCGTGGCCGCCGGGGGCGGCGTCGCGTTCTTTCTCGGCGAGCGCTGCGATGCGAAGTTCTTCAACGAGGTCCTGTACCGCGACGGCAAGGGGCTCTTCCCGCTGCCCCTCTCGCACGCCGCCGAACTGCCCGTCGATCGGCTCGAACCGGCTCCCGACCTTCAAGTGGACGAACACTTCGTCTTCCGCGCCTTCGCGGCCAAGCGGAACACGTTTTTGCGAACGGTCAGCGTCGAACGGTACTTCGCCGCGCCGAAGGATTGGCGGCCGCCGCCCGATTCGACGGTCCGGGTCGCCGCCTCGCTGCGCAACGGCGCCCCGCTGGTGGTGGAGCGGAGCTTCGGCAAGGGGCGCGTCATGGCCTTTCTGACCACCGCCGCGCCGGCGTGGAATAATTGGGCCCGCAATCCGAGCTTCGTCGTGGCCATGCAGGACCTCCAAGCGTACCTCGCGCAGAAAACGGTCGATACGTCGCGGCAAGTGGGCGATCCGCTGGAAGTGGACTTGGATCCGGCTGCGTACCAGCCGCAAGTCCGCTTCACCCCGCCGGAGACCGGCGCCGGACAGAGCACCGTGGTCAACGCGGCGCGCACTCCGCAGGGAAGACTGACAGCGGCGTTGGCCGACACCAACGCGAGCGGGTTCTACGAAGTCCAACTCACCCGAAGCGACGGCAAGCTGGAAACGCGTCTCTATGCGGTAAACGTCGATCCTACGGAGGGCAACCTGGCCGCGCTCGACGCCCAACAGCTCGCCGCCGCCTGCAAGGCGTCAAGTGCCAGTACGAGCAGGCCGCCGCGTTCCATTCGACCGCGGGCGAATCGGGCGGGTACAATCTCACCGACGCGATCCTCTACGGGCTGCTCCTGCTGCTGTTGGGCGAGCAGGTCTTGGCCTGGTCGGCCAGCTACCACGTGACGCAACGCCGCACCCTGGTCCCAGGAGGCGCCGCATGACGCACGCTCCCTGGCTGCTGGGGGCCGAAGGCGACGCCACCCGCACGACGTTCGAGTGGGGCCGGATCCAGTCGAACGCCGATTGGATCCTGCCGATCGCGGCCAGCATCGTCATCTTGCTGTTCGTCCGCTACCTGTATCGCAAGGACGCCGTCGAGTTGCACCCCGTGCTGGGTTGGTTTTTGACCGCCTTGCGGGCCGCCGCCTTCCTCGGTTTGCTCGTCCTGTACTTGCAGCCGCAGTGGCGGTCGCAGCGCGAAGAGGTACGAAACTCCCGCGTGTTGCTGCTGGCCGATACGAGCCTGAGCATGGGGATCAGCGACGGCCCGTCGGCAGCGTCCGGCGGCGGACCGACGCGGGCCCAGCAAGTCGCCAACGCGCTGAAGGAAAGCGATTTCCTCGCCCGGCTCCGAAAGACACACGACGTGGCCGTCTTCCAGTTCGCCGAGGGCCTGAAGCAGGATCGCGTGGTCTCGCTCAACAAGTTGGATCCCGCGGCCGCCCCCACTGACGATGCCGAGGCGGAAAATGCCGCCCCAAGCGAGCCCGGCAAAGCGGCTCAATCCGGCCCCGATTGGGCCAAGCTGTTCGGCGCCCACCGGCACCGAGACGCGGCTGGGCCAGGCGCTGCGGCAGTTGATCCAAGAGGAGCGCGGGAGGCCCGTCTCGGGAATTGTCGTCTTCAGCGACGGCGGCCAAAACGCCGGCCCGTCGCCGGATGCGGCCGTCGAATTGGCCCAAGAGGCGAAGATCCCCATCTTCACGATCGGCCTCGGTTCCGATCAACTGCCGACCAACGTGATGGTTTGCGACCTGGTGGTGCCGGCGCGGGCGTATCCGGGCGACCATTACACTCTGACGGGGTACGTCCGAGCCCAGGGGATGGCCGGCAAGATGGTCACCGTGCAAGTGCTGTCGCGGCCCGCCGGCGATGTCGCCGAGGCCGCTCGACAAGACACCGGCGACGTGATCGACACCCGCCAGATTACGCTCGGCGGCGACGGCGAAGTGGTGCCGGTGAAGATCGAGTTGATCCCCGAGGCGCCCGGCCGCCGCACGTTGTGTTTTCGCGTCCAGGCCCCCGAGGCCGCCCGCAATCCGGCCGACAATTTCCGCGAGGCCGACATTGAGATCGTCGACCGCAAGAACTGCGTCCTCTTGCTGGCGGGAGGGCCGACGCGGGAGTACCAGTTTCTCCGCAATCTGCTCTACCGCGATCGTTCGAGCACGGTCGACGTGCTGCTGCAGACCGGTCAGCCGGGGTTGTCGCAAGAGGCCAGAAAAATCCTGGACAACTTTCCCGCCACGCGCGAGGAAATGTACGAGTACGACTGCGTCGTGGCCTTCGATCCCGACTGGAAGGCCATCGGCGCCGCCCAGGTGGCACTGCTGGAGAGATGGGTGGGCGAACAGGGCGGAGGCTTGATCGTCATCGCCGGGCCGGTGTACGCCGGCAAGGGCGTGGACGGCTGGGTGCAGGACCGCGGCCATGGCCCCCATTCGCAACCTCTATCCCGTCGAGTTTCCCGGCCGGTTGGCGGCCCTGGAAGACAACGCCTACGCCAGCCGGGAAGCCTGGCCGTTGAACATGACTCGGGAAGGGCTGGAGGCCGACTTCCTTTGGCTGGGCGATACGGCCACGGCCAGCCGGCAAACCTGGGCCGAGTTTCCCGGCGTCTACAGCTATTGTCCGGTGCGAGGGCCGAAGCCCGGGTCCACCGTCTTCGCCCGCTTCTCCGATCCCGGCACCTCCCAGGGGGGCGTGCAGCCGGTCTACTTTGCCGGACAGTTCTACGGGTCCGGGAGCGTGTTCTACTTGGGCAGCGGCGAAATGTGGCGGCTCCGCGCCCTCGACCCGGCGGACTTCGACCAGTTCTACACCAAGCTGATTCGGCACGTCTCGCAGGGCCGCCTCTTGCGGGGCTCCACCCGCGGCGTGCTGCTCGTGGGGCAGGACCACTACATGATCGGCAACACGGTGGAGGTCCGCGCCCAACTGTCCAATGCCCGCCTCGATCCGCTCGACGTGCCCAGCGTCAATCTCCAAGCGGTCCAACCCAACGGCGCCGTGCAGACGGTCGCGATGCAGGCCGATCCGAGTCGGGTGGGGGCCTATTTCGGACAGTTCCCCGTCCTGCAGGAGGGTACCTATCGCCTGGAATTGCCGGTCCCGGAGAGCGACAACGAGCGTTTGACCCGCCGCATCCAGGTGAAGGTGCCCGATTTGGAACGGGAGAACCCTCGCCGGAACGACGCCCTGTTGAGTGCCATCGCCCAGAACAGTGGCGGCCGGTACTACGTCGGCATGGAAGCGGCCCTCGACGCGAACGTTCCGGACCCGCTAGTGGTACAATTAAAAGACCGCACCAGCACCACCATCGTCCCCGTTGCGCCGAGCCCGGCGCGAGACGAGCAATGGCTGCGGTGGATGATGACGGCGCTGTGCGGCCTGCTGTGTTTGGAGTGGTTGATTCGGCGGCTTGCGAAATTGGCGTAACTTATGGCGACCGTTGACTGGGGACTGTCCCGATTTTCGCGGCGCGGAAGACATGGCGGCATAAACAGGCTTGACCGCCGCAAAAATGGGACTGTCCCCCTTGCGCCACGGAAGGGGGACAGGTCCATGTTTTCGGCCAACGGTTTTTCCGAAAAGTATGTCTTCTCGCCGAAAAATGGACCAGTCCCCGCCAGCCCGTGAACAGTTAGAGACTATGGCGACCGCGAACCTCGACGACCGTCCACGACTTGCACCCGCAGTGGAATCGCTGCTGGGCACGCTGCGGCGCCGCATTCGCCAATACGTATGGCTGGAAGGGTGTGCCGCCGCGGTCGCGTGGCTCGGGGCGGCCTTTTGGGCGACGCTGGCGGTCGATTGGCTCTTCGAGCCCCCGCCGGCCGTGCGTGCAGTCATACTCGCCGCCGTCGCAGTGGTGCTGGCGGCGGTCCTGATACAGTTGATCGGCCGCCGGGCCTTCGTCCGCATTACCGATAGCAACGCGGCCACGGTTCTGGAACGCCGGTTCTCGCACCTGAACGACAGTCTGCTGACGGCTGTAACCTTGACCGGCCGGGCGGCGGAGGGGAGGGACTTCAACCGGCAGATGCTCGCACAGACTTGTCGGGAGGCCGCCGGCCGGATTGCCGGCGTCGATCTGAAGAAGGTCTTCAACCTGCGGCCGCTGTGGCGCAACGGCGTCGCCGCCTCCCTGCTGGCGGCGAGCGTCGCGCTGTTTGCGGTCGCCTCTCCCGGCAGTTTCGATACCTGGAAGCGGCGCACGCTGGCCCTGTCGGACGAGCTCTGGCCGCGGAACACGAAGCTGGCGGTCGTCGGGTTTCCGGGCAGCGTGCAGAAGGTCGCCCGCGGCGCCGATCTGGAAGTCGTCGCCACCGCCGACACCACGAAGCCGCGGGTGCCGGACGTGGTGGAAGTCCGCTATCAGACCGAAGGCGGGGGCCGGGGCCGCGCGATCATGGATCGCCGCGGCAGTGCGCGGGACCCCGAACAGCACTTCCAGGAATATGCCTACACGTTCCGCAGCGTGCTGGCGGACATTCACTTCGAACTGGTCGGCGGCGACGACCGCGTCCGCGATCTTTGGATTCAGGCGGTCGACAGCCCCACCGTCTCCCGCATGACTCTCGATTGCGAGTTGCCCGCTTACATCGGACGGAAGCAAGAACCGCTCCCGGTCACCGGGGTGATGCAGATCCCGATGGGCAGCCGCGTGACGCTCCGGGCGAGCGCGGCGAACAAGGAAATCGTCCACGTGCAATTGAGCAGCCTGATCGGCGATCGGCCCGTTCCGGCCGTGATGCTCGACGATCGCGACCTGGCCGCGGATCATCGGGGCTTCTCGTATAAGCAGGCGCCGCTGCTGAAAGACACCACGCTGTTGTTTACGTTGACCGATACCGACGGCATCAAGAGCCGCGAGCCCGTGCGGCTGGCCCTGGTGCCGCTTCCCGATCAGCCGCCGCAAGTGGCCGTGCAGCTCGATGGCATCGGCAGTGCCGTGACGCCGCAGGCCAAGATTCCCGCCGTCGGCCGCATCACGGACGACTATGGGATCGGCAAGGCATGGTTCGAGCACGCGGTCGGCCAGCAGAAGCCGGGCGAGCACGCCATCGGCGAATTCTCCGACCACCCCACCGATCTGAAGCTTCCCGAGACGGCGCTGGAGGCCGGCGATTTGGGCGTGAAGCCGGGCCAAAAATTGCTGGTGAGCGTCAAGGCCGCCGACCTGTGCGACCTCGGTCAGGGCCCCAACGTCGCCGGCAGCGAGCGGTGGCTGCTGGACGTGGTTACGCCCGAGCAGTTGCGGGCCATGCTCGACGCGCGGGAGCTCGTGCTGCGGCAGCGCTTCGAGCAGATCAAGCAGGAGATGACGGAGACCCGCGACTCGTTGGTGCGGCTGGAATTCGTGCCGATCGCTCCGCCGGAGGCAACCAAGAAAACCGATCCGCCCCCCAAGCCGGCCGCCACCCCGGGCAGCGAGCCCGGCGATACCGAGTCGGCCGATGCGCCCGCGCGGCAACGCGTCTTGGCGTCGCTCCGCGTGCAGGGTGCGTTGACCAATTGCCGCAAGGGCGCCCAGGAAGTGGTGGGCGTGGCCGAGGGCTTCGACGACATCCGCAAGCAGTTCGTCAACAATCGCATCGACACTGAGGAGCTCAAGAGCCGCCTTCAGACCGGCATCGCCGAGCCGCTCCGCGCCATCGCCGGGCAGATGTATCCCGAACTGGACCGCCGCTTGGAAGAGCTCCAGACCCGCCTGGAAGACAGCCAAGCGGGACCGGGGCTGCGCGATCGCGCCCGGCAACAGGCCGACGAGATCCTCCTGGCCATGCAAAAGGTGCTCGATCGGATGATCGAACTGGAGGACTTCAACCAGGCCATCGAATTGCTGCGGACCATCATCAAGACGCAGGACGACCTGCGCATCTTGACCGAACAACGACACAAGCAAAAGGCGAGAGAACTGCTACAAGAGTAAATTGCAGGAGCCAACAACGAGACAGGTTTTGGGTTTTTGGTCTTTGGTCTTCGGTCTTAGGGGCGAAGACCTAAGACCAAAGACCCAAGACCAGAATCTAATTTCCCTCGGACGCGAGTTATGGCAAGCTATCAACGATTACACATGGCGCGGGGACTCGCCGGAATGGCGGCGTTGCTGGTTGCCGGTCTCGTGGGCGTCCCGTCAAGGGCGACGGGCGCCGCCGCCACCCCACCGCCGGCCGCAGAAACGAAGCCCCTCAAGGCGTCGGAGCCCACGGCAGCCGACAAATTGGCCCTCGAAGAACAGCGCATCGCCGACAAATACAAGCATCTGGAGGACGTGCTCCTGCGCATGGCCGAGCTGAACGCCGCGACCGATCCCCGCCGGGCGGCCCTGCTGAGGAAAGCCGTCGAGCAGAGCAAAGACCGCCTGGTCGGCGTCCGCTTCGAACGGCTCGTCGAGTTGCTCGGCAAGGACCAGCTCTCCCGAGCGATGGAGAACCAAACGGAACTGGATCAGGACCTCCGCGCGCTCCTGGAACTGTTGATGAGCGAGAACCGCGAGAAGAGCCTCAAGAGCCAGAAGGAACGCATCCGGGAATACCTCAAGCGGATCGGCGAAATCATCGCGCAGCAGAACGGCATCCAAGGCCGTACGGCCGGCGGCGACGACCCGAAACGGCTGGCCGGCGACCAGGCAAACCTGGCCGGCAAGACCGGCAAGCTGGCCGACGACATCCGCAAGAACGAAGAAGGCAAGGTCGACGACAAGAACGCCAAGGGCGGCAGCAAGGACTCCAAGGGCGACGGCAAGCAGGCCAAAGACGCCGACAAAGTGCCGAAGGGCGACGGCAAACAGGCCAAAGGCGAAGGCAAGAACGCCAAGGGCGAAAGCAAGGACAGCCAGGGCGAGGGCAAAGACGGCAAGAGTGGCGGCAAGCAATCCAAAGACGCCGGCAAGAATTCCCAGGGCGAGGCACAGGATTCGCCGTCGGACGGCAGCGATCAGGCCCAACAGCAGGATCAGTCGGGCAACCCCGCCCGCAAACGTCTGCAAGCCGCCCAGCAGCGCATGAAGGAGGCCGAAGAGGCGCTGAAGAAGACCCAACTCGACCCGGCCGGCAAGAAAGAGGAGGAAGCCCGGACGGAACTCGAAAAGGCCAAGGCGGAATTGGAGGAGATTCTCCGCCAGCTCCGCCAGGAGGAAGTGGAGCGGATGCTGGCCATGCTCGAAGCCCGTTTCCGCAAGATGCTGCAAATGCAGGAGGAAGTCTACGAGGGCACGCTCAGGCTGGACAAAGTGCCCTCGGCCGAACGGACCCACAACCACGAAATCGAGTCCAGCCGCTTGAGCGGCCGCGAGACGCAGATCGTCGTCGAGATCGACAAGGCCCTGTCGGTGTTGCGCGACGAAGGCAGTGCGGTGGCTTTCCTGGAGGCCGCCGAGCAGATTCGCGAAGACATGCAGCAGGTCGTGCAGCGATTGGCCCAGGCCAAGGTGGGCAAGACGACGCAAGACATCGAAGAAGACGTGATGGACGCCTTGAAAGAGATCATCGACGCCCTGAAGAAGGCCCAGAAAGACCAGCAGAACAAGAAGAAGCCGCCCCGCCAGCAATCGGGCGAGCCGCAAGACCCGCCGCTGGTCGACACGCTTGGCCGAGTTGAAGATGATCCGCGCCTTGCAGATGCGGGTCAACACCCGCACGAGCCCGCTATTCGAAACTGGTCGAGGGCAACGACGGCGAGCAGGCCGAGAACGCGGAACTGGTCGACGCGCTCAAGCGGCTGGCCGAGCGCCAGCAGCGGATCCATCGCGTCACCCACGACCTGCAAACGGGGAGAAACCAATGAACCGGCCAAGAATCATGACGGCGCTGTGTGCAATCGCCGCGTTGCTGCTGGCTGCCGTGCCGGCGCGGGGCGAATCGGCGGAGGCCCTGGCACGAGCGGCGGCCTGGAAGCCGCCCGCCGTTGAGGATGTCAAGGCCCAGGTGGCCGTCTGGCTGGATGCCAAGAAGGTGGAACCGGCCACGCGCGCCAAGGTGGAATCGCTCTGGTCGAATCTCCCGGCGAAGATCTCCGAGGATGAGGTGCTGGAGCGGCTCGTGGGCACCTTCGCGCTGATCGATCCGAACGCCGCCAAGTTGGTGACGACGTGCTCGCAGCCGCGGAGCCAGTTGGTGGTTCCCCGCCAGCCCTGGCTCACCGACGGCAGCGCGCCGCCGCTGTTGGCCAACAACCTGCGGCTGTTCTACGCCCGCTGGCTGGTGCACGAGTCGTTGTTCGACGAGGCCCAGGAGCAGCTTGCGGGGCTCACGCCGGGCGACGTGGTGGCCCCCGCCTCGCTGTTGTTCTACCAGAGCGTGGTGTGTCATGCCTTGCTGAACAAGGAGTCGGGCCTGAAGTCGATCGACGAGTTGCTGCAAGGCGAGCAAGCCAGCCCGCGGCGCTACGTCGCCCTGGCGCGGCTGATGCAGGAGGACCTGAAGGGGCTGGAAGACGACACGCTCGATCACATCGCCCGGCGCATGGAGGACATCCGCCGCCGCCTCGACTTGGGCCGCGCCGGGCCGAAGGTCCGCGACGGTGGAGGACGGCGTCATCGAGTCGCTCGACAAGCTCATCAAGAAGATCGAGGAGCAACAGCAACAGCAGGACGCCGCCAGCGCCGCCCGGAACAACATCCGCTCCAGCAGTCCCGCCCAGGAAAGCCAGATTATCGGCGGGAAAGGGCCGGGCGACGTGGAGAAGAAGAACATCGGCTCCAGCAACGGCTGGGGCGATTTGCCGCCCAAGGAGCGCGAGGCGGCCATGCAGGACGTCGGCCGCGATTTCCCCTCCCACTACCGCGACGTCATCGAACAATACTTCCGCCGCCTGGCCGCCGAGGAAAGCAACGAGAAATGAGCCGACGTTGCAGCACATGAGCAGCATCTTTCTCGCCCTCTTGCTGACCGCTGCCGCGCCGCCGTTCGAGGTGCAAACGCTGGACGGCAAGACGCTCGTGGGCCCGTTGGCGGAGTTGACGGCCGACCGCTTGAGCGTCGACACGGCCGACGGCCGGATCTCGCTGGAGCCCGAGAAGCTTCTCGTCGCTCTCCGCCGCGCAGAAGTCCGCGCCGGCCCGGTTCACGTCCGGCGTGGTGGTGGAACTGGTGGACGGTTCGACGATCTTCGGGCGGCAGTACGTGGTGCAGGGCAACCGGGCCAAGATCACGCTGCACGACGGCGAGGACATCGACGTCCCCGCCAGCGCCGTCCGCACGGTGCAGCTTCAGCAGAAATCGGGCGCGCCGGCCGCCGAATGGTCGCGACTGACCGGCTCGAAGGCCGACAGCGACCTGCTGGTGGTCGGTCAAGGACCAGATCGATCGACTACCACAAGGGCGTGCTCCACGACGTGACGGAGGACGCCGTCCACTTCGATCTCGACGGCGACGTGTTGCCGGTGAAGCGGACGAAGATCTATGGGCTCGTCTATCACCACGGGGCCGGGACCGAACTGCCGCCGGCAGTGTGCCGGATTACCGACGCCGCGGGCTCGCAGTGGTCGGCCAACACACTGAGCCTTTCCGAGAAGCTGCAATGGACCACGCCCAGCGGCGTCTCGACCGTCTCCAGCCGCTGGAGAAGATCGTGAAGATCGATTTTTCCGGCGGCAAGCTGGTCGTACTTGAGCGACCTGAAGCCCGACTCCGTTGCCTGGACGCCCTATTTCGGCACCGCGAAGCCGCTGCCGGCGATGGAGCAGTTCTACGCGCCGCGGTACGACCGCGGCTTCGATGCCGATCCGCTGCGGCTGGGCGGCACTGCCATACGGCAAGGGCCTGGCGCTCCACAGCCGCACCGAGATCGTCTATCGCCTGCCCGGCCGCGTACCAGCGGTTTCAGGCCGTCGTGGGAATCGACGACGCGGTGCGCCCGGCGGCAAGGTGCGGTTGGTGGTGCGCGGCGACGACAAGGTGCTGTTCGAGGCGGTCGTTGCCGGCAGCGACGCCCCGCAGCCGGTGGATCTCGACCTGGCGGGCGTGCGGCGGCTGACGATCCTGGCCGATTTCGCCGATGGCCCCAACGTGGGCGACCACCTGCTGTTGTGCAACGCGAGGCTCAGCAAATGAAACGCGCATTGTCTGGCATTCGCGACTGGTGACGGCGATCGCGTCGGCTGGCGGCCGCGGCGCCCGAGCCCGGCCGTGCTCGACGCCGAGGCGCAGCGGGTCGCCGTGATGAACAAGGCGAAGGACTGCGTGTTGGCCGTGTTCGCGGCCAACGGGCAGGGCGGCGGCTCGGGCGTGGTCATTTCGCCCGACGGCTACGCCCTGAGCAATTTCCACGTCGTGCTGCCCTGCGGCAAGGCGCATGCAATGCGGCATGGCCGACGGCAAGGTATACGACGCCGTGATCGTGGGCATCGACCCCACCGGCGACGTCGGGCTGGTGAAACTCTTCGGCCGCGACGATTTCCCTTACGCCGAATTGGGCGACAGCGACCGGCTTCGTGCCGGCGACTGGGTCTTCGCCATGGGGAACCCGTTCCTGCTGGCCACCGACCTGCAGCCGACCGTCACCTACGGGATCGTCTCCGGCGTACACCGCTACCAGTTCCCGGCGGGCACGCTGCTGGAATACGCCGACTGCATCCAGACCGACGCCTCGATCAACCCCGGCAATTCGGGCGGCCCGCTGTTCGACGCCGAGGGGCGGCTGGTCGGCATCAACGGCCGGGGCTCGTTCGAAAAACGCGGCCGGGTGAACGTCGGCGTGGGCTATGCCATCTCGATCAACCAGATCAAGAACTTTCTCGGCAGCGCTTCGCAGCGGCCGGATCGTCGATCACGCCACGCTCGGCGCCCGCGTCGACGCCGACGCCGAAGGCCGCGTCGTCGTGACCGACATCCTCGAAAGTTCCGACGCCTACCGCCGCGGGCTCCGCTACGACGACGAGATCGTCAGTTTCGGCGGCCGGCCGATCTCTACGCCCAACGGATTCAAGAACGTGCTGGGAATCTTTCCCAAGGGCTGGCGCGTGCCGCTGAGCTATCGCCGCGACGGCAAGCGCTACGACGTCCTGGTCCGGCTGACGGGCGTACACAGCCAGGCGGAATTGCTGGAGACGGCGGTCGGCCGCCCGCCCGAGCGCGCCGATGCCCTTGCCCAAACCCAAGGACGAGCCGCAAGCCGGGCCCGCGCGAAGGCGAAAGGCCGAAAGAGCGGCCGAAGCGGCTGCCCATTCCCGGTTTGCCCGGCAATCGCCCGCCCGCCCACGCCGAGGCGCCGGTGCCGGAAATCGTCAGGAAACATTTCGAGGAGAAGCGGGGCTTCGCCAACTACTACTTCAACAAGCTCAATCAGGAGCGCGTCTGGAAGGCGTGGAACGCCCGCGCGAATCTGGCCGGAACGGCCGGCGATTGGACGCTCTCGGGACCGCTGGAACAGCGGCGGGGAGTTCCGCTTCCAATTGACCGACGGACGGCGCGTCGCTGAAGCTGCCCTCCGCGGAGACGAAATGGAACGCCGGCGACGAACTGGCCGCCTCGCTGCTGCCGGCCCACAGCGGCGGACTGCTGCCCGCGCTGTATCTCTGGCGAAGGCTGGCCGTCGAGGGGCTCGGCCGCTTCGGCCAGGTTTATTACTACGGCACGGCGCCGCTGCCGGGCCACGAGGGACTGGTCGACGTGCTGGTCGGTTCGCACAAGGGCTGGAGTGCCGCTTCTACTTCGACCCGGCCGAGGGCTACCTGCTGGCCATGGAGATGGTTTCCCGACGAACAGTCCGACCCCTGCGAGGTCTATTTCTCCGATTACCGCGAGATGGAGGGCCGTATCTGGCCGGGACAGATGGAGGTCCGTTACGGCGACGAGTTGTTTGCCGTGTTGAAGATCAACGAAGTGCGGGTTGAGAAGTAGGAAGACTGCAAATTGAAAAATGCAAATTGCAAATTGAGAATTGCATCCGCGTGGCGAACGCAGTCGGCGAGACTGCTCGTGCGATCGTGCGAACGGTCGCGCAGATCGCACTGCTCACAGTTCCCACGCAGAGCGTCGGAAGTGGTTCCACGTCTGCAATTTGCAATTTTCAATTTTCAATTTGCAATTTGCCTCTGCCTTCTCCTCTGTTGCTTCTCTGCTCTCCGCGCCGGCCTCGCTCGTCGACACGATCGACCAGGTCCAGCCGAAGATGGTGAAGATTTACGGGGCGGGCGGATTCCGCGGCATGGAAGCCTACCAGAGCGGCATCCTCATTTCGCCCGAGGGCCACATCCTCACCGGCGTTCAGCCACGTGCTCGACACCGACTACATCACGGCCGTGCTGGCCGACGGCCGGAAGTTCGAGGCGAAGCTGCTGGGCGCCGATCCGCGGCTGGAGGTGGCCGTGCTGAAGATCGACGCGGCCGGCCTGCCCTGTTTCGATCTGGCCAAGGCGGCGCAGGCCGAGGCCGGCGCCGGCGTGCTGGCCTTCAGCAATCTCTTCGGCGTGGCCGACGGGCAACGAGCCGGCGAGCGTGCAGACGGGGCACGATCTCGGTGGTGACGCGGCTGGACGCCCGGCGCGGCGTGGTCGACACGCCCTATCGCGGCCCGGTCTACGTGCTCGACGTGACCACGAACAACCCCGGCGCCGCCGGCGGCGGCGCTGGTGACCCGCCGCGGGGAATTGCTCGGGCATGTTGGGCAAGGAGCTCCGCAATTCGCTGAACAACACGTGGCTGAACTACGCCATTCCCGTCGACGAACTCCGCCGCGTCGGTCGAGGAGATCCGCGCCGGCAAGTTCGTCGCCCGGCGGGAGGCCGAGACCGCCAAAAAGCCGTCGCGGCTCGCTCGATCTGGCGATCGCTGGGAATCGTGCTGATTCCCGACGTGTTGGAGCGGACGCCGCCCTACGTGGATCACGTGCGGCCCGGCTCGCCCGCCGAGAAGGCCGGCATTCGCCCCGACGACCTGGTCCTCCTGTTGGGCGAGCGCCTGATCCAGTCCTGCAAGGCCCTGGCGTCGGAATTGGAGTACGTCGATTATGAGGACGCGGTCAAGCTGACGGTGCTGCGCGGGCAGGAGTTGATCGACGTTTCGCTGCGGTCCGCCGGCGAGCCGCCGGCACCGAAGAAGGGGCAACCATGATTGTCGGTTCACGCATGTTCTTCGTACTGGCGGCGGCCTGGTGCTCGTTGGCGGCGCTGCCCGCCGCGGCGGCCGACGACCTGGACGCGCAGCAACAGGCGGCCTTCGCCGCGGCGGTCGATCGCGTGGCGCCGGCCGTGGTTCGCATCGAGACCGTCGGCGGCCTGGAGCAGGTCGACCGCGTGCTGTTCGGCACCGGGCCCGACGACGGGGCTGGTGGTCGACCCGGACGGCTACATCGTTTCCAGCGCGTTCAACTTCGTCAACAAGCCGACGTCGATCCTCGTGCGGCTGCCCGACGGCGTGCGCAAGCCGGCGAAGCTCGTGGCCACCGATCATTCCCGCATGATCGTGCTGCTGAAGATCGACGTCGACCATCCGCTGCCGGTCTGCGAGATCGCGCCGCGAAGCCGAGATGCGCGTCGGCCAGTGGGCGATCGCCGTGGGCCGGACCTTCGAGAGCGATCGCCCCAACATGGCGGTGGGCATCCTCAGCGCGCTGGACCGCGTCTGGGGCAAGGCCATCCAGACCGACGCCGCCGTCTCGCCCAACAACTACGGCGGGCCGCTGGTGGACATCCGCGGCCGCGTCCTGGGCGTGCTCGTGCCGCTCTCGCCGGAAGCCGACCGATGAAGTGGCCGGCGTCGACTGGTACGATTCGGGCATCGGCTTCGCCATCCCCGCCGAACACATCCAGCAAGTCTTGCCCCGATTGAAGAAGGGCGAGGACCTGTATCCCGGGCAGGCGGGCATCAGCCTGAAGGGGCCCAATCTCTACACCGGCGAGCCGATCATCGCCGCCTGCCGTCCGAAGTGCCCCGCCGCGGCGGCCGGATTGAAGGCCGACGACCGCATCGTCGAGATCGACGGCCGCAAGATCGCCCGCGCGGCCGAAGTCAAAGAGGAACTCGGCCGCCGCTACGCCGGCGACAAAGTGCAGATGGCCGTGCTGCGCGGCAAAGAGCAGCGCATCCAGCGCGAACTCGAGCTCGTGGCGAAACTCGAACCCTTCCAGCACGGCTTCCTCGGCATCCTACCCATGCGCACCGGGGACGAAAAGGGCGTCACCGTCCGCTACGTGTACCCCGAGAGCCCCGCGGCCGCGGCGGGAATCGCGGCGGGCGACGTGCTTCGTCTCGCTCCAAGGCGAGCCGATCCAGGGCCGGCTCGAACTTGTGCAGAAAGTCGGCGCCTGCGAACCGGGGACGGAGGTTCAAGTCGAAGTCCGCCGAGCCGACAGCCTGCGGAAGTTGAAGCTCAACGCTGGCCTCACTGCCCGAGGACCTGCCGCCCAACGAACTGCCGCCGGCCCGAGGCCAAGGCGGCGCGGGCGAGTCCGATCGCCCCACGGTGGGCGCGATGCCGTTGAAGGTCCCCGAGTTTCCCAACGAGGTTTGGGCCTACGTGCCCGAGGGCTATCGACGCGGACGTGCCGCATGGCGTGGTGGTGTGGCTGCACGCCCCCGGCGGCTTCAAGTGGCCGGAGTTGCTGGCCCGCTGGAAGCCGCTTTGCGACCGGCACGACTTGATCCTGGTGGCGCCCAAGTCGGCCGATGCGGCCCGCTGGAACCCCGGCGAGCTGGCCCTGGTCGACCGGTTGCTGGCCGAAGTCACGACCACCTACAACGTGGATCCGGCCCGCGTGGTCGTGCACGGTTATGAAGGGGGCGGTTCGCTGGCTTTCATGGCGGCGTTGCGGAATCGCGACGTGATTCGCGCGGTGGCCGCCGTCGAAGCGGTGCTGCCCGGCCAGCCGCCCGAGAACGACCCGCTGCACCGCCTGGCGATCTACGTGGGCAAGGCCGGCAAGTCGCCCCATGCCCGGCGGATCGAACGCGGCCGTGGCCGCGATGCGTGCCCTGAAGATTCCGGTCACCGTGAAGAACCTGGGCGAGGTTGCCCGCTACTTGAATCCCGAAGAGTTGGCGGAACTCGCGCGATGGATCGATACGTTGGACCGAATCTGACCCAAGGGAGGGGGGTTGTCGCAGACTCGCTCCGACGCTCATCGCCCTTGATTCCTTATCGCTTGTCGCCGTATCGCCGCTTCTTCAAGGGAGCGGTCCGCAAAAGAACGGTATGCCAACCAGATAGGATTACGAACAGATATGGGTTGACATGTTATTATCTTATCATATAATATTATTACGCTTCGTAACACAACATGCAATCGAGAGACTATGACGCATGAAGGGCAGTCACGTAAATCCGTATTCGCCGGGAGCAGGGCACTCGCCCCCATTTTTAGCGGGTCGCGAACAAAAAATTGCGGCTTTCCGTGATTACCTTCAACAGACCGAAATACTGAAGAATGTCATTCTGACGGGGCTCTGGGGCACCGGAAAAACGGTGCTCATGGACAACAGATTCAAGCCGGTGGCTCAAGATGACGGCTGGGTATGGGTTGGATCGGACCTTGCCGAATCGTCATTTCTAAGTGAGACCAATCTCTGCATCCGCTTGCTTACGGATTTAGCAGTCTTCACGTCCAGTCTTTCGACGGCGGCTCCAGATGGGACTCTAGGATTTGACACAAGCCGGAAGAAGCAATCGCTGTCGTTTGACTTCTTGGTAACCTACTTTGAGTCGCAACCTGGGCTCACGGTTGACAAGTTGAAAGCTACGCTGGAGTTTGTGTGGACTGTTGCCAGCGCACGGGGCACAAAAGGCGTTGTATTTGCCTACGACGAAGCCCAAGTCGTTCGAGACAGAGAGGACAAAGAGCAATACCCTCTTGCTGTGCTTCTCGAGAACCTTTCAGTCAATCCAGAGGAAAGGTGTGAGGTTCTTTCTCTTGCTGACCGGCCTTCCCACGTTGTTTCCAAAGCTGGTCGAATCTCGTACCTATGCCGAACGGATGTTTGCGGTTGTTGAAATTGGGCGACTCTCTCAACAGGCGTCGCGGGAGGCTATAGAAGTGCCCTTGAAAGCGAGTCGATGGAAGTTTACCGAGGATGGGGTCAAGAAGATTATCGAGGTATCCGACGGATACCCATATTTCATCCAGTTTATTTGTCGTGAAACATTTGACCACCTGATCGCGAAGCCCGACGATCCGACGATTCCAATTGATGCGATCGTCAGAAAACTGGATTCTGATTTTTTCGCAGGACGATGGGAGAACGTTACCGATCGCCAGAGGGATCTCTTGTATTGTATCGCGCAACTCCAACGTGCCGACGAAGAGTTTACCATCAGCGAAATCGTCGACGCTGCAAAGACCTTGGGTATCAAACCCTTTGTCTACGGAGATGTGAGTCAGGCCCTGCCTCGACTAATTGAGAAAGGTCTGATTTACAAGAATCGTCACGGGAAGTACTGTTTTGCTGTTCCGCTGTTCAGCGGGTTCATCAAACGCCGGTTCCACCTGCCAGACGATCAGAGGCGACTATTGGAATGAACGTTCGGGAGGAATAACTGGGGCGGGGGTCCCTATTCCGGGACAACAAGGGGTTAGAACTTCTCGCCTCGCGAAGCGTTCGAGCCCACGAAAACGACCGGTCGCCGGACGCTCAATTCCGCGGCGACTTCGTAGCCGGTCGGGTTGCGCAACATCGCCTGGGTGCGGCGGCGGATCTCCTTGGCCACTACGGCCGCGTTGGGGTCGGCCGCCATCGCCAGGGCCGCCTTCTGCCGGAGCATCTTCACCGCCACGCGGCACTCGCCCACCAGATGGTCCTGGTGGCCGCCGATCTGCGTGAAACCGGCCGTCAGCTTTTGGCACTTGGCCAGCGCGTCGTCCCCCTCGTAGTCCACGTTCAACAGCGTGGCGCGGAACTCGTCGACCAGCCCGGTGGCGTACTCCGGCGTCTGGATCATGTCTTTTCGTCTCGCCAACGATTCGTCGATCCGCCGGGTGAGCGATTCCAACTCCGAGATCAGGCCCGCCAGCTCGGGCCGGGCCTTCTTCTGCTGGTCCAGATAGGCGAGCGTCTCGTGGCCGAAAGTCACGTAGGCCTCGATCCGCGTGCGGATGTGACGCATGAACGCCAGCACGTCCACGAGGGCCTGGTCCACCTCGGCCCGCTTCTGCTTCTGCTGTTTGGCGGCGTAGATGGCGTCGAGCTTGTCCTTGGTGGCGCAGGTGGGGATGCCTTCGGCCTTCTTATGTTGCCCCTCGACATCAAGCACGTACTCGCACGGTCCGACGCCGAGAATCGCCCGCACGAGATCGACGAAGGTCAGGGTCGTCAGCGGCGTGGCGGTCACGCGGCTGATGGGGTACAGCACGACCGGCCCTTGGGCCTTGCCCGGCTTCTTCAGCGGTTGAATGAAGCCCGCGCCCGCTTTGTCGATCCAGCAGGGGTACTGAAAATCGCTCAGCACGGTGTTCCAACGGTGCCGGCCCTCGTGCATCCAGTCGGGCGTGCCGTAGCGGTCCGATTGGCCGAACCAGTCGAGCTTGGCGTAGCTCCCGTCCGGCTGCTCGACGAGCATCTCCCAGCTATCGATCAGTCCGTCGTCCTGACGCCAGTCCATGCGCCATAGGGCGGGAAAAGGCGACTTCCATTGCAGGGGGATGATCCGATCGGCGTCGGCCTTGGCCACCTCGTGCGAGTGCCAGATTCGCGGGCCTTCGAGCACGGCCACCGACACGCTGCCCTTCGCGCCGTAGGGAATCTCGGATGCCTGGATGACGCGGGCCTTGCCTTGCCCGGAGAGCGTGACCTGGATGTCTTCCTCGCGTTGGTTCCAGATCGCCGCCACGATGGCGTTGCCGTCGCCGACCATGTGCAGCAGGAAGTTCTCGCTGGGCAACTCGGCCCGATCCAGCGGCAACTCGGCCGCGTCGACGGCGATGTCGTCGGCAAAGAAATCAGGCAAGACGGCAAAGCGGCCCGGCGCCTCGATGCGAAGCCGCTCTACCCCGCGGCGGGCTTCGGTCTTGACGAACGCCTGACCGAGCGAAAGCGCGAAACGCACGGTAGACGGCTTGCCCTCGGCCGCGTCGAAGCTGGCCTCCAAGGCCGATTCGCCGGGTGAGTTATCGACGATCGCCAGCGAGGCCAGCCGGAGCGCGGACTTGCCGGTCACGGGCGCCAACACGGCCCGCAGGACCGGCCCTTGCGCCCCCACGGCGTAGAGTTCAGCCCCCGGCCCGCCCCGGCGAAACACCACCATGAGGCGGTCGTTGGCCAGCACCGCGTCGCCCTTGAACCGGCGAGCCGTTTCGTCTTCGGGCAGTTGGGTCCAACCGGTCTTGGCCGACATTGCCGGGCCCGACAAGGGCGCCGAGGAAGCGGCCCCCGTGTCAAAGACCGCCACCGACGCCGACGGCGACTGGGCCGCGAAGGCCACGCCGCAGGCCGCCAGAAAGATCACTCCCGTCCAGGCCGCTCCGTGCAGAGGTCTTCCAGACATCTCGATAGCTCCATTTCTCTGGGATCGCGTTAACGCAGGCAAACGGTTCAATGGTTACGACTCTACGGTTTCCTTGTCTCCACCTTTTGGACGCTAATCATGGCAAGCCCATCTCTTGGCGCACCTGCTCCAGTTCGACGCCGAGGGTTTGCCGGGCGATCCGGGCCAGTGTCTCCCGGTCGGCCTGGATGTGGATCGTCGCATGATGATGGGTGAGCGACTGGCCGGTCTTGAGTGGAAGCGCGGGCGAGAGCGACTCGATTTCACAGAAGACGCCCATCCCCTTCTTGCCCGGCGCGGAAGGCCCGTCGTTGTAGGCGTTGGCCACGTCGCCCGTGTATGGCTGGGACTGATCGAGTCCCCACATGTTGTTCATGTAATCAACCTTGGCAGGATCCTCCGGCATGCTGAAATGCGCCAACGTCAGCACGTTTTGCGCAAAGTCGATCGATCCCAACACGTTTTTGGCGCGCTTCTGCGATGTGCCGATCTTCGATCGCCAGTTCGCATCCGCCCGCAAGAGGATCGCCTGGGGCGTGATCTTCAGCCGTTCCGGCGGTATGGCGCCAAAGTAGTCCGACTTGACAACCGGACCCCGTTGCAGTTCGTCGCCGCGTCGATAGGGCACGATGATGACGGTCTGGGGACCCGCATTGAGCATGCTGAGCATCCAGATCGACACCAGGCCCGTGTCCTTGCTCATGGGCGGGCCCTGGTTGGTGAGCGTGTTGACCGTTTCATACGCCACGGCCTTGACGCCGGTCGCGCCCATCGTCTTGGCCACGCTTTCGCCGAACATCTTCGCCAGGTCGGCCTCAGCCAGCAGGCGAACCTCGCGACTCACGAGCAAATCGAACAACGCGCCGGCCGCGTTCTGCACCTGCATCCGCTTCGCCAGTTGGCAACGGGAAGCATCGGGGGCCGAAGCCAACTCGAACGCCCCTTCGTTGAAGGCCGGCGGCGTGAACCAGTTGTCGAGCGTCTGTTGGGCGCCGGGCTTGAACCAAAGGCTGAAAGGCCCGCCTTCCGGCGAGAGCCAGAAGCGGTCTTCCGCGCCGAGATTGTTGAAATGCGGGTCCGGCCGGCCGGCTTCGATGTACTCCCGGTTGATGAAGCCGAAGCTCAGGCCGTCCGGGCCGCCGCAGGTCGAGGTCATTACCCGCCCCTGCCAGTCCGGACAGACGGCCACGGCCCCGCCCCCCTTGCCCGCCAGTTCGATGACGCGTGTGTGCCGAGCAAGGAACTCCTTCGCCTCTCGGTACGTCGCCGGCGCCCGCGGCGGTTCTGCGCCGGCAGCCGTCCCCGCTTCGGCCAGGGGTGGGATCACCAGATCCACCAGGAGCACTTCTTCCCGGCGCTCGCAGTTCGCTTTGGCGAGGATGTTTCCCTGGCCGTCGAACGCCCCCGTGCCGCCCAGGCAATCGCGGTTCCAACTGTTGCCGACGCGGTTGGTGACGAGCATCGGCGCACCGATTTCCTTTGCTTTTTCGGCGTAGACGGAATAGCCGGGCGCCCCGCCGGGATGATTGTTGGGGTGAAAGACCAACTGGGGGTGAAGCGCCTTGAGCCGCTGGAGGCAACGCGGCGCACCCCGATCGGCGCAAATGAAACACGACGCCACGATGCCGTCGATCGTGAATCGCTCGGGACCGGTTCCCGGATCATAGCGGGCGTGCTCGTTCCGATACCCGTCGTCCTTGTCGTTGCGATAGAGCCACGTCTTGCGGTAACGATAGACGAACCCGTCCGGACCGAAGAACGCCTGGGTGATGTAGAAGCGGTCGCCGTCCCGCTCCGACAGGCCGAAACTGACGAAGCAACCAAGCTGTTTGGCCAGAGACCCCATGCGGCGGCAAGCCGGACCGTCGGGGACCTGCTCGGACAACTCCTCGACTTTAGGAGTGTAGTCGCAGACGGTGCCTTCGTGGAACATCACAAGCCGAGCGCCCTGGGCAACGGCTTGACGGACCAATCGCTCCATCTCGGCAAGATTCCCGCACCGGCTGTTCCGGCACGGCGTCGAACTGCACCAGGGCAACTTTGAGCGTCCGCCCGGCAGGGCCTTGCTCGCCTGCCGCGCTCCACGCTTCGGCGCTGGCCAACGTCAGCACGACCAGCGAAATGATGGTCGTCAACTCTCGCGTCGTGGCAATTCTCGGATGCAGCAACGAATGGCTCGCGTTCGGGAGGAAACGGAAATCCCCAAGAGTGCCGGGACGGGCTGTCGGCCAGCGCACCCTAATGATATGCGAGGCGGCAAAATGCTGTCAATCGCCAGAGCGCAAATGCGGGCCCGGAGACATCACTCCAGGGGGAAAGTGGTTTCAAGCGGGTGTCCCGTCGTAACCTTGGCGTCGTGTGGTGCAGCCCTCCCGGTTGCTCGATCAGGCGAGACGCCCGCGCAACAACCTATTCTCGCACACCCGCTTCGAGGGCAGGACGTCTACCATCGTTACCGAGCATCGCCGCCAATTCACGGTAGTCTTTGTAGAGTCCTTGATACTGCCGGCAAGCTGTACGGTCGGGGCGGACCAGCCGCGGTTTGCGATCCGCAGTTTCTGCGGCGGGTCGCGCCATCGCATGAACGGCCGCGGCCGCCGATTTGAATCCCGTGGCCTTGCGGCCGGCCGCCAGGACGCCGAGGATGGCCGCGCCCAGGGCCGGCCCTTGCTTCGACGGGTGAACGGCGATCGGGCGACCGAGCACGTCGGCGTAGATTTGCACCAGGAGCGGATTGTGGTGCGGCAGCCCGCCGGTGGCCACCAGGCGTTTCACCCGCAGCCCGCCCTCTTCCAGCACGTCGATAATCCAGCGGAGGCCGAAGGCCGAGGCTTCCAGCACGGCCCGATACAGGTGCTGCGGTCCGTGGTGCAGGGCCAGCCCGGTGAAAGCCCCACGGAGCGAGCCATCCATCAGCGGCGTGCGGCAGCCGTTGAACCAATCCAGGCATCGCACCCCGTCGGCGCCGGGCGGCAGCGCATGGGCCTGCTCGGTGAGTTTGCGGAAGCTGCTTTGGCCCAACACGGTCCGCAGCCAGTCGAAGGCATCACCCACGGCCGCCTGCCCGGTTTCGTAGCCGTAGAAGCCCGGCAGGATGCCGTCGGCCACCACGCCGGCCACCCCCGGCACGAGAATCTCCTGCCTGGCGTTGAGCATGTGACAACTGCTGGTGCCCATCACCATGACCATCGTGTCGGGTTCGGCCACGCCGGCCCCCGGCACGCCGGCATGGGCGTCGATGATCGCCGCGCTGACGGGGATGCCCGGCGGCAGCCCCAGCTTCTTCGCCATCACGCGATCCAGTTCGCCGGCGCACTGGCCGGGCGCGAACAATCGGCCCGGCATCTTGTCGGCCACTACGCGGGCCATCTTCGGGTGCAGGGCCGCGAAGAATGCCGACGACGGATAGCCTTCGGCGCGGCTCCACATGGCCTTGTAGCCCGCCTGACAGGTCGAGCGGGGCAACTGGGCCGCATCACCGCCGACGAGTTGCCACACGTACCAATCGCCCGCCTCCAGCCAGACTTCCGTCGCGTCGTACACTGCGGGCGCGGCTTCCAGGGTCTCCAACACCTTGGGGAAGAACCACTCCAGGCCAATGATCCCGCCGTATCGCGCCCGCCACGGCTCCTTGCGGCCGCGGGCCAGTTGGTTGATTCGCTCGGTCTGCGACTTGGCGCCGTGATGCTTCCAGAGCTTCGGCCAGGCGTACTTTTCTTGTTGGAACTCCGGCAATAGGCAAAGCGGCGTGCCGTCGCTGAGGGCCGGCAGCATCGTGCAACTGGTGAAATCGACGCCGATGCCGATCACCGCCTCACCATCGACGCCCGCAATGCGAAGCGCGCGGCGGGTCGCGCGGGCGGAGCTTTCGACCCAGTCGCCCGGATGCTGCAATGCGAAGTCCGGCGGCAGCGGGCGGTCGCTACCCGGCAACGTCTGCGTAATCTGCCCGTAGCGGTAGGGAACAACCGCCGAGCCCCGCTCGTTCCCCGTCAGATCGACCAGCAGCGCCCGGACCGAAGCCGTGCCGAAGTCCAGGCCCAGGGCTAACGGAGTGGTTCCGCTCATCGCCGAATCCTCCCAGCGAAAGGCTGCTACGCGCCGGGTTCCCGTTCCCCACGCTTCACCGTACCACCTTAACGCGAGCGGGCCCTTCGATGTCGAGCACGATCACCGTGTCGATCGGATCGGGCGCCTCGGCGGGGACCCCAACGACGGTGGCATTCTCCTGCTGCGAGAACTTCAGGGCATTCGCTGGCGAGGAGAGCAGGGAGGCCATCACGATCTTGTTTTCCAGCTTGGGGATGACGAGCTTCCCGTCCTCGGGCCAATTGAAGACGTGCAAGTAGAGCCGCGTCTTCCCATCGGCAAGCGGCTTCTGCGTGCAACGTCCCCAGGTCAGTTTCTCGAAGGGGCTGCCGCTGGTGCCGTAGATCGACTCGCCGTTGACCTTCATCCACGCCCCGATGGCCTCCAGCCGCTCGACGATGGCCGGCGGGAACTGACCGTCGCCCATCGGGCCGACGTTCATCAGGAAGTTTCCGCCCTTGGAGGCGATGTCGACCAGTTTGCGGATCAGGTCTTCCGGGGATTTCCAGTCCTGATCGTGCTTGGAGTAGCCCCACGTGTGGTTCATGGTCATGCAGGTTTCCCAATCGGCGCCGAGGCTGGCCTTGGGGATCCCCTGCTCGGGCGTCTCGAAATCGCCGGCGAACCCGCCCTCCTTGGTCCGGCCGTTCATCATCGAGCCGAAGCCGGTGAACTTGCCCGGCCCGATGCGGCCGCGGTCCACCCGGTTGTTGATAATCAGATCGGGATCGAGCTTGCGGAGGTAGTCGTAGACCTCCTGTCCGTGCTGATGGTCCCAGGTGTCTTCCCATTCGCCGTCGAACCAGAGCACGCCGATCTTGCCGTAGTTGGTCACGAGTTCTTTGAGTTGGTTCTTGAGGAAACCGAAGTAGCGGTCGAACCGGGCGCCTTCGGTCGAGCGGTTCGTCTCCCAGGGCCGGACCGGCGTGTAGTCGGGGTGGTGCCAGTCCATGATCGAGTAGTACCAGCAGATTTTGATTCCGCCGCGGCGGCAGGCGTCGGCCAATTCCTTCATGATGTCGCGCTTGAAGGGCGTCGACATCACGTCGTAATCGGTGTACTTCGAGTCGAACAGGCAAAAGCCGTCGTGGTGTTTGGTGGTGATGACGATGTACTTCATGCCGGCCTTCTTGGCCAGCGCGACCCATTGATCGGCGTCGAACTTCACGGGGTTGAACTGCTTGACCACCGTTTGGTATTCTTCTTCCGGGATGTGGGCCCAGTCGCGGATTTGTTCGGCCACCTGCCTTCGCGTGTTCTTCTGGTCTTTCCACTGCCCGCCGAGCGTGGAGTACGCTCCAAAGTGGATGAACATGCCGAAACGGGCCTCGCGCCACCATTGCAGCCGCGGGTCCAACTGGACCTTGGTCTGGGCGTTCGCGACGGGCGCGACGAGGAACATCGCGGCGGTGAGAAGAACAAAGATAGCTGCGATCACGAAAGATCGCCTCGGGAGTGGCATGGTCGTTCTCCTGATGGGCAAGTGGGGGCGGTGGGATTGATGGGGCGCGATACCACGGACGGGCAGCGGCTCTGAGAACCGCTCAAGGTTCCTCCTTCACGTCCTTCACGTCCGGTTTGAAGACCTTGTGGCAGTCCTCGCAGCTCTGGGTGAGCTTCTCCATGGCCTTGGCGGCCGCGGGTTCGTCGTCGGCGTGAACGGCGGCGTTGACCGCCCCGGCGTTGTCGCGCATGGCCGCGGAGAAACCGTACCACTGTTTGACTTGTTCGGCGTCCTTCGCCTCCGAAGTGTCGGCCATCGTGCCTTGGGCGATGGCGGCAATGGTGGCGGAGAAGTCGGCCGGGTCCTTGTCCTTGGCCCGCTTCTTAAAGGCCGGGCCTTTGACGTACCGCTTTAGTTTGGTGTTGATCAGCGGAACCTCTTTCATCAGTTCCGGGAGCGAGGCGACCTTCTGCCACTTCAACTCCACGTCGGCCGGGGCCTTGCCCTCGGCGGCTTCCTTCACGGCGGCCACGCCCTTCTTGGCCGACTCGTAGTCCTTCGTGGCGGCCAGTTGCTGGGCGGCCTTGATCAACGCGCCGGCCTGGGCCTTGTACTTGCTCTCCTGATCGTGCAGCCCGAGGTTCAAGGCGATCACCACCAGCGTATTGGCATCATACGCCACCCTGCTGCTCGTCTCGATGATGGCATCCTTGTAGTCCTCCTCCGTGGCCACGATCTTTCCCAGGTCCTTGACGTAGTAATCCACCTGCTTGGCCAGGTCCTCGGCCGGTGCGAAGTTAGAAACCTTGGGCGCCGGCGGCAAGGGCGGGGCGTTCTCGATCGCACTCTTGGCCGGTTCGTCCTTCTTCGCTGCCGGCTCATCCTTCTTCGCCGCCGGGTCGGTCGCTTTGGCTGGTTCCGCGGCGGGCGCCTTCGACTGCGCGGGCTGGCCGGTCGGCTTTTTCTGCTGAGGCTCCGGAGAACAGCCCGGCAATGCCAGCACGGCAATCATCAGGCAGAGGACGACGAGGGATGCGACGGCCAACAAGAGACGACTTTTCAGCGGCACGGGGTTTCTCCTTGGTTGACAGAAAGCCGCGACCGGCGATCGCGCGGCGGAGCGCGACCATCGGCCGCGGCCTTTTCTCAAACGTACTATCGCTGATACACAAGAGACGGGTTGGGCGCCACGGGCAGTTCGTCTGCACGTGACCTCTGCACGGGCAGACAAGCTGCCCGTGGCACCCGACAATTCCGGCGTATCAGACGCAATACGCTTACCTTGGCAGCCCATCGGCCGGTTGTCAAGACTCCCTTCCACTGGCCCCGTGGCCTGTTACAATACGCCCATTGCCCAGAGCGAGGACCGCGCAGCACTATGGCCAAAGCTACGTACAAAGATGCGGGCGTCGACCTGGACGTCTACCGCCAGGCGATGGCGAAACTCCCGCGGCTGCTGGCGCGGACCTTCTCCCCGCGAGTCATCCCCCTGGACGGCGGGTTTGCCGGGCTCTTTCAGCTCGACTTCAGCAACCATCTCTTCGCCCGGCACTACAAGGACCCGGTGCTGGTTTCATGCACCGATGGCGTCGGCACCAAGCTGAAGGTGGCCGTGGCGGCCGGCCGGCACGATACGGTGGGCATCGATCTGGTGGCCATGAGCGTCAACGACGCCCTGTGCTGCGGGGCCGAGCCGCTGTTCTTCCTCGACTACGTGGCCATGCCGAAAGACGATCCGGCCCTGCTGGAGCAGATCGTCGAAGGCATCACGGCCGGCTGCATCCAGGCCGACTGCGCCCTGCTGGGCGGCGAAACGGCCATCCTCCCCGACATGTACGCCCCCGGCGATTACGACCTGGCCGGCTTCTGCGTCGGCGTGGCCGAGAAGGAGCGGGTGATCGACGGCCGGGCGATCGAGCCGGACGACGTGTTGATCGGCGTGGCCTCCACGGGGCTGCACTCGAACGGTTTTAGTCTCGCGCGGAAGATCGCCTTCGACATCGCCGGGCACAAGATCGACGACCACGTCGAGGAGCTTGGGACTACGGTGGGCGAGGCCCTGCTCGTGCCCACGCAAATCTACGTCCGGCCGGTGCGAAAGGTGCTGAGTTACTACCGCGTGAAGAACGTGGTCCACGGCATCGCCCACATCACGGGCGGCGGCCTGCACGAGAACCTCGAACGGATTCTGCCCGAGGGGATCCAGGTGGTGATCGATCGCAGCAGTTGGCCCGTGCCGCCGGTGTTCACCTGGTTGCAGCGGCTGGGCGAGGTGGAGCAGGCCGAGATGGACCAGGTGTTCAACATGGGCCTGGGACTCGTGCTGGTGGTCGCTCCGTTCTATGCGGAGAGCATTCGCCACCAACTGACCCGCGCAGGATTGAAGAACTGGCAGATCGGGCGAGTTGAGAAGGGGGCAAGGGGCGTGGCGTGGGGAAGCGTCAAGAATTCTTGAGCCGGATGATTTGAGCGAGTACAATGGGGGATGAGGTTCCACATCTCCGTATGGAGGACTCGCCCATGTCCGAAATCACGCTGTCCATTGCAGACCAATCCCTCATTGCACTGAAGCTCTCGCCGCAGCAAGCGGGTGCAGAGTTGCGGTTGGCGGCGGCCGTGAAGTTGTACGAGTTGGGCCGATTATCCTCGGGCGCGGCAGCCCAGTTGGCCGGCATACCCCGGCCCGTGTTCTTGATGAAACTCGGCGAGTACGGTGTCGACACCTTCCGTTTGAGCAAGGAAGAACTCCAGCAGGAAACGCCCCTTGCCTGAAGTCATCTGCAACACGTCCCCTCTCCAGTACCTGCACCAACTCGGGTTGCTTCACTTGCTCTCCGTCTTGGCAGACTGGGTCGTATGGTTCTGAAGTGTTTTTCACCCCGTTCCTTTTTCACGCCGTTCAGTATGCTATCGTATCCCTCTGGCTTTGTTCTTGCTGTACTCGCGCTGAGCATGTGCGGTCGAGAGTTTGCTCATTCCGCCGAACAAGCGGCACAAGCGGGCATCGGCGTTGCCTTGAAGATTAGAGACGGCAAGGTGTTTGTTGGTGCGGTCTTGCCGAATACCGCCGCTGCTGAAACCAATGCGATCAAGCCGAACGACCAGATACTTGCAGTTGCCGAGGGCAACAAGGAGCCCGTCGAGGTTGCGGGAATGAACATGGCCAAGGTCGTTGGCCTTTTGCGCGGCCCGAAGGGGACCGTGGTTCGCCTTACCTTGGTCCCGGCAGGAAGGGGGCAATCGGACGCGCTCGTGGTCAGTATGACTCGCGGCGATGTCAAGGAGTTAAATGTCTTCGGTGACGGCAAACTCCTTCCGCCAGGTGCGAGAGCCCCCAACATTAAGTTCACTCGGCTGTCGGACGGGAAGAAGGGGGAGTTGTCGCAGTACCTGGAAAAGGTTGTCGTTCTGGACGTGTGGGCCTCTTGGTGCAAGCCTTGCGTGCAGAACACACAACGGCTTGAAACCCTGAAAACAGAACATCCAGAATGGAACGGGCGGGTAGAATTCCTCGCAGTCAGTGCCGACGAGGATAGTGAAGTTGCCGCTAAGTTGTGTAAGGCGCACCAATGGACGAATATTACATGCGTGTGGATGGGCCCGTCCGTACTCAAGGCTTATCATTTAAGCGGGTTGCCAGGGGCGTTAATCATCGACGAAAAGGGCGTGGTTGTGACCAACGACCTGTCAGACATTCCTGCGGTGTTGAATCGCCTGCTGTCGGGCGATAGCAAGTAAGAAGAAGCAGAAATCGGTCGTCGAAAAGGCTTTCCTACGGGCCGGCGTCGCAGCGTTAGTCATTGGTCACGAAGCAGGCAGAACCTCGGCCTCCTTGACCACGGGATGCTACTCACCTACATTAGAGTATGGTGGAAGCTCATGCTGAGCAGGGGATCGACGCGCGGGAGACCATGCTATGAAGACAATTCAAGCGGTCTACGAGGACGGGGTGTTCCGGCCCATCGGCCAAGTGGAATTGCCGGAGAAAACGACGGTGGAGTTCGAGCCGCGGGTGCTGGAGTCTCGACAAACCACCGCAATGCTGGAGGCGTTCGAAATCTTGTCACAATCCTTCGCTTCAGGACAGACGGATCTGGCCGCCCGACACAACGAGCACCAACCATGAACCTCGTGTTCGTCGACACGGTTGGGCTGATCGGTTTTCGTTTCCCCTTGCCTCGCCCGACCTACTGTGCCGCGCCCACGGGATGTTCGGCGCGTTGCTGCTGAATGCGGTGCATGGCGTCGTCGTCGAAGAACTTCGCGCCGCAGGACCGACATTTGTAGTGCCGAAGCCTCTTGATCGTCAGCCCGTCGGCGAGGCGGCAGTTTTCGACGACGGAAACCACCTCAGTCTTTCCGCATTCCACGCACGGAAACGGCTCAGAAATCGGTGCTTCTCTTGGATGAGATGAGGACATAGAAAACTTCCGCTCCTTCCTTCGTCAAAATCTTTCCCTTCGTGTAGATGTCGAGGCCGTCGAAGGTCATGCCTTTGATTACGGAAAGCCTCTCTGCTCGCTTGGTATGCGGATTGCGAGAACGGAGAACCTTGAAGATCGTCGGCGCGTTGAGAATGGACTCGTAAACCAACTCCGGCGTCAGCGCATCGGCAACCATCTCGGTTTCAGCCTTTTCCGTGAACACCACGCGTCTTGCGACAACAAGCCGCTTTATGCGGATGAAAATGTCCATACGCCTCGTACTTTGGGATAATACGACAGCCCCCGCAGGATTTCAAGTCCTCCTCAGGTCTTGCTCGCTCCGTTTGGAGAATATTGCGGGGCAGAGCCGTTTTTGTTAGCCGTGCCTGTGGCTCAAGCTGGACCTGACGATTCGTCGATGCGACCGTCTGTCTCTCTCACCCGTCCACCACGATTCCTTCGCGGCGGGCGATTTCGAGAATGGGACGGCTTTGATCGGTTTCCCACTCGCGTTCGCCGCACGGGATCGGCTCGACGCGGGAATCGGTCGTCGCCCGCAACTCCCAAAGTTTATTGACGAGTTGGCGGTCGGTCGGCGGTTCCAATTCCGGCGCGATCACCACCAAGTCGATGTCGCTCCACTCGTCCGCCGTGCCCTTGGCGTGCGAACCGAAGAGAACGGCGCGCGCTGCGCGTGGATGCCCACTTGGGCCAGGGCGCGAAGGTATTGCCGCACGACTACGTCAATTGCTTGACTAACCATGATCTTGTTTCCTGTCAGCCGGTACCTCCACCTGCCGTCGAACATCCATCGGCCACGTCTCCGCTACGTTTCCAGTCTATTCTACCACGTGCCAACGACTTCGCCCAGCACGCGCGGCGGGCCAAACTGTCGACGGGCTTCGTCACCGGCAACCTCATCGGGTACAATGGGTGGGTGCGACCGCGGGCAAAGTGCTCAAACCCCGTTAGGTGCGGAATGCTGCAACGACGCGCCACGCGAATTAGCCGGGAACTGACCCCGGCGGAACAGGAGCGGTTGACGGCGTACCGCAGCAAATCGCCGAGGAGTTGCCTGACTTGCAGGCCCGCGACCAGATGCGCAAGGATGCTCGCCGGGAGAGCACCCTGAGCGGCGAGTTGCGGCGGGCCATCCACGAAAGCGACTTTTCGCTGGCGGAAATCGCTCTACGAGCCGGGATCACACCGATCATGCTGGACGACTTCCTGACCGGCGAGCGTACGCTGCGATCCGATGTCATGGATCGGCTGGCCAACACCTTGGGATACGAGCTGAGTCACGCCGAGTGAATTGGGCGGCGATCCACGCCCGGCGAGTCTGTTCCCGTCACTGGCGGCATCGGCCCTCGGTCACGAAGTCGGCAGAGCCCCAGGCATCCTTGCCATCCGGAATATCGCGGGAGTGCCACTGGCTCTGCCAGTGCTCGTTTCGGGACTTCTCAGCATGCGGCCCCTTCCATTGTGCCGTTCCTCATTCCCATCTGCGATGCAACAGAACGTCAAGCGACGGTTCCGAGCACTGGCAGAGCCAGTGGCACCCGCGCAGCGCCGGGACTCGCTGGCGATACCCTCTCGCCCGCTCTACGGGCTCCCGCGGAACGCAGGCTCGATAAGAAAATAGGCGGCCAGGATAAAACCGATGGCGGCACATATCGTTCCGCGGCGCGGGCGGGCCATGCAATCGGCCAACCACAGAACGCCCCAGCACAGTGAGCAGCACACGAAGATCTGCTCCGGCGGCCACTTGCCAACCGACCACCACGGCCACGCGAAGATCAGAGCCGGCAGCCATTTCAGGCGGAGGTCGGTTCCAACCGTAGAGACCCGCGCGACGGTCATGGCGTAGTAGCCCGTGAGTGCCAAGAATCCGACAATCAGAACCAGCCACGGCGATCGGAATGATAGCGAGGCCCTCAGGCTAGCGAGTCGCGGATAGTAAGCCGTATCCGCCTCACTCAAGCCTCGAAAACCAAACCGGGACTGAACGAGGAGGTCTAGCGCCACCAGAATCAACATTGCCTCCGCAAACCGCGCTCCCCACATCGCGGCGTTGCTAAGCGCCGCGGAATCGACCAGCCGGTATGTCAGCCAGGCGCCAAAGGTGCCAGGATTTGGCAATTGATCATTCGGGCCGCCGAACAGGTAGAACCCAATGGCCACAACATAGTAGATGAGAGGGACAAGAAGCGCTCTCGCTAAGAATGGCATCCGCGTGATGCCCCAGTCTGCGATCGATAGAGCGCCGAGTAGCGCGAGAACAAGTGCCGACGAGTACGTCAGCGCCGTGAGGCCCATCTTCAACGGCCGCAACGCGGCCAAGTGTCGCAATGAGAGCGATTCAGATGGTGGACTAATGTTGATCTCGCAATTCGGCAGTGCTTTGTAGAGTCGCCTCATCCCGATTGGAGTGATTCCGTGGCTTTCGATGTTGAGCTTTCCGAGGTGTTTCAAACCCTCTAGATTCTTGAGACCGGCATCAGTGACCGCGCAGTCCACGACGTTCAGTTCCTGTAACTCGACCAATCCCCCGATCGCCGCTAGTCCGGCGTCAGTAACGTATCCACCGATCGACAGCGTTCTGACATGAGGCAATCTCCTGACATGATCCAAGTCGTCGTCATCGGCGCTGGACTTGCCTAGACAAAGATCTACAACGCTCACTGCTCTGCTGATAGCGAACTTGTCTCGCTCTACTCGTATCTTCTCGATCGCTTGGCATGTTGCCGCTTCCTCGAACGAAATGCGAGCGATCGCACATACCGCGATCACCGTCAGTAAGGACCACAGGCCATAGCGATACCAAGCGTGAGCCGGCTTTGTCGCAATCGGGTGCGGTTCGGCCGACGTCGCCGCTTGTTGCTCAACTCGGCCAACGGGACCGCCTTCTTCGAGACAAGCATCGCGCCGGTAGTACGACGGCCAGCTTCGGACAAGCAAGGCGGCAACACCGATGGCGCTGGCGCACGAAAGGGCAACCCAGAGCAGACTGTTGTCTGGCCCGAGTTCGAAGAAGCAGGCATGGGCAGCAGTCATGGCCACGATCATCCCTGCGCCAAGCGAGAGGGCCATGACGAACGCCATGCGAATCATCGTTGCGAGGAGTCGCGACAACGCGCCCAACATGCCGAGTGCTCCCGGCCTGCCCGCGGCATAGCGACGATCAGGGTATTCACCGGACGTAAGATAGGCGAAACGGGCGATCAACAGAAACGACGGCACTTTCCAGCATTGCGAACTAACGAAGACACCCAGGCCAAACCATGCAAAAGGATTCGACCCCTCCATAACGCATCGGAGCAACTCGGGTATCCACACGAAGCCGAGGGCACAAGCAAGACTGGCCACCAGCCAGGTCTTGCGAGCATATCGCCCGATCGCAGTCCCGAGCAGAGTGGCGATCAGCAAGTCCGGGAGGTGGACCAAGATCGCGGCCGCGTAGCCTGAATGCCTACCTTCATCCAGCCACACGCTAACGATGAAAAGATCGCTTAAGATAGCGACCGCGCCCCCAAAGAGTGCGGCGCGGACGGCAACGGCCGTGTCTTTCGGCAGTGCGGGAAATCGCATGTTGTTCACTGGCTTGCCGGGATCAGTGGAGACAGACTCGCTCTCAGGGCCAACAACGGATCCGCGACCCCACATTCCGTTGCGTTTCCATTGCGTGCTACGGCGACGCGCAGATTTTACCGCGCTGCCCGCTATGCCTGCAATATACCGACCATTTGGGTGGTGCAATTCTTGGTCTTGAAACCCCCCGGCCGAAAGCGCATGATGGTCGAGAGCGGAGGGTCTAGAGTCGAGGGGCGAGAGTCCAGCGGAGGAATGAGGGGAGGAGCGAGGAATTGGAAATGGAGCGAGTTGTTGACCAATGGAGAGCCAAGAGTGGCCTCGTCAACAGAATTCGTGGGTAAATTCCGGCTCGGGAAGGTTGCCGAGCGTGTGATATAGGGCAATTTCGATGGCCTCGTAGGTGCGGAAGCCGTAGGCTTTTCTGGTAGTCAATTTGGCTTTGTTGTTCAGGCCCTCGACGGAGCCCGCCGAAACCATCCCCTTGGCACGAAACCAGTTGAGGATCAGGTCTCGATGTTCACGCAGGCTTTGGGCAACCTTCTTCATCGGCTCGATCTTGCTCCGCATCGTGCGGGTACACCACTCTTCCAAGAACTTCACCGCCCAGCCCGGACTGGTATATTCCCAGAACCTTTGGAAGTCCTCCCGCAACAGGTGGCTGCGAACGCTTTGAAGGTTGTACTGCAACAGCTCCGACAGTTTCACGGTCTCCTTCTCGGTGCGGTTCTCGGGTCGTTTCAGCAGGCACCAGCGGGAGTGCTTCAGCACCGGCTCGTAACCGTCACGCTTCAGGCGAGCGGCCTCGGTGCGGCGAACCTCGTCAATCGCCTCGTTCATCTTCTTCATGATGTGGAAACGGTCCAAGACGTGGATGGCCTGCTTCAGTTGTTCGGCAACCACATTCAAGTAGGGCTGCCACATATCGCTACAGACAAAGCGGATGGATTGACGGGCCTCGGCGCTCAGCGTCTGGAAGAACCGCCGCAGACTCTCCTCCGTTCGCTCTTCGGCCACCCACAACAGCCGCTTCATGCCATCCTCGATCTGGTACACCAACGTCAGGTAATGCTGTCCCCGCTGCCACTGGATCTCGTCCACGCCGATGGCCTCGATCCCATCGAGGTCCTGATGGAACAGGCCCCAAAATACCGCCTGTTTCACCGACTCGAACACGTTTCGCCAGGTAGTGTGGAAGATCGAGGCCACCTCTTGCCAGGACAAATGCTTGGCCCAGCGTGCCAGGAACCAGCGGTAACTGGTTGTAAGATGGCTTTTTCCCACGGCCCAAGGCACTCGCTCCACCGTCACCCCGCAACTTCGACACGCCACACGCCGCAGGGCATACACGAAATACACGGTAATGGCCCAGAGGGGCACGAAACTCGAACCGCCGCTCCGGAAGACGATCGTAACCCGGCCCGGGGCGGCCGCAGCCCGAGCAGATCGGCCGACCATTCTTCCGGGCAAGCACTTCCACTTCCAGCGTTGGCCGTTCCGTGCCTTCCACCCATCTGGCTTTTCCGTACACAAAGGACTTGAAAGGTTCGACCCGATTGAGGATAGTCTTCAGTTGCATCCTGTGGTGGCTCCCGGCGAGATGGTTCGTTTTGCAACTCCATCTTTAACCGGAAACGCTACAGGATGCACCTGTTTTCCTGCCTCCTCTCTCCGCTATACTATCCCTGTCTGGCGAAACGGAGTTGGGCTCTGCTGGCGAGCAACCCGACAAGGGATAACCAGACCAGGGCGGGTGAATGACTCGCAGGCCCCGGCGGCTTCCACCGCCAGGGCCTCTTCTTTCCCCTCATCCCCTCATTCATTTGCTCTGTCATGCCTCAGAAAACGCACCTCAACGGTGCTAACCAGCCCTGTTCTTACCCACGAATTCTGCTGACGAACCCAAGAGTGGAGGGTCGAGAGTCGAGAGGGGGACGGGGAGACGAGACAAGAATTGGAAATGGAGCAAGTTGTTAGACAACAGAATCATGCGGGCATCCGCCTGATGACGCCGCGGCCGGTAGCGTTCACGCGGCAGGGTGCCGTCGTGGCCACATGGCGAAAGTGCAGCCAGGCAGGCTCGGAGGGTGCGCGAAACGCACCAAGAGGATCCACCGAGCGACCGGTGCGTGGTACGCACCCTACTGTGCTGACCGCGGCGACGAGGGATTGACGCCCACCGCGATCAGATGCGTCGACGTGGAGACGTACAACACGTCGTTGGCCACGACCGGCGTGCTGTAGACCGCGGCCCCCATCGCGTTCTTGGCCAGCAGCTTGAGCTTGGGCGCGAGTGCGAACACGGCCACGTCGCCGTCCTGATCGCCGAGGTAGATGCGGCCGTCGACCAGGCACGGCGAGCCCCAAATCTGCGACATCAGGTCGTGCGTCCAATGCACCTTGCCGGTCTTCGCGTCGAGGCAATGCACCAGCCCGGCGATGTCGGCGATCACCAACAGGTCGTCCTTGATGGCGGCCATGCCGAGGGTGCGGTGCATGGTCTCGTTGAAGTCGAGTTTGCCGTCGCCGTTGGCGTCGAAGCCCGCGTAGTGCCACACGGCGGCCGAGTTCGGATTGGGCCGCAACGTTTCGCCGGCCGATGCGTCGAATGCCTGCACCCGCCGCGGCGCCGCGGGCTTGCCGTCGCGGCCGAGCACCAGTTCCGGGCTGACGTCGCCGCGCCGCGTGGGGTCGAGGCACCACAGGTGGCCCGGCCCTTCGCCGAACTCGGGGTCCTGCCCGGTGGCGATGTAGACCCGTCCTTCGTACACCACGGGGGTGGCAATTATGTTGCTGCGGTCGCCCGAGCCGTCGCCCTTCCACACCGATGCCTTGGGGTTGCAGTCGAACTTCCAGAGGAGTTCCGGCTTGCCGGCGGAGGCGGGTTCGGCCCGGAAGCTGTACACCCAGCCGTCGCCGCCGGGGAAGATCGCTTGGGGCACGCCGCCGAGCACGGCCGCCGCGGGCGACGACCATTGGCCGTCGAGAATGTTCTCGCCGGGCGAATTGTCGGCCCACACCAACTTGCCCGTGTGCTTGTTCAAGGCGATGAAACTGGGGGCCGTGGGGGCGGGCACCCGCTTGTGCTGTTCGTCGGCCCCGTTCGACGTGTTCACCAGCAGCAGGTCGCCGGCCGACGTAACCGAGCAGGCGCTCATATTATGCGGCGTGACGCCCAGTTCCTTGATCATGTCGAAGATCCAGACGATGTCGGCCTCGTCGCGATTGGTGTTCGGCTCGGACGTGTACGGGCCGTTGTTCTCGCGGTCGTAGAAGCCTTCCGTGTCGAGACAGACGACCTCGCAGCGGTTGGTGACGATCCAGAGCCGCTTTCCTTCGACCATCGGCACGCTACAGATGCCTTGCTCGGGGTAGTCCACGGCCCGGCCGGCGGCCAGCTTCTCGCGGGAGAGTTGCCAGCCAAACCGCCCCTCGCGCTCGCCGAAGCAGAGCAAGCAGCCCAGATCGACGGTGGCCGGGTAGCGTTTGAGCCAGCCGGCACCATTATTAGTGGCGCAGAAGACCTTGCCGCCCGCCACCACGGGCGAACCGTAGGTTGTCGATCCCAGCCGGGCGACCCAGCGGATGTTCCGGGCCGACTCGCTCAACCAGCGGCCCGAGTTGGGCTCGAACTTGCCGACGTTCCACTCGACGGGAATGTTCTTGCCTTCCGGGGTGTTGTTGCGGGCGGGAGAACCTCCCCACTGCGGCCAATCGGCAGCCGCACAACGCGTGACAAGGACGGACAATGCGATGAACAATGCCAGGAGATGAGCGACTCGCGTCACCGGGAGATTCCTTTCAGCGGAAGGGACCGTGATTGGCAGATAGTGGATTCTCCAACCTTACCAGAATGGCCCGCGCCGGACCACTGCGGACAGGATGCCGGTACTGCGGACCTGCAAGGTTGGGGAAATCTTGACGTCCGCAGAGGGTTTGCGGCGGGAAATTTGACGGTGGGGGGCCCCTACAACCGGCAGATTTTCACTGCCTTGCGTGCCCGGAAATCTTTGCCCAGGAGGAGCACTAAGCCTTTTGCTGGAAATACGTTGCGTTCGCTCAAGGGCGATTCGCGGGTCGGCCGATACCCTAAGTGACCCTTAGCGAATTACGCGTGCCGTGGTGGCACGCCTCGAGGGCGCGTCAGGCAACCGGATCGGGTATAAGAATCGGGCCAAGGACTGGCTCGACGGCCCTGGCGCAGTGCATCGTATGAACTGCGGGTAAGCGACCCACCTTCCTCCACCCCAGTTCACTGTAAAGGAGTTGTTGCTCGATGAGAAGCAAGACAATTTTTGGAGCGCTCCTGGTGAGCGCAGCCCTGTGCACCCAGGGGTTCGGCTTTGAACTCTTGGATCGCATGCTCGGGCTGAACAACGGTGGCTGCGGCGAGTGCAATGCTTGCGCCAAGGTCGCCTGCTGTGAAAAAGCCTGCCCGCAGGCTTGTGAGAAGGCTTGCCCGCAAGCCTGTGAAACCGTCTGTGCGACGGCCACCTGTGGCAAGTGCAAGAAGTGCCGGGCTACCCCGGTGCGTGACTTGTTCGGGAACCTGAAGGAGATGTTCGAGGCCAAGGGCTGCGTGTGCGAGACGAAGTGCTGCGCGCCGGCCAAGGCCTGCTGCCCGGAACCTGCTTGCTGCGAGAAGGCCTGCGGCTGCGAGAAGTGCTGCAAAGAGCGGAAGTGCCGTACGCCGCGTTGTGAGAAGGGCTGCGGCGCCTGCGCTCCGGCCTGCTGCGAAAAGACCTGCCCGAAGGCTTGCGAAGCCGCTTGTGCACCGACTTGCGAAACCAAGACCAAGTGCCACAAGCTGTATCGCCGCCCGGTGGTCGAACTGCTCGAGAGCATCTTCGGCGAGTGCCGGAAGTGCGGCTGCGAAGCCGGCTGTGAAGTTGGCTGCGCCGCCGGTTGCGGCGGCAGCGCTCCGGCTGCGGCCCCGGCCAAGGCTCCGGCCAAGGCTCCGGAAGCGGCTCCGTTGCCCCAGGCCCCCAAGGCTGATCCCTCGGCTTCCATTCAAAGCCACGACCTGTCCCTGGTCCGCAACTAGGATCTAGGATCGCCTCCTAAAAGAGAGTTCCTCAGGTCTGCTCGGGAGTCATCCCGGGCAGACCTGTTCGTTTCTTGACGAGGCGACAGGGCCGATCAGTTATTCACTGTGGGAGGCGACTCCTGTCGCCGATTCCTTGAAAACAACCGGAAATCGGCGACTGGAGTCGCCTCCTACAGCCGGATTCCGGAAAACTGATTGGCCCTGGACGGGGCGGTTGCAGACTTGACGCCCGTCCGTCACAATACCTGGGAATCAGACTCCGGAGGCTACCGTGTCCAGTTCCGCCGCGCAACCGCTGCTGGCCCTGTTGGCGCATCCCGTGGGCGGGAATCCGATGCAGTACATGATCGAGAAGGCCTTCGCCCACCACGATCTGGACTGGCGATACCTGACCTTCGAGGTCGCTCCGGAGAACCTCGCCGAGGCGGTGCGCGGGCTGCGTGCCCTGGGGTTTCGCGGCGGGCATTGCGCCGACCCGCACAAACAGGCGGTGATGCCCTTGCTGGACCGCACCACGGATACCGCTGCGCTGGTGGGGACGGTCAACCTGATCTTCCGGGAGGACGACGCCCTGGTCGGAGAGAACACGGAAGGCCAAGGCGTGCTCAGCGCCATCCGCGGCGTCCTCGATCCGGCAGGAAAACACGCCGTGCTGCTGGGCGCCGGCCGGCTGGCCAGGGCCGTGGCGGTCGAACTCCTGGGCGCCGGAGCGGCCAGCCTCACTATCGTCAATCGAACGGAGTCGCGGGCCGGCGAATTGGTCGCCTTGCTGGCCGGCAAGTCTGAGACGCCGGTGGCGGCCGCTCCTTGGCACGGGGAGTATAAAGTGCCGCCGGAGGCCGAGATCCTGATCTGTGCCGTGAGTCGCGGCGACGAGGCCGGGGCGGCGCGGCTGCCGCTGGCGCTGGACAGTCTGCGGCCCGAACTGCTGGTAGCCGACGCGGCGCCCCGCCTGCCGCACACCCCGCTGTTGGTCGAGGCCGGCAAACGCGGCTGCAAGACGGTCGATGGCCTGAGCATGTTCATCGAACAGGTAGCGGCCAGCTTTCGGTTGTGGACGGGCGTCGATCCCAACCGTCAAGTGCTGTGTGAAGCCGTGGAGGAGTTCCTTGAACTCTAGTGGATGCGAAGCATCGGCTTGAAGACAAAGGCCAGGGGCAGGACCAGGATGAGATAGCCGACGATCCAAGGCTGGAGCATGGCGGCATTCCAGCCCGGCACAATCCCGAACGGCTTGTATTCCGCCAGCGCCACTTCCACGACCTCCGTGGCCGGGCCTTCGCCGTATTGCCTCTGGGGCGGGCCGGCGTAGTGAACGCCGTCAACGATGAGCTCCGTTTGGATCGTCCGGCCCTTCAGTCGGATCTGAATCTCATAGGGTTCGCGGCGCTTTTCGCCGTGCAACACCCACTCTGCCACGCCGTTGGCCGCCGGAAGCGGCTCCGCGGAGGGATCCGGCGCCGCCTTGGGATCAGGGATGGCCCGGTCTTCTTTGACCTCCTGGATCCAGCCGGTCTCGGACTTCAGTCCCGCCTGGGGCACGACGTGGGCCCACTGGCCGATGGCCGAGAGCGGCGTATAGACCTTCAGCGTCACGGTATCGCCCTCCGCGACCGGAAGATAGGCAATGCGGGAGAAGGCCCACGTGGCCACCAGCACGATGGGGATGAGGGAAGCCAGCAGCGGCTTGCCTTCGGCCTTGAGCGTCTTCATCACGATCCCTTGCAGGGTGGCCTGATAGCGGGCCAAGGCTTCCTTGTCGCGGGCCTTCTTCGCGGCGCGCATCAACTCTTTGATTCGGGCCTTGTCCTCCTGGCAGCGCCGGAGCATGTCCTGGTTCGTCGTGAAGACCCGTACCACGGTCAGGATCAGCGCCGTCCCCATGGCCACCATTAACAGCGCCACGTCCCGCGGCAGGTACAGCATCCAGCCCAGCAACGGATCGGCAATGGCCAGACACACGGCGGTGATGATCTCCAGCATGGTCAGCCCTCGATGATCGTAATCTGGCCGCGGTCGCCGTCCACGCGGATCTTCGACCCGTGCTTGATGATCTGCGTCGCGTTGGGACAAGCCACGGCCGGAATCCCGAAATCTCGCGCCGTGATCTGCGCCGTGCGAGAGGACGCCCCCCCGTTCCACCACCAGGCCCCGGATGGTCGTGAAGAGCGCCGTCCAACTCGGATCGGTGGAGGGGCACACGAGCACGGCGTCGTCGCCGAGGTCGTTGGCCTCAGCGGGATTGAAGACTACCCGCGCCGTGCCCACAACCACGCCCGCGGAGAGCGGCACGGCGGAGAGTTCGCTGGCTGCCTCGAATCGGCGGGGCAGCCCCAATGTGTCGATCTCGGCCGAGTTGATTACGTCCGGCAGGTCCAGCTTCTGGGCGCATTTCCACCGCACTTTGCGTTCTTGCGCCCGATCGACGTACCTGGCCGGCTCGCTCTCGAACGCGGCGATTTCCGCCAGGCGGAGGTAGAACACGTCGCCGCACAGCTTGAACCGCCGGTCGAACTCCTGAAGCGCGCGGCGGATTTCCTCGTAGCCCATCATCAGATAGTGCTTGCCGATCTCGCGATACGGCAGCAGCGCCACGGCCTCGGCCGCGCAGCGCCTCGATTTCCTCGCGCAGCGAGCTTCCGCCCCACGTGCGGAGCAACGCGGGGAGATCCTTGGCGGCTTGGAGCCGCTTTTCTCTGTTGATTTGGTGCAGGCGGTCCGGCGAATGTTCGCCGGCCGTGTTCTGGCGCGATGAGCTGTTCGAGGTAGCTCGGGTCTTCGCGCCAGCGCGGCACGGCCAATTCCATCTCGGCCACGGCCCGATGGCCGTAGCGATCGAGGAACGCATCGAGCGTTGGCCCGTCCTCTCTCCCGCCGTCGCGGCGGTTCACGGCCACGCGGAACAGCAGGTCGTTCTGCTCCATCGTGGAGTCGCCATCGAGCCCGGACGTGAGCGCCTGGCAGAGCCGCGTGCCCTCTTGTTGCCCCGAGAGTTGGATGAGGAGCTTTTCCAGTTCGGCCCGCGCAGCCGCCGAAGAAGCCGGGTTTCAACGATTCCTTGCCGAAGTCGGTAAGGATTCGGCGGATGCGATCGTGGAGTCCGTCGACGAGTTGCGGCGTGGTGAGCGTGGAGAGGTCCTGCGCGCGAATTTCAGCGAGATAGCCCAAGTATGGGCGAAGGACCCGCTCATGGAAGATCCAGATCGCGTCGCGGCGGGCCCTCTTCGTCAGCCGGGACGAGCGGAGCATGGCCCACAAGGTGCCCGGCAAGCGGAACAGGAACTTCCCGTCCGCCCGCTCCGCATCGAACTTCGTGGGCGCAGTCTCCAGGATGCGGGGATCGCTGAGGATCTCGGCATGGTCGTACTTGAAGGGCATGCTCTCCCAGAACTGCTCGGCCGCGCGATCGGGGTCGGAGAAGATCCGCCCGCAAATCAGTTCCAGAAAGCCTTCTTCGCGGACGCACTTGCTGGGGCGATAGCCGAAATCGACGTACATGCGGCCGTAGCCGCCGTCGCCGCGCATGAAGTCGCGGACGATGTCCCACGTCAGCGGCATGGGCGCGATGAGCGTCTCGGCCAGATTGTGGACGACCCAGACCTTCTCCTTTCCGCCAGCCATTGCGCGGAGCCGAGCAATTTCTTCCTCGCGGTAGGTCCTTTGAACGGCCGGATCGGGCGGCAGCGCCGTGATCGGCCGCGATTGCAGCAAGAACAGTTCACCCCCGGCCAGGCACCACTCCAGGTCCTGCGGCGTGCCATAGTATTGTTCGACCTCGGCCGCCAGGCGCGCCAGCGCGGCCACCTGTCGGTCGTCCAGCACGCGGGCGTGGCGGCGCTCATCGGCGATTTCGCGTTCTTCGGTGCCCGTCTCGGTGCGGACGGTCATCACCACCTTCTCGGCGACGGTCAACTCCTTGATCTTGCCGGTTGGCTTCGCAACGACGATCGCGTCGGGTGTCACCTGCCCGCCGACGATGGCTTCGCCCAGTCCCCAGGCGGCGTTGATGACGACTTCGTCCCGCGCCGGTGACGGGGTTGGCCGTGAACAGGACGCCCGCGGCGTCGGCCGGCACGAGCCGCTGCACGACCACCGCCAGGGCGAGGTCGCGCTTGTCGAAGCCGTGATGGGCGCGGTAGGTGATGGCCCGGGCCGTCCACAGGCTGGACCAGCACGCCCGCACGGCCTTGAGCACCGCCGGGGCCCCGCGGATGTTCAGGTACGTGTCCTGCTGACCGGCAAAGGCCGCTTCGGCCAGGTCCTCGGCCGTCGCCGAGGAGCGCACGGCCACGCTCAAGTTGGGTTGGCCGGCCTGCCTCTCAAGCTGCTGGTACGCGGCGAGCACCTGCTGGGCCAGCGTCTCGGGAATCTCGCAATCGTTGAACGTCCTGCGAATTTTCGCCGAGACCGCCTCCACGGCCGCCGGCTGGTCGGTGCGGGCTTGGGCCAACGCCGCCTCGATCCGCGGCGCCAGGCCGTTGGCTTCGACGAACGTGCGGTACGCGGGAGTGGTGATCACGAAGCCCTGCGGCACGGGGAACTTCGCGCGGCTGAGCTTGCACAGATTGATGCCCTTGCCGCCCAGTACTTCCGTGCTCAGGGCGGCGTCCGCTGCGGCAACTTCGCCAAAGAACTGAATCACGTCCGGGGGCGTAGTCGGCCTTCGGCTTCATGCATACCAGGCCTCGCTTCTCCGTGCCGAACAACAGGTGGGAATCAACTTGGATCATGGGGCCCGTCATCCGGCCCGGCCACGCCGCCGCCAGCTTTGCCCATTGCTCGGACTTGCCCGAGGCGAAATCGTACCGCTTGATGGCTTCCTGGGACAGATAGAGGAGCAAGCTTTCCGCCAGGACCGGCGGATAGCTGCCCGCCGCGTCCTTGATGCGGCCGATCTCCCGGCCATCGTCGGGCCGTAACAGCCGGATCTCTCCCGTGGTAGTGACGCACGCAATCCGCTCGCGATCGAAGACCGGCGGGCAGGCGAGCGGACCGCAGGGGATCGACACGGCCGGGCGAGCGTCCAGGATGCCCTCGCCCCGGAGGCCGTCGGCCAGCCCCACCCACACGCGGCCGGCCGTCAACACACATCCCGTCTGCGGGGCGCCGGGCAGCGGCTTCTCCCACAACGTGGCGCCGGTGTGGGCATCGAGCGCAACCAGCTTCGGCGGGTCACTCACGGCGGCCAGCACCAGGTCGTCGCTGACGAAGGGACACCCGACGCACGGCCCGATCGCCGCCTGGAAAAGCTCCTTCTTCGTGGCCGCAGAGGAGACATCCAGCGCCGTGATTCCTCGCTCGGAGTCGGCAATGAACAGGCGCTCGCGCGATTGCGAAGAAGGTTTGCCGTCGGGGCCGTTTTCGACGATCGTCATGCGGGTGAGCGTGAATTCTCCGTTGGCCTCCGTAGAAACGGGATGCCGCCAGAGTTCGCGGCCCGTGGCCGGATCCAGGCAGTGCAGGGCCCGATCGCCGTCGCCAGCCTTGCCGTCCACGAAGAACACGCCGTCCTCCAGAACGGCCGCCGAATGATAGATCGGGTTCGGCGAGGGTGCGAACCAGCCGCGGATCAATTCGTTGCTGCCGGGAAGGATCGTCTTCTTGCCTTCCACCTCTTTTTGGGCGAAGCGAATCTGGGCGAGACCGCTCCCGTCTTTGCGCATTTCGCCCACGTAGAGGGCACCCAGGGCATAGGCCGCCGCTGCGTAGACGGCCGGCGAGGACTTGTCTTCCGGGTCCTTGGGATTGCCCCCTTGGATTCCCCAGGCATACTGGCCGCGGACGGGGACGGTGCTGCCGTCGATCCGGCCCGACTTGCCCGGCCCGCCCAGCGCTCCCGCCCAAAGGGCCTTTTGTTCTTCGAGGCCGGGGCGACCGAGGCAGTAGAGCCCGCCTTCTTCGCTGGTGGGATTGCCGACGCCGAGGTAGACGTGGCCTCGCGCCACCGTCGGCGAACTCAACACCATCTGGCCCAACGGGACTTCCCAAACGGGCGTCAGGTCCTCTTTGCCGATGCCGATCAGCGTGTTCGCGCCATTCACCACGTAGACGTGGTCTTTCGCCACGGCCGGAGAGGCCACGATGGGCGCATGGGTGTTGAACTTGCGACAGTCCTTGCCGTCGGCTGCCGAGACCGAGTAGAGGCAGGAGTCGCGCGACACAAAGAAGACCCGCCCGCTTTCCTTATCGACGGCGGGCGTTCCGAGCACCGTGTCGCCGACCTCGGCCTTCCACACCACGGCGTCCTTCGCGCCCTTCTCCGCCTTGGCCACGTCGATGCACCATACGGCGCCGACGGGCTTGATGTCCTTGACTGCTTCTTCGATCTCCTGCTCGCTCTTCTTCTGCCCCTTCATTTCCGCGCGGAGGTTCTTGGCGACCTGCTGGGCCGTGTTGATGAAATCGCCGTGGCCCATGCCGACGTAGAGCCGACCGCCTACGATCGCCGGGCTTCCGAAGACCGGGTAGGGAGCCTGAATGCGCCACATTTCCTTGCCGGTCTTGGCCTCGGCGCAGACAATTGCCTGCGCATTTTGACCCTTGTACCGATATCCTCGCCCCAGAGTGAAATACAGCTTCCCGTCTACGCAGACCGGCCCGGACTCGCAATCGCGGTACTGGTCGCCGGGCAAATGCCACTGGACCTGGTTTCCGTCCGGCTGGGGCGCCAGCTTGAAACAATACATGCCGTCTTCGCCGGCGCCGATAAAGGCCAGGCCATCGGCGATGCAGGGGGACGACTCGACGTGGCTCTTCGTGCGGTAGTCCCACAACTTCACACCTTCGCGCCGCTTTTCGCTTTGCTCGACGTCCAGGCAGAACACGCGGGCGTCGTAGGTTTCGTGCAGTCCTTCGCCCACCACCAGGTACTTGCCCGCAACGGCCGGCGAAGAGAACGTGGGCCGGAACTTGTCCTGATCGAACTTCCAAACAAGCTTCCCGTCGTCGGCGTCGAGGCTGAGGATGGCGCCGTCGCGGCTGAAGACCAACCACCGTGCGGAAGTGGCGTAGACCCGGTTGCCCACCACGGACGGCGACGATGCGAACGCCTTGATGGCCTTGGTGGCGAACGACCAGACAACTCGGTCGTGGCCCGGGTCGTCATCGCCGCTGGGCACGTACCCGCGGCGATCCAGTCCACCGCGCCAGAGGGCCCAATCGGTTGGGGCCTTCTCGATGGTCGAGACGTTCTCCCGCGGAGACGCCAACACGAGCGAGCCCAGGTAGATTCCGCTGCCCACCAGGGCGACCAAGATCACCAGGACGACCTTCTGCGCCCAGAGGAGAAGCGCGAGCCGCTTGATCGAGGCCGGTTTGAACGTGGCGACGGCCACGCCCCCCAGCGCCGTCAGGATGATCGGCAGCATGGTCACGAGGACCTGCAACGGTCCGACGAGAACCGGAACGACAGCCAACGGCCCGTGGGCCGGCAACGAAAGTAAACCAATGGCGTCCATAAGTGTCGCTCTGTCGATCTTGGGTGATACCCGTAGGACAGGTTGCCAACCTGTCCTACGGGTAGTTCGTCGTCCGCGCGATGTTTTCTCCGAGGTCAGCCGATTGCTATTTCTTGTCGAGTGGCACGCGGAGGGCCGAGCCTTCGACGATGACTTCCTTCTCTTGCACCTGTCCGCCCGGCAACCGCCACTTGAGCGTAAGCGGCCCCATCTCGCTCATGCCCAGGAAAGCGCCCGGTTCGCCGGCGGAGACCGTCCACGCTCCGTAGCGACCGCTTGTTCTGGTCGAAGGCCGTCACGGAGACAGGGCCTGCGGAGGGGCTGTTCGTCGAAAGCGTGGCGATCACTGCGAGTGCCGTTCCATCGACCTTCCTCGGCAACAGCCACATTTCGCCGTTATTGAGCACGAGGAACATGTCCATCGCGTTGTGGCCGGTGAAATCGGCCACGCAGCCGGCCTGTTGTCCTTCCGCTGCTTGCGGCAGCAGTCCTTGCATCTGCGCGTCCATCTTGCGCGAGAGTCCGAAGCAGCGGAATCCGCGGTTGAAGAAGAGTCTGCGGGGCCAGCCCGTCGCCGTAGGCGACGAAGATGTCCTGCCGGCCGTCGTTGTTGATGTCGATCGTCTGACAGCAGATTCCGCCCGACTTGGAGATGTAGCCGAAGGAGCCCGAGCACGGGAGCATGTTCTTGAACTTGCCTCCCCCGAGGTTCTGGTAGAGGCAGGGCACGCCGTCCGGGAGACGAGCAGGATATCGGGCAGGCCGTCATGGTCGTAGTCGCCCAGGCACACGGCGTATCGTCCCTTGCCGAAGCCGACCTGGTTCTTCACCGGCGGGGCGAACGATCCCGGCGCCGTTGCCCTTGTAGAACAGCCCGCCGTTGGAGAAGAGTTGGATCACGTCCGGGAAGGAATCGCCGTCGAAGTCGGCGACAAGGCAGCGTCCGGCCTCGCCCAAATCCTTCGCCGGCAAGTCGCCCGTCGACCAGAGGCTTGCCCTCGGCCGAGCCGTCGTCCTTGAAGGTCAGGATCACCGGCGACGCTTTCGTTCCGACCAGCAGGCCGGGCCTTCCGTTCCGGCCGACGTCGAGGAGGGAAAGCGACAGGCAGCCGTCCTTGAGCGCCTCGCCGGCTTTGACGGCAGCGGCCGCAAACGTGCCGTCCGCTTTCTGCCCGTGGATGCTCAGTTCCTTGCCGTCCCAACTGGCCAGATCGATCTTTCCGTCGCGGTTGAAATCGCCCCAGGCGAAAACCGACGACTTGGACTTCAGCGCCAGCCTGGCAGTGACGTTTTCCATCGTCTTGCCGTTCCAGCGGATAGAGTTGGTCGCCGGCGTCCGAGGCCAGAAACGCGGCCAGCTTCCCGTCGCCGGCCAGATCCACCGCCGTCGCCTGGTTGAATCTTGCGATCGGTCTTCCCGATCTGGACCTTCTCGCCCCATTCGACCTTCTCTTCCACCGGCACCTCGGCGTTGGGGTCCGTCATGACGTAGTTGATGCACCGCAAGAGCATGTCCGTGCTGCCGGAGAAGGTGCCGAGCATTTGTTCGTTCGATCTTCTCCAGTCTCCCACGTATTGTTGTCGCCCAGGCCAACGATCGACCACGTGGCGCCGTTGTGCAGAAGCCCCGTGATCTTGTCGCCGCCCCTTCCATGCCCGTCCCTTCAGCCTGATAGTGGCCGGCAAACAGGAGGGCTTCGCGATAGCCGTCGGCAATCGTGCCCATGATCTCCTTGCCCTGGGCCTGCATGGGTTCGGGCATGGCCAGCAGATCGAAGGTCACCTCCTTGTCCTTGCAGTCGCCTTTGAGCACCTTCTTCACCGTGGCGACGGCCTTGCCCGTGGCCTCTACGCTCTTGAACTCCAGCAGGAGGATCAGTTCGGAGTCCTTCGCCAGGTCCTTGGGCGTGAAGTTCGGGTTGATGTAGGCCTGCGCGGCGGTGCCCAGGGCGAGAATCGACGAAAGCGCGAGCAGAACGGTCCGTTTGATCTTCATGTACCTCTCCACTGGTTCCTATTACACGAGTCTACTTCGTCTCCCGCTTGCGTTCCACTTCGGCGGCCAGGGCGTAGAGCGTGGCATTCCGTTCTCGCCAGGGAGTGCTCTGGAACCAGGCGTGCCCGGCTTCGCCCGTCTGGAATCGCCATCGCCAGGGGGCCGAATAGTCGTGGAGCTGATTCGTGTAGTTGCAGATGCCCCGCAGGCCCTCGAGGATACGGTCGTCGAGCATCGTTTGGCAGCGACTGGGCCAATTCATCTCCCAGTTTTCCGCGGGTCGCCTTGTCGGTGAGGGCTTGCTCGATGTAGATGCGGGCCTCGCACGCCTGCACACCCTCCCGGAATTGCTCGAAATGGGCCGTGGCCACGGCGCCCTCCGGCCCCGGGGCCAACAGCGAGCAGCACAACTCCAGGTTGTTCCAGATGCTCCAGGGATAGCGTTCGTAGACTCGGTACACGCGTCGGCCGTTCTTGTCCTTGATCGCGCGCCAGGTGTCTCCGCCCAGGCGGCCGTAGCCTCGCTGGCCGCCGGCCATGGTCAACTCGGTCATGCAACTCCACATGGTGCCGGGGAGCGTGTCCATCTCGCCGCGCCAGCCCGGCCGCAGGAGTTGCTGTGCGTACAGTTCGGGGTTCTTCCAGCCGTATTTCCGTCCTTTGGCCGGATCCTCGACCTCGCCCACGTCATGGATGCTGGTCATGTAGCCGGTCTGATGCCCAAGGTCCTTGCCGATCTTGTAGTGGGCGTGGGAGACCCAGGGCAGGTCGCCGGTCACGTCGCTCCAGAAGTCGATCTCGCCCTTCTGCGCCCGGACGTCGGTGAACCAGCCCAGCATCATCGCCTGCTCCAGGCCCCGCTTCTTCATCCGCTCTCGCAACGCGTCGAATAGCTTTGTCCACTGCGCCCGGCAATCGGCATCCGTGAAGTAGTTGGGGAAGGTCGCCTTGGCGAGCTTGCCGGTCGCCGGGTCGGTGGTGGTCAGTGTCACGACGGGCGCGGTCGGCCGGTCCTTATAGCGGCTTTGACTCCGCCGGCATGTCGCTGTGGGCACCGCCCACCGATAGCTCCTTCGACGGCAGCAGGAAGATGTCCCAGACGATAAAACACACCAGTTTGGGCTTGCCCAGGTTCTTCTCCGCCACGTCCAGATACTTGTCCATCGCCGTGAAGTCGAAATCATATTCCTTCTCCCCCTTCTTCACCCAGCGGACGATGGATTCCTCGTTGCCGTAGTTGGTGCCGCAGATGAGGGGCAGGTAGAGCACCCCGCTGCCTACCTCGCGCATCAGCCGGAACGAGCGGGCGATCAGCTCGAAGTGCTTGTCCGACCATGCCGGCACGCCATACTCGACCTGCAGCGTGTCGGGCGATTGCACCATCTCCGTCCAGGTCTGGTATCTGTCGGGTTCGGGCAGCATCCAGCCCGGTACCTCCAGCCGCACGGGAATCTCGACGGGCTTCTCGTCCTCGCAACTTATGGCCAACCGGCCCTCGTAGACGCCCGGCGGGGCGTCAGCGGGCACTCTGACCGTCAACCAGATCGGGGCCACGGCGCCCGTGGGCCGGACATCACTGGCCGCGGTGGCAGCGGCGCCTTTCGCAGGCGCCGCCGATCTTGCCCAGCGGATATTCCGCGGGAGGGGCGTCGAGGAGAACGCTCAGGGCCTCGGCCAACGGCCGGCTCGCGCCGGCTCTCGATCCTTGGCCATCCGTCGAGCCGTACGTCGCGTCGTAGATCCCGTACTCCGCTCCGCCGGGAGCAGCAAAACGCACCCGCAGGGCCGAGGCGGGGATGACGCCGTCGGTTTCCGCGGAGTTCGCTGGGCACCGCCTTGAGCCCTCGGATGGGCTTCGCCGAGCCCACGACCACTTTGTCGGAGAAGACGCCGTTCCGCGCTCCGCTCAGGCGAATCGGCCGCAAGCTCTCGCCGGGACCGGCGGAGTCGAGCTTGAAGTCGGTCCGCAGGAGCGTGCCGTTCCAGACCTGTAGCCCCGGCGGCCAGGCGACGAGGGCTTCCACGCCGCTTGGGCCATCGGCGGTCAGGCGGGCGTCGATCAGCTCGCAGGTGTTCCATGCCATCCAGTAGAGCTGCTCCTGCGTCCAGTTCATCTTCTTCTTCTCGTCCACGACCTTGTGATAAGGGGAGCGGACAATCTCGATGGCCAGGACGTTGACGCCCTTGCGCAGGAGCCGCGCCGGCAGTTCCACCTCGATCGCGCGCTGGCGGAGGGCCGTGCGTCTGAGGTCTTCCGCGTCGGGCTTGTCGGGCGTCCCGAAGATTTCGCCTTTCGGCGTCACGAAGGTCTCCAGCGGGTAGGCCTCGGCCAGACTGGCGCCCGCGACGATGTCCTTCCGTCCGATCTCCTCGCCGTTCAGGTAGACAGTGATCCCGCCGTGGTAGCCCGCTGCGAGCTTGAGCGATTTCCCCTGCGCCGGATCGGAGACCAGGAACCTGCCCCGCAGGCAGATCCGGGCGACAAAGGACGCGTGGCTCTGCATCCCGATCGGCCCGCGCAGCCAGTCGGCGTCGTCGAAATCCGGCTTCGTCCAGCCGGCCGGGGCCGGAGCGGTCTCGCCGTTGAGCCAGAAAGATTTTGGGTAGACGACCGGTTTCGCCCCGTCGTCGAAGGCGATCTCCGGCGTCTTGAGCACCTGGAACATCCGCCAAGAGCCGAACTGATCGAGGATGACGTTGCGGGCCTCCGTCGCCGGCGCCGAGGCCGTACACAGGACCAGCGACACTAAACTTAGGTACATCTTCAGCAAACGCATCGTCTCCTCGTTCCATCACCTGCCATTGGCTTCCAATCATGGCTCTTCTTGGCACAATTCTCGTGCTTATCCATCTTCGTCAGGATAGTCGGGCGGGATGCCGCTGTCAACCAAACGTTGCCACCTAATCAGGTCGGGAGTATACTAGGATAGCGTGTGGTTGTGACAGGTCTCACGAATGCAAAGGGACACAATGGCGACTGTTGAAGAAACTCGTGTTCCTGGCCCAGAGCCTTACCCGCACATCTTGAAGGAGGAGAGCAGGCCGGCGCGGCTGGCGAGCACGCCGCGCATGAGGGTTTCGCACTTGGTCGTGGAGTACCTGAACTGGGGCTGGTCGCCTGAAGAGATGTGCCACCAACATCCCTTTCTCACGCTTCCCGAGGCGTACGCGGCCATGGCGTACTACTTCGATCATCAGGCCGAGATCGACGCGGAGATCGAGGCGGATGACAAGGCGGCCCGGAATGCGATGGCCACGGCATTGCCTTCCCCGTTGCTGTTGCGACTGCGGGCGTTAAGGGCGAGATAAATGGCGATCTCGCTGTATTTCGACGTCAACATACCGGACGCCATTGCCGTGCAGCTTCGCCGTCGCGGCGTCGATGTATTGACTGCCATCGAGGACAGCAGACGCCGACTGCCAGACGACGTGCTGCTGGAGCGAGCGAGAGAACTGACGCGAGTCGTGTTCACGTTTGACATCGGTTTTCGCGTAATGGCGGAGCAGTGGCAGCGAGACGCCCGGCAATTTGCCGGCCTAATCTTCGCGCGGCAATTCGGCGCCACCATCGGCCAATTCGTGAGTGACTTGGAGTTGGTCGCCCTGGCATCCAATCCGGACGAGTTCATGAACTTCATCCTCTACCTACCGCTTTGATCGGCCCCAGCACGGGTCGGTGAGAACCGGGGGCAACTCGCTGTCAAGGAGAGGAGTTCACGGTCAATCATGAAAGTGATTCCACTGAGTGAAGCAAAAGCCAATTTGAGTCGCTACGGCCGCCTCTGCCATAAGGAGCCGGTGATCGTCACCGTCAACGGCACACCGGTTTTCCAACTCGCTCCGTTGGCCGAGGATGACGATCTGATCGCGCGTCTCCTGGAACATAATCCGAAGTTCCGACAAACGCTGAGAAGAAGGTTGGCGGAGGAGCCGCTATCCTCGAAAGAAGCACGGAAGCGACTGTAATAAGGGCACGAGATATGGAGTTCCACAAATACGCGACCTTCCGAACGTTGATGGCGCGACACGGCGATGAACGCCAACGGGGCTTTGCCCGCAAAGTTAGCTCCGACGAATTTCGTAAGGCGGCGATGGAATGGCTTGCGAACGATGCAAACTCTAACAACTCCGACGAATTCAACCAAGGTAGCTTGGCAATCGCGGAAGCCGTCTGGGTTGCCCTCGATCGCCCCTATTACAACGTGTGGCCTATTGCCGTCTCCCTTGCCCCTTCCGTTGGCCTGAACCTTCGGTTCTCGCATGTACGACTCCAAAGCCATGCCATTTTGCTGCGATTCGCCAAGGGGCATGAACCACACCATCTTAGAACGGCATTACTGTTTTGGCCCAAGGGAATGCGAACGATTCAAGTGTTCTCCCATTTTGCGGATGAAGCTGACAGCTTGCTGACGGTGCAGAACGCTTACGAACCCGAAGACACCGTTGAAGACTGGCTCGCTAAACTTGATCAACACAAATCGGGGGTTGCAGACCATCAGCACTCCGCCGGGGTGTTGATGGTTCGAATGATGGTGTTCATAAGCCTATTGTCCCAAGGCGAAGACTTCATTACGCCCGTTGTCCTGTCGAAAGACCGGGCAAAGTACGAGTCAACCGAAGACCCTAATGTAAGGCAATGGATTGAAGAACGAGCCGCGAGAAGGGCGGGGCGAGGATTCGACGTGGGGAAGAGACTTCAGTTTGAGAAGGACGCGTCACCCCATTGGCGCAACCCTCATCTCTGTCTATTCTGGACTGGCGAGGGGCGGAGTACGCCCATCATCCAAATGCGTAGTGGCTCAGTCGTGCAACGCGTTAGCATGGCAGACGTGCCCACGGGTTACATGGGACCAGAGACTTCAGAGGAGGACGCAACACCCGATCTGAAGACCGCGAGAGAATCGATTTCCAAATCCCGGCGATTTGAAATCATGAAGAGGGATGGATTCCGTTGCCAACTCTGCGGCGCGACTCAAGACCATGGGGTGATTCTTCACGTTGACCACAGAGTGCCACTTGCCAAGGGCGGTTCGCACGAAGATGAGAATCTCTGGACCCTATGCGAGCCCTGCAACCTCGGCAAATCTGACAAGACGTTGAATTAGCAGCGAGTGCGCCCGAAGCAGACGCCGGGGCTGACACACAGAGACGCGACCGCCTAAAATTGGCGGCGACACGATAAACCAGAGGGAGCTTAACCGATGAAACTCAAGTTTAAGGGTGGACCGTGGGAAGGGGTGGAGTTTGACGCAGATTATGTCCCGGATGCAATTCAATTCCGGCACCTGGTAGCCTCTGCCGAGTACAATCCGGACACGAAAAAAGTCATAATGGCCGCGTACCCCACCGAGCATCACCAGTACCTCAAAGCAGACCCTCGCTCAGAGGAGCAAGACTGGGAAGAGTATTTCCATGCCCCAGGTGCGAAAACATGGTGGGAAGAGTAGCTTTAGCGCTCGCAGGCCGCCCAAGAGGACCGGATAGGCAAGGGAACGGCGGGACATTCCACTTGTTCGTGCGTCAGCAAATAGCTCGTTTCACGGACGCCCGCCGCGCCGTCGCTCTAGGCTGTCGATAGTAACATCCCTTGAGTTCTTTGTCCGATTTTTCAGCGAAGTCGCGGTAAACGAGGTTGTCTGCCTCATTGCGAACCTTACCGATCGCGTCAAGCGTCTGACGCAGATGCCGCGCAAGCTGACGTTTTGCCGCAGCTCAATTCAAACAAGGACTGGAGTTTGCACAACTCCTCGTGGATGCGTTTCAATGATCTGCCAGACTTGACATGCTGTCGCCAAGTCAAACGAGCATACGTCTTGGCCATGCTGATCTCCTGTTGATATGGATATTGCTGTCGTCCCCCGCTCGGCCAACGCATGTTCTGGTTGCCACGCTGTGCGACTCTACAGGCTTCCGCGCGAATCCGAATGCCTGTGTTGCGTTGGCCCTGTCAGCGGGGATCATTTTATGCTATTGCCGGCGGGATTCAAGAGACCAGCGCGCTCACCTTATTGTCCCAGTTTCCTGGCCACCTCGCCGGCAAGCGCGAAGAGCTCCGCCGTCCGCTCCTGGTAGCCCGAACTGAGCAGCCAGTTGTGCCCCGTCACGTTCGGATGGCTTCGCCAATCGCGGGCAACGCTGTACGTTTCCCAGGACTTGTCGCTGCCCGGCTTGCCGTAATAGAACTGGAGGTTGCTCAAGCTCAGCCACATCATCATGTGCCGTGCCCGGAGATACTCCTCGCAGCGCTTGGCCAGTTCGGGCCCCAGTTTTGCCGAGCGCCGTGGTCGACCAGCGCCTGTTCGATCGCGATGATCGCCTCGCACTGCTGCACCCCTTCCCGCAGCGCCTCCATTTGGTTCGTGGCGACGGCCCCGTTCGGCCCCGGGGCCATGATCGCCTCGGGAATGATCAGGTTCCGCCAGTCGCTCTCCGGGTAGCGTTCGTAAGATCGGGCCGCGCGTTTCCCCTTCTTGTCCGTGATTACCTTCCAGTACTCGGCCCCCACTCGTCCCGGACCACGCTGGGCGCCCGGTGATGCACACCTCGGCCTGTTCCAGCCAGCGCGTGTTGGGGTGACTCTCGCGGCTGAAGCGGTCGAACTGCGACCAGAGCACCTTGCGGTTCCAGCCGTGGAAGACTGTCGAGGATTCCCTTGCCTTTGCCGTGGGCGTCGGCGCCGTCGTCGGAGAACCGCACGTCCCACACCACGGCCTGATACGCGATGGGCGCGGTCTTGTACAGCAGCTCGCCTTCGGCGGGACCGCCGTGCGACTGGATCACCCAGGGCATCCCGTCCGCGACCTCCTTGAAAAACTGCACCTCTTCCTTGGTGGCCCAGGCGTCCATCATAATCCCCAGCATGGCGATCTTGTCGAGGTTGCGCTTCTCCAGTCGCCGGCGAAGCTCGCGGAAAAGCGGTTGCCACAGCGGCTTGCTCTCCGCCGGCTTGAAATGCGGAGGCAACGTCACGTTTTCGGTCTTGCCAGTCTGCGCGTCCAGCACGGTGACCTTCGGACCGATCCCGTATTCTCCGCCCACTTTCTGCAGATGTTGCGCCTCGTCCTTCACTCGGAAGGTGATGCCGTGCGGGCTGTCGGCGGACGACTTGGGAAGCATGTACACGTCCCAGACCACGAAGATCACCGCCTTCGGTTTGCCCATGTTCTTTTCGGCCACGTCCAGATAACGCTCCATCGTGGAGAAATCGTACTCGTAGCCGTCGCCCTTCTTGATCCAGCGGACCATCGACTCTTCGTTGCCGAGGTTCGTGTGCGCGATCAGCGGCACATAGACCGTCCGGCTCCCCGTCTCGCCGATGAGCTTGAAGGAGTCCGCGATCATCGCGAAGTGCTTGTCGGACCAAAGTGGCACGTTGTGTTCGAGGGCCAACGTGTCCGGACACTCGATCATGTCGACCCACGTGCGGAAGTCTTGCGTATCGGGCAGCTTCCAATCCACGACTCGCACTTCCACGGGGGCGTCGATCGGCGTCTCTCCCTGCGCCTCGATCTTCACCGTCCCCCGATACGTCCCTGCCTTGACGTTGGCCGGCACCTTCACCGTCACCCACACCGGCACGACCGCCCCGGGCACGGGCGTGACGGCCTCGGGCAGATTCTTCTCCCGGTACCACGCCTGCGTCAAAGGTTTCACGGCCACTTGCTCCGGCGGCTCGGGCGCGAGGGCATTGAATTGCACCGCGTTATACTTGATGTAGGGCAGGAGGATGTTGAGCCTCGTGTTTTCCCGCGGCTGCTGTTCGCCCCATTCCACGCCGTATCGGATGCGGACGGCCTCGGCCGGAATGCGGCCGCCCTCGCCCACCAGGTCGCCGGCGGTGGCCTTCAGGCCACGGATCGGCTTGGAAGAACCGACCACGACCTTGCCCGAGAACATGCCGTTCCGCGCGGCCACGATGGTGGCCGGGCGAGGCGATTCCGCTGGGTCGCCGAAATCCAAGTTCATATCCACGGCCAGCGGATCGGTCGGCCACACCTGCAGCCCGGCCGGTCGGGTCGCGTTGGGCACGAGTCCCGCCTCACCCGATGCCTTGAGCCGAATCTGCTTGATCTCGCACGTGTTGAGGTTGTAGACGTCCTGTCCCGTCTCGGCTCCCTCTTTGGGATACGCGGCACGCACGACCTCCAGCCCGATCACGTTCACCCCCTTCTTCAGCACGTCGGGCGGAATCTCGCCGTCGACGAGTTTCCGTTCCTCGCCCCCCGGGCCCTCGGCAGAGCTGCTTACCCGCCGTGATGTGCTCGCGGTGCAGTTCCTTGCCGTTCAAGTACACGACGAGTCCGCCATTGTACGTCACCGAGAGCCGCAATCCCCTGACCGCCGCCGGGTCGGTCACGGTGAACTTCCCCCGTAGCACATGCCCTGGCCAAGAGCGCCGTCTTGGGCACCAGCGTCAATGGCCCGCGGTGCCAGAAACGGTCATCGAAGTCCGGCTTCATCCGGTCGGGTGCCGCCGCCGGCGTCTCGAAGGCCATCCAGCGGCAACTAAACGGCAGTTTCTCCCCTGTCTCCAACACCGGCGGCGCAAGTTGAGAATGAAACCGCCACACGCCCAGCGTATCCAAGACCACCACTCCCGGCGTCTCCCCCGCCGTCGCCAAGGAGGCCGGCAGCCCGATTCCAATCACCGCGGCCGTCGCTACCGTCAGTCGAGCCAGAATCTCACGCATGGCTTCCTCTGGTGTTGAACGTTTTGTCAGATCGTGCGGCGACAATGCCAAGACTCCTTGGGATCCTCGGAAATCGCAAACTTGCGGCGAGGCGGCGGGGGGCTGGCTCTTGGTGGGCCGCCGGGCTGGGGGAGCCCGACGATGAGCGACGCCTGATTCGATTATAAGAGATCGAATCGACTTTCTCAAGCATCGAAACTATGCACGCTGGCCAGCGATTTCCCCCCACAATTGAGGCTCCGTCGCCCGATCTGCCTTCACTGCCGGCCCACCTTCCGCTCCACTTCCCCGGCAAGGGTGAAGAGCTTCTCCGCGCGAGCTTCCCATCCGGAGGCTCAGAAACCAGTAGCTGCCGAGGACCTCCCGTTCTCCCCCGCCCCGGCACAACTGCACGGCGTGCAATCGTTCCTCCAGGGCCTCGTAACAGCGAGCGACCAGATCGGCGTCGAGCTTGTTTTTCAGTTTCTCATCGGAGAGGGCGCGCTCGATGGCAATGCGGGCCTCGCACTCCTGAAGTCCCTCGCGGAGGTGCTCATAGCGGCTGGTGACAGCCGCGCCCTCCGCGGTCGGCGCCAGCATCGCGGTGTAGATATCCAGGTTCCGCCAGTTGCTCTTCGGGTATCGGCTGTACACCCGCATCGCCCGCTGGCCTTTCTTGTCCTTGAAGACCTTCCAGAACTCGGCGCCCAAGTGCCCGATGCCCCGCTGGTCGCCCGTGATGGCGAACTCGGGCATGACGTCCGCCAGATGGCGGGCTCCGTGTTTCCCAATTCCTCGTCGCGGTCGTAGAAGGTATAGAGGTCGGGCCGGCGCCAACCCATCAGGCTCGTCGTGTCTTTAGGGTGTTTGCAGTAGACGATGCCCTGGTAGCCCAAGTTGGCCTTTCCATAGACGCCGTGAGCCGCCACCGCCCAGGGCAACCCCGGCGCGACCTCGGCGAAGAAAGCCAGTTCGTCGTTGTTCGGCCAGGCGTCGTTGATCATCCCCAGCATCGCCTTCTTTTCCAGGCCGCGGCCGGCCATCCGCTCGCGGAGCTGGTCGAACAACGGCTTCCACAGCGATTTGCTCTCCGGCGCGAGGTGGCGGGGCAGGGCCACGTTTTCGGCCTTGCCCGTGGCCTTGTCCCAGGCGGTCACGATCGGCCCCTTGCCCTGGAAGAGCCCCTTCCCTTCCATGTACGACTTATGATAGTCGCGGCCGCTGAATTGTTCCTGCTGGATCATGTAGACTTCCCAGGCGAAGAAGACCACCGTCTTCAGCGGGCCCAGATTCTTCTCCGCCACGTCCAGGTATTTGTCCATCACGGAGAAGTCGTATTCGTACTGGCTCTCGCCCTTCTTGATCCAGCGGACCATGCTTTCGGCATGTCCCTGGTTGGTCTCGGCAATGAGCGGGACGTACACGGCCCGGTTGCCCGAGTCGCTCATCAGCCGGAAGGATCGGGCAATGAGCTCCCAGTGCCTTTCCGACCAGAGGGGAACACCATACTCCGCGGCCAACGTGTCGGGCGACTGGATTATCCCTACCCACGTCCGGTAATCCTGGGCATCGGGAAGCGCCCAATCGGCCACCTTGAGATGCACCGGCACCGTGACCGGCGACTCGTCTTGGGCCGCGATGGTGACCGCGCCCGAGTAGACGCCGGGCTTCGCATCCGCGGGCACTCTTACCGTCACCCAAACGCCCGTCACCGCGCCATCCACGAGGGAACGCGAGGTCTTGCTCTTGCTCAAGGGAATCTCGTCCGGCGCAGTCTCCGAAAGACAGCCAAGCTCGTCATCCACGTATCCCATCGAACTGAGGTAGCGAAGGGCGTAGTTGTCGCCCCAGGGCAAGGCGTAGCGAACCTGCACCTGCGCCGCCGGAACGATGCTGCCGGATCCCTGAAGATCACTCGCCGTGACCTTGAGGCGACGGATGGGCTTTGCCGACCCCACCAGCACCTTGCCGGAGAAGGCGCCGTTCTGCGCCGCGACGATTTCCATCGGGCGGAGCTTTTCGGTGCGGTCGCCCCAGTCCACCACGAAGTCGCTGGCCAGCAGGTTCTGGTTCCAGACCTGGAATTCTTGCGGCCGAGAGGCGTTGGGCGTCAGGCCCTCCGCGCCCACGGCCGTCAATCGCGCGTCGTAGAGCATGCCGGGGGGCCAGCGGAAACGCGAGTCGTTGCCGTTGGCAAGTTTGTATTGATAGACGTCCTTCGAGTAGGGGCGCGGATGATTTCGATCGCCACTACGTTGATCCCCGCGTGCAGAGAGGCTCGACGGAATCTCGACGTCGCTGAGCACGCGCCGCCGCATCGCCCGCTGGTTGTCCCCGCGGTCGATGTACCGCGCGTTCCAAACCCCGACTCGCGGCGACAGCCCGCCGTCCTTGCCCAAGAAGACTTCCGGCGGGTAGGGGTCGGCCACGTCGGACCCCTTGGGCACAAAGGCTCGGGCCAGTTCCTGGCCGTTCACGTAGATCACCGCCCCACCGTGGAATGCCAGCGACAGCTTGAGGCCCCGCACCTTGGCCGGATCGGCGACGGCGAACTTGCCCCGCAGGCATAGCCGGGCCAAGGAGTGGTGATAGCCGGTCATGCGGACCATCGCACGCACCCAGCCGCGGTCGTCGAAATCCGGTGCCATCCAGCCGTCCGGCGGCGGAGCAGTCTGCCAATCCGCGGCTGATTCGGCCGGTGGGAGTGACTTGATCTCGTTATCCACCTGGGCAACCGCTGGCTTGATGGTCTGGTGGACGCGCCAGAAGCTCTCGGCGTCCAAGACCACAATCGGCGCCGACCGGGCCTCCTCCGCGGCCCTGCAGTCTTGGCCGTAGAGAGCCGCGAAGAAGACGACGGCCGCACCGACCGACAAGACACATCTCGGTTTTCGCATGGAATCCATAAAATGGCCCTCGGACGCGTTGTGCGATGCCACAGGTTTCAGGAGGGGATCAATGCTGTGCTACCTTGCGGCTCACCTCGCCGGCAAGCGTATAGAGTTGCTCGGTGCGAAGCTGCCAGCCCGAACCGAGGAACCAATGGCTGCCGCCGACGTTGGAGCCGCCTCGCCAAGACGAGGCCATGTAGGAAGGCCCCCACTTGGCCCCGGGATAGTTGTAGAAGAGTTGCAGATCGCTCAAGCTCAACCACATCATCAGGTGCCGGTTTTGCAGATACTCCTCGCAACGGCGGACCAGATCGGCCCCCAGCTTGGCCTTGAGGGCCTCGTCGCTTAGGGCTCGCTCAATGACGATGCGGGCCTCACAATCCTGCACGCCCCCGCGGTAGGCCTCCATTTCGTCGCTGGCTGCGGGTCCGTCCGGCGCCGGCGCCAGGAGCGATTCCGGGATGACCAGCAGCCCCCAGGTGCTCTCCGGGTAGCGCTCGTGGGTCCGCCCGACGCGCTTGCCGTTCTTGTTCTTGATCACTTTCCAATAGTCGCCGCCCAATCGCCCGTTGCCGCGTTGCGAGCCGGTGATGGCGGTCTCGGCCAATTGGCGCCAATAAACGTTGGTGGAAGGCTCGCGCGAAAAACGGTCGAATTGGGCGACCAGATCCGGGCGGGACCAGCCCTGATGGCTCTTGAGGCCCGCTTCGTAGCCGCGGCCGCGGTCGGCCCCGTCATCCGAGAACGTGACCGACCAGACGCGGGCCTGGTAGCCGACCGTGGAGATGCCGTGCATCAGCGTTTTCTCGGGCTCCCTCATCCGCGAGAAGTTCACGGCGAATCCCTCGTGCGACTGAACGATCCACGGCAGCCCGCCGGTGAGGTCCTTGAAGAATTGGTGCTCCTCCTTGCTGGCGTAAGCGTCACCCTGCATGCCCAGCATCAATTTGTCCGCCAACGCCCGCTTGCCCATCCGGGTCAGGAGTTGGTCGAAGAGGGGCTGCCAGAGCGGTTTGCTCGCCGAGTCAACATAACGCGGCAGCGTCGCCAATTCCGTCTTCCCCGTGGTGCTATCCAACACCGTCACCATCGGTCCGCGCCCCGGCGCCGGGCCGCCTTCTGCAATCGCTCGATGACTTCCTTCTGCCGCGATCGCTTTTCGTCCTCCTTGCTCATGTAGACGTCCCAAGCCACGAGGATCACGAGTTTGGGCTTGCCCATGTTCCTCTCGGCCACGTCCATGTACCGGTCCAGGATCGAGAAGTCGTAGTCGTAGGCGTCCCCTTTCTTCACCCACCGCACCATCGTCTCCTCGTTGCCGAGGTTGGTGTGCGCGATCAGTGGGACGTACACCGTCCGGCTGCCCGTCTCTCCGATGAGCCGGAATGACTGCGCGATGAGTTCCCAATGCTTTTCCGACCAGAGCGGCACGTTGTATTCCAAGGCCAGCGTGTCGGGGCATTGGATCATGTCTACCCAAGTGCGGAAGTCCTGGGTGTCGGGCAGCGACCAGTCGGCCACGTGGAGGTCGATGGGAACCTGGACCGGTTCCTCTCCTTCGGCCGCCACGCTCACGTTGCCCGCATACCGGCCTGCCGGGACGTCCGCAGGGACTTTGACGGTGATCCAGATGGGAACCACGGCGCCCTTGAGGGGCTTGATTTCGGCGGCGTTCGGCCAGATCACGGGCCAATAATCGTCCGACTTGGTCGCCAATACCGGAAACTCGGCCAGCGGCTTTTCGGCCAGCGCCCCAAGACGCTGGGTATACGTGGGATAGGGCGTGGGAAGCTTGCGGTTGCCGGCGTTGACCTGCTGGTAGTCGCCCCAGGGAACGCCGTAGCGGATGCGGACGTTGGCGGCGGGAATGGTCCCGCCGGGGCCGCGCATCTCGGCTGGGATGACCTTCAGATTGCGGATCGGCTTGGAAGAGCCGGCGACGACCTTGCCCGTGAAGGCGCCGTTCCGCGCGCCGGCGATCACGACCGGGCGGATCGGCTCGGCCTGGTCGCCGAAATCGACGTCAAGGTCGACGGCCATCGCGTCGGCGTTCCAGACTTGAAGACCTTGGGGACGCACGGCGTTGGGGACCAGCCCCGCGGTGGCGTCGGAGGTCAGTTTGGCGCTGAGGATCTGGCACGAGTTCTCTTCGTAGACGTTGTCCGTGGTCTGCTCGGCGTACGGTGCCCGGACAACCTCCAGGCCCACGACGTTGACGCCCTTTCGGAGCAGGCCGGGCTGGATGGCAAAATCGGTCAGATTGCACTCGGCGCAGGCGGGACCTTCGGCAAGCGTCTGGCCCGCCGGCAAATGCTCGCGGTGGATTTCCTTGCCATTGAGATAGACGATGAGTCCGCCGCGATAGCCGACGGAGAGCGCCACTCCGCGAACCGCGGACGGGTCCGTCACGGTGAACTTCCCGCGTAAGCACACCCGCGCCAGCATGGCCGATTTGCAGGCCAGGGTCACCGGCCCGCGGTCCCAGAAGCGGTCGTCGAAATCGGGACTCATCCAGTCCGACGCTGGTCCCGCGGTCTTCTGGTTCAGCCAGCCGAATTTCTGCTTGACGCTTTCGCCGGAGGCCAGCAGGGGAGGTTCGATGGTGCAGTGGAACCGCCAGATTCCGTAGGTATTCAACACCATGACCTTGGCGGGCGAGGAGGCCGGAGGCGGCGACTTTTTCTCGGCAGCCAACGACGGTGTCGGCATCTGGCCGGCAAGGAGGGTTAACCCCAGGCAAATGGACGAGGCGCATGAGACGATCCGCATAGTCTGCCTTTTGTGCAAGGGAAGCAAGGGAGGGGGAGGCTGTTCCATTTCTCGGCGGGAGACCGCATCACCGCCGCGATGCGCGGCTTGGCCTTGGCCCTTGGCTGTCGTATACTGGTTCTTGCTTCACAGCCAGGCCTGGCCGGGATTATGTAATGGCGGGAGCGGTCGGGTACAATATATACGATCTTAGCCCGGCGAGCCCCTGATAGCAACTCGTTGCCCCGACCGTAGCAGGCACACGCCGTGTGTCGTCCGCTGGGGTGCGCTGCGTTTTCAAGGTACGGGCGATGCATCCGTGAGTCTTCTATGAACCGACCCTTGATGATCGTTTCCGGCGAAGAGACTCCCGACGCCCCGAATGCGATGGAACGGGCCGTGATCGGGCTGTGCCGCGAGCGCGGCCTGGACTGCTTGTTGATTCCGCACTTGTACCATGTGTCCGATTCGAGCGGCCTGTGGCAGAAGTTGGCGGAGCGCATCCGTGATTCCGCGTTGCTGTGCTGGCTTCACCCGCGTCCAGTCCGCTGGCTCTTGCGACAACGTCAGGTGGCCGGCGAGGGGCTCGTGATTCTCAACCTGAACGACTTCCCGGACGCCGAATCGGTCGTCGGCCGAGCGATCGAGGCGTTGCAGGCCGGGCCGCAAAGCGCGACGTCCTTTGAGCGGCGAGCCGCAGAGCCGGATTCCCCGCCTGGTGCAACAGAGCGATTTCCGGAAGCGACGCGGCCGCGATGGTATCCGGTCATCGACGGATCGCGTTGCGTCAATTGCCAGCATTGCCTGCAATTCTGCCTGTTTGGCGTGTATGAGTTGGGCGCGGAGGGACGGGTGGCGGTCTGCAATCCCGACCAGTGCAAGCCGGGCTGCCCGGCCTGTGCCCGCATCTGCCCCGAAAGCGCGATCATGTTCCCGCTCTACCGGAAGGATGCCGCCATTGCGGGCGCGCCGGGACGGTTCGTGACCTTGGACGCGGCCGCACGGAAGATGTTCTACACCCGAAGCGGGCAGCCGTGTCCGGTGTGCGGCATGACGACCGACCGGAAGTCGCAGACCGCAGCCGCCGACGGCAATGCCTGCCCGGAGTGTGGCCGCCTTCAGCCGGCCGAGCCCCCGGCCGCTGACGCCGCCCCCTCGGCCAATCGGTTGCCGTTCGACGATCTGGACGACCTGGTCGATCGGTTGGACGAACAGATGCAGCGGAGACGTTGATTGCCCATGAGCGATGGATTTCCGATCGTCCTGACGGCCGACCGAACGCTGACCGCCGATTATCGTTTGTTGTTCGACGGGATGTTGGCGGCCAGCCAAACGACAACCGCCCCGCCGGCGGTCTTTGGCCGTCTCTTGATGCCGCAGAACAACCGTGGGCGAGCCCGCGCGAAGGTTGCCCCCTTGGGCCTGCGCCGCATCGAGGCGGCGCTGCTGGCCGGCGGATTCTCGCCCGACGAGGTGGCCGTCGTCACCGAAGACCAACTCGAAGGGGCCATCGGCCGCGCCACGCGGGTGATCGGCATATCTTCCGGCGAACCGGCCGGCTTGGGAATGAATAGCTCCACCATGACGGCCATCGCCGGCGGGCGGATTTATCCCCAGGCCATGTTCGGCCGGCTGATGCGGAAGATACGTCGTCTCAACCGCGACGTGTCGGCCAAGGTCGTCTTGGGTGGGCCGGGCGCTTGGCAAGTTGCGGGCGATCCGTCCGCCCGCAAGGCACTGGGCGTCGATCACGTCGTTTCCGGCTACGCCGACCGGGATGCGGCCGCGACGTTCCGCCGCTTGATGCGAGCACGAAACCCTGCCCGAGATCGTGACGGGCGGCTGGGACCCGGCCGTCCCCATTCCGCCGATTCGCGGGGCCAGCACCATGGGCGTGGTGGAGATCAGCCGCGGCTGCGGGCTGGGCTGCTCGTTCTGCACCATCGCCCGCGTGCCGATGGTTCATCTGCCGCCGCCGACCATTCTCGCCGACGTGGAGACCAACGTGGCCGCCGGCCCAGCCTGCATCGCCGCGCTGAGCGAAGATTTCTTCCGCTACGGCGCCGAAGGCCTGAAGGTCAACCCCGCGGCCCTGATCGCTCTGTTGGGCGACATCCGCCGGCATTCCCCAGGTCCGCTTGATCCAAGATCGATCACGCGAACGTGGTCAGCGTTGCCCAATACGACGACCAACAACTCGAAGCCATCCACGATCTGCTGGTCGGCAATGATACCGGCCGTTACGTATGGGTGAACGTAGGCGTGGAAACGGCCTCCGACGAGTTGCTCCGCCGGGCGGGCGGGGGAGCGAAAACCAGACGTGAAGGTTCTGAGCCGTGGGGCGATTTCTGCGCCCGCCACTTGCGGCGGCTCTGCCGCGCCAAGTTCTTCCCCATGGCCAGCCTCATGATCGGCCTGCCCGGCGAGCGCGACGAGCACTTGCGGGAGACGCTGGCGTGGGTCGAGTCGCTGGCACGACCAGCGGATGGCGATTTTCCCGGTCCTCTTTGCGCCGGTGGACGGCACTCCGCCGCTCGATCCGCGCACGTTGCGGCCCTTGCACTGGCAGTTGATCCGAGCCTGCTATCGCTTGAACTTCCGTTGGGTCCCTTGGTTCTACCGCGACAATCAGGCCGCCGCCGGCGTATCGTGGGCCAAGCGAACGGCCCTGCAACTGATGGGCTACGGCCAGATTCTCCAGTGGAAGACGCTGTTTGCCTGGCATCAGTGGAAGGCGCGGCGATGAGCACGGCCCCTCGATCGAAGGGCGGCGATGCGGCCCGCAGTTCGGACGCCCTCAGCAGCCTGTCGAAAAAGGGGACTGGCTCCGAACCGGCCGATGTGAATGCCGCAAAAAACGGTGGTGGTGAGGTGCCTGTCCCCCTTTTTCAACAGGCTGTTAGGGACGCCCTTTCCGCGGCGCACGACCGCCTCCTGCAACTGATGCATCCCGACGGCTTTTGGGAAGGCCGGCTCTCTTCGTCCGCACTGGCCACGGCCACGGCCGTGAGTGCCTTGTCGCTGGCCGATGACGCAATCGACACGGACAGGATCAGCTCGGGCATTGCCTGGCTGGCCGGAAATCAAAATGCCGACGGCGGCTGGGGCGATACCGCGGACAGCCCCAGCAATCTGGCGACAACGCTGTTGGCCATCGCCGCGCTGAATCTCGTCAAGGCCGCGGGAACAAGCTCTCCTTGCCTGGCTGGCGCCCTGGAAAGGGCCGAAGGGTATCTCGCCCACCGAGCAGGCAATTCTCCCGGCGCGATCGTCGAGGCCATCCGCCGCGAATACGGCGAAGACCGCACCTTCGCCGTCCCCATCCTGATGAACTGCGGTCTGGCTGGGCTGGTCTCCTGGGATGACATCCCGGGCCTGCCGTTCGAGTTGGCGGTCGTGCCGCACGGCTGGTACAAGGCACTGCGGCTGCACGTGGTGAGTTATGCGCTGCCGGCCTTGATCGCCATCGGGTTGCTGATCGACCGGCGCCATCCGCCCGCCGGCATCCTCCGACGGCTGGTTCGCACGGTGGTCACTCCGCGAGTGCTGGAGAAGCTCCGGCACATCCAACCGGAGCACGGCGGGTTCCTGGAAGCCACGCCCTTGACCAGCTTCGTGGCCATGGCGATGATCTCGCTGGTTGGCCGCGACCAACCCGTGGCCGCCCGGTGTCTTCAGTTCCTTCGCCAGTCGCAGCGACCGGACGGGGCCTGGCCGATCGATACGAACCTGTCGGCGTGGCTGACAACGGCCGCTGTGGCCGCGCTGGCTTCGGCCGGCGAGTTGCCTCGCATCGATCGCGCCCGAACGGCGCAGTGGATTGCCTCGCAGCAATACAAAGTGCAGCATCCTTATACCCACGCCGAGCCCGGAGGTTGGGCGTGGACTCATCTTGCCGGCGGCGTGCCCGACGTGGACGACACCTCCGGGGCAATCATCGCGCTTACGGAGTTGCAACATGGCGATGGCATTGCGGCTGGCGTGGCATGGCTGCTGGACTTGCAGAACCGCGACGGCGGATGGCCCACGTTCTGTCGCGGCTGGGGGAAGCTCCCCTTCGACCAGAGCGCACCCGACCTGACGGCCCACGCCCTGCGGGCGACTTCACGGCGTTGATCCGGCCATAACCTCACGCGCCTTCCGGCGCGCCGTCCGCCGCGGACTGGAGTATCTTCACCGGGCACAACAGTCGGACGGTTCCTGGTTGCCGTTGTGGTTCGGGAATCAGGGGCGCCTGGGCAAACGAACCCCGTGCTCGGCACGTCGCGCGTGCTGCGGGCGCTCGAGGTGCTGGATCGTGACGGCGCCTCGGCGGCACGTGGCGTGGAGTACCTGTTCCGGTCGCAGAATGTCGACGGCGGTTGGGGCGGCGCCGAGGGCGTGGCCTCGTCCGTGGAAGAAACGGCCCTGGCGGTAGCCGCCCTGGCGCCCTGGGCCCAAACGCCGACGGCGCACGCAGCCTTCATTCGCGGCGTCGATTACCTGCTGAGCGGCGTCGCCCGACCGCCGGACCGACCCGCTCCCATCGGCCTGTACTTCGCCCATCTCTGGTACTCCGAGCAACTCTATCCGCTCGTGTGGACGCTGGACGCCCTCGGCCGGGCCGCGAGAACCGCAAATTTCACCGGACAAGGAGCCGGCTCTGCGGGCGTCTGGTAGTGGCACAGTTTACCGGCCCCCTCAGAAAAATGTCAACCATTGGAGAGCGTCTTGTGGCTGTGTTGCTGGTGACGAGTTGCTGACAGGTGACCATTTCGTCTTTCCATCACGGCAAAACGGCCTCGGCATCTTCCTCATCAATCCGTGCCTGAAACAGGGGCATATGGACGGCACACGTCGAGCGGCACAACCTCACGATCCGCATGCTGACGAAACGGTTCACTCGGCTATCGCTGGAGTTCAGCGAAAAAGCCGGAAAACTTGTCGGCCGCATGTGCGATGTTCCCGGCCCATTACAATTTCTGCTCGCGGCCACGTGAGCCGAAAGAGGGTCGAAACCGTCTGCCGGCCGCCATGATGGCAGGGGTGGTCGATAGCCTCGGGAGCTGTGAGGATCTATGCGACTGGGTGACGGGACACGGCCGCCATGTGGGCAATGCCGCATAGCCTAGACAATTCACCGTTTTTGTGTTCAACTCATACGAAGAGAGTCAGGACATGGATGCCTTACATTCCAGTAAACGCGAGGTTTGACAGATGGAATCAGAGACAGGGATGTTGGGGAATCTTGAGTTGAACGCGATTCACCTTGGGGACACTCTGGAGTTGTGTCGGGAGTTGCCGACTTCAAGTATCGACCTAATTGTTTGCGATGGTCCCTACGGCAAGACGGAGAATGACTGGGACAAGGTTTCCGATATTCAAGGCTACAATCTCAAACTAATCCGGGTTCTCTCCCGCCTCCTAAAGGAGGGAGGGACATTATATCTCTTCGGAAAACCGGATTGCCTCGATTTTGTTGACTACAGACCGTTCCTACAGTTGAACTCTCGCATCGTCTGGTATCAGCCCAGTAGACTAGCACAGGGTAGACGCAACTTCACAAACAATTACGACATCATTGCCTATTTCAGCAAAGGGCCGGCTAAGACGTTCAACCTAGAAGACATACGGGTTCCCCAATTGGTGGAGCTAGAACACCGCCTTCGCTGTGAGCGTGTTCCATCGGTTCGGAACGGGAAGTATGGAAAGACAAAGTTCAATCCTGACGGAAAGAATCCAGGGGACGTATGGGGAGATATTAAGCAGCTAACCTACAAGTCAAAGGAATTGGTCGACCGAGCGCTGCTTAACACAATCCAGAAGCCCAAGGCGCTAATGGAACGGCTTGTTCGCGCAAGCAGTAATGCGGGCGAAGTAGTGCTTGACCCATTCGCGGGTACAGGAACCGTCCCGGTGGTCTGTAGAGACCTTGACCGACGTTTCATCGGGTTTGAGAAAGACCCCAAGCTACGTCAGGTTTGCCTGGACAGGCTAGGCCGACTGGAAGCCGATTTGCGATACAGCCTCTTTCAATAGGCAGGTCATTTGTGTCGGTAAACGACAGTGCCGTTTTCTGCGGCCCAGGTTTCGGAGAAGCCGACGTGTGATATTGCGTTTCTACTTCGGTCCAACTGGCTCTGTCTCAGTCCAGAGGGATGCGGGAGAGATTTCGTAAATGACTTTCACTGCCAGGGGCCGCACCTTGGAAAAGATCGCCAAGTATATGGATTTGTTCCGAGTTATTCTGCGACGTGACTCAGCCCGCTTGTCGGGCGGGGACTTGAACATCCGGTCTAATTGCCCAGTTCCGCCCTCATAACAACTCAGGTATTCGTACTTGACTGACGGGTCACTTGGGTCGCAAGCATCAGCATCTCGCTTGCTGCTAATCACTTCATGGCCGAGAATATCAGCGATTATCATTTCCTTGACTAGCCCCGGTTGAAGGATATTTGGTATCCCAACCTGAAGCGCAATATCTTGCGCACGCACTACCAAGTCAATGATCTGCTTTCCGGCTTGTAGTCGGTCCATATTGCTCAAGATCGGCCGACTATCGACAGGAACTGGAGTCGTAGAACGCGACTGATCGCGGTGTTCGCTGCCTCAGTGGCAATTTGAGCGTACCCGCAAGATGTTGGGCGGCTATTGCCACACTCGACGGGGATCTGATCGCGCGGCAACGGCTCTTCCTTTACACGTCTACACGTCGTCTTCTCCGACAGAACTGTACCACTACCGGGTGTCTCGACCGTTTGACGTCCCGAAAGAACCATGCGATACTAGAGACTTGTTGCGCCCGTCCCCCAATGGCGGCAAGCCGACTTGCTGCCCAGCGAACCTAACCGGATTTGCCCGTCCCCAAGACGCCCACCCTCGACTCCCGATGGCAACTGAGACGATCACCACCTCTGATCCTCCGGCCGAGGGCATCAAACGGGTTCCGCAGGATGCGGCCGTGCGTCAGGCCATGCGTTCGGTCGCCGCCGAACTGGCGAGGGAAATGGACCGCACCCGTCCGCCGTCGCGCGAAGATCTCGAGCGGCATGGCGAGATGCTCTTGGAGCGATTGGGCCTGCCGCGGCCGTTTCTCGGCTTCGCGATGGTGGCGGTAAGCAACGAGTTCTGGCGTTCCACGCTGGAAGCGACGCCGCGGGATCGCCGCCTGTTCCTCTTGCCCCACTGCCTCAGCAACCGCGACGCCTGCCGGGGCGAGTATGATTCCGTGGGCCTGCACTGCGCCGGCTGCGGAAGTTGCGGCATCGCCGCTCTACAGCGCGAGGCCCAACGGCTGGGCTACTGCGTGATCGTCGCCGAGGGAACCAGTTCGGTGTTGATGAAGATCCTTGAAGGCGACGCCGACGCCATCATCGGGGTCGCCTGCCTCGATTCGCTGGAGAAGTCGTTCCATCGCGTCGCCGAGTTGGGCGTGCCGCACATGGCCTTGCCGCTGTTGCGCGACGGCTGCGTCAACACGGAAGCCGAGGTCGACGAAATCCGGCGGCTGTTGGTGGCCGAAACGGCGGCCCGGCGGCCGGCGCCGCGAAGCTACGTTCCGCTGTTGCGCGAAACGACGCGGATGTTTCAGCAGCCGCTGATGGCCGAGCTTCTCGGGCCCTACGAAGAAGCGGCCGACGAAACGGCCGTGCAGGATGAGCGTCTCGCCTCGGTGCCGCGGATCGCCCTGGATTGGCTGAAGGAAGGGGGCAAACGATTGCGTCCTTTCGTAACGATTGCCGCGTACGCCGTGGCTCGCTACGGCTCGGCGATCCTGGACTGCAGCGAGGGGACGGGCGAGAAGATCCCCCTGGCGATCCGCCGCCTCGCCCTGGCCATCGAGGCCCTGCACAAGGCGTCGCTGGTGCATGACGACATCGAGGACGACGACGAGTTTCGGTACGGCCGCCCGACCCTGCACCGCGTCCATGGCGTGGCGCAAGCGGTCAACATCGGCGACTATCTGATCGGCTTGGGCTATCGTTTGGTGGCCGGCGAAGCGAGCACTTTGGGGGCCGACTGCACCAGCGATATTCTCAATCGGCTCTCGCACGCCCACCTGGAGTTGTGCCGCGGTCAGGGCGCCGAGCTCGCCTGGCAGAATGGGCCGCGCGGACTTCCTCGGCCCCTGGACGTGCTGACGGTCTATGCGTTGAAGACGGCTCCCGCCTTCGAGGTGGCGATCTATGCGGGGCTCCGCGCCGCCGGCGTGACGGCCGACGTCGGCGCCCTCCGCCGTTTCTCGACCTGCGTCGGCGAGGGATTCCAAATCCGCAACGACCTGGACGACTGGCACGCCGACGACAACAACAAGCGGAGCCGCGGCCTGGATGCCCTGGCCGGGCGGCCCACGATTTTGCGGGCGTTTGCGGCGGAATCGCGTTACTCGCAGGCCCTTTCCGAATTAGCCGACCAGGATGGCCGACTCCCGCCGCAGGAGCGGCTGGATCGAGTCCGGGAACTCTATTGCCGATCCGGTGCGTTTGTCAAGGCGGAACAGTTGCTGGGGAAGTTGCGGGCCCGCGGGCTGGATGCGGCGGCCGACTTCCCGTCGGCCGATCTCCAGGAGTTGATGCGGTTCCTGGTGCGGATGGTGTTGCCGGAGTCGGTCGAGCCCGAGGTTTCGGCCCGATGACGTCGTCGCCCTACCTGGACATGCTGGACGAGTTGCTCCGCCCCGGCATTGCCGGACTGGGCCGGCGGTTCGTGGATCTTCAGATTGGCTTTGTGGCCGGCGGCCAGCAGTCCGACGGCGGTTTTGCCGGCCGGCAAGGCCGTTCCGACTTGTACTACACCGACTTCGCCCTGCGGACGCTGGCTTGGTTGGCGCCCGAGCACGCCGCTTTCGACCGTGCCGCCGGCTACTTGGCCCATCTGAAGCGTCCCCCGCGCGACACGGTTGAGTGTTTCAGCGTCCTCAATGCGCATCGCGTGTTGGGGCGTCGCTCCTCGGCAGCACGCGATCCCGAGGGCCACGGCCCGGGGACTGGTCCATTTTTCGGCGAGAAGACGCCTTCTGCTCACAAACAAGCGACCGAAAACATGGACCTGTCCCCTTTTGCGGCGCGGACATTCGACCCCTTGCCCCTGACCGAATGGCTCTACCGGAATCTTCTGCCCCGCGGCGGCTTTGCGCGGTTGGCACAGGACGAACGAGTGAGCGCGTATCACACGTTTTTGGGCGCCCTGTGTTTCCAGATGTTGGGGGTCGAGATGCCGGCGGCCGATGACGCGATTCACGCCATCGAGACTCTCAGTCGCCCCGACGGCGGCTATGTGGAACTGGCCGGCCAAACCGCTTCTCAAACCAGCGCCACCGCAGCGGCCGCGGCGTTTCTCATGATGCACGACGCCCTGCCGCCGGAGAATGCGGCCCGCACGGCCCAGTTCCTTGCGGGCATGCAGAGCGCCGATGGCGGGCTCAAGCCCCACGCGACCGTCCCAGGCGGCGATTTGCTCTCGACCTTCACCGGCCTGCTCACGCTCGCGGGCCTCGACAGGCTGCACGCCATCGACGCCGCAGGGGTGGCGCGGTTCCTGCGGAGCGCTGCGCACCCCGGCGGCGGGTTCCTTTCGTGCAGCGAAGACGACTCGCCGGACGTCGAGTATACGTACTACGGCGTCGGCACGGTCGCACTATTGCGCATCGTGGCTGCGGCCGCCGCGTAGTGAGAACAGGGTGACTTTTCCTTAGCCCAGACGTTTACGTCTGGGGCTGGGAAACCAGAAAAAAGGCCCCCTTTCCCACGTCTTGCCCCCAGTAGTGACGCCCAAGGCGGAGTTCCGTTATCGCCGAATGCCCAACGCCAGAGGCGATGCGGCGGGAGTGCGGCGGGCGAGACTATTGACCGGCCGGCCTTCGAGATCGGCCAGGTGTTCCAGCAGGATGCGACGCACTTCGAGCACCGCCGCCGGATGCGTGTGGACCGTCGTGTGGTCGGCGGGCACCGTGATCTCGCTGGCGGCGCCGTCCAAGTGCGGCGCTTTCGTAGCGGCACCACGCCGTCGCCCATCGGCGGACAGCTTCGCCAGCCACCACTGCTTCGGCACCACCCCCACGATGTTGTGATACTGCACCCACGGCGGCCGCGGGCTGGCCAGCATCACCGGGAAGATCGGCGTGCCGGGGGCCAAGCGAGTCGATGCTCGTGTCGACCCTCAGCAGCGAGCTGGCCGGGAAACGCTCCCTGGTTGTCGCGGAACAGCTCCTGCTGGCTGTCGACGAGCATCTTCGGCAAGTCGGATGAGTTTCTCCAGCAGCCATTGCGTGGTCTGGTTGGAGAACGTGCTGCCGTGGTGCGGCGTGCCGATCGTGACCACGCGGCGGATCGACGGGTTGGGCTGGAAGAAGAACGTCTCTTGCAAGCTTCTGCCGCACCTTGGGGTCGGCCTTGATCTGCGGCGAACGGCTCGTTGCTGACCAGGCGCCAGTAGTCGTCGCCGCTGTGGACCGTTTGCAGCTGCGACACCAGCCCGCCCATGCTGTGGCCGATCAGCACCATCTGGTCCAGCGCCGGCTCCTCGTGCGTCGGGTCGAGCACGTCGCGGACCTTGCGCCAGGTCGCGGCGCAGTTGGGCGGCGCTCAGCCAGAACGGCTGGGCCGTCGGATAGAGATAGAACCAGAACTGGTAGCGATCGCGAATCTCCGGCTGGCTGCGCAGGTCGTTGAACATCTCCATCCAGGTCATCGGGCTCGACCACAGCCCGTGGACCATCAGCACGGGAATCTTGCCCGGCTCGTAGGGCTGCACCATGTACAGGCCCATGGGCCGGTCGCTGCCGCCGGGCCGCAGTCGTTTCAACAGGTCGTCGGGATGCAGCAGCCCGTCGGTGGCCAGCTGTCCAGGTTCATGTCCGGCTTGGAGAGGAAGTAGGCCAGCGGCGTGGTCAAGATCGCTTTCCAGCGGCACCCGCTGGCCGGCGACCAGGGTCTCGTCGTTGGTCAACGGATCGTACAGTTCCAGCACGCATTGGTTGTGGGCCACGACCTGGCCGGTGTTCGGGTCGATCTTCGACAGCGGCCGCAGGAAGGCCGTCACGGGGAAGCTCAGCCCGGCGGGATAGTACTTCGCGGCGACCGGCTCGCCCTTGTAGCTCTGGCGGACGGCGATCAGCGGCACGCCCAGGCCGTGCGTCAGGTACAGATTCTTGAGCCCCTTGACTTCGTAGTCGGAGACGAACTCGAATCGCTCGAAATCTTCCGGCTGCCAGCGGCTGCCGCGGAGTTCGCAGCGTGATGTCCCACGCCCCCGACGCCGTGTTGATCGTCTTGGTGGTGCCCGGCACGAGTTCCTTGTTGGCGCAGACGATCCGCAGCGCCGACTCCAACGCGCCGTTGTACAGATCGCAGGCGCCGCGGTAGTGCGGGTCGTAAGGGTTGCGCGTGGCGGCGAAACGCTGGTCGAACAGATAGTCGTAGGCGTGCAGCACCGAGGCGCCGTAGAGGTCCAACGCCACGCGCTTGTCGTGGGCTTCGGCCTTCTTCGCGCCGAGGAAGGCCAACTCCGACATGGCATAGACGTTGTCGGCCGACGGTTCGCGGTCGTTGATCGCCTGGAGCTTTGTCAGCAGGGGGCGGAAGTCGCCCGCGAGCTCGTCGCTGAGGTTGTACACCCGCAGCAGTTGGATGGTCCGTTCGCTGGGCTTTGGCCCGCCGGAGGAGGTCAGGTTGAGTTCCTCGACCAGCGGGCTCTTGGGCACGGATCGCAGCGAGATTTGTGTTCGAGGCGCAGCCGGCGGCCGCGAGTATCGCCAACGACGCGATCAGCACCACCGCCACGGCCGTGTGGTTTCGGCTGGGTGGCACTGGCTGCTGGTCAGCCAGTGCAGCAAACACGGGCAGACAAGCTGCCCGTGGCACCCCACGAGCCCATGGCACCCCACGAGCCCGTGGCACCCGACGAGGCCGTGGCACCCGACGAGGCCGTGGCACCCGACGCGCCACCGTCACGGCCGTGTGGTTTCGGCCGGGTCGCAGAACCATCCTTGGATCAGCGGACCGTGACATCGACAAATCCGTTCAGTTCCGGCGCGGGTGCCGGGGGCATCCTTGCGCACTATCCCCGAGGCGAACGAGACCAGTTCCCAAGAGGTGGCGTAGGATATGAAAAAGACACACCGGGCGTCAATGGCGTTTTACCATACACGCGGGGGGTGGGTAGAGGCAACGCGCGACGGACGGTGCGTTCCACGCACACTACGGCTTGTGGCCTCGGCGACCCACCTTACACCACTTCCAGGCATGTGGAGTGCTTCGACTGCGTATCGCCGTTGCTGCCCATCGGCTTCACGGGGGCTTGCCCGGCCGCTTGCTCCGACACGTTGCCGACTGTCTCGCCAGCCGGCTGGGCTTGTCGAGCCGACCAGGTTTCGGTCCACGCGCAGCCCGCCCACGACAGCCCGACGCCGAAACCGATCAGTACCGTCTGCTTGCCCGGCTTCAGCCGACCCGATTGGCGCAGGTCGCGGATCAGGATGGGGATCGTCGAGGAGACCGTATTGCCGTACTGCTCCAACGCCTCTGGCGTGTGCTGGCGGTCCAGCGAAAGCCGCTCGCGGAGGTGGTCGAGCATGAACAGCGTGGCCTGATGCATCAGATACATGTCGACGTTGTCCGGCGTCCACTTGGCGCTGGCCAGGACCCGGTCGATCAGAGGCGGCACCACTTCGAGACTGAACTTGACCAACTCGGGGCCGTCCATGTAGAGGCTGCTGGGCCACCGCTTGCGCTTCCGCGGCTGGATGGCGTGGGCCTTGGGGCGGGCGCCGCCCTCGGTCACCAGCAGCGTGTCGGCCCCGCGGCCGTCCGTGCCGAAGATGAACGAGCCCAGCGAAGGCTCGTCCGAGGGCTCGACCAGCGTGGCGGCCGCGCCATCGCCAAAGATGGTCCGCAGCGAGCGGTCCGTCGGGTCGATGTACTTCGCTGTAAGTCTCGGCCGTCACCAGCAACACACGGCGGGCGATACCCGCACGAATCAAGCCGTCGGCCATCGACAACCCATACACGAAACCCGAGCAACCGAGGTTGAAATCCAAGGCGCCGATCGAGGTGGGCAGACCCAACCGATCCTGCATCAGGCAGGCCGTGGTCGGCAGCACATAGTCGGGCGACTGCGTGCAGAAGAGCAGGAAGTCGATCGTGCTGCGGTCGATCTCGTGTTCGGCAAAGAGCCTCTCGGCCGCCGCCACGCCCAGGTCGGAGGCACACTCGTCGGGCGCGGCGATGTGCCGTTGGCGGATCCCCGTCTTCTTGTAGATCAGGGGCATGTCCCACTGCGGAAACTGCGCCCCGAGAAAGTCGTTGTCTTCCACTTTGTCCGGCAGATGGACGGCAATGGGGCCGATCGCGGCAAACTTCATCGCTCAGAACCTCCGCACGGATACCCCGTCCGCGCACCACCCGGAAATGCGGGAAGATACCAAAATCGGCCCGAAATCGTCAACCGCATTTGACCGGGTATCCTCAATCGCCAAGTTTCAACGGAACCCTTAACCATACCGGATTGACACGCCGGTGGCTAGGCCGAATACCTGTCTGCACACCAAGAAGAGGTATATGATAGACTGCGGGCGCGGCAGCGACGGTAGGACAGGTTGCCAACCTGTCCCGACAAGTGGGCGGTCTGTCCCAACAGGTTGGCAACCTGTCCCACCAAACCGACGAATTGTGTGACAAAACCCGGCGTCGTTGCTGCTCTTCTTATGTGGGGAGAGGTGAATGGAAGGCCCAGGCATTGACCCGTTGGCAGTCAGTCTTGCCGCCGGCGATCAACGGGCCTTTGCCGCGTTGTTCGACCGCTTCGGCATGCGGCTATATCGGGCGGCCATCGCCATGCTGGGGCGGCGCGAGGATGCCGACGGCACGCGCCGATGAAGACGAAGCTCACCGAACGCGGACTGATCTTCTGCAACTCTTCTGCAACCCAGGCCCCGAAATGACTGACAACGGCGGTACGTTGTCCGACGAAGAGAAACGCGCCGGCGACATCACGTTCGAGCTTGCGACTGGCAAGCCTTGAGGGCCTTGCCGAATCTAATGAACGCACTGCCCGGCAACGGTCGAAATTGATCTCTAGGCCGACCGCTTTCTCTTTTTTGCCGCCAATCGCCGCCAGGGAGGGTGACGTTGTCGATTCTCAGCCGTTTGAGGCTCTTGCATCTTTGTCATTTCTCCAAGCCCGCCGCCGATCGCCTAGTTTACCGGGCGATTCGCCGCCACAGCCCGCGGAAGATCGTTGAACTGGGCATTGGCGACGCCCGGCGGGCGCTGCGAATGATCGAGGTCGCCAAACGGGCCTGTCTGCCGCAAGACATCCATTACGTGGGTATGGACCTGTTCGAGGGCCGGGATGGATCGAGCGGGCCCAGCATCTCGCTCAAGGCCGCCCACCAGGTCCTGCGAGCCACGGGCGTCCGCGTGCAGCTTGTGCCCGGCAACCCTGCCGAGGGGCTCATCCGCCTGGCCAATTCGCTGGGGAAGGTTGATCTGCTGATCCTGCCCGCCGAGCTGGCGTCTGCCCCCGAGGCGCGGGCATGGTTCTTTGTGCCCCGGATCCTGCACGAGCGGTCGCTGGTGTTCGTCGAGGGTGTGCGCGACGACGGCCAGAAAACGTTGCGACTCAAGCCGCGGGCCGAGATCGACCAAATCGCGTCGGGCACGGCGACTCGCCGCCGGGCAGCGTAACAATCGCCCGAATCACGTTGTTGGGGTGGCAGGCAAGATTTTCCGACACTGGTTCTGAGGGCCAAAGGCCCTGCCTATCGCCCAGCCCACGGGCAACGCCCTCGTTGTTACACACAAGTTTTCGACCCCATCGGCCTTGTGTCGATGGTGAAGCAGGTTGGACAGCTAACGGAGCGAAGGAGAAACAACTGACCCCCACGCGCTCGTCGCGTGGGTGAAGGAGGCTGTGAGCTAACCGCGGCAATATAGGGGAGCCACATAGCCTGATTCACCATCCGGGCAAGCCGGATGGGGTCTTCGTTGCCGGTGTGTTCGGTGCTAGCCAGGCAGCCTTATTCACCATCCACACAAAGGTGGATGGGGTCTGGGCAGACTTGTGTGTAACAACGAGGGCGTTGCCCGTGGGCTGGGCGAACTCGGCCCCTTTGGGGCGAGCTGAGCGATACTAAGAAATCTTGCCGCGCTCGCGATCGCCCGATTCTTGACAAACGGCGGGCGTTGGGTGAGACTGGCCGTATCTGCCACCCCACGCCTTTTGCCTGCCTGCCCAACGTGTCCCTAGGAGTAGAGCCATGTCCAAGCTGAACCGTCGGGAGTTCCTTGCCGCCGGCGCGGCGTGTTCCACGCTGATCCTTGCCGGCACGCGGGCCTCGGGCCAGGTGCGGGGGGCGAACGACACGGTCCGCGTGGGCGTGATCGGTCTGAATGGCCGGGGCAAGCTGCACATCGAAATGGCCACGACAACGCAGGGCTTTACGCTGGCCGCGGTGTGCGATGTCGATCCGGCCATCCTCGCCCGCACGCTCAACAGTGCGACCGTCAAGAAACTCGACCAGGACGGCCGGAAGGTCCAGGGCTTCGCCGATCTCCGCAAGATGCTCGATTCCAAAGAGGTGGACGTGGTCACCGTGGCCACGCCCAATCACTGGCACTCGCTGGCCGGCATCTGGGCATGTCAGGCGGGCAAGGACGTGCTGGTCGAAAAGCCCGTCTCGCACAACGTCTGGGAAGGGCGGCAATTGGTCGAGGCCGCCCGCACGTCCGGCCGCATCGTCCAAGCAGGCACCCAAGCCCGCGCTAATCCCGACCTGATCGAGGCCGTGGCGTGGGTACGGGCGGGGAATCTGGGCAAGATTCGCTACGCCCAGGGAACATGCTACAATCCGCGGCTGCCGATCGGCAAGTTCGGCCAGGGCGAAATCCCGTCCGGCCTGGACTACGACCTCTGGAGCGGCCCGGTGGCCGTCAAACCGCTTACGCGCAAGAACTTGCACTACGACTGGCACTGGATCTACGACTACGGCAACGGCGACCTCGGCAACCAGGGGATCCATGAGATGGACATCGCCCGCTGGTTCCTCGGCTACGAGGCCCTTTCGCCGCAGGTGATGAGCATTGGCGGGCGGTTGGGCTACGACGACGACGGTCAGACGCCCAACACCCAGTTGGTCTACCACGACTACGACGGGCCGCCCTTGATCTTCGAGGTCCGCGGGCTGCCCAAGGCGAAGCAGTTTCAGACCGACGAGCGTACTTGGGGGAAAAACATGGACTCGCCGGCGGAGTTTCCAGGCAAGCCGGGCGTCAGCGTGGTGGTCGTCGGCGAAGGCGGCAAACTCATCTGCGGCCACGGCGGCGAGGTCCTCATGGCCGTGGACAACGAGGGGAAAACGATCCGCGAGTTCCAACAGCCCGACAAGCGTTTCGCCTATGCCTGGCGCAAGGGCGACCATTACCTGTGGACCAATTGGCTCGCGGCCATCCGCTCGCGTAACGCGGCCGACCTGAAGGCCCCCATCTTAGGGCGCATCTCTCGACCGCGCTGGGCCATACGGGCATGATTTCGCACCGGCTCGGGCAGACCACGCCCGACGGAACGATCCTCGAACAAATCCGGGGCAACAAGCTCGCGGCCGAGCGTTTCGAGGCCGTTAAGGAGCATCTGGGGCAAAACGGCGTTGACTTGGCGAAGACGCCGGTGACGCTCGGGCCGTGGCTTACGATGGACCCGAAGACGGAGCGCTTCATCAACAACGCGGCGGCCAACGCCCTGATACGGCCCGAGTATCGCAAGCCGTTCGTCGTGCCGGAAACGCTGTAGCGTGCCGCTTCATTCCGACGGCGATTCGGCCGGCGGCTTTTCGCGCCGGCACTCCGCAGATGCCCGTGACGAACATGCGGTGGCCGAGCACCTGGAAGCGGTGCTGCTTGGCGACAGCATCGCGGATGTGTTCCAACTCGGCGCTTTGGAACTCAATCAGTTGGTTGCAGTTCTGGCAGTAGAGGTGGTCGTGGCTGGGGTAGCCGTACTCGTGCTCGAAGACGCTGCGCCCGCCGAGGGCCATCTTCCGCAACATGCCCGCCTCGACCAATTCGGCCAGCGTGCGGTACACCGTGGGGCGGCTCACCTTCCGCTGGGCCACGAGGGGCCGCAGGTGGTCCATCAGCTCATCGGCATCGAAATGGTCGTGGTGGCTGAAGACCTGCTCGACGATCAACCGCTTTTGGGCGGTAATGCGTTTGCCGGTAGATTGCAGGAATTGGCGAAACCGTTCCGCCGGCGGCAAATGTACGGGAATCGAGCGAAGGGAAAAGGAGCGGCTCTTCGACATCGCGGTCGGGTTTAACCGATTTCATCGAGCAATCGCTCGACGGCGACGTTCAATTTGTCGCTGGTTTCATAGGTGCCGGCGGCAATCTGCCGGCGAACCGCCTCGACGCGATCCTCACGCATCTCGGGGAATTGCTGAACCTGTTCCACCAACCGAGCGGCGTCGGAGATGTCGACTTCGTCGGCGATCTGGGCGGCCTCGGGCCGGGACATGGGCTGAGCCGCCCGTGGTCCGTGCGGCGCCCGATCGGTTGCGCACCGTGCAACTGGCTAGGACCGTAAATGTGCATGGCTTGTTCTCCGGGATAATCCATTGGCACTCGTGTCATCGGCCGCGGCCGCACTGCGGATTAAGCCAATCGCCAAGCGCCCCGCTCGTAATGAAAACGTGTCCTCGAAAGCATGTAACGCCTGTGACGGCGAGACTTCTTGCCTAATGATGCGTGGCGGAATCATCGGTTGTCTTTCGTCAACGTCGTGCTGCGTACAACCGTGCGAGACCCGCCCGGTAGAAGCGCAGCGTGTCGATCGAGACTCCTCCATGAGTTCTGCGTACCATTCGCATGCTGGCGAATATATCTATTATGCACCGGCAGCGAACTGTATCCAAGCGGCCTTTGTGTCGGGCCGCAGTCACACGCACTGTTTCAATCTACGGATTTCCAACGGCCACGGTTCGTTGCCGCGGACCCATTTTGTCGGGGACCGCTGGGACTTTTTGGCGCTGGGATTATAGGTGGTTGCCGGAAGCTGGACAAGATCGATCTCGTCCGCACGTAATTTCGCACCTGCCGGCTTGCGTGCGGCGTTCAAAATGCGTGGACGAGGCGGTTGACAGCGTCCGCAGACCGCCCGTATACTCAAGTAGGGGGGGAATGGAAGACGCTGGCTATGAGGTGAGCGAGGTATTTCAATGGAATACGTGACCGACAGCGACGGAAACAGGAAAGCAGTCATTATGCCCATCAAGGAGTACGACGAGTTGATGGAGGATATTCAGGACTTGGCGATCGCCGCCGAGCGTAAGAACGAGCCTACCATTTCTCATGGGCAACTGCTGGCGGAGTTGAACAAGGATGGCCTCCTACCAAATTGAACCATGCAGTATCAAAACGTTTGCCTCGAAGCCATTGCCTACACCCTGCCGGAGGAAGTCGTCACTTCGGCTGAGATCGAATCGCGGCTGGAGCCGCTCTACCGGCGGCTCCGCCTGCCCGAGGGACGCCTGGAACTGATGACCGGCATTGCCCAGCGGCGGTTCTGGCCGCCCGGCATGATGCCCAGCGAAAAGAGCGTCGAGACGGCCCAGACGGCCCTTCGCATGGCGGGGATCGACAAGCGGGAGATCGGGGCGCTGATTCACGGCTCGGTCTGCCGCGACTTCCTCGAGCCGGCCACGGCCTGCGGCGTCCACCATCGGTTGGACTTGCCCAACCGATGTGCCGTGTACGACGTGTCGAACGCCTGCCTGGGCCTGCTCAACGGCCTGGTGCAGGCGGCCAACATGATCGAACTGGGCCAGATTCGCGCCGCGGTAGTGGTGGGCACCGAGAGCGGCCGGGCCTTGGTCGAGGCGACCATCGACCATCTCAACGCCGACACGTCGCTCTCGCGCAACGACATCAAGGCCGCCTTCGCCTCGTTGACCATCGGCTCGGGCAGCGCGGCAATGGTGCTCTGCGATCGGGAACTCAGCCGCACGGGCAACCGCTTGCTAGGCGGCGTGATGCACGCCGCCACCGAACACTGCGAACTCTGCCACGGCGACAGTCTCCCCTCGCCGGGTACCGACCGAAGGTTGGTCGGGAGAGGGGCCGGGGGTGAGGGCCAGGGTGAAGGCAGCGCTCAGGCTCCGCCGCTGCTGATGTGGACCGATTCCGAGGCCCTCATGCGTGAGGGCGTCGCCGCAGCCCGACTTGCCTTTGCCGATTTTCTCGCCGAAATGGATTGGACCGCCGAAGACATCCACAAGACGTTCTGCCACCAGGTGGGCCGCGCCCATCACCGGTTGCTGTTCGAGGCCCTCGGTCTGAGCCAGCCGATCGACTATTCCACGTTTGAGTATCTCGGCAACACGGGCTCGGTGGCCCTGCCGATGACCGCGGCCTTGGGCATCGAGAATGGTCACCTGCGCAAGGACGATCACGTGGCTTTGCTTGGTATCGGCTCGGGCATCAACGTAATCATGCTTGGCGTGGAGTGGCAGCGGAGCCTGGTGGAGAAAACTGCCTCGGCCCCTATCTCGCATGCTCAACCGACGAGCGTGGCAAGCGGGCAACGAAGAGCACAATGAATGACCAAGAAATCTGCGAGGTTGTGAACAGAGCCTTCTCGGGCGCACCGCGGCCTGAGACCGAGCGGAGTTCGGTGTGCGCAAAACGCCTGCCGTCGGCAGGTTGGCACATGCCGTCAGATTCCCAGCAGATGCTTGCCCCAGAACTCGCGGTCTTTCTTGCCGAGCTTGTAGGCTTCGGCCATGCGGCGAAAGAGGCGGGGCGAAATGCCGCGGGTGGCCGACTTCAAGGCGGAAATACGATTCGGGTGGTAGCCGACCTTGGCGGCGAACTTCTTCACGCTGCCCGACTCATATTGCCAAATGAAGGTGTCCAACGAGATGCCGGGCGTCGGCTGTGCGAGTCCTCGCAGCAGGGTTTCGGACTCCTCCGGCGAAAGAAACTCTTCGCTTTCCACGACCCGCGCAGCACTCTTGCGACCGGGATGATGGTCATGCAACGCCCCGCGCGGATGCCTCTTTCAATTGCCCGAAGCGACTTTGACGAAAGAGCCGTCGCCATGATCCGCTCCTAGTATTTGTGGGGCGTCAATTCAATCGCCTCCACCGTCAATTGTCCCTCAAACACCCGGAAGATCACCCTCCACTGCCGATTCAGGCGAGCCGCCTTCTGTCCCTGGCGATTGCCCTTCAGTGCATGGGGCCGAAACCTCATGCCCAAGTAAGGCCCGTCGCGCTGCACGAGACTCCGCCAGAGAATGTACTTCCCCTGAATCTCCTTTGGCGCCCGCCGCAGTTGCCGGGAAACCAACTGCGATTCGAGGACCGTCCATCCCATGCTGACAAATTCTACCGTGCTTCCGCCAACCTGGCAAGCCGAAAAATAGATGCTCTAATATTTTTCAATAGAACAAACATACCAAGATCACCCGGATACAGCCACCGACTGCGGCTTTATGGCCGCATCGCCCGTTCGATCAACTCGCGGTCGAAATAGTTGATCGACATGCCGGCGTCGACCACGATCCGCTGGGCGTTGATGCCGCTGGAACGCGGGCTCAGCAGAAACGCCGCCACGTTGGCGACCTCCTCGGTCTGCACGGCCTTCTTGCGCGGAATCACTTGCTCGGCGTAGAGATAGGCGTCTACGTAGCCCGGGATGCCGGCCGAGGCCGAGGTCTTCAACAGCCCCGGCGCCACGGCGTTGAAGCGAATCCGCGAGAACCGGCTGAACGACTTGGCCAGGAAGGCCAGCGACGAGTCCAAGGCCGCCTTGATCGGGGCCATGTAGCCGTAGCTCTCGCTGGCCATCTGCGTGGTGGAGATCGAGATCGTCACCACCGAGGCGTCCGGGTCCAAGAGGTCCTTCAAGGCGTTCGACAGGTGCGATGAGCGAGAAGCACGAGATGTCGACCGCCTGCAAGAATGCCTTCTTCGCGCGTCTCGTGAAACGGCTTGATGCCGTCGGAGTAGTCGGCGAAGGCGATGCGAATGGACCAGGCCGTGGAACTTTTCGCCCCGCCGGGCAAGTTCCTCGCGGAGCCGGGCGATCTGGTCTTCGTGCTCGACGTCGCAGACGTAGACCTCTTCGTCGCCGAGCAGTTTCGAGACGTTCCCCCGCACTTCGTCGTTCTGCACGACGTACACGCACTTGGCGCCCGCCTCGCTGAGCACGCGGCTGATGTGCCAGGCCACGCTCTTGCGGTTGGCCACGCCGAAGATGAGGATCGACTTGCCGGTGAGTTGAAGAAAATCCATACTTCCCTGCCGGGTGTGAAGCCCCTGTTATCAGTTGTCAGTTATCAGCTCGTCGGTCCCACAACTGACAACTGACAACTGAAAACTATCCTTTTGCCGCCGTACAGGCAAACTCGAACCGCACGGCCACCTTGCCGTCGACCGTGACTTTGGCCTTGAGAAAGAAGGCGTCGGCCAGCCGCTCGGTCAGTTCCACTTCCATGACGATTTTTTCGCCGGGCCGGACCATGCGCTTGAAGCGGACGTCGTTCATGCGGGTGGCCACGGGCACTCTGTCCGTCGGCGCCGGCGAAGTGCCGCGAAAGGAGGATCGCCCCGCACTGCATGGCCGCCTCGCACAGCAGCACGCCCGGCACCAGCGGATGGCCCGGATAATGGCCGGCAAAGAACCATTCCTCGCCGCTGAACGTCTTGCTGCCGACGATCCGCGAGTCGGTGCGTTCGAGGATCTCGTCGACCAGCAGGAACGGGTCGCGGTGCGGGATGGCGTCGAGGATTTCTTGGCGGCTCATGTCATCTCTTTCGTAGGGTGCGTGAAATGCACCATCGACGACCGGTTGCGGTGCGTTTCACCCATCCCTACAATTCACAACCTCTCACCCCTTCATCAGAAACGCATCCACGTCGTTGGCCACGATCACGCCGTAGTTGACGGCCCCCAGCCAGCCCGACATGATGATGCCCACGCTGCCGGCATGATACAGTCCGGCGATCTGTTCGGGCAAGGCCCGGCTGACGGCCAGTCCCTCGAACTTCGTGCCGAAGCTGGCCCCGCTCGAGGTGCTTGGTGTAGCGCTCGAAGGTCAACGGCGTGGCGGCCTCGACGTAATCGAGCCGGCGGCGGATGTCGGGCACGTACTTCTCGATGGCCGCGAGCGTGTTTTCGATCAGGTCGCGTTTGCCGGCCTCGTAGTCCTCCTTCGACAGCCCGGCCCAATCGCCGTAGTTGGCGTTCGTGCTGGCCACGATCACGCAGCGAGTTGAGCCCCGGCCGCGTCTGCGGATAGTAGAACGAATAGGTCCGGCTGGTGACGTTGCGGCTCAGCAGCAGGTCGGTGCGGAACACCGGGGCGGTGGAACTGAACAGCAGGTCGCCGCACTGGCCTCGGATCGAGCGGCATCTCCGGCTTCAGGGCCATGTAGACCTGCGTGCTGGAGTTGTTCAGGCGGACCGCCCGGGCCTGCTCCAGGAAATCGGCGTCCCAATGCTCGGGGCCGACCAGATTGAAGATCGTGCCCAGCAGATTGGCGTTGGAGACGACCGCTCGGGTGTTGATCCGCCGGCCGGCGATGGTCACGCCTTCGACGCGGCGGCCGGCGACGTGAATCTTCTCGACGGCGCATCGCGTGCGCACGTCGACGCCGCTTTGCTGCAGTTCCTGGCCCATCAGCCGGATCAGCCGGTCGGTGCCGCCCCGGAACGTATACACGCCCTTCGACATGAAGTTCGAGAACACGATGCCGTAGGTCAAGGCCGGGTCTTCGAGCGTCGAGCCGTTGGCGTAGGTGATCGGCTCCATCAGCAGCCGCACCACGTCGCCGCGGCCGGGGAAGAACCGCTCGAAGAGCTGGCCGGTCGTGGTCGCCTGATCGTCGTAGAAGTTCATGTTCCGCGCGGCGTCGAAGAACTCGTCGACGGTCGCCGCGCGGCACGCGGAACCGCTCGACCAGCAGCCGGGTGAAATCCTGGCGGTCGAAGGTGGTGGAGAGCGAGAACATCGGGTTGTCGAAGCGGATGTCCTTCAACTGCACGATGGAGTCGGCGATCTCGCTCGCTCCAATAGCGGCGGCAGCTCTTGATCATGCCGACGGGAAAGCCGTGCAGGGCCACGTCGAAGACGTGCCCGCCGCGGCGGCGGAACCAGGTGGCCAGCCCGCCCAGCTTGGAGTGTTGTTCGGCCAGCAGCACGGAGTGGCCCGCGCGGGCCAGCGTGTTGGCGGCGGTCATGCCGCCCAGTCCGCCGCCGATCACGACGACGTCGTAGTGGTCACGGATGTTTTGGAGGGGGTCGGCGGGCATGGGGGCGGGATTTGGGGATTGGAACTCGGGGGCTACTTGTCGAAGGCATTGCCCTTGCCTTGATTGCACTCCGCACATTTCGCCTGCAGATTATCGGCAACGGTCTCCCCACCTTGAGACCACGGGACAATGTGATCAACCTGCAACTCTATGCCTGGCGACTTGACGGGGCTTCTCCCGCAGGATTGACAGCGGAAGCCATCCCTCAGCAGCACCGAAAATCGCAGCCTTTCAGAGATTTCTCGTTTCGTCCTTCGTGTCACCTTTTTCTGATCTGCTTCGTCGGCTGGTTGGCTTGTTCCATTTGCCTCTTCTCCATCTTCGGCGCTATCAGCGTTGATATAAGCGACGAATGCTTCAAGAGCCTTTCGCCACGAGCCAAATCGGTTTTCATAAGTTGAAGCGGAGTATCTTGAAAGGGGCTTCGTTATCTCCGAATATTTGGGCTGTCTCCCCAAGGAAATCCACGTATCCTCGATGTTCTTAAAGAGCTCGCGGTCGGGGATATTGAGCTGTGAGCGGCTTTCCTGTAGGCCGGCCTTCTCCAGGACTTTGAACCAAGATCGAAAACGCCTCTGAAGAGTCGCCGGATGGTACTTTCCTAGCCTCTCATAGTCGGCGATTGTAACCGTATCCCTCCCGGTTTTCTTGGCGACTGCTTTCACGTCCTCGATGAGATATTCATCTGGCACGTCGCGATGGTATGGTTGGAGTTCAAATTTCATCGGGCGTTTCTCTGAATCTACACCGAACCAAGTTGATACGAAAACTCATTGACGTTCGTCTACTGCTTGGCATGTTCGATCGTCATGCTCACCATGCGCCCGTCTTTGTCCACCTCCATGAGAACGTCTTCGTTGACGTCGAAGGTCTGGACAATCTCGCGGTCGCTGAACTGAAGAAGCAGCGTATCCGTATCCGGGAAATACTTGACGTGCATGGCGTCAGCCCTTGACAACAGCCGAGGCCCACTCAACGATGCGCTCGACGCAGCGTTTGGCCCACTGGCGGTCGAACGGCGAAGTGGCGTCGTCGTGAATCGGAAGCACATCGTACCGCAACTCCACCGCAAAGGGCGTGAGCACTACCGCTTCGGAAAGCTCGGGCGGATACGAAATTCCGGCATTCCGCAGAAGTGTTGCCAGTCTCTCCAATTGATGCGTCCGCTGATACTCTACCGACCGATGAGCAAGCACGGCTTTCATCGCCTTCTCCACTGCTTGCTGGGCGTGGAAACCGACCGTCTCATCCGACACCGACGGATCGCTCAGAAGGCAATTCAACGCGTACTGATCCTGTTCTGCCTTCCGCAGTAGCAGTTTGGCGAGTTCAGCGGACTGCATCAAACACCTTTCCCTCCTTGGCGGCTTCGTAAAGGACCGTCCCCGGCGTGTCGCGCCACTCCTCGAAAACGGCTTCCGTTGTCACTAGCACATCGACCGAGAGGGGCAACGGCTGCATGACGTGCTGCAGTCGCACCATCTCGGCGCGGTGGTCGGCGACGCGCGGCTCAACAACCAAGAAATCCAAATCGCTGTCCGGCCGGGCATCGCCACGGGCATGGGATCCAAAAAGAATCACCTTCGATCCGGCCGGCGCGGCTTCGAGGAGCAATTCGACCGCTTTTTCGATGACTGACGAATCCATATTGGCCTGACGATTCCCGCTGCCGAAACTCGAGTGGTTCAAGGGCCCTGAGAGCCGACCCCCAACTAGAGTATGGCACGAGCTTCTGGCTTCTTCAAGCCCGCCGTCCGTCGCGCGCCGTTCCCGCAGGTATCCAAAAAGGAAGTGTCGCCACGAGGATACGGCCCCCGTTGAGTCCACGGCCGGCCTCGGCTTGTCCGGCTTCTCCATTTGCCGTCATCGCCGCAAGTCGATAGAATCGACCTCTTGTTTCGGTGCTCCTTGGTTCACGGCCTCAGACGGAGTGTGTCATGCCGCGTTACAATCCGGCCATTATCGAACCGAAATGGCAGAAGTTCTGGGAAGAGCACCACACGTTCGCGTGCCCCAGATTGCCTAAGGGTCGCAAATTATACGTCCTGGACATGTTTCCCTATCCCAGCGGTGACGGGCTGCACGTCGGCCACCCCGAGGGCTATACGGCCACCGACATCGTCTGCCGTTTCAATCGCATGAAGGGCACGATCGTGATGCACCCGATGGGCTGGGACGCCTTCGGACTTCCGGCCGAACAGCACGCCAAGAAGACGGGCACCCATCCCCGGACCACGACCGAGAAGAACATCGCCAACTTCCGCCGCCAACTGAAGATGCTCGGCTTCTCCTACGATTGGGACCGGGAACTGGCGACGACCGACGTCGGCTATTTCCGCTGGACGCAGTTCATCTTCCTGGTGCTGTTCGACACGTGGTTCGACGAGTCGCAGGGGCGCGGCCGGCCAATCGCCGAACTGCCGATCCCGGAAGAAGTGGCCGAAGAAGGCGAAAAGGCCGTCGAGCAATACCGCGACGAGCATCGGCTGGCCTATCAATTGGAGGCGCCCGTGAACTGGTGCCCGGCGCTGGGCACCGTGCTGGCCAACGAGGAGGTCGTCGGCGGGGTGAGCGAACGGGGCGGGCATCCGGTCGTCCGCATTCCCCTGCGGCAATGGATGCTGCGGATCACCGCCTACGCCGATCGCCTCGAAAAGGACCTCGACGGGGTCGACTGGTCGGAGAGCATCAAGCTCTTGCAGAGGAACTGGATCGGCCGCAGCACGGGGGCGGAGGTCGATTTCTTCCTCGGCACCTTCCTGGCCGAGGACGGCAAGCCGTCACCGAGGGAATACGAGGGCTGGTTGGTCGATCGCAAAATTGCCGGCTGGCCGCGGAAGCCGGACGAGCAGGTGCTGCGGATCTACACCACCCGGGCCGACACGCTCTTCGGGGCCACTTACATGGTGATCGCGCCGGAACATCCGCTGGTGGAGCGGCTGACCGCGCCGGAGCAGTCCGAGGCGGTTCGCGCCTATTGCGAAAAGGCCGCCCGCAAAAGCGATCTCGACCGCACTGATCTGGCCAAGGAGAAGACGGGCGTGTTCACCGGCTCCTACGCGATCAACCCGGTGAACCGCGAGCCGATTCCGATTTGGGTGGCCGACTATGTGCTCATTAGCTATGGCACGGGCGCGATCATGGCTGTGCCGGGGCACGACACCCGCGACTTCGAGTTTGCCAAGCTGTTCGACCTGCCGATACGCGCGGTGTTGAAAGCGTCACGAACCTATTTCGGTTTCGGATACGTCGACGTCCGGTCCTTGGCTGAATGGCATAGGCAGCAGGAGTCCGGAGAAATATGCTTTACCGGCGATGAAAAAGAGATCCACGTTGGTCAAAATGAGATCGAGTTGGTGGATCCAAGCGTGGCGATAAATTCTGGCTCGTACAGTGGTCTGACAACGCCGGAATTCAAGGAGAAGATCGCGGAAGATCTAGCCAAACAGGGCGTCGGCCGTAGCGCGGTCAAGTACAAGCTCCGCGATTGGCTCTTCAGCCGGCAGCATTTCTGGGGCGAGCCGTTCCCCATCCTGCACGAGTTGGATGCCGCGGGCAAACCGACCGGCCGCCTCCGTGCCCTGGAGCCGGCCGATCTTCCGCTCGACCTGCCCGAAAAGATGGCCTTCGATGCCAAGCACGACGAGCCGACGCCGCCGTTGGACAAAGCGCCGCACAGTTGGCTCTACGTCACGCTCGATGGCAAGCGCTACAAGCGCGAGACGAACACCATGCCGCAATGGGCCGGTTCGTGCTGGTATTACCTGCGGTTCCTCGACCCGAAGAACGGCCGGGCCCTCGTGGATCCGCAGTTGGAGAAGGCGTGGATGCCGGTCGATCTATACGTGGGCGGGGCGGAGCACGCCGTGTTGCACTTGCTCTACGCCCGGTTCTGGCACAAGGTGCTCTTTGATCGCGGCTACGTGAGCATGCCCGAGCCGTTCCAGAAGCTCGTCAATCAGGGCATGATTTTGGGCGAGAATGGTGAAAAGATGTCGAAAAGCCGCGGCAACGTGGTCAATCCGGACGAGGTGGTGAAGGAATACGGGGCCGACGCCCTGCGGCTTTACGAGATGTTCATGGGCCCGCTGGAGGCCGTGAAGCCGTGGAGCATGGACGGCGTCAGCGGCGTCCGCGGCTTCTTGGATCGCGTGTGGCGGATGATCGTCGACGACCGGGCCGAAGCCGTGCAGTTGAACGCGTCCGTGCAGGACGTCGAACCCACGGCCGAGCAGAACCGCATGTTGCACAAGACAATCAAGGCCGTCAGCGGCGACCTGGAGCAGATGTCGTTCAACACGGCCATCGCGCGGATGATGGAGTTCACCAATTTCTTCCTCAAGGAGGAGCGGCGGCCGCGCGGGGCGATGGAGCGGCTGGTGTTGCTGCTCTCGCCCTTCGCCCCGCATATTGCCGAAGAGCTTTGGCAATTGCTCGGCCACGCCAACACCTTGGCCTACGAGCCTTGGCCCACCTTCGACGAGGCGGCGATCCGAGAGGACACGATCGAGGTGCCGGTGCAGATCAACGGCAAGCTTCGCGGGCGGATTCAGGTTCCTGCGGAGAGCGACAAGGCAGCCCTGGAATCGGCCGCCCGCAGCGATGCCAAGATCGCCGAAATGTTGGCCGGCAAGACGGTAGTCAAGGCCATCGTGGTGCCGGGGCGGATGGTGAACTTCGTGGTGAAGTAGCTGTCAAACGGTGCCGCCCAATTGATACGAGAACTCGCCGACATCCGTTTGTTGCTTAGCGTGTTCGATGGTCATGCTGACTACGCGCCCGCGGTCGTCAAGTTCGACAAGCACGTCTTCACTCAAATCGCGGGTATCGACGATTTGCCTCTCGCTGAAATTGAGAAGGAGTGTATCGGTATCTGGGAAATACTTAACTTTCATCTTCTCCCTCCCGATATCGGCGGTCAAAAAAGGCGTTGTGGACCGTTTCACCGTCTTCGAGCAATATGACTCGCAGACACTTCCCGCCTGCTTCCGCGATTCGTCCCCATCGTCTGATTCGGCCGTCGCTCTGCACCATTTCCTTGGTTGGTCCGGCGATCACTTGCTCGATCCATTCAATCTTGATCTCGCGGCGATCGGGGCGCTCGTGGGTATGCCGAAAGTACTGCGTGAATTGCATCTGAATGATATGCGAAATAACTATGGGCGTCCAGTTCACTCGACCGGCCAACACAGTCGAATCAGACCTTGTCCTCCATCATCGCTATTTTCGTTATTCTGTCGTCGATGGCAAGCGGCACGACGCCGTTGCCTTGATTCTACTACATCGCCGCAAATCGCGGCACCCCCCCCACAACCCACCCCAAAACAAATGGGGGTGGCAGTGAAGCTGCCACCCCCAACAAGTTCGCCATCGGCATTGCCGGGGTCAATCGAGATTCGCCCAACTGAGAGGCATCGCTATCAGTAGCCGCCGTCGACGACATACCGCTTGCCCGCGTTATCGTTGCGCATGCAGAGGTTCATCTTTTTGCCCCCTTCCTCCTTGTACTTAACCTCGTAGGGGATGTACCAACCGTAATAGGTCTTCACGTGGAAGGGCTCTCCGAGGGACACAATCTTCAGCCCTCCCCATTTCCTCTTGAAGCCTTCATCCAGACGTTCGGGCATGAACTTTTGGACTTCATCCCAGTCTTCCCTGGCACAGGCATCGAAGAACGCCCGGGCCGCCTCCTTTGGCGTCATCTTTTCATACTTCTCGTTGCCCGGCACTGGCTGCGGCTCCTTGTATTCTTTCCGCCAATCGACCAGATGCACGTCTTCCGGCAGTTTAAGCACGAAGAGCGTGGGGTCGATTGGCTGATCGTACTCGATGCGTTCGACCGCCAGGACCAGCACCTCGCCGCCGGACCAGCGGTGGAGATAGGCATCCATTCCTTCGAGCCTTTGGGTCTTGGCGTCGAACCGGTAGACGCGGCGCATATCCGAGGACTCGGTAAACGTGTCCCGCCCGGAGTTGTTTAGCGGCCATTCGGTTTTGGCTTCCACGGTCACCACTAGCTTCTTCTCGTCGGCAGCCGTCGTCTGGTGGGAGAGCTTGATATCCCACGTATTGGCCAGTGCGGCCTTGAGCTCACGGTCGAGCATGTCACGAACCTCTGTGAGGTTCAGAAGCAGAAGGTTTCTCGGATTGACGTCGTTGGCACGAACGGTGTCCCTCCACGCGCGATTGGAGGGTCGCTCTAGCAGCGTGGTCACCAAGTTATCCATTACGTCTACCATGTCGGACTTCTCTATCCGCCATTTTGGCTGATCGCCCAACTGTCTCCACACCTCAACAGGCGCCATTGGGGCATCGGCATCGATCGATTGAAAATAGTGTCCTGGCGGAATCCGCATCTTGGCCAGAATATGGATGGTGGAGAGGTTCGGCACGGCTTCGGCGCCCGCGCCATGACCTCGGCGGCCTTCTGCGCGGCAGCCGGCTCGGCGAACCAAAAGTTGCCGGCAAGACACAACGCGACCGTAGTCGCCAGTGCTCCACTGACTCCCAGCACTCGCATTCTCATTCTCATTCTCCTTAGCTTAAGGGATTGCTCATCAAGAACCGGTTTCAACACATTGGTCTTCACAGAAACAAGCGGCCCGGTTGACTGCGACACCACCCGTGGCTTGGCAACATCGGCTAGCACGATGGTTGCCAAACAGCGGCTCAGGAACGTCGCCGAGGGCGCGGGTGGCTCTTGATCCCGGACCCAACGGTCCAGTTCGTCCGCGGGGAAGTCGCGATCGTGGTTCTGGTTAGTCATGGTTCTTCTCGCACGTATTAAACCGAGGGCCGAGCCGTGCGCGGAGTTGTTGCCGGGCGCGGAAGAACCGCCAGCGGACCAGGCCCGGGCTGACATCCTGGATCGCCGCAATCTCCGCATACTCCAAGTCGTGCCACACCCGTAACGAAAACACCTCGCGGAACTCGGCGTCCAACTCGGACACCGCTGCCTCCAGGAGGTGCCGCATCTCGTCGTTCTCCAAAACCTCCAAGGCCGGTCGGTCCGGGGCCAAAGTTCTCTCCAGTACGCCGTGCTCAACCGCAGGCCGTCCGGCCGAGCGACGACAGTGCTGGCGCCAAAGGTTCCGCGCGATGGAAAACAGCCAGATCCTGGCCGCCACCGGGGGCCGCTTGCGGCGGATCGATTCCCAGAAGGCGGCCAGGGCCTCTTGGGCCAGGTCTTCGGCCTCCTCACGGCGCCCCGTCAGACGGTACAACCAGCCATACAATGCGATCGCATGTTCGCGCACGAATTGCTCGCATGCGCTGGCATCGCCGATACTCAGCCGCTCGATCTGGTCGTCCGACGGGCCCAAACGCGGTTCCTCCACCAAGAAAATGGCACGCGACAGGAGTTTGTTAGCGTGTGCAGTATGTTTTCTCACCGTGGGCGAAGCCAATGCGCCTTCCGGGGGGTGCGCCCTTGTGGGCAGCCACGGGTGAAAAGTGCCTTTCCCCTTCGCCAACCGCTCCGCTACAATTGCCTCGTGCGATTCCGCCGTAGGAGAACCCATGACCGCCAGACAAATCCTCGTCACCAGTGCCTTGCCCTACGCCAACGGCCACATCCACATGGGCCACCTCGTGGAGTATTTGCAAACGGACATCTGGGTCCGCTTCCAAAAGCTCCGCGGGCGGCGGTGCGTCTATATCTGCGCCGACGACACCCACGGCACGGCCATCATGATCCGCGCCCGGCAGGAAGGCATCCGCGAGGAAGAACTGATCGCCAAGATGCAGCAGGCCCACCTGGCCGACTTCGCGGGCTTCGGCATCGAGTTCGACAACTACGGCAGCACCAACAGCCCGGAAACTCGCGAGGTCTGCGAGGAGATTTGGGCCGCGCTGCGCAAGGCCGATCTGGTCGAGGAGCAAGAGGTCACGCAGCTCTACGACGCCACCGCCGGCACGTTCCTGGCCGACCGCTTCGTCAAGGGCACCTGCCCCAAGTGCAACTCGCCGAACCAGTACGGCGATAGCTGCGACAAGTGCGGCACGCACTACAATCCCACCGACCTGATCGACCCGGTGAGCACGCTTTCCGGCAGCAAGCCGGAACTGCGCAAGGCCGATCACCTGTTCGTGAACATCGAGAAGCTGCACGGATTCCTCGAAGAGTGGACCCAGCGGGGCGAGCACCTTCAGCCCGAAATCGCCAACTACCTCACCGGCCACTTTCTGGGCGAGCCGCTGCGCGACTGGGACATATCGCGGCCGGCGCCCTATTTCGGCTTCGAGATTCCCGACAGTCCGGGCAACTATTGGTACGTCTGGTTCGACGCGCCCATCGGCTATATCGGCTCGACGAAAGAGTGGTGCCAGCGGCGCCGCGAGAACTTCGGCCAGTGGTGGCGCGACGAAGAAAAGACCGAGATCCACCACTTCATCGGCAAAGACATCACCTACTTCCACACCCTGTTCTGGCCGGCCATGCTGAAAACGGCCGGATTCAGCCTGCCCACGAAGGTCCACATCCACGGTTTTCTGACGGTCAACGGCGAGAAGATGTCGAAGAGCAAGGGGACGTTCATCCGGGCATCGACCTATCTCGAACACCTCGACCCGTCCTACCTGCGATACTACTACGCCTCGAAGCTCACCTCCCGAGTGGACGACATCGATCTCAACTTCGAGGAGTTCGCCGCCAAGGTGAACGCCGACATGGTGGGCAACATCGTGAACCTGGCCAGCCGCACGGCGGGCTTCGCCGACCAAGACGGGACTGGCCACGACGTATCCCGACGACGGCGGGCTGTTTGCTCAGACTGCCGCCGAGGGCCAGGCCATCGCCGAGGCCTACGACGCCTGCGATTATGCCCGGGCGATTCGGCTGATTCTGGCGGCCGGCGACCGGGCCAACCAGTTCGTCGAACAGCGGGCGCCGTGGAACCTCCGCAAAGACCCCTCAAAGCTCGACGAACTCCGCAACGTCTGCACGATCGGCCTGAACCTGTTCCGCCAACTGGCCGTGTATCTGGCGCCCGTGTTGCCGCGGCTGGCTCGTCAGACGGGCGAGTTGCTGGGCGATCCGATCGTTCACTGGGACCAATCGCAGCGGCCGCTGCTGGGCACGCGGGTGGGCAAGTTCACGCACATGATGCAGCGGGTCGATCCGAAGGATATCGCGGCGATGCTGGCCACCAGCGCGGAACCGGCCGAGGCGGAAGCGGCCGGCCAAGCCGCGACAGCCGACAACGATGCCGCCCTGCGGGCCGAACCGATTGCCGAAACCATCAGCTTCGACGAGTTCGCCAAGGTTGATCTCCGCGTTGCCCGAGTGATTGCGGCCGAAGACGTGCCCGGCGCACAGAAGCTCCTCAAGCTGACGCTCGGCCTGGGCGGCGACAACCGCCGCACGGTGTTCGCCGGCATCAAGGGCGTGTACAAGCCGGAGGAACTGGTCGGCCGGCTGGTGATCTGCGCCGCCAATCTCGCCCCGCGGAAGATGAAGTTCGGGTTGAGCGAAGGGATGATCGTGGCCGCCGGCGGCGGGGGCGGCGAAATCTATCTGCTCGCGCCCGACATAGGGGCGAAACCGGGGCAGAGGGTACACTGAGAAACTCACCGCAGAGGACGCGGAGGACGGAGAGGAAAGTCGGAGATAAGGAGAAGAGATGGAAATCAACCAGATCAGCGGGCAGATCGTGGATGCGGCGATGAAGGTGCATTCGGCACTTGGGCCGGGGCTCCTGGAATCCGCCTACGAAGCGTGCTTGCTCTTCGAACTCCACCGACGCGGACTGACGGCCGTCAATCAGGTAGAACGGCATCACCCGAATGGTCAACAATCTCTGAGCTAATTCGTTTCTTTCCTCTGCGTCCTCCGCGTCCTCTGCGGTGAGCCTTTCCCGCTCTACTTTCGGATCGGCCGCGCGGCCTCGTTGCTGTGTTCCGTGATCCAGTCCTCAAGCTCTTTCCAATCGACCGGCGGCAGCTTCGAGCGGTCGGGGCGGAGGTGGGCCGCCTCCTTGATGTAGATGTGGACGATCTCGCCCGGCAGCTTGTCGGTGTTCCAGTGCAGCAGCACGCGAATGCAACGGCGGAGCGAACCGGGCACGTCCAACTCATGGACGCACATCAGCGCCACGTCGAACCAGCCCAATTGCCGGGCGGCCAGCGCCGGAAACTCCGCGTCCAAGTCGGTCGTCGTCGAAAAAACCGCGCTGCAAACGTCGTCCGGCTTAATCCCGTTCCGGCGGATCATCAATGCCAGCAACTGGCGGGTGGCCTTGAGAATTTCCTCGGCACTATTGTCTTCCGCGGTCGTGGCGCCGCGGACTCCTCGGCAGGGCATCGTTCTCTCCCTTCTCGCAGACGACGAAACGGAATGGCTCCCCTCTTCAGTGTTCCCGGCAGGGGATGGGCTGAGTGGCAAGATGAAGGGGGAGCCCCGCGCCTGGTCCAGACTCCCGAGGATGCGTCCGAGGCGGCGCCGAGGCTGACGGGCGCTACTCCTCGATGACTTCCTTCACAAGCTGGACAAAATGCGGGGATTTTTGCGATTCGCTAAGCTCCGATGCCTTCTTGTCGGCGTCTGCCCGCTGGCTGTATTCAAACACGGCGATTCGCCGCAGCGACTGGTTGAAGACGCCCCAAAAGGCCTTCAGCCGGACCTCTTTGGCCACTTTGGCGCGGCTCTTACGCTTGGCGGGGGGTTTCTTCACCGCGACTTTCGGGTCACCCGCGGCACGTTCTGCCGCGTCGTTTTCAGTACGCAACTCCTTGCGATTCAATATCTTGCGAGCCATGATGCTCCCCCGGCTGGGTTCGGAAACCGATCAACGCCCTATTCTAACGCATTCCTGCCCCAGTTGCCAGATGGGCGCCCACGGCCTTGCGAACCGAGGGAAACCGCCTATTCTGAGTCAGGAAGCAACAGCGGTAGGATTCTGGTCTTGGGTCTTGGGCCTTCGGCACTAAGACCCAAGACCCAAGACCTTCCTCGCTTCATCAACGATCGCCAATCTCCACCCCCCAGTCCCTTCACCATGCGCTTTTTCCTGGCAGGCATCATGCAGGGTTCGCACACGCAGTCGCGGGTCCACGATCAGGACTACCGCCGGCAGATCACGCGGCTGCTGGAGGCCCATTTTCCGCAGGCCGATATCTACGATCCGCGTGCCAAGCACTCCAAGTCGTTGGGCTACGACGACGGCACGGGGCGAAGCGTGTTCTTTCGGCACAACCTGATGTGCCGCGAGATCGACGTGCTGCTGGCCTTCGTGCCGGAGGCCTCGATGGGCACGGCCATCGAGATGTGGGAGGCCTATCAGCACGGGGCCGCGGTGATTACGATCAGCCCGCTGAAGCACAACTGGGCCGTCAAGTTCCTCAGCCACGCCCTGTATGCCGATCTGCCGGCCTTCGAAGCCGCCCTGCAAAGCGGCGAGATCGCCGGCCGCATTCAAGAAGTCTCACGCAGAGACGAACAATCAGACCGGCCGCCTGATGCCCGAAGCGAATGACGCTCTCTCCCAAGATCGCGCAAGGGCCATTTAGCGAGACGGTTCGCCGTGCGGGATCTCCCCGCAGGCGTCCAAGGCCAGCAGCACGTAGCCCGTTCCCTCGTAAGTGCTGATCTCGTCGACCTTGTACGGCGAGCGGGTGAACCAGCAGCCGCTCGCCCGCTGATGGCTCTTCATCCAGAGGACGGCCTGGTGGAGGCGCGGGTCTTCGGCGGCGATCCGGCCGCCGCATCGCAGCACGTAGACGGCGAACCCCGTGCCATAGCCATCGCTCGCCCCGCGATCCAGCGGCCCGCCGTCCACGCGGCTCCAGTCTGCCAGGCTGCCCATCGCCCAGCCGCCGTCGGGCCGCTGCAAGGCAAACAGGTCGGCGATCGCTTGTTGCCGCTGTTCGTCGCCCATCAACCCTTCCACGCGGCTTGCTGCCAGCAGGAGCATGGCCCGCTGATGCATCGTCGCCGGGGGATTCGCCCGCAGGTAGCGGCGGATTCCCTCCAGGCCGTTTCGCGCCCGCGGCGTATCGGCATATCCCTCCGGCGCCGCAGCCACGCCGATGGCTGCCACAGTCACGCCGAAGTGGTCGTCGATTTCCGAAGGCGGTTCGTTCTTCTTGACCCAGTTCCAGCCGCCGTCTTCCCGCTGCAGGTCCCAGATCCGGTCCAATGCCTTGCGCGTGAGGGGATGCAATTTGTTCCCGGTGGCCGCATCGTGTTGGGCGAGCACGGCCGCCGTCATGACCACTTCCGCAACGCGACCGGGTTTCTCTGCGGGGACGAGTTTTGCCACCGCGATCTCGGCGGCGAACTGCTCCAAGGCCTGACGCGCTTCACGGTGCGTCGAAGTCGTCGTAGCGATGACCGGTCGAACCGCCAGATACGTAAAGGTGGCATGGCAGGCAAAACAGTTCTTCTCGCGGGCATGAGCGCCCAAGTCCAGATATTCCATCGCCTTGGACAGCGAGAACGAACTCGACAAAGGCTCATCGGCTCGGCTGGGCGCGAGTGGAAGCGACCCGGCTGGCCCCATCTCGGCAGCCGCACCGTGGGAGGTAGTCCACGGTACGGCAACCAGTGCTGCAATCCACACCATGCTGCAAACGGCACGTGAGCAACTTCCAAAAGTCGCTGGCTGCGTGCCATACTCCCCCCATAGTGGTGATGGGGCGTTTTGCGCCAGCCAGGGTTTTCCCGAGGCCAAACGACTGATGTTCATGGATGGTGTCCCCGCTCGATCAGGTTGCCCCCTCAGTATAGCCTGAGCCGTGGTTGCTTGAAACCGGACGACCTCGCGGTTAACTTTGGTAAAATGGTCATCCACCCGGTTAGGTAGACTAGACATCCGCAAGTGTGCGGTTACAATAATGACAGATACGAGTGCTAATTACGTGTCTAATGTTGCCGATTCTTTCACTTTGCGGTACGCTAATGGAACCAGCCGAGCCTGTTTGGGGGATGCCCAGGGTGTGTCCACGCGTGCGACCGACGCACTCGTTCACCGCAGCGCATGCTGTTTCTTTGGCGGCGGGAACCGTTCGGCGTAGGAGGATCACGCGATGCAAGTCAAGCTGATCGTCGTGGGTCGCAAGCAGGAAGGGGAGGAAATTCCGATCGTTGCGCGTGAGTTCGTGATCGGTCGGGGACAAGAGTGCGATCTCCGGCCCTTGAGCAGGGCGATCAGCCGGAAGCATTGCGCGATCATCGTGGAAAGGGACGCGGCGGCTATCGAAGACTTCGACAGCACCAACGGCACGTTTGTCAACGGCGAACGGGTGCGAGAGCGGCGGGAATTGGCCAGCGGAGATCGGATTAAGATCGGCACCTGGGAGTTTGATGTCGAATTGGGCGTTAACGGCGGAGTCAAGAAGGGGGCAAAGGCCCATGACTTTCGGCAGGCCGAGGCTCGCCGCGGCGCCTCGGCGACTGCCGGCAAGAACGGTCGGGACGCCGGCCGCGGGCTCGACGCTGACGATGACGAGGAGAACGTGATTTGGTCGGCCGCGAAGTCGGCGACGGACAAAGACACCGTGATGGGCAAAGCCTTGACGATGAAGGGCAAAGCCTTGACCGAGGCGGCGACGGCGGTCTTGCCGTCTCTTCCGCCTCTTCCGTCGCAGCTTGGGGCAACGGCCAAGGAAGATTCGCCGTCGCTGCTGCGAAAAGGACGCGATGAGCCGGCGCAGCGGCCCAAGGAGCGCACGGCGGGATTGCTCCAAACCGTCGCCCAACTCCGCAAGGAGTTGCAGGCGCGCAAGCTCGCCGAGGACGCATTGCGGCAGGAGCGGCGGAAATTGGAGCACCTGCTGCGCGCCAGCGACCACGAACGGCAACTGATTGCCTACGAAATTCACGACGGCCTGGCCCAGCAGTTAGCAGCGGCCATCATGCAGTTGCAGGCCTACGCTCGCATGAAGGATGAGCAACCCGAGAACGCGGCGAAGGCCTTCGAGGCCGGAATGGCGTTGCTGCGGCAAGGCCACGTCGAGGTCCGGCGCCTGATCGGCGGCGTGAGGCCGCCCATCCTCGATGAGTCCGGTATTGTCGCCGCGATCGGCCATCTCGTGGATGAGCAGGAGTATCTCGGCGGGCCGCTGATCGAATTCCGCAGCCAGGTCGAGTTCGGCAGGCTGGATTCGGTCCTGGAGAACGTCATCTATCGGATCGTCCAAGAGGGGCTCACGAACGCCTGCAAGCACAGCCAGAGCGAGAGGGTTCTGGTGGAGTTGACGCAGCAGGGCGATCGCGTGCGGATTCAGATCCGGGACTGGGGAATCGGCTTTGCGCCGGCCGCGATCAGCGACGGCTGCTTCGGCTTGAAGGGGATTCGGGAGCGGGCCCGGCTGCTCGGGGGTAGGGCCCTCATGGAAAGCGCCCCCGGCAAAGGGACGGGGATTGTGGTGGACTTGCCGTTGGTGTACCAAAAGCGACCGGAATGACTCGATCGGCAGCGCACCGCCCCAAATCGCTCCCGCCTCGTTTCCCGCCGCGTTCGGCAGGGCCCGCCTCTGGTCTCTCGGTCAAACAACGGTTCTGGATCTCGAACATTGCCGCCTGGGGCGCATCAACCAATACGGGAGAACACATCGTGAAACGGATTCTTGTCGCAATCGGTTCTTTCCTGGCCATGCTGTTGGTCGCGGGGTGCAGCCGGGAAGAACCGGTCACCAGAACGCAGGTTCCCGCCGCGGCGGATGCGGCAAGCGCCGGTTTCAGCGGGACCGCGGTCGAAACCATGAATACCACGGGCTACACCTATGTCCTGGTCGATACGGGCAGCGAAAAAACCTGGGCGGCCGCCCCGGAGTTCCCCGTCAAAGTGGGCGACAAGGTGGAGGTGCCCGCCGGGACGCCGATGCACAACTTCCCGAGCAATACTCTCAACCGCGAATTCGCGGTGATCTATTTCGCCAGCCTCGATCACCAACCGCACCACCGGGGCCACGTCCAAAGCGGGCGCAATGCCCCCCGGTCATCCCGCCGTCGCCGCGACTCCGCCCCAAGTCGACCTGACCGGTATTGCCAAAGCCGAAGGCGGCGTCACCATCGGGGAACTGTACGCCGACAAGGCTAACCTGGCGGGCAAGCCAGTCACGCTGCGCGGCAAGGTGGTCAAATACAATCCGCAGATCATGGGCAAGAACTGGATTCACATCCGCGACGGCAGCGGAGACGCCAACAACCATACCAACGATCTGATTCTCACCACCGATGTCACCGCCAAGGTCGGCGACACCGTGTTGGTGAGCGGCCAAGTGGTCCTCGATAAGGACATCGGCAGCGGCTACCAATTCGATGTGATCATCGAAGACGCCAAGGTAACAGTCGAGTAGCGTGCGTGTGACCTGCAAGAAAGGAGAATCCCATGCGTTACTTGCTTCGAGCGCCGGGGATTGCCGGCGTCTGCCTGGCGGCGGCAGTCGGCTTGGGCCAGGCAGCCGAGAAGGAGCTCACGGGCGATCAGATCCCGACCGGGCAAGGGAACCTGATCCTGCATCCCGTCGAGCACGCGACGTTCGTCATGCAATGGAACGGCAAGACGGTCTACGTGGACCCGGTCGGCGGGGCCAAGGCCTTTGCCGGTTTGCCCCGGCCGGACCTCGTCCTGGTGACTCACGGTCACTTCGATCACTTCGATCCGGCCACGCTTGAGGGACTCGTGCCGGCCGCGAGCCGAGCGCGGATTGTCGCCCCGAAGGAGGTTGCCGAGAAGATTCCGCAAGGGCCGCTGAAGGAGAAGACTACGATCCTGGCCAACGGCGAGAAGGCCGAAGTGGATGGCATCGGGATCGAAGCCGTGCCCGCCTACAACATCACGCCGGAGCGGCGGCAGTTTCATCCCAAAGGACAGGGCAACGGCTATCTCGTGCGGATGGGCGGAAAGACCGTTTACGTCGCCGGCGACACCGAGAACATCCCCGAGATGCGCGGGCTCAAGGGCGTCGACGTGGCACTCTTGCCGATGAACGAGCCGTACACGATGAGCGTCAGCCAGGCGGCCGACGCGGTTCGCGCAGTTCAAGCCGAAGATCGTCTACCCCTATCACTACCGCAACAAGGACGGCTCGAAGGCCGACTTGGAGTCGTTCAAGAAGCTCGTCGGCGCCCAGAGCGGCACCGAGGTCCGAATCCGACCGTGGTATCCGCAGTAGCCTGATGCAGGGAGATTGTTGGGTGGCACGGGCAGCTCGCCTGCCCGTGTCGGGTGCTGCGGGAAATCTTGTCTTCCCAGTCGCCTGCACGGGCAGACTAGCTGCCCGTGCCACCCAAAGCGACATCTTGGCTCAATTGCGCCGCGGGTCGAACACCTCGGCGCCTTCCTCTGGGCCGAGTACCAACTCTTCCACGCCTGCTTGTCGTAGCCGAAGTTCTGGCCGGTCAGGGACACCAGGGCGTCGAGCACGGAAGGGTTGTTCATAGGCTGGTGGATGACGGTTGGCCCGCCGCCCGCCGACAGCCCGCCGCCGGAATGGCCGGGGCCGCCGCCGAAGGTGGCGCTCGTCGATCCGTCGCCGCCCGCCTTGGGAATAATGAACTTATGGACCGTAACCACGGCGTCGATCAACGGACCGATGGCCGAGGGGTCTTTCATCCGCCCTAAGGCAACCCCTGCCAAGTTGACGGTTTCGTTGTTGGATTTCCTGTCCTTCAGTTTGCCGACGAAGTAGGAGATCACCTCCGGCCGTTTCTTCGCCTGCAAGCGGTCCAGACACGTAAACCGCACCTCCTCCACGTCATCCGACATGGCGGCGATGGCCAGGGACATGGCGGCCGCCGAGTCGCCGATGTTCGCCAGCGCGTCGACGAACAACAGGCGAACGTGCGGGTCCCCCTCGTCGCGCAGGCCCAGCGTCAGGGCCCTCACCGCCTGCGGATCGGTGAGGCCGCGAATGTTGTCGCGGGCGTCGCGAACCTGCTGGTCGCGGTCGCTGTTGAGCCAGCCGCGCCAGCGCTTTACTTTCGCAAACCACTCCTGCTGAGTGGCCTTCCCGTTTCGCTCGTTCTCGAGGGCCTCGATTTCCTGGGGCGACATCCATTTGCCCTTGTACTTTCGATAACCGCGATCGATCATGACCTCGTCGCGGGTGGTCCATTTGCCGTTCAACTGGCTATAGCCCAAGGCATGGCGGGCCTCGACGTGTTCGGGATCAAGCTCGATCACCCGCCGCAGGTGCGTCTCCCGCTGCGTCTTCAGCTTGTGTTCGAGACACCACTGGGCCAGTTCCCACTGGGCCGCCGCCGTGTCGGCATAGGTCGGGCGGATCCGCTCGTACTCGGCTTCATCGCCGCGCAGGCGGCGGACCTTCTCGACCTGCGTCGCGTCGAGGGTCACTTGGGCGCCGTCGGCTACTTGAATGACGTACTGCTTTGGGCGGTTTTCATTGCGGTTGACCAGTTCGCCCACGATGCGGCCGCCGCCGACCAGTTCGAAGACTTCCGCCAGCGCAGAATGTGCCGACAACGCCAGCACCAGCAAGAAAGCAACGGCAGCCAGAATCGGCTTCATGAGTTCCCGCCGACAAAACGCTTGGGGTGATACTGCTTGCTCCCCCTAGTATACGAGTTGGGGGCCGGGTGCGGCAACGCAAATCCGTCGCAAGTGCCGGGTCCTGCCGGTTTTTTTGGCCTTTACCCCCCCAGATTGGCATAGGGAAACGGCCGGACAATCGGTAACCTAGCGATCTACTGGGGGACCGCGCTCACTCGGGTCCTGGGTTTTCGGTCTACGTTGCGGCCGTTGACGCGAGACCTGGAATCCAAGTCCAAAGACCCAAGTCCTATCATGATTCGACACGTTTCCATCATGCTCATGGTCGCCGTGGCGGCCGGCGCAATTTACTTCTTTCTGAACTACGAAATCCGCACGCAGTATGAGAACGGGCAGCCGGCCTACTGGAAGATCGTGCCCAGGAACACGCCCACGGGCGGACGCGGGACGGCCGACTCGCTCGACGGGCCGGTCCGGCCTACGATCCGCATTGCCACGTTCCATCTCGGCCGCTTCGACGATGCCAAGCTGGCCAACCCGCGGGTAAGCGACGTGCTGGTGCGCCTCTTTCCACGATTCGAGCTGGTCGCCGTCCAAGGCGTGCGGGGCAAGAATCAGGGCGTGCTGCTCCGACTCATCGAGCAGATCAACAAGACCAGCGGCCGGTCCTACGACTTCGCCACCTGCCCCACCCAACAGCGCGACGGGCTGGAGCACTACAGCGCGTTCGTCTTCGATCGCCGGCGAATCGAAGTAGATCAGAGCACGGTACACTTCGTCGAGGACCCGATGGGCCGCTTTCGCGTCAAGCCCCTGACAGGGCTGTTTCGCGTGCGTGGGCCGGATCCTGCCGAGGCATTCACTTTCGCCCTGATCAACGTGGAAGCCGACCCCGAGCGGGTCGACGTGGAATTGGACCTGTTTGCCGAGGCGTACCGCGCCATGCGCAACAGTCTCCGCGGCGCGGACGGGAAGCCCGAGGACGACATCATCTTGCTTGGTAACCTCGAAAGCGACAACCAGCACCTGGGTCAATTGGGCAAGCTGTTGGGCGTGGCGCCGCTCCTATCCGGCATGCCCACCACGACCCGCGGCACTCACCTGCTGGACAACATCCTGCTGGACCGCCGGGCCACGAGCGAGTTCACCGGCCGCGTGGAAGTGCTCGACGTGATTCGCGAGTTCGAACTGACCAATGCCGAGGCCCTGGAAGTGTCCGAACATCTGCCGGTGTGGGCGGAGTTCAGCGCCTATGAGGGCGGACAAGCGGGCCACGCTTCACCAGCGGCAAACTGAAGATTGAGTATTGGAAATTGTCAATTTCAAATTTTCAATTTGCAATATTGAAGGATCGTATGGCGCTTTCCTCCCGCTTCTCCGAAGGCTTTTCTTATGCCGCCGCGCTCCATGCCCGGCAGCGCCGAAAGCTCTCCGGCGAGCCGTATCTGGCGCACCTGTTGGCCGTGGCCGCGATCGTCATGGAGCACGGCGGCAACGAGGATGAGGCGATCGCCGCCCTACTGCACGACGCCGTCGAGGATCAAGGCGGCCTGCCGACGCTGGAGGAGATTCGCCGCCGCTTCGGGCCGGCGGTGGCCGAGATCGTCGAGGGCTGTACGGACACGGCTTTGATGCCGAAGCCGCCCTGGCGGCAACGCAAAGAAGCGTATATTGCCCGGCTGCAAAATGCCTCGGCATCCGTGCGGCTGGTCTCGGCGGCCGACAAGCTGCACAACGCCCGCTCGATTCTCCGCGAGTATCGCCAGCGGGGCGAATCGCTGTGGGCCAGTTTCCGCGGCGGCCGCGAGGGCACGCTCTGGTACTACCGCACAGTCGTCGAAACGCTGAAACAAAGCGGCGTCAATCCGCTCGTGGAAGAACTCGACCGAACCGTAACGGAACTGGAAGCCGTCTCAACGGTCTGAACCTTTCCGCGCAAACCCTCGTTCCCACACGTGAGTTTATTGTGGGAGGCGACTCCAGTCGCCGAATTCACGGTCTATCGCCGCACAATCGGCGACTGGAGTCGCCTCCCACAGCCGTTTCCTGCAAGTAGTGCGTCAACCGACCTGACTTGACGGGTGCCACGGTCTGCTTGTCAGCCCGTGCTGTGGCCGGTTCCTGCACTGGCCGGCAAGCGGCCAGTGGCACCCAAGCTGTCAACACAGCACGGTTGGGGCAGTAGGTCATAGCCGCAGAGCGTGGGAACCCGGAACAAATCTGTCGCAGCCTTTCCGCAAATTTTCCTCTTGAAATTGGGCCAAGACCTGTGCTAAGGTCGTGATCGTGCTGAGGGTATCAGCAGCGCCTGACAACAGGTAGCCACAAGAGCCCGTCGCCGGAGTTCGCTCCGGCGGAGGGCTTTTTTTGTTGCGCTGCGCCCGTGCGAGATGGGGGGCAACGATGATCGCGCCACAGATCGTGACCGAAATCCGGCGGCTGCTGGCCGTGGGAGGGCTCAGCCAGCGGAAAATCGCCGAACGGATGGGCGTGTGCCGCGGCACCGTCCACGCGATCGCCTCCGGCAGGCGGCCGGACTACGAACCCTTGCCGCGGACGGATGACGACGAGGAGTCTGCCGGCCCGGCGGCGCGCTGTCCCGGTTGCGGCGGAATGGTCTACCTGCCGTGCCGATTGTGCCGCATGCGGCGGACACTCGCCCAGAAACTCCGTGTCGCGCCGCGCGGGCGGGCGATCGAACCTTTCCAACCGGCGGACCTGGACCTTCGGCCCGACCACCGCGCCCGCTACGAAGAGGTCCGCACCGGGCGCTGCGCCAACAACGATCACGTCACGCAACAACAGGTGGGACCATGAGCGAGTTGATCCTTGCGAGTTACCCCGAAGCCCGTCGGCAGATTCGCAACGCCGACCTGCTGTTGTTCCGGCGCCGGGACTGGCTGGCGCGGTGGATCGCCGTGGCCGGCCGGTCGGAATATGTCCATGCCGCCATGGCCGGCTGGTGGAAAGACCGCCTGATGTGCGTCGAAATGACGCGCGGCGGCGGGCGGGCGCAGCTCCTCTCGAACCTCGTGGCGCGGTGGCCCGGAGTCATCGACGTCTACGAGGCCAACGCCGGCCGTCGCCGCTTCTCTCGCGAGAGGGCCCTGCGTGCGATGATCGGCATCACCGGCAAGCGATACGGCTGGCTGAATCTCCTGCGGGCCGCCCTGCTGCACGCTGCCGGTGTTCCGATTCCTGGCCGATCCGGACACCAACGACGGCGAGACGTCGCGTTGGCCGCCGTTCTGTTCCGAGGCGGTGGCGACGGCCGGCCGCGAGGGCGGGGTTGATCCCGTGCCCAACCTGGCCGACCGCCTGACCGAGCCGGCCGACCTTTCCCGTTCCACGTTTTACCGTTACCGATTCACGCTGATCTGATGCGAGAACAAGAGGTCCATTTTTCGTGTCGCTGCGGGCGGAGACTGACGGCCGTGATTTACTCCAGGCCGTCGTCGATCCGGTTCCTGGACCACGGGAAACCGATGAGCGGGCGGCAATGCCCTACGCCCGGCTGCCGTCACGACTACAGCCGGCTCACCGTTGATGAATTCAAGGAACACGTATTTTCCGGTTTCTAACCCTTGGGGAGGTCCGATCATGTTTTGGATCAAGCGTATCGCGTGGTTGCTGTTGTGGCTCGGTATCGCCGCCGGCGCGACGGCGGAAATCGTTCGCGGCGACGAGTCGAATGTGAAGCCGCACGCGGTGGAGAATGTGAAACCGCAAGCGGACGTAGTCTTGCTGGATTTCTACTCGGATCGGTGCGGCCCCTGCCGGGCGATGGCGCCGGCGGTTGAGAACCTTCTCGAAACAGGCTTCGCCGTCGAACGGATCAACATCGACGATCGCCCGGAGTTGGCCCGTCAATACGGCGTCACGTCCATTCCGTGTTTTGTCGTGGTTCACCAGGGCCGCGAAATCGACCGCATCAGCGGCGTCACCACCATCGAGCGGCTCAAACTGAAGCTGCGCGGCAGATCCGAAATCCGAGATCCGAAATCCAACGTCGGAGTGCCGCATCCCGCCTGGCGGTACGAGCGTCCCGCCGGCCATCGCGCGGCCATCGTGCGAATCTTCTGCCAAGACGACGTGCGTACGCGCTCGATCGGTTCGGGGCGCTGGTGCGATGGGGTAAACGCGTTGTCGTATTGACGGCCCGGCACGTCGTCCAGGATGCGAAGAAGATTATCGTCGAACTCCACACCAAGCGAACGCACTGGGCCCGCGTTCTCAAGTTGGACGCCGCTTGGGACTGTGCCGTCCTGGAATTGACCGGGCAGCCAACCGGCGTGGAACCCGCCGAGGTCGAGCTTGGCCCGCAAGCCATGTTCGGGGACGGCGACAGGCTCGAATCCTGCGGGTATGGCGCCGATGGGAGGCTTGCCGCGAACAGCGGACTCTTCAAGGGCTACCGGCGTTCGACGGCCAATCCCAACGGTCCCGACAACTGGATGGTGATCTCCGGCCACGCCCGCCAAGGCGATTCGGGCGGCCCGGTGTTCAACGAGAAGGGGCGCGTGGTGGGCGTGCTTTGGGGCACGGACGGCCAAGAGGTCGTTTGGCTCTTCCGGTTCTGGGTGCGAACGCCGCACAAACCCGAGGCTCAACAATAGCGGCCGTTATACTACGCGCGACGGTTGCTTGAACGCCCCAGGCACGTAATTCTCGCCATATTAGCCCCCCCCACAAGAATATAGTGCAACAGGGATTGCGAGCGTAAGTGCTTGTCCGGGAACATGTTCCGCCGCCGCCTCCCTGCGGGCGCCGATTTCGCGAGTTGGGAAGGTTGCTGTTGGCCCGAGGTCGCCCGCGGCGTTACCTTGCTCAAGCGGCGGCGGTCGGACCAACGCGGTTGTTGCCTTCGCCCCGTCGCAGAAGACACCGCCAACCAAGGAGGCCACGGATGGCTCAGGTCGAGGTCAAAGTGAAGTTGGATTTGCCGCCGGGTGTGGAACTGTTGGGATACGAGCGCTTGCGCGACGGGCACGGCTTCGAGGTCAAGTTCCCCCTGCCCGACTCTTGCCGTTGTGAGCAGTGCGGCCACGAAGAGCCGTCCACCTACGAGTACAAGAACACCGTCTATGTGGTCCGCGACCTGGACCTGTGGGGTCAGCCGAGCTTCCTGATCTTCCAGCCTTGCTTCCATCGTTGCTCGCGCTGTGGGCATCGCCAGGAGCATTTCGCCCCCTTCAAGCGGAAGAAGGTGCTGTACACGTACCGCTTCGAGGAATACGTGCTGCGGATGCTCATCGGCAGCAACGAAGAAGAGGTGGCCGCGCGGCTGGGCATCTCGGCGGAGACCGTGGAACTGATCGTCGAGAACCAGTTGAAGGACGACAAGCGGATCGACCCGGCACGGGTCATCAAGCACGTGGGCATGGACGAAATCAGCCTCAAGAAGCGGCACAAGTTGTACGTGACGGTGATGACGGACTTGACCGACCCGGAGTCGCCGAAGGTGCTGGCGGTGGCCCGCGGGCGCGACACGGCAGCGGCCCTCGAATGCCTGGGGAAATTGACGCCCGAGCAGTGCGCCGCGGTGGAAACGCACCGCGTGGACATGGGGAAGGTCTACGGCCCGGTCTGCAACGAGCAACTTCGCAACAGCCGGTTGGTGGTGGACCGGTTCCACGTGGCCAAGCAGTTCAACGAGGTGGTGGATGAGTTGCGAAAAAAAAAGCACGCGGAAGCACAAGGCCCAGTTGTCCAAAGCCGAGCAGAAACGGTTCCGCTCGCTGATGTGGGAGTTCCGCCGCGACCCGAAGGATCTGAAGCCCGAAGAGCGCGCAGCCTTGGAGGAGTTGTTCGCCAGGTTGCCCGCGTTGAAGGACGTGTATGACGTGCGGGTGCGGTTCAAGGAGATCTTCGATACAGCGCCGGACCGCGCCACGGCCGAACAGCAGTTGGCCGAACTCCGCGCGCGGACCGAAGCGCTGGGGCTGGACTTCGCCAAGTTCTGGACGACCTACGACAACTGGAAGACGGGCATCCTGAACTACTTCGACGGGCGGTACACCAGCGCGGCGGTTGAAGGTATCAACAACAAGGCCCGCGTCATCACCAAACGCTGCTACGGCGTGAAGTCAGCCGACACGCTCTGGAACCGGCTGCTCCTGGACTTGAACCGGGCGTCGGAAGCCGCCGGGCGGACCATCGCCGAGCTACGCGAGATCGTCCGTGGCCTGAAGGCTGAATTTCTCGCGTTCTGCACCTAAAACCGGAAGAGCCGGTCGTTTGCGTCCAGGCAGGGCATCTTCACGTGCTCCTGGACGCGGCGGTTGCGGTCTATCAAGAGGAGGCATCGGGCAACGAGCCGGGACGGCTGGTGCCCGTCGTGTTTCCGCAGCAACGCAACCCGACGCCTCCCAAACGCGATCCGGCCAGCGGTTGTTGCCCTGTGCCCGCCCGCGTGCCACTGGCTGAGCCAGTGCCGCCCACCGTGCCACTGGCCGAGCCAGTGCCACACGCGGCTGAGCCGTTCGTCGACATGGCCAAGGCCGGCAAGACGCCGCTGCTGCCCTGGCGCGGCGACACGCAGAAGCGGGACGACTCGCAAGATGCCCGGATCGAAGCGCTGATCCAATTGCAGGAGCGCGAGAGGGCATCCGGCGCCGCGCGAGTGGAAGTCGGCATCGCTCCGAAAGCGGAACGCGGGCCAGCGGAGGACGAGCCGTCGCCGCTCGTGGCCGGCCTGTGCATCCTCGGCGCCGTCGTTGCCGGGTTTGCCGTCTATTTCGGCGCAGAAGAACTGAATACGAAAATGAACAGGAGGAAACGGAAGGAACAGAGACGGAATGCCAAATGACGAACGCTCTCTGTTGCCTCTGTTTCCTCCTGTAAGAATCTCTTGAAACTGACCCCTGACCTCTAACCTATGGTGACTCCCATGTTTCACGGCGTACCTGTAGTGTGGCAGTACGTGATCCTGGCCGGCACTGCGCTGGCCCTGACGATGGTCGGCCTCTGGCTCTACAACCGGCGCGAGGCCCGCCGCAAACACGCCATCGAGTTGATGAAATTGATGAACCAGTGGGGCATGGACTGGTTCGCCGATCTCTTCGAGCTGTACGCGGTCGGCGACTATTCCGGCCTGGTGGTCAAGGTCGAGGAAGTCGTCAAGACGATCCGCAGCGACACGGCGATGGTCGCCAAATTGGCCGAGGTTGCCCGGAAGGTTGCGGCATACTACGCCGCCAACGATCCGACCAAGTCGCAGGAGTTGATGGCGATTTTGCAGGGCGCCCGCGTGCCACTGGCTGAGCCAGTGCCACCCACCGCCAATGGCGCCGCCATCGCGGCAACCGCTTCCAAAGCATAGGAGTCATCACCTTGGCCCCCAGCGAGAGCGAAATCATCGAGAAGCTGCGAGACGAGCTGCACGCCTACCACGTCGACGTGCAGAAACTCATCCAGCGGTGCGAAGCCTGCCGCGGGGACGTTCTGCAGATTGCCACGGACATGTACGGGCTTCCCGGCAACAAGGAGGCAAGTCCCGGCTTGATGGGCGACGTGGCCGAGTTGAGACGCAGCCGGAAACTGATCCTGTTGGCACTGCGGGGGGCCTGGGTGTTGTTGACCATCCTGTTGGGCGCTGTGATGACGGCCGTGCTGCAAACGCACTAAGAAGGGCATCGCCATGCAAATTCGCGATCGAATCAAAGACTTTCGCCGGGTGAAGGCGAGCCAATTGCGGCCGCACCCGAAGAATTGGCGGACCCATCCGCCGGCCCAGCAAGACGCCTTGCGCGGCGTACTGGCCGAGATCGGCTACGCCGGCGCCCTGTTGGCGCGGGAACTGCCCGACGGCTCGCTGGAATTGATCGACGGCCATCTCCGCGCCGAGACCACGCCGGACGCCGAGGTGCCCGTGCTCGTGCTGGACCTCGACGAGCGCGAGGCGGCCAAGCTGCTGGCTCTGCACGATCCGCTGGCCGGCATGGCCGGGGCCAACAGCGAGGTGCTCGCCGAGTTGCTCGGACAGGTTGAAACGGAGAACGACGCCGTGCAAGCGTTGCTCGACGAAATGCTGAGCGAGCCCGACGCCCCGCCCGACGCGCCGGCGACGGAACCGGGCAACGAAGTGGCCATCCCGGAAGCGTATCAGGTGGTCGTCGAGTGCCGCGACGAAGGCCAGCAGCAGGCCGTCTTCGAGCGCATGACGCGCGAGGGGTACGCGTGCCGGCTGTTGACGTTGTAGCGGGCTCTCGGCGATCGGCATTCGGTTCATCACTCATCATTCCTACTTCATCATTTTTTGAACGCCATGCCGACCGTCGACGTCGAAGTTCACTGTCCCGTGTTCAACTCGTTCCGCGTGCAGCAGGTGGGCGGAATGTTCGACGTGCCGCTGGCCCAACGGGCTTCGCAGCGTTTCCAGGTCGACGTGCCGGAGTGGCTCTTGGGGGGTGAGGGGAGAAGCGAAATGGCGGATGGTGGATGGCGGATGGCGGATGGACAGGTCCAACATCCACCATCCAACATCCAAAATCCCTGGCAGCTTGGCCTGATCGTTGGACCGTCGGCAAGCGGCAAGAGCACCATCGCCCGCGCGATGTTCGGCGACCGGGTCTACCGGCCGCGAGAATGGCCGCCGGATCGGGCGGTGATCGACGGACTGGGGCAACAGCCGATCAAAGAGATTACCCGCCTGTTCACCGCCGTCGGCTTCTCCTCGCCGCCGAGTTGGATCAAACCGTACAGCGTGCTGAGCAACGGCGAGCAGTTCCGTTGCGACCTGGCGCGGGCACTCATGAATGATGATTCCGGAATGATGAATGATGAATTGGCTTCTCGACCGGAGGCCACGCAAACCGCGTCTTCCATTCATCACTCATCATTCATCAATCATCATTCTCCCGCCGTCGTCTTCGACGAGTTCACTAGCGTGGTCGATCGCAACGTGGCCCGCGCGGTGTCGGCGGCGATTGCCAAGGGCATCCGCTCGGGCCGGATCGGCCGCCGGTTCGTGGCCGTCACCTGCCACTACGACGTGACCGAGTGGCTCGAGCCGGACTGGGTAATCGACATGGCCACGGCCACTTTCGCCCGGAGGCGTCTTCGGCGACCCGCGATCGAGCTTGAGATCGTTCGTTGCCGGCGTCGTGCGTGGCGGATGTTTGCGCCATCACTATTTGAGCGGGGCGCTGGCCCAATACGCGCGGTGTTTCCTGGCCTTGTGGGAAGGCCTGCCGGTGGCGTTCTGCGCGACGGTGTCGCTGATCGGGCGGAAGAACCGCTGGAGAATCAGCCGCATCGTCACCTTGCCCGACTATCAGGGCATGGGGGTGGGCATGGCGGTGGCCGAGGCCGTGGCGGAGATTCACGTCCAACAGGGCCACCGGGTGAGCGTGACCGCCAGCCACCCCGCGCTCTTGGCCCATTGCCGCCGCTCGCCGCGGTGGCGAACCGTGAACGTCCAAAAGACCGGCTCGCGCGGCACGCAGCGGTTCGCCCGCAACTACCGCGGCTCGCCCGGCCGAGCGGTGGTGTCGTTCGAGTACGTGGGGAACAGAGACGAGAGATGACAGACGAGAGTCGAGAGCTTGAAGCGGTTTGCTGTATAGCTCGCCGCTTGCGGTTTCACACGAGGAACCGCAATTCCGGCTGATCGTTGACCACTGAGCACACACCAGGAGCACTCTCATGGAGAAACGCGGACGACGACCGGTCCTCACCGAGGGCAAACAGCGGGAAATCGCCGCCATCCTCAGCGTGGGGTGCAGCCAGTCCGTGGCTGCCCAGTACGTCGGCTGCGCCGTGTCCACCATCCAGCGCACGGCCGACCGCGATCCCAAGTTCGCCGAGCAGATCGGCAAGGCCAAGAGCAACGCCGAGCTTGGCCTGGTGAAGAACATCCGCAACGCGGCGAAGAAAGAGCAATACTGGCGGGCGGCGGCCTGGTGCTGGAGCGAGGTTTTCCCGAAAAGTATGCCCGCCGCGGCCCGGACGTGATCACCGTCGAACAAATCGGCCTGCTGCTGACGAAATTCGCCGAGATCGTCGTGCAAGAGGTGCCCGAGCGTTACCGCACCGCGATTCTCCGACGGATGGACGGCGTGTCGCGACGACTGGGCATCGAGCTGAGCCGGGAGGCAACGGATGAGGCGCCGTAAGTCGCTGCCGGACAATTGGCCTCCTGGTTTCGATCGGCTCCATCCGCACTGGGCGAAGTTGCGGGACAATCTTGCCCGCGGGCACGGCCAGGCGCGGCGGCAGGCCCGACGCTCCATCGGCGGCCTCGATCTGTTGGCGTGGGGACAGAAATACCTGATCGAGCACTTCAGCCGGCCGCCCTCCCAAATGCACGGGTGGCTGGCCGATCAACTCGATCGGGCACATACCGAACGGGGAACGAAGCTCAACGTGCTCGGCCCGCGCGGCGGCGCCAAGTCGACCCTCGGCACGCTGGCCTTGCCGTTGCGGGCGGCCGTCGAAAGTTGGGAGCCTTACGTCTGGATCGTCTCCGACACCAAGCACCAGGCCTGCGCCGACCTGGAGAACCTCAAGGCGGAGTTGCTCGAAAACCGGCGTCTGGCCGAAGACTTCCCCCAGGCCGTCCAACGGGGATTGGTGTGGCGGGCCAACTCGATCGTGCTCCGCAACGGCGTGACCATCGAGGCCTTCGGCACGGGCCAGCGGATTCGCGGCCGCCGCCGCCGTCAGAATCGGCCCACGCTGATCATCTGCGACGATCTGCAAAACGACGGCCACATCGGCTCGGCCCTGCAGCGCGAGCATTCGCGGAACTGGTTCCACGGCACGCTGATGAAGGCGGGCACGGCCCGCACCAACGTGGTGAACCTCGCCACGGCCTTGCACCGCGAGGCGCTGGCCATGGAATTGCACCGCACGCCCGGCTGGGTCTCGCGCATCTTCAAGTCGATCGTCCGCTGGCCGGAAAACATGTCGCTCTGGCAGCAGTGGGAAGCCTTGTACTGCGACCTCTCGACGCCGCACTATCAGGAGGCCGCCCGCAGGTTCTACGACGAGAACCGCCCGGCGATGGACAGCGGCGCGATTTTGCTCTGGCCCGAGGTAGAGGACCTCTACACGCTGATGTGCATGCGGATCGAGGGCGGGCGGACGGCCTTCGAGCGGGAAAAGCAGAACTCGCCGGTCAATCCCGACCTCTGCGAATGGCCGGAGTCGTATTTCGACGAGACGATCTGGTTCGAGGCCTGGCCGGCCCATCTCGTGGTGAAGGCGATGGCGCTGGACCCGAGCAAAGGCGCCGATGCCCGCCGCGGCGACTACTCGGCGCTGGTCCTGCTGGGGATGGACCGGCAGGGGATGCTGTACTCCGAGGCCGACCTGGCGCGGCGGCCCACGCCGCAAATGGTGGCCGAGGGGACCGAGTGGTTTCGCCGCTTTCAGCCCGACCTGTTCGGCGTCGAGGCCAATCAGTTTCAGGACCTGTTGGCCGGGGAGTTCGAGACGGAGTTCCGCCGCCAGGGCATTTTGGCGCCGCGGCCCGTGCCCATCGAGAATCACGCGGCCAAGCAAGTGCGGATTCGCCGGCTGGGACCCTATCTATCGTCGCGACGGCTGCGGTTCAAGACCGACAGCCCGGGGACGCGGCTCTTGGTCGAGCAGCTCCGAGAGTTCCCCATCGCCGATCACGACGACGGCCCCGACGCCCTGGAAATGGCGCTGCGTCTGGCCACCGAAATCCTCCACGGCCGCGCCTTCCACGACGGCCTCGGCCACCGGTTGCCGGTAGGCTAAGCTACACGGTAACTAGCAAACCAAGTGCCTCGGGCAATCGGTATCCCCCGAACTAGTGGGTAGCGGGCGGCGAGGCAGCGGCGGTAGGACGAGTTTTCCAACTTGTCCCCGAGAACTGGACGAGTTGGAAAACTCGTCCTACGCCAAAGTTGTTGCCTGGGGTGCTTACCAATCGACAGCGACCAGCTTGAGGTTCGGCAGGGCCTGCTGAAGGGCGACAACGCCCGGACGACTCTTCGCCGCGACGTCGCCGGTCGTGATCAGCAGAACGCCTTTCCCTACCGTGTAGTCCAGGTGGTAGTGCGGAAGCAGCGAATGTAGGGCTTCACCGAACGGAACGTTCTTCACGTTGAACGTTATGGGAAGGTCCCTGTCAATCTTCACACGGTTCAGGGCGGCTTCGTCGACTTGCACCTTGATGCCGTGAAAATCGCTGAGGTACTGGCAAACCTCCTGCAACGGATAGTTGATGAACTCCATCTGGGTGGGCATTCCCAGCTCCGCGAAAACCTTATACGTTGGCGGATCGATCTTGGCGCCTGGCTGATCAGCGTCCGCAGCGCCTTGAGCGGCGCAAGATGCTTCATGCCCGCGTCGGTGACGGAGCAACCGAGCGTCAGTTTTTCGAGAACATGAAGGGGTTGCAGATGCACCATGCCGGCGTCGGTGACTTTCGGGCCCCTCAGTTGAAGTTCCTTGAGCCCCGTGAGACCTTCGAGGTGCGCCAAGCCGGCATCCGTAATCGTATCGCTGTCGAGGATGAGCGTTTTCAGCCCGTGCAGGCTATCGAGGTGTGCCAGGCCCGCGTCGGTCACATAGGGGCCAGGGCCGATGAGCATCAACTTGTCGATGTCGGGCAGACGGTGTAGCACCTCCAGCTTGGCGTCGGCGGCCGCGGGCACAACAACCACGACCCGCTGACCTTTGTTGTTGTCTTCCTCAACGCTGATTCGATACTCCCCAAGCTCGGCGACCGCCTTTGCCTGTTCAGGATCGAGCTTTGTGAGCTTGATAGCCAGCCCTCTTGAAAGCTGATTCCCGGCTTGGAGCCATTGACTATCCCAGTTGGCATTGAGTCTCAGGTAACCGTCCTTGCTGGACGTGAGTTGGAGGTAGACGATGCCTTGCGGCAAATCAAGGTGCGCCCAGCCGCCCGCATCGGTAACATAGTCGCCCGCCACCCCGCGGGCCTCTTTCTCTTGCTTCACGGTGGCCGCAAAGTGCACCTTCGCCCCTGCCACCGGTTTGTCGTCCGGTCCGACGACGCGAACGTGCATCGTGCGCGGTCGCGCCTTTCGGCTCTTCCACTTCGGCCGGCTTTTGGGGGGCAACGACCACGGGGGCCGACGTAACGGGCCGATCGGACGCTCTGGATGGATCAAACGGATCGACAGCCGCCGATGCGGGCGATTTTGTGGCGTTTCCGGCGTCCGGTTTCGGGATCGCGTCTTCGATCTTGACGGGCTCGCGGCCCGCCCGGGTGATGAGTGCGCGGAGGACCTTTTCACTCACGTTGCTGGACAGGAAATGCACCGAACCATCGGCCATGGCAACGTGGAAGCCACCTTCAAAATAGCCGCCCAGTTGCGGCAGAGGCTTGTCGGGGTCGTAGGGGATGTCCTCGGGCTTGGTCCAGGGGATTTCCCGCTTCGCCTCCACCAGCATGATCGTATAGGACGTGCCGTCAGTAATATCTTCGATGCGTGCGCCCTTCGTTCCGTCGAACGCCGTGCGGCGGCCGCCGGGACCTCCACCGCCGCGGCCGCCGCCAAGACCGCCACCTCCGGATTCGCTCTCGGACGGCTTCGTAGCGTCAAAAATCGCGCCCGGCCCAACCAGGGGGAAATACGACGAGTTCTTGGAATCGGCCGGATCTTGCGGCGAGCGAAACTCGGCGGGCATCTTGTCCAGCAGTTTCCGATTGTTGGGGCCGTCCCAAGGCTCGTCGAAATGATACTGGGCGTATAGGTCTTGGTGCCCGAGCATCGGCAGCACCTCCACACGCCAACTATAGGGCGTCTTGCCGTCCGGGCCGTAGAGCACCGCGGGCGGAAAATGCCGCTTGGCGTCGACGTAGTTGTGCATCGCCAGCATGAGGTATTTTAGATTGTTCTGCGACTGCGTCCTCTGGGCCGCCGCCATGATGGGCGGTGCCAGAGTGCCTAGCATCGCCTTATTGAACTCGGCAGAAGTTGCCAACTGTACAGCGTTGCCCTCCTGCTGAAACTTCAGGTTGTCCAGCAGACGGTCGGCCAGATCGAGAAGACCCAGCGCCAGTGGGTTCGGCTGCTGCGCGGCCTCGAATGACGCACGGGCGTTCTTAGCGGTGGCTTGGAGGAGGGGTTTCAGTGCCTCGACTGTACCACGCGCCCTCACTGCCGCGTCAGTGTCTTTTGCCGCCAGCCAAGCGTGGATTGCGAGCCTGTCATCCAATCTTACTCCCATAGCCAGGCAGTCGGTGTCTTGCCACAACGGCGCAACAGCCAAAAAGGGTACCTTGAAAAGCGGCGGGGAATGTTCCATCAGTGGCATTATGGTGCGCTGAATCTCCGCCGCGCCAGTTGCGATTACCAAGTGATCGTTGCGGAACGACTCCCATGCCTTGGCCGGCAGCCACTCGGGAAGCACCCCGAACTTGCCTGCCAGATAGACACCCATCACCTGTTCGGATCCCGCCGTCACCACGGTACGGTCGTCATATTGCAGGGAAACGAAGCCGTTGGGAGAACTCACACACATCTTCTTGCCATTGTATTCTTTGACCGTGTATTTTTCTCGCTGGAAAGCGTTCGCGGCAATGGGCTTGATACATTGAAACGCCACCACCTCCCGAAGCCCCGTCCGGCGCCGGGCGGAATGTCACCCTCCGGAACGATCGTTGTGATCTGGCGGAAGTCCGTCAGCCGGGCCCCTTTCGGCACTACATTGACCGGCCCCTCCAATAGCTTCGCCAATTCAGCAAACTCCGGCCTGGCAAAGGCCGCCGACGGTCGCATGACCAACATCACTGAAGCCTTCTCGATCATGTACGTGGTGTCGATGGGTTCGTCTGCCACCGCCGGCTTTTCTGTATCGGCCCCCAGTGCTGGGGCAGAGCCGCCCGGCCCGCGAAGCCCGGCAACCAACAGTCCACACAGCAACACGGCCCCGACGGCCGTCAGACGGGCCACGGGCGAGAGCCGGTCGAGACGGAGCTTGGAATCCCTGAGCATGGAAATTCTCCTGAGAAAAGTGGTGCGAGTAGGGAGAAAAGTGCGGGCCGGCCACAGCATCGGCCGGTCCTGCTGACGCAACGCCAGTTCCGCAATCGTTGTGAGATATCTGCGCTGCCCACCGGAAACGCTCGCCGCCGCCGCGTCGGCCGCCAACTCCTGCTCCAATCGCAGCCGGTTCATCAGCCAGTGCAGCAGCGGGTGATAAAAATGCAGCACCAGCCCGAGTTGGCCGAACAGCAGGGCCAGGAAATCGTGGCTGCGGGCGTGGAAAATCTCGTGGGCCAGCACGGCCCGGCGCTGTGCGGCCGTCCAGGTGGGCCAATCGGCCGGCAGCAAGAGCACGGGCCGCCGCCAGCCGATGGTGGCCCCCGTAGCCAGATCGTCCGATTGGCGGACCTCGACCGGCCGGTGGCAGCCGAGTTCCGCCCGCAGCACGTCGACAAGTTCCAGCAAGGGGCCATCGTGTACCGGCTCGCTCCGCAACCGCTGCCAGCGGACGGCCGCGATGCCCAACAGCAGCCAGCCCAGCCCGCAGGACATGGCGGCCAAGAGCAGCATTGCCACGGCCGCCGGCCAGTGCCAGGCGTTTGTTGGCTCAATCGCCTGAGGATTGGCTAGCTCGTCGAGAATGGATTGCCAGAGGATCGCGAGAACGGGCGAAGGGGCCGGCGTGTCGCCTGACCGCTCTCCCACCATCGCGTTTGTGGAGTTGTTGGTGCGTGCTCTCGAGCCATCTCCAACGCGGATAGTAGAGCCCACTGCCCTCATCCCCGGCCCCTCTCCCAAGGGTAGAGGGGAGTTGTCGAACGATGGCCGACCGTCATCGCCGGCCGCGAGCGGCTCGGGCGTGACGTGAACCATCCATCGTGGCCACGGGCTCAGGGCCATGAGCGACAGAGCCACGACCATCACCAGGCCGGTGAGCACGACAGACGCCGCGGCAGCGGGACGCAAACGCCGGACCAAGAGATACAGGCCGGCGGCGAGAAACCCCAGCAGCGTGATTTGCACGATGCACCACATCAAGGCAATGCCGATTTGATTCATGACTTCTTCTCCCGGAGGATGGCCTCCAGCATGGCCCGTTCTTTCGCCGTCAGGCGGCGTTGTTCCAAGAGCCGCACGAGCAACTGTTCGCGGGAGCCGCGGAAGACCCGCTCCACGACATCACCCACGATGCTGCCCGATACGTCCTCAAAACTCCGCACGGGGCGGTAGAGGAACGGCCGCTCGGCGTTGGTCTGATCCAGAAAGCCCTTTTCGGTGAGGATGCGCACGAGCGTGGCCACGGTGGTGTAGGCCAGGTCGCGGCCGGCGGCGGCCAGTTGGTCGCGGATTTCCGCCGCAGTCGACTGGTCCCGAGTCCAGAAGACGTGCATTACTTCCAGTTCGCGTTCCGTGAGTTCTTTGGCGCGGGGGCGGGCCATAGGGCAGAACCTCCTTGGGTGCTCGCGAGAGTAATGTTGTCAGGAAAGCCGTCGGACGTTAGATCGTGTCGTTTCCCACGTCGCGGTCCGGGACATGGCGGAAACTACCACGGTTCCGACCCGGAGGGTCGTTTGACAATAGCCCAGCGATTCATCGCTGGGTAGAGGGGCATAGCCCCCGTTGCCGTCCCATAGGGACGGTTGAACCTGCAACGCTATCTCGGTCGTCCCTACGGGACTTGTCGGGTTGGATGTCGGCGTTTCTCCCAGCAGTGAAACTGCTGGGCTAGTGCGTCTCTGAAAACGTTTGATCGGTGGGGTGCGAGTCCCCACCAGGTTTGCGTTACAAACCTGTAACCGAAAGTAACCGCGTCTCCGCGAGGAGGGGTGGGAAGCAACCGGAGGTGAATGACCAGTCCGTAGGATAACGAACCTGATTCGGCCAAGCCTGTCGGGGAGCCTGCTAGCCAATGGCGAACCTCCGACCGCGTGACGGCGTTCCCTCCGATCCGTCCAGATCTGCCCGGGGGATAGACGCGGCGGCCCATCCGGCTGAGGTAACGTGCGAAAGCCGTGATGGGGAGATGGCAACACGGTGGTTGAGGACGGAATGGTCGGAAGGTCAAACGTCGTAAGGAGAGAGACCTGGAAGGAAGCAGGACGGAGTTCATTGTCCCTGATAAGGATAGGAAGAACCGGCCGTCCAGGAGTCAGAGCACCCATAGTAGCGACGAAACCGGGTAACGCCGGGGGAGCGAAGGGGTGCAGGAAGATGGATGCGTGATGTCCGAGCCACGGGAAAGAAACCATCCCCCGGTGACAGTGCCGTTCGCGGCTACTCCCGCCGGAGAGCCTCCGTCGATTCGCGACTGGGCGAACCCGTGTGTCTGGACGGACCGCATGTTGGCGACACTCGAACAAGGAGTGCGAGGAGGAAGATGGCACACGCTGATCGACAAGGTGTACGCGCCGCTGAACCTGTTTGCCGCCCGCAGCCATGTGATCGGCAACCGGGGAGCAGCGGGGGTGGACCATCAATCGGTCGAGGGCTTTCAGGCCAATGGCCAGAAAGAACTGGACAGGCTGCACGAGGCACTGCGGACCAATGCGTATCGTCCGCAGGCCGTGCGGCGAGTCTGGATTCCGAAACCGGGCAGCAAGGAGCAGCGGCCGTTGGGGGTTCCGACCGTGCGTGACCGCGTGGTGCAAACCGCGCTGTTGCACGTGCTGGAACCGATCTTCGACGCCACGTTTTCGCAAGCCAGTTACGGGTTTCGACACGGACGAGGGTGTCATCACGCCCTGGAACGGGTCGAGGAACTGCTCGACGCTGGTCGCGTCTACGTGGTGGACGCGGACCTCAAGAGTTACTTTGACACGATCTCGAAGCCACGGCTGATGGCGCGACTGCGCGAGAAGGTGTCGGACAGCCGGGTGTTGCGTTTGGTGGAGATGTTCCTGGAGCAAGGCGTGATGGACAACCTGCGGGAGTGGACGCCCGAAACGGGCACGCCCCAAGGAGCAGTCCTCTCGCCCCTTCTGGCCAACATCTACCTCAACCCGCTGGACCACGTGCTGGACGACGCCGGTTTCGCGCTGGTCCGTTATGCAGACGACTTCGTGATCTTGTGCAAGACTCGCGAGGAGGCGGAAGCGGCCTTGGCGATGGTGCAACGTTGGGTCAACGAAAACGAGTTGACCCTGCATCCGACCAAAACCAAGATCGTGGACGCCCGCATCGAGGGTTTCGATTTTCTGGGCTATCGCTTCCGCGGCGACTTGCGTGTGCCGCGGCAAAAGAGCCTGCGGAAACTCAAGGAGGCGGTCCGCGCGAAGACCAAGCGCACGAACGGGCATGACCTGCCCTTCACGTGTGCTCGACTGACGCGGCAACTTCGCGGCTGGTTCATCTACTTCCGCCATTGTCGCGGGTCGGTTTTCCGCCAACTGGACGGCTGGATTCGTGGTCGGCTGCGTAGCATGTTGCGGCGGCGACAGAAACGGCGCGGACGGGGCCGCGGAAGGGACCAGCAGCGTTGGCCCAATCGCTTCTTCGACGAGCAAGGGCTGTATTCCCTGCAAACCGCCCATGTCTGTTTCGCTCAACCCTTTCGGAGGTAACACCATCAACTGGAGAGCCGGATGCGGGAAATCCGCCAGTCCGGTTCGGAGGGAGGGGGGCCGCAACCCAATGCGGCCTCCCTACCTCTATTTGTCATGTGTCCCTACGGGACAAACGGTCGGTAGCGACAAGGACTATTAGCCGACGGCTCCTGCAAACCTGTTCTGCTGAGTATCAAAGGCCCGATCGCCAACGGACCCGCCCTGCTATTTGGTTTCTTAGATTTGGTTTTATCATAGCACTTTCGGCAAAGCTGTCAAGAGATCGTTTTGGAAAATTCCCACCCGCCGGGCGGACGGCTTCCCGTAGGGCGGATTTCCTAATCCGTCTGTGTCGGTGGACGGATTAGGAAATCCGTCCTACGGGAATGTGCGACAGCTAATCCTTTGCCAATCCTTACGTAACCGACCACTGCGGCTCGGGCTGACAACAGATTTCCGGTGATATGCCGCCTTGAATGGCCGCGATGGCTTCCTGCGCCGCGGCCACGGAGGCAGCGTCGCAATGGGCTTCGATCGACACCTGGAACCGGCGCGACTCGCCTGGCGCCAAGACGGCCACGCGTCCTCGCTCCTTCTCGAACGATCGGCGATTGGGGAAGTTGATGGCCGGCTCCAGGCCGGTGACGTAGCCGTCGGCCGCGGCCTGCTGGTTCTTCCAAAGCGTGAACCACGGCAATTGGTTCTTGTTGAACTTGACGCTCACGCCCCGATCGCCGGACGAAGATCGCAACAGGGTCCGTGTGCGGCCCGCGGCGTCGGCCAACAGGTCGAAGAAGAAGCAGGCCTCGGGCAGCCCCGGCGTTTCCGGGCCGTAGACGTTCCAATGTGGCAAGTTCGCTGCCGCGGCGGCGTCGCGCGGCGCGAGCTTCTTGACCGGCAGCCACACGCTGGCCCCGGCGCTAACCAGCGGCAGGCCGAAGTTGACGTGATACAGCAGTTCCAACTCGCCCGGTTCCGCCGAGAGGTTGGCGATTTCGTCGGTAACGGTCATCTCGGGCGAGCCGACTTGCGTGCGGATCGTGGTGGACAAGCGAAGCTTGTTGCCGAACAGCCGGGCTTCGTCCACGATGCCGCGGACGGCGATCTGGCCCAGGTCGCCGTCGATGGTCACTTCGACCTTATGCGCCGGGATACTGGCGATGCGGCCGTGCAGCGGCCAGCGGAGTGCGCCGTTGGGCAGGAACTCCGGCGCGCCGTTGCTCTCCAGGCCGCAACGAACCAACAGTTCGTCCATGCCGCTCAAGAAGCCGATGCCGCTGGGCTCCCACGTGGGGACGAAGGCCGGATGGACCGGCCCTTTGACCGGCGATTGCCAGCCGAGTTGCACGTCGCCGCAACTGGCCCGCCAGATTCCCATGCCGCGGGTGGGCACGACGACGAAGCGGAGCCGGCCGTTGTGGACCTCGACCACGTCGACCCCATCGCGGAGTCCGCCCCGCAGGGTCCGCTTGGTCACGCAGTATCCCCTGGCCGGGCCGCCGACCTCTTGCGGCCCCAAGGTGAGGTGTTCCTGGTAGATGTCGGCATCTACGTCGGTAAGAATCCAGGTTTTTGGGGGCATGGTGCAATCGCCGCTGAGACGACACCTGCGAAGCGACACGAAGTGGTTGCGTTTTTCACTGCAAGTCGGTGACGGAAGTGCTGACCGTACCGGCGCTAAGTATCTCCGACAGCCTTGCTTGCCAATTCGGCTGGTCGAACCCAACAAAGGCGAGTTGTTGAAGAGCCCCACGGACTACTCGCCATATCTCAACGCTACTCTCCGTGATTTCGACGATGACATTTTGCAGCGAAAGCGTGTGCCATTGAGCAAATCGCGACTTAAAGGCCGAGAGCGTCCGCATCACATCTCGTTTTGTGATCGAACGTGCGGATGATGTGTTTGCAATGATGAGTATCCCCGAGTGTGAGTCAGGAATGTGCTCCACGTGATTCGTGTGGATCTCACGGTCCGTCGTGAGCAATGTGCGGCCAGACGGTAGGAACTCGGCCAAGACAACTGGGTCGTCTTGGTCCTGGAGCCGTCGCGGAAACCTCCACACCTCTACAAGCGCTTGTCGATTACAGGTTTCCACGAACTCTTTTGAGTTGGCGCATTGGTCAACCTGATAGGTAATCATTTCAAGAAGGAGCGATCAAGATGAATTGCAATTCCTTGAAGAATCTTCTGCAGGACTGTGGCATCCAGCGCCCGGTCATCTGCAACGCTGCTTATGGTCGCATCTTCAGCCAACTCAGCCAGTATCGTCGCCACAGGCACTCGCGTGCCCTTAACTACAGGAACACCTCCACGTTTCTCCGGATCAATGTCGATAGTGTCGCGCAACATTATCGTCGCGCAACGCAAACGCTCGGCGATCCACGTCTCGTACCGCAGACCCCGAGGCTTTCCGAATTGCGGTGCGTCGGTCTTCCGCCAAGCAACGAGTCGGTAGCGTTCCGTTGGTTCAGACCCGCCCTCCGCAAATCCAGCCTGTACTCGTCGCAGGGGAGGCCATCGCGTCATTGGTGTCTTTGCCATCATGTGTGTCCTCGAACGTTTGCTCACCGTCTACTCGGATTCTTCTTCTCCCAAGACCGCTGTGGGCCAGGGCATATCCTGAAGCGCCTTCCCTAAAATCACCGCCTTGCCTACTGCACGGTCACATGTCTGCCTTAGATGTGCCAAGTCGCTCGCGTCGAGGGCCAGTTCAATCCGACGAGTGTCGGCACCGTCAAAATAGTCCAGCAAGAGGGAGTGAATGATGAGTGATTCGACCACCCTATCACCAGCAGCGCTAAATACAGGTCGAACATCCGTTATGACTCTCGCCTCGACAAGGAGGTTCTGATGCGCCTGCCCCAGCGCCGCAGCCTTGCCGCTGATGACAAGGGGATTCTCATCCGTCATGGTTTCGAGGAGTGAGACAACTTCTTCGCGAGCCTTCCTCCATGCGATTAGGTGCTGGGCCTTCCATGCGTCAGGTGCCCGACTGTCAAGCGACTCCGTCACCTCATCGATCAACTTTGCCGCACTGAAGTGCATTCCTTTCTGCAAGTGATACAGGTTCCAGATCGTAAAAAGGATATGCCGTGCATCATCGGAGGATAGCCCGACACCCGTTCCAACGGTGTTCGCCAATTCCGTTCCCGGGGGTGATTCGGCTCCAGGATGTGATTCTGCAACGACGCGGGCGATCTGCGGCAATTTGTCCGCATGTTTGGCCAAATGCGCTAGATCTTTTCGGACCGTATCCGAAATCGTCAGCACCGCATCGGGGTCACGATCTGACATCAGAAACTCCTAAGAATGATCCGCAACGACGCCCTCCCAAAGTATGGAATATTCTGCCGGATTGGGGAGAATTGCAAGCCCCTCGCCCGACACCTCGACGCAACAACAACGTAATTCTATGGCAGGCAAGCACTTGTGTCCATCGCAAAATACGTGATCGGCAAGCGACGATGCGCGATCCTCATCGGGAATCGCTTTCTGGTGTGTGGCTTGCAAACGGGCCGCCCAAGTAATAAAACAGGTGGCGAAAACCCAATCTGATACCTTTTGGGGGAGGGACCCACGACATGTGCGCATCGAAGATCGTCAGGCGGGATAACGTAGGGGCAATTCTGGGCCGTGCCTTGGAGGCCGGCGGCGGACTGCTGCGGCTGACGCCTACCTGGGTGCCCCGCAACTTCCTGCACCCCGGCAAACGCATCAAGCTGGCCCCGACCGACTGGTACGCCCTGGGCACGCACCGCGGCGGCATCGACGAGCGCTGGTTTGCCAGCACCACCGAGGCCGCCAACGAGGGCCGCGCGGCCGATGAAGGCCTGAGCTACTGCATGTTCGAGGGCCAACGGTTCCTGTTGAAGGACGCGGTGGCCGAGGGCGGGGCTCGCGTGGTGGGCCGCGCAATTTGGGAGAAGTACCAGCGCTGGCCCGTGTACTCCAAGTTCTTCGACAACATGGGCCCCATCCCGCACCACATGCACCAGCAAGCCCAGCACGCCGCGCTCACCGGCCAGCAGGGCAAGCCCGAGTGCTACTACTTCCCGCCGCAGCTCAATGCTGCCGAAAACCATTTCGACTACACGTTCATGGGCCTGGAGCCGGGCACCACCAAGGCCGAGGTCCGCTGCTGCCTCGAAAACTGGGACAAGGGCGACAACGGCATCCTCGACCTCTCGAAGGCCTATCGCCTGAAGGCCGGCACCGGCTGGATGGTCCCGGCCGGCGTGCTGCACGCGCCCGGCTCGATGTGTACCTACGAGCCGCAGTGGGGCTCCGACGTGTTCGGCATGTACCAGTCGCTGGTCGAAGGGCGTGAAGTGCCTTGGGATTTGTTGGTCAAGGACGTGCCCAAGGAAAAGCACCACGACCTCGACTTCATCGTCGAGCAACTCGACTGGGAGAAGAACGTCAATTCGCACTTCAAGGAACACACCTACGTCGAGCCCATCGTCGATGCCGAGCATTCCGGGCCGGGCTGCACCGACCGGTGGATCGACTACGGCCGCTTCAACGGCGAGCAGATGGTCTCGGCCAAGGAACTGACGCTGATGCCGGGGGCCAAATGCACGCTAAAGGACCCCGGGGCCAGCGGCTGGATCACGGTGCAGGGCTGCGGCCGGCTGGGCAAGCTCGCGATCCAGTCGCCCGTGATGATCCACTTCGGCGAGGAGCCGTGGGATGAGGTGTTCATTACCCACGACGCGGCCACGGCCGGCGTGGAGATCGAGAACACCGGCAGCGAGCCGCTGGTTTCGCTGCGCTATTTTGGCCCGGCCACGCATAAGAACATGCCGGAGATTGGGGATCATAGGAAGAAATGAGGCCGTGACCGACGGTCGCGCCAGAACAGCAGGAGGATGACATGAATGCTGTTGAACACATTGTTGAGGCTTACTTCCGAATCTGTCGCGGATGTTTTACGATGCACGACGTTAAGATCGAGGGAGGAAACAATCGTCAATTTGACCTCTTGGCAGTTCAGGTCAACAATGGCGAGATCTGCCGGCAGTATCATATTGAAGCCAGCGTTATGCCTTATCCCCCCTGGTGTCCAGCACCAGACGAACTTGTGCTGGAATTCGAAAAGAAGTTTCTCGGTGTACCAACCAAATCGGACACCAAGAAGGGTGACTTCGCGAAAGGAAAATCGTATAGAGAAAAGATCGAGAACGCATACAAGAGAGTCGGGTTGGACCCTGGGAAGCTCGAACGGATTTGGGTCTGCTGGAAATTAAGGGATCCAGAACGTCTCCCATCGGTTATGGCGAAGTTTCAACGGGTGTCCGGCGTCTCGGTTGAGGTTATGAGCTTTCGTGATTGCGTCTTGCCGAAACTTGAGGAGGGGATTGGCTCCGCGAACTACGATGACGAGATCTTGCGCACTTTGAGCTTGCTTAAACAAAGGTAGGTCGATGACGAAGACGAGAAACAGAGGCAAAACCGACTCCAACCGTCATGGACGGCGGAGAAGTTGTCGGCAAACCGCGGTCGAGAGCCGAACCATGACGAGGTTCTCCAACCGGCAGCAGAAATTGCCGGGGAGTCGGGCGCATCACTGCCGCTAGGCTATGCCGAACTGCTGGCGGACATCAAGAACCGCATCCAAACAGCCAAGTTGCACGCGGCTGTCGGCGCGAATCGGGAACTGATCTGCCTTTACTGGAATATCGGGCACGAGATTTCCCAGCGGCAGAAGAGCGAGGGCTGGGGCACAAAGGTGATCGACCGATTGGCCGACAACATTCAGAAGGCGTTACCCGGCATTGAGGGCTTTTCCGCGCGAAACATCAAGCGCATGCGAGCCTTTTACTCAGCCTATACCCCGAAAGATGTAATTGTGCCACAAGCTGTGGCACAATTGGATGCTCTGGGGCCGCCGCAACTCTTGGCGGAGATTCCCTGGGGCCATAACGCCATATTGCTGGAGAAGTTAAGCCAATCCCAGCAGCGCCTCTGGTATGCCGAAAAGGTCGTCCAAAATGGCTGGTCTCGCGCCGTGCTGGTGCATCAGATCGAACTGGACGTCTACGGCCGCGAGGGACGGGCGATCACAAACTTCTCCGAGACGCTGCCGCCGGTGCAATCCGACTTGGCCCAGCAGGTGCTGAAGGATCCCTACGTATTCGACTTTCTCACGCTGGCCGAGGAGCGCGAGAGCGAGAACTCGAGCAGAACCTCTTGATGCACCTCCGCGACTTCATGCTAGAGTTGGGCGTCGGCTTCGCCTTCGTCGGCAGTCAGCACCATCTGGAGGTCGATGAGAAAGACTATTATATCGATCTGCTCTTCTACCATCTGAAGCTCCGAGCGTATGTGGCAATCGACTTGAAAGTCAAAGACTTCGAGCCCGAGTTCGCCGGAAAAATGAACTTCTATCTGTCGGCCATCGACGACCGGCTTCGCCATCCGGACAACCGGCCGAGCATCGGGATCATCCTCTGCAAGGCGCGCGACCGGGTGACGGTGGAGTATGCGCTGCGCGACACCCGCAAGCCGATCGGCGTCTCGAAGTATCGCCTGACCTCGGCGCTGCCAAGAGAATTGAAGTCCAGCCTGCCCAGTATCGAACAACTGGAACACGAATTAAAGAACGCTCTTCCCGAATCCTGAACCCCGAACCCCCAACCCTCTCTCTCCATGTCTACGAATCACACGAATAACTTTCCCAAGCTCCACAATGCCGCCTGGCCGGGCGTGGTCGGCAAAGGACAGGGCGGCGAGCCGCCCATCGACCTCGATACGATGCTCGATCTCACCGCCGCGGCCAAGGTCGACGGCGTAAAATTCGACGGCGTCGATCTATTCCTCTTTGCGCCGCACGTCGACATCGGCTCCAACGACGATCAGATCAAGACCCTGGCCGACAAGGCCCGTGGCGCGGAATCTGGAAATCGGCTCGGTGGTGGCCCCGGTGTGGCCGCCGACTGGCGGCGGCCCGGCCATCGGCAGCGCGAAAGACCGCCAGCGGTTCCTCGACCAGGTCCACAAGGCGTGCCACATTGCCCTGCGGCTTCGCGAACTGGGCGTCCGGCCCAACGGCGTGGTGCGGATCAATTCGGCGTGCGGTGTGGCCGAGTGGTCGGACGATCCGGCCGGCAACCAGAAGCGGATCGCCGAGACCTTCCGCGAGGCCGGCAAGGTGGCCGAGGACCACGGCGAGCGGCTGGCGGCCGAAGGCGAAATCTGCTGGGGCGGCATGCACAGTTGGCGGCGGATGATCGAACTGCTGGAAATGGTCGATCGGCCGCAGACGCTGGGCTTCCAGGCCGACATGGCCCATTCGCTGCTGTACCTGCTGGGCTACAACGCCCCCGAGGACGCCCTGCTGCCGCCCGATTTCGACTGGAGCGACCAGGCCCGGTTCGATCGGGCGTACTCGACCCTCACCGCGGCGCTGCAGCCGTGGACGATCGACTTCCACGTGGCGCAGAACGACGCCACGGTGCACGGTTCCGGCTCGCACGACAAGACCGGCCACCATTGCCTGGCCACCGACCCGAACGGCAAGCTCGACATCGTTCGCCACGCCGGCTATTGGCTCCGCGACGCCAGCGGCGAGTTGACGAAGAACTGTCGCCACATCTGTTGGGACGGCTGCATGTTCCCCAACGCCACGATGATGAAACGCGAGACATGGAACGACGTGCTGCGGGCGATGATTGGCGTGCGGGACGAACACGGCTGGAAAGAGAGGGATCGAGGAATGAGAGGCGACAACCTGTAGCCATCAGAGGATTATCATGAAGTTCCTTCACGCCGCCGATCTTCACATCGACAGTCCGTTGGTGGGCCTGTACTGTTATGAGGGGGCCCCGGCCGAACGGCTTCGGGAGGCCACGCGGCGCGCGCTGAAGAATCTGGTGACGCTGGCGATCGAAGAGCGGGTCGCCTTCGTGATTCTCGCCGGCGACCTATTCGACGGCCAGTGGCGCGACATGCAAACAGGTCTTTTCACCGCGCGACAGTTCCGCCGCCTCGGCGATGAACAAATCAGGGTCTTCTTGGTGCGCGGCAATCATGACGCAGAGAGCACGGTGCGAGCGACAATCACGTGGCCGGACAACGTGCATGAGTTCTCCGTTCGCAAGGCAGAGACGTTTCGGCTCGACGATCTTGGGATTGCCTTGCACGGCCGAGGATTTGCCCAACCGGAGGTCTCGGACGATCCCGTCCCAGAGTATCCCGCCGCGATCAACGGCTTGTTCAACATCGGCGTGCTGCATACGAATGTCGGCGGCAGCGAAGAACATCCGCGTTATGCCCCCACAACCCGCGAGGCCTTGGAGGCCAAAGGATACGACTATTGGGCGTTGGGGCACATCCACAAGCGCTATGACATTGCGGATCGCCCACACATCGCTTATTCGGGCAACACGCAAGGAAGACATGTCCGCGAGACCGGCCCAAAGGGATGCCTGCTGGTTTCCGTGGAAGACGGTCAACTTGCCGGCGTGGAGTTCCGCCCCACCGATGTTGTCCGCTGGCACTGGCCCGAAATTACCCTTGCCGATCCGGACGGTTTTCCGGAGCTTTACGCCGCCGTGCGAGAGCAGCTTGAGCGGTGTCGAGCAGAAAGCGACGGTCGGTTTGCCGCCGTGCGGCTGACGATTGCCGGCCACTGCGCTGCACACAATGCCTTGCTGGACGGGGCAACAAGGGCCGAGGTTATCGCTGAGATTCGCAATCAGGCGAACGAACTTGATGAGGAAGTGTGGGTAGAGGAAATCCGATTCGACACCTCTCCCGCGGTCGATTTGGAAAAGCTTCGCGCCGGCGGCGACTTGCTCGGCGAATTGTTGCGACAGATTGACGACGTGGCGAACGACGGAGACAAGCTGGCCGCCCTGGGCAGAGACCATTTGGCGGCACTTGAACAAAGCCGCCCTGGACTATTGGAGCGGGCGGGAGTCAAGCTCCAAGACCCTGCAAACCTCAGGAGTTGGCTGCGACAAGCGGAGGGACTGTTGGTCGGCCACCTGCTTTCCGGAGGGGATGATGAGACTGCTTGAAATCGAAGTCGAGAACTTCGGCATGTTCCACAGGACGAGTGTCAGTCTTGGCGATGGCCGGTTTCATCTGGTTTGCGGCCCGAACGAGGCCGGCAAGAGCACTCTGCTTCAACTAATGCGCGAACTTCTCTTTGGGTTCCCAAGTCGCAACCCTTATGCCTTCGCCGAACACGACGGCGAAATGGCGGCCACCGCATTGGCGGAAATGAAGGATGGATCGCGCATTCGCTTCCGCCGGCGAAAGGGCAGCAAGAACACCGTGACTGGCGAGGTGGAGGGAACCGGTCGGGAAATCAATGAGAGCAGCCTGATTGGGCTGTTGGGTAATGCGAATGCCGAAATGTACCACAACGTCTTTGGGTTTTCGCTGGCGGAGCTTGCCTCCGGTGAGGCGAGTCTCCAGAAGGCCAGATTGGAAGAGGCGCTCTACGGCGGCGGCCTTGGCGGACTTGCCAACCTTCAACGCAGCCTGGCGGCGATCCAAACAGAGCACCAGTCGCTCTTCGCACCTAAAGCCCACAAGGGACGGACAATCAACAAGCTGCTGGCAGAAATCCATGAAGGAGCCACGAAGCTTGGCCACGCGATGGTCAAACCGCGCGACTACAAGGAACTCTGCCAACGGCGGGATGAGTGTATCGAAGCGGCCGAGGCGCTTCGTAAGCGGCGCGAAGACTGCTTCCGACAGCAATCACATATCGAGCGGTTGAGTCAAGCATTGCCACTCTGGCAAAGGCTCACACAGGCAAACGGAGAATTGGCGTCTCTCGACGTTCCGGCAACGTTTCCATTGGCTGCCGCCGAGGAGTTCCGGCAAATCCGACAGCAGCTTCGGCAGCTAGGCGAGGAAGTCAAAGCTGCCGATGATGAATTGAAGGAAATCAGCGCCGATTTGGCCCCGATTCACCTCGAACCGGAGCTGATCGCGAAAGAGGCCGCCATCAAGCAATGCGTCCAACAGCTCGCCCAGGTCGCAAGCTGTTGCCGCGACATCCCGCTAAGACGGCACGAAGCCAAGATGGCGCGAACCGAGCTTGTAGCGACGTTGAGCGAATTGCATCCCGGCTGGGGCTTGTCCCATCTTGAGCAGTTTCGCACCAGCCTGGCCCAGCGAGACCGTGTTAAACGCATGGAAGCGGAATCTGCCGCGGTCGAAAAGCGGGCCGAAAAGCTCGCGCTCCAGCATACCGACAAGCAGGCCAAATTTACGAAAGATTTGCAGGAAATCAAGCGTTTGCAGGCCATTCCCGCCGTTCCGCAATTGGAGAAGCTGATCCAACACGCAGGTCGATACCGTGCCGATTACGAACAATTGGAGCAGATTGCGCTGCAGCTTGCCGCCCTTAATGACCAGATCGAGCAACTTCGCCAAAAGATCGCAGGACCATTCGGCATCGCCGCGGAACAAGTCGAGTCATTGCCGCTGCCGTTGCCAACCTCGGTTCAGGAATTTGGAGACGAGTACGCAGCCGCAATCGAAGCGTTGCGGCAGGCGGCAAACGACCACAAGCAGGCTAAGCAGGAATTGTCGCGAAGCAAGGAGGAACTGAAGCAATTCGACGCAACCCAGCGTGTTCCTGATCGCCAGGCTTTGACAAAGCAGCGAAACCGTCGCGACAACGGCTGGCGGCTCATCCGGCAGTCTTATGTTGAACAGCAACATGTTGAAAGCCAAGTCCAACAGTGGCTGGGTGAGGGATCGGCCTCACTGCCTGATCGGTACGAGCAAGAGGTTCGCGAAGCCGATGGCTTGTCCGACGATTGCCAGGAGAAGGCTGAGTTGGTCGCCCGCCGCGAGCAGATCGGGGCCGAGGTTGCCAGAAATGAGAATCGGGTGGCAGAGGCACACGAGGAGTTGAAGAAGTGCCAGACCGCCAGGGACCAACTCGACGCCTCATGGCGGGAGACTTGGAGCACGTGCGGACTATCGCCAAAGTCTCCAGACGTTATGGCCGAATGGCTGCGCCTGCACTCGCAATTGTCGGAAAAGCTCCAGAATCGGCTCGAAATCGATCGCCGGCTCGGACAGCTTCAGCAGCGAATAGCGGCATTTGAGGAATCGCTCAGTGCCGCGGTCGGTGACAGCGGCGATCCAGATAGCCTATTGTCGCTGGCCCAGAAACAAACGCAGCAAGCTCGGGACGCCGCATCCCAGATCTCACGCTTGAATCAGGATATTCCGGTTCAAAGGGAGGAGTTGCAGCAACTCGGCCAGGACCAGGAAGAGGTCGCACGACAGCAGGAAGCGTGGGATCGACGTTGGAAAGATCTGTTGAAGGAACTCGGCTTTCCCATCGAATGGGACGTCCACTTGGCTGTCACAATGCTTTCGGAGTTGGCCAACGCCCGCATCAAGTACCAATCGGTCGGCGCTACGGAGAAGCGAATCCATGAAATGACCGACACAGTGACGGCATTTGAGCAACAAGTTGCCGATCTCTGTAACTCGGTTGGACGCGACCTTCAGATGCTTCCAGCCGAAGAGACCACCTCGCAGCTTAATGACCGATTGGCGGAAGCTAAACAGGCGGCAAAGCAGCACACTACCCTGCTGGCCCGGCATGAGCGTACCAAGCGACGACTGGAATCAAGACAGACTCAATGCGATGGGCTGAGAGATCGCCTCGATACTCTCCGTATGGACGCTGGGGTTGCATCGGACGATGAGTTTGAACGCATGGCTGCCAATGCGGAGAGACGTAGAGTGCTCAGCGACGAAATTGATCGCCTCCGCCGCGACTTTGGGCGAATTGCCGCCAATGAAGACCGTTCCCGGTTCGAGGTGGAACTCCCCGCCGCGGACACCGACTCGCTTGCCCTGGCTTTCCAGCAAGGCAAACAGGAACTCTCCTCTCTCGAAGAACAGCACACACAGGCGGTCGAACAAGCTGCGTTAGCCAAGCAGAACGTGGAAGAGATAGAGCAACAGCAGCAGGTAAACGAATTGTCTCAGAAACTCGAAAGCGACCGGGCCGAGCTTCGAGACGCCGTGGGTCGCTGGGCACCGCTCGTGCTGGCGGAGTCCATGCTGACGCAGGCAATTGCGCGCTTCGAGCGCGAGAATCAGCCCGCCATGCTTCGCGATGTTGGTAAGCTCTTTGCCAAGCTGACATGGGGGCGATATACGGGCCTTCGGCAGAAGCTTGATGAGAATCGCACTCTTGTCCTTTCTCAGGCGAATGGCAAGGACAAAGAGCCCCATCAATTGAGCACGGGAACGCGGGAGCAGTTGTACCTGGCAATTCGTTTGGCTTACGCGCAGCACTACTGCCGAGAGAACGAGCCACTGCCGATTGTCATGGATGACGTCCTGGTCAACTTCGACGACCAGCGAAGCAACGCCGCTCTCGACTTGTTGATCGGACTGGCACAAGACATCCAACTCGTTTTTCTGACTTGCCACCAAGACACGATCCGGCGGATTCGATCACGCCTGCCGCAATTGGAGCCGACATGTTTGGCCTAATGGGGCGGACGGCCGCTTTCGTCACTTGGCTTTCGACATTCGACATTCTTCTTAAGGAGATCAATCGTGTCCAAAGAACTTCGCATCGGCATCATCGGCTGCGGCTTCATGGGCCGCGCCCATTCCAACGCCTACCTCCAAGTGGGCCATTTCTTCCCGCGCGAGCATAAGCCCGTGCTCAAGGCATGTTGTGCCCGGCCGGAGGAAAAGGACAAGCTGGAAAAGTTTGCCAAGTCGTGGGGCTACGAGTCGATGGAGCTGGATTGGAAGCAGCTCGTCGCCCGGGCCGACATTAATCTGATCGACGTCTGCGTGCCCAACGTGCTGCACCACGACCTCGTGATCGCCGCGGCCCAGGCCGGCAAGATGGTCGTCTGTGAAAAGCCGTTGGCCATGAGTGCCAAGGAGGCCGAGGAGATGGTGGCCGCGGTCGAGAAGGCCGGCGTGGCCAACATGGTCTCCTTCAACTACCGCCGCGTGCCGGCCATTTCGCTGGCCAAGCAGATCATCGGCGAGGGGCGGATCGGCCGGCCGTTCCATTACCGCGCGGTGTACAACCAGGACTACACGATCTCGGCCGAGGTGCCGCAGGGCGGCATGGCCTTGTGGCGGCTCGACGCCCGCGTGGCCGGCTCCGGCGTCACCGGCGACCTCCTGGCCCACTCCATCGACACGGCCGAGTGGCTCAACGGGCCGATCCAGAAGGTCGTCGCCCACACCGAAACCTTCATCAAGCAACGGAAGCACGCCGAGACGGGCCGCGTCGAACCGGTCACCATCGACGACGCCTGCATGTTCCTGGCCCTGTTTGCCAACGGCTCCTGCGGCACCTTCGAGAGCACCCGCTACGCCCGCGGTCGAAAGAACTACAGCACCTTCGAACTGAACGGCGAGAACGGCTCGGTCTTTTTCGACCTGGAAGACCCGCACATCCTCCAATACTTCCGCTATGCCGATCCGACGACGGGCCGGAAGATCGAAGACCACTTGACCGGCTGGCAGCGGATCCACGTCACCAATTTCGAGCATCCGTACATGCGGAACTGGTGGGTGCCCGGCTGCACGATCGGCTACGAGCACACGTTCATCAACGGTTTTGCCGACTTCCTGGCGAGCCTTGAAGGCGGGCCGGCGTTTCATCCCACGATGCGCGACGCGCTGCGGACGCAACGCGTGTGCGACGCCGTGCTGGATAGCGCGCATCGCGGCGAGTGGGTGGAGATCGGCGCGTAGGTTTCGCGTGCTGTTGGCAGGTCAATCCGCCGCGCAAGAGACCGTCCGTCGTTGGAGTGCGGCGATTTATCGCCGCTTTTCTTGCGTACGGTGGTCGATGAGGGACCGTTTCAGTCCGTCGACGAAAGCGGCGATAAATCAGCCTTTTTCTAGGGCTTATTGATTGGCCCCTATCATAGCAAGCCGTCCGGTTCTTGTCGCGATACTGGCCACGCCGGGCACTTGATAGACTAATTAAAATGGCGGATAATGTAAGTCTATACGCAGCAAATGGTTAGGTAATGAGGCATAATCCGCCATATTTAATTAGCCTTTTGTGCCCCTTCCTGTTATCATCTTGGCAGAAGAACCGGCCGCGCGGCCGGGCAAGCCCACTGCGTTTATGGAGGAGGCAGACATGGCACAGTTCGATCGGAAGAAACACGTCCTGGTCGGCCTCGCCGGTCAATTGAAGGTCCCCGACGACGACCATATCACCCCAAAACTGCTGATGCTCACGGAAGGGGAATGCGACGGCCTGGGGCCACTCCAGGCCGCCCGCAAGTTCGGCTATAGCCGCCAGCGCTACTTCCAACTCCGCACCGCCTTCGCCAAACAGGGCGCGCGGCGCTGGACAATCAGAAGCGCGGCCCGAAAACCCATTACCGCCGCACGGCGAAAGTTGTCCGCCAAGTGGTGCGGCACCGCTTCCTGGATCCCGAGGCTTCGCCGCAGGTGATCGCCCAAAAGCTCGTGCAGAGCGGTTGGACGATCAGCATCCGCAGCGTGGAAAGGGTGCTGGCCGAGTACGGCCTGCAAAAAAAAACTCCACAGGTTCCGCCCCAGGCCGGAAAGCGAACCCGTCGAGGCGCGGCTCACTCACAAACTGGTCCAGCACGTCGAAGGCGATCCGAGGAGCATTGAACGCGGCGTCCGCCAGCGGCTGGCCGATAAGATCAGCGACAACATGGCGGGCCTCTGGCTGTTGGTCGCAGAACACCTGCGGCTGGGGACGTGGGACCTGCTCCGCGCCTGGACGCAACAGCCCGCCGAGCGGATCGAACCGCGCCTGGCGCTGCAACTGGTGCATGAAGCGGCGCTGTGCAGCAACGGGCTCCGCGCGGGGCGTTGCTTGACGCTCCGCGGCTTCGAGACCCTCAACGGACTGCCCTTCCTGGCGGAGGACACTACGGTGCATGAGGTGCTGGGCGGCGCGAGCGTGGCCCACACCCAGGAACTGCAGGTGGCCTTGGGGAAACTCCGCCGTGCCTCCGGGCATTACCAAGGAAAACTGCTGCTGATCGACCCGCACCGTGCGCCGAGCTACAGCCAGCGGCACATGCGCAGCGCCAGAAGGAGAGCGGCTCCCGGCCCATCAAGACGGCGCAGACCTTCTTCTGCCTGGATGGCGACAGCGCGCAGCCGCTGTGTTTCACGGTGGCCAATTCCGCCCGGACCGTGAGCCAGGCGACGCCTGAGTTGCTGCGCATGGCCGGGGAAATCCTCGCGCCGCTGCCGGAGCACACGTTGGTGGCCGCCGACACGGAGCACTTCGCCGTGGAACTGGTAGACTACGTCCATACGGAGACCTCCTTCGACCTCATCACGCCCATCCCCAACCGGCAGAGCGACCGGAAGCGCTGGCGGCAGATTCCGGCCGCGGTATTTAAGCCCCATTGGGCGGGCTACGCCACGGCAGTCCTGCGCTACACGCCCCACCATAGCCGCGGCGGCCCGTACTACGAACTCGTGCAACGCCAGGGAAAGCGCCCCGAGGATTGGCAGTTCAACGGCTTCTTCTCCACCACCAACCGCGATCCGCTCGACGCCCTCACCCGCGATTATCCCCATCGCTGGCACATCGAGGAGTTCTTCAACTTCGACCAGTCGTTAGGTTGGAGACGGGCGGGCACGATGAACACCAACATCCGTTACGGCCAAATGACGACGGCCTTGGTGGCGCAGACCGTGATCCATCAGTTCCGCAAGCGACTTGGAGAGCCCTTCGCACACTGGGATGCCAGACACTTGGCGTCCGATATCTTCCGCGGACTGGACGGCGACATCCGCGTGAAGGACAATACCATCCTCGTTACCTACTACAATGCTCCTAACGCGGAACGCCTGCGGGCCGAGTACGAAGACTTGCCGGCCAAGCTCAGGGCCGAAGGCGTCGCGCCAGGCATCCCCTGGCTCTATGGATTCGAACTCGACTTCCGCTTCCGGTAGCCTGCCCCCGCCGACAGAAGGTAAAATTAATAAGCCCTAGAAAAAGGCTGATAAATCGCCGCACTCCAAAGTTGCGGAAAAGGCGGACGGTCTCACAACGGGCGTTCGAGCGTTTCCATTGTCCCATCGCGGCGAATGCCCCGCCGAAAATACTTGCCCATCCTTCGCAGGCATCCCATAATCACCACAAACCTGTGACCGGCCACAAGAAAGGCATTCGATTCCCCTGCTAGCTAACCGCTTGGTCGGGGCCCCGTCTTGTCGGTTTTTTCGCGTGCTTGACCCGTTTCGGTAGCCGGGATATACTTTGGCCTGTCGCCTGGGACCTTCCGGCCCGTCGGGCGGCACGACAAATGGATTTGTCGGACTGTGGCAGAGGGCACGCGAAATGGAATTCGCCGGAATGGCCACACGGGAGCTAGCGGTGTCTAGCGGCTCGTTCGACACCAAAGAGCGGGTCAAGCAGGCGGTCGACATCGTCGATCTGGTCGGCAGCCACATCCAACTGCGCCGCCAGGGCCGCAACTACGTGGGCCTCTGCCCCTGGCACGACGACACCCGCCCCAGCCTGCAAGTCAACCCCGAGCGGCAGTCGTTCAAGTGCTGGGTGTGCGACATCGGCGGCGACGTCTTCAGCTTCGTGATGAAGATGGAGGGCGTCGAGTTCCGCGAAGCCCTGCAAATGCTGGCCGATCGGGCGGGCATCCCCGTCGGAACAACCGCGGCGACGGCACGCGGCCGACGGCCCTACGGGCGAAGCCGCAAGCGGCTCGGAGGATTCGACAACCGGCGCAACGGCTCGCAGGATAAGCGAACGCTGTTGCAGGCGATGGCCTGGGCGGAAAAACAGTATCACCAGTGCTTGCTGGAATCGCCCGAGGCCGACGCCGCCCGCCGCTACCTGCAAGAGCGGGGCATCACGGCCGAGAGCATCGAACGGTTCCACTTGGGCTTCTCGCCGCTGGAGCGCGATTGGATTCTCCGCCAGCGTGGCAGGCGAAGCGAATCGAGAGAAACTGGCGCGGCGGGCGAAGATCTTGGAGACGATCGGCATTCTCGCCCGGCCGGCCGAGGGCGGAAGCCTTTACGACCGCTTCAAGGGCCGGTTGCTGTTCTCGATCCGCGACGCCCAGGGCCGGCCGGTGGGCATCGGCGGCCGGGTGTTGCCGGAACTGGGCACGACCAGCCCGGCCAAGTACGTCAATTCGCCCGAAACGCCGCTGTTCACCAAGAGCAAGCTGCTTTACGGCCTCGACCTGGCCCGCGAGGCCCTGCGAAAAACCCGCACGGCCTTGGTGATGGAGGGCTACACCGACGTGATCGTCGCCCACCAGTACGGGTTCCAGAACGCGGTGGCCGTGCTGGGCACGGCGTTGGGCGAGTCGCACATCCGCCTGCTGAAGGCCCACGCCGATCGGATCGTGTTGGTGCTCGACGGCGACGAGGCCGGCACGCGCCGGGCCAACGAAGTGTTGGAACTGTTCATCGCCCAGCAGGCCGATCTGCGGATCCTCACCCTGCCCGAAGACCTCGATCCGTGCGACTACCTGCACAAGTACGGGGCCGAGGCGTTCTGCCGAACTGCTGGCCACCAAGGCGGTCGACGCCCTGGACCACGCCTACGAGGTGACGACCCGCGGCATCGACGTGGAACGCGACGTCCACGGCGTCGGCCAGGCGATCGAGCGGCTGCTGGCGATCGTGGCGAAGGCCCCGCGCCTCAGCGGCGAAACCCGCGGCGATGCCCGGATTCAAGAACAGAAGATCGTGCAGCGGCTGGCGGGCAAGTTCCGCGTCGACGAGCTGGAGTTGCGGCGGCGACTGACGGCGCTGCGGCGCGCGGCCGCACGGCCGCGTGGCACTGGCTATGCCAGTGGCACGCCGGCCGATGGCACGCCGCGCCGGCCGATGAGCCGACTGCGAAGCCGCAAGCGGCGATCGATCCGTGGGAGCGGGAGTTGTTGGAATTGATGATCGCCCATCCCGAGTGCATTTCCGTCGATGCGAAGCCGCATCGCGGCCGGAGCAATTGGCCGCCGAGCCGTGCCGGCGGATTTACGAAACATGTTGCCGGCTGGCCGACGAGGGCGTCGTGCCCGCGTTCGACCGGCTGATGCTGGAGTTCGACGAGCCGGCCATGAAGAGCCTGTTGGTGGGGCTGGACGAGAGCGGACAGGCCAAGGGTCGGCCGGCGGCCGATCCCGCGGCGTTGTTGGACGAGTTGGTCAAGACCATGCAACGAAAGGAGATCGAGAGGCAGCGTCCCGCACAGATCGTGGCGCTGCGCGAGGGAGGGCTGGATGCCCAACAGCAGGCCGCACTGCTGGAGGACATCATCCGCCAAAAGCGAACCAGACCGAAGCACGGCATTTCCGAGCCCACGGACGGGTGAGGATGCCTGCGACCGCAACGACGAGTGCGACAACTCCCCTTTGTGTGTGACCGGCACGGCATTTCCAAACCCACGGACGGGCAAGGATGCCATGGACCGGAGATTCCTTTATCACCCAGCGCGCGATGGATGCGCGAAAGGAGTATGTACGGTGGACCTTTTCGACAAGGATTTGCAGGAACTGGTCGCCCGGGGGAAGTCGCAAGGTTATCTCACCTATGACGAGGTCAACGACTATCTGCCCGACGAGGAAGTCAATCCCGACAAGCTCGACAATCTGCTGATTGCCCTGGAGGAAGAGGGCATCGATCTGGTGAATCAGCCGCCGGAGCCCGAGTTCTACGACGCGGCGGAGCACGACTCGGACGCCGGAGCGAGCCAGCGCCGAGCGGCTGGCCAAGGGCGAAGTGCCCGGCGGGCCGGTCGATCCGCCGCCGCTGCCCGGCGAAGTCACGAAGTTCAGCAGCGACCCGATCCGCATGTATCTCAGCCAGATGGCGGAGATTCCGCTGTTGGCGCGGGCGGAAGAGATCGCCCTGGCCAAGAAGATCGAGGTCACGCGGAAGCGGTTCCGCCGCACCGTGCATCGGCTGCGCGATGGCGATGCGGGCGACGGTCGGCACGCTGGTCAAGGTCCACAAGGGCGCGCTGCCCTTCGACCGCACGATCAAGGTCTCGCTGACCGAGCGGCTCACCAAGGAGCAGATCATCGCCCGGATGCCGCACAACCTGAGCACCCTCTCCCACTTGATGGAGGAGAACCAGAAGGACTTCCGCCTGCTGCTGAACCGGCGGACCTCGCCGGCCGACCGCGCAGGAGGCCCGCAAGCGGTTCATCCGCCGCCGCCGGAAGATGCTCACGCTGATCGAGGAGTTGAGCCTGCGGACCCGCCGCGTGCAGGCCATGATGCGGCAGATGGAGGACTCGCTGGCCCGGATGGACGAAATCCGCCGCCAACTGCGGCTGCTGCTCGACAACCCGGCCACGCGCGACAAGCGGGCGAACCTGCGCCGCGAACTCCGCGACCTGATGGTCCTGACCCAGGAGAGCCCCAAGAGCCTCCGCACGCGCTGCGAGACCATGCGCCGCCAGTACCAGGACTACGAGCAGGTCAAACGGCAGCTCTCCGGCGGCAACCTGCGGCTGGTGGTCTCGATCGCCAAGAAATACCGCAATCGGGGGCTGAGCTTCCTGGACCTCATCCAGGAGGGGAACACCGGCCTGATGCGGGCGGTCGACAAGTACGAGTATCGCCGCGGATTCAAGTTTTCGACCTACGCCACCTGGTGGATTCGCCAGGCCATCACCCGGGCGATCGCCGATCAGGCCCGCACCATCCGCATCCCCGTCCACATGATCGACGTGCTGAGCAAGCTGCGAAATGCCTCGAAACAGCTCTTGCAGGAGTTGGGCCGGGAGCCGACCACCGAAGAGGCGGCGGCCGCCACCGGCCTGTCGGTCGACGAGACCCGCCGGGTGTTGGCCATGGGCCGTCATCCGGTAAGCCTTGACCGGCCGGTCGGCGAGAGCGAAGATAGTTGTTTCGGGGAGTTCATCGAGGACGGTGGGCTGCCCCGGCCGGAAAAGGCCGCCAGCAATGAACTGCTCCGCGAAAAGATCGAAGCCCTGCTCAAGACGCTCACCTACCGCGAGCGGGAGATCATCCGCCTGCGGTACGGCCTGGGCGACGGCTACACCTATACCCTGGAAGAGGTGGGCCGCATCTTCAAGGTCACGCGCGAGCGGGTGCGGCAGATCGAGGCCAAGGCGGTCAAAAAACTGCAACATCCCGTCCGCAGCCAGCAGCTCGAGGGATTTCTCGAGCACGCAGCCGGCTGACGCGGGCGTCAAGCCGCCGGACTTCGACCGCGCGGCCGGCTTTCGACCGGCGGCCGTTCGTGACGGCCGGTCCGCACAAGCGTGTCGGGTTGGTCCACGGGCAGCTTGTCTGCCGTGTACCTGCACGGGCAGACAACTGCCGTGGCACCCAAACTCCGGTGCGTCACGCTACTTGTCCGTTCCCACGCAACGTGGGCAGTGCAACCTTTCGATCCTCTTACCCCGAGATAATCTCCCATGCCTTCCACCCCACCCAACATCGGCACCTCCGTACTCCGCACCCTGCACCGCATCCATCGCCAGCTTAGCGACCTGACGAGAACGGCTCGATCGCGGCCCGAAGCAGATCCGCGCCGCCGAGGCCAACGTGCAACACCGCGAAGAACTGCTGGCCAAGGCCAAGGCCGAGGCCAAGACCCTTCGCATGGCCGCCGACCAGAAGCAGCTTCAACTGAAGTCGGGCGAGGACAAGGTCAAGGACCTGCGGCGCAAGCTCAACGCGGCCACCAGCAACCGCGAGTACCAGGCGCTGCTGGAACAGATCGCCGCCGACGAGATGACCAACAGCGTGCTGGCCGACGAAATCCTCGAAGCCCTGGAGAAGGTCGACGCCTTCCAGAAGAACATCGCCGAGGCGGAAGCGGCGCTGGCCGCCGCCAAGCAGAAGGCCGGCAGAAGTCCGCGGCGAGGTGGCCCAGCAGGAGCCGCGTGCTGGCGGCCGACGTCGCCCGGCTGGAGGCCGAGTTGCAGCAGTCCGAGGCGACCCTGCCCGGCCGAGATCCGCGAGATGTACCGCCGCATCGTGCGGCAGAAGGGCGAAGACGCCCTGGCCATGGTCGAAAACCAGTGCTGCGGCGGCTGCAACCAGCAGATTCCGCTGAACATGCTGCAATCAGATCATGCTCGGCCAGCCGGTCTTCTGCAAGACCTGCGGCCGGCTGCTGTATCTGCCGGAGTAGGCGCGTACCTGCCAATCCCGAAGGGATTGAATATGAAAGCCCGGGGTTGCCGCGCAGCGGCTACCCCGGGTGGACGGTCAGGCTCAATCTTTCAACCCTGAAAGGGTTGCGTACGCGGGGCGACGCCGTTCTACGAAACCCCGTTGGGGTTTTTCGTGGAGGTGCGGCCGTTCCCCCAGGGTAGCCGCTGAAGCGGCAACCCTGGGCTGCCCTATCACAAGCCCTTCGGGCTATTTCCGCGCTGCCCTATCACAAGCCCTTCGGGCTATTTCTTTTGGCGTCGCTCGTCCGCCGATGACTCAAGGGCCTTCCGGTGGAACTCGAAGCCGGCGGTCCCCAACCTCTTGTAGTAGGCCGTGCCGCTGTGTTTCACGCCGGGCACCACTTCGTACTGATGCTCGATCTTGAGCCGGTCGAGCAGCTCGTGAAGCTCCCGGTTGGCCGGAAACAGGTAATCCTGATCGCCGACCCCGATGCGGATGTGGGTCTGACGCAACTTGCCGGCATTCTTCTCGGCCAAGAACTGCGGCTCCTCCTCCGGGTAATCCGCGTTATTGACGTGGTCGATGCGCGCGCCGGGCTTCACGGCTCCCGCGCTGACGACAACCGTTCCGAAGAGTTCCGGGTACTTGAACCCCAAATGCGCGGAGCCGTAGCCGCCCATCGAATATCCTTCAATCGCTCGCCCGCTGCGGTCGGCAATCGTGCGATAGGTCTGGTCGATGCAAGGAATCAAGTCCTTGACGAGGACGCTTTCCATGGGCATTTTGCCGTCGGCGGCGTCCCGGTAGAAGCTGTCGACCATGCCATTGGGCAGCACGACGATGACCGGCGGCAGCAGGTGCTCGCGAATAGCGGCGTCTACGTGAGGGACGAAACACTCCGCGCCGGTCCGCTGGTTCCCGTTCATGCCGTGCAGCCAATAGATCACGGGATAGCGTTGCGTCTGTTGCTCGTACCCCGGCGGCAAGTAGATTCGATAGCTCACGTCGCGGCCGAGGACTTTGCTGGGGAAACTCTTCCAGACTGTGCCGTTGATCTCTGCGCGGTCGGGATCGAGCCACTCGGCCTTGGGCTTATCTTGCTGGGCGCTCGGTTGCGGCTTTGCGGCATCGGCCGCTCTGGCGGTCACGCCGGCCAGTACCGTACAAAACGCGAGCGAGAGGCAGCCACGGGCGAGTAGCTTCACTTTGGACATCAGTGTGTTCCCCCATGTAAGAATGCCCCCCATTGCAATGGGGGGCGTTCGATGTGAACAACCGAGTTCGATCTCGGCAACAGGTCGGATGATCGAGTTGTAGGGCGGGACAAGCGAAAGGCAGTCCCGCCAATGAGTCCGATATGTCTGGTGGGACTGCGCTTCGCTTGTCTCCCCTACGCCTCTCGACTACGTCAAGTCCGGCAGCACGAACGGCTTGCGGTACGACTGCGTCAGCAGCTTATTGGCCTCTTCGTCGCCTGGGAACTTTTCAGCGGCCGCGTCGAAGGCCAACTTGCGGCCAAGGCGGTAGGTGGCGCCGTCCAGCTTCATGCCGACTTCGTCGGAAAGGTGCTTCTTCATACCCTCGAAGGACTCGCCGGCCAGAGCGTCATCGCCCAGGGCCTTCGCATCCGCGCTGAACGGCGTTTCCGTGCCGAGCCGGTAGGAGATGTTGGCCAGGTGGGCCATCAACACGGAGCGGTGGCCCTGCTCGATCTCGGCGTTGAGGTCCTCGCGCTTGCGGCTGCGAACGCAGTCGATGAAGTTGGCGAAGTGCCGGGTGAGGAAGTCCTTGGTCGACTGGACGCCGGGCAACGGCTCGCCCTTGTCTTGGCCCTTGGGGAAGAACTGGCCGTTGCGGATCACGCCCTCTTCCATGCGGAACTCGTTGCGCGAACTCAGCCTGCCGTTCTTGACCAGGTCGCGGTTCTCCATCAGGATCTTCGGCCCGCCAAAGTCGACGATGGTGAACTGGGTGTTGGCCGTTTGGCCCTGGTCGTTCCAGTAGAAACGGCCGCCGACGCTGATCACGCTCAGCGGCACGGCGCCTTCGGGCATGGCCCAGCGGGCGATGTCCCAGTGATGCGGACCCTGGTTGCCGATCTCGCCGTTGCCGAAATCCCAGAACCAGTGCCAGTTGTAGTGGACCAGGTTCTCGTGATACGGCTGCTCCGGCGCGGAACCGAGCCAGATGTTGAAATCGAGCCCTTCGGGCGGCGTCTTCGGCTCCTTGAAGCCGATGCCCTTGCGGGGCTTGCCGGCCTCGCCGTAGGCCACCAGCAGCTTGCCGTACTTGCCGCTCTTGACGGCCGCCACTTCGCCCACGAATCGCGCGTTGGACCGGCTCTGCGTGCCCTGCTGGACGATGCGGTTGTATTTCCGTGCGGCTTGGACGAGCCTGCGTCCCTCGACGAGGGTGTGGCTGCACGGCTTCTCCACGTACACGTCTTTGCCTGCCTGGCACGCCCAAATGCCCTGAATCGCGTGCCAGTGGTTTGTCGAGGCGATGGTCACGGCGTCCAGGTTGGGATCGTCGAGGGCCTTGCGGAGGTCTTGAACGCACTTGGGCATTTTGCCCGTGTTCCGCTTCACCAGTTCGCTCTTCTCGGCGAACAGGCGGCTGTCGGGATCGACCAGGTAGGCGATCTCGATGTTGTTCGTTTTGACGAGCTTGGACAGCTCTCGGATGTGCTCGGTGCCGCGGCCGTTGATGCCGACCACGGCCACGCGGACGGTGTCGTTGGCGCCGAGTACTCGGGCGAAAGCTCTCGTGCCGACCAACGGAAAACTGGCGGCGGCCACACCGCCGACGGCAGTACGTTTCAGAAAATCACGGCGGCTGCAACGAGACATGCTGAGCTCCTGGATCTTGCGAGGAAATGGGGATGTTGTGCGGAGTGGGAGCCAAAGCGGCACACCGCCTTGACTCCACCTATGATAGGCCCGGCAAGGGCGTTCCGCAAGTTGTCGAAGCGGCATCCTGCCGCTTCCTGCCCGCTTCAAGCCCACGCCAGGAAGAACGCCCTCGCCAAACCCGCGCGGCAGGATGCCGCGTCTACGTTCCCGCCTTACCGGCCAGGCCCAATCCGACCGCCGGTGGCCCAGGGCCGATCAGTTTTCCCGAATAGGACTTGTAGGAGGCGACTCCGGTCGCCGATTTGCAGCAGTTTTCGGGCAATCGGCGACTGGAGTCGCCTCCCACAGTGAATAATTGATCGGCCCTGGCCGGCGGCCGCAGAGGCTTGCAAAATGTCGGCCATCCCCTAAAATAATCCGCTTTCAGATGTCGAGCCTGCGGGGAGATTTTCTTGCGCCGATGACGTCGACCGCAATTGTTGCCTACTTGGCGCTGTTCGCCACGGTGGGGTTTGTGTTTGTGTTTGCGTCCCTTCTTTTGGGGTGGTTTGTTCGTGCGCAGAATCCGACCCCTCTGAAGTCGGACATCTACGAGTGCGGTGAACCGGCCATCGGGCCGGGAACGGTCCAGTTTGACCTGCGGTTCTACGTCGTGGCGTTGGTGTTCCTGATTTTCGAGGTCGAAGTGGCCTTCTTCTTCCCTCCGGCCACCGTGTTTGGATGGGCAACCCAATCGCGTGCGGCAGCAGAATTGGCAGACAAGGGGGCTGCAACTGCTTCCAAAGGACGAGAAGGCAGGATCGTTCCCCAGGCGGCTGAGATGCGCGATCTGGGTTTGTCGAGCGGCAACGTGGCTCTGACGCCCGCGTCGTCCCGCACCCTGGCGCTGGCCGCGATGCTCGACCTGGGGGTGTTTTTCGCCGTGCTGCTGGTGGGGTTCGCCTATGTTTGGCGGCGTGGCGATCTCGATTGGGTGCGTGCGGTCCGTCACCCGGCCACTCCGGCGGAAGCTGCGGCACTGACGGCCCAACTCGGTAGGGTGCGTGAAGCGCGCGAACAATGATTCAATGATTGAGGTTGGTGCGTTGCACGCACCCGACAGCATGAACGTGCCAGAGATTCACGCCCGATTGTCGCAGCCGTTCCCGTCGTGGTTGGCGGCCCACGACTTCGACGCTATCGACCCCTGGATCGAAGTGCAGGCCGAGGGGCTGGCGGAGGTGGCCCGCTATCTCCGCGAAGAGCACGACCTCTGGTTCGACATGCTTCACTGCATCACGGCGGTAGACTACTTCGAGCCGGACGCGAAGAAGGCCGCCCAGGTTGAGTGGCAGCCGCACTTGGAGTTGCTCTATCACCTCTCCAGTACCGTGCTTCGCCATCGGCTGGTGCTGAAGGTCCGCCTGCCGCGGTGGCGCGACGACGTGCCGGGCCAACTGCCTGAAGTCCCCAGCGTCAGCGGCGTGTGGAGCACGGCCGTCTGGCACGAGCGCGAGGTGTTCGATCTGTCGGGCGTGTTCTTCCGCGGCCATCCCGACCTGCGTCGCATTCTCTGCCCGGAGGATTGGGTGGGCCACCCGTTGCGAAAAGACTACGAAATGCCGGCCGAGTATCACGGGATTCCGGCGAGGTAAGAAAAGTAGGACGGACTTCCTAGTCCGTCCCGAACGCGGACGGATCAGGAAATCCGCCCTACACGAAAATGCAAACCGAGCGCGTTCATCCCGAAACGGTCGAGTTCGACGTCCACACGGACGAGATGCTGATCAACATGGGGCCGCAGCATCCCAGCACGCACGGCGTGTTGCGCCTCGTGTTGCGCACCGACGGCGAAGTGGTGATCGAAGTTACGCCCTACATCGGCTACCTGCACCGCTGCGCCGAGAAGATCGGCGAGAACTTGAGCCCGCGGCAGTTCCTGCCCTATACCGACCGCCTCGATTACCTGGCCGCGATGAACATGAATCTCGGCTGGGCGCTGTGCGTCGAAAAGCTGCTGGGCCAGAAGGTCTCGGAGAAGACGCGGCACCTCCGCGTAATCGTGGCCGAGTTGGGCCGCATCGCCAGCCACCTGGTGGCGGCCGGCTGCTACGGCCTCGACCTGGGCAGTTTCACGCCCTTCATCTGGACCTTCCGCGAACGCGAGAAGATCCTCAACCTGTTCGAGGAAGTCTGCGGGGCCCGGCTCACCTACAGCTACATCGCCCCGGGCGGCGTGACTGACGATCTTCCGCCCGGCTGGCTGAAACGGTGCGAAGTGTTCCTCGACCAGTTCGAGCCGGTGATCGACGAACTGCACGCCCTGTTGACCAGCAACGCGATCTTCATCCAGCGGACGGCCGGCGTCGGGGTGATGCCGCCGGCGATGGCCCTCGACTACGGCTGCACGGGCCCGGTGCTGCGGGGCAGCGGCGTCAATTGGGACCTCCGCCGCGACGGCGAGCCGCTCTACACCGAGATGTACGAGGGCTACACCTGGGAGGTGATCGCCGCCGCGAATGGCCAATACCCCCAGGACCATCCCTATCCGCCCGTGCCGCCCGAGGCCATCGTGGGCGATAGCTGGCACCGCTTCTACGTGCGGATGCTGGAGGTCGTGGAGTCGGTATTCCTGGTGCGTCAGGCGTTGGAGAAATACGCCCGGGCGCCGGGATCGGTCGACGCGCCGATCGCCGTGAAGAAGAAGCTCAACAAGGGCGAGGCGTACCTGGAGACCGAGGCCCCCAAGGGGCAGATGGGATTCATGGTCCTCAGCGACGGCTCTCCGGTGCCGTGGCGGGTGCGGATTCGCAGCAGCAGCTTCTGCAATCTGTCGGTCATCTCGGAGCTTTGCCGCGGAGTGTTGGTGGCCGACGTGCCGGCGATCGTCGGATCGCTGGATTTGGTGCTGGGAGAAATTGATAGATAGGAGGAAGAGTTTTCAGTTATCAGTTTTCAGTTCTCAGTCAGGAACCTGCTGATCACGCATGCCTGATGACTGACAACTGACAACTGACAACTTCACCGTGACTGAGCTAATCACCAACATCCCGATTCCTCTCTGGGTGGCGAACACCATCGCCGCGCTGGTGCAGTGCGCGCTCCTGTTGGTGGTCGCGCTGAGTTCCGCGGCGGTGTTCATCTGGCTGGAGAGGAAGGTCTCGGCGCGGATTCAAGACCGGCTGGGCCCGACGCGGGTCGGCGGCCGCTTTGGCTGGCTACAACCGCCGGCCGACGGCCTCAAGCTCTTGTGCAAGGAAGACACCATTCCCACGGCGGCCGACCACGTGCTGTTCCGCGCCGCGCCGTACGTCAGTTTCTGTGCGACCTTCTGCATGTTCCTCGCGCTGCCGTTTGCCAGCGGTTGGGTCGCGCTCAAGCTCGATGCGGCCGTGTTCTTCATCCTGGCGGTGGCCGGGCTGGAGGTCTTCGGCGTCATTTTGGGCGGTTACGCTTCCAGCTCGAAATGGTCGCTCTACGGGGCGATGCGTGAGGCCGCCCAGGTCGTGAGCTACGAAATCCCCCTGCGCTGTGCGTGGTGGTGCCCGTGCTCCTGGCCGGCTCGATGGACCTCGTGGAGATCGGCAATCGGCAAGCCGGCTGGTTCTTCAACTGGAACCTCTTCCAGGTATTTCCCTTCGCGTTTATCACGTTTTGGATCTACGTCACTTGTGCCGTGGCCAGCACCAACCGGGCGCCGTTCGACCTGCCCGAGGCCGAGAGCGAACTGGTGGCGGGCTTCCTCACCGAATACTCCGGCTTCCGCTGGGTGATCTTCTTCATGGCGGAATACGCCTCGATGTTCGTCGTCAGCGGCCTCGGCGCCCTGCTGTTCCTGGGCGGTTGGAACGGTCCCGTGCCGATCGCTTCGTGGCTGGGGCTCGGCGGCGACCCGAACACGGTGCTCGGTTGGCTCGGCAACCTGCTGGGCATGGCCAATTTCATCTTCAAGGCCGTGGCCGGCGTGACGTTCATGATCTGGCTCCGCTGGACATTGCCCCGCCTGCGGATCGACCAGGTGATGACCACCTGCCTGAAATACTGCGTGCCGCTGGCATCGGCCATGCTGTTGGGCACCATGCTTTGGATGTACCTCTTGCCCGGCGGCGTTGCGGGAACGCTGCGCCACATGTCGGCGGTCGCGGCGGGGCAGTTCGCCTCGCAGGACGCGGACCTGGAACCACCGGTTAAACACTGACAATCGCGCAGGCGAAACGTAATGGACGCCATCAACTGGCACAGTTGCTTCTTCCTGCTGTTTGCGATGATCGCCTGCCTGTCCGCAGTGGCGGTGGTGGTGACCGGCAACATCGTGCGCATGGCGTGCTTCCTGGTCGTGGCGCTGGGCGCCGTGGCCGGGCTGTTCTTCCTGGCCGGGGCCGACTTCGTCGGCGCCGTGCAACTGATGGTCTACGTCGGCGGCACGATGGTCCTCTTGGTGTTCGGCGTGATGCTCACCGCGCGGGGCCCCTTCGTGACAATGAAAACCGGCGGCGGGCAGTGGATTCTGGCGACCGTGCTGGGCGGGGCCCTGCTGGCCGTGCTCTTGCAGGCCGCGCTGAGCATCCCCGATTGGGCCACGGCCGGCGGCAGCCCGGTCGATCACCCCACCGCCACTCCCTTGGGGCTGGGGCTGATGGGCATCCGCGTCGATCAGATCGACCAGCCCGACCTGCTCTTGAGCCGCGGCATGTCGGGCCACCTGTTGGCGTTCGAGATCATCTCCGTTCACCTGGTCGTGGTGCTGATCGGAGCGGCCTACCTCGCCCGCGCCCGCAGGAGGGTTCAGGGTTCGGACGCCGACGGGCGTCGAATCCTGACTCCGGCTCGTCCCGCTGCACCCATCGAGCCGCCCTTCCTGAACCCTGACCCCTGAACCCTCGCCCTCATGAACCTGTTCACCGAACCCATTGGCCTGTCGCACTACCTGTTCGTCAGCGCCATCCTGTTCGTCTGCGGCGTGGTCTGCATGACTACGAAGCGGAACGTGCTGGGCGTGCTGATGGGGATCGAATTGGTTCTGAACGGGGCCAACTTGAACTTCGTGGCCTTCGGCAGCCCCTTGTTGCGCGCCAACGGCCAGAGTCCGCTGGGGCTGGACGGCCAACTGATCGCGCTGTTTGTGATCGTGCTGGCCGCGGCCGAGGCGGCCGTCGCTTTGGCCATCGCGCTGAACTATTACCACACCCACGCCACCGTGGACGTGGATCGAGGTGAAGAACTGAGAGGATAGAGACTGTCCATTATTTGCGATGAACTTTGTGAGACGATCTTGGTCCATCGGCATGGAACAAGTGTCTTTTCTCTAGCCCAGTCGTTTACGACTGGGGAAGGGAAGAAGGTGAGTAATTTCCCCTTTTCTCCCCAGCCCCCTTAAGGGGGCGAATGAAGAAAAGGAGAAGATCATTTGATCCTCGCATCCCCAGTCGTAAAAAATTGGGCTACAGAAAGAACACCAACCCCGAGCCGCTAGGAACGACGAGGGCTCCGTGAGAACTCCAATGTAATTCTCGACAACCGTCTCAGTCCTGTAAAGTCGCATGGATTTCAACCACACACTGCCGATACTACTGGCCCTGGCCTGGCTGCTGCCGCTGGCCTCGTTCGCGCTCGTGGTGTTCTTCGGTCCGCGGATGGGCCGGGCCGGCTACTACGCGGCCTACGTGGCCACGGCGGCCATCATGGCGTCGTTCGTCCTATCGGTCGCCGCGTTGGGGCTGTGGTTGATCAATCATCCGCTGGTCGCTGCGGCGGGCCACGGGGCCCATGAAGCCGCGGTCCCGCCGTCGCTTTCCGGCGATTGGTACGTCTTGGGCGCGTTCGGCTCGCTGCGCGTGACCGTCGGCTACTACATCGACGCCCTGACACTCTGCATGTTCTGCATGGTCACGCTGGTGGCCTCGTGCATCCACGTCTATTCCTTCGCCTACATGCACGGCGAGTTGGCCGACGTGACCGACACGCTGGCCCCCTTGAGCGATGGCCAGCCGGTCCGCCGCCGCGGCCGCTTCTGCCGCTTCTTCCAATACCTCTCGCTGTTCTGCTTCAGCATGTTGGGGCTGGTGATCGCGGGCAACGTGGCCATGGTGTTCGTGTTCTGGGAACTGGTCGGCATCTGCTCGTACCTGCTGATCGGTTTCTGGTACGAGCGGCAGAGCGCCAGCAACGCGGCCAACAAGGCGTTCATCGTCAATCGCGTGGGCGATTTCGGCATGATCGTCGGCCTGATGGCCGTCTGGGCCGGCATGGGGACGTTTTCTTTTGGCGATTATCAGGTAGTCAACGCCAAAGGTGAGAAAGTCGCAAAGCCGGGCATTTTCAGCCAGGTGCGGCCGGCCGAAATCTCGCAGTGGCGAATCATCGAAAACGGCGCGAACGAAGAGGAGAAGCAGGAAGGAGCCGGCCCATCCTTGGTTCAAGACCGTATCGACAACAAACATCAACTACAGATCCCGAATGGCATGGTGAGAGAGGGTGCGAGAAGCCAAATCAAGGAATATGAAGCGGAAACCAATGATGTCGCCCGCTTTTTCTTGAAGTACTTGTGGACGATGGACGTAAGAATCACGAAGTGGCGGGCCGAAGGTTACGGTTACGGTCTGCTCGTGCTCGCCGGCCTGGGCATCTTCTGCGGCTGCGTGGGCAAGAGCGCCCAGTTCCCGCTGCACGTCTGGTTGCCGGACGCGATGGAAGGCCCCACGCCGGTGAGCGCCCTGATCCACGCCGCCACGATGGTGGCCGCGGGCGTGTATTTGGTGGGCCGCTTCTATCCGGTCTTTACGCCCGAGGTGCTGCTGGTGATCGCCTGCGTGGGTTGCATCACCCTACTGCTGGCCGCCACGATCGCGCTCACGGCCAGCGACATCAAGCGCGTGTTGGCCTATTCCACCGTCAGCCAATTAGGTTTCATGATGCTGGCCCTGGGACTGGGCGGTTGGCTGGCCGGCATGTTCCACCTCTTCACGCACGCCTTCTTCAAGTCGCTCTTGTTCCTTTGTTCCGGGTCGGTGATCCACGCCTGCGGCACCAACGAGATGCCGATGATGGGCGGGCTGCGAAAGAAGATGCCCTACACGGCCACGACCATGCTGATCGGCTGCCTGGCGATTGCCGGGGCGGGCATTCCCACGACGTTCATCGGGCTGAGCGGTTTCTTCTCGAAGGATTCCATCATCGCCCAGGCCCTGTCGTTCAAGAACGCCAATCCGGGCATGGGCGGCGTGTTCTTCTATGCGGCCATCTTCGGCGCGGGGCTCACGGCCTTCTACATGTTCCGCCTGTGGTACATGACCTTCGCCGGCAATCCCCGCGACGGCCACGTGTATTATCATGCCCACGAATCGCCCAAGACGATGACCGTGCCGCTAATGATTTTGGCCGCGCTGGCCGTGGTGTCGGCGTGGAACGTTCCCTTCACCGGTCTTGGGCTTCGGCCGCTGCTGGAGCAGGCGCGGCCCGCGGGCATCGAAGAGGGCATCGACCACGGCTCGATCTGGCCGAGCGTGACCATGCCCTCCGAGCACTTCGCCCACAGCCCGGAGGGCCACGGCATCGCGGTCGCCGCCGAGTGGGCGGCCTTCGCCACGGCCGCCGCCGGGTTCCTGTTGGCCACGGCGATTTACCTCTGGCACAAGTTCGATCCCAAGGAAATAAGCCGCAGCTTCGCGCCCTTCTATTGGTTGTTCAGCCGCAAGTGGTTGTTCGACGAGTTGTACGCCTTCCTCTTTGTCCGGCCCGTGCAACGCGTCGCCGGTTGGGTGGCGGCGTTCGACAAGCAGGGCATCGACTGGCTGGCCGACAATGCGGCCCGGGCGGTCGGCGCCGTGGCGTTGGTGGACGACTGGATCGACCGCACGTTTGTCGATGCCGCGGTGAATCTGCTGGCGCGGTGGACCTACGCCCTGGGGCTGCGGCTGCGAACGGTCCAGACCGGAAACATCCGCCAGTACGTGATGTGGATCGTCGTGGGCACCGTGGGGCTGTTTGTGTTGATGAGTTGGTATGGAATAGCAATAGAAGGGATATGGTCACTAATCACAATGTCGTTCTTCAATTTCGCCGATCCAAACGTCGCCTTGACCTGGCTGTTGAGCCTGATCATCTTCTTGCCTGCGTTGGGCGGGCTCATGCTGTGCGTCATGCGGGGCACCGACGACGCGGTCCGCTGGTCTTCGCTCTTGGTGACGATTCTCGTGTTCATACTGACGATCTGGCTGGCCATTCCCACCAACAGCACGCCGCCGGTGATGGGGCGGTTTACGCTCGACACGCCCGAAATGCAGAACGTCGTCCGCCACTCGTGGATCCCCGGCTTCCACATCTACTACTCGCTGGGCGTCGACGGCATCAGCCTGCCGCTGGTATTGTTGACCTCGTTCCTGAGCGTGCTGGCGATGGGGGCAAGCTGGCCGATCACCAAAAACGTCCGCGCCTACTGCATTCTGTTCCTGCTGTTGGAAACGGGTATGTTGGGCGTGTTCCTGTCGTTGGACTTCTTCCTCTTCTACGTGTTCTGGGAAGTGATGCTGCTGCCGATGTATTTCCTCATCGGCATCTGGGGCGGGCCGCGGCGGGAGTACGCCGCCATCAAGTTCTTCCTGTTCACGCTGGTGGGCAGCGTGTTGATGCTGGTGGCCATCCTGATGCTCTACTTTGCCAGCAAGCCGCACACCTTCGACATCCTGGAACTGGCCCGGATTGGGCAACTCGCCGACTCGCCCTTCCATCAGGCCCTGTGGGGCAAGACGCTGTCGTGGTGGGCGTTCGTTCTGCTCTTGATCGGATTCATCATCAAGCTGCCGTCGGTGCCGTTCCACACCTGGTTGCCCGACGCCCACGTGGAGGCCCCCACACCGATCTCGATGATCCTGGCCGGCGTGCTGTTGAAGATGGGCGGCTACGGCGTGATCCGCATCTGCTACCCGATCTGCCCCGACGCCGGCCACGAGTTGGCCTGGTTCGTCTGCGGACTGGGCACGGTGAGCATGGTCTACGGTGCGCTGGCCGCCCTGGCCCAGAAAGATTTCAAACGCCTCGTGGCCTACAGTTCGGTGAGCCACATGGGCTACGTGCTGCTGGGCATCGGCGCCTGGAGCGCCACGGCCTCGATCCAATACAACACCGACTACTGGACGATGGGCATGAGCGGGGCCATGTTCCAGATGATCGCCCACGGGATCAGCTCGGCTGGCATGTTCTTTTTGGTCGGCGTGGTGTACGACCGCGTGCATCATCGCGACCTCGACAAGTTCGGCTGGCTTGTTCGGCCGCATGCCGCTCTATAGCGGCATATCGATGGGCATCTTCTTTGCCGCCTTGGGCCTGCCGGGGCTGTGCGGATTCATCGGCGAGTTCTTCGTCGTGCTGGGCACGTGGAGCTACAGCAAGGCCCTGGCCGTGGTGGCCGCCTCCGTGGTGATTCTCACGGCCGGTTACATCCTTTGGACCATCCAGCGGGTCTACCTGGGGTCGGAATACAAGGGCCCGCACGCCGAGGCCCTCACGCCCATGACCCGGCGTGAAGTGGCCATCGCCGCGCCGTTGTTGGCGTTTGCCATCTTGTTCGGCGTCTATCCGCGGGCGCTGTTCGACTACATGACTCCGAGCGTGGAGAAGACCGTGACGGAGATGCGCAATTGGACGGCCCACGCCGACCTCGCTGCCGCCGTACCGCAGGAGCTGCCCAAGCCGTGAACTTCGACCAACTGGTGCAATCCGTTGTGCATGACACGCTTGGCGGCGGTTCGCTGTGGGCGTTCCGGGCCGAGTTGGCGATCTGCGCCACGATCGTCGCGGTGCTGCTGGGGCGAACCATCCTGCCGCGCTGGACCTCCGGCGCGTTCTACCTCACGCTCATGGGCCTCTTGGCGGCCCTGTGTCTTGCCATTCCTTGGGCCTGGTTCTTCGGGCCCATTCCGCGGGCCCTGCCGATCTTCACCGGCACGCTGGTTTCCGACAGCTTTGGCGTCGTCCTGCGCGTCCTGCTGCTGTTGTTTGCCGTGTTGTTTCTGGCCTTCACGCAGATCGCCGGGGAAAAGGGGGACAGCGCGCTATGTGGAAAAAGGGGACAGGCACCTTTTGCCGGAACGGCCCTCCGGGTGCTTCGCACAAAAGGTGCCTGTCCCCTTTTTCCCCCTTTTCCAGGACGACCTGACCGAGTTCTACGTGCTCATGCTCGGCGCCCTGCTGGGCATGTGCCTGATGATTTCGGCCAATCATGTCCTGATCGTCCTGCTGGGAGTGGAGATGGCCAGCGTGCCGTGCTACGTGCTGGCCGGCATGCAGCGGAACCGCCCCAAGAGCAGCGAGGCCGCCCTGAAGTACGCGGTGTTCGGCGCGGGCACGGCCGGCGTGATGCTCTACGGCATGAGCCTGCTGGTCGGCGTGCTCGGCTCGGCCCACCTGCCTACCATGGCCGCACGGCTGGCCGACTCGATCGCCTGCGGCGTCGGGCCCGATCAAACGGCGGTCCTGACCCTCGGCGGGCTGATGTTAATGGTCGGCGTGGCGTTCAAGCTTTCGGCCGTGCCGTTCCACTTTTGGGCCCCCGACGTGTTCGAGGGCGCCACCGCCGAGGTGGCCGCCTTTCTCTCGGTCGCCTCGAAGGCCGCCGCGCTGGGGCTCTTGGTGCGGTTGGCCGCGGGGTTCTCGTTCACGGCGGATGCCGATCCGGCGGCGCTGGAGCCCGTGCGGCACTACATTGTCACGCTGCTGTCGGTGCTGGCCGCGATCACCTGCACGTTCGGCAACCTCGCCGCCTATGGGCAGACGAACATGAAGCGGCTCTTGGCCTATTCCACGATCGCCCATGCCGGCTACATGATGATGCCCGTGGCCGCCGCCGCGGCGCTGGCCGGCACGGACCCCACGGCGGCCCAATCGGCCATCGCGGCGTTGGTGGTGTACATAAGCATCTACCTGTTCATGAACCTGGCCGCCTTCGCCATCGTGGCCTTCCTTCGCAATGCCCTAGGAAGCGAAGAGATTGCCGACTACGCCGGCCTGATGCGCCGGTCGCCGGGACTGACCGTGTGCATGGCGATCGTCATGTTCAGCCTGGTGGGGCTGCCGCCGCTGGCCGGTTTCTCCGCCAAAATGACGATCTTGTATGCCCTGGTCGAGGCCAATCTCTGGACGCTGCTGATGATCGGCGTCTTGAACACCGTGTTGAGCTTGTTCTATTATCTCCGCGTGGTCAGGGTGATGATCTTCTCGCCCGAGCCGCTGTATCGCCAGGCGCCCGAGATTCCGCTGGGCTCGCTGGCCGGCTCCTACTGTGCGATGCTGACGGTTCCCGTGGTGGCGTTGTTCTTCCTGTTGGATCGGCTGCTGTATTGGGCCAACGCCGCCTCGTCCTCGCTCTTCAATTAGAGAGGTTGCGAAAAAATGGCAGCCGTTCACGGGACGGCCGACAAAAGTAGCAGGCAACACGCCATGAACCCCACTGAAGCGATCCCGTCGCTCGAACGACTGCTGAAGCTGCTCTGCCGCTCGTTGCCGGCCTACCTGGCCAATGCCCGGCCCTGGGCGCAGACGCGTCACCACGAGATCCAGGCGGCGCTCGACCGCCTCGTGACCGATCAGCAGATGTATGCCCGGCGGGTGGCCGAAGCGATCACCCAGTGCGGCGGCCGGCCCGATCCCGGCCGCTTCCCCGCATCGATGGCCGCCAAGAACGACCTCGGGCTGGAGTTCCTGCTGCAAGAGGTGATCGACGACCAGCAGCGGGCCGCGGCCGCCGTCGAGCGCTCGCCGCCCAACTCGAGGGCCTGCCGCCCTTGCACTCCCTGGCCGAAGAGATCTTCGGCAACGTCCGCGGACACGTGGACGTACTCAAGGAAATGATGAATGCGGAATGATGAGTGATGAATGATGAGTGACCAGCCGACAACTGGGAACCGTGAACCGTCGTCTGATAGTTCATCATTCATTATTCACCATTCGTCATTTATCGACTCCCACGCCCACCTCGACCAGCCGGAGTTCGACGCCGATCGCGGCGAGGTGATCGCGCGGCGCAGGCGGCGGGAGTCAACGCGATCGTGTGCCCGGCCGTTTCAGCCGCTTCGTCCGAGGCCGTGGTGCGATTGGCCGAAGAGCACGATTTCTTCGCGGCCGTGGGCATCCATCCCAACTCGACGGCCGAAGCCGCGCCGGGCGATTGGCAGCGCGTCACGGCCCTGGTCGGCCACCCGTGGGTCGTGGCCCTCGGCGAAACCGGACTGGATCGCTATTGGGATTTTGCGCCGCTGCCGATGCAGCAGGAATACCTCGATCGCCATCTGCGGCTGGCCCAGGAGCGCGACCTGCCGGTGATCCTCCATTGCCGCGACGCCGCGGACGACCTGATGCCGATGCTCCGCGCGGCGGCCGACCGCGGCCCGCTCCGCGGCGTGCTGCACGCCTTCAGCGGCGATGCGGCGTTGGCGGCCGAGTGCCTCGCCTTGGGCCTGTATGTCAGCTTTGCCGGGAACGTGACCTACTCAAACCGGAAGTTCGACCCGTTGCGGGCCGCCGCCAAAACCATCCCCGACGATCGCCTGCTCGTGGAAACCGACAGCCCGTACCTCGTGCCGCAGGTCTTCCGCGGCAAAAAGAAGCGGAACGAGCCGGCCTACATGGTCCACGCGGCCGCCTTCCTGGCGGAGTTGCGCGAAGTGCCGGTTGAGAAACTTGCCCCCATCACGACGGCTAACGCCCGGCGGTTGTTTCGGTTACCATAATCAGGGATCGGGCGCGGAACAACTTCCGTACTCGTCACGCTCCGCGTGACGCTTTCCCTCTCGCGGAGCGAGAGGAGTACGCGGGAAATGCGAACTTCGTTTATCGGTCGATCATAAGAAGGCTCCGGTTGTCGGCATTATGAAGAACCTGCAAACTCTCTACTGGATCGGCGGCATCGACGGCCACCTGCGGCTGATCGACCAGACGCGGCTGCCGGTGGAGTTTGTCGAGATCGATTGCCGCGACGTGGCGGCGGTGTGGGAAGCCATCAAGATGCTCCGCGTCCGCGGCGCCCCGGCCATCGGCATCGCCGCGGCCTACGGCGTGTGTGTCGGCGTGCAACAGGTCGCCGACGGCGACGAGGCGGCCTTCTTCCGCCGGCTGACGGAAGTGACCGACTACCTGGCCACGAGCCGGCCCACCGCGGTCAATCTCTTCTGGGCGCTCAAGCGAATGCGGGGCGCGGCCGAAAAACTCCGCGGCCGGCCAACCGCCGAAATCGCCGCCGCCTTGCTGGCCGAGGCCCGAGCCATCCACGAAGAAGACCGGCAAATGTGCCGGGCGATCGGCCGCCACGGGGCCGCGTTACTCGGCGACGGCCAGGGCGTGCTAACCCATTGCAACGCCGGCGGGCTGGCCACCTCCGACTACGGCACGGCCCTGGCCGTGTTCTTCGCCGCCGCTGAGTCGGGCAAGACCCTGCACGTTTATGCCGACGAAACCCGCCCCTTGTTGCAGGGCGCCCGGCTGACCGCCTGGGAATTGCAGCAGCGGGGGATCGACGTAACGCTGATCTGCGACAGCATGGCCGCCCAAGTGATGCGGGAGGGCCGGGTGCAGGCCGTCGTCACCGGCGCCGATCGCATTGCCGCCAACGGCGACGCGGCCAACAAGATCGGCACCTACGGCGTGGCGGTGCTGGCCGCGGCCCATCACATCCCCTTCTACGTGGCCGCCCCCAGCAGCACCTTCGATCTGTCGTTGGCCGGCGGCGACGAGATTCCCATCGAGAAACGGGACCCGCGCGAGATTACGCACGGATTCGGCCGGCAGACCGCGCCGGACGGGATCGCCGTCTACAACCCGGCCTTCGACGTCACCCCGGCCGCGCTGATCGCGGCGATCATCTGCGAACGGGGCATCATCCGGCCGGTCAATCGGGAGACCGTCAGGGCGATGTTGGCGTGAACGCGGGCAATGTGCGCAGGATAGAAAAATCGCGGTCCGTGCAAATTGCCCTGGACATTTCGCGGCCGATTTGCGACACTCCGCCCCCGATCCCGCGTCCAGGCTCGGTTGCCTTAGGCGCTCGTCTCTTTCTCTTCTGACAGCCCATCACGAAGGGTGACGATCATGGTCGTAAGAACCGTGCGAGTTTTGTCGGCCATTGCGGCGATGCTGATCGTGTTGGCCGGCGTGAGTCCGACCCGATGCGAGGGTTGGTCGCTCTTGCACCCGTTTTCCTCCGACAGCGCGGCGCAGACGCCTGCGAAGAAGCCTGCCCCAAGTCCGCCGTCGACGTTGAGCAAGGTGGTCGCGGCGCCGGGAAATGCGCTCGCCAAGGTGGGCAACACGATCACCGGCAAGAAACCGGAACCGGCGAAGGCGCCTCCCCAGATGTACGCCACCCCGCACATGCCCGAGGTCCCGCCCAAGACGACCTCGAAATCGTGGGTCCCCTCGTGGCTCAAGCCCAAGGAGCCCGAAAAGCCGAAGAACGTCAGCGACTGGCTGAGCAAGCCGCGCCTCGACATGTAGACCTCTTTCCCGGCTCCTTCGCACGGGCGTTGGGTGCCACGGGCAGCTTGTCTGCCCGTGCAGGGTACACGGGCAGGCTAGCTGCCTGGCACCCGAACATCTCGGTGCGATAGACGGCTATTCTGGCGTGACCACGGACGCGGTGCCTCGGCAGACATCGTGCGCCCTCACGGCCCGTCGTTTCGCAAGGGTGGTGGCCGTGCCGGTCAGTTCTCAACGGTGGTTGACTCCCCCGGTGCGGGGAGTCATACTTCAAGGCATGATGCCCAATCCCCTCCGCAATCTGCCGTCCGTTCGCGACCTGCTGGAGAGTCCGCCACTCAAGTCGCTGCTGGAGCGGATCAGTCACAACGCCGTGGTTTCGACCGTGCGGACGGTCTTGGACGAGGTCCGCCACGAGGTGCAGACGGCCGCCGCCGACCGGACGTTGCCCAGCGTGAGCGACCTGGCCGAGCGGATCGCCCGGCGAGTTGCCGAGAGCCAGTCGCCCGTCTTGTTGCCGGTGATCAACGCTACGGGGGCCCTGCTGCACACCGAGTTGGGCCGCGCGCCGTTGGCTGATGAGGCCATTGCCGAGATGGCGGCGGTCGCCCGCGGCTACGCCAGCCTGGAAATGGACCTGGCCGGCGGCGGCAAGTCGCGGCGGCACGACGCCGTCGAGGGCCTGCTGCGGGAACTCACCGGCGCCGAAGCGGCCCTGGTGGTCAACAACAACGCCGGGGCCACCTTGCTCGCGCTCGCCGCGCTGGCCGCGGGCCGCGAGGTGATCGTCTCCCGCGGCCAGTTGATCGAGATCGGCGACAACTACCGCCTGCCCGAGGTCATGGCCGCCAGCGGGGCCGTGCTCCGCGAAGTGGGCACGACCAACCACACCCGCCCCGACGACTATAGCGAGGCCATCGGCCCCCGCACCGCCGCCCTGCTGCTGGTCCACCCCAGCAACCTCGTGGCCGTCGGGTTCGCCGCGGGCGTGACTCTCGAAGCCCTGGTCGAGGTGGGCCGGCGGTACAAGCTGCCGGTAATCCACGACGTCGGCTCCGGCGCCATGTTCGACCTCGGCCCCTTCGGCTTCGAGGGCGAGCCGGTCGTCGGTCAGAGCGTCAAGTGCGGGGCCGACCTCGTGCTGCTAAGCGGCGACAAGCTCTTGGGCGGGCCGCAATGCGGAATCCTCTTGGGCCGAAAGCCGCTGGTCGAGAAGATCGAACGCCACCCGCTCGCCCGGACGTTGCGGGTGGGCAAGCTGACGCTCGCCGCCCTGGCCGCCACGCTGCGGCTGTATCGCGATCCCGAGAACCGTTCGGCACCGCGTGCCGTTGCTGCGGCTGCTAACCACGTCGGTCGAGAACTTGAAGAACCGGGCCGAGCGGCTGGCCCCGCAGGCCGCCGCCACGAAGGTCATCCGCGCGGCCGAGGCCGTGGCCGACGTCTCGCGTCTCGGCGGGCCGGCCTTCAACACGAAGGAGTTGCCCACCTGGTGCGTGGCCTTGAAGCCGGCGGCGATCGCTGTCGATCAGCTTGCCGCGTCGCTCCGCACCGGCACGCCCTCGGTGGTCGGCCGCGTGAAGGATGATCGCCTCTTGTTCGACCTTCGCAGCGTCCTTCCTTTCCAGGACACGCAACTGCTGGCCGCGTTGGAGGCGTTGGACGCGAAAGAGGACCCGGCCGGGCAGCCGGAGCGGACGTGAAGAGAAGCGAAGGCGTCTCAGTTCCGGATTCGCCACGTATGCATAGTTTTCACAAGTAGGCACTCCTAGCCCATTGTTTGTTTCCTTCCACCGTGTTGCGAACCCCTATTGTGCCAAACAAAAGTTGAGTCTCGTCCGGCCGGCGCTGCTGACGGGGCGTCGATTGCGTGCCCCCGGGTGGGTTTCGTGGGAGGGCCGGGTGCAGGAGAATACATCCATCTGGTTCGACGAGCGGGCGTGGCAGCAGAGCACGGGATGCGGGTATTGGGGCGCCGTCGTGGAAATCCCGAGAAACGAAATTCCGAGGCTTACCCCACCGTCCTATGTTTCGGCTCGGCCCATCAATTCGCAGAGTATGTGTGACGCCCCCCCTTGCGTAGGGTTTGGCTTCGGTGTCGCCCGACAATTGTGAAATTCCATGAGAAACCCTCAAGAAACACCCGATTCTTGTTGTGGGGCCGGCGTCCTCTCGGGCGCTGCGCACCGCCCAAAGACCAATGCGTTCTTGACGACACAGCCACTCCGAAATAGTCTGAGGGGCGAGGTACGCGAGCTAGATTAGCGTTACACAGTGCAATCGAACCGCGAAAATCGCGAGCCCTTTTTCTCAAGGCCTGGGCCAATGCCAACGCCGACACGCTTCAGCAAGGAGGACATCGGTGGTGAAATACTTCCGATACTCACAACTGGGCTCTATCGCGAAACGCTTGATGCCCTTCGCGAATACATCCAGAATTCAATTGACGCGAACACCAAAGACATCGAACTCATTATCGATCCAACAACGATCACGGTCTCGGACTCTGGGCACGGAATGTCTCCGAGCGAGGCCAAACGCGCTATCCGGCTCGGAATCTCCGATAAGAACCCGACAAAGAATGTCGGTTTTCGTGGCATCGGGATCTACTCGGCATTCAACTTGTGTAATTCGCTTGAAATATTCACCAAGAAAAAGGGGACACACGGGTCGCGACTGGTGTTCAATTTCGGTGACATCCGGAAAGAACTTCTGAGGGAGCAAGAGCGTCGCAAGCAGGGCCTCGGGCCGAAGCTATACCTTGAGAAACTTCTCGAATCTTCCGTTTTTGTGGAGGATGATCAGGAGGCGGTAATCTCTGATCATGGAACCCGTCTCATTCTGAGTGATCTACTGCCCGACTCTTACCGCCAACTTCAGGATTGGGAAAGGGTTGTCTCTTACTTACAGAACGTCGTCCCACTGCCGTTCAACCCAGAGTTTCGGTATGGCACGACGATCCAGAAGAAGTTTGAGGAAGAGGACTACCGAGTTGTTCCACTTACGCTGCAAATTGGCGCGAAAGGAGGAGATTTATCGGCCTTATCTCAACAGTCTTTTTGTGCGTGCGGAACAATTTCCTCCGAAGTTCTTCTCTATAACAAGAGGCAAAGAGAAGTATGGCTTCGCTTGGGTATGCATAAATGGGCGGCGAGTTATAAGGGATCCAGATACCAGGGGGCTCCTGCTAAGAAAATTCGACTTTTCCATTGGGACACGTAGTTACCTCGAGCCATTCTTCAAGAGAATAGTCTTTCATAGACGCATAACCGGCGAAATTATCATTCAGCATCCATCCGTTCTTCCGAATGCCGCGCGAAGCGACTTTGAAAACAATTCCACGCGTCAAGAGTTCCTCGAAGCGGTCGCCGACTTTATTGCCAGGCTCGAGAAATGGGCAAACGCTATTCAGGAACAGAGCCGCGCGGAGCAAGTGCTCTCGGAAGTGCAGAGCGAACTCGAAAAGCTGTGCGACGAGCTTCCTAGAATACAGCGGGACAAGGACTCGATTCTTCGGGCAAACGTGCGGATAGCGGAATGCGAGCGACGGTTGGCGATTCACAAGACGAATCTCCAATCGATGCCCGAGCAGGCGGCCGAGTTGTCGTTGACACGTGAACTTCTGCGGAATTGCAAGGCCCTGGTAAATGACGCGCTGAAGACAAGTAACGAGGCTCAAAGGAAGGTTGAGCAGGATTTGGTCAAAGTAGTGCAATCAGAAGCGAAGAGCAAGAAAAGGCTGAAGCCACGGATTGAGGACGCGCCGACTGACCTAGTTACAGCTCTACAGAACTGTGGGATTACGTTACCAGGTGACGCTCAACGGGCCATTCGCATTTTCGAGAGTGAGCTTCTGCTTGATCAGATAAAGAGGACGACCTACACGGCGATTCTTTCACAATTCGTCGAATTGCTGGAGGAAGAGCTGTAACGTGGCAAAGACATTCATAGATAATCCAGAGAAACGCGTGGTGCGTGAACGATGGAACACGCCGTTGCTTCGATATCTTAATGCTCAACATAGCGTGCGCTACCGTTACCTTGGACTTCCCGGTACCGACCTCATCGACGTGAAGTTGTGGAAGGATATGATTGATGAGGTAATCGCGTTCGAGCCGCCGGACAGGGACAATCCGCTGACCGGCAGAACGGCCTACAATGAGCTTACATACAACTTGCGCAAAGAGCGTATTCCTGGACGGGCGTACTGCGGAAGTTTTGAGGAGGTCGTTCTTCTCCGAAAGGACTATGAGGGCCAGAGCTATGTCCAAGATAAAGTGGTGACGCTGTACAATTTGGATTTTTGCAATGAGATAGGCAGCAAGGTTAGGACAATAGAGGGCGAGAAGCTATGGCGTTTTGAGGCGATTCGGCAGGTGCTGCTTGATCAGCGCGATTGCTATAAGAGAAATGGTGGTCCGAGGCATTTCGTACTAATGATCACGGCGCGAAATCAAATCGGCGCTGGGCAGATACGAACGTATCTTACACCATCACGGCTGCAAGGTGACGCAAGAGCCTTCTATAAGGAATGTTCCGAAATCACGCCGATACCGGAGGACCGGAGGACTCGACTGATCGGTTCACATTCGTGGGTCCTTAAGGTATTGCTGCACAACATGCTGTGTAGCTACTTTGGAAGCCCGAATTTTTCAGCGTTGTTCTTTCCACAAGTGTGCTATCGGGGCACGAGGGCACGCGATGAGGATGGCGGATTCATAGATAGCCCGATGCTCCATTGGCTCGTGTTGTGTCGCTTCGAGGATGTAGCCGCCCCTATGCCAGGGTTCTGGCCCAGTGAGTATCTCTCAAAGGCATCTGTGAAGGTACAGATGGCACATGGCAAGGGTAGGTTGGAGTGGGGAGTGCAAGCGGGTGAAGCGGTGTCGGCAAGTGGGACGCCGAACCCAGTGGATTGGCTATCGCAATATGGTGCCAATATTCTAGACGGAATTGACTCTTGAAAGTCTCGCGCCCATTATGAAGCTGCTCTTAGTCGAGCCTGACTTTCCGGTCCCAACAAAGAGCAGGAATCACTCACACGCCCTGCCAGTAGGCTTGCTGAAGATTGGCTCCTATCATCAGCAACTGGGCGACTCGGTCCGCCTCGTGCGTGGGCACAAGCGGTGCGGGTTCACTCCCGACAGAGTGCTAATTACTTCTCTTTTCACATACTGGTCGCAAGCCGTTCACGACGCAGCAGCTTTCTACCATCGGGCCTACCCGACTGCGAAGATCGAGATTGGCGGAATCTACGCTTCTTTGATGCCCGATCGCTGCAAGAGGAACTCTCCGTTTGCCAGAGTCTCGCGGGGGCTGTATCGTGGCGGTGCAGCCGAGAGAAGTCCAATCGACTACTCGCTACTGCCGGAACCGCTCGACTACCAGATCGTCCATCTCTCGCGTGGCTGCCCCAGACGATGTGCGTTTTGCGGAACGTGGCGCATAGAACCAAACTTCACCGTACGAAAGTCGGTACTACCGACAATCCAAAAGCGGAAGCTTGTGTTCTACGACAACAACCTTCTGGCCAATCCTCACATCGACAATATCTTGAATGAGTTACGTGACTACCGCATGAAGGGCGGTGTGCCCTTGTCTTGCGAGAGCCAAAGCGGCTTCGACTTGCGACACCTCACCCCCGAACGCGCGAGGCTCCTCAAGGACGCACACTTCATCATGCCGCGCATTGCGTGGGATGGATCTTACGCGAGCTGGCCGAAGGTGCGCAAAGCGGTGCGGATGCTGAAGCACGTCGGGTATGGCCGAAAGGACATATTCATCTTCATGATCTACAATCACCTCCTTTCATACAACGAAATGCGGAAGAAGTTAGATGCCTGCCGCCGATGGCGAGTTCGGGTGATCGATTGCCGCTACCGACCGTTGACCGCCACGGAAGATAACTATCGCGCAGGGCCGAACTTACAACCGTCCGGCGAGTATTACGTCCACCCTGGCTGGACGGACCGGCGAGTGCGAGCGTTTAGACGCGCTGTGCGGCACCAGAACATAGCGATACTCTTGGACCTGCCCAGCGGCCGCTACGTGCAAGGGTGCGAGCAGCGCAAGGTACAGCCGACTCGGCAAACGGCAAACCGGCCGGGCCCATCAAAACGATTGCGACAACAAGGCAAGCGACGAGTGGCTAATTCTTGGCCTTGAAACCCCCTCTCGCCGCGCAGTAGGATGACCGCGGCCGGAACCCTTCCCGGATACGGGCGGGCGACCGGCCGGCACACAGTTCCTGGGTAAGATGCCAAACGAGCCTCCTCGGCAGAATCTGTGGGTTGATTTGGGCCGTGAAACTCAGTTTGAATCTGGATTTTCAGGGGTTTTCGTGATTTCGGGAGCCTCAACGATCTGATTCATAGATTCCATCCCCGTTTTTCCGTGGCAAAGGTCCGTGCGTTGCAGATGTGGGAGACCCGACGAGGGCCGTTACACAACAAGAAAACCCCGGTTTTGCGGCTGTTTCCACCGTCATTTATTTGCCCTGCCATCCCTCAGAAAATCCACCTTGCCAGGACGAATCCCCCGTAGGCCCATTTTTCACCCACAGATTTTGCCGAAGACCCCCAAACGAGAGTCCCGCGGGCCGGGCTGCGATTTTGGAAAATCGCGACTCTGTTGATTCTATGAAAGAGCGGTCCTCCCGGTACTATTCACGGTGTGGTTCGTGGTGAACCCACCAAAAGTACAAACAGGAGGACCGAGAGATGTTATACCTTTCCATCGACCAGCACCGCAAGCAGTTGACCGTGAATGTTCGCCAGGAGACCGGTGACGTGATCGACAAACGGCAGGTGAGCACGGAGTGGAAACGGGTGCATGCCTTCTTCACCGAGTTGCGACAGAAGAGCCAACCGGAAGGCGGCTTCATCGCCATTTTGGAGGTCTGCGGCTTTAACGACTGGCTGTTGAAACTGTTGCCGGGATATGGCTGCCGTGAGACGATCCTCATTCAGCCCGAGAAGCAGTCGAAGAAGAAGACCGATCGCCGCGACGCCAATGCCCTGGGCGAGATCCTCTGGGTCAATCGTCATCGGTTGCTGGCGGGCACGAAGGTGCAAGGCATTCGCCGGGTGGTGCCGCCCACGGAGCAAGACGCGCAGGACCGCCAACTCACCGCCCGGCGTCAGCGTCTGGGGCAGTCCCGCACCCGAATCATCAACCGCGTCAAGCGTTTGTTGCGAAAACACAATCTGGAGCAGGAGTGTCCCACCAAGGGGATTGACACCATCGCGGGGAAGAAATGGCTGACCCAGGTGTGCTTCAGTCCGATCGACCGGCGGGAGATGGATCAACTCTTGGGGGAGTGGAAGCTGTGCGACGAGCAGATCGAGCAGATGGGGGCGGAGATTCGCCGGCGGCAGGCGGAGAACGTGGCGGCGGCGGTCATCGCCAGCATTCCGGCGCCGGGGCCTACGGCAGCCTGGCCTTGGCTTCGCGGATCGGCGACATTGATCGGTTCCCGCGATCGAAGAGTCTGGCCAGCTATTGGGGCCTGACGCCCGGATGCCGGAATTCCGGCGAGGCGACCGACCGGCTGGGCTCGATCACCAAGCAAGGCAGTGCCACAGCGCGCTTCATCCTGGCCCAGATCACGCTGCACGTCCTGCGGCGGGATGCGCGCATGAGGGCCTGGTATCAGAGGATCAAGAAGCGTCGGGGAGCGAAAATCGGTCGCGTGGCGGTGATGCGTCGACTGGCGACGATCATCTGGCACATGGTCAAGTACCACGAGGCGTATGCCGTCGGCGGGCTCCGGCAAGAGCAACGCGAGGGAATGGCCGTATCCGGCTGAACACGAAAGGATCGCCCGATGGTGCTTTGCGGCAGCGGATTTTCGGAGGGATGGCAAGGTGTCCAAGGGGTAAGAAAACGGCCCCTGGCGAGAAGCCCTCGTCAGAGGCCCCGCACGCTCTTGGCGCACCTTGACTTGGCTATTCCTTGTCGGGTTGCGTCCCCGCAGAGCCCGACTCCGCTTCACCAAGCAGCGGAATTATAGGAAGGAAGAGGTGGGCGGGGAACCTGTTACAGAAAACAAGGGAGGACAGAAGGGAGAGTAGCGGTTGCATCGGCCCTCCTCGCAGCGAGGAGAGGCCCTCGCGGACACTTGGTCAGTCCGAGTTGGTCAATGGACTCGGCCTTGTTGTCGAGCGTTTTGTTGATTGGGACGGCTGGTGTTCTGCGAGACGGTCGCAAAGCATATTCGGTGTCAGGCCCGTTGGGGTCTGAACGGCTGCCGCTAGCGGCAGACGGATTCACGAAGGAATGGGTAGGGGTGCCGCCGCACGGAAAAGAACGGCGCGAACAACCTCGCATATGACCGTGACAACTGAACTCTGCCATCGATCCCCCCAACCAATTCAAACTACCAAGAAAAGCCCCTTTGTGGCTTTGTCGGGGAATGTACGTGCCCAAAAACAAAATCCAACCACCAACAACTCACCGGAAGGCCCTTGACTCCAGAGGCTCTTTCAGGAATGACCAACAACATCGGAGAGAACGGAGACGGAACACGAATCCCCACTAATTCGCGCTGATTGTCTTTAGGAGTGTCGACCAGTGCCGATTGGCGTTCCGCCGCCAATAGAAACAGCCGGCGGGCAGCGCCCGCCGGCTGAACTTCAGCGCGTGAAGCAAGGCACGGGCCGCTGGCCCCCTACCCCAGGATCGCCGCCAGGTCGGCCTCCGGCGTCGTGATCGGCGCGATGCCGAACTTATCGACCAGCACCGAGAGCACCGGCGGCGTGACGAACGCCGGCAGGCTCGGGCCGAGGCGGATGTTCTTGATGCCCAAGTACAACAGCGTCAGCAAGATGGCCACCGCCTTCTGCTCGAACCAACTCAGCACGAACGACAGCGGCAACTGGTTGACGTCGCACTGGAAGGCCTCGGCCAGGGCCGTGGCAATCTTGATCGCCGAGAAGGCGTCGTTGCACTGGCCGACGTCCAACAGCCGCGGGATGCCGTCGATGCTGCCGAAGTCGAGCTTGTTGAAGCGGTACTTGCCGCAGGCCAGCGTGAGGATCACGCAGTCTTTCGGCACCTGTCGGGCGAAGTCGGTGTAGTAGTTGCGGCCGGGCTTGGCGCCGTCGCACCCGCCGACCAGGAAGAAATGCCGGATCTGCCCGCCCTTGACCGCGGCGATGACCTTGTCGGCCACGCCCAACACGGCGTTGCGGCCGAAGCCGACGGTGATCGTCTTTTCGGGGGCGTCGGCGGCAAAACCGGGCGCGGCCAGGGCGGCCTCGATCACCGGCGTGAAGTCGCGGTCGGGTCCGATGTGTCGCACGCCCGGCCAGGCCACCAGTCCGCTGGTGAAGATGCGGCCGTTGTAGCCGGGGTTCGGCTTCATGGATGCAGTTGGTCGTCATGAGGATCGCGCCGGGGAAGGCGTCGAACTCGCCGCGCTGGTCCTGCCACGCCCCGCCGTAATTGCCCACCAGGTGCTTGTACTTCTTCAGGCCCGGATAGGCGAGGCAGGGGAGCATTTCGCCGTGCGTGTAGACGTTGATCCCCTTGCCCTCGGTCTGCTTGAGCAATTCGTCGAGGTCTTTCAGGTCGTGGCCGGAGACGACGATGCACTTGCCGCGGATCGGAGTGACCCGCACCGTCGTCGGTTCGGGATGGCCGTAGGTGCTGGTGTTGGCGGCGTCGAGCAGGCCCATCACGTGCAGGTTCAATTCGCCGATCTTCATCGCCCAGGCGAGCAACGCGTCGCTGCCGGGGTTTGGTTGGGTGAGGAAATCGAGCGCTTCGTGGAAGGTGGCGTAGATGGCCGGGTCTTCATGGCCGAGAAGCCGGGCGTGATCGGCGTAGGCCGCCGCGCCCTTCAGCCCGTAGAGGATCAATTCCTGGAGGCCCGTCACGTCGTTGCCCAGCCGCACCTGCTGTTTCGTGATCGACACCTCCTCGCCCTGCCGTACCAGGCCGGCCAGATCGGCGGCCGGCTGCCAGGCGGCGGGCCCGTTCAACTGGGCCGGCGTCTGGCCTGCCTTGGCACAAGCCGCTTCGTAGATCTTTCGCGCCTTGTCGCGAATGGCGACCGCGTCGGTCAGGTGGCGGCGGAGCCGTTCGGGGTCGAAATCGACGTTGGTGACCGTGGCGAACAGGAAGGCCAGGATCGCACGATCCACCTCACGATCGGTGGCCCCCAGTTCGGCCGCTCGATGGGCGTACATCGAAATGCCCTTCGCCGCGTGGACCAACAGGTCTTGCAAGGCCGCGGTCGGCCGCGTCCTTGCCGCAGACGCCCACGGTCGTGCAGGCGGTTCCCTTGCTGGTTTGCTCGCATTGATAGCAGTACATTTCGATGGTCTCCTTCGGGGGAAAGCGGTTCAGGCATTGCGTTGGGGATCGCATATTGTACGATCGGCGGCGACACCTACAATACAGGCAATCATACCCGGTCGGGCAAGGCCGTGCCTTGACCTGGATCAAGCCGGCGGAAAAAGGGGGACGTTTCCAGGGGACTGTCCCAATTTTCGCGGCGATTTTGGATGTTGCATTGCCAACCTGCACCGTCGCCGCCGGGCACCGACCGCAGGTTGCTCGGGGACTGTCCCCCTTGCGCCGGAAAGGGACGCCGCCCCTTTTTCCGTGAAAAAACATGAACGTCATCGACATTCTTCAAGGTTGCAGCCTGTTTTCCGAGGTCCGGGCGGCCGGTTTCCAGCGGTTGGCCACCATCGCCCGGCTCTGCCAGTTCCGCAAAGGACAACGGATTTTCCGCGAGGCCGAACCGTGCCCCGGCGTATTCGTGGTGGGCCAAGGGCTGGTGCGGGTGTTCAAGACGGGTCCCGGCGGACGAGAACACGTCTTGCACATGGTCGGGGCCCGGCGGCACCTTCGCCGAGGTGGCCGCCATCGGCGGCTTCCCGTTGCCCGCCTCGGCCGAGGCGCTCAAGAAGACCACGCTGCGCGTTGCTGCCGGTGGAACGGTTTCGTGCCGCGTTGGCCGACGACCGCGAACTGTCGCTGGGCATGATGACCAGCATGACCCTTTGGGTGCGGCGGCTGGTCATGCTGATGGAAGACATCACGCTCCGCGACGCCGCCGGACGGCTGGCCCGCTTCCTGTTGGAACTGGCCGAGTCGAAACCGACGGCCGACGGCACGGTCAAGCTGCCGGGCCTGAAACGTTACGTCGCCAGCCACTTGAATCTCACCAGTGAGACCTTCTCGCGGACGCTCCGCCGGCTGGTCGAAGCCGGATTGATCGCCGAGGTCGACCAGGCCTGCGTGCGTTTGCTCAATCCCAAGAAACTTCGCCAGGTGGCCGAGGGGCTGTTTCCGAAGCTGTAGGGGAATACCACGAGGTCGGCGGGCTTGACCCCGCGGCTAGGACCGGCTCTAATTCTAGGGGTGGGGTATCTTGGACGAAGACGATCATGTGGAGCCTTTGAGATGGGGAACGCGGAAGGGTATGTCCGCTCGGATGAGCACGGCGTGATGCGAGTGGGCAAGACCCGCGTCATGCTGGACTCGGTCGTCGTGGCGTTTCAACAGGGCCACTCTCCCGAGACAATTCAGCAACAGTACCCAGCCCTGACGCTGGAGGAGGTCTATGGAGCGGTCGCGCATTACTTGGCAAACCAAGACGAAGTTGATCGGTATCTGAAACGCCAGAGTGAGATCTGGAATGATTTGCGTGCGAAGTCCGGACAGGGATCAAACCCGGTAGTCCAACGACTCCGCAGCCAGACCACTCGCGCCGCCGTGTAAATTCCATGAGCCGTCCGCGATTTTTGGCCGATCACGAGAATCTCGTTCTCATCTGGTCGGGCACGGACCTCGAAGACTGGACGAACCAAGTGGTCTTTCTTCCGTTGACGTGATGCGCCCCAGTGCCGACAGCCGACGGCACGGTCAAGCTGCCGGGCCTGAAGCGCTACGTCGCCAGCCACTTGAACCTCACCAGCGAGACCTTTTCGCGGACGCTCCGCCGACTGGTCGAAGCGGGGCTCGTGGCCGAGGTCGACAAGGCCCGCGTCCGCTTGCTCAATCCCAAGAAGCTTCGCCAGGTGGCCGAGGGGCTGTTTCCGAAGCTGTAAAGCGCCCAGCAACATGCCCCGCCGTTTTGCTGCCCTGAAGGCTTCCCGCATGCTCGATATTGCCGTACTGCCTTGACATATATGCAATTTGCGTATATAAATACGCTATATGCGTAAGAAACCGTTGATCGCCGTTCTCTTGCCGAAGGCCCGCCGGGCGGTGCTCGCGGCAACTGTCATGCACCCGGAGAAATGGTGGTTTCTTGCCGATCTTGCACGACACATCGGGGTTCCATCCTCCAGCCTTCAACGAGAGATGGACTCGCTGGTTCGGGCCGGCGTTCTGTTGCGAAGGCAGGAAGGAAAACAGGTCTATTTCAAGCCTGACCCGAACTGCCCAATTCTAGGCGAGCTCCAGGGCATCATGACGAAAACTTTGGGGCTCGTCGATGTTCTACGAGACATTCTCGCCCCCTTCAAGAAATCGATCAAGGTCGCATTCGTCTACGGGTCTATCGCGCGATCCGAGGAGATTTCGGAAAGCGACGTGGACATGATGATCGTCGGCGGCGTCAAGTTGGCCGATCTCGCCCCGGCATGCAGAAAGCCGAAGAGAAGCTTGGCCGCGAAGTGAACCCCGTCCTGTTTTCGCCGGAAGAGTTCACGAAAAAGGTTGAGCAGGGCCACCATTTCTTGAAAAACGTCTTGGGACGCGACAAACTATTCCTCGTGGGGAGCCAAGATGACCTGGCAACAACTACTCGCAGCCAACCGAGCCAAGACCCAGAGGACCAGCAAGCAGGAGATCGACGGTCTGCGGGCCGTTGTCGGCCGCGACCTGAAGGACGCGTCCCTGGTCGGCTTCTCTGAAGACCGCCGTTTTGCCACGGCCTATAACGCCGTGCTCCAGCTCGCAACCATGGCCATCGCGTGTGCCGGTTACCGGGTAAGCGCCAAGCAAGGCCACCATGAGAACACGTTCCTGGCGCTGGAGTTGGCCATGGGCAATCCTGCAATCAAGTTTGCCAAGTACTTCAACGCCTGCCGAAAGAAACGAAACCTTGTGGACTACAACTTGGCCAACGTCGTTAGCGAAACGGAACTCGAAGAGCTTTTGGAGAAAGCGGCCGAATTCAAGCTGCTTGTCGAAGACTGGATATTCAGCAACTACCCGCAATTTGCATAGAAGTACGCTCTTTCGGCGGTACGTTTCGGGGGGCGGGCAACGAACGACGCGGCATCCGGGCAAGAGATGAGCGAATGAACGCTCCGTCGCTGGGCTTGGCCCCTTCTTGCCGCCTTCTCGCGGCTATGTCCGCTCCCGCCAAGGCCCTTGGCGTCAGGCTACGGAAAAAACCACGTCGAAAGCCACCATGCCCACAGTGCGCGGGCGTCTACGAGCCTATGGCGCAATGTGGGGACGTGCCGCCGGGGTCCGGCCACCGATTGCCTTGGACGGTCGGCTGTTTCGATATGGGCGTCAAGAAGGTTCAAGGATGACGCGCCGCCCGTGGTGCTCCCGCCCCTACATAGCGCCGTCGATACCCTCCGTCAAGTCGGGCATCGTCGCTTGTGTGTTGGCTTCGGCAGCAGACTTCACGTTATCGGCGTCGATCAGCGTCAGTCCCTTCTCGACTGCATACAAGATGATGTTCGCGGCTCTTGAAAGGGTGGCGCGTGGATGTACCGTAGCTTCACCAAGCAGCGCATCCATCCCCGCTTGATCGAAGGGTTTGATTGTGCCCTTATCTTTCCCGTCGAGCCGGAAGTAATCCAGGTGAGCCACAATAATCTCGCGCCCTTGATCTTTGCTGGGAAATGGAAGCTCAACGGAGTTCGGGGAGTTCGGGTCCAGCCGGCCTACGGCCGCCAGTCCTGCCTCTCCCCACGCTTGCGACAGAGCAACCGACGCCTGCTGATGGGTCGTCAACACGCAAGAGAAGAACTTGTAGGCTGTGTTGGCATATCCAGGGCGCACCGTGCAAAGCCCGAACTCCTTTGCGAACTCGATGCGCTCTTTTCGGGCCATCTGATCCACGAGGTTCTCAATGTCGTCGATGAACAAGTATCCGCCCCCGTACCCTGCCGCCCTGAGATAATGCACGATGTCATTGAAGAGCAGTGTACGGGAGTAGTCAAGTATCTTTGTATCGCGGGGGACGTAGAGCGGCTCAAGGCTCCCATCCTTTCGCATGGAGCGAAGATACGTTTCAAATTCGCCCCGCGAGAGAACTCGCGCCACCGGCGATTCGACACCTTCGCTCATCAGCGTGCTGGCGACTTCCTCGTCCAAGGTCGAGGCACTGACTTCGTTGGCTTCAAGAATGGAATCGTCAAGAAGGTTCTCGGGTGACTGAGTGCCGTCTTGATTTGTCAGGATTGCAGTTGCCTTTTCTTCCGGCATCGCGCCGAGGCGCAGTGCTGCCCGAGAGGCTTCCAGAACGCCGTTTTTGCAAACGTCCACGAGCGCAGAGAAGGCAAGTTGCTCCATGTACCGCCGGTCCACATGGCTCTTAAAAGAAACGTAGACCACCGCAGCCGAGAATTGCCCATTGAACTCCGTATTGCCCCAGTCGTTGTTGACCCTTTGCCGAAAGTATTGAAGCAATGCCGTCTTTCCAACTCCGCGCCCGCTTTCACTATCTCCCTTTGACCAGAGGTATGCCAGGGGAACGCGATTTGGGAAATCATCCGGGCGAATCAGCAGTTTCTCGAACTTCTTGATTGCCTCCTTGGCCGTTGAGACTGCGTAAATGCTCCCATTGGTGCGCGGGTCTTGCGTGTATGGGTCAACAAACCCACCGCTAGGGAACGGCATATCTCGCAGCCCAAGCGGTTCATATTTCGAGCGAACGTCGCCCGTGCTTTTCTTTGGAAGATGGCCTCCTCGGCAGAATCTGTGGGTTGATTTGGGCCGTGAAACTCAGTTTGAATCTGGATTTTCAGGGGTTTTCGTGATTTCGGGAGCCTCAACGATCTGATTCATAGATTCCATCCCCGTTTTTCCGTGGCAAAGGTCCGTGCGTTGCAGATGTGGGAGACCCGACGAGGGCCGTTACACAACAAGAAAACCCCGGTTTTGCGGCTGTTTCCACCGTCATTTATTTGCCCTGCCATCCCTCAGAAAATCCACCTTGCCAGGACGAATCCCCCGTAGGCCCATTTTTCACCCACAGATTTTGCCGAAGACCCGGAAGATGCAGTGACATCATACTCTCCGTATTAGGTTGAAGATTTGTGTTGATTCACGACTGCGCACTAACGGTTTCCGCCGGCCGGTGATGCGCTCGTAAGTCAGCCCAACGGTTATCGGTGCTGGCTTCTTGTCCAAGAGCACGTTTACACCCTCGTCAAAGGCTGCCTCCGGTATCAACAGATTCTCACAAACGAAGTCTCGCACTTCTGGCAAATCGTAATAGCCTGCCTGCTCCTTCAAACTAGCAAACGCGTTGTCGAGCGCCTTGAGAACCTCGCGTTGGATGTCTTCGTCGCTCATCATAGGCTCACTCAGGAACAACGAATACGTGCCGCCGCCATCTAGCGGTACGTCCAAGTTCTTGTGCCATTTGAAGCCAGCGTGGTTCTCCACGCAAGGCGAGTAGTTCTTCGAGAATTCACATTTTCCAATCGTTGCCCGCATGGAGTTAATCAAACGAAGACTGACAAGCCGGTCAGTCATTGACCGATAGAGCGGCACGCTAATCGTGGTTCCCTGTATTGCGTGTTGGAGTACGCACTCGCGGAGAGCATCTTCAAGTCGTTTCGGCGATTGCCCCTTGGTCCGATCGACTATGACCTTCGCTGACTCTTTTGCGGAGTCTCCCAAGGTAGGATTCAGCAATCCTGCGATGTAGTCCAGGTCGCCAACGCTCGCGGACTCGATGTTGGGGACATAAAGAGCCTTCTGTGCGATCGTGGACCGAACTACGGCGCGTAGGTTGTTATAGGTTTTCAAATGAACGAGAGCCATCGTTCGGCGCAGTTCGGCGTGTTTCTTGTCATTGAGCATCGCCAATATCGCGTTGCCAATACCCGCTGTCAAGTCTAAATCGCAACCTTTAGGCGAGAGGCGAGAACTTCGTTAGGAGTTCGATAGCCGAGGCGTTTTCTCGGGCGGTCGTTGAGAAGTTGTTGGACTTTGGTAAAACGATGATTGGGGATGCCGACCAGATCCGTACCTTTGGGAAAGAACTGCCGGACCAGGCCGTTGGTGTTTTCGTTCGTGCCGCGCTGCCACGCGCAGTACGGCTTCGCAAAGTAGATCTTCAAAGCGGCTTCCTCCGTCAACCGCTCGTGCTCGGCGAACTCCTTGCCGTTGTCCAGCGTCAGCGTCTTCCGCAGCTTCGGAGGCGTGGTCCGATACAACTCGGCGGCGGTCTGACGGACCGTCGCCGCTTGCAAGGTGGGAACCTTGCCCAGCAACAAATAGCCCGACTTCCGCTCGACCAGCGTGACGGCGCCGCCGCGTCGGTTGGCGCCCACGATGGTATCCCCTTCCCAGTCGCCGAAGCGACGGCGGCGATCCACGACCACGGGGCGTCCCTCGATGCTCGTGCCGGTGCGAATCCGCCCGCGTTTTTCCCAGTTGGGCCGCTTTCGGCCCAGACGCCGCAGATAACGCCGCCAGTGCTTCCCGCTGGCTTCCTCGCCGCCGATCCAGGCGTAGATCGTGGGGGGCGAAATCCACCGTCGCCGATCGCCGGGAAAGTCACTGCGCGCGCGGCCTGCAATCTGGTCGGGCGACCATCGCTGCCGCAAGCGGTCGGCGACGTAACGCCGCACTGCCGGCCGCTGCATCTTGGCCGTCCACGGCCGCTGGCTCCGACGGCGGTTGGCCTTCCCCTGGGCGGCCACCGCCCAATAGCCGTTGCGGCTGCGATTGCGTCGCAGTTCGCGGGAAATCGTGCTCTTGCTGCGGCCGAGCCGGTCGGCGATCTGCGTTTGCATTTTCCCAGCTCGCTGCATGTGGGCTATGACCTCGCGCTCTTCCAAGGTAAGATGACTTGCCATCGCAGGGACTCCTTTTTGCATGGACCTTCCTCAAAAACGCCCATTCAAACGTCCCTGCGATGTTTTCACCTATACCAGTTTCAGTAGTTCCAAATTCGGGAAATTGATATAGGTGAACGCAAGGTTCCTCCAGTAAAGAACTTGGGTCACAAACCAGGTTCACACAAGGAGGAAACCCATGCGTTCACAAACGGAGTATATCATCACCAAGGCGGAGGTCCACGCGTACGCCGAGGACTGGATAGGGACGGCGCTTCGCCTTGAGTATCGGGGTTATAAATGTTCGACTTCCACGCTTCTCCAAATTCTCCTGATTGCCGCGGCACGGGTGGTTTCCGTGTTTGCCGCCTGCCGCGATCTGGCCGATGCACCGTCGGATCAGACGATTCGCAACGCCTTGGCCGTAACGTTGCCGGAAATCGCCGAACTCGAACGTCGTTTGAACCTCGCCTTGGTGACGCATGTGCCCAAGGCGTTGCGACGCAAATCCCGCATGGTGGCGATCGACCTGACGCTGATTCCCTATCACGGGCAGCCGGCGCGGGACAAGAAGGAAATCTTTCGAGGCGAACCGAAGTCGGGCACCACCCATTTCCATGCCTACGCCACGGCTGTGGTACTCCACAAAGGCTACCGTTACACCTTGGCGCTGGTGCGAGTCGAGTACGGCGACTCGATGAAAGAGGTGCTTCAGCGGCTGTTGGCGATTGTTCGTCGCCGAGGCGTAAAAATCCGCTTTTTGCTGCTGGACAAGGGCTTTTTCAGCGTAGAAGTCATTCAGTATCTTCTTCGCGCCCGTCGTGGATTCATCATTCCCGCCGTCGTGCGAGGCCGAAAGCCCAAGGACCCCAAGACTCCGCCGCACGGCTTGCGAGCACTGTTGAAGAAGAAACACGGCTACTATCGGGAGACGATCACCTCGGGCCAAACGAAAGAGAAACCGAAGGCCAGCGTGACCGTGAACATTTGCGTTGCCAGCAAGCATTTCACCGACGAGAAGACCGGCCGGCGGCGGCGCAAGCGGCTTCTCTACGTGGTGTCGAAGGTGCGGCGAACACCTGCGGAGATACGCGAAACCTATCGCAAGCGTTTCGGCATCGAGACGAGCTACCGCCAGATGAACGAGGCGAAGATCAAGACATGCACGCGCGATCCAGCGTTGCGTCTGCTGTTCGTGGGCATTGCTCTGGTGCTGCGCAACGTGTGGGTGTGGATTCATTTTCGCTTCGCCAAAGGAAAATTCACCGAGGAACCGCAACTCTTTCTGGAATTGCTTCGTTTCCAAGAAATGCTCTTGTGGATCACCCAGATCGTTCAACAAGCCCTCGGCGCCAACAAAACCCTCGGACTCGATCGTCATACCTATGAACGACTTACGGCACATCGCCACACATAGCCAAATTTGGAACTACTGAGTTTTGCATAAGGTTGCGATTCAATTCTAACAGCGGGATATCGGTCAATTCATAACCCTTCCCCTTAACCGAGCGGGCAAAGGAAAAGTGCGCCAGCTCCTGGCAAATCTTGCTGCCCACCGAATCAAAGCTGCTTTTCGGTTCGGGAAGCATCAGGCGAAGAGCCCTGTCGCGCGCGTATTTCAGCGCATTGCGTGCAAGGGCACGATTCTGCTCTTCGCGGGGCGCAGTGGGCATCGCGGCAAGCACGCGAATGCCTATGTAGTGGTAGCCGACATCGGTAATGTTGAAGCTAGTGATATTCAATTCACGTTCCCATCGCTCTTGGCGGCCCGAAAGACGCCAATTAGGCGGCTGCACTCTGCATTCAGAGTTCGGAATTCGTCTGCAAGCGCGCAGGTGCGCAGTCCGCCAACGGCGGATACCACCATGCTCGCGTCAGACAAGTAATCGCATCGCCGGTTAATGTCCATCGGCGCTAATGTAACCGACAGACGGTTAAGAGTCGCGCAGAAGTCCTCAAAACAACCCTCGTCTTCCGTTGAGACGGATACGCCCCCGTCAAGTTCGACCGCCATCCGGCGCACGTTTTCGACCAGTAGCGGAAATGGCCGAAGTTGTGGGGCAACGGGATGAATTCCCAACCCGAGACAAGCCCCCAAACCGCTTTGCTCGAATGCGAAACAGGACATGAATACCGGAAGCAAGTCACGCCGCAGCAGGCTTGTGTTGAGGGCCAAATAGTCGATGATCTTGGCGAAGAAGACAATCACGTCGTTCTTTTCGGGTGGCCAGCCGTGTCGGTTTTTCAACTCAAGAATCCCCATGAGTCCGTCAAACTGGACGACAATATCGACTTCGTGCAAAACGCCGGAAGCGGTGTCAAGCCCACAGCCGAGACGCAGCTCCCGGTTTTGGGACACCACCCAGCCTTTCAGGTTCACGATGCAGCTATCACGAAAACGCATTTCAAACCCTTGGTCGGGCAGGGCCTCCCGCTGGGCGTGTTGCCATTCCGTATTCACGAACTGGTAGCATCGCCTCAACAAGGTGAGCGCGGATGGCGACAGTGAGTCTTCGACACGTAGGCGCATTGTACCACCACGGCATGAATCATTCCCCGATCCGGCTGCCATTCTACCTTGGACGCCCGCGTGCCGCGAGGCTGTCCAACAAACTCGGGCCGGAACGACTCCACCCGAAGGAGTGGAGATTCCACTGCCAACCGGGCAGCCGACCGGCTTGACCGCCCGGCAGCCATCGGCTTTCATTCTCGGGTGGGGTGCCTTTGGATCAAGGCAAGAATGAGGCGTCGGATGTGCGATTCGATGGACGCGACACCGCGCCGGAAAAGTTCTACTGGCGTCCCGTCGCCCCGGCTTTCCTTAGATATCAGCCCGTCGGTGAGAATGTCCAAATTGCCATTCGTCCGGCGCCGGGCACCAGAGAAGGGACACATCCCCTGGTAGGGAATCCCCCTTGTAGCATAATAGCGGCAAAGGGGACAGTCCCATTTTCGCTGACACGAAAATTGGGACAGTCCCCATAATAGGTTCCCTCTGGAATCCCTGCCGACCGCCAGCTACAATCAGGCTATGAGCACGGAAACCGAGGAACTAATTAGGATTTGCGAGTCGCTGCCTGAGGAGAAGCGGGCCGAGGTTGCCGATTTCGCCCGATTCCTCCTGGCTCGGGGGGATGATGAGCGGTGGGAGCAGTTGATCGCCTCCGGCCAGCGCCGCCCCAGGCTCGATGCGTTCCTGCGTCAATCCGCGGCCGAATCCGCCACGCCCATGGACTTGGATCGCCTTTGGCCGAGCACGGCATGAGCGCTTCGGACCTGGGAAGGCTGTTGGGCAACCGGACGCTGGGGACGCCTATCCTGTCCGGCCGGCGGGCTTTGAGCAAAGGCCATATCAAGAAGCTGGCCGAGCACTTCAAGGTCGAGCCCGGGCTTTTCCTATGAATAAGGAGCCGATGATGAGCGACATGCGACAATGCATCAGACCGTGTGAGTCGGCCTTTTCCCGCCGTATGCTGCTAAGCGGCATGGCCGGGGCCGCTGCCTTGGGCGCCGCGTGGCCGCTCGGCAATCTCGCCGCGGCCGCCGAACGAAAGGGCCGCATCAAACAGTCGGTCTGCCTGTGGTGCTACGACGGCTACCGCAAGCGGCAGAAGATGGACCTCGACCAATTCGCCGCTGCCTGCGCCAAGATTGGGCTGCTGGGGATGGACCTGGTAGCGCCCGACCAGTGGCCCACGCTGAAGAAACACAACTTGATCTGTTCCTTGACCCCCAGCCACGACATCCCCAAGGGCCTGAACCGTTTGGAGAACCACGACGCGTGCCTCGCCAAGATCCGCAAGGGCATCGACGACACGGCCGCCGCCAGCTTTCCGAACGTGATTTGCTTCTCGGGCAATCGGGCCGGCATGGACGATCAGGAGGGACTCAAGAACTGCGTCACCGCGTTGAAGCAGATCGCCCCCTTTGCCGAGGAGAAGAAAGTCACTGTCTGCCTGGAGTTCCTCAACTCGATCGATCACAAAGACTATATGGCCGACTCGACCAGGTGGTGCGTGGAGTTAGTGCGTCAGGTTGGCTCGCCGCGCGTGAAGGTGCTCTACGACATCTACCACGCCGCGATGATGAAAGAGGACGTGCTGGCCGATATCCAGAAGCACGCCGAGTGTTGGGGCCATTACCACACCGGCGGCATGCCCGGCCGAAACGAGATTGACGACACTCAGACCCTCGACTACGCCAGTTTGATGCGGGCGATCGCGGCAGCGGGTTACTCGGGCTATGTCGGGCAAGAGTTCGTCCCCAAGAGGCCCGACGCGCTGGGCAGCCTGGAACAGGCCGTTACCCTCTGCGACGTGTAGCGAATGCTGGTGGGCGCCTATTTGGCCGTTGGTGTCATGCTCGACGGTGCCACGATATCAGCGGATTGGCGCATCGTCAGGTTCGTGGGGTCCGCCGCTTGCCAGAGGCCGCGGCGGCCAATACAATCATGGCTTGTCGGCACCTGTCGGCGAGACAGGCCGGAGTGGCGGAATGGCAGACGCGCTGGACTCAAAATCCAGTTGCCGCAAGGCAGTGTGGGTTCAACTCCCACCTCCGGTACTGATTGCGGGATAAGCACTTAGGCACGATTCACCTCTTGGCGTTTTCGACCGTTTCCGGGGCAATGTTACCCGAAATGTTACCTTGGGCCTCTCGGCTTGCTGCCCGGTGGTCGGCCCACAGTTCCGCCCCAATGTCATCGGCCGTCAAGTTGACGTAATAGCCCATCGTGGTCGATATGTGGGCGTGCCGTGCCAGCCGTTGCAAGACGGGCGTCTTAACCTTCATCGCCCATCGGCCGCAAAACGCCCGCCGTAGGTCGTGGGCACCCGCGAACAGCTTGACGGGCCTCTTAACCCGCTTGCCGTTTTCCTCGACCCACTTTTCCGCCGTGCCGACCACCACGCCCGCCTTGCGGCCGATGGCCGACACCATAGGGCCAATGGTGAGAACGGCCAATGGTTCGCCCGTGGTCGGGTTCGCCAGCTTGAACACCCGCCCGACCCGCTCGGCTTCGGGAGTCTCGGCAAGTATCCACTCGACAAACTCGGGAACCGTGACGGCCAATTCGTTGCGGCGGGACTTCTGCCCTTCCGCCTCGATACGAAACGCCGGATGCTTCCTGGTCGTGTCGAGTACAAACGGCCCATCATTCCAGTCGAGGGCCACGGCTTCGCTAAGACGCAAGCCCGAAAGCCACAGCCCACGCAACAGCCGTTCCCACGCCGGGGCATCCTTCGGCCGTACCTTGGGAACCGCCAGCAACAGCCGGTCAAACTCTTCCGCCGTCACGGCCCGATGCTTGGCGAGTGATTGCCCCTTGGGCAGCTTCGGCATTTCGATTGCCGGGGCCTTCACCATCAGCCCTTGACGTTCGCCCCACCGCAGACACGCCTTGATATGCCGTAGGTGTCGGGCAAGGGTGGTTGCCTTCATCCCTTCCTTCCGGGCTTCGGCTTGGAAACGGCTTAGCACTTGTGCCGTCAGCTTGGCCAGCCGGTCGGGGTCGATAAGGCGTTGTAGGTGGTCGAGGGCCACGCGGTAGGCGACTTGCGATGATTCGGGCATAGCCGACAACTTCTCAGCTTCGCACCGCTTGCGAAACTCTGCCCACGTCAACCGGCTCGGGGCCTGATAGCGGCCGGTGGTCAGTTCGTCTTGCCACACCGCGGCCTTGCCGATTGCCGTTGCTTCGTCGCTTGTGCCGGCCGACTTCGTTTTCTGCTTGCCGGTCACGGGGTCAACATATCTCAGAACCAGGTTTTCCCGGTCGGGGTACTTGCACACCGTTACCTTGATTTCGTCGCCCATGATAACCTCACTTCTTGGCTCGGGGAATGAACATTTCCCAACGCGGCAAATGCTTATCGAATACCGCCGCCGCCGCTACGTTCATATTCACGCCCTGATCCATCGCAAGCCCTGCCAGCCGGTTTCGGATTGTCACTGGCAGGTACAACTTGACTAGCACCTGGTCTTTTGCCTCGACACCCGGCATTTTCGGGGGGCTTTGCGGCTTCTTTTTTGCCATCGCACACCTTGCCTTTCGGATTGTCCTAATGGTACGTACCCAACTGTACCATATTGTACCATAGGTGCCCTGATGGTCAATAGGGGGCTGTTGGATTTCGCCTACGGGCTGGTTTGCCCGGCTTCGCCCCACGTTGCCCACGCCTCGACCAGTTCGCCGGCCAGCATGGGCGACACCTCGACCGCGAACACCTCGACCAGCTTGGCCCCGAACACCACCGCCGCCACTTGCCACAGCCGACCCGCGGGGGCTTCGCTGAAAAGGTAGCTGCCGGCCACGGGGACCGCCGGAAGTCGCCGCCGTTCGCTCGGCTCGCCTTTCGGGTGGAATTGTACGTCAATCATCGCTCTTGATGCCCTTCCGTTGAAAATCGGCCGCGTAGCTTCGTCGCTGTTGCGTTCCCGCTGCCCTCTTGGTGTTCTGATACCTTCCGCACAACAGCCCTCTAAATCGCGTCCTACGCAATCGGGCTTGAAATGGCCGACGTGGGCGATGAAAGGATTAGACGCCCACGCCGGCCAAGCAACCACGGAGAACCACGCCCGACAATTCACCATGCCGTCAAACGTCAAAACGTTTGCACAATTTACGGACAACCCGCCGCGTTTCGTCAATTTGCATTTCTAGCTGTTGCAGCCCGACCCGCTCGGCGCGGGCCTTAACTCTGTCTCGGGGAGTCTTTGCTCGGCTCTCCATTTCCAGCAGCTTGTTCTTGCGTCCAAGGTAGTTGGACATCTGCCGTGCGAGTAGTACCTTCGATTGCGAAAGTATCGCTTGTGGATTTCTCACACCGTCCGAACATTCTCTCATCGCTTTTCCTCCGTTGCCGGTTGGGCATAGCCCACGGTGTTTTGCAGGTCGTGAAAAAATCTTTCGGTGAGATGCTCCCATTTTTCCCGATTGGGGCAAGTGTTTTCCAACGGAAATTGAAACCCCACGCCGCTATCCCGCAGGTCGTCAACGCCGGCCCATTGTTCGTGCATCAACTTGTCAAGCTCCCGCCAAGTGTCTGCGATTTTCCAGACGCGGGCCCGGTCGATGGGAAAGAACCGTTTGCAGATTTCGGCCGATGCTTCGCCGCGGGCACGTGCCGCTTTTTCCGTTTGTAGTGCAACCGCTCGCGTGAGAACGGCAATCTTGTGATTCAACTGGGGCACCCTGTCGCGTACCACCTCAACCGATTTTTCGTCAGAGTTGTCACCATCGACAAGGGCCGATGCCTCCATTGAAAGCAAGTCTTTCTGGCCGTTGGACAGGGTTTGCACGTTCTCCAACACGTCGTCAAGCTCGGCTTCGGTGTCGTGTAGCTGGGCCTCCAAGTCGGCCAGCTTGTCATTTTCCGCACACACTTGGGGAAAATCCTCAAGGCGTTGTAGCGTGCCCTGGTCCGTTGTCGGGGCTTTCATCGCCGCGGGTGGTCGCCTCTTTTCTACTGTCGTGGTCATCTTCGGTTCTCCGTTTGTCAAAGGTATGCGGCCGACACCACGCCGGCCGCGGGTTCACGAAAAAAATAGTTGTGGTTGCTCTGGCTCGCCCGAATCTTCCGTCATCGTGTCGAGGGCTTCGGCCTTGTCGCTGTCTTCGCCGCCGCGGGGAAATCGCTCTTGTCGCTGCCGTTCCAACACTTTGGCCCGTTCGCATACGCCGTCGAGAAACGCCTCTTCGCCTTCATGGGCTTCGTCGTAAAGCATCTCCGCGGCTCGATACTCCGCGGCGTCGATATAGCCGACACGAAAGAGGAACGTATGCTCGGGTTCTTGCGATTCCGGCCAGGTCCGGGTATGCAAGACGCCGTGCAACAGCCACGCCGCCCGGTGTCGCTCATGTTCCGCGGTCCACCATCGCGTTACGGGCCTCTCGCCATGCCGCGGGATGATTTCGCAAAGCCACTCAGAAAAACCTCGCGTGCCCGGCGGATTCTCCGCTGCCCACTCTGCCCGCAAGCTCTCGCGGTGTAGTTCCCACGCATCCCGCATCGCTTCGTCGGTCAAGGCATCGCCAACAAGGTAGCCGCGGCCGTGCAACATTTCCGTCCGTTGGGAAGAAGTCAAATCGGCAAGGTCTGCTTTTCGGCTTCGCATCGCTCTTGGGCGTACCATGTTTCACCTGTTACGCGGTGGTCGGTTGCTCTCATCATCCGCCGGATCGCCCAACCGAAGTTCACGCATGATTCGGCAGAGAAGAATCTTGTTGTCGCGTTCCAAGTTCGCGGCGGGGTTCGGCTTTAGCCCGCCTTGCCCCGTGGGCACCATCAAGCCGTGTTGGGAAATCGCTTTTCGGGCTTGGTCGATTCGGTCGATGGTCGCCGCAGCTTGCGTGAGAAGTTCCCATTCCGGCTCGGACTGAAAAACAAACTCGCCCGCCACGGCCGACCACCATCGGCGGGCCTTGGTACTCAGGAAGGTGGGCGGTTTTCGTGGCTTCGTCATTGGTTCATTCCGAAAAGTTCAACCGGGGGCACAAACTAACGCACAGTCCTAGGCAACGGTCCGCCGGGCCTTCCGCCTGCAAATATAGGGGGATACCCCCTCTTGGTTGCTTGTGTCGCCTATCAGCCGCCGCAACCGGCCTTGCCTTGAATCATCGGCCGGCTCGGGGAACAGTTCGGCTTGTTGTTGCCGCCCGGCCTCGATTGCCGCGTCGGTCGAGGGCAGGGCATACGCCGGTGGTGGCCACGGCTCGGGCGGCTTGGCCGTCCTGGTCGGCCGATGCTTCTGGAATGACAGCCGCTTGTCTGCCGGCGGCTTGGTTGCCTTGCGGCTTGTCTTGATGGAACGGCTCTTGATGGAACGGCCCGTAGTGGAATGGTTGCCGGTGTCGGCTGATGATGATGGAACAGGGCCCCTATATAGGCCCTGTGTTCCACCATGCGGAACAGCCGGAACAGTTCCACCGCGTTCCATCAGTTCCATCAGTTCCATCAGACTACCTCCCCGTGGGCTTGTAGCCCTCATAAGTGCCTGTGTGTCGCTTCACTTCGCAAGGCACGGCCCGCCCCTCTTGGAGTAATGCGGCAATGGCCTTGCCAAACGCGGTGGGGTTCAAGCCGGCCGTGGTCCGCAGACTTCGGGCCGTGTCGCCGTCAGGCACGGTCCGCAGAACCGTCAACAGCCGGTCGCGTTGCTCGCCTTCCCGTTTCTCTTGCTCCGCTGCCTTCCGATTCTCTTGGTCAGCTTTGGCCTCTGCCCGTGCATCGGCCACAGGGGCCACAGTCACGCCCCACGTTCGCCCGGTGAACGTGTCGGGGTCTAACAGCCCCTCATCAATCGTCACGCCCCATAGCGACGAATGGCCCGCAGAACCGCCGCAACGCATCCACAAGAGGTGTCGGCCGTCGCCCTGGTATGCTGCCCGCCGTTGCAAGAGAAGCCATTGTCTCGACCACTCGGCAGCCCCGCTCATGGTCAACTCTTCCAGCCCGGCCGGCTCATCTTCGTTGGGCTGCCCGCCCTTGCGGAAATGGTGTAGGACAATCAAGGTCACGCCGGCCTCTTGTGCCAGCTTGCTTAGGGGCTGCAATGCCGCCCCCATCGCAAACAGGTTGCTTGCTTGCCCCGCGGTTTCGGCGTTCAAGAGGGACAGATAGAGCGGGTCGATAATGACCACCTTCAGCCCGTGCCGTTCAATCGTGGTCCGTAGGTGGTCGAGGTGATCCAGGTGGCATAGCTTCGGCAAGTCGAAACACCACCACGCCGAACAGTCGGCCAGCTCGACACCCTTTGCCGCGGCAATCCGCTTTGCGGTTTCCCTCACCACGGCCGCCCCGCTTTCGCCCGACCAGAAACCGACGTTCACCCGATGGGCGTCAAACTTGCCGAGAAACGGCTTGCCGCTGCCAAGACTCACCACAAGGTCACACGCTATCGAGGTCTTTAGCGTCTTGCTTCGGCCGCCCACTATCATGGGCTGCCCCTCGACCAACACGCCGCGGACCAGGAAACGGGGCTTGAGGTCGAGGGCCAAGAGGTCGCTGCCCGTCAACAGCTTCGTAAACGCCGGGGCTTCGGCCGGCTTGCTGCCCGGTTTCACAACCGCTTGCCCGCTGCCGTTGTGTAGCGGCGGGTCATAGTGGCCCGGCTCGGGTGCGCCGATCGCTTCCTTGAATTGTTGCCACCCGCGGCCGATGCAAGAGTTATGCTTGCATCCCGCCGCTAGTTGCCCATCGGGGCCTTGCATAACGGCCACTTCGCCGCCGCCCCCGTGCCCACTATCGAAAGGGCAGGTGTCGAGAATGTAGACTGTGCGGCCCAAACGGTCGGCCCGCTCTTTGGTCTTGAACCCCACGCCCTTGTCAGTCAGCCATCGGGGCACGTCCAGCCGGCTTGTATGCTGTCCGTTGCCATTGGTCGAGGGCCTCGACGGCTCGGGCTTCTCGACGGTCGCCGCAAGGGCCTGTAGCTTCCCGATGGGCACCACTTGCATCAGGTCGGGAACCTCGACCAGTCGGGCCAATCTGTGCGGCCGGTCGGGCATCGGGTGCCCCTTGCGTGCCGTTGTGCCGTACAGTTTCCAGATTCAGGCCGCGTTGAATACGCTACGGTCAACTTTCACTTCCGCCGTGTCGAATCGGTCGGCAAGTGCGGCCAAGCAAGTGCGAACAAGGTTCGCGGCTTCCTGGTCGTTGGGCAGGTCAACGCGATAGAGAACGTGCCACCCGTTGCCGCTGTCGCCTTGCATCGGCTCGGGCCACCCTTGCGAAGACAACCACGCCGCACACTGTCGCCCCACGTCTTCCGCCGCTGCATGTTCGTCTTCGCTGGCCGATATGCCCGCCGGCCGAACCGCGTCAAAGTCGAGGGGCAACCATTGCCGCCGGATGATGTCGTTGTCGCTGGTCGTTGTCTGCAATCCGTCCGTCAACACGTTCGGGCTTCGGGCCAGCAATGCGGGCGTCAACTCGTTTAGGACCAGATACACGCCGCTTGCTTTTCGGCTGTCGAGGGTTGCCGCCGCTTGTGCCGCTTGGTTGAGGTCAGAGAAGTAACCCGCAACGGTCATTGCCTTGCCGTGTCGTGTCGGCACGTGCAAACCGCGGATTTCGACCACGCCGCCGGGCACGGCCAAGAGGTCGAGGGCTTGGCGGGTTGCGTCGGCTTGGGTGCCGGCCGCGGTGTCAATCATCGCCCGCCCCTTCCTGCCCGTCGGCTTTCACGTCGGCCAATAGCTTGACCAGCCACCGCGGCCGCTTCGGCATCGGCAGCCGGTCTTGTCCGGTCTTCGCTGCCCGCCGATTCCACACCCGAATCATCGCTTCGCCTTCCAGAAACGCCGCCGCGGCCTGGTCGAGTTGCGAAACAGCGTATGCCCGCATTTCTTCGGCCGTGAATGTCTCGATTCCGGGGCTGTGTGTGTCACTCATTGCCGCTGCCTCCGTGTCCGTTGCCGTGGGCCTGTTGCTCGGCTTGGTCCGCTGCCATCGTGGCAAGGTGTTCCACAAAACGATAGACCGCGTTGCCCGTGCAATACTTCATTCTGCCGATGGTCACGGTTTGCAGCCCCATGCGTTGCACGTCGGCAATCATCTTGTTCGCCCAGCCCATGCGACGCGCCGCTTCTCGCAACGGCAATACTTCGTCACGACTGATACTGCCAAGGGCACGCGGGGCGGGAGTATCGAGGGGCTTTCTCATGGCGTACCCCCTTCCGTCTGTTGGGCACGTTCGACAAGCACCCGCTCGACCGTCGGCGGGTCAAACAGCAAGACCCGCTCGGCTTTGATATGCGGTATGCGGCCGGCTTCGGCTTCGCTGCGAAGCCATCGCACGGGCACGCGAAGTCGCCGGGCCATTGGGCCGGCTTGCAGAAGTGGTCATTGCGTAATCATGCCTTCCATTGTCTACACAACGGGCAGGCATAACAGGAAAAGAACCGGTAATTAACCGGTAAGTTATCGGCCGACCATTTTCAAACCCGCGGGTGTCAAACCGCTGCCACCATGCGGACCGCGGGGCCGATGCACCAGCTTGCACTCAGTCAGATAGGCAAGTCGTTTTCCTACCGTCTTGACGGAAACCTTGGTCAGTTCGGCCAAAGTCTCTTGGCTCATGGTTGTGGGGTGGTCTTGGGCAAGTGCCCGAAGTATCGCCTCATCTTCCGGCGTCAAGGGAACCGCACGGCCCGGCTTGCGGTTTGTCTTCGCGTGAAGATACTGACGCACCGCCTGATACTGCCGCAACGATTCGTCGGTGTCGCGGGTCTTCGCGGGCCTTACCGGTGCATCATGGCAGCCGTTGTCGGCCAACCAGTCACAAGCTCGGCACGTTTCATCCCATAACAACTCGGCTTCCTTTGCGAGTCTCGCCGTCGGCCAAACCATGCGGGCCTCTGACTGGCCGGTGTTGGTGGCCGAATCAGAAACCGCGCACCTATCCGGTGCAAGCATCGCAAGATGGGGCTTCGCGGCTTGCTCGTACCATTCCAAGAGGGAAGGTAGGTCGGCCGGCTCATAGGGCCGGTTCGCCCATGATGGGCTTTTGGGGGATCTTGTCTTCACAGAATCTTCCTTTCTGCGGGCTGCCCACGGGTGGCGTGAGAAAGGAAGAGAACCACGCCACGCCGCGGGCACGTTGGGCCGACTTCGCTTGCAAGTCGCGTCGGCCGCCCGGCAAGTTCATTGTATCAAACGGTGTTACCTTGAATGTTACCTAATCTTGGGTTTCGGTCGGGTGTCGGCAAAGTTTCGCTCGGGTGTCGTATCGCGTTTTTCTCGGGAAATACGCGGGTTTCGCTAAGGTGTCGATAGTGTACGATTGTGAGTCTAGGACTCAAAATCCAGTTGCCGCAAGGCAGTGTGGGTTCAACTCCCACCTCCGGTACTTCTTTAGTAGCAATGACTTGCGGCGATTCGACAGGGCGGTAAGTTGAGGGCGGAAAAGTGAAGCGTGTAACAACGGTGTAACAGAAAGCCCTTTGCAATGCCCTTGCAATGGCCGTGTAACGTATCGCCCTTCCGCCTGCCCGTTCGGCCACTCGCCATGCCCGTGTAACTTCTCGTGTAACACGGGCTGCCTCATCATCATCGTGGTTGCGGGCGTCCTATGGCTGTTGCTCCGCTGGCAACCGGCCCCGCCGAACCACAGAGCCGACCATCCGGCGGCCGTGGCGGCAGCACGGCGCGGACCCGGCGGCCTACTTGCTTGACGCGCGAATTTGGGGCGGAAACTGGCACTTGGTAGACTAGGGAGTTTGGGGACGGATTCCTGCTGCCCCATCCCCGAACTAGCGAGAATCCATCATTTTCTTGAACCTCTGCCAAGTCTGCACGACTGTAATGACGGAGGAATGATGAGGACCGCCGAGGACGTTTACGACGAACTGCTGGTGATGGGGTGCCAGGACGGCAATGGCGAGTCGCTCATCGCTCTTGTCAACCGTTGGCAACCACGTCTGTTGTGTCATGCAGTGCGGCTGACGCGCGAGCACGAAGCCGCAATGGACGTTGTGCAGGATGCCTGGGTGGCGATTGTGCGAGGGATACGTCGCCTTGACGACCCTGCCTGTTTCGCACCTTGGGTCTATCGGATTGTGACGAACAAATGCGCAGACTGGACCCGGCAGCGACAGCGACAACGGGCCAGCCTTGTGCCTCTGGTTGTCGAACCTGCGGCCAAGGAGGCGTCAACCGAAGATGCGCAGAACGATGTGGCGGCCATGCGCGAGGCGATTGGACAGCTTCCGCACGATCAGCAGGCGATCCTGTCGTTGTTCTACGTCGAGGAGTTGTCCATCCGAAACATTGCTGAGGCGTTATCCCTGCCAGTGGGCACGGTGAAGTCACGGCTGCACTATGCCCGCAACAATCTGAAAGAGGTAATCGAAAGGAGAAACCAATGAAGGACATTGATGAGAAAATCCGCGAAGCGCTGCACAAGGAAGACTCGGAATTGCTGGAGCACTATCGTAACGAGCAATCCATTCCCCAGATGGTTATCGACTCGTTTCGCAGCAGACACCGATGGTTTATTGTGCTGGTGTTCACGATAGGCACTGCGATTGGCCTGCTGGAATTCGTCGTGGCGTACCAGTTCTTTCATGTGGAATCCACCCGGGAGATGATCGCATGGGCGACCGGCTTTGTCGTCGGCGCAATTGCGATCGCCATGATGAAGGTCTGGTACTGGCTGGAACTGAACAAGAACTCGCTTGCACGCGAAATCAAACGACTGGAACTGGAACTGGCGAACCTAAGCCGGAGATTATCTAGTGCATCGTCGCAAAGATAATTGGGAAGTCGGCTCACAAGAGACGTGCCCCGGCAGCGGCGGACCAGTGGCGATATGTGGCAGCGGGGCGGACCATCGGTTACGCCGACAATCGGCCCTGAATTCCTACGGCGACTATCTTGCCCTGGTTGCCGCGATTCAAGCCGACGTGGAACGGACGGGCAAGGTTGTGCGGCGTGTGCGGATTCCAGTATCGGCCATGATTGCAGAGTTGGAAAAACAAGGGTGGCCCAATGACACAAAGCATCGGGCAAAGGTAATCGGGTTGCTGGCCGCACAGTAGCGACGGCCACAGTGAATGAGGCAACGTGTAAGGCTCTCGGTACTCTTTGGTGAGCAGTGCGTTGGCTTCCTTATCGTCCCCGAAGTTCTCGGCTCGGGGATCAAATCGCACGTCGCGCTTGAGCCGGGCGCAGATATTGCCCAGGTGACAGATGGTCGTGCTGAGCCGCCCAAGCTCGACGTCGGCATGGGGCTGTTTTCGGCTCTTGATGCACTCCAGAAAGTCCGCCGTATGCGAGCCGCCCGACGCCTTCCCGCTCGGGCCGGTCTCACCCTTCTGGGCATACACCTTCCAGCCGCATTCGGTCCTATCGAAAACACCACTCGATCACATCGCCGGCCTTTTCATCTGACGTGGCAATCTTCAGGTTCTCCACGGCCCCTTTGCCGGCATACACGGAACGCGGGAAGCCCATTTCTTCTCCGATCAAGTCCGCTGAAGCCGTTTCCAGGGCATGATCTCTTGGATCCACCACTGCAACCTTCCTGGGCGCAATGCATCCGATCAAATCGGGCAAATCGTACGCTTTCAAGACTCCCGCGATTCCCCAGGAGAAATTCGCCTCATAAGGATGGTTCGGCCCTTTGTTGCCGGTGGGCGTCAGGCCGATCTTGTACAGCCTGTTCATGGCCACCGACCTGAACGATATCGGGGAACCAATCAATGCTACTGTCCGTATCGACGGCTCAAATGCTGCTGCGTGGATGAGCGGCAAGCACATTTCACCGATGCCCACGGCGCCGATCTTCGCCGGATCGACTTTCCCGCAACCGGCCAGGTATTGCACGACGCGAACGATGTCGCCTGCCTGGATTCCAACGACGCTTCTGCCGATCAAGACGGCCGTGTACGCGTCGGTGATGCCTCTGGCCGCCGTGTTCTTCAGTTCTCCGACTCCCGGGACATCGGCGGCTGCCACTATATAACCCTTCCTGACCAGCCTCTCTATCTCCCCTCCGGCTTTAGCCTCTGTGGCCTTTCCACCGGGATGAAGATAGACAATCGCGGGACGCTTCTCCTTGTTGCCATGCGGCACAAAGAGGAGTATCGGGACCGCGTAGTCCCCTTCCCCCATGATCGCATATTTCTCGACAGAATAGCCATCCCGCCGATACCTTCCGTTCAGGAACCCCTCGTCGCGTTGTCCTGACGGAGCGACGAAGCCGGAGATCGCCCTAGCCTTGACGCTTACCTGGAGGAGGTGCTTCTCCATGTCCGTTCTCGATCTCTCAAGGTCCCGGATCAGTTTCTCGGTGTCCTTCTTGTTGACGTCAAATATCCTGTCTCCGCGATAGGAGGTCGATATCTGTCCTGTCGGAGTCACTTTCAATTCGTCTGGTGGAAGCACTTCGGCCTCTAGCTCCGAAGGGTCGCCCTGGATATTGAAATGCCGCATGAAGAAGGAATAGATATCATGCCTGATCTTTGGCGTCATCCAGTGCTTCGAGTCGTCCTCGGAGATCTGGAGGTCCTCTTCGTGCCCCAGCGCTCGATATGCCGCCTTGGCCTCGGCATAGGCTTCGCGAGCGCCCTGCAAGGTGAGGTACTCGTCCCGGGACGTGAAGGTCATCAGCGTTGGCTTCGGCGCTCTCACCTCCAGGAGGTCAGCGAAGGTGATCCCCTCGGCCACGCCGCGGATGAATATGGTCTCCGCATCCTGAACTCCTTTCGTCTCCAGTTGCCTCCTCGAAGCAGTGGCCCAACTGCACGGTACCGATACCTTGACCCTGTCGTCGAATGCCGAGACGTAGGAGGTGATCGTGCCTCCGCCTGAAAATCCGGTCGCCCCGATTCGTTCCGGATCCACATCTTTCCGGCTGACGAGATAGTCGATTCCCCGCATCCCCTCCCACGTGAAATACCTGGCGGCTGAGGAGCCGGACAGGAAGCACTGGTTTCCGAAATAGCAATGTTCGACAACGCTGTATCCGACCGAAGAGAAGTTGATCTTCGGATCGAAGTACTGGACATGTTCTCCTTGCCCTGGAGGATCGATCGCGAAAACGATCATGCCTTTCCTTACCAGGTTGTAGTTGAGCACCTGGTATAACGCCGCCCTGAAAGATTCCTGGTTGTGCCCGATCACGTTCAGGATGGCGGGGAGCTTCCCTGTGGCGCCGTCCGGCACATAAAGGCATCCCGTCACGTAGTATCCCGGCAATGCTTCGTAGACAACCTTCTCGATCCTGTAACCATCCTTCTTTATCGTGCCGGTGATCCTGGGATTGAGCGGAGTTCGGCCGGGAAAAGGACCGACGAGTTCCATGAGCTTGTTCTTCACGAAAGCCTGCCTCTCCAGCCAGTCGGCTCTGCTCCGAAGCCTCGCTATCTGGCCGTCCCGTACCTCATACTGGCTCGTCGCCTGCCTTATCAAATGGTTCAGAAGCAGACTTCCCCCATTGTTCCACCTTATCCATTGTTGGAAGACGTTCAGGTTCTCTTCATCCGGGACCAGGGCAACGCTGGCATTCCTTCGCTCCGCTTTGTCCTGGGCATGAAGCGCGCCCGCCGCCGGCGCTACGCAGCACATTAACACGAGGCAAATCTGTTTTCGCATAGTGTTCCATCCCGAGGTCATCGAAGCCTATCATGCGGAGGTAAACCGCAGATTCGACCGTCAGCCTAGCCATGGGTATTGGAGATGTCAAGCATTCTGCTCGCTACAGCGGCAAGCAAGGTTGGGGTGGAGAACTAAGCCCACGGCACGCAGAAGGTGCGGACGCAGTGGAGAAGGGTCTGAATGCGGGTCTCACGCGGCGTTTCGGTCAGGTCGATCCCTGGCAACAGCTCTCGCGTCCGCTCACTGGGCGTGATCTTGGGCTCTAGCACGCCATTGACCCGCGCGGTATATTCGCGCGGTCAGGACGTCCTCTTTTGCGCTGGGGGCTAAAGGCAGCCTACGTGGAGACCAACGATGCCAGAATCACGACGCAGGTTCCTCAAGACGGCGTTGGCGCTGACCGCTGCGGGCACTGTAGGCAATCGCCTGTTCGCACAGACGGAAGGTAGTGCGCCGCCGAGGAACACCGCCGGGGCCGGTGCCGGCAGTTACACGGCTATCGAGATCCGCGAGCAACGGCTCTGCATCGAAACCCGCACGCTGACGGCGGTCATCGACAAGGGGGCGATCACTTCGTTGAAGAGCAAGATCACGGGCGAGGATTTCGTCACCGGGCAGAAACCGGACGCAGCCCCGCTGCGGTTGCTCTACAGCGGCGGAGAGACCGTGGCGATCGAGGAGCATCGCTACGGCAGCATTCAATGCCGCAAGCTGTCCGACAACCGGGCCAAGGTCGTTTTTCACGGTTGGGATGCCGACGGAGTGTTGGCGGTTTCGGTCGATCCCGAGTCCGCAGACCTGATCGTTGAACCCTCGGCTTACTCCTCTCGCCCTGGGGTCCGCGCCTGTCGCTGGACGATCGGCGGGATTCGTCCCGACCTGCACCTGGTGGCACCGTTGTTTCAAGGAGTCAAGCTCAAGCTGGACGATCCCTTGGTGCGGGGCTCGCGCTGGACCTGGCCGCAGGCATGGGAGGCCGGACTGGCGATTCTCGAAGGCCCGGACGGCGGCTTCTGGGTGCACACGCAAGACAGCGCGTACCGCTACAAGGCGCTGGTGACGGGGAGCCAAACGGCAGCGGACATGCTTGCCTTCGACGCCGAGAGCTACGGGCCGATCGATAATAGCCTCGCCGCGGGAGGCATTGCCTGGCGGATCAACGTCTTCCAGGGCGACTGGCGAACTCCGGCGCAGCGGTACAAGGATTGGCTGTGGAGCGCCTATGGCCTGGCCGCCGTCGAGCGCTCGCGCCGGCCTTGGATCCACGAGATCAAGCTGGCCGTTTCGTGGTGCCCCGGAGCCCCGGCGATTCTGGACGCCCTGGCCGCGCGCCTTGAGCCGCGGAAAGTGCTGCTGCACTTCCCCAACTGGCGCACGGACGGGTACGACGAGAACTACCCGAACTACGTCGCCAGCGAAACAGGGCGAGCGTTTATCGCCAAATGCCTGTCGATGGGCTTTCACGTCATGCCGCACTGCAATTCGCTGGAAGTCGATCCCAGCCATCCCGTCTACGCGAAGGTCCGGGATTTCCAATACCGGGAGATCGAGAGCCGGAAGATCATGGGCTGGAGCTGGGTCGGGGGAAAGGTCCTCGGGGTCCCGGAGTCCAATACCAGCAGGCTTGAGCACCGCGACAAGAAAGTCATGGCCAAGATTCACCCCGGCCTGGGCATGTGGCGCTCGATCCTGGCAGAGGCTATCTCCGGCGCCGCAAGCGCGCTATCGCTCGAATCCGTCTTCATCGACGTGACTCTCAACACCTTCAACCTTCACAACAGTCTTGTCGAAGGGACGACGTCGACGGAAGGCATGAAGAAGCTAATCGATCAGGTGGCGGGCCTTGGCAACGGCCTGGCGGTGGGCGGCGAAGGGCTCAACGAGATCACCGCCCAGGGCCAGTCTTTCGGGCAGGCACACCTCTTTAAGAGCTGGCAAGCCAGCGTCGAGGGTCTGGAGAGGACAGGCGGATGCCCGCTGAACGAGCTCCTCTTCGGGAAGCTTTGCCGGAGTTTCGGTTACACGGCGTTGGGCGGCCGCAACGACAACGAGCAACTGCGAATGCGGATGCACGAAGAGCACGGCGCCATCCCGACCATCACTCTGCGATCGGCGCGTGAAATCACCGATCCGAACGCGGCGGTGAAGCGAGTCCTCGATCGGGCGGCGAGTTCCTGAGTCGGTCCTCTACCCCGACGAGGGCCACACGATTCGCCAGCTTTCCCACCAGGAAGACATTTTGCGCCGTGTGCTGGAGTGGTTCCATCGACACGACCGGCCTTTCGACGGGGTGTCGAGCGTGCGCCAAACACGGCACCGAGCGATTTCTGAAGAACGTGCAGTTTCGCGCGTAGAACCCCGTAACTAAGGCGTCCGAAGACAATCGCGGGGCGCCGCTCGATCCGCGGGTCTTGGGAGCTTTCCACGCACTCTCGCCTAGGGCGCTGATTGATCCGCTAACGGCGGTCTCAACCGGCGTTCCTACCCCGTCACTCGGCAGGCTGCCCGAGGCGGCGGATCAATTCGAGGGCTTTTTGTACGTAGATCTTCTCCCACTGTGGAGCAAGTTGGGTATACGAGTCCTCGTAGGTTTGCTTGTCATAGCAATCCGCCGTGGGCGCGTAGTCGCCGATAATCTCGCCGTTCGTGTAGCCGGCAACGAACGTCTTGGGGAAGGGCGACTGCTTCTTGATGCGCAGGCCGGTTTCGGCGAAGGATTCTCCCGGAAACGTCACCAACACGAAGTCGCCGATCCTGACGGCCTGAATCTCAACCGGAATCGGCCCGCTGCCAAGCTTGTCGAGTTGTTCCTGCATGATCCCAAGGTTGGTGCGGATGGCGATCAACTTGTCCATGTTCTCGACGTTCTTCCGATAGACTTCGAGCCGTTTTCTGTTCTCGACGTCCAGTTGCCGCAGGTCCTTCCGGCCGGCAGCGTCCTCCAGCCGATACTCGTCGGCAGTGCCAGAGGGAAAGGCGGGGGAGTTGGCGTACTTCGAGTTGAGCGACAGGAAGCTTTTCAGGTTCAGCGAGGTGCCCGCTCCATGCGAGCCGCAGCCGATGCCAACGAAGGACTGGAGAATTTTCTCTTGCTCGGCCAGCAACTCCTTGATTCGTTCGGGCGTATCGGTACGTCGGGGAAGTGGAACGACTTCGCGGACGACGCGAATGACGGCTTGGTTGTTGGTCGAAATGGCTTGGGCCGCCTGGAGTGCGCTGAGGCCCAGCTTTTCGCCCAGCTCCTGGGTGGGTTGCGGGGCGTCGAAATCCTTATAGCGGACGGGCGTAATGTCGCCGGCGCAGCCCTGGACGAACAGGGCAACGGCGCCGGGCCAGGCCGCTTCGATCACGCGCGAGGCAAAGCCCGGAAAATCGGCCGTCACTCCGCCGCCGGGCACGCCGCCATAGGCATGACCGGCGAAATTGTAAACCAGCGCCAACGGCTTTCCTGCCAGCGTGTCCACGCGCAACAAACCGATTTCCGTATCGAGAGGCCCTACTTCGGCGGTCACGTCCGCGTCGGCGGGCGAGGGCGTGGCGCGGCGGATCGTCCAGTGCTTTCCACCGGTGGTGCGGAGCCGGCGGTTCATCGTGATCCGGTCTTCGTGCCCGACGCCGACGCCGATCCGTGCCGGAACCATGTTCCGACTGGCCTGTTTCACGGCGCCAATGATCCGGGGCACCATGTCTTTGGCCTCCTGCTCTTCCGTGCGATGATTGTGCGAAACGTTGACGAGAACATTCGACGGGTCGATGCCGAGTTCCTGCTGCACGCCGCGGCGAATACCGGTGACGATCGGCTCTTGGGCCTCCACGACATCAATGGTGACAACGACCACCTTGTTGCCACCGTCCTCCAATATCAGGGCCTTGGCCATCAGCGGATCGTGGACAGGGACCGTGGGCTTGTCTGCCGTGATGTTCGCCACCGCAACGCCGGCACGGAGCGCCGCCGAGACCTCGGGCACGGCAGTTACCAAGAGAACCAGAACCGAAATGGCAACGCCCCAGCATCGCGGGGCCACCCGACTCAACCCGTCTTTGTGCATTGCAAGACTCCTTCACCGAAGGCTACATAAACTTGCGGGATTCCGGGAGAAAGGTGACAGGCACCATTTGTGCGAAGCACCCTGCGGGCCGTTCCGGCAAATGGTGCCTGTCACCTTTCTCCCTCCCATCGTGTTGAACAGCGCTGCCGCCATTTTCGATTGGCGGCGCCGTCGAGTCAACGAAGGCGGTCACGCGCTTGCGAAATTTATCGTGTTTTCAACCCCGGACGGGGTGTTTTATTGGGCCGTAGCGTGGGCACCCCGTACTGGACCGCGGTAGCCTGCTGGAAGCATCGTCCAAAGTTCTTGGTGGCGATTCCATGGAGGACAAAGCGAACCGCACGACACCGATACGGAGTGCTGGAGTCGCGGTCACTTGTGTCGACAATCACACAGCGTAACCTTTCCTCTTCAGCACGGGCGTCAGCAGCCGGCGCAGGTTCCCGCCCAAAATGAGTTCCTTAGCCGAGTCGGGGATGTCGGCGCTGAGGACCTTGGCAAGCTGCGAGGCGAAGCTTCGGCCTCCCACGTCGCTGCCCCATATCACCCTTTCCGCGCCGAGCTCGCGCACCGCCATCTCCACGACCCCGGCGCCGGATCGAACCCCGCTAGCCCGGCATAGACATTCTTCGTCTCGCGCATGTAGCGAATCCCCAGTTCCCAGTTTCCTCCCAGGTGGGCGGCCACGATCTGCAATTTGGGGTGGCGTTTGGCAAGCTCCACCACGTCGTAGGTGAAGGATTCGCCGGGCTCATTGCCCTCGGCCTTGAGCCATTCGTGTTGCAGGATGACAACTTCATTGGCGACCGCCCATTCGGCGATGGGATCCATTTCGGGCACGTTGCAACGCACCTCGGCCTCGATCTCCCCGATCATCACCATCGGGCCGTCAAGCACGCACCGCTTCAACTCCTGCATACTGAAGTCGAGCAGAGCCGGGGTGACGAAGACAGAGCCGTAAATGCGGTCGGGAAAGGCTTTTGCCGCCCGCATGGTTCGCTCGTTCTCCAGCCGAAATTGCTCGACAGGAGTCGGGACCTTGTAGTCACAGTAGCCCTGGGAGATGACGATCCGCTCCACTCCCATGCGGTCCATGCACTTGACCAGGAAGGCGGCGCGCTCCTCGGGCGTATTGCCTGGTACCAAGTGGAGATGGCTGTGTTGGTCCCAGACCCGGAACCGCTTTGCCAGCGGCTCCTTGTCAGCCGCCGAGGATTTGCCTGGGACAAGCGCCATGGCGCCGCCTGCGCACAGGCCCTTCAGAAGGGTTCTTCGGTTCAGCATAGTGGCAACTACTCCTTATCGTCTTCGTGGCTAAGAAATCGCCTGGAGGGAGTGAGAGTGTGGACTGGAAACACGTATGCCAGTCTAGCGGTCGGCCAGCGGAATGTCAAAACAACCTGCCCACCGGCCTGGACAATTCTGGCATGGGGTGATTTCCCCGCGTTGCCCGGCTTTCTTGGGTAAGCCGTGGGCGATGGAGCCTGGAAGGTCGCAGCTCGCTCCGTTAACATAGGTTAGGGAGTTCGATGCCTGGGCGGGCGGGGTCACGCAGCCCAGGTTGGTTGCACTACAAAAAAGGTCACGATGCGATTAACCTATTGCCTGATCGGTTTGTTACTGTTGTCATCCGTTTCGCTAGGAGAGGATTGGCCCGAGTTTCGCGGGCCTTTCGGCAACGGTCATGCTACGGCAACAGACGATGCGAAGCCGGCCGGACTGCCGCTGCGCTGGAGCGAGACGGAAAACGTGAAGTGGAAGACGCCGATCCCATCTTGCGGCTGGTCCACGCCAGTGGTTCTCGGCGGCCAGATCTGGTTGACCACGGCCACGGAGGACGGACACGACTTCTTCGTCCTCTGCCTGGATGCCGAGAGCGGCCAGGTGCGGCTCAATCAGAAACTGTTTCATGCCGACAAGCCGGAACCGTTGGGCAACAGCGTGAACTGTTATGCCTCGCCCTCGCCGGCGATCGAGCCGGGGCGGGTCTATGTGAGTTTTGGCAGCTACGGGACGGCCTGCTTGGACACGGCCACCCGGAAAACGATCTGGCAGCGCACCGACTTGCCTTGCCGGCACTATCGCGGTCCGGGTTCGTCGCCGATTCTGTTCGAGGATCTGTTGATCCTCACCATGGACGGGGTCGACGTGCAGTATCTGGTGGCGTTGGACAAGAAGACCGGGCGCACCGTGTGGAAGACGGATCGCACGACGGCATGGAACGATTTGGACGCCGACGGCAAGCCGAAGTCGGAAGGCGATCTCCGCAAGGCGTTCAGCACGCCATTGGTCCTCGATTTGTAGGGGAAACTGATGTTGGTGAGTTCCGGCTCCAAGGCGATTTATGGCTACGATCCCCGCACTGGCCGCGAGTGTTGGAAGGTCTGTCACGGCAGCCACACTTCCGCGTCGCGGCCCGTGTTCGGTCAGGGGCGGGTCATGTTCGTGACCGGCATGGGAAAACCCGAAGCATGGGCGGTAGAACCGGACGGCCAGGGGGACGTGACCGAGTCGCACGTGGCTTGGAAATCCGCCAGCAAGACGGTTTCCAAGACCAGTTCTCCGGTAGTCGTAGGGGAGTTGTTGTTCATGGTCAGTGACGACGGGATCGTCTGTTGTCTGGAGGTTGCTACGGGTCGCGAGCTCTGGAAGAAACGGATTGGCGGCCACTTTGTCGCTTCGCCGATCTATGCGGATGGCCGGCTCTATTTCTTTGACCAGGAGGGGACCGCGACGGTGATCAAGCCGGGCCGCAGCTATGAGTTGCTGGCTACGAACGCGCTGGAAACCGGTTGTATGGCGTCGCCCGCCGTTTCGGGACGGGCTTTGTTCCTGCGCACCAAAACGCATCTCTATCGAATCGAGTCCATCGGGCCGACAGCCGGGAAATAGCCGCCCGTGGGGCACGCCCAGGTGCGGACCTCTGCGCTTTTTGCCCGCACGACCGACCGCTTGGCTTCTCGACGGCCAGGATACTCTCTGCCGCCCAACGGAGGTGTGGGGTCAGAGTCATCGGAGGTGTAGGGTCAGAGCGCACTTAGTCATTAGGCGAATTCCGCTAGTGACTGCGTGCGCTCAGACCCCAGATTCTCCAGATTCTCTCCAGCAGAACCATCCTGCGGATCTCCAATCCGGCGCGCCGTACCTGACCGGTCTTCTTCCGGATCGCTGGGCCTTGGCGCATCCTCAGTCGGTGCGCAAGGATCGCGCCGAAGATCGGGAGCTGGTCTTCGAGGCAAAGCGTTGGCGGCGTGCGAAGGCCCGGATGCGGGCCCGTGCCAAGAAGACGGCCCCGTAGCCACTGAGGCCCAACTCCCTCGCCCTGCCGGCTCCCCCGATCGTCTCCCTTCGCGCCTGTGCCAAACTCGTGCGCTCTCGCATCCGATGACGGTGCTTGTCTGTCAAAGGGCCAAATGGAATGCCAACGCATAGACGCGGGGCCGTACCTCAACTCGAGCCCGTGAGCACGCATTGGCGAGCGCGGCCGCGTTTGGCCGCAACCGACTTGATGGCGACGGCAAGGACAGGCCGCGGTGTTGGTTGCGTGTTCTCGACCGCAAATCAGAACTGACTACTATCAACCGGCAGCCCGTCCATGCGGTTCCCGAGTCGGCGGTAGATTTCGCCGTCGATCGAGTAACCTATAGCGCGGACCGAGCCGTCACAAAAAGACATGTTGAATACGCCGGGATGGGCGCTGCCGAACCACTGCACATTTGTACCTTCCGGGTATGGTGTAAACCGATCCGCTACCGGCAGGTTGCCGACTTTGCCGTTGACTCCCGTCCAGCGGAGCAAGTCCCGGTCACCACCACAATACATGGTTGAGCTGTCGCCCATATCGTCGCCGTCCGTATAGTGGGCCCGGTTAATGTACTTCTCACCGATCAAAAATGTATTGCTGGTGCCATCTCTAATATCGACCGCCGTAACTTGGCTTCGCTGGAAGGAGATTCCAGTCTGGTGCGACATGGAGTGCCACGGAAAATCCGGCCTGTCGGCGTCATCCAATGTCAAAGGATTGCTCTTGCTTCCCATGGTCGCGTCATGCCATTGCACATAGTCTCCGGCATTCATCGCATAGTCGCTGCGGGCGACTAGAGTAATCGGGCCGTTCGTCAGTCGGAACGCGTCGGTGAGGGAATAGGCGTACAGACGGGCCGCTCGACGACTGGGACAGTTCAAGCCCGGCAACGGTGTGGCGACCCGCGTCGCGTTGGCGTCTTCGATGGTCGTGTTGCCGACGCCTCCGCCGAGGTCGTGGAGAGATTGCTGTTCCAGGAAGGGCAGGATATTGTAGATCCATCCGCCGGGCTGGCGCTTGTCAAAGCCTCGGCCCGGATGCCCGAGCCATAATCTGTTCCAGCCTCCAGTCGGAAAGAACCGTAGAGCCGACTCGTGATTCAAGGCGGCCAAGGCGAGTTGCTTGACGTTGTTGCTGCACTGCAATCGCCTCGCGGCCTCGCGAGCAGACTGCACCGCAGGCAACAGCAGCCCGAGCAAGACGCCGATGATGGCGATCACGACCAACACTTCAACCAACGTGAAGCCCAGCAGTTTCCGACTTGTCCCCCGCATCGTTTCACCCGCAGACTAACGAAGGGAAGCCCCCGCACGGCAGCAGATTGTGGGACGCGTGCAATCGCTCAACAAGATTTGCGACATTACCATTAGATTCGCCGCAGGCCCGCCCTGCAAGAGGTTCCTCCGGTCGTCGGCAAGGGACCAACGGCCCTCCTGCGTGGGAGTGAACTGTCGTCGGTGACGCCGGGCGAGCAAGACGTGCATGGCCGAAATCCGTCCACACCTCCTTGTATGGCCCTGTACCATTTTTTGTGTCAATTGCGGGGCCAAAGGGGACAGTCCCATTTTTGTGGCGTCCTGCCACAAAAATCGGGACAGTCCTCCTTGTAGCAGGAGCTAGCCAGCCCGTATCCGAAAGGTCAATGCACAATCCGCTCGTGGGGAGCATCGATCGTCGCCGGCTGTGTTTGGCCGCGCCGCTCGTTCACACACTCACCCAGTACGCCGCTAAATTGGAGGCAACGCCGTGGGGATCGAACGTCTGCGCTGTGGCGGTGCCCGATTCGAGTCCGCGAAGCTCATAAGTCACATCGAACACCCCCTCTTCATCCACGGTAGCCGTGAGATGGTAGTTTGCCAACACGCCCCCGAACGTGATCGTATCGCCCTCTACAGGGTCATCGTAGTCGCTGATGGTTCCCGTGAGGGTCCAAAAATCTCCAGGACCCTGTATGCAGACAAAATCATCGATCATGGGGGCATCACTGACATGTACGGCGACGGTGGTATCAACGATGAGTCCGCCGCTGTCGGTGGCGCGGATGGTGAGAATCGCATCCCCCTTGATGCTATTGGCAAAATACAGATTCAGTTTACTCGACGAGTCGATGCTGACGGACGAGAAAAGAGCCGGATTCGTGTCTTTGACGATCGAATAGGCCAGTTGATCCGCCGGCGTCTCTGCATCGGCAAAGAAATCGGTCAGCGATAGAACGCGATCGACGGTGCCTGCGTCCACACTCACGTCGGGAATGCCGCTGGTTGTGGGCGCGTCGTTCGTCAGGCCGGCCGGGTTTCCGCTGGGAAGTACGCCGCCGGCTTTTAGTTGGACGATCAGCACGTCGTCCGACGTGATCGTGCCGCTGCCGTTGAGGTCGTAGCGGATACTGTAGCCGGCGTCGCCGGCGTTCTTGCCGACTTGCTGATTCACCAAGACGGCGTCGACGACGTTGACGCTGTTGCTGCCGTTGGCATCCCCGGGGAGAACGTTGAAGCAGAACTCAAAGTCCGTGCCGCCCTGGCCGTTGCCCGAGTTGTACGTGCTCTGACCGTTGATCCATGCCCCATCCAGGACTTCTCCCGTTGACACGCTTCTTACGGGAGCCATCCCGTCGGCATCGAGATCGAGCATCAGTTTGTCTTTGGCGATCGGGGCGTCCAGCGTCCATGTGGCCGTGTGCGTGTTGGCATCGTAGCTGAAAGCGCTGAAGGCGTAAGCCGTCTTGTTTGTGCCGCTGACCGACAGGTCCCCAGCGCGTAATGACTACGTCTTCGCTGAACGTGATGCGAACCTGGTCGACGTTGGACCAGGGGAGCGTTTGTAGCTGACTCGTCGATCCCACGGGAATGGCGTATCCGTTTGTGCCAAGCCCGGCCGATTCAAGATAAGAGACGAAACTCGGCGCCCACTGAGTGCTTGCGACATTGACCGCCGCAACGGCGGGATGGGCCAGCATGGCCCGGACTTCGAGAGGTTCCAAGCGGAGAGTGCGATGTCTCTGCTTCGGCCAACGGCCAACCGACGTGCAACGCGACATGATAGTATCCCCCAAGTTTGAATTAGGAACTCACACCGCCCAGCGACGAGATGACAGCGGCCGGAGACTAACCGGGTGATGCGTGGCGGAGGTAGGAAGGCCGTGCCATTAAGTCAATTGTGAAGGGCGCACGAAACAGGGCGTTGGCAGAAGAAGAAAGTGCTCGCGCCGCCAGCGACCCGCGCGAAGAGCGACGTCGCTTGCCCAAATCAGAGGTGGACGCAACCGCCGTGCCGCAGCGATGCCAACCGTCGCAACCAGTTAGCCCGCAACGGGTAGAGACGCGGGCAGTGTTTGGCACGTTGTCTTTCGGCAACACGCGAGGGCGGCCCTCGCGCGATTTCGCCACATTTCTTGCCCATCGCGCGGCGGAACCGCGATCGCGGAACATTCCGATCAACGGTATGGCCAGCCCGTCGGTCAGCAGTCGGATTCGGCTGGCGTCCGCACTACGGGCGGTTGGGCAACCCCAAGGACGGAAAATGGCTACGGCTTGTCGAGTGGATCTATCAACAAGGCCGCCCTCGACGACTTCGTAGCCAAGCATGGCCTGTGCAGGGCATCGAAAAAGGCCGGCGTCTTCTGGAGGGTCGAGAAGACCATGTCCGAAGTGAATGCTTCGGGCTTGAAGCCAAGCTCAACGGCCTTTCCGACATACTCAATCGCCGGCTGAATGAGGTTGGGGTCCCGCTTGGCCGCCGTTGCGTACAGCGCAGCCACGTCGTGGAACAACTCGGCCGTGTGAGGTCCGATCTCGATGGCCCTGGTCGCATGGCCAAGTGCCGCCGTGGGAATGGGCCGCCCTCGAGCGCGCCGAGCAGGAAGAGTCTCACCAGGCAGTGGTGGGCGGCCCCCAAGCCGTCGTCAAGTTGAACTGCGCGCTGGAGGTACTCTTCGGCTTCCCCGATCTGGCCGAGCATCAGATAGCCGTAGCCGATATTGTTGTACAACAGTGCCGGTGAGTCGTAGTCCGCTTCCAACGCCAAGCGATCGGCAGTCAATGCCTGCTTGTGATATTTCATTTGGCTCAGGCAGTACCCTTTGCAGGCGTGCAGTGTGGCACTCGAAGTCAGTTGACTAGCCGCGTCATAATCCCGAAACGCCGTGCTATACTCTCCCAGACGCTGGTAAGCGCGCCCGCGGGCAAACAGGGCCTCACTAGAGGCGGGATTCGCGCGAATCGAATTGTTCAGACAATCCACGGCCCGCTCGTATTCGCCCTGCTCACAGTACGCGCATCCAAGTTCCAGTTGACGAACACTGTAGGGTGGACGAAAGGCAAGAAAGAGACCGACGGCCAGGGTCAGTGTCAGGGCGATCGCGCTGCGCCCCCCACCGACTTACGGTGATTGCCTAGCCAGCGCCGCGTACGTCGAACAGGCGTCAGTTCCCGACGCAAGGCAACGGCGAATTCATGCGCCGTCTCGGGCCGCTGCTCCGGCTCCAACGCCAGACAGTTCTCGATCAGCCGAGCGAGCCGGGAGTCCACCTGACCGTTGCGTTGTCGGATCGGGCAGGGACCATTCTTCTGCCGGTCGTACAACTGGGAGGCGACTTCCTCCAACGGCAGGTTGGACGGAATGATCCCGAACGGCAGGGCGCCGGTCAGGAGCTCATAGAGGATCACACCCAGCGAAAACAGGTCTGACCGCGGGTCGTAGTGCCGCATGCTGGGCATCTTCGGTTTCTCGAAGAGCGCCGTCAGCTCCTCGGGCGCCATGTAGGGCACGGTGCCACCAATTCTCACTGGCAGCAAGCGCTCGTCCACAGAGAGATTGAAATCCAGCAGGAGAGGCGCCCCGTCCCGCGTCATTAGCACGTTCGACGGTTTCAGGTCCCGGTGAAATATGCCACGTCCGTGCGAATGCGCGAGGGCATCCGCGAGTTGCGTCCCAAGGTAGACAACTCCATCAACGTAGGATGCTTTGCCAAGAAATGCGTCCGGATGAAGGGATTCTGGCAGATCGAAGGCGTCGTTGGCGGCCACAATCGCATCCAAGATCGTTCGAGCTCGGTATGGCAAGGGACGCGAGTCAACCAGCGCGTGATCCAACACGTCGCAGAGTGTTGCTCGACCGAGATAGGGCATGCAAAAAGCTGCCAACCCGGTGGCGTCATCCTTTTGCAGCGAGTAGATCGGTACGATGTTCGGATGCCGCAGTCTGCCGAGGATTTCGGCTTCTTCGCCACCGTGCGGCGCCACTTTCACTACGATCTGCCGGTCGCCAAGCGACGATTCCGTGGCCAGGAACACTCTGCCAAAAGTGCCGCGGCCGATCTCTGCGATCAGGTTGAATTGCAGGAAACGACTGCCGGGCTCCGGCCACGGCAGAATGTCGTGAAGAATCTGAAAATCGGGGTCGTGGGACAGGAGACTATGCACCTCGATCAGCAGGTAGAGCGACCTCTGGAGAGAGGGGAACCGCTGCGCAAACGTCTCGGCGTCCAGATTCTCTCCCGCCTGCACGCGAAGAGCGTACTCCTGGTAGGCTAGATCCAGCACGACGGATCGGTAGTGTCGCAGGCTCGGCTGATTTGCCAACACGGCCGCCACGTCAGGGGGCTCGCCTCGCCGCCAACGGTCCTTGATCGCGGACGCGGCTTCGCTGGCCTTCAACAGTCCTCGTTCACCGTTGCGGCTGGTGGTTGAATCGAACCGGCCTGTCGTTTCGGGCGATGTCATGTGACGGTCGCATGGAGCAACCTTTTGAGGAAACGCCTCACGGTGCATTCATCGAGGTGAACGAGGTCGGCGATGCTCTGGTAGGTGTGGCCCTGCAACCGCAAGTGGATGATCTCGCGGTAATGATGTGGTTGACCCTCCAACATGCTATTCCATCGTTCGCGGGCGATCGCCGCTTCAATCGGCGCCGGCTCCCGGCTGGACAAATCGGCGCCGCCTTCGGCTCGCATTTGATCCAAGGATTGCTCTCGCGCCACGTTGAATTTCGCCGTCAGCAACCTGCGTCGGATCTCCATGCCGACCTTGTTCCGAGCCATGGCCACAAGGTAGGCGGCCAGTTCTTCCGGCCGGTCAAAGCGATCGAGCTTCTCACGCACCCGGAACAACGAGCTCCAGACAAGCTGCACGAAGTCCACGGAGTCAAACTTGGGCCTCAACTTCTCATTCAGCGCCCGCCGGACCGCTCGACGGATCGGCTCCCCAAACTGGCTCACCAGTTCCCAAGCAGCCTCTTCCGATCCGCCGCGTACTTGCTGCATCAGGCAGCGGAATTCTTCATTCAACTCTGACATTGGATAGAAACCCCACGGTCGAGTCCGCCAGGACACCGTCCCTCAAGAAACGCGCTCTTTCGTCGTGCTCAAGCGTTCGGTCGATTTTCTTTGCCCGGTTTGAAAAGGAAATCGCAATTCTCTTATTATCCCCTAAGAACGAAGGTTGCTCCGCAACACTTGGTCGCCGATCAAGGATGCCGGTATTTGATTGGCCGTTCGTCGTGGCATCGAAGGGTATACCGTTTCGGCCTGCAACACACTAGGGTTGCTGAGCGTGTCGAAATGCCTGCGATCCCCCGCTCACCCCTCCGTTGTCCAACTTCGGGTCACAGGATTGGTCGGGCGTCGTAGTGAAATCCCGCCGTCCCGCCGCGGCGAAGTGAGGCAGCGATGCGCGCGATTCTCCCAAGTGTTATGGTCGCCAGCACCATGACGCATGACAACAAGATGCAAGTGCTGGAAGGTTCGGGAACCGAAACAAACTCTACGGACTCCACGACGTCCGCCGGCTGCCCTGGGACAGACACGACGTCGAATTCGTGCAGCACGTAATCCTCAGACATCCATGCGGATCCGGTGTCGGTGCCGGGCACTATGGCAACGTCGAAACGTCCTAATGCGTCAGATGAATTCAATTCGATTTGAAGCAGGTTCTTGCCCGAGATGGGCCCTTCCACGGCATTGTCGGCGAAACCCAACACCGGTCCTAAGATAGTGGCCACGGATTGCTCCGGTGGAATGATGTCAGGGGAACTGTCGCCGAACACGTAATCCGTTGGTTTGGCAACCCCGCCGAAGTACACAGTGCCCTCAGCGCCCGCAGTTGGAATGATCTGGCACAGCAATTGCCAGCCCGCCAATTGCGATGAGGTTCCCGTCTTGTTGACCCCGAGAGTAAACCAATAGGAAGACTCCGGGTTCGAAGTCACAGTTGCCGCCCCCCCCGCGATGCTCACGTTGTCTGCATGAACGGCCTGCGTCATCCCCAAGGCGAACAGCAGCCAAATTCCGGATCTGTGCATGTCACTTCGCCTTTGTGCCGACAGTACCGAAGCGTACGCTTGCCGCCGCCCATTCTTGCACTAATCGCGCGTTACCGCAAGCATTTTGCAGGGATTTGTTGGCAGAATCCCTCGTGTTACTTTCGGGGATCCGCGATCCGCGTTCAGGCAGGTCCTCATCTGGCGTAACCCGCGGTTGAGGTCTCTGGGGCCGTTGACAGTGGTCGATTACGTCACTGAATGCGACGCGTCTGCATCTTCCTTGTGGGCAGTCTATCCCTGTATTAGCGGCATGGCACGACTAGACTAGAGGTGGTGCTAACCCCACAAACGATGTGCTATCGCATAAAACCATAGTCAGATACTCGTTCGGCACAGTGTTGCTGGCCGGCCGGCTGCGAGAATCCAGTCGTGCAGACGCCCGATTTCACGCGGAGAATGCAAGTAGTAGAGATAGGGATAGCCTATCTATCATGCCTTTTCCCTCCAATAAGCCGCCGAAAGAGCCGACAGAGCGTCGTTGCCCGAATCCCCACTGCGGACGGCAACTGCCGCGCTGGGCGATCGCATGTCCAGATTGCGGGTGGCGGGAATGCCACGTCTGCGGAACGTGGTTTCATCCCGATCCGGACAACCCCTCCTGCCCGTTGTGCCTAGCGCGGTATCCGCTGGTGCTTTGACTGGGGCTCAATGCAAGCCGATGCAAGGTGACGCCGATTCGACGGCACCACCCGGGGCACCTCAACTCGCCCGCCTCCCGTAACGCCGCATTCTGCAAAGAGTTACGCCGCCGAGCCAGCACACTGGAAATGTGGTGCCGCCAACATGGCGTCGGCATCCGGCTCTTCGCTCTTGGTTCCGATTCAGAAGGTGGCCGCTGGCTGATTACCTTGAGTCCATGTGGAAAGACGATCTGCGGGAATGGCCGACAGCGTTCGTCTGCAGTTCCTGCTATCCTACCAGCTCTTTCTCAATCTCCTCCAGCGTCTTGCCCTTCGTCTCCGGCAGCCGCCACAAGATGAAGACGAATCCGGCCAGGCAAATCGCGGCATAGAGCCAGAAGGTGGCGGCCGAACCGAGCCGCTTGTTCAACAGCGGAAACGTATAGGTGAGCACGAAGCACGCGATCCACAACGAGGAAACTGCCACCGACATGGCCGCGCCGCGGATGCGGTTGGGGAAGATCTCGGAGATCACGACCCAGGTCACCGGCGCCAGCGACATGGCGTAGCACCCGATGGCCGCCAGCACCAGCAAGAGCATGGGCAACCCTTTGACCTCGTTAAAGTAGCAGTCGCCGATAACCATGTAGATGAAGGCCAGCCACGAGGCCCCCAGCAACATCAGCGGCCGGCGGCCGGCCCGATCGACCACCCCCAGGGCGACAAAGGTGAACGCCAGGTTCACGGAGCCGGTCCAGGCGATGTTCTTCAGCACGTCGGAAATGTCGTACCCGGCATCCCGGAAGATTTCCTCGGCATAGTTGAAGATCACGTTGATGCCGCACCATTGTTGGAACACGGCCAGAACGACCCCCAGCACCAGCACTCTCGCCATCTTCGGGTGCAGCAACTCGCGGAAATCCACCTTGTCCGATTCGCCCGCCCGCGAGGCCTCGAACTCTGCCAAGGCAGCCGACGCGTAACGGTCGCCGCCGATCCTGGCGAGCACGCCGCCGGCTTCCTGCGACCGGCCGTTCTTGGCCAGCCACCGCGGGCTTTCGGGCACCGCAAACATGCCGAGCACGAACAGCAGCGACGGCAGGGCCGTCAGCCCGAACATCCAGCGCCAGCCCACCAACACGAACCACGACCCCGCCAGGAATTCGTCGCTCGCGCCCGGAGGCAATTCGCGCACGATCCACCAGTTCACGAACTGCGCCAACAGAATGCCGATGACGATGGCCAACTGGTTGATCGACACCAGGCGGCCGCGCATCTCGGCCGGCGCCACCTCGGCGATGTACATCGGCGAGAGATTCGAGGCCAGCCCGATGGCCACGCCGCCCAGAATCCGCCAGAGAACGAAGACCGCGAAGTTCGGCGCCAGGGCGTTGCCCAGCGAGGTCACGGCGAAGAGCATCGCGCAGAGGCTGAGCAAGTGCTTGCGGCCGAATCGGTCGCTCAGCCCGCCGGCCAGCAGCGCGCCCACGAGGCAACCCAACAGGGCGCAACTGTTGGCCCAGCCCTTGACCAGCTCGCCGCTGAGATCGAAGTATCGCTCAAAGAACGGCTTAGCGCCGCCGATGACGACCCAATCGTAGCCGAACAGCAATCCGCCCAGCGCGGCCACGAGCGAAATCATCCAGATGTAGCCGTAGTTGTACCGGCAGACGGTCGCGGAGTCGGGAGCGGTCGCACGTGTGTCTTGCATGGTCGGGTTGGCTTTCAGTTCATCCGAAAACTTCGTATGACTCAGATCCTGGCGAGGGCGAGGAACCCTATTCCGTTGGCTGCCGCGCCAAGCCCGCGATCGCCTCCTTCGTCACCTCCACCTTGGGGTCGAACCGCTCGCCGGCCATGTAATCGAGCAGGCTGCGGCGCATCTGGTGGGCGACGACGTTCTCGGCCAGTCCGTGCTGAAGATCCATGCTGCACACCAGCAGCTTTCCCTTGCCGAGCTTCGCCTCGAAAGCCAGCGCCAACTTGCGGGCGGTGAACCAATCGTCGATGACTTGGACGATCGGCTGCAACTCGCGGGGGAGGCCGTCGAGAATCATCGGGCCGGAGCGGGTCACGAGATACCACCATTGCCAGTTGCTATGAAAATCGGTGGGGAATTGAGCCAGCGCGGCGTGCTTCGGGTCGCAGAGAATGCCCAGCGTCGTCGGCGACTGGCGGCGGGTCCAGGCGGTGTTCCAGAAGATGGAGGAAAAGCCCAGTGCGATGGGCGCCTTCTCGGCGCCGCGGACCTGCCGGGGCGGAATCAGCAGCAGCACCTTGCCGCCGGCATCGAGCGCCGCGAGGGCCTTGGCGTCCAGTTCTTCCGCGATCAGCACGTCCTGAGCCGGCTCCGCATCCAATTGGGACGGATAGACCCAGACGTCCCAGTCGTTCTCGGCCTTGGCTGCCTCGATGCCCACCACGAGCTTGTAACGCGCCGGCGCGGGTGCCTTGCGAGCGCTGCGCTCACGTGCCCCAACGCGATGCCGTTGTCAACCAGTATGGTCCTCGGCGGCAGCGTGCCGCCGGCCACGACGGCGCCGTCGTCCGCCACGAGCTTCCACGCCGCCGTGGCGTTGGGGATCGTCGCGGCGCCGAAATGCGCGACCTCGACGTCGGCCTCGAATGTCTCGTCGGTCGTGAACACGCGCTTCCGCATCCGCGCCAGCGGCACGGTGGCGCCGCAGAAGCGGTGGAATTGCTCCGCGCTCACGTAGCCTTTCGACTCCCAAAACGGATCGAGCACGCCGACCAGCGCCGTGCCTTGGCCGGGAAAGTCGTGCAGGTCGAGCAGTTCGAAGCCGCCCATGCCCGGCGTGCGCAGCGCCGATTCGATCTCTTCCTTGTAGCACAGCGTTTGCAGCTTGCCCGAGGCCAGCAAGAAGGGTCGCGCCAGCTCGCCCATGCCATGCGCTGCGAGCCTCTCGCGGAAGATCTCGAAGTTCTTCGGCTTCAGGTAACCGGTGTACTTGGCAGTCTCGTCGAAATTGGGATAGACGCACCATTGGCCGATCTCGTGGCTGATGACCGGCACGGCACGCTTCTGGATAAAGTCGCGGTAATCGGTGGCGGTTTCCGGCGGAAGCGCGTTGATGCGCGACTTCAGACCGCTGCCCCAGGCCTGGATGCGGGGGCCGGGCACGACGTGAAACTGGTTTTCGGGCAACTCCGGCCAGGCGGCGGCGCTGGTGTAGAGCCGTCGCGAGTCGGCCGCCTTGTAGTGCTCGACCCACTTGGCGAGATAGGCCGCATGATTCTTCCCGGCCGGCTCGTTGCCGTAGGCCATCAGCACGAACGACGGGTGATTGCCGTACCGCTTCAGGATGCAATCGGCTTCGTCGTAAATCCAGCGGTCCAGCGGCTTGCCATCGCCGATGGTGGCTGAATTATTGGCCCACGACGCGCACTCGACGTGGAAGTAGAACCCCAGTTCGTCGGCCGCCACGAAGGCCGCCTCCGGCGGGCACCACGAATGGAACCGCATCAGGTTCAGCCCGTGGGCCTTGGCCGCGCCGATGATCCGCTTCCACTTGGCAACGTCGGTGGGCGGATGGCCCGTCTTGGGGAAGATGCAGCATTCCAGCGTCCCGCGGATAAAAATCTTTCGGCCGTTGAGCGTGAGTTGCGTGCCCTGGGCGGCGATTTCCCGAAACCCGAACGTATCCGTCACTACGTCGCTCTGCCGTGAGTCTTTGGTTTCGAGCCGGGTCTCCACTTCGTAAAGGTTGGGCGCGAATTCGCTCCAAGGTTTTGGCGGCTTGTCTATCCTGACGCCCAGGGTCTGTTTGTCTTCGGTGGTAAGGATGTGCCCCCGCCCATCAGGCGTGGTACCGCGCCCGTAACTGAAAGTGACACTTGCGCGACCGCTGGCATTGGCGGTTCCCTTCTCGCGAACCTCGGTGCGGATCGTGCCGGCCACCGAGTCAAAGAGGGTATTGCGCAGCGCACCTCAACCTCCAACGTGCCGTCGCTGTGGGGAAACACGCGCTGGTTCTCGATCCAGATTCCGTCGCGGGCCGCCAGTTCGATCCGCCCCACAATGCCGTTCCAGTTGCCCTGCGTATGGTCGCTAACGCTGTGCGAATTCTCGCCCACATTCACGATCATGCGGTTATCGACCCGGATCGTGATCCGGTGTTTGCCGGGCGTGATCGGATCGAGATCGTATTGGTGCGGCGTGGAAAGGCTGTTGCACGTGCCGGCCGGCCTCTCGTCGATCCAGACGCGCGTCTCCCAGTGAGGGCGTTCCAGCACGAGCGCGACGTGCTTGTTCAGCCACTCGCTCGGAATTTCCACGTCGCGTTGGTACCACGCCGCCCCGACGTAGTATTTCTCGGGCTGGAGCCAGAAGGGCACTTTCACGTTGCCCGGCTGGCGATACGGTTCATAGTCCGGCGACGTGAACCAGGAGCGGTCGACGATGTTGCCGGTCCACCTGGTGCCGACGGTCACTTCGTCGCCTACGCCTTGTGCCGGGAGCGAGCCGGGCAACCGGATGCTCTCGGGCAGGGTGCGCTCGTGCCAGCGATCATCCAGGCCGGCATCGGATCGGTCCAGTTGGAAACGCCACGGGCCCGCCAGCGACATTGCCTGGCCGGCGAGGCTTGCCGGACTGCTCCCGCACACGGCCGCCATCACGGCGAACATCACCCCCCACCGAATCGTGCTGGCCATCATAGGGTCTCCTTGCCACAAAGGGTCAACGGCGAAGCATCTTTCTCCGCTGCCGCGCAGATCAAGCAAGTACCGGGTTTGGCGTGCAGCGGACACCACATTATAGAAGGCCGGCAGGGGCTCGCCACCAGGGCGCCGAGGTTTTCTGGCAGAAGGATTGCACGCCCGTTTAGAGACCGTCCGCCTTTGGAGTGCGGCGATTTATCGCCGCTTTTCTTGCGTACGGTGGTCGATGAGGGACCGTTTCAGCCCGTCCACGAAAAGCGGCGATAAATCGCCGCACTCCAAAGTTGCGGAAAGGCGGACGGTCTCTTTCCGGGCCTTTCCGGCGCAGCCGGTGCTGGGCCCGGCGTTTACGCCTTGTCATTACCCACATTTTGTCCCGTAGGGACGTACGATAGTAGCCCAGCAGTTTACTGCTGGGAGGAATAGGAAGGATATATTGTATTGTAAGTCCCGTAGGGACGACCGAATGGGAAATTCGCGGATCATTTTCGGTCGTCCCTACGGGACGAAACTGGTATCGGTTCCCCTTCTCCCCAGCGATGAATCGCTGGGCTAGTGCGTCTCTGAAAACGTTTGATCGGTGGGGTGCGAGTCCCCACCAGGTTTGCGTTACAAACCTGTAACCGAAAGTAACCGCGTCTCCGCGAGGAGGGGTGGGAAGCAACCGGAGGTGAATGACCAGTCCGTAGGATAACGAACCTGATTCGGCCAAGCCTGTCGGGGAGCCTGCTAGCCAATGGCGAACCTCCGACCGCGTGACGGCGTTCCCTCCGATCCGTCCAGATCTGCCCGGGGGATAGACGCGGCGGCCCATCCGGCTGAGGTAACGTGCGAAAGCCGTGATGGGGAGATGGCAACACGGTGGTTGAGGACGGAATGGTCGGAAGGTCAAACGTCGTAAGGAGAGAGACCTGGAAGGAAGCAGGACGGAGTTCATTGTCCCTGATAAGGATAGGAAGAACCGGCCGTCCAGGAGTCAGAGCACCCATAGTAGCGACGAAACCGGGTAACGCCGGGGGAGCGAAGGGGTGCAGGAAGATGGATGCGTGATGTCCGAGCCACGGGAAAGAAACCATCCCCCGGTGACAGTGCCGTTCGCGGCTACTCCCGCCGGAGAGCCTCCGTCGATTCGCGACTGGGCGAACCCGTGTGTCTGGACGGACCGCATGTTGGCGACACTCGAACAAGGAGTGCGAGGAGGAAGATGGCACACGCTGATCGACAAGGTGTACGCGCCGCTGAACCTGTTTGCCGCCCGCAGCCATGTGATCGGCAACCGGGGAGCAGCGGGGGTGGACCATCAATCGGTCGAGGGCTTTCAGGCCAATGGCCAGAAAGAACTGGACAGGCTGCACGAGGCACTGCGGACCAATGCGTATCGTCCGCAGGCCGTGCGGCGAGTCTGGATTCCGAAACCGGGCAGCAAGGAGCAGCGGCCGTTGGGGGTTCCGACCGTGCGTGACCGCGTGGTGCAAACCGCGCTGTTGCACGTGCTGGAACCGATCTTCGACGCCACGTTTTCGCAAGCCAGTTACGGGTTTCGACACGGACGAGGGTGTCATCACGCCCTGGAACGGGTCGAGGAACTGCTCGGCGCTGGTCGCGTCTACGTGGTGGACGCGGACCTCAAGAGTTACTTTGACACGATCTCGAAGCCACGGCTGATGGCGCAACTGCGCGAGAAGGTGTCGGACAGCCGGGTGTTGCGTTTGGTGGAGATGTTCCTGGAGCAAGGCGTGATGGACAACCTGCGGGAGTGGACGCCCGAAACGGGCACGCCCCAAGGAGCAGTCCTCTCGCCCCTTCTGGCCAACATCTACCTCAACCCGCTGGACCACGTGCTGGACGACGCCGGTTTCGCGCTGGTCCGTTATGCAGACGACTTCGTGATCTTGTGCAAGACTCGCGAGGAGGCGGAAGCGGCCTTGGCGATGGTGCAACGTTGGGTCAACGAAAACGAGTTGACCCTGCATCCGACCAAAACCAAGATCGTGGACGCCCGCATCGAGGGTTTCGATTTTCTGGGCTATCGCTTCCGCGGCGACTTGCGTGTGCCGCGGCAAAAGAGCCTGCGGAAACTCAAGGAGGCGGTCCGCGCGAAGACCAAGCGCACGAACGGGCATGACCTGCCCTTCACGTGTGCTCGACTGACGCGGCAACTTCGCGGCTGGTTCATCTACTTCCGCCATTGTCGCGGGTCGGTTTTCCGCCAACTGGACGGCTGGATTCGTGGTCGGCTGCGTAGCATGTTGCGGCGGCGACAGAAACGGCGCGGACGGGGCCGCGGAAGGGACCAGCAGCGTTGGCCCAATCGCTTCTTCGACGAGCAAGGGCTGTATTCCCTGCAAACCGCCCATGTCTGTTTCGCTCAACCCTTTCGGAGGTAACACCATCAACTGGAGAGCCGGATGCGGGAAATCCGCCAGTCCGGTTCGGAGGGAGGGGGGCCGCAACCCAATGCGGCCTCCCTACCTCTATCTGTCAAACGACCCTACGGGTCGAAAACCCTCGCATTTATCGCAATATTACGCTACGAGATGTGGGTAACGACAAGGCGTTTACCCCAGGTGGTGTTCTTGTATCGTCCTGCCGCGGGACTAAAATGCATGTTGGCAGTCTGAACCTGAACCTGGAGGGCCTCGCCATGACCGTTCCGAAACGAGTTTTGCCGTTCCTGCTGGTTGCTCCGCTGATGATTGTCGCTGTCTCCTGCGTGGACTCAAAGCATCCCCTCTCCGACGAGAAGACCTCGAAAATCGACGAGCGCCTGATCGGCACGTGGCAAGACGAGGACAAGACGACGTGGCGCGTCACGAAGAGCGCCGCTGCGAAGAACTCTTTGGCACTCGAGTGGAAGAAGAAAGGCCAGGATGACTCCGGCAAAGCGATTGTGTTCACCACCGTAATCAAAACGAAGAACTACCTGAGCATCAGGGACACGACGGACGAGACGCCCAAGGATCAGAAGGAGGCGTACAATATCTACCAATATCGCCTGATCGACAACGACACGGTCGAACTGCGGGGTATGCGTCCCGAAGTCTTGAAGAAGGCCATCGAGGGGAAACTCCTGACGGGCACGATCCTCAAAGACAACGTGCCCACGATCACCGACTCGCCCGACGTAATCAAAAGCTACCTGGAAGCCCATGCCGACGAGTGTTACCCGGTGAAAACCGACCTCATGCTGACTTTCAAGCGGCAGAAATGAGCGTTGAGTCAACTGCGGTGCGACACCCAACGGTCAAGGTCCATCGTTCTCGCTCTCCGGCGCGTCGGTTCTTTCGCCCGCTTCGGACGTCGAGCCGGCCGCGTTCTTGGGAGCGCCTTCTTCGACGATTCGGCGCTGCCGGCCGTCTTCGTGGGCTTCGGCGCGACCCGCTGGGCCGCCCGGATGCCGTGGAGCGCCGCCACCGCCGCCCGCGACACGAAGATGTCGCGGTCCTTCACGGCCAATTGCAGCGGCGGAATGGACTTCTTCGTGCCGATCACCTGCAGCACTTCGCAGACTTCGATCCGGGAAAACGAATCGCCGATCGCCAACTGGGCGACCACCGCTTCCTCCGCAATCGGACCGTAGGACTTGAGCGCCTGGCCGGCGTCCCTTCGCACCGACATGTTAGACAACTGGCGGGCAATCGGCTCAATCGCCTCTTCCGGCTTGTACTTCATCACGGCCTCGATCAGCGGCCGCAGCACCAGGGGCGATCGCTCGGCCTTCACCATCCGCAGCAGCACGGGGACGCTCTCCTCGGTCGACCAGTTCACCAGCGCCCTGGCGGCGCTCATGCGATGAGAGATGGCCGCGTCTTCCAACAACACCGATTCGAGGGCTTGGGCCACCTGGCGATCGGGCGCGATCGGGAACGTCGCCTCCAGCAGCTTCAAACGTTTCGTAATGATCGTGTCGCTGCCGGACGCCAAATCGGCCACGGCGGCCTCGCTCTCGTTGGCGGGCGGTCTTGCCGTCAGGGTTGGCGCGGCTGCGGCCGCCGGCTTCGAGGCCGCGGGAGCGCCTGGCTTCGCAACCGTCCCCGCCGGCGTCGCCGGGGGCGCTGCGATGGCGGTCGGAACGTCCGGCTTGCCGGGCTTCTCCAACGGCACGGCCGGCGGCGGGCTGACCGGCGCCTTCGGCACGACGTCAGCCTCGCGCTGGGATGGAACGGGCGATGCCGATTGGGGAGACGGGCCGGCCGGGACAAGGACCAGTTCGGCCGGGCTCTTCTTCTTGGTCTCTCTGCCTGGTGCAATCTTCCGCGGGCCGCTGTTGTCGTCCGGCTTCGACTTCGCGGCGGCCGGCGGCGCCGACGACGCCTGCGGCTTGGCAACCTCCGCCAGTGGGCTCGTCTGATTCATGCGTCTGACCGTATCGACCACGATCAGCAGCACGACAACGACCGCCACCCCGATGACGATCTTCGCGCCGGGCAGACTCATCACCTGGGCGTAGAGCGACGGCCGGGCGGGGGCGCGGGCCTCGGAACGCTCCACCAAGTCCTCCAGCACGCCGATTAGCGGCCGGCTCGCCGGCGCGGGGCCTGCACGTCGTGCGTCGCCGCCGACTCCTGCTGCACTTTGGCCCGGAGCCGCGCGTCGTAGGCGGCCTTCTTGGCGGGACTCAACAGGCACACGCGGGCTGCAGAAATCTCATTCAAGAGCCGCTGCGACAAGTCGGCATGCCGGCCCGTTTGGTAGTTGCGCAGATGGGCCATCCGCTGGTCGGCCGCGGCCTGGATCACGTCGGCATCGCTCTCGAACTTCTGGACCGCCAGCAGGCGGTAGTAGTCGGCCGGCTGTTCGTCGGGTGGAATTCCGAGCCATTTATGGTATGGATCGAAGTTCTGCCCCATCGCAGGATTCTCCCGCTGCTTAACCCCCCCTCGCCGAGATCGAGACTCGCTTTCGTCCCCCATTAGGACAAAGCTAAGCCATTGCCATTGGCAGGTCAATCCCCCCGACCAATGGAACCACAATGGTATCAGTTGGTTGCGCTATCATTCTGGTCGAACAACGTGAGCCCCGGTTGACGTTCTTCGTCCAGGCGGTTATCCAATGGGACATGGCCGATCCGCTGCTCACGCCGCTCTTCCACCCGCAACACGTCCAAGCAGTCGCAGACCGCCTGGGCCACGCTAATTGGGATTTCCTTCAGTCGGAGTCTTTTCGCAAGGGGCTAGAGGACATCGAACGGAAACGGCTCAAGGGTGAGGCAAACACGCGAGAGAAGGTTATCGAGCCAATTCTCTTCGACGTGCTGGGCTTCGATCGCAATGAGAACGACGCCGAACATGCCGTAAAGCATGCGGGCGCGGGGGGAGCGACGGGGGCCGTCGAATACTATTTCCTGGTCCCGGGCAACAACGTGCCTCTGGAAGCCAAAGATTGGGGACGGCCGCTCGACGAGAAGGACTCTTCCGGCCGCAGCCCCGTGCGACAGGGGTTCGAGTACGCGGCCTTTTCCAGTCTGCGCTGGTTCATGGTCACCAATGGAATGGAATGGCGGCTCTACAAGACGCAATTGAAGGGAAGCCAAAGCCCGCTGAGCGCGTGCGAGCGATACTTGCTGAAAGACCTGCTGGAAAACCGCAAAGTATTCTTGCGGTTTTACGCCACCTTCAGTCGCGGCGCCTTTCTGCCCAGTCGCGAGGGCGTGAGCCGGCTGGACGAGTTCCGGCGTCAGAACGAAGAGTGGCAACAGGAGATCGGCGACAGCCTCTACGGCAAGCTTGTTGAGGCCCGCCTACAACTCTACCGCGAAATTCAGCCCCAGCTAAGGGACTTGCCGCAAGAGGACGTTAACGATGCCGTTGTGAAGCTGTTGTTCCGCATCATGTTCATTCTCTTCGCGGAACACACGCCATTGCTGCCCAGAGAGTTCCTGGCGCAGGAGGTAATGAAGCGGTTCGAGAATGACCGCAAATGGGGACTGCCCGCCAGTCTGTACGGTTACGTACAGCAGTATTTCGCCTGGTTGGACGGGCGCAAACAAACGCAGTTCGACATCTATCCTTACGACGGCGCGCTGTTCGACCCCGATCCGATTTTGGACGAGTCGGCGTTGAAGATCGACGACACCTTGTTCTGCGGCCTGCTGAAGCGTCTTGCCCGCGAGACCATGGGGCGGACGATCGACTATTCGCAAATCAATCCGCGCATCCTGGGGAACATCTACGAGCAGTTCCTCGGATACGTGATCGAAATCAAGGAGAAGCGGGTCGACCCGCAGGCGGCCCGCGATACGCGGCGCAAGCAGGGCAGTTTCTACACGCCCGAGTCGGTCACAAAATACCTGGTTGAGGAGAGTGTCGAGCAGGCGCTGGCGCAACAGCCCGAACGCAAGCCGTGGGAACTCCGCTGCCTCGATCCGGCGTGCGGCAGCGGGCATTTCCTGGTGGAGTACGTGAATCACGTGGCGCGGCGTTCGGAGGAGCTTGACGACAGCCGTTCCTACCCCGCCTGGAAACGCTACATTACCGAGCACTGCGTGTTCGGCATCGACAGGGACCGCACGGCAACCATGCTCACGAAGCTGAGCCTGTGGATCAATTCCGCGATGAAGGACGAGCCGTTCGCCACCATTGACACGCACATCAAGTGCGGCAATTCGTTGGTGTGCGGCTCGCCGGCCGACTTCCGCCTGGCTGCTTACGAAAAACAAGCCTATCCTGAGAACTACCGTGCATTGCTGAAATTGCGCAAGGAGTTGGCGAAGCTCGAAGGCCGCGCGGCCGAGGAGCATCCCTTGCTCGGCGCGGCCGAGGTGCTCGAACTTCACCGGGACATTCGCCGTGCCTTGGCGCGGCTGGAGGAAGCCAAAACGCCCTTGGCGGAGGATTTTTCCAGGCAGTTGACGGAGCAATGGCCCGGTCTCGCCAGCGAGGCCGCGTTTCACTGGCAGGTCGAGTTTGCGGAAGTGTTTGAAGACCGCGGCGGCTTTGATGTCGTCGTCGGCAACCCTCCCTGGGGTGCAGACCTCGCCTCAATCGCCGACTATCTTCAGGGGAACGCATTCCAGTTGGCCCGCGGCCAGTACGATAGCTACGAGTTGTTTGTCGAGCTTGGTCGCCGCTTGCTGCACGACCAGGGCGTGTTCGGGTTTATCGTTCCCGACAGCGTCACGCTTCCCGAGCACGAGCCGTTGCGCCGCATGCTGCTGGAAAACACCACGCTGACGCGGCTGGTGCGGGCGGGCGAAGGGTTGTTTCCCGGCGTATTCCGGGCGGCATTCTTCCTCTGCTTCGTCAATCGTCCCGCCAAACCCGGCCATCAGGTTCGCGTGGCCACCCTCCGTAAGGAACACCGAAAACAACTCGATACCGATACGCTCTTCGATCCGATGAAGACAGTCGCAGAAATCGTCGAAGAGATTGCTCACAAGCGCGCGCAGACGCAATTCGCACAGAGTCCCCGGATGGACTTTGACATCCTTGGAAGGGACGTTGACGCGCCCATCATTGAGCGCATTGATTCACCGTCAATCGAATGGCCCTCGATTACCGAAAAGGGGCGCGGCGTCGAAATCGGCAAATCGGGTGACGTCATTCAGTGTCCGTATTGTTACAGGTGGGACAATGTTCCGCGAAAGAGCAAGGGCAGGTGGCCGCCAAAAACTTGCCGACATTGCGGAAGGGAGTACGTGTTGGAGAAAGCCGCAAAACGCGAATGCATCATTGCCGAGCGGCGCAGGGAAAGAACTGGAAACCACTCATCCCGGGCGAGTCGGTGAACCGGTATGCTATCGGACGAGTCCAATATATCGATACCACCAAGGATGGCATTAACTACAAGGACGCCGAGTTTTACGCGGGCAAACGGCTTCTCTTGAGGCAGACCGGCGTTGGCATCTACGCCACGATCGACACGTCCGGCATGCTTACGAATCAGTCGGTCTTTACCTGGAGGCTTCGCCACGACCTTAAGAGGCCGTTAGCGCGTTATCGCTTGGAGTATATCCTTGGGCGTCCTGAATTCGCGGCTGATGTTGTACCGCTACTACATGAGAAGCGGCGACACCGAGTGGCGGAGTTTTCCGCGCTGGACGCAAGAACTGGTACAAGACATTCCCGTTCGCGCGATCGATTTCAGCGGCCGGCAGCAGGCCAAGCTGCACGACGAGATCGCGGACCGCGTGGCCGCCGTCCTCGCCACGGGAAAACCGCCCACCGATCACGAAGATTATGAGATCGAGAAGCGGGTCATGCAGGTCTACGGGATCACGCGACCGATGTGCCGCCGCATCTTCGAAGTCCTCCACCAGGTGCAAAGACTCCGGGTCATCCGCGAAATGAACATCGCCGAGCCCGACATGCTCCTGGACGCATTGCCCGAGTAGGCGCCGGATCGACATGGAACTCTCCCCTTCCGTCTACGAACACGCCGCCGCTGTGATCCACCGCACGCCGTGGGACGTGTCGCGGGATGCGGAACTGCTCTTCACCGCCCACGCCGCCGCCTACCGGTTGTACCGCCATACGCCGATCATGCCGGGCATCGACATCTACAACCTGGAGGCCGAGGCCTACGGCGGCGTGGTGCGACAGCCCGACGGCGTCGGCATCCCGGCCATCTCGCGGCCCATCTTCTCGTCGGCGGCCGATCTGCTGCGACTGCCGCCGCTTGACCCCCGCCGCGACGGGCGGATTCCCATGGAAATCGGCGTGGCCGCCCGGCTCGCCCGCGAGTTCCCCGAAACCCAGGTCGCGTGCCCGTGAGCGGGCCATTTTCGATCGCCAGCAACCTGGTGGGATTCGAGAACCTGCTGTGCGACGTGGCCACCGACCCGGAGGGCGTGGCCGCCGCGCTGCTGCACCTGGTCGACGGCCAGGTGGCCTTTGCCGAGGAGATCAAGCGGCACGGGGTCGACGCGGCGTTTTTCGAGTCGGCGGCCTGCCCGCCGTTGCTTTCGCCGGCCATGTTCCGCCGCGTGGAGTTGCCGGCCCTCAAAGAGATCATGGCCCGGATGGCGGCCGTGCTGGGCCATCCCGTGCCCTGCATCATCGGCGGCAACACCACGCCGATCCTCGACGCCATGCTGGAAACGGGCACCGGCTACGTCATCGCCCCGTGCGAAACCGACCAGGCGGCGTTCATGAAGAAGATTTGGGACCGGACCGACGTGCGGGTCCGCGTCAATACCGACGTGGAAGTGATCGCCCGCGGCACGTGGGAGCAAATCCAGGCTAACGCCGACCGCATCATTCGCCTGCTCGATGGGCGGCCCAACGTCTGCATGGGCACCGGCGCGTTGCCTTACGAGACGCCGCCGGAGAACGTTTTGCGGCTGCGGGAATACGTGGGCCAATTTTAGCTGCTACAGAAGTTCTACCACCGCTTCTACGCCAATCGAAAGGACGCCCCGAGCGGCTATGCGACGCTCCAAGAGGTCCTCGGCTGCCCGGATATGGCCGAATTTCAGAAGCAATGGGAGGCATTCGTGCTGGAGTTGCGGTTTCGTTGAGCAGAACGTGGCAACCGGCGGCCGTGACGAGCGAGGATTGGCGCTTGACGGCGGCGACAATTTGCCGCAGACTATTGAATGGTTAACGGATGGGCGAGAGTGGCGGAATTGGCAGACGCGCTGGACTTAGGATCCAGTCCCGAAAGGGGTCGGGGTTCAAATCCCCGCTCTCGCATTCTTCTTTATGTCGAGAACGATGACCTTGTGCCGCATGATGCCGACCACAGAAGATCGCACGGTCGAAAGGGCCAATGACGTGGCCGGCCGCGCGAGGCGGGTCAATATGTCGTCACCAGACGAAGCATCACAGCGTCGTCGAGATTCATGTTGCCGATGCCGGACGTGTACTCCAGCCGGCGATCGAATAAGTAGCCGACCTCGATAGCCGACTGCCGACCGTCCTGCTCAACGGACGCAAGTCCGATGCATGCGCGGAGATCCCGGTAGGTGGCCACGTTGTCGCCGAGGGTCGGGCGATCGATCGCCCAGGTGCCGCCGCCCAGTTCGCCGGAAAAATAGAGGCGATAGGTGTCGGTCAGTTGAAAGACCGCCCGAGGCCGCGGGAAGACCAGCTCGAAACGCATTTCGGGATTCGGTTTCCAGATCAGCCCCGCCACCGGAAGGAGCTTGATGTCGGCGCGGTCGAGGTAGTCGACGCCGAAAACCAGGTCGAGCTCCGGCCTGACGGTCGAGGAAGCCCACGCCATGGCCGGGATACTGGATGCCCTTCCGCGCGCTCCAATTGAAATCGCTCGACGCCTGTACTGCCGAGGCCAGGTCGAATGCCAGCGGCCCGATTTGCTGGCGAACCTGGTAGCCGATGCTGAAGTCGTACGCGCGAGGGGGCATGTCGCTCTGCACTGGGCCGGAGAAGACGTGAAAGCCAAACCCGGCCATGATGCCGTTCTGGATGCCCGACGGCTGGTAGCGATCCAACAGGACCGAAAACATGCCGAACTGGTCGCCGCCGCCTGGAATCCACTCGAGCGCGTTGGTCGAATAGCGGTAGCCCATGAAGTCGCTTAGCGAAGCAGCCGGTTTCTCCTCGGCCGATCCGTCGAGGTTGACGGCCGCGCCGGTGAACCGCGGTTCGCCGGCGGCAAGGCTGGGGTCCTGAAATGGCGGCGCCTGGGGCGACTGGTCGAGCGCGCTGGTCGAAAAGCGGTATCCCAGGAAGTCCTGGACCGACGCAGCCGGGGATACCTCCGCCGATCCGTCGAGGCTGCTGGGCGCGTCGGTGACCAGCGTTTCGCCGGCAGCAGGGCTAGTGGCCTGGGATGGCAGCAATTCGGGCGACTGGTCGCGCGACGGCAGCCGCTGAATGCTGACTCCTCGGCCGTCTGCGCAAGGCCGCTCACTGCGGTCAGAACCGCCAGCAGGCTGACGAGCGTCAAGCAGGACCTTGGCATCGCAGTCCTTTAACCGAATGGGAACCGTCGCGTGACGGCGGCGGATTGTCCGGTGTTGGCTGGCACACGTCAAGAGCATTACCTCTTCGGGGTTGCCGCTTTGCCGCTCCCGTCAGTATGACGGCGGGGCCATCGCCGCGGCCGCCGATCCGGCCGCTGCCGCGCGGGGACTGCCGGTTGCGCTGCGATCGCCGTCGGCTTAGCGGCAATTGTGGGGGGGGGGGTCGCTTAACGGCACACAAGGCGAAACGGTTTCGACGGACAACGTCAATGGCGAGGCGGACGGTTCTCGGTCCGGCGCTTCCATCCTCTTGCTCGGCCCCGCTCCTTTCTCACGAGAGAAACGATCTCTCGTGTGCAGATATCCACCTTGATCGCGGGAACATCCAAAGGGGATTTTGGCAAGCCTTCGGGAGTCAAGGCAAACGTGCTCCCGTCTTTTCGCCGAATGAGCACTTTGCCGGTCGATTCCGCCGTGTCGAGCACGCTGGCCAGTTTTTGCCTGGCTTCCGAATAGGTGTAAACGTTCATGTCAAATCTCCACCAACTCCAAACCGATTTTTTCCGCGGCAAGCCTCAATTGCCGATCGAGCGTCAGCAACGGCGCCAGATGCCGCGAGGCACAGTCTAAAAAGTACGCGTCATAGGCGTACATGCCGGTCTTGTCGGCGAGGTACAATGCATTGCCTATATACAACCGGTGGTGGGAATGTCAAGTTCGCCTGGCGCCAAGCGTACCCCGGTAGCGCCGCTCCAGCCGCCACGAGCATGACCAGCGTGCCCGGCTCGGGAACCGTCGTCAGTTGACGGCGGACGGAGGCCCCGCCATAATACGTAGTGGAGGTGGAGTCGCACGTAGAGAAAGATGCTCCGCGGGTTGCCTCAAACAGGCGCGTGACGGACTACTATGAAGCCCAAAGCGTACATGGAAACAACCGTCGTGAGCTACTTGACCGCATGGCCGAACCGCGACATCGTGGTAGCGGGCCATCAGCAGGCAACCCGTGATTGGTGGCAGGTGGCCAAGAACGCCTTTGACGTGGTGGCGTCGGAACTGGTAATCCAAGAGGCGCGCGCCGGTGATGAGGCGGCGGCTCGAGATCGCCTTGAGGTCCTTGATAGCCTTAGACTACTCGAAGTGTCGGCCAACGCGCTGGCCTTGGCCGCCAAGTTGGTTGCGTCGGGCACAATACCGCAAGCGGCGGCCGACAACGCGCTGCATCTGGCAATTGCCGCCGTCAACGGTGTCGAGTACCTTGTGACCTGGAACTGCCGGCATCTCGCGAACGCGACTCGGCGAGCAGAAATCGAGGCGGCGATCCGGACCGCAGGCTACGAGCCGCCCGTCATCTGCACGCCGGAGGAACTACTACTGGAGGTCGATACCGATGTGGAATGATCCCATTGTCGCCGAAGTCCGACGGATTCGCGCCGAACATGCGGCGAGATTTCATTATGATCTAGAGGCCATCTACCATGACCTCAAGGAGAAGGAACGCAGCAGTGGGCGGACGTACGTTCGCTATCCACCCAGAGCTTCTGCACCTGTCGCCGCCGAACGACGCAGGTAGAAGCAAACCCGGCGGACGATTCCCAGCCAACAGAACTCGCCTTCCCGACTTCGGCGGCATCTTCCGCGACAATCTCAACGAAGTCCTGGCAACCGGCCTCACGCGGATCGTCGTCAGCCGGGCCATCGCCGCGGCCGCCGACCCGGCCACAGGCGCATGGGAACTGCTCGCCGCGCGGCGATTGCAATCCGCTTGACGGTACATAGAATGAAGTGTTTGAGTCTGACCCCGCTTTCACCCTGCTTGGGCGAAGCGATGCAGTTTCACGAATATCTGTCGATTCGAAACAGGTGGGCTCGCTACGGAAAGCAACCGCCCTTCAGAGACCGTGCGCGGAGCATGAAACCGGATGAGTTTCGGAAATACGTCCAGAAGACGTGTACCGATCAAATAGAATCCGGCCGACACAATGCTCGCAATGAAGAGTGGTTCAGGTGGCAAGCACAAGCTTCGGACATGGAGCAAACCTGGGTCGACATTGAGCGTCCCTCCTACAACATATGGCCGATTGCGATTCCGCTTGCTCAGAGTGTGCGTCTTGAAGTGCCGATGAAGTGCGTTGTGTTTCCCTTCCAGGCGATATTGCTGCGGTTTCCGGGTGGTCACGAGCCTTACTCAATCGGCACGGCAATGTTGCTTTGGGATACCATCGAGAGGTTCTTCGCAGTTCACTGCCATTTTGCGAACTCGACGGACGGTCTTCACGGTTCATTCGGTCAGTACGATCCTGACGAGACTTTTGAGTCCCGTCTCCAGCGAATGCTGGGGAACGACTTTGCTCTGAATGATTGGAGCGATGAAAGAGAGGCGAGTTGCGATACTCCGAAAGCCCTCGAATTGATGGTTCGCATCGCTGTTTGTGTAGCGCTCCTGTCACGCGACGAAGACCTTATCACGCCCATTATTCTGTCGAAGGATCAAAACAGGTACGACGAGACGGATGATACCGAAGTGAAGAAATGGCTCGAAGAACGCGCCGCCAAGAAAGCAGGTAAAGGGTTTGACATCTGTAAGAAGATTCAATTGCAGAAAGAGCTTTTGCCCCACTGGCGAAATCTGCATTTGGCGTTGTTCTGGACGGGGCCGGGGCGAACGCAACCCATTATAAAGATGCGAAGCGGAGCGATCATCCAGAAGGTGAGCATTTCGGAGGTACCAACGGGGTATTTTGGGCCCGAGACCGAAGCCGATGATCCCATTCCACTTGGCAAGACTCCCCGTGAGTCGATCGGAAAGTCTCAACGGTTCAGAATCTTCAAGCGAGATGGCTATCAATGCCAGTTGTGCGGCCGTTCACATTCCGATGACAATGTCAAATTGCACGTGGACCACCGAGTACCATTGGCGAAGGGCGGGTCGAATGAAGACGAAAATCTGTGGACACTGTGCGACGCCTGCAATTTGGGCAAGTCTGACAAGAAACGTGTGAGATCTTGTGAATCCTGCGGCTCTCTTTAAGCGACCGGGTGGCACGTCCCTGAGGCACGAAGGGCGTGGTGGACCGGGGGAAAATCACGCCCTTCGCTGGGGCTCAGGGACGTGCCACCCAACGCCACCTGCCCCAGCCGTTCTTTCGCCGCAAATGGGCTGGTACGTAGCCGGCACACGCCGTGTGCCGTCAGTGGCGTGTTCTTGTGGCCTGGCAATCGTTGGAACACGGGAGTTGTCGTGACCGATCGCACCCCAGCGGACGGCACACGGCCTGTGCCTGCTACTTTTCGCCGGCCACCGTGCGATCGGATACGAGGAAGGCGCAGGCCGCCACGGCGCCTGCCCGCTTGTTGCCGTCGATCATGAGCGACACTTCCGCCGGGGCGGCATAATCGGGTTCAATCGGCGTCAAACCATGGGCCAGACATTCCGGCCCGGCGTTCGGCGTTATGCACTGCCCGCCATCACGTGCTCCTCCCTCAGGTCCTGAATCGTCCCGTACTCGCCTTCCAACTCGACGGGCACGATGTAATCGTAGGGGATTCCTTTCTCCTGGAACCACGCGGCGAGCATGTCGCGGTCATCGGCCTCAAAACGCAGAAACCTTTGCCGTCCGCGAGGTTGAAGAAACTCCGGTAGCCCCGGAGATGAAGCTCGTGCTGAAGGGTATCGGCAACTCCGCAAATGTCCTGGAACGCGAAGCCCCCGGCAGGGAACGTGTGGCCGCACATGAATTTGTGCATGGCGATCTCCTTTGTGAACGCTGGCGAGTCTTACCAAGGAATTGTACCGGCCGACACGCCGAGGCAAGGGCTGCCAGGGCGAGGGGCCCGCGCGGATGCCACGATTAGCAGGCCGTTGAAAAAGGGGACAGGCACCTCACGACCATTGTTTCTCGCGGGGTTTTCGCTTGTCCGTTCGGAGCCAGTCCCCTTTTTCAACAGACGGTTAGGCTTGCCGAGCAGGGCATTTGGCGGCCGGCTGGCGAGGCTGGACAGTCCCTAATGTGCTGGCTGTCGGAAAAGGAAGCTCTTTTTGGAACACCGATCCACACCGATGGAAGGAATCAGCGAAGATCAGCGAAAATCAGTGTTCCCCTGCGATCGCTGAACTGCAAAGAACCTGACTGACTTGCTCGACGCGACCTTAGAGCGTGTTTGGAAAGCTCGCGATCATGGTCCCCTCTCCCTTTGGGAGAGGGTTAGGGTGAGGGCGGGCAGCGATCGTAACCCCAATATTCCGCGGTGATGCGACGCCGCCCTCACCCCCCGCCCCTCTCCCAAAGGGCGAGGGGAGACATTCCAAACACGTTCTCAGCGTGCGGCTTGCGGGCTTGCCGGCCAGTGGAGATGTTTTTCGAGGAATTGGAACGTGCCCTGGCCGTTGATGCTGTGGCCGCCGTTGAAGTACTCGATCTCGGTCCGGTCGCCCAGGTCCAGCTCGTCGTACATCCGGCGGACCTTGGCATACTCGGAATCGACCCACTCGTCGGGCGCCACGTTGTCGGAGTGGCCCCGCTCGACCATGAACGGCCGCGGGATCATCAGGTAGGCCATCTCCGCGTAGTTGAAGGTGCTGCCCATGTCGAAGTAGGGCATTTCCCATTCCACGCTGTACATGAAGCCGTAGCGGCTGTCGGTGCCGACCACCTTCCTGGCCCAGTCGTTGAAGTCGCCGGAGCAGATCGACAGGCAGTAGCGCTCCAGGATCGTGGGGACGCGGACGGCCGCTTCGCCCCCGTAGCTCAGCCCGTAGAAGGCGATCCGCTGGGGATCGACGTTCGGCAGCGTCTCAAGCCAATTGAGCGTCTGCTCGTGCTGGGCCAGAATGAAGGAGAACAGCGACGCCTTGACCAGGTTCGCCTTGCGGCTCAGGTAGCGATAGCGGTCCTCGCCGCGATAGGGGGCGTGGGGCGCGAAGGTGATGAAGCCGCGATCGGCCAACTGGGCGGCAAAGCGGTTGTAGGCCGTGCTGTCGCCTTCGACAACGTCCTTGGGCACGGCGCCCGCGGCCATGTTCGCATACGACCACCGGCCGCTTCTCGCCCGGCCGCAGGTCCTTGGGCAGCAAGAGGATGCCCCAGGCGAAGACATCCGGATAGACGTCCAGGACGACTTCGTAGCCCGTCCATTTCGGGTTGTCGTAGATCTTGCGGGTGCGCGGGTTGAGCGGCAGCAGCGGATCGTCGAACCGGCCCAGCACTTCCTCCCAGAAGTATTTGCGGTAGGACTTCGTTTGTTCGACGAACGGCGCGGCCGGCCACGTTGGGACCGTGCGATTGGTGGTCCAAACGGTGTGCTGTTTTTCCAGGTAGGGGACCGCTTTCAGGTAGAAGAACTGGTCGCGGGTGTGGTCGGCGTTGCGCAAGAGCCGCTGCACGTGGTTCTCCAATTCCTTGACTTGCCGCCGCTGCCGTTCGGTCGGATTGAACGCCTTGCGCTCGTCGCGGGGCGCGTCGCCGATAGCCGCCGGCAATCCGGGCAGGGCCGTCAGTTGCAAAAACTTATCGACAGCGGTTGCCGACATGGGACCGGCGGGCGCGGCGTCGGGCCCGGTGACCAGGTGCCGGACTTGGATGCCCGGTTGCAGCAGCCCGTCGATGCGACGGAACTCGCCGGCCACGGCTTCGTAGGCGGGCGTGGTGATCTGACCGGCGGCGGCGCACTTGCGATGGTCCGGGCGCGGTGTCGGCGGCCCCGGCACGGCCGGCACTTCGCTATGCTCGACAACCAAGCCGCGCGGCGCAATGAGCGTGGCGATTTCCGCGTCGCCGAACTCGGTCAGCAAGCTCCAGACATTGCGATAGAGCGGCTCGGTCCAGTTCCGCTGCCGCGACTGGAAGTAGCCGCTGCACAAACAGGCGTCGATCCGCGGATCGCAGGCCGCGGCGTAGAGGGCCAACAATCCGCCCTCATCGTAGCCCACCACGCCCAACTTGAGTTCCTTGTTCTGCTCCTTGAACCAATCGACGGCGGCCAGCACCTTCTGCACTTCGTAGCCGATCACGTGCCGGCCCATGTGATAGGCCTGGCGATGGATCCACTCGCGGTGCGTTTGGTTGGTCCAGCCGATGTCGGCGTTGCCCGAATACTCGTCGGACCGGTCCAAGAGCACCGGCACGACAACCAGGAGCCCGGCCTCGGCAAGCCGGCGGGCGAACTGCGCATGAGCGGGCACGCCCGGCGCCAGGCCGACGATTTGCTCCGGCGTCTGATCGGCATCCGGGATGGCGACCACCGATGCCAGCGGTTTGCCAGTGGGTTGTAGGAGCAGGCCCTCGCCACACACGCCGTCGAGCACGGGCCAGCGAACCTGGTATACTGCGTAGCGATCGTTTCGGGCGACCAGGGCCGGATTGCTGTCGTCGCCGAACCGCTCCATCCGCACCGGCAACGCGCGGATCGACGACGCCGAGGATTTTCTTCAGGCGTTGGCGGTTCGGATCGACCGATTTCGCGTAGGCTTCCGGCGACGAGAATTCGCGATGCCAGAATTGCGGGCGTTTATCGATCGATTGGTCGATCTTCCGCTCGACGAAGCGGTGCAGGCCGTCCATCATCTGCACCGACAGATCGCCCTGCCAATCCAACGGCTTCGTGTTGGGCAAGGCCGCGACATCCTGGGCAAGCGTTGGACGGCTGGGCAGCAGCAGAGCCGCGATGCAAAGCGTGAGGGCCATTGCCGCGGCTGGCGGTCTTGGAAGGCTGGGCATAGCGAGTATCCTCCGTCATCAGGGGTTGCAGGAACGGCAGCACGTGTCACCCATTCTCACTCTGAGGGCCGTGGCAGTCAACTCGCCGCGATGGGCGATCCATGCCGGTTTCAGTCGCCGGCCTGACGGGCCGCCGCTGGCCTGGGCCGCGGAACTGCGGTATATTGTGGCGCAGTCGGACCGGCAACTGCCGCCCCCACCTGTCGGATCGTCACCCACATTACGAAAGGAAAGCGCTCATGCAGATCGATGCCGTGCAACGTCGGACGTTCTTGGGCTCCGCTTGCGGCGCGATGGGGCTACTGGCCTTGGCCGGCGACTCGCTCGCGCTCGGGGCGATAGAGGCAACCGCCGGCAAGAAGGTGCCGGCCGAACTTCAGGCCGCACGCGAGAAACTCATGGCCGACATGGAAGGCCACCGGGGACTCGGCGTGCCCCGCGTCGACGGCGAGTTCCTGCACCTGATGGTGTACGTGTCGGCTGCCCAGAACGTCCTCGAGGTGGGCACGTTCCGGGGCTACTCCGGCATCTGGATGGGCCTCGGGCTGGAGCAGACCGGCGGCCGGCTTACCACCATCGAAATCGACCCGGAACGAGTGAAGGAGTCGCGGGAGAACTTCCGCAAGGCCGGGCTGGCCGATCGGATCACTTCCTTGGAAGGCGATGCCCACAAGGTGGCCAAGACCGTCGACGGGCCGTTCGATCTGGTCTTCCTCGACGCCGAAAAAGGGAACGAGGTGGACTATTTCAACACGGTGTTTCCCAAGCTGCGGCCCGGCGGTTTCCTCCTGCTGCACAACGCCATTTCGTCGAAGAGGGTAATGCAGCCGTATCTCGACTTGGTATCCAAGCACCCTGAGATCGTCCACGTGGTGTTGAGTCTGTCGATGCAGGACGGGTTCTCGGTCAGCTTCCGCAAACGCGGAGCCGGCTGACGCCGCGGGGCTGTTTGACAGTCCCGAGTGCGTATGATAGGCTCAACGTCGCGTTAGCGGTCCTGCCTGCCCCCTGCCCATTTGCACCCGACCAAGGAGCATGTCATGAGAACTCTTGGGTACGCGTTTCTTGCGACATTCATGTACGTTATCGCTGCGGCCGGGACGGGCCTCGGTCAGGACCAGGCGGCAGTGGCTTTGCCGGAAGGCGTCAAGGCCGTCTGGGGCCTCGACAAGGCCTACCGCGAAACGACGCCCAGCCGCGCGAGTCTGCATCAACGGGTTGTGGCGATGGCAGCCGGCCAAAGAGATCAAGGAGGACGTGCCTGCCGACAAGTGGGGCTACTTCAAGGTCCCCGGATGTTGGCCGGGCAACAACAATTGGCTGCAGAAAGACGCCCAGGTTCTCTATCCCTATGTGTCCTGGAAGAGCGAACGGCCGGCCGGCCTGACTTCGGCCTGGTATCAACGAGAGATCACGATTCCCGCCGACTGGACCGGCCGCCATATCGCCTTGCGAGCCGAATACGTGAACTCCTACGCCGCCGTGTACATCGACGGCAAGAAGGCGGGCGAGATCCGCTTTCCCGCGGGCGAAGCCGATCTCACGCAGGTCTGCCGGCCCGGCGGCAAGCACGTTCTTTCGATGCTCGTCATTGCCATGCCGCTGAAGGCGACCATGATGGCCTTCAACGACACGGCTTCGGCCAAACAGGTGAGGGGAACGGTGGAGCGACCCGGTTTGTGCGGAGACGTATACCTCGTCGCCACGCCCGCCGGCCCGCGCATCAACGACGTGAAGGTCGATACCTCGGTGCGCAAAGGCGAGATCACGCTCGATGCGGCGCTCTCCGACCTGGCCGCCGATGCCCAGTATACCCTGCGGGCCGAAGTCTCGGACCACGGCCGCAACGTCAAGGAGTTCACCAGCAAGCCCTTCAAGAGCAGCGACCTGAAAGACGGCCGCATCGGCGTGACCGAGAAGTGGAAGGCCGAAAAGCTCTGGGACATCCACACGCCGGAAAACATGTACGCCCTGAAGCTCTCGTTGATCGAGGCGGGCGGCAAACCGCACGATACGGCGCTGCCGGTGCGGTTCGGATTCCGCGAACTATGGACCAAGGGCCGCGACTTCATGCTCAACGGCAGCCGCATTTTCCTCTCCGCCGTCCCGTTGGATAACGGCCAGTTCGGCGCCGCGGCGGCCAGCTACGAGGGCGCCAAGGAAAGCCTGCTGCGGTTGAAGAGCTTCGGCATCAACTTCGTCTACACGCACAACTACGGCTGCGAGCCGGGCACGCACGTCAGCTTCGCCGAAATCCTCAAGGCCGCGGACGACGTGGGCATGCTCGTCTCCTTCTCCCAGCCGCATTCCGGCCAATACAACTGGAAGGCCGCCGACGCCGACCAGAGCAACGGCTACGCCAAACTCGCCGAGTTTTACGTCCGCGTCGCCCAAAACCATCCGGCGGTCGTCTTCTACTCCATGAACCACAATTCGACCTCGTACTGCGGCGACATGAACCCCGACACGATCGACGGCGTCACCGATCCGCGCAACCTGCCGTACAATGCGTGGGCCAGGAACAACACCACCATCGCCCTGCGGGCCGAGGCCATCGTCACGCGCCTCGACCCCAGCCGGATCGTCTACCACCATTCTTCGGGCAATCTGAGCTCCATGTGGACCAGCAATTTCTATCCGAACTTCGTTCCCATCCAGGAAATGTCCGACTGGTTCGGGCATTGGGCCACTGTGGGCAAGAAGCCGGCCTTCACCTGCGAATACGGCGCGCCGTTCACCTACGATTGGGCCATGTTCCGCGGCTGGTACAAGGGCCAACGCTCCTTCGGCAGCGCCCGCGTGCCCTGGGAATACTGCTTCGCCGAATGGAACTCGCAATACCTCGGCGACAGCGCCTTCAAACTCATCGAGGCCGAAAAGGCCAACATCCGCCGCGAGGCCCTGCACTTCCGCAACGACAAGGTCTGGACCCGCTGGGACTATCCCTACGAATTGGGTTCGCGGGTGTTCGACGATCGCTTCACCGTGATGGGCCAATATATCGCCGACAACTGGCGGGCCTTCCGCACCTGGGGGCTCTCGATCAACTCGCCCTGGGAACACGTGACCTACTGGAAACCGCGCGACGGCGTCGACAAGGGCCGCAAGATGCTCAAGGTGGACTGGGATAACCTCCAGCGGCCGGGATTCAGTCCCGACTACCTCCAGCCCCAGGGTGGCGACGACCGGATGGACATGAACTATGAACGCGCCGATTGGATCGCGACGGCGCCCGCCAAGGCCCTGTTGCGCAACAACATGCCGCTGCTGGCCTACATCGCCGGCAAGGCGAGCCACTTCACCGGCAAGGACCACAACTTCCTGCCGGGCGAAACGATCGAGAAGCAACTCATCGTCATCAACAACTCCCGCCGGCCGGCAGCCTGCGAGTGCAGTTGGTTGCTGGGGCTTCCGCAGGCCCTCGCCGGAACGAAGGCCGTCAAGGCCGTCACCTTGGAGACCGGCCAGCAAGAGCGCATTCCGCTCCGCTTCAAGCTCCCCGCAGAGTTGGCCCCCGGAAAGTACGAACTGACCGCTACGGTGAAGTTCAACAGCGGCGAAACGCAAAACGATTCCTTCACCGTCCACGTGCTCCCGCCGCCGCCGGCCGCGAAGCCGGCCGCCAGGATCGCCCTCTGGGACCCCAAGGGCGAAACCACCAAGCTGCTCGACGGTTTGGGACTCAAGTGCCAGCGCGTCGAAGCGGGCGCCAACCTGTCGGGCTACGACGTCCTGATCGTCGGCAAAGCGGCGCTGACGGTCGATGGCCCCGGGCCAAACGTCGGAAACGTGCCCAGCGGCCTGAAGGTGATCGTCTTCGAGCAGGCCTCCGACGTTCTCGAAAAGCGATTCGGCTTCCGCGTCCAAGAGTACGGCCTGCGCAACGTCTTCCCGCGGGTGCCCAAGCATCCGTTGCTCTCGGGCCTCGACGTGGAGAGCCTCCGCGACTGGCGCGGCGACGCGACGCTGTTGCCGCCGAAGCTCAAGTACGAGATGAGCCCGAAGATGAACTACGAGCCCACGATCCGCTGGTGCGACACCGAGGTCACGCGGCTGTGGCGTTGCGGATGCTACGGCAACGTGGCGTCGGTGCTGATCGAGAAGCCCACCTGCGGCGATTTCTTCCCCGTCGTCGACGGCGGCTTCAGTCTCCAGTACAGCCCGCTGATGGAATACCGCGACGGCCGGGGCATGGTGCTGTTCTGCCAGATGGACGTTACCGGACGGACCGAGGCCGACCCGGCGGCCGAACGGCTGGCCCGCAACATCATCTCCTACGTGTCGGCCTGGAAGCCGGTCCCGAACCGGCAGGCCCTCTATGTGGGCGATCCGGCCGGCAAGGGCCACCTGGCGCAGACGGGCATCGACGCCAGCCCCTACGCGGGCGGAAAGCTGACGCCCGACCAGGTCCTGATCGTGGGCCCCGGCGGCGGGCCACAACTGGCCGCCCATGCCGCGGCCATCGGCGCGTGGCTCAAGGCCGGCGGAAATCTGCTGGCCATCGGACTCGACCAGGCCGACGTCAAGGCGCTGCTGCCCAAGATCGCCACGAAGAAGGCGGAGCACATCGCCGCCTACTTCGAGCCGTTCGAGGCAACCTCGCCGCTGGCGGGCATGGGGCCAGCGGACGTCCAAGACCGCGACCCGAAGGAAATGCCGCTGGTCGTGGCCGGGGCCACGATCGCCGGCGACGGCGTGCTGGCCAAGGCCGATGGGTCCAACGTCGTCTTCTGCCAGCTCGTTCCCTGGCAGTTCGATTACAGCAAAGAAAAATACAACACCAAGCGGACGTTCCGCCGCGCCGCCTTCCTGCTGACTCGCCTGCTGGGCAACATGGGCATCGAGGGCGCCACGCCGGTGCTGGCCCGATTCAGCAGTCCCGTCAAGGATGCGAAGGCGGACAAGCGTTGGCTCGACGGCCTGTACCTCGACCAGCCCGAAGATTTTGACGACCCGTACCGATTCTTCCGTTGGTGAGCGAAAAGCAGCAGGCACACGCCGTGTGCCGCCCGCTGGGGTGCGATCCATCGGAACACCGACCGTGTTCTAGTGCGTAAACCGGCCTGAATTGACGGGTGCCACGGGCTGCTTGTCAGCCCGTGTTGCGGCCGATTCATGCACCGGCCGGCAAGCGGCCAGTGGCACCCAGGCTGTCAACACAACACGGTTGGGGCGCTAGGGTCGCATCCTAGGTCTCGGACTCGCCGCAGGCATCGGCCAGTTCGCGGATGTAACCCAGCGCGTCCGGAACGTCCGACACTTCCACGCCGACGGCCCGGCCGCGGCGGTCGCACTCGGCCAGAAACATCAGTTCGTCGAAGTCTTCCGAGCTTTCCAGCCGGCGGCGGAGCCGCACGCCCAGCGCGCCCTGACGCCAGGACGCTGCCTCCACGTGGTGCTCGATCAGCCAGGCCGTGCGCGGGCTGACCGAACCTTCGAGCGCCTCCAGTGCGGCCGCAATGTGCTCGCGCCGGTCGATCGCCTTGCCTACGTCGTGCAAGAGGGCCGCCAACAGCAACTCCTCGTCGTAGGGCAGCCCTTGCCGCGCCAACTCGAACACCTGCAAGCTGTGATAGAGCACGTCGCCTTCGGGGTGCGATTCCGGCGGCTGCACCACGTGTTCCAGCGGCAGCAACAGAAGCTCATAGGTGCGGAAGCGATCGGCCGTGTTCGCGTTGGCCTCCGCCGGCCGGTCCGCGGCCTGCTCGGCGTGGACTTCTGCCAGTAGTCGCTCCCGCTCGGCGCGATCGCTGCGGGAGATCGTCTGGACGCAGGCGCGAATCTCGCGGTTGCAGGGCAGGTCGTCGGCGCGGATTTCGCCGCAGATCAGCCGCCGGGCGGCCTTCATCCTGGCCCGCGGATATTGGGTTTCCTCGCGGGCGCAGATCAGCTTGGCGGCCTCGAACGCCACGCGGCGACGCAAGCGGTCGAGCGACATCTTCTCATGCGCCGAAACCAAGCCCATCGACGCGGCGCGGGGCATTGTTCACTGAATGATACAATATTGTACCAGGAAGCCACCGTGCAAACCAGCGTTGTGGGTTGTTGGAACTGGAAAAGAGATGCATCCCCGTTAGCACTCCCTCTATCCGCTTTTATCCGTCTGGTGGTATGGCTGAATTCCTCCCAAACGGCTATCATCACCACTATCGGGCGCGACAAGCAAAGGCGAACTAATGACTGCCAGCCAGCCGACAATCAACGAAGTTGACTTCTGCGCGCAGATAGCATCGGCAGCCAACATCCTCATCAAGCAGAACCCGGCAGCGTATCCGTTCCGAGAGGCGCGAATCGAGGGCTACGGGAAGGGCGTGGGCCGCCGCAGACGCAAAGACTTGCGTTTCTATGGCCGCAATGACAAGGTGGTTCTGTGCGGCGAAGTGAAGCTTCCGGGTACCCCTGAAGGTCGATCGGCCTTTGCCGACAAGCTCATGCAGGATGCCTTCAGCAAGGCAGATGAAGCCGGCGTCCAATTTTTCTTCACTTGGAACGTCAATGAGTTTGCGATCTTCGACCGGAGACTCTGGGACCGACCGTTGCTTGAGCGACGTATTCGCGTCTGGCGCACGGGTCGAACTCTCGCCAATTCCGCGGCAGTGGCGCGCGAGGACAACCTCGCTTTCATCAAGACACACTTCCTGCCTGACCTTCTGCGCGATCTGGCGGACATTATTTCCGGCCGTCGGCGCGATTGGCTGCCCCCCGACGACATCTTCATTCGGACCCTGGAAAGCCACTTGGATTGGCCCGTCCAACTGGCAAGCGCCTACATCCTCGAACACGCCGACAAGAGCAAACCGTTTGGCTTGCGCGTCGAGCGCTGGATGACGGAACAGGATTGGACTTTTGTTCGCACGCCGCACGAAGAATGGGTCAAGGCCGTGGACAACATGGCCAAGACCCTGGCCTACGTTTGGGCAAACCGGTTGATTTTTTACAAGGCCCTGCGCGCTCGCTTCCCCGATTTGTCGCGTCTGGAACTGCGCCCCTCGGTGAAGAAACCCGACGACGCCTTGACCGCATTCAACCGCTTCCTCCAAGAGGCCGTGGAACGAAGCGGCGACTATGAATCACTGCTGATGCCCGACGCAAAGGATTGGGCAACGGAGCTTGTGTTTCAGCCGGTCAACGCCCTCGATGCGTGGCGTGGCTTCTTGCGCGGTATCGAATCGGTGGATTTCCGTGAAGTGCCGTCCGACGTGGTGGGGCGAATCTTCCAAAAGCTCATCGGTCCGGAGGAGCGGCACCGCTACGGCCAGCACTTCACCGGCGACGACCCGGTCGACCTCATCAATGCGTTCTGCATTCGTGCCCCCAGCGATACGGTTCTCGATCCGGCCTGCGGGTCAGGGAGCTTCCTTGTCCGGGCGTACTACCGCAAGCGACACCTTGGCCCCCGTCGCCCCCATTTGGACTTGATCGGCGAGCTATTCGGCTGCGACATAGCGATGTACCCGGCGCACCTGGCGACGCTGAACCTGGCCGCCCGCGAAATTAACGACGAAGCAAACTACCCCCGCATCGTGCGGCGCAACTTCTTCGATTTCACGCCGCCGCAACCGTTCTGCCAGATTCCAGATAACGCTGGGGGGCAGCAGGCCGTGCCGCTGCCGGCGTTGGACGCCGTGGTGGCCAATCCACCTTACGTCCGGCAAGAGAAGGTTGACAAGAAGGACAAGGCGCGTTTCGGCCAGATATGCAGCGACGCATGGCCCCGCCTGCGATTGACCGGGCGTAGTGACCTTCACTGTTACTTCTGGCCCGCGGCGGCGCGGCTATTGAAACCCGACGGATACTTCGGTTTCCTGACAAGCTCATCCTGGATGGACGTTGAGTACGGTTTTGCCCTGCAAGGCTGGATGCTGCGACATTTCCGCATCCTGGCGGTGATGGAGAGCGCGGCCGAGCCCTGGTTCGAGGATGCCCGCGTCAAGACGTGCGTGGCAATCCTGCAACGGTGCGACGATGAAACGGCCCGCATGGCGAACCAAGTTCGCTTCGTGCGTTTCTCTCGGAAGCTTGCCGACATTATTGGGATTCCGGCCGGCCAAGACGAAGACGCCCGCCAAGCCGCGATTGAGGCCCTCCGCGATCGTATCCTCAACACCAACGCCGACTGCCAAGACCAAGACTTGCGCATCATCATCAAGGCGCAGAGCGAACTTTGGGCGGACGGTGTACGCGCTGGCGCGATCCTTGGGGACACTGCGTTAGTGGAAACCCTGGACGACACGGAGGCCGGTGATGCTGACGAGGATGGCGGGGCGGCGGAGCCGCCGGAAGTGGCCGCGATGAATGGCATCAACGGCAAGATGCTAAACGAGTACCGCGCCGGCAAATGGGGCCGATACGTCCGCGCGCCGGATATCTACTTCGACGTCATGCGACGCTTTGGAAAGCGATTCGTCGCTTTGGGTGAAATTGCCAATATCCGCTTCGGCGTCAAATCCGGCTGCGACGCCTTCTTTATGCCCAAAGACATTTCGGCGAAGGTACTGCAAGAACATCAGAGCGACCGCACGTTCCGCCAGAACGCGGGCGGTGCGCCCCGCAAGGATGTCGAAGCGGGCAAGCTGCGAATCGTCGAGGCCGGCGATAGGAGCGTTCATCCAATCGAAGCCAAGTATCTGGCCCCGGAAGTCCACAGCTTGATGAAGGTGGATCGGCCCGTCGCTCATGCTGCTGACCTTGACCGCGTTGTCTTGCTGGTGCGCGAGCCAATGGATAAGCTCAAGACGAGATCGCCTTGGGTCTGGCGATACCTTCGCTATGGCATGACGGCGCCTTTCGCATCCAGCAAGTCAAAGCCTGTGCCTGTGCCGAAGCGGTCGACCTGTGCTGCCCGCGATCCGTGGTATGACCTGACGGGGCTGGTGAAGCCGGGAATCGCGTTTTGGCCAATGTCGCAGCAGTACCGGCACATCATCGCGGCCAATCCCGAACGGCTTATCTGCAATCACAACCTATTTGATGTGGCCGCCCCCGAACTCTCGGCAATTGAGACGCAGGCGCTTGTCGCGGTCCTGAACTCAACGCTCGTTGGCCTGTTCAAGACGTTTTACGGCCGCTTCGCCGGAACCGAAGGCAACCTCAAGACCGAAGTCGTGGACGTGAACCTATTGGAATTGCCCGACCCGCGCGGCGTGTCGCCGGGCTTGGCCAAACGCCTCGCCGGCGCCCTGGAACGCATGGGCAATCGCGACGTAGGCCGGCTGATTGAAGAGCAACTGATGGACTGCCATACGCCAGAGCGCGCCCGGAAACTGGCGGCCGGACCGCTGGTTCTTTCCCACGAGCTTAGGCAATCCGACCGCCGCGACCTGGACGATGCCACACTTGAAATGCTTGGCGTGAAAGACCCGAGAGAACGGGATGAACTGATCGTCCGGCTGTACGAAGCCACGGCCCGGCATTTCCGCGAAATCCGCGTAGTCGAAATCGAAAAGATGGAGCAGCGCGCCAAGTCCAATAACAAACGCTTCAGCGTTCACGACTTAGCGGCAGATATTTGGGACGCGGCAGAGTTGGAAGACGCCACGCCACTGGGCGAGTGGGTCGGACAACAACCGGAGTCGGATTCGCTGGTAGTAATCCTTGAAGAACGGCCGGCCGGCCTATCGAAAGACGTGATGTTCTCACCAAATACCGTCTACTTCGGCAAAGCACGGAAAAGCCACATCGACTGCGTTTCGCGTGGGCAGGCCGAACTGATTGTCCGTTTGGCAGACCTCGGCATGAGCGGGGAAGTCACACTTCCCGCCGACTTTGGCCCCTGCCTGAAGTTGCTGGAACGCGTCAACCGCCGTATCGAAGACGCCAGAGCAAGATTCAAGGAGTTGGCCGAAAGCCGAACGGGGGATGAGCGTGTCCAGGAACAACTTATGGAAGTGCTGGAACGGTGGTTTGTGGTCGGGCGAGAAATGCCCAAGCCGGGCGCGCTCGTAGAAACCGGCGATGCCAACACGGAAATCGAGGATCATGAACCAGAATGAACGGGGAAAACACCTCCGTTCCCGGTCCTGGCATCGCTGTTTTCGCCGCCCGTGCGATATGTCCCGGCTTCACATCGCGGCGCATCCAATTCTGACCGGCGAGTTTGCCCCCGCTTGGCACGAAAACTTCTCTTGAAATCGCGGCCGTCTCTTGCTAAATAAACGCATGTATAGTTCCCGGGCTGCGCCCACGCGCCGCTGCGGTGCCCGGGCGGCCCCGCTGATGTTTGACAATTGGAACGTCACACGGCTGCGATCTCGTCGCGCCCCGAAATTCCCGTAACCGTTCACAGAACTGGGTTGTAGAAGCGGCATCTTGCCGCTTTATGCCGGTTCCAACAGTGATACCTCGTACCGAGATAACGCGGCAAGATGCCGCGTCTACACGGGCCGGCGAACGCACAATTGAGCCGGCGCCAACCGATGTCATTGGACTTGCGCCTTGCCCAAGTTCCCAACGCAACACATACCTCTGAAGTAGAAATCGACTTACAGCGCGGCCTGCCGCCATAACTCGACAGCACAGATCGACTTGCAGCCCTCCGCAACACGCTAATGCGGCGACCGAAGGACGCATGCGTTGCACTGTTGCTCACACAATTTTGCACAACCACGAGCGTGCCGCCCAACTCGGCACGGACACCCGGCAATCCCCTCACCCCTGCCCCTCTCCCGCAAGCGGGCGAGGGGACACCGGCCGTGAAATTGGAAAACAACGCGTCTGTTGACCAATTGATGCCCACAAGGCGGAAGGGGGAAGGTGGAGGGATAAGCAGGCGGCGGATAGGGGAGAGAGGAGCGGGGAGAGTAAATGACTTTCCATTCATCACTCATCACTCATCATTCATCATTCATCATTCATTTCCGCTCCCGTCCCCTACACCACCCGGCATATAAAGCACTTGAGGTACTCGCTCTCCAGGCACGCCGCGCTGATGGGGTGGTCGGGCGAGGCGCCACGCTGTTCGAGGACTTGGATCGCCCGGCCCGTCTGCTGCGCAACGCCCACCAGCATGTAGAGGAAATCCTCGCGGCTGACGTGGCCCGAGCAACTGCACGTCGCCAAGATGCCGCCCGGCTCCAGCACCGTGACCGCCAGGCGATTGAGCCAATGGTAGGCCCGCATCGCCTCGTCCAGGGCGCTGCGGCTGCGGGCGAACTTGGGCGGATCGAGCACCACGCCGCCGAACCGCTGGCCGGCATCCACCAGGGACTCCAACGTTTGGAACCCGTCGCCACATTGGAATTGGACGTTCGTCAAGCCGTTTCGCCGGGCGTTGGCCTGCGCCAGGTCCACGGCCCTTTGGCTCGTGTCAACGCCCAGCACCTCGCGGGCGCCGCCGATGGCCGAGGCGGCCATGCTGAAGCCGCCGCTGTAGCAGAACATGTCCAAGACGCGGCGATCGCGGAAATAGCGGGCAGCCGCCGCGCGGTTCTCGCGCTGGTCGAGGTAGAAGCCCGTCTTCTGCCCTTCGGCCAAATCCAGTTCGTATTGCAGGCCGTGATCGACGATCACCAGCGGTCCGTCGGGCGTCTTGCCCCAGTAGGGGCCGTCGCGCAGTTCGATCCCTTCGGTTCGGCTGACGCCGCGTTCCGTGCGGATCATCAGCCCCTGGGCGCCCGTCAGTTCCACGAGCATGGGGGCGATCTGCGGCAGCCGCACGGCCATCGCCAGCGCCGTGACTTGCACGGCGAGGAAATCGGCATAGCGATCGACCACCAGGCCGCTCAGGCCGTCGCCCTCGCTGAAGACCAGCCGGGCCGCGCCCTGCCGATCCCCATAGCCGAGTTGTTCGCGGAACTGGATGGCCGTCCTCAGCCGCTGCCGCCAAAAGGCCTCGTCGAGCAATTGGGCCGCGTCCCACGTGTACAGCCGCACGCGAATGCGGCTGCGGCTGTTGAAGATGCCCCGGGCGATGAACTTGCCCTTGTCGGAGAGCAGGTCCACGACGTCCCCGTCGGCCGCGGCGCCTTCGGCCCGATCGACGGCCGAGTCGAGCACCCAGGGGTGCCGGCCGTAGAACGGTCGAGCCTTGCGCGGTTTCAGGATGACTTGGGTCACGGCTGCAAGTGTAGGTCATCGCGCGACGCGGCGGAAGGGGACAGGTCCATGTTTTCGGCCAACGGTCTTTCGCAAAACATGTCTGCCTGCCGAAAAATGGACCAGTCCCCAACCAGCGTATGAACGGTTACAATGCTTCTTGCCAATGTCCGACGCCCCGACGAAGCCCGACCCCTATGCCCCTTGGCGCAGCCGCGACTACCGCTGCTATGCGAGCAGTTGGTTCGCGATGACGTTCTCGAAGCAGGTTGAGACGCTGGCCGTCAGTGTCTACTTTGTGAACGTCTACGCGGCGAAAGACGCTTCGTTGGCCTTGGGGTTCATGGCGTTGGTGCAGGCGCTGCCGGTGATGCTGCTGGCCATCGCCGGCGGCCAACTGGCCGATCGTTTCAACCGCCGCCACGTGTTGATGATCACGCTCTCGTTGGGCACGGCCGTTTCCGCCGGGTTGCTGGCGGTGGCCCTTTTGGGCGGCTCCGTGCCGTGGATTTACTTCTTGCTCGGCATCGGGGCCGTGGGGCAAGCGCTGGGCAGCCCATCCCGGTCGGCGCTGTTGCCACACCTCGTGCCCACCGAATTGTTTTCCAATGCGGTGACGTGGAATAGCTCCGTGTTCTACGTGGGCTCGGTGACTGGCCCCGTCATGGGCGGCGTGATCGTGGCCATGTCCGACAGCTTGGCGCCGGCCTTCGCGGTCGTGCTGGCTTGCCGGCTGCTGGCCGTGGTGGCGATTGCGATGATGCGTTACCGCCAGGCGGAACGCCCCAGCCAAACCATCTCCTGGCAGAGCGTGGTGGCGGGCATCCGTTTCGTCTGGAATACCAAAGTCATCCTGGCCACGATTACGCTGGACCTGTTCGCCGTGCTGCTCGGAGGGGCCACGTATCTGCTGCCCATCTATGCCAAGGACATCCTCCACGTGGGTCCCACCGGCTTGGGACTGCTCCGCTCGGCCGACGCCGTGGGCGCCGTCTGCATGGCCATGACGCTGGCCCATCGGCCGCCGATGCGGCGGGCTGGATCGACCTTGCTCTGGGCGGTCGCCGGGTTCGGCGGGGCCACCATCGTCTTCGGCCTGTCGCAATGGTTCTGGCTCTCGCTGCTGATGATGTTCCTGGTCGGGGCCTTGGATAACATCAGCGTCGTCGTGCGGCACACGCTGGTACAAATGCTCACGCCCGACGAAATGCGCGGCCGCGTGTCGGCCGTCAATAGCGTGTTCATTGTGGCCTCCAACGATCTGGGCGGATTGGAGTCGGGCCTGACCGCCTGGCTCTTCGGTCCCGTGATCTCCGTGGTGGCCGGCGGCTTGGGCGCGATCTTTGTCGTGCTGGGCGTGATGCGACTCTGGCCGCAAATCCTGGGCATTGGATCGCTCGACTCGATCCGGCCCGTCGAAGTGCCCGAGTCGGCCGACAGCCTGTAGGCGCGGAATTGCCCCCATCTATTGAATGTCAGAAAGATACTGTTGTGGGAACGCCGGGTGCCACGGGCAGCTTGCCTGCCCGTGTTTCCCGCACTGGCTGGCAAGCAGCCAGTGCCACCAATGCCGCAGCACCGCGGCCGTGTTTCCAGGTTCGTCTTGTCACGCTTAGGTCGAATCTGGTAACATAGCGGGTGAGCATGGGTTAAATGGATTGCATGGCGAATATGGAGATAATGAGGCGCATGGTACAACTAGCCGAACGCCCCTCGATCACACGTCGAGGGATGGCAATGGGCGCCGCCCAGGATGCAAAGATCACGGTGGAGCAAAAATCCGGATACAAAGACCGCTTCTGGATCCCACGCTTCTGGGACGGCATGTGTTGGCGGGGATGGCTCTCGCTGTTGGTGCGGAACCGGTTCGCCGTGTCGGCCAACTGCATCGCCATGGCCGTGTTGATCGCCGGCTTGGGCATCGTCAACGACCTTCTCTGGCTGCTGCAAATCGTCCTCTTCGGGCGGAAGATCCAGCGCACGAACGTCGAGGGCGATCCGATCTTCGTCATCGGACATTGGCGCTCCGGCACGACGCTGTTACACGAATTGCTCGTGCTCGACCGGCGGCATACCTACCCCGACACTTACGCCTGCTTCGCGCCGAACCATTTCCTGGCGTCCGGTTGGTTCATGAGGCCGTGCCTGAAGTTCCTCCTGCCGTCGCGGCGGCCGATGGACAACATGGCGGCAGGTTGGGATCATCCGCAGGAGGACGAGTTCGCCCTGTGCAACATGGGACTGCGGTCGCCGTACCTCACCGTGGTCTTTCCGAATCATCCGCCGCAGGATCAGGAGTATCTTGACCTTCGCGGCGTGCCGGCCCCGGCATTGGATCGCTGGAAGAATGGATTCTTGTGGTTTCTCAAGTGCATCACGGTGCGGAACCCCAAGCGGATCGTGCTGAAATCGCCTCCCCACACGGCTCGCATCCACGTGCTGTTGGAGATGTTTCCCAAGGCGAAGTTCGTTCACATCGTCCGCGACCCGTACGTTATTTTCCCCTCGACGGTCAATCTCTGGAAGCGGCTCTACCGCGACGAAGGCCTGCAAACGCCGACGTGCGAAGGGCTCGACGAGCACGTCTTCAACACCTTCACGCGGATGTACGAGGCCTTCGACCGCGACCGCGAGCTGTTAGGTCCGGGCCAGTTCTGCGAGATCCGCTACGAAGACCTGATTGCCGACCCAGTCGAGCAGATGCGGTCGATCTACGATCGGCTGGAACTGGGCGATTTCGAGGCCGTTCGGCCGGAGATCGACAAGTACGTGGCCGGCCAGAAAGACTACAAGACCAACCGCTATCAGATCACGCCCGAGTTGCGCGACGAGGTCACGCGCCGCTGGGGCAAGTATCTCAAGGACTACGGCTACGCGTAGGATGAAGCGGGCGGCCGGGGCTGAGATGAGGGGCGGGCCTCAGTATTCTGACATACACGAGACGTTGAGTTGGGTGCCACGGGCAGCTTGCCTGCCCGTGCAGGCGATACGGGAAAACTCACGGCCGGCGACTTCCGACACGGGCAGACAAGCTGCCCGTGGCACCCAGCCATTTCGCTGTTTCAGACTGCTAGCCTCGGCCCATCCGCCGGGCCTTCTCCAGAATGGCCGGCCGGGCGGCTTCCATCATCTCCCGCACGTCCTCGTAACGCATCGTCCGCTGCTCGAACGTGCGTTTCTTCACCGCGCCGAGAAAGCGGGCCTCGAACTCGGGCAAGTTCGACCCATAGATGTGAAAGCTATCGGCGACGTGGCAATAGCGTCCCAGCCCGATCGGATTGCCCGATAGCTCGCCGATCCGCGCCGCCATCTTCGCTTGCAGATGCGTCAGGGCGAACATGTTCATGAAGGCCGCCTTATAGGCATCGTTTGAGCGGAAACGGACGTTCATGTTCAACAACGCCCGGCCGTCGTTGTGAATGATCCGGCACCAGATGCTTTGCAGGCAGGCCGGATCGTAGCAGGCGTTGTCTTCCCAGACCTTCCAGGTGATCGCCTGGGCCCGGCGGGTGTAGGGCGTGTCGGCCAACTGCCGGCAGACGTGCTCGATCTGATCGGTCGAGCCGAGCGTGGGAACCTCGTATTGAAACAGTCGCTGATGGTAGGTGTATTCCCACCGCGTGTCGCTGGGGTCGTTGGGGTCGCGGACGCAGTGGTCCTTGATCCCCTCGCAGACCTCCATCACGTACTCCTGCAACTCCTCGAACCCGCCGGGAAAGTCGCGGTGGATCATCGGCTCGGCCAGCGGCTCGGCCACGGTGACGATCATCGTGGCGTCTTTGCTGGGGGGATCGTCGGGCTTGTCGTACTGGGTCTTGATGTTGCAGCCCGAGTTGTACAGCAGCACCAGGGCGTTCTCCCACGCCCGGGCGATGCAATCGCCCTCGGCCATCAACACGGGGATTCCAGCCATGCCAAGTTCCTTTCGAGCGAGAGGGCAGAGGGAGGACTATTGTTGGCGGTGGAGGTCGTTTCTGCAAGGGGGCCGGTGCGAGGGTCGAAAGATCGAGCGGCAAGAACCTTGCCGGCAAGCCACCTGTGGATAGAATAGCGGCGTGACGCTGCTCTACAACCTCGTGATGCTGGCCGTCGACGTCGTGGCTCTCCGGCAAGTGGGCCGGCGAAAGCGCCTGAGCGTCGGTTGCCTCGCGGTCGCGGGTGCCGCCGCCGTGGCGATCGCGCTGGGCACGCTCCTTGGGGGAGGCTTCGAAGACCACTTCGGCATCTTCCGGCTCTGGGCCTATGGGGTCTTCCTGCACGGCGTGGTGCTGCTGACCGGCATCGCCATCCTGTGGCGGCGCGATCGTCCCTGGTGGGCCGGCGGAGCGGTCGTCGGTGCGTTGGCAGCAGCCCTGGTGGCCGTCGACGCCTTTCTCGTTGAACCCCATTGGCTGGAAGTCTCCTATTACCGGATCGCCAGCGCGAAGATCTCTCGTCCGGCGCGGATCGTCGTCGTGGCCGACTTGCAGACCGATCGCATCGGGCCGTACGAGCGCGCCGTGCTACGCCGGGTTGCGGAGGAAAAGCCCGACGTCATTCTTCTGGCGGGCGACTACCTGCAGGCGCGCAGAGAGGACGAAGACGGTCTTCGCCGCGAACTTCACGACCTGCTGCGCGAGACTCCTTTGTCCGCCCCCCGCGGCGTTTTTGCCGTGCAGGGAAATGTCGATGGACCACAGTGGAAGGAAGTCTTTGCCGGATTGGACGTGACCGCGGTGACTGCCCAGCAGTCGTTCGATCTGGGCGATCTGCAATTGACGTGCCTCGGCCTGGACGACTCCTACCGCGCGGGCTTGAAGCTCGACAACCCCCGGCCGGATCGGTTTCACCTGGTCTTGGGGCACTCGCCGAACTTCGCGCTGGGCCAAATCGCGGCCGACCTGCTGGTGGCCGGTCACACCCACGGCGGCCAAGTGCGGGTGCCGGGCGTGGGGCCGCTGATCATCCACGCGCGGGTTCCGTTGCGTTGGGCGGCCGGGCTGACCGAGCTGCCCGGCGGCGGCCGGCTGCTGGTTTCGCGTGGCATCGGCATGGAGCGCGGTTACGCCCCGCCGATGCGGTTTCTCTGCCGGCCGGAACTGGTAGTAATCGACTTGACGCCGGAGGGCCAGAAAACTGCCCGCGAGTGACGGGACGGCGCCGGAAGCTTGTACCCCCGCAAAATGGGGAAATCGCCCGCGATACTACTCCAAGTGGCCGCCCAAATGTGGTACCTTAGATACATGGGATCTCGCGGCCGGCACTAGAAGCGAGGCTACCTGTGAGCATCTACCAACCGTGTGCCATTCGCGGCGACGCCGCCGGCGAGCTCTCGCCCGCCCTGTATGAGAGTTGGGGCCGTGCCTTGGGAGGGCAGTTGCCCCCGATGGCGAAGTTCGTAGTCGGCGGCGACGTCCGTGCCTCGACCCCGGCGTTTTTGGCGGCGCTCGTGGAAGGGCTGTGTCAGGCGGGGCTCGACGTGGTCGACCTTGGCTTGTTGCCCACGCCGATGATCTACTACGCCCAACACCGGCTGGCGGCCCAAGGCTGCGCGATCGTCACCGGCTCGCACGATCCGCCCGCGATCAACGGCCTGAAATGGATGCTGGGCGACCGGCCGCCGCTTCCCGACGACGTGCTCGCTTTGAAGCGCAGCGCGGAAGAGGCGGCAGCCGATGACCAACAACGCCCGCGTAGCGAGTCGCGGACCCTCGACGTTTCGTTCGACTACGTGGCTGGACTGCAAGAGACGTTTGTCGAATCGTTGGTGGCCCAGCGGCACGTCGTGCTGGACCCGATGCACGGCGGTTGGGCCGGCAAGGCGCGGTGCGACCTGCACGCCGTCTTCCCGCAATGTTTCTTTTCCACGATCCGCGATACGGTCGACGCCCAGTTCAGCGGCCGCGTGCCCGACTGCTCCCGCGCCGCCGAGTTGAACGAGTTGTGCGAGGCCGTGTATCGCGAGCGGGCGCATGTGGGCATCGCTTTCGACGGCGATGGCGACCGCATCGCGCTGGTGGACAACGAAGGCGTCACGCTCAACGCCGAGGAGACCACTTGGGTGTTGCTGCAATGCCTCGGCGACGAGTTGCGCGGACAGCGATTCGTCTACGACGTGAAGTTCTCCGACAGGATCGCCGACGCGGCGCGGCGGCTCGGTGCCGAGCCGCTGGTGGAGCGCAGCGGCCATGCGTTCCTCCGCGCCCGCGTGTCGGCCGAGGGGGCCGCGTTCGGCGCCAAGCTGAGCGGGCATTACTTCTACCGGGCCACCGACGGGCGCGACGACGCGCTGTACACCGCCTGCCGGCTGATCGCGCACCTCGCCCGCTCGGGACAGACGTTGGCCGAGCTGCGCCGCGCCTGCCCGCCCGTCTACATCACTCCCGATCTCCGCGTTGCCGTGCCGTGGGAGGTCCAGCCGCAGGTCATCGAGCAGATTCGGGCGGCGTGGGCTGAGTTTCCCCAGCAGACCGTCGACGGCCTGCGGGTCGACATGCCGGGCGGTTGGGCCTTGGTGCGGAGCTCGCTCTGCGAGCCGGCCTTGACGTTCCGTTTTGAAGGGCTCGATTGGCACGCGCTGGACGACCTCGTCGAGCGATATTGCCACGGGCTGGGCGAGTTGGGCGACGAGGTGTGGAGTTGCTACCGAGCGGCCATGGGTGCGTCGGTGTAACCAGTGGTATCTCTCCGGAATCACGGCTGTGACGCCAACAAGCGACGATTCGCTGCGATTTAGCTGCCCCCAGTGCCAGGCGCCGCTCAAGGTGTCGGCGGCCCTGGCGGGCAAACGGCGCCGCTGTCCGCGCTGCCAGTTGGTCCTGGAAGTGCCGCGAAAGTCGCGGAGCACGGCGCAGGGCGCAGACTACCCGTTGAGTCAGCAGACCGGGCCATCGGCGGCAGAGCAACCGGCCTACATTCCGGTGAACTGCCCTGTCTGTCACACGCGGGTGTACACCACGATCGAACTGGTCGGCCAGAAACTGGTCTGCCCCGATTGCGGCACGCCGACGGTGGTTCCGCCGCCGGCGCCCGCCGCCAAGCCGGTCGCCGCGCCGGCTGGGGCCGAAGGGTATCCCTTGTGCGAGGAAGCGTCGACCGCCCCGCGCGACGACGGCGCCGCCGAGGAGGCGACGATTCGGCTCACGTGTGTCCGTTGCGGCACCATGATGTACGCGGCCGAAGACCAGATCGGCCGGGAGATCGTGTGTCCCGACTGCGACTTGCCGACGATCGTTCGCCAACCGGCGGAGGGCCCACCGAAGAAGGCGCCGCGTTCGGCCAGCGAGAGCGGCGAGTATGCGGCGGCCGGGGAGACCGATCGCACGGCGGGCGGCCCTGAGGCGGCCAAGCCGACGTACGTGGCGACCTTGTGTCCCGTGTGCCACACGCGGTTGCACGCCACGCTGGACCAGGTCGGCGGCAAGCTGACATGCCCGGATTGTGGCACCGCGACGGTCATTCCGCCGCCCCCGCCGCCGCCGCGAAAGGCCGACGTCGCGGCGGAAATCGGCGCGGGATACGGAGTAACCGGTTGGGGCGAGCTCGGCCCGCAGGTGGCTGCGCCGCAGCGCCGCCCGCCACCACCGGCGGTCGAGAAGCCGCGGGCGCCCACTTTGACCGAGCGGTCGTTGGAGCCGTCTGTCCGGCCGACCTTGCCCTCGTGGCCGTTCTTGATCGGGACGTTCACCTTTCCCGTCTCTCACAGCGCGCGGGCCGTCGCCTTCGTCTTGGCAGCGTGGGCCATGTTGTGCGTGGCACTTGCCGAGGAGGCCTTTCACAACGCCGCCATCGCCACCGGGCCGACACTGATCGGCAGCATGTTGATGGGGGCTTGTGCCCTTGTGCTGACAGTGATGTGGTTTGTGCTGGCCTCGGCCTGCGGGCTGGCCGTGGTGCGCGACACCGCCGCCGGCTGCGATGAGATTCAGAATTGGCCTGACCTGGCCTTCGTCGACTGGATCCTGGAACCGCTCTACGTGTTCAACAGCGTGTGCGTGGGGCTGCTGCCGGGCATCGGCCTGGCCTGGTGGACGGGGCGGTCTTTGCAACTCGACGAAACGGCGGCGATCGGAGTGTTCGTCTTGTTTCCCATCGTGCTGTTGTCGATGCTCGAACGGAGCTCTCCCTTCGGGGCGGTCTCACTGTCGGTCTATCGGACCTTCTGGATGGCCTGGAGGGGATGGTTGGCCTTCTACCTGTCGACCGCCGCACTACTGTCGGCTGCGGCTGCCCTGGTGATGATGGTGTTCGCCGACGCGGGGATCTGGGGAAGCGTTGCCGCTACGGTGACTGTGGCCGCGGTCTGGTTGATCTACTTCCGGCTTTTGGGCCGGTTGGCCTGGTATTGCACGGAGCACACGTTCCACGAGGAGCCGGAGACGGAACGGGACGCCGCCGCGGGCCGGGACAGCGGCCGTGCGACGACGCATGGTCTTGGTCCGTAAGCGTTTGCGCCTCCGCGCCCGGCAGCGGAATAACCTATACTTGCTGACAGATGGAAAGGAGCCTCGCATGAGCCCGGTCGAATGGTATTACGCCCGCGGAAACAAGCAGATGGGCCCCGTCGTGTCGGCGGAACTGAAGCGGCTGGCCTCGGAGGGGCAGCTTCGCCCCGAGGATCTCGTCTGGCGCGAAGGGATGGCCGAGTGGACGTTGGCGCGGAACGTGCGCGGATTGTTTGAGGAAGACCGGGCCGTGGCGGCCATCACCGACGTGCTGGCATCCGGCGCTGCGGTCAGCCCGTCTCCGGCCGGCCAGGCGGCGGCCGCTGCGTCCGTCGCTCCCGCCAAGGCTGCAGCCACGCGCGCGCCCGGGCGGCACCTCTTCGACGTGCTGCTGGACGTGCTGCGGGCGCGGTTCACGGCTGCCTTTGTCGAGAAGACGGCCAAGGCGTTTCGGGCCGCCGGATCGTACGGCCTGTTCCTGGCGATGGTTTTGGTCGCCGCCTTGCCGGTCATCTCGGCCGTCAAGTACCAGCGCTCCGACGACGTTCCCGCGGGCGTGGTGGTGCTCTTGATGCTGGTAGCGCTGCAATATGTGGCCGGCAAGTTCTGCGACGCCCTGGAGCAACTCAACCGCACCACCAGCAGCAACCTCTCGTCCACGGCCTTTCCCGACTGCTGCGCCTGCAGAGTCTGGCGGTCGGTCTGGCGGCGATGGTCGCGTTGGCGATTATGGGCGTCTTGGCGGTGATGAACTCGCGGGTGCCGCTCGGCCTGGGGTTAATCGGCTTCGGCGTGCTGGCGTTCATCGTGTGCGGCTATCAAGCCGTAATAGCCTTGAATCTGGCGGCGCTGAACATCACGATCGCGCCGAAATCCGCGCCGGCGAAGAGGCCATCGGCGTGGCCACCTTCTCGCTCAAGGCGCTCTTGCGTCTGGTGCCGGTGGCCTTTGGGGCGGGCGTGATTTGCGGCACGATCATGATGGGATACGCCTGCTATATAGCGTTTGCCGCCGAGGAACTCAGCAAGGCGGCGGGGCTGGATGTTTTTACTATGCTCGGCCCCCACGTCACGGTTCACACGGCCCACACCTGCCTGGTCTGCTCGGCGGCGCTGCCGTTGGTGGCCTACCTGGTGTTCCTGGTCTATTGCCTCGGCATCGAGGTCCTTCGCGCCTTCCTGATCTTGCCGGGAAAGATCGACCAACTGGCAGCCCGAGACGAAGAAAAGCACAGCGTTCCGTAACGAGTAGGGTGCGTGAAACGCACCGCGGTATCTGGTGCGTTTCACGCACCCTACGCTATCTTCGCCCCGCCACGGGATCGCTACCTCATCTCCTTCGTCGCTCCACAGTGCTCGCAGTGGGCCAACAGCGAATGCCGCACCTTCTGGCAGGCAGGGCAGACCTCGAAAACGGCCGTGCCGCAAGATGGGCAGGTGTAGGGCTCCTCCGCGCCGGCAGAATCTCCTTGCGGAAGGACCTTGTGGACCGTTCGGCGAGTCCAATAGAGGAACTTGCGCGGTCCGGTACGGATCGGATACTCGCAAATCGGACAGAGGAACCGCTCATAGGCCTCTCGATATTGCCGCGCCAGCCACTCCATCCTGGGAAAGGCGATGGTCCGAATCAAGTGAACGAGCAGGCGAGCCACCACCGCCAGCAGAACCAGGATCAGAACGTACTTGAAATACCGCGAGGGGAAGTACTCGTGGATCACCAGCGCGACTTTCAGCAGCGTCGCCCCGCCCACCGCCAAGAACAAGGGGAAATAAATGCTACCGCGCCGCCGCATCAACAGGTAGCCCGCCGCCAACAGCAGCGGCACGAGCATCGATAGCTGGTAGAAGGCCAGCCGCAGTCGGTGGGCTTCCGTCCGTTGTTCATACTCTTTGCGGGCGGGCTCCCTCTGCTTGGCGATTTGTTCCTCGATCTGTCGCTTTTCGTCCACCCGCGAGAGCTTCTTGGCCGTCAAGTCGGCGATGTCTTGGTTCAGGCCCTGATATCCCTTCTGACTCTCCAAGAATTGCTTGAGACTGGCCGACAGGTTGTCCTTTTCCGATTCCGACAGTGCGACGGCCTTCTCGATGCTCAGCCTCTGCAGGTCGAGGAGTTGGTTGATCGTGCGTTGGAGATTTTGCGAGCTATCGCCCACCAGCCGCTGCTGCTCGCGTTTGTTGGCAATGGCCCGATCGAGATCGGCAATCTGCCTCTCCAACTGCTCCTGCTTGTCGACCAGCGACGCGGCGACGTACTGGCGTTCGATTTCGCCGTAGTCGGGGCCCCGGATCGATTCGATGTCCTCGACGAGGAACCCCAGCAACCAGAAAACCAGGATGCCGAGAACCACCGTACAGAGGCGGATCAACTGACGGACATCCCAAGTCCCGCGGGCAGCTTTCTCTTTCATGGCCAGCTCCAATTGTGGAAAGAACCTCGCTCCAAGTAAGAAGGCTCTGAATTGCGGGCTTTGTAACGCCCAGCCGGCGACAAAGTGCCGAACGGCCAACTCACCGAACGCGTCGGTTGGATCGCAATATAAAGATCAATACCGCCATCGGCAAGCAGCGACCCCCAGCAATGCGGGGGCAAAGAAAGCACGCCGCTGAGAACGTGTTTGGAAAGCCGACCTTCTTGGTCCCCTCTCCCTCTGGGAGAGGGCCAGGGTGAGGACAAACGGTGACGGGACTCGATACGTTGCGGCGAACTCCATGCCGCCCTCACCCCCGGCCCCTCTCCCAAAGGGCGAGGGGAGACTTGCCGAACACGCTCTGAGGCCGGCCTGACAGGCATCGCCGGTAGACGAGGGCAACGGCGGCTGGTAGACTGTACGTGCAGTCAGAATGGGTGACTCCTCGCGCACGAGACGACCCTCTTGAACTACCCTGGACAGCCGTGCCCCGCCTTCCCTCGCCCCGCCGCCCTGCCCTTGAGAAGCAACCACGGCTCTTTGGATCACTCTTAGAAAGGAATAATTGCCCCATGAGTAGTGTTGCCCGTTTCCGGCGCCTGTTGCCACGAGCGACTGCTTGTTTGCTCGTTCTCGCATTCCTCGCCGCGTTTGCATATCAGTCAGGGCGGATTGAGAACACGGCGAACGGCCAGACGAACATCTCGTCCAAGCCACCGGCGCCAAAGCCGGCCAAAGCGGCCGCGAAGGATGCAGAGGCCGCGGCGGACTCTCGCGCTCCCTCTCTGGAAGTGGCGGTCAAGTGGCTGCCCAAGCCGGTCGAGAATCCGGACGCCGAGGCCAACGACCAGGCCGGCATGAAGCCGTACACCGAGAAGATTCTCGAGCACCGACGTGAAGTTCGACATGGTGCCGATCCCCGGCGGAACGTTCAAGATGGGCAGCCCGGCCGGCGAGAAGGACCGCAAGGCCGACGAAGGCCCGCAGGTCGAGGTCAAGATCGAGCCGTTCTGGATGGGCAAGTGCGAGGTCACGTGGGAGCGAGTACGAGCTGTGGGGATTGGGCCTCGACAAGCAGCGGCGGAAGGCCAAGAACGTCGACGCCGACCGAGTGGGACAAGACGGCCGACGCCCTGGCCATCCCCACCAAGCCCTACGCCGACATGACCTTCGGCATGGGCAAGGAGGGCTATCCGGCCATCTGCATGACCCAGTTCGCCGCCAAGATGTACTGCAAGTGGCTCTCGGCCAAGACCGGCCGCTACTACCGCCTGCCGACCGAGGCCGAATGGGAATATGCCTGCCGGGCCGGCACGACGACGGCCTACTCGTTCGGCGACGATCCCGAGAAGCTCGGCGACTACGCCTGGTTCGACGACAACAGCGACGAGAAGTATCACAAGGTCGGCCAGAAGAAGCCCAATCCCTGGGGCCTGTACGACATGCACGGCAACGTGGCCGAATGGTGCCTCGACCAGTACGTCGCCGACCGCTACAAGCAGTTGGGCGACAAGCTGGTCGACAACCCGTTGGTGCCGGTCACCAAGGCGTATCCGCAGGTGGTGCGCGGCGGGGCGTGGACCGACGAGGCGCCGCTGCTGCGCAGCGCCGCGCGGCGCGGCTCGAGCAAGGACTGGAAGGCGCAGGACCCGCAGATCCCGCAGAGCATCTGGTATCATACCGACGCGAACTTCGTGGGCTTCCGCGTGGTGCGTCCGCTGCGCATGCCCGACGCCGGAAGAGGCCGCCCGCTACGAGATCACCGAGTTCGAGAAGGAAGAGTTGCTCGACTACAAGAAGGCCCAGGCGGGCAAGCAGTAGGCGAGAGTCGGAGACTGAGAGCACGATCGAGCGAGAGCTGATCACGCCCGTGCAGCTGCGTTTCCGTCAATCACCGTTTTCCATCCCAGGAGCACCACAATGAGCGATACAAGCAAACCATCTCGCCGAGATTTTCTGAAAGGCACCACGGCCGCGGCGGCGGGCATTGCCCTGGCCGGCGGACTGAACATCGCCCGGACGGCCCACGCCGCCGGCAGCGATGAGCTGAAGATCGCCCTGATCGGCTGCGGCGGCCGCGGCACCGGCGCCGCCAGCAGACTGCCTCGGCTCGTGCGAGAACGTCAAGCTGATCGCCGTGGCCGACGCCTTCGAGGACAACGCCAAGAACTGCCTGGCGGAACCTGCGGAAGGAGCGAAGACATCGCCGCCAAGATCGACGTGCCCGAAGACCGCGATCTTCGTCGGCTTCGACGCCTACCAGAAGGCGATCGCCGCCGGGCCCGGACATCGTGCTGCTGGCCACGCCGCCGGGCTTCCGCCCGATCCACTACGCCGCGGCCATCGCGGCCGGCAAGCACGTCTTCATGGAGAAGCCCTGCTGCGTCGACGCCCCCGGCTTCCGCTCGCTGATGGAGACCAACAAGCTGGCCGACGAGAAGGGCCTGAAGGTGGTCGTCGGCCTGCAGCGCCGCCACAGCAAGGAGTTCCTCGGCAAGGTCAAGGAGATCCACGACGGCTCGCTCGGCGATCTGATGCTGCTGCGGGCCTACTGGAACGGCGGCCCGCATCTGGATTCGCAACCGCCAACCCGGCCAGACCGAAATGGAGTACCAGATGCGCAACTGGTACCACTTCGTCTGGCTCTGCGGCGACCACATCTGTCGAGCAGCACGTCCACAACCTCGACGTCTGCAACTGGGTCAAGGACGATCATCCCGTCGAGGCCAACGGCATGGGCAGCTGCCATGTGCCGCAACAACCGCGGCATCGGCCAGATCTACGACAACCACTTCGTCGAGTTCACCTACAAGGACGGCACGAAGATGTACAGCCAGTGCCGCCAGCAGCCGAACACCTGGGAGCAGCGTCACGCCAGTTCGTCCACGGCACCAAGGGCGTCAAGGAACTGCCCGGCAACGGCAGCGACGGCTACGAGCAGGAGCACGTCGACCTGGTCAACGCCATCCGCAAGGGCGAGAAGCTCAACGACGGCTGGCACGGCGCCACCAGCAGCTTCACCGCCGTGCTGGGCCGCATGGCGACCTACTCCGGCCAGGAAGTCAAGTGGGACGACGCCGTGGCCAAGGGGCCCGAGCGAGATGCCGGCGAAGTTCGCCTTCGACGCCGATCCGCCGGCCATGCCCGACAAGGACGGCAACTACCCGATGCCGGTCCCCGGCAGTCTACAAGCCGTATAAGGTGCCGAATTCCGGCTCGACCTAAAGATTTGCAATAGAAGAAATTGTGCTATTTGGGTGGCACGCCCTGAGCAGCGAAGGGCGTGGCAGATCGCCAAATCACGCCCTCCGCTGGGGCTTGGGGCGTGCCACCCTTGCTTCGAAATTTAGGGAGGCATTTCATGCGTGTCCATCGACGTGGTTTTCTGACGGGCGGCGCCGCAGCCGTGGCCGGTGCGGCGTTTGTCCCCGCGATGTCGGCCGGTGCGATCTTGGCCGACGAGCCCAAGCCCAAGCCCGAGGCCGCTCTGAAGCTCTCCAGCCAGATCACCGTGATCCCCGGCAAGGAGTTGCCCGAGAAGCTGGCCACGATGGAGAAAATGGGCTTCGACGGCGTCGAGTTCTTCGGCGACATCGTCGGCAACGAGAAGAAGTATCAAGACGCCCTCCGCAATACGAAGCTCAAGATCAGCGCCATCTGCTGGGGCTCCTGCAAAGGCGATCTGGTCTCCGACGTGGTGGAGAAGCGGGCCGGTGCCATCGAGGCCTTCAAGCGAGTGCTCACGGCGGCCGGCGCGCTCGGCTCGACCGGCGTAATTTACGTGCCGGCCTTCAACGGCCAGACCAAGCTCACCAATCAGGAGATCCGCAAGATCCTGTTGGACACGCTGCCGGCCATCGGCGAGCACGCCGTACAGGCGGGCACGCGCGTGGTGATGGAGCCCTTGAATCGCAAAGAGGCATATTTCCTCCGCCAGGTGGCCGACGCCGCGTCCATCGCCCGCGACTGCAAGAGCCCCGGCATCTGCGTGATGGGCGACTTCTACCACATGTTCATCGAAGAGACGAGCGACCTGGGGGCCTTCATTTCGGCCGGATCGGCCCTGCACCACGTCCACCTGGCCTCGCGCATCCGCGTGTTGCCCGGCCAGGACGAGCGGTCGTTCGTCGACGGTTTCCGCGGCCTGAAGTGGATCGGCTACCAGGACTATTGCAGCTTCGAGTGCGGCGTGCGCGGCGATCGCGCGGTGGAGATTCCCAAGTCGATGGCGTTTCTCCGCGACCAGTGGGCCAAGGCGTAAGAGGTTGGCATGAAACGCCGTGAATTCTTGGAATTGGCGGGCGGCGACTGCCTCGCCGCCCTGGGAGGACAAGCTGTGGCCGAGGCCCAAAACCCTTCAACCCCCGCCGGCGCGAGCCCGCGCTCATGGACCGCGAACTGCTCCGCAACCGGAACCAGAACCGGTCCACGGTGGTCTGCCGGCACGGCATCGTCTGCACCAGCCAGCCGTTGGCCAGCATGGCGGGGGTCGACATTCTCAAGGCCGGCGGCAGCGCCGTCGACGCCGCCATCGCCGCCAACGCCATGCTCAGCCTGGTCGAGCCGATGAGTTGCGGGCCGGGCGGCGACCTGTTCGCCATCCTCTGGAACGAGAAAGAGCAGAAGCTCTCCGCCCTCAACGCCAGCGGGCGCTCGCCCTACGACTGGACGCTGGAGAGACGCCCAGGCGTTGGGCCTGAAGGAGATTCCCGCTGGGCCCTCTGTCGTGGAGCGTGCCCGGCTGCGTGAGCGGGTGGGACTTGCTGCGCAAGAAATACGGCAAGTTGGGCCTGGCCCAGCTTCTGGCGCCGACGATCGCCTGCGCGTCGCGAAGGCTTTCCCGTGTCGCCGGTGATCGCCGCCGGATGGGGAGTCAATCCGCAGCGCGACCGCTTCCTGGCCAAGACCTATCTGCCCGAGGGGAAGCCGATTCGCTTTGGCGATATCTTCCAGAACCCCGACTTGGCCCACTTCTATGAGACGCTGGCCCGCGACGGGGCCGCGGCCTTCTACCAGGGCGAGATCGCCGAGCGGATCGTGAAGTTTTCGCAGGAGGTCGGCGGGCATTTTTCGCTCCGCGACTTCCACGAGCACAAGGCCAATTGGGTCGAGCCCGTCGAGCAGCAGCTACCGCGGCTACGACGTCTGGGAAATCCCGCCCAACGGACAGGGCATCGCCACGCTCCAGATTCTCAACATGCTGGAGACGTTCGACATCGGCGCGCTCAAGCCGAACTCCGCCGAACACCTGCACCTGTTCATCGAGGCCAAGAAACTGGCCTACGAGGACCGGGCGGTCTACTACGCCGACATGGATTTCGCCAAGGTGCCGCTTGAACGAGCTTATCTCGAAGGATTACGCCCGCGAGCGCGCCAAACTGATCCACCCGAAGCGGGCCGCGCAGCACGTCGCGCCGGGCCGGCTGCAGAGCGGGGCCGACACGATCTACCTCACGGCGGCCGACGGCGAAGGCAACATGGTCTCGCTGATCCAGAGCAATTTCGCCGCCTTCGGCTCGCGCTACGTGCCCGACGGCCTGGGCTTCGTGCCTGCAGAACCGCGGGCAATTGTTCTCGCTCAATCCGGCCGATCTGAACCGGTTGGAGCCGCACAAGCGGCCCTTCCACACCATCATTCCGGCCTTCATGACCCGCGACGGAAAGCCGGTCTTCTCGTTCGGCGTGATGGGCGGCGACTTCCAGCCGCAGGGGCAGGCCCAGGTGGTGATGAACCTGTTGGATTTCGGCATGTCGGTGCAGCAGGCGGGCGAACAGCCGCGGGTCTGCCCACGACGAGAGCTCCACGCCCACCGGCAAGAAGATGGTCGGGGGCGGAACGGTCGGCCTGGAACGCAATATCCCCGATTCCGTCCGCCAGCAGCTTGTCGAGATGGGGCACAAGGTCCGGCCGGGCATCGGCAACCAGGGCGGCTACCAGGGCATTTGGCGGAAGGACGATCCGTTCCGCTACTTCGGCGGCTCCGATCCCCGCAAGGACGGCTGCGCCATCGGGTATTGAGGCGCGGCATTGATGTTGACAAATATCTGTACGCATGTATAATACCACGAATGCCGCTGTTTGACAACGGACCGATCACGTGACGGGGGTTGACAGTCGTCGGGGGTGCCCGTAATCTACGCGAGTCGACCGACGGGTCGGTGTCAAGTTGGACAAAGCAGAGAAGATGCAATGTAGCCCAGTCACGAATCGTGCCGGGCAGGGATGCTGGCAATGATTCGGCGGTAGGGAACTGTCTAGTGGGCTGCAATGACGAAACACACTCACGAAATACGCGATGCGGTTCACGTCTTCGCTCGATTGGATTCCGACGAGCGGAAGATTCTCGACTCTCGCCCATTTCAACGCCTTCGGCACATCCATCAACTGGCACTGACGCACTTGGTCTATCCCGGTGCCACTCACACGCGGTTCGAGCACTCGCTTGGCGTAATGGAACTTGCGGAACGCGTCTTCCGAGTCATCACGGCCAACGAGAACATCGACCCCAGGGTTCGCGATGTCATCCCCGGCGGTGAGAACCCCACTCAGTTACTGGCGCAGAGTCCTGCGGATGGCCGCACTTTGCCATGACCTTGGCCATTTGCCATTCTCTCATGCTGCCGAAAAGCGGTTGCTTCCACAAGGACTAACGCATGAAAGCTTGACGGTTGATCTAATCAAGAGCAGCGAGATGGAGGAGATTTGGCGGAGCATCACTCCTCCCCTCCGCCCCGACGACGTTGCGAAGCTCGCCGTTGGACCAAAGAAGCTGAAGGATTCGAGCTTCGACAGATGGCAGAGAATACTCGCGGAAATCATTGTAGGCGATTCCTTCGGCGTTGACCGGATGGATTATCTGTTACGTGATTCGCTCCATGCGGGCGTTGTCTATGGCAAGTTTGACCAGTACCGGCTCATCGACACCTTGCGAATCCTTCCCGAGAATGAAGACAAGTCTGCCGAACCGGTTCTCGGGATCGAAGAGGGTGGGCTGGACTCGGCGGCTGGCCTGCTCTTGGCGAGGTACTTCATGTATTCTCAGGTGTACTTCCATCGAGTACGCCGTGCGTACGATTTTCATCTACAGGACTTCCTGGCTGCGTGGCTGGGCGAGAACGGCTTGCCGACGAGCCCTGATGAGTTTCTCAATCTCACCGATAACGACGTGCTTGTGGAACTGCGCAAGGCCGCCGATACTGCAACACACCCGGGCCATGATCCGGCGGTTCGGATCGTGAAGCGAAAGCACTTCCGGGTGCTTTACGAGCGGAACCCGGACAACTCTAAGAAGAACCCCGAGTGCGGTGCAGCGGTATATAACGCCGCGTGTGAGAAATTTGGTGACGCTTTTGTTCGGCACGACCGCTACACCGAGAAGGGTAGCGTTGTTGAGTTTCCCGTAAAGAATCGCGACGGCAGGATCGTTTCCTCTTTCGCCGCATCGGACGTTCTCCAAAAGATGCCGCTTGTAAACATCGACTACGTGTTTGTGGCTCCCGAGAAGTTTGTCGAAGCGGACGCGTGGCTGAAAGATGAACGCGAGAAAATCATTGCCGCAGAAGAGGAGGAAGAGTAATGAATAGGATGCAAAGGGCTGCGGTCATTCTCGCTCTTGTCGAAGAACTGAGAGCGAGGGAGAGTTGGTGTGCCGAAACCAACGTGCAGAAGGCTTGCTACTTTCTGCAGGAAATGACCGGCGTCCCACTTGGCCTTGAGTTCGTCCTGTACAAGTACGGCCCCTACTCATTCGAGTTGACCGACGAGCTCACGGCTATGCGGGCGGATTCGCTACTGAGTTTGCGGGTTCGTGATCCCAGGTATGGCCCTTGCTATGTTCCTGGCGAATTGGCAGACTCTCTGCTGAAACGGTACCCGAAGACGGTTGGGAAGTACGCGAACGAGGTTGAGTTCGTTGCCCAGCGGCTTGGGAGCAAAGTGGTGGCCGACCTGGAACGAGTCGCAACTGCACTCTACGTTCGGAAAGAAATGGGGAGTGCAGCCGCAAAAGTGAGGGCAACGAAGATCACTGAGTTGAAGCCGCACGTCTCCCTTGCCGATGCCCAAGCCGCGGTGAAGGAAGTAGATCAAATGTTTGCCGAGGCGAAGAGCTTTATCACTCGATAATGCGGCAGAACAACTCGCCCACCCAGCCAGAGGACAGATCCTCATGAAACGTCGCGACTTTTTAAGACTGGCGGGCGGGGCTTGCCTGGCCGCGGTTGGGAGAAGCGTTTTAGCCCGGGCACAAGGCCCATCGCCCTCCGCGCGGCGCGAGCTCGCGCTGATGGACCGCGAACTGATGCGCAACCGGAACCAGAACCGTTCCCCGGTGTTCTGCCGGCACGGAATGGTTTGCTGCGCCCAGCCCTTGGCCAGCATGGCGGGGATCGACATCCTCAAGGCCGGCGGCAATGCCGTCGATGCGGCCATCGCCACCAACGCCATGCTCAGCCTCACCGAGCCGATGATGTGCGGGCCGGGCGGCGACCTGTTCGCCATCGTCTGGAGCGAGAAGGAACAGAAGCTCTCGGCCGTGAATGCCAGCGGGCGGGCCCCCTACAACTGGACGATCGAGAAGGCCCAGGCCCTGGGGCTGAAACAGCTTCCCTCGTCGGGCCCCTTGTCGTGGAGCGTGCCCGGCTGCATCAGCGGCTGGGAACTGCTGCTGAAGCGATACGCCAAATTGAGCCTGGCCAGGATTTTGGAGCCGACGATCGCCGCCGCCCGCGAAGGCTTTCCGGTCGCGCCGGTGACGGCTTCCGTCTGGGGAATCAATCCGCAGAAGGAGCCCTTCCTCGCCAAGACCTTTCTGCCGGAGGGCAAGCCGATCCAGTTCGGCGATATCTTCAAGAGCCCCGATCTGGCCCGCGTCTATGAGATCCTCGGCCGCGACGGCGCCGCGGCCTTCTACCAGGGCGAGATCGCCGAGCGAGTCGTAAAGTTCTCGCAGGCGGTCGGCGGGCGTTTTTCGCTCCGCGACTTCCGCGACCATAAGGCCAACTGGGTCGAGCCCGTCAGCACCAGCTATCGCGGCTACGACGTCTGGGAGATCCCGCCCAACGGTCAAGGCATCGTCACCCTCCAGATCCTCAACCTGCTGGAGACGTTCGACATCGGCGCGCTCAAACCGAACTCGGCCGAGCATCTGCACCTGCTGATCGAGGCCAAGAAACTGGCCTACGAAGACCGGGCCGTCTACTACGCCGACATGGATTTTGCCAAGGTGCCGCTCGAGGAGCTCGATCTCGAAGGACTACGCCAAGGAGCGGGCCAAACTGATCGACCCCAAGCGGGCCGCCCAACAGGTCGCGCCGGGCAGGGTCCGCAGCGGGGCCGAAACCACCTACCTCACCGCGGCCGACGACGAGGGAAACATGGTCTCGCTGATCCAGAGCAACTTCAACAACTTCGGCTCGCGCTACGCGGTGGACGGCTTGGGGTTCGCCCTGCAAAACCGCGGCAGCTTGTTCTCGCTCAATCCGGCCGATCTGAACCGGCTGGAGCCGCACAAGCGCCCTTCCACACGATCATCCCGGCCTTCATGACCCGCGACGGCCGCCCGGTCTTCTCGTTCGGCTGCGTGGGCGGCGATTTCCAGCCGCAGGGGCAATCGCAGGTGCTGATGAACCTGCTCGACTTCGGCATGTCGGTGCAACAGGCCACCGAGCAACCCCGCGTCTCCCACGACGAGAGCTCCACGCCCACGGGCCGGAGAATGGCGGCCGGCGGCACGGTCACGCTGGAAGTGAACATCCCCGATGCCGTCCGCCAGCAACTGGCCGAGATGGGCCACAAGATTCGCCCCGGCGTGAACAAACACGGCATCTATCAGGGCATTTGGCGGAAGAATGATCCGCTGCGTTACTTCGGCGGCTCCGACCCCCGCGGCGACGGCTGCGCCATCGGGTATTGAGGCGCGTAGGGTGCGTGAAACGCACCGGCATCTCTTTGGTGCGTTTTACGCACCCTACGGTTCCTTGAGCAATTTGCTCTGCCGGGGATGTTCGCCCAGCCACCTCACTCCTCCGGTTTTTACGTCGTAGATCGCTCCAATCACCTTGAGCTTGCCGGATTTCATGCAGTGCCGCGTCATGGGAGTTCTTGGTGAGCAGTTCTTCGATCGACTGCCAGACGTTCGCCTCCGTGGCCGCCGGCACGAGGTCCTTGCCGTGGAGTTCGGGGTGCGCGGCTTGGGCCTTGGCGACCGCCGGGGCGATCCGGGCCACCAGCGGCTTGATGCTGCCGTGCAGTTCGGCGGCGGCGGCGGCCGCCGTGACCGCGCCGCATTGGCTATGGCCCAGCACGACCAGCAACGGCGTGCCCACGTGGTCCACGCCGTATTCGATCGAGCCCATCTCGTCCACGCCGCACACGTTGCCGGCCACGCGGATGACAAAAATGTCGCCGATCCCCTGGTCAAAGAGGACCTCCAAAGGCACCCGCGAATCGGAGCAAGACAGGATCGTGGCAAAGGGATGTTGACCCTCCGCGGCGGTCTGTTGGCGGCGCGCCGCATCGGCATTCGGATGGCTGCTCTTGCCTGCCAGGAACCGCGCATGGCCCTGAGTCAAGCGCTGAACTGCTTCGTCGGGCGCGATGTTTGCGGGTGCGTCCGCCGCCCGCGACAGGTTGCCGATCGCTATTGCGAAGATCAGGAGGACGGCCGAGAGCATGTTCTTCTTCATCAACGTACGCTCCTTCGTCGTTACGTGGTTCGTTTTGGAATCTAGACGACGGCGACCCTGAGTGCCGTGCGCTTCAGGAAGTGGCGATTTCGTCTTCGTGCATCCATTTCTTCAAGAGCGGCACCAAGAGAAAACAGAGGGCGGCGGAAAGGACGGCGGCCAAGGCAATGATTCCGTAGACGTCGCTGTAGGTGTGGAGGGTCTCCGCGGGGGGCGGTATCGCGCCCCCTTCGCCGCCGTCGCCGACACGCGTGAATTGCGCAATGATGCCCGCCAGGAACTGAGACACGGCGGTGGCCAAGAACCAACCGCCCATGACCGTACTCACCAGCCGCGCGGGCGAGAGCTTGGTAATCATGGCCAGGCCCACGGGCGAGAGGCAGAGTTCCGCGGTCGTGTGCAGCAAGTACATCAACAGCAGCCAGTGCATGGCCACCATGCCGCGGGCATCGGCCGTCTGGCGCCCCACCAGACAACGGCAAACCCCAAGCCCAGTTGGAGCAATCCCAGGGCGAACTTCGTTGGCGTGCTCGGCTCGAGCCCGCGCGCTCCCAGGAATGACCATAGGGCCGTAAAGACAAGCCCCAGCAGCACGATGTAGATGGCATTGGCCGACTGGAACAGGCTGGCCGGTATCTCGTCGGCCCGACGCGCAATATGCATGCCCACGTTGTCGCCGGCCACCTGCCAGGGAATCTGGAAATCGGGCGATTGATCCTGCTCCCTGCGCAGTCCGTTCAGAACATCGAGCGTAAAGATGCGTTGGCCGTCATGGAAGCCGACCTGCTCTTGCGTCGGTTCGAGTGAAATGGTTTGGCCAACGTCAGCCTCCGTGACGGTTCGGATCGTCGCCCGATGGGGAATGCGATCGACGTTCCGATCGGTAAAGTTGTTCAGCGAACTCCCCGCCTGCTCGAAGAACGCAAAGAACAACGTGCAGAACACCATCAGGATCAAGACGACGTACATCCGATGGCGCGCTATGGTGCCCAAGCGAAAGGTCTCGAACAGCAGGTAGCCGAAGGCAAGGAACGTGGAAAGGACGAAGACAATGCCTGCCGGCGTGCTGACCTGTTCCAATAGAACCGAGGCGAATCGCACCGAGGCGTTTTCGCTTTCCGCCATCTGTTTGAGGGTGGTCGCCTCGACGAACACCAGCGGCCGCTGATCGGCGCGAGCGGCGCGCCGCCGGAAACCAACAGCACGAACAGCGGGACCGACACCAGCGCTCCCAGGTACACGATCCATTCGATCGGGATTATGCCCCACAGCCGCCGGTGCAATCGCTCCGGGTCGGGCGGAGCGCCGGCCAGCTTGGGCAGGCCGCCCCGGTGGATGGCCACGGAGGCGATTGCCGCCGCCACCACCAACGAAGCGGCGACAAACACGCTGGCCGCCGTCGACATCGCTTCGCTGGGATGGAACCATAGCAAACCGGCGGCCGCCGATACCGCGCCCCCGACGATCGCAATCCGCGCCGCCCACCCGGGAAGCACGAAGACCACCAGGCCGGTCAACATGCCGATGGTGGCCAGGCCGAACCCGTAGCTCCAACCGTACGTTTCGCCGATATAGCCGCACAGTAGCGGCGACATGGCCGCCCCGAGGTTGACGCCCATGTAGAAGATCGTGAAACCGCCGTCGCGTCGCCCGGGGTCGCGGCGATAGAGCGTGCCGACGATGTTGGAAATGTTCGGCTTGAAGAAACCGTTGCCGCAGATCAACAGCCCCAAGCCGCTGTAGAACGCCAGCGCGTTTTGCACGGTGAGGAACGCTTGCCCGGCGGCCATCAGCAACCCGCCGAACACGACGGCCTTCCGCGGCCCCAGCAGGCGGTCGGCCAGGATGCCGCCGAAGAACGGCGCCATGTAAACCAACGCGGTGTACGCGCCGTAGATCGTGTACGCGTCGCCGTCGCCGTAGCCCAGGAAACCTTTGGTCATGTAGAAGACCAGCAGGGCCCGCATGCCGTAATACGAGAACCGTTCCCACATCTCGGCGAAGAACAGCGTGTACAATCCGGCGGGATGGCCGAACACCGTCTCGTGACGCGGTTGCCCGGCGGCGGGATACGTCGTCTGACTCATAGGGCCTCGCTTGCCAGTTCATTGCAAATTGAAAAATGCAAATTGCAAATTTGAAATTGGCAATTTTCAATTTGCAATTGTTATATCCTCGGCAAACGCCTTGGCATTAAGTTCCTCGCCCGTTGCGTGCCGGGTCAACTCATTCCAGGGCAGCGTCAACCCTGGCTGAAAGACGCGATCCCGCATGAACTGGCCGGCCGCCTTTTTGCCGACGTACTCGGCCCCGGCCGGCTTCGTGCCCGGCAATACCGCCTTCACCAACGCATGGTGGACCTGCGAGGCAAACATCTCGCCCATCATGTAGTTGTGATAGTAGACCGGCGCACCGATGAGGTGATACTTGCTGGCGTAGTCGGGTTCGTCGCGGCCCTCGGGACGCTTGATCTCCTGGTACTTCTCCACCAGGTCCCACCAGAGGCGGTTGAGGTCCTGATCGGGGTTGCGGTAGAGGTCCCGCTCGAAGCGGAACATCACTTGGCAGTAGCGGGAGAACACGAGCAGGCGGTTCCGTTGCAGTTTGGCCGCGGCGGCGCGGAAGCGGTCGGGCTCCGATACCTTTACGCCCATCGCCAGCAGCCAATCAACGTTCTGCCCAAATCGCTCGAACATCATGGCCACGCCCTCGGTGCATAGCGGATGGGCGTCGGTCCGCAGCACGTAGGGCAGATGTCCGGTAAAGTCGCTTTTCCACGCGGATGCACCGTCCACGTTCTTCGAGTACGCGGCGTGGCCCAGCTCGTGCAGCGTGGTGTTGAGCCACTCCCGGCTGGGCACGATGTTCTCCAGAACGCGGATGTCGCCCTGACGGTCGACGTCGATCGAGAAGGCGTGCGGGTTCTTGCCCGGCTTCTCGTAGAGGTCGCTGCGTGCCAGCACGTCGTCGATCGGCAGCCCGATGCCGTCGTAGAACTCGCGGCACATTTTCACCGGGTCCAGCGGTTTGTAGACCGCTTCGGGCAATTCGCCCAACACGGCCGGGGCCTCCTGGAAGAACGGGTCGTGGTAGTGCCAGGGGCGAAGATCGGCGACGCCAATGCCGCAACGTTTGGCCAGCGCGGCGTCGATCTCGGCCTTCGCCTGGTGGAACGGCCCGCGCGTCAACTCGTCCAGTTCGTCGAACAGCTTCAACACCTGCTCCTCGCTTTGCTCGCCGACGTAGAGTTGCATGGCGTGGTAGTCCGGGAAGCCGAGCTTGCGGGCGGCCTGATTTCGCAAGCCCACCAGTTCCTTGAGGTCGGCCACCACCACCGGCCCGACCTTCTTGCCGGCTTCCCACGCGGCGCGGCGCTGGGCCGAGTCGCGCGACTCCCGCAGGATGTTGCGGACGTCGTTGTCGGTCAATTCCTTGCCGTCGACCTTAGGCCGGAACACGTTGAACGCCCGCTCGACCGCGTTCGACTTGGTGAGGATCTTCTTCAGCAGCTCGGGGTCGACTTGCTTGCCCAAGTATTCGAGATACAGGACCGTGACCTGCCGGGCCAGCAGCGGATCGGAAATCGCGGCCCCCTTGATCGTCTTGAGTTCCGCGAACCGTTGGGGATCGGAGAGCGCGAGTTCGACCTTCTCTTCGGCCTCTTGTTTCTTCTGAAAATCTTCTTCCTTGCCGGTGACGTTGGCGGTCCAGAAGAGCCGCGCCGCCTCGATCTCCAACGGCCGCACCGTGGCGTCGTATTGGTCGACGAACCGTTTTGCCCGGGCGTCGTTCTCCTTGTCTGGTTCCAGGGCCGCTGCGGACCCGGCGACGGCGGCGAAAGGCAACATGAGCATGACTACAACCGTAAGTGGTGAGGGGGACATGGGCGTTCTCCTGGGGCAAGTGCGCGTGACAGGCGCTAGGGTACTGGACGGGGGCAAACCGGTCAACAACGGCTCTTGGCACGCAACAAGAAGGGGGTTGAAGTCTTGCGGGAATCTCGTTCCTCGCCTGCCAATCTGTTATGCTGAGGCACGACCTACGTTGCTGCTGGCCCCCTCTCGCCCCTGAACCCTGCCCCTCCTCATGCCCGATTTCCTGTTTGTCACGTGTCAAATTGGTGCCGAGCGGGCGGTCAAGGGCGAACTGGCATGCCGCTGGCCCGAGTTTCGCTTCGCCTTTTCGCGGCCGGGGTTCCTCACTTTCAAGCTGCCGGAGGAACACGGGCTGGCCGACGATTTCGACCTGGAGTCGGTGTTCGCCCGGTCTTTTGGCTTCTCTCTGGGAAAGATGGCGGGGAAGACCCCTGAAGAGCGCGCCGCGACAATCTGGGAAATCTGCCGGGGACGCACAGTTCAGAGGGTTCACGTATGGGAGAAGGACCGCGCCGTGGCGGGCGAACACAACTTCGAGCCTTCCATCACGGCCGCCGCCATCGAGACGCACCGGATGATCGTCGCGCATTGTCCGCATCCGGCCAGCCTGCCGCCAAGTGCCGCCGATCCGCTTCATCCCGCCCGAGCGGGTGAGATGGTCCTGGATTGCACGATGCTCGACGATCAGTGGTGGGCGGGATTCCATCGGGCGAAGTCGGTCCCGTCGCGGTATCCGGGCGGGTTGATGCCCCTGGAGTTGCCACCCGACGTGGTGTCGCGGGCGTGGCTGAAGATGGAGGAAGCCCTGCGGTGGTCGCAGTTGCCGATCCCCCGCGGGGCGCATGTGGCCGAGATCGGCAGTGCACCGGGCGGGGCCAGCCAGTCGTTGCTGGCTCGGGGCCTGATCGTCACGGGAATCGATCCGGCCGAAATGGCCCCCGCCGTTCTCAATCATCCCCATTTCACGCACATTCGCTGCCGCAGCACCCAGGTTCGTCGCCGGGAGTTCCGCAAGATACGCTGGCTGACGGTCGACATGAACGTGGCGCCCAACTACACGCTGGAGGCGGTCGAGGCGATTGTCACACATCCGCAGGTGAATATTCGCGGCCTGTTGCTGACGCTCAAGCTGCCGCAGTGGAGTCTCGCCGAACGGGTGCCCGAGTATGTCGCCCGCATTCGCAATTGGGGCTACAACATCGTTCGCGCGCGGCAGCTTCAGTATGACCGCCGCGAAATCTGTGTGGCCGCGCTGCAGAAGCCGTTTCGCCGCAAACCGCCGGCGAGCCGATAACCCCTCAAGGAATCGGGAATATTCCGCCGATTCACGGCGTAAAGTGGGCCCGCGCCGCGGCGTTGTCGATTGACTCACTTCGGGAGCCCTCCTACAATAGTCGCTCTCTGGCGACGTTCCGAGAGTTACGGCAGGAGATTACGCGATGTTTTCGTCCTCGATCCGGCTCAGGGCCGGACATCCAGTGTTCGCAGTCGTTGCACTTGTCACACTCTTAGCCGTACAGCCCGCCTGCTGGAGCGTCGCCGCCGAGTCGGGCCAGTCCGGTGGTCCTGCGCTCGCGTCGCAATCCGACAAAGCGGCCCAAACCGACAAGTCCACGCAACCGGAGAGTGCCGCCCAGAACGACAAGTCCCCGCAATCCGACAGTGCCACGCCATCGGTGGAGGGCGCTCCCGATGAAACGAAGGCCGTAGCCGAAGGGCAAGAGCGAATGCGGAGCCGGCCGCCTCATCGGAACCTGCGGCCCGCGGCGAGCCCGCCGGCCAGCCCGACAAGCCGGTCGCATCCGAGAAGAAACCAGACGCCACGGAACCGAAGAACACGGAAGCGAAGAAACCCGAGAAGCCGGAGTCGAAGAAGGTCCAGACGGTCGGCGAGCCGTTGGCCCCGGGCATGATCACTTTGATTCACGACGAGATCGTCGCGGGCCTTAAGAACCGCGGCATCAGCGACCGCTTCGCCACGTTTCCAGAGCTACGCGATCGGAAAGGTGAACTCCTCGGCAGGCCGCTATACCGGATCCGAGTTGGCCGGCAATTGCCGTCTGAAGTGGTACGACCATCTGATGCGGAACATGCTGGCGGCCCCGGCCGAAGCCGAGCAGTTCACGCGCGAGTTGCACCTGGCCGTCGTCAACAGCCAAGACGGGCTGGCGCCGGTACTGGCCATGGCGGCGGCGAAGATGGACGTCGCCGCGCGGAAGCCCCGCAAGTTTGCGAGCCGCGGCTGAACTGCGAGTTACCTCCGCCCAGCAGGCGTTGGAGGTGATCAAGCAGGCGCTGAGCGATGCCCAGGTCTCCTACAGTGCGGCCCTGTCGCCGCTGGCGAAAGCGGAGATCCGCCAGCTTCAGGCGAATCTCGTGCCCGTGCTCTGCACGCAGAATCAGGTGGGGCACACGCTTTCCGACCGCGGCACCGGGCGGCTGTTGTGCGACCTCATGGAGAAAATGGACCGCGACGCCCTCTTTGCGGCGGCCGACGCGCTGGCCCCCGTCGCCGACGTGCAACTGCTGGAACAACTCAAGTCGCTGCCGGACAAGGGGAACGTGCGGGTCGCGGGCGTCACGGGCCCGGTGGCCGCACGGATCGACACCCCCAGCGGCGCGATCGTGATCGGCGGCAAGGGAAGCAATACCTACCAACTCGACCAGATGCGCGACGTGGCCGCGGTGATCGACCTCGGCGGCGACAACACGTATTACGAGGGCACCGTGGGCCTCGATCGGCCGGTGCTGCTTGGTCATCAACCTGGGAGGCAAGAACACCTTCCGCGGCAGCAAGGCGGGCATCCAGGGCGGCGCGATCCTCGGCGTCTCGATGCTCTTGAACCTCGGCGGCAACAACACCTACGAAGCGCCGGACGTCGCCCAGGGTTCGGCCCTGGCCGGCGTCGGCATCCTGATCGACTACGGCAGCGGTAACCGGTACCGCGGCGTGCGGCGCGTGCAAGGACAGGCCATCGGCGGCCTGGGCATGTTGATCGGCCGCGGCGGCAAGAACGACTATCACGCCGCGATGTGGGCGCAAGGATTCGGCGGCCCGCTGGGCTTCGGCCTGCTGGACAACGTGACCGGCGACAACCATTACTACTGCGGCGGCATGTGGCGCGACTCGTATCCCGAGACGCCCGGCTACGAGGGCTTTGGCCAGGGCGTCGGCGCCGGCATACGACAGGTGGCCGACGGCGGGATCGGCGTGATCCTCGACGGCGGCGGCGAGAACGTCTACGAGTTCGACTACCTCGCGCACGGCGGCGGATACTGGTGCGGACTGGGCTTCGCCCGCGACTTCGGCGGCAATACCCAACGGCTGATCACGCGGACGGCCTTCAACGGCGGCCCGCGCACGCAGCCCAGCTTCCAGCGATTCGGCTGCGGCTGGGGCTGCCACTACTCGCTGGGCTTCTGCTTCGACGACGGCGGCGACAACGTCTACGAAGGCACCATCATGGGCACCGGCATGGCCTGGGATTGCTCGATGGGCGTGCTCTGCGACTTCGGCCACGGCAACGACCACTTCAAGGCCGCCGGCGGGCTGACGCAAGGGACCGGCCACCAGATGGGCTTCGGCATCCTCTTCCACTACGACGGCGACGACGTCTACGAGGGCTATGGTCAGGGATACGCCCCCACCGGCATCTCCTACCATCCGGTGCCGGCCTGCGGCGGAAACTTCGGCTTCTTGATCGACTACGGCGGCAAGGACAAGTACGGCTGCGGCGCCGAGAACAACAGCTATATCCGGCGAGGCGACGTGGGCGGCTTCCTCATCGATCGCCCGCGACGCGACGAGACCCAGCCCACGGCGACCACTCCGACCAAGGCCACTACCGCTTCACGCGGCACGACCGGGTCGTAACGAGAGGCTATCCTATTCGATCGAGGCATCCCTGTTGCAGGAGGCAACCCGATGATTCGCGTGTACCAACTTCTGGCCGCCGGCGCCCTGACGGCCTGTCTGCTGGCGACGGCCGGGCTGCCGGCCCGCGCCGACGATAACACGTCTCAGCCGGAGGGAAAACCGGCCGAAGCGGCCGCACCGGCCAAGGAATCGTCGCCGCCGCCCGCGACAAAACCCCCGCGAGTGCTCAACCCGGCCCAGATCGCGCTCCGCGACGCGGTCCGTCGCACGCTGGCGGCGCACCAGCAGCAGGCGTTCAACACGCGGGACAACTCCGCCACGGAGATCATGAACTTCTGCCTGGCCTTCGGATGCAGCACCGAGGTGTCGTTGGAAGGCCCGGGCGGGAAGCGGATCAACGGCATCACCAGCCTGTGTTGGAACTACGCTTGTGCTGGCTTCGAGATGTTGGGCCCCAGCGAAGGGCACGTCGCCGCGCGGATCGGCTACGGCTATCAGGAGCAACCGGGCGAGTTTCTGGCCATGTTGGCCCTCTCGCGCGTCCAGTCCGACTACCCCGTTCGCGTCGGCAAGACGGTCCGCACCGTGGCCGACCTGGTCGAGGCCGAAAAGCTCGGTTGCCGCTCGGGCAGCGATGCGTCGCTGAAACTCGTCGGACTGGCGTGCTATGTCGACGAACCGGAGTGGAAGAACGACCTGGGCGAAGTGTGGTCGTTGGAACGCATCGTGGAAGAAGAACTGGCGCAGCCGGTGGTTTCGGCGCCCGAGGGCGGGCTGAACCGCCTGCTGGGGCTAAGCTACGCGGTGGCCCACCGGGCGAAACGCGCACAGCCCCTCGACGGCCAATTTGAACGGGCCGCGAAGTACGTGACCGACTTTCACGGTTTCGCCTTGAAATTACAGAACGCCGACGGCAGTTGGGGGCCGTACTTTCTGGCCGCCCGCGGCACGAGCCCCGACGCGGCCTCCCAGTTGCGCTCCACCGGCCGCGTGCTGGAGTGGTTGGCGATCTCGTTGTCGGACAAGCAACTCGAAGACGCCCGCGTCGCCAGTGCGATAGAGTGCGTAAACCGCCTGCTCGCCAGTCAACGCTACCTGAGCAGTGCGCCGTCGGTCTCCACGCGGGAGATTGCCTCCTTGGGTCATGCCCTGCACGCCTTGGCAATTTACGACGAGCGGGTCTTCAAGCCGGCGGATGCGGCCGAGAAGCCGGCCGGCCAGGAATCGAGTTCCGCCACGGCCGCCAGCGGCGCCAAGCCGTCGAAGTCGCGCTAGCCGCCGAGGGGCGGACCGACCGCAGCCAGGGACCCAGGGACCCCGGTCCCCGGTTGAAGGGCATGGAAGTGGAAACGCCCGCCGGCTGCGTCCGGCGGGGTACGACTGCGGCGATATCACCCCCCGCGACCGCAGTCGCGGGGCGTTTCTCTCTACGAAATTGATGAAATTGATGGTCTGACACTCAGTAAACCTTGCGGAGCGGGATGCTTTCGCGGGATTCGTAGAGTACAATAACAATGAGGAGAAGGGGGGCGTCCCCTGCGGCTGCCCGCGGCGCCGGAATCCGCCCGGTTCGGCTGCAAACGGGGCGCGAAAAGTGCCGATAGGTGTTGGTGAACCATCAGAGCGAATCGAACTTCTCGCCTGGTATTCCGACGGAGGTGCCAAACAATACGCGTGGGCCAAGGTCGCCTTCACGGCTAGTGCAGAAGCACGCCTGACCTTCGCTCGTCTCGCAGCGACGCATCCAGTCGCAATGAGGCGGGAAGTTTGAGTCTTTTGCCGCCACGTCCTTCTCTCGGAAGAACGCGGCGGTTTTTTATTGGGATTCTCTATCCTTCTTGGCCGGATCCACGAACCGCAGCGAGCGGACCATCGGCTTGTCGGCGTCGGCGAAGCGTTCGATGGCTTCCTGCTCGACGGTAAACGTCAAGGCTGCCTGACGCCCTTGCGAATCGGACACAAGGTAGTAGATCCACCGCATGGGAATGTCGGGCACGTTGCCCGGTGCGGTGGCGTGATAGACGCCGTGTACCACGACGCGAAACACGCGGCAATTGGCGTCGTTGGGCGACTGGCCGGCCTCGATGACCTCGCCAAAGCTCTTCCCCAAGGCCCGCCGCACGTCGTCCTGAAACTCCTCCATCGACACCAATTTGTCAGGATCGCGGCGGGGCAACGAGGAGAGATTGCACTGTCCCGACGAGCATTCCGCGATCCACCAGTCGCAGCACCGCGGCAGAGCTCTTAGGACGCTGCTGATGGATGTACCAGCGGCGGTCATACCGGCACTGCCAGCCGCCGTCGGGACACTCGTACATCAGATCGGTCAACTCCGTGGTGGGCTTCACGGTGAGCTTGGCCAGAGCCGCGTCGCTGAGGCTTTGCGGTTCTTTGTCGGGAGTGATGGTCATTTGCAGGCGCGAGCCCACGTCCACGCCGTCCGCGACAAAGCTGCTCTGCCGGTCCTCTTGGACCAACATGGCGAGCCAATCGACGCGCCTGCTGTGGAGATCGAAACGATACTTGCCCTTCAACTCGATCTTGGTGGAGACGCCGCCGACGGCCCCCTCCACCTTTCCGGCGAACTCAAACCGCGCCACCTTGTGGGCGGCTTCCTTCGACCCGATCGTGGCGACCTCCTTGAACGTACACTCGACGCTGCTCTTGGCAACCTCATCCAAGTTCAACAGGGCGGCCAGTAGCGGCTCGGGAAGTTGCCAGCTTTCACCCGGGGCCACCGGCTTTTCCGGCAGCAGACGATCCACCAGCAGGCTGTTGGCCGGAATGTCGATGGCGTCCAATTCGTCGCGGGTGAGGTTGCCCGCCAGCGAAAAGAGCGTGGCCGCTTGTTTGCCGGCCTCCACGCCGATCAACCGGTGTTCGGGACGCAACGCCGGCTCGAATTGGCCGTCGCCTACCTTTACCACGACCGCCACCTTGTGGTAGTCTCGCACCGAGCGCTGGCCCTCCCCGGGCGGCACTTCCAGCGATTTCTCGTAGTAGTCGAGGTTGCAGTCGACGCTCATCTTGTCGCGCTTCGGCTTGCCTTCATCGAGGTATTTCGTCTCCCCGCCGACCTTCAGATCCACCGTCACGTGGTCTATCTGGCCTGCTTTCCGCTGGCTTTGCAGGGGATGGGCCGACTTCGCCTCGGCGGCCCAGACTGGACACTTGGTTGCCATGACTGCCAAGAGGCAGCACACGGGCATAAGGTTTTTCCCTACGGCAATCGAGCACAGGGTAAGGTTTTTCCTCATAGTAATTCAGACCGGCAGGCGTTATAGAAGGATTCGCAGTCGCTAGATCGACCGAAAAGCAGGGGGAATTTACCGGAAACACCGATCCCGCCGGGATATGCCCCGTGTGTAACTTTTTCAAATGGGTGAGCATCCAATAGAACATGGGACGCAGTGCGGTGCGGGAAAACGCGTTGCGTCGGTCCCGCGGAAAGAAAAGCAATTCGGTCATGGATCAAAGCGGCCTGCGGCTGCGTATAGCAGATTGTGATTGGAGAACGGGGAAGAGAGCCTCTCGGTATGGCCCAATGGGTGGATTTCATATACAACATTAGAGGATTCATTTAATCTGCTTATTGGCGGTGTTGCTTGCTTGGGGCGGACGCGAGTCGATAATATTGCATGTTATGGCTGTGAAAAATAGGCGTGTCGGGTATACTACAGGGTGTGGTTCATGATGGGGAGGGGAAAGCGATGCACAACGACTACCTGAATCCGGCGATCCGACAACTCCGCGACCAGCAGGTTCGATTCGCCCCCCGCGAAAAGAAACTCGAGCAGGTGACGCAGGCCGAGAAGCTGCTGGGCGAGTTGGACTTCGCCCGCACGTATCCCTACGAGTACATCTGCTATCGGGTCACCAACTTCCGCCCCGAGTCGTACCCCGACCTCAAGCTGAGCGGCCAAGAGGCCAACCACGATCTGCGGTTGTTCGTGGAGGACGTGTCCGATGCGGCCGGCGTGCCGGCCGAGGCGGCAGGCGAGCGGGTGATGACGGTCGAGGAACTGGCCAAGCAGTTCAACGTCTCGACGAAGACCATCTCCCGCTGGCGGCGTCAAGGGTTGGTCAGCCGGCGGTTCGTGATGGACGGCCGCAAGCGGTTGGGGTTCCTGCAGAGTTCCGTGGAACGCTTCGTGGAGCACAACCAGGAGCGGGTGCGCCGCGGCTCGCAGTTCAGCCAACTGACCGACGAGGAGCGGGCGATGATCATCGAGCGGGCCCGGCGGCTTGCCCGCGCCGGCGGTTGCCCCGCCGACGTCACCAAGCGGCTGGCGGAGCGGACCGGCCGCAGCACGGAGACCATCCGCTACACGCTGAAGCAGTTCGACCACGACCATCCCGAGGCGGCCGTGTTCCCCGACAGTCACGGGCCGCTGCGACTGGAAACCAAGCACAAGATCTACCAGCAGTACCAGCGCGGCGAATCGGTGGAGGTGCTGGCGAAGCGGTTCTGCCGCACGCGGACCAGCATCTACCGGATCATCGCCGAGATGCGGGCCCAGCGGATCATGGAGTTGCCGCTGGATTACATTCCGAACGAGGTTTTCCCGCGGGTGCGCTCGCAGAAGCGGGAAGACCGGATTCTCGGGCCGCCGCCGGAGTCGGAGGAGCCGGTGAAGAAGTCGCGCCTGCCCAGCGGCCTGCCGCCCTACCTGGCCAGCCTGTACGAGGTGCCGCTGCTGACGCGAAAGCAGGAGGCCCACCTGTTCCGCAAGATGAACTACCTGAAGTACAAGGCCAACCGGCTCCGCGGCAAGCTCGATTCGGCCCAACCCAAGCGGAACCTGATGGACCAGATCGAACGGTTGTACGACGAGGCCGTATCGACAAAGAACCAGATCATCCGCGCCAACCTGCGATTGGTGGTGTCGATCGCCAAGCGGCACGTGGGGCCCACGCAGAACTTCTTCGAGTTGGTGAGCGACGGGAACATGTCGCTGATGCGGGCGGCGGAGAAGTTCGATTACGCGCGGGGCAACAAGTTCAGCACCTACGCCAGTTGGGCGATCATGAAGAACTTCGCCCGCACCATTCCCGACGACCACCGCTACCACGACCGTTTCCGCACCAGCCAGGCGGAGATGTTCACCAGCGCCGAGGACGAGCGAAGCGATCAGATCGAGCAGGAAACGGCGCAAGTGCAGCGCGAAGCGCAGGTGCAGAGAATCCTCGACCGCCTCGACGATCGCGAGCAGAAGATCATCGTCCGGCGGTTCGGCCTGCGGCGCGGCCAGGAACCTTTGACGCTGAAGCAAGTCGGCGCCGAACTGGGCGTAACCAAGGAGCGGATTCGGCAGATCGAGGCCCGGGCGCTGAGCAAGCTGCGAAAGGCGGCCGAAGAAGAGAAAATCGACTTCCCCGGCTAAGGGAAGCGCGATCGGGCGGGACGAGGGAAATGGCTCGTACCCTAACCGTCCTATGTTGACAGCTTGGGTGCGACTGGCCGCTTGCCGGCCAGTGCAGGAATCGGCCGCAGCACGGGCTGACAAGCAGCCTGGCACCGGTCAGGCCGGTCGGGGCATTAGTTGGCCTGTTTCGGCGTCCTGGCAGGCCGGCCCGCTGCCAAGCCCGAACAACTCTTTATGGGGGCTTATTGAGAGGCGTGGATGACGTCGCGAGTGTCTCTAGTCCACGCAAACCCCCAATCATGGTGGATTCTGAAGGATTTTTCCCAAATTGGACGGCGCAGGCTCGTTTTTTGCCTGCGGCCCGCCTTGCGTGGACTTGGCAGTCGGTTATATTAAGAGGTTCGCGTGGACGGGCTCGACCGGCTAGCGTAGCTCAATCGGCAGAGCAGCTGATTTGTAATCAGCAGGTTGTGGGTTCAAGTCCCTCCGCTAGCTTAATGACGAATGACGAAGTCCCAATGACGAAGTTCGCTCGAACTACAGCGGCCGATTGTCCGCCTTTCGTCATTTGAATTTCGTCATTGGCCATTTAGGGCTGCAGAGGGGGGTTTCCCGAGTGGTCAAAGGGGTCAGACTGTAAATCTGATGGCAATGCCTTCGAAGGTTCGAATCCTTCACTCCCCATTGGAAAGATTGATGAATGAGGAATGATGAGCGATGAATGAGGGACAATGAATGAGCCTGCGGTGGGTAATTCATCGTTCATCATTCTGCATTCATCATTTGTGACAGACGCGGGTGTAGCTCAACGGTAGAGCCGTAGCCTTCCAAGCTACTCACGAGGGTTCGACTCCCTTCACCCGCTTAACGTGATAGTGGAAGGGAGAGAGGAAAAGGGTAAGAGGAGACCAACGGATCTGCCCTCGCCTTTCTCCCCTCCCCCTTCTTAAACCCCAAAGTATGACTGGCGACAGTGACGAATCGACCCGGAGGCAAGGAGAAGCAGACACCCGAGAGCGGCGGCCCGCGGCACTCGCGATGCAGGGGGCTCGAGAAATATCGCAGGCTGCTGTAGCTCAGCCGGTAGAGCGCGTCCTTGGTAAGGACGAGGTCAAGGGTCCGATTCCCTTCAGCAGCTCTTTTGTCGGACGGTTGAAACCTTCGGCGTAGAACGTTCACCCGTCCACGATTCCTCTAACCGACACGTTGGATCCTACGCAGGGAGAATGACACAACAATGGCCAAGGAAGTATTCGCTCGGACCAAACCGCACGTCAATGTGGGCACGATCGGCCACATTGATCACGGCAAAACCACGTTGACTGGCGCCATTCTGGCGGTCCAGAATACCAAGGGCATGGCGAAGATAAAGTCCTATGCCGACATCGCCAAAGGCGGCACGGTGCGCGACGCCACGAAGACGGTCACCATCGCCGTGGCCCACGTGGAGTACGAGACCGACAAACGCCACTACGCCCACATCGACTGCCCTGGCCACGCCGACTTCATCAAGAACATGATCACCGGCGCCGCGCAAATGGACGGGGCGATCCTGGTGGTCTCCGCGGCCGACGGCCCGATGCCCCAGACCCGCGAGCACGTCCTTTTGGCCCGCCAGGTGAACGTTCCCGCCCTGGTGGTGTTCCTCAACAAGGTCGATCTGGTCGACGACCCCGAGTTGCTCGAACTGGTGGAGTTGGAGCTCCGCGAACTGCTGACGCACTACGGCTTCCCGGGCGATGAGATTCCCATTGTCCGCGGCGATTCGCTGCGTGCGATCAACAATCCGACCGATCCGGAAGCTGCCAAGTGCATCGGCGAACTGATGGCCGCCATCGACTCCTACATCCCCGAGCCGGCCCGCGAAGTCGACAAGCCGTTCCTGATGGCCGTCGAAGACGTGTTCTCGATCGAGGGCCGCGGCACCGTGGCCACCGGCCGTATCGAGCGCGGCCTGGTCAAGGTGGGCGAGGAAGTCTCCATCATCGGCTTCAGCCCCGAACCGCGGAAGACGATCTGCACGGGCGTGGAAATGTTCAATAAGACGCTGGACCAGGGCCAGGCGGGCGACAACGTCGGCCTCCTGCTCCGCGGCATCAAGCGCGAGGAAATCGAACGCGGCCAGGTCATTGCCAAGCCCGGCTCGATCACCCCGCACACCAATTTCGAGGCGCAGGTGTACGTCCTGTCGAAGGAGGAAGGCGGCCGGCACACCCCGTTCTTCAGCGGCTACCGGCCGCAGTTTTACTTCCGCACGACCGACGTCACGGGCAACGCCAAGTTGCTGGGCGACGCCGAAATGTGCATGCCCGGCGACAACGTCAATCTCGAAGTCGAGTTGATCTCGCCGATCGCCATGGACGCCAACGTGCGGTTTGCCATCCGCGAGGGCGGCCGGACTGTGGGCTCCGGCGTGGTCACGAAGGTGCTCAAGTAAGAATGTCGAATGACGAAATTCAAATGACGAAGGAATGACGAAATCGAAATGACGAAGGAACGGACCGATGACGGCGCGGGATTGGACATTCGTCATTTGAGTTTTCGTCATTCGTCATTTCACCTAGGGGTGTAGCTCAATTGGTAGAGCACTGGTCTCCAAAACCAGCGGTTGGGAGTTCGAGCCCCCCCGCCCCTGCCATTACATGAACAGACCGTTGGGGTGGCAGTTAAGCTACCCACGTTGGGCGGGCGGTTGAACTGCCATCCCAACCAGTAAAGAGCCTGGTCCGTTGGGGCGGCCGGTGAACCGCCGCCCCAAGCGGCGAACAAAATGTGAGGAGGATCCTCTTCCCGTGGGCACGTTTTTTTACGAGTTCGTACGCGTCGGCGTTTACAAGCGCAGCCAAGGGCGAATCACCCGGCAGATCACCTTTGCCGGGCTGGCGGTGACGCTCGCGCTGGGTCTGCTGCGGCTCAGTTCACTGATGGCCGGCAAGGGACCCGCGTTTCAGTTCGCCCTGCCCGGCGTGCTCTTGTTGATCAGCCTGTGGGGATCGTACCGACTGGTGAACTTTCCGGGCTTTGCCGATTTTTTGATCGCCGTGGAGGCGGAAATGAACAAGGTTTCCTGGCCTACGCGAACGGAATTGTTCCGCGCCTCGATGGTGGTGCTGATCATGATCTTCTCCTTGGCGGCGGTGCTCTTCGTGTACGATATTTCGTGGGGCGCGTTTGTCCGGAAGTTTGTGCTGAGCTAGGAACCCTGGCGTGATGGACGACCCAAACATGGCGAACGAACAGCCGGCCGCGGACTTGCCGCCCGAAGCCAACGTGGGCGAGAGCGAGTCTCCGGTCGTACCGCTGCCGGCCGCGGAGACGCCGCCGGCAGACGCCGCGCCCCTGCGCCGCCGAAATGCCGCCGCCGGTTGAGGTGGCAGCGGTCGAGGTACTGCCGATGGTTGAGGCGCCTGTGGCCGAAGCGCCGCCGGTCGAAGCGGCTGTGGCCGAAGCGGCCCCGGCTGCGGTACCGCCCGCGGAGCCGTCCGCTCCGGCCGAGGAGCCGAAATCGGACAAGATGGATTGGTACATCCTCAAGGTGCAGAGCAACCGGGAGGAATCGATCCGCGAAGGGCTGTTGCGGCGCGTGGCCATCGCCGGATTGGATCGCTACTTTGGCGACGTCATCGTTCCCACCGAGAAGGTCACCGAGTTCAAGGGCGGAAAGAAGAAAGTCATCAAGCGGAAGTTGTATCCGGGCTACCTCGTCGTCCACATGGAAATCAACGACGACACGTGGTTCCTGGTCCGCGAAACGCCGGGCATCGGCGATTTCACGGGCGCCGCGGGGCGTCCCAGCCCGATGCTCCCGCACGAAGTATCCCGCATCGTCGCCAAGCAAGAGGAAAAGAGCGAAAAGTCGCCGAAACTGAAGATCGCCTTCCGCGAGGGCGAGCGGGTGAAGATCAACGAAGGCACCTTCGAGAACTTCGAAGGGGAAGTGGACGCCATCGACGAAACGAACGGCCGGGTGACGGTGATGATCAACATCTTCGGCCGCTCGACGCCGGTGGAATTGGAATATTGGCAAATCGAAGCACTTTAGCCGCTTGCGGTTTAGCAGTGCAGTGACAACAAGCTAGAAAAATGGCAAAACAACTAGTGGGCGAAGCGAAATTCCAGGTTCCCGGCGGCCAGGCCACGCCGGCGCCGCCGGTGGGCACCTCGCTGGGCAAGTACGGCATCAATCTGGGACAGTTCGTGCAGCAGTTCAACGAACGAACCAAGGAAGCCGGCGGAATGCCCATCCCCGTGGTGGTGCGGGTCTACAACGACCGCAGCTTCGAGTTCATCACGAAGAGTCCGCCCGCCGCCGCGCTGTTGAAGCAGGCGGCCGGCGTCGCCAAGGGTTCCGGCGTGCCGAACAAGGAGAAGGTGGGTAAGGTAACCATCGCGCAGGTCGACGAGATCTGCAAGACGAAGATGGCGGACCTCAACGCCCGCGACCTCGAACACGCCCGGCGGCTGGTCGAGGGCACGGCCCGGAGCATGGGGATCGAGGTGTTGAAGGATTAGGGATTAGGGTTTAAGAAGTTTAGCAGCCGCCGACCACCGCTTCGCGGCGGTGCCCGCGGCGGCCCCAACTGACCACTGGCCACTGACCACTGATTGTTATGCCGAAACTAGCGAAACGTATGACGGCCATGTTGACCAAGACGCCGCCCAGCAAGAAAGCGCTGCCGGTGGCCGAGGCCGTGGCCATCCTGAAAACCTTCAACACCACCAAGTTCGACCAGTCGGTAGAGATTGCCGTGCGGTTAGGCGTCGATCCGAAGCAGGCCGACCAACTCGTGCGCGGCTCGATCGTGTTGCCCAACGGCATCGGCCGTACGTTGCGGGTGGTGGTGTTCGCCAAGGGCGACAAGGTGGACGAGGCCAAGGCCGCGGGGGCCGACGAAGTGGGCGGCCCCGAACTGGCCGAGAAGATCAAGGGCGGCTGGACCGATTTCGACGTGTGCATCGCCGCTCCCGACATGATGGGCGTGGTGGGCCCGTTGGGCAAGGTGCTCGGGCCGCGCGGCCTGATGCCTTCCCCCCGCGCCGGCACCGTTTCGCCCGACGTGGGCAAAGTGGTCAAGGAATACAAGGCCGGCAAGGTCGAGTTCCGCACCGACGCCGGCGGCAACGTACAGGCGGTGGTGGGCAAACTGAGTTTCGACGCGCCGAAGCTCGCCGAAAACATTTCGGCCTTCATCAATCACGTGATGGCCATCAAACCCGCCGCAGTCCGCGGGCAATACGTCAAGGGGATCGTCATCAGCGCCACGATGAGCCCGAGCGTGCGAATCCAAGCATGAGTGACCGTCGACCGGTAGGTTATGCTTCTGCATAACGTGTGGGACCAAATAGGGCGTTGTGCTTACGCATAACCGACGCAGCTACGAGACAGACAAGAAGTTGACATGAGCAAGTACGTCAAGAACCTGATTACCGAAAACCTCCGCGAACGGTTGCGGAACGTCCACGACGCGTTGCTGGTGAACATGGTTGGCTTGAACGCCAATAGCAACTCGCGTTTGCGGGCGGAACTGCGGAGCAAGAACATCCACGTGATGGTCATCAAGAACAGTCTGGCGGCCCGCGCCGCCGAGGGCACGCCGCTGGCGCCGCTGTTCGAGGGCCTGAGCGGCACGGCCGCCCTCTGCTGGGGCAGCGAAGACATCGTCAGCCTAGCCAAAGAGATCACCAAACTGATCAAGGCCGACAAGTACGCTCCCTTCGCCGCGCGGGGCGGGGTGATGGACGGCGAACCCCTCACCGCGCCCCAGGTCGAGCAGGTCAGCAAGTGGCCCAGCCGGACCGAGCAGTTGAGCCTCCTGCTGGGGCAGATCCTCAGCCCGGGCGCCACGTTGGTCAGCCAGTTGAACTCCGTCGGCGGCGCGTTGGCGAGCCAGATCGAACAAAAGGGCGAAGGCGGAGAGGCGGAGGCCGCGGCCGACCCGTCCGCCCCCGAGTCGGCGGTCGCAGCCGAGCCGCCCGCCGCCGAGTCGGTGGCAACCGCGCCGGCCAGCGGCGAGCCGGCCGCAAGTTAAAGACTGATAATTGCAGGGTGGCAGCGTGTCATCGGCAATCGAACCCGTACCCGAGTGTTTCATACCTAACGAACTTGAGTGTGAGAAAGGACTAACGTTGTCATGGCGACAGACCAAGCAACCCGCGAATTTTCCGCGTTGAGCAAAGAGTTGGGCGACAAGATCGTCGGCTTGACCCTCAAAGAGGCGAAAGAGCTAAGCGACTACCTGGAAGACGTTCACGGCATCAAGCCGGCCGCCGGCGGCGCGGTGATGATGGCGGCCCCGACGGACGGCGGCGGCGCGGCCGCGGCCGTGGCCGAGAAGACCGAATTCGACGTCGTCCTGGAAGGCTTTGGCGACAAGAAGATCGGCGTGATCAAGGTGGTCCGCGCCGCGACCAGCCTCGGGCTGAAGGAAGCCAAGGATCTGGTCGAAAGCGTCCCCGCCAAGATCAAGGAGGGCATCTCCAAGGAGGACGCCGAGAAACTGAAGAAAGAACTGGAAGAAGCGGGCGGCACCGTTTCCATCAAGTAGCGTTTCCATCGTCCGATCGCGTCACGCGGGAAGCAGACGTTTCGTCTCCTGGCGGCGTGTGCCCGCGGGAGACTTCCGTTGGGGGCGGCAGCCGTACTGCCGCCCATGGGGTGGCGGCTCGGCCGCCGCCCGAACGATGTTGTGCGCGGGCAGGACTTCTCCGGCAGCTTTGTTTGTATTGCACTTTCTCGTAGAAGGGTAATCCCTTATGGCCACCTTGGCTCAACGACGGCTCCAACCTAAGGAAATTCGTCGCTTCGGCAGCCTTCGACCTCCTTACCTCATCCCCGACCTGACCGAAATCCAGACGCGCAGCTACGAGGCTTTTCTGCAATATGAGATCCCTGCTGCGAAGCGGAACGACCAGGGGATGGAAGGCGTATTGCGGGAGATCTTCCCCGTCGAAAGCTATGACAAGACGCTCCGCCTGGAGTACATCCGCTACGAACTCGGCAAGCCGCGTTACGAGCCCGACGAGTGCCGCCAACTCCGCCTCACCTACGGCCGGCCCTTCAAGGTCTGGCTGCGGCTGACCAAAGAGCAGCCCATCGAGGAGGAAGTCTACCTCGGCGACGTCCCCATCATGCTCGGCGGCGGCGAGTTCATCATCAACGGGGCCGAGCGGGTGGTGGTCAGCCAACTCCACCGCAGCCCCGGCGTGGATTTCGTCAGCGAGGTCGAGGGCACCGGCGAGCGCCGCTTGCAAAGCTGCCGCATCATTCCCGAACGCGGAAGCTGGATCGAACTGAACATCAACCGCAAGGAGAGCCTCTCCGTCCGCATCGACCAGAGCGGGAAGTTTTCCATCATGACGCTGTTGCGGGCGATGGACCCCAACTACAGCGATAACGCCAACCTGCTGCGCGTCTTCAATGAAACGGAAGTGGTGAAGGTCGCCGACTCGCGCAACGCCGCGAAAATCGAGGGCAAGCTGGCGGTGGGCGACGTCGTCTATCCCGCCGATAGCCCGCGCCGGCGAGATCATCATCGAGTGCGCCCAGAAGATCACCAAGAACGCCGCCGAGACGATCTGCACCTCCGGCCTGAAACAGATCGAGGTGATGAGCGAGCCGAAGAACCCCCTGCTGCTGAACGCCCTGGCCGACGACAATACGGCCAGCCACGAAGAGGCGCTGTTGCGGATCTATCAGCGCCTGCGGCCGGGCAATCCGCCGCAACTGGAAAAGGCCAAGGCCCTCTTCCACGAGAAGTTCTACGACACCAACCGCTACCGGCTGGGCCGCGTGGGCCGCTTCCGCATCAACCGCAAGCTCGGATTGGACATTCCCGAAACGGAGATGACGCTGCGTCCCGACGACCTCATCGCGGCCATCAGGTACCTGATGCGGCTCCGCAACGGCGAGCCCGACGTGGAAGTCGACGACATCGACCACTTGGGCAACCGCCGCCTGCGCACGATCGACGAACTGGCCTCCGACGAACTGCGCAAGGGGTTCCTCAAGCTGCGGCGGACGGTCCAGGAGCGGATGAGCTTAAAAGACCTGGAAGACATGACCCCCCGCAGCCTGGTCAACCCCAAGAGCATCTCGGCGGCCATCGAGTATTTCTTCGGCCGCGGCGAGCTCTCGCAGGTGGTCGACCAGACCAACCCCCTGTCGATGCTCACCCACGAGCGGCGGCTCTCGGCGCTGGGTCCCGGCGGCTTGAACCGCAAGCGGGCCGGCTTCGAGGTCCGCGACGTCCACATCTCCCACTACGGCCGCATCTGCCCCATCGAAACCCCGGAAGGCACGAACATCGGCCTGATCTCCAGCCTGGCCATTTACGCCGGGGTGGACGAGTACGGCTTCCTCGTGACGCCTTACCAAAAGCTCAAGAATGGCCACTTGACCGAGGAAATCGAGTGGCTCCGGGCCGACCAGGAGCACGAGGCGATTTTGGCCCCGGCCGATGCCCCGATCCAGAACGGCCGCGTGGTGGGCGACACGATCATCGCCCGCTACCACGGCGACTTCCAACTGGTGCCGGTCAACCAGGTGCAATACATCGACGTGGCGCCGGCCCAAATGGTGGGCGTCTCCGCCGGTTTGATCCCCTTCCTGGAACACGACGACGCCAACCGCGCCCTGATGGGTTCGAACATGCAGCGCCAGGCCGTGCCTCTGCTGGTGACGGAGCCGCCGCTGGTGGCCACCGGCCTGGAAAAAGAGACCGCTTTGAACTCGAGCATGCTCGTGCGCGCCCAGCGCAAGGGCACGGTCACCAGCGTCGACGCCTGCCACATCGCCATCGGCGGCGACCTGTACAAACTCCGCAAATTCGTGGGCCTCAACGAGCGGACCTGCCAGAACCAGAAGCCGATCGTCCAACTGGGCGACAAGGTGGAAAAAGGCCAGGTGATCGCCGACGGCGCCGCGATCCACCAGGGCGAGCTGTCCCTGGGCCGCAACGTGCTGGCGGCCTTCATGGCCTGGGACGGGTTCAACTTCGAGGACGCCATCATCATCAGCGAAGAGCTCGTGGAGAACGACACCTACACCTCGATCCACATCGAGGAGTTCGACATCGAGATCCGCGAGACCAAGCTGGGCCGCGAGGAGTTCACCCGCGATATCCCCAACGTCAGCGAGAAACAACTGCGGAACCTGGACGAAAGCGGCATCGTGCGGGTGGGAACCTACGTCCGGCCGGGCGACGTGCTGGTGGGCAAGGTGTCGCCCAAGTCGAAGACCGAGCTGACGCCGGAAGAGAAGCTGCTGCACGCCATCTTCGGCCGCGCCGGCGAAGACGTGAAGAACGATTCGCTGGAAGTGCCTTCCGGCGTGGAAGGCATCGTCATCGGCACGCAGAAGTTCTCCCGCCGCATGAGCCTCAGCGAGGACGAGCGCAAGGCGTTCGAGGCCGCGTTGAAGGACGCCGAGGCCAAGGGCAACGAGCGGATCGCCGTGGCCTTCGGCGAGCTGGTCAAAGAGATCGAGGAGGTGCTCAAGAAGAAGCTCACCGACGAAGACAACAACCCGCTGGTGGAGAACCAGGAGCACCGCTACGTGGCCGAGCAGGCCCACCGCTTCAACATCGAGAAACTCGACATCCGCAGCCCGCAGCGCAAGGCCGACGTGGAGAAACTGTACAAGAGCCTCTGGCCGGCGGTGGAGGCCACGAGCGACGCCAAGGAGCGCACGCTGAACTCGATGAAACGGGGCGACGAGCTCCGCAGCGGCGTGCTGCAGATGGTCAAGGTCTACGTGGCGGCGAAGCGGGTGATCTCCGTGGGCGACAAGATGGCCGGCCGGCACGGCAACAAGGGCGTGATCGCCAAGATCCTGCCCAGGGAAGACATGCCCTTCCTGCCCGACGGCAGGCCCGTGCAAATCCTCCTCAACCCGCTGGGCGTTCCCAGCCGTATGAACGTGGGCCAGATTCTCGAAACCCACCTGGGTTGGGCCAGCGCCGCCCTGGGGTTCCAGGCCATCACGCCGATCTTCGACGGGGCGACCGAGCAGGACATCCACGCGGCCCTCAAAGACGCCGGCCTGCCCGAACACGGCAAAGCCCAACTCTACGACGGGCGCACCGGCGAGCCGTTCGAACAGCTTTCCACCGTGGGCTACATCTACATGCTGAAGCTGCACCACCTGGTCGACGACAAGGTGCATGCCCGGAGCACCGGCCCCTACTCGCTGATTACCCAGCAGCCGCTGGGCGGCAAGGCCCGCTTCGGCGGTCAGCGCTTCGGCGAAATGGAAGTCTGGGCGTTGGAGGGCTACGGCGCGGCCTACATCCTCCAGGAACTGTTGACCGTCAAGAGCGACGACGTGGAGGGCCGTACGAAAATCTACGAGGCCATGGTCAAGGGCGAAAACACGCTGGAAGCCGGCACGCCCGCCAGTTTCGACGTGTTGACCAACGAAATCCGCGGCCTGGCGTTGAACATGCAGTTAGAGAAGGCGCACATATAAGAGATACTGGTTTGTTTCACCACTTGCGTTACTCAGGAGGAGTAGAAGCAATGTGTACAGTCCTGAATGCCGACTACCTTCTAGCCACCATTCTTTCAACCAAGAAGAGCGTGTCTTTCTGCTCATTGTGGGATGTTCGGAGCATGATTCACGCGAACGTTCAAAATGTGGTTGTCGATATTTCCTCTCCCGCAGTCCATGCCGCACTGCACTACTACCCCGAGATATTTGAGAAGAAGAAGGACTCGATTGCGCGAGCGGCCGATGCGGAGAAATATCTGTCATCGAAGTACCTCGCATATGAGTTTACTGACGCGGTACCAGGAGAAATCCACCAGATAGTGAAGAAAGCGATAGCGGATTCCGTACCGTAAGTCTTATCGGGCCGATATGGGAACAGATAACGGGAAGAACAAAGAGTTTCGAGATCCGGTACACGGGTATATATCCGTGCCCGCCGATTGGTGCAGCGCGTTTATTGATACTGCGATCTTCCAGAGGCTTCGGCATATCGAACAGACATCTATGCGACCGTTGTACCCGTCTGCTCGCCATGACCGATTTGCGCACTCACTCGGCGTATACCATTTGGCGAAGATTGCGTTCCGCCATCTCAAAGCCAACACAGAAAAGTCGATCCTTGGCGGCGTCAAATTGGATGTTTACGAGGACAGTTTCCTGGCTGCGGCATTGATGCATGATTGCGCACGCGTGCTACTCGCATACCTTCGAGTATCTCTACGGCAAGGAAGAAAACGCCAAGAATACTAGGGCCGAAGAATTCCTGTTTTCGGCTGTCGGCGACAAGGATTTCATTGACGACTATCAAGGGCGCGGCTTGCCCCCGGCAAACCACGAGATTTTCAGCGCGGCCTTGTTTCTTGATCGCTACAGGAAGGCTTTTGAAGACTTGCTGCCGGGAGGCAATCCGCTGCTGGTTGCCAGGATGATTACAGGTTGCATTCACAGGGAGTGCAAGACGTCGCAAGAGCAGGTTGAGAATGCTCTGATCGTACTGATCAATGGGTCTACCATCGATGTCGACAAGTTGGACTACATTCTTCGGGACACGTGGGCGTCCGGCGTGGACAACGTGTCCATTGATGTCCGAAGACTGCTGTCCGCGTTGGAACTCGTGGTCGCGCCGGTTGGATGGTTGGATGTGGCCTTCAGAAAATCGGCACTAAGTGTCTTGCAGAACGTGATTGATGGGAGAAACTACCTCTTCCGTTGGATATACTCGCACCACACGGTGTGCTACTACAACCTCCTGCTGCGTCGCGCGGTTGAACTCTTGGACAAAGTGCTCTCGCCGCCCGGGGCAAAGGAGGCGTTCCTGGATGCGATTTCATCGAAGGATGCCTTTCAAACGCCTGTCACGGTCGGACCGTGCAGGGTGTTCTTGCCTTGTGATGATGACATTTACTGCCTGCTGAAATCCCATAAGGAGGACTCTCCGGAACTGAAAGAGTTGGTAGATGAGTTATTGAGCAGAACACCAACCCGGGTTCCATTATGGAAGACGCAAGCCGAGTTTGAGATCCTCTTTCATGCACGGACACTAGAAGATCGCAGCGCTATCCACCGAACGGCCAAGCAGTGGTTGCAGCCGGTAATGGGAAATGATCTGGTCGCCAAGGTGTTTGTTGAAGATGCCAAGCCAAAGGTGGTAGACCTATTGAACTTCGACGAGAGCAGGCTTTGGGTGAAGTTCAAGCTGTCCGGCAAGGATGAAATCAGGTCTTATCAGGAAGTCGCGGTGAATTGGCAGGAGGCGAAAGCGGAGAAGAGGAAGAAGTCGTTCTTCTACGTGTACATTCCGCGAGACGCGGCAGATAAAGCGTCGGAATGTATCAACGCGCTGGCAACGGCAAAAGTGCGAGTTTCCTGAGGCAACATAGCCAAGAAAATCGTTCCCTAATTGGGAGGATTCACAATGAGCATCGGCGAAAGCACCTACGATCGGATCAACGACTATACCTCGGTGAAGATCAGCCTCGCCCGGCCGCACGACATCCGTAGCTGGTCGTTCGGCGAGGTGAAGAAGCCCGAGACGATCAACTACCGCACCTACCGTCCCGAAAAGGACGGCCTGTTCTGCGAGCGGATCTTTGGCCCTGAGAAGGACTGGGAGTGCTCCTGCGGCAAGTATCGCGGGATGAAGTACAAGGGGATGATCTGCGACCGTTGCGGCGTGAAGATCACCCATAGCCGCGTGCGCCGCAAGCGGATGGGGCACATCGAACTGGCCGCGCCCGTGGTACACATCTGGTTCTTCAAGGCCATGCCCAGCCGCTTGGGCGCCCTGCTGGCCATGAAGACCACCAGCCTGGAGAAAGTGATCTACTTCCAGGACTACGTGGTCACGAATCCCGGCGACACGCCGCTGAAGATGCAGCAACTGCTGACCGAGGAAGAATACCGCGCCGCCCGCGCCCAGTATCCCACCGGCTGGGAGGCCGACATGGGCGCCGAGGCCGTCCGCAAGCTCCTGGTGGGCTTGGACCTGGTGAAGCTTTCCGTAGACCTGCGCACCGAACTGATCGAGACCAACTCGAAGCAGAAGAAGAAGGACCTGATCAACCGGCTGAAGATCGTCGAGGCCATTCGCGACAGCGACAACCGTCCGGAGTGGATGGTCTTGGACGTGATTCCGGTGATTCCGCCCGACCTGCGGCCGCTGGTTTTGCTGGATTCGGGCAATTTCGCCACCAGCGACCTGAATGACCTTTACCGGCGGATCATCAACCGCAACAACCGGTTGAAGAAGTTGGTCGACCTGAACGCCCCGGAAGTGATCATTCGCAATGAGAAGCGGATGCTGCAGCAGTCGGTCGACGCCCTGTTCGACAACAACCGCTGCAAGCGGCCCGTGCTGGGCAGCAGCAATCGCCCGCTGAAGTCGCTCACGGACATGATCAAGGGCAAGCAGGGCCGGTTCCGCGAGAACCTGCTGGGCAAGCGCGTCGACTACTCCGCCCGCAGCGTGATCGTCGTCGGCCCCGCGCTCCGGCTGCACCAGTGCGGCCTGCCCAAGAAGATCGCCTTAGAGTTGTACCAGCCGTTCATCATCCGCCGCTTGAAGGAGCTCGGCCACGCCGACACGATCAAGAGCGCCAAGAAGATGCTGGAGCGGAAGGACGAGGAGGTGTGGGACATCCTCGAAGAGGTGATCCAGAACCATCCCGTGCTGTTGAATCGCGCCCCCACGCTACACCGCATGGGCATCCAGGGGTTCGAGCCGGTGCTGGTGGAAGGCAACGCCATCAAGCTCCACCCGCTGGTGTGCAAGGGCTTCAACGCCGACTTCGACGGCGACCAGATGGCGGTCCACCTGCCGTTGTCGATCGAGGCCCAGGTCGAGGCCTACACCCTCTTGATGTCGACCAACAACATCTTCAGCCCGGCCAACGGCGCGCCGATCATCAGCCCTTCGCAGGACGTGGTGATGGGCTGCTACTACATGACCGCCGCGCTGCAAACCAGCAAGGGCGATGGCATGAAGTTCGCCTCGGTCGACGAGGTGCAACTGGCCCACTCGTTGGGCAAGGTAGGCACGCACGCGGCAATCTCCGTGCGCCTGCCGGCCGGGCGGCGCGTCAAGGGCGAACGCGGCGTCAAGCCCGGCGGTCTGATGCAAACCACCGTCGGCCGCGTGTTGTTCAACATGATGCTGCCCAAGGGCATGCCCTACTACAACTCGCCGCTTCGCTCCAGCGACCTGGCCGGCGTGATCTCCGACTGCTACGAAATCCTCGGCCGGCGGCACACCATCGACCTCTTGGACGACGCTCAACCGCATCGGTTTCCGCCAGAGCACGCTCTCCGGCCTGAGCTTTGCCACCGACGACCTGATCACGCCGCCCAACAAGTCGAAGATCATCGCCAACGCCGAGAAGGGCGTGATGCGGATCATGAAGCTCTACCAGCGCGGCATCATCACCGAGGGCGAGCGCTACAACCAGGTGCTGGACGCTTGGACCCACGCCCGCGAACAAATCACCACGGAGATGATGGAGTCGCTGGAGAACGACATCGGCGGACCGCTCCGCGAGCGGCCCGCCGGCTACGTGAACCCGATCTTCCTGATGGCCCACTCCGGCGCCCGCGGCGGCGTCGAACAGATTCGCCAGTTGGCCGGCATGCGCGGTTTGATGGCCAAGCCCTCGGGCAAGATCATCGAAACGCCGATCAAGGCGAACTTCCGCGAGGGCCTCACGGTGTTGGAGTACTTCAGTTCCACCCACGGCGCCCGCAAGGGTCTGGCCGATACGGCCTTGAAGACGGCCGACTCGGGCTACCTCACCCGCAAGCTGGCCGACGTGGCCCAAAACGTCGTGGTCACCACGCACGACTGCGGCACCACCCAGGGCATCACCAAGGGCGTGATCTACCGCGGCGAGAAGGTCGAAGTCAGTCTGGCCGACTCGGTCAAGGGCCGCGTCAGCCGCACCAACATCGTCAACCCCATCACCGACGACGTGATCGTCCGCGAGAACGAACTGATCACCTTGGACGTCGCGCGGAAGATCGAAGCCATGGGCTTGGAAAAGATCCAGGTCCGCAGCACGATGACCTGCGATGCCCCGCTGGGCGTCTGCGCCCTCTGCTACGGTATGGATCTCTCCACCGGCGCCCTGGTGGAGCAAGGCATGGCGGTGGGCATCATCGGCGCAAAGCATCGGCGAGCCGGGCACGCAGTTGACCATGCGGACCTTCCACATCGGCGGCACCGCCGCCCGCGCCGTCGAAGAAAGCGAAATCCGCGCCAAGAAGGTCGGCGTGGTCCAGTTCACCCGCATGAAGGTCGTCCGCAACGACGAGGGCCAGCAGGTCGTGCTCACCCGCAACGGCGAAATCCTCGTGCTCGACCCCAAGGGCCGCGAACTGGAAAAGTACGAAGTCCCCGCCGGCGCCAACCTGCTGGTCGACGAGAACCAGGAAGTTCAGCCCGGCGCCGTGCTCTGCCAGTGGGACCCGCACAGCATCCCCATCCTGGCGGAAGTCAGCGGCAAGGTCCGCTACGAGGACGTCATCGAAGGCGAGACGATTCGCCTGGAAAAAGACCCCGGCGGCCACGTCCGCATGATCGTCACCGAGTATAAGGGCGACCTCCACCCGCAAATCGTGCTGGAAGACTCGACCGGCAAGATTCTCGACTTCTACTATCTGCCCGAAAAGGCCAACATCGAGGTCCAGGAAGGCCGCACGGTTTCGGCCGGCACGCTGCTGGCGAAGACGCCCCGCGAGGTGTCGGGCACGCAGGACATCACCGGCGGTCTGCCGCGGGTGACGGAAATCTTCGAGGCCCGCAAACCGAAGGACCCGGCCGTGATCGCCGAGATCGACGGCATGGTGGAAATCCTCGGCGAGAAACGCCGCGGCAAACGCACCATCGTCGTCAAGAGCGAAGCCGGCATCGAACGCGAACACCTCGTCTCCCACGGCAAGCACTTGCGGGTCCACTCGGGCACGTTCGTGCGGGCGGGCGAGGCGCTGGTGGACGGGCCGCTGGTGCCCCACGACATCCTCCGCATCTCCGGCGAGGAGGCCGTGCAGCAGTACCTCGTCCGCGAAATCCAGAACGTCTACCGCAGCCAGCGGGTGGAAATCAACGACAAGCACATCGAGATCATCGTCGCCCAGATGCTCCGCAAAGTGCGGGTCGAATCGATCGGCGACACCACCTTGCTGCCCGGCAGCGTGATGGACAAGTTCGAGTTCCGCGCCGCCAACCAGGAATTGGCCAAGTGCCTGAAGATCAGCGAGAAGGGGGACAGCGATTTCGAGGTCGGCGCGATCGTCCCCGTCGACGCCCTGGAGCAGGCCAACGTCCAGATCGAGTCCCTCGGCGGCACGCCGGCCAGGGGCACGAAGCCCAAGATGGCCACCGCCAGCACGCAATTGCTGGGCATCACCAAGGCGGCCGTGCAAAGTTCGAGCTTCATCTCGGCCGCCAGCTTCCAGGAAACCACCAAGGTGCTGACCGAGGCGGCGTTGGCCGGCAAAATCGACCCCCTGGTGGGCCTGAAGGAGAACGTGATCCTCGGTCACCTCGTGCCCGCGGGCACGGGCTTCCACACCTACCAGCAGTCGGAGGTCCGCATCCGGCCGCAGGCGTTGGAGGGCCTGGCCGTCGAGAAGGAAGACGTGTTGGCCCGGCACTTCCCCTTGTTGGATACGGCGAAGCCAGCCGAGGAGGTCGCCCCGCCGGCTGCCGCGCATGGCGCCGCCGCCGAGGCCGAAACCACCACCGCCACCGCCATCGGCTCGTTTGAGGATCTCTTCGTCGACGAAGAAGCGCCGTCGGAAGAGGAAGAGTAGAATACAGAAGAGTGGCGGAGCGGGGGCATGATTGAACTGCCGTACTCGCTGGTAGACGTACAACGTCCGCCGGATGACCGAAATCTACGAAGAGACGTGCGGCAACGGCGAGTGAATCTTTTCACGCCGCGGGAGGCATAGAAAACGAAATGCCAACGGTGCTTCGACGCGGGCCGTACCGCTTCTTCTTCTATCCCAATGACCGGGAAGAACCACAGCATGTCCATGTTGAACGGGACGACAAAGTCGCCAAGTTCTGGATCAATCCCGTAAGATTGCAGAGTAGCGGCGGATTCGGTCGGGCCGAGATCGCTGCGATTCACAAAATCGTCGTCGCAAATCGTCAACGACTTGGCGAGGCTTGGAATGAGTATTTCCACGGTTGAAATTGAAATCCCTGCGGCTCTCAACGTGTCGGTGACGGCGGATAGCCTCAGCGTCGACTTGAGCGACGGCAGGACGATCTCCGCGCCCTTGGCGTGGTTTCCCCGCCTCGTGCACGCCACGTTGGCGGAACGCAAGAAATGGCGGTTGATCGGCAACGGTCAAGGCATTCACTGGCCGGACGTCGACGAGGATATCAGCGTGGAGGGCTTGCTGGCCGGCAGGCCGTCCGGAGAGAGCCAGACCTCCCTCGACAAATGGCTCCTGAAGCGTAAACGCCGGCGATCGTAGAGTGACGGGAGTGATGATAGGTGGGGCCAAAGCCGTCCACCCGAAAGTGATTCTCGTCCCCGGTTGCGCGTGTGCGCGTGTTTTTGTGATATTGCCCCTGTCGTGCGCCATTAGAATTGTCCCCATTAGCGACCAATAGAAATGTCCCCTAAGATCGTTTCCGAAAGGAAACGAGAGAATGGGGACGATTTCGATGAGTCGGAAAGAACGAAAGCGGCTGGAGGCGTTCAGTCGGGTGAAAACGGGGGGGATGACCCTGGTCGAGGCGAGCGAACTGCTGAGGCTGAGTTATCGCCAAACGAAGCGGGCGTGGTCTCGGTATCAGAGCGAAGGCGATGCCGGCCTGGTACATCGGCTGCGTGGCCGAGCCCCCAATCGGCATTCGCCGGAGAAGACCAAACAGCGGTCGCTGGCGTTGTATCGCGAGCGGTACGCCGATTACGGGGCGACGTTGGCGGCGGAAATGCCTGGAGAAGGAAGACGGCGTGAAGGTCTCGGTGACCACGCTGCGGCGGTGGCTGTTGCAGGCGGGCTTGTTGGATCGCCGGCGCAAGCGGCGACTGCATCGTCGTCGTCGAACGCGGCGCGAGCACCTTGGCGAGTTGGTGCAGATGGACGGTTCGTTTCACGACTGGTTCGAGGGGCGGCGTGGCTGGGCGGTGCTGATGGTCATGATCGACGATGCCACAGGCAGGGTGACGGCGCGGTTCTACGAGAAAGAATCATGGGCATCGTCGTCGGACTTGTTTCAGCGTTACGCCCGGCGGCACGGCTTGCCGCGCGGTCTGTACGTGGATCAGCACAGTATTTATCGGCCGGAGGGTGAGCCGACGGATGCGGAATTGCTCGACAATTGCCCGCCAGAAACGCAGTTTGGGCGAGCCATGCGCGAACTGGACGTGGAGCTGATTCTGGCGCGGAGTCCGCAAGCGAAGGGGCGTGTGGAGCGTATGAACGGAACGCTTCAGGATCGGCTGGTCAAGGCGTTGCGGCGCGCGAAGATCTCCGACTTGGAGTCGGCGAACCGATTCCTGGAGGAGACGTTTCTGGTGGGATTCAACGCGCGCTTCGCGGTGGCGGCGGCGGCGGCGGAGGACTGGCATCGCCCGCTATCGGCCGGCACGGAGCTGGCGCGCATCGTGTCGATTCAAGAATCGCGGGTGGTGGCCAAGGACTGGACATTGCGTTGGCGGAATCGCATCTTGCAATTGCCGCGTGAGACGGCCGAGTTCATTCGGAGCGGTCAGCGCGTGACGGTCTGCGAACCGCTGGACGGCGTGCTGCGGGTGTTCGCTGGCCAGCGCGAAGTGTGTTGGTCGCCGATCTTGGCCCCACCGCTGCCAAAGCCGGCCAAGCGTACCGGCCCGACGGGTTCGAGTCAGGGGCACAAGCCTGCCGCGAACCATCCCTGGCGCGGCCGGCGAGTGGCTGCGGCCCGACCAGAGCCTTCCGCCCCCCTCCCGCCGCCGGCGGAAAAAGTGGCGTGCTCCGCTTCGGCTCGCTGCGCTCGCCTCGCGGAGCACGCCACTTTAGGGTAGACGAAAACCATAACAGTAACGGGACATTTCTATTGGCGCAAAACAGGGGACATTTCTATTGGTTGACAACATTTTGTGATATTGCCCCTATTGACATCCACCGCGAAACTGGCAAAATAAGGGTTTCTTGGCTGCGGAGAAGCTGTTTCCCGAGGAAGTTCGAGAGCATCGATGCCCACAATCAACCAATTGGTGCGTAAAGAGCGGCGCGTGCCGCGGAAGTTCAGCAAGGCCCCCGTTCTGGACAAGTGTCCCGCGAAACGGGGGGTGTGCTTGCAGGTCAAGACCATGACCCCCAAGAAGCCGAACTCGGCCTTGCGGAAGATCGCCCGCGTGCGGCTCTCCAACGGCAAGGAAGTCACGGTCTACATCCCCGGCGAGGGGCACACCCTGCAAGAGCACTCGATCGTGCTGGTGCGCGGCGGCCGCGTCCGCGACTTGCCGGGCGTGCGCTATCAGGTGGTCCGTGGGGCGTTGGACACCCTCGGCGTTCAGGACCGCAAGCAGTCCCGCAGCCGGTACGGAGCGAAAAAGCCTAGTTGAGGGATTAGGGATTGGGGATTAGGGATTAGCATGTCAGCGTTCCGATCCGCCCCGATCCAATGTCCCTCCAATCCCTAATCTCTAATCCCTAATCCGTGCGTCATCATGGGTCGTCTGACTGCCAGCAAGAAAACGCTCGCCCCCGATCCGAAGTGCGGATCGATGTTGGCCAGCAAGTTCGTCAACTGCCTGATGTGGAGCGGCAAGAAGAGCGTCGCCGAGAACGTGTTTTACGACGCCTTGGAGGCGATCCGCGAGAAGATCAAGGACGTCGAGCCGATCGACGTGTTTACGCAGGCGCTGGAGAACGTGAAGCCCAACATCGAGGTCCGCTCGAAGCGCGTCGGCGGGGCCTCCTACCAGGTGCCGATGCAAGTGAACCGCAACCGGCAGCAGTCGTTGGCGATCCGCTGGATCTTGGGCGCGGTCCGCGAGAAGAAGGGCCGCCCCACCAGCGAGAAACTGGCCGCCGAGTTGATGGCCGCGTACAACCGCGAAGGCACCGCCATGACCAAGCGCGAGAACGTCCACCGCATGGCCGACGCCAACAAGGCCTTTGCCCATTTCGCCTGGTAGCCACGAGTTACTTTCGACGCCGTGCCGGCTGCCCCCCTTGCCGGCGCGGCGTTCTTATGCGCGGAGTTGCGGCTCTCACCTGAATTCCGCCGGCAGACCCGTGATGATCCTGACCGTCTCGACACTCACGCGCACCACCTGGCCGACGAGGCGGACGATATACTCCGGGTCGTCGACCCGGTTCGGGTCGGAGCGGATGCCGCTGCGCTTGTCCTCGCTCACCTGGTATTGGTCGATCACCCATTCCAGCGCGCTGCGGTTGCCCAAGCGATAGTCGAAGACTTCGGGCGGGATGCCGGCCAGCGTGAGCGAGTCATTCACCTTGAGCGACGTTTTGTCCTTGGCTAGCCGCATTTTTTCGACTTGGTACGAGAGCGGCACGCCGGGCGTTTCGATCCAATCCAAGGGCCACGGCTCCAGCTTCTCGTAGTCCAGGTGCAGCCGGGCCAGTTTCTCGCCGGCGGCAGCGAAGGCGCGGAAGTCAGCGGCCAGCGGGATTCGCGGCAGTTCCCGCTTGAGGTTCTCGGCATAGCGCTCACGGTAACCCGGATGGTGCAACAGGCCGTAGACGTAATAAAAGATGTCCCACTTCGTGATCTTCTTGTTGCCGTAATGCTCGCGAAAGTGCCTCAAGGCCCAATCGGTGACATTCTCTCGACGGTTGCCGCCGTCCTCATCGTAGAGGTAGAAGGGGAAACATTGACCAGCGCGCCCCCCTACAGCCTCATTTGCGATTCGATTGCTCATCAAAGCCGAAAAAGGAACCTGAGAATGGTTCGTGGAGCAGATTACCGCGTTCTCGGTTTCAGCCTTGTGGTTTGGGAATACCAGGCGCAGGATTCCAGGACGATCATTAAGGATGGCGTCGTAATACAGATGTTGCTTAGTATACGGACGATAGAGGCACGTTGTGACGTGGGTTGGCTCGTATTCAACATAATCGCCGCGTTGCAGGTGATCCTTGAGCGTGCTGCTCCACTTCACAGATTGGTACTCGATGAAATCGTCAATGTTTTCGCCTTGGTAACGTCGAATATACCGGTCAACCTCACGATTGTAATGTTCCGCAAACGCCTCCACGCGCGCACACAGAGCGACTCTGTCAAAACCGTACACTATCTCGTCCCGATTGCTCTTTGCGCCCGTGGAGTATCTGCGGAAAATAGTGGCATTGTCCTTGTTTCCCAGCGCGATGAAGCTCTCAAGTTCATTGGCATGCCCGAGCGATATCCAATTATGGCGCCGATCCTGCGACAGGCGTGCCCACTTGATCTTGGAGACCGTTTTCACCGTGGCAAGCCATTCGAGTTTGCGCTCCTTCCGCCACTCTTCGGGAACGCGATGATACACGATCTGTCGCGGCTTTCGGGCCGCCTTGCGAACAGCCAAGGTGATTCCAACTCCCACCTGGATTCCAAAGACGTTGTGTGTCGTGCCACTGAGTCTTGGGTTGCGGCGAACATTTCCGTGGAGGTCCACGTGGTAGATGCGAGTGTACTCGCGTTCCAGCACCGCTCTCATGCCGTCAAACGGCGGACCATCAATGAAGAAGCTGTTGTTGGTGACCAGACACACTATGCCATCGCGTCCGTTCAGCCTGTCTGTTGCCCAACGGATGAACTTCACGTAGGGATCGTAGAGCTTGTTCTTGAGGGTCGCTGCAGATTGCTTGGCGTAGGTCGTCCTTATGCGTCCGTCAACGACCTCGTACTTTCGGTTCTTATTGTTATCGTTTTCGTTTACCTGGTTGGCGTTGTAGGGAGGATTGCCGAGGACCACGGTGATCTGTGCATCCCTTTCGCGTTGAACGCGAACAACATTCTCTTGGACCATGAAACCAAATGCACTCTGCTCACCTTTGGCCAAGTCAAGCGTATCGACGAAACACAGCCCCTCGAAAGGGTCATAGGTTCCGCTCCGCTCATAGTAGGCGTGCTCGATGTTCAATGCAGCGATGTAATACGGCAGCAGCATCACTTCATTGGCGAAAAGCTGTTGACGGTACATCCGCGGCAGGTCTTTCTTCGGGATGCGGCGCAAGAGGTTGACGATAAAATTGCCCGTGCCCGTGCAAGGATCGAGAATGTGTACGTCCGCGTCGCCCAGGGTCTTGCCGAACTCGCTCTTCAAAACCTCTTCCACGCTCGCACACATGAAATCGACGATTTCCTGCGGCGTGTAGACGATGCCGTGCGTGTCGGCCACCTTCACCGAGTAACCCTGGAAGAACCGCTCGTAAACCGTGTTCAAGAAGTGCTGCTTCTCGGTGTAGCTTTCAATCGTGGCCGCGGCTGACTCGATGGCCAGATAGAACCGGTCGAGCGACTTGAGGAAGTCGTGCCGGTTGAACGACTTGCTCACCAGCGCGTCGATCACCTTCTCGATTTCGGCGGCAATGACGTTGCGGCGGGTGAAATCCTGGTTGTCGAAGATCGTGCGGATCAGCCGCTCGGTCAACAAGTGCTGAACGAGCATTTCGTCGACCGCCTCAACGCGGAGGTTCGGGTTCAACGAGTTCCGGCACAACTCATAGAAGCCGTCGAACGCCTCGATGAAGCGAGGGTTGTGTTTGTGAGCGTGGTTGATCTTCTCGACCAGACCGCGGGCCAAGTCCGGTACCCGTTGCTTGAACTCGTCGATGGCCTTGCTGAAATCCTCGTGGGCAGGTTCAGTGTAGGCGAAGAACGCATTTAGAAGGTCGGCAAGCTGCTGCGGCTCTGTGAGGTCGGCCTTCATCGCCAGTTGGCCGTTCTGGTAGAGAAAGCCCTGGCGGGTGTCTTCGAAGATGGTATTGCCCAGCGGATAGCCCTTAGCGATCTTCTTACGGATCTCCGTTTCCAGGTTGTCCTGAGTGTCTTTGGCCTCCCAGTAGCCGCGGGTGATGTAGTAGTCGTCGCGGAAGGTGCCGTCGGGCCGGATCGAGCGTCCTCCAGCCGTGTCCGTGAGTTGGGGAATCAATGTCCAATCGAAGTGCCGGCCGACCTGGTCCAACATGGTCTGAAAGGCCGTCGAGATGGCCGATTCGTGCTCCACGTCCTGCCGCTGGTACGCCTGGAGGGCCTCGTAATAGGCATTGATCGCCTTGTCGGTGGGCTTAATCTTCTTGGCGGCAGACATAACGCCCAACCTAGGCAAAGCCGAGTGAATGGTCAAGTGGAGTTGGCTCAAAACGTCGCACAGGCGCGCGAGCGGCGCCCAAGCGCCGCCGCTTACGCCTATGCTAATTCTTCAACGATCCTGGTAACACGGTCCTTCAGAACACCGAAAAGATACTTTGTATTGCATGGAGTAATCTGTATCTTGCCATCCACGACGTAGAAGATTTCACCTTGCGATAGTGGAGGGGTCGTCCCGGTCGTGTCCACGAAGCGAGCCTTGTACTTGTCAAGAGAGGTCCCAAAGCGTCCGCCGTTGTGGGCCAACGCATGCCTGACGAACTTCGCAAGATCAACCTCGTCGTGGTTCCAACAGTGGTCAGTAAGCGGATCGCCGAAGTGCTTGGCGAATGCAACCTTGATCGGCTTGTGTTTTGACGAATAGTCAGACTCTTTGGTCCTGATCACATTCGCAAGAAAATCCTCATAGGCGAAGAACAACGAGCCGTAATTGATGCGCTGTGAACCAAGGATGCAGAAGGGGAATTCCGAAGTATGAGTGATGAACTCCCAATACTGTTCAACGTCAAAGTGGACTTTGGACTGCTCGCTCCTGAGAGTCTGAAATGCCTCTTCTTCAATCGCGGCTACAGCGCGTCTCAATGCTATCCGTTGATTGAAGTTCAAGGTGGGCATCCGCGCTTCCAGCTTGTCGCAGAGGCCTTTGACAAATGTACCAGAGTAATCAGCCCGAAAACGTAAGCTTCCCTTATACTCGCCGTCCGCGAATTCTCTCAAAGATTGAATCAAGAGCCACGGAAGCAGATGCACGCCATTCGTCGAGCGCCACGCGACCATCAGGGTATCAACAGCGTGTTTCAATGGGGAGTTGTTGACCAACGCGAAGATGCGTTTGCACCACGCGTGGTCGAAGAACTGCTCGTAGGAGGCTAGGTTCGGTTCGATGAGCGCGTGGTCCATGATCTCTTTTTCCATTCGGATGGCTCGCTGTTAGGCGGCCTGACAGATCATCCTTCACGGATATACGGCCCCCCAACATCAGGCCCAACTTCACACGGGAGCCATCTTTACGTTGCACACGATTGTACACCCTTGGCAAGCAGTGGCCATACTCCCAAGCGGCCAACCAGCACCGCCATGCTCGTGCGCGGCTGCCACCGCCGGCTCGTCCGGCCGTGCCGTTGCTTACCTGGTGGCCCAAAAACTTGTCTTGAAATGGGCCGCCGGATAGTGTACACAAATATCCATGCCCGCGCCCCTCTGTCACCGCTACCGCACGAGCCGGACGACCACATAGGGCGTTTCCTTGTTCAGATCGGGGTAGATCTTGCCGTTGCCCTGGTTGTCCATCACTTCGACGAGATACATCAGGTCCCACTTCGGCACAACGTATTCCGCCGGGATCACGGCTTGATAATGGTCCTTCTCGCCAGCGGGGAGCATGGGCAGCGTGCGGAAGTCCTCATACTGGGTAATGCTGCGGTAGCGCAGACGCGCCCACTTCACGCCGGACGGATCGCGGACCTCGGCCGTGATCGTGAGCGGCTTGCCGGCGGGCGCCGTGGCGACCGGCTGGTGAATCACGACGGGCGGCTCATGGTCGCCGGGACCGAGGGCCGTCGTGTAGCGAGGCGCGGCCTTCGTCCCGCTGGCGGGCCCGACGCTGGGTGCCACTGGCTGCTTGTCAGCCAGTGCCGGCGGCACGGGCAGACTAGCTGCCCGTGGCACCCGACCGGTCGATTGTGCGGGACTGCCAGGCTCAACGTCGCGGCGTTGCTCCTCCAGGCCCGTAAGCCCCTTCTCCAGCGCCGCCAGTTCATCCTTCCAATGGCCGCAAAGGTCGACACGGCGGGCGCCCATCATCAGGTCGTCGGCGTAGACGTCGCCCGCCGCGGCCACAAGCTGCCGCCAGGCCTCGATGGCGCTGCGCTCCGCGGCGATGGCGTCGTCGAGCGCGGCAGGGTCCTTGGTACGCGCGAACAGCCGATAGCTCACCGCCGCCGGAATCCGCCGCGCATGAAAGAGCGCCAGGTTCGCCAGAATCTTGAGATCGACGATCGTCGAGTCGAACTCCTTGTTGCGGTGCGTGCCGACGCGTTTTTCGGCCTCCGCGATCTGCGCGCGCACGTCCGCCGCGGTTTGGGCGAACCAGCGGCTCGTCTCGGCCGGCCGCGTCTTGGCCGTCTCGCCGCCCTCGATCAGCATCTGGGCCTCTTCGTCGAAATTGGCGAACTGCTGGACGTCGCTCCCCTCGGCCTTGGCGTAGGTCGGCAGATCGCCGAGCCGCTGCTTTTCTGCCCAGCCGCGGGTCATGGGGAAATAGCTGTAGGGATAGCAGGCGGCCACGATCCGCGGCAGAATCCAACTCGCCCGGTGCAACCCCTTCTCGACGAACGGCGCCGCCTCGTGGCCGAAGCGGCGATCGAACTCCTGCTGCCAAACCTCCGCGGGCGTATCGGGATTGTAGCCCAGGCGGCCAAAGACCTGGAACCAGTGCCAGTACCGTTCGAACTCGTAGTCGTAGTAGCGATACTTCGCCGCCATCAGGTCGAACGGCTTCATGTCGTGGGGCTGGGCCTCCATCTTGGTGCAGAGCGGCTCGTTCACTTCGAAACCGTCGCCGTCGTAGAGGTGCGTGCTTTGGGCAAAGCGGCGGGCGAACTCGGGGTCGCCCCACAAGAGCACCCGCGTGGTGCCGCCGTTGAATACCCGCCAGTGCATCTTGTACCGCTGCGGATAGCGCAGCAGGTCGGCATAGCTGTGGCGGCGGTTCATCTGGTCTTCGCGGTTGGTGTGCGTGGGATGGAACGGCAGGCCCAACTGCTCCATCCAATACTTGGTGGTGATCCGCAGCTCCACGCCCAGGTCGAGGCCGGCGTCGATCACGGCGTCGGGCAGCCCTTTGGCGCGGGCATCGAAGCGGACGTTCGGGGCGTGCTGCTTCATCACCTGAAAGACGTTGCGCCAGAACTCGACCTGCTCGCCCGCCTTCAGGCCCGACTCGTCGTGCATGCGGAACTGAACGGCGTCGACCTCGGGCACGGCGTGGACGAATTTCGTGAGCGCGGCCATCGTGTACGCGGTGAGATTCTCCGTGGTCACGCCCCACACCAGCCCTGGCGTGGGCTTGGGCGGGATTTTTTCGGCCCCGGGCACGCCGCCGCCCTGGACCCCGCCGCGATAGATGTGGTCCCAAATGCCGACGGTGAAACTCAAGCCCCGATCGTGCGCCATCTTGATCAACCGCTTGAAGGCGTCGAGGTTCCGTCGTTGCTCCTGGGGCGTGATGCCGACCATGCGGACATCGGGAAACCCTTCCACGTCGAAGAAATACGGATAGCACGGCGCGAGGAAGCCGCCGTTCTCGTAGCCGAAGATCACCACCAGCGTGTTGAAGCGGTTTTGGGCGAGCAGGTCCAAGTAGCGGGTCCAGTAGGCCTCGTCGTAGAACCGGCTTTCCCAATAGGCCCGATTCATCGTGTAGAGGGAGATCGCCCGCTCCGATACGGCCGGTTTTTCGGCCGTGTCGCGCAGTTCGCTCAAGGGCGAGTTCCGATCGTCGCTCCAGTCAATGCGGTCGGCGACGTCCAACTCGCCGTACATCAAGCCACGATCGTCGGAGCCGGCAATCAGCCAGACCGGCTTCTCTTGGCCCGGCGCCTGCCGGATCGCCAGCGCCTCGGGACCTTGGGGAACCGTTTGGTTTGCATCTCTTAGCAGCCGCGACGCCGGGCCATCGCCAGCGGCCAGCCCGACCACGAGAACGAACTTCCCGTGAGCATCGGCCAAAGAGGGGACCTTTTCGCACGGAATGTCCTTGGCTCGCAGGGCGGCCATGATCTTACTCAGACCGTGCGAGGCGGCAGGGCCCGGCGCGTCATCGGTCACGACGGAAACCAGCGGCTCGGCCGCCGCCGCTCGACAGGCCATGCCGGATGCCAGGGCCCCGATCAAGACGGCCGCAGGGACTCGCCACCACAACGCCCTATCCGTATTCATCGTTTACCTCGATTGAATTGTCAGCGTCCAGCGGTTCGCTTCGCCCCGCTTCAGAGAAACGTCCTTCACGGTCGGCGCTGCCTCACCGGCGCGGACCGTGATCCGGTAGTCGCCGAGGAACCCGCGGAGGGCGGCCGAGCCGTCCGTGCCGGTCTTCAACTCGACGGTGGTCCACCACTTGCCTTTGATGAGCTTCTTGAGTTCATCATAGGCCGGCTTGGGCGTCATGTCGCTGCGCAGCAGGCCCGCGGGGGCATGTTGCCACGCCTGGCGGTCGGAGAAGTCCCACCAGGTAATCGCCTCGACCGCCGGATGCGAGAACAGGAGCGTGTAGAACCGCACCACTTCCTGCGTCTGATAGGCCTCGCCCTCGGGCGTGGACGGCCAATCGCCCTTCTTTTCCCACTTGCGGTCGCCCGAGAGGATCGTGGCCTCGGTGAAGTGCAAGGGGGCGCCGAGAGCGGCGAACTGCCGGCAGATCCGCCAGGTTCGGCCGGTGGGCCAGGCCCCGGTGTGCATGTGGCTCTGGATGCCGATCGCGTCGTAGATCCGCTTGCCCGCCGGGTCGACAAGCTGCTCGATCAACTGGTTGTAGCGGGTGTCGGTGCAGTAGTCGTTGATCAAGAGCGTGGCCTGTGGATTGGCCTGCCGGGCGTGGGCGAAGCATTCGCGGATGAGGTCGACCTGGCCCACTTTCTTCCACATCGCCGTATACTTCGGAGCGTTCTTGAGGACCTCGGGGCGGTCGTAGAGCGACGCCTCGTTGACCACGTCCCAACGGTCGATCAGCCCGGCAAAGCGTTTCACGCAGTCGTCGATGCGGGCCAATTGCAGCTTGTGGAGCTCGTCCGGATCGGCCGGGTACCACCGCGCGTCGTCGTGATTCCAGGCCAGCGGGTGTCCCTTGGTCTGGATGCCGTGCTGCTGGCACCAGCGGGCGACTTCCTCGGCCTGTTGGTGGTTCGGCTCGCCTTGCCTGCGCTCATAGGACCACCAGTAGAAGGGAAGCGTGGCGTAGTTGAGCAACTCGGCGAAACGCTCGCGGTAGGCCCGCTCGGTCTTCTCGTCGGGCAACTTGCCCCAGGAGAAGATATTGCAGCCGAAGAGGAAGGCGTGGCGGGTTTGCTGGACCTCGATCTTCGCCCCGGGCAGCGGTTTGTCGGCGGCGTCGAGCACGACGATCGTGGCGTCCGCCTTCCGGTGTTGCTCGATTCGGGCGTCAACCCCAGCCCAGAGTTCTTCATCCGAGGGCTGATCGGCCGCGGGTGCCAAGTCAGTCGCCGCGATGGTCGTCAGCACCGTGGCCAGAATCATCCAATGTCGACGTGCCCTGCAGGTCATGGTAGTCCTCCGATTGCTCATGAGAATAAGGAATTGTCACGGTAACACACGCTATGCTTCGGCCGGTCGTGGTGTAGCAAGTAATCACGGCCCACTTTGAGCAGGAGGAAACGGAGGGAACAGAGGGTTCTCAGTTGCCTCTGTTACCTCCTGTTCAAACCCGTCGCCGGAGAATCTTTAAGTATACTTGTCTGGTTCCCACTCTTCCCGATGCTCTGCGTCACTCGTGGCGACGCGGAGCGTCGCGGATGGTGCGTTCCCACGGGGACCGTGGGAACGAGGATTTCGGTTCTCAGTTAATGTGTCCCTTTCGTTGATGCCGAAAGGCGTTGAGTGCGCTATAGTAGCGGGTAATTGTCGCCGAGGCAAGCGGCGTGTCCCTTCCGTTGATGCCGAAAGGCGTTGAGCCCGAGCGGAAGTGCTCTTTCGCTCCGCCGATCAGAACCGGGAGGCCGGGCCGGGCTGCATCCTGCCACTGATGCCCGCACAGCGGCGGCCTTAGGCAGCCCGCAGAAAATGATCTACCGTAGAATGGGCGGTTTTGGTAGAAGGCATCTTTTCGGGGGAGAAATTGCGGGCTTTGTGTCTCAGGGACGAGACGATGCTGGCAGAATTGACAGAATCGGTGCGAGAGACGATCAGGTCAGCCGCCCGGAAACTGACGGGATTTCGGCGGCGGCCGTTTCAAGCGGAGACGGCAATCAAGTATTGCCGGGGTAATCCGCGTCGAGCCGAACAGGTCTTCGGTTGGGGGCGGGATGCGGTCAATACCGGGCTGAACGAACTTCGCACCGGGATTCGTTGCGTGGACGGTTTTTCGACTCGCGGCCGGCGCAGGACCGAAGAGCAACAACCGGAACTGGTGCGGGAAATCCACGCGCTAGTCGATTCGCACAGCCAAGCCGATCCGAAGTTCCCAACGCCGCTGGCCTCTACGCGGATGACCGCCAAGGCGGTGCGCGAGCGATTGGCGGCCAACACTGCGAAGAAGGATCGGCGTGTGCCGGCCGAACGCACCGTGTACGACATCTTGAATCGCTTGGGCTATCGGCTGCGGCGCGTCCGCAAGACCAAGCCTCAAAAAAACTTCCCGAAACCGACGCCATCTTCGACCACCTGCGGCAAGTCCACGCCGAAGCCACGCAAGACCGGGAAACGCTCCGCATCTCGCTCGACACCAAGGCCAAGGTGAAGATCGGCGAGTTTTCGCGTGGTGGTGTGACCCGCGGCCAGCAGTCCGTGCGTGCTGCCGACCATGACATGCATCCCGACGCCGTGCTCGTGCCGGCCGGTATTCTGGAGGTCAACAACGGTCAACTGAATGTGGTCTTCGGGACTTCGCGGGACACAAGCGACTTCGTGGCGGATTGTCTGGAACTGTGGTGGAGCAACCGCCAGGCCGCGCATCCCGGTGTGCGTCGGCTGTTGATCGACCTAGACAACGGCCCGGAGAGCGCCAGTTTGCGAACGCAGTTTATGAAGCGTTTGGTGGAGTTCTCGGATCGGCACCAACTGATGCTCGAACTGGCGTACTACCCGCCGTATCACAGCAAGTATAACCTCATCGAACGCTGTTGGGGCATTCGGGAAAACCACTGGAACGGCACGCTGCTGAAATCCATCGAGACAGTTCTGCGATGGGCCAAGACCATGACGTGGCGCGGGGCGGCTCCGATTGTGCATCTACTGGACCGAGTGTACGAGACCGGCGTCCGTCTCTCACCCCGCGATTTCCGTCCCATTGCTACCCGTCTCGTACGCTCAAAATTGCTCCCAAAATGGAGCCTCGTAATTCATCCCAAACCTGGGTAGATTATTTCCGGCGGGCTGCCTAAGACCAAAGGCCCAAGACCAATAAGCTACCGTTGCCGTTGTCTCAGGCGGGGACGATCGGCTAGAACCGGGGCTGCAAGCGATTCGGGCAGGCCCCCTACTTCTTGAGTTGCTCCAACAGGGCTTGGGCCTCTTTCCGCATCGAGAACGGTCCGGTGGCCTTCAGGGCGTTCTCCAGCAGCAGTTTCGCCTCGCCCTGTTGATTGCGATCGACGTCCACCCGCGCGAGATAGTAGGCCGTGTCCGGACTGGAGGCCCCCGCGGCCCTTGCAGACCGCAGCGCGCGATCGGCGTCATCCAGCCGTCCCAATCGGTAGAGTACCCAGCCGTAGGTGGAAGCGGCGTCGGCCGAGTTCTGGAACTGTCGCGCATTGGCCTCGGCATACGCCAGGGCGCGGCGCTTCTTCTCCGCGTCCTCCTGCCCGGCCAGCGCCAGGGCCAGGTAGTTGCCGGCCAGGAAATTGTCGGGCAATTGCAGGTGGACCTCCTCCAAGTAGCGTTCGGCCGTCCCATAGTCTTTCTGATAGAGCGCGATCACGCTGCGGAGGAGTTTGGCATCGAGCGATTTCTCGTCGAGCTTCATCGCCGCCGTGGCCTGAGCCTGGGCCATCTCGAGTTGTCCCGTGTCAAAGGCCCATCGGGCGGCAGCCGAGCACGTATTGAAATCCTTCGGCGCCGCCGCCAGGGCCAAGGTCATGTATTTCTTGGCGGCCTCATGGTCGCCCGCTTGCTCGCACAATTGGGCCAGAAGGGCCTCGGGAGTCAGCACCTTGGGATCGGTCTTGGCGGCTTTCTTGAGTTCCGCGAGCCCGCCCGCGACGTCCTTCTGGCGCACCAGGCACTGGGCCAGCCGCTGCATGGCCTCGACGCTGGCCGGATCCAGCGTGAGCCAGGCTTCCAGTTGTTTCTTCGCTTCGGCCCAATTGCCGCGGGCTTCGTGTACGTGCGCCAAGCCGCTGCAAACGCCGGCCTGAAGAATGATCTTCCGCTTGGGGCTCTTATCGAACTTCGACAGCAGGTTCTCGGCTTTCTGAAACACCAGTTCGGCCTCGGTGGTGCGCCGTTCGCGTACGGCGAAGTCGCCGATGAACATGTAGGCCTCGGGATCGGTGGGCTCTTCCAGCACCGCCTGCTCCAAGGCGTTCCTCGCCATAGCCGGGATGTTGGCCTGCAGAAAGAGCTGCGCCAGAATCACTTGGGCAGGCGGCAGGTCGGCATTCTTCTTCACCGCCTCCCGCAGTCGCGCCAGGGCGCCTTCGAAATCGTGAGCGTTGAAGCGGCCGATCGCGTCGGCCACTTCCGGCTGCTGCGCGGCGCCCGTCGAGGTCCCGCTACTTGCCGCCGGAACAATCGGCTCGGCCATGGCCCTCGACACTGTCCACTCGCAACAAACGGTCAGAAGCGCTGCCATCGCCAGCGGGCCGGCGGATTTTCGTCTCATGATGGGATTTTTCCTTTCTCGACAGGGACGAAGACACAACCCTCGTCCCCTGGAATGGGAACGAGGTGCAACCACGAATTCTAGCTTATGGCAGCAGGGCATGGGCTGCAAGGCAGTCCGCCATCACCCGCGCCCTGTCGGAAGCACGGGCCACGCCGGCCGGCGCCGGCGTCGGCCGGGGGATTGTGCCTCCGATCCACAGCGATACAATCAGTGGTGTGAGAACCAGTCGGGGGGGGCCACTTATGACACGTGCCAAGTTGTTTGCGATTGTAGGGTTGACGGCGGTCGTCGCCGCGTGCGGCACAGTGTGGGCCGCGGAGACCACGCTCTACCGGAAGGCCTCGCCCTACACGACCATCGTCGTCACCGAGGGGGAAGGGGGTCTGCGGACCCTGCGGTTTGGCGACGATGACGCCCGGCAGAGCGTCGTCAAGGTGGGCGATCCCGACCACGTCGAATTGCAGTACGCCCGGGCGATGCCCATCGCGCTGGCCATCGCCGAGGCGCCGCAACGGGTGCTGATCGTGGGATTGGGCGGCGGCACGATCCCCGGGCTGCTCCGCAAGCACTATCCCCGCCTGGCCATCGACGTGGTCGACATCGATCCGGGCGTCGTCGAGGTGGCCAAGGAGTTCTTCGGCTTCCGCGAGGATGCCGCCATGCACGTCTACGTGGAAGACGGCCGCCGCTTCATCGAAAAATGCAAGCAACCGTACGACATCATCTTCCTGGATGCCTACGGCGCCGACAACATCCCGTACGACCTGGCGACCAAGGAGTTTCTCCAGGCCGTGCGCCGGGCGGTCGTGCCCAAGGGCGTCGTGGCGGGCAATGTCTGGTCGAGCCGCGGCAACCCGCTCTACGACGCCATGGTGCGGACGTATCAGGAGGTGTTCGACGATCTGTACGTCGTCGACGTGAAGGAGAGCGGCAACAGGATCCTGCTGGCGCTGCCCCGCAAAGAACGCATCGACCGCGACGACCTGGCGGGCCGGGCCTCGCGGATTTCCCAGGAGAAGAAGCTCCGCTTCGACATGGGCGAGTACGTGACGTCGGGCTTCCACCATCTGGACGCAAAAGACCCTGCCGCCCGCGTGCTGTTGGATAAGGACAAGGCGCTCAACACGAAGCGGTGAGCCTGGATAATGGGCGGGCACAGTGCGTCGTGAGGTCCGGCGGATGTTTTCCGAAGCGGAATCGCAAGATGCAGGCCGAAAAACGCGCCGAGTCAGGCTGGCGCTTGGCCTGCTGCTCGGGGCCGCTGTGCTCTCTTGCGCGACGTTGCTCGGAGATTGGCAACCGGCAATTCTCGCTGCGCTGCCGCTGAGCCTGTTCTTGGTGCTCGCGGCACTGATCGTGGCGGCTCTTGCCTGGCGTGAACCGGGGGCGAAGTTGGTCGTCTCCCTTGGCGTGCTGGCCTTGATGATCGGGGCCGGCGCCAACGCCTTCCAGCGGCGTGCGCTGGCGACAGCGGAACGCGTGGACGATTCCGTTCTGCCGCCGCAGTTTCGGAAACTCGTGCCTCTGCACCAGCGGTTGGGCAGGCCGCAGCCCGGCGACTGGCTGACAAAGCACCCCGAGCTTGGACAGAGCTACGACGGCTATGTCCGCATAATGAAGGAGAACCGCGACGGCCCGCGGCGCGTGCTCTACGTCCAGCCGTTGGGCGACTTCAAGCCGGCCCAACGCAAGATCATCGACCTCACGGCAGAGTTCATGGGCATCTACTATCAACTGCCCGTCCGGGTTTGCGACGACCTGCCGCTCTCGCTCATCCCCAAGCAGGCCACGCGGCCCAGGAACGACGGGACGAACCAGGTGCTCACCACGTACGTCCTGGAAAAGGTGCTCAAGCCGCGGCTATCCGACGACGCCGCGGCGCTGGTGGCCTTCACCGCGTCGGACCTCTGGCCGGGCGAGGGCTGGAACTTCGTTTATGGCCAGGCGAGTCCGAGCGAGCGGGTGGGCGTGTGGTCGATCTGCCGGAACGGCAGTCCTGAGGATGGCCCCGACGCCTATCGCCTCACTCTGCTCCGCACCTTGAAAGTCGGCGCGCACGAGACGGGCCACATTTTTTCGTTGGAGCATTGCATCTTTTACGAGTGTTGTCTGTGCGGCGCCAACAACCGCGACGAGGCCGACCGCCATCCGCTTTGGCTCTGCCCCCATTGCCTGGCCAAGGTGTGTTACGCCACGCGGGCCGATCCCGCAAAGTGCTTCGAGGCACTGATTGCCTTTGCCAAGGCCCAGAATCTTGCGGCGGAGCAGGCGTTTTGGGAGAAATCACTGGCGGTAATGCGTGACGAATGAGGGCCGCCACTCGCGTTCTGTGAGCGAAAGCGGAAGAACCAAGGAGTGTCAGACATGCCGATCCACTTCACGTGCCCCCACTGTGGCGCAACGACCGATGTCGCCGATGTATACGCCGGCCAGAGCGGGCCTTGCGCCAGTTGCGGAAAAACAATCAGTATTCCGTCGCAAGGCACATCGCCATTTGGCAGTATCACGGCCCCATCGAAACGCTGCTTTCCCAACGCGATTGTCGCTCTCATCGCGACCATTCTGCTTTTGGTGGTCCTGCCTGGCGTCGTGAGTGCCTCGCAATGTTCGTGTCGGCCTTATTGCCGTCTGTGCAGTCAGCGCGTGAGGCGGCGCGGAGGGCCTCCTGTAGTAACAACCTGAGGCAAATCGGGCTGGCCATGCACAACTACCACGATAAGTATAACTGCTTCCCGCCCGCGTTCCTTCCAGACGAGAACGGCAAGCCCAAGCATAGTTGGCGGGTCTTGCTCCTGCCATTCCTGGACGAGAAGTCGCTTTACGCGGAATACCGCTTTGACGAGCCATGGAACAGTCCGCACAACACGGCAGTGGCTTCCCGGATGCCCGGTGTTTACCGTTGCCCTGCTGATTCCACGGCAATCGCCTCGCACACCACGAGCTATGCCATGCTCGTCGGCCCGCGTGCCATCTCCGACGGCCCAACCGCTCGCCGCATGGCCGACATCAACAGTCCGAGCAGTACGATCATGGTGGGCGAAGCTGCCGGGGCCGGCATCAACTGGTTGGAACCGCGGGACATCGACGTGGGCAAGATGACATTTCAGATCAGACACCCCGGCCCGAATTCCGAAGCCGAGATCAACGACATTTCCAGCTCGCACCCGATCGTGGCCAACGTACTGCTGTGCGACGGATCGGTGCATGCCCTTTCCGACACCGTCGACCCTAAGCTTCTCAAAGCCATGACCACCATCGACGCCAGCGAAACGATTAAGGGGAACGATCTCTAGGCCATTGGACGGGGGCCGCTTCTGGCCTTCAACACGACGTCTTTCGGTCGCAACTTCGGTGACAGGAGGAAGGCGTGAACTGGGGTCACCCATGTCACCGGTGGTTGTAGCGTCATTACGTTCCCGACAGTCGATAAATCCCGCCTTGACGCCCCAATTTGCGTGCTAGTCTTGAGTACCCACCCGTTTGGGCCGAAACGATGGGCCCCGGCCCTGGGTGGCCGAACTCGAGGACTAGCCGATCATGCTCGCCGATCTCCGCGAGAGACTCCGCACCTGTCTTCTCCAGCAGTCGCCCGAACGATGGCGGCGGCGGGTCCCCCTGTTGCTGACGATCGGCGTCAGTCTGTCGCTGACGATCGGGCTGTTCGTCTTCATGCGTCACTGGGAGCGGCAGCGAGAACCAGGCGGAGTTCGGCTTCGCCTCCAAGCACTTCGTCGAGGCCATCCGCCGGGCCACCGAACGCATCCAACTGACGCACGAGTTCATGCGTCAGGATTATTATGGCTCGCCCAACGTTTCCCGCGAGGAGTTCTCCCTGTGCTCCGAGCCGATTCTGGCCCGCGTGCCGTCGCTGAAGGTGTTGCAATGGGCGCCGCGAGTGGCCGGCGGCGAGCGCGATAGCATTCGAGCAGACCGCGCGACGGCGAAGGATCGCCCGACTATCGGATCATCGAGCCCGACGCGCAAGGGCAACTGGTTCCGGCCCAGCGGCGCGACGAGTATTTTCCGATCTGGTATGCGGCGTCGAAATCCGGGTTCCAAGGCGAGGTTCGGTTGGGATTTTGCCGCCGATCCGGTGTTGCGAAGCGGCCATCGACAAGTGCCGCGACACGGGCCAGTTCGTCGTCAGCGACCCGATTGATCTCAGCAAGATCGGAATGCAAGCCCCACGTGCTCCAAACGTTCATGCCCGTTTATCGGCGAATTTCAGACCGGTGCACACCGTGGCCGACCGCCGCACGCATCTCGAGGGCCTGCTGGTCGGCCTGTGTCAGACTCGACGACCTCGTGGAACTGCGCGTTGAACTACGCCAGCCGGCCCGCAGGGCATCGACCTGGCGCTGTTCGACGAATCGGCGCCGGCCGGCGAACGCCTGCTCCATTTCCACGCCGTCGCGCACGCGGGAGGAGCCGGACGCTGTCGCCGACGAACCCGGCGGAACTGGAGCCGGCCGGGCATCCATTACACGGCCACGTTGGAGTTCGGCGGCCGCCGGTGGTCGCTGGTCTGTACGCCCGCCCCGTATTTCTTCACCGCCCGCGACAAGCTGGCGATCGTGGACCATTTTGGCGATCGGATTGTTGGTGACCGGCTGCTCGGCGGCGTACACGTGGTCGGCCACGACGCGAACCGAGCGCATCCAGCGGCTGGTGGACCAACGGACGGCCGAACTTCGCAAGAAAGACGACCAATTGCGGCAGTCGCAGAAACTCGAGGCCGTCGGGGCTCGCTGGCGGGCGGCATCGCCCACGAGTTCAACAACCTCTTGCAGGCCATCGGCGGCTACACCCGCTACGCCATGGAGGGCCTCAAGCCGGAAGAGCAGCCGCTATCAGGACCTGCAAAACGTGCTCCAGGCCGCCGACCGCGCGGCCTCGCTGACGCGGCAACTGCTGAGCTTCAGCCGCCGTCAGACCGTGGAGCGGAAGAACCTGCGACGCCAACCAGATGGTGGCCGACGTGACGAAGATGCTCCGCCCCCTGTTGGGCGAGCAGATCGAATTGAAAGTGATCCTGGGCCAGGACGTGGGAACCGTTTTCGCCGACGCCGGCAGCTTCCAGCAAGTGCTGTTGAACCTGTGCCTGAACGCCCGCGACGCCATGCCTTCCGGCGGCGAGATCGTCGTCAAGACGGAGCGCGTGGACGTCTCGCCCGGCGTTTGCCGAACTGTACGCCGATTTGAAGCCGGGCGGCTACGTCGAGTTGAGCGTGGCCGACACCGGTCACGGCATGACGGCCGAGCGTGCGCGAGCACATCTTCGAGCCGTTCTTCACCACCAAGCCGGTCGGCAAGGGCACGGGCCTGGGCCTGTCGATGGTCTACGGCATCGTCCAACAGCACGAAGGCGCGATCCACGTCTACAGCGAGCCGAACCAGGGCACGACCTTCAAGATCTACCTGCCGGCCGTCGAGGCCGCCGCCGATGCGCCCGCGAGCCGCGCCGGCGCTTGCGATCGTTCGGCGGCGCCGAGACGATCCTCGTGGCCGAGGACGATCCGATGGTCCGCGACATCGCCCGGCGTATCCTCGAAAAGGGCGGCTACACGGTGCTCGCGGCCGTCGACGGCGAGGAGGCCCTCGCCACCGTTCCGGGCCCACCGCCACGAAATCTCCCTGGTCCTGCTCGATGCCGTCATGCCCAAGCTCAGCGGGCACGACGTCTATCGCCGCATCAAGGACGAATGTCCCGAGATGCGGGTGATCTTCTGCAGCGGCTACGATCCCGAGACGGCCCAGTCGCAATTCATCGTCAACGAACATTTGCGACTGGTGGAGAAACCCTACGATCCCGCGACGTTGCTGCGCACCGTTCGCGAGGTTCTGGATGCGGAGGAACCATGTCCGACACATTAGAACGAACGGCCGCCGACCGGCGGCGCCGCACAGATTCTGGCGGTGGACGACGAGCCGTACGTCCGCGACCTGGTATGCCGCTGGCTGAAGGGGGCCGGGCACGCCTGTGCCCAGGCCGCCAACGCCGACGCCGCGTGGGACTATCTTCACAGCAGAACGACGTACACCTGGTGGTGCTGGACGTCAACATGCCGGGCCGCTCCGGTCTGGAGCTGCTCGACGACATCAAGACGCAACTACCCGAACACGGCCGTGCTGATGATGACGGGCAACGGCGAGACCAAGACGGCGATTCAGGCGCTTACGCACGGGGCCTGGGGCTACCTCGTCAAGCCCGTGGAACGCGAGGAATTGCTCTTCCAGGTCACCGCCGCCTTGGAACGCCGGCAGTTGCTCCTGGAACGCCGCGAACTACACCCGCGACCTCGAAGAGAAGGTGCGCCAGCAGACCGCGGAAATCCGCCACGCCCATGAAGAGACCATTCACCGGCTGGTGACGGCCTCGCTGTGCCGCGACGAAGAGACCGGCATGCACATCCGGCGGACCGGGCTGTTGAGCGAAGCGCTCGCCCGGGCGGCCGGCTGGTCGGCGGCCGACGCCGAGATCCTCCGCCTGGCCGCGCCGATGCACGACGTGGGCAAGATCGGCATCCCCGACGCCATCCTGCGGAAGGCCGGGCAGGCTCACGCCCGGCCGAATTCGAAATCATGCAGAACGCACACGACGATCGGGGCCAAGATGCTCGCCGGGTCGCACTCCGCCATCCTCTCGATGGCGCACGATATCGCCTTGAGCCACCACGAGCGCTGGGACGGGGCCGGCTATCCGCAAGGGTTGTGCCGGATCGGCGATTCCCGAGGCCGCCCGAATCCTCAGCATCGTCGACGTCTACGATGCCCTGAGCCACGACCGCGTGTATCGCCGTGCCCTGCCCGAAGACGAGGTGCTGACCATCATGCAGCGGGCATCCGGCACGCAGTTTGACGCCATGCTCCTGGCGGTGTTCTTCTCGCACTTCGACGAGATGCGCCGCATCGCGGAGGAGAACCCCGACGATCGGGCCGGGCAAGACGAAGCAGTTCCATTGGACTGCTGTTGTTGAGGTGTTACGTCAGGGCAAGTTGATTACGCTTGCAGGACGAGTTTTCCAACTCGTCCCGGAAGATTGGACGAGTTGGAAAACTCGTCCTACGGCAAAACGTGCAGTCTGCTTTGACGCAAGCGCTTTGGGCAGGGAGGCCTTCTTTCGCTGCCGTAACCCCGGCGTTACAATGGAGTCTTCTTTCATCCCCAGCGCCAGGCTTTTCCGCCGAGCGAGTTTGGGGGGAGAGCGCCGATGAACGTCTCGGGTTATAGCCGCTCCTTTCTGAAAGCCCTGCCGGGCATCTCGGTGTTGACCTTGCTCGCGCTGATGGTCGCGGCGGCGCTGTTGAATGTCTCCAGGCGATTTCCGCTCGAGACCCTCATTGTTGCGACGGTGCTGGCCGTCTGCGTGATTGTCGTGATCCTCTACGTCTGGGAACTGGTGATTCTCGGTTGGGCAGTAGACTTCCTCTCCGAGATCGGCATGCCGAAGTTCCACGCCGAGCCGGTCCCCCTTGAGTACGAAGAAGTTGCGGAGGTAATCGTCGTCACGTTGCGCGAGAACATCGCCGGCGTTCTGCAATGTCAGGCGGTGCAGAAGCAACTGAAACACTTGCTCGACGAGCACCACTGCGATTTCGTTCTCGATTTCTCGTATGCCGGGAGAATCTCGCACAGTTTTCGGGAGGTTATCGTTCACCTGCGGAAAGCAGCGCAGAAGGAGGCCCAGCGGCTGGGCAGGCCGTACCGGCCGATGACGTTGCCGCGTGGGGCCTCATTCAGGGTGTTCGACGACAGGAAGCGCGCGATCGAAGAAATGTCCCAGCACGACGGGCACGGATGGGTCGTGCTCTGTTGCGTGCCCGTGGGAATCCGAGCCGTGTCGGGGCTGACGTAGACAGAGCAAGTGGTCGCCGCGCGAAAGCGGCCGGGCCGTGGATTGGATGCGTTAAAGGGATGGACCAACGATCTCGCCCCGGATAGAGTGAGGGTGCTGGCAACACGACTGGAGGACAACGCAATGGTTAGCCTGATTTACTTCCTATTGATTGGCCTGGCGGCAGGGTGGTTGGCAGGCAAGATCATGAAGGGCCACAGCTTCGGCCTGCTGGGGAACCTCGTGGTGGGCGTCATCGGGGCCGTTCTGGGCGGCTTCCTGTTTCAGGTTGTCGGGCTTCTGCCCATCGGCCTGTTGGGGAGCCTGATCTCAGCGACCGTCGGGGCCAGCCTGCTGCTATGGATCTTGCAGAAGGTCAAGACGTGACCGGCAGTGGGGGGGGCGACGCGTCTCTTGTCTAGCCCGGTCGGATCTCTATGCCACCCCAGGCGTATCTTTTCTCTAGCGCGGGGCGTTTCACGCATCGTTGTTACCTGCATCTCGGTCCGGCAAACGGTGGAAGCTGCCGCGGCTCCGACCCGGAGGGTCGTTTGACAATAGCCCAGCGACTCATCGCTGGGCAGCGAAGCGTCGTCCCCGTTTCCGTCCCGTAGGGACGGTTGAACCCACACCGCTACTTCGGTCGTCCCTACGGGACTTGTCGGGCCGGATGTTGGCGTTTTCCACCCCAGCAGTGAACTGCTGGGCTAGTGCGTCTCTGAAAACGTTTGATCGGTGGGGTGCGAGTCCCCACCAGGTTTGCGTTACAAACCTGTAACCGAAAGTAACCGCGTCTCCGCGAGGAGGGGTGGGAAGCAACCGGAGGTGAATGACCAGTCCGTAGGATAACGAACCTGATTCGGCCAAGCCTGTCGGGGAGCCTGCTAGCCAATGGCGAACCTCCGACCGCGTGACGGCGTTCCCTCCGATCCGTCCAGATCTGCCCGGGGGATAGACGCGGCGGCCCATCCGGCTAAGGTAACGTGCGAAAGCCGTGATGGGGAGATGGCAACACGGTGGTTGAGGACGGAATGGTCGGAAGGTCAAACGTCGTAAGGAGAGAGACCTGGAAGGAAGCAGGACGGAGTTCATTGTCCCTGATAAGGATAGGAAGAACCGGCCGTCCAGGAGTCAGAGCACCCATAGTAGCGACGAAACCGGGTAACGCCGGGGGAGCGAAGGGGTGCAGGAAGATGGATGCGTGATGTCCGAGCCACGGGAAAGAAACCATCCCCCGGTGACAGTGCCGTTCGCGGCTACTCCCGCCGGAGAGCCTCCGTCGATTCGCGACTGGGCGAACCCGTGTGTCTGGACGGACCGCATGTTGGCGACACTCGAACAAGGAGTGCGAGGAGGAAGATGGCACACGCTGATCGACAAGGTGTACGCGCCGCTGAACCTGTTTGCCGCCCGCAGCCATGTGATCGGCAACCGGGGAGCAGCGGGGGTGGACCATCAATCGGTCGAGGGCTTTCAGGCCAATGGCCAGAAAGAACTGGACAGGCTGCACGAGGCACTGCGGACCAATGCGTATCGTCCGCAGGCCGTGCGGCGAGTCTGGATTCCGAAACCGGGCAGCAAGGAGCAGCGGCCGTTGGGGGTTCCGACCGTGCGTGACCGCGTGGTGCAAACCGCGCTGTTGCACGTGCTGGAACCGATCTTCGACGCCACGTTTTCGCAAGCCAGTTACGGGTTTCGACACGGACGAGGGTGTCATCACGCCCTGGAACGGGTCGAGGAACTGCTCGGCGCTGGTCGCGTCTACGTGGTGGACGCGGACCTCAAGAGTTACTTTGACACGATCTCGAAGCCACGGCTGATGGCGCAACTGCGCGAGAAGGTGTCGGACAGCCGGGTGTTGCGTTTGGTGGAGATGTTCCTGGAGCAAGGCGTGATGGACAACCTGCGGGAGTGGACGCCCGAAACGGGCACGCCCCAAGGAGCAGTCCTCTCGCCCCTTCTGGCCAACATCTACCTCAACCCGCTGGACCACGTGCTGGACAACGCCGGTTTCGCGCTGGTCCGTTATGCAGACGACTTCGTGATCTTGTGCAAGACTCGCGAGGAGGCGGAAGCGGCCTTGGCGATGGTGCAACGTTGGGTCAACGAAAACGAGTTGACCCTGCATCCGACCAAAACCAAGATCGTGGACGCCCGCATCGAGGGTTTCGATTTTCTGGGCTATCGCTTCCGCGGCGACTTGCGTGTGCCGCGGCAAAAGAGCCTGCGGAAACTCAAGGAGGCGGTCCGCGAGAAGACCAAGCGCACGAACGGGCATGACCTGCCCTTCACGTGTGCTCGACTGACGCGGCAACTTCGCGGCTGGTTCATCTACTTCCGCCATTGTCGCGGGTCGGTTTTCCGCCAACTGGACGGCTGGATTCGTGGTCGGCTGCGTAGCATGTTGCGGCGGCGACAGAAACGGCGCGGACGGGGCCGCGGAAGGGACCAGCAGCGTTGGCCCAATCGCTTCTTCGACGAGCAAGGGCTGTATTCCCTGCAAACCGCCCATGTCTGTTTCGCTCAACCCTTTCGGAGGTAACACCATCAACTGGAGAGCCGGATGCGGGAAATCCGCCAGTCCGGTTCGGAGGGAGGGGGGCCGCAACCCAATGCGGCCTCCCTACCTCTATCTGTCACATGTCCCTACCGGGACAAAAATGTGGGTAACGACAAGACGTTTCACGCCAGGCATGAAGGAGCGTCCACGTCTGTGACAAACGAAAGAGGTTAAACAAATGAAAGGGGTTCATCCGGCGGAAGAGTACCTGACCACGCAACTCGAAGCCAACAAGGAGTTTCGAACCTCCGCTCGGGCTCGGCAAAGAGGGTCGGGCGTCATTGTTCTCGACTAGCTGAACCCATGTGGCAATTTGGACGCAAGCAAGAACTCCTGATCCCATTTATCTCTCACATTGGCCTCGACAAACTGAAGCCGTTTGGTGATTTGGACACAAACGAAAGTCCCGATCGCGCTATTCTTCCCGGTTATTAGGCATCCGGATTGATCGCCTCACTGTGTTTTCGACATGTCGCCTCCAGCAAAACCGCGTACACGACGGACACTATGGCAAAGCCTGTAGCCAAGGTGTTGGCGAGGCACTCGGGAACACATTTGCACCAGAGGCCGGTCGCTTCGTGGACCAAAATGACTGCCCACACAATCAACGTGAAGTCGCTGAGGCCGATGGCCAGGCGGCTGACCGAGTAGCGCCGGGCCGACAACCACCACCCTTCGTCTTTCGGTTTCTCGATTTGTCCGAAGAGCACCCCAGTGATGGGATGCTCGGCGGCCTGCAGCTTCCTTTCCCAACTCTCGTACCAGAACTTGCTTCCACGATTTCCCAGGGTCCACGTCCATGCACACACTGCGCCGAACGACGCGATCACCACAGCCAGTCGAGGGCTCTTGCCGTCCGTCGCAACCAGCGCGACGAAGGCGGCTGCCAAAAACCCCCAAAAGAACAAAGCTCTCTTCCAAAAGAGATCGATCTCGAACTCTCGCGCCCGACTCGCCGCGTCGTACTTCGCGCGTTCGATTGACTGGGGAGTGTGTTCCATCGTGATCTGCTTCGGTCAGGAAATGTCAGAACATGTGACAGGTTAGAGAATGCGTCAGAACTGCTCTACCACCCGATCACTTGAATTCATACCGGAACGTCCCCTCCGGATTCATCGCCACCTTCACTTCCGAAATGGCCTGTCCTTCGGCCATCCGCGCCAAAAACTCGGCCGACATCTCGGGCAACAGCGTGCGGGTAAGGATGTGGTCGACGTTGCGGGCGCCGCTTTCCACCTCGGTGCAACGGGCGGCCACGCCGGCCACCAACTCGGGATCGTAGGAGAACTTCGCCCGATGGTTCTCCGCCACCCGGCGGGCGATCCGATCGAGCTGCAACACCACGATCCGCCGCATGGCGTCGTCGGAGAGCGGAAAATACGGCACCAACACCACGCGGCCGAGAAACGCCGGCTTGAAGGTCTTCAACAACTCCGGGTGCAACGCCTCGGCCAGCGCGGCCGGCTCGGGCCGGGTTTCCGGATCGGCGCAGAGCTTCATGATGAGGTCGGTGGCCGCGTTCGAGGTCATGAGAATGAGCGTGTTCTTGAAGTCGATGTCGCGGCCCTCGCCGTCGCGGAGGCTGCCCTTGTCGAACACCTGGTAGAAGATGTCCTGCACGCCCGGATGGGCCTTCTCCATTTCATCGAGGAGGACAACGCTGTAGGGCCGGCGGCGGACGGCCTCGGTCAGCACGCCCCCTTCGCCGTAGCCCACGTAGCCCGGCGGCGAGCCCATCAGCAGCGACACCTTGTGCTCCTCCTTGAACTCCGACATGTTGATGACCGTCATGTTCTGATCGCCGCCGTAGAGGAGCTCGGCCAGCGTGATGGCGGTTTCCGTTTTGCCGGTGCCGCTGGGGCCGACCAGCAGGAAGACGCCGATGGGGCGGCGCGGATCGGTCAGATTGGCCCGCGAGGTGCGAATCCGCTGGGCGATCGCATCCAGCGCGTGCGACTGGCCGACGATGCGTTCCTCCATGCGCTGCTTAAGCCCCAGAACGGTGCGGATTTCGTCGGTCACCATGCGGCCCACGGGGATGCCGGTCCAGCCCGAGACCACCTCGGCCACGGCCTGCGAGTCGACGCAGACTTGCATCAGCGGATGCTCGCCTTGCAGGGTCTTGAGCTGGCCACTGAGTTCGGCCAATTCCTTGCCAAGGCGGTCGCGTTCCTCGGGCGTGAGCGCTTCGGCGGCCGGCAATGGGGGCGGCGTTCCCGCGGGAAGACTGGCCGGGGGACTCGCTCCGCCGGATGGTGCGGGCGGGGCGGCCGTCGCAGGCACGTTGGCAACCTGCCCCACGTTGGCAACCTGTCCCACAGGCGGCGCTTCCAGCCGGCTGCGAATCTCGCGGATCTTGCCGACCAATTCCGACTCTTCCTTCCACCGCGTTTCGAGAGCGGCCAGTTCCTTCTCGGCTGCGGTCTTGGCCTGCGTCAGGTCATCCAGCCGCTGCCGATGGTCGCCGCCCGAGCGATTTTCTCGATCCAGAATGTCGAAGGCCACCGTCAACTGTTCGATGCGGCGGCGGCAATCTTCCAGCGAGGCCGGCGTGGCCGAGTGACCGATGGCGACGCGGGCGGACGCCGTATCCAACAGGCTCACGGCCTTGTCGGGCAACTGCCGCCCGGAGATGTAACGGTGCGAAAGCCGCACGGCATCCACGACGGCCTCGTCGAGGATGCGAACCTTGTGGTGCTTCTCCAGGGTCTCCACCAGACCGCGCATCATGTTCACGCCCGCGGCCTCGGTGGGCTCTTCGACCTTCACGACCTGGAAGCGGCGGGCGAGCGCCGCATCCTTCTCGAAATACTTCTTGTATTCGGCCCAGGTCGTGGCGGCGATCGTGCGGAGTTCGCCGCGGGCCAGGGCCGGCTTCAAGAGATTGGCGGCGTCGCCCTGCCCGGCCTGCCCTCCCGCGCCGATCATGGTATGGGCCTCGTCGATGAAGAGGATGATCGGCTGGGGCGAGGCCTTCACTTCCTCGATCACGGATTTCAGGCGGTTCTCGAACTCGCCCTTGATGCCCGCCCCGGCTTGCAGCAGCCCCAGGTCGAGCGTGCGGATGGAAACGTTCTTCAGCGGCGGGGGCACGTCGCCGGCGGCGATGCGCAGGGCGAATCCCTCGACCACGGCCGTCTTGCCCACGCCCGCTTCGCCGGTCATGATCGGGTTGTTCTGGCGGCGGCGGGTGAGAATGTCGACGATCTGGCGGATCTCGGTGTCGCGTCCCAGCACGGGGTCAATGTCGCCGCGCCGGGCACGCGCGGTCAAGTCGATGGTGAACTGGTCCAGAGCCGGGGTCTTGGTGGGTCCCAGCGGGCCCGCGGGACGCCCGCCGGAAACGCCCGCCGCGGCCGGTTCGGCCGCCATTTCGCTGCGGGCCTCGCTGGTGTCGGCCGTCACGTCGCGCAGCTCTTTGTGCAGCGCTTCCGGCGAGATCTTCTCGAACTCGCGCGACGCCGCGTGGGCCGTCATCGCCAGCGTCTCGCTCGAGAGCAAGGCGGAGAGCAGGTAGCCCGAGCGGATCAGCGGGGCGCTGAAGCCGATGGAAGCCTCCATCCAGGCTTCTTTCACCAGGGTCACGATATTGGGCGATAGGGCCGGGGCGCGGGAATTGCCCGTCTTGAAGCGGTCGATCACCGTGGTCAGATCGCGCGCAGCCGCGAAGTGTCGACGCCGTAATGACGAAACACGGCCGCCAGATCGGCGTCGGAGATTTCGACCAGCTTCAAGAGCCAGTGCTCGATCTCCACGTTGTAGTGGGTACGCGAGAGACAGAGCCCCGCGGCGCTTCCAGCGCCCGGCGGCAGGTGTCGTTGAGCTTGCTCACCAGCGATTTCAGACTGATTTGATCCATGGTCAACCTTCCCAAGAAAAGACGGCGTCAGAGACGTCCTGAGCGACTGTTTTGCTGAGAATCCAGGTGTTCCAGCCGAGCCGGGAGGGATCGGTCCCATCGCCGCCCAGACGGCAGCAGGGGACTTCTGCCGCTTTGAGGACCACCTGAACGTCGAACTCGAATTGCGGGCCGGCGTAGGTGCGCGTCATTTCCGACAACGGCCGCAGCACGTCGCCGGAGGGCATCAGGCGGCGGAAGCCGGCGTAGCCCAGCGGCCCGACGCGCACGCGGAACTTGCCTTCCACGTCCCACACGCGCTGGCCGATCACGACGCTCCGGCCCAGTTGGGTGTTGAGCCCCTGCGGCCAGCGCGGGCAGGGCAACGACAACTGGTCGTCCTCGCTGAGATACAGCCATTGTCCGCGGAACTGCCCGATCACGACCGGCAGCTCGAAGTAATCGGCGAGGATTCGCTCCAGCGCCTGGGCCGAGCGGGGATGGTGCGCGAAATGTCCGGCGTAGAAGAGGATTGCCTCGTCGTCGAACGACAGGCGGCCGCGCAATCCGCCGGTGCCCAGCCCCAGCAGGCAATACAAACACTGCGTAACGAGGTCGTCCGCTCCTTCCGCCGCCGCCGACTGAAACTGCTCATAGGCGAACGGCAGACGATACTTCTGCCAGCCCCGATAGAAGAGCGACGTCACCCGGTGATTGAAGACGTCGAGGAAGTCGCGCAGGGCGAAATCCTTGGCGCAGGTGCGCTCGATCAACAGCGTGGTGTAGTGGCGCGGCAGGACCCCGTTGGGACCGGTGAGCCCCAGAAAGGCCGTGACCATCTCGGGCGGCCGCGGCTCTGTGGGACAACGGATTTCGCTGATCGAGCCGGTGGGGAAACTGTGCGAGGGCAAGGCCCGAAAACGGACCGCCTCTTGCCCTGGCGCGTTGTCCTGTCCCACGGGAAATCGCGGCCGGCCGCTCTCGGCGCGGGAAACGTTTCTGGCGGCGCACTCCAAGACGCGCACCGCCTGGAAGAAGTCGAAGCGATAGGCGTCGGCGTGCAGCCGGTCGATCAGAGCAGTATCATTTCGCCCGCTCGCGGCAGCCATTTCCGCAGCTCTCCTTCGCGCCGATTGGTGGTGACGATCAGCTTGGAAAACGAGTTGATGTTGCAGTACAGGCCGAGGAAGTGCTCGAGGACCGAGGCAAACAGGAAGACGCCGCTGCCGGCAAAGCGGTCCTCGTCGAGGTGTACCGTGACCTCGACTCCGCGGCAGAATCCGCCGCGGACGTCGCCGGGCACGCGTCCCACCACGCGGCGGCTGCGGACGCTGAGAATCCCGTCGATCATGGACCGCGTTTCGGCCGAATCGGCGAAGTCGTACAGTTTGAGGATCTCGCGCAGGGCGTCGGCGCCCTCCTCGCCATCGACCAGCGAAAGATGGTTCAGCGACAAGTGGGAAATCGATCGCCACACCGCACCTCGCTTGAGCGCGGGGCGAAGGGTCTTCGTCGGCCGGCCCGTCAGACACGTGATCCGGGCGATCGGTCCGCCCGCGGCGAGCCGAAAGGCCGATTCGCCCGCCGAAAACGGCAATTGGTGGGGCAGATCGCGGCTCAAGCACGTGGTTTCCACGTCCAGCGTGCCGTTGGCCGGGGCCGAAGGGTCGAAGCCCAAGTCGACCAGCGACAGGTAGACTTCGCTTCCGTCCGCCCGCGGTTGGCCCGCCTGGCCGGCCGGCCGGCGCGTGGCCCACCAAAAGGTCTTCTGCTGGCGGCGGTCGGCCGCGTGTTTGAACGAGTAGAACGGCTGGTACTCGACCGCGGCGTGGTCGGGCGCGGTCGCCGTGACCCGGTCGATCGAGTAGACCTCGTGGGCCATCGGCCGCCGGGCATCGGGCACCACGCGGTATTCGGTTTCGGTGTGCGTCAGCGCGATGGGCTCCGCCCGCTGCTGATACAGATTGACGATCGGCGCACAACCAAGCTGCAAGGTGTCGGCCGTGACGTTCTGCTCCAAGTCGACGCTGGTTCGACTGAGATAGAAGAAGACCTCCAGTTGGTTGCCCACCTTCGCGAGCGCTCGCCGGCCCATGCCGGCCAAATCGAAGAACAAGAACTTCTGCGGGAAGGCGAAGTATTCGGTCAACAGGCGATATCCCAGCAGCGAGCGCGGGGAATAGGGCAACATTCCCTCGTCGGGCCCGAAGCCCACCGGCTGCACGCAGCCGCGATCGAGCACCGCGGGCTCGCGGTCGGTCGGCCCAGTGGCCAGGGCCACTCCAAGCGTGTTGTTCAACAGCAACTCGTACAGGGCAAATACGTGCTGCGACTGCCCTTTGAGGAACAGCCGCAGCGATTCCGGGGCCAATTGCCGGAAGGTCATTTCCTTGGCGAAGCACTGCAACTGGATTCTGAGGACGGCCACGGCGTTGGCGCTGTGGACGGTCTGCGGGGCGGCAAACGGCCGTCCGGTCACGGCCGCGGACGAAAGCTCGATGGGCCAGAGCGCGGTGGGATAGCAGGTGCGAAAGCGGCACGGCTCGCCCTCGATCGGGGCCGTCTCCAGCATCGCGTGGCGCGGGATCGTGTAGGCGGCGGACAACTCGCCCTGCCCGCGATCAAGCGCGAACTGGGCAACGGCCATGGCGGGGATCGGGGCCTGATAATGCGGATAGAGCACGCCCATCAGGGCGTCGGTGATCTCGGGAAAGTCGTCGTCCAGCTTGTGCCGCGTGCGGGCGTTGAGGTACGCGAAGGCCTCGATCAATCGCTCGACGTGCGGGTCTTCGGCCACGTCGGGGCCCAGGCGGAGCCGGCCGGCGATCTTGGGATGGGCCTCGGCAAACTCGGCGCCCAGCCGGCGGACGAAGGCCAGTTCACGCTGGTAATAGGGGAGCAGTTCCTCGCTCATCGACTTGTTCCCTTCACCGCCACGTTGCCCGTGACCGGCTGCAGCGCCGAGTCGAACACGATGGGTTCGGGCGCCGGCTCGGCGTGCAGCATGGCGTTGATGCGGAACCGCAGCGTGCGGTCCAGCGGCTCGGCGTTGCCGAGCATCTCGACGGCGACTTTCGTGAAGCGGGGCTCGAAGAGCCGCAGCACCTTTTCGCAGTCCTCGCGGAACTGGTCCCGCCCGACGGCCGAACCCAGGGCGGACCCCGTCATGTCGGGAATCCCGTAGTTCACCAGCGACAACTCCAACTCGTCGAGGTTTGCCGGCCACGACCGGCAGCGCCGCCGCGTGTTCAGCAGGTTCTCCAGGTCGCGGCGGAGGTGCTGCTTCAAGTCGCGCAGGAGTTGGCTGCGCGACGTGGGCGATTCCCGGCTGGCCGTCGGCTCGTAGTCGATCAGGCGATCGAGCACCGAGGGCACCAGCGGCTGATCGGCTTCAATTCGCGCCATGGTCGGTCTCCGCCTCGGCAGCAGCGATCGTGATCTCCTTCAACTCCAGGATGCCGACGTCTTCCTCTCCCAGGGCGAACATGCGCTGGCCCATCCCCCGGACCGGCGCGTCTTCGCCGCCCTGCCAATTGGTCAAGCGGCCCAGCCGGATGCGGTCGTCGGGGTCGGCGTGCGAGCCGGCGTAGAGCGTGGGAAGAAAGACTTCGCCGTCGGGGCCGCCGCGAACGACCATGTGGGCCCGCCGCCAGAGCAGATCGCGCGGCCGCACGGGGTCGCGGAACTCGATCAACTCGACGCGTTCCATCGGAATCCAGTAGTATTTGCCCGTGGTCGTAAGCACTTCGAAGAACGAGGAGGTGAGGTCGTCGATGTCGCGAATGTCGCTGAAAGGGCGGCCGCCGGAGGCGCCGGGAAACTCCGGCCGCTCTTCTTCCGCCTGGTCGAGCAAGGCCGCGGCTTCGGCGGGCTGGCCCTCGCGAATGCGAATCGACGCGTCCAGGTGCAGCTTCACGCGCGGCGGCCCGGCGTCGAGCAGTTCGGGCATGCGCCCTTCCGCGTAGAACTGCTGGCGGGCCTGCTCGGCGCGGAGCAACTGCCGAAACAGGCTGATCCCCACGGCCGACAACACGTCTTGCTGGCCGAGCGTGTCGAGTTGCTTGTCGGCCCGCTCAAACTCGCCGGCAAAGCAGAGCAATTCGGCCAACAGGCCGCGCGGGCCCTGTTCGGCGGGCCGCCGCTTGACCTCGTCGGTGGCCGCGGCGATGGCCTCCGCCATTTGGCCGGATCGGTAAAGTTCTGCGGCATTCATGCGCGATCCCCTTTGCTATGGGAAAGACTTCCAGAAGTTGTAAACACCGGCGTTCGCTCTCTCATGGATGGCCGTGCAACGGCCGTCAGGCGGCTTGTCCCGGCGTCAGTTCCGTGGTCACACGCAACGTCGTTGTCAACTCGTCCAGCTCGAAATGCGGCCAGAGATGCGCCACGCACAGATAGCTGCCCGGTTTGCCCGGATGCTCGCGCACCCGCACGCTGGCCTCGCGGAGCGGGTAGACGGCCTTGACCGCCGGGGATGCCTCGCTGTCGGACGTGACGTATCGTTGGATCCAATGGTTGAGGTATTCTTCGCACTCGCCGGCTTCGGCAAACGAGCCGATCTTGTCGCGAGCGGCCACCTTCAGGTAGTGCGCGAACCGCGACACGCACAACATGTATTGGAGCATGGCGGAGATGCGGGCGTTCATGGTGGCCGCCAGCTCGTCGTATTTCTTGGGCAATTGCACCGATTGATTGCCGTAAAACGCCGAGAAATCGGTGTCGGCGCAATGGCACAAGGGGATGAAGCCCAGTTCGCTCAGTTCCTGTTCCTGAAAGTCGGTGACGATGACGTCGGTGGAGCACTTGGGCGCGACGCCGTGCTTGTCGGTCGAGAAGCAGTGGACCGGCAGCCCCGAGACCATCCCGCCTTTCACCTCGTCGCGTTCCACGCCGCGAATGCCGGCCAGCCAACTGGTTTCGGCGAAGGTCCGGATGACCACGGCCCCGAAGGCATAGGCCGCATTGCCCCAGAGATAGGCGTTTCGGTCGGGGCCGGCCACGTCCTCGCGATAGCGGAAGCCGTCGACCCGCGAGCCGTCATCCTCGTACGGCAGCCGCAGGAGGATGCGGGGGAGCGTCAGGCCCACGAAGCGCGCGTCCTCGGTCTGGCGAAAGGCCTTCCATTTCAGGTATTCGAGCTGGTCGAACGTCTTGGCGAGATTCAGCGGCTGTTCGAGGTCGGAGAACTGGTCCAGGCCGAACATCGACGGGTGAACGCCGGCGATGAAGGGCGCGAAGGCCGCCGCCGCCACTTGCGAGATGGCCTGGAGCGTTGCCACGTCATCGACGGGGTGAGCCGCCAGGGATGCGGCCAAATTTCGTAATCGCCCAGCAGCAGGCCGAATGGTTCGCCGCCCGGCGTGCCGAATTCGTCGCTGTAGACTTTGCGGAACAACTGGCTCTGGTCGAACTCGATGGCCCGTTCGAGATCGCGGGCCAGTTCGTTCCAGGAGACGCTCAAGACGCGGATTTTGACGTTTTCAGCCCCTTCGGCCTGCTCGGCCAGGTAGCGCAGGCCGCGCCACGACGCCTCCAGTTTCTGGAAGCGGGGATGATGGAGGATGGCGTTGACCTGGCCGTCGAGCAAGGCATCGAGCAGGGCGACGTCGCGGCTGAGCAACCGCACCAAGTCGTCTTTCGACCGCGGCCGCTTTCCCGGCGCGATCTCGGCCAGCCAGCGGCGCAAGGCCTGTTGCGGGGATGGTTCCTGGAGGAACTCGTCCAACGAGGCCCGCGCCGGGCCCGCAGCCGCCGTAGCGGCCAGCAGCGAATCGAGCAACCCGCCGGCAGGCGGCTCCGGCAGGCCGCCGGCCGGCGCCCCGGCGGAGCGCCGGCGGCCTCGGCAAACATCGCCTGGGGGCTGCCCGTGCGATTGTTCTCCGCAGTTTCTCCAGCCATCCGCACCACTCCGTTTCCCGCCCCCGCCGGGCGTGCTGCCAGCCTGTCGAAGGAACCGGTTTGTGGTTGTGGGAGGCGACTCCAGTCGCCGATTTTTCCGCGGATTCTACATCGCCATCGGCGACTGGAGTCGCCTCCCACAACGCAACCGGCATGCCACGGCGTCGCTGGCCGCACACACAGGGTGGGCACCGCCCAACGAATCACTTCTGCAGTTGAGGAATCCGGGCCACCATCCGCAACGAAGTCGTCAATTCCTCCATTTGCAGCCAGGGCCGCAGCCAGGCCACCGCGTTGTAGCTGCCCGGGTGCCGGGAACCTCGCGGACTTCGATCTTGGCCTCCCGCAGCGGATAGCGAGCCTTGACTTCCTGACTGGGTTTTGGATCGGCGCTGACGTAGTTGGCAATCCAACGCTCCAGCCAGCTCTGGCAGTCTTCGCGCTCCATGAACGAGCCGATCTTGTCGCGGGCAATGACCTTGAGGTAATGCGCGAAGCGGGACGAGGCCATGATGTACGGCAGCCGGGCGGAAATGGCCGCATTGGCGGTCGCTTCGGGACGATCGTACTTCTTGGGCTTCTGCGTGGTCTGCGCCAAAGAACACGGCGTAGTCGGTGTTCTTGTAGTGGCACAACGGCAGGAAGCCCAGCTTGCTCAGCTCCGCCTCGCGGCGATCGGTGATGCCGATCTCCGTGGGGCATTTCAGGTCGGCGTCGCCGTCGTCGCTGGTGAAGATGTGCGCCGGCAGGCCCTCGACCTTGCCGCCCCCTTCGGCCCCGCGGATGGCCGTGCAGAAACCGTACTGGGCGAAGGCGTCGGTCATGCGGGTGCCCATCACGTAGGCCGCGTTCATCCAGCAATAGTGCTCGTGCGGGAACGGCTTGGCCTTTCCGACTTTGTCCAACGGGGCCTCCTCGTAATCGAAGGCCTCGACCGGCTTGGTCTGCGAGCCGTAAGGCAGGCGGGCCAACACCCGCGGCATGGTCAGCACTGCGAACCGCGAATCCTCCGACTCCCGATACGACTTCCATTTCGTGTATTCGATGGTGTCGAAGATCTTCTCCAGGTCGCGGGGCTTGGAAAGCTCGGTGAACTCCTCGAAGCCGAACAACGCCGGCGCCGCCGCCGTGATGAACGGGCAGAACGCCGCCGCCGCCACGTTCGACATCTTCGTCAGCATGTCGATGTCTTCGGGATGGTTCGTGAACTCGTAGTCGCCGATCAACGCCCCGTACGGCTCGCCGCCGGGGGTGCCGAACTCGTTTTCGTACAACTTCTTGAAGGCCTGGCTCTGGTCGAACTCTACGGCCCGGTCCAGATCCTTGAACAGCTCGCGCTTGGAGACGTTCATCACCTTCAGCTTCAGTTGGGCGCTGGTCTCGCTGTTCATCACGAGGTAATTCAGGCCCCGCCAGGAGCCCTCCAGCTTCTGAAACTCGGGGGCGTGCATCACGGCCGCGAGTTGCTTGGAGATGACCGCATCGATGGCCGTGATGGCCGTCGAAATCGTGCGGGTGACGTCCTTGTTCCAACTGACCGTGCCTTTGAGGGCCTCCTCGGTCAGGGTGCGCAACAGTTCCTGCGCGGGACTGCTCGGTTTGCTTGGTGGCTTTGATGGCCTGGTCCAGAAGGCTGCCTTCCTTGACCAGGACTTGCGCCGCTTCGGCCTGTGATTTCAGTTCTTCGCCCGTGCTCATTGGTCATTCTCCTTTCCCGTAGAACCGGATACGTTCAAGCCGAGATCGGCCGAGAGTTTCTTCAGCTCGTCGGTGTTGGCCAGGACCTGTTCCAGCACGTTTTCGAGATCCGGGGAGCGGTCCACCTTGGTCAAGAGATCGCGGAGCTTGTCGCGGGTCTCGAGGAGCTTCCGCAGCGGCTCCACCTGTTTGGCGACGTTGGCGGGCTCGAAGTCGTCCATGGAGTTGAACTTCAGTTGGACGGCCAACTCGCTGTTGTCGCCTTTCAGCGTGTTTTCCACGCGGAGATTCAGGCCCGGCGTCATGCGGGTCATGACGTCGTCGATGTTGTCGCGGTCGATCTGGATGAACTTGCGGTCCTTCAGCGGCTTGAGCGGCTCGGTGGGATTGCCCGAAAAATCACCCAGCACGCCGACCACGAAGGGCAGCTCCTTTTCCACCATGGCCCCTTCCGTTTCCACGTCGTAGGTGATGTGGACGCGCGGGGGCGCACGCGTTTCAGCTTGTCATGGATACTCTTTGCCATAAGTTTGGACCTCCAGACGTAAGAGGCTTGGGATAGGTGCGCGGCGATAAACCTTTCCGTGTGTTCCGGCTGTCGTCACACGCGACGAGCGATCCGCGGCTTCCGAATCGGCGAAGCCGCGCAAACTAGGACAACGGTTGCTCCGGCGGTTTGATACCCACAATCTTGAATATCTGTTCCCGAGCGGTCTGCTCGGGGATGAGTTCGGTCAACAGTTCGGGCAGCGGCATCCGGCCCCAACGCACCGCCTGCTCCAATGCGTAGGCGACCGGCGAATGCGGCTCGGTGCGCTTGAAGTAGTCGGCCACCTGCAACAGCGCTCGGAAGGCGTCTTCCCGCGTCCGCACCCCGGACGCCGACCCGTCCAGCGGGCCCTGGCGAGAAACCAGGGCCGTTCCGTTGCCGTCCTCGGCCGCCTCCGAGCCGCCGGCGCCGAGAAGGCGCCCGACAATCCCGCGCACCTCGTCGCGGCAGGTCTCCAGCGCGCTGCGGATCGCCGAGGAAGGAGGGGCCGCGGGTAACCGCCGGCATCCTTGCCGCACTTCTCTTCCAGCACGGCGCAGAGCTTTTCGAACGCCTCCGAACACTCGCGCATGTCTTCCTGAAGGTGGTCGTAGAACTCCCGCGGGGTCTCGCGCACGGCCCTCTCGAACACCTGCAACGTGACCGTTCCCTGCTCGATGCGCTGGGTCCGCTTTGCCGGATCGGTCACCTGATCCAGATCGACCGCGCGGCGATAGTCGGCCAGGCTCAGCGGGGGGCTGCTATCGGCGGCCGTGATCGGGATGTTGAGGATCGGCGCAATCAGCACGCCGTCGCTCTCTTCGCCATTGAGCCCTGCCACGGGCGCGAGACGGGTCGCCAAGCCGTCTTCGTCGGGCAACGGATAGAGCGTATCCCAGAACGACTCGACCAGTTGGCTCATCAGGCGGAAGCCGTCGCGCAGCCCCGCGTAGCCGTGCTCGCGCACCAGGCCTTCGGACAACCAGGCCGCGACCTCGATGTCTTTCGATTCCTCGGCAATGGCCTTGGGCGCAAGTTCCAGCAACCGTTTCCACGCGGTCCAGGGATCGGCCGACTGGGTCTCCCGGTCTTCGCCCCAAGCGGCGCTGCGTTCGCCGGCGCGGGCCTCGGAACGGGCATCCTTGATGGCCCGGTACACGGCGGTGGGCGAAAAGTCCGCTCGCAGCGGCCTGCCCGCAGGGTTCTCGCCGGGAATCGGCGTCAGAAGCCGCTCGAAGTCGAGTATCTCAGGCGTCCCCATACTTCACCTCTCGGCAACGAAATCGACCGACCGACGAGTCCCTTTTCTCCATCACAAAAATACACAGGTTGGCCCCCACAAGCAATCCCCCTCCAAAGTATTGTTGGCTTCAAGCGTTGGTGACAGTCCCCGAGATCTGGAGATCGCGAGCCAGGCGGCGGAGCGTCTTGGCGTGCAGCCGGCTCGCCCAGGACTTGCTGATCCCCAGCCGCTGGCCGGCCTGCTGCAAGTCGAGTCCCTCGAAGTAGATCGCGCGGATCAGTTTGGCCGCATCCTGGGGCAAGGCATCGACATATTCGTGCAGTTTCTCGTTGATTTCGTGGCGGATCGCCTCGGCCGGCGGCGCCGGCGCGGCGGCATCAACCAGGCTCAGGGCGTCCGATTCGCTCTCCAGTCCCGTGTTCGTGGACAAATAGACTACGGCCAAGGTCTGGCCGAGGTTGCGAAAGTGCCGCATCTCGCCCTCAATGTCTTCGGGTGGAGATTGCCGGCCCTCTTCGGCCTCCTGACGCAGCACGTCGCCGGCCATTTTCTCGTAGCGCATGCGGCTATATTGGGCGCGGCTGAACCACGACATCTTGGCCAGGCCATCGTAGATTGCCCCGCGAATCCGGTAATAGGCGAAGGTCGAGAAGCGGCTTCCGCGCACCGGATCGAAGTCCCGCGCCGCCTCGGCCAGCCCAACCTGACCGTAGGCGATCAGGTCCTCGCGCTCGATGTACGGGGGCAGTTTGCGATGGATTTGCACGGCCAGGGAATGCACCAATCCTTGGCATTCCGCAATCAACGTTTGGGTACTTGGCACCGAGGTCATGGTTGGCCATCTCCCAGCCGTGCCCACAAGGCACTGAGTCGATCGTGAGACGCCGGGGCGTCGAAAACGCTCTGGGCAACGCGATTGACCATCTCTCGCCAAAAATCGGCCGAGTCGCGACGCGATCCAAATCGGCCGCCCACCACCGCTTGCACCAACTCGATAGTCACCGGGTCCAAACAAAGCGGCTCGCCGCGATGGCGCCGCGCCACCTCGTGCAGAGCCGCCCTCTCGCCGTCCGTGAGGGCCTGATCGCCCTCAAGCGACTCCTCCGTTTCACGCAACACCGTTTCCAGAAGGCCGAAATCAACGGTGACCGGCAGTTCCTGGACATCTTCGCTCGCCACGGGCTGCCGACAACCGGAAGGAACTCTCGCATCCGACGGTAAAGCGAACATATCTCACCCCCCGGTCGTGGCGATGCCAAGCCGAGTTGCGGCTGCCAGCCAATTATAGACGTCCCTGTCGGTCCGTCCATCAGAATCCCAGGCGTGGCAGGGCCGATCAGTTATTCACTTATTCACTGTGGGAGGCGACTCCTGTCGCCGATTGCTTGAAAACAACCGGAAATCGGCGACTGGAGTCGCCTCCTACAGCCGGATTTGGGAAAACTGATTGGCCCTGCCTGGTGTGGCGCGAAGGTACGCCGGCGGCGCAAACATTGCCGCGCGGCATTCACCAGAACCACTTGCGGACGATCATTACGACGAGTGCCACCAGCAGTGCGGTGTCGGCCCCGAGGGCGAACCGCGCGAACAACTGGTAACGCTGGTCCTCGCGATAAGCCTCGTCCGTCCATTCCAGGTCTTCTTCTTGCGCGGGAAGCTTCTCAAAGACCGCCTTGACGAACGCCTGACGGTCCTCCGTTTCGCCCGCGGCCGCGAAATAGCACCCTCCGAACAGCAATGACTTGCCGGCGGTTCGCTCCTGATCGGGATCATGGCCGTAGCCCGCGACCAGAATGTTGGCCAGCCGGGTCTGCAAATTGTGGCGGATCTTGCACAACAGGGCAAAGAGCCGCGTGTTGCCGGGCTTGGTGAGCGAACCTTTTTCGCGAAACAGCGTGTACACCCAGTCCTCAAAGGCGCCGCAGGCATGGGCCGCCAGGGCCTCCAGGCGTTCGGGCAAGGGGGAATTCCACAGGTTGAAACCCTTGCCGAATCGCTGTCCGACGGCCCGATCGCGCCCCACCCGCCGCACGAGTTCGCGGAATCCGCTCTCCTCCTCCAAGCCCACCACCAGCGCCGTGACCGAACAACGCGCCTTCAGGACGTCCATCAACGTGGCTGCGTCTCGCTGAACGGCCCGCTGCACTTCGATCGACTCCGGCACGCTCCGCTGAATCAGCCCGAACGGAAGCAAGGTCAGAACGCCATTTAATGGGCACAAGGGGCGACGCAAGCGGCGCAGCAGCCGACAGAGGTATTCCAGCCGGCGAGTCTGCTCCGATACCTCGTGCTGGTCCAGTTTGAGGACTCGCTTTTCCGCCACGGCCGCTTGATCGTCGGCCTCGATGTCGCCGCCTTCTGTCGGACCGCCAACAACCATCGTGCCGCGGATGTTGGGCTGCCGGGCCACCGGTTGGACCGACGCCGCGGCGGCGGAGGTGGTCATGGGCGACCCGATGCCGCCGGCGGGCCCGGCCACAATCGTGCCGCGCAGGGCGTCGCCAGCCGGCCGCTGGGCGACGGGCATGGGCCGCGACCTCTCTTGCTCGGCGGTTTCGCCGGCCAACGTCGACAACCGGCTGAGGCAACCGACGCCCGTGCAAACGACGTAGATGCCTTCCGGATTGGCGTACCAGTGCAGGGCGGCCGGGCCTTGGGGCACCGTGCTGAGGTTCAGGCTCAACTTCGCGGCGTCGAACAGCGATTTCTCGGCGATTTCGCCGGCAGAACCCAGGATCAGAAAGATGGGAGTCTGCATGGGGTCCAGCCCCTGCCGGTCGAGTTCCGCGAGTCCGGCCCGCCAGGCGTGATCGATGTCCGGGAACGGCGAGACCTCGCCCTCCAGCCACAATTTCAGGGCCTTGTAGAGGACCAGCGGAATCAACAAGACCAGCACCAGGATGACCGTGACGAAGGCCGGCGTGAGCTTGGCCTTTACGAACGATCGGTCCTGGGTGTGATAGAACGCCAGCAGCGTGGCGACCACGCAGATCACCAGGAAGAAGCCCACCAGCAGCGCCACTCGCGCCGGCAGCGACAGGCCGGCCACGCGCCGCGAGCCCGAAATCAGCCGGCCCGGGGCCGAGAGCATCGCCCGCAACGGGTAGGTGATGATGTCCAGCAGGCGGCGGATGAATTCAGTCATGGCGGCACGCCTCGATCAATGCTGTCCGATCAGGAACAGCCAGGCAAAAATCATGGCGAAAACGGCCAGGATCACTCCGAACAAGGACGACCACATCAAGAGGAAAGGGCCTTCCAAGGGCGGGGCGCCTTCGATCGGCTCGCTGGTCTCGGAGATGGGCGGCCGTCCTTGGCCCAGTTGAATGGCCATCGACGTCTGCCGGGCCCAGGTTTCCAGGTCGGGCGGGAGCTGCCGCGGTTCGGCCAATGCCGCCGCCGCCACCGGATCCCGGTACAGACCCCGGAACCCCAGCACCACGCACACGTAAAAAGTCTCCAGGGCGTCTTTCTGCGGCAACGACGACGCCTCGCTGGCCTTCACGTAGAACTGCTCGTTCCGCAGCCGCGTGTTGAAGACCTCGACTTCCAGGGCGTTCTCCTTCCACCAATTTCGGCCTTCCCAGGGGGCCTCGATCAGCACGTCGTCGATCCAGGAGACCAGGGCGTACTTGGCCAGTAGCCAGTCCTGCCCGTGCCCCAAGCGTCCCTCGGCCTGATCGAGCCAGCCGCGGATGCGGAGCCGCTCCTCGCTGGGCGACGGGTGTCTCGTCGCGTCCGATCCGCTCCAGCAGTCCCAGGACGTGCAGGAAAACCGGGTCGACCGCGGTGCTGAACTTGGGAGTCATGGTCGATTGGGCACCGCGAACAAGGCGAATTGGAGGGCGGCCTGTTTCCCGCCAACCGAGTCACCACCAACTTCCGCTGCCCCTGCAACTCGTTGCGGTTGACGATCAAGCGTGTCTTTCAGCCGCATGGCCAGCGTCTGCGTTTCCAGCACGTCTTTCCAGGCGGCGTTGCCGCGGCTGACCTCGTAGTAGATCCAATCGCGTCCGGGCGGCAGGGCGCGGGGCGACTGCGGCAAGGGCGTCATGTGCAGCCCCTCGGCCCCGTATTCGAACAGCGCATCGACCTGCCGGGCGCTGCCCAGTTTCCAATCGAGCGCCCCGGGCGAGAGCAGGCTCAGGCACTCTTTTTCGCTCAGGTTGCCGCGGGCCACCCCCACGAACCATTGCCATTCGGCGTTGAACCACTTCGACTCCAGCGTGACCCGCATCCCCTTCCCTTCGCCCACGAAGAACCGCTGCTCGTACTCGTAGTCGCGGATCGACAGCCAGCAGCAGTTCGATCCGTTCCTTGATGTAGCGGAAGATCCGCGCCAGGTCGTCGTGGTCGTAGGCGGGAATCTCCGGCGGCCGGCGCTCGGGCGCAAAGATCGACAGCTGGCCCACGATCCGGCACAACTCGGTGTACGCCGTCAACGGATGCACGCCCAGGGCAAAGGCCAGCACGCCCAGCGTGCAGTAGGCGACGTTCAACTCCGAGAGCATCAACAGGCGGTCCAGGTCGCCCGGCTCCTGCGATACCAGCGTGATGCTGCGGTTGACCACCTGCTCGCTGAGGACTTCGATCTTCTTGCCGATGATGTCGTAGATCGCGCGGACGATGTCCCGGCCCAACGGCGGCCAGGCGTCGCAGGCCAGCATCGGCGGAAAATAGCCGGCGTCGACCGCGGCAGCGGCCTCTCGCTCGCCTGCCCGCTGCACCTGGGCGATCGGCAAGACTTCGTAGCCGGCCAGGTCTTGCGTCGACAGCAGCAGCCGCACGTTCAGCGACCGCAGTTGCACTTCCTGGTCGTTGCCGCCGAGGCTCTCGTCCTGGATCGCCTGCTTGGTTTCCACGTAACGGGATCTTTCCGGGGTCGTTGGCCGGCGCCACGTTGGCGCTGCCCAGTTTCAGCTTCGGCACGGCCAGAAACACCCGCACCACCGATTCCTTGGCGAAGGCCTCCTTCAGGTCCACCCGGTCCAGCTCCGCGCCGGGCTCGATCGAGATCAGCGTCCCGTCGCGCATCCGCGCCTGGCAGGCGTTGACTTGAAACTGGTAGTTGGCGATGGCCTCGTCGCTCAGTTCGAGCCGGCGAATCCCGTAGTCGTACTGGTGGTCCCATTGCTCGGAGGTGTGGCCGGCCTCGGTCCAATAGCGATCGGCGGCTTGGAAGTGATGGGGCCGGAGGAACAAGCCTTCGGACCAGTAGACGGGAAGATTGTGCATCGTGTCCCCCCGGCGCAGACGGCAAACGTCGCGGCCGGCGTGAAGCTTCGCAGAGGCTGCCGGCCAACCTCACAATTTGGCCCCGATAAGAGTCTATAGAACCACCCCCCTTGGGTCAAGTGGTCCACGCCGCGTCGATGGCCCGCTGGCCCGCCCCCTGGCATTCGCGTGCCAAAGGGCTACAATTCCGATGCTGCGTCGCTCGGGAACCACGCAAGGATCAGTTCTGCAAGTTTCCTCGGGGGTGGCACGCCCTGAAAGGGCGTGATGAATCGCCAAGTTCAGCTTTCACGCCCGACACGCCCTTTCAGGGCGTGCCACCCGCGGCTTGCCTTGCGAAACATCCGGCGGCCCTGCTGTTTGGGAGCACCAAGCCGATGCCAGGCACGTCGCGCCTTCTTCGCCGCATCGCTCCTGGCGGGCAGGGGCCCGCGAGGCTCCGGCCAGGCCCAAGCATGTCCAGCGGGTTGTTCTGACGCTGCTGGGATCGGCTTTGCTGGGCGTGCTGGGGTGGCTGCTCTGGTGGTGGATCTTCCTCCCTTCCGTCCATTTCGTCGGCTTGCCGGTCGTCGATTATGACGTGCTGGCGGTGCCGCCGATGCGGTTTGCCGTCGAGGACATCGACGCGTTTGCCCATTTGCCGCGGCCTGGACAGGGCGTCGTGTTGCGCGACCTGCAAACCTCGCAAGGCATCCGCACGCTCGCCAATCGGCTGCAAGGGCTGCATGCCGGCCGACGCGATACGCTGATTCTCTACGTTCGCGCCCACGGCGTTTCGGACGACGGCAAGGCTTGGGTGCTCTGTAGCGACTACTTGCGAACGTCGCAGGACGGCCGCTGCCCTTTGGATGAACTGCTCCGCCAGGTCAAGTCGTGCCCGGCGGCGAAGAAACTGCTGATCCTCGATGGCGACGGTTTGGCCGGCGACCCGCGGCTGGGCATGATCGTCAACGAGTTCGAGCCCTTGCTCGAAGAGGAAGTCCGGCGAAGTGGCGATCCGGGGCTGTGGGTCCTCGCGTCTCATCGGCCGCTGGAAACCTCGCACGTCTCCCAGAGTGAAGGACGCTCCGCCTTCGGCTATTTCGTGGCCGAGGGACTCAAGGGCGCGGCGGACCGAGACGGCGACGGCATGATCGAACTGGGTGAGTTGGTGGACTTCGTCCACGACGGCGTCGCCGGCTGGGTCGATCGGGATAGCGGCAGCGCCGAAGCGCAGAACCCTTGGTTACTGCACGGCGGTGAGGGCGCCGCGACGGCGCCGGCCGGACTGAACTTGCTGACGATTTCGGATCACGGCCGCGAAGCCAACGAGGCCCAACAGGGCGAGGCACCGGCCGATACTTCGGAAAAGCCCGATGCTGCGCGGCAAGACGTCGATGCTCGCCAGAAGGCCGCGAAACAGGTTGAAGCCTTGCTGGAAGAGGGTTGGCGACTTCGCGACAGGATGCAGGATCGGGCCGCCGCTGGGCCTTGGACGCCCGTGGACTACGCGCCCCACCTGTGGCGGGCCTACCAGGAGTTGCTGTTGGGTTACGAACGCCGCTGGCGAAGCGGGATGGCCGAGGATCCGACGGCGCTGGCCGATGATCTGCGAACCAACATCCTGCCCCTGGCAAGTCTCGTGGCCGGACAACCGCTGCCGGCCGCTGCCGGGACGTCGACGATTCTCAGTCGTTTGGCCGACGCCCGGCAGCGATTCTTCGACCGGCTCAAGGAGGAACGGTTCGATCAGATTGCCAAAGAGGCGCCGGCCAGCCGATTCCTGGAACTGGTCCGGGCCAAGAATGAGTTCGTGTTTCGTGCCCGCGACTACGTCCGTTGGCACGCCGCCGTCGTGCAGAGTTCATTGCGGCAACACCGGCTTTATTCACCCATCGTCGATTTTCTGGCGGAGTTGCGGACGTTCGGCGACGGGCTGGACTCGTTGGAAGGAGTAGCAATCACCGCCTCGACCGGCACGCCAATCGAGGAAATGCTGGACAACCTTGGCCAGCGAGCACAGACGCTGGAACGCCTGCGTAAAGCTATTGAAGATGAAGGACTGTATAAGGACGCCGTGGACTTGAGCGACCTGGCGACCAAGGATCCGAGCAAAAAGGGGATCGCCGGTCCGATCGAGAGCCTGCTGGCAACGCCGCTTCTGCCGGCGACGTTGCGGGCGAGGTTGCTTCAGGCCCGCAGCAAGTTGCAGCAGCCGTTGAGCACAGAAGTCGGTCAAGCCACGGCCGGGACGTCTCAATCTCCCTCGCTGGCCCGCTGGAGCAGTCAACTTCGCGATCTGGCGGCGCTGGAGGAGCGGCTCGTGATGTTGGCGGATCCTTCGACACAACTCGCGGCGATCAAGGGGCCGAGCGAGTCGAGCGGCACGGCGTCCGCCGCGGCCCTGTTGGCCGATTACCGGGCGCTGGGTAAAGCCGTCGGGGATTTCTACCGCCGGTTGCCCCAGGAAATCAACGCGGCTGCCCTCGGCGAGCCGGCCGCGGCGCAGCGGTGCGAGCGCTGGCTGCGGGCCGTGGACGCCCGCGACGCGGCCGCGGTTCGCGACGACGTGGTGGCCGTCGCGGTTCGTCCGGCGCGTTTTCCGGCATCGGCTGAACTCCGCCTGGCGATCCACGGACCGCGCGACACCTTGGCGTTGGAGCCCGAGGACCGTCCGACGCCCCTGGAGCTAGGCATTGAAGCCGTCGGCCGTCCGCCCGGCGCCGTGCAATGGATGGCGACGTACAATCCGAGCGAACTGGCAGTGGAGATTGAGGGGGAAAAGACGCCCATTGCGTCAGGCAAGTGGACCGATTTGTCGCTTGGCGAGGACGTGACCCGGCTGAAGTGCTCCGTTGTCGCTCGCGCGTCGAGCGGTCGCGAAACGTCGCTGATGGTGAACGTTCGCTGCGGCGAAAAGACCGCAAGCCTCCGCATCCCCGTTCGTTTGCCCTCGCCGGACGTGATCGACATGGTGGCCTATCAGACGGGCGGCACGCGGGGAACGACGGATCGAGGCCAGCGAGCAGTTCCACTTGCGGCCGTTCCCCAACCGGGTCAACAGCTATCGCTTCGAGTTGGTGAATCGTTCGGCCCGGGAGAAGGACGTGAAGGTCCAATTCGTCGCGGTGCCGGAGTTGACGCAGGGCCGGCCGCCCTCGCGCGAGCTGGTGGTCGACAACCGCGGCAACCTGCGCCCGGTCTGACGGCGATCACCCCGCCACTGGACATGAAGCTGCCGGCCAAAGAGGATGCCGTGCCGATCCGTTTCCCCGAAGCGAAGCCGGCCGCCGCAGAAAAGGCAGCCGAGAAGGGAGCGGAAAAAGGAGCGGAAAAGGGGTCCGCCAAATCTGAGGCGACCCCGTCGCCGGTCCCGCCGGGGCCCGTGATCGGCGGCCTGGCGTGCGTGATCCGCGATGCGGCCACCGGCGAGGCGAAGTGGATCAAGTGGATCGACTTCATGCCGCGCCGCCGCGGGACTATGTTGCCCCGCGGGTGCGCTATGATGCGGCGGAGGGCAAGATCCACGTCGACGTTCAGCCCATCGCTGCGGACGAGTTGCCTCCGCTCTCGCCCGAGACTCCCATCACCGTGGTCTGGAATACCGAGGGAGAACTCGACCCGAGCATCGCGGTCAAGAGCGAGGGCCAAATCACCGCGGCCGACCAGATGGCCGCCCTGTATGCCGACGTCAGCCCCGGCGTGGACCGGAAGGTTGCGGTGCGTCTGTCGGTGGACGGCTATCCCCGCGCGTTCGTGTACGAAGTGAAATGCGATCGCGACCGGCCGGAGATTCGGCCCGACCGCGACCGCCGCCAGGTGCGCTTCACGTCGCCAGTTCAAGACCAGGCGTTTCGCATTCCGCTCTTGGCCCCCATGCCGGTCGAGCTTCAGGCGGATGCCCCCGAGGATGCCTTCCGCGAGCCGGGCGATCGGGTCGAAGTGCGAATCATCGCCGACGACAGCAATCGAGATCTCTGCCCGGAGGAGCGGCGGCAATTCTTCAGCGACCGCCAGGCGACGATCCGCCTCCAACAACTCACGGGCGACGGCGAGATGAAGATCGACGCGCGGGTCGGCGATTTCAAGATCCCGATGGGGGCCAACGGGTTGAAGAACACGAAGGTCCGCATCGCGGCGGAGTTGCTCTTGCCCGGCCGCGAGCCGGCGGAGAATACCCGCCCCGCGCGAGACTTCGTGCGGGTGGTGCTCGACGCCGCCCCGCCGGTGTTCGACGTCGAAGCGCCCGGCCGGCCCGTGCCCCGCGGCGAGAACATCCGGATTTCGGCCACGGTGCGGGACGAGCTTAGCGGCGTCGAGAAGATGGAGTTCAGCTTCGACCTGCAAAACGCCGACGATTTCGACAAGAAGATCGAGCCGAAAGTCGTGCGGCAGCCCTCGGCCGACGGGACATGGAACGCCGCGTTGCCCACGGGCGACCTCGAGCCGGGGCAATACCGCGTCCTCGTGCGCGCCACTGATCGCGTGGGCTACGCCAGCAAGCAGCACAGGCTGGTGACGATTGGGCCCGCCGCGGCGGCAGCCCAAGCCGCGGCCGCACCGAAGACCAGCACGATCGCCGGCCGCGTCGTGTTGCAAGACGGCCGGCCGTTGGCAAACATCCGCGTGACGCTCCGCGATGCGTCGAAGGCCGGCGTCACCAACGGCGACGGGCGGTTCACCTTCCGCGACCTGCCCGCCGGCAAGTACGTCATCGAGGCCAAAGGAACGGCCCTGGGCCGCGAGGTGGCCGGCAAGCAGGAGGTCGTGCTCCCCGCCTCCACCGAGCCTGCCGCCGTCGAACTGCGGCTGGAATGGTAGCGATGAACTTGGCACCGAAGGAGAGTCAGTTCAACGTGAGCTGAGGTCGGATGAGTTGACTCTCCTTGTCGATAACGGTACGATGGACTTGGGAGTTGAAGAAAGGACTTCATGGCGCCACCGTCGCTTTCGATACCGGCGAAGCCGGCATCCTGTTGCGCCTGTTTGAGGAAGATCACGACCTTCTCACACCTGAGGCCGCGCAATACTTTCTGCGGATGAACTTCCCTCCCAGCGATCGGCAGCGTATGGACGGGCTTGCCGAGAAGGCACGCCAAGGCAACTTGACGGCCGCTGAACAGGAAGAACTGGATTGCTACTGCCATGTGGGCGAGTTGCTCGCTCTGCTGCAATCCAAGGCACGGCTGGCCTTGAAGGAATCGCAGTCCAAAGGCTAGCCGTTCATGGACGAGTCACTTCGCCGACTTGTGTGGGAACGCGCCAACCACGCTTGCGAGTATTGCCGACTCCCGAGCAACCTGTACCCGTTGTCGTTTCAAATCGATCACATCATCGCCGAGAAGCATCATGGTGCGACGGTCGCCTCAAACCTCGCGCTGTCCTGTTTCTGGTGCAATGTTCACAAGGGCCCGAACATTGCGGGCATCGACTCGGAAACGCAGCACATTGAGCCGCTCTTTCATCCTCGTAACGACCGCTGGAGCGACCATTTCCGCTGGGACGGGCCATTGTTGGTGGGATTGACGCCGTCAGGCCGCGCCACCATCGACGTGCTCGACATGAACCATCCCGTGCGGGTAGCCCTCCGCGAGGCCCTGATTGCCGAAGGGGTGTTTCTGTCAGGCGAAGCGACGTAGGTTGAGCCCTCATCCCACGTCGCCCAACTCCAGCGCCTTCCCGTATCGCACCAGCATCATCCGCCGCAGCTTGGCGTGCTCTTCGGAAGAAAGGCCGGGATCGGCGGTCACCAGCGCGTGGGCGTCGCGGCGGGCTTCTTCCAGCAGCGACTGGTCGCGCAGCAGATCGGCAATCCGCAGCGGCGGCAGGCCGTGCTGCTTGCGTGCCGAAAATGTCGCCCGGCCCGCGAAGCTTGAAATCGGTCTCCGCCAACTCGAAACCGTCGGTCGAGGCCACAAACGCCTTCAGCCGCTCGCGCGATTCCTCGGTCTGCGGATCGCCGAAGACGCAGCAGAAGCCGGGAAACTTGCCGCGGCTGATCCGCCCGCGAAGCTGATGGAGCTGGGCCAGGCCGAAGCGGTGGCCGCCCTCGATCGTCATCAGCGTGGCGTTGGGCACGTCCACGCCCACCTCGACCACCGACGTGCAGACCAGCACCTGAATCTCGCCGCTGCGGAAGCGGTCCATCACGGCGTCCTTTTCGGCCGGCGCCATGCGGCCGTGGATCAGCCCGAGCCGAAAGGCCTCCAACTCGCCGTTGGCCAGCGTCTCGTAGGTTTCGTCCAGGCTGGCGGCCTCGGTCGCTTCCGACTCCTCGACCAGCGGCGTGACGACGAAGCCCTGCCGGCCTTCGCGGAGCTTCTTGCGGAAGAAATCCCACCACTTGGCCCGCTGGTCTTCGTTGGCCAGATAGGTGTTGACCTTCTGCCGGCCCGGCGGGCTGTCGCGGAGCGTCGAAACGTCGAGGTCGCCGAACAGCGTCATGGTCACCGATCGCGGGATGGGCGTGGCGGTCATCACCAGGTAATGCGGATCGGCGGGCAAAACGGGGACTCTCCACCACTTTCCAACCACTCCTTACCGCCGCAGTGCCTGTCCCCGTTTTGCCCTTGAGCATCGCCCGCTGACGCACGCCGAACTTGTGCTGCTCGTCGATCACCACCAGGCCGAGCTTGGCGAACGAAACGTCCTCCTGGATGATCGCCTGGGTGCCGACGACGAGGTCGACCTCTCCGGCGGCGATCAGTTGCAGCAGGGCGGCCCGCTGGCTGCGGCGTCAGCCCGCCGGTCAGCTGGGCGCGGCGGACCTGGCTGGCGGCCAGCATGCGTTCGAGCGTCAGGGCGTGTTGCCGGGCGAGGACTTCCGTGGGGGCCATCAGCACGGCCTGGTAGCCGTGGGCCACCGCCAGCAGCATGGCATACACCGCCACCACCGTCTTGCCGCTGCCCACGTCGCCCTGCAAGAGCCGGTTCATCGGCAGCGGGCCGGCCATGTCGGCGGCAATCTCGGCAATCGCCTGCTCCTGCCCCGCGGTCAGCTCGAAGGGGAACAGCCGGCGGATGCGGGCGTCGATCTTGGCCGTGGCCTCCAAGCGCCGGGGCCTTCCGCTGGTCGTGCTGCTGCTGCCGCTTCACGGCCAACGCAAGTTGCAGGATGAACAACTCCTGATACACCAGCCGCCGCCGGGCGCGATCCAAACTCTCCTGGTCGCCGGGGAAATGGATTTGCGGCAACGCCTGCCGCAGCGGCCAGAGGTCGTGGGCCTGCAAGATACTCGTCGGGAAAGACCTCGTCGAGCACGTCGGCGTACGTCTCCAGCGCCCCGCGGACGATCTTCCGCATCTGCCACTGCAGCAGCCCTTCGGTCAGCGGATAGACGGGCAGAATCTTCGTGACCGGCTCCTCTTCCTCGTCGTCGAGCGACTTCGACCCGCGGATGGTGCATCTGCCAGACGAGCCCCTCGTACTTCGGCTTGCCGGAGAGCATCACCCGCTGGCCGAACTGGAAGCGGTCGCGCATGAAGGGCTGGTTGAACCAGATCGCCCGCAGGTGTCCGGTGCGGCAGCGGACCGAGACGCCGAGGATCGCAGCCGCCGGCGCTGGTGCTGCGCAGGTCGATGTCTTCGACCACGCCGCGGACGCTTTGCAGCTTGCCCTCTTCAAGCTGGTCGACGTTCCCGCTCGTCGCTGAGGTCTTGGTAATCGCGGGGGAAGAAGAAGAGCACGTCGCGGACGGTGTGCAGGCCCAGCCGTTCGAGCAATTCGGCCCGCGCCGGCCCGACGCCCTTGAGGAATTGCACCGGCGTGGCCAGCAGTTGGGCGGGGTTCGGGGGCGGATCGGGGGCAGCCATGCCGCCATTTTAGCGAAGGGAGAGGGGTGAAGGGAGAGGGGATCGGCCAGCCATCAGCAGTCGGAGCTTAAGCAATTGCGTTGCTGCTACAAAAAGTGTACCCGAGAGCAGGCCGATGCGTAGTTGCCACGACTGGCTTCACGCCTACCCCTTCTGCGGCCGAGTGTCGCGGATCAGTTCGGGGTGCTGTCGCCGAAACTCCTCCACAAACCGTTCCTCGGTTTCGGCGGCGCGATCAATCTCGTCGCGATGGTCTTCGTAGTAGGCAAGGGCCGAATAGACCTCAGCGAGTGTGAGGCTCGGATAGACGGAAGCAACGATCTCTTCCGGCGAGAGTGCGTCGAGGTCGCGGGCGAGCACCACGTCGCGGACTCGGATTCGGTGTCCCTCGATGCGAGCTTGGCCGCCCATCGTGCCCGGCGTATGCACAATGTGCGCGTACGAAGTCTGAGTGATTTGGCTTTCGGGAGGCATTCAGTTAGACCATCAACTTTCCATGTACTATCAAGTTATACTACCGTGCCACAAACTTGGCGAGATACGAGAGCGTGCAGGACACAGTGGCACCAGCGACTGTCGCAAAATGACAAAAGAATAGCGCAAATGGCTATTCTGCCCCCCTCGCCTTCTGCTACACTGGGGTGCTCCGGGCAAAAGGGGGACAGGCACCTTGCGGCTATCGTTTTCTGGGGTACTGAACCTGCTCTGCTCGGAGCCAGTCCCCCTTTTGCCACCACATTCCAAACACACGATCATAGGAGCAGATGCCATGCCAGGACCCGGACGATATTGGATCGGCGACGAAGAACGCCGCGAGATCAAGGACGTGCTCGACTCGGGCTACGTCTTCCGCTACGGCGACCTGAACGACCCCGACTTCAAGCACAAGGTCTATACCCTCGAACAGGAGTTCGCCAAGTTTTGCGGCGTCAAGCATGCCTTGGCCACCAACTCCGGCACGAGCGCCCTGGTGGTCTCGGCCCTGGCGATGGGGCTCAAGCCGGGCGACGAAGTGATCGTGCCGGCCTATACTTTCGTGGCCTCCTACACGGCGTTGATTTTCGTCGGGCTGGTGCCCGTGCTGGCCGAGATTGACGAGAGCCTCACGTTGGACGCCAAGGACATCGAGCGCCGCATCACGCCGCGGACCAAGGCCATCATGCCGGTCCACATGCTGGGCAACCCCAGCAACATGGACGCCATCATGGACATCGCCAAGCGGCGCGGGCTGATGGTGCTGGAAGACGCCTGCCAGGCCGCCGGCGGCTCGTACCACGGCCGCAAGCTGGGCACCATCGGCCGGATGGGCTGCTTCTCGTTGAACGTCTTCAAGACCATCACCTGCGGCGACGGCGGCATGGTGGTGACCGACGACGACGAACTGTACGAGAAGGCCTTCGGCTACCACGACCAGGGGCACAAGCCCAACCGAACCGGCGTCGAGGTGGGCCGCCGCGACATTCTCGGGCTGGATTTCCGCATGACCGAACTCAACGGCGCCGTGGCCCTGGCCCAACTGCGGAAGATCGACAGGATCGTCTCCACTCTGCGGGCCAAGAAGAAGAAGTTCAAGTCGCTCTTGGCCGACGCCGGCGGATTCAAGTTCCGCACGCTCTACGACGCGGATGGCGATTGCGCCACGCTGTGCTCGGTCGTGTTCGACAAGGCCGCCAAGGCCACCGCCGTGGCCAAGGCGCTGGGCTCCAAAACGGTCGACTTGAGCGGCTGGCACGTCTACGCCAACATGGAGCACATCGACCGCTGGCTGGCCGAGAAGGGACAACCGCACGGCAAGGGCGCCTTCCCGAAGACCGACGACATCCTCAGCCGCACGATCAACTTGAGCGTCGGCGTGGTCGACGGCGGCCTGGGTTCCGCCTTCGGCATCAACATCAAATCGACGGACGCCGAGATTGAGGAGGCCGCGAAGAAGTTCCGCCAGGCGTGCGCGGGCAAGGTGTAGATAGCCGCCACAAGATGAGGCGATCGATTAGGTGGCTCGCCGAGTACAAGTGAGAAGTGTGGGTGCCGAGGAAGCACGCCGCTGGCTGTGCTAAGAGACGCACCGCTCGGTTGAGAAAGGTGCGGTAAAGCCAGGAGGAGAATACCATGTCCCGGTACTTCGCAGCGTGTCTCGGCATCATCGTGCTATTGATGGCTTCCGCCGGGACGGCCCGGGGCGAAGGTAGCCGCAGGGTCGTTTCGCTGAACGGCGTGTGGCAGATTGCCGAGGGGAAGCTGGACGCCGTCCCCGGCGGCTTCGATCGCACCGTACCCGTGCCGGGCCTTGCGTCGCTGGCTGCGCCGCCGTTTGCCGATCCGCCGGGACCGGAAGTCGCCAACCGCCGACAGCGCCGCCAGAAGGATCCGCATCGCGATGCCTTCTGGTATCGCCGCACCTTCCGATTCGGCGATCCCGTGCCGGACGTTGTGCGACTGAAGGTCCACAAGGCGATGTTTGGCTCGCAAGTCATCCTAAACGGCCGCGTCCTCGGCGTCCACGAGCCTAGCTTTACGCCCGGTTGGTTCGACGCGAAGGCGGCGTTGAAGACCGGCGAGAACGAACTGCTCATCCGTGTGGGTGCCGACCGCGATGCCATCAGTCCGGGCGGTTCTTGCGGATTCGATTTTGAGAAACGGCGTTACATTCCCGGCATCTTCGACTCGGTGGAATTGATCCTCAGCGGCACGCCGCATTTCACTCAGGTCCAGACCGCGTCCGATGTCGCGGCAAAGCAAGTCCGAGTGCAGGCCGTCCTGCGCAACGATGGTTCCGCAAGAACGGTCCAAGCGAGCTTCACCGTACGTGAGGCCAAGTCGGGCCGCGTGGCGGGGCGCGTGGCCGTTTCGGCCGGCCGTCTCGCCGCCCGGGCCGAGACCACCCTCGACGTGCGCATCCCCATCGCCGATTGCCGGCCTTGGTCGCCCGAGGACCCCTTCCTCTACGTCCTGGAGGCTGATAGCGGCGCGGACGCCTGCCAGACGCGATTCGGGATGCGGGAATTCCGGTTTGATCCGGCCGCCGGCCGGGCAATGCTCAACGGCAAGCCCTACTTCATGCGCGGCAGCAACGTCACGCTCTACCGTTTCTTCGAGGATTCAGAGTGCCAGGCGCTGCCCTGGAATGAACAGTGGGTCCGCACGTTGCATCGGCGCGTGAAGGACATGCACTGGAACTGCCTGCGCTACTGCATCGGCTTGCCGCCGGAATCGTGGTACGATGTCGCCGACGAGGAAGGCATTCTCATCCAGGATGAATATCCGCTCTGGGACGGCGGCGCCAATTATCCGAAAGAATTGAAGCGGGATCAACTGGCCGTCGAGTACGCCGAGTGGATGCGCGAGCGATGGAACCATCCTTGCCTCGTAATCTGGGACGCCAGCAACGAAACTACGTCGTCGGAGACCGGGCCGGCGATCCAGAAGGTCCGCGGTCTCGACCTGTCGAACCGGCCTTGGAACAACAGCGACATGCCGCCGCTTGCGCCGGGCGACGTGTTCGAGTCGCACCCGTACCATTTCAAGGACGCCAACTTCAAGCTGCGCGACCTGGCCTCGGCCAGTCTGATACCGGAGGGCGACGAATCTCCCATCGACGGCCGGCACGCGGTCATCATCAACGAATACGGTTGGTTGTGGCTGAACCGCGACGGCACGCCGACAACGCTGACTCAAGAACTCTATTCCAAACTGCTCGGTCCGAAATCGACAACTTCCGAGCGGCGCCGACTCTACGCGCGTTACCTGGCCGCCGAAACCGAGTTCTGGCGTTGTCATCGCAAGGTGGCGGGCGTGATGCATTTCACCGCGCTTGCCTACGCGCGCCCCGACGGCCAAACGAGCGACCACTGGATCGACGTTGAGAACCTCCGGTGGGAACCGGAGTTCTATCGCTACGTCCGCGATGCCTTCGCACCGGCGGGACTCATGATCGACGCCTGGGCCGACGAGTATCCCGCCGGCCGGAAGCGAGAATTCCCGGTCCTCATGATTAACGACGTCGATGACTCGTGGACAGGTACGGTTCGGTTCCGCCTGCTGCGCGACGGCAAGCCGCTCGTGGAAGAGACTCAACGTGCCGAGATCCCCGCCTTCGGCAGCCAAAGGCAAGTCTTCGCCCTCAAGATTCCGGACCAGTCGGGATCGTACCAGGTTGAAGCCTCCCTGGTCCAACCGGACCGCGAGCCGGTGTGCAGCTTGCGTGACTTCAGTGTCCGCGATACCCACTAAGGCCGCGACCGGCGGTCGCGGCGGGGGGCGCGACCGCCGGTCGCGTCTTTATAACAGATAGTTCAAGGAGATCCAATCATGAGCGACAAGAAAACGATCCGCGTCGGCCTCGTCGGCCATCAGTTCATGGGCGTGGCCCATTCCAACGGTTACCGCAACGCCGGCATCTGGTACAGCCTGCCGTGCGACGTGCAAATGACGGCCCTCTGCGCCAAAGACACCGACGAGAATCTGGCTGCGTTTGCCAAGAAGTTCGGCTGGGAGTCGGTGGAATTGGATTGGCGGAAGCTGGTCGCCCGGCCGGATATCGACCTAGTGAGCATCGCGGCGCCCGGCAACTTGCACAAGGAGATTGCGATCGAGGCCGCCCGCTGCGGCAAGAACATCCTCTGCGAGAAGCCGCTGGCCAACAACCTGGCGGATGCCGAGGCGATGCTGGCCGCGGCCCAGAAGGCGAAGGTTCGCACCTGCTGCGGTTTTTCCTATCGCAGCTCGCCCGCCCAGGCGTATGCCAAGCAACTGGTCGACGAGGGGCGGATCGGGCGGATCTATCATGTGTATGCCCGCTACGCCCAGGATTGGCCCTCCGACCCCGGCTTTCCGATGGTTTGGCGGTTCGACAAGTCGCTGGCCGGCTCGGGTTCCTTGGGCGACATCTGCGCCTACTCGATCGACGCCGCCCGGTTCATCACCGGCCTGGAAGTCACCGAGGTGGTCGGTCAGTTGGCCACGCTGATTGCCGAGCGGCCCCTAAATGCCAAGGAGCCCAACGGGCCGAAGGGCAAGGTCACGGTGGACGACGTGGCCCAATTTCTCGGCCGCTTCAGCAACGGGGCCACGGCCTGCTTCGAGGCCACGCGATTCGCCACCGGCCGGAAGAACCACAATTGCATCGAGGTCAACGGCGACCGCGGCTCGGTGTATTGGGACTTCGAGGATCAGAACTACCTGCACTTCTACGACAAGACGCGGCCGATCGTCGAACAGGGTTTTCAGAAGATCAACGTCACCCACGACAGCCACCCTTACGGCGGCGGTCCCTGGCCGCAAGGACACGGCATCGGCTACGCCGACACGTTCGTGATCGAGATCGCCAACTTCCTCCGGGCGATCACCAACGACGAGCCGTATCGGCCCGACTTCGCCGACGGCGTGGCGTGCCAGCGGGTACTCGACGCCGTCGAGCGCTCGGCCAACGAGCGGCGGTGGATCAAGCTGTAAGGGTTCAGGGTTCAGGGTTCAGCACTTGCGAATCACGTTCCATCAAGTCCTGAACCCTGAACCCTGACCACTCGATTCACTCTGCGTTGGAGGCGTGCAACACGCCATCTATGGTATCGGCACGTTTCACGCACCCTGCCAACTACACCGTATCCAGGAATCCCCATCCGTCGGCCTTCTGGTAACGGTCGGTGATCTCGCTGGGCCGCATCCAGACCACGCGGTCTTGCAAGTGCTGCTTGATCCGCTGGATGACGGTGGTGAACGCCTTCCAGCCGAGGCCGTTGACGGGGTTCACTCCTTGCCAATGGGAGTACCAAAGGCAATACGGGTCGGCCGCTTCGACATGGCGGACAACGATCCCCGACTTCCCGTCCGCCGTGATGTAATAGTCGGCATCCAGAAACTCCTTCGCGTCGCTGTTGCGGTAGGTGGCGAACTTGTCGCCGGCGTTGGGCAGGAGATCGTAGACGCCATACTCGCCGTCGCTGGCCTTGCGATGGGGGGCAAGGTTCTTCTCGTCGGAACCGAAGAAGCACGGGACGGTCGGGCCGCGGAACTTTCCTTGTTTGGCCAGGTTCAACAGGGCCTGCCACATGGCGGGATTGGGCCCGGTATGGCCGGCGCCCTTCAATTCCTTGTACCGCTTGGTGCAGACCGGGCAGCCGCAGCCCGGCCAGGTGAGGCCGGAAAAGCGGACATTGGCCCGTTGCCCTTCGGCGATGATGTTGCCGAAATAGCGTTCGTACTGTTCGACGGCCACCTCGGGCTCGTGCAGCCAGATCCCTTCATGCTGGGCATCCTTGGGCACGCCGTTGGCCTCGAAATCGAACAGGCCGCCGTGGGTCATCAGTTCCATCTGCGAGCCGATGCCGCAGTCCCAGGCCCGCCGCACCTGCTCGATATACACCTGCTCGTCGTCGGTGGGTTTGCGGGTGATGCTCGTGCCGCCCATGCCCAGGATCAGGCTCGACTCGCCCTTGATGCCTTGTTCGGCGCAGTAGTCGAGGAAGATTTGGAACGCCTTGGCGCCGGCGCGGCGGGGCGAGGTGTTGTCGCAGTAGAACGAGAGGATCGTTTTCCGCTTCTTCGTGTCGGCGGCCAACGCGCGAGGCAGTTGGCCCAATGCCGCGGCGGCAGCGGTCGTGGCGGTGACGCCGAGGAATTGGCGGCGGGTGAAGTCGGATCGCTTGGTGGTCATGTGACGTTCTCCGTGGATTTGAGGGACTTCGTGATTGTAGCACATCAGCGAACGCCCTGCACGGGGCCGGCGCAGCCGCCGATACGTCTCCAGCGCGTCGGGAAACGGGGCCAAGGCGCGGTCGAAGATGCCCAGCGTGTAGGCGATGGTCATGCCGTAGTTGCAGATCGGCACGCCGGCCCGGCGGCACTGGGCCAGGCGGGTGAGCATCTCCCGCCGGTTCCACATGCAGGCCCCGCAGTGAACCACCAGGCGGTACTCGCCCAGCTCGGCCGGAAAATCGTGTCCCTGTAGGGTGTCGATCCGCAACTCGCCGCCGACGTACTGCTTGAGCCAGCGTGGAATCTTCACCCGGCCGATGTCGTCGCCGATGGGATGATGCGTGCAGGCCTCGGCCACCAGCACGCGGTCGCCGGGCCGCAGCCGCTCGATCATCAGCGCCCCTTCGACGAACTGGCTCAGGTCGCCCTTCTGCCGGGCGAAGAGGATCGAGAACGACGTCATCTTCACCTCCGGCGGCGTGTCCGCTGAGACTTTCAGGAACGCCTGCGAATCGGTCACCACCAAGGCCGGCGGACGGCTGAGGCGTCCCAAAGCGTCGCGCAACTCCCGCTCCTTCACCACCAGGCAATACGCATCGCCGTCCAGGAGGTCGCGGATGGCCTGCACCTGGGGCACGATCAGCCGGCCCTTGGGCGCCTCCAGGTCGATGGGCACCACGAGCACGGCCATCTCGCCGGGCGGAACCAGGTCGGCCACCAGCGCCGGCGCGGAGGAAATCTTCCGGCGCCGCCTGGATCAGCGCCTCGCGCAGCTCCGCCACGCCGCGGCCGTCGCTGGCGACCGTTTCGACGAAGGGAGTCTTGGTTTCGCCGAGCTTCTCCTGCAAAGCCGCAAGCGGCCTGGCGAGATCCGACTTGTTGAACGCGACGACGACGGGGATTTTTCGGCCGCGCAGCTCGCGGAGAATGGCTTCCTCGAACTCCTTCCAGCGGCCGGCGTCGACCACGAGGATGCCGAGGTCCGTGCGGTCGAACACCTGGCGGGTCTTCTGCACCCGCTTCTCGCCGAGCGCCCCTGGTCGTCGATGCCGGCCGTGTCGATCCACAGCACCGGCCCCAGCGGCAGCAGTTCCATCGGCTTCTCCACCGGGTCGGTGGTGGTGCCAGCGATCTCTGAGACGATAGAGACTTCCTGGCGGGTCATCGCGTTCAAGAGCGACGACTTGCCGGCGTTGCGGCGGCCGAACAGGCCGATGTGGAGGCGAAGACCCTTGGGCGCGGTTCTCATGCGTCTTCTTGTTTGGGCGGTTCTTGGGGCAGACGGTCGAGCCATTTCTGCGGGTCTTGGGCGGTGTGAAAAACCGCGTAGATCGTGACCATGCCCTCGCGGAAGGTGTAGAGAATCATGTACGGAAATCGGCGGACGAGGGCGCTCCGATAGGGACGCTCGACAAAGCCACACATCTCGGGGGAACGCCCAATTGTGCGAATGCGGGCATCTACCGCGTGCAGAAACTCGAAGTTCAGGCCCGATTGGCGGCCCTCGTACCACGCAAAGGCCTCCGCAATGTCGCGCTCGGCAGCGGAGAGATTCAGCAGGCTATTGGCCATGCCGTCCAAGGATCCTCTGTTTGGCCTCTTCCCACGTGCTGGCTAAGTTGGGATTCTGGCGGTATTCGGTGGCACGGCGGTCAAGCTCCGCCTTTTGCGCGTCCGTCAACGGAAGGGTTTCGGTCTCGACGGCGATGCTGTCCCAAAGGTCCTCGACGAGTTGGAGTCTCTCGGGCAACGTGAGGCGGAAGATTTCGGCGTATTGCGGATTCGGCGGATTCATGCGTGGTCCCACGTTAACTCCACGACGTGCATCACCTAACGATTGTACGCCGTCCCTTGCCCCACAGCAAGAAAGCGCAAAGGGGCAATCGGTCCGGGCGTTTACAGGGGTGGATGGACGGCGTCCAACACTGGGGATGGCAACGAGGGGGCAAATCAGCGCAATTCCGATGTCCGGTTCCCCAGTTTGGTCAAGGTGAACGCGCCTTTCGCTATGACCTGCCCGTCCTTGGCTTCGGTCGTTAATTCGCCTAACACTTCGTTCTGGGCGACGAGCGTGCCTTTGAGTTTCGTGTTGCCGCGCGGCTCGTCCACGCTGGCGGTAAACTCGTTGCCCTGTAGTTTGCCAATGATCGGATTGTTTTCTTGCGCGGACCTCACGATGGTAATCTTGCCGTTATCGTTCTTCACTTCCACTTGCGTCGCGCCCACCTGCGACTTTTCGCTCTTGGCCGAATCGGCTCCACCTCTCTTGGAGCCCTCGACGGTAAAGGTGTACGTGCCGCTTTCCAGCCGAAACGGCCGAGGACGGAGACTGGCTCTGGGCGGTATCGCGTGCATCGGATTCGGCTGCGACTCGGCCGGTTTGGCCGAAGTCGAATCGAGGATCGGTTCAGGCGCAGGCGTAATCTTGATCAATCGGAACGTGCCTTTCGCGAACAGTTGCCCGTCTTTAGCCACGGCCGTAAATTCACCTGAGAGTTCGTTATCGGCGGTGAGCGTCCCTTTGAGGCTCGTCTTGCCAGGCGGTCCGTCCACGCTGGCGGCAAACTCGTTGCCGTCCCGTTTGCCGATGATAGGAGGAGAGTTATCTTGCCCGGATTTCGTGATGATGATCTTGTCGTGGTCGTTCACCAGGCGTACAGGCGTCACGTCTCCTGCTTTTGTCGGGCCCGGAGCGGCTGAGGTCATGCTGTCGGTAATGAGATGGTACGTGCCGCTTTCCAGCGAAAATTCCTTGGCTGCGGGGTTGCTCGCGTCCGGTTCGATGTCCACGTCCACGCTCTTTCCGTGGTTGTCGGTACGCTCACGGACCCTGACGCGGCCTGGAAATCCGTCGATGGCCTTGAGGATGTCGCTGATGGCGACGGGATACTTCGGCTTCTTTCCAACGACGCCGAAGACCGATTCGACCAGCGACTTGGCGGGCGTATTGTTCAGTTCGTCCTCTTCGAGCATGCCGTTGCCGTTGGTGTCGAACTTCTTGAGGAACTCTTCGAAGCCGCCGCCCGCTGAACTTCCGGCGCTCATGCCGCGCATGCTGTATTGGAAAGCGCCTCCACCGCCGCCTTGGCCACCGAAGCTTACGCCCGTGCTGCTGTTATACGTTTGCGAGCCACTCATTCCGCCGGACTGAAAGCTGCCCATGCTGCTGCCCATGCCACCGCCGCCCACGTTGACTCCCGCCACGCCGGGCGTTACCGCCGGCCCGGCCCCGGCATTTGTTCCCCAGCCCAGGCCCTGCGCCTCGCGGAGGAGTTGGTGGAGGCGGAAATCGACGATCTCATCCTGCTTCTGGTCGCGGAGTGCCAGTTGCTCGCGGAGCCCCTTCACCTTGGCTTCCAGCTCTTGGATTTCCCTCTGGTGTCTGATCGAGCGGGCATGGAACTCACCCTTCAAACTATCACGCAATTCCTTCTCAACGTCCGTGCGTTCGTTTCCGCTCTTGGCTGCCTTCCATTTGGCCAGCAGTTCGTTGATGCGACGATCAATGGCAGTCATCATGGCACTCATTTCCGCCTCTGCCGCGCGTTGCCGTTCAGCATATTTGGGATCGAATCCGGCCGTCGACGGCTGTACCGGCACCGAATACGGGACGTATGAGGATGCGGGCCCCGCCGGAACCCCATATGGCCCAAAAGCGGGCTCCCGGTAGGGCGCGGTCGTTGGCGGGACCGCCGGAACCGACACAGGCCACGGCGACAGCACGGGCTGCACGGGTTGTGCCACTGGCACTGGCTGCTCAGAAGGCTGCACTGGCTTGACCTCCGCAACGGGAGGAAGCTTCGCTTGCGCGCTCCTCCTGTCCTATTGCGGCGGCCGCGAGGGCCAGTATGCCCACACAAGTTCCCATTGCTAACGTTGTTCGCCTCATAACAAAGCTCCTTTCAGAAAGGTTGGAAAGACGCGAGTACAGTGATCCACGAGCACGCCGGTCGATGCCAGCTTTGACGGTTCTTGCCCCGGAGGGGCAATTGACAGTAGCCCAGCGATTCATCGCTGGGGCCGGAGACGCGCCATAACGTCCCCGAAGTCCCGTAGGGACGGCCGAAATGCGGCACCAAGGGTTCAACCGTCCCTTGCGGGACGGAACACGGATTCTCGTTCTCCGACCCAGCGATAAATCGCTGGGCTAGTGCGTCTCTGAAAATGTTTGATCGGTGAGGTGCGAGTCCCCATCAGGTTTGCGTTACAAACCTGTAACCGAAAGTAACCGCGTCTCCGCGAGGAGGGGTGGGAAGCAACCGGAGGTGAATGACCAGTCCGTAGGATAACGAACCTGATTCGGCCAAGCCTGTCGGGGAGCCTGCTAGCCAATGGCGAACCTCCGACCGCGTGACGGCGTTCCCTCCGATCCGTCCAGATCTGCCCGGGGGATAGACGCGGCGGCCCATCCGGCTGAGGTAACGTGCGAAAGCCGTGATGGGGAGATGGCAACACGGTGGTTGAGGACGGAATGGTCGGAAGGTCAAACGTCGTAAGGAGAGAGACCTGGAAGGAAGCAGGACGGAGTTCATTGTCCCTGATAAGGATAGGAAGAACCGGCCGTCCAGGAGTCAGAGCACCCATAGTAGCGACGAAACCGGGTAACGCCGGGGGAGCGAAGGGGTGCAGGAAGATGGATGCGTGATGTCCGAGCCACGGGAAAGAAACCATCCCCCGGTGACAGTGCCGTTCGCGGCTACTCCCGCCGGAGAGCCTCCGTCGATTCGCGACTGGGCGAACCCGTGTGTCTGGACGGACCGCATGTTGGCGACACTCGAACAAGGAGTGCGAGGAGGAAGATGGCACACGCTGATCGACAAGGTGTACGCGCCGCTGAACCTGTTTGCCGCCCGCAGCCATGTGATCGGCAACCGGGGAGCAGCGGGGGTGGACCATCAATCGGTCGAGGGCTTTCAGGCCAATGGCCAGAAAGAACTGGACAGGCTGCACGAGGCACTGCGGACCAATGCGTATCGTCCGCAGGCCGTGCGGCGAGTCTGGATTCCGAAACCGGGCAGCAAGGAGCAGCGGCCGTTGGGGGTTCCGACCGTGCGTGACCGCGTGGTGCAAACCGCGCTGTTGCACGTGCTGGAACCGATCTTCGACGCCACGTTTTCGCAAGCCAGTTACGGGTTTCGACACGGACGAGGGTGTCATCACGCCCTGGAACGGGTCGAGGAACTGCTCGGCGCTGGTCGCGTCTACGTGGTGGACGCGGACCTCAAGAGTTACTTTGACACGATCTCGAAGCCACGGCTGATGACGCGACTGCGCGAGAAGGTGTCGGACAGCCGGGTGTTGCGTTTGGTGGAGATGTTCCTGGAGCAAGGCGTGATGGACAACCTGCGGGAGTGGACGCCCGAAACGGGCACGCCCCAAGGAGCAGTCCTCTCGCCCCTTCTGGCCAACATCTACCTCAACCCGCTGGACCACGTGCTGGACGACGCCGGTTTCGCGCTGGTCCGTTATGCAGACGACTTCGTGATCTTGTGCAAGACTCGCGAGGAGGCGGAAGCGGCCTTGGCGATGGTGCAACGTTGGGTCAACGAAAACGAGTTGACCCTGCATCCGACCAAAACCAAGATCGTGGACGCCCGCATCGAGGGTTTCGATTTTCTGGGCTATCGCTTCCGCGGCGACTTGCGTGTGCCGCGGCAAAAGAGCCTGCGGAAACTCAAGGAGGCGGTCCGCGCGAAGACCAAGCGCACGAACGGGCATGACCTGCCCTTCACGTGTGCTCGACTGACGCGGCAACTTCGCGGCTGGTTCATCTACTTCCGCCATTGTCGCGGGTCGGTTTTCCGCCAACTGGACGGCTGGATTCGTGGTCGGCTGCGTAGCATGTTGCGGCGGCGACAGAAACGGCGCGGACGGGGCCGCGGAAGGGACCAGCAGCGTTGGCCCAATCGCTTCTTCGACGAGCAAGGGCTGTATTCCCTGCAAACCGCCCATGTCTGTTTCGCTCAACCCTTTCGGAGGTAACACCATCAACTGGAGAGCCGGATGCGGGAAATCCGCCAGTCCGGTTCGGAGGGAGGGGGGCCGCAACCCAATGCGGCCTCCCTACCTCTATTTGTCAACCATCCCTTACGGGACGCCGTGCGCTTCCATTTCTCATGCGACCCGGCGATGAATCGCCGGGCTATTCTGACCGTCCCTTGCGGGAAGAGACACGCTCACGTTTCCCTTCCCACCCAGCGATGGTTCGCTCGTTTTGAACAGGAGGCAACTGAGGCAACTGAGATTGTCCGATCCTCCGTTCTCTCCGTTTCCTCCTGTTCCAAGTGAGTCATGATTGGCTGCGGCTACGCAGCGCTAGGATGGCGCCAAACGTCATGGCAGATCGCGATCGATGCGCTTACGCAGATCGTCCGCCTGCCGGTGAAGTTCCGAGGCTGCCGACTCCAAGTCGCCGGCATGGGCCGGTGTGGACGACTGCGACCACTGGCCCTCGATTTGTGAAAGTCGCTCACGCACCGCCTGGTAATCCTCGTATATGGCCGTCTCGTCCAGAAGTAGTTCGGTCTCCTCTCCCTTTGGGAGAGGGCTAGGGTAAAGGCGAGTGGTGTCGGCGGACGTATTCTCTCGTAGCGTTTGCCCTTTGCCCTCACCCCCTGCCCCTCTCCCAAAGGGAGAGGGGAGTTGTTCGTAGGCCACGGCCAGACAAACGCCGACGATCCCAATCGCCACGGCCGCTAGGATTCGACGTCGTCCCATCGTCCGAGGTTGCCGCTTTCCCGTGCGCGGCGGGGCCGGAATGACCGTCGGCTGCTGGACGTGCGCCAGCCAGCGGCCGAACAACTCGGCCACCTCGCCGGCCGATTGGAACCGCTCGCCGGGCTGCTTGGCGTGAAGCTTCGTGATGATCTCGCAGAGCCACTCGGGCGTCTCGGGCGCGAGCTGCCGGATCGCCGTCGGCTGCGACTCCGAGATGCGGTGCAGAACGCCGAACGTGCGTCTGCGCCCGAAACGGCGGCCGGCCGACGCACATCGCGTAAAGCACGCTGCCCAGGCTGAACAGGTCGCTGCGGCCGTCCAGCGGCTCGCCCCGCGCCTGTTCGGGCGACATATACTGCGGCGTTCCCGCGATCACGCCGGATCGCGTCAGGCTGGCGTCGTCGGCCGCCCGGGCCAGGCCAAAATCGGTGATCGTGACCCGCTCGACGCCCTTATCCAGCAGGATGTTTCCCGGCTTGATGTCGCGGTGGACGAGTCCTTGGGCGTGGGCCGCGGCCAGTCCGGCGGCGATCTGCATGCCGATGCGGAGAATCTCGTTCAGTTGCATCGGTCCCTGCTCATCCAACCGCTTTTGCAGCGAATCGCCGGCCACGTAGGGCATGACCAGGTAGGGCAACTCCTTGGCCTCCGAGACGCGGTGAATGGCCACGACGTTCTCGTGGAGCACGGCCGCGGCCGCGCGGGCTTCGCGGGCGAATCGGGCCCGCGCCGCCCCGCTGGTGGCCAGGTGCGGCGCGAGCAATTTGATGGCCACATAGCGATCCAGCGCCGGCTCGAAGCCCTTCAAGCACCACGCCCATGCCGCCGTAGCCGATAATGCCCACGATCTCGTAGCCGCCGAACCGGCCGAGCATTCGCGGATCGTCCGTCGGGATCGAAGTAGTCGGCAATGCGCAGGGCGCCGACTCGCTCGCCGGGACCCGGCCCGTCGGGATCGGCCAGCCCCATCGAGCCGCCGGTCCTCGTCTCCTCGTCGAGGGCGTCGTCGCGCAGGTGGGCCGCCGCCTCCTTCCAGTACGCCTCGCTCGGCGGCCGTGGTCTCCAGGCGGTCGCGGCACGTCGGGCAAACCTCCAGGTGGTTCTCAAACTGCGATTGCTCGTCGGCGGCGAGCCGGCCTTCGAGCAATTGCTCGATGCGGCCGGGATCGCAGCAAGATTGTTCCTTTCGCATCATCGGCCCCCTTCCTCCACGAAACCGCTCTGTTGGATTTCTTCTTTGAGCCGGCGCATCACCCGGCTCCGCGCCGCGTAGATCGCGCCCACGGTTTTCCCTAGCGTTCGTCCGGCCTCCTCCACGCTCATCCCTTCCACTGTCGTGAGCCAAAAGGCGTCCCAGGTGCCGTTGCGGAACTCCGGGCGAATCCGCTCCGCCGCCCAGCGGAAGAGGCTGCGGCGGTACTCGCGCTGGAGAGTCTCCTGGGTGTGCTCGATCCGGCTCGGGCTGTTGGTCGAGGAGTTCACCGACGGTTGTCCCCCCGGCAGCGGCGTCCGGCGGGCGGCGCGTCAGGGCGTTGATGATCGCATTCTGGGCGATCTTGGCCAGCCAGGAGCGGAATCGGCCCTTGGCGGGGTCGGCGTCCCAATTGCCGATGGCCCGGCGGACGGCGATCAGCACCCGCTGAGCCAAGTCCTCGGCGTCGGCATCCTGAAGTCCCCGGCCGCGCGCAAGCCTATACACCACAGGACGATAGATCGCGACGAACTCGCTCCAAGCGTCCTCGTCGTGCAGGCCTTGCATCCGCACGAGCAGGCTCTTGCGGGTTTCCGGGAAATTCTGGCATTCCGCTTCTCCCTACAGGTAACACCCGGCTGGCCCGATTATTTGACACGAAAATTGCCCGACGCAAAGGGGACAGGTCCATGTTTTCGGGGAGCGATCCAGGGCCATGTAAGCGTTCACGGGCCATGTAGACGCGGCATCTTGCCGCGTTGTTCGGTTGAGCGACAATCTCGCACCGCGGCAGGAAGCGGCACGATGCCGCTTCTACGGTCCACGACCCGTGAACGGTTACAAGGCCATTGCAACGCCTTGCAGCAGAAAAATGGACCAGTCCCCGATTTCTGAAATGCCGCGGCGGGGGGGCATTGCCCGACAGCTTGCGCCGGCTAGAATGGCGGGTATGCCGATCCTCAAGGAAGAGCCTAGCCTGTTTCCCGAGACGCTGCTGGACGTGCCGCCGTCCGAGCCGCCCGTTCGTCGCTGGTTCGTCCTTTACACCAAGTCGCGGCAGGAAAAATCGCTGGCCCGCGAGTTGCTCAAGTACGGCATCGCCTTCTATCTGCCGCTGGTGCGGAGGACCAACGTCTCCCGCGGCCGAAAGCGCACGGCCCTGGTCCCGCTGTTCGGGGGCTACGTGTTTCTCTACGGCTCGGAAGAAGAGCGGGTGCGGAGCCTGACCACGGGCCGGATCTCCCGCGTGCTCGACGTGGAGGATGCGGACCAACTGGTGTTCGACCTCCGCCAACTCCGTCAACTGATCACGGCCGACGCCCCGCTGACGGTCGAGAGCCGGCTGATGGCGGGCCAGTGGGTGCGGGTACGGCAAGGCGCGTTTGCCGGACTGGAAGGGACCGTGATGAAGCGTCGCGGAAAGACTCGCCTGCTGGTGAGCATCAACTTCCTGCAACAAGGCGCCTCGGTCGAGATCGACAACTTCCTGCTGGAACCGCTGGGATAGCGGTCTGCTGGAACCGCTGGGATAGCGGTTTCCTTGACCAGGGGTCGTGGTATGGTAGGATCATCCTAGGGGGAAGAGGGTGTGGGAGGATCAGCGATGGGCGAGCGCGCGGGGGACTGGCTGGCGCAGGCCAGTCGCGACTTGGAACAGGCAATGGCTTCCCGCGCCGAAGGACGCCATGAGTGGGCCTGCTTCGCGGCACAGCAGTCGGCCGAGAAAGCGGTCAAGGCCCTGCACTTGTCGATGGGACAGGAAGCGTGGGGGCACGTCGTGGCCCGGCTCCTCGCGGAACTGCCTTTGGCGGTAGAGCAGGACATTGTGGAAAAAGGCCGCGTGCTGGACAATTTCTATGTCCCCACGCGATACGCCAACGGCCATCCCGAAGGCGCGCCGTTCGAGCATTATGGCCCGCTGCAAAGCGGCGAGGCGATTGACTATGCCGGTCAGATCCTTGAGTTCGTCCGTCTTCATATGGCCTAGCCGGGCCGAAGTTGCCAGCGTGTTGGCCGCTTGGGCTTCTGACGCGGCGGCACGGCATCCGGAGTTGGTACGGCTCGGCTGTTTTGGCTCCTTCGCGCGCGGCGACTGGGCCGTGGGAAGCGACCTCGATTTATTGGCCGTCATTGATTCCGACGACAAGCCGTTCCAGTGCAGAGGCGCCGATTGGGACCTGAACGGACTGCCGGTGCCGGCCGAGTTGCTCGTCTATACGCGGGAGGAGTGGGAGCATCTTCAGCGCGAGGGAGGACGATTTGCCGCAACCGTGGCGCGTGAGGCAATATGGGTTTACTCCCCGCTGAGGAACCCATGAAGACCCTCATCATTGGCCTCGGCAATCCGCTGGTGACCGACGACAGCATCGGCCTGCGGGTGGTGGCGGAATTGAGGCCGCTGGTGGCGGGCCGGCCGGAGATCGAACTGGCCGAAGACTACTGGGGGGGGCTGCGGCTGATGGAACGGATGGTCGGCTATGATCGCGCGATCGTCATCGACGCCATCTGCACGGGCGCTCCGCCGGGCACGATTCACCTGCTCACGCCCGACGGCCTCGCCACGCAACGCAGCGCCTCGGCCCACGACGTGAATCTTGCCACGGCCCTGCAATTCGGCCGCCAGGCCGACGCCCAACTGCCCGACAACGAGCACATCCGGCTTGTCGGAATCGAGGCCGAAGATATACTGAACTTCGGGGAACAATGTACACCCGCGGTTGAGGCGGCCATTCCCCGGGCGGTAGAGACGGTTCTGCAAGTCCTCTCGAACCTTTCAGGAGAGCCCCCATGATTTCCCCCGAGGTCCTGCGACGCTACCCGTATTTCGCCGGCATCGATGACGAGAGCCTCAAGCAGCTTGCCATGATCGCCGAGGAGAGGTCGGTCCCCGCCAACACCGTGATGTTCCGCGAGGGCGATCCGGCGACCCACCTCTCCGTGATCCTCAAGGGGGAGGTGAACATTCAGTATGTCCTCGGCACCGGCGAGCTGCGGACGGTTGACACCCTGGTCGACGGCGACCTCTTGATGTGGTCGGCGCTGGTCGAGCCGTATCGGGCCACGGCCTTGGGCACGACCACCAAAGAGACCCAATTGGCCCGCATCGACGCCTCCAAGCTGCGGCAGCTCTGCACGAAAGAACCGATCCTGGGCTATCGGCTGATGACCCAAGTGACCAAGTTGCTGGCCCATCGCCTGGAACGCGCCCGCGTGCAGTTGGCAGTGGTGTGAGGGGCGATGCCGGCGACCGGAGCGGTAACGAGAAGAGCGTGCCACCGTCTCTCTCTGCTATCTCGGCGGTCTTGCGCGAGCGGCCGCGGCCAGTTCGGTCGCCGTGCCAATGATCCCGTCCGGCTGCACGCCCAGCAGGTCCACCGGGGCGTTCTGCCGATTGAGCCAGTAGGTGTGCAGGCCGAACGCCTTGGCGCCGGCAATGTCCCAGCAGTTCGACGAGACGAAGGCGATCCGTCCGCGGGGAATGCCCAGGTGCGTCTCGGCCAATTGGTAGACCGCCGGACTCGGCTTGTAGACTCGGACCGCGTCCACGCTCAGGACGTGCTGAAACCGGCCATCAAAGCCGGCGCTCGTGACCACACTCTGCAACATGGCCGGCGAACCGTTCGAGAGAATGGCGCAGGGGACTCCGTCCAAGGCATCCAGGGCGGGGGCCACGTCGGGGAACGGACTCAGCGAAAGATAGGCTTGCAAAAGGTACTCGATCTGCTCCGGCGTGGAAGGCAACCCGAGGGACTGGCACGAATAGGCCAGGCCGTCGCGGGTGAGTTGCCAGAAGTCCTCATACCGGCCCATCAGCGAACGCAGCCAGGTGTATTCGAGTTGCTTGGTGCGCCAGAGGGTCGTCAGGGGGCGCCGTAACCTGGGAAGACTTCTTCACAGGCGCAAGGACCGATCGGACGTCGAACAGCGTGCCGTAGGCGTCGAACACGAACGCTTGTGCCTGGGCCATGGCGACTCCTTGCGATAATCTGAGCAACGGACGAATCGTCCCTCACTGTAGGACTCCCGCCGGCTGCGGTCAATGGCCGGCAATGCGACCGATCAGGGGGGGGTTTTCAGGCAGGGAGAGATTCGATCTACTTACGATTGTGCGGTTCCGTTTGATCGAGGATTCTCCGCGCTCTCGGGAGATCACATCATGAAGTCGATTGTCGCCGACATAGCGCTGGTGGCCCATTGCGGCTTGTATTGCGGGACTTGCCGCGCCTACCGCCGCGGGCGGTGCCCCGGCTGCCACGACAACGAGCAGGCCAGTTGGTGCAAGGTGCGGACGTGCTGCCTCGAGAACGACTACTCGTCGTGCGCCGAATGCCGAACGGTGGCCGACCCTCGCGACTGCAAGAAGTTCAACAACTTCATCTCGAAGCTGTTTGGATTGATCTTCCGTTCCGACCGTCGCGCGTGCATCGTGCAGATCGCCCAAAAGGGCCTGCAAGGCCACGCCCAGTTGATGGCCGCTGGTCAGACCCAAACGATTCGGCGATGAAAGGGCTCCGCAGTGTCGATCCTGCCGACCTTCATCCTGCCGAAGAACATCTTGACCGCTCTGCGGCGACCGGCCGACCAGATCGAGGCCTCGCCGCTGTTGTTGGAGGTCGCCCGAAGCGATGCGGAAGCGGTATTTCGCCGCCTGGAAACCAACGAAAATGGCCTGAGCGAGGAGGAGGCCGGGCGACGCCTGACGCACTACGGTCCCAACGTGGTTACGCAGGAGCAAAGGTATCGACGACTGCGCATCCTGGGGCGGGCCTGCCTCAATCCGCTGGTGATCCTGCTGATGTTGCTGGCGACCGTCTCGGCCTTGAGCGAATACTATCAGGGCAGCAACGACTATCGTGCGGCCACGGTGATGCTGAGCATGGTCGTGTTGGGCGTGGCGCTGCGGTTCATCCAGGAGTGGAGGGCCGACGATGCGGCCGCAAAGCTCAAGGCCATGATCAGCGTGACGGCCACCGTGGTCCGCGGCGGAGAGGCAAGGGAACTGCCGCTGGGGCAATTGGTGCCCGGCGACGTCGTCCGTCTGGCGGCGGGCGACATGATCCCGGCCGATCTCCGTATCATGGCCAGCAAAGACCTGTTCCTCATCCAGGCGAGTCTGACGGGCGAGTCGCTTCCGGTCGAAAAATTCGACACGAAAGAGAACGCGGGGCCCAAGCCGGTGCTGGAACTCAAGAATACCTGCTTTCTCGGCACCAGCGTGGAAAGCGGTTCGGCCACCGGCGTGATCGTCGAAACGGGAGCCCGAACCTACTTGGGCAGCATGGCGCAAGCCATCGTGGGACAGAAAGTGCAAACCAGTTTCGACCAGGGGGTGACGCGGTTCACCCTGCTGATGATCTACTTCATGCTGGTCATGGTCCCGCTGGTCTTTCTCATCAACGGGCTGACGAAGCACAACTGGGCGGATGCGTTCTTCTTTGCGCTGGCCGTGGCCGTGGGCCTGACGCCCGAAATGCTGCCCATGATCGTTTCCGTCTGCCTCTCCCGCGGCGCCATCGCCATGTCGCAGAAGAAGGTGATCGTGAAGCGGTTGAACTCGATTCAGAATCTCGGCGCCATGGACGTGCTTTGCACCGACAAGACCGGCACGCTCACGCTGGACCGCGTGATCCTGGAACGGCACTGCGACGTGGTGCGCCACGAGGACGAAGGGGTCCTGGTGCTGGCCTACCTCAACAGCCATTTCCAAACGGGGCTCCGCAACGTCCTGGATCGTGCGATCCTTCAGTTTCGGGAGATTCACGAGAAGTTCTCGGTGCCCGACTACAAGAAGGTCGACGAAATCCCCTTCGATTTCTCCCGCAAGTTGATGTCGGTGGTTGTCGAGACGCCCGAAGGGAGCCACCGCCTGATCTCGAAAGGCGCCACGGAGGCCGTCTTCCAGCGATGCGCGTCCTTTGAGCTGGAAGGGAAGATTTACCCGATTGATCCCCTGTTGATTACGGAGTTCAAGGAAGAGTGCGACGAGCTCAGCGCGGACGGGTTCCGCGTGCTGGCGATCGCCTACAAGGACGCCGACCGGCGGGCGGCCTACTCGAAAGACGATGAGCGGGAGCTGGTCTTGAAGGGCTATGTGGCCTTCCTCGACCCGCCCAAGGAGACCGCGGCGCCGGCCATCTTGGCCCTGAAAAACCACGGCATCGGAGTCAAGGTCCTCACCGGCGACAATGAGCTCGTGAGCCGCAAGATATGCCAGGAGGTCGGGCTGGCGACTGATCGCGTGCTGTTGGGCGGGCAGGTGGAAGCCATGTCGGACGCCGAGCTTGGCGAAGCGGCCGAAAGCGCCACGCTCTTCGCCCGCCTCTCGCCGGCGCACAAGCAGCGGATCATCCGCGCCGTGCAGGGCAAAGGGCACGTCGTCGGCTTCCTGGGCGACGGCATCAACGATTCGCCGGCCCTCCGCCGGCCGACGTGGGCATCTCGGTCGACAGCGCCGTCGACATCGCCAAGGAGGCCGCCGACATCATCCTTCTGGAAAAGAGCCTGATGGTGCTCCAAGAGGGCGTGCTGGAGGGCCGCAAGGTGTTCGCCAACATCCTCAAGTACGTCCGGATGGGCGCCAGTTCCAACTTCGGCAACATGTTCAGCGTGTTCGGCGCAGCGCGTTCGTGCCGTACCTGCCCATGGCGCCCATCCAGATCTTGACCAACAATCTCTTATACGATTTCTCGCAGGTGCCCATTCCCGCCGACGACGTTGATCCCGAGCAGATCGCCAAGCCGCGCCCCTGGCACATGGGTGAGATCGCCCGCTTTATTCTTTTCATCGGCCCGTGCAGTTCGATTTTCGACTACACGACGTACTTCATGATGCTTTTTGTATTCGGGTGCTGGGACGTGAGCACGCCCGAGGCGCTCAAGCACAGCGCGTCGCTGTTCCAGACCGGCTGGTTCGTGGAATCCCTGCTGACGCAGACGCTCATCATCCACGTCATCCGTACCAACCGCATTCCCTTTTTCCAAAGCCGGGCCAGTTGGCCGCTGATGGTCACCACGGCGATCATCATGGCGGTCGGCGTATGGTTGCCGTCGTCGCCGATCGGCCCGTGGCTCGGCTTTACGCCGCTGCCCGCGTTCTATTGGCCGCTGCTGGCGTTGACGCTCTTGGGTTACGTGCTGCTGACCCAAGCGATCAAGATGTGGCTGATCCGCAAGACGTGGATCTGATCGCCGGGGCCAATCGTTTATTCACTGTGGGAGGCGACTCCAGTCGCCGATTGCCCGAAAACTACTGCAAATCGGCGACTGGAGTCGCCTCCTAGTGCGCTTGTGAGTGTATCGAATCAGCAAGGTGCAAGTCCTTGTCGAAATTGGGTTTGAACTTCGTAACCGAAAGTAACTGCGTCCTCGTGAGAGGGGGTGGAGAGCAACTGAAGGTGAACGGCTGGTCCGCAGGATGACGAACTCGATTCGGCCGGTTGTCGTGGCGAGCCTGCTAGGAAAAGGCGAAGCCCAAGTGACGCTGTGGTCCTCGCAAGGGATGCGGTCGGCAGACCGCGCGGTAAGCTCCGGGGGGAAACCAAACCAAGCCCCAGAGGCGGCAACAGGTGGTTGGAGGCGGAACGGTCGGAAGGTTTGATACATGAAGCAAGGAGACCTGGGCGGGTACAAGGACGAAGTTCATTGTCCCTGATAAGGATACGAAGAATCGACCGCCCAGGAGTCAGAGCGTCCATACGAGCGAGGAAGCGGGGCAATGCCCGTCGAGCAAAGGGACGCAGGAAAGTGGATGAAACATGACGCACGGCCAAAACCACACCGTACCGCGAGTGTCGGCAACGACTAGCCACGACGGACTGCGTCAGGCACACGTAACTTGGCTCAGATTGGCCGCACCGTCGATGTTGCATGTTGGTGGCCTTCCCGTGAAGGTCAGGGCCTTTCGCTTCTGCCGATCCCGAGAAGGAACCTTGTTTCCTTCCCGCGCTCGGTTCACCAATCCTCTACGAGGTAACACCACTAACCGGAGAGCCGGATGCGGGAAATCCGCCAGTCCGGTTCGGAGGGAGGGGAGGCCGGGAACTTAACCGGCCTTCCCTACCCCTATCAACTGGATTTGAGAGAACTGATTGGCCCTCATCTGATCGTCGGGCGGCTTGCACCGTGCGCCGCCGGCCGCTAAAATAGGCTCGAGTGTTGGCTGACCTGCCCAAGCCGCACGCCGTTCTTTCCCTTTCCCCCTGCTCGGACCGTCGCTCTGGTCCCCTGAAAACATCGGAGCCGAAGATGAACACGAAGAAGATGTGCCGACGACGAACGGGCCTGACGATCGGCATCTTGACGTTGGCGTTAACGGCGGGCGCCGTGCTGGCGGCCGAGCCGAGCAAGAAGCAGTGGCTGGAGGACTGGCAGAAGCAGAACCCCAAGTGGCGGGCCTTCCACACGCTCCAGCCACGGCCGGAACTGCTGCCGGTGACCAAGCAACTCATCACCGAAGCCTTGAAGCCGATGGGCTTCAACGCGCTGATTGTCGAGGTGGATTACCGGTTCGAGTTCGCGTCGCATCCCGAGTTGGAATGCCGGGGAATCAGCAAGGAGCAAGCCCGCGATCTGGCCGAAACGTGCCGCAAGAACGGCATCCGTTTGATCCCGTTGTTCAACTGTCTGGGCCATCAGTCGGGGACCAAGGGAACGTCGCCCGCCGCCTTGTTGAAGAAACATCCCGAGTTCGACGAAACGCCGGAAATTCCCCAGGGCGAGAAGAGCATGTATTGCCGCGAGTGGTGCCCCTCGCACCCCGAGGTGAACAAGATCGTCTTCGATCTGCTGGACGACCTGATCGATGGCTTCGACGCCGACGCCCTGCACGTGGGCATGGACGAGGTGTTCTTGTTGGGCAACGACAAGTGTCCCCGCTGCCAGGGCAAAGACAAGGCCGCCCTGTTCGCCGGCGTCGTCAACCAACTGCACCAGCACCTCGTCAAGGAGAAGGGCGTGGAGATGCTGATGTGGGGCGACCGGCTGCTCAAGTCGCCGGAATACGGGAGCAAGTGGGCGGCCAGCACCCTCGGCACGCATCCGGCGATCGACATGGTGCCCAAAGACATCATCATCTGCGATTGGCACTATCCGCTGCAGAAGGATTACCCCTCGGTCCGCCTGTTCCAGGAGAAAGGCTTCCGCGTGTTGCCCGCAACCTACAATATCCAAGCGGGAGCCGTGGCCTTCATTCGCAGTTCCCGCAAGGACGACACCGGGCGGATGTTGGGCTTCCTCTTCACGAACTGGTCGGACGGCAACGGCCAACGCCTGTTGAGCACGCTGAAGGAGGTCGAAGCGGGCGCCGCGCCACAGCCGGCCGCCAACACCGGGAATCCCAAACGCGTCAATCCCCGGCAGCTTGCCGAGACCATCAGGGCGGGCGTGAAAGAACTCAACACGCCTTCCGACGAAAAACAATGAACGAAACGGGGACTGGCTCCGAGCAGAGCGCCTCCCGCGCCGCGGATAACGGCGATCGCGAGGTGCCTGTCCCCCGAAAAACAATGAACGAAACGGGGACTGGCTCCGAGCAGAGCACCTCCCGCGCCGCGGATAACGGCGATCGCGAGGTGCCTGTCCCCGTTTTGTTAGCGGGCGCCGTGGCCAGGCATGACGGCGGCAGTCCGACGCTCCACGTCGTCCTCTACCAGCCGGAGATCCCCGACAACACCGGCAACGTGGGCCGGACTTGCGTGGCCTTGGGCGCCAAACTGTGGTTGGTCCGCCCCTTGGGCTTCCGCGTGGACGATCGCCATCTGCGCCGGGCGGGGCTCGACTACTGGCAGCACCTCGATTGGGAGGCCGTCGACGATTGGCCGGCGCTCATGGCACGATTGCCCGGCTGTCGCCCCTGGCTGTTCACCAAGCACGCGGCGACAATCTACACGCAGGCCGCTTTCGCACCGGGCGACGTGCTGGTGTTTGGCAGCGAATCGCAGGGCCTGCCCCGCTCGCTGTTGGACGCAAACCCCGACCGCTGCCTGCGGATTCCGATGGCCCCCGAGGCCCGCAGTCTGAACCTGGCCGTGAGCGTGGCGGTGGCCGCGTTCGAGGCTTGCCGACAGCGGGATGTTTGACGACTCAACCACGCCCTCAGAGGAGAATAACGCTGATGCCAAACCGCAGTTGGACATTGCTCGGCAGTCAGGAGGTTTCCGACGAGAGGGTCTTCCGTCTGCGGCACGACTTGTATCGCTTCGAGCCCAGCGGCGCGGAGCGGGATTTCGTGGTCCTCGACACCCCGTCCTGGGTCAACGTGGTTCCCATAACAGTCGATGGGAAGGTCGTGCTGATCCGACAATACCGTCACGGCATCCGCGACGTAACCCTGGAGACGCCGGGCGGGATGATTGACGGCGGCGAGTTGCCCGAGGTGGCGGCGGCCCGGGAACTGCATGAGGAGACGGGCTACGTGGCCCAGCGGCTGCGGCTCTTGGCGCGGGTGCTTCCGAATCCGGCCGTCCAAAACAACTGGTGCTATCTCTTTGCCGCGGAAGGCTGCCGCCGCGCGGGCGAATCACAGCCTGACGCCTTTGAGGTGATTGACGTGCTGGAGCGACCGCTGGACGACATTCCGGCGCTAATCGAGAGCGGCGAGATCTCTCACTGCCTGGTGGTCGCGGCGTTGGCATTCCTGGGGTTAGTACGGCCCGTCGTTGGTCAGCCCGTTCGGGGCTGAAATTGCCGCCACTCGGCCGGCACGGAGCGACTGTACGACGTGCAGCGGCTCCCAGGAAGTGAGGCTGATGGGACTCGAACCCATGACCTACGGATTAAAAGTGCATGAAAAGGTGTATAGTAGGTGTCTAATACGCGCCGAACCCGCAGAAAACAGGGGTCGGCGCGTCGAGGAAATCGGCGGCGGATTGCGTTTAGGTACTGTTCTGAGGTACTGTTGGCCACGGATGAGAACACCGCCAACCCGTGCCGATCCTCGGCCACCACGATACCCCGGCGAAGCCGGCAGAGCAACAGACCGGCCCCATCCCGATGCCGGAGCCATGCCAGCCGGCCGCAGCCGCCGCCAGAACAACAGAGCGGCTGGTGGACATGAGAGCCAAGTTCAGGTTTAGCCCGGCGTAGGGAGCGACCTGGCGGACCGTGGATGCGTTCCTGTGACCTAAGTGGACCTGGGAGCCATCGGCGGCGACCCGGCGCCGAAGCCCATCCGCAAATGCCGCCGAGACGCCGCAGGGACCGGAGAGGTCGGCGGCCGGTAGAAGTCGAAGCCGAGACAGAGAGGCCGACTCCTTTGGACCCCTGGGTTGCTGGAAACCAATCCGGCCTCGCGCGCGTGCGTGTAGAAGCGTACTTTCTGGCGTAATTTTGACTTTTCATGTTCACACTGGGCAAGATGTCTGGTAATCTAGGCAGCCTCACGGCCTGTTTTTTCCCCGAAATGGGCACGGAAACGGAGAATTCGGGACAGAGGGTTAGCTCCTCGGGCCAGAGACACGCAAAAAATCTTCGCACGCAGGCGCAGGCTCGAGACTGCTGACCTGTTTGGTGGGGTTGCTGAGTCCTTGCCGGCGCTGCCTCATCACTCAAGGCCGGCATCCTGGCGATGATCCGGGCGGCCGGGCGGGGTGGGATGGCCGGGGGCCGAGCGGCACGGCAGCAACGTCCTGAGCATGTACCTCGTCCTATGCGAAAGCATGGCCGATCAGGCAAAAGGACGCGCGAAGCAACACCCCCTGTCAGAAGAAAATGTGATTTGTGGGGGTTTCCCCTCGCTTGGGCCGGAATTATACTGGCTTGCGTCGGGAGGGCTGGCCGGGTTGCAAACCGGCGGCCAAGCGATCCGTGGCGCGATCGGTGCTTCTAGCCTTTCGTACCATTGCGCCTCGGATCGACCCGGCTTTGCGCCTTGAAATTTCTCAGCCGGCGGAAGCATGGTCCCGCCGCGTCTTGAAGACGGGCGACCGATAAGTGACTACACGACATTTGAGAAGGAGTTTGCCGCCAGCCGTGCCGAACGCACGGCCATGACTACAAGTTGATCGACGCGCGAGCGTCCAACTGCTTCTCCGAAATCTGCGAACCTGAGCCTTCGGGCTCTTGAAGTGTAGAGGCAGCCTCTGGACCGCGCCCCGAAAGGGGCGTCGGCCATGCTGTTCTACACTGCCCTGTCGCAGGGGCTCGGAGAGCGGCATCGGTTCGGCGCCCTTTTTCGTTGCCGCTTCATGATTTCAACCAACTGGGACAAGGGCGATGCCGTAACAGCGATCGCGCCTTTCTTGGTTGTTAGGCGATCAGGAAGCAACGCGGCGGTCCTTCGCTCGCCTACGCTTTAATCGCGTTGGATACGTCGTGATCTAGTGATGCTTGGCCAGCAATTATCATGAATCCGCTCGTCCGACACTTCTTGCCTTCCGTGATCCGGGGTGTGTACCGGTTTGACAACGAGTTCAGTGCGGTACGTAGCGCCGAAGACTATGCCGAGTTCATTGACACTAAGTTCCAATTCCTTCCGGGTGACGTCAGGGAACTGATTCGAGCCAAGCTAAGTCCCACCGAAGACTTCGAAGCGGCCAAGGCACGCCTCGAACTTCCCGAAGAGCGTCTGGGTTCCACGGCAGACAGTCGCATACGTGCCTATCACTTTTATAAGGACAACCTACCCTACTTTGCCGAGGCGATTGAAGACAAGAAAGCGATCGAGAACTCGAACAAATTCCTGGAAATCCAGTTTGTTGAGCGAATCCTCGCTCCTCTGCTGAAAGCCGAGGGTCTTCGCGCAGTTAAACCGCAGCTAGCGGTGGGGCGATTCCGCATTGATTTTGCGATTGAAGGAGAAGCCAAGTTAGCCCTGGAGACGGACGGGCGGAGCAAGTTCGTAAGCCGCGAGGACTTCGACAACTTCCTCGATCGTCAGAACTTCCTTACCACCGAGGGATGGAAGGTTATCCGGTACAGCTACGCGCATGTGATGCTTACCACTGCGATCACGCGGAACAAGCTCTATGCAATCTTCAACGCTGACAAGAAGCTGCGGCGCTATCTGGGGTCCGACCCGCACCCACGTCCCTGTTTGATCGGACGCAGCCGCCGTTGAAACGAACAGGCGTCGAGGTCGTCAACTGGTTTTATGAAGTCCAGGACTGGTTGATCGAATTCGTTTTGGCCAGTCAGGGAACCTACGATATGGTGCCGGTGCCTCTCAAGGATGACTTCGGGCTGGGGATCCCGTTTGTGGCGATGGCGATAAGTTCCCTGTTCAAGTTCCTCGATTCCGTTGCTGGCGTGGTGGACGTAGATTTCCACCTTCCGAATGTTCGGGTTTTCGGCGTGGAGTGCAACCGCGAGCAGTATCCCCTTCACCCATGCGTCATGATTTTACCTGGGAACATCCCGCAAGCATGCGTGGTGAGCCCCGATGTAATCGCCACGGGGTGTGCATGTGTCCCCACCCCTGCCCACAGCGCCGGACAGATCAAGTTCCGTGATAACCTCCCCCTACACGAAATCCACGACAAGCTGCAATACATCGCGGCGAATGTCTTTGGTTACGAGAAAGGCACATGGCGTTTTCAAGACAGGGTTCTCAATCGCATTTTCGACGCGCGAGACGTGCTGGGGATCGCCGCAACCGGCCACGGAAAGTCATTGTGCTTTTGGCTCCCCGGTCTGCTCAAGCCCGGCCTAACGCTGGTCGTTTGTCCGCTCCGCTCATTGATGCGCGACCAGCGGCTCGGTCTGCGCAGGCTTGGAATCGCATCAGCGGACTTTATCAATGTGGACGTTGACAAGGGGGAGCAGCGACGCATCCTTCACGAGGCCAAGCTCGGCTACATCCGTCTCCTTTACATTTCACCCGAGCGCCTCCGGATCAAGAGCTTTCGAGAGGAATTGGAGGGCCTTCAGGCATTCGTCCCGATTAACTTCTTCGCCGTCGACGAGGCACACTGTATTTCGGAATGGGGCCACGACTTCCGTCCGTCGTACCTGAAGCTTCCAATTGTGCGAGAGGCGCTGTCGGAGCGGAACCCGGGACTGCAACTGATTGCGCTCACGGCAACCGCTGGGCAAATGGTGGAAGCAGATATACGCGCCATACTTCGACTTTCCGAGGAGGATGTTGAGCGCAACGATTCAGTAGACCGACCATCCTTCAGCTATGAAATGATCGCGGCTAAGGATGGGGCAACGAAAAGCATGGCCTTCCGGGAAGTTCTCACCGAACACCTGCACAAGGCACTCCGAAAGCCATCGTTACCGAGCCTTCTCGCGGAGGGTGAGCGGGGGGCACTCAGAACTCCAGGAAACGATGGCAGGCTAAAGCGCGAAAAGTCGGTTGGGATCGTCTTTTGCATCTACGCAGACCCTCACGGCAGACACTCAACTCACGATGGTACAGCACACTACCTGTTCGAAACGATGAGCGTTCTCGAACCGGAGCAGAACTTCAAAGCGAAGCGGGGAGATTTGGCGCGTTTGCGGACTGAGGCGTTCTCAACCGGGAGAGTGCGGGTCTATTCGAGCAAGCCGCCGACACTATGTCCACGTTGTGGCCACTACGACTACATAAGCAAGGGCATGATGTCGATTGTCGATGATGAGACCGAAGGGTCTGCCGATGATGACGTCTCGCAACCACTACCGAAAGGCAGGAAGATCTGCCTGCTTTGCGGGCATGAGTTCGATGGAGAAAAAGCGCTCTCGCCCCCCGGTTGGCCTCACCTAATCAGGAAAAACCAGGACGACTTCAAGCGAAGCGAGTTGGATGTTCTTGTCGCCACGAAAGGCTTCGGCATGGGAATCGACAAGAGCAGTGTGCGGTTCGTTGTCCACACATCGCTTTCGTCAGGCCTGGAATCGTGGTATCAGGAGGTAGGACGCGCCGGACGCGACGAGAAACGGGCACATATCGTGTTACTTGTAGACCCGCCAAACGATGCGTGTCGAAAGGAACTTGCAACGAGCGGTCGGCCCCAGCCTAAGTGCAAGAGCTATCGCGGTGGCTGCCCCCTCGGCAGGACGACCATGTGCGATTACGGCAAGCAGCACATGTTCATTAGTGCGAGTTACCCGGGTGCAGAATCAGACGCCAAGATTGCGCTACGGTTCTTGGCCGGGCTAATGCGGGCTCGGCAGGAACAGAGAAATGGCCCGGTAACCGTAAATACATCAAATACATCGATCAGTCGGCACGAGTTGGCAATTCATCGTCTGGTCGTTCTAGGACTCATCACCGACTACGCAGTCCATTACAGGCAGAACCCCCGATTCGACGTCGCGTGTGACGCACTTGAATTTCCCCGCGGCACAGCAGCGATCAATACACTCACAGAAACGCTCCAGGAGCATCTACGCAAGTACTTCGAGCGCATTCCGCCCGACCATGACATCCACCACGATTTAACGATCCAGCAACGACTTGAGGTGGTGCGTAAGCCGCTAGCCAACGACTTCGACGGACGAGAGCGGACATACGATGAGTCGCAGATGGCGTTTTTCTGCTGCGTTTATGAACACCTTCTCGTCCTTCTGGACCACACCTATACGAATGTGCTCAAGATGAGGTACAGTATGCTTTGGAACCTGTTGTCACTTGCGACCAGTCACAAGTGCCGCCGGGTCGAAATGCTGCCGCATCTTGGCGAGAGCCGTTACACGCCCCCGGACGAGAAATGCGGCTGTTGCGACAATTGCTGCGAAGCTCTCGATTTCCCTGAAAACGGCCGCACCCGTTCCGAAGACATGGCCGACCAGACTCGGCGCGAGCGCGAGGATGAGTTGGAGAGAATGGTGCGCCACGACGACTTCAACTTGCGGCGTTTGTGGGAACTGGCTGAAGAGGTTGCCGACTATCCGACGCAACGGTTCCGCTGGGCACGAGGTATTCTTGAGGGAGCCCCGAACAATCTCTGCGCCCTTTTGCTCGCTCGCCGGTTTTCCCCGCCTGAGGAATTGGGAGGGGACTCCATCCGGCTCCTCGCCACAGCTAACGCGAGAAAGCGACCTTTGGAGGAGTTGGAGGAGCTATACCGGACCTCTTCTGACGAGTTCAAGTCCAATCTACTTTTGTGCCTCAACGAAGCCTTCTCGACCTGCGACTCGGTCGATGGATGGCGTTTTGTGACGCGCGAAGCGGCCAAACTGGAACAACATGGCAATCAGCAGGTCGCTTCGGTGCGCGAGTGCCTAGACTTCTTCGTAATGGTCGAAGACACCCTGCCGAGCAAGGTTCCGATCTTGAAGAGCAAAGCCAACCAGTTGAAGGAAGTCTTCGATGCCCGAAATGACTAGTGCTGAGGCCGTGCGGCGTAAGTTGCAGGAGTTCGAGGAGCGGATCGATGGTGCGATCGTGGCCGCTGAAACGATCGCACGGGTGCGGGCAGAGGCCGAATCGCTACAGGGTGAGATCAAAGCAATATCCCTAGAGTGGAAACAGGCGCTCCTGGAAGCAATGACGGCGGCCCAGCAATTCCAGCAGGGTCAGCGGGACTTTGAGCGAGTGAGGGCCGAAACGCAGGCCACACAGGCCGAACTAGAGGCGATCCGCAGTCATGTGGCCAACGACCGTGTTTCGGCACTTCAGTCAATCGCTGAGAAGTTGGGCGAAGCGAAGGAGTGCCTGCAAAAGGCCAACCAGGAATCACTATCAGAACAAGCAGAGTTGCTGAAAAGGCTTGACGAAAGCACGCGAGCAAACGCGGACTCGGCCGGACGTGCCGCGTCGCTCGCCGACGGCCGAGCGCGACAGTTGGAAGAACTGCTGGGCACGATTCGCGGCGAAACGGAGGCACGACTTTCCTCCGCCGAGAAGTTGATCCGATCACAGTTTGAGACGCTACGGGCCCAAACGGCGGAGACCGTTCGTTCGAACACGGAAAGGCTGCACGCCGAGATCAACCGAGCTACGCGGGCGCTCACCGAAACCGCCGCGGAGCAGGAAGCCTTGATTCACCAGAAGATTGACTCATTCAAGGCGGACACGACGAGGAGCCTTTCCGAACAACGACAAGCCACGGACCGCCAGATCACAGAATTCTTGAACAAGCAGAACACGCTGGTGCAGAATTTGTCGCAACAGATCGACAGTTACCACGGCGTCGCGAATGCCTCATCGGCAGAGTTGGCGCTGCTGAAAACGCAGTTTGGGCAGCTCACATCTGACTTAGGGGCCGTGGTTCGGAAGCTCGATTTGCAAGACGACAAGGTGCGTGCGCTGTCACAACAGATCAAGGACATCCTCGACAAGCTCGCCAAGAAATCCTGGCTGCCGTGGGGAAAATAAGGGCTAGTGCGCGGAGGGCACTTTCTGGACGCGGCCGAGCGGGGACCGCTGGTTGTGCTGGCCGTGGTCCGGTTGCGTTCGCGACGTTCAGTGTGCGAGCGACTGGGAACCAAGAAGACACCAGTAACTGCTGCGGTATCGTCCTACGAGAACTCTCCCGTGTGGTGAAACGTTTGATTCTCGACCGCGCGTTATGGAATTGCGCATTCCAGCGCAAACCACTCCCGCCACTGCTCGGCCGTCCAGGCGGCCTTTTCGTCGATGACGGGTTTGGCGTTGGGCCGTTTGCGGCGCTTCTCCACCGTGAACCGCACGGGCTCGGGGGACTTCTCCAGCGTGTCGAGGATGTCCCGCGCAGTTCGGCCCGCCATCTGTTGTAGCCCCTCTTCTGTGCCAACTTGCGAGTCGTTTTCCCCCTCACCAGGATTAAGGCACACGCTTTGGAGATGGTCGAACAGCCCAAAAGTGTTGACACGCTCGGCGCCCCCAAGTAATAATAATGTCGCTTGGTTTGGAACTTTTCCCACGGGCAAACCCTCCAACGGGAAGCACTACGGGAAAGACACTGCATGCCCGCTGACGTCGGACGACGTCTGCGAGACCGACGGGAATCGCTCGGGGGAGCAACCGCCCGCCGATAGCCGACCTGTTTGAGGCCCTGCGCACTCGGACCTGTGCTCCGGAGGAAGAGGACCGCAATCCGACTTCAAAGACCACACCGAACCTGGAGGAGCAAGCCATGTTGGGTTTCGGCACACGGCGAAGCATCCGGCGGAAACATTCTCACTCGTTGAGCGGCCGAAGATGGCCGCAAGCGATTGGCGCGGCGTATCAAACGCGGCTGCGGCTGGAGCCGCTGGAAGATCGCTCCCTGCTGTCAGTGTTGCCAACCTCGACCACCGATGTGAATCCCCTGGATGATTCCCTCGGGCAGGCCCATCCCACATACGTCGTCTTCAACCCCAACGCGTCTTTCGCGTCCGCCGCCTCGGTATTGTCGCCCGCCGGTCCTATATTATCGCCCACCGGCTCGGAATCGTCGCCCGCCGGCTCGATATTGCCGCCCGCGGGCGCCTTCGCCCCGAATCAGATCAAGCAGGCGTACGGGATCGACCAGATCAAGGTTGGAGGCATCCTCCAGGATGGCACGGGCATGACCATTGCCATCATCGATGCCTACGACAATCCGAAGTTCGTCAGCCGCAGCGGCAATTCGGACGTCAATCAGGACCCCAACTTCCTTGCCAGCGACCTCCACGCGTTCGACCTGAAGTACAACCTGCCCGAGCCGGCCAACTTTTTCACCAAGGTGAATCAGAGCGGCGGCACGACGTACCCTACCGGCGACACCGGCTGGGGGACCGAGATTGCGTTGGATGTGGAGTGGGTGCATGCGATCGCCCCCGGGGCCAAGATCATTCTGGTCGAGGCCAATAGCGCTTACACCGTCGATCTTTTTGACAACGCGGGTGCTTGGGTCCGCGACCACTCCGGCGCTTCGGTCGTCACCATGAGCTTTGGCGCCGACGAGTATGGCGACGAAACCGCTGAGGACGGCGTTTTTCACAGCCCGGCCGACCACGGGATCACCTGGCTGGCGTCGACCGGCGACTGGGGAGCGCCCGGCAGCTACCCCGCCTATTCGCCCAACGTCGTGGCCGTCGGTGGAACAACCTTGAACGCGCCGAGCGGGGTCTACGGTTCAGAGACCGGCTGGAGTGGCAGCGGCGGAGGTCAAAGTGGATACGAGAACGAGCCGAGCTATCAGAACGGCGTGCAACACTCGGGTTGGCGTCAAGCTCCCGACGTGGCGTTTGATGCCGATCCCGCGTCCGGCGTGGCCGTCTACGACTCGTACTCGCAGGGCAGTTCAGCCCCCTGGCTTCAGGTCGGCGGCACCAGCCTGTCGGCTCCCTGTTGGGCCGGCCTGATTGCGATTGCCGATCAGCTTCGTGCATCCCAGGGACAGAACTCTCTGGACGGCCGCTCGCAAACCTTAGCCAACCTCTATGGACTGGCTTGGGCCGACTACCACGACGTCACCAGCGGCAACAACGGCTCCTGGGCTACGGCGGGTTACGACCTGGTGACCGGGCAGGGCTCTCCCGTGGCCAACAAGCTCGTACCCGACCTGGCGATGTTCGTCTCCCCGCCGGCCGTGTCAAGCACGACCCCGTTGCTCGACGGCGGCATCCTGGCGGCCGGTTCCACGACGTTTTCGATCAATTTCAGCGAGGCCGTGACGGGCGCCGACCAGGCCGCCAACTACGAGCTTCGCAGCCCCGGCGCCGACGGTCTGCTGGGAACGGCCGACGATACGATCCTTTCGCTCTCCAGCAGCTACGCCGGCACGACTGCCACCTTGACCTTCCCTGCCCTGGCGGAGAACATCTATCGGCTGACCGTTCGCGACACCATTACCGACGCTTTGGGCATCAAGCTCGATGGCGATGGCGATTCCCGACCGGGCGGCAACTGGGCGATGGATTTCGTCGTGGTTCCGACGACCCCGGCTCCCGTAACGCTCGACTCGCCGCACGGCCTGCCTTTCGACGTCGCCGCCGGCTCCTTCGGCGCCGGAGCGCTGGTGCAGGGATCGGGCAATGCCTTTGACGGGGACGGCCGCCTGGTGGTCGGCGGCACGGCCTACCGGCCCGACTCGCCAGGCTACACACTCGCTGACAGCGGCCACAGCGTGGTAACCGGCAGCGGGACCGTCGCCGGACTAACGGTCAGCCGCCAGGTCACCGTACCCACCGACGGGAGCGAGGATTTTGCCCGGACCATCGACACGTTCACCAACTCTGGCGCCACGCCGATCACTACCACGGTGCAGATCCTCTGCAACCTCGGGTCGGATGCGAACACGACCGTGTTTGCGACGTCTGACGGCGATACGACTGTCAGCCCGAGCGATCAATGGATTGGTACGGACGATGCGTTCGACAATTCCGGCACGCCGGCGGTGATCCACTATATCCGCGGCCCGTCGGGCCTCCAGCCCGGTGCGGTGAGCCGCGTCGGCGACAACCTCACCTGGACCTACAGCATTACCGTGCCCGCCGGACAGACGGTCCAACTGGCGTATTTTACGATCGTCAACAGCAGCCGGGCGGACGCGATGGCAGCCGCGGCCGCGTTGGTCACACCCGGCTGGTTCGGCGGCCAGGCGGATGCCTTTCTGACGCCGTCCCAGTCGGCCGCGTTGGCGAATTTTGGTTTTTCGCCGCCGACGGTCGTCAGCACTTCGCCCTCGCCGGGCGGCGGATCGCTGGCAGCGGGATGCACGTCGCTGGCCATCAACTTCAGCCGTCCGGTCGTGGGGGCCGACCAAGCTGCCAACTACAAGCTTCAAAGCAGCGGCGCGGACGGCCTGTTGGGCACGTCGGACGACGTGGTTCTCCCGCTTTCGGCCGGTTACAGCGGCGCCACGGCGACCTTGACTTTCGCATCGCTGCCCGAGCAGGTTTATCGCCTGACCGTCCGCGCCACGATCACCGACGCGGCCGGCAATCCGCTACAGGGCTCGCGCGGCACAACCAGCGATTGGGTCAGCGACTTCGTGGCCGTTCCCACGGGAAGCCTGGCGCCGGCGACGCTTACGTCGCCGCACGGCCTGCCCTTCGATGTGGCCGTCGGAGCTTTTGGCGCGGGGGAACTGATTCAAGGGTCCAACAACGCCTTCGACGGCGACGGCCGGTTGCTGATCGGCGGCACACCTTACCAACCCCTGGCGTCGAGCTACACGCTGGCCGACAGCGGTTCGACCGTGGTCACCGCGACCGGCATCGCCGCCGGGCTGAACGTCTATCGCAAAGTGACGGTGCCCACCACGGGCGGCGCGGACTTCGCCCGCACGCTCGACGTCTTCACCAATCTCACCGGCTCTTCGATCACCACCACGGTGACGATTGTCGGCAATCTCGGCTCGGACACCGGCACGACGGTGTTTGCCACTTCCAACGGCGCGGTGAACGCCGCCACACAGTGGATCGGCACCGACGATGCCGTGGACAGCGGCGGCACCCCCGCGGTGATCCATTACATTCATGGTTCGATCGGGCTGCAGCCCAGTTCGGTGAGCCTCGTCGGCGACAACCTCACGTGGAGTTATAGCCTCACGGTGCCTGCCGCCGGCACGGTGCGATTGACTTACTTCACGCTCGTGGCAACAACCCGGAGCCAAGCCACGGCGGCAGCCGCTGCGTTGGTCACGTCGGCCGGCTTCAGCGACCAGGCGGGGACGTACCTCACGCCCGCGGAGGCGACGTCGATCGCTAATTTCGTTTTCCCGGGCGGAACTCCGCCGTCGATTACGAGCACCAGTCCCGCATTGACTGGCGGCAGTGTGGCCGCCGGAACGACCTCGCTGGGGATCACGTTCAGCAAGCCGGTAATCGGCGCGGCGACGGTCGGCAATTATCAGCTTCAAAGTGCCGGGCCCGACGGCCTCCTGGGCACGGCCGACGACGTGATCAGTCCCTTCACCGTGTCGTATCAGGCGGCGAGGGCGTCTCTGGTGTTCGCTCCCTTGATGGAGAACGTCTATCGCCTCACAGTTCACAACACGATCACCGATCTGGCGGGCAACGCGTTGCAAGGCAGCGGCAACGGTGGCACAGGTGATTGGACGACCGACTTCGTCGTGACTCCCAGCAACGCGACGGTTTATGCTCCGGCTCCCTACGCCACAGGTGGGGCCAACCCACGAAATGTTATAGTTGCTGATTTCAATAGAGACGGCATCCCCGATGTGGCTGTGGGAAACATGGACTCTGCTTCAATAGCGATCATGACAGGCGACGGCAGCGGCAGATTCTCGACCGCAAGGACGTATAGCAGCGGCGGCTCATTGGTCACGTCATTCGCCACCGGAGATTTCAACGGCGATGGCAACCTGGATCTTGCCGTGGTGAACTACAACAACAGCGCAGTGGGAATTCTGTTGGGCGATGGAACCGGTGGCTTCTCCACCGTCAAGACTTACGCTACTGGCGGATCCGGCCCGCAATACATGGCCATCGCCGATCTCAATAGCGACGGGTTCCTGGACTTAGCCATTGCCAACAGCGGTAGCGGAACGATCGGAATCCTGTTGGGGAACGGCAATGGCACATTTCGCACCGCCACCACGATAAGTTCCGGTGGATCCAAACCGTACCAACTCGCCATCGCGGACTTCAACGGCGATAAGAGTTTGGATCTGGCGGTGACAGACTCCGCTGGCAATAAGGTCAGCATTCTTCAAAACTCGGGCAGCGGCACCTTTAGTCTAACGGGATCCTATTCCTCGGGTGGCACCGACCCTTGCGGCCTCGCCGTGGGAGACTTCAATGGCGACGGAAAGCCAGATCTCGTTGTGGTGAACAACGATCCGGGAGTCGTGCGGTTGCTGCTGAACAATGGTGCGGGCAGTTTTACGCCCAAGCCTACGATATCGCTCGGGTCATCAAGCCTCGGCCAAGCCGCCGCGGTTGGCGATTTCAATGGCGACGGAAAGCTCGACGTCGCTGTAACCTACGACTTTTCCGTAGCAATATTGTGGGGTGATGGGACAGGCACGCTGTCCACCCCCACAACGTTTTCCTCGCCTGTTGCCACGCCCGTTGGCGTCGCAGCAGCGGACCTCAACGGTGATGGCAAGCTGGACTTGACCGTCGGATCGGGTAACAGCCAGAACGTCGGAATCTTCTTGGGCAATGGCGTTGGCGGCTTCGCTCCCCCGGACTCCAGCAATTTCCCCTCGGGGGGCAATTTGCCCTTCGGCTTGGCAACGGCGGACTTCAATAAGGACGGCAAGCTGGATCTGGCCGTGGCCAATGAGACGAGCAATACGGTTGGGATCTTGCTCGGCAACGGTGATGGCACGTTCGCCGCTGCCACCACCTACAGCACGGGTGGCACCCGGACGACGTACGTGGTGGCGGGCGATTTCAACAATGACGGCAATCCCGATCTGGCCGTTACCAACCAGGATCAGGGCAGCATCGGAGTCCTCCTCGGGTGTGGGAATGGTTATTTCTTGCCCGCCGTGACCTATGGCACGGGTGGCAATTACCCGAGCAACGTGCAGGTGGCGGATCTCAACGGCGACGGCAAGCTCGATCTGATCGTGCTGATGAGTTCGGGAGGGGCTGTTCTCTTGGGTGACGGAGCAGGCGGCTTCTCAGCACCCAAGACGTTCAGTACGGGCGGTGTTTACCCATCGGTCGTGGCAATCGGTGATCTCAACGGCGATGGCAAGTTGGATCTGTTTGCGGGCTACAGCGGCACCGGCGATAGCACTCTAATCATCCTCGTCGGCGACGGCGCCGGAGGCTTCTCCTCACCTATTACGATGGATTCCGGTGGAACGGGCCTCGAAGCAATTGCGGCTGGGGATTTCAATAAGGACGGTGCACTCGACTTGGCCCTATCATTTTTTAATAGTAGGGTCGGGATTCTCTTTGGCAACGGCCACGGAGGCTTCTCGAAGTCTTCACCCACCTTCTATTCTTCGGTTCCCAACGGAAATTCAATTGTCACCGCTGATCTCAACGGGGACGGCAACCTGGATCTCGCGGTTGCTAGTATTAACAACAGTGTGGGCATTCTGCTCGGCACCGGAACCGGAACTTTTTCTTCTGTCGTCACCTACAATGTCTACGGACAAGAGCCATATTATATCGTGGCTGGAGACTTCAACAATGACGGAAAGCTCGATCTGGCCGAAGCCAACTGGCAAGGCAACTCCGTTGGCGTCCTGATCAATATCAGTGGTCCGGCGCCCGTCGCGCTCAATTCGCCGCACAGCTTGCTGTTTGATGTCGCGGTGGGACAGTTCGGTGCAGGGGAACTTGTCCAGGGATACAACAATGCCTTCGATGGTGACGGCCGACTCATGGTCGGCGGTACGTTGTTCCAACCAAGCTCGGCCGGCTACACGAGCGCCGACAGCGGTCAGAGCGTGGTCACCGCCTCCGGCACGGTCGCCGGCTTGACCGTCAGCCGCAAAGTCACCGTGCCCAACACCGGCAGCCAAGACTTCGCCCGTACGGTCGATACCTTTACCAATTCCACCGGCTCGACGATTACGACAACCGTCACCATCATCGGCAATCTCGGCTCCGACGCGGCCACCCGTGTGTTTGCCACCTCCGATGGCACGGGCGTTGCCAGTCCCAACGACCAGTGGATCGGCACCGACGACGCCGACGGCACGGGCACGCCGGCCATTATCCACTACATCAGTCGCCAAGGCGATTTGCAGCCCACGGCGGTCAATGTCACGAACGACAACATCACATGGACCTACAACATTACGGTGCCCGCCGGACAAACGGTGCGGTTGGCCTATTTCACGATTGTCGCCACGACTCGGGCAGCAGCCATCGCAGCCGCCAACTCGTTGATCGTCCCAGGCGGCTACGGCGGTCAGTCGGCTGCCTTCCTCAGTCAGGCGGAGTTGCAATCCCTGGCGAACTTCGCCGTCAGTGCCACGCCGTCCGGGCCAACTCTCGTTTCAACCAGCGACACCGGGAAATACAACAATGACAACGTCACTAGCCGCGACAACAGCGACCCGTCCAAGACGCTACAGTTCGTGGTCGGCAGCGCAGGTGCCCCTACGATTGCCGGCGCAACGGTCACGATCTACGCCGATGGCACGGCAATCGGCAGCGCCGTCGCCTCCGGCCAAACCACTACGGTAACGACGAATGGAACCGTCGATGTTCTCGACGGCAACCACGTCATTACGGCACGGCAAACGGAACCGAACAAGGCCGAGTCGGCTGATTCGTCCTCGCTAAATATCCAGGTCGATACCACGGCCCCCACGTTGACCTGGGGCGTCGCCACGCCCGCACCCAACGGAAGCGGATGGAACAACACGAACGTCTCGGTGCCCTATGCGGCCGCCGACGCGTTGTCGGGAGTCGATACCAGCCTACCGGCCAGTCCGTTGGTGCTTAGCACGGAGGGCAGCAACGTTTCGGGCACGGTAACGGTGACCGACGTAGCCGGCAATAGCGCTACCTTCACGTCGGCCGCCTTCAAGATCGACAAGACGCCCCCTGCCGTGACAGTGGCTGCCATCACCACGGCCAGCCACTCACCGGCCCTGAACGGCACCGTCGACGATCCCCTGGCCGCGATTCGGGTCACCGTCGCCGGAAATACCTATACGGCCACCAACAATGACAATGGCACCTGGACACTGCCCGCCGGCACGATTACCCCCAGCTTGCTGCCCGGCGTGTACGACGTGTCCGTGACGGCCACCGACCTGGCCGGTAACGTGGGAACCGATTCGACGGCGGGCGAACTGCGGATTCTATCGACCGTCACCGGCCGGCACATCTTCTACAACAACTCGAAGTGGGACGCGGACCCGGCTAACCCCAATGGCGATCCGGCCGCCAACGCCTATGACAACAACGCCATCGCCCCGGAGAACTCCAGCGATCCGCACCTGAGCAAGACGGCCCTCCTGCCCGGCCAAACCGCCACCTTCAACAATTACACGAGCTTCAGCCTGGGCATCAACGGCATCATGGTGGACTTCGACCATCTGCCGGGCACCGTCACGGCGGCCGATTTCGAGTTCAAGATGGGCAACACCACGACGCCCGACACTTGGCTCCCTGCCCCGGCCCCGCTAAGCGTCACCATCCGGCAGGTCAACGGCGTGGACCGGGTGACGATCATCTGGGCCGACGGGGCCATCCAGAAGACCTGGCTCCAAGTGACGGTGAAGGCCACGACCAATACGGGCCTGGCCCAGAACGACGTCTTTTACTACGGGAATGCCGTGGGCGAGTCGGGCAACTCCGCCACCGATACCCTAGTCAACAGTGCCGATGATGTCGGGGCCCGGCTGAATCCGCGCACGCCGTTCAACCCGGCCGCCATCGACAATCCCTACGACTACAACCGCGACCGCCTGGTGAACTCGGCCGACCAGGTGATTCCGCGATACAACGCCACGACGCCGTGGACGATGCTGAAGTTCATTACTGCGCCGGCGGTGGTGACCACGGACGACGCGGCGGCCACCGACAAGGCCACGGCTGTGTCGATCGCCGTGTTGAGTAACGACCGCAACGTCGGCGGGGCGTTGAGCGTGTCTCGCGTAGATGCCACCAGCAGCCTGGGAGCGTCGCTCGCGATCAATGCCGATCAGACGATCCGTTACGATCCGACGGTTTCGGCGACCTTGCAGGCGTTGATGGCCGGCCAATCGCTCTGGGACACGTTCACCTACACGATCCAGGATGGTAAGGGGCTTGCCGACACGGCGACGGTGAAGGTCTTGGTGAGCGGCTTGAACGAAACGCCCCAGGCGCCGAAGCTGGTGCTCAACGCGGTTGGCCGCCAGAGCACGACCTTGGACTCCTCTCCGGCCGTGGTCATCCGCCGGGCAGCCGTGGCTGCCGCCCATGACGCGGCCCTCAACTCCGGCAATCTGGCTGCCGCGTTGGGCTACCTGCGGTGGCTTGATGAGCTCGATCTGCTGGGCAACGGCAGCCAGAAATCGGAGAAAGACAACTCGATCTTTGAGGCCGTCGATGCGGTACTGAGCGGCTCGGCACTCTGATTGCCAGTTGTCATGCGTTGGACACATTGGTTAGACACGGAACGCAAATGATTTCGACAACGCGCGAGCGGTCAACTCTGGGGCTGAGCGACGTTGCCGCATTGGCCGCATCCTATTGACTGCCATTAAGTCCGAGATCCGCCACGTAGTCGGCTAACTTCACGTGCGCGGCTATCTCGTTAAGGCAGGCCACCACTCGCGGCCCAACTGGTTCTTGGGGCCACGGGGTATTTATCACCAGCGGCGAGCGCCACGACAGACAGGTCAACCAAGAGCCTTGTAGATCGTTGGTCTGGACAAGCCGACTACGCGGGCGATCTCCGATATGCCCTTGCCCTGTCGGCTGAGTTGTTTGATTGCCTGTTCCTTCTCTTCGGACAAGCGAACACGGCGGCCGGGTTTGCCGCCACCCCAGACCTTGCCGGCGGCGCGGGCGGCAGCCTGCCCGGCGAGAATACGTTCGGCCCGTACCTCAGTCTCATACTGGGCAACACTGGCGAGAACGTGGGCCATCAGGCGGCCGGCGGCCGTGGACAGGTCCAAGCCATCCCGGATACTGACCAGATTGACTTTCTTCTCCTGAAGATGGGAGAAGAGCGCGGTGAGACCCTTGGCCGTGCGCCCGAGCCGGTCAAGACGCCACACGACGATGGTGGCGACTTCCCCGCTGACCAAGGCAGCCTGTAGGCGATTCCAGCCGGGGCGGTCCATTGTGCGGCCGGTGAATCGGTCACGATACCACGTAACGGGCTGGTCTTGTGCCGCAGTCCACCGTTCAAGGTCGGGCAGTTGTGACCGAACATCCTGCCCGTTGCGTTTGCTGACTCGGCAGTAAATGGCGACGTGTTTCAAGGGTGCTACCTCCTACCTGAAGTACGCCCACGGATTGGCAAATGTCACGGTGGGTCTATAGCCTAGAGTTGCCAGCGGATTTGTACGTAAGTCGTTTCGGATCGGTCGGGTTTCCGGCGGATATTGGTGCTTTACAGTTTCGGGCCGTGGGATCGACCTACGGGTGCCCCGTTGCCGTGGCCGTGGGATCGGTTGGCGGCCCGCGGCATCTTCACCCGTCCCGCGCAGCGCCACCATGCGCTCAGTCCGCCCGCGGCGGTTCCTCCGGTTCTCCTCCGGTTTCCAGTTTGGTCCCCTGCCGAACTCATAGTCTCCGATGATGGGATTCCAGGTCGCCTTGATCTTGCCGCTCTTGATGGCCCTGGCAAGGGCTTCGCGCACCGCCGGCCGGACCCTAAGGCAAAACAGCACAGGCAACAGGCCGCAACCCGCTACGCCTATATGCGCCGCGCGCCAGCAGGCCAACGGCCGGAGCATGGGGGCCGAAGGCTGTTCGGCGCACCACACGCCTAGCCGACGCGCGGCGGGGTGTCTTGACCGGGTTTAGCCTTGGCTATCGTAATCTGCCCCGTCTTGGGGTCCGCCGTGGCGACAATCTCCCCGGCCGCGATCTTCCGGGCAATCGCCTCCCACAATGGCCGCAGGTCGACAGGTTTGGGCTTCTCTGCCATTCGGCCTCCTTTCCCTTCTCAGACTGCTTGCAGGACGCGCTTCCGCTTGGCAATGTGTCGCTGCCGATCACACTCTCGGCAGTTCCGGCCCGTGCCATCCGGCCGCGGTGCCCCGTAGATGCTCAGGTCATGCCCATTCTTGCAGAAGCATTGCCCGCTATGCTGGCAGCGTCGCGGTCCCCGGACAGGCAGGTCTCGCCAAGCGTAGACCAGGGGCAGTTGCCAAGCCCTGACAATCCGGCTGCCCGAATAGGCGAACAGCCGCCGCTGCTTCCGCTGCCATGCGAAGTCCTCGGCTTCCCGCAAGCGGACTTCTCGCTCATAAGCCAGAGCGACCAGGTTGACCGCATCAGGTTCCTCAGTGAGCAGCCGATCCAAAAACGCTTCCGCAGCCGCCAATTCTTCGGCCTTTGTCATGGTAATACTCCGTAGTAAGGGTGAAGCGCACTCCCACCGGGATGGCCGGTGGGATACGCGCCGCACCCTCACTCCTACTTGCGGCGGAGCTGCGCAGCATTGGCCTTGAGGAAGTCAGCCAACGAGGGCGCGAATGCCAAGAGTCGCTCCCATTGCTCGACGTAGAGCGTCACGGGGAAGCGGGCATTGAGCCCATAGACACTGACCCCGCCCTTCTCGCTCACCTTGCAGTGCAACGGAGTGCCGTTGCTCTTCGGGGCGGTCTTGAGTTGGGCGAGGGCCTGCTCCTGGGTAAGCGTGCCATTGGCAAGCTGCGCCAGAATGTGGGCGTTCCACTCCCGGTCACTTACCACGGGCGATACGCCGGCGCTCTTGAGAGAACCATTCGATGCGGGTAGAGTAGCGGTAGACATCGTTTCACTCCCTATAAGTGAGATGGTGTTGAGGGCGATTCGGCCGTTTTGCCGACGGCCGGTCGCCCGTTTTTTGGACCCGCTTGGATTCTGAAAGTCGGTCAAGTCCCCCCGAAAGTTGTGGTGCCGAAATCGTCGATCAAACCCGCGCCCGCACGCGCGGTCAATGCAAGCAATTTTTTCGGGGCGGAGTGGACACTTGGACACTTTCGCAAGTCGTTGCCGAAAAACGATTTAGCGACGTTTGGAAACCGATGGATGGAGGCATAACGGGGGCGTGCGCGCCCGTGCCTGCACGCGGCTCCTGGGGCATGGGCAAAACGCCGAAAATGCAACCGGCCGCAACCGGGCCGTCGGCCGAAAACGGCCGCGCCGACGCCGCTAGCGGGCCGCCGGTTGCGTCGCAACGGCCGGTTTGACCCGCAACGGCCCGATCGGCGCGGATGCGAAAAACGCGACGCTAGGGGCGTTAAACGCGAAACGACCCCACTCTACATGGACATGCGAACATGCGCACAGAGGTACACAATTCGCAGTGTCAGCGCCTCACTCCGCAGCGCTTCGCCATGTCTTCGCAAGGCGCGTTTCGACGGCTGAAAAGCACGAACGTTCGTTGCGACTTTTTGCTGCTCTTCGCGGTCTAGCACCGCGATTGTCGGACGTTGCGCGATCGGTCATCGACAGCCCCAGGGGCCCCCTTGCTATCGGAAAGTGAACCGGACCTCCGCGCCTTCAGCGGCAACGCACCATGCGTCTATACCCCTCCGCACAGAGTGTGTTTTCAAGAGTTAAGATGGGCAATCTTGCCGTTTATGAAACTCTGAGGGCAGACCGTCAGCCAAGCAAGTGCTGCACGACGAGCGTTGGTAGAAACTGGCCAAAGGTGCGGGGCCCGGCTGGCGTGGTCATCGACGATGCACGGTGGTGCCTTCAAAGAACGCCAGCCAGAGTCGCTCGACCGGGCGGAGCGGGGACAAATCCGCGTGGTTCTCGTTGAGCCACCGGCCGCGGAGCGGTGAATGCGGGGGCACTACTTGGCATCTCATCAAACGGTCGATTTCTGGCGCGTCTCACGCGCGACGGGTTTCTGAGACGGTGAGTCTGCTGGCTGGCATCGGTGTGCGCCACCGACGCGTCAGGGCGCATTCGGAGGGTCGAACAGACGCAGGCGAGGCCCAGCTTGATTCCTGGCAACCGTTCACGGCCTTCCCGGGGACTGGTCCATTTTTCGGCGGAGAATCACTTTTCTCGAACAAACCGCAAGCCGAAAACAAGGACTCGGGGGGTTGCGTTTTCGTGGTGCGAGGGGTATGAACGATGTTGCTGGAGTTTTAACGCCTCTCACTGCGCCTCGATGGGGTCCAAACTTGTCCTCGTTGCGACGAGGTTCATCGCTCAGCCGAAAGGAACCGTTGCCATGAGACGAACCGCTCTGTGCGTTGCCGCGCTATTATCTCTGTTTGGCGTAAGAGCCGTCCGGTGCCAGGGTGAGCAGCCGGCGGGGATCGTCTACCTGAATCAATCGCGCAACTGGCTTGTGGAGGGCGGCAGCCGGCCGTGGGTCCGTCTGCTAGCCCGCGAGCTTGCCCGCCAAGCGTTTCTCTTGGCAGCCCGCGATGAGTTGGGGCTCGTGACGCGGGATGCGTGGCTGGGTGACGCCAGGTCTCCCGAGGGCGACACGGTACCTTGGGACATCATCACGACTCCGGGCAATCCGCTGATCGTGGAGGTCGTCCACGGATCTCGGCCGAAGCAAGTCACGCTTGCCCGCCACGAGATCGGCAATTCTGGTGCGGTCGACTACCGCAACTGGATCACGGAGATGGAGATGCTTTCGCGCACGAAGTTTGTCGAGGCGCTCAAACAAGCGGGGCTTGAGGCCCAGCCTCGCCAGCGAAATGAGAAACTCGTGGTGCCCGAGAGGATCGAGGAACTTCTCGGCGAGATGAACTTCCTTTCGCAATTCCGCGTCGTGCGGGAACTGCACGCGATGATTCGTAGCCAGGGCGAGTCACCAGCACTGTTGGGAGCGCTCGTGCGCGGATACGCAAACCTGGGCGTGACGACCGAATACTACTGGCATCCGGCCCACGAGGTGTTTAAGGCCCGTGCTCTGCTCTATGCGCAGCGCATGCTGGTTGAGGATGAGAAATCGCCGGAAGCCAAGTGGCACCGCGCCTACGCCTTGGCACTGACGGGGCTCCATGCCCGCGCACTGACAGACCTCGACGAGGCAGACCAACTGTGGCAAGCCATGGCGGAGAAAGATCGCACGCCGCAGCCGGCTTGGGTGCAGTTGATCGGGCCCTTTTGCCGCTATGAAATCGACTTGCTCGACCAGCATGTCCGCAACCCAAAGCTCGGCCAACTCGCGGCCCTGTTGAAATACCTGGCCGTCGAACAGGCCGGCGGCCAAGCCTGGGCCGTGCAGGCCGCGGTCCAAACCCTCCCTGTGATCCCGGAATGTTATCGCGTCTACGACGGTCTCTGCGAGTTTGTCGGGGTGAGTACGGGCCACTCAGCCACCACGGAGCCCGTGAGACTCGCGGGCGAGAAGCTTTACGGCCGCGTGGAGTCGATGCCGGGGCTGCCGGAGGAAGTCTGCCGTATCGTCAGGAATCGGACTTCCAGCGGTGGCCTGTTGGATCGTTTGTTCGGCAGCAAACCCTCCAGCCCCGAAGACGAATTCAACACCCGTCGTGAGCTCATCAACGCACTGCTGAAGAAGGGCGAGCCTGCCATCGGCCAAACCGATGACGCCAAGGAAAAGGCCGTGACCGATTCCGGGGAACCCTCCTGGGCTGCCCTGGGGATCTTGATCCGCGAGCTTTCCTTCATGCAAGTGTATCGTCGCGCGCGTTTCGAGCGCAACTGCCTCGACGTACCCGCCGAGGAGTGGCTGGCCACGTCGGCCCCGCTGGTGGAAGGCCATCCGTGCCGCGTGTTCCTGGCTACGTTCGCCTGGGAGGCCGGACAAGTGAAAGAGGCACAGACACGGCTGGCCAAGTTGGATGTTACCGGAAGCGCCTATCCCGCCTATCGCTTGTATGAGGCCCTCCTGACCCTCCCTGATGAGAAGGCACGCACCGCTCTATATTTCAAGTTGGTAGGGAACCAGGACGACGTGGTTCGCGACCTCATCATTCTCATCCGCTCGTATGGGAACCAGGATCCGGGCAAGCAGACGCTCGACACCTTGTTGACGATCAGCCCCTATTCTCCTATGGCCCGCAAAGTCTTGGTGCAATACCATTGGGACGACATCCAGGAGAAAGCCGACCAGTGGGACAAAGGTTCCGCGCCGTACCCGGGCCTCTCGTCTTCCTTGGCCGAGCGTTACACGAACCTCGGCCGTTGGGATGACGCCGAGCGGTGCCTGAAAGCGGCCATCAAAGTCCTGCCGAGCGATCTGGTCTTGTACCGGCAACTCGCCACGATCTATGAGCAGCAGGGCCAGACCGATCGCTGGTTGGCGACGCTGGAAGAATACCTCAAGCAGCCCGACTACGGACTTGAGCACTTTGCCGTACAGTCGCAGATCGCTCACCACTTCATGGATCGGAAGCAGTGGGAGAAAGCCCTGCCGTATGCCGAGGGCGCCGCCGAGTGTTATTCGGCTTGGGGGTTGTCGTGCGCCGCGGCGTGTAATGAGGGACTGCAGCGCTGGGGCAAAGCGGAGCAATACTACCGGGCGTGCAGTGAGCGCTACCGGAGCTCAAGCCTGGACTGGTACTTTTTCTGTCGCCGAACGGGTGAAGGCGACCTGGAGGGGGCCCACGGGTTCGCCAAGGCATACATCGAGAAGCTTGCCGACCTGACCGTCCAACCTGACCCGTTCGATTTGATCACTTTCTATCTCCTCGAAGACGAGCCCGAAAAGGCCCTTTCTGAAATCGAAAAAATGCTCGGCAAGAATCCAGATGCCGACGATGCGTTTTGGATGGCCTTGATCGCCGATCAACTTAAAGACGCCAAGAAGCGAGACGTCTCCCTGAATCGGCGCGAATCCTGGCGGCGAAGAAGAGCAAGGATCCCGATCCCGATCCCGCCCCCAACGGCGTGATCGCCCTGGCGGAACTCATCGTAAAGGATCTCGCGCAGGGCGGCCAAGGGCAGATCGATCTGGAGGCCACGGATAGGATTAGTGCCTCCTTGGGCAGTGGTCGCGACCGCATGTGCTTCCACTTTGCTCTCGCCCGATACCTCGACCTCCACGGTCAGCGCGAGGCCGCCAATCGCTACGCGAAACGCTGCATGGGCTGGACAACCATTAACGCCCCCTATCGCACGCTCTCCGGCGCGATGCTCGTGGAACACGGTGTCAAACCGGTGGAATATATGCCGTCCCTGGAAAGGAACCCGAGTAAAGGCAAGGCACCATGACCGGTCCCGGGTTGGATAGGGACTGGTCCATTTCCCGCGGAACAGTGCTGTCCCCGTCCCGCGCAAGGGGTCCTCGCGACGTCTCTGCGCTCCCGAATGCATATGCAGGGCGTCCCGCCGAACCTGTGTCCCCATCGGTACGATCCGCCCGAAACGGGCCCCAGACTCATAATCGAACCAATGGATGATGTGCTGCCGCTCGGGTGTCGGGTGGTCTTTCAGGCATTGAAACCGGCTTTCGACAATATTGCACGCGGCTTCGGACTCCGCGAGTGGCCGGTGTTTTCGTTCGGCGCCCAGTAGGCGACCGCGTGGCCTTCGATCCGGTCGACACGCCTTGCCGTGGCACACCGAACGCGTTTTCTCTTCAGTTGCGCGATTCCGTGCGGTCGTCAGTCGCAACCGCCGACGCGATCAAAGCTATTCTGCTTGCGTGCTTCGGTCACATCGTCCGCCTGTTCGAGCGCTGCTTGCCAACGCGCGTCGGTCGCCCCCACCGGCGTCACCTTCCCCCAAAAGTCTCGGCGCGGCGGGGTGCGCCACCAACGCGCATTGGGGATGAGGCAGAATTGCAAGAGACGTGCCGCACCGAGGCGCGTTGTAGAGCGAACCCCAAGCCTACGAAGCATCCCCGAATTTCCGCCGGCAACAAGGACATTCACCATCGAAGCCGTTGACCAATGCTGAGAACGCGCTTGGTTGCGGTAGAGTCATTATTGCCTTGAAGGCCAGCGGAGCGCGATGAGCGTAGTGGCGGTAATGCGTTACTGCGCCCGTTTGCCGGGGAGCTTGGCGGGATTGCAAAGACAAGGTAAAATGGCGGCCACGCGGTTGGGTCGAGTTCATCTGCAGAACAGATTGTTCTACCGGACTAAGGAGGACCAGTTATGTGCGCGCGGCACTCGTTCGTTGCTTGTGGGCGGGGACTATTACTCGTCGCAGCCCTGTTTGCTGCTCAGACTATCCTGGCGTCGGAGCAGGTGCAGACGTCGTTGAGCATCGACGCCAACACGACGGCGCTCTATCTCTTCAAGGAAGGCACGGGCACGAGTTCGGCCTGCGAAGAGGCTGGAGTGCCGGCGGCTGTTTTCAAAGGGGCCCCTAACTGGGTTCCAGGGCGGCAGTACTTTGCCGTGGCGACCGACTCCGGATACATGACCATTGAGGACAACGAAGCGTTGCGCCCGGTGACCGCGATTACCGTAGAAGCCTGGGTCAAGCTCGCACACCCGGGGGGCGACCTGCTCGTCAAAGAAGGCACCTACTTTTTCCGCGTCGGCGAAACAATAACCGCTAATTTCGCCGTTGGCGGCAGCGGGTGGATGGCCGTCAAGGGGAAATTGCCCGTGCCTGCCGGGCAGTGGACCCATCTGGCAATCACCTTCGATTCGGCCACCCATATGGCTTCGATCTATATCAACGGCGTCCTTGATACGGCAACGAAATGTCGCGAGGGCACGATGAACCCGTCGAAATCAACGCTCTGGCTCGGCCGGAACGACTATGCCGCGAGCAGCGGCGTGGACGGCAAGATCGACTCGCTGCGCATCTCGAATATCGCCCGCCAATTTACACCACTTCCTCCCTTGTCGGTTGCAGCGCCAGCGCCAAAGGGCAATCTGATTCCCAACGGCGATTTCGAGATTGGGCTCAACGGTTGGCGGGAGGACAACTACGGAGATACCAACCTCATTTGGGAAACCACGGGTGGCGCAAAGAGCGGCCAGAAGTGCCTGCACTCGCTTGCCGGCGCCAACCCCAAGGCGGGTTTGCTTTCGCGGCCTATACCCAACCAGCCCGACCGTCACTACACCTTGAGCGGCTGGTTCAAGCAAGGTGCAAAGTGCTCGCCCCCACGAATCAGGATTCTGGCAGTGGGCAACGCCTCAGGTGACGTGTCAGACTCGACAACAAGCTTCTCCCCCGCGATCGAAAGCACTTGGAAGCACTTTAGCACTTCGTTTCGACTGCCCGCCAGCTATGCCAGGTCACCTTCCTTGGCTGTCCACCTCAGCTATCCGTCCTCGGGAGATTACTATGCGGACAACTTGCGTCTGATGGCAACCGAGGATGGCAGCGCGTTGGCGCTGAAGGATAAGATCACGGTTGGCCCGCAGAGCTTGCCGGTAGGCGGTTTGTACATTTACACCCCGGGTGCTACGACAGCTACCACGCTGACCATCTCGAACACCGATACGGTCGCCCACGAGGTGACGGTGCAACCCACCATCACCGACTGGGAGGAGAAACAAGTCTCGGGGGTTCCCTCCTTGGGCAAGGTTTCCGTGCCGGCCCACACGGCCATAACCGTGAATTATGGCATGGACACCGCTCGGCGCGGAAGCTTCCGGCTCGGCTTCGACTTGACTTCGGGGGGCCAAACCTGGCACCAGAGCGCCGAGGTCAAGTACGCCGTGGTCGTCAACATGCAGAACGTTGGCGATCCAGACAGTTCTTGCTTTGCGATGAACACTCACATGGAGCGCGAGCCAACGCCGCATCTCGTGCGCGAAATGCAGGTGTTGTCCAAGTGCGGCGTAAAGTGGGTCCGCGCCTGGTGGGGCTGGGGCATGTGCGAGAATCCTCAAGGAACGTACAACTGGACCGAATACGATCGGCAATTTGACGCGGTCACCAACGGCACCGGCTTGCGCATCATGCCCATCCTGTTGCGGTTATTCACTCTAGAAAACACCAACGTCGGCAGCTTTGCCGAATGGCCGTGGGCCGGGCCAGTTACGAACTCAAAGTGGTCGAAGCCAAATAACCCCATGCAGCAGCCGCCCTTCGACTCCATGATGGACCAGTGGGGTATCTTCTGCGGCAAGGTCGCCCAGCGCTATGCCGGCCGAATCAAGGCCTACGAACTGTGGAATGAGCCGGGCATGGACAACGCGGGCACGGTCACGACGGATGTTTACACCAAATTGCTGAAGGAAACCAGGTCGAACATCTGCAAGGCTGGGAACGATCCGAACGCCAAGGTCGTCGCCTTCTCAGGAACGGCGAACCTGAAGGGGGACCCTCCCCGTACCCGTGTGAGCGTGGCGGCCGTGCTGGCCAATGACACCGCGTCGGAAATGGACGTGGTCAGCGAGCACACCTACGGCCAGCTCATGATGCCCGAAAAGAGCTTTCCCCTGGAAGTTTCGGCACTGCGCCGTGATGACCGCGGGAGGTTGCCCCACCAACATGCCGATTTGGGACACGGAACAAGGAATTCACGCGGATGGAGACGGTTATAAGGAGAAATATATCTCCGAGACCGACGTGGCCCAGCTTTATACGCGGGACGTCATCTCGGCCGTTGCGGCGGGCTGCCAAAGATTCTTCTGGTTCTCCGCAGATAACACTCCAGAATATGGATTTACAGTTTTCTTTGGCGATTATGTTCCTCGTCCGCGATTGGCCGCACTGAACGCTTGCGCATCTTTCATCGAGGGCACGACCTTTCAGAAGACCTTCAATCCCGACAGCAACACGTTTGCCCATCTGTTCCAGGGACCGAACACGGGCGTGTGCGTCTTCTGGAACAGGGTCGTGCCGATGCAGTTAACCCTGCCAATGGATCCGACAACGGTACAGGCCTTCGACACGATGGGCAACGCCATCCCGATCACCGGCACCAATACGTCTACGATTCAGGTAGCGGCAGAACGCCCGACATTCTTGCAGTGCAGCAGTGCGAATTACAACGCGCTCGAGCACGGCGCTGTCGACAGCAACGGTCACGCCCGTGCCTACGGTCAACATCGCAACGACCGCAACTACCGGCGGTGTCGTAGTGACGCTGACAGGCGCATCGCCCACTGCGGTGGACGGGATCGTAGATCTACTTCCGGCTGCGAGCGAAACGCTGGAAGGTTGGCCGCCGGCCCAGCATTTTCAGGGGCTGGCGCAGGGACAGAGCCAGCCGTTTACGTTCGTGCTGCCTGCCAAAGCGGCTGTCGGCCAGGTGCGCGTCCGCTCTGGGGACAGGTGTATGACAACAACATCGGCGCCCTACACGGCCCCCTAGCGCAAGAAATCCGGCACTCAACGTCAGCAGTTGGTTGCATCGCCTTTCTCCGCGACGTCGCTGAGCTTTCACAATCAATGCGATCAACCTGCGTCGGTCGCCCCCCACCTCCGCGCGAAACGGCGGCGGACAGGGGGCCCAGAAAACCTTCGTTTTGCAGCATCCAACCACCTGCTCCCCGTTTTGCCTAATTTCCCGGCCGGGGGACTCCGAGATCGCCACCTCGGAAATCAAGTCGTTGGAAAGCTGTCGGAATTGGGGTTTCCAACACCGGTTTGCCGCATTGGCGGGGTAAGGCCAGCCATAGCCACGCCAACCGCTTCTGCCAAGTCCGGGCTTCCGGGGAGCCCACCGTCCGACCCCGCGGCCCCCAAGCCGGCAGCCGCAAGGAATCGACTGCGCTACCGGCCGGGCTGGGTGGCGTTGCAGTAATCGTTCCCTAGGGGGAGGAACTATGAAGGAACCACTACCAACTCTAGAGACTACCAGAACCCAATGTGCGCACCTTGACAGACACTACCGTTCTTGATCGTGCCGTACTTGGCATAGGAGCCAAAGGCCAGGTCAACGGCCTCGGGGTAGGGGGGAACGGCGTCCACGGCGTCTGTGCTGAGTTGGATGATGTGGACGAAGCCGCCAACCACAGTGCCAAGAGCCATTAGCCCGGATTATTCATGGGATGCTGAAAGAACATGAATTACCGATACTGCGAAATACATAGTGCCTTTGAGGGGTTTGTGTCCAAAATTTGTCCTGCAAACGACTTACAACAACACGGCTTCTGTTTATGAATAAACCGGGTTAGCGGAGAGAGGGGGTTACGATCCCATCCGCGCAGACGCGGACCCCTCCGGAAGAGTATAGGGCTGCTGCGACGCCAAGACGCGGGCCGCCCTCCAAAAACACCGTCGTAAGATAATGGGCCGCAACGTCTTACGGCGATCTTTCAAGCTAAGATCAATCCATTGACTTTAGCCGTTTGACTTGCTAAGATCAATAGAGTAATTCTAGCAATGGAGGTTCGCGTATGCGTTCAATCTCGCACGAACAGATTATCGAAAAGATGCGGACAGCCAACTCCTGGTGGACTAGTCCCGACATCTCGGCTATTCCGTACCACCGGCTCCGTTCGCGGCGCTACTTCTACTTGTTTCGACCGCTCGCGGTCGCGCGCGACCCTAAGCGCGCTCTGGTGCTTATGGGTCCGAGGCGAGTTGGGAAAACCGTGCTCGTCTTTCATTTGATTAGGTGGCTTGTCGGAAAAGGCGCAAATCCCCACACGATCTTCTATCTCGATCTTCAGCAGCCAATTTACAACGGACTTAGCCTTGAGGAACTGGTTCTCTGCGCGATGGAAGCCAGTGACGCGAATCGCGCAGACCCGCTCGTAGTCTGTTTTGACGAGATTCAGTACCTTCGCGATTGGGAGGTGCATTTGCGCGTGCTGGTTGATTCGTACCCCTCGATTAAGTTCATCGCGACGGGTTCGGCAGCCGCAGCGCTTCGCCTTAAGAGCACGGAATCCGGTGCCGGGCGATTCACTGATTTTCTTCTTCCGCCATTGACCTTCTACGAGTACATAGACCTACTGAAACTCACTAATCTTGTTCGCGTGAGGACCAATAGGCGAAGAAAAAGCGAGACGCGCGCTTCGTCGCCAGACATCGCAGAATTGAATCGGCACTTTGTTGAATATCTGAACTGTGGCGGCTATCCAGAAGCTGTCTTTTCCAAGGAAATTTGCGCGGACCTCGGGAGATATATCCGCAGCGATATTATCGACAAGGTACTGTTGAAGGATCTGCCCAGCTTGTATGGCATTCAGGACATACCGGAACTGAATTCTCTTTTCGCTAATCTGGCCTACAACACCGCCAATGAAGTGTCATTGAATGAATTATCACAAAACTCAGGCGTGTCGAAGAACACGATCAAGCGATACATCGAATACTTGCAGTCCGCGTTTCTTATCAAAGTTGTTCACAGGATAGATCATTCCGCGAAGCGATTTCAGCGTGCCAATTTCTTTAAGGTCTACCTGACCAATCCGAGCATGCGCACCGCTCTGTTCTCGCCGGTCAGCGCGGACGACGAGGACATGGGCTGTCTCGTCGAAACGGCGGTGTTTGCTCAATGGTTTCATTCCATCTACGCAGAGTTGTACTACGCTCGCTGGAAGGATGGCGAGGTTGACATTGTTTACCTGGACCCGACGCGATTGAAGCCTTCGTGGGCTGTAGAAGTAAAATGGTCAGATAGATTCGAAGAGAACCCAAACGAGTTGGGATCGCTCTTTGCGTTGCTTGAGCGGCATCCTCGCTGCAAGGTGCGTGTCACGACCCGCACTAGGCAATCTAGTAAGAATGTGCGAGGAAAGGATATTGGCTTCATGCCCGCTAGCCTATATTGCTATCTGCTTGGCCATAACATCATTAGGGGCAAGCAAGTGTCGTTTGCGGTTGCGGTAACTCAAGAACGACCGGAGAAGGCCAATTCGCATGCTCCCAGCAATTAGCCCATCTTTCCATTGACCGCTGGGCTGCGATCAGCCGATAGGCGAAAACCACCACAAGAAGGGTGCAAACTAGCTAGGCCAGCAACACACCATTAGGACACTACCTGGCGGCGCACTTCGTAGACTGACTTAGCCCTGTTTCGGTAGAATGGCGGTTTCGGGACGGCCGGCGGCTTGTTGCAACAGCCCTGGCCTTCAATGCGGTCCCTGGCGCGATCGGTGCTTCTGCCTTTCGTACCATCGCGCCGGGGACCGGCCCGGTCAACACGAAGGGCAAAATCATGGCGGGTTTCTTCGAGTACGCTTCGGAATCCCATCCCGTTTGGTCCCCACTTGCCGCGGAAATCCATGATGCCGTGTGGTACCGCATCGGACTGGAGAAGGTCCGAGAGTTTGTCCGCCAGTGGGCGATAGAGTTTCACCAGCGACAAGTCGAAGCCAATCAAGCCGCCTACCAGCGGAGTCAGAAGGCAAAGCAGCAGATTGAAATCGAGCGGCTGCGGGCAGTGGGTCAAGAAGTCGCCGAACATTGGAGCGATTCATTAGACATTAGTGAGGCGGAGTGTTTGCGAATCTATTGGGACATGGTGTTGCCGCCACTGGGCCTGAAATTGCCGCTAGACCTGGAATTGCCCCTTGGCTTACCCCATCCCGAGTGGCCTTTACCACGGCCGCACCGCCAGCTTTCGGAGCCGGAGCAATGGGCCGTTCTGGCGGCGATCCACGATTACTACTGGCCTGGCGAGAAGATCAGCCCGTGGTCGCGTGAACAGTGGGACCAGCCGTTGCCCACCTTCAAGGATGAAAACGACTATGAGCAGCATCGTGAGGAGGCGAAGAAACAGTTCGCCGAGGACGCCGTGGGCCTCGACTACTGGCAACTCGTGGCGCGCGTGGACGAGTTGACCGAGCACGACAAGCCTGTCGTTGCCGAATGGCTGAGGAAGGTGGCGCCAGCAGCGCCGCCGCAGCCCGCCAGTGAGCTATCTACGCACAAACCGGCAGAAACCGCCGGGCGAGTGGACAACGAAATGGACAAAAAGAAATTGTCCACTCGTGTGCCTCGTGCGCCCCGTGGGCTGACGTCGGCAGCGCGCGAATGCGCCAAGCGGTACAAAGCCAAACAGCGCAAGGGCGAGAAACCCACCATGAAAAGCGTGATTTTGGAATACCTCGACGACAATCCCGACCAGAAGTTCTCGTCGATAATGCGCTGCTTGTCCGCCCATCCTGAAGTCTGGAAAGTGGACACAAAAGTGGACAAAGCACTTTGACGGCCCCTCTCTGACTTTGGTTTACTACCCGCCTTGAACGTCACTTAGTTCATTGCGGAGTGTAAACCGATGGGCCTAGCTTCTCACCTGACAACCGGCCAAGTTGCGGCCTTCTACGCCGTGCCAGAATGGCGAATCCGCCGGATCGTGGATTCGCTCGACTGTGACATTCCGCGGGTGGGCCTGTACCGGATGATCCCCCGCGAGGCGTTGCCCGCTATCGCGGAGAAACTCCAAGGCAAGGCAGCAGTGGAGACCTCGCGATGACCTCCCCTGGCTACATTTCCGCGGCCGAAGTCTACCGCCTTGGCGAGTTGAAACGCAGGTTGGGAATGGCCCGTCATTCCTTCCGGCGGCTACGAGAGGTGGGGTTGCCGGTTCTCCGCGTCGGGCGATGCTGCTACGTCGAGGGCAGCGCCGTGCTCGACGCGCTCCGCAAGGCGGCCGAGCAGCAGGCCAGCAACGGGCAGGGAGGGTCGGCCGAATGACCACCGACGAACTGTTGACGCGATTCCAAGGCGTCCGAAAAGCATCTGGCGGATACTCTGCCATCTGCCCCGCGCACGAGGACCGAAATGCGAGCCTGTCGATTACCACGGCTGGCGATGGCAAAACATTAGTCCATTGCCATGCCGGCTGCTCTCCCGCCGCGATTCTCGGCAAGATCGGGTTGACCTTCAAGGACATCTTCAGCGCCAACGGCGACGCTCGCCCCAAGGGTAAGCCGCGAATCGTCGCCACCTATGACTACCGCGGTGCCGATGGAACAGTGCTCTATCAGGCCGTTCGGTATGAGCCGAAAGACTTTCGACAGCGCCGACCCAAGCCCGATGGTGGCTGGGATTGGAAGGTCAAGGGCGTGCCTCTGGTTCCCTACCGCCTGCCTGAGTTGCTGGCTGCCGATCAGGCTGCGACCGTCTACGTCGCGGAGGGCGAGAAGGACGTCGACGCCCTGGTCAAGCTGGGACTAGTCGCCACAACCAACGTCGGCGGCGCCGGCAAGTGGAGGCCAGAGTACAACGAGCATCTTGCCCACCGGCAGGTGGCGATTCCACCAGACAACGACGACGCCGGCCGGAAGCACGCCCACCAAGTCGCCACGGCATTGCACGGAACCGCCGCAAGCGTCAAGGTTATCGAGTTGCCGGGACTGCCGGAGAAGGGCGACGTATCGGACTGGCTGGCCGCCGGTGGCACTGCCGAGCAGCTACAGGCGCTTGTAGACGCTGCGTCGGAAGTGACCGTCGAACAAGCTGCGGAGTGGAGCAAGGCAAAGGCGACCCCGGCCGACCCCGGCCGACCCATTATCATCGTCGGCACGGACGAGAGCCGCGTTATCGACCAAGCCATCAACGCACTCGCCACCCGCGAGAACGTCTATCAGCGCGGCGGCTGCCTTGTGCATGTTGTGGAGGGCGCGAAAACGCCGCGGGGAATCGCACGGCCGAAAGACGCCCCGCGTATCGCCACTATGCGGTTTGCGAGAATCCGCGAGTTGCTGGCCGATGCCGCCGCGTGGTTTCGCGTGAGTGACGAAGAGGAACCGGAGCCAATCCATCCGCCGGACTGGGTTGTCAAGGGAATCGACGCCCGCGGTCAGTGGCAGGGAATCTGCCGGCTGGAGGCGGTTGTCGAATCGCCGATCCTGCGCGCCGATGGGACTGTCTTACAGGCCGCTGGCTATGACCAATCGACGGGCATTATTTTCAGACCCGAGGGCACGTTCCCTACGATCCGAGAGAAGCCGAGCCGAGCCGATGCCATTCGCGCCCGTGATATGCTTTTGGAAGCGGTGGAGGATTTTCCCTTCGGCAGCAACGTCCACAAAGCCGCATGGCTGGCCGGCACGCTGACACCATTGGGCCGTTACGCCTTCCACGGCCCCGCCCCGCTGTTTCTGTACGATGCCAATGTCCGCGGCTGCGGCAAGTCTCTACTAACGGACGTGACCTCGATTATCACCGCGGGCCGCGCCATGGCCCGTATGAGCTTGCCTCGCGACGACGATGAAACGCGAAAGCGAATCACCGCCCTTGCCGTGGCAGGGGAGCCGGAAATCCTGATTGACAATCTCCCCGCCGGTGGTTTCGGCAGTCCAAGCCTTGACGCCGCGCTAACCGCGACCTCTTGGAGTGACCGGATTTTAGGCCAGAGCGCAATGGCCAGCGGCATACCGCTCTATGCGACGTGGTACGCCACCGGCAACAACGTGATCCTGGTCGGCGACACGGCCCGCCGCGTGGTCCATATCCGGCTGGAATCGCCCGAAGAGAACCCGGAAGAGCGCGCCGACTTCCACCATCCAGACCTCTTGGCGTGGGCAAAGCAAGAGCGCCCCAAACTGACCACCGCGGCCGTGACCGTCTTGGCTGCCTATTGTGCCGCCGGCCGGCCGGATATGCGGTTGACGCCGTGGGGGAGCTTTGAGGCGTGGTCCGCGCTCATCCGCCAAGCTATCGCATGGGTGGACTTACCCGACCCCGCGGCAACCAGGACGGAGTTGGCGAGCCAGGCCGACCGCGAGGCCGTGGCCCTCCGCCAACTCATTGCCGGGTGGGAGAAAATGGACCCCGCGGGCGTCGGCATGACGGTGGCCGCCGTGCTCCGCGAGCTTGCCGAAAATCCGAACTGCTATGACACCTTGCGGGCCGCCCTCTGTGAGCTTGCCCCGCCGAGGGACGGCAAGACGCTGAACCCGCGAAGCGTGGGGGCAAAGATGCACCACCTACGGAGGCGGGTTATCGGAGAAAAGTATCTTGACCGCCGGGACACAAACCAGGGCGCAGTCTGGAAAGTGCGGGGTAGTGACAGTAGGGACAGTAGTGACAGTACCAGAGAGTACGCGGCGCACGGGCGCACGCACACACGCGAGAACCTACAAGCGACTGATAACACTGTCACTACTACCACTACTGTCACGGCCTGTCCCCACAGCAACGTGACCGAAACGCCCACCCATGACGGCTACGTCAACCGCCAGTGCCGTGACTGTGGGGTCAATCTGGCATGTCGGCGACAGGACCAACCAACATGACAAAGCAAATCCGAGCCCTTGGACGCGCCGCCCTTGCCGCCTACCGCCACGGCGAGTGGATACCGCCAGAGCTGCGCCTGCCCGACACCATCGAAGCCATCGAGGCCGGACAACCGCAGCCGGTCAGGCCGCCGACCGACGACAGCCGAGCCGGCCGGCTTGCCGCATACTGGCCGACATCCCGCAGGTGACTACCGCTGACGTTATGAGACACGGCGCTTCCCCGGAAAGGTCCGGCTGATGGAAATCACCAAGCGACGCACTCCCCTGCTGGCCATCCGGGCGCGCTGTCTCGACTGTTCAGAGACTTCGGCCGACGTGAGGAACTGCCCGTGCAGTTCACCGGACGAGACTCCACCAACCGCCAATGGTGGGTATTATTGCAGCCTGTATCCATATCGGATGGGGCACCTGCCAACACAAGGGCCGCGACGCCCGTTGAAGGCGATCCGGGCCTACTGCCTGTGGTGTTGTGATGGCAGCAGTCACGAGGTGAGCCGCTGCCAGCCGTTGGATTGCCCATTACGTGAATTCAGACGGGGGAAGAACCCCGCGCGTGCTCGGAAGGCTGGCAATCCCTCAGAGCCCCTCTCCCACGTTCAACCCCCGGTCTCACGAGCGTCTTCCGGCACTGGCGGGGCCATTCCCGGTCGAGGCCAGCCATGATTGACGTGCAGATCCACCGCAGAGGCGAACCGACCGAACGCGGGAACCTCCCGGCGGTCCCCGCGATCGGCGTCTACATCCTCGACGAGGCCCCCGGCGCCCGGTTGTGGCAAGTTGTCGGCGTCGTCCTCGACGGCTGCGCCGTGAACGTCTACGCGATCCAACTGAGCCCCCGGCTAGCCGGTGAATTGGTCGAGACATGGGGCGAAGCCGGGCCAGCCGGCGAAGCGGACCAGGGCGACGGGGATCGTTGCGGCCGTGGGGCCGGTTGCTGCCGACCAAGCCTACTTGACAACCAAGCCCGGCGGTCGATAATAGCCCGTGGTGGCACAATGACCACCAGGGCTGAATACCCTACTTGAGATTCTACGATGTTCCAACAGGCCAAGAGCCCGGTTATCCGTGCGCGTAACCAAGCGATGATCCGCATAGGCGGGGAGCAAGGCCGCGCGGCAGTCTCAAGCTGCTATTCAACGGGTGGCCGGGCTCATGGTCTTTCTGTGGAGCAATTGCCATGAGTGACCGTATCAAGGTTCACGTGGTCCGCTATCGTGAGTGCAAGAACCTCATCTTGCGATACAAGGACCCGCTGACTGGCCGGCACGTTCGGAAATCATCCGGCACGGCCAGCATGAAAGACGCCCGCAAGGCGGCGGGCCGATGGGAAGATGAGCTAAACAGCGGCAAGGCCCGCGGGCGGTTCGCCGTCACGTGGGAGCAATTCCGGCTACGGTACGAGGAAGAGGTATTGCCGGGGTTGGCACCCATGACGGGCAACAAGGCGTCTGGCGTGTTCAACGTCTTGGAGTCCGTCCTGCCGCAGGTCAAGAATGGGCTGTTGCGCGAGTTGACGGCCGAGCGAATCTCCGTCCTGCAAGCTGAGCTTCGCAAACGTGGTCGGGCGGAAGCAACGATTGCGGGTTATCTGGCCCACCTGCGGGCTGCGCTCAATTGGGCCGTTGACCAGGGCTTGCTTGCCGCCCTGCCGAAGATTCGCAAGCCGAAACGGGCGAAGCGGAGCGGCGGGGCCGACCCCATGAAAGGCCGGCCTATCAGCGGGGAAGAGTTTGAGCGGATGCTCGGCAAGGTGGCCGCGGGCTTGACGCCTGAGCCGGCAAAGCCCAAGCCGGACGGCGAGCGGAAGCGGAAGCCCCGGAATCCAAGGCCACCGGTTACGATAGCCCCCGAAACGGTCGAATCGTGGAAGCATCTTCTCCGCGGGCTATGGTGGTCGGGCTTGCGATTGGGCGAGGCCCTGAACCTCTACTGGGACCGGGCCGACAGGCTATGCGTTGACCTTTCGGGCGAGCGGCCCATGCTTCACATTCTGGCCGAACTGGAGAAGGGTGGACGGGATCGGCTGCTGCCGATGGCCCCGGAGTTTGCCGAGTTCCTGCTTGCCACGCCGGAAGCCGAGCGGCGGGGCCGGGTGTTCAAGCCGCTGGGCATAGATGGCAAGACGGTGGTCGGGTACTACCACGTTTCGGAAACCGTGTGCCGGTTCGGTAAGCTGGCCGGCGTGAAGGTGGCGACCGACCCCAAGACGGGCAGGGTGAAGTATGCCAGTGCCCACGACCTGCGCCGGGGCTTCGGGCAGCGGTGGTCAACCCGCGTCATGCCCCAAGTGCTGATGGCCCTGATGCGGTATGAGAGCATCGAAACCACGCAGCGATACTACGTCGGCCGGAACGCGAACACCACTGCCGACGCGGTGTGGGAAGCCTACCGCCGATGTCAAGAAGGTACTGTTTTGGGTACTGTTGCCCAAAATGCACCGGCGGCAGAGGTTGACGTTGTAGACGCAAACCCTTGTGAAGTGGAGGGTTAGGAAAGTGAGGCTGATGGGACTCGAACCCATGACCTACGGATTAAAAGTCCGTTGCTCTACCGACTGAGCCACAGCCTCGTAACTTATTTATTCGCAAAGACTTGCGACGCAACAGTCCTACCCTACTCGTTTTCTCCTGCACTGACACCTTTTCAGACACCGGCTACGGAACATCAGCAAGTGACGGCCGCCGGGCCTAGGCCGACTGGCACCTGACACCGATAGCGAAAGGGCAGTCTCCTACGTCCCAGTCTATCAGACTGAAGAAGCCAGCGAAACCCCGCCCCCACTTCCCGCCCCCACTTCCCGCCTCTCCCCCACGCTACCAGCCGGTGGGCAAGGAAGACCCGAGGTAAGTTCCATTACTTTTCCAAGGTGGCGGACGGTCCAAGAACGGGTCGGTCGGCTCCTCTCAGCCGAGTGATACCTCGTTGACGCCCGTGAGATTACGTAGCCAACGTTCGCCGACAGGTTCGCCACGAGAGAACGGGTCGGCGACGGTATCGGATGGGACCCGCTCGTGGTGGCCCCGGCGGCCGATCCTGGCGGCGGGACGCGAGCGCAACGGTTACGAGATTCACAACTTCTCATACCCGCTTGAACTGCTTGTCCAACTCCTCCCGCGTGAACACCAGCGCGGTGGGGCGGCCGTGGGGACAGTGGTGGGCGTCGTCGATCAGCCAGCGCTGCTCCAAGAGCGCAGCGATCTCCTCCGGCGCGAGCCGGTCGCCCGCCTTGATCGCCGCCTTGCAGGCAATCGTGTGCAAGAGATCGTCCAACAGGTCGCGGCGGTCGGGCTGCTTCCCTTCGGCGAGAATCCGCTCCAGCAGCGCGCGGAGTACCTCGACCGGGTTCATGTTGGCCAGCATGGCCGGATAGCCGGCCACCAGCAGCGTGTGGCCGCCGAACGGTTCGACCTTCACGCCCAGTTCGGCCAGCAGGTCGCGGTGCTCCAGCGCGGCGGCCGTTTCGGCCGGGCTAAGGTCGACCGGTTCGGGCACCAGCAGGTTTTGCGTCTCGATGGCCCCGGCCGCCACCCGCCCACGCAGTTGCTCGTACAAGATGCGCTCGTGCAAGGCGTGCTGGTCGATGATCGTCACGCCCTCGTCGGTCTCGGTCACCAGATAGCGGTTGTGGATTTGCAGGGCGGAGGGCGGGCGGGCGAAGGTGGAGAACGACGAAGCGGGGGCGTTAAGAGAACTGCCTTCGGCCCTCACCCCCTGCCCCTCTCCCAAAGGGAGAGGGGAGTCATGCAATTGCCCCGGCCCCTCTCCGGGCACCGACCGAAGGTTGGTCGGGCGAGTGGAGTAGCTGTGTAGCGGCCGCAGTTCCAGCGGACCAGATTCCCCGACCGCTGAACCCTGAACCCTGAACCCCGAACCCTCTTCTCCGCCCCCTGTCCCCTGTCCCCACGAGGCCACCTTGCCCTTGGCCCAATCCACCAACTGTTGCCGCAACTGGGCCGTTTGGGCCACGTCGAACCCGGCGGATGGATCTTCCTCGATCGGGCCGCCCGACGCATCGCCGGCCGCGTGGACCCGCGTGTTGAGATCGGTCGTCAAGAACTTGCCGCGGAGGGTGGCGAGCAGTTGGCTGTAGAGCCGGCCGGAATCCTGGAAGCGGACTTCCAGCTTGGTCGGGTGTACGTTGACGTCGACCAGTTCCGGCGGCATCTTCATCGCCAGGAAGGCGATCGGCTGGCGGCCGACCATCAGCAGCCCGCGATAGGCCTCGCCCAAGGCATGTTGCAGGGCCCGGTCACGGATGTGCCGGCCGTTGAGGAAGAAGTATTGCATCCGGTTGTGGCTGCGGCTCTGGCTGGGATGGGCCGCGTAGCCGGAGAGCGTCACCTCGTCTTCGACGCTTTCGACCCAGATCAGGCTCTCGGCCAGTTCGCGGCCGAAGCAGAGCGCGATCCGCTCCAGCCAGCCGTCGCCGGCGGCCAGCTCGAAGACCGGCTTGTCGTTGTGCCGCAGGGTGAAGTGGACGTGCGGCGACGCCAGGGCGATGCGCGTGAACGCCTCGCTCACGTGGCCGAACTCCGTGGCCGTCGTGCGGAGGAACTTCCGCCGCACGGGCGTGTTGAAGAACAGGTTGTGTACCTCGACGGCCGTGCCCACCGGACAGCCGCATGGGGCCGCCGCGCCCAAAATGCCGCCGGTGGCCTCAATTTCCCCGCCGCCTTGGCTCTCCGGCGTACGGCTCCGCAGGTTCAGCCGGCTGACTTCGGCGATCGAGGCCAGCGCCTCGCCGCGGAAGCCCAGCGTGGCCACGCGAAACAAGTCGTCGGCCTCGGCGATCTTGCTGGTGGCATGGCTGGCCAGGGCCAGCGGCAGTTCGTCGGCGGGAATGCCGCCGCCGTTGTCGACCACGCGGACCATTTCCAGCCCGCCCTGCGACACGGACACGTCGATCCGCGTGGCCCCGGCATCGACCGCATTCTCCATCAGTTCCTTGACCACGCTCGCCGGCCGCTCGATGACTTCGCCGGCGGCGATTTTGTTGATCAGCGATGAGGAAAGGAGGCGGATCGGCATTGGGAAGGTGAGAGTGGAGAGTCGAGAGTTCAGAGTTCAGAGCCGAGAATCGAGAGTGAAGCAACCGGAGCGATCAGTGCTCTGTGGTGATTGTCCAAGCCGCTTGCGGTTTCGCAAACAAACAAGATTCAGCAAAGAGATCTTACTCTCCGAGAATCACTCGGGCAATGGCGTCGCCCATCGCCGCGGTGCCGACGGTCGTGTCGGACTCGCGGGCGATGTCGCGGGTGCGCAGCCCGTCGGCGAGTACCTGCTCGACGGCCGTTTCGACCGCCGCGGCCGCTTCTTCGTGCCGCAGCGAATGCCGCAAGAGCATGGCCGCCGAGAGGATTTGGGCGATCGGGTTGGCGATGCCCTGGCCGGCGATGTCCGGGGCCGAGCCGCCGGCCGGCTCGTAGAGCCCAAAGCCGCTGCCGTTGAGGCTCGCGGAAGGCAACATGCCGATCGAGCCGGTGAGCGCGGCCAACTCGTCGCTCAAGATGTCGCCGAACATGTTGCCGCATAGCAGAACGTCGAACCGCCGCGGCGTGCGGATCAACTGCATCGTGGCGTTGTCGACGTACAGATGATCCAAGGCGATCTCCGGGTAGTGCGTGCCAACTTCGGCCACGACCTCCCGCCACAGCACCATCGACGTGAGGATGTTCGCCTTGTCGATCGAGGTGACTTTCTTCCGTCGCCTGGCGGCAAACTCGAACGCCACCCGGGCGATCCGCTCGATCTCCGACCGCTTGTAGACCATCGTATCGAGCGCCTGCTCGTCGGGCCGGGCGGAAGGGGACAGGTCCATGTTTTCGGCCGACCTCTTTCCCGCAAGGCACGACTTCTCGCCGAAAAATGGACCAGTCCCCACTTGGCGTCCCTTGGGCTGGCCAAAGTAGACGTCGCCGGTCAATTCGCGGATGCACAGGATATCGAAGCCGTCGCCGACGATCTCCGGCCGCAAGGGACTGCACGCGACCAGCGCCGGGTTGAGCCGAGCGGGCCGCAGGTTGCAGAACAGGTCGAAGTGTTTTCTCAGCGGCAGCAGCGCGGCTCGTTCCGGCTGATGTTCCGGCGGCAGCGATTCCCACTTCGGCCCGCCCACGGAGCCGAAGAGGATGGCATCGCTCGATTCGCACGTTTTGAGGGTCTGCGGCGGCAGGGCGCGACCGTGCCGGTCGATGGCACAGCCGCCGACGTCGGCAGATTCATAGGCGAGTCTCAGGCCGAACCGCTGTTGAACGGCATCGAGCGCCTTGACGGCCTCCGCCATGATTTCGGGGCCGATGCCATCGCCGGGGAGGATGGCGATTTTCTTGGATTGCTGCATGGCGTTTCCATAACAAGAAGAACGTACCTGTGAAGAACGTAAGGATACCATGTAAGCGGCGGGCCGCCGACATGGCAACGCTCGTTAAACGGGTCAAACGCGGAATTTGGGGCCTAACGCGGCGTCCCGGCTTTCACGGCGTGCCACAATGTGGACCTCATCACGAGTTGGTGTGCCCCCCTCGACCGGTTTCGGAAAAATCGGCCTTGACGCCGGCCGGCAAATTTCCTATTCTCGCCCCCTCAAGGATTTATCCACGTGGATGGGTCTGCATCGGGGAATTCCGCGACGACGGAGTTCCTGCGGACCGCGAAGCGGTTTGCTGCCCGCACGGATGCAGGCGGCACGCTTCGGCCACACAGAGGACCGCCCGGCATAGCGGCTCGCAAGGAAGCGCAGCCGTAGCGGTGCGGAGTGTCCAATCGCTCCCGGAAATGCGTCGTGTCCTTTGCCCCCCTGGGACACAGCGTTTCCGGGGGCCTTTTTTTGCGCGTTGGGTTATCGGCATCCGTGCGCTGGCCGGGAGCGGCGGCTGACCAGTGCCGCACCCAACCTGAATTGTCGAGCGCCGCGGGCTGCTTGTCAGCCCGTGCTCTGGCCGACTCTTGCGCTGGCCGGCAAGCGGCCAGTGGCACCCAAGTTGCCAACACGGCACGGCTGCGGCGTTAGGCGGTTTCGCGGAAACGGGCCCAGTCGATGCCCAGCTTCCGCATCTTCGCCCGAAGGGTGTGCGGATTGATCTGGAGCAGAGCGGCGGCGCCGCGGCGGCCCTCAATACGGCCTTGCGTGGCCGCCAAGGCGGCTTCGATGTGCCGCCGCACCGCCACGTTGAGCGGCTCGATCGGCGCGGTCTCCATTGGGGCCGCTGTTGAAGCGCCTCCCCAGCGTGCGGCATGCGCCCCTGTCGTCGCCCAATCCGGCTCCCGCGCCGCCACCGGCCTGTTGGCGTCCACGCCCAGCGCCTTGGCCACTTCCAGTCGCTTGCCGTCGCCGAGGATCGCCGCGCGATCGATCACCGCCCCCAATTCGCGGACATTGCCGGGCCAGGGGTACGACATCAGCAGCCTCAAGTCTTCCGGCGTAGGCATGGCCGGGGCCAGGCCAAACCGAGTGGCGGCCCGCTGCGCGAAATGGACGGCCAGACTGGCAATGTCCTCCCGCCGCTCGTGCAGCGTCGGCAGCACGATGGGGAACACGGCGATCCGATACCACAGGTCCTCGCGGAAACGCCCCTCGGCCACCATCGCGGCCAGGTCGCGGTGCGTCGCCGCAATGATTCGCACGTCCACGTTGATCGATTTCTCGCCGCCCACGCGTTCCATCCAGCCGTCCTGCAAGATGCGCAACATGCGCACTTGGGCCGCCAACGGCAGCTCGCCGATCTCGTCGAGAAACAGCGTGCCGCCGTCGGCCCGCTCGAACCAGCCGCGGCGCGACTCGACGGCCCCGGTGAATGCGCCCCGCTCGTGCCCGAAGAGTTGGGAATCGATCAGTTCCGGGGGGATGGCCCCGCAGTTGACGCGGTCGAACGGGCCGCGATGGCGGGCCGAGCGGGTGTGAATCGCCCGCGCGATCAGTTCCTTGCCCGTCCCCGTTTCGCCGAAGATCAGGACGGGCGCGTCGGAGCGGGCGACCAGTTCCACCCGTTCCATCACCGGGCGGAGGCCCGACTCGACGCCGACGATGGTATCGCCCAGGGCGGTGCGACCCAGCCGCGTCAAGAGCGACCGTTTGTCGGCCTCGGCGGCCTCGCGCAACGCGGCCATCTCTCGCAGCCGGAGATCGTTCTCCAACGCCACCGAGAAAGGCTCCAAGAGCAATTGGGCCAACTCGGCGTGTCGCGGCTCGAAGCGGCGGCCGGCCGGCGCCAGCAGCGCCAGCACGCCGCAATGTGCTTGCGGATCGCCCAAGGGACCGGCCAATACGTCGCCCTCGAAACGGTTCGCGATGATCCTGAGCACCTTGGCCGTCGAGAAATCGTCGTCGTTGCGGTGGGCCACCTTGCCGCGGCGGCACCAGGCCAGCAGCGATTCCAACTCGGCTGCCGAGCAATCGGTTCGGGCGTCGGGATGCCCATATTCGGAGCCGGCCAAACCAACCGCCACGGTTTCCAGGCAGGGGCGGGCCCCATCGACCCGCCGCACCAACACCTGCTCGACGGGGATGTGCTCGACGAGCATGGCGGCGATAGTCGCCGTCGATTGGCTGATCTCGATGTGCCGACAGGCTTCCTGCCAGACGTTCAAGAGTACGGGTTGGAACCGTTCCATCGTTCTTTCAGCGCTCCAGAGTGCCGTGCTATGTCACGGTAATTCTACCATATATGACGGAATAATTCCATCATATTGCACGGCACTTGTCGAGTTTATCTGCGTATCTCTTCCATTCTCCGCATACGCTCCCTGACGGCCTCATTCCGATGGCCGGCATAGGAGTTGCGACACGAGAGCCCGGCTCTAATTGCACATGCCGTGCCATCGACGGACGAGAGATAGAGAAACAATACCTATGAGGGGTGATCGAATGGAATTGCACCCGTCCCGCTCTTATGGGCTGTTGCTGCTGGCCGTTGCTGCTTTGAGCTTCTACAGTCAGGGCTGCTCGCGGCCGTCCGACGCCACGCCGGCGACGGCCGACTCGAAGCCGGCGGCCATCGAAATACTGAACGTGTCGTACGATCCCACGCGTGAACTCTACAAGGAGTTCAACCAGGCGTTCGCCGAGCATTGGGCAGCGCAGACGGGACAGACGGTTTCCGTGCGGATGACGCACGGCGGCTCGGGCAAGCAGGCGGTGGCGGTGACTCAAGGTGTGGAGGCCGCCGTGGTCACCTTGGCCCTCGCCTATGACGTCGACATCGTGCCAGCGGGCGGGCCTGATCGCCGAAGGCTGGCGCGATCGGCTCGACAACCACAGTGCCCCGTACACCTCGACCATCGTGTTTCTGGTGCGCAAGGCAACCCGAAGCATATCAAGGATTGGGATGACCTGGTGAAGGGCGACGTGGCCGTGATCACGCCGCACCCGAAGACCTCCGGCGGAGCCCGGTGGAATTACCTGGCGGCGTGGGGATATGCGCTCAAGCGGGAACTGGGCGATCTGACGAAGCTGCACGATCCCAGCCAGGCCGATGCCGTGGCCAAGGCGCAGGAGAAAGCCCGTCAGTTCGTGGCCGAGTTGTACCGTCACGTGCCCATACTTGATACGGGCGCCGAGGTTCGACAATCACGTTCGTCAAGAACGGCCAGGGCGACGTGCTTCTGGCGTGGGAGAATGAAGCGTTTCTATCGATCAATGAGCTGGGGCGCGGCGAACTGGAATTGATCGTACCCAGCGTGAGCATCCTTGCCGAGCCGCCGGTGGCAGTGGTGGACAAAGTGGTGGACAAGAGGGGAACGCGGCAAGTCGCGGAGGCGTATCTGAAGTACCTCTACTCCCCGCAAGGCCAAACGATCGTGGCGAAGAACTACTACCGTCCCTCCGACCCGAAGGCGGTGCCAAAGGAGTACCTGGAACGGTTTCTGCCAGTCAACATGTTCACCATCGACAACGTGTTCGGCGGCTGGCAGAAGGCCCAAGAGACGCATTTCGACGAGGGCCGATTGTTCGACCAGATCTACCAACCGGCGAAGTGAACGATGAGCCTGCAAATCAAGAAGCACAGCGTGTTGCCCGGTTTCAGCCTGACGATGGGCTTCACCGTGCTCTATTTATGCTTGATCGTGTTGATCCCGCTGGGGGCCATGGTGCTGCGTTCGGCCGCGCTCGATGCCGGCCAGTTTTGGCGAACGGTGACCAGTCCCCACGTGCTGGCGGCCTACAAGCTCAGCTTTGGGGCGTCGCTGGTGGCCGCGGTAATCAACATGATTTTCGGCTTCGTGGTGGCCTGGGTGTTGGTCCGTTACCCGTTCCCCGGCAGGAGACTCCTGGACGCGATCGTGGATCTCCCCTTCGCCCTGCCCACGGCCGTGTCGGGAATCGCCCTGACCTCGATCTACAGCACCCGCGGCTGGGTCGGCCAATGGTTGACGCCCTTGGGGATCACGGTGTCGTACACTCAACTCGGCGTGGTGGTGGCCCTGACGTTCATCGGGCTGCCATTCGTCGTGCGAACTTTGCAGCCCGCCTTGGAAGACCTCGATGCGGAACTGGAAGAGGCCGCGGCCAGTCTGGGGGCGGGGCGAATCCAGACGTTTCGCCGGGTGATCTTGCCGGCCATCCTGCCGTCGCTGCTGTCCGGCTTTGCCTTGGCCCTGGCCCGCGGGCTGGGAGAATACGGCTCCGTGGTCTTCATCTCGGGGAACATCTTGGGACGAACCGTGATTGCTCCTTTTCTGATCGTCGCCAACGTCGACGGCGACAAACTTGCCGAGGCCACCGCCATCGGTGTGGTCATGCTGGCAGCCTCGTTCCTTCTGTTGCTGTTGATCAACGTGCTACAGTGGTGGAGCCGGCGGTACGCCACCCAGGAGTGAATCATGGCAGGCAGCGCGACGCACCTCATGACCTCAGCGAGTCTCCCGCGGTCGCCCGCCCTCACGACCGAGCCGGTCGTGGTGCGGGTGCTCTTGATCGGCGTCGCTGTGGCCTTCCTCGCTCTGTTTCTGCTGTTGCCGCTGGCGCTGGTGTTCGTCGAGGCCTTCCGAAACGGCGTGCGGGCCTACGGCGCCGCCCTGATAGACCCGGACACGCTCAGCTCCATCTACTTGACCCTCTTGGCCGCCGCCGTGGCCGTGCCCGTCGGCACGGTCTTTGGCGTTGCCGCGGCCTGGTGCATCACCAAGTTCGAGTTCGCCGGCAAGCACTTCCTGGTGACCTTGATCGATCTGCCGTTCTCGGTGTCGCCGGTGATCGCCGGGCTGATCTTCGTGTTGCTGTTCGGGCGCGGCGGCATCTTCTGGCCGTGGCTCGACGCCGCGGAAATCCGCATCGCCTTCGCCGTGCCGGGCATCCTCCTGGCCACGTTGTTCGTGACCTTCCCCTTCGTGGCCCGCGAGCTCATCCCGCTGATGCAGGCCCAGGGAACCGAGGAGGAAGAGGCGGCGCGGGTCCTGGGGGCCAGCGGCTGGCACATTTTCTGGCGGGTCACCCTGCCGAACATCAAGTGGGGCCTGCTCTACGGCGTCATCCTCTGCAACGCGCGGGCGATGGGTGAATTCGGCGCCGTGGCGGTGATCTCCGGCCGGATTCGCGGGCTGACACTGACCATGCCCCTGCAAATCGAAGTCCTCTCGCAAGAGAATTTCTCGGCCGCCTTCGCGGTGGCCTCCCTGCTGGCGTTCTTGGCTTTGGTCACCCTGGTGGCCAAAGCGATCGTCGAGTGGCAAGTGGCGCGACAACTGGCCCACGCCCAGCGCCAAACCCTTTCCGACAAATGAATCTGCGCAGCGACTCCAGTCGCCGACGAGGAGAAAACCATGGGCATCGAAGTCCGGCGAATCAGCAAGACGTTCGGTGATTTCGTGGCTCTCAAAGACGTGAGCCTCACGGTCAAGACCGGCGAACTGGTGGCCTTGCTGGGACCCTCGGGGTCGGGCAAGACCACGCTGTTGCGGATCATCGCCGGCCTGGAAGATCCCGACCCCGGCAGCGGCGTGATCCTGTTCCAGGAGGAAGACGTGGCCCGCCGCCAGGTCGGAAGCCGCCAGGTGGGCTTCGTCTTCCAGCACTACGCCCTGTTCCGCCACATGACGGTGTTCGAGAACGTGGCGTTCGGCCTGCGCGTTCGTCCGCGGGCGCAGCGGCCGGCGCGAAACCTCATCAAGTACAAAGTGATGCGGCTCTTGAAGCTCGTGCAGTTGGAGAGCATGGCCAACCGCTACCCGCACCAGCTTTCCGGCGGACAGCGGCAGCGCGTGGCGTTGGCCCGGGCGCTTGCCATCGAGCCGAAGGTGCTGCTGCTGGACGAGCCGTTTGGCGCGCTCGACGCGCGGGTGCGGCAGGAGTTGCGGCAATGGCTTCGCCGCCTTCACGACGAGATTCATCTCACCAGCGTCTTCGTCACCCACGACCAGGACGAGGCCCTGGAACTGGTCGATCGCGTGCTGGTGATGAACGAGGGCCATATCGAGCAGATCGGCACGCCGGACGAGGTCTTTCATACGCCGCGGACGGAGTTCGTGGTGAAGTTCCTCGGGCAGGTCAATTTCTTTCACGGGCGGCTGGAGGGGGGCAAGGTCCACTTTTCCACGCTGGCCTGGGAATCGCCGGAGCACGCCGGCGCGCCGTCCCAGCCGGCCCGCGTGTTCATCCGCCCCCACGAGCTCGACGTGGAAGTGGCCCGCAACGGCCACCCGGCGCTTCAGGCCACGGTCCGGCACATCCACTCGGCCGGCCCGAACGTGCGGCTGGAACTGCTGGCCGAGTCGGGCGAGCGGCTCCACGCGGAGATGAGCCAGGATCGCTACCGGTCGTTGGGCATCGCCACGGGCAGCACGGTATACGTGACGCCCCGCGACGTGAAGGTGTTCGCGGACGAGCCGGCATAGTGATTCATCTCAGTTGATTTGATGGGCACCACGATTGGCGGCTCTTCCGACAGCGGGTGCAGAAGATGGTTATAAGGTTGCGTTGAGAATAAGGCGGCTTTTCCGATAGAGGTAGGGAGGCCGCATTGGGTTGCGGCCCCCCTCCCTCCGAACCGGACTGGCGGATTTCCCGCATCCGGCTCTCCAGTTGATGGTGTTACCTCCGAAAGGGTTGAGCGAAACAGACATGGGCGGTTTGCAGGGAATACAGCCCTTGCTCGTCGAAGAAGCGATTGGGCCAACGCTGCTGGTCCCTTCCGCGGCCCCGTCCGCGCCGTTTCTGTCGCCGCCGCAACATGCTACGCAGCCGACCACGAATCCAGCCGTCCAGTTGGCGGAAAACCGACCCGCGACAATGGCGAAAGTAGGTGAACCAGCCGCGAAGTTGCCGCGTCAGTCGAGCACACGTGAAGGGCAGGTCATGCCCGTTCGTGCGCTTGGTCTTCTCGCGGACCGCCTCCTTGAGTTTCCGCAGGCTCTTTTGCCGCGGCACACGCAAGTCGCCGCGGAAGCGATAGCCCAGAAAATCGAAACCCTCGATGCGGGCGTCCACGATCTTGGTTTTGGTCGGATGCAGGGTCAACTCGTTTTCGTTGACCCAACGTTGCACCATCGCCAAGGCCGCTTCCGCCTCCTCGCGAGTCTTGCACAAGATCACGAAGTCGTCTGCATAACGGACCAGCGCGAAACCGGCGTCGTCCAGCACGTGGTCCAGCGGGTTGAGGTAGATGTTGGCCAGAAGGGGCGAGAGGACTGCTCCTTGGGGCGTGCCCGTTTCGGGCGTCCACTCCCGCAGGTTGTCCATCACGCCTTGCTCCAGGAACATCTCCACCAAACGCAACACCCGGCTGTCCGACACCTTCTCGCGCAGTCGCGTCATCAGCCGTGGCTTCGAGATCGTGTCAAAGTAACTCTTGAGGTCCGCGTCCACCACGTAGACGCGACCAGCGCCGAGCAGTTCCTCGACCCGTTCCAGGGCGTGATGACACCCTCGTCCGTGTCGAAACCCGTAACTGGCTTGCGAAAACGTGGCGTCGAAGATCGGTTCCAGCACGTGCAACAGCGCGGTTTGCACCACGCGGTCACGCACGGTCGGAACCCCCAACGGCCGCTGCTCCTTGCTGCCCGGTTTCGGAATCCAGACTCGCCGCACGGCCTGCGGACGATACGCATTGGTCCGCAGTGCCTCGTGCAGCCTGTCCAGTTCTTTCTGGCCATTGGCCTGAAAGCCCTCGACCGATTGATGGTCCACCCCCGCTGCTCCCCGGTTGCCGATCACATGGCTGCGGGCGGCAAACAGGTTCAGCGGCGCGTACACCTTGTCGATCAGCGTGTGCCATCTTCCTCCTCGCACTCCTTGTTCGAGTGTCGCCAACATGCGGTCCGTCCAGACACACGGGTTCGCCCAGTCGCGAATCGACGGAGGCTCTCCGGCGGGAGTAGCCGCGAACGGCACTGTCACCGGGGGATGATTTCTTTCCCGTGGCTCGGACATCACGCATCCATCTTCCTGCACCCCTTCGCTCCCCCGGCGTTACCCGGTTTCGTCGCTACTATGGGTGCTCTGACTCCTGGACGGCCGGTTCTTCCTATCCTTATCAGGGACAATGAACTCCGTCCTGCTTCCTTCCAGGTCTCTCTCCTTACGACGTTTGACCTTCCGACCATTCCGTCCTCAACCACCGTGTTGCCATCTCCCCATCACGGCTTTCGCACGTTACCTCAGCCGGATGGGCCGCCGCGTCTATCCCCCGGGCAGATCTGGACGGATCGGAGGGAACGCCGTCACGCGGTCGGAGGTTCGCCATTGGCTAGCAGGCTCCCCGACAGGCTTGGCCGAATCAGGTTCGTTATCCTACGGACTGGTCATTCACCTCCGGTTGCTTCCCACCCCTCCTCGCGGAGACGCGGTTACTTTCGGTTACAGGTTTGTAACGCAAACCTGGTGGGGACTCGCACCCCACCGATCAAACGTTTTCAGAGACGCACTAGCCCAGACGTTCACGTCTGGGACCAGGAAGCGACCATTCCCCCTTCTTCTTCAGCCCCTTCAGGGGCGGAATGATAGGCTCCGCCCCTGAAGGGGCTGAAGGAAGAGAGAAATTTGATGGGGCTTTTCTTCGTCCCAGGCGTGAAACGCCTGGGCTAGAGAAAAGGCGCTTTCCCCACGTTTTGCCTCCAGCAGTAACGCTCAAAGCATCAAATCGACTGAGTTGAAGCACTAGCCGCGGTTGTTATGTTCCCCCCAACGACGTAAAATCGAGTGGCAGGCAGTTGCGGGATTGTCCAATTCCCCTACATATTCCGTTTCGCTGACATTCCGTGCGACTACAGGGCCGTTGGCGGCGTTGAGTGGTAGGTCTTTGAGCATGACCGAATCGCAGATTTTCGCACCTAAACCAAAGCACCGCTGGCGTCAGTACAGCCCGGGAAAGCTGCTGGTGGTGGTCACTGCGGCTACTCTGGCAATGGTGTTCGCTAGATGGTATTTCCACGAACCGCCTCACACTTAGCGGCCGCGCACGGATAACTTGAACAAGTGTACTTACGTGGTGAGAGCGTGTAGTTCCATTCGCCGTGGAACTTGTGATGTTTGAGACGCAGCTTTCTCAGTTGCTCGTCAGTGACTTTGATTTTGGTCGGATAATGGTTTGTGTCAATGGCCGCTTTCACAGTCAATCCCGTTCGCGTCTTCGTGTTGGCGATGAGATTCACGATGACCTCAAGGCTGACCAGGGGGCGGGCACGCCAGTTCTTCGTGATGAAGCTGAACAGGCGATGCTCGATCTTGTTCCATTTGCTGGTGCCGGGTGGGAAATGACAAACGAACAGCTTGATGCCCAATTCGTCAGCCAACTCTTGCAGCGACACCTTCCACAACCGGTTGCGACTCCCGTTGCTGCCTCCGCCATCCGCTGTGATCAAAAGTTCGCGGCGCGCGGAAATCGCTGCTGCCCCATTTCATTCCACCATCGACGGATACTGGGGACGGCAAACTGCGCTGTATCGTGATCGATGCCGACGCTTACCCACCCTTCGTTCCGCAGCAGATCGTACACGCCGTAGAGAGCCGCCTTCCCCAACGACTTGATCAGGAAGTCGTAAACGCGCACTTCTTCGGGCGTTCCCTGGGGGAACCATTCCCTCCCGCCATTCTTGAAATCGCCCACGTTTTCCTTCTTTTTGGCATCCACGGAAACCGCCGGTTGGCCGCGTTTCAAGAACCGCTGGACGCTCGCATTGATGTACTCGAACTGGGCATTGCGATCCGGATGCGACGATCCCTCCCGAGTCTTGCGGTTTGCCTGCAAGCTATAGTCCGCACGGTGCAACAATTTGGCCACGGTCCGTGCGCCGACCGGATGGCTTTGACGCGTCAGTTCCTCGGCCAAGTTGCGCGTGCTCTTACACGTCCAGCGCAACGGCGACTTGGGGTCGCCACGGGTCGTTGGTTCAATCAACGTTTCGAGTGCAGCCATCAGACCCGGATCGGTCTCTGTCAAGGACTTGTCACCGCCACCCGGTCGTCGCACGCGACAGGCCGCAACCGCACGCTCTTTTTCAGGCAGTTCCAACTCATGAAGCGCGGCGGTGATCGTGGTACGAGACATTCCGCTGGCCTGCGAAACCGCTGTAATCCCACCCCAGCCGATATCACAGGCTTCCGCTGCCGCCCACTGTCGCCGTCGGCGTTCATCCAACTCCGGCTCCAGCAACCGATACTTGGCTTCAATCCGTGCAATTACCTGTGCATCCTGCATGCACACGTTATCACACAATGCAATGAACGCCACAATAGCAATTTGTTCAAGTTATCCGTGCGCCTCTCTTACCGCACGCTGCCTGAACTCCTTGCATTGTACGGCTACTCCGATTTCGATCTCGTTCAGGGGCCGGATCGACCAGGCCCGTATCAGTCTATGGGAGCATGCTGTGCGGGAGAGGGCGAGCCAGTGTCTGGAGCGTTTTTCGCCAACGGCAAGACTCGCAGATTTCATATACCGGGCGTGCCGGGCCAGGCATTCCGCGTCGTCGGTCTTGATCCGCAAGACGGCGGCGAGCCGACTTATATCGTTTTGAAGCTGCGCTGCAACGACCCCGATCACTGGACAGCCTACTAGATGAGACTGTAGGCCGCACCGTGGCGTTGCTCGTTTTGTTGCGACGTCACCCTTCGGCGTCGCGACGGTTCCCAACGCGCTCGGTTGTTGCAAGATTTCTCGGCGTTGCTCCGTTCGCCCCGAAGGGGCTCAGTTCACCCAGCCCAGGGCAACGCCCTGAGGGAACGGAGACGCTCTTTCCCATCCTTCGGCCCAACGGGCCAATCACTCGACGAACGATTGGCCCGTTGGGCCGAGAACATGGATTCAATTCGGCCAATCTCCCCATGGCGGTGCCCTGGGCTGGGTGAACGGCAGGGCCTTTGGCCCTCATCGCCAGTGCCAAGAAATCCTGCCACGCCCCAAAACGCTCGGTTGTTGCACCCTCGTAGTCGTTCTGCTAATCTAGTTGTCGCTGCCGGTTCCAGGCTACATGCATGCGGCACGAAACGCCGCACAAGGACCGATTTCGTTCAACCCGAAAATCGTAGGAGGGCGCTAACATGAGTAGAATTCTGAGTGTGTGCAAGTCCAGGCTGCTTTCGTGGTTGCTCGTCGTGGCATTTTGTGCTTTGGCGTGCGACACGGCGCGCGGCGCAGATGCCGCGAAGGGGACGCAGCCCCGCAAGCTTCGCGTAGTCGTGTTTGGAGCACACTGCGACGACCCGGAATCGGCAGCCGGTGGGCTGATCACCCTGCTGACCCGCGGCGGGCATGAAGTCATCTGCGCCTATGCGACGAGTTTCCGCGGCGATCGGAAACTCTTCGACCGGCCCGAGGCCGAAGTGCGCCAGGCGGAAGCCAAGGCGGCCTGCAAGATACTGGGGGCCACGACCAAGTTCTTCCCTTACGCCCACGAGAAGCTGACGGCCGACGAGGCCACGATCAAGGAAGTCGGCGCCTGGTTCGACGAGGTCAAGCCGGATATCGTGATTACGCACTGGCCGATCGACACCCATCCGAATCATAACACCACCAGTTCGATCGTGTGGCAATGCTACAAGCGGACCGGCGGGTGGAACCTGTATTTCTTCGAGACCGAAGGGGGCATGCAGACGCTGGCTTTCTATCCCGAGTTGTACGTCGATATCGGATCGGCTCTGGCGGTGAAGAAAGAGGCTTGCTTCTGCCACAAGAGTCAGGACCCGATGGAATACTGGTGGCCGATGCACGAGCAGATGCACCGCGATCGGGGCGTGCAATGCGGGGCCCAGTATGCCGAGGCCTATTCGCTGGTCGAGGCCAAGCCCGACTGCGCACTGCTGCCCGTGCAGTTCTTGGCGAAGCGCCGTTGAACCGTTGCCCAGGCTGCGGTTGCGCGAGCTTCGCGGTTATGGGTTCGTCTGACGAGAACGAAGCCCCGGAGAGGCGTTAGTCGATAGCCAAGGGGCGTCAGCCCCAGGAATCGGGAGTCGCTTTCGTGGTGAAAGTGTCACAGGGGCTTGCGCCCCTGGCGATTGACTGCCGCCGCTTCGCGGCCATCTTCTGCCCACATTCGGAACGCTCGCGCGCAGCGGTGGTTGTTGGATCGCTGCCGCTTTCGCCCCGCACGCCGACCACGATCCTTGCAGCCGGGCGGGACTTCTGGTAGGTTTATTGGTTTCCGCGACGCGTACTCGGTACGCAACAAGTCTTCATATTCTGAGGTACAGCCATGCAATCCGCAATTAGCGAACCGCTCCCAGATACGATCCGCGACGTTGAACAACTCGAAGAATTGCTCAGTCGCCCCACGCCCGAGGTGATTGCGGCCATGGGCCGGCTGGAGGGCGATCTCATCGTACTGGGCGTTAGCGGCAAGATCGGGCCGAGCCTCGCGCGGATGGCCAAGCGGGCCAGTGACGCGGCGGGCAAGCGGCGGCGGATTATCGGCGTGGACATCTTTCCCACGCCCGGCCTGCAAGAGCAACTTCAGTCGCAGGGCATCGACACCATTAAGAGCGAGATGCTCGATCGAGACAAGTTGGCGGCCTTGCCCGACGCGCCCAACGTCCTTTACCTGGCGGCCATGAAGTTCGGCACCTTCGGTCAAGAGGCGGTCACCTGGGCCAGAAACGTCTACCTGCCCGGCCTGGTCTGCGAGAGGTACCGTCACAGCCGGATCGTGGCGTTCTCGACGGGCAACATCTATGGGCTGACGCCGGTCAAAGGCGGTGGCTCGGTCGAAAACGATGAGCCCGCGCCGCTGGGCGACTATGCCATGAGTTGCCTCGGACGCGAGCGAATCTTCACCTACTTCAGCCAAACGCTGGGAATCCCCGTGACCCTGATCCGGCTGAACTACGCCAACGAATTGCGCTACGGCGTGGTGACCGATCTGGCCCAAAAGGTCATTGCCGGCCAGCCGATCGACGTGGCGATGGGTCACTTCAATGCGATCTGGCAGGGCGACAGCAACGTGATGGTGCTGCGGGCTCTGGAGCAGACGGCGTCGCCGCCCGCGATCCTCAACGTGACCGGCGCAGGTCCTGAGCGTCCGCAAGGTCGTGGAACAGCTCGGCCAACTCTTGCAGAAGCCGGTCAAAGTGGTGGGAAGCGAAGCGGCGGACGCCTTGTTGAACAATTCCGAAGCAGCCTACCGGCTGTTCGGTCGGCCGAGCGTCAGCGAAGATCAGTTGATTCGCTGGGTGGCCGACTGGCAGCGGCGAGGCGGACCCATGTTGGGCAAACCGACCCACTTCGAAGCCCGCGACGGCAAGTTCTAGGAAAAAGGGGGACAGGCGCTTTGCCGGAACGGCCCTCCGGGTGCTTCGCACAAAGCGCGCCTGTCCCCCTTTTTCCGTCAGGTATCATCACCTCCATGAGCGCAGCCGAAGCCAAAGCGACGAACCATTCCTTCGACCCGCCGGCCGAAGTCCTGATCATCGACAACGACCAGTCGCACGCCGAGACCGTGGCGGAGAGCCTCGAACGCGTGGCCTGTCACTGCCGCGTGGCCACCTCGGGCAGCGAGGGGGTGCGGCTGATCGAAGAGTCGCCCTTCGACGTCGTGGTCACCGACCTGGTGATGAGCGACATCGACGGGCTGGGCATCCTCGCCCGCTCGAAGGCCGACCAGCCCGACGCCGAGGTGATCCTCATGACCGGCCACGGCACGGTGCCGTCGGCGGTCGAGGCCATGCGCAACGGGGCCTTCAATTATCTCTTGAAACCGCTGGACGTCGCCCAACTCCGGGCGAGCGTAGGCAAGGCCGTGGAGAGCTCGCGGCTCAAACGGGCCAACCTCGAACTGAAACGCCGGCTCGACGAGCGGTTTGGCTTCGAGGGCGTGATCGGCGACAGCCCCCTGATGCGCGACGTCATCGAGCGGCTCAAACGCATCGCCCCCACCAATGCCAGCGTGTTGATCCAGGGCGAGACGGGCACCGGCAAGGAACTGGTGGCCCAGGCCATCCACCAGAACAGCCCGCGGAAGAACAAGCCCTTCGTGGCCCTCAACTGCGCCGCCCTGAGCGAAAACATCTTGGAGAGCGAGCTGTTCGGCCACGTGAAGGGGGCGTTCACCGACGCCTCGACCGACCGCGTAGGCAAGTTCGAATACGCCCACGGCGGCACGATGTTCCTCGACGAGGTGGGCGACATGCCCTTGGCCACGCAGATCAAGCTGTTGCGGGTGCTGGAGAACGGCGAGATCACCCGCGTGGGCTCGAACACGCCTGTCAAGGTCAACGTGCGGATCCTCTCGGCCACCAATCGCAATCTGGAAGACTCGATCGCAGCCGGCACGTTCCGCAGCGACCTCTATCACCGGCTGAAGGTCGTGACGATCCGCCTGCCCACCTTGCGCGAGCGGAGCCAGGACATTCCGATCCTGATCGATTACTTCGTGCGTCAGTTTGCCGGCCAGCACGGCACGCAGATCAAGGGCATGTCGCCGGCCGCGCGTCGCAAGCTGCTGGGCTTCGCCTGGCCGGGCAACGTCCGCCAGCTTCGCAACGTGGTCGAGAGCATGGTGGTCGTGGATTACGACGGGCTGTTAGACCTCGACGACCTGCCCGAAGAACTGGCCGGTCCGCCGGAGCAGGCGGGCGAACCGGCGACGGCTTCGCTGACGGCGCTCGTGGGCAAACCGCTCACCGAGCTGGAAAAGCTGTTCGTTGCCGAAACGCTCCGTTTGACCGCCGGCAATCGTGAAGAGGCGGCCAAGATGCTGGGAATCGGCGAGCGAACGCTGTACCGAAAGATCAAGGAATATGGGCTGTAGCCTGCCTACGAACGCAAAAGGCGAGGGGCCGTTTTTGCGGCCCCTCACCGATCTTCGATCAAAGCGACTTGCGGCAGCGTCAGAGGCCACCGTCGACCACGTATCGCTTGGCCGGATTATCGCTGCGCACCGCGAGGTTGTACTTCTTGATCATGCTCATTTCGACCGGGACTTCCCAGCAGCCAGGCTCTTTCACTACCGTCGGCTCGCCGACCTGGAAATCCGTGATCGGCATGGCTTCGACTTCCTTCTTGAGTTTCTCGACGGAGTCTGATTCGTCTGAGAGCTTGTAGATTTCGTCGGCGTCCTTCTTCGCGAAAGCCGCCAACGCCGTCTGAACCACCTCCTTGGGCGTCATTTTCGCGTACTTCTCTTGATCCGCCAGCGGCTTCAGCTCCGCCAGCCGCTTCGCATCGGGACGTTCGCGCGGGCCAAACACCACGTACCGCTTGGCCGGATTATCGTTGCGCACCGTGAAGGGGACCTTCATGGTCATCTTGATCTCGTAAGGGACAAACCAACCCGGATAACTTTTCGACTTGAACGGCGTCCCCAGGTTGACGAGCTTCAATCCGCCCAAATAGCCCTTTAGCCGCTCATCAACAGGCGAGTAGAACTTCTGCACCTCCTCCCAATCCTTCTTCTCGCAGGCCTCGAAGAACGTCCGGGCCGCCTGCTCCGGCGTCATCTTCTCGTACTTCTCGTTGTCCGGCAGCCGCTCCGGGTCGCGATACAGGCTGACTTTATCGGGCAACTTGAGCGCGAAAACCGTCGCGTCGGTCGGCTTGTCGTACTCGATGCGCTCGATGGACAGGATCAGCACGTCGCCGCCGGGGCGGTGCATATAGGCGTCAAACCCTTCCAGCCGCTTCGTGTCGGCGTCGAACCGATAGACGCGACGCATGTCAGAGTCCTCGAAGAACTTGTTCTTGAGGTAATCGTCGGCGGGCAATCCGCTTTTTGCCTCCACCGTGACCAGCAGTTTCTTCTCGCCCGCTCCGGTGGTCTCATGGGTGAGTTTGAGATCCCATCCCCGGGCCTGGGCGGAACGGAGTTCGTGGGTGACCATGTCCTGGACTTTTGTGAGCGCCAGCAGCCAGCCGGTGTCGAAAGCCGCCTGACTGGCGTGAGGGAACTGAACAACAACGTCTGGCCGGATAAGCATTACGGTCGAGGCGCCGTCCATGACCGCCACGCGCCCGGCTTCTCCACCCGCCATTTCGGCTTTTCGCCGAACTGCTTCCAGATTTCCACCGGCACGAATTCGTACTCCGCGCCGATCATGGAGAAATTGTCGTGGCCGATGGTCCGCATCTTGGCTACGATATGGACGGACGAGGGATTCGGCACGGCCTCGGCCCCCTGGGCCATCACCTCGGCAGCCGCTTTTTCCGCGACGGCCGGCTGCGCAAACCAGAAGCTGCTGATGAACAACACGGAGATCGCAGTCGCCATCACCCCACTGATTCCAAGCACTCGAAGTCGTTTTCTCATTTTCAATCTCCTAAGCTGAAGGGCTTGTTCGTGAAGAATCCGGTCCATCACAGCCGTCTCCAGAGAGACCGCCGGCGCGGCAAGCCCATCGCGTGTCAAGCGGACCGTCAGTTCCCGCACCGCCTCAAGTTCGGCCTGGCAGGCCGTACATTCGGCAAGGTGCCCGTCCATCCGGCTTTGAGACGTTCCGTCGAGCAGACCTTCGAGGCAAGCGGCCAGTTCTTCGCGGCACCGTTGGCAGTTCATCGAGGCACCTCGCTCTCTCCACTCGGGGACTTCGGTCCCAGGTGCTCCCGCAAAAGCGAGTACGCCCGAGAGAGCCGCTTGGTCACCGTTCCCAACGGGACGTCCAGATCGCGGCTGATTTCCGCGCAGGACTGCCCGCCGTAGAACCGCAAGAGAACGACCTCCCGGTACAGATCGGGCAATCTCGCCACGGCCTCGGTCAGGCCCGAGTCAGCGCCGGCGTCTTGCTCAACAGCCGGCGCCGGGGGATCGACGTTCTCCCAGTCCACCACCTGACGCCGCCGGCCCGCGGTGCGCCGCGTTTCCTTGGCCACGCGTTCGGCGATCCCCAACAGCCAGGAGAAAAACGTCCCGGGCTTCCGCAGTTCACTCAAGCCGAAGTACGCCCGCACGAAGCTCTCCTGGGCCGCCTCCGTGGCTTCCTCGGCGTTGCCCAAACGCGCACACAGACACCGCAGCAACGGAGACTGGTATCGCTCCACCAGGTGGCGAAATGCCTCCGGGTGGCCGTCCAAGCACGACTGCACGCACTGCTGATCGGGTAGCGACATCCACTCCTCGCAGGTCAGCACAAAGCTGGACTCCGCATGTTAGTGGCGCTGCGGCCGGCTTTTGCGACGGGAAATTGCGGATTTTCGCGGAAAAGATGTTGGTAGTCTGACACACGCAATATGTCGGGTTGGGTGCCACGGGCAGCTTTTCTGCCCATGTCTCCTGCACGGGCAGGCAAGCTGCCCGTGGCACCCGACAATTTTGGCGTATCAGATTGCTGGCCCTTGATGATATCTACCCCCCTGTTCGCCAACAAGAGTACGCGGCTGGTCCAAGATGTGCCACGCCGGGTCTCCGGCAGGGCCAATCAGTTTTCCCAAATCCGGCTGTAGGAGGCGACTCCAGTCGCCGATTTCCAGTTGTTTTCAAGCAATCGGCGACAGGAGTCGCCTCCCACAGTGAATAACTGATCGGCCCTGGTTCTCCGGGGGACGGATTGTAGGCGGCCTGGAGCCGAAGCTATAATGGTCCGAGGGCAAGCCCCGAGCTTCTTCCGTCCTTCAGCACCCGGGTGATTCGGTGGGCAGAGACGTGTCCAGTTCTTGGCCGTCGGGTTCGATTTCCTCGACGCTGCTGGAGCGGATTCGCGGCCGACAGCCCGAAGCCTGGCAGCGGCTGGTGCAACTCTGCGGCCCGCTGGTCTATCGGTGGTGTCGGCAGTACGAGGTGGCGCGGGACGATGCCCCGGACCTGGTTCAGGAGGTCTTCGCGGTGGTCGCCCTTCACGTCGACGGGTTTCACCGCGACCGGCCGGGCGACAGTTTTGCCGCCTGGTTGAGAACGGTCACGCGGAACGTTATTCTCGGCTACTTTCGCTCTCGCCGCGGTCAGCCGGTTGCCCAGGGAGGCACCGACGCTCAGCAACGGTTTCTTCAAGTGCCTGAATTGCCCGAGCCCGTCGAAGCCAGCGACGTGCAGGAAGCGAGCAGTGTGATCGTGCCTCTTGGCTTGGAACTGGTGCGGGCGGAGTTCGAGAGCCGCACCTGGGAGGCGTTCCGGCGGGTGGTGATCGAACGGCAGCCGTCAGCCAGGGTCGCGGTCGAACTGGGGATGAATATCGAGGCCGTCTACCAGGCCAAGTCGCGGGTCTTGCGGCGGCTGCGGCAGGAACTCGATGGCCTCGTGGGATAAGCGGATCGGTGCAACTCGTTGCCGCTGCGACCCTTGCGGCGATTCTCCAAAATCGTGTCAGGCCGCCGGCATTATATCTAATAGCGACCCGCGGGCCGCTGCCGTGTCTCGGCGGAAAAAGGGGACAGGCACCGTGGCGGTAACGCTTTTGCTTATGCCACATCGGCTTGCGCCACGGAGCCAGTCCCCATTTTCCGCGAACATAGCGCTGTGGTACTAAGTGCTCGGGAAACAATCCATCAAAGGAACCACGAGAATGCTCGCTACCGCCTGCCCCAGCCACGATGAGCTAGTAGCCTACACACTCGGGCGCCTGTCCGATGCGTCCTCCGACGACGTCGCGGCCCATCTCGGCTCTTGTCCAGACTGCAAAGCGGAACTGGCCAGCTCCGATGAGGCCGAGGACACGCTTGTCGCCCAGTTGCGCGGGCCTGCCCTTCCTGATCCGTATCTGGCGGAGCCCCAGTGCCGCATGGCGGTCGCCCGGGCTCTGGCCGTGCTGGATCGGCCTTCTTCTCTCGTCGATCCATCGAGCCGGTCGCTGTGCGGAACGACTCTCGGAGAGTATCAAGTGCTCGAACAACTTGGGCACGGCGGAATGGGCACGGTATACAAGGCATTGCACACCAAGCTTGACCGCGTGGTGGCGATCAAGCGGCTTACCCTGGGGCGGGCGCACGACCAGCGTGCGATCGCCCGGTTCGAACGCGAGATGAAGGCCATCGGCAAGTTGGACCATCCCCATATCGTCCGTGCCCATGACGCACGGGAGATCGACGGCGTTCCGACGCTGGTCATGGAATACACCGAGGGGTTCGACCTGGGGGAGATTGTCCGCCGCGTGGGGCCGCTCAATACGGATGACGCCTGTGAACTCGCCCGCCAGGCGGCGCTCGGAATGCAGTACGTTCACGAGCATGGCCTGGTACACCGCGATATCAAACCGTCGAACCTGATGCTCACCTCTCGGGGCGAGGTCAAGATTCTCGACCTGGGTCTGGCCAGATTCCATCTGGACCGGCCTTGGGACGAAGAAATGGCCGGCGCGGGCCGGGCCGTGGGCGGAGACGTGACGGCCACCGACCAGGTCATGGGTACGGCCGACTACATGTCGCCGGAGCAAGTATCCAACAGCCGGAACGTGGACATCCGCGCCGACATTTACGGCCTCGGCTGCACGCTCTACAAGCTGCTCTCCGGCCGCGCTCCCTTCGGCGATCCGGAGCACAACGGGTCGCGCGAAAAGATGGCTGCCCATACCAGCGAGCCGGCGCCGCCGATCCGCCGATTCCGCCCCGACGTTCCCGACGGGTTGGCCGCCGTCCTCGATCGGATGTTGGCCAAGTCCCCCGAGGCGCGATACTCGATACCGGCCGAGGTGGCCGAGGCGCTGGCGCCCTGGTGCGGCTGCGCCGACCTGGCGGCCTTGCTGCGGCACGCGACCGAGGGCAAGGAAGCACTCGCGCCGGACGCCGACCGGCAATGCCAACCGGCCCGTGCCGCACACACGGCCCCCGTGCCGCGGCCGCTGTCGGCCTTCCAGAGGCGAACGTGGATCGCGCTGGGCCTGCTGCTGATCGGCGGGCTGGGTTTCGCCCTGGGGATCATCATCCACATAAAGCAGGGCGACCAAGAAACAACAATTGAGGCACCCACGGGAAGCAATGTTCGCATCGGCGCCGGTGGTCAGGTTGATGTCGAGTTGCCGAAGCAAGCAAAGGTCGTCGAGGCACCCACGGGAAGCAGCGTTCGCATTGGCGCCGATGGTCAGGTAGATGTCGAGTTGCCTGGCCAGGCGAAGGCCGATGACCGCTGGCTCGTCATACAATTGCACGATGCAAAAGCCGGGGACTTCTGGGCGAAATATCGTCTCTGGGCCGCCTACCACAAAGGAACCGATGGCGTGCAGAAGAACCCCGCGGAGGCGCAAAAGTGGTTGGCGGAGGTGATCAAGGGCGCCTATCTCGCCACGTTCCGGCCCGTGCATGGATTCGCTCCCAGAACGCCGGGAGCGTTCCTCGCGAAGTTCACGGAGTATTCGTCTCTTCAATCGGAGCCGAAGGGCCTGGGCGGGGCCAGCTTCTTCCGGACAACGGCCAAAGACGGCGTCCTGATCGGTTCCTTCATCACCGCCTATCCCGACAAGATGCGCGAGGCAATTGCCGCCAACCCATCCCTGGAACTCGTCTCCATTGAGGCGTTGAGCCCGGAGACGTTCGTCCGCTATGAGGCGTCGCCGCAGGAATCCGTGCCCACGCTCGAATCGTCGCTCCCGTCCGGCGGCAAAGAGAGAACGAAACGGCCCCCCGTTGTGGAGAGCTCCAACGATGCTCTTCTGAACGAGTCGCAGCGGGCGTACCGCGATTGGACCGAGGAGTATTTCGCGCCATGTTCAGGGTCGCCTCCCTTGGGGCCACTGGGCCGCTTGGCCCCGTTGAAAAGGCATTGCGAGAGGAAGAGTGGATCAATCAGCTTTCGACGCTGGAAGGCAACGAGGTGATCCCGGCGATCAGCGGCGTGGCGGCCTTCGGCGCCCGTAAAGCGGTCCCCGCACTGCTGAAGATTGCGGCCGACCGACGCGAAAAGGACAACCGCGACCGCTGGATGGCCATCCGGGCCCTGGGCCTGATTGGCGATCAGGGCGTCGTGCCGGACTTGATCGATCTCACCTACCACTACAACCAGAACGTCCGGTTTTGGGCGCAGATATCCCTGGTGCGGATTACGGGGCAGAACTTTGGCCGCGATGCGGCGGCCTGGAAGCATTGGTGGAACCAGCAGGGCGGAAAGCCGCCCGCTGCGGAGAAGCCTGTCGCCTGGGCGACCAGCCCCGAAGCGCTTGTCTGGGCCGACCCGCAGAAGATGGACGAGGTGGATCGCCTGTTCTTACAGCGGGCGACGGGCAGTGCCAAAGGCGGCGGGACGCAGCGCGGTCCGGTACCGCAGATCGTCGCCACTTCGCCCCCGATCGGCGCCACGGACGTCGATCCGACCACGGCGGAAATCACCGTCACGTTCGATCGTGACATGAGTGGCGGGTACTCTTGGACCGGCGGCGGCTCTGACTATCCTCCCACGCCGGAGGGCAAGAACGCTTCCTGGCGCGACCCGCGGACGTGCGTGCTGCCGGTGAAGTTGGAGGCCGGTCACTACTATCGTGTCGGCATCAATTCCCAGAGCTACAAGAACTTCCGAAGTGCCGAGGGCGCCCCCGTGCGCCCGTCGGCACTCTATTTCATCACCAAGGGCGCGAGCGAGGAGGTAAGGAAACGCGTCGAAAAGCCGCAAATCGTCTCGATGAGCCCGCCCAACGGCGCCAAGGACGTCGATCCGGGGCTTCGCGAGCTGCGGGTCACGTTCAACGTGCCTATGGGCGGCGGCATTTCGTGGACCGGCGACGGTCCCCACTACCTGAAAACCGTCGGCCGCCCCCATTGGACCGAAGACCGCAGAACTTGCGTGCTGCCGGTCGAGTTGAAGCCCGGCTGGGAGTACCGTGTGGGTCTGAACAGTGCTTCCTTCAACAATTTTCAGAGCGAGGCGGGCATTCCGCTGGAGCCGGTCGAATACACGTTCACGACGCGCGATCAGGTCGTCGAGGGCGTCGGCTGGGGAGGCTTTCGCGTCGGCGCCACCCGTGACGAACAGATCAAGGACTTTGGCCCGCTCGAACCTACCCCAACTCCCGGAAGCAAATGGACCGGCTGGGTTTCGCGCCATCATATCAATTGCTGGTTCGACCAGGCCGGCCGCGCATCCGAGGTGCGTTTCAACAAGGGATTCGCCTTGCCGCTAACCTCCGGCATCATGATTGGCTCTGCGGAAAAGGACGTACTTGAGGCGTATGGCGCGCCGGATCGCGTGGTAAACAAGCCCACGTCGAAAATGCTCGAATACGGCAAGCGCGGAGTCCTCATGTGGATCATCGACGGCGAAGTCTTTGACTTCACGGTGTTCAAGCCGCACCGGGAGACGCCAGGAACGCTTATCGGCATTGGCGCTGAACTGGAGAAGGAGCAGGATCGGATTTTCGTGCGGAGAGTCATCCCCGGATCGTCGGGCCAGTCGGCCGGATTGCAGCCGGGTGACGAACTGCGCGAGATCGACGGCCAGCCCGTATCCGCGGACCTCGAAGACATCGTCATGCGAGTCCGCGGCGACGCCGACACGATCGTCAAGATCAAGGTGCGGAAGCAGGACGGGACGGAGGTTGAACTTGCCATCCCCCGCTGGCCGATTGTTTTGTCGGGCGCGGCGGCCGATCCGAAGGATCAGGAAGCCGCCGACCGCCAGTCGGCCGGACGAGCAACCGATAGCTCCGTTGCCCCCGCGGCGGTTCAAAGCATACTGAAGACCACCAGGTCGCGCGCCGAGTATTCACCACCGGCAAAACCCGCGATCGAGTTCCCGCCGGAGAACCTGAAATACGCGGCGGCAGGGTCGGATGATGACGCGAAGACCCTGCTCGCACGAGTGCTGAACGCCAACCGACCGTGGCTCGAGCCGAGCGCTGTGAAAGCCACCTACTCGCTGCTCCGCCAGTCTGCCGAGGCTGCGGAGAGCAGCGGTCCGTTCTCGATTGCGGAGGGCTGCAAGCGCGCCGTGCGGGTCGGGTCGATTGTGCGGACTCCGCTGCACAATATGCCAAACGGCGACGACAAACACTACACGGTGCGCATGGTGGGAAAGTCGCAGTGGAAAGACAAGAACTTCGTGGCAGTGGACGTGACCTTTGACCCGCCGGTTAGGGACGCGGTCGGATTCGGCGGACAGATGGGAACCAGCTACTCGCATAGCGACTATGTGGCCTCCGCGGCTCGGATCATGATCGAACCGGCCAAAGCGGTTCCGCTCTTCATGGAATCGTGGTCCAAAGAAATGCCAACGCAGCCCCCTCGCCGCTTTCACAGCGTATGGGTGTTCGATCCCGAGTTCTTTGAATTGGATGGGGGGTTCGCGCAAAGATGCTGGAGTGGGAGGGAGGAGGCGCCTTCACCGAGCGTCAGGAATTCCAGGTGGCTGGCGGAGTGTGGATCTTCAAGCAGGGCGACGCTTGGTATCCCGATGAGGATCGTGTGCGCGGTTCCAAGCACATCCAGAGGATCGAACTCGTTGACCTGCAAGTCGCCAGAGAACAGGAGAATTGACTGCGACCGCCTGCAAGCGTCTAGCGTCGCGTCAACGGTCGGCGTCCGCTTGTCGTTGTTTTCGTTCATACTTTGCCCAGGGAGGTTGTCATGCGGCGATTGATTATCGCGACTATCGCAGTTATGCTGAGCGCGATGCCGGCGCGGTCGGCGGAACGCGAGAAGCTGAGCGTCCAATCGTTGCCGCCGGTCGTGGTCAAGACCGTTCCGGAATCAGGCGACACCAAGGTCGATGCGTCGGTCACCGAAATCAAAGTCACGTTCAGCAAAAAGATGGCCGACAAGAGTTGGTCGTGGGTGGGAGACATTGATGCCTGGACAAACGGCAAGCCGCATTACGAGGCCGACGGAAAGACCTGCGTCATGCCGGTGAAACTGGAGCCGGGAAAGACGTACGTCGTCTGGTTGAACTCGGACAGGTTCGGCAACTTCCGCGACGCCAAAGGGCGGTCGGCGGTCCCGTACCTGCTCGTCTTCGAGACGGCCAAGTGACCGGGGCTGATTCGTTTCGTCATGTTTCCGGCAGTGGGAGAGCGGGGCCATGACGAAGGGATGGGTGGTCGAGACTTTTCTCGGCCGCCCATCCTCTCAAACAATGTCTGTCACGTGCTTTTGACCGTGTCACCCGATATCCCCCATACCCGAAGGCAGCCTATGAGCATCAATAGAACGAACCTGTTGGCGGCGATCGCGTTATCTTGGTGCCTTGTCCACGCGGCCGTCGTTGCGGCGGCCGGCGAGCCGGCTGCGGGCAACAAGGTCGTCGAGGGCGTCGGTTGGGGCGGCATTAAGATCGGCGCCAGCCGCGAGGAACTGGTCAAGGCCTTTGGCCCTCTCGAACCGACGCCTGGGGGCCAACGCACCGGCTGGATAGCGCGCCGCCACATCGATTTCTGGTTTGACCAGGCCGGCGAGGCGGTCGAGGTGCGCTTCGTAAAAGGATTCACTTCGCCGCTGACCTCGGGCATCAAGAATCGGTTCTTCCGAGAGACAACTCTTGGCGGCCTATGGCACGCCCGACAAAGTGGCGAACGAATCCAACTCGAAGAAGCTCGAATACCGCAGTCGCGGAGTCCTCATGTGGGTCGCTGACGGCAAGGTCGTCTCTTTCACCGTGTTCAAACCATCGGCGGCCACCGGCAACGCGGCCGTATCGCCGCTTCGCGAGAAGAAGATGCAGGAGGCCCGCAAGCGCATGGCCCGCGACAGAGGGCCGTTCTCGCAGCAAGAGCTGGCCGAAATGGAATCTCTCACCCGGATCGCGGATGAACACTTTGGAACCGAAGAAGCTCGGAGGGCCATGAAGACACTCGTGGAGAAGTACAAAAACGCGAACCGCTCGGGCTGCTCGTTGGTGTACCTCGGCCAGATGAGTGACGACGAGGAGCGAATCACCTACTTCCAACAGGCGATTACCTTGCACAGCGACTGTTTCTATGGCGACGGCGTGCAAGTCGGCGCGTTTGCCCGTTTCCTCCTCGGGCAAGAGTATCTCAAGAGCGGCAACGCCGAGAAGGCGCAAACGCTGTTCGACGAGATTCGCAAGGACTACGCGGACTCCACCGATCACGGCGGCCGTTCGCTGGTCGAGCAGTTGCTGCCGGCAAAGGCCGAATGACTGCCCGCAACCGTTCACGGCTAACGCAGACGCGGCGTCGTGCCGCTCGCGTAGACGCGGCATCTTGCCGCGTTATCGCGGCGTGGGCCGCTGCACCATGAATAGGCGTGAAGCGGCACGATGCTGCTTCTACCCTCACGTTCTCCGGGCCGCCAATTCTCGCACCCGCCGCCGGCAGGAGGCTTCCAGACTGCGGATGGAATATCGAAGTCTGGCAGGTAACCCGTCCTGAGGGTTACCTTCGGGCGAGAAATCACACTTGCTGACAATGGCGGGCCAACCGCTGCCCGAGAACGCGACAAACTAGGCTCCTGCTCGCCTCGCTTCTTGGCCTTGCAAGGTAGACTTGTATAGAGCCATCGACCAGCGAGTGTGTGTCCGGCGGAGAAGGTTTTCGCCCAAGCAACTGGAGATTCGCGCATGCTGTTCGCAGAACCTCATCCAGAACAACGCGCCGCACAAGCGTCCCCGTTTCAAGTGGTCACCGGCGACAATCCCGGAGCGGTCAACGTCGTTTCGGAGCGGCGCTCGGAACCGCGAGTTGGCCTGAACGTGGCGGCCCTGGTAGTCCCGCTGGACGGAGATGTCCCCGACATTTCCCGGACGTTCGCCGCCATCACCAGGGATATGAGCAGCAAGGGCATTGGCGTCATTGCCAATCGTTTCCTTGTGGCGCCCGATGTATTGATTTGCCTGTGGAATGACGGTGAACTCAGGCTGCTTCGCGCCGCAGTGCGCCACCGCAAAGAGATCAGCCGGGGATGGGTTCGGTTTGGCGTGGAGATCATCCGAACCACCGAGAAGAACGAATTTCTCCAACTTCGTCGCTTCTTGGGGTCGCTGCTGGGCTGCTCATAACAGATTCCACTGCGAGAGTGTTTCCGCAATCCACGTCCCAAGATCCCCGGCATCCAACTTCCGTGCAGCAAGGGGCACGCCGGCGGCGATCTCGCCGGGAAATGCCAACTGCGGCGACTTGAGCCTGACCGTCGTTTCCACGACGAGACGCTCTACGACTTGTAGAAGGCTTCCAGGCGGTCGGGCGGGATACTGAAATTCATCCCCCGCGACCAGTCTATTCCGACGCGCCGGCGCTTACATCGAAGCGCTGGAATGCCCACGCGACCAGTAGGAGAATGCCCGATGCGGGGAAAAGTAATGCCGACCAGGCGACGATGCAAGCCGCCAGCGTACTCCCGGTCGCGAGATAGACGACCGCCGCCGGGATCGCTGCCACGGCGCCGCAGACGCCGAGCACGAGGCACTTGGCCAGCATCAGTAGCATGACGCGGCCCATCCTCAAGAAGCCTTCCGAACCGGCTGCGAAGAGCGGGGAAGGATAAAGCAGAAAGAGGAAGTTCTCCGCACCGAAGAGGATCCAATTGAAGGGCAGGGCAAACAGTCCGGCGATGAGCAGCTCGACTCCGGCAGCGGGTACGACGCCCGCGGTGGCGGCGAAGACCAGCCATTCCAGCACGGTCACGATCATCGCGACCACGAGCGTCTGTCCGCAGGCCATCGCCATCGGCCGGATCGGCAGCGACTTCAGAAGGTCCATGCGATCGTAGTCGCCTCGAAACCCCAGCGGCGCGTGAGCCGAGAAGAGGAAGGTTACATAGGCCGCGATGCCGATGACCATGTGAGGCAGGAATGCCGGCAATGCGTTGCTTCCGCGAGATCCAAATGCCACGGGAGCGCCGAAGGCTACCACCATAATCACGGCCGCCACCAGCGCCCCGCGGCCGCCACGGCGTGCTTGAATCACCTGCCGCCAGGCCAAGGGCCCCGCTCCGCCCAGCCAGGGCAGTTGGGGCAGCCGCGAGCTTTGCACGGCGCTTTTTGATTGCGCGGCAAAGATGCCGCCGCTCATGGCGCGACGCTTCCGCTCCTCGATCTGCTGGCTGACGCGGACGGCGGTCTCCAGATAGTTGGCGTCCAACCGGATGGCCAACGCATAGATGCCGACCACCAGGATCGTGCCCAGCGCCGCCCAGCCCAGCGCGTCGGGGATCAACTGCTCCGCGGCGATGATCTTGGCAAACACCGCGAAGGGCGCCAGAACGACTTCGGCGACGGGCGAATGCCGTGCCCTCAGCAACGTCTCCTGCCAGGGGCCGTCGAACCCGCGGCTGGCCGCCTGGCCCAACGCCACGGCGGCCGCCGCAATCAATCCACCCAAGAGCAGTTTGCGGGCCCGGGTAAAGGCCCGTTCGCCGACGCTCTGGGCGACCAACAGGGCGCACATGGTCAGGCTGTTGACCATCAACGAGGCCAGAAAGAAGCCGACCGCGGCCGCGGGCCACGATCGAATGTACAGCACCAGCGACATCGGGAGGATAATCGCGAAGAAGATCGCCCCGGTCACGCTGCCAAGAATCTTATAGAGGAGGATTTGCCGGCGGGAAAACGGAGCGGGGAAAAGGAAGTCCACGTCGCTGGGCGAGAAGTAGATCGCCCGCTCTCCCAGCGAAGTAAGAACGGTGCCGGCCACGTACAAGAGCATCAGGACGGGGACCACCTCGCAGAACGAGTCGGCGCTCCGGCCCATGATGCCCTCACGACCGAGCGTGATGGCCATCACCAAGGTTGGCCCGAACCCCACGCCGATGACCAGCAGTGCGAAGATGGCCATCGCCGCGCCCTGCGCCGACTTGAGCTTGCTCGTCATCGACCGGATGCTCGTGCGAATCCGCAGCCGATAGAGTCTCCACAGGGCGGTGTGCATCGTCTTCTCTACGATTCCGTGGCCTTGAAGAAAATGGCTTCCAAGGTACTCTCGCCTTCCAGGTCCGGGTAGCGGGCGCGGGCCTCTTCCAAGGTGCCGCAGAACAGCCGCCGGCCCTGGTGCAGGATCAAGAGGTTCGTACACAGGTCCTCGACCAGGGAGAGCAGATGGGAACTGATGACCACGGCGGCGCCGGCGGCTGCCTGCTGGCGGATGGAGGTCTTCAGCGTGCGGATGCCGCGGGGGTCGAGCCCCGTCATCGGCTCGTCGAAGAGGATCGCGGACGGCCGGTGCAGGTAGGCGCAGCAGATGGCCGCTTTCTGCCGCATCCCCCGCGACAATTCGCGCGCGGCCGTATGGCGGTTCTCCGTCAGTTCAAACTGCTCCAGCAGCGACTCGGCCGCGGCGGAGAAGTCGGGCACGCGGTAGGCCGCCGCGATGAAGTCCAGGTGCTCCCAAACCGTCAGGGAATCGAACAGCCGGGGATCGTCCGGCACGAGGGCCAACTGCTGCTTGGCCGCGACCGGATCGTCGACGATGTCGTGTCCGCCGATCGAAAGCCGTCCGGCAGTTGGCCGCAGGATTCCGGCCAGGGCGCGGAGGGTCGTAGTCTTTCCGGCCCCGTTGGGACCGAGCATTCCCAGGATCGACCCGGCAGCAACATTGAAAGACAGGTCCTTCACGGCCAGGGTCTCGCCGTAGCTCTTGGAGAAGCCGGTTACGGAAATCATGCGTGTCGGGAGTCTGTTCGGATCGGTTGAAACGGGCGTTCCACCATGCTCAGGGCGTCGCCAAGAAGCCCATCGGAACGACGAATACCACTACTGAGTATATCGTTGCTAGCTCACGGAACATACAATAGCCGTTATGGCCAACGAACCACAAGATCCCTCTTCCGGCAGCGGCCACTTTGCGACGACCCAGTGGAGTCTCGTGGCGGCGGCCGGCAGTGAGGATGCCCGCGGCCGAGAGGCACTGGCCAAGCTCTGCCAAGTCTATTGGTATCCGCTCTACGCCTTCGTCCGTCGGCAGGGTCACAGGCCTCACGATGCCCAGGATTTGACGCAGGAGTTCTTTGCGCGGCTCTTAGAGAAGGATTATCTGGGCGACGTGGACCGCTCGAAAGGCAAGTTCCGCTCGTTCCTCCTGGTGGCCCTGAAGCACTTCTTGTCGAAGGAGTGGGCCCGCGCCAAGACCCGGAAGCGCGGCGGCGGACGTGCTCTCGTCCCGCTGGACGCGCTCTCCGCCGAAACTCGTTACAGCCGGGAGCCGGAAGACAATGTCACGCCGGAACGGCTCTACGAGCGCCGTTGGGCCCTGACCCTGCTGGACCGGGCGCTGTCGCGGTTGAGCGAAGAGTATGAGACAACGGGCAGGCGGGCACTGTTCGAGCAGTTGCAGGGTTGCCTGACGGGTGACACCAAGTCGCTGCCTTACGCCGAGCTGGCCGTCAAACTGGGTATGACCGAAGGGGCGGTCAAGGTGGCCGTGCATCGCCTGCGACAACACTATCGGGGGGTGCTTCGGGAGGAAATCTCGCAGACTGTGGCCGACCCGGCGGAGATCGACGACGAAATCCGCCAATTATTCTCCGCGCTGGGAGAATAGACTCACAGACCCCTGTAACTTTGGGGCCGTTTTCTGTCTTTAAGGGATGGGGGCGGACTCTTACGCGGGGTAACGATGAACGGACCACGCAGAACCTGCGCGGAGTGTGGCGCGGAACTGGCCGACGACGCGCGTGGCCTGTGTCCCCGCTGTCTGCTGCAAGCCGGGCTGGGCAGCCAAACGGACGCGGACGCCACCGTCGCCTCGGGCGGGGGGATTGGACGCCGGCGCGTTCTGCCGGAGGCCGGCGAGCCGTTCGGTCCCTACCGCATCCTCCGCCTGTTGGGCCGGGGCGGCATGGGCGTGGTCTACGAAGCCGAAGAGCAGGACACGGGCCGGCGCGTGGCGCTCAAGGTGCTCAGCCGGCAGTTTGATTCGGCGAAGGACCGCGCCCGATTCTTGCGCGAGGGGCGACTGGCGGCCTCGATCAACCATCCGAACAGCGTGTACGTGTACGGCACCGACGAAATCGACGGCACGCCGACCATCGCCATGGAACTGGTGTCCGGCGGCACGCTCCAGGAACGCGTGAAAAGCCGCGGCCCGATGCCCGTGCCCGTCGCGGTCGATACGATCCTGCAAATCATCGCCGGCCTGGAAGCGGCCCAGGCGATCGGCATTCTGCACCGCGACATCAAGCCGGGAAACTGCTTCGAGGACGCCGACGGCACGATCAAGATCGGCGACTTCGGGCTCTCGATCTCCAGCGCGGCAAGGGCGGAGCCCAGCATCACGGCGGCGGGTGTGGTAGTGGGGACGCCGGCCTTCTGCTCGCCGGAACAACTCCGCGGCGATGAACTCAATGCGCGTTCGGACATGTATTCGGTCGGCGGGACGCTGTTCTTCCTGCTGACCGGCCGCGTGCCGTTTGAGGGTCACAACCTGGCGCAACTGACCGCGAACGTGTTGGAAAAGCCGGCCCCGTCGCCCCGCGACTTCCGCCTGGACGTCCCGAAGGGCTTGGCTCGCGTTGTCCAGCGTTGCCTGGCGAAACAGCCGGCCGACCGTTTCAAGAGCTACGACGACCTGCGGCAGGCGTTGGCCCCCTACGGAGCGACCGCGCCCACGCCGGCAACCTTGAGCCTCCGCTTTCTGGCCGGCACGTTGGACATGATAGCCATCAGTCTTCCCGGCAGCGCGGCCATGCTTGTCTACATGGGCAGCCCGCTCAATTGGATGCAGCTTACGGGCGTGCGCACGCGAGAGATGTTCCTCTTGACGTTCGGGAGTTTTATCGTAATCTCCCTTTACTACGCGCTCTGCGAGGGACTTTGGGGCGCCGCGGCCGGCAAGGCCCTCTGCCGCCTGCGCGTGGTGAGGCCGGACAAGAATCCGCCGGGTTTCTGGCGGGCCTTGCTCCGAGCCTTGATCTTTCTCTGCATCCCGGCGCTGCCATCCTGGATCGCTTACAGCATCGACCCGCTGGCCGTAATGCAGAGCCCGATGGTAATGCAGCAGTTGCTCGGTCTTGCGTTTTACCTGTTGCTGGCGATGCTGTTCTCGACGGCCCGTCGGCGGAACGGCTTTGCCGCCGTGCAGGATCTTCTGACGAAGACGCGGGTGATCTCCAAGGCGTCGCTGGAATTGCGGCCCGTGCTCGCGGCGGCCGAAACGCCGCCGCCTGCCATCGAGGCTCAGCCTACGGTTGGGCCGTATCACGTGTTGGAAACACTGGAGACAAACGCCGACGGGCAGTGGCTTTCGGGCTATGACCTTCGCCTATTGCGTAAGGTGTGGATCCGCACCGTGCCGTCCGGCACTCCACCCGTGCCGGCGCAGTTGCGCAATATCGGCCGGGTGGGCCGGCTGCGCTGGCTCACGGGACGGCGGACGCCAGAGGAGAACTGGGACGCGTTCGAGGGTGTCAGCGGCGAGCCGCTATTGCGACTGATCCAAGACCGCCAGCCGCGCAGAAAGGGGACAGTCCCATTTTCGCTGACACGAAAATCGGGACAGTCCCCCAGCCGTGGAGCCGGGTGCGATTCTGGCTTTACGATCTGGCCCGGGAAATCGCCGCGGCGGAAAAGGACGGCACGTTGCCGCCCGTGCTGGCGCTGGATCGCGTGTGGATCACCGGCGACGGCCGGGCCAAGCTGCTCGACTTACCCGCGCCGGGCCTCACAACCGACGGCGCCGATCCTGCCAGCGCCATAGCCGCCGCGCTGCCACTGCCAGAAGCGGAGCGGCCCCGGCGTTTTCTCGGCGACGTGGCCGTTGCCGCGTTGGAAGGTCGGGCGGATGTTGCGGCGAGAACCACGGACGAGCCGGCAATCCCGCTCCCCTTGCACGCCCGGAGTTTCTTGGAACAATTGCCGCAGTTTCCCGATTCGGACGCCATCGTCGGCGGGCTCCAACCGCTGTTGCGACGCGTGACCTCGGTCTCCGCGATGGCGACGTGCGGCCGTGGTCGTGGGGTGCATCGTCCCGCCCCTGTTCATGAGTTTGTTTATGATTTTCGGCATGAACATGATCCAGAGGACCTATCCCGGCCTTGTGGACCTCTCCAATCTGATGCGGATGCGACAATCGAAGCATTACGCGCCCGGGCATACGAAGATTACGGACCGCCAGTTTGCCGTCTTCATTGCCAGCCATTATCGGGCGATGGTGACCCATGATGCCTCTTGGAACAGCCCGATTGTGCTTTCGCTGGTTAACGGCGATGACCGGCGGTTTGCCGAAGAGAGCGTTGCCGAACGTCCCGCGCCGACGGCGGAGGAAGTCGCCGAGGCAGACGCCGCGTTGAAACCGTTTCTAGACATGTTCGCGCCCTCTTATGAGCCACATCCCCTGCTGATGACCGCCGTGTTGATGGGGGTGTATGTCTGCGTACCGGGCTTGATCGCCGCATTGTGGCTTCGCGGCGGCCTGCTGTTGCGCATGGCGGGAGTGGCTTTCGTCGGGCGGGACGGCAAGCGGGCTTCCCGCTGGGGCGTGTTTCGCCGCATCTTTGTGGCGTGGAGCCCGTTGTGCCTGGTGCCGGCCATCATCGTTGTCGTAAAACTGATTTCGACCAGTCCGGACCCCGCTGTGCTGAGCTGGTGGCCGACTGCGCTTTATTTCGGGCTGTATTGCGGCCTGGCGATCGTCTCGGCGGCTTTGCCGGAGCGCGGCCTGCCGGATCGGCTCGCTGGAACCTGGCCCGTGCCGCGGTAGTCACGATATGAACGCGGGAAGAAAGGCACACAACGCGCGGAGATAACGTCTTAGCATAACATTCGTGCCCGCTTGAGTTTCCGTTACGCCGAACATAGGCTACTTGATTGACTTGTGTGCCGCCTAATATAACCATAAGAACACCAACCGATGAGAGCTGGTCCTTACCTTTTCATTCAGGAGGTTCGATCATGTTGCGAATGCTGAAGTATCCAACGCTTGTCCTGGCCGTGTGCCTGCTCGCGGTGCCCCTGGCGCGAGCTGATGGCGACAAGAAAGAGAACAAGGACAACGGCAAGGCGGTCGTCGCCGTCTTCGCGTTCGACGGGCCCATCCTGGAGAAACCGCGCGGCGAGGAGTTTCCGCTCTTCTCGCCCATCGCCCGGCCGTCGCTGAAGGACGTTGTCGAACGGATGAAGAAGGCCAAGGACGACAAAAACGTCAAGGCCGTCGTGCTGTTGTTGGACGAGGTCGAGCTCGGCTTGGCGCAGATCGAGGAGCTTCGCGAGGCGCTGGCGGGGATCAAGGCGGCGGGCAAGGACGTGTACGCCCACGTCGACGCCGTATTGACGACGCGGTCGCTGGCGCTGGTGGCCGGGGCCGCCCGGATCAGCGGCCACTCCCACCACGATCATCATGATTACTGGCTTCAACGCCGAGTCGCCCTACGTGCGGGGCCTGCTGGACACGATCGGAGTGAAGCCGGACTTTTTGACCTGCGGGGCGTACAAGAGCGCCGCAGAGATGTTCATGCGCAAGGGCCCGAGCCCCGAGGCGGCCCAAATGACGAACTGGCTCCTCGACAGCCTCTACGAAAGCTATCAGCAGATGGTGGCCCAGGGGCGCGGCGTGAAGCCCGAGCGGGTGCGCCAGTGGATCGACGGCGCGGTATACACGCCGGAGCAGGCCGTGCAACAGGGGATCATCGACGGCGTCCAGCACCGCCAGGACTTCGAGGCCGAGCTGCGCAAGAAGTTCGGCGAAGACGTGAAGTTCGACAGAAAGTACGGCAAGAAGAAGCAGGGCGAGGAAATTGATCTCTCGTCGCCCTTCGGGCTGTTGCAGTTCTGGATGAAATTGCTGGAGGGGGGAAAGAAGAAGGCGGCGGGCAAGGACGTGATCGGGATCGTATACGTCGAGGGCGCGATCATGCCGGGCAAGCCCGATCCCAACCCGTTCGGCACCGACTCTGGGGCCTATAGCACGCCCCTCCGCAAGGCACTGGACAAGATCGCCGACGACAAAGACGTCAAGGCGCTGGTGCTGCGGGTCAACTCGCCCGGCGGGTCGGCCGTGGCCAGCGAGATCATTCTCAACGCCACGACGCGGGTCAAGGCCAAGAAGCCCCTGGTGGTCTCGATGGGCGGCGTGGCCGGCAGCGGCGGGTACTACGTCTCGATGGGCGCCGATACGATCTTCGCCGACGCCATGACGATCACCGCCTCGATCGGCGTGGTCGGCGGCAAGCTCGCCACGACCGACATGTGGAACAAGGTCGGCATCACCTGGGACAGCACCCGCCGCGGCGCCAACGCCGGGTTGCTCAGTTCCGACGCCGTGTTCTCCGAAGCGGAACGCACGAAGATGCAGGGCTGGATGAACGACATCTACGGCGTGTTCAAGGGGCACGTTGTCGCGGCCCGCGGCGACAAACTCAAGAAGCCGATCGACGAACTGGCCGCCGGACGCGTGTTCACCGGCCAGCAGGCCGTGGATCGCGGCCTGGTCGACAAGATCGGCACGTTGGACGACGCCATCCGGCACGTCGCCGAGAAGGCCAATCTCAAGGATTACGAGGTCCGGGTGTACCCCGAGCCGAAGAACTTCATGGAGGTCCTTCTCGATGAACTGTCGGACGGCGATCGCGACTCCAACCACCTCGCGCTGCCGGCGTCCGGGCTCATCTCAGCCCACACGTCCTCGATCCTCGACCTGGCTCTGCCGTATCTGAAAGGGCTGGATCGCCAGAGGCTGGAGACGGTCAAGGCGGCCCTGTGGCGGCTCGACCTGCTCCAACAAGAGCGCGCGGCGCTGACGATGCCGGAGATCAGCATCGGCGATGCAAGTCGTTAGTGAAGCCTGACGGCCGACTTGTTCGACCCGAACGCCGTCACGGATTCAGGGCATAAGCCCCGACGGGACGCCGCACTAGCAGTCCGACGCATTTTAAGTGATGCGTTGGGTGCCACTGCTGGCTTGTCCAGCAGTGCCAGAAGCACGGTTGGACAAGCCAACCGTGGCACCCGACAAATGAGGTGCGTCGGACTACTACGGGCGGGCAGTGATGTCGACGCGCAGGCAATAGTCGCCGAACCCTTCGCCCGGCAATCGCTCGCCGGCGAATCGTGTCAACACGGGCACGAGCGTGGCGGCAATCTCGCCGAGGGGAACGAAATCCTTGTAGAGTCGCCCCAAGCGGTCGCCCAAGAGCCGCCCGCCCAGATAGATAGCGTACGCGCCGGGCCGCCTGCCCACCAGGCCGCACGTCGGCCAGACACGGGCGGGCGCAACCGTTCGAGCAACCCGTCATCCGCACCGAAAACACCTCGCCGGCGAGTTGCAGCCGCTGCAATTCGGTTTCGAGCGCATCGATCACCCCGGGCAGGGCCCGCTCGCTTTCCGTAAGGGCTAAAGGGCAGGTCGGCAAGGCCACGCAGGCCATCGACCATCGCCGCACGTTCGAGACCGCCTCGCTCAACGGCACGCCGTGCCGCCGCAATACCTCCTCGACCGCGGCTCGGTGTTCGCCGGCCAGGTCGGTCAACAACACGTTCTGCTGCGGCGTAAGGCAAACGCCGGGCCGCCAGGTCTGGCAAATCTCGCGGAGCGCGGTCTTCAGACGCAGCCCCTCGCGGTCGCAGATCCGGCCGTTCTCCACGCTGAGTCCGTAGAACCAACGGCCGTCGCCCTGGTCGTGCCAGCCGAGATGGTCATCCACGTTCCAGACGTTTTCCGGCCGCGGCGGCGCCAGCGGCGAGCCGTAGGATGCTTCCACTTCCGTCCGGAACTTTTCCAATCTCCAGTCGGCGATGAGATACTTCAGCCGCGCTTGTTTCCGATCGCTGCGATTGCCGGAATCGCGGAATACGCGGACGATCGCTGTGGCCACCTCGACGACCTGCTCGGGCGCGACGAACGCGAAGGGCTGCGCCAGCGCCATGAACGTCTTGCTGTTGCCGGGCGTCGAGCCCAGTCCGCCGCCCACCAGCAGGTTGTAGCCCACCACGTTGAAGTTCTCGCAGATGGCCAACAGACCCAGGTCCTGGCTGTGAAGGTCGACGCAGTTGTCGCCGGCCAAGCCGATGCCCATCTTGAACTTGCGGGGCAGATAGGCTTCGCCGTAGAGCGGCTCCTCGCTGGCGATCGTTTCGTGGCCGCGTGACTGGACTGCCGCCGGCGCGGGACCGCACAGCCAAATCTCCTCGTACGCCCGGCTGCGCGGCGCGAATTGCGCGGTAAGCTGCTCGGCCATCTGCTGCATCTGCTCGTGGACGGTATCCTGCCGGTGCGGCGCGGGGCAGCACATGACGTTGCGGGCAACATCGCCGCAGGCGCCGAACGTGGTCAGTCCTACCGCGTTAATCCGCCGCAGGGCTTCCCCGACATTCGCCTTCCGCACGCCGTGAATCTGAAGGTCCTGCCGCGTGGTGACGCGCAGCGTGGCGCTACCCAACTCGTCGCACAGATCGAGGTGGGCCAAGAACTGGCGGCTGTCGAGTCGCCCGCCGGGTATTTTGGTGCGTACCAACAGCGTGGTGGATGCCGCGTGCCGCTCCGCTGGCGTCTTGCCCGCTTTGCGAAGATCGCGGTCCTGTTGTTGGTACATCCCGTGGTGCTTCACCAGGTCGGCGGTGTCCTTGCTGAATGGCTCATCGGCCACGGCCAGTTCGGCCGCGATGTTGCCGCGAAGACCACGGCTTTCGACCTTGAGGGTTTCGATCGGGCTGGGGTGTGGAGTCTGCTGGTCCATGATGGTTTACGGCGGCCGGTGGTGTTGACAGGTCGGCCGAACGTGATACATTATTATGCTTATTGCAATACTTATATTACTGACTCTTTCTAATTCGGTCAAGCGGCGAGATTGTGAGTCCTTGCAAAGAAACCGCTGTAGGAGGCGACTCCAGTCGCCGATTGTGCGACGAAACGCTGAAAATTCGGCGACTGGAGCCGCCTCCTACAAGAAAATCACAAGCTCGATCGCTGGCAACCGGTCGCGCGACTGATAGAATGGGCCTTTTCTCGGAGGGACTCTCGTGACTGCCAGCATACTCGACGGCAAGACTTTATCCGAGCAGATTCGGGCAGAAATCGCCCAGGAAGTGGCGGAGTTCGTCGACGCGACCGGCGTAACGCCCTGCTTGGCGGCGGTGCTGGTTGGCGAGAACCCGGCCAGCCAGGTCTACGTGCGAAACAAACAGAAGGCGTGCGAGAAGGCCGGCATCACCAGCCAAATGTACCGCCCGTCCGCGGAGACCACCACCGCCGAGCTTCTGGCCCTGATCGACCGGCTGAACCGCGACCCGGCGGTCCACGGCATCTTGGTGCAATTGCCGCTGCCCAAGCAGATCGACGAGGCCAAGGTGCTCGATGCGGTCAACCCCATCAAGGACGTCGACGCCTTTCATCCGGAGAACGTGGGCCGGATCATGCAGGGCCGGCCGCGGTTCCTGCCCTGCACGCCCCACGGCGTTCAGCAGATGCTGTTGCGGAACAACGTCAAGATCGCCGGGGCCAACATCGTGGTCGTGGGCCGCAGCGACATCGTCGGCAAGCCGATGGCCGTGATGCTCATGCAGCGCGGCAAAGGCGGCGACGCCACGGTGACCGTCTGCCACAGCCGCACCCGCGACCTGCCGGCGGTGACCCGTTCGGCCGACATCCTCATCGTGGCCATCGGTCAGGCGAAATTCATCACGGCCGACATGGTCAAGCCCGGTGCGGTGGTGATCGACGTGGGCATGAACCGCACGGAGGCGGGACTGGTGGGCGACGTGGATTTTGCCGCGGTCAAGGAAGTGGCCGGCCTGATTACGCCCGTGCCCGGCGGCGTGGGCCTGTTGACCGTGACCATGCTCCTGCACAACACGCTCGCGGCGGCACAGTTGCAGCAGAATGCTCAGCGGGCTTGACCGAGCGAAGCAACATGATCCTTTAGCGGCCCTCGCGAATCAATCGCACGCTGCTGGAGAACCTCCGACCGGCCAAACGACGCTGCCAGCGGTCAAACATCGCCGCGATGTGCTGGCTGCCGGCTCCGGCCGCTTGTTCCACGAGCAGCTTTACCTCCCTTTGCAGCGATCGGCCGTGCCGCTTCGCGCGAATCTTCAACTGCCGGATTGTTTCGGGCTTCAATCCGCGGATCAGAATATCAGGCATGACGAACACTCCTTCGGCAGTGGTCGACCGATGTAATGCAATGATAGCGCTATGCTATCCATTCGGTCAATGACGCCCGGGGATCAATTGCCCGCTCCGGCTCAAGAACGGGTTTGCGGTGATGGCGGAGATGATTTGAGATAGGAACCCATATCTGTTCCCTCCATGAAATTGGGGCACTTTATCCAGCCACCAGTCTGGGAGAAACAGGCATTTTGAGAAACCCCAATCTCCTCAGAACCCAGCTACCGAACTGTTACCCGCAACTGAATCAAGTCTACGCAAGCTGCCTTGACCAACCGTAGGCGGCCGAGTAACATGTTGGGGTCAAGGGGATGGAGTCCCCCGCACAAGTGCCCGGAACCGGGCTGATGACTCCTGCCGCGATGCCTTGTCGGCAGGGGTGAGAATCTTGCGCCCGCAAGCCCTGCCGACAGGCGGGGTTTTTTGTTGGCAGGTGCCGGTTCGCGGTCGGCTCGCCAAGCGAGGGACTTCGATGGAACAGACCTACGCGATTGCCGCCGTTTGGCTTGCTCTTGCCGTGCTCTCGACCATGCTCGCAAGCCATTTGCGGATTTCTATGGCCCTGGTCGAAATCTGCGTTGGGATGGTCGCTGCTTTTGCCGCCGATTACTTTCTCTACCCCAACGCCCTTGGTGCGAACCTCGACTGGCTGCGGTTTATGGCGTCGGTGGGTGCGGTTCTCCTGACCTTCTTGGCAGGAGCGGAACTTGACCCGGCAGCAATGAAAGCGAAGTTCAAAGAAGTGACCGTTGTTGGGTTGTTCGGTTTCTTCGTGCCGTTCTTGGGCTGTGCAGCGTTGGCCAGGTTCGTGCTCGGATGGAATGGTCCGGCAAGTTGGCTGGCGGGCATAGCCCTGTCGACCACGTCAATGGCTGTTGTTTACGCCGTCATGCTCGAAATGGGTTTCAACAAGACCGAGTTCGGAAAGGGGATTCTCGGGGCGTGTTTTGTCAATGACGTGGGCACCGTGATTGCCTTGGGGCTGATGTTTGCCCCGTTCACCTACCGGACAGCAATTTTTGCGGGAGTATCCATTGTTCTCGTTGCGCTACTGCCGACCATCACCTCACGCTTGATCACCTCGTACGGCAACCGCACTGCCGCCATTAGGACCAAGTGGATTCTTCTCGTGTTGTGCGGGCTGGGTGCGCTGGCGCTCTGGTCGGGGAGCGAAGCCGTATTGCCCGCCTACATCGCCGGCATGGTACTTGCCAAAACCATCAGCCGTGACCACTTCTACGTCCGTCGCTTGCGAACGCTGACTATTGGCTTCCTGACGCCGTTCTATTTTATTCGGGCTGGTTCACTCGTGTCGCTTCCGGCGTTAGCGTCTGCTCCGTTCGTGTTCCTGGCGCTGTTCTCCGCGAAAACGGCTTCTAAGGTGTTCGGCCTTTTCCCCGTTGTCGGCATGTTCCGGGAAGACGGCAAGGAAAGGTGGTACTACACGCTGCTAATGTCTACGGGGCTGACCTTTGGCACCATCTCAGCCCTCTACGGGCTAACGCATCAGATTGTGACCCAGGAACAGTATTCGTTTTTGGTAGCCGCAGTCCTTGCCAGCGCCGTGATTCCAACAATGATTGCCAACGCTGCATTTCTTCCGAGTCACCTCTTACCCGGCATTCAGATGGTCGATGACGAAGTCCCACAACTGGAAGCCATTTCGGCTGGTCCGGACTTCGCCAACGGACTTGCGGACGAATGACGGTGCAAGCAAAACGACCATAGCCGCAACCCAAGCAACCGACCACGGGGCAACGTTGCTGCCGCCCCCTGGGCACGACGAATCCGCTCTTCCTCGCTTCGATTCTCCGAGGCGCCCCCGCCGGTCACGGCTTTATGGGGCCTCTGTTGGGGTGGCAGTCTCTGATGGGGTGGCAGTTGAACTGCCACCCCAACTTCGGGCGCGACCGCCGCTCGCAGCTTTATGGCGCCCCTGACACGTCGATCACCACCTTGATCACCCCGTCGCGATAGCCGGCCACCAACTCGAACGTCTCGCCGATTCTCGCCAAGGGAAAGCGATGGGTCAACAGCGGGCGGGGATCGATCCGGCCTTCGGCGATCATCTGAATGACCGCCGCCGTGCAGTCGCGCTGGCGGCGGACGTTCTTGAAGGTCAGTTCCTTCCGCCGCATCTGGTGGCTGTCGAAACTCACTTGTTCCGTGGGCGGAATGCCCACCAGCACGAGCGTGCCGCCGGGCGCGAGCAGTTCCTGTCCTTGATCAATGCACCGCGGGTCGCCGGAGCACTCGAATACGAGGTCCAATCCGCACGGCTGCTCGCGGAGAATCGCAGCCGAGGTATTGCTCCGCGCCGCGTTGCCGATCCAATCGGCGCCGCAGTGCCGGGCGACTTCGAGACGCGGCGGCAGCAGATCGGTCACGTAGACGCGGCACGAAGCGAGGGCCTTGGCGCAAAGCAACACGCTCAACCCGATGGGCCCCGCGCCAGGATGGCGATGCGCTCCGCGGGAGCGACGCCGCCCAGCCGCACGGCGTGCAGGCCGATCGCCAGCGGCTCCACGAGCGCGGCCTCGTCGAGCGTCATGCTGGCGGGGATGGGCAGGCAGTTTTCGGCGGGTACGACGCGATACTCGGCCACGGCGCCCGGGGCCTCGCCCGGACAGCCCATGAACTGAATGTGGCGGCAGGTGTTCGGCCGCCCGGCCCGGCACTGATCGCAGGTGCCGCAGGCCATGGCCGGATCGACCGCCACGCGATGGCCGGGCTGCAGGCCGTCGACCTCGGCGCCCACTTCGACCACGGTGCCGGCGCACTCGTGGCCCAGGGTGGCGGGGTAGGTGAGGACCTGCCGGCCGATCCGCCCGTTCGAGTAGTAGTGAACGTCGGAGCCGCAGACGCCCACGCGATCGATCCGCAGCAGCACGTGGTCGGGCTCGTTGAGCGTTGGCTGCGGCAGATCGACGATTTCCAGTTTTTTCGGACCGACGAAATGGGCGACTTTCATGATATCCTCCCTCTCCCTTTGGGAGAGGGCTGGGGTGAGGGCGGGTTGTAGTTCATTTCGCTTGCCATACGCAAGAACCGGGTTGTAGGAGGCGACTCCCGTCGCCGCTTCGCACGATCAAACATTGCATCGCCCCCGATCGGCGACTGGAGTCGCCTCCTAGTGCGCTTGTGAGTGTATCGAATCAGCAAGGTGCAAGTCCTTGTCGAAATTGGGTTTGAACTTCGTAACCGAAAGTAACTGCGTCCTCGTGAGAGGGGGTGGAGAGCAACTGAAGGTGAACGGCTGGTCCGCAGGATGACGAACTCGATTCGGCCGGTTGTCGTGGCGAGCCTGCTAGGAAAAGGCGAAGCCCAAGTGACGCTGTGGTCCTCGCAAGGGATGCGGTCGGCAGACCTCGCGGTAAGCTCCGGGGGGAAACCAAACCAAGCCCCAGAGGCGGCAACAGGTGGTTGGAGGCGGAACGGTCGGAAGGTTTGATACATGAAGCAAGGAGACCTGGGCGGGTACAAGGACGAAGTTCATTGTCCCTGATAAGGATACGAAGAATCGACCGCCCAGGAGTCAGAGCGTCCATACGAGCGAGGAAGCGGGGCAATGCCCGTCGAGCAAAGGGACGCAGGAAAGGGGATGAAACATGACGCACGGCCAAAACCACACCGTACCGCGAGTGTCGGCAACGACTAGCCACGACGGACTGCGTCAGGCACACGTAACTTGGCTCAGATTGGCCGCACCGTCGATGTTGCATGTTGGTGGCCTTCCCGTGAAGGTCAGGGCCTTTCGCTTCTGCCGATCCCGAGAAGGAACCTTGTTTCCTTCCCGCGCTCGGTTCACCAATCCTCTACGAGGTAACACCACTAACCGGAGAGCCGGATGCGGGAAATCCGCCAGTCCGGTTCGGAGGGAGGGGAGGCCGGGAACTTAACCGGCCTTCCCTACCCCTATCAACGTCCGTTTCATTACGCCCCGATAGCCGCTACGGCAATGCCCGCCAGCGTCAGGTGCGGCACGTGACGGGCGTCGGGGCCGAGCAACTCGGCCACGGCAGCCCCCTGCGCCGCCGGTGAGGAAAACTTGCGGCAACTCTTCGGTTGGGGTGGCAGTTGAACTGCCACCCCAACCACGGGCGCGACCACCGGTCGCGGCTTTGTGCAGTTCTTCGATCAGTTGCCGGATCGCGCCCACGGTGCCCCAGAACAGCCCGGACTGCATGGCCGGCACGGTGGCCGTGCCCAGGGCCGGCGGCGGCGCGTCCAACTCAGCCGTATCCACCAGCGGCAGCAGATCGGTGAACTCGTGCATGGCCCGGGCCGCCATCTGAAGGCCCGGCAGGATGGCCCCGCCCAGAAAGGCCCCGTCGGCCGCAACCAGGTCGACGGTGATGGCCGTGCCCACGTCGACGATCACGGCGGGCCGGCGGGCGTCGCGGAGCCGGTTGACGGCCAGTGCGTCAACCAGCCGGTCGATGCCCACCATATCCGGCCGCGGGAGCCGCACTTCCAGTGGCAGATCGCCCGAAACCAGCAGCGTAATACGGTCCGCCGGGCGATGCTCGTGCAGCCAGTCGATCAGCCGCGTCGTCGCCGGCCGATTCACGCTGGCGATCCACCAGGGCAAGTCCTTTTGAGCTTGGTCGGCCAGCCAGTATGCGATCCGGTCAAGTTCCGGCGCATCGCCCAGCAGCGGCAGCGTTCGCGCCGGTTCCGGCAGTCCCGCCGGGCACGCGGCCGCGAACAGTCCGAGCTTGATCCGGGCGTTGCCAATGTCGACAGCAATGAAAGCGGACGGCGAATCTGTCCCGAAAATTGTCATGAACTTCAGAATGGTGCTCGTTGGCTTCTCAACCAGGACAGATCTCGCGAAATGGCAGACTACTCCCCACGCCCTTGCAGCTCCTTGATCTTTTCGCAATCTGCTTGAGCTGCGAGGGTATCTCCCATTACCTTGAGAACATTGGCGCGGCGTTCGTAGCCGTGCATGTTGTTTGGCGCGACGCGAATGGCTTCGGAGTACTCCGCGATTGCTTGTTCCCGGTCACTTCGTCGCTCCCATACACCTCCGCGACCAAGATAGCCCTCAGGGTCGTTTGGCGCAAGGCGGATGGCCGTGGAGTAGTCGTCAAGTGAGCTATCCAACTCACCCAACCTTTCCCTCGCTCTTCCACGAGCAAGATAGCCTTCTTGGCTGGTTGGGTCGAGACGTATGGCCTCCGAGAATTCGGCTATGGCTTGTTCCCATTCTGCCCGTGCCGCCAAATAGGCTTCCTGCGTTGGACGAATTCCCCACTCCCAGCGAGCCGCGATTGCTTCATGGACCTTCCCGCGCAACAGGTAAAGTGTCTCGTCTTGCGGGTTGAGTCGGATCATTTCGGTCCAAACGGCGATCTTTTGCGCGTCCGGCCATTGAGGACTGTCTTTGCCCACCTGCACATCGGCGAGTCTGCCATGGTCGAAGTCAAGCCGAATGCCCCGGCAATACCACTCTCTGGGTTTACTGGACTCCATCCGAACAATTGGCTCGCCCATAATGGCCGCCACTTCGTCCATACTCATGCCGTAATCCAGTCTGTCGTAGTTCGGCCGCGTAACGTATCCATAGACGCTCAGGCCACCTATCGCGACCAGTGGGAACAACACGAACAGAACAACCAACACCCACGGCTTGATTGGAGTCTTCCAAAAGCTCATTGGCGCCTCCGCAGACAAGGAGCACGGTATCGTCCCGCCTGCCGTTGTTCTCATCCGAACCGGCCAGTTACGGCAACTCGCGGTCGTCCCCGCAACACATATTCTACATCGTTCGGGGAGAATCCAGCAACCGTCATTGGGACTACCGCTCCCCTTCCCGTCTGTAGGCCGGTTTTGGTATGATGGTCTGGAGAGACAAGGCTCTTTCGGTTCTGGGCGAACACCGCACTGGCCGCTGGATTTTTCCCTAGCCCAGGCGTTTACGCCTGTGGGAAGGAACGCGATAGCGATCATCCTTTTTCCCTCAGGCCCCTTCAGGGGCCGAAATGACGCGACAGGGCGCCGTCTCAATGGGGTGCGAACTGTGGCGACTGCCCCCTGAAGGGGGCTGAATGGAAAAGGGAACAAAGATCGTCGCTCCTTGGCCCCAGACGTGAACGTCTGGGCTAGAGAAAGGACACGTCTGGGCTAGAGAAAAGACAGAACTCGCTACGTCTGGGAAGGGATCCTCGCCCGAAACTGGAAGAGCCCGCGACACTTTGCCCCACGCTCACGGAGATTTCCCTTGCTGATTGGCCCCGTATTCACCCGCGAGGCGACGATTGCCCCGCGGCGAATCAAGACGTACGTCGCCCGCTCGGCCTACGGGCTGGCGCTGGTGGTGTTAATGTGTACGGCCTGGTTGGTGCTGACCGGCACGCAACTGGTGAGCGACGTGGGCGACCTGGCCCGGTTCGGCATGGTGCTGTTCCAGATTCTCGCCCCCTTGCAGTTGGCCCTGGCGATCTTCTTTGCGGCCCTGTTGGCGGCCAGCGAGGTGGCCCACGAAAAGGACCGCAAGACGCTGATCCTGTTGCTGCTGACGAATCTTTCCAACAGCGAATTGGTGTTGGGCAAGCTGTTGGCGAGCCTCTTGAACGTGCTGGTGATGCTGGCCACGGCCCTGCCCGTCTTCCTGTTCACGGCCCTGCTGGGCGGGGTGTCGTACGGGCAGATCGCCCGGGCCTTTGCCGTCACGCTGGCCGCCGTGTTGGCCTGCGGCAGTCTGGGATCGATGTTGGCCTTGTGGCGTGAGAAGACGTTCCAGGCGTTGGCCATGACGGCGCTCGTCCTCGTGCTGTGGCTGGCGCTGGGCGAGGTGGTGGCGTCCGGCGCAGTGGGGGCGAGTTTCGGCGGGCTGTCGTGCCGGGCACTGGCCGCCGGACTGAGCCCGTGGGAAGCCATTCTGGAAGCCACCCGTCCCTACGTTCAGGCCCAACCGGCGCTCGGTCCATTGGGCACGCCAGTCCACCTGTTCGTGGTGATTGCCGCGGCCATCACCGTGCTGTTGAACGGCGTTGCGATGGCGATGGTGCGGGTGTGGAACCCGTCGCGGGAAATCGCGATCGTGCCCGAAGGAGAGAACGCCGAAGAGACAGGGGAAGCGGAAGGCAGAGCAGAAGGTGCGCAGACGGCGGTGAACAGTGGGCAGTCGGCTCGGCTCGTGCCCCGCGCCTCTCGTCCCTCGCACACGCGGCGGGTGTGGGACAATCCCGTAATCTGGCGCGAGATTCGCACCTGGGCCTATGGGCGAAAGATCCTCGTCGTGCGGCTGGCGTATCTGGCGATGTTCGCCCTGGCCGTGGCGAGTCTGTACGGGATGGCGGCCGGCCCCGATGCGGCCGCGCCGCCCAGCTTGACATGACCGGGCCGGTCTTTTGGGCTTCGGTGGCGCTGATGCTGCTGAGCCTGGTGCTGGTCAACGCCCAGGCCGTGACTTCGTTGACCAGCGAGCGCGACGCCAAGGCGCTGGACCTCTTGCTGGTGACCGATCTCACGCCCAAGGAGATCGTCTACGGGAAGCTCGGCGGGGTGTTCTATAACACCAAGGAAATGGTGTTGCTGCCGATGTTGCTGGGCGTGGGCCTGTGGCTGACGGGGCTTGTGAGCCTGGAGAACCTGCTCTATCTGCTGGGCGGCCTGGCCGTGTTGTACGCCTTCGCCGCCGTGGTTGGGCTGCACGCGGGGATGACCTACGCCAACTCGGGCGTCGCTGTGGCGACCAGCTTGGGGACCGTGTTCTTCCTCTTCGTCGGCGTGGCCGTGTGCATGCGGATCATGATGGCCTTCAGCGGCTCCTTCCAGGCCCAGTTCCTGCCGTTCTTCACCTTCATCGTGTTCGGCGGAGTGGGATTGTACGCCGTGCTGGGCGTCCGCAATCCGTCGGGCGCCATCGGCGTGGCGTCGTTGTTGTGTCCGCTGGCCACCTTCTACGCGATCACGAGCTATCTGCTGGATTCGATGATGGCAGCCTTCCTAGTGACGGTTGCCGCTTACGCCTTCACCACGGCGGCCATGTTGGTGCCCGCTATCTGCGAGTTCGACGTGGCCACGGGGCGAACGTCCGCCGATGAGGGGAGCTAGTGGGCTGGACCGTCCGGCCAATCGTTGGCAAAATGGGTTCGCACAGGAGGTTTGTAAGCGTGCCAGCCACAATTTCTATCGACCGCCGAGCTATTGCCGACTTCTGTCGTCGCTGGAAAGTCGCCGAGTTGGCTCTTTTCGGCTCGGTGTTGGGGAGCGATTTTCGCGCCGACAGCGACGTGGACGTGCTGGTAACGTTTATCGACGCCGCGCGCTGGAGCCTCTTCGATCACGTTGCCATGGAAGAGGAACTGTCCCGGCTGTTGGGAAGGGACGTCGATCTCGTCAGTCGTCGCGCCATTGAACGCAGCAAGAACTGGGTGCGCAAGAGTGCCATTCTCTCCTCAGCGGAGCCGATCTATGCATCTCGATAACGCCACCGTCGTGGATATATTGAATGCCGCCCGCTCGACAATTCGCTTCTTGGAGGGGATCAATCAATCCGAGTTTCTTGACGACGACAAAACCCAATCTGCCGTACTTCATCAGCTCCTCGTGATGGGTGAGGCCGTCAAACGCCTCTCGCCGGAGTTCCGAACGGCGCACCCGCAACTGCCCTGGAGAATGATGACTGGAATGCGCGACAAGGTGGTCCACGAGTACGACGACGTGGATCTTGACGAAGTATGGGAAACCGTAACGGGCGATGTACCGCGAGTAATCGCGGTATTGGAGGCCCTGGAACCGCGCCGTGAAGGCGGCTAACCCCTCATTTCTGCGCCGTGACCCTTTACGGCTTACCGGTGGTAGCCCAGCGACTTCACCACCGCCAGCATCTCCTCGAAGGTGATGAAGCGGCGGCGGTGGCGGAGCTTGTACTGGTCGATGGCCTGAGCCAATTCGGCGGCGTCGGGCGAAAGGCCCTCGTGCGAGTTGCCAAACTGCCGGCGTTCGCAGATCGGCATCCGCTCCACGGCGGCCGGACTGCGGCGATCGACAAACGTGAGGGGAGACTCGGATACCGAGGACTCTAGTAGAGAGGACATTCTTGAACACCTCCGAAAACGCAACGTGACCCCTACGAGACGAACCGTCACTTGAAGCTTAGCTTGAAATCCGACGGCAAACCCCGCCGGGGAATCGCGGGGGTGTTGGTGCTGCCATCTCGCGGGGGGGGCGAGTGCGGCTGGGCGGTTCGTGCCGACCGGGACGTGTGTCGTCGCATCCCAGCACTACTCGGCTGGCGAATGCATGACGCAGACGACCGGCCGGCCGGCATAGTCAAGGAACTCCTGCCGCGTCGGCTTTCGGTCGGCCAACTGCGATTCCACCCCCCGTTGGGCGTCAGTGCCGCAGAACTCGACGAACCACACGCGCCCCTCGATCAGTGCTCGCCGACAGTCGTCCGACTTGCCAGCCTCGGCGGGGTCTACCACGCGGACGGCGCGATGAGCGATGGCCAGATAGCGGAGCGGCCACCGGTTCCACCATTCGGAACAGACGATCCAGATTTCCGAGGGATCGCTCGCGCCCGCTTTGGCCGCGGGCGTTTCAGTGCCGGCCTCTTGCAGGATATAGGCCAACGCGGCTTGCTTAGGCTCGATCGGACCGGTGCGGAACGTGGGGTGTGCCTGGCCGCCGGTCCGTTCGATGAAACGGAAGTACTGCGCGTGAAAGTCGGCCAGCACAGGCCAGCCGGCCAACGCGGCCAGCGCCAACGCAACGCGCCAACGCGTCGAGGCCGCTTCCCACGCCAAGGCGGCCCCGCGGGCGCCGAGCAGCACGGTCGGTCCGATGAGGCAGATGGCGAACCGCTCCTGGCCCGGCGCCATGGCCCCCGACCCCGGCGACCAGTTGAAACGCCGCGAACTCCAGCGTCCAGGCGGCCAGCAGCACGCCGTCGGCGGCGCGAAACCGCAAGCGGTCGTCGCGGTCAGTGCGAAGCCGCAAGCGGCTGCGATACAGCATCCATGCCGATCCGAATATGATCGCCCAAAACAGCCCCACGTCGAGTCCCGCTCCGTCGCACCCGGCCGGCAACGGCCACTCGAACCACGACTGCGACCCGGAAATGTCGCGGTAGATCGTGCCGCCGCTAAACAGCCGCGGAAAGAGCACTGCGGCGTGTGGCAGGTCGAGCACATTCCCCCACCATCGCTCCATGCGTCCCGGCAACGGCCCGTGGCCCGGGCGGGCGGCCCAGACCCAAACGGCGATCAGCAACGCGGCGGCCAGCAACATGGCGACGCACGAGATCCGGGCGAGAGAGGCGTCCGTGCGGGCCAGTCGATAGCGCCTCGCCAACGCGATGGCAATCGCCGCGCCCGCGAAGATGTTCGTCGGGTGTACCCAAACTGCGATCGCCAGGGCGAGGACCGCCGCCGCCATCCACCGGCCGAAGTGATGGGGAAATCGCACGGCCGCCAAGGTGAAATAGGCGACCGGCAAGGTCGCGGCCAGCGATTGGCTGGCGTCCCAAGCGAATCGGCTATAGGCGATGTTGATCGGCAAGACGGCGAGCGCTGCCGTGGAGATCCAGGCCGTCCGCCGGTCGAACACCCAGCGGCAGCAAAACCAGTTGATCGCCAGGGCCGCCAGCCCGCTGGCCAACGCCACCGAGCGCAACACCGTGATCGAGGGCGGGAGCCAGCAGAGCAACAGTGCCACCGGACCGAGGAACAGGGGGTTGATCGGATTGCCCGTGGGCGTATGCCAACCGCCATCCGCTCCCCCGTGCAGCATTTGCCAGGCCTGCACCCCATACCATGCCTCGTCGCCGTTGATGCCGGGAATGTTTTCCAACGATTCGCCGCGGAACCACACGGCCACCAGCACCAGGGCCAGGGCGTTGAGCAGCAGGAGGAACGAGAGGCGAGGGGCGCGGGGCTCGGCGCTGGGGACTTGGGATCGGCTCGTAGACATTCCAGACCCTCAACTCTCGACTCTCGACATCCCGCTCCTACTGTCTCAACGTGCCCGGCGGCTGCTGGGCGACCTCGATGTGTTGGAGCAAATCGCGGCTCGGCTGGTGTTGCGGCTGCAGCGCCAGGGCGTGTCGTGCCGCTTCGGCCGCCTCGGCGGAATGGCCGGCCCGCAGTTGGGCTTGGGCGAGACCGTAGAACATTTCCGGGGTGGGCTTTTCGCGCAACACCGCTGCGGTAAGACTCTCGACACTGTCCTCATTACGCCCGAGGGCAGCGTAGGCGATCCCCATCAAGAATAGCACTTGGCCCGGCTCCTCGCCGGGCGAATAGGTGTCGGCCAGGGCTTGCAGGGTGTGCAGGGCCTGTTCGGGCTGGTTCAATTCGCGGTGCAGCTCGGCGATTGCCAGGAGGATGGTGCGGTCGCTGGGGGCATAGCCGAGGGCCCGGAGGTAATCGGCCAGTGCCTGTTGCGGCTGCCCGGCCGCCCGCACCGCGCCGCCGCGGACCGCCCAGGCGCCGGGCAACTTGGGGTCCAACGCAATCGCCTGCTCGGCATTCTTTTGGGCGAGTTCCAGTTGGCCGCCGGCGAGTTGCATTTCGGCCAGTCGGACCAAGAGCGAGGCGTCGTCTCCTGCCAGGCGGCTGGCCTGCTCCAACTGAGCGACCGCTTCCTGGCGAGCCCCCCGGCGCCAAAGCGATTCGGCGTAGTGCCGGCGGGCCTCGGCATCGGTGGGGCAGGCGGCCACGGCCTTGGCCAGCAGCGTTTCTGCGCTCTGCTGCTGACCCCGCTCCAGTGCGGCCACCCCTTGCTGCGACAGCCGGCGGCAATCGGTCAACGACTGCGGCACCGACCCATCGCGGCCCGGCAATCGGCAGCCGGACGACAATAGGGCAAGCAGCACGGCGGCGTTCGTCCATGAACGTAGGTATTGCATGCGCGCATTCCGGGCCGGTTTTTCCGCGCGGCAGCGGAAGCCAACCCGGCAGGCTACCAAAACGGGCAGAACACCACCATGCCGATTTGCCCGGAATCGCCGGAAAATGGGCCTTACGCCCGAGACATGCGTCCCCCCCTCTTGCCACTCTGGGAAAATCGGCCTATAACCATCGTCCGTTCTCGGCCTCCATCACGAAATTGGCAAGGAGTTTGGCATGGCAACGATCAATGTGGCGTTAATCGGGCAAGGCTTCATGGGGCGATCGCATTCCAACGCTTGGGGTCAGGTGGCGAAGTTCTTCAAGCCGCCGCTGGTGCCCGTCATGCACACCGTGTTCGGGCAGCCGGAAGAGAACCCCCGCATGTTTGCCGCCAATTGGGGCTGGAAGAATGCCTCGACCGACTGGGAGCAACTGGTTCGCTCGCCGGACATCGGGCTGGTCGACATCGTGACTCCCAACTACATGCACGCCCCCGTGGCGCGGGCGGCCATCGCCGCCGGCAAAGCCGTGTCGTGCGAGAAGCCCATCGCCGGCTCGCTGGCCGACGCCCGGGAAATGGTCCAGGCCGCCAGGGCCGCCAAGGTCAAGACGTTCGTCTGGTTCAACTACCGGCGTTGCCCTGCCGTGTCGCTGGCCCACCAACTGATCAAGGCAGGCAAGCTCGGCACCATTCGTCACGTCCGGGCGAGCTACTTGCAGGATTGGGCCGACGAGAATGTTCCCCTGTTGTGGCGGTTCGACAAGGACCTGGCCGGCTCGGGCGCCCACGGCGACCTGAACGCCCACATCATCGACATGACCCGGTTCGTCACGGGCCAAGAGATCACCGAAGTCGTCGGCGCAATCGCCGAGACGTTCATCAAGGAACGCACGCTGCCGTCGGGCGTGGCCGCGGGCGGCATCGCCGCCGGCCGCCAAGGGGCCGCGGGAAAGGGTAAGGTTACGGTGGATGACGCCGTGCTCTTCCTGGCCCGCTTCTCCGGCGGGGCGGTGGCCAGTTTCGAGGCCGCTCGGCAGGCCACCGGCAACCAGAACCGCAACGGCTTCGAGATCAACGGCACCAAGGGTTCGCTCAAGTTCGATTTCGAGCGGATGAACGAACTGCAATACTACGACGCCACGTTGCCCCGCGCCGTGCAGGGCTGGAACACGATCATGTGTACCCACGGCGCCGACCATCCTTATGTGGCCAACTGGTGGCCCGACGCCCACGTCATCGGCTACGAACACGGCTTCACCAACCAAGCCTTCGACATTCTGAAGGTTCTGGCGGGCGAGGCGCCCACCGTGCCGATTCCCGATTTCGAGGACGCCTACCAGACGCAGCGCGTGTTGGAAGCGGCCCTGCTTTCGGCCGACCAGCGGCGGCCGGTGAAACTGGAGGAAGTGAAATAGCGAGCGGTCGAGCACGATTCGCGGGCGCCCGTGCGGCCCTTCCGCCCGGGCGCCCGTTTTTGTTTCACGATGATTAGATCGCCCTATTCGGGCGCAGGGGCCGCTGCTGGATTCCAGGCAACGCTCGTCATTGATGCGCCGGCGTGCAATCGCATCCGGCATGTCGAAAAGCGAACCGGGCATGTCTGCGGTTGTCGCCGGCTACATGACGGCCGGAGCGGGCAACTCGTAATCGCGTAGATGACCGATGCGTTTCAACGCGCGGGCAGCTCTATTGAGCCCTTGCCGCCCCTCTCATCCTTCGTCGCGTCTTTGGTTTCTTCGCCGGACCCCGCCGGCGCATTCTGGGCGATGCCTCTGCCTCGTACATCCGGAGCCGGTACGAGGTGATCTTGTCAGCCATGTTCTCAGGCAGAGGACACCTGGAAGTGATCAACAGATGCTCCTCCTGATGGGCGCAACGTTGTTCGCCGTTCCCGCGATGGTCCCGACCAACTTTCCGTCCTTGTCGAACAGCGCGAGATAGCACTGGCACTCATACGGCATTTTGGCGTTGTTCTTGACAGTGGCCAGCGCACCAATAATAGGTTCGTCGAAGGCAAATCCTTCCGTGCAAAGCGTGCCATCGCCGACAGAGAGTTGGAACACACCGTGCAAATTGCGACCAAGCTCAATCTCAGTTCCGTTGTTGACGGCGCACGGGCCTTCCGCGTCGGTAAAGCTGTCGATTCTGCACGGCCGTTCTACCCCGAAGCGCACGGGTCCCGGCGGTTTCGACTCAACAAGACCCGGTCGTTGTTTCGGATCCTTGGTAGTCTTGCCGGCCAGCGCCGGCGTCTTTTCGGGCAGGGGCTCGGTTTCGTACATCCGAAGGCGGTAAGACGTGATCTTGGCGGCCGCGTCCGGGGACAGAGGCCGCCTCTCATCAAAATCGCGGGTAAATCGTTCCTGGTTCGGGAGAAGGCACACGACGCGTCCGCCTTCGCATCCGACCAGCTTTCCATCCTTGTCAAAAAACGCGAGATAGGACCGGCACCCGCGGGGCTCTTTGGTCGGGTTCTTGATCGAGCCTACGGCCACGATCGCAGTACGCTTCCTCTCAGCGAAGTCGACGCAATCGCCGACGTAGAACTTGAACACGCCGTGCAAATTCCGACCAAGCTCAACCGTGAATACATCCTTGTCGGTCCACTCGCCGCTTTTGATCGTGCACGGTCCTTCTACTTCCGCATAGTCTTTGAGCGGGGCTTTCACATGGCGCGCCGTTTCCATGTTGGTTGTTGAATCGGTAATCATCTCGGCCGCTGCGACCGTTGTCAGCTTGCTCAGCGCGTCGGCGTCGGCCGGAAGCAGCGAACAGGCCACCATGAAGAGCGTGGCGCCGAGATTGCCGTTCGGAAGGCTTTGGTGCAACGTCAACCGCAGGCCGCTTGGGGTCGTGGTCAACGTGCTTACGGCCGGCCGCAGATACTTCGTGAACGTGGGGGCCGCCGGGAGCAGCATCGGATCGATTCTGCCCGCCGGAAAACCGGCCACGGCGCCCATCAGCGTGCCAAAACCCTGCATAAGGGGATAGGTGAGCCGAAACATCTCCGGCGAATTCTCATAGGCGAGAAAGATGGGGGGCTGCGTCGCTTGCAGCGATTGGATGACATTCGGCTCCTGGGCCAACGTTGGCTCGCCCGCCTTGCGAAGCAAATACGCCTTGACGTTCGGCGGCGACATCGAGCAGATCAGTTCCTGGCCCACGATGCAGCAGGTCGGAATCCCGATGACGCTCTGGTTTTTCGGCGACCAGATAATAGATGTCGTGGCCGGCAAAGCGGGCCTTCCGCATGGCGAACGCATCCGCCTCCGATTCCGCTTTTTGCGGTGGTTTTCCATCGGTCTTCTCTGCCGCCTCCTCGGCAACCATGCGATCGAGGAGCTTCTGCAATCCATCCACGTCCTTGATGCGCACGACAACCGTCGAACTGTTGAAGATCGAACAGCCCTCGCTCGGTGACGTGTACAGTCGCCAGGTATCGCCGAGCACTTCGGCCAACTGGGCGGGCAGTTCGCGTGAGCCGGCGTCGGTAAGAAAGCCGGGAATGGCGGGCCCGGAGGGAAGCAAATTCGATACCTGTTCGGGCGCAATGGCGCCGGCCGTGCTCAGCACGCCGTCAACGACCTGCTTCGCCGCATCTCCGGCGTGTGTCACCACGTCCGGCTTCTTGTCCTTGCTAGCGAGCCATTCCAATCCGGCCGCCAGCAGGTGCGGATCGACGCGCAGCGCCGTCGCAAGGACGGCATCCCGCGGCACGACGGCCAGGTCGTCGGGCGAGCGGCCGATTGATCTGCCGGCCCAGCAGCGCCGCCGTCAGTCCGTCGATCGAAACGAAAAGATGTGCCACAAAATCGTCTTGATCCAAGCCGGTGACCAACGTGATGGCCTGAAGCGTGTCCAAATGCAATTCCTTGGCGGCCTTCTGGCTCTCCGCGTTGTCCTTGGTAGCCGTGTCGATAAGAGCTTTGATGTCAATGCGGGCGACGACGGCACGCCGGACGACCGGCGAATCCTTGTCGAGTGCCGTCCACCAGTCCGGCTCCGGTCCGTCCATGCGAGCCGCGATGCTGGCAGGCGATTCACCGCCCCACGCAACGATCAGGTAGTTGCCGCGCACCGTCCATCGCAAGCGGAGTTCGTCTTTATCCTTGAGCCGAAACTCGGCGGCGGCGTCCACCACACTCTCCTCGATCGACTCACGGGCCAACTGCGCGTATTGCCGGAGCTTGGCGGCGATCGTCGCCTGCGAGTTGCCCAAGCTGGCGACAAATCCGCCGGATAGGGTCGACGACTTCGCATCGGCTGGCGGTCCGACGAACAAAGCGCAAGGCTTCGTTACGAGAAGGTCGCACCAGACGGGAATATCGTCGAGAACGGCGGGCGGAATATCGCCATATTTGTTGCCTTGTGATTTCAACGACGACGCAAGCAGCAGGTGGAACCGCCGCGCGGCCTCGGATCGCAGGTTGCGTATGTCGGGGTCCGCCAGAAACTGCTCCGCCCGGTTCACGCTATTCGGGTCCGGATCTCCCATGCCGGCCCAACCGACGTAGGATAGGCACGGTTGCGGCGCGATCCGCGACAGTTTTGCGTCTTGAACTGGCGGGATCCCCAAGGGAATACTGGAACACAGTAGCAGCGGAGCCACCATTTGCACCCAATATGTAACGTAGGCATTCATCATCAGCGGAAAACCCATAGGTTCGCGCTCCTGCTCCAAGACATGCCAATGGTGATGTCCCGGCGCTCGCCGAGAGTAGGCAGGCCCGCCACCGCATCATCGATCGACCGGGACGAGAATGTCTTCGCAGACCGAGGTGCCGTCAACTTAGCCCAATGCGTCCGTTGAGGCAAGGCTAATTACATGTGAAGGGGGGGAGAAGTGGGGGGATTTCCGAGCCTGAGGCGCCCGTTACACGCGGCTGATGAGCCGTTGCCTCTGCGAGGACTGGCATCGCGGTCGGAAGAACCCTGCCCCTGACGCCCGTGTTGTTTCAATCCCGACTGCTGCCGCCCGTGAAGCGCATCACGTAGTACAGCAGCGTGAGAATGGCTTGCAGCGTGGCAGCCACGTAGGTCAAGGCCGCCGCATTGAGCACCTTGCTGACGTACGACAGTTGCTCGTCGTTGATGATCCCCAGGCTCACCAGTTGGACCTTGGCCCGGCGCTGGCGTTGAACTCGACCGGCAGGTTGATCACCTGAAAGACGACCACCGCGCCAAACAGGGCGATGCCCAGCCAGATCAGTCCTGCTCCCAGCGGCGTGTGCATATTGAAGAGCATTCCCACGATGATCAACGGAATACTGGCGCCGCTGCCGATGCCGGCCAAGGGTACGGCCGCGTTGCGAACCACCAGCGGCGCATAGGCATGGGCGTCCTGAATGGCATGACCCGATTCGTGCGCGGCGATGCCGACCGCCGCCAGGGTCCGGCTCTCGTACACCTCCTGGCTCAGCCGCAGCACTTTCTGCCGCGGATCGTAGTGGTCGCTGAGATGGCCGGGAATCTCCTCGATCTGCACGTCGTTGAGGCCGGCCGAGTCGAGGATGTGTCGCGCCGCCGCCGCTCCGCTCAGCGGCGCCGCCAATTGTTGGGCCTGGTTGTACGCCGCGTGAATGCGGAACTGCGCCCAAAGGCCCAACAGGACTGCCGGCGCGATAAACCAGAAGTACATGGGGTCAAAGAAAAACATCGCTATTGGTCTCCTCGATCACTTCTGCCAATTCGCCGACAAACGGCCGCCCGTTATTCTACGCAGTAGGCGCGCGTAATGGATCACCCGAACTAGGCAGTAGTTTCTGATGCCGTTTCAACGCAAGGACTTTCTCCCATTTCGTGGAGAAATGAGCCGGCCGGGCGCGGCTGCACGACTTGCAGCCCACCGAAACATGCGTCGGCGCAGCCCGCCACCCGTTGGAGCCTTATTATAACGGGTTCTGCTGAAAAGGAAAATCACCTGGTTGAAACGGCAACAGTTGTCCGACACACAAGATGTCGGGTTGGGTGGCACTGGCTGCTTGTCAGCCAGTGCGGAAAGCACGGGCAGACAAGCTACCCGTGGCACCCGAGAAGCTCGTTGTGTTAGAGTGCTGGACGCACTGCGCCACTTTTCTGACGACCAAGCACTCATGGCACGGCGACAGATCTTGGGGTAAAATGCGCGGTTTGCGATCAGTTCCCGTTCGTCGTCCGTACTTCATCACTCTCACATCAATGTCATCCCGCCTGAACGTCGATCGCGATTTGGCACGGCGCGAGGCCGCCCGCCAATTCCTCATGGAGCGGATCGACTACGAGCGCACGCAATCGATGCCGTGCTCGGAGGAGGCGATGAAGCTCGACCGCATGAGAGAACTGCTCCGCCTGTTGGACAATCCCGAGACGGGCCTGCCGATCATCCACGTCGCCGGGACCAAGGGCAAGGGCTCCACCTCGGCCATGATGGCGGCCGTGCTCTCCGCGGCCGGCTATCGGACGGGCCTCTTCACGTCTCCCCACCTCGACCGCGTCGAGGAGCGAATGGCCATCGACGGGCAGCCCTGTTCGGCCGAAGATCTCGTCGAGTTGGTTGAATTGGTGCAGCCGCAGGTGGCGGTCTTGGACCAGGCAGCGAAAAAGGGGACAGGTCCAATTTGTGCGCAGCCGGGCACCGACCGAAGGTTGGTCGCGGGCCGTTCCGGCAAATTGGACCTGACGCCTTTTTCACCCGCCCAGGCGGCGGAACACGGTCCGACCTATTTCGAGATCATCACGGCGATGGCGTTGTGCCACTTCGCCCGCCGCGGCGCGAAGGCGGCCGTGCTGGAAGTGGGGCTCGGCGGCCGGCTCGACTCGACCAACGTCTGCATGCCGTGCGTCTCGGTCATCACCAGCATCAGCTTCGACCATACGAAGCAGTTGGGCGAGACGCTTTCCGCGATTGCTGCGGAAAAGGGGGGCATCATCAAGCCCGGCGTCCCGGTCGTCAGCGGCGTGTTGGCCGACGAACCGCGCGAAGTGATTCGCGCGATCGCCCGGCGCGGCGGATGCCGCCTGCAGGAGTTGGGCGTGGATTTTGATTTCGAGTACCGGCCGCCGCGCCACTTGGAGCGGGCGGCGTCGCCGGGTTGCGTCACTTTCACGAGGCCGCAAGCGGCAGTGGCGCCGCAGGGCGCGACCGCCGATCGCGGCTTTGCGTTGGGCCTGGTGGGTCGCCATCAGGCCGCCAACGCCGCCGTCGTGCTGGCGGTGGTGGAAGAACTGCGCGGCGCGGGCTGGACCATCCCCGAGGCGGCCGTTCGCCGCGGACTGGCCGAGGTGGTTTGGCCGGCGCGGGTGGAAGTTGTGGCGCGGCGGCCGGCCGTCGTGCTCGACGCCGCCCACAACGCCGCTTCCATCGCCGCGCTGGTCGAGGTCCTGGACGAGAGCTTCTCGGCCCGGCAGCGATGGCTGATCTTCGCCACGACGCAGGAGAAGGACCTTCGCGGGATGCTCGGACAATTGCTGGGCCGGTTCGATCGCATCATCTTCACCCGCTATCTGAATAATCCCCGCAGCGTTCCGCCCGAGCAGTTGCTCGCGCTGGCGGAAGAACTCTGTGCCCCTGGCCCGCAGGTTGGAGGAAGAGATGCGTCGGGGACGCCCGAGATGGAAATTGCCCCCGATCCGGCCGATGCCTGGGACGCCGTTCGCCGCGTGGCCGAAGCGGACGATCTGATTTGCATCACCGGCTCGTTCTTCCTGGCCGCCGAAATGCGCCGTCAACTTGCCGAACGGCCGTTTCCGCCAAGCTCGACTGCCTGAACCGCGGCGTGCTCAAGGCCCCGACTTCCGCGCAACTTAGGATCAACGCCGCAGTACGATGAGAACCGCCGGGTTAGTCTCTGATTCCGATCCGCTTCCGGACGGCGTCGCGGATGCTGAATCGCCGCGCCACGTTCAGCGGTATATCGGCGTGGTGGTCGCCGGGTTCTGCACGTTCCTGCCCGTCTATGCGACTCAGCCTCTGCTGCCCTTGTTTCGCCAACTCTTCTCGGCCTCGGCGTTGGCCACGGGGCTGACGGTGAGCGCCGTGACGACTGCCGTGGCGCTGGCCGCTCCCTGGGTCGGTTGGCTGGCCGATTCCGTGGGCCGCAAGCGGGTGATCGTGTCGGCCATTCTCGGCCTTACCGTGCCCACGTGCCTGGCCGCCACGTTGTCCGGCCTTTCCGAGCTCATTGCCTGGCGTTTTGCCCAAGGGCTGTTCGTTCCGTGCATCATCGCCGTGACGCTGGCCTACATCAGCGAGGAAACGCTGCCGGGCACTGCCGGCTCGATGACGGCCGCGTACGTCAGCGGCACGGTCCTGGGCGGCATGTGTGGGCGGTTCCTCGCGGCGTTGGGCGCCGAGCACTTCGGATGGCGATGGGCCTTTCTCCTGTTGGGCGCGACCACGGCGCTGGGCGGGGCGGTGGCCTGGCTCTGCCTGCCGCGATCCCACCGTTTCGTCCGGCAACGCGATCCGCTGGAGTCGTTGCGGTCGATGTTCGCCCATCTCGGCAACGGTCGGCTGCTGGCCACGTATTTCGTGGGCTTCAATTCCCTCTTCACCCTGGTGGGCATTTTCACCTACGTCAACTTCTACCTGGCCGCCGAGCCGTTCCGGCTGGGGCTGGTTGCCTTGGGATCGGTGTTCCTGGTCTACGGACTCGGCGTGGTGGTCACCCCCGCGGCCGGCCCGTTGATCGACCGCTTCGGCTTCCGCGCCGGCCTGATGGCGGCCGCCGCGATCGTCATCGCCGGCGCGCTGCTGACGCTGGTTCCCCTGACCTGGAGCGTGATCCTCGGTCTGGCCGTTCTGTCGACGGGCATCTTCGTGGCTCAGTCGGCGGCCTCCAGCCACATCGGCGCGGTGGCCGGCGTCGCCCGTTCCTCGGCGGCCGGCCTGTATGTGTGCTTCTACTATTTCGGCGGCTCGGTGGGCGCGACGATCTTGGGGCTGTTGTGGAATTGGAACGGCTGGACGGCGTGCATTGTCTGCGTGGTGGCAATCCAATTGGTTTCCGCCGCGGTTGCCCTGCGATTTTTCGCTTCCACGCCAAGCGTTGGCGCCGGGGCGAACCGCATCGTCTCGCCCTGAGACCCTGCCGGAACGCTTGCCGTCCCCAGCCATGCCGGTGTAGAATCGGCAGAAAGAGGGCCAGATCGCCTTCGACCGATCAAACTGGTCGACAGAGGACCCGACCAATGTCGTCGCTTCAAGAACTGATTCGGCATTTGGTGCGGCGCCGACTTGGCCTTCCACTATTCGAACTCTTCATTGCCGCGCTCGTGCTTGCCGGGTTGGCCCTGGCGTTGCTCATTCCGGCGTTTCAGTGGTTTCATGGCGCGATTCGCTAAATGACGATGCAACCATCTTCTGGTACTCCTGAAGGCGAGCCGAACCGCTGCCCGGTCTGCGGGAAGGGCCTGCAAAGCGGGTCATCGCGTCCGCAGGTCGTTACCCCGTGCCCACACTGCAACACTCTCTTGTGGTTCCCGGCAGAGCCAGTGCCCGAGCGAAATGCCGAGCCGCCGATCACCGCATGGCGATACGGCGCGGCGATGATCACGCGAGGCGACGTAGAGGCCGGGCTGGCCATCCTGCAGAACGTCGTGGCCCACAAGCCGAGCGATGTGGCCCAACGACAGGCGCTCCGCGAGTTGGAGCGGAAGATTCGCTCCGAACACAAGGCGGATGAGGAGTCCGCCTCGGCGGCCGCGACGGAAGCCCGGTGGGAAATCCATCAGGCCATGTACAAGCGGACCGAAGAATTCGTCGACTGGGACACGATCGACCGGGCCGCGGAGCAAGGGCTGGCGATCGATCCGTGAGACGTGGAACTGCATCTCGAATTGGCTCATGCCTGTCGGCGCGAGGCTATCGGGAAGCCGCCGAGTTCGCCTACCGCTGCGCCCTGGAGATTGCCCCCGACCGGGCCGACATCAAGCAGCAACTCGCGGAGTTGTCGGAGTAGTCCCGTCCGTTTAGCAGCCGACAACACGTCGGCTGGAGCCCCGATGGCGGGGCCGACATGCCGTCGGCCGCAAAACGGCGACTTCACTAAACTCCAATCTCACTCCCTGCCGGCCACTTCCTCCGCCATCGCCAGCCGCTCGCCTACCGGCGGATGGCTGTGGAACAGGAACACCTCGAGCCAGTGCGGATTGGGGTCGTCCTTGTTCAGCCGGGCCAGCTTGCGAAAGGCCGAGAGATAGGCCTCTTTCAGGCCGGTCCGCTCCAGGGCATAGCGGTCGCACTGCCGCTCGAAACGCCGGCTGACGGCGTTTTGCAGCGGCTCCATGAGCATGGCGAAAACCGTGAGAATCAACAGCACCAGCGGCAACGTGTCACCGGCAGCCGGGCATAATCCACCGCTGCCGCCGCGAGCGGCCCAAGCCGCTAACAGCCGGTCGCATAACCAAAAGCCCGCCGCGCTGTAGATCAGGCCGGCCAGAATCATCTTGCGGATGTGATGAAACACGTGATGGCCGATCTCGTGGGCGAAAATGACCTCGATTTCCTCGGGCTGGAACCCGCTCAGGAGCGTGTCGCCCAGCAGCACGCGGCGGGTGCGGCCCAGGCCGGCCAGCATGGCGTTGGCCTTGACCGTTTCCGCGCTCAGGCCCATGCGATAGACGCCTTCGATCGAGAGTCCCGTGCCCTCGGCCAGCCGGGCGATGCGATCGGACAACTCGGGGCGTCGAGTTTCTCGATCCGGTAGAACAGCGGCAGGATCAGCACGGGGGCAAGTTGGCCCAGCACGATGGTGACGACGAAGAACGCCGCCGCCGCCAGCCAGCCACCACCACGCGCCGGTGGTCCAGATCAGCCAATACAGCCCCAGCATCATGGCCAGCGAGAACGCCACGGCCAGCAGGATTCGTTTCGCATAGCGCCACAGCCAGCGGCCGAACGTCTGCGTGCTCAGCTTGAAGCGGCGTTCCAGCAGGTGCCCGGAGTAGAACGACAGCGGAAACGACACGGCGATATGGATCGCCATGACCACCAGAAACAGCGCCACCAGCCGCAGCGTCCAGCGGGCCGCCAGCAGCGGCCACGTTTCGAGCCACGCATCAAGGGGCTGGGCCAGCAGGAAGGCCGCCACCGTCAGATAGGCCACGTCGATGGCCTTGTCGGCCAGCGTACAAGCCAACTCCACGCCGGCCATAACGCTTGGCCTCCGCCAACTCCTCGCCGGTCATGCCGGCGGCAGCGTGGTCCACGTCGGAAATCCGGTCGGGAGATACTGGTTCTTGTTTCAGCAAGGCGGCTCTCGCAAATTGAAGATGCACCACGGAGGCACGGAGAACGCAGAGGGAGAACAAACGGATGAGGAAACTCACGCCAAGGCGCAAAGACGCAAAGAGACATCAAACATGTTGCAGGACTATAGGTCCCCGAAAGCCTGGCTTTCATCTTCCTCCTTCGCTTGCGCCTTGGCGTGAGAATTCTTCCTTGCCGACTTCTCTCTCCGTGTTCTCCGTGCCTCCGTGGCGTATCTTGTTCCGCGGCTTGTTTTGCTCGTTAAGGGAAAGCTCTCCGCACCGCCTCCAAGTCGACGCCGAGGGTTTCCTGGGCGAGTTGCCGCAGCGTCGCCGCGTCGGCCTGAACGTGGATCGTGCGATTGCGGTGCGAAAGCGACTCGCCGGTCTTCAACACCCTCGCGGGCGAGAGCGTCTCCATTTCGTAGAAAGCGCCGAACTGCTGCCCGTTCTGATTCGGGCCGTCGTTGTAGATGTTGGCCACGTCGCCGCGGTAGGGCTCGGCCTGCGGCACCTCGCACATGTTGTTCAGGTAGATCTCCTTCGCCGGATCGCCGGGTATGGTGAACTGGACCAGCGTGAGCACGCCCGTCTGGAAGTCGATCGAGCCGAGCACGTTGCGGCCGCGGCTCTGCGACGTGCCGATCTTCGAGCGGAACTTGCTGTCGGTGCGGAAGAGCACGGCCGCGGGGATGATTTTGAGCCGTTCGGCCGGGACGGCGCCGCAATAGTCCGACTTGACCACGGGCCCCCGTTGGGCTTCGGGGCCGGGCCGATAGGGGATGATCGCCACCGTCTGCGGGCCGGCGTTCATCTGGCCCAGAATCCAGATCGAGACCAATCCCTTCTCTTTCGCAAAAGCGGGTCCGCGGTTGGCGATCGTGTTGACCGTCTCGAAGCCGACCCATTTCAGGGCGGTTTGGCCGATGGTCTGGGCGGCCGCAGCGCCGAACAACTCGCGGACGTCATCCGTCGCCAGCAACCGCACGTCGCGGGCCACGTCCAACTCAAACGGCGTTCCCGAGGCGTTTTCGAGCCGCATGTGTTGGGCCATGCGAACCGCCGGGTCGTTCGCCGCAGAGACGACGTTCCACGCGCCTTCGTTGAGCGCCGGGGGCGTGTACCAGGTGCCCGCCGCCGACTGCTTGGCCCCGGCCTGGAAGAACAGTCCGAACTGTCCTCCCTCGGGCGACAGCCAGAAGCGGTCCTCGGCCCCGTAGTTGTTGAAGTAGCGGTCGAGTTTGCCGGCCTCGATGTAGCTGCGGTTTACGAAGCCGAAGCTCGGCCCGTCGACCCCGCCCAAGGTCGAGGTCATCACCCGTCCCTGCCACTCCGGGGCGATGGCCAGCCGTGCCCCGGCGTCGTTGGCCAGTTCGATAATGCGGGTGTGTTTGGCCAGGAAGTCTCGCGATTCTCGGTACGACATGGGACCACCTTTCCGATCTGCCCCGTGGGCTGCGCCGGCCGCCACGATCGTCGCGGCTGCCGTGCTCAGCGCGATGAGCCGAACAAGGGAGAAAAGCCAGTGAAACCGCGACAAGGCAACCACCGTTTTGTACCTTAGGACCGGCGAATCAACAAGTGTCGCATTTGCAGTGTACTCCTCACGCTCCGAGCGTGTGAAGAAATCGATATTTGAGCGTTTGCTGAATTCGAACATACTGGGGCGTTTTCCTTGAACGGAGACGTTTTCCCCTCGAAATTCGGCAACCGCCATGGAACCCCAGGATGCTAGCACGGAAGCGGCGCCTCGCATGAAATCGCCGGACCGCACGCGGGTTGATCCCAACCCGAAGAAGATTGACGATTTGATTCCGCCCGGCCACAAAGCACGCGTGGTGTGGGAGTTGACCCAACAATTGGACCTGTCTCCCCTGTACGCGGGGATCAAGGCCGTGGAAAACCATGCCGGCCGTCCGGCCACTGATCCCCGGCTCCTCGTAGCCTTGTGGATCTACGCCACAGACGAGGGCATGGGCAGCGCGCGCGAACTGATGCGGCGGTGCTACGACTGCGATCCCTACAAGTGGCTTCGGGGCGGGGTGGACGTCAATTACCACACGTTGTCCGATTTCCGCACCGCGCATCTGGAATGGCTGAAGGATCAAGTGGTCAACAACGTGGCGGTGATGAGGGCCGAAGGTCTGGTGAACCTGGAAAGGATCGGGCAAGACGGCATGCGGGTGCGAGCCAACGCCGGCAACGATTCCTTTAAGCGAAAGGAAACGTTGCAACAACTGCTGGCAGAAGCCGAACAGCGATGGGACCGTCTGCAACAGGAGTTTGAGCAGGAGACGGGCCGCTCGGCCTCCCAACAAGCGGCGCAGGAGCGCTCGGCGGAGGAGAGAATCGAGCGGCTGAAGCAGGCCCAAGAAGAAGTCCAGAAGGTGGCCGAAGCCCGCGAGAAAAGGAAGAAGGGAGATGGGGCCTCGGCTCGTGCCAGCACCACCGACCCTGAAGCCCGCCGGATGAAAATGGGCGATGGCGGCACCCGCCCCGCCTACAACGTCGAACTTGCCACCGACTTGAACAGCTTGGTGATCGTGGGGGCCGACCTGCTGAACGTCGCCGATGCCGGCCAGATGGAACCGATGGTGCAACAGATCGAAGCCGAACAAGCGCCCTTGCCGAAGGACGCCGAGTATTACGTGGACGGCGGCCTTGCTACCAAGGGAGATCTGGAAAGTGTGGGTCAGCGGGGTGTAACGGTGTTCGCGCCGCCCAAAGAGGTGGAGCAACAGCAGCAGCAAGGGAAAGACCCGTACGCTGCCAAGCCCGGCGACAGCCCGAAGGTAGCCGAGTGGCGGCGGCGGATGGGAACCCCGGAGGCCCAGCAGAAATACAAACAGCGCGGCAAATGTGAGTGGTCCAACGCCGAGTGCCGCAACCGCGGGCTTTACCAGTTTGTGGTCCGCGGGCTGCAGAAGGTCAAGGCGGTGGTGCTGTGGTACGTGTTGGTCCACAACCTGTTTCGCTGGGTGGCACTGCGCCGGAGCGGGCGAAAGCCGCCGCCTAAGCTCCCGTCGAGCGGGCGTGCAGCACAAAACAGCGGCATGGGAGAATCTGCGCAAAGCATGCACCACAATCCTTGCCATTCCCGCGAGTCACGGCCTCCGTAAACAGTTCGCGAACCTTCGCTGGGCCACTGCGAAAGTCGCAAAAAAACACGGCTCCAGCTAAAGCACCACAACGTACAAATCGATTTTTTCACAAGCTCTCCGCGTGAGGTTGTGCCGGCGCTTCGGCCTCACGCGGAGCGTGAGGAGTACGACAGTAATCGACTCACCGGGCGTTTATTGCCCCGGAAACACCTCCCCGCGCACCAGATCCTCGAACGTCTGCCGGCGGCGGATCAGTTGGGCATGGCCGTCCTGGATCAGCACCTCGGCGGCCAGCGGCCGGCTGTTGTAGTTCGAGCCCATCACGAACCCGTACGCCCCGGCGCACTCGATCACCAGCAGTTCGCCCACGCTTGGCCTCGGGCAACCGGCGGGTCGGCGACAAAGCCGCCTTCCTCCTGCGTGAAGATGTCGCCCGACTCGCACAGCGGCCCGCCGACGATCACGTCCTGCTCGGGCCGCCGCAGTGTCGCCGTCGGCCGGCACGATCGACATGGGATGATACGCCCCGTAGAGGATCGGCCGGGCGAGATTGTTGAAGCCGGCGTCCAGCAGGTAGAACGTGTTGTCGTCCTGCCGCTTGACGGCGCGGATCTCGGCCACCAGGTAGCCGCTCTCGGCCACCAGGTAGCGGCCCGGCTCGATCTCCAGTCGCACCGGGTGGCCGAAACGCTCTTGCAGCCGCTTCCGCATGGCGTCGCACAGGGCGAAATAGGCGGCCAGATCGACGTACGAGTCGGTGGGCCGGTAGACGGTGGGCAGCCCGCCGCCGACGCTGACCGATTGGACCGATGGCACCGACTTCGGCCGCCGCTTGTTCCAACGCCCCGCACACCTGCGAAAGGTGTTCCAAGATCGGTGCCGGAGCCGATGTGCACGTGCAGGCCGGTGACCGCGAGGCGATAACGCTGGGCGCGATCCAGGCACTCGGCGATCTGCGCGTGCCAGATGCCGTGCTTCGCCTGCTTGCCGCCGGTGTTGGTCTTCTGGCTGTGGCCGTGGCCGAAGCCCGGATTGATCCGCAGCGTGATGTTTCGGCCCGGCGCGCGGCTGCCAAGCTGGTCGATCATGTCGGGCGAGCCGCAGTTGACGTGGACCTTCTCGCTCCACGCACAGCTCGAGCGACTCGGCGTCGAAGATGTCGGCCGTGTAGACGATCGGCGGAGGATCGCCGGCGGTGACGTAGCCGGCGGCCAGGGCGCGGCGGATTTCGCCGGCGCTGACCGTGTCGACCAGCGCCCCTTCGCGGCGAACCAGGTCGAGAATGGCCAGGTTCGAGCACGCCTTCTGGGCATAGCGGACCACGTCGAAGGCGGCCAGGTCGGCAATCCGCCGCCGGATCATGGCCGCATCATAGACGAACGTGGGCGTGCCGAACTCGCCGGGCCAGTTCGGCCACGGAGACGCCGGCAATTTCGGTGCGATAGACAGATGGCATGGAGGTGGTTGTTTTCTCTAGCCCAGGCGTTCAACGCCTGGGAAGGGGGAACAATGGTTCCAACCTTCTTTTTCCCTCTAGCCGCCTTCAGGCGGCGGGATTTCGCGATTCGAGTTGATCTTCGCCAAAAGCACACCACGGCCCCGTGAACGGGGCCTACGGGAAAAACGAAATTTGATTCTGGCCTCGCTTCCACAGGCGTCAACGCCTGGGCTACGGAAAAGGCCCGTCCAGGCGTTGCGTGTCTCCGCGGTGCTCCTGAGCTTGTGGTCAAAACTCGACACCGCTCTAGTTGCGCGGCGGCGGGACCTGTTTCAACGGCGGTGCTATGCGGCGTGGAGCAGGGTTCACCGGCCCCGGCATCATCAGGGCCCATCTGGGCCGTCGTGGCCAACGCCTTCAGCAACCCCTCTTCCACCTCCAGCCGCAGGCGAACGCCCTGTGCCACCGGCTGGGCGGTGAAGGTGACGTGGTCCTTGCTGCCGGCGTCCGCCAGAGCCTCGGCCAACCCGGCGGCGGCAGCGGCAGCCTGCTCGTCCTCGGCGGTTTGGGCGATGAGCTTGGCGACGGGCTTGGGGGCCACCACAATCCGCAACGGCATCACTTCCTTGCCCGCGGCGACCTTCGATTCGTCGAGCACCTTTTTGAGCGTCTTGGCAGCGTCGCGGCCGGCCGCCACCAGCAGCTTGTCGTCGGCGATTCCCAACACCACGTCCAAGGTCGTGCCCACCATCGGCGCCAATTTCTCCGGGGCAGGAAGCGCAAGGGTGTGAAAACGCACGCCCTCGTAGGTCTCGGCGTTCAGTTTGATCGACTTGGCCATCTTGGCATCTTCTTGCTGGACCTTGTCAACCAATTGCTTGAGGGCATTCTCCAGTTTGGCGGAGTCGGCGATCGAGGTGCCGGCGACGAAGGTCGCCGTGCCCCGCGCCGGCCTGCGCGCCCGGATCGAGGAGCACCGCCAGTCCGCCATCGGACTTCTTGGTCTCCAGCGTCTTTTCCACGACGCCGATCGCGTCGCCCAGCAATTGCAACGCCAGCTTCTGTTCGGCCTCGGCAAGCCCACGCTTCTGCAGTTCATTCGACAGCATCTCGCGGACCATGGCCAGCGACTTCTTGGCTTGCGCGACGTCGTCGTCGGCCAAGGTGCGCGTCCAGTTCGCGGCGACCGCAGCATTGGGTATCATCAGGCCGGCAAAGTTCGTCTTGCCGGGCTTCATCAGTCCAAGCCGATCGGCGAGCTTCGTGCCGGTCTGGGCAGTTATCTCAAGATCGAGATGGAAGGTCTTTGTCGCGGGGTCCAACTGCCAGCCCAGCAACAGGTCGTCCAGGTCTTCGGCCAGCGCGGCTAGGGTCTCCGCCGCGTGCCGCGTCGCAGCCGCCCGCAGCGCATAGCTCTCGTCGCTTTCGTCGGGCATTTGCGGCAGGCCGACTTCCGCGGCCGCCCGCAGTTGCGCCATCGCCTGATCGCGGAACTCCTTCGGCGTGTTCTTCGCAGAAAGACGGATGGCCAGGTCGTAGCTCTGCGGCAGATCGCCGAGCAGCTTCAACGGGTCGGCGGGGGCGTTGGCCAGGTTCTCGTTCTTCTGAGTCGCCACCGCCCACTTGCCTATCTGCTTGACGTAAACGGTTGGGCCAGCGCCGGTCTGAATCTGGTACACGTCATCGACCAGCTTGATGGACTCGCTCAGTTGCGTACCTTCGGCCAGGCCCATGAGTTGCTTCAGGTCGGTGACGGGAACGAACCCATAAACGGCAAACGGCGGCTGACCATTGGTGAGGACGGCGGCGCCCCACGGCCGCTTGGTGTCGAGCCCGGCGAGCCCCTTGCCCTGGGTCATCAAGGCGACCATCATTTCCAGGCCCTGGCCCATGTTGGGGTTGCCGCCCAGTTGACCGATTACGTTGGCGTTGACCAGCAGCTTGTCGTAGCCCGAAAACGACACCGTGATCACCGGTTTCAGATCGGTTTGGGCGGGGCTGGAAGTGGCGGCCGCCAACAACATCCCCACGGCCAGTGTCGACAATATGAGCTTTCTCACGATCGTTCTCCTTTGCAATGGCTCCCAGAGCAGGGGCGCCTACAGAATGTACAAGTCTATGGCAAGCAACGCCCGCGGACCAGTGTTAGCGTTCACGGAAGGTGATCCGCCCCTTGGTCAGATCGTAGGGGGAGAGCTCCACGCGGACCCGGTCGCCCGGCACAATACGAATGAAATGCTTCCGCATCTTTCCGGCGACGTGGGCAATCACCGTGTGCCCACTCTCCAATTGGACGCGGAAACGGGTGTTGGCCAGGGCCTCGGTCACCACGCCTTCGACCTCAATCGCTTCTTCCTTCTTCCCCATACACTACTCCCAGAGGGGTATTCTCGATTCGCTTGCTCCCCGAACGTTGCCATCATCCTATCATTTTTCTGGGGGGTGTCCATACGGGGGCGCAGACGAAAGGGGAAGGCGAACAGCACTGTCGGCGAGGCTCCTCCAATCTCCCAACCCCCACCAGTGGGTCATAAGCTAGCAGCCGTTCCATTCCGGCCGGGTGTATTTCTCCGTGACCAGCCGCGCGGTTTGCTGCTCGGGCCAATCATCGCGGGCCTGCCGGACGTCCCACGCCGCCAACAACACTCGCCGCAGCGTCTCGGCGTCCACGGGCAGATTGGTCACGAAGCCGGCGTGCGGGCGGCCGGCCCGATAATCGGGCATCCGCGGCGGCATCGCCAGACATCGCTCGATCAGCCCGAGCGGGAAGTCGTACAACAGCGTTCCGTGATACAGCAGGTGCTCGCGGCGGCTGCGGGCGCTGTTGCCGGAGAACTTCAACTCGCCGACGGCCAGGTCGCTCGTGCCGCAACACCGCACCCCCGGCACAAAGGCGCGAGCGCCGCGGCCAGCGTATCGAGCACGCAGCGATGGGCCTCGCTCAGCACGCGAAGATGGGGCCGCAGCCGGTAGCTCAACACCAGCGCGTACATCAGGCAGCCCGGCCCGGCGACGACGGCCGCCCCGCCACTGACGCGACGCAGCACGGGGATGCCCAACTCGTGGCAGACATCGAGGCGCACTTCGGCATCCACCCGCGACGAGCGGCCCACCACGACCAGCGGCTGTTGCGGTTCCCACAGCCGTAGCGTCTCTCTCGGCGTGGCGGCGGCCTCGGCTTCTTCGAGCAAGGCTTCGTCCAGCGCGAGGTTTTCGGCGGCAGTGGGCAACGTGAGATCGAGGCATTGCATCCCGCGCGATTGTCGCCGATGCGAGGTCGCCGTGGAAGAGGACCGCAATTACGACGGACCGCAATCACGAATCCGCGACCTGCGTGCAATCCAGCCGCAGTGAGAAGACCATCGTAAGCTGTGTGCTTGCAATGGTTTGCGTCTGTGGGCGATAGCCGACTTGAACGGCTAACCTCCTCGGTGTAAGCGAGGCGCTCTAACCAATTGAGCTAATCGCCCTGCATCGTCTAAAGCGCCATTCTCCGGCTAGACCTGGCGTCTGCACCGCAAAGTACCCTAGGGGAGGCGAACAGACGGCGAAATCCTCGGGAAATCAAGGGGTTGCGCTCCAAAGCGGCGCAAAATCAGGCGCACTTTCTGACAATCCTACCCTATTAGACCCCGACTTGGCCCTGATCGTCAAGGCATGGCCCAACCTGCCCGATGCGGTGCGGCAACAGGTGGTGGCGATGGTGCGGGCGGCCAGCGCAATCGTCTAAAGGGGGGGGCGGATATGGCGAACATTGGTAGACGGCCGAAACTCACCCCGAACCTGACGAAGCAGATTGCGGACGCCATTCGCCGGGGTGCTTTCCTCAAGACGGCGGCGGGGGCCGCGGGGATCGACGAAAGCACGTTCCACCGTTGGCGGCGGCGGGGGCGGAAAGGTGAGCGGCCATATTGCCAGTTTTGCCAGCAGATCGAGGCGGCGGCAGCAAGGGCGCGGAGCGACGCCGAAACCCGCGCCTACCGGGACAAACCCGAGTTTTGGTTGACCCACGGGCCGGCCAAGAAGGATTGGCACCCCTACCGGGCCGGCGAATTGGAACTATCCGGCCGGGTCCAGACACAGCCGATGGGTGTGGCTCCATGTCCGGCCCCCATCGAGCACTTGGCGCAAGCTTACAACATCCTCCAGGAGCTTGGCGTCTTTCCCCGTACAGAAGCGGAAGGCCAGAAGTTATTGGAGGCGGCGGGAATGACGCTGGACGTGCCATCGGTGGCCGTGGAGTCAAGACCGATAGGACAGCCGGCCCAACCGACCGAACGCCGGCCGGCGAGTCTGAGGCGTGCTAAAAAAGCAATGAAGGCGGCAGAACGAGAGGCCGAGACCCGCGTTGCCCATCGCAACATGGGCAACGGCAGGTGTTAAAGCACTCACTGTTTCGAGCGAGCCGGCGCGGCTTTGCCGCCGAGAGCGTTGTGCAAGCCGTTCAGATACTTCGTAGTGGAGGCAGGGCTCGTAACGTCCTGTTGATTCCCTCCCGCCGGTGCTACATCTCCCGGTTCTTTCATTACCACGTCGTCTGTCGGCACGGAACCGCGAACGACACCCTCCTCATCAACAATGAAAATCTCGTCCCGTTTGTTGGTCCTGCCGAATCCCTTGTCGGATTGAAACTCGACCCGAAGCCCAAATCCCTTTGTCGGCGATGCAACGCAGTACCACCAATGCCCGCCGGCAAAAACGTCTCCCGTGTGCCCCTCTTCCATCGTGGCGTCGGCAACAACGCGACGAAAACTCTGGTCGAACGCCTGCCACCACTTCGGCGCGATCCATTCGTGGAAACGAACGATCGTGTTGGCCAGCGACTCGACGGGATGCATCTTCTGGACGGTGTACTTGCGTTCGTGCTTGTCCAGGTAGCCCCGGACGGCACGTTCAGCCACATCTTGTGCCAGCGACGGGGCGGCTTTCTCGACCGATTTCTTTCCCGCGCCGCCGGTCGAATCGGGAGCGGCCCCGCAGGAAAACAACATCCCCGACGCCAGAAGTAGCAATGAAAAACGCCACATTCTACACCCCTTTCGTGATTGCGCCTCTTGCTTGGCTCCCCAGGTCAGAAACCAACCTTAGTATAGCCATTGCCAAGCGGGGCAACACCACCTCCTCTTGGCACCATCTTTTTCGGGTAGAATGGTGTTTTCGGGACGGCCGGCCGCCGATTGCAACGGCCCGGCCAAGCGGCTCGGTTCGGCGCGGCGGGTTATTCGCCTTTCACGCCGACCGGCTCGGGCCGACCCGTACAGAAAGGCGAGGTCATGGCCGAGCAGCAACAGTCTTCTCAAGCCATCCGATATGCCAAGGGCGAAGATTCCTCTCGGATCGCAGCCGAATCGACCGCAAAGGAGGTCCACCAGTGGGCCGAAGAGTGGCACAGTCTCTTGACGCGATTGACGTTAGACAATTACAGCCAGAGTGGAACGGTTGAGCGATTCATCCTCTGTTCTCATCGGTTGGCGGCCGTTGCCCAGTTGCAGAAATGTGACCCCACGCCTCTGCTGACTTTCATCACGAATGGGGCGACGGCTTCGTCGCTAGGAATTGGACGGGTAGCGTGGCAATCCCACTTGGGCGAAGCGCTGGGTGTGGTGGAGTGTGTGGATTCGTGGGCTAAAGGGCAAGTAACTAAGCAGCAGGTCGCGGGGATCGGAACCGAAGGGAATGGCAACACCGACTGGGCACCGCCGCCGGCCGCCAAGCCGGAGCACGGCGAAGGGAAGGGCGGGGCCGGCTTGACGCCAGGGCAGCCAGCCGTCATGTCCCCAGCCGAGAGAAAAGCCGCTTTCGAGAAGCTGGAACCGGCCGTGCGGAATGCCTACTTGGCATTCCAGTTTGTCGCAACACGTCTTGAACGACCCCCAAAACTCTTGGAAGTCCACGTTGCCTACGAGTGGTTGAAAGAACACGGAATCGACCAGGACAAAGGCGACCTTGGCGAATTGACGGATTACAAACTGCCGCCGTCTTCTGAAAGCTTTCAGCGGTATTTGAGTGAGGCATTGAACGCTCTTGGCGAGAACAAATACACTCGCCGCGCCGAACGCCCTACTGGACGAAGCATCGTGTTGGGGTCGGCAATCGAGCAACAGCACACCAATGACGGATAGGCTGCCCAATCGCGTCGAAGCAAGCGGGCGATAAAGAACCGTCAGAAGGCGAACACGTCGGGCGATACGCTGAAGTATCGCGCCAGTTTGCCGATGTGGCCGCGGTTCAAGGAGCGTTTGCCCTTGAGGACCTCGGAAATAGTAGAGTCTGCTATTCCGGTGGCATCCGAAATCTGAGTCTGAGAGACGCCCTTGGCTTCGATGAGATTTCGCAGCATTTCCGCATCGGAAACGGGGGCCATTGGGTGCGCCTCACTCTCGTATTGCTCGACCAAGTCGCCAAGAACCTCCAGGTAATCCTCTTCTTCCGGCGCAAGGTCCCGTCGGTCCAAGAGCGAATCGACCATTCGGACCGCCGCGTCCAGTTCTTTGTCCGAGCGGATCGGACGGAGCGGAAAGCGGAGAACCAAATCAAAGTAGCGGTCCTTGCTCTTTCCGGGATGATTCACGGTAGCCATCAGCAATCCCCTTTCCATGCGCCCTTGTCGTATTCTTCGTGGGTCATTACGCGCCGGATGTAGAGTTTTCCGCGGTTGAAGTGAACGACGACCACCAACCGAAACTTGTTCCCGCCTATGTTGAACACGGTGCATCGGCCCACTTGGTCCGCGCTCGGATAGACCTGTCGAACGTCGGCGAAGGACTCCCATGCGGCGTGTTCGGCGGTGCGATGCCAGGCCCGTAGCGGCTCCTTTGCTGCGGGCCATTCCTCCCAAAACTCCCGTAGCTTCTTCTCGGATATGACATGCATCCGTGCCACCCTTGATTATCGGCCGGCTACTTCAAGTATTTTCGCAAAACGCGAAAAAGTCAAGTCCGGATCGGACCAAACCGGAGGAAACCGGATTTCTTGAGAAATCCGGTCTGGTTCTTCGGTTTCTTCTAACTCATTCCCCCCCAATGAGTTGCGGTAACATCCGGTCTTCTTGGGATTGGGTCCGGTTTAGTCCGGTTTGTGGTCGGTAGATGGCGCGTTGTGGCCGGCGTGGTGTACGCCGGGCAACGTGCCTCAGACCGCGAAAGGACCTGTTATGACCGCCGCTATGCCCAAAAGGACGACCGGCCGCAAGTTGGGCGGCGTGAGGGCCGTTGCCGAGAAGCTGGATTGCAGCCCCCGCCACGTCTACCGAATGGCCGACGCCGGGCGCATGCCCGCGCCTCGTCGGCTTGCCTCTTTGGTCCGGTGGGATTTGGAAGAAATCGACCGCTGGATTGCCAACGGCTGCAAGCCGGTTCGACAAGCGAAAAGGGGGACGCATGAGTAGCACCACCATCGAAACCGGCGCGGAACTGCTGACGCTGCCCCAGGTGGCGGCGCTCTGCGGCGTCTCTCAGCGAACCGTATGGGGCTGGGCTGTGGCCGGCATTTCTCCTCCCCCACTGAAAATCGGCAAGGGCACGGTTCGCTACTCAAGGCGAGCGTATGCCGATTGGGTTTCACGCGGCTGCCCACCGTGCAACGGAGGGCGCGCCGATGGATAGGAACGAACTGCGAGGCGTTCTGCTTTTGCTTGCCAAGATCGACGAAGCGGACGGCAGAGAGGACCTCGACAACGAAGTGGCCGAAGCGCTGGGGAGATTGCCTGCCGATGCACGTGATGCGGTATCACCTGGCACGAACATTTTCGTTGAAGACCTAGCCCGCTGGGCAAGCCGACTGTTGCGAGTCCCACTGCACGACATCCAGCCGGTGGCGCTAGGGCTGTTTGCGCCGACCAAAGAACAGATCGCTTCCGAGGTGATCCGGCGTTATGCGGCGCGTTGTCTGCCCTCAAATCGGAGGACGCAGCGATGAGCAAGAAAACGACGAACGGCAAACCCTCAAACCTCTTGCCGGTCCCCGCGTTTGACGCCGACTTGCTGCCCGACGCGCTGCGCCCTTGGGTTGCGGACATCGCCGATCGGATGCAATGCCCTCTCGACTTCCCGGCCGTGGGCGCGATGATCGTGCTGGCGGCCGTGGTAGGGCGGAAGGTGGGCATCCGCCCCAAGATGCGCGATGCGTGGCAGGTGATTGTGAACCTCTGGGGATTGCTCATCGGCCGGCCCGGCATAATGAAATCCCCGCCACTCAAGGAAGTGCTAAAGCCGTTGCACCGTCTGGAGGCCCTTGCGAAGAAAGAGTACGCCGACGCGATGCAAGAATATGCGACCAGGGCGATTGTTGCCGTGGCGCGAAAGAAAGTCACGCAGACGGAAATCGAGAAGGCGGTGAAACGCGGCGACGCTGATCCTGACAAGATGGCTGCCGACCTGTTGGCCGAAGATGAGCAGCCCCCAACGCGCCGGCGATACATCGTCAATGACTCCACCGTGGAAAAAATGGGAATCATCTTTAACGAAAACCCAAACGGACTGCTTGGGTACCGTGACGAAATCCAAGGGCTTCTGCGCGGTCTCGACAAGCCAGGCCGTGAGGATTACCGCGCCTTCTACTTGGAGTGTTGGGCCGGCGACGGCCGTTTCACTTGGGACCGTGTTGGGCGCGGCACCCTCGACATCGAGGCATGTTGCCTTTCGTTCATCGGCACCATTCAGCCCGGCCCATTGCAGAGCTACCAATTCAGCGCGGCGGCGGGAGGGCAAGGCGACGATGGTTTGCTCCAGCGCTTTCAACTGGCGGTGTGGCCAGACGTGTCAAGCGATTGGGTCAACGTCGATGAGTGGCCTAACAAGGAAGCACGCGACCGCGCCTATGCGGTGGTGGAACGGCTTGCGAACCTCGACCCGTGGGACGTGGACGCCCAACAGGATGACAACGATGCGGTTCCCTTTCTTCGATTCGACCACAAGGCGCAAGGCGCGTTCGATGAGTGGAGGGGCGACCTTGAACGGACTTTGCGGGCGGGTACGCTGGCCCCGGCGCTGGAATCAGTCTACGCAAAGTACCGGAGCCTGATTCCGTCGATCGCTCTGCTGATCCACCTGGCCGATGGCGGGCGCGGCCCGGTTCCATTGTCAGCCCTCGATAGGGCGGTGGGCTGGGGGCGCTACCTGTTCGGCCATGCTGGGAGAATCTATTCGATAACCGGGGCGGGCGACGGCGGCAGCCGGGAAGCCCGACTGGATTCTATTCGGCGACTGGGCGGCAGAGTGACGGCCCACGACTTGCGCCACCACGGTTTCGGTGGCGACACCGACGCGGCCCAAAGCTTCCTGGAGGGGCTTGTGAGGGATAAGGCCGGGGTCTGGAAGAATGTGCCACCGGGACCGCGTGGTGGCCGTCCTACTTGCGTTTTCGTCCTGACCGCAACCAACACCAAAACCGAAACCCCCAGCAAACCCGAGGAAAACGTGGGTTTCAGTTTCGGTGCCGATGCTACGCAGCCCGATCCGAACGACTTGCTCTTGGAGGCGGCGGTGGAAGACGGGGAGGCCGGAATATGGTAGCAAAACCATCGAAGACCGAGCGGCTGGAAACCATATTGCGTATCGTCCCCGGTCTGGTGCGGGCTTCCGCACTACTCAAGCCGGCGGCATCGGGCGAGCAGGCGGAATCGGCCCCCCAGGATTCGCCCTGTTGCGTTTCTGGCGGCATGGTCGATACACAAGACCTCAGGGACAATCGGCCACTACAGGGGCACCTACGGGGCTTTGCCAGGGTGTGAAACTGGGCAGGGTGGAATTGCGAAAGGGTGCAATGGTTTGCGGGAGTGGTGAAAATCGAAAAGGGGGTATTGACCAATAATCAAGACTGTGATAGGATAAGGCCGATGGCAAAGAAACGACTGACACTGACCGATGAGTTGAAGGCGGCAATTACGACGGCCGATGAGAGCATGGGCCAGATTGCCCGTGAAAGCGGAATCGACATTGCCACTATCTCAAGATTCATCCACGGCAAAGGCGGCCTTTCGATGGAAGGGCTGGACGCGATAGGAAAGTACCTTGGGCTGAGGATCGTGACCGACAAGCGCGAGAGCAAGACGAAGAAAGGCAGGTAGGAACATGGCGAGTATATCCACGGACTCCGGCGGCAAAGGGCGGATTCTGTTCTGTGCGCCCGATGGCAAGCGGAAGGTGATTCGACTGGGTAAGGTGCCGATGAAAACGGCCACAAGCATCAGAACGCGGGTGGAGAACATGCTGGCGGCCATGCTGGGCAAGCACGCCATCGACGGCGACACGGCCGCGTGGGTGGGCAGTCTCGATGCCCGCATGGCCCACAAGCTGGCGGCGGTGGGGCTGGTGCCACGACGCGAACCGACGCCGGATGAAGCGCAGCCCGAGGGCGCGACACTGGCCGGATTCATCAAACAGTACATTGCAGCCCGGCCGGGGATGAAACCGAACACGCTCAAAAAACTATGGGCAGACGGAGCGGTCCCTTGTGGACTACTTCGGCGCGGGCCGGCTGCTGACCGACATTGCCCCCGGCGATTGCGACGATTGAAAGGCCCACCAGGAAGCCAAGGGGCACGCCCCGGCGACCATCGGCCGCAACGTGAAGCGGGCGCGGCAGTTCCTCCGCGCGGCGGTCCGCAAGCGGCTGCTTGACCAGAACCCGATGCGAGACGTAAAAGCCCCGGGCCAGGTGAACACGGCGGGCGATTCTGGCAGACTCTCGCACGAAACGCCACAAGCTCCTGACAATCAAGGGCTTGTGCTAGAATCTTCGTAAAGCTTCGTCCAACCCGTCCTTTGGGGTGGGTTGGCGAAGATATTGATCTGGCCTGAGGGGGGCAATCTGGATATAGCGTGGCCTTATGAATGCCACGCTTCTGGTCCCGCCGACCGAGACGACGAAGACGTTGGTCTCTTGTGCGAACTGCCCGGCCGTCGAACGTCTGGAACGCGCACTGGAGCAGTTGCAGAGAGATTTCCGCCGGGAAGTCGGCTATTGGAAAAGCCAACATGCCAAGGCCCTAAGACGCCTTGAACAGTTGACCGAGGAGCTTGAACAATCTCGCGGTCAGGTCCGCGCCCTGCAAGACAAGCTCTTTGGTCGCAAGTCGGAGAAGTCGGCCCAAGGCAATCGGGCCAACGATTTGTTCGATCCCCAAGAGGTCGAAACGACTCCCAAGAAACGCGGTGCGCAGCCCGGTCATGCCGGCCACGGTCGGCGCGACTATTCCCATCTGCCAGTCGAGGAAGAGTTTGTCGCGCTGCCGGAAGAATCGTTGATCTGTCCGATCTGCGGAAGGTTGCCCGCGATGATGTCAGACACGGAAGATTCGGAGGTGTTGGAGATCGACGTGCGGGCGCATCGGCGGCGCATTCGACGGCGACGCTATCGGGCGGCGTGCGATTGCGATCCCGCGAGGCGAACGCTTACGGCCCCGCCGCCGCCGAAATTGATTCCCAAAGGCAACTACGGCGTTTCGATCTGGGTGTTTGTCTTGTTGGATAAGTATTCGTCGTATCGGCCCACGGAACGGCTGCTCGGGCAACTCGAACAGTATGATTTGGACTTGCCGGGTGGCACGATCAACGACGGGCTGCAACGGATGGGGCCGATGTTGCAGCCGATCTACGAGGCATTGTGCGAGCGAAATCGGCAAGGCGACTTCCATCAAGCCGACGAAACCCGATGGCTGGTTTTCGCCGTTTTGGACGGGAAAAAGGGCTATGGCTGGTGGTTGTGGGTCATTCTCGGCACGGATACGGTGGTCTATCTGCTCGATCCCAGTCGCGGCCACGAAGTGCCGCAGTCGCACTTGGGGCTAAAGGCTTCCGGGGTGTTGGCAGTGGATCGGTACTCAGGCTACAAGGCCATGACGCCGGTGAAAAGAGGGTTGCTGTTGTTGGCGTTCTGTTGGTGCATGTGCGGTGCGACTTTGTCGCAGTGGGCAAGAGTTGGACGGAGTTGACGCCTTGGGCCTTGGAGTGGCTGCGCCGCATCCGACACGTTTATCACGTCAATCGAGAACGCCTACAACATCCGTTCGATTCGGTGAAGTTTCAAGAACAGGATGTTCTCTTGCGTCGTGCGGTGGAAACGATGCGTGCTGAAGCCGTGACAGAACTCTCCGATGCCAAACTCCGCCAGCCGTGCCGCAAAGTTCTGGAAAGTCTGCAAGAGCATTGGACGGGACTGGTTCGGTTCGTCGATGATCCGCGCATCCCGCTGGACAACAACGCTTCGGAACGAGCTGGTCGCGGTCCGGCCGTGGCGCGAAAGAACTTCTGCGGCTCGGGTTCCCTCTGGAGTGGCCGGCTGGCAGCGACCATGTTCTCGCTATTGGCCACGCTGGCTCACGGGAAAATCAATCCTCGCCCGTGGCTGACGTGGTACTTGGAGAATTGTGCAGCGGCTGGCGGGAAGCGCCCGACGACATCCACCCCTTTCTGCCCTGGAATCTCTCTTCCGAACGGCGCGCTACATTGACGATGCCAACCGCGATCCCGGCCGCCCCCGACAGTTCATAACATTGCCCAAGGCCATCCCCTCGTCGAAGCACCTTGGCACCCGGCCAATCCCCTACGCGGACGGGTTGGACGAAGCTTTACCGGGCGTGGTGCGCAACTGGTGATTGTATAGGCACTTACGATCTTCCCCAAAAGAAGCGCAGACGAGCCGGGTTGTCGCTGCTAGAATTAGGTTGTTTTCAAGGGGCTGGGGGATTGCTCCCCGGCGGCCAGTCCGACGCACGTCGACGTCGGCAAGCACGAGGCGGTGGGTCGCGATCGATACCGCTTGATCGAAAGACAACTTCGAGCAGACGGGGCCAAGCCTGTCTGAGCAGACTATCGCAGCATCTCTTTGAAGTCTGACCGCCACGCGTTGGTTCTCTGCAAGGTCCTTAGCGCCTTCCGTATGTCCATTTCGCCGATTCTTGCCGATTTGCATTCCGCCGCGCCGCTGGTTGCGCCGTCGCTGTTGTCGTGCGACTTCGCCGAGCTGCGGGAGGAGATTCGTCGCGTGGAAGAGGGCGGTGCCGAGTCTGTTGCACCTGGACATCATGGATGGCCATTTCGTGCCCAATTTCAGCTTTGGCTTGCCGGTTGTCGAGGCCATCCGTCGTTCGACCGATTTGCCGCTGGACGTACACCTGATGATTTCCGAGCCGGCGCGCTATGTACGCCGGTTCCGCGAGGCCGGGGCCGATCTACTGACGGTCCATATCGAAGTGCTCCCCGATCCGCGCCCCCTGTTGGAGGAGATTCGCCAGTTGGGGGCGGGTGTGGGGATTTCGCTGAATCCGCCCACTTCGGTCGATGCCCTGAGCGGGTGCCTCGATCTGTGCGACCTGGTGTTAGTGATGGGCGTCATGCCCGGATTCGGTGGCCAGGCGTTCGATCCGGTGGCCTTGGAGAAGTTGCGCCGCCTGCGCACGCTTGTCGGACCTAACAAGCTCCTGTCGGTTGACGGGGGCGTCAATCTGGATACAGTCGGCGCCTGTGCCGACGCGGGCGCCGATCTGCTGGTGACCGGCTCAGCCCTGTTTTCCCAAGACAACTACGGCCGGTTCATCGACGAGATGACCGGCCGTGCCAGAGCCATAAAGGAAGTGCGAGTTTAGAGATGTTACGAATTGTGTTGATTCGTCCCGGTTCCACCGACTACGACGTGCAGCAGCGGATCCAGGGAAGTCTGGATATCCCCTTGAACGAACAGGGTACGGCGGAAGCCGTGCAGACCGCGGAACAATTGCGCGACAAGGAGATCGAGACCCTTTATGCGCCCGCGTCGCAGCCGGCCATGCAGACCGCCGAGATCGTTGCCAAGGCCCTGGGAATCAAGCTGAAGAAGATCGAGCGGCTGCAGAACTTCAACCAGGGTTTGTGGCAAGGCATGCTGGTGGAAGGCGTCCGCCATAAGCAGCCAAAGGTTTATCGGCAGTGGCAGGAACAGCCGGAGAACGTGTGTCCGCCCGAAGGCGAGATGCTCAGTGCGGCCGACGATCGTGTTCGCGCAGCGGTGGTGAAGCTGTTGAAGCGCCACAAGCAAGGGGTGATCGGGCTGGTCGTGCCCGAACCGCTGCTAAGCCTGGTGCGGCGGTTCATCAGCCACGGGGAACTGGGGGATTTGTGGAAGGCGCCGAACGGACACGGGCGGTTCGAGGTCCTCGAAGTGGCCCCCGAGGGAGTGCTCGCGGCGAGCGTGTGAGGGCGAACCACAACACGTAAGTTGGGCACCGCCCACCGAACACGAACATCTTGTGGCGGGCGATGCCCGCCCTACAAGGACTCACGAACACCGAACAATGTCGATGCCAACACAGCCCGCCGATCCGAGCAGTTGGAAGAACGTCTTGAAGCGTCCCAAGCGGGGCGTGCCGGAAGGGCTTTGGAAGCGTTGCCCCGGCTGCCAGGCGACGATTTTCCGTAAAGAAGCCGAAAAGCGGCTGGGGGTCTGCCCGGAATGCGACTACCACTGGTACGTTCCGGCCCGCCAGCGGATTGCCCAGGTGCTCGACGAGGGCACGTTCGAGGAATGGGCCGCCGATCTGGAATCGGCCGATCCCCTGCGATTCGTGGACCAGAAGCCCTACCCCCAACGGCTCGAAGAGGAGCAGCAACGCACCGGGTTGCGAGAGGCGGCTGTGGTGGGCACGGGCATGATTCGCGGCCGCCGCGTGGCCTTCGGCGTGACCGACTCGGCCTTTATCATGGGCAGTATGGGCTCGGTAGTGGGCGAAAAACTCACCCGCGCCATTGAACGCGCTACGGAAGAGCAATTGCCGCTGATCATCGTCTCCGGCTCCGGCGGCGGCGCCCGCATGCACGAGGGTGTGCTCTCGCTGATGCAGATGGCCAAGGTGTCGGCCGCGCTGGCCCGCCTCGACACGGCGGGCGGGCTGTTCATCTCCGTGCTGACCAATCCGACCATGGGCGGCGTGGCGGCGAGTTTCGCCTCGCTGGGCGACGTAGTGTTTGCCGAGCCCCGCGCCCTGATCGGCTTCGCCGGCCCGCGCACCATCAAGGCCACCATCCGCATCGAACTGCCCAAGGGCTTCCAAACCAGCGAATTCCTGCTGGAACACGGATTCATCGACCGCATCGTGCGCCGTCAGGACTTGCAGAGCGAACTGGCGCGAACGATCGACTACTGCGGAAAATGATCGCTGGGCGTCGGTGTTCCACACCAGCGGGTGGCTTAATGCCGGCGCCGCTTGGCCGATCAGTTTTTCCAAATAGGACTTGCAGGAGGCGACTCCAGTCGCCGATCTGCGGCCGTTCTCGGGCAATCGGCGACTGGAGTCGCCTCCCACAGCGAAGAACTGATTGGCCTTGAGTGCCGCTTGGCCGATAGCGCATCGCCGAGCGTTCCTTAGTATAATCGCTGAAGGGACGACGCGGGGGCGCTTGATGTTGGCTCGTTTTCAGGGCATGATCTAAGGGCAGCCGGCCGCTCCCCCGAGCGACGAGACGCCAGCCCCCAGCGGCTCAAGCATGAATCTACTCGACCGCCTCAAGTTGATGCTCCCCGCCAGCCGGCTGAACGTCTCACGGCGGTTTGCGCTCTGCGGGCCGCCATCTCGGGCTCGATGTCCGATTTCTACATGGCGCGGGATCTGGATACCGACAAGGTGGTCGGCCTGAAGGTGCTCGACCTGGCCAAGACCAAGGTATTCGAGGCGCGTTTCAAGGGGCTCAGCAAGCCCTGCGAGGGCGAGATCGCCACGCAGTTGAAGCACGTTCGCATTGTGGAGACCTATGAGCACGGCCTCACGGTGGACGGGGCCCAATACCTGGTGATGGAATTTCTCGAAGGGCCGGACATGAACTCCGTCCTGGTGGCGCGCGACCCTTGCTTGGATGGACGCCGTCTTCACTACGTCCGCGAGGCCGCCGAGGCCGTGGCCGCCGTTCACGCGGCAGGGTTCATCCACCGCGACGTCTGCCCTCGCAACTTCCTGTTGACCAACAATCGCGAAGACCTGAAACTGATCGATTTCGGCCTGACCGTACCGGCCACGCGGCAGTTCATGCAACCGGGCAACCGAACGGGCTCGCCCAACTACATGGCCCCGGAGCTCGTCCGCCGCAGGGCGACCGACCAACGGCTGGACGTGTTCTCCTTTGGCGTGACGGCCTACGAGTTTTGCACGTTTCATCTGCCCTGGCTGCGCGGCACGACGGGCATGGCGGCGATGACCCACGACCAGCCGCCCTTGGATATCCGCGAGTGCCGCCCGCAAATTCACCCCGTGCTGGCCCAGGCCATTCACGCTTGCATCGAGCCGGACGTGAGCCGCCGCTGTCCGTCGATCGAGGCCTTTCTGCGGATGATCAGAGACGTGCCTTCCGAGGACGTCGAAATGGGGTCAGACGCACTTAGCTCTACAGCAAGAGTTTCTTGGCGAGCCGTTTGTGCTTTGCCAGCCACGATTTGCGGTGCGAATCGTGGGCTACGCGGTTGCGTTCAATGTGGTAGTCGATGATGTCCATCGCTTCATCTTCGGTGACTGTCGGTCGCGCAAATGACGAACGCAGGACTCGCAACGCCAAGTCCAGAGTCAAGTCCGGCACGTCGTGCTTGATGTCCCGTTTGGTCAACGTTACGTACAAGTGCGCCAGCGCCACCAGAGCCACGTGGTGATGCCAACTGTTCCACGAGCGGGCTTCGTAGTCCGCCATCCCCAAGTGCATCTTCCCGTCTTCGAAACACTCCTCCACGCGCCACCGCGCCGCGCCGGCCTTGGGGGAGAAAAGGGGATAAGTCCAATATCCGCATAAAATGGGACTTATCCCCTTTTCTTTCAAGATCGACGACCGCCGAACTCATCCGCGTGGAGCGACACAAATTTCCGGACGCTCATCGCCGGCCGGTCAGTCACCCGCTGCACGCCGTCCGCCAGTCGGTCATACCGACCGGCCCGGTTCAACTCGGCCATCGTCACCAGATGCCGGGTCAGGTGCTCCGGCAACCCGGCCCTTTTCAGTTCCCGTTCCCAATCCTCGGGAGGGATGTCAGAGTACGTGATCTCACGCTTGAGCGCATCCGAGTACCTCACGGGCGACCCCCTGCATGTCCTGCGACCGCGGACCGGTGAGTTCGTAAATCCGGCCCAGGTGTGGCCCAGGGTCGGCGAGGACGGCAGCCACAACCCGAGCGACATCAGCCGCGGCAACCGGATTCGTCTTGCCCCGCCCGAACGGCAGTTCGATGCGGCCTCGGTCGCGGACGGTCGGACCGGTGAGGGGGAGGAAGAAGCCCTCCAGGAAGACCGTCGGCCGGATGGTGACGACCGGCAGCCCGGACCACGCGAGCGTCTGCTCGCTGAGCCAGTGCTGCCGCTGCTGAGGGCTGGGGGTAGTGTTCTGGATACTCATCTGGGAGACGGTCATCTGGGACATGTTGACCAGTACGTCGACCCCGACTTCCCGGGCGACCGCCGCCATCGTCACGGTCGCCTCCAGGTACCCGGGGGACACGGACATGCCGAAGTAGACTCGCCGACAGCCGCTGACGACCCGATAGACGTCGGCCGGTTCGAGCAGGTCTCCGACCACCACCTCGGCGCCAGCGGCCCGCAAGGCCGCCGCCCGGTCGTCCTCGCGGCGGACCATGGCGCGAACCGGAAGCCCGCGATCGAGGAGCAGCCCGGTCACGGTTCGCCCGACCGCCCCAAGCTGACCGGCCGCCCCGGTTACGAGGATCGGTCCGTTATCGGTCATGCAACGTCCCTCCGCTCGCCGAACAGGTATTCGACCGCCGAAGTGCCGCAAAACTCTACCGCATTTTCGCAGCCGAGTATGGCGTTGTCAATCTTGCTACGTCATACTGAGGGCGAAAGGGGGGAAAAAGGGGATAAGACCAATATCTGCATTTTTTCTTCTTGCCCCACCGTGCCGCCTTTCGACCCAACTCAAACCCAACCGAATCAGGAGTCATTTTCATGGACAAGCAGCAAGCGATCGAGCCTTCGCGCCGTGATTTTCTGAAAACCTCGATGACTGTGGCCACCGGAGCGATGGCCTTGGGGGGGCTGCAACTCGTTCAGAGCCCACGCCGCCGGAAGCGACGTCATCAAGATTGGCCTGGTCGGTTGCGGCGCTCGCGGGCCTGGAGCGGCACTCAACGCCATGAACGCCGATCCCGGCGTGCGACTCGTGGCCATGACCGACATCTTCGCCGATCGCGTCCATAACCGCCGCGGACTGCTGAAGAAGCAGAAGCCGAACCAGGTCGAGGTGGATGACGCGCATTGTTTCTCCGGCCTCGACGGGTATCGGCACGTGATCGAGAGCGCCGACGTTGTGTTGATTGCCTGTTCGGCCAAGTACCACCCCATGTATCTCCGCGAGGCAGTGGAGGCGGGCAAGCACGTGTTTGTGGAAAAGCCCCATGCCATCGACCCGGTCGGCGTGCGGGAGGTTACGGCCGCCTGCGAATTGGCCAAACAGAAGAAGCTGAGCGTCATGTCCGGCCTGCACAGCCGATTCGAGCCTGGTTTTCAAGAGGCCATCAAACGCATCCACGATGGGGCCATCGGTGAAATCGTGGCGGTCGAGGAGAACTTCCTTCGCGGACCGTACCAACTCTACCATCGCCAGCCCAAGCAGACCGAGATGGAGTATCAGTTCAGCAATCAATACCACTTTACGTGGCTCTCGGGCGACGACGTGACCCAATCGCTGGTACACAACGTCGACCGCGCTACCTGGATGCTGCGCGAGCAGACGCCGATCAAAGCCCACGGCCTGGGAGGGCGATCCGCCAGTTTTGGCGAGGTGTACGGCGATGTGTTCGATCACCATTCGGTGGTTTACGAGTATGCCAACGGCGTGCGCATGTATGCGCTGTGCCGAACGCAAAACGGCTGTTACAACGAATACAGCAGCGCTTACTTCGGCAGCAAGGGACGGTGTTACTTGACTCCAAACTTCCGTTATCGGATCGTTGGGGAGAACCCATGGAGTTATCAAGGCCCGATTGGCGATCCGCACGAGCTGGAACACGTGGCCCTGTTCGCGGCGATCCGCTCGGGCAAGCCGGTCAACGCGGGCGACTACATGGCCCGCAGCACGCTGATTGCCGTCATGGGTCAGTTGACGTGTTATAGCGGCACGGAACTGACTTGGGAGCAGGTTGAAAAATCCAACTTCTTCTTTGCCCCGAAGGTTGAAGACGTGCGTCTTGACATGGAAGCACCGGTGAAGCCGGATGAAAAGGGATGGTATCCGGTGCCCATGCCGGGGATGACGGAGTTCAAGATATAGCTGAGTTGACTGAATAATAATTTTGCCCCCTTTTTCACTCTTGGGAGGCGGCAAACGCCGACAAGCAATGAAAAAATTTGAACGGCTCTCGGTTCTGTACGTCAAACGGCTCATGCTGCCCAATTGGCGAGCTTTTGGCGATGACGTCGGCGATCAATGGGCCTCCCTACGCCTGTTCCTAGGGAGCTACGCCTATGAGAGACAGGGACGATCGCCGGACTATTCGTCGGTTGCGTGTGACGTGATACGAGAACTGGAATCGGAGCCCTTCGATGAAAGAACAGCCTCAACGGCGTGGTGCAAGTTCGAGCAAAAGCTGAACAAAAAGAACACCAACCCAGGCCTCAACCCGCTTTGCCCGAAGCACACCAAGTACCATTGGAAGGACGGCGTCGAGAAGACGATAAAAAAAGACTCAGCTGTCAAGTTAGCCTCCCAACTCGGTAAGCCAATCGTCGCTTGGGCACGTGATGCAACTGCGCGTGGCGACCTAAAAAACGTCCATGCAAAGCTGACGGAAATTAACGGCGTTGGCCCCAAGATCGCTTCGTTGTTTCTCCGCGATCTGGCAGTGTGGTATAAGTTGGTACCCACACAGGATCGGCAGTTACTTCAGCCGATCGACACTTGGGAGGCATTCGTCGCCAGCAAAATGGGCGGCGACGGGGTTCCTGAATCACGCCATGACAAGTGCGCTCGATATATCATGCGCCAGAGCCAGAACCCAGAACGTGCCAATCAGGGGATCTGGTATTTTTGTACCCAAGTTGCGTTCTCATCGCGATACCTCGTAAGTCGAAGCCTTGCGGACCAAGCCTACTTTGATAGGCTCGTTCAGGATCACCTCGATCGGCTGAAGGCCGGCGCAGAGGCCGCAGACGCATTCAACGAATGAGAAGAAATATGCGCTATCGCAGAGTTCCGAGGACAAATGGATTGGAAAAGATGCGATCGGGGGCAAAAACGTGTCAGGATCCGTTTTGCTAACTTTCGTCACCCGTTTACTCGGTCTACTTGAGATACGCACGATAGAGTTCCAACGCCCGATCGTCGCTGATGTCCTTGCCGATCACCAGCCGGGCGGCGGCTGATGCCGATTGTCCTTCCTTGAGGTCGCGGCCATAGAGCGAGAGATAGACTGAGTGATGCCCTTCCGTGCCGTAGGGCATCGAGACGGCGAAGCAGTCGTCGGGCCGCGACATCAGCACGGCACAAAGTCCGCTCTTGGCGTCGCGTCGCAAAGCCAGCGGAGCAGCCAGGCGGGGCATCATCTGCCACGTTACGGGATTCGGTGGACGGCTCCACCGACCGTCGCCGAAAATGGCCGCCGCCGCATCGTCGCGTGGAAAGGTCTGCCAATCGCCGCCCGCCTTGACGGCTTCCATGAATCGACCGGCGCCGTTTGCCGAGCCCGGTTGCTCGACGCAGGCCAGCGATACGGGGAATCCATTGAAGTAGGAGGCAAGGAACAACTCGAATCGCCGCAGGTCGCGTTGCGGCTTGACAGTCAGTTCAAGATCCAACGTGTCGGCGGCCGTCCAGCGATAGACGCCCGTCATCTCCAGCGGATGCTCGTTGTCCGGCGACCAATGCACTTTTGCGGCGCCGTCGGCCAACAATTCCAACTTGCTCGCCCAGTCCCACGCTGCCGTTCCGAAACGCGCATCGGAGGTCAGCATGCGATACGGCGAGAGAATGCCGAACTGGCCGGCCATCTGCACACCCGACGCGACATGCACGACGGGCCGCAATCCCAGCGACTTGCCCCCCTCACCGAGCGCGCCCCGGAGAACGCCGGTATCGAAATGCAACTCGCTTGCCCCGCGCGTGAACGCAAGCCTGGACGATGGATGGTCCTCTGCCCAAGCGTATCGGCCGCTGAGGGCCGGCCAGATCGCGGCCATGGCGGCGCCGCCAAGGAGCTCGCGTCGAGAAATCGTCGGCTCTTTCCGGTCTGGCGTGCTCATCGCATTGATCCTATTTTGGTGGACAGGGCATGGCAGATCCGACGGCAGTTTGCAGTCGTTCAACCGCCAACGCTCCCCGGAAAAACGGGGCAAACTTTACGAGCGCGATTATCGAATGTTCGTGCGAGGAGTACAAGGGGTGCGCAGCGGGGCTCAGAGCGATTATGCCCTGGTGTTCCGATGCGCAACTGGCGCATGGATTTCCATGGGCGAGATGAGGTGGGAAACGGCCGAGCAAGTTCCCGTGTCAGGAATCGTTCGTTCGATTGAACTGTGTCGGAAACCCGCCGCTGGCCGCCGCGTTTCACCGTCCGCACTTGGCAGGGCAGCCACACTCCACGAGTGAATGAGGACTGCGAGTGGCACAAAAACTTCTCTTGAAACCGCCGCCGCGCCGTGCTACGTTGTTCAGGCGTACACGCTTTCTTTAGGGTGCGTGCCACGCACCAATCTCGCCGCCGCACCGGCCCCGTCTGGTAGTTCGCAGTCTGCGCATCGTGCGCCGCAGCGATGGCTCTCTGCGTACCAGTTGCCATGTCAATAACATGCCCCAAAGAACTTCCGCAACCGTTCACGGGACGGTCTGCACGACTCCTGAACCCTGAACCCTGAACCCTTGGCCCGGAGCTTTCCCATGTCCACCATCAACCATACCGACCGTCCCACCGATGACCAACCGGCCGCGCCGGCAATCGATCCTCGTCTGCGATATCTCGAACGACGCCTGATCGAGGCCTTCGACGAACTGTGGGACAACTTTGTCGATCCGGCCGAAGCGGTGGCCGACGTCGACGGCGCCCCGTGGAACCGCCTCGGCGGCGGCCTGCTGGTGGGCGGCCAGGCGGCCGGCATCCCTTTCGCCGACGACCAGCAACTCGCCCAAATCCGCGACCAGTGCCGCGCGCTGGCGGTCTCCAACGAGTTCGCCATCAACGGCCACGAAAACCGCATCAGCTACATCGTCGGCAGCGGCCACACGTATCGGGCCGTGGCCGGCAGGGGCCGTGAGACGGCCGAACCGCTGGTCGGCGAAGTGCAGGCCGTCCTGGACGACTTCATCCGCATGAACCGCTGGCACCAGCGGCAGCAGGAAATCGTCCGCCGCAAGGACCGCGACGGCGAGTGCTTCGTGCGGCTGTTTGCCCTGCCGGACGGGACCACGCGGGTGCGGTTCGTCGAGCCGGCCCAAATCGCCACGCCCCGCGACCGATTGGCCGATCCTTCGGCCAGCTTCGGCGTTCAGACCGATCCGAACGACGTGGAGACCGTGCTGGGCTACTGGATCGACGGCCGGCTCGTGGATGCGGCCGAGATCCAGCATCGCAAGGCAAACGTCGATGGGAACGTCAAACGGGGGCTGCCGTTGTTCTACCCCGTGCGCAAGAATCTCCGCCGGGCGGAAAAACTGCTCCGCAACATGAGCATCGTCGCGGAAATCCAATCGGCCATCGCCGTGATCCGCAAACATCGCGCCGCCACGGCCGCCGGGTTGGAACAGTTCGTGGCGGCTCAGGCCGACCTGACCGTGGCCAGCCAGGCCACCGGACGCACCAGCCACTTCCGCCGCTACGCGCCCGGTACGATCCTCGACGCCGTGGCCGGCACGGAGTACGAGTTCCCCGCCGCCGGCATCGACGCCGGCCGCTACGTGGCTGTGTTGCAGGCCGAGTTGCGGGCGATCGCCAGCCGCCTGGTCATGCCCGAGTTCATGCTCACCAGCGACGCCAGCAACGCCAACTATTCGTCGACGATGGTGGCGGAAGGTCCGGCGGTCAAAATGTTCGATCGGCTCCAGCACGACATGCTCGAAGACGATCTGGAACTGCTGTGGCGCGTGGTGCGTCATGCGGCGGAGTCCGGCCATCTGCCGGCTGAAGCCCTCGGCGCGGTGGAGATCCGCGGCATTCCGCCCACGCTGGCCGTCCGCGATCGCCTCAAAGACGCCCAGGCCGATCAGATCCTGTTGCGCAACGGGGCGATGTCGGTGCAGACGATGGCCATGCGGCACGGGCTCGACCCGGAGCAGGAGCAGCAGTTGATCCGGCGGCAGGAAACGGCCAAATTGTAGAAGCGGCACCTGCCGCTTCAGACTTGTTGCAAGAACGCCGACTCGTACCCAGATAACGCGGCAGGATACCGCGTCTACATCGATTACTCGCCGATCTTCACGACCACGCGGCCCGTAACGCGGCCGTTGAGAATGTCGTCGACGTGCCTCGGCAGGTCAGCCAGGTCGATGAATTGGGCCATCGACTCCAGTTGGGACGGTTTCCACGCCGCGGCCAGCCGCTGCCAGATTTCGTGGCGCAGCGACGGATCGGGCCAGGCCGCGTCGATGCCGACCAGGGCAATGGCACGGAGAATGAACGGGAAGACGGTGATGGGCAGTTCGTTGCTGGCGGCCAGCCCGCAAGCGGCCACGCAGCCGCTGTGCCGGGTGCTGCGAAGGATGGTGGAGAGGATGTTGCCGCCCACCGTGTCTACTCCGCCCGCCCAGTGGGCCGATAGGAGCGGCTTGCCGCTGCGGTCGTCGACTTGCTCGCGTGAAAGGATGCGGGCTGCCCCGAGATTCCGCAGATAGTCACCAGCCGCGGTCTTGCCGGTGACGGCCGCCACTTGATAACCCAGCGAGGCCAGGATCGACACGGCCATGCTGCCCACGCCGCCGCTGGCGCCGGTAACCACCACCTCGCCCCGGTCGGGCAGAACCTGATGCTTTTGCAGGGCATCGACACACAGGCCCGCGGTGAAGCCGGCCGTGCCGAGGATCATGCTCTCGCGGAGCGTCAGTCCGGCGGGCAGCGGCACGATCCATTGCCAGGGCACGCGAATGTACTGGGCATAGCCGCCCCAGCGGTTGGCGCCCATGTCGAAGCCGGTGACGATCGCCGGGTCGCCCTCGCCAAACTGCGGCACGCTGCTGGCGGCGACCACGCCCGCCGCATCGACGCCGGGCACGTGGGGGAAAACCTTGTTGACGCCCGGATTGCCGGTCGCTGCCAGTGCGTCCTTGTAGTTCAACGACGAATAGGCCACTCGCACCAGCACGTCGCCGGCCGGCAGCTCTTCGAGCGGCCGCCGGATGATCTGTGCGGCGATTTGTCCGCCGGCGTCCTTGCTGACCAGGTAGCACTCAAACGTTTTGGAGATCATGCGATGAGCGGCGGTTTGGAGCGTTTCTTCGCCCGCGGCTAATCATAACAGAGGCCGTGGCCGGGGAAAAGTCACCGCCTGCGTTGTGGCGCGGCACGATTTCTTGGCACTGATGATGAGGGCCAAAGGCCCTGCGGTTCACCCAGCCCAGGGCAACGCCCTGGGGAAACTGGCCCAATCGAACCCGTTTTGTCGGCCCAACGGGCCAATCGTTCGTCGAGTGATTGGCCCGTTGGGCCGAAGGATGGGCAAGAGCGCCTCCGTTCCCCAGGGCGTTGCCCTGGGCTGGGTGAACCGAGCCCCTTCGGGGCAAACAGAGCCCCGTAGGGTCCACTGTGGACCGTGCATGGTGGCCGTGACGCCATCCGTGGTCCGCGTGGCGGACCCTACTCGCTTCTGTGGGTCTTGGCAAGGGTGGCACGCCCTGAGCGTAGCGAAGGGCGTGGCCTTCGAGCCAATCACGCCCTTAGTTCCTCAGGGCGTGCCACCCAACGCCGGCATGCTGAAGCATACCCTACATGCCTCGTGCCCTTACGCAAAGACCTCGGTTCCCTTCATGGCCGGCTCGGGGAAGTCGCGGCCGCAAACGAAACAGGCCGGCCGATCGCGCGGGGCCAGCCGCCCGCACTTTGGACACGGCAGCCGTCCGGGCCAGGCGCGATGGGCCAGGTAGCCGAAATAGGCTGGCAGGCCGAACAACAACACGAACACGGTCCACGCCGCGGTCCACGGCAGGCCGTACTTGCGGTTGCGGAGAAAACAGAGCACGGCCAGCACGGTGCTGACGATCGACGTGATCGCCAGGGCCGGCCACATCCTGCGAAGAACCTCGTCCAGGGCGGCCCAGGTACTCTGACACTTGGTAATGCCGTCTGACTTCCCAGACTTTGCCGAGGCACATCGCGACGATTGAACCGGGAGAGGGCAGACACAGGCTGAAGCCCACCGTCTCCTCGATTCTCTCCCTCGTGGTTGACCTGGAACGCGGCGGCAGCTCGACGTGCTCTCGCCGGACGATCTTGCCCGTGGTGTCGATCCAGAAGAAGTCCTCTTTGCCAAAGGTCTCTATCAGAATCGTGTCTTCCAGGGGTTCGTACAGTTTGAACGAGTTGCTGCGGAGTTCTGCGGGAACTGGATAGGCCGCGATTTCCTTGCCCGCGGGGTTCAGGATGACAACCCGATCCGGCGTGCGAAGCACGATTGTCGGCAGGAACGGCGATTTGTCTGGGGGGCGGTTCGCGGCCGGTCGCTCCCTGGCGCCCAAGGCGACCGAGGCTATAGTGGCATCCTTCCAAAAGACCTTGGCCGTTCCCGGTGCCCCTGCGCCGGGCCCGCGGCGAAACGCCTGCTGACATCGATCGCGATCAGACCATCGTCGGCCAGAAGGAACGGACAGGCCCGATCGCCCGCGGTCTCCATATCGGCCTCGTCGCCGCGCGAGGCGGAATAGGGCATGAAATGGATTGCCTGTCTATACATGATCTTGCGGCCGTTGACCGGAAACTGCTCTTGCGAAAGCGGCTGGTCGAGCTGAAAACTGTTGCGTCCGAAATAGCCGATCCTTTGCTTTGTCTCGCGGTCATAGCCCACGATGTACGCTCGGCCGTCGAGTTTGCCATCGTGGACGAGATACCAGCGTTCAGAGTCGCTGTTGATGTCGAGTCGCTGGATCCGGCTCGACCAGGGCAAGTCACCAGACCACTTCTGCCACTGCTGGTCTACCGGCGGGGAAAGGCCCGTCTCCTGCATTACGTCGTCACTCGTCACCTTGATCGGTTTGCCATCCAAGGTACGGTACGTGTGGCCGTGCTTGGAAGAGTACGACCGGATGACCAGCTTCCCCCCGCGGAGAACGCTTGGTTCCTCCCACTCGTTGACAACGTCGCGAGGAAAGAAGATCTCGACGGTGAGCGTAAAGCCCAACAGCAGCGCCAGGCCCCACACCACGCCGGCGCCAATCGCCAGGATGATCCCCAGCCCCAGCGATGCAAGTCGTTCGCATTGTATTTTCATGATGAGATTCCCGCCGGGAAGACACTCAGGGGTAATCGCGGGTTCGGACGACGAAAAGAATCATGGCAACCATCCAGCCGTCAACCGCAACGATGATCCCACACGGCCAGAGTGGCTCGTCGAAGAAGTAAAAAGCAAAGGTGACCATGAACAGGGCGAACGCGGCGGCCACCAGGGGCAGGATTCGCGATCGATACCAGCGGCCGGGCCGGACGCCAGCCAGAAAAGCACCCAGGTACAGCAACGTCATGCCGAACCACAGGTGCCAAGCCGGCCCGGTCATCGACCACTCGAAGGGGTCGGAATGCGTGCCGGGGGTTGCCGCCCAGACTCCGTAGGCCAAGATCGGAACCGCCGCGCAAATCAGGTACAGGACGCTTCCCGTGAGCAGCTTCACGCCGATCAGCCAGCGGCGGCCGGCCGGGCGATGAAATAGGAACGGATAGGTGCCGGGGATCGACTCACCGAGAGTCTGCCGCAGACCCAAGGCAATCGCCATCGCTCCGGAGATGCACACGAACCAGCCGAGAAACAAGCCGTCGCTGATGAACGGCGGCAGGTACCGTTGCCGAGCACCCCAGGGACTCACCGCGGCTGCCACCAGCAGGGCGTAGGCCGCCAGAGCCAGCAGCGTGATGCCCCGCGTCTCCCGCAATTCCTTCAACGCCATCGCCTTAAACATTGGCCACCTCCTCCTCCGCGAAGATCGGCAGACTGCGGCGCGGGCCGCGGGTGTACTCGATGAAGGCGTCTTCCAGGTTGAAATCGATCACCTCGACATCCCGCGGGTGGAGCGAATCGAACAACTGCCGATGCGGTTCGCCGAAACCGACCACCACCAACTCCAGCTTGCGGCCCACCTGCCGGCGGTTCACCAGGCCCGGACAATCTGGCAACTCGGGCGGCTCGCCGTCGAACTCCAAAAGCACCTTGCGGACCGATTCCTTGAAATGATCGGTGGGGCAATCGACCCGCAACACGCCGTCGACCAGGATGCCGATGCGATCGGCCACCCGCTCCACGTCGCCGAGGATGTGCGAACTGAAGAGGATCGTCCGGCCGCGGCGCTGGATGATCTGGATGAGCGATTCCAGAAAATCGCGGCGAACCACCGTATCCAGGCCCAACGTGGGATCGTCGAGGATCAGCACTTCCGGGTCGGTGGCCACGGCCAGCGCCAGGGCGACCTGCGCCTGCTGGCCGCGCGAGAGCCGGCGAATGCGGCGCTTGGGCGAAAGCTCGAAATGATCGAGAATCTGCTCCAACAAGCTGCTGGTTCCAGCGGGCGTAAAACGCGCGGGTGAACTCGACCGCCTGGCCGATGGTCATCCAGCGATACAGCGGATGGCCTTCGGCCAGATAGGCGATGCGGGCGCGGGTTTCCGGCCGCAGGTGCAGGCGAATCCTCGCCCAGCACTTCGGCCCGGCCGTAGCTGGGATGGGCCATGCCCAGCAGCATTTTGATGGCGGTGGTTTTGCCCGCCCCGTTGCGGCCCAGCAGCCCGTAGACCGTTCCCTGGGCCACCCGCAGGTTGAGGCCATCGACCGCACAGTGGCCGTCGTAATACTTGGTCAGGCGATGGGTGACAATCACGTCGGGCATGACTACTCCTTGAACCGGTTGGGGACTGGTCCATTTTTCGGCGAGAAATCGTGTTCTGCGAGAAAAATATCGGCTGAAAACATGGACCTGTCCCCTTCCGTAGCGCTAGGGGGACAGTCCCATTTTCGCGGCGATTAAGCCTATTCGCACCGCAACGTTCTCCGCGCCGCGAAAATTGGGACAGTCCCCTGTCAATGACTACTCCTTGTCGGACCACTGAAATTGCTTCACCTGTTCCGATACCAGCGTTACGACTTCCTCGGCCGCGAAGCCCAAATGGACGGCCTCGGTCAAAAAGCCGTCCAGCGCTTCCTGCAGCCGCTCCTTGCGGACCTTGCGGGACAGATCGGCCCGCGGATGGGCTACGAAGACCCCCAGCCCGGGCCGCGTGTTCAGTATCCCGTCCCGCTCCAGTTCGGTATACACGCGGGCGATCGTGTTCGGATTGACCACCAGCGACCGGGAGAGCTCGCGGACCGAGGGGAGCCGCTCCTCGGGTTGGAGCCGCCCCCGCGCGACTCCCTCGCGGATCTGGCTGGTCAATTGCCGGCAGATGGGCCACCGGCTGGAGGGATCGATGGAGAATTCCACGTGTACCTCACTAACTGTACTAGTAGTTATAGTACAGAAGCCAAAGGCTGTCAAGTGGAATTTTTTGGAAGGACTGTACCAAGCCGCAACCGGGGGCCGCGTTCGAGGAAGACTATGGTCTTGGGTCTTCGTCACTAAGTCCCAAGACCCAAGACCTAAGACCCAAAACCAAGAACCCATCTCGTTGTCATAACCGACCTGGGTTCGGTCAATCGGCCATCACGCAACGCCCGTGGGCCCAGGCCCGCAGACGCTCGACGTGCTCTCGCATCACAACCGAAAGGGGCTGCGTGGCCTGGATGGCCGCCAGGATATGTTCGGTAGTGCATTCGGCCTGTGCGGCAAACGCCGCGTAGAGGCCGGAGATTACGGCCTGCTCGATCTCGGCGCCGGTGAAGCCTTCGGAGCCGGCCACCAAACGGCCCAGGTCGAACTTGGCCTTGTCGCGTTGCCGCTTCTTGAGGTGTACCGAGAAAATCACTTCGCGCTCCGCCGGACCGGGCAAGTCGACGAAGAAGATCTCGTCAAAGCGGCCCTTGCGCATCAACTCGGGGGGAAGTTGGGCCAGGTTGTTCGCCGTGGCGATCAGAAAGATCGGGTGCCGGTGGTCTTGCATCCACGACAGCAGCGTGCCAAACATCCGCTGCGACAATCCGCCGTCGGCCGAGTCGCTGCTGGCCGAGGCAAACGCCTTTTCGATCTCGTCGATCCACAGAATGACCGGGGCCATCGACTCGGCCTGGCGGAGGGCCTCGCGGAGCCGGGCCTCGCTCTCGCCGATGTATTTCTGGTAGAGCACGCCGGGGTCCATCCGCATCAACGGCATCCGCCAGGCCGAAGCGACCACCTTGGCGCAGAGGCTCTTTCCGCAGCCTTGCACACCCAACAGCAAGATTCCCCGCGGCGGATCGAGGCCGAACTCGCGGGCGCGGGCCGTAAAGCCGCCGTGCCGCAGGTTAAGCCACCGCTTCAAGTTGTTCATCCCGCCGATCTCGTCCGGCGAAAAGTCGGCGGCGATCAATTCCAGGCAACCGGTGGTTCCCAAGAGGTTGCGCTTGGCGTCCACGACCCGCGGCAGGTCGCAACGGTCCAGGACGCCGTCGCCGTGGATGGCCCCCGAAACCACTCGGGCGGCCTCCTCGGAGGTCAGCCCGCGCAAGGTCTGCACGAGCATCTCCATTTCCCGCTTGGTCAGCTTGAATTGCATTTCGCTCAGGCTGCGGCGTTGCGCCTCGCGAAAGGTCGTGCGAACGATTTCGGTCAATTCCTCTTCGTCGGGCCAGCCCACGTCGAAGGGGACGGTCAGGCGGCGCACCTCGGGCGGCAGGGGCGCGGCGTCGATCAGCACGAGGGTCCACAAGCGCGTGTCCGGCGAGAAATACAAATCACGGATGCACCGCACGACTTGCGGATCTTTGCAGTGCGGGCTGAGGTCCTTGAACAGATAGACGGCCGGATACGTGGTCTCCTTGACGTAGCTCAGCGCCGCCACGACTTTGTCGGGCTTGACCACGGTCTGCGACGCTTCGGGCCTCGTCGTACAGAGCCCGTCCGTCACCGACCACTCCCAGAGAGGCAACGACGAACCTTCCGCAACGTCGCGCACCATGCGGACGGCCCGCGGCTCGTCGGGCGTCTCCATCGAGATGATGGGATTGCCTGCCTGGATGAGGAGGCGGAGGCTTTCGGGCGTCATCGGAAGGCTCCTGGCAAAGACGAGGTCGCCGTCGCAATGTTGATTGTACCGCGCTCCGCCCGTCCGCACCACGCCCGGCGGCGTGCGGCCCTTGAGAGTCCGTCCGCCTTTCCCGCATTTTGGAGTGCGGCGATTCATCGCCGCTTTCCGTGGAGGGACGGAAACCGTCGCTCACCGGCTGCCCTAGGCAAGAAAAGCGGCGATGAATCGCCGCACTCCAAAGGCGGACGGACTCTTGACGGCCGTTGCGTTCGGGACGTATCCTTACGGGATTGGCGTCTCACGGCTTGAGATGCGTACGTGAGAAGTCTCCCCTCTCTCAAAAGGAGAGGGGACCCAGTTGCACGCCGCCGAGTGGCCGGTGGGCACGCCCGTCTTGGCCCGTCCCGACCAGGCCGAAGACTCCCTGAAGCTGACATTGGTTCTGTGATCGACTACACCCTCGGCGACACGCTGGCGATCTTGCGGCTCGATGCGCCGCCGTCTAACGCCATTACGTTCGCGCTCTTGGACGAGCTGCGGGCGGCGCTGCGGCGGGCCGTGAGCGATCCCCAAGTGCAAGGCATCGTAATCACGGGCGGACCGGGACATTTCAGCGCGGGGGCCGATTTGGCCATCTTCCAGAAAATCCGCTGCGGCGAAGATGCGGTGCGGGCGTCGCGGGTCTTTCAGGATGCCTTTCAGGAAATCGAGGACTGCTCCAAGCCTGTTGTGGCCGTGGTGGCGGGGCACGTGCTCGGCGGCGCGCTGGAACTGGCGATGGCCTGCCATGGGCGCGTCGCGGTCCAAGGCAGCCGCTTCAGCATGCCCGAGGTGCGGCTGGGCATCAATCCGGGGGCCGGCGGCACGCAGCGGTTGCCGCGGCTCGTGGGACTAGAAGCTGCCCTGGAAATGCTGCTCAGCGGCCGGTCGATTGATACGCAGCGGGCCTTGGAGTTGGGCCTGATCGATGCCGTGTGCCCGGCCGATGAGTTGCCCGCAGTGAGTAACGCCTCGCTGGCACGCCAGCCCGTAGGGTCCGCCTTGCGGACCGTGATTGGCGAAATACCCGCAAAAAGGTCCGCACGGCGGGCCCTACGGGATGTGTCGCCTTCGGCGGCCGACCGTGCCGCGTTGGCCAAGGCCGAGCAACAAATCACCGCCGGGCGGCCGGAGATCATTGCCCCGCACGAAATCCTCAACGCGGTGCGGACCGGCATCGAGGAGTCCTTTCAGGCCGGGCTGCGTGCCGAGCAGGAGGCCTTTCGCGCCTGCATGGCCACCCGCGCGACGCAGAACAAGATTTACGTCTTCTGCGCCAGCCGCCAGACGGCCGACGTGCCGGGGCTGGAAGACGAGGCCCCGGCGCGGATCAGCCGCGCCGGCGTGCTGGGCATGGGTACAATGGGCACGGGTATTGCCCAGGCCCTGCTTTCGGCCGGCATCAGTGTCGTCGCTTGCGACCAGAGTGAGTCCGCGCTAATGGCCGGCGTGGAGCGGATTCGGGCCTCGCTCCATCGCCGGGTCGGCCAAGGCAAGCTCAGCGCCGCCCAAGCCGAGACCGCGATGGCTCGTCTTAGGCCCACCTCCCACCCTGCGTCTCTTGGTGCCGCGGAATTGGTGGTCGAGGCCGTCTTCGAGGATGCGGCCGTAAAGCGCGCCGCGTTCGCGCAGTTGGAGTCGTTCTGTTCGGCCGATACGATCATTGCCACCAACACCTCGACGATCAGTCTGGACGTCTTGGCCGAGGGGATGTGGTATCCGGGCCGGCTCATCGGGATGCATTTCTTCCATCCGGCCCAGCAGATGCCGCTGGTGGAAGTGGTTCGCCGCCCCTCGACGCCGCCCGAAGTGATCGCCGCCGCGCTGGCCGTGACCAAGGCGATGAAGAAGACGCCCGTGGTGGTCCTCAGCCGCGAAGGGTTCGTGGTGACGCGGCTCTTCGTCTCGTATCTCAAGGAGGCCTTTTGGCTCTTGGAGGAGGGCGCCGAGCCGGAGGCCGTCGATCGGGCCATGACCGATTTCGGCTTTGCGATGGGGCCGCTCTGCTTGATCGACATGTCGGGATTGGATATCCTGATATTTACGGAAGCCATCCTGCGTCGGGCCTTTCCGCAGCACGGCGGCCTCTCGCGGATCGCCCAGCAACTGGTCGAGCGCGGGCACCTCGGCCAGAAGACGGGCGCGGGCGTGTATCGCTATGAGCCCTTCGATCGCACGCCCCTTCCGCACGAAGCGACGGCCGAGATCATCGCCGCGGCGCGGCGCGAATCCGGCGTGAATCGCCCGCCTGCCGCGGAGCAGATCGTCGAGCGCTTGATGCTGCGGATGGCGGCTGAGGCATTTTGCCTGATCGAGGAGGGGGTTGCTCAGCGGCCGGCCGATATCGACGTGGCTATGGTGTTGGGCACGGGGCTGGCCGATTTCCGCGGCGGCGTGTTGAGGTATGCCTGCGACGTGGGACTGGACCGGGTGCTGCGGGAGCTTCGACAACTGAGCGTCGAGTGCGGTCCACGATACGCCCCCTGCCGGCTTCTGGAGGACGCTGCCGCTGATCCGCGCATGCTCACGCTTGCCCCCTAACTAGAGAGACACGACAATGAAGATGCAATGGTACTGCACCTTACTGACATTATCCGGTACCCTGGTGTTGCTCGGCTGCAAGCCACCGGTAGATGGCGGGGCAGATTTGGCCAGTCGGGCACTTCGGCAGGGCGATGCGTTGATGGACAAAGAGGACCTTGATGCGGCGATTTCCGCCTTTACGGAAGCTATTCGGCTCGATCCAAAATTGACAGCAGCATACGCCAAGCGGGGCATTGCCTACGAGAAGAAGCACGACTTCGACATGGCCATTGCCGACCATACCGAGGCTATCCGTCTCGGCCCGATCTCGGCTGATGCTTACATCAACAGGGGCTCTGCATATTGGGGGAAGTTAGAACTCGACAAAGCCATCGCAGATTTTACAAGCGCCATCCGCGTCGATCCCACATCGGCGAGGGCCTATTCGCAACGGGGATCGGCATTCGCCACCCAGGACTTCGACAAAGCCATCGCAGACCACACGGAGGCCATCCGGCTTGATCCAAAGTCGGCCGATTTCTACTTTGGGCGAGGATGCACTTACATGGTAAACAACGCACTTGACAAGTGCATCGCGGACTATACTGAGGCGATTCGCCTCAACCCGAACCCGAAACGAGCAGCGCCGGCATACAGAAACAGGGGGCGTGCGTACCTTTGGAAGCACGACTTGGACAAGGCGATCGCGGACTGCACCGAATCCATTCGGCTAGAGCCGAAATGGGCTTCAGCGTTTGACATTCGAGCCAGTGCCTACGAGGAGAAGGGTGAAACGATCAAGGCGAGAGAGGATCGTGAACAGGCGAAGCAGCTCGGGATCAACCCCAAGTAGGATTTGTTGTGGCTGACAGGAGTGCTCCCACAGCGCCGCTATGCGGCCACCTTCGCAGGCGGGAGCACTCTCCGTTACAGGAACCAATCACCGAGGATTTCGATAATGTCGACAACAACCGCCGAACGCAAGGATTTCGCCGCCAGCAAGAAGCTCCGCGACGTGATGGGCCAGTACTTCGCCGACCTGGGCCGGGGCGCGGCGGAGGGCAAGAAGACCGCCTGGTGCACCAGCGTCGGCCCGGCCGAACTGCTCTGGGCGCTGGGCTTCAACGTCTATTTCCCCGAGAACCACGGGGCCATGCTGGGGGCCACGCGGATGGCCACCGACCTGATCCCGCTGGCCAACGCCCGCGGCTTCTCGCCCGACATCTGCTCGTATCTCACCAGCGACGTCGGCTCGTACCTGAAGGGCGAAAGCCCGCTTGCAGAAGATGAAGCTCTCCGGGCCGCCCAAGGCCGACGTGCTGGTGTTCAACACCAACCAGTGCCGCGACGTGAAGGACTGGTTCCAGTTCTACGCCCGGGAGTGGAACGTGCCCTGCCTGGGCGTCCACACGCCGCGGGCGATCGGCGCGGTCGACGAGCCGATGGTCGGACTACGTCGCCCGGCAGATCGAGGCCCTCGTCGAGCCGCTGGAAGCAGGTGGCCGGGCGCAAGCTCGACATCGACCGGCTGCGCGAGGTGATCGGCATCTCGCGGCAGACGCACGATGCTCTGGAAGGCGGTGCTGGAGACGGCGGCCACCGTGCCCTCGCCGATCACCTTCTTCGACGGCACGATCCAGATGGGCCCGGCCGTGGTGATGCGCGGGCTGCAGGAGGCGGTCGACTACTACCAGGTGCTGCTGGCCGAGCTGCAAGCAGCGCGTGGCCGACGGGCGTGGCGGCCGTCGAGGGCGAGCGGCTCCGCATCTACTGGGAAGGCATGCCGATCTGGGGCAAGCTCAGCAGCCTGGGCGACCAGTTCCTCGAACTGAAGGCGTGCGTGGTCGCCTCGACCTACTGCAACAGTTGGATCTTCGAGGCCCTCGACCCGGCCGATCCGTTCCGCAGCATGGCCCGGGCCTACAGCAGCATCTTCATCTGCCGCTCCGACGACCGCAAGGAGGCGTACATCGAGCGGATGGTCGCGGCAGTTCAAGGTCGACGGCATCCTCTACCACGACGCCAAGACCTGCCCGAACAACTCCAACAGCCGCTACGGGCTGCCGCAGCGGCTGCAGCAGAAGCTGGGCAAGCCGTACCTGGTCATCAACGGCGACCTGAACGACCTGCGGCTGTACTCCGAAGAGCAGACGCGGACCAACATCGAGGCGTTCGTCGAGCAGTTGCTGCAGAGGTGAGATGCCGTGGGCTATTACTGCGGCATCGACATCGGCGCCTCGGCGGCCAAACTGGTGATCCTCGACGGCGAGCGGCAGATCGCGGCCAAGGCGGTGCGGCGCTCGGGCGTCGACTATGCCGCAGACCGCCCGCCGCTGCCTGGACGAGGCCCTGGCCGCCGCCGGGCTGGCCGAGTCGCAGATCCGCCGGCACGCTGTCGACCGGCTACGGCCGCGACAACGTGCCCTGGGCCGGCGGCAAGATGACCGAGATCGCCTGCCACGGCAAAGGGGCCTTCCACTGTCTTCCGCCGGGCGATGACCGTGATCGACATCGGCGCCCAGGACAGCAAGGTGATCCACCTCGACGCCACGGGCCGCCGCACCAGCTTCAAGATGAACCGCAAGTGCGCGGCCGGCACCGGGGCCTTCCTGGAGGAGATCGCCTACCGGCTGGACCTGCCCCGTGCCGAGCTGAACGGCCTGGCCGAGCGATCGACCAAGGAGGTCGACGCTGGGCAGCTTCTGCACGGTGTTCGCCGCCACGGAGATCCTGGAGAAGATCCGCGCCGGCGAGAAGGTCGAGGACATCGTCAAGGGCGCGTTCCGCTCGGTGGTCAAGCGGATGCTGGAGATGGACACCGTCGACGGCGCGCTGGTGATGACCGGCGGCGTGGTGGCCCACAATCCCGATGCTGGTCACGCTGGTCGAAGAGTCGTTCGGCCGGCCGGTGCTCGTGCCGCCCGAACCGCAGTTCGTCGGGGCCTTCGGGGCGGCGCTGTTTGCGCCTGAAGCCGCAACGTGAAACACTGACCCGAAGCGCAGCGAGGAGCAAGTCGTTCACTCGCTTGCACTCGGGTAGTAGCCAATCATTCGATGAACATCGTAATGGAGAATGCCATGTTGATCCAAAAACCTCCCGTCGAAGTCGCCGGCCACCTGTGGATGCTGGGCACGACCGCCTATCCGCTGTATCTGGTCCGGGGCCGCAGCGAAGGGGCCATCATCGAGGGCGGCATCAGCGCCCTCGGGCCGCTGCTGCGCCGGCAGTTGGCCGAACTGGGCATCGGCCCGGAGTTCGTCCGCCAGGCCGTCGTCACCCACGCCCATCCCGACCACGTGATGGCCGTTCCGCTGCTTGCGGGAGATGTTTCCCGGCGTCGCGGTGATCGGCCTCCGGCCGCGGCGGCCGCGACGCTGGCCATCGAAAAGGCCGTCGGCTTCTTCCGCCAGATGGACGCCGCCTTGACCGACGGCGCTGAGTCACGGCGGGCATGATCACCGACAGCTCGCCGCCGCCGGCCGCTGGCCGAGAACCGCATCGCCGTGGATCGCGTGGTGCGCGAGGGCGACGCGATCGCGGTGGAAGACCTCGCCTGGACCGTGCTGGAAACGCCCGGCCACAGCGATTGCAGCATCAGCCTGCACGACGCGGCCCGGCGAGTGCTGGTGATCTCCGACGCCAGCGGCTATTATCTGCCGGCGCAGCAGACCTGGTGGCCGAACTATTTCACCGACTACGGCCGTACATCCGCTCGCATGGAGCGGCTGGCCGCGCTGGACGCCGAGATCGCTCTGCCTGAGCCACAACGGCGCGATCCGCGGCGCGGACGACGTCCGGGCCTATTTCGCCGGCGCGATCGCCGCCACGCGGCAGTACCACGAGCGGATCGTGGCCGAGACGAAGGCCGGCCAGCCGGTCCGGCAGATCGCCGAGGAACTGGGGACCGAAATCCATCGCCAGACGCCGGTCCTGCCGTTGGATTTCTTCCAGAAGAACTGCGGCGTGATGGTGAAACAGTCGTTGAAACACGAGGGATTGGGCCCCTAATCTGCAACCGTAACTCCCACCAACATTTCCTCTCATGCGATCCCCAGGTTTGCCAATCCGACTTCGCTACCTGCAACCCGTTCTCGATCAGTTGCGCAGCGTTCCGAATGGCGAACTGAATGAAGATACGGACACGTCCTTTCTCGAATCCGTGATTCGTAAGCGAGTCGAAGGTCTGCAAAGGGCCCAAGCGAAGCGGATTCTTAAAGCGGACATCGAGGCACTGGGAGAGTGGTTAGCCAAGGAAGCCGTGGATCAACCGGGCGCACACTTCATTTTCGCGTGGGTGATGGGTGCCCAGGGTTGGATGCTTGGTTCAGAGGACTCGGTTGAGCTTGTTTCCGATCTGCTTACCGACCTGCCGCCTGCGCCTCCCGGCGCCAGTTTGGGCCGCTTCCGGAAATCGAACCGGCTGACAGAACTTTGCTCGATGAACATGACAATGTCTGCCTGTACATCAGAAGCAACGCTGCGGTGCCGAACCCGATCGACTTGCGTGTCACGATTGACGGTGTTGACGCGGTGTCGGACGTCTTCGAGACAGACTACAACGTTTTCACGCGTTATCGTATCCACCTCGCTGAAGGGCGTCACCATCTCGTTGCCGAGAGCAAACGTGGGCAGGCACGGCTGGAAGAGGGTATTGAAGTCAACGACATGCTTCATATTGGTGTCACGTATTGGTACTCGCAACCTTCGTGCGTTGGTCCCGAACTACCGCCGACACTGACACTTCATTCCGCCAAGGACCCTTGGATTCCAGATTACTGTTGGAGACCGCGAAACTAATCGTCAGTCTACGGTAAATTTGTGCCGACGCGTGGTGGCCGCGCCACCGATCGATGACTCTAATCGGTTGCGGCCCACCTGCGCTCTAGCTTCTACCCCTAACCTCTGACCTCTCTTTCCCATGCCCACCTCCTGCATCCTCGGCAGCGGCCGTTATGTTCCGCCCCGCGTGGTCACCAACTTCGACATCATGAAGATGATGGACACGAGCGACGAGTTCATCGTCGAGCGGACGGGCGTGCGGCGGCGGCGGCACGCGGAGCCCGACCAGGCGGCGTCCGATCTGGCCGTGCCGGCGTGCCGCGACGCCGTGGCCGACGCGGGGCTGACGATGGACCAGATCGAACTGGTGATCATGAACACGATCACGCCCGATCACGCCGACCCCGGCTGCGGGTTCTTTCTGCAGGGCAAGCTGGGCCTGCCGGGCGTGCCCGTGTTCGATATCAAACAGCAGTGCGCGGGCCTGATCTACGGGCTAGCCCTGGCCGATCACTTCGTCCGTGCGGGCACGTATCGCCACGTGCTGGTGGTCTGCGCCGAGGTCCTCTCCGGCGCGCATCGACGGCTCGAACGACGGCCGCAACATCGCTATCCTCTTGGGCGACGGCGCGGGGGCCGTCGTGGTCGGCCCTTCGCCCGACCCGCAGCGAGGCATCCTCTCGACCATCCTGCACGCCGACGGCCGGCACGCCAAGTCGCTCTACACGGCCGCGCCGGGCAGCGGGCTGGGCCGCAAGGAGCACGTCACCAAGGACGACATCGACGCCGGCCGCGTCCACTTCCGCATGGACGGCAAGGCCATCTTCCAGAACGGCGTCGACAAGATGTCGGAGGCCGTCTTCGAGAGCCTGAAGGCCAACGGCCGCACGCTCGACCAGATCGACGTGCTGGTGCCGCACCAGGCCAATCTGCGGATGTTGGAGGCCATCGTGGCGCGGGTGGGAATCCCGCGGGAGAAGGTCTTTGCCAACGTCGAGGACTACGGCAACATCGCCTCGGCCTCGTTGCCCATCGCCTTTCACGAAGCGCGGCAGACGGGCATGATCCGCTCGGGCAGCCAGGTGATGTTGGTGGCGTTCGGCTCGGGATTCGTCTGGGCTTCGGCACTTCTGAGGATGTGAGATCACCTCTCCCCTTGCACGCGTGCGGGAGAGGGTCTGCCCTTGGGCCTGAAGGAGTTCCACGGTCAACTGCTCGTTGCGATCAGATACCGTTCGCGATGATTTGTAGCCGTCGCGCGGTGAAATCGGGGTGAGAGCGCGGTCGGGCCGTCAAGCCGATTGCGGCCGCAGCGCGGCCAACAGTTCCCGCGCAGCGGCAGCCGGGTCGGCCGAGGCGGCGATGGCACCGCTGACGGCGATCCGCGTGAAGCCGGCCGCCAGCACCTCGGCCAGGTTCTCGCGGCAGATGCCGCCGATGGCGAAGGCGGGCAGGCGAATCTCCGCCGCCACCGCCCGCAGCAGGTCCACGCCCGGAAATTGCTCGAACTGCTTCGTGCCCGAGGGAAACGTCGGCCCCACGCCGATGTAGTTGGCCCCGTCGAGCACCGCCTGCCGGGCCTGCTCGATGCTGTGGGTCGAAACGCCCACCAAGCACCTCCGGGCCGACGATCGACCGGGCGTCCTTCACCGAAACCTCCTCCTGGCCCACGTGGACCCCGTCGGCCCCGGCCAGGGCCGCCAGGTCGGGCCGATCGTTGACCACGAAGAGCGTCTCGGTCCCCCGCGTCAAGGTCGCGCAAGAGCCGGGCCCGCTCGAGCAACTCCCGGTCGCCGAGCCGCTTGTCGCGGAGTTGGAGAGCGTGGACGCCGGCGTCGATCAGCGAGCTTGCCAGCCGCTGGAACTCCTCGACCGACTGCCGGCCGTCGATCAACACGTAGAGCCGGGCCGCGGCAAGCCGCTCGATGCTGCTGCGGGTGATATCGACGGCCCGCTGCAGCGTGTAGGTGCGATAGCGCAGCTGCTTGAAAGCCGTCGCCCAGATCAGCCGCAGCCAGCTTGCCGAACTCCTCCAGGCTGCGGAGCGACTCCTGCAGGCGGGCGAAAGTTGGCGGCCAACACGGCAGCCATCTCGCCGCGGCTCTGCTCCGACGGCGTGCTGAGTGCGGTGCCCACGTCGGCCTGCGTCTCCCGGGCGGCCAAGCGATGCTCGCGGCGAAATCCGGCTCAGGGCCTCCGTCAGGTCGTGGCGCAACTGCTTGCAGAGTCGGTCAGGTGCCGGTCGTCGAGCACGAAGCGCACGTAATCCTCGACCACCCGCAATCCCTCGCGGGCACGGTTGGCGGCGGCATCCAACACGCGGAGTAGGGCCGTCTGTTGGGGCGCGATGGCACTGCGCTGCACGGCAGATTCGGCCGGAGTACCCGGGCCAGGCCCTGACGTTGCGGCGGCAGCTTCGATGTCGCTCTCAAGGCGAGAGTATAGCTCGGGCCTCGACGTGTCAGTCACCGGCTCGTCGCTGATGACATTCTCGAGGTTACAACCATAGAGTCTGCGAATCTCCGCTTCCAGTGCGTCGGGATCGAGCCCCCGCTGCCGAAGCCACACCGACACTTCGTGATCGGCCGCCACCAGCCCCAGAAGGAGGTGTTCGGTCGCCAGTTCCAGCGGCTGCGGAAGGGTGGCCAGCCGCTCGCAGGCGAACTGGAGAGAAAGTTCAATCTCTTTGGAGAACGGCTTGGCACCCCCCTCGGGGATCCCATTCGTCGACCACCAGTTTGGGCCATCGTTGGCAGACGGCCGGGATATCGATGGCCAGCCTTGCCAGCATGGCGGCGGCGCGGCACTCCGGTTCAGCTAGCAACCCCACCAACAGCGCCTCCGCCTCCAATTCGTCACAGCCGGTGCGACTGGACCAGCCGGAAGCGCAAGACAAGGCACGCTCGGCGGCGGGGTGAAGTGATATCGCATGTCGTTCAGTGTTGCAAATTGGCAACACGCTGGCAACCCTAAACCGATGTGGCGTTTTTCTTGCCCAAATTCGCCTGCTTGCGGCGGCGATGTTTGTTGCCTTGATTCGCCCGGTTTTGGAAGTTACAATTCCGTGGCCGCCTTGCAGGCGGCCGAGAAGGAGCGTGGGTATGCGCAGGATGCCGTGGACGATGTGCTTGTGGCCGGGGCTTCCCCAGCTCTGGTCGTACGGAAGTTGGTCGGGATTGGCCTTGGCCATCGGCGCGGCGGCCGTGCTCGACCTATTGTTGCTGGTCAGCTTCGGTTGGAGTGAACTGATCGGCCAGAGTTTGCGTAACACATTGTGGGCGGCCTTCGGGGTGGTTTGGGTCGATCGCGGCAGTCTGGTCGGCAAGGCAGTGTCGCCGCCGGGAAGCGGCACGCAGTCGCTGACCCGAAGGAAGACGCCTTCGCCGAGGCACTGGATCATTACTTGAAAGGCGACTACTATCAGGCGGAACACGTCCTCGAAGGTCTGCTGCGGCGAAACGTCCGCGACCTGGACGCCCGGCTGATGTTGGCCACGTTGCTGCGGCACACCGGCCGGCTCGACGAGGCGACGCGACAACTGGACACGCTGGCGCGGTTCGAAGGCGCCGGCAAGTGGGAATTGGAGATGCGACAGGAGCGGGAATTGCTGGCGGAAGCAACAACGCGAAACAGCGCCGCGGCCAAGAGACAAACCAGCCCTGTCACCAGCGGCGAAACATCGGCCGCTGCCGGCCACGCGGCGTAAGAATGCTTCACGGAGAAGATCATGTACGAGCGATTTACCGACCGCGCCCGGAAGGTCATGCAACTGGCCAACCAGGAGGCCCAGCGGTTCAATCACGAATATATCGGCACCGAGCACATCCTGCTGGGCCTGATCAAGGAAGGGAGCGGGGTGGCGGCCAACGTCTTGAAGAACCTCGACGTCGACCTCCGCAAGATCCGCCTGGAGGTCGAGAAGCTCGTGCAGAGCGGGCCCGACATGGTCACCATGGGCAAGCTGCCGCAGACGCCCCGGGCCAAGAAAGTCATCGAGTATTCGATGGAGGAGGCCCGCAACCTCAACCACAACTACGTGGGCACCGAACACATCCTCCTGGGCCTGCTGCGCGAGCAGGAAGGCGTGGCCGCCCAGGTGCTGATGAACCTCGGCCTGAAGCTGGAAGAGGTCCGCGAGGAGGTGTTGAACCTCTTGGGCCACGGCATGGAAGGGCGCCGAGGGTTCGGAGCGGCCCGGCGGACTGCCCGGCGCTCCCAGCGGCGAGGCGCCCGCGGGCCGGCAAGTCGAAAACGCCCGCCCTGGACAGCTTCGGCCGCGACCTGACCGAACTGGCCCGGCAAGGCAAGCTCGATCCGGTGATCGGCCGCGAGAAGGAAATCGAGCGGACCATGCAAATCCTCAGCCGGCGCACGAAGAACAACCCCGTGCTGCTGGGCGAGGCCGGCGTGGGCAAGACGGCCATCGTCGAGGGGTTCGCCCAGCGCGTGGTCGAGGGGAACGTCCCCGAGTTGCTGATGGATCGCCGCATCGTCGTGCTCGACCTGGCGATGATGGTCGCCGGCACGAAGTACCGCGGCCAGTTCGAGGAGCGCATCAAGGCGGTGATGAACGAAGTCCGCCGCGCCAAGAACACGATCCTGTTCATCGACGAGTTGCACACCCTGGTGGGCGCCGGCGGGGCGGAAGGGGCCATCGACGCCAGCAACGTGCTCAAGCCCGCCCTCTCCCGCGGCGAAATCCAGTGCATCGGCGCCACCACGCTCGACGAATACCGCAAGTACATCGAAAAGGACAGCGCCCTGGACCGCCGCTTCCAGGTGGTGATGGTCGAGCCGTCGACGCAAGACCGAGACGGTCGAAATCCTCAAGGGGCTCCGCGACCGCTACGAGCAGCACCACCACGTGCAGATCACCGACGACGCCGTGGACGCGGCCGTGGAGCTGTCCGAGCCGCTACATCACCGGCCGCTGCCTGCCCGACAAGGCCATCGACGTGATCGACGAGGCCGGCGCCCGCGTGCACCTGAAGTCGATGACCCGCCCGCCCGATCTGAAGGAGATCGACGAGGAGGTCGAGAAGCTCAACAAGGAAAAGGAAGAGGCGGTCGCCAACCAGGATTTCGAGAAGGCCGCCGCGCTCCGGGATCAGGCCGACAAGCTGAAGAAGAAGAAGCAGACGATCACCCACGAGTGGCGGGAAAAATCGCGCGAGACCGACGGCGTGGTCGACGAGGAAGTGATCGCCGAGGTGGTCTCGAAGATCACCGGCGTGCCGCTGACGCGCATGACCACCGAGGACTCGATGCGGCTGATGAAGATGGAAGAGGACCTGCACAAGCGGGTGGTCAGCCAGGACGAGGCGATCAAGTCGATCTCGCAAGGCCGTGCGCCGCAGCCGCAGCGGGCTGAAGGACCCCAAGCGGCCCACCGGCTGCTTCATCTTCGCCGGCCCCACGGGCGTGGGCAAGACCCTGCTGGCCAAGGCCCTGGCCGAGTTCATGTTCGGCGACGCCGACGCCCTGGTGCAGATCGACATGAGCGAGTACATGGAGAAGCACAACGTCAGCCGGCTGATCGGCGCCCCGCCGGGCTACGTGGGCTACGAGGAAGGCGGCCAGTTGACCGAGAAGATCCGCCGCCGCCCCTACGCCGTGGTCCTGCTGGACGAAATCGAGAAGGCCCATCCCGACGTCTTCAACATGCTCCTGCAAGTCATGGAGGAAGGCCGGCTGACCGACAGCTTCGGCCGCAACGTCGATTTCCGCAACACGATCCTCATCATGACCACCAACGCCGGCGCCGAGGCGATCAAGAACGAAGTCGGCCTTCGGCTTCCAGAAGCCCGACGACGACGCCTCGTACGAGAACATGAAGAGCCGCGTGCAGGAGCAGATCGAAAAGGTCTTCCGGCCCGAGTTCCTCAACCGCGTGGACGACGTCATCGTCTTCCGCCACCTGACGCAGGACGACCTGGCCGACGTGGTCGAGATGGAGCTTGAGCAAGGTCCGCGAGCGGCTGGCCGAGCGCGGCCTGAAGCTGGTGCTCACGCCCGAGGCCAAGAGCTTCCTGGTCAAGAAGGGGAGCAACCTCGATTTCGGCGCCCGGCCGCTGCGCCGGGCGATCGAGAACTTCGTCGAGGACCCGCTCTCCGAGGAACTGCTCAAGGGCGAGTTCAAGGGCATGGACACGATCACCATCGAGGTCAAGGAAGTGGGCGACAAGAAGCAGCTCTACTTCCACGGCACCAAGGGCGAGGCCCCGGCCGAGCCGCAAACGGTCGGCGCCGGCGCGGGAGGCGAATCGGGCGCAACGCCGTGATGCGCCGTACAGCCGCGAACGATAACCGCCGATCGTGATGGGATATGTATCTTCGCCCGAATGGTCTTGAACGGCCCCGGCTAGTTCCGTATGATTCGCTCCCTCATCACTGCGGGGGCGAGACAGGGCAGCGGGATTTCCGGGCATGTGCAGACGCGGGGTGACTATCGAGACGATCCTCGCCCTGGCGATTGCCATGTTGTCGGTGATCGTTTGCCAAGCGCAGGACTCGAAGTACCCGCCTAGGCCCCCCGCTGATGTCGTTGCCGCGCCGGGTTTGTCGCCCACGGATTGCCAGGCCAGCCCTCCGCTTGACATTCCTGGCTCCCTCACGAGATTGCCGCCCACTGCCTCGCCTGACCTGATTCCCGACACGACTGCACCGAGCCCAGAGGTGGGTGGAAAGAACACGGACGCTGGGCAGTACGGCGACGTGATGGAGTTCGGCGGCCGGGGAGGTGTGATGGGACTTGGCGATGGCAGGTCTCCCTTCGATTCGTTTCGCTACGGAGGCATCTGGTTCCCCAACGTGCCCGTTCAAGGGCAGGCGTCGCAGTTTCAGATGGTCGGGCAAGACCTCTCGTTCACACATCCGTTGTGGACCGATTCGGTGAACGCGGTCAGCCTTTCGGGCAGCGTTTGCCACCGGCTCACCGACACCGCAGCCATCCTCCCCGATACCGGGCAACCATTCCCCGAAAACCTCTGGAACGTCAGCCTTGGACTCCGCTACGCGCGGCAGCTAGGCGACGGGTGGATGACGGGCGGCGGCCTGAGCATCGGATCGGCGAGCGACCGCCCCTTCGCCACCATCCACGAGATGAACGTCGGCATGAATGCCATGCTGAGGATGCCGCAGGGCGAGCACAACGCCTGGATCTTTTCCTTGATGTATTCGCCCACCAGCGAGTTGCCGTTTCCCGTGCCGGGCGTAGCCTTCAACTACAACCCCTCACCACAGTTTCACGCCAACATCGGCCTTCCCTTCCTGGTTACGTGGCGGCCGACCGACGATTGGCAGTTCCAGGCGTCCTACATGCTCATCCACACCATCCACCTCAAGGCAATTCATCGCCTGGCGGATCGCCTGAGCGTCTTTGCCGCCTACGACTGGTCGAACGAGACCTATATGCTGCTCGACCGTCCCGAGGAGAATGACCGCTTCTTTCTCTATGATCAGCGGGTGAGCATGGGGCTTCAGGCGTTGTTGGCGCCGCACTGGACGGCATCGGTCTCGGCAGGCTACGTCTTCGACCGCTTCATGTTCGAGGGCACGTCCTTCGCTTCCCAGGGCTTCGACCGGGTGAACCTCGGGAACGGCCCGTTTGCTTCGCTGAACCTGGGTGTGCGGTTCTGAGTTCGCGACGTGTCGTGGCGATCAAAGAATTCCTCTGAGGCGGCCATTTCACAAGAAGCTTTCCAGCATGTCCGCCGGCGCCGGACCGTAGCTGTGCGGCTCCATCGTGCAGGTGGCGCGGCCCTGACTCAAGCCGCGCATGGCGCTGGAATAGCCGAAGAGGTTGGAGAGCGGGGCGTGGGCCTCGATCACCGTGTTGCGCCCGCGGGCGTGCGTGCGGACGATGATCGCTCGGCGCTGCTGCAAGTCGCCCATGATGTCGCCGAGGTGTTCCTCGGGCACGGTCACTTCCAGCCGCATGATCGGCTCCAGGAGCACGATGCCCGCCTCGCGCAGGCCCTTCTCGAAGGCGTCGCTGGCGGCATAGCGAAAGGCCAGCTCGTTCGAGCCGGTTTCGTGAACTTCGCCGCCCAGAACGGTGATTTTCACGTGCATCAGCGGAAAGCCCAGCGTGCCGCCGCCTTCGCCCTGTTCGGTGAGCACCTCCACCGCCGGCGTCAGAAACTCCTCGGGCAGTTCGACGCCGGGGGCGACGGTCACAATGACCGGCTTCGAGCCATGCGAGAAAACGGGAACAGGCACCTCGCTCGACACTGATTTGGCGGCGCCGGCCGAATGCGGCTCGGAACCAGTCCCCGTTTTTTCGCCGCCTTTGTTCCAGGGCTCCATGCGGATGCGGACTTTGGCCGAGAGCATTTGCCCGCCCACGTTGCGGTGGCACTCGCCGGCGACTTCCACGGCCCGCTCGATCGTCTCGCGGTAGCTCACCCGCGGCTTGTGAACGCGGACGTTCAGCCGGAAGTCGCGCAGCAGGCGGTGCTTGATCACTTCCAGGTGCAACTCGCCCATGCCGCTAATGAGCGTCTGGCCGGTTTCCTCGTTCTCGCGGGCGCGGAAGGTGGGATCCTGCCGCTTCATCATCTCCAGCACGTCAGCCAGCTTCTTGCGCTCCAGCGAGGTCTCTGGCTCGATGGCCATCGAAATGACCGTTTCTGGAAAGACGATCGACTCCAGCACAATCGGGTCCTGGGTGCCGCAGAGCGTGTCGCCGGTAACCGAGTGGCGCAGCCCGACGATGCCGATGATATCGCCGGCCGAGGCCGATTCCACCTGGTTGCGGCGGTCGGCCTGAATGCGCCACAGTTGGGGCACGTTCTCTTTCTTATCTTTACCCGGGTTGTAGACGCGGCTGTTGGCCTTCAACACGCCCGAATAGACGCGAACGTAGTGCAGGTCGCCGTGCCGATCGGCCTGAATCTTGAACACCAGGCCGCAGAACGGCTCGTCGGGGTCGGGCCGGCGAATCAACTTGGCGTCGGGCTTCTTCGGGTTGACGCCTTCGACCGGCGGCACGTCGGCCGGACTGGGCAGATACAAGGCCACGGCGTCCAGCACCGGCTGCACGCCGACCCCGTCCAAGGCCGAGCCGCAGAGCACGGGCACGGTCAGGTTGTGGATCGTCGCCTCGCGCAGCACCTTCTGCACCAGGGCCGGCGGCACCGGCTCTTCGGCCAGCAGCAGTTCGGTCAGCTCGTCGCTGAACATCGAAAGCTGGTCGAGCATCTGCGACCGCCATAGCTCAGCCTCGTCGCGGAGTTCGGCCGGAATCTCCGCCGCGAAGACCTCGGCGCCGTCCCGGTCGGCGGAGAAGGTGAGCATCTGCATCGCGATCAGGTCGATCACGCCGCGGAAGGCTTCTTTCAGGTGCGGCGGACCGGCGCCGATCGGCAGGTTGACGGGGATCGGCCGGCAGTTGAGCCGGTCGCGGATCTCGTCGAGGGTGCCAAAGTAGTCGGCCCCTTCGCGGTCCATCTTGTTGATCATGGCGATGCGGGGAACGCGATACTTGTCGGCCTGGTGCCAGACGGTTTCGCTCTGGGCCTCGACGCCTTCGCGGGCGCTGAAGACGACCACGCCGCCGTCCAACACCCGCAGGCTCCGCTCCACTTCGGCCGTGAAATCGACGTGGCCGGGCGTGTCGATCAGGTTGATCTCGACGTCCTTCCAGGGGAAGGTGACGGAGGCGGAGTTGATCGTGATGCCCCGTTCCTGCTCTTCCGGGTCGTAATCGGTGACGGTGGTGCCCTTGTCGACCGCACCCACGCGGTGGCTGAAGCCGCTATAGAATAGCATCCGCTCGGTGACGGTGGTCTTGCCCGCGTCAATGTGGGCAATCACGCCGATGTTGCGGAGGTGGTGAAGGTCGGTGGACATGGGGGACTCGCCGCTCGCTTGGAGGTAAAGGACTTCATGGTAGGGCCGCTGGCGGCCGAGGTCAACCGGCCTTGTCGGCTGCAACAATGCAACAATCCGGCGATGCGTTCCTCGGCACTTGGGTGTTGCACGTCGCTGGAAGTCGTTGCCGGGTAGTTAGTTGCATCGTTGTCATCCGATCGTAAGTCAATTTGTACCTTTGGGTGGTTTGTTGCATAGATAAGATGGGATGTCTGAGTAGATTTAGCAGTGGCGAGTGGCTGGTGGCTAGTGGTCAGTGGCTAGTGGTCAACCGGCGGTCGGCGCCCGGCGAGGGGACGGGCTCCGAACCGACAAGTGCAAATACCGCGAGAAACGGTTGCCGTGAGGTGCGTGTCCCCTTCTTAAATGTTTGTCTGTGCCACACTAGAGGACCATGAACGCCAGGTTTCCAAACACGCTCTGACCTACAGAGCTGTTGGGCGAACCCTCGCCGTGTGCTTGAAGCCCTTGACGGACGGAGCGCCGAGACTGCCGGGCAGCCGGCGATTGGGAGTCATTCCTCGCCATGAAGAACGGCGACATGATATGGTGAGGAGTCCCTTCCTGGGGCACCAAGCCCCAGGCTTCTCGGTTCGAGATTCCGGGATTACGGGAAGGGAACACGGCGCGATGCGTGTGCCATTACAAGCTCTATGAGGTGATCGTCGGGGCAGCGGCTCTTGGGCTCCCCGCTTGGTTTCTCGGTCAAGGCTAGTTCACGTGCCGACAGAGCCGTTGGACAATCTGGCCTCGGGGGCTGCGGATCGTTACTTGCAGCGGCATTTGACCTAGAAGGCTGTGGGTCGCGCAGCCGAAGCAGGGGTCGTAGGCCCGAAAGGCCATTTCCACCATATTTAGTAGCCCTTCGGTGACCACCTTTCCTTTGCCGATCAAGGCTTGGGCGGCCCGCTTGATCGACATCGAGATCGGGGCGTTGTTGTTGGTGGTGCCAACGATCAAGTTCACCCGTGTCAGGATGCCGCGATCATCGGTCACGTAGTGGTGCGTCAGCGTGCCGCGCGGGGCCTCCACACAGCCGACGCCCTCCGTGGGCACCTCGGTCGGCAGCACCCGATAGTCCTTGCCGGTGATCTCCGCATCGCGGGCCAGTTCCACCCAACGCTCGGCGGCGTACAGCAACTCGATGAGTCGTGCCCAGTGCGTAGCGAGGGTGTGGTGAACCGGTTTGCCGCCCAGGGTATCGTAGAACTTCTCGTACTCGACCTGTGCCAACGTGGTGGCCATGCCCTCGGCGGCGTTCAGGCGTGACAGTGGCGTGGCCTTGTACACGCCGGAGTCCACGCCGTCGACCAATCCCTTCCAGCCCACCTTCTTGAGGTAAGGAAACTTGAGATAGCTCCAGGGCTCGACCCGCTCCGCCACGTACTGCCGGTAGTCGGCCGCCGGGTACTTCGCGTGTTCCTTGCCGTCGGGGCTCGTGACGCGAATTTGGCCGTCGTAGAAGTTGACGCAGTTGTTCTCATCGACCGTGCCCATGTTGTAGGTGCGGTGGACGTAAATGTCGCCGGTTATCAACTTCACGTAGTCGCTGTCGCCGAGAACGACATCCTCGAACAGCTTGAGCGAGAACTTGGCGAACTCGACGGCGTCGCGACCAAGTTGCTCGATTTCGCGGCGCTGCTCTTCACTGATGCCGTGGCTGACCCCGCCGGGCAGGCCCCAGTTCGGATGCACCTTGCGGCCGCCCATCAGCTCGATCAGGTGGTGTCCGTCGCGGCGCATCTTGAGCACCTTGCCGGCGATGTCCATGCCGACCTTCTTGACGATCCCCAAGATGTTCCGTTCGGCAACCGGGGCGGCCGGGCCCATGACGAAGTCCGGTCCGGCCAGGGCATAGAAGTGCGTCGTGTGGTCGGTGGCGTAGAAAATACTGTAGAACAACTCGCGAAGCTTCTTCGCCGTCGGCGGTGGGTCGACGTGGAATAGGGCGTCTAGGGCCTTGGTGGCGGCAATATGATGGGCCTCGGGACAGACGCCGCAGATGCGAGAGGTAAGATTGGGCATGTCCTCGGCCGGCCGGCCGACACAGAACCGCTCAAACCCGCGCAGTTCGGGAATCTGCAAGTAGACGTTGGCCACGTCCCCCTGGTCGTCCAGGAAGATGTCGATCTTGCCGTGTCCTTCCAGGCGGGTGATCGGGTCGATGGAAATGCGTTTCATAGTTCCAGCTCCGAGCCGACGTGCCGTCGGCCGCTAAACGTAATGATCGTCATTGCTTGGACGCCGCGCCGTTGCCACCAGCGGGCTTTGCACGGCGCAGGTGGCTGGCGGCCAGCCCGAAACGATAAAAAGTTCCAACTGGGTCTGGGATGCCGTCGCGGATGATGCGGTCTATCTCCTGTGGATCGGTCGAGTCAATCATGGACAACAGTGCTGCCATCATCCGGGTGCCGTGGTCGTGGATGCCCTCGTTGGGGCCATAGCAACCGATGCACGGGGAGCCGACCCGCGGACAGCGCGCATCGCAACCGGCGCGGGTGGCGATGCCGCAACACAGCAGCCCTTGCTCCAATAGACATGTCTCGCCGTCGGGGATGATTTCCCACGTGCGGTAGAACTTTTTCACCTTTTTCTCGTTCCTCTTCAACGGACATTCGTGGCAGACCGTGGTTTCGGCGCCGATCACCGACCCTCGCGACGGCAGAGTGTTGCCAACGATGGCCGTGATCGCATCCCAAATCCGGTCGGCCTCGGGTGGACAGCCGGGCAAGTAGTAATCGACCGTCACCGTTTGGTCCAGGGTCCGTAGCGTGTCGTAGAACACTGGCAGGTGGAGCGTCCCCTCGGACACCTCGGTCTGTGCTTGCGGTTCTATGTTGTCGGGGTTCTCGGTGGACGGTGTTTGATGGTACACGGTGTCGAAGATTCCGCGTCGATTGGTGGCGTTGGCTAGCCCGGGGATGCACCCCTCGTGCGCAGGAGCCGAAGGCCACCAAAACCTTCGATTTCCGGCGCAACAGGCGGGCCATATACTCCTGCTCGCTGGTCCGAATGCCGCCGTTGAACAGACAGACGTCGATGCTGCCGTCGGCCATTTTCTCCACGTCGTGGACCTTGGCGTCGACGGCCACGGGCCAGAAGACGATGTCAAACAAGGCGTCCACGTCGAGGATTTTCTCGTTGATCGCCAGGACGGCGATCTCGCAGCCGCCGCACGATGCCGCCCAGTAGAGGGCCAGTTTTCCTTTCGGCTCGCCGTTCATGCTCGCACCTCCATCGCTTCTGCGTGCTCCGCGGCAATCTCCTCAAACGCCTCCTCGCGCCGGTTCTCGTCCTGCCAAACCTCCGACCAATTCAACGGCCCCAGTTTCTGCACGTCGGCCACAAAGCTGTCAATAGACTCGGCCAAGTACTGCCCTTCGGCCGCCGATGCCCAGACCAGGCGCAGGCGGTCGGGCTCAATCCCCATCTGCTCCAGGAAGTAGTGGAGCATCGCGTGGCGGCGCATCGTCTTGTAGTTCTGCTCGATGTAGTGGCAGTCGCCGGGGTGGCAGCCGGCCAGGAGCACGCCGTCGGCCCCCAAGGCAAACGCCTTCAGCACGAAGGTCGGGTCGACCCGCCCGCTGCACATCACGCGAATGATCCTGACGCGAGGCGAGTATTTGATCCGCGCCGTGCCGGCCAGGTCCGAGGCCGTGTAACTGCACCAGTTGCAGAGGAAGCCAACGATCTTGGGTTTGAAAGTTTCATTGTTCATGGTCGTTAATGGCTAATGGTCAGTGGCTAGTGGTGACTGATTGCTGGTCAACGGCGCATCTCGATTGGTCCGCCAAGTTCACTTTGACAGCTTGTTGGGGTGGCAGTTGCACTGCCACCCCTGGGTGCGGCAGTACAACTGCCGCACCAACGAACCCGTCAGTTTCAGGTTGGTGGACCACTAGCTACTGACCACCAACCACTAACCACTGCTCACACGTAACTCATCAATCCTTCCAACTCTTCGCCCACTTGTTCGTCGGCAAACAGGTGTTGTTTGGCGGCGCCCGAGGGGCACGCGGCCACGCACGTGCCGCAGCCCTTGCAGAGCGCCTGGTCGATCACGGCGATCTTCCGCTCCTCGTCGGCCTTGATCGCTTGGTACGGACACAGGGCCATGCACGTCTTGCAGCCCGAGCACATCTCCTCGTCGACCCAAGCCGTGTTCGGCTCCAGCTCGATCTGGCCGGCATCGATCAGCGCCAGGGCCTTGGCGGCCGCGGCGTCGGCCTGGGCGACCGTGTCGGGAATGTCCTTGGCGCCCTGGCAGGCCCCGGCCACCAGCACGCCGTCGTTGGCCGTATTCACCGGCGCAAGCTTTGGATGTTTCTCCAGGAAAAAGCCCTCGGCTGAGCAGGAGATGCCGAACGTCCTTCGGACCTCATTTGTGTCGGCTTGCGGCTCCAGCGCCACGGCCAGGATCACCATGTCGACGTTGATCTGGCGGATCGTGCCCAGCAGCGTGTCGTCGACCTGCATGATCAGGCCGCCCTCGGCCGTGGTGCCCTGGCCGGCGACCGGCGTGATGTCGGCGACCTTGCCGCGGATGAACTGCACTCCTTCGTTCTGCACCCGGTTGTAGAACTCCTCAAACCCCTTGCCTGGCGCACGGATGTCGATATAGCAGTTGTAGACCTGGGCCTCGGTCTTCTCGCGCACGAGGTGGGCGAGTTTCAGGGCGTACATGCAGCACACCCGAGAACAGTAGGGATGGTAGTTGGCGTCGCGGCTGCCGACGCAGTGGACAATGCCCACCCGCTGCGGCGTCGAGCCGTCGCGCAAGACGAGCTTTCCGGCGGTCGGTCCGCCCGCGTTCAACAGCCGCTCGACCTCCAGGCTGGTGTAGACATTCGGATACTTGCCGTATCCGTAGTAGGGGATGACCGACGGATCGAAGGCCTTGAAGCCGGTGGCCACGATGATCGTCCCCACCTCGTACTCCTCGATCCGCTCCTGCTGGTCGAAGCGGAAGGCGTTCCGCTCGCCGCAGGCCTCCACGCAGCCCTGTTTGCACTTGCCGCGGGCGAGCTGGAGGCAAACTTCGGGATCGACCACCGGGACCGGCGGCACGGCCTGGGGGAAGGGAATCCATACCGGCTTGCGCTGGCCCAGGCCCTGATCGAAGGCGTTGGAGAACTTGGCCTGCGTGAACACGCAGTTGTCGATGCACTGCATGCAGCCCACGCAGAGGTCCTCGTCGATGTACCGCGGCCGGCGGCGGACCTTCACGCGGAAATTGCCCACCGACCCTTCCACCGATTCGACGGTGGAGTAGGTGCGCATCTTGATGTTCGGGTGGAGCTTGACCGCGGTCATCTTGGGAGTGAGAATGCACGCGGCGCAGTCGAGGGTGGGAAAAGTCTTATCGAACATCGCCATGTGGCCGCCGATCGACGGCTCGCGCTCCACCAGGATCACTTCCCGGCCGGCCTCCGCCAGGGTGAGCGCGGCTTGAATCCCGGCAATGCCGCCGCCCACGACCATCACCCGCGGGACGATCCGCACGAATTGCCGCTGCAAGGGCTCGTGCCGGGCAACACGGCGGACCGCCGCCGCCACGTGGGCTTCCGCCTTTTCCAACGCCTCTTGCTTGTCCTTGGTGACCCAGGCCACCTGTTCGCGGATGTTGGCCATCTGCACCAGGAAGCGGTTCAGGCCGGCGTCCTCGGCAGCCCGGCGGAACGTCGGTTCGTGCAGGTTCGGCGAGCAGGCGGCCACCACGATCCGGTTGAGGTTCATCTCGACGATGTCCCGCTTCACCAGTTCCTGGCCGGGATCGGAACACATGTATTTGTAGTGCCGCGCAACGGCGACGTGGGGCAACCCCTCCGCAAACGTCCTCAGCGCCTCCACGTCCACCGTGCCGGCGATGTTGCTGCCGCAGTGGCAAATGTAAACCCCGATCCGCAGCGTTTCGTCGGTCGTAATCATGCTATCGGCTCCCCAACTTCCCTTGGAACTTCCTGAGATATTCCCATGGCTTCATATACCAGTTCACCTACGTCGACCACGGAGAGCCGCCGTTGGGCCCCCACCGTCTTCACGGCGTCTTGGAACATTACCAGGTCTTTGGGGCAGGCCACCACGAGATCCGTCACACCATCCAGCTCGAGGACTTCCTTGATCCGGAGGTCGGCGGGGCGCGCCTCGGTGTCCGGCCTATCCTTCATCCAGATGCGCCCGCCGCCGGCCCCGCAACAAAAGCTGTTCTCACGGCTGCGCGGCAGTTCGAGGCGTTTCAACCCCAAGGCGTCGATGATCCGCCGCGGGGCGTCGTAAATGCCGTTGTAACGGCCAAGGTAGCAGGGGTCGTGGTAGACGCCGCACGTGGGCAGATGGTGCTTCAAGCGCAGTCGGCCACTCTGCAGGAGACCATCGAGAAGTTCCGTGTAGTGCAGGACCGGCTTGTCCAGGCCGAACCGGCCGTATTCGTGCTTCAGGGTGTGGTAGGTGTGCGGATCGGTGGTAACGATGCGCGCGAACCGGGCTTTGTTCATTGCCTTCATGTTCTTGTCGACCAGCATTTCGAACAGCCCTTCTTCGCCTATCCGGCGTGCGTCGTTGCCGGCGGACTGTTCGCTGTCCCCCAGCACCCCAAAATCCAGCCCGGCCGTCTGGAAGATCTGGGCCACCATCCGCGAGACGCGCATCGAGGAGGGGTGGAACGCCGCGTAGTCGCCCAGGAACCAGAGATACTCGACCTCCTCCCGGCGGGCATCCTTGAGCTTGAACTCCAGCGGCTTGGTCCAATCGGGCCGTTTGCGGGGCGACTGGCCGAAGGAGTTGCCGTACCGCTGGAAGTTCATCAGGGCGTCCTGGAGACCCTCGTCCACCTGGCCCTGGTCCACTAAATGCCGCCGCAGATCGACGATCAGGCGCGGATGCTGGACGAACACCGGGCAGGTCTCCTCGCAGGCACGGCACGCGCAGCAGGACCAGAGTTCCTCGGGCCGGATGAGCGAGCCGTGGAGGGTGGGCGTCTCGCCGTTGGCCTTGGCCGACGTACGCAAGAGCTGTGAATCCACCGCCTGGACCAGGTTGCGCGGCGAGAGCGGAAAGCCGCTGTTGTACCCCGGACAAACCTCCTGGCATTTGCCGCACCCGGTGCAGGCGTCCACCTGGAGCAGTTGACGCCAGGTAAGGTCGCGCACGGTGCGGATTCCCGATTCCATCACGACCGAAAGCTGGCCCGGCGGGGCCGAACCCCGCAGGAGTATGTTCGCCGGTGAAGCAATCAAGTGGAACGCCTTGGTCAGGGGGATGCACACGATCAACCCGAAGGCCAGCAAGCCGTGCAGCCACCAGATGCACTGGTGCAGGAGGCGGATGGAATCGAGCGGCAGCGGGGCAAACGCCTCGGCCAATCGATAGCCGACCGGGGCCCAGACCGCGGCGGGGAAGACCGGCCCGCCCCACGCAATGCGGCTGAGTTGAGCGTCCCGACGCTCGCTGCCGAGGTGGAGCCGATGGCGGAGCCCCATCTCGTCCAGCACGCGGATTTTCGCCTCCAAGCCGTCCGCCGCGGCAACCTGGGCCTCGATGTGGAACCCCTCGGCAATCCGCAGCCCCTCGACGATGAACCCCGTGACGGCGATCAGCAGGAGCATGCTGAGAAGTGGAAAGCCGTCCCAGAGGCTCACCCCGGTGCGTGTCGCCTGCAATCGTTTGGGGCGCACCAAGTAGCGGCGGTAGGCGGCCATCCCCAAACCCAGGATCAGGACAACGCCCAGAACATCCAGGGCCAACTCGAACAAGCAATAGAACTTGCCGCGGAGGAGTTGGACGTCCAGCAGCAGATTCGTGAAGTCCTGGTCGATGGTCGCCAGCGCGGTGCCGAGGAACAATACGGCCATGCCCCAGAAGATGGCCCAGTGCGTAACCAGGGCGAACAGGTCGGGCGAAAGCCGGCTTTGGAAAAGAGCTGTTCTCGTCCATTCCATCAGGCGGCGTGGTTGAATCGCGCCCCACAGCAGTCGGCCGACGCTCTCGACCCCCGGCTCGGCCTGGCCCAGGAACCATTTCCGCACTCGCCAAACCACGCCGGCCACAAAGGCCGCCAAGACGACGGGAATCAGCGCGTACAGCGCGATTTCCGCCCCGTGCGGGACGTTCCACATGATGGGCCGAGCATAATCCATGGCTCTAGCCTTTCCTGGCCGCAACGGCCTCGGTCAGCGCCGGCAACAGTTCCAGGGCGTCGACCTCCGCGCCGTAATGGGCGATATCGAAAATCGGCGCTCGCGGGTCCGTGTTCACCGCGATAATCAGGTCGGCCCCTTTCATGCCTTCCTGGTGCTCGGGCGCGCCGCTGATCCCCAACGCAAGATACAGCTTCGGTTTGACGGTCATACCCGACTTGCCCACTTGGCGCGTGGAGGGCAGCCAGCCCTGGTCGACCACCGGCCGCGACGCACACACGGCGCCGCCAAGTGCCCGGGCCAGGTTCTCCGCCAGTTCCACGTTATCCTTCTGCTGAATTCCACGACCGACGGATACGAGGATCTCTTGCTGCGTGATGTCGACATCGCCGGCCTCGGGCAGAATCCATTGTTCGAAGCGGATCGCCCCCGGCTGAAGTGGTGCGGAGAGCGTGCGTGCGTCGATCTCGGCCTTTCCCGGTTCGCTGGCAGGCCGGAAACTGCCCGGCAGGACCATCAAGATCGCCGGCGCAGCGTCCACACGTCCCTCGGCCATCATCTTGCCGCCGCAGAAGGACGCGGTGACCCGAAGGCCGTCCCCCTCCACCTGGATTTCCTTACAGCCGGTCACCAGCGGCGCGCCAGCCGCGCGGAGACCAGCGGCGCCAGGTCCCAGCCGATCGACGTGGCGCCGATCAGCACGGCCCGCGGCTGCTCGGCGGCGATCACCTCCCGCAGGGTCGCCACGTAAGGTTCCGGCGAATAGGCGGCCAACTGGGGATCGTCGACCACGATGATCCGGTCGGCCGCACCCAGGGCCGGCGCATGCGCGGCGCCGTTCTGGCCGAGCACCAGCGCCACAACCCGACCGCCGGTCGCCGCGACAAGTCCCCGGCCCGCCGCCAGCAACTCCAGCGTCGCGTCCGCCAGTACGTCCCCGCGGATTTCGGCCAGAACCAGGACGTCTTGGGCGCTCATTTCACCAATCCTTTCTCGGCAAGAATCTCGGCGATCCGCTGAGCCACCTCCGCTTCCGAGCCGGACAGCATCTCGGCGCGGCTTCCGGAGGCCGGCGGATACAACCGGTCGATCGCCATCAGCGGTTCGGCGCAAGCCGCCGCTGCCGCACACTCGTCGAACTGCGTGGATTTCATGGCGGCGCGAATCCGGCTCACCGGAACGTACCGCGGGGGCTGGTCCGCGCCCAGGATTCCCAATACGGCCGGCAATTTGACTTTCATCCGAGCCATGACCGCGCCGGGGAACTCCTTGCAGGCGATCACCGTGCCCGCCTCAGGGCCGGCTTTCACCCCGCGGATCACGCCGACGTAAGGCAATCCCAGCGCCACGGCCAGAAAGGGCGAGAGGCCGCCATCCAATTCGTCGTGGGCCTGAACGCCGACCAGCACCAGATCGGCCGCCAGCGGCCGGATGGCTTCGGCATAACGGGCCGCCGCGGCGCGGGGAGGTGAAGGCGTTTCGCCGTCTGGCACGATCTTGACGATCCGATCCGCCCCTTTGGCCGCCGCGGTGTAGAGCGTGTTGTCCACCTCGCCGAAGTCCAGCGCCACCACGGTGACGCTCCCGCTCTGAGCCTCCTTCAGCAAAAGCGCTTGTTCCAGAGCGTGGTCGTCGGACTCGTTGAGGAGGAAGGAGGCGGTGTCCAGATCAAGCTCCGTGCCGGAAGGGGCAACCTCCAGCGGTTCGATCAAGTCGGGAACCTGGCGGACCACCACGACGATGTTCATGGAATGTTCCTTTCGCCCAAATCCATCGCTTCGGCCAACAACTCGATAATGTCGCGGACCCTAATACGACCTTCCAAACCCGTGACCTTGGCGGCGTCCTCAAACCGCGCCAACTCGTAGGGGCACGACACCGCCAGCGTGTCGGCGCCGGAGTCGGCGGCCTGACGAACGCGCTGGTCGGAGAGTCGTTGGCCGCCGTGGGCCACGATGTGGGCGTCGAGCCACATCCCGCCCCCCCCGCCGCCGCAACAGAGCGCGTTGTCGCGGTTGCGGGCCATCTCCACCAGCTTCACTCCGGGAATAAGTTGCAGCAGCGACCGCGGCGGATCGTAGCACCCGCAGCGCCGGCCTATGCAACAGTTGTCGTGATAGGTGACCACGGCCTCGACCGGCTTGACCATCAGCGGCTTGAGTTGATCGAGGTACTCGGCGAGGAACATGGTGTAGTGCTGCACCGGATACCACGCGCCGAAGCGCGGATAAAAACTCTGCAAGGCTCGAAAGGCGTGCGGATCCAACACGACGAGTTTGCCGAAATCGTACTTGTCCAGCAGTTGGCGATTCTGCTCCACCAGGGTCTCGAACAGCCCTTCCTCGCCGGACATTCGATCGCACTCCCCGACCGCCTTCTCTTTGGTTCCCAGGATACCCCAGGCGATGCCAAGCTCGGTGAGGATTCGGGCGAAGGCCCGGGCGACACCCTGGTTGCGAGGGTAGTACGACGGGTAGCAGCCCACCAGCCACAGCACGTCGACCGGCCGGGGTTCGCGGCTCAGATCGAGCACCCGCACGTCCAGATTCTTGGCCCAATCCAGGCGTTGACGAGGCGACTTCCCCAGCACGTTGCCGTACTTCAGCACGTTCTGGAAAGTCTCCTGCAACTCGGCGGGCGGCTGAAATCCCGCCTGCATGGCCGCATCCCGCAACGCCGGCCAAAGGCTTTCGGTCAACTCGATTCCCCGCGGGCAACGCTTCGAACAGGCGTAACAGGCCACGCACATCCACAGCGAAGGGCTGGCCAACAGCTTTTCCAGGTTTCCCGCACCCGCTTCGAGAAGCAGCTTCCGCGGCGGGAACTCCATGGCGGATCCCAAGGGACAAGTAGCCGCGCAGAGGCCGCATTGCAGGCAGCCCAGGGGCGGCTTTCCGTAGCCCGACTTGCCGAGTTGTTCGAGTAGGCCCGCGCCGGCGTGGCTCTGCATCGTGTTCATGGTTCTCCTCACGAGCGTCTTGGGCCGTCGCGAGAACCTGGGACATCTCCCGCGTCCGGCCAGCCGCCTGCTTGAGCAACGAATGTGCCAAACGTGTCGGCTGCGCGGTTCTCCAACGGAAGATGCCGCACCAGAAGGACTTGCAGCGCACGGGCCGTGCTGTGTAACCACTTACTTCGAGGTCAGTTGCGGATTTCCGCTAGCGGGTTGCGGAAATCCGGCAGGTTAGATCAGCCCGTGTTTCACCAGTTTGTCACGAAAGGTGGAGAGCTTCATTCCGAGTGCCGCCGCCGCGGCCGATTTGTTTCCGCCGGCGGCTTGCAGGGCATCCCGCAACAACTCCCGCTCCGTTTTATCGATGGTTTCGTGGAACGGACCCGATGGAACCCGCCGCTTCTGCGCCGCCGCGTGGAGCTCGCCAAGCAGCAGGCTAGCGGTGATCGCGCCGCCCCCGACCAAGTAGACGCGCTGGAGCACATGTGCCAATTCGCGAACGTTGCCTGGCCAGTCGTGCTGTCGGAGGACTTCGACGGCCGACGGTTCCAGCCTCGCGGCACCATCCTTGCCGATCCGCTTCAGGAGGTGCTCAGCCAGCGGGGAGATGTCCTCACGCCGCTCCCGCAGCGGCGGGATGTTCACCCGCAAAACATCCAGGCGATAGTAGAGGTCCTGGCGGAAGGTGCCGCCAGCGATCTTCTGCAACAGGTCCCGCTTGGTGGAGGCGATGATTCGCACGTTCGCTCGAATCACCACGGTCGCGCCGACGCGCTCGAACACCTTCTCCTCGATGGCGCGGAGGAGCTTGGTCTGCTGTTCCAGGGGAATATCGTCCACGTCGTCCAAGTAAAGCGTGCCGCCTTCGGCTAATTCGAAGCGGCCCAGGCGGCGTTGTTCCGCGCCGGTAAAGGAACCCTTTTCGTGGCCGTAGAGTTCGCTTTCGATTAACTGGCTGGGAAACAAGGTGCAACCGACCTTGACGAATGGGCTTGTGCGGCGGTGGGAGTTGCGATGGATGGTGGAGGCAATCAGGTCCTTTCCGACGCCCGTCTCGCCGCACAACAGCACGTTGGCGTCGGAGCGGGTGCAGATCTCGATCAGTCGCCGGACGCCTTGCACGGCCGGCGATTGGCCTACCACCGCCTGGTCGATGTTGCTGATCGTGGTTTCGATCGGCTCCGGGCTGGGTTCGGCCGTGCCCCGCCGCGCGGATTCGATGCGGGCCAGCAAGGGAAAAATGTCTTCGTTGCGGAAGGGTTTCGTCAGGAAGTCGAAGGCCCCGAGCTTGCTCGCCTCGACCGCCAAGGGGATGCTGCCGTAGGCCGTCATGATGATGACTTCCGCCTGGGCGACGCCGTCCTGCTTAATGCGTTTGAGGAGTTCGATGCCGTCGATCTTGGGCATCTTGAGATCGGTCACCACCACGTCGAACCGGCTGACGGCGAGTTCTTTCAGGGCTTCGGCGCCGTCGCCCGCCGTGACCACCTCATGGCCTTGGGCCGCCAGGTCCTCGGCCAGCGTGATCCGCTTGATCTTTTCGTCGTCGGCGACCAGAATTCTCATGGTGTATTGCGAAGGACGAGGAGGCAGTCCCCATCGGCCGGAACGGCCCGAAGGTCGCCTTGCACAAATTGGCGATCGTCCCCTGTTTCCTCCCTGGCGTAAGGACGGCTAGTACGAGGCCATGTCCCACACAATATGGTCCGCCAGGGCGGTGATCGTGCGCGCGTCCAGCGAAGCGAAGCCCCCCAGCGAGTCCGGCTGCACCGCCAAAATCGTCACCCTGCCCGACGCTTCGCCCGGATCCACGTCGAACTCAGGCTTGGTGTCGCGGGCCAGACTGCCGGGCAGCAGGCCGCTGTCGCGCGCCAAGAGCACCATCACCCGATCGCAGGCCGCCGCCGTCTTCAGGATGTTGGCCGGAGTGAGGTAGGCCTCGCCCGGCGTGACCACCACGGGAAACATCCGCGCCAGCAGCTTCTTGCCGAGCTGTGCTCCCAACCCTTCGTTGCCCCACAAGAGCCCCGGACCGGCCAACAACTGCACCTTGTGCAGGTTGCGGTTGGTGATCGAGATGCCGCTGATCGGTTCCGGCGGCCCTTTCTTGCGTTGCCCTTCGGGCGGTTCGACCTCTCGGGTCTGAAACACCGCCGCCAGGATGTCGGCGATCTCGTTGTCCGAAAACGGCTCGACGGCATAGTAGAAGATCTTGTGCTTTCGATAAGCGGTTTCCCCGCGCCGCCGGTGCGCACCATGACCACCACGCGCGACTGCGGCGCCCGCCGGTTGATCTGTTCCACCAGAGCCGGACCCGAATCGCCCAGCGACGTGGCGTCGAGAAAGACGGCACGGCCGTCGCCACCGCCAACGCGGCCAACAAGGCGTCGCGATCCGAGACCTGTTCGACTTGGCAGCCCAGGGCCGTGAGTTTTTGTGCCTGCTCTTGAGCAGAAGGCGCATCGGCATTGACCAGCAAAATGCGGCGGGGCTTGCAGTTCCCCACCTCTTCGTGCCGCGTCGTGCAGATGCAGGCAATCCATCCCTTCTCCGCAGGGATCGCTCGCCACAAGGCCGGGACGTTGCGTCAACATCACTTCGTTCACTGCCATGACAACGCCGGAGACAGGCGAGGGGACGATCAGCATCTGTTTGGCGGATGTCGTCACGCCGGCCAGCGGCAGACCCTGGTAGACCACCTCGCCGATCCGCGGCAGTCGGATCGCGGTGATCGAAGCCCCGCGGAGTCCCGGGAGCACGGCGCCCGACGCACGCCGATCCGTCGACCTCCATCCGCACCCAGGATTCGTCCCAGAACAATGGCGTAACGCCATCTTCGGCGAACGAGGCTTCGCCATCCACTGGCGAAGCCTCGCACTGGCCGGTCGCCATCTGGTTCATGCTCAGCACCCGTTGCACGGCCCAGGTGATCTCCTCGGACGGTGAACGGCTTGGTCACGTAGTCGCAGGCCCCCAGCCGCATCGCCGCCGACGCATTGGGAATGCTGGGATAGCCCGTAATGATCAACACCGGAACGTCGGGCTTCTTCTCGCGCAGCTTTTCCAGGAACTCGATCCCGTCGATATTGGGCATCTTGATGTCCAACAGAATGATCGAGTAATCCTTCTCGGTTGCCCAAGAAAGACCCTGCCGGGCATCCGTGTTGACTTCGACCTGGAATCCCTGTCGAGAAAAGATTCGCCGACAGGCTTGGCACACAACTTCCTCGTCGTCGACCACAAGCAGAGTGCGATTGTCCGCCATGGCTTACTCCCCTCTAAATGAGCGGGCGGTCCATGAGAATCCCCCGCGGCTTCCCAACCCTGGCACGGAGCCTCGCCCGCAGAAGCGACTCACGTTTTAGCAACCGCTGTGCCACTTCATCGGCGGCATTGCCGAAATTGGTTCCATCGCACCGCTGGTGAGTGCGGCCAGCAAGCACAAGTCCTTGCCGTATAAGCAAAAACGCATTCGGCCGCATCCACCCAGGGCCGAACCCGACTAGGGACCGGCGAATCAATAGGTGTCGGAGTTTTGTGGCATATCTGATAGACTGGGGGCTAGTGTATGGAGTTTCTCATGGTCCTTTTGAATGGAGCCAAGGATGGCCTTCGTATTTCAGTTGCAGTACGATCCGGAAGTGGTGGAACAGGTTCGGGCCTTTTATCAAACGTTGTCCGAGAAAGATGGACGACGGTATGCTGCCGTCGAGGCTCGGCGGCTGGGGCATGGCGGGATCGAGTATGTGGCCGAGGTGTTCGGATGCTCGCAGCGAACCATTGAACGCGGACTGGCCGAGTTGGACGAGTTGCCACACGATCCGGCAGCGGGACGAGTGCGACGAATTGGCGGCGGGCGAAAAAAAAATGGTCGAGACCCAGCCCGAACTTGTGGAGAACTTGAAGTCGGTGCTGGAAGTCCGCACAGCGGGCAATCCCGATGACGCCGGCGTGCTGTGGACGGACCTCTCGTCGCGGCAACTCGCGGACACCGTGACGGACATGGGAACTCCCGTCAGTCCACCGGTCGTGCGAGACTGGATGAAAGAGCAGAAGTTGGGGCGACACAAGATCGCCAAGGTTTTGGCAGGCGGACACAGCCCTGATCGGGATGCCCAGTTCCTCCGCATCGCCGAACTGAAGGCCAAGTACTTGGCGGCGGGCGACCCCGTGTTTTCCCTCGATACCAAGGCAAAAGAACATCTCGGGCAACTCTTTCGGGAGGGCCGCGTGTGGACCCAGCAGGCCTTCCGGGCGTTCGACCACGACTTTCCCAGTTGGGCTACCGGCGTCATTATTCCGCACGGCATCTACGACCTCCTTCGCAATCGCGGCCATCTCAACATCGGCCTGAGCCACGACACGAGCCAATTCGCGTGCGACAGCTTCCGCTGGTACTGGAACCGTATCGGCCAACGATGCTACCCGCACGCCAAGTTCCATCCTCTTGTTGTGCGACTGTGGCGGAAGCAATTCGGCGGCTCAGTATCTTTTCAAACAGGACTTGCAACACCTCGTCAACGAATTGGGAGTAGAAATCCGAGTGGCCCACTACCCAAGCTATTGCTCGAAGTTCAACCCGATTGAACGCCGTTTCTTTCCCCATGTCGGTCGCGCCTGCCAAGGAATGCTGTTCGACACGCTCGACACCGTGGTCCGCCTGATGCGCAAAGCCTCGACCACCACCGGCCTGCAAACGACAGTCAATGTTATCCACCGCATCTATGAAACCGGTCGCAAGGTCGCCGACAGCTTCAAAGCCGCCATGACCATTCTCTTTGACGACTTGCTGCCAAAATGGAACTACGTCGCCAAACCCCAATAATCCCGACAGTTATTGATTCGCCGGTCCTAGGCAGTTCGGGCGAGAAGAATCGAGCGGAAAACTCGCAACGGTGTATGGACGGTCATACACAGTACCAAGAGCTATACACCGTCGGATCGGCGTTACTGGCTAGTCCGTGCGTCCGGCTTTAGCCCGTGGCTCCGCAGCAGCGCGTGGAAGTTCGTCCGCTGCATCCCTACACTCTCCGCCGCTTGGGTGATGTTCTGCGAGCAGCGCTCCAAAGCGGCCAAGAGAAATCGCCGCTCCAGGTCCTCGACGATCTCATGCTTCAGGCGCTTCAACTCGTCCCAGGTATAGGGCGCCTCGGCAGCGGAAGCGGGCGGCTTGGCCTCCCGGATTTCCCAAGGCAGGCAAGAGAACTCGATCCGGGAGCCGCCATAGAGCACGGCCACGCGCTCGACAATGTTCCGCAGTTCGCGGACATTGCCCGGCCAGGGGTGCAGTTCCATCTGCCGCATGGCCTCGCGTGAAAACCCCACCACCTCCACGCCCATCTGGTGCGAGAACTGCTGCAAGAAGGCGTTCGCCAAGAGGGGGATGTCCCCGGGACGTTCACGCAATGGGGGGAGCGAAATGGGCACGACGTTCAAGCGGTAGTACAGATCGGCGCGGAATGCCCCCGCTTTGACCATCTCCGCCAGACTGCGATTGCTCGTGGCGATCAGCCGGATGTCAACCTCATGTTCCGCCGTGTCGCCCACCTTGCGCACCTGGCGTGTCTCCAGGACGCGCAACAACTTGCCTTGCGTCTCCACGGTCAGATTGGCCACTTCGTCGAGAAAGAGCGTGCCTTGGTGAGCGACCTCGAACAGCCCCATCTTCGTGGCAATCGCCCCGGAGAAAGACCCCTTCACGTGCCCGAACAACTCGCTCTCTAGCAGCGTTGGGGCCAGCGCCGTACAATCGCAGGCCAACAGGGGGAAATCGCGGCGGCGACTGTGCCGATGGATCGCACGGGCCACCATCTCCTTGCCCGTTCCGCTCTCGCCGCTGATCAGCACGGTGCTGTCGGTCAGGGCGATTCGCTTGATCAGGGCGAACAGCTCGCGCATACCGGGGCATTGCCCCAGCATTCCCTCGAAGGCCGATGAACTGCTCGCGTCGATGCTCTCCAACCCGACATGCGACTCGGCAGGCGGTTCAAAGCCGCGCAAAGCCTGCGGCAGCCCGTCGGTCGAGCAAGCGTTTTCGACGTAATCGGCGGCCCCCTCCTTCATCGCCGCTACCGCGGCTTCGACACTGCCGTCGCGACTGAGGATTACCACGCGAGCCGGCACGTTAGCCGCCTTGATTCGGCGAAGGATGTCCAGGGCGTCCAGCGTTGGCGAGGCCCGGCAGACGAGAATCACGTCGAAACCGCCGGCCATTGCCGCCTGAAGGCCGGTCATGGGGTCTGCGTAGCAATGCACGTCGTAGCCGGCGGGAGAAAGCATCCGCTGGCAACTGTAACCGCTTGTGCAATCGCCGGCAATCAGCAGGATCTTCAGCGACATGGCCGCCCTCGTCGCCGGTGAAGATTGACAAGAGACGACGCACGCCCGACAACCGTGAGCATACCCCAATCGGGGTCCGGGAACAAGCTCTCCCGGCGAGTGGGTAATCCCTACTCGGTTTCCACGGAAGAACCGCGGCGCCTCTGCGAGACATCATTCCCAGCATAACGAAGAGTCTCCCCGGCGACGGGATAATTCTTGCCCGCCAGAAAGACTCTTCGCTGCCTTCAGGGTGGCCACTCCCGCTTCGCACAACACGTCTTGCGAAAAACATCCCGCTGCAAGCCGCCCATCGCCCGCCACCAGGCATTGCCAAATGCGGCGAACTGAGTGAGAATCACGTTCACGGTTCATTGACCTCGCTCTGCTCCCCGGAGGTGTTCCGTGCTCTTGACCGAACGTGAACGGCTGCACGACGAGTTGGTCCAACTTGTCGACCAATTGGGGCGCAACCGCAGCGCGTTGTTGCCGATCCTGCAGGAAGTGCAGCGGAAGTACTTCCACATTTCCGAATACTGCATGCAGGTGATTGCCGACCTGCTGGACCTTCACCCCGTGGAAGTCCACAGCGTGGTTTCCTTTTACAGTTTTTTGGACGAGCGTCCGCAGGGGCAATTCATTATCCGTCTGTGCCGCACGACAACTTGCGACATGGCCGGCAAGGAGCAGGTTGCCCGCCAGCTTCGCAACGATCTGGAGATCGATTTCGGCGAAACGACGCCCGATGGCAAGTTTTCGCTGGCCTGGGCAAACTGTCTGGGGATGTGCGATCAAGGGCCGGCGATGCTGGTCAACGAGCGGGTGTTCTCGCATGTCACGCCCGAGAAACTCCACGGCATCTTGGCCGAATGCCGGCAGATCTTCGGGGTCCATGCCACGACGATGCCGAAGGAACGCCGTATATGACGATCTGCACGACCACCAACCAACTTACGTTTAGCACGATCGAGCCCAACAGCGGACTGCGGGCGGCCTTGAGCCGGCCCCCGGCCGACGCCTTGCGAACCATAGCCGTCTCGGGATTGCGCGGACGTGGCGGGGCCGGTTTCCCCACCAGCCTGAAGTGGGAATTGGCGGCGAAGTCGCCGGGACCGCGGAAGTACGCCATCTGCAATGCCGACGAGGGAGAGCCGGGGACCTTCAAGGACCGCGTGATCCTGGCCGATTTCGCCGATCTGGTGATCGAGGGCATGACCATCGGCGCTTGGGTGATCGGGGCGTCGCAGGGGATCGTGTACTTGCGGGCCGAGTACACCTACCTCCGTCCCCACCTCGAGGCCGTGCTGGAACGCCGTCGTAGCCAGGGCCTTCTGGGACCCGCCGTGGCCGGTCACGACGCCTTCGCCTTCGACATGGCGATTCGCATGGGTTCCGGGGCGTACGTCTGCGGCGAGGAGACGGCGTTGATCGAGTCGTTGGAGGGGCAGCGGGGCGAGCCGCGCAATCGCCCGCCCATTCCCCATCGACACCGGCTACCTGGGCAACCCGACGATCGTCAACAACGTGGAGACTTTCGCCTGGGTTACGTGCATCTTGTCGAAAGGGGCCGACTGGTTCAAGAGCATCGGCACGCAGAAATCGACGGGACGGAAGCTCTTCAGCATCTCCGGCGATTGTGCCCGGCCCGGCGTGTACGAATTCCCGATGGGCATCACCGTGGCGCGAACTGTTGCGCGAGGTGGGAGGCGAAGGTGCGAAGGCCGTGCAGATCGGCGGCGCCGCCGGACAGTGCGTACCCGCCTCAGCATTTCGACCGCACCATCGCCTTCGAGGATATTTCCACGGGCGGCTCGGTGATCGTGTTGGCCCCGCATCGCGACCTGCTCCGCGTGGCGCAAAACTTTCTCGAATTCTTCCTGGAAGAGTCGTGCGGCCAATGCACCCCCTGCCGCGAAGGGATTCCCCGACTCATCGAAGGCGTGCGTCTGCTGCAACAAGGGCGTTGCTCCGTGAGCTATCTGCGGGAGCTCTGCGCCCTGGGCGAAACCATGCAGCAGGCATCGAAATGCGGGTTGGGCCAATCGGCCCCCAACGCGATGTTGTCCATCGTCGAGCACTTCCGGGACGAGATCCTGGGACGCGCGGGAGCCGATTGATCCGGCACGCATCTGGGAGAACATCGATGAGCGACAAAGAACTTCAACCCATCGGACACGCGACGCGAGCGCCGGCCAGTCAACGATCGCGCACCGCCGAGTTGATCGAGCATGCCAAGAGCCTCGGCAAGGAGATCGCGGTGACGATCGACGGCAACTCCGTCACCGTGCCGCTGGGAACGACGATTCTCGAAGCCGCCCGCGAGTTGCAAATCCACGTTCCCACGCTCTGTTTTCACGAGGACTTATGCCTGGCGGGCGTGTGCCGAATTTGCGTCGTCGAGATCGAAGGGCAGCGCACGCTTCAGGCCGCTTGCAGCTATCCCATCACATCCCCCATCCGCGTCAGCACCCATACCGCCAAGGTGCGACGGGCTCGCCGCCACGTCCTCGACCTCTTGCTGGCCAGCCATCACGGCGAGTGCTACACCTGCACTCGCAACAACCACTGCGAACTGCAGTCGCTGGCGGCCGAATACGGCGTCGACCTGTTCCGCTTCGGGCATCTTGCCAAACCGCGATACACGGTCGATGCATCAAGCCACGCCGTGGTCCGCGACATGAACAAGTGCGTCCTTTGCCGCCGCTGCATCCGCACCTGCATCGACTTGCAGGAGGTGGGCGTGGTCGGAGGCCCTGCACCGCGGCCACCAGACCAAGGTTGGCACCTTCCTGGACAAGCCGCTGGCCGACGTGGTCTGCATCAACTGCGGACAGTGCATCAACCGCTGCCCCACCGGCGCGCTGCGGGCCAACGATTTGACCGACGAAGTCTGGCAGGCCATCGACGACCCGACCAAGCACGTCGTGATCCAGACCGCGCCGAGTCCGCGGGCGGGCATCGGCGAGTGCTTTGGACTCGAACCGGGCCATCCGCTCACCTTCGAGATGAATACCGCCCTGCGGTGCTGCGGCTTCGACCGCGTCTTCGACACGAATTTTGCCGCCGATCTGACCATCATGGAAGAGGGCGTCGAGTTGTTGCTCTGCCTGCATCGGGCACTCGTGCAGAGAGACCCGGCGGTGGCTCTGCCCCAATTCACCAGTTGCTCGCCGGGTTGGGTAAAATATCTCGAACACTTCTTCCCCGATTACATCCCCAATCTGTCCACGGCCAAGAGCCCTCAGCAAATGTTCGGCGCACTGATTAAGACCTACTACGCCGCATTGAACCGCCTGGACCCCAAGAACCTGGTCACCGTGGCGCTGATGCCCTGCTCGGCCAAGAAGTTCGAGTGCAATCGGCCCGAGATGTGCGCGAGCGGATGGAAGGACATCGATTACGGGCTGACAACGCGGGAATTGGGCAAGATGATCCGCGAGGCCGGCGTCGATCTCCCCAAGCTTCCCAAGTCCGATTTCGACGCTCCCTTCGGCCCGGCCACGGGATCGGGCGTCATCTTCGGCTCGACCGGCGGCGTGATGGAGGCCGCGCTCCGCACCGTGCTCGAATTGGTCACGGGCGAGAAGATCGAGAAACTCTTCGCGCAGGCCGACGTCCTGCCGGTCCGCGGCACCGAGGGAATACGATACGCCGAGGTGCCCCTGAACTCCGTCGGGCCAGTCCCCGAGATGCTCCAACATCTGTTTCCCGACTGGCAGTGGCTCCGCGGGGCGACCTTGAAAGTGGGCGTGTGCCACGGCACGGCCAACGCCAAGAAAGTGATGGAAGACATTCGCACCGGCGGCCGATTCAGCCAGTGCCACTTCATCGAGTTCATGGCCTGTCCGGGCGGATGCTTGGGCGGCGGCGGACAACCCACCCCCACCAGCCCCGCGATCCGCGCCGCCAGGGCCAAGGCAATCTACTCCGAGGATCATGCCTACTCGGTGCGGAAGTCGCACGAGAATCCAGCCATCGTGCAGGTCTACGAGCAATTCCTCACCGACGGCCCTTGCGGGCACAAGAGCCACGCCCTCTTGCACACCTCTTACACGCCGCGCGGCAAGTATATCGCTTGATCACGTTAGCCTCCCGGCTACGGCATTGCCCCGAACCCAGCGTTTTCGGCGGGACTATTCCACCGCCGGCAGCATGATCTTGAACGTCGTGCCCTTGCCCGGCGCACTCTCAACCTCCAAGGCCCCGCCGTGCTGTTGAACGATGCCATAGCTGACGCTGAGCCCCAACCCCGTTCCTTTGCCCACCGGCTTGGTCGTGAAGAACGGCTCGAAAATCTGTTCGAGGTGCTCGGGCTTGATGCCGCAGCCGGTATCGGTGACTTCGATCACGATCTGGTCGCCGTCGCGCGACGTGCCGATCATGCAGCGTGCCTCCGTCGGGCATGGCTTCGCAGGCGTTCAGCGAAAGATTCACCAGCACCTGTTGGAGTTGGTTCCGGTCGCCGTTGACCAACGGGAGGTTGTCGTCCAGGACCTCGACGATATTGACGTTCTGAAACGCCTCGCGCTTGCCCAATAATTGCGTCGTTTGTCGGATCACGTCGTTGACGTTCATGGGCGTCTTGACCGAAGGCGTTTCACGGGCATAATCCAGCAGTCCGCGGACGATCTCCCTGGCGCGTTTGGTTTCCCGGATGATGACCTCCAGGTCTTCCCGGTCTTGGGCGTCCATGTTTTCCTTGTCGCGCATGAGGTCGGCGAAGGCCAATACGCCGGTCAGTGGATTGTTGATTTCATGGGCAACGCCCGCCGCCAGACGGCCTACGGAGGCCAACTGTTCGCTGCGGCGGATCTGCTGCCGCGTGGCTTGGTTGAGAAGTTCTTCGCGCTCGGCGACCGCCTGGGCCATGCTGTCCACGGCCCGGCAGAGCGCGCCCATCTCGCCAGGCGGCCGAATGCCCACTCGCGCCGCCAAGTCGCCGCCAATCACCTTCTGGGCCATCTTCACCACGAAGCGAATGGGACGCAGGACACGTTCGTGGACCAAGAGAAGCAGTATCAGGCTGGCCAGGGTTGCACCGCCGACGATCGCCAGGAACACGGCGCTAATGACCCCGAGCTGATGGGTGAACGGAGCTTGCAGAAGGCCCACGTAGAGCACCCCGATAATCTTCCCCGCGGGGTCACGGATCGGTTCATAGGCCGTGATGTACCAATCGTTGACCACGAATGCCGGGGCGGCCCAAGTCTCGCCGCGCTCCAGGACCGCATCGCAAACTGAACTGCTCAACTGAGTGCCAACCGCCCGCGAGCCGTCTTCTCGCTTGACGTTGGTCGAGATCCGCAAGTCGCCCAGGAAGATGGTTACCGTGCCAATTTCCCTGCCCTGGTAGGCCTCGTCTCGAAACACCTGCTGCTTGATCGCGTCGACGATTTCGTAACGCTGGTTGAGCAAATCGCCGCCGTAGAGGATTGCCTGCATCTGTCCTTGCGTCATCGATCACGGGCACGGCCGCGGCGGTCACCATCCCGTCGGTGCGAACGAGGTCGGTTGTGGGGCGGGCGGCCTCGGTTGGGATGATGCCAATCGCGGCCCGATCGGCCAAGTCGGGCCCTTCGGCCAACAATCGCGGGTGAGACAGGACGAGGGTTCCGTGGGCGGCGCGGTGTTGGCGAAGCACTTGGGCCACCAGCGGATCGGCAGAGAGGTCTTCCCCGTTCTGCCGGCTTCCGGCCCGACAAATCACTTTTCCCCCGGCATCCACCAGTCCCACGAAGTCCACGGTTCGGGAGGCGTCAAGGTCGTGCAACATCGCTTCGAGAATCGGCCGATCGTTTCCCGTCACGGCGGCGACAAGTGTGCGATCGCGGGCGGTGGCTCGCAGGAATGCGGCAATGACCTCCGCGTGGCTCTGGTAGGCCGCCCGTGCCGAATTCAGATTTCGCCATACCCGCGTCTGCACCTCCCCCATCCATACGCGGCCTAGGTACTGGAGGGCGAGGAAGGACAGCAGCGAGTTTGCCACCAAAATGACTGCAATGGCGGCGATCGTCAGTCTGAAGCGGATGCTCATCCCTGCCTCCATCATCCGACAGGTTAGCGATATGCGGCTGCAGCCCGAACCCGCCCCATTGTACCCCCAACATGTGCCCGAGTCATACTATGGCGTCAAGGCCTGAAACCCTGTCCCCGGCGACCGATGGGTTCAGGCGATCTTGCGGACGGCAGCGGGATAAACTCTGTCTTCACTACGGTCCGCAAACCTGTCCCTCACAAAAACTCCGTACGCGTTATTCTGCCGGCACTTACGTTGATTGGCAAGTATCTTGCCTTCGCTGCCGGCTCTGGTCTCTCTGTCTGAAAGAACGGAAAGCTGCAGGCGGGATACTTACTATTCGGAGAAAACGTCCCATGTTCGCGATCTCATGGACGAGGAAGCTGGTATATGGCCAGATGGTGCAGCAACTCGGCTCCACAAGCCGTTTTCGGCGGCAGCCACGGGGGGCGACCATGATAAAATATGCCGTCGTCAACCGGGCTCGGGTCTTCGTTGGCGGCACATGGGAGTCCCCGGCGTACTCTAACCCAGAATGAGGAGTGTCGCATGAACTGGCACCGTGGTCGATGTCTGTTGTTGGCGGTCGTGCTATCCCATGCTGCGCCGATGAGTGGGGCGCCGATCGCGTTGCACCCTGAGGACCCGCATTACTTCTTGTTCCGGGGACAGCCGACGATTCTGATCACCTCTGCCGAGCATTCCCTGTCGGAAAGGGCCTCTCTGACCTTTGTCAAATCCGACAAAGTTCAGAGATCCCGCCGCCGCCGTGCCCGGCGGGCAGGCAGCGCAGTCGATACCAGCGAGCCTGAAGGCGAACCGACCGTGACGGCTGCTCCCCGCCGATGGCTTCGCCAAGGACCGCCGACCCCTCGCCGCCGTGACGATCCCGTGGATGCTGCTGCCCGACGTACGGCTTGCCGCCCCAAGAAGAGCCTCGGATCAACATGCCACGACCCGAAACCACACCCGACGGTCATCCCCGGCATCATCGACACGGCGATGCTGCGGAGCTGCTTTGGAGCCGACGCCGCAAACTATCCGGAGCCGGCGGCGTGGGCCGAGAAGGCCGTCCCGTTCCTCCTCGGCCTCGGACCGAAGGACAACGGCAAGCCGATGGAAGTGCCGGAGCGAGGCGGGTTTCGCCTCTCCGCTATTCCAGCAGCCATTTTGGAAAGTCCTTGCTCAGCCCGCAGTCGCTCACGTCGATGGACTTGATGCCCAGTTTGCGGGCAGGCGAATCGGGCTTCAAACGGTAGTCGCCGTGCTCGGCGTCCACGAAACAGAGGATCGGCATAGACGTCCGCCAGACCCAGCCCGCAGGCGTGCATCTCCTGCATGAACCGTGGAATAGACTGCGAAAGGAACTCCGCGTTGTAGTACACGTTGTTGTCGACGGTCATTCCCTTGAACACGTTGAAGTCCAGATGGCTCGGGGAGACGAGATACGTCCTGAACAGGTAGAAAGTCGCTTCGCCCTTCGGATGGTAGAAGATATTCCGCTCGATCCGCGATCCTTCCATGGGCAGGAATCCGCTCCCCGTCGCGTAATCTTGAGAATTACTGGCGGTGCCTGCTTTCTGGATGTTGTAGTAGCCGCCGTTCGGCTTCAGATGAGTCTCTTTGCATGTCGATCGCGACATTGTTGATCATGTCGTTGCGGCCTTTGTTCTCGCCGAAGTACATGTTCGATCTCACGACCACGTTGTCTTCCCACAGCGAGCCGATCTGCCAACCGTCGTTGCGAAGGACTGCGGTCCCGTTGCCGTAGATGTCGTGGATGTAGTTGTGCCGCAGTACGTTGCCCGTGCCCGCCCCGGAGATATTCATCGCCGCGGCATCGCCGAGCTTTTGCAGAATGCGCACCACGTGGTTGTCTTCGACGATGTTGTTCCGCGCGTGCAGGAAACGGAGCGTCTTCTCGTAGTCGCTGACCGACTTCAGCGGCTCGCCAATCTCGGACCAGCGGAGCGTGCGGGCGACTTCCCGCACGTCCGACGGTCCACGCTGGAAATAGGGGAACCGAGGGCCACTGAGGACGACGCCTTGCGATGCGTGGTCGTGGATGTAGTTGTGGGCCACCTGGTTCTCTCCGCTCTGCCACAGCATGATGGCAACCGAGTGCCAATAGAGAAGTCCACAGTGGTGGATGTCGTTGTTCAGAATCTGATTTCCCTTGTTCACGTCCTTCGTGCCCGGGCCGTACCCAATCAGGATGACGCCCCCCTGTCCCAGGTTACGGATCTCGTTGCCTGAGATTCGGTTTCCCCGGGCATAATAGTCCAAGCGGATGGCGTTACCACCGCTGTCCTTGAACTTGCAGTTCTCGATCACGCAGTTCTCGGCCCCGCGCAGCCGCACCAGTGCATCCGGTTTGTCTTCCATCTCCCAATCATGCTGGATCCCTCGATCGCCAGGCACCCACAAGTCCCGGTCAGCGTGCGCGAACGTCAGTCCCTTGAACCGCAGGCCGCGCACCGGAACATCCGTCGGACCCTTGACGTCAATCTTGCCTTCCACCCGAATCAATTCCCGCAGCCTGGGCGCCACGATGCCTTCCGGCTGGCTGCCGCGCGGCCACAAGTAGAGCTTCTTGGTATGAGTGTTGAGAACCCATGCACCCGGCTGGTCCAACGCCTCCAGCACGTTTTCAACCCAAGCCGAAGGTCGCGAGCCTCCCAGCGGCGCAGGGCGTAGGTTGAGGACAATTGCGTTCGGGCGACGTGGGCCTCCTCGTCCACCGACTCCAAGGCGAGAATGTTCATGGTCCAGACCACGGAGGGGCGAACCATTACCTCGACATCATCCAAGTTGGGCCAGTTCTTCAGCCGGCCCGGCGGGAAATACAGGTTCCGACGCGACTCCGGCGACCGCGGCCGCTCACCCGCCTTCTCTCCGGGCGGCACCTGGAGCACAAAGCCTTCCGACTGCGCCCGCGGCAGTGGCCCCTCGTTGTCGTATAGGCTGTAAAACCGTCCCAGCGAGGCCGGTACATCGGCTACCCAGACCTTGCCGTGCGCCTCGACGGATAACTCCGCCGGCGGATTGTCCAGCTTCGTCCACCCAGTAATCTGCACGCCGGAGCTAATCAGCGGCCTCTCGTCCTGATAGGCCGCGTAGGTGATGGTGTGGCCGGCACTCGCGGAATCCTCCAAACCGAAGACCAAAGTCTCGGCGAGCGTGTAGGTGCCGCCACGGATGAATACCGCGACATCGTCGTTCAACCCGGCGGCGACTCGCTTTCTCACCTCATCGCGGGCCCGAGCGATCGTGCCGAAGGGCTCTTGCAGGGTGCCGGGATTCGAGTCGCGGCCAGCGGCAGACACGTAGAACTCCGCCGCCGGGAGCGATGGAACCAGCCACCACAGCGCGAGTCCTGCCCAAAGGCACCGGAGTCCACAGCTCCTGCACGTATCGAACGGGCGTGGAAAGCACTGTGATAGGAGTGTCATTCCGTCCGCAAAGCATTGGGATCGTCGAAAGGTCATTGGAGCAGTCCCCTTTGGCTGCGAATTCGTCTGGAAAGCGCGCCAGCATAGGCCGTAACGTGAGTCTTAGCCTAGCGGCCGCTCGGCAGGGCGGCAAGTAGTCTATACGGTGTGGCCGCACACGGTCTCGCGGCAATCCTGGCGTGGGCAGATCGCTCAGGCATCGCCCGACCGGCTTGGCTAGCGAGTGGGGGTGAGGCGCAATCGGCGCCAGGCGATTCTTCCGGACCTTGCATCCCGAGGAAGACACTGGTAAGAAGGGAAGAGTCGTACGTGTCCCTGGCCGTCGAGGCGCATCGTTTCCTAGCCGAGGAGCATTTCAATGAGCCACAGAATTCTGCCGATCATTAGCGGCTGTCTACAGATAGTCATGTGTGCGCGTGCGGTCGCGGAGCCTCCCGCCCTGACGCTGGCATGGCAGGACAACGTGCTGACGGTCTCTGGCCCGCGGTTGCCCGGCAAGGAGATGAAGATCGACTACTTGGAGGCATATTGTCGGCCGAACTCACAGACAACCGACTGGTCGAAGCACACGGTCATCGGCCACAAAACGACGTTGGTCTCGCTCAGCGAAGACCGCACGCAACTGAAGCTCAGGTGCCGGCTAAGGGACGGTGTTGTCGTCGACCACACGATCACTGCCGGCCCGGACGAAGTGGATTTCCGCCTTGTCGCCCGGAACCCTACGGAGAAGGTCTCGGAAGCGCATTGGGCGCAGCCGTGCGTCCGCGTGGGCCCGTTCACGGGGGCGGGCGAGCCCAAGCGTTCGACACTCGACGCTTACTTGAAGCAGTCGTTTATCTTCCTCGATGGACGCCTGACGCGGATGCCGACCAAGGACTGGGCCACCGAAGCCCTCTACAAGCCCGGCCAGGTATGGGCGGCGCCGGGCGTGCCCCCCGCTGACGTCAATCCCCGACCGCTCAACCCCAATACCCCCAGCAACGGGCTGATCGGCTGTTTCAGTGCCGACGAGAGCATGGTCTTTGCGACCGCCTGGGAGCCGTATCAGGAGTTGTTCCAGGGCGTCAACCACTGTCTGCACAGTGATTTTCGCATCGGCGGGCTGAAGCCGGGCGAGACCAAGAACATTCGCGGCAAGATCTATTTCCTGCCCAACGACGTGCCGGCGCTGCTGCGCCGGTACGCGAAGGATTTTCCCGAACAGGCGAGCAACAAGTGAGCGCCGCTGCATTGCCTCACGGCATGTGGGGCGGAAGGTGGCCGATACACCGGGTCCAACTTCATATCCCGAGGATCGCATGTACAGGAACGTGTCAATATCATTATTGAGTGTGGTTTCGTTGCTGGTGGGGACGGCCAGAAACAACCGAACTGCCGGCGATCCACAATCGTCGCCCACGGCCCCGGCGGTTTGCGGCAGGCCAGTGCGGATTGCCAGTGTGGCAATGTACGGCAAAAGTCTGGAGGAAACGGCCCAAGCCGTGGATCGCGAAGGCGCTGCCGGCGCCGACTTGATCGTGCTCCCGGAGACATGGCCGGGGGAACGACGCCTGCTGACGCTTGACGATCTTTCCGTAACGACGATGGCGGCACTTGCCAAGAAGCACCACGTCTACATTATTTCTCCCGTACACCGAAAGGACGGCGACGAGGTTTACAACGCGGCCGTGCTTTTCGACCGTCAAGGCAAGGTGGCCGGCATGTATGACAAGATGCGTCCAGTCCTACCCTATCCGCCGGGCCTTGGCGACGTGTTCCAAGGGTTCAAGCTTACGCCGGGCGATGATGCCCCCGTATTCCAGACGGACTTCGGAAGGATCGGCATGGCGATCTGCTTCATCAACCATCAGCGGCGGCAGGCCGATGGGTTGCGGGGCGGCCAACTGCAGCGCGTCAGCCTGCTTTCTACTGAGACGGGCGCAACGGCGGCGGAGCCCACCGAACTCCGGGCGGTGTGGCTACATGACGTGGCATTCCGCGACGCGGCCGCGCAAGACGTTACGCTTCAAAAGCTCAAGCGGGCCGGGCTCAACACGGTCTTCCTGAACGCCCCGAAAATCGGCGACAACCCCGGCTGGAGCCCTCCCGAGGCGTTCGGCCAGTTCGTTCGGAGGCTGCAGGACAACGGATTTGCCGTTCACGGCTGGCTACTGAACTTTCATCGCCTCCCCAAGCCCGTCGACTTCTCCGACCCCAACGAGCAGGCGGCCCAAATGCAGTGGGCGATCGGTCTCTTGGATCAGTACCCGACGCTGGACGGCGTACACCTGGATTTCATCCGCACGGACAAGTGGGGTGCTTCCAACAAAGTGCTCACCGACGGAGTCACCAACACGGTGCGGAAGATCCACGATGCCATCGGGGCGAAATATCCGGGCAAGCTGCTGTCCTGTGCGGGTTTCCCCGGCGAGGAGCCGGCCTACCGCGGTTTTCGGCGCAAAGACGGCAAGATCGAATGGTCGGGCGAGGTGCCCCAGTGGCTCCGCGATTGGTACGCGGCCAATCCGGACAATTACTACACGCGCCTGGTGGCCTCGGGAAAACGAAAGAATCTCGAACCGCATTTCGTCTGCGGTCCGAACTTCCTGGGCGTTCAGCAGGACCTGGTCACCTGGCTAAGGACCGGCGCCATTGATGCCGTCGTCATCATGAACTACACGATGGACGAGGAAAGGTGGCAGGCGGAAACCGAAGTTTGGAAGAGCTTCCTGGACGGGAAGATCGACAATCTTTACATGGGGTTGGGTTGGCTGGTGGAGAAGGGACACGACGATTGGGGTTACGATCCCAAACGTCTGTGCGGCAAGATCCAATGGGGCCGGCAAAACGGCTTGCGCGGCTATTCGGTCTTCACGATGGCCCACGATCCCAAGCAAGACGAAATCCTGATTCGAGCCCTTTCGGAGGATGGGGAAGTGAATGGCGGCCAGGCGCCCTTCAAGAATCCCACCCAGTCCCCACTGAAGGCACGATCGCGGTGATCGAGGCCAGGCCTCTCGGGGCCAACCGACGTCCGACGCTATCGTTCGCGCCGCCGGATCATTGCTTTGACACGCGGTCGACGAACTCGAACAGCGCCTTTGTCGCCTCGTCACCGGGCACGCCGAGGTTGGCGTTGAGCGTATTGTGGTTCCTATTTTCGGCAGGAAAGGCCGCTGCCGGCACGTCCGCGTCTTGTAATGCCTTGACAAGCCGTTGTGACTGGGCCTTCGTTTCAGGATGCTCCGCGACGTGCAAGATGAGGAACGGCGGGATGTTCTTCCCCTTGACGGCATGTGTGACGGCAGACAGGTCTCGTTGAGCTTGCTCGTCTCCAAACTTCCGCCGATAGACGTCTGCCCGGCGCTGCTCGACGGTCCGAATCTGCATCGGCACGTCGTAGGTATCTCCATCCAGCGCGATGACCGTTGTGACGGCGGGCGCGGTCAGCTTCATCAAGACCGATTTTTCCTTCCCGCCGGCCGTTGCGGTAATTCTGTAGTCGCCCAAGAAGCCCCGCGTGGTGCGCAAGCCGTCCGGGCCGGTGGTTGCGGTCTCATCAGTCCACCAACCCTTCAGCACCAGGTCCATCCACGCCTGCCCACTGGGCTTGAGCGTCCAATCCCTGTGGATCATCGCCGCCAGCGGCGACCACATCTTGCCCTCCCAGAACCCCCACACCGTGAATGCGTCGGTGGACGGATGGCTGAAGACGGCCGTGAGGAAATCGCGCAGGTAGCGGGCCTGGCCCTCTTGGTCGCGGGTGTCTATCGTGAACTCGGTGATCTGGATCGCCTTGCCGAACTTCGCGAACCGGTCCAGGATGCGCACGACCGTCTCCGGCCCGGTGACCGCGTCGCCGAAGTGGCCCTGAATGCCGATGACGTCGGGACCCTGGCCCTGGTCCATGAGGTACTGGATCCACTCGGCGTAGTTCTGCTGCTCGGCCTGCGTCGCTCCGCTGCGGGTCAGGATCGTGTTCTCGTTGATGGCCATCCGCGAATTCGGGGCGTGCTCACGGGCGACCTTGAACCACTCGGCTATCGCTCCCTTGCCCAACAGGGCCGGAATTTCCTTCAATTGCCGCAGCTCGTTCGTCACGTCGTATTCGGTGAAATAGAACTGTTTGGTCGCCTCGGTGACCTCGGCCACTTGTTCGAGAATCCGTTTCTGCATGGCCGGCGGATCGTGGGCCAGGGGCCTGATCGCCGCCGGCAGGTTCTGCCACGTGGGGTAAATGATACAGTGGCCGCGAGTGGCAAGCTTATTGTCGAACGCCCACTTGGCGCCGGCGAGGTGGGTCTTGCGAATCTCCGGATTCGCCCAGCCCCAGTCCGCCCAGGTGATCTGCGTGGTGCAGCGGTTGAAGAGCTTCAGCGTCCACTGGCGGAGCTTGTCGGAATCCGGGCCGGAGCCGAGGAGCGGTTGGAGTTCCAGGTATGTGCCGAAGCCGTAGGCGTGCCGCTGCATTTGAACGTGGACCTTTGCTCCCGCCACCGGCTTGCCGTCCTTATCGACCACGCGGACCGTCAGGTCGCCCTTGCGATGCTTCTCAATCCGTTCGGCCGCCGCCCTTCGCCAAGGTGCGTCCGGCTCCTGGCCGGGATATGTGATTGGCGTAAACGGTAGCTTACCGACGTCGACGTTCAAACCAAGGTTCAGCATGGCAATGCCGCCGAACTCCAACGTCTGTGCCTGGGTTCCCAGTAGCAACGCAAGATCGTACTTGCCCACGGCGAAGTCCTGCTGGGCCTGAGCGTGGAGGCAGATCCGCTTCCACTGTTTCCCGGCAGCCACATCCGTCGTTTGCCTTTCAAAGCCGCCGACGCCCGTCCACGATGGACCGCCGGCCTGGATGCGGGCGCCGAAGACGCCGACGCCATCGGGAGCCGCCGTCGCGCGGACACTGAAGACGGCCAGGATGTGCTCGCCCTTCTTCAGCGGTGCGATGGTTGGCGGCGTAAGAATCTGCACGTCGTAGACATTGGGAGGCTGGGCCGCCACGTGAACGCGGATTGCCCGGTCAAACGGTTGGCCTTCGACAGCGACCATTGAGAAGTCCGCCTTCGGCCCCTTGCCCACCATGCGGAACTCCGGCAGATTGGTCGCGTCAATTACAGGAGTTCCTTCGACGGGCAGGGTCTCCTCGCCGATGGCCGAGCGCAAAACGGCAAGCGACAACACCATCGCTGCCAGTATCAACCAACGCATCTCTCCCTCCTTCTCTCGAAAGCTCGAACAGCACGTCATTGTGCCGTGGAACTACTGAATTTCATAGAGCACGTGCGTACCATCCTCTTGCGCTGCGGCAGCGACATCGGCGGTGAATTCCAGAACGCCCCCCGTCGTGGTGGATTTGAGCTCCGCCAGGCGTTTGCCGCCGGGGTTTGTTCCGAGATGCATGGCCGGGGTTGTTCCCTCGTCATGGGAGACATAGGTTGTCGTGGCCTGAAATCGAAAGTCTCCTAAAGCAGGGACAAACTGTATTCAAACAAGGCAAAGCTCGCGACATGAACGTCTTCCTACTCGCCACACCAACCGATAAGGGTACGCGAAACGAGTTCCGGCGACTTGTTGCTGAAGGCAAGTTTGCTCTTGATAAGGAAGCAACAACGAAATAGGCCGATTCTTGTCCATCGATTCGGGGGCAAGGCGTAGCGAAGGGCCAACCAGACGGGTACAGGCGACGGTTTACCGCCGCGCCTGATCCGCAACGTTGACCGCCGTCTCGTTATCTCGACCGTCTACTCGGACGATCCATCAAACCAGCCGTTAATGACACGGCTCTGTCCGCATCGTCCGTTCGTCGATGGCGGTCACGTACGGGCGCGATGTTCCCTCTCCGAGCGCGACGGGAGCATTCAGCATCGGCCTCCGTCTCATCAATGATAGGGTTTCCGGCCTGGTTCAATTTCGGGTAACAGTCCAGTAGTTGCGTTTTGAAGAGATTGGGGTTTCTCGAAATGCCTGTTGCCCCCAGACTGGTGGCTGGCTGAAGTCACCCAGCTTCATGGAGGAAACAGACATGGGTTCCTATCTTAGCGTTTCCGGTATACTCCCGCAGCCCGATAGTACGGTTTTCTATCCGGCACTGGCGCTGGGGCTGTTATTTTCTGCTTTCCGTGTAACACTCGGCGTTTTCCGTTGTGTATACAGGTAGGGAGCGACCATGACACTTACGCCTTCCACCCGCGCCAGCCTGTTGCTCCGCCTGTGTGACAGCGAGGATCACGAGGCGTGGGTTGAGTTCGTAACCCTTTATGAGCCCGTGATTTACCGCTTACTGCGGCGACACGGGCTACAGGACGCGGATGCCCGGGACGTCATGCAGGAGTTGCTCCTGGCCGTCAGCCGGAGCATCGACCGCTGGGATCCGGCGAAGGAAGGCGGCTCATTTCGCGGCTGGCTGCGGCGCGTGGCTCGCAATCTGGTCGTCAACTGGTTGAAGCAGCGGGGCAGGCGCGTGGTGGCGACCGGCGGCCCCGACCTGCAATCGATGCTCGTCATGCTGCCCGCTGCCGACGAGCCGGATACGGTCGAGTTCGACCGTGAGTTGCGCCGCACCCTGTTTCATCGGGCGGGCCAGCATGGGCATTCGCGCCGGTAAAGAGTCGGTCCCAAGCGAGGTCTCGCCCGTCACTTATGTATGGTGCCCCGAACTCGCATCCGGCAGACATACAAGATTCGCTTGACCCCCGCTTCAGGCTTATTGACGTGTTGAGCTGGCAGACGGGACAATAGGGTGTCGATGCTTCGGGGGGAACGGGTCCGGCGGTCACGCTCGCGTCGGGCACTGCCCGAACCGGACCTGTCGCTACCGCGTGAGCGAACCAAGTGAGCCAAGATTTCCGAGTGGCCACAAGGGGACGATTCGTGAAACGCATTGCTTTCGTCGGCTTCTGGGCCTGTACGCTGGCACTTCTGTCAGGCTTGATTGTTCGCCTACTCTGGCTGGCACTGCCGACGGAGACCGGTCCACAGAACCTGTGGTTGACCTGGCGGAGTACGACAGCGGGGTGGCTGCTGGACGGCCGCGAACCGATCGGCTCACGCGATCCCCCGGAGCAAGCCGCGTTTTGGCTCCTTGAGGCGAATCGAGTCCTGGAGACCCGTCCGAACGACGCACGCCTGGCGATGGGGGCAGCGCTCGTGCTGGATTCGCCCGACACGGAATTCGAGGGCAAGTACATGACGGCTCTGGCACCGGAATGCCCAGAATTGGCGACGTTTCCCAAACTCGACGAGAATCGCCTTCGGCAGGCGGAAGACGCCTTCGAGGGCCAATGCAAGGCGCGTTGCCTAGAACTCGCGGCCAAGGCCGTTCAGCTTGACCCCACCAACGTCGACTGGTGGCAACTGCGGGCCTTGCTGTTGCGCCGTCCGTCATCACATTCGTCCGACAGGGCCCCGCGCGATCTCAATTGGCTCGCGGTGCTCGAAGACAGTCAGCGCCACGATCCCAACAACGCACTCTACGACTACCTGGCCGCCAACTACTATTGGGAAGTCGGCGCAACCGTGGATTTTTCCAACGGAAAAGAACGGTTGGTGATCAAGGATGCCGACCTGTTCGTGAAAGGGATTGATCGTTTTGAGCAGGGCCAGGCCAAGCAGCGCCTCGCCGTCGGGGATGCAGGCTTCACGGCCGCCGCCGAGTTCCTCGGCCAGACGCGCATTCCGTCCATTTATCAGGAGCGTATTGTCAACAGTCGCACTATCAGTCTGCGCCGGAGCTTGCTCTTGATCGACCTGTGGCGGTGGCAAGGTTACCGAGCGCAGGAAAAAGCATCCGCCGACGATGTAGCTGGGGCGCTGGCGCTGGAGCGGCAGAATCTGCACGTAATCGCCCAGTATATGCAGGGCGGCGCGGGAGCGGCTTACGACCTCGTGGCGATTGCCGGTAAGGCTGCAACGGCGGCTAGGATGACAGAACTCGCCGACCAGCACAAGGACTTGCTGAGCGCGGCCGAGGCGGCGCAAATCGACGATCTTTTGCAGGCCGCCATGCTTGACAAGAAGGTCATGCAAAATGTCGGGCAGAAGTTGAATGAGGGAAAGCCTGCACTAAGACAGGGCTCGCTCACTCCTGACAGCGCGACCGCCGCCTGCGGCATGGTCTGTGGTGTAGCGCTTTCGCTGGCTGTCCCACTATTCTTAGTTGGCCTCGCTGCGGCGATTCTTTCGCTGTGTTTCGCCCGTCGTGATGTTCCCGTGCTGGGACCGGTGGGGCAGGCATTTGCGTTGCTGAGTGCGATCGCGCTTAGCGTGAGCGTGTTTGGATTAGCGCCTGCGGGAATCATCAGTCGCGATGTTCAGACATGGTTCTTCGTAATCTGTTCGGGAATAGCGCCAGTTGTGGTGATTTCGTGGCTTGGTTGGCGGTGGGTACGACGAGCACGCTTTCGCCTCAGTGTCCGCACGGTGCTCACGGGCGCTTTTGTCGTGTCGCTGCTCTTGGGTACCGTGTACGTCGGTCTAACTGATATCGCCTCATTCGTCGGTTCCCCATCTCGACTCTCAATCCCGCTCCGCTCCCTGGGTGGGTGGAATGCTGGTTTTGTTAACGCGACCCTGACTCGGGGGTATGGAGAATGGTTTTCGGCGGCGTACCAATGGGGTGCGTACCACGGTGAGTGCTGGGCCATTTTGCTCTGGGCGGGACTGGTAGCAGCGTTATGCACCCTGAAGATGAGGGCGGCGACCAGCCAAAACATCGGCGGTTCCCTCGGATGGCGAAGTTTACTGGGAGGCTTGTTCCGTTCGCTTGCCCGGCCCGCATTTGTGATGTCCGCCATGATGTTCATGGTTTATCTCATCCTGGCCCCGGGCCTTCAGGAGAGAGCCGAACAAGAATTCCAGCAGAAGATCACGTTTGCTCGTCACCCGGAAAGGTACTGGACAAAGGTAGAAAAAGTTGTTCAGACGGTCCGCTCTGATGAGCACTTAATGGGGCAGTTGAGGGACGCTGTCAAGGTGGAGATGTCGAAGCCTGCAACTTCTGCCCGCGAGAGATCGGGATAACGGCATCGCCATCCCGAGTGACTGTCACCGCCGCCCGCATCCTCAGGCCGTGCGTCGGGCACTGCCCGAAGGCGGCGGGGGAAGCAGAGTATTTCTTTGCCACTGAGGCAAAACGAGTGAGCCAAGATTTCCTAGTGGCCGCACTTGACGGCCTGATTGCGGTGATTGATACCAGGCAGTACATTGGAGAGTGGTTAAGAGGGCTCGTCATGCGATGGCGCGTAGTAATTCTGTCATCCGTACTTCTTCTCCCGTCCGCGGCTGCTCAGGATTTCAGTTGGCTGACCGGAACCCACGGCAGGTCCGGCTCGGGAGGCACGCGCGGTCAAGACGAATATCATTCAGAAACGGATGGAACCTATCCCCAGGAAAGCCACTATCCCGACGCGAGCGAACAGAAGCGTCTTGTGGTCGAATGGCGCAAGGTCCTCGCCTCACCTCTACTTCAAGCTTGCTGACGTGCAAACGTAAATGGACGACCATAGGTGTCAGGGGATGTGTCGCACGCCATGCGTCGGGCACCGGCCCCATTGACGGCGACCGGACTCTCTGCTAACGGTGGTGTTGTCGGACCGTCTGCACGGCGGGCTGCCGGTTCGGCGCTACGTTAGCCGCACTTGGGGGGGGGACGAGCCATGAGCACGGACTCCAGGGGAGCGGATGGCTCCCGGACCCAACCGCGGAACGACCCGACCTCGCCGGGGCGTGATCGCCTCGATCCCCCCGAGCCCCGGCCGTCCCAGCCCAAGGCATTGAAGGTCCGTTGCCCGCACTGCCACAACCCGATCGAGGTTGTGGACACGGACCCACTCACCGAGCTACTGTGCCCATCGTGCGGCAGCCGCTTCAATCTTGTCAGCGGCCAATCCACGGTGGCCTTTGCCCCCGGCGGCGCCGAAAACGATCGGCCATTTCACGCTGTTGGAGCCGGTGGGCGCGGGCCATTTCGGCAGCGTGTGGAAGGCCCGCGACACCAAATTGGATCGCACCGTGGCGGTAAAGATTCCGCGGGCAGGCCAACTCGATCAGGAGGGCAACGAGCAGTTCCTCCGCGAGGCCCGGGCCGCCGCCCAGATCAGGCACCCCAACATCGTCAGTATCCACGAGGTGGGCCGCGAGGGCGACACGGTCTATATCGTCAGCGACTTCATCCAAGGCGCGAACCTTAGGGAGTGGCTTACCGGGCAGCGGCTGACGCCGCGGGAAGCCGCCCAGTTATGCATGAAGTTGGCGATGGCGTTGCACGAGGCGCACGAGGCGGGTGTGATCCACCGCGACCTCAAACCGGGCAACGTGCTGATGGACCTCTTGGGCGAGCCGTATATTACTGATTTCGGGCTGGCAAAGCGGGAAAGCGGCGAGATCACCATGACCGTTGAAGGGCGGATCCTCGGCACGCCCGCCTACATGTCGCCGGAGGAGGCCCGCGGCGAAGGACACCACGCCGATCGCCGCACCGACATCTATTCTTTGGGGGTGATCCTCTTCGAACTCCTCACCGGCGAGGTTCCTTTCCGGGGGAGCGAGCGGATGTTGATTGTGCAGATCCTCAAGGATGAGCCGCCGCGGCCACGCACGCTCCACGGCCGCGTGCCCCGCGATCTGGAGACGATCTGCCTGAAGTGTCTGGAAAAAGACCCCGGGCGGCGGTATGCGACGGCCAAAGAACTGGCCGACGACCTGCACCGCTATCTGGCCGGCAAACCGATCCGCGCCCGCCCGATAAGTAGCGCCGACCGCGCTTGGCGGTGGTGCAAGCGGAATCCGGTAGTGGCGGGATTGTCGGCTGCCGCTGTGGCGTTGCTCTTGTTGGTTGTCTTGGCAACGAGCGTGGGTTACCTCAAGACCAGCGCCGCCTTGGCCACTACCGAACAGGAGCGGCGGCGAGCAGAGACGGCCCTTGAAAACGAAGCCAAGGCGCGACGCGAGTCGGAGACTCGGAGGCAGCAGGCCGAAGAGGAGAAGCAAAAGGCGGAGCAGAACTTGTACTATGCTCGGATCGCGCTGGCTCACCAGAAGTGGCTCGGGGCCGAGGTGGGCGAGGCGGAAAGGATGCTCGATGTTTGCCCCACGCATTTCCGCGGTTGGGAATGGGGCTACCTGAAACGCCTATGCCACCTCGACTTGCTCACGCTCCGCGGACACGCAGGCGGGGTCATCTGTGTGGCCTTCAGCCCGGACGGCACGCGGCTGGCCTCGGGGGGCTGGGATAAGACGGTCAGGGTCTGGGACGCGCAAAGCGGGCAGGAAATGCTCACGCTTCGCGGAGATTTATATCAGGTGCGCAGCGTGGCCTTCAGTTCGGACGGCAAGCGGCTGGCCTCGGGAGGCTGGGATAAGACGGTAAAGATCTGGGACGCGCAGAGCGGCCAGAAAATGCTCACGCTCCGCGTTGAATCCCCGGTCCAGAGTGTGGCCTTCGGTCCGGACGGTCTGCGGCTGGCCTCGGCAAGCCATGACAAGACGATCAGGATCTGGGACGTGCAAAGCGGCCAGGAAATGCTCACGCTCCGCGGACACACCGAATTGGTCCAGGGCGTGGCGTTCAGTCCGGACGGCCAGCGGCTGGCCTCGGCAAGCTCTGATAAGACAGTGAAGATTTGGGACGCGCAAAGCGGTCGGGAAATACTCACGCTCCGCGGACACACTGAGTTGGTCCAGAGCGTGGCCTTCAGTCCGGACGGCAGACGGCTGGCCTCGGCAAGCTCTGATGAGACGGTCAAGATTTGGGACGCGCAAAGCGGCCAGGAAATGCTCACGCTCCGCGGTCACGCAAGCGAGGGCGTCTGTGTGGCGTTCAGTCCGGACGGCAAGCGGCTGGCCTCGGCAAGCGGCGTCCATGCGGTCAAAATCTGGGACGCGCGAAGCGGCCAGGAAATGCTCACATTCCGCGGACACACGGACTTGGTCCAAAGCGTGGCGTTCAGTCCGGACGGCGAGCGGCTGGCCTCGGCAAGCAACGACGGGACAGTGAAGATTTGGGACGCGCAAGACGACCGGGAAATGCACACACTCCGCGGGCACGCAGGAGGGGTCATCAGTCCGGACGGAAGGCGGCTGGCTTCGGCAAGCGACAACGGGACAGTAAAGATCTGGGACGCGGAAAGCGGCCAGGAACGGCTCACGCTTCGCGGGCACACAGGCGTGGTCAGCGAGGTGGCCTTCAGCCCGGACGGCAAGCGGCTGGCCTCGGCAAGCGGCGTCTATACGGTCAAGATATGGGACGCGCGAAGCGGCCAGGAAATCCGCACGCTTCGCGGACACGCGAACTACGTCGCGAGCATGGCGTTCAGTCCGGACGGCGAGCGGTTGGCCTTGGCAAGCTCTGATAAGACGGTGAGTATTTGGAACGTGCAAAGCGGCCAGGAAATGCTCACGCTCGGCGGACACTCAGACTACGTCGCCAGCGTGGCCTTCAGTCCGGACGGCAAGCGGCTGGCCTCGGCAAACTCTGATGCAACGGTCAAGATTTGGGACGCGCAAAGCGGCCAGGAAACGCTCACGCTCGGCGGACACGCAAGCGGGGTCACGAGCGTGGCCTTCAGTCCGGACGGCAAACGGCTGGCCTCGGCAAGCTGGGACAAGACGATCAAGATCTGGGACGCGCAAAGCGGTCGGGAAACGCTCACGCTCGGCGGGCACACAAGCGGGGTGACGAGCGTGGCCTTCAGTCCGGACGGCAAGCGACTGGCCTCGGGAGGCGGGGACAAGACGATCAAGATCTGGGACGCGCAAAGCGGCCAGGAAATGCTCACGCTCCTCGGACACACACAGTTGGTCCAGAGCGTGGCCTTCAATCCGGACGGCAAGCGGCTGACATCGAGAAGCGAGGAGTCGGTCAAGATCTGGGAGGGGGGAGAGGAATGGAATCCAAGTCCAAACAGGGCCGACCTCCTGGAAGGCCGTGGGATCCGCGATACGGCGACGGGCCAAGGGGAGAAGGCATTCGGCGTTTCCACGCAATGAATACCGAGAGAGGCGACAGCCACCGTGTAAAGGCTCAGCCTTTCCGACTCGATATGGCCAGCGTTCGCCAGACAACATTCTTGATCGTGCGGAACGGAGGGGAGAATCGGATTCGGGAACCATGTCAATCTTTGTTGAAATGGGAGGGATGAGTCATGGTACTAGACGTTACGCGCGTTGATGTGTGGGCGGCCAGTATTGACGACCGGCCCGGCGGTCTTGCCAAGAAACTGGCGCCATTGGCCGAAGCCGTGCAGCAGCTCGAGTTCGTCATCGCACGGCGAGCACCAGGCCAAGCCCGTAAAGGAGTCGTTTTCTTGACGCCGTTGAAGGGGGCTGCTCAGATCCGGGCGGCGAAGAAGGCCGGTTTCAAGAAAACCAAGGGCCTTCACTCGCTGCGGGTCGAAGGCCCAGACAAACCGGGGCTCGGCGCCCAGATGACCCAATTGCTGGCCCAGGCCGGCATCAACCTGCGTGGGTTGGCCGCCGCCACAATTGGCGGACGATGTGTCGTGAACCTGGCCTTTGATTCCGCTGCCAACGCGAGCAAGGCCGCGGGCCTACTGGAAGCGTGTGTCTGCGTCTGCAACCTGTGCGATCGGGGAACAACGCCGTGCAAGATAACCGTGATATGCTCGTTAGATGGGCCCGCGCGCGACCTTGAGTACGACGACGTCGACTGTTGTACCTGGGGGAACGCCTTTGGCCCACCACCACCTGAAGTGGGCGACACGACCGTGTATACCGTCTTCCTGTTCAGCCCCCCTGAGGACCCACCCCTCTTTCGCATCGAAGCCGACGTGATCAGGTTCAGTTCGAGCCGGAAGAGCTTCCTGCACGCCCACTTCGAAAGCAACAACTGGTCGGAGGATGGAGACCCAACGACCGACTGCATGTCATCGTTGACCAGTCACCCTCTGCATTGGGGCGGCGGTAACTGGGGCGGGCCGGAGAGCACCTTCATGATAATCGACACCAATCAACACCCACACACATAAGCTCGCGAACCGCGAACGCCAAACGCACTCCAGCGCGGCGTCACGTAACTCTTCGGTTCTAGCGTAGCTTTGACAGCGACGCTCGCAAACTTCACGGCGCACGTCGGCGCTGGCACGGGGTGTATTGGATCCACCCCGGCTGCCGGGCGGCGTGGTTGGACAGGCAAACACTCCCCCTCGGGAGCTCGGAGTGTCTCAGCCTCTTCGCTGGTTTCGTGTTGTCGTTTTCTCGACCAAATTCTGGGTCGGGGTTTCCCCGTCTATATCTCAATAGCCGCATGCTGGGTTGCTACGATTTCCTCTCGCGCCTAGGATACACAGTCAGCGTGACCCCGGCCGCGTGCCCCGGCACCGCCGTTTCGACGAATTTCCATCATCCCTCGGTGAATGGCAGAGATGACAGCAGACCGCCTTCTAGCGACCCTCCGTCCCCACGGCCAGGAACACCTGCTGGCCTTCTGGGATGACCTCGACCCAGGGCAGCGGGAATCGCTCGCCCGGCAAATCCAGGCCATTGATTTCGGGTTGATCCGCCGGTTGTACGACAACCAACACCGGCAGGTGGACGTGCGCGACCTGGTCGGCCGCGCGGCGCCGCCGCCGGCCTTCCGCTTGGACGCCGCGCAGAACGCCTTCACGCCGCAACAGGCAAAGCAACGCGGCACGGACGCCCTGGCGGCCGCCCAAGTCGGGGCGATCCTGGTCGCCGGCGGGCAAGGAACGCGGTTGGGATTCGACCACCCCAAGGGCATGTTTCCCATCGGGCCGCTCTCGAACAAGACGCTCTTCCAGATCCTCGTCGAGAAGATCGTCGCCGCCGCGCGGCGCTACGGCGTGCGGATTCCCCTCTATCTGATGACCAGTCCCGCAACGCACGACGAAACGGCGGAGTTCTTCGCCGCGCACGGCCGCTTCGGGCTGGCGGAGAACGACCTCTTCCTCTTCTGCCAGGGGACGATGCCTGCCGTGGATGCCCAGACGGCCCGAGTGCTGCTGGAAGCCCCCGGACAGATCGCGGCTAGTCCGGATGGACACGGCGGCATGTTGGCGGCGCTCCAGCGCAGCGGCGGCCTCGACGACATCCGGCGGCGCGGCCTCCGACAGCTATTCTACTTCCAGGTCGACAACCCCTTGGTCGACGTTTGCGGGCCGGAGTTCATCGGCTATCACTTGCTGGCCGGCGCCGAGTTCTCCACGCAGGTCGTTGCCAAGCACGATCCGCTGGAGCGGGTGGGGAACGTCGTGCAAGTGGACGGGAAGCTGATGGTGATCGAATACAGCGAACTGCCGGCCGACGCGGCCAATCGCCGCAACCCGGACGGCTCGCTCCAGATTTGGGCGGGCAGCATCGCCGTCCATGCGTTCAATGCCGACTTCTTGCAGCGGCTGGCCGCCAAGGCCGACGGGCTGCCGTTCCATATCGCACACAAGAAGGTGGCCTGCCTCGACAGCGCGGGACGCCGCATCGAGCCGACGGCGCCCAACGCGGTCAAATTCGAGCGATTCATCTTCGACGTGATGCCGCAAGCACGCCGGGCGATCGTGGTGGAGGTCGACGGCAAGCGGGCATTCACCCCGTTGAAGAATGCCGCGGGGGCCGACAACGACACGCCCGAGACGGTCCGCGCGCAAATGGCGGCGCGGGGACGCGAGTGGCTCCGCCAGGCCGGCGCGGACGTTGGCGACGGCGTGCTGGTCGAGATCAGCCCGCTCGTGGCGTTGGATGCGGAAGAGTTGGCGGCGAAGATTCGGCCCGGCATGCGGATCACGGAGCCGACGTATTTCGGCAATTGATGAAGACGCGACCGGCCGCCGCACCGCTCCAGGCCGCGGCTCTTCGACGTCAACGCGCCGAACGCATGCTTGACTTTGGCCTGCCGAGCGATTCTAATTTTGCCCATTGTCGGGCAGCAGGGAATCCGCGGAAGGACAACGACTCATGCTGTACAGACGCCTGGGGCGAACCGGCTTGAAGGTGAGCGAGATCAGCCTGGGGACCTGGATCTCGTGCGACAATCTGGCTCAGAAAGAGGCTTCGATCCGCATCATCGACGCCGCCTATCAGGCCGGGATCAATTTCTTCGATACGGCCAACGTCTATTCCGACGGCAGGGCCGAAACGATCCTCGGCGAGGCCCTGGCGAAGTACCCCCGAGAATCCTACGTCTTGGCCACCAAGGTATTCTGGCCGATGGGCGACGGCCCGAACGACCGCGGACTGTCGCGAAAACACGTCTTCGAGCAAGTCGACAAGAGCCTGAGGCGTCTGGGGGTCGACTATCTCGACCTCTACTATTGCCACTGGTTCGACAAGGAAACGCCCATCGACGAAACCCTGCGGGCCATGGACGACCTGATCGCGCGGGGAAAGGTTTTGTACCTGGGCGTCAGCAATTGGACGGCCGCGCAAATCTCCCAGGGCCTCTGCACCGTCGAGCGTTATCGCCTGCACCCGATCGTGGCCAACCAGCCGAGCTATAACATGTTCGATCGGTACATCGAGCAAGAAAGCCTGCCCTTGTGCGCCCGGCACGGCATTGGGCTGGTGGTCTACTCACCGTTGGCCCAGGGGCGCTGACCGGAAAATATCGCCAGGGGACGAACGTTCCCGGCGACAGCCGGGCGGCCAATCGCAGCATCAAGGCCGAGGTGACGGTCGGCGACTACTTGCACGACGAACTGCTGGAGAAGGTGGAACAGTTGCAGCAGATCGCCGGTGAAATGGGCATTCCGCTGGCCCGGCTCGCCCTGGCCTGGGTCTTGAGGCAGCCGAACGTTTCCAGCGCGTTGGTCGGCGCGAGCAGGCCGCAGCAAATCGAAGAGAACGTAAAGGCCTCCGGCACGGTCATTCCCGACGAGATCATGCGGAAGATCGAGGACGTCTTGAGAGTCCCGTCGTACGTTGTCAAACACAACATCGTCGTGTGAGCACGTCCGCACGACAAATAGCGGCGTATTCAAGAAGAAGGAAGAAGCACAATGAAGTCGAAATGCACGAGTCCATTGGCGATCGCCTGTGCCATGACACTCGTCCTGTGGGCGGCGCCGATGCGGGCAACCCCGAAGGGCGTGACGTTTTCGCAATCGGCGCCCGCCATCGCGGCGTACGACTTCGTGGAGGTCACCGCCCAAGTGGCGTCGCCGGATGCCGGCAACCCCTTCACGGATGCCGCGCTGACCGGCTGGTTCGCCAAGGGCGAAGGGGCGGATCGCATCCCCGTCGAAGGATTCTGCGATTCGACCGACGGCTCGGTCTTTCGCATCCGGTTCATGCCCTCGACGCCGGGCAAGTACGCCTACTCGGTCACGTTCCGCCAGGGCAGCTTCGAGGAGACCCACACGGGAAACTTCCAGGCCACCAACGGCCGCCGGCGGGGCCCGGTCCGCGTCGATCCGAAGTACCCCTGGCATTTCATTTGGGAGGGATCCGGCGAACACTACTTCTTCAACGGCACCACCGCGTTCTTCCTTGCCGGCTGGCGCGACGAGCGAATCATCCAGCAGAGCATCGAGCGTCTGCGCCAACTGAAAGTCAACCGCCTTCGCGTGCTGTTGTCCGGCTCGATCAACAACTTCATCGGCGAACCGGTAATGACCGACGAAAACTTCACGGTGATGTTGCGGCCGTGGGTGGCCGAGGCGCCGCAGAGCTTCGAGCGACCGGGGATCGATTACACGCGGTTCAACGTCGCCTACTGGCAGAAATGGGAACACATGCTGCGATTCGCCCGGGAGCGCGACGTGGTAATGTCCGTGATTCTCTTCATTTCCACCGACGGCGATCCGGTGAAGAAGCAGATGGCCGGCAGCGAGGACGAGCGGCGATACATTCGCTACGCCGCCGCGCGCCTGAGCGCGTTTTCGAACGTCAACTGGGACCTTGGCGACGATCTCGACAGCTTCCGCGATGAGAAATGGGCCCGCGAAACGGGGATGCTGTTGATGAAATGGGACCCGTATCACCACCTTGCCAGCTCGCATCCCACCAACCGCGAGCACCAGGATCGCGGCTCGGAGTGGTTTGGCTTCACGTCGATTCAGAACTGGACCCGCAAGGAGCACGAGCTCATGCTCGAAGAGCGTCAGATTCAGTCGAAAACCGGCCGGATCATCCCGCAGGCGAACGAAGAATACGGCTACGAGGATCACTACCCGCATTGGGCGCCGGCGCCGCCCGGCGACTCGGCCGAGGTGTTGTGCCGCTGCGCCTGGGAGATTGCCATGGCCGGCGCGTACGGCACGGCGGGCGAGACGGCCCGCCGCGGCGTGAATATCTGGCCCGACACCGGCGGCGGCTGGCTCAACGGCCGGGGCGACAACACGATGGTCATGCTCAAGGGCTACGGCCACATGGTGGATTTCTTCACGAGCTTCGACTGGTGGAAGACCGAGCCGCACGACGAATTGGTCAACAGCGGCGCCTACTGCCTGGCGAAACCCGGCGAAATCTACGCCGTCTATCTGCCGCTGCGTCCGCTGTCAGGGGTGACGGAAAGCCTCGAATACAAACGGGATTATCATCCCGTGACGATTCAACTCGAACCGGGCAAGTACGATGCGAAGTGGTTTGACCCGATGACGGGCGAGTGGATTCCCGCCGGTGAGGTGCAAGGACCGGCCTGGACGCTGCCGAAGACTCCCGGCTGGAACGATTGGGCGCTGCGCTTGAAGCGGCAACCATAGCAGGGCATGGTCACGACGTCCAGCGGCGAGTTCGAGCAAGGGTGTTTCCAAGCAGCCTTGCGTGATTCCGGGAGGGCGATAGAAACAACGACGATTTTAGAGGCTGCCGGTTAATCCCCTGCTGCGGTTCAAGCGCAGAGCGCGGCTTGCTGAAGCCGCCAAGATAAGAAAGGCCGACCACTGTGGACAACCTCAAATTCGCCATGTTCGGGGCCAGCTTCTGGGCCCGCTTTCAACTGGCTGCGTGGAAAGATCTTGGAGGAGTGGAGTGCGTGGCCATCTGCAACCGCACGCGCAGCAAAGGGGAGAAGTTAGCCAGGGAGTTCGGCGTGCCGGCTGTCTACGACGATCCCGAGGAATTGTACCGCCGCGAGAAACTCGATTTCGTCGATATCGTGACCTATCCGTTCACATTGAGCCACTTCGTGAAACTGGCGGCCGCGCACAAGGTGCCCGTCATCAGCCAGAAGCCCATGGCGCCGTCGCTGGCCATCGCCCGGGAGAACATTGAGGCCTGCCAGGCGGCGGGAGTGCCCTACTTTGTCCACGAGAACTGGCGCTGGCAGCCGCAGCTTCGGGCGCTGAAACAGGTGCTCGAAAGCGGCGCGATCGGCGTGCCGTTTCGCGCGAATCGAGATGGTCTCCTCTTTCCCCGTGTTCATCAATGAGCCGCAGATCAAGGATTTGGAGGAGTTCATCCTGACCGACATGGGCACGCACATCCTCGATATCGCCCGGTTCTTCTTCGGCGAGGCCGAGAACGTGTATTGCCAGGTCGATCGGGTTCATGCCGACGTGAAGGGCGAGGACGTGGCGACCGTGATGATGCGGATGGGCGGACGGACCACCGTGACCTGCGAGATGGGCTATCCCGAGAACTTCGTCGAGAACGACTACTTTCCGCAGACGTTGATCTACGTGGAGGGGAGCAAGGGAACGGCCGAAGTGGCCAGGGATTATTGGCTGCGCGTGACGACCGAATCGGGCACCCATGCGAAACGCCACCCGCCGATCAAGTATTCCTGGGCCGATCCGGATTATGCCGTCGTCCACGCCAGCATCGTCCCCTGCAACGCCAATTTCCTTCGGGCCCTCCGCGGCGTGAGCAAGGCCGAGACGACCGGCGAGGACAACTACAAGACGCTGCAACTGGTGTTTGCAGCCTACGAATCGGCCCGCAGCGGCCAAGCGGTCCCGATGGCCGACTGATCGGCTCCGGGGGCGCATCTTGTGGGTAGTGGTACAGTTTGGCCTGAAATTCTTGAGTGGTAAAGAAGAAAGGGCGGTCAACCAGCCGCGGTTACTCGGAAGAGTTGGTTTGCGTTCCCTCAGCCTGACATCGTCGCACTCGCCTGATGATCCACGCTATGCAATATCCCCACAAGTAGGAGTTGGCAACCGCAGCGAGGATGAACATCACTAGACCAACCTCGTATTGCGGGTCAAGCAGCATGACGAACAGCACGAGTGGAAACGAAAGCACGCCAGCGCAAATCTCAAGGAAAAGGAAGACGTGCCAATGGTTGGAAATCTCATGTGCCCTTTCGAGCCAAAGACCGCCCGCCATTAAGAGAGCGCGCACGGATAACTTGAACAAATTGCTATTGTGGCGTTCATTGCATTGTGTGATAACGTGTGCATGCAGGATGCACAGGTAATTGCACGGATTGAAGCCAAGTATCGGTTGCTGGAGCCGGAGTTGGATGAACGCCGACGGCGACAGTGGGCGGCAGCGGAAGCCTGTGATATCGGCTGGGGTGGGATTACAGCGGTTTCGCAGGCCAGCGGAATGTCTCGTACCACGATCACCGCCGCGCTTCATGAGTTGGAACTGCCTGAAAAAGAGCGTGCGGTTGCGGCCTGTCGCGTGCGACGACCGGGTGGCGGTGACAAGTCCTTGACAGAGACCGATCCGGGTCTGATGGCTGCACTCGAAACGTTGATTGAACCAACGACCCGTGGCGACCCCAAGTCGCCGTTGCGCTGGACGTGTAAGAGCACGCGCAACTTGGCCGAGGAACTGACGCGTCAAAGCCATCCGGTCGGTGCACGGACCGTGGCCAAATTGTTGCACCGTGCGGACTATAGCTTGCAGGCAAACCGCAAGACTCGGGAGGGATCGTCGCATCCGGATCGCAATGCCCAGTTCGAGTACATCAATGCGAGCGTCCAGCGGTTCTTGAAACGCGGCCAACCGGCGGTTTCCGTGGATGCCAAAAAGAAGGAAAACGTGGGCGATTTCAAGAATGGCGGGAGGGAATGGTTCCCCCAGGGAACGCCCGAAGAAGTGCGCGTTTACGACTTCCTGATCAAGTCGTTGGGGAAGGCGGCTCTCTACGGCGTGTACGATCTGCTGCGGAACGAAGGGTGGGTAAGCGTCGGCATCGATCACGATACAGCGCAGTTTGCCGTCCCCAGTATCCGTCGATGGTGGAATGAAATGGGGCAGCAGCGATTTCCGCGCGCCCGCGAACTTTTGATCACAGCGGATGGCGGAGGCAGCAACGGGAGTCGCAACCGGTTGTGGAAGGTGTCGCTGCAAGAGTTGGCTGACGAATTGGGCATCAAGCTGTTCGTTTGTCATTTCCCACCCGGCACCAGCAAATGGAACAAGATCGAGCATCGCCTGTTCAGCTTCATCACGAAGAACTGGCGTGCCCGCCCCCTGGTCAGCCTTGAGGTCATCGTGAATCTCATCGCCAACACGAAGACGCGAACGGGATTGACTGTGAAAGCGGCCATTGACACAAACCATTATCCGACCAAAATCAAAGTCACTGACGAGCAACTGAGAAAGCTGCGTCTCAAACATCACAAGTTCCACGGCGAATGGAACTACACGCTCTCACCACGCAAGTAAACTTGTTCAAGTTATCCGTGCGCGGCCGCTAAGGCGCCAAACAACAATAAATGCCCCAGGGCGATCAACGATCCTAGCGGTATTTTGTGCATGGGATTCTTGGCGACTGGCAGTAGTAAAGGAAAAGCCGCCGGGATCAAGCCGGCGGCTCTTATCTTACCTCTTGGCCAGAAATCTACAATCTGATTACGCAGCCATTGCGATCTTGTGGGATTGCCGGCAAGATGACAGAATACCGGCAAGGATTGAATCGCGTCTACAATGGTCCCCTCTCCCAAAGGGTGAGGAGACTCGGTTGGAAGACACAATTTTGGGAGAACTGCCATGCGTTACGGCCTGAGCCTGTTCTTGTGGACCGACGGCCTGAACGACGCCGTTCTGCCGCTGTTGGACGAGATCAAGAAGATCGGCTACGACGCGGTGGAGATTCCCATCTTCGATTCGGACGTGGCCAAATATGCGTGGTGGGGCAAGCGGCTCGACGACGCCGGCCTGGCCCGGACGGCCGTAACCATCCGCGGCCCGGCCGACAATCCGATCAGCCCCGATCCGGCCATTCGCCGCAAAGGGCTGGAAGTGAACAAGGCCGCGGTCGATTGTGCGGCCGCCGCCGGGTGCGAGGCCCTGGTCGGCCCGCTGCACTCGGCCCTGAACCATTTCACGGGCGCCGGGCCGACGGCCGAAGAGTGGGCCTGGGCCGTTGACGGCATGCGGCAGTTGGCCCAACACGCCGAGAAGTGCAAGCTGAACATCGGGTTGGAGTATCTCAACCGCTTCGAGTGCTACCTGCTGAACACGGCGGCCGACGCGGCCTGCTTCTGCCGCGAGGTGAACCATCCCCGCTGCAAGCTGATGTACGACACCTACCACGCCCACATGGAAGAGAAGAACATCGCCGAGTCGATCCGGGCTCTGAAAGGCCTGTTGATCCAGGTTCACGTCTCGGAAAACGACCGCAGCACGCCGGGCGCAGGCAGCATTCATTGGGACGCGACGTTCGACACGCTCAAGGAGATCGGCTTCGACAACCTGCTGGTGGTCGAGGCGTTAGGGATGGCCCTGCAAAAGCTGCCTGGGGCGAAAATCTGGCGCCGCATGTACGAAAGCGAGCACCAGTTGGCCGACGACGGACTCAAATTCATGAAGCGGGAAGTGGCGAAGCGGTGGAAATGAGTCAGGCGCACCGAGAGCACTCCTCAACACCTGGAAAGCAACATGCCGCCGATCACCGAATCGACTCCGCCGGCATCTACGCCACACCTGCGCCGCGTGCTCTCGCTATGGGACTTGATCCTCTTCGGCATGATTTGCGTGACGCCGAGTGCGCCGGTGACGGTTTTCGGCGTGGCGTCGGAGCGATCCGAGGGTCATGCCGTCAACACGATCCTGCTGGGCATGGTGACGATGGTGTTGACGGCCGTCAGCTACGGGCGGATGGCGGCCATCTATCCTTCGGCCGGCTCCGCCTACACCTACGTCGGCAAGGGACTGCACCCGTATCTGGGTTTCCTGGCGGGCTGGGCGATGACCCTGGACTACGTGTTCTGCCCGCTGTTTTGCGTGACTTTTGGGACCCTCTGGGGCGTCAGCACGCTCCAGGATTATATGCGGGCCTTTCACGGCTACGAGTTCACGGCGCTGCAACTGCAGATTGCCTTTGTCATCGGGACGGCCGCGTTTACCGTGCTGATCACCTATCTGAACCTGCGCGGCATCCGCACCACCGCGCGGACCAACGAGGTTCTGATGGGAATGATGACGCTGGTGCTCCTGGCCTTCATCGTCGCAACCATCAAGTACCTGTTCGACCGCGAAGGCCTGGCCGGCGTCTTCAGCACCAAGCCCTTCTACAACCCCGAAACCTTCGATGCCTCGAAAATCGCCAAGGCCACGTCGTTTGCCGCGCTGACGTACTTGGGTTTTGACAGCGTCACGACGTTGGCCGAGGACGCCCGGAACGCGCGCCGCAACGTCTTGCTGGCGGCCGTGCTGGTGTGCGTTTTCACGGGCGTATTCGGCAGCTTGCTGGTGTACCTCGCCCAACAGGTGTGGCCCGAATTCGCGACGTTCGGCGAGGTCGGTCTGCCGACGGCATTCAAGGACGTGGCCATGCGAGCAGGCGGTATTTGGCTTGCTCTGGCCTTGGGCGTGCTGATCATCATCGCCAATATCGGTGCGGGACTCGGCAGCCAGGTGGGCGGCGCCCGGCTCCTCTACGGCATGGGCCGCGACGGCGTCCTCCCGCGCCGCATTTTCGGCTATCTCAGCCCGAAGCGCGACAATCCCAGCGTCAACATCTGGCTGATTGGCATTCTCGCCTTCGTCGGGTCGCAAGTGTTGGACTGGGAGGTGACGGGTGAATTGCTCAATTTCGGCGCCTTCCTGGGCTTTATCGGCGTGAACCTGGCCATGATTCGCCAGTTCTGGTTCATGGATCAAGGCGGACGGCGGCGCAATTTCCTCTACGACGTGCTGCTGCCGCTCTTGGGGGCCGTTTTCTGCGGCTTGATTTGGTGGAATCTCAATTGGAAAGCCATGACGGTCGGAGGAATCTGGCTGGCGGTCGGGCTGGTGGTGCTCACCGTCCACACGCGCGCGTTCACGCAAGAAGTGGCGATGGTCGACATGCGCGATAGCGAGTGAACTGCCCAAGGACGGATCTGGCGGACTGCTAAAAGATGGCAATCGGATTGAACAACGAGCCGGTGCCGCGGGGCAATCGCAGGGGCGCCGCCGCCACCATGAACTCCCATCGCCCTAGCTCCTCGCACACCTGGACCAGTTCCTCGAACTGGAGGCTGTCGGCGCAGGCCATGCCCATCGCCACCAGTTGCAGTACGTGGATCGGATAGGCAACGCCCTCGACGTTGGCCGGCACGGTTTCGCCGTCGCCGTCGGGCAGGAAGGCAGCCACCTTCCGTTGGTGGAGCAGGAGCATCGTCGTAGCGTGCAGCCCCGCTTTGCCTTCGGCGCCGTAGTTGTTGTCCCACGGGCCGAGCTCCAGCCGGCGGCGATGATGGCCCGTGCGGAAGACGAAAATGTCGCCTTCGCCCAGGCTCACGCCCTGGGCCTTTTCGGCGGCCAGCAGTTCCTCGGTCGTCACGGCTTCGCCCGGCTCCAGCCACTTGACGCCGCGGAGCCGCGGGATATCCAACAGCACGCCGCGGCCCACGATGCCGTGGGCGTAGGCCGTAATGTCTTGCAGCGTTGGTCCGCGGGAGGTCACGCTGGCGGCCGGCTTGCCGTTGTAGAGCTTCCCCTTATAGCTGACGTGGCAGAGCGCGTCGATATGCGTGTGACAGTCGCCGTGGCACTCGCTCCCCAGATAGTCCAGCGCGAAGGCCAGTTCGCCCAGGTCGGCCTTCTGATCGTGCGTCTGACGCATGTAATGGGCTGCCGGCCGCGGGTTATCGGGCCCGGCCACCGTGTTGATGGGAATGGCCATCGAGACGCTGCGGCCGCTCCGCACCAGCGCGGCGGCCTTGCACACGTGCTCGGGCCGCAGATAGTTCAACGTACCGCGCTCGTCGTCTTCGCCCCACCTGCCCCAATTCGAGACTGCTTGAAACAGCGTGTCGAACTCTCGGGTCGAAAGCTGGGCAGGCAGGGTCTTCATCGCGACAACTCCTCTTCAGTTCCGCTTTAGCTTTGCACGATGCCGCAATGCCCCGCGCCCCGCGGGATGATCGGCCAAATATCCACCACCACCCCATTCTCCACCACGTGAAAGACATCGTACAGGTTCACCGTGGTGGGCGCATAGCCCGAGACCAGTTCCACCGTGTCGCCCAGCTTGAGCTTGCAGCGGCCGTCCACGTCGAACAGGGCGTGCTCTTCGGCGTAGTAGCGGGCCGTGTACAACGGGTATTCCACCATCGTCGGCAGCACGAAGTCGATGCCGATCGACTTGCGGCCCGCGTCCAGCACGATCGTATCGCCGTGCCGGATCACCACCGTGCCGAGCACGGTCAGGGCCACCTCAAAACCGGGCACCAGGTTGCCGTGGAACTTGTCCATGAACACGTAGGAGCCGGCTTGAATCTCGGTCACGCGCGGGTCGGCGCCCGTGATGTCGTAGGTGCCCGTGCCGCCCGAGGAGACGACCGGACAGGCGAACCCGGCCTTCCGCAGCCGATCGACCACCGCGGCCAGATGATCCATCGCCTCGCGGGCCTTGGCCGTTCGCACGGCGCGATCGGTCTCGTGCATGCAGTGTCCCTCGTAGCCCTGCACGCCGCGGAGCGTGAGCCCCGGCAGCTTGGCCAGGTGTTGGGCCAACGCCACGGCCTCGTCGGCCGAACGCACTCCGCCGCGGCCCATGCCAACGTCCACCTCGATCAACACTTCCAGCTTGCTGCCGTGCGCCGTAACCGCTCGCGACAGGTCGTCGGCGTTCTGCGGATCGTCGACGGCCACGGTCAGGCGGCCGTGGTTGGCGGCTTCGGCCAAAGCTTCGATCTTCTGCTTGCCGCCCACTTCGTTGGCGATTAACACGTCGGCAATGCCCGCCCGGCTCATCACGATCGCTTCCCAGACCGTGGCCGAGCAGACGCCGATCGCGCCCGCCTCGATCTGCAGTTTGGCCAGCTCGACGCACTTCTGCACTTTGGTGTGCGGGCGGTGTTTGGCCGGCAGCGTCCGCATCCGATCGGCCATGAACTGCATGTTCCGCCGGGCCACGTCGAGATCGAGGATCAAGGCGGGGGTGGTCACCTCGCGGCGCGGCCGGCCGACGCTCGACCGATAGGCCTTACGCAAATAATCATGCAACTGGCTTATCATGGGTTGTTCCATATTTGTACAAATAACGGTGTCGCTCCTCGGCGACGAGTTTCTTGGGGATCGTGTGCAACTTTCCGCCGGGCGCCGCCGCCAGCAACATCAGGGCCGCCTTCTCCACGATCTGCGAGGCCACCAGGGCCTCGGGCAAGTCGCGGCCGCAGCAGACCACGCCGTGATTGGCCACCAGCACCGCCTGGGCCTCCCCGATCGTGGCGGCGATTGCCTCCGCCAATTGCCGATGGCGGCCGGCCGGCACATACTTTGTACACTTGATCTCTCCGCCGATCAATTGCGACAGCTCTTCCACGATGGGCGGAATCGAGCGGTGCATGCAAGCGACCGCCGAGGCGTAGGGCGAATGGCTGTGTACGACGGCCCCGACGTCCGGCTTGGCCCGATAAAGGGCGCGGTGCGTGTCGGCCTCGGACGACGGCAACCGGTGGCTGGCAGTGACGATTCCCGCGTCGCTGACCGTCACGAAATCCGCGGGCGTCAAGGCGTCGTAGGAAACTCGGCTGGGCGTGATAATCATCCCGCCGGGCACCCGGACGCTGACGTTGCCCCAGGTGCCGATGAAGTATCCGAGCCGCTCCAGTTGGCGGCACGTGTCGATGATGTTGAGCTTGATCGCTTCGAGATCGCGGGTTTTCATTGTGTCTTCCACAGACCTCTGCCGCTTCCGAATGGAGCGCCCGCACGTCAAATAACCAATCCGAACTCTCGATGCCGTTTCGTTAGTCGTAGAAGCTGGCTCCTTCGGGCTCCCATCTACCTTCTCTCATTTTGAGCACCATGATTGATCCGCAAGGACCTACACCCCTGATCTGACCTTGCGAATCCTTGACCATGTCTTCGGTCGGACGATATCGATCGATCGCGATGAAGAGATTCTCACCCTGTTTGTATTTGGCAAGTCTGGCATGAGTGTATGCGCCAGGCCCGCGAGTCCATTTCGCTATCAGGGTCTTTTCATCGGCTGTCAAATTCACGTCTTCATCAACCGCCTTCAAGAATGCATCCGTAGGCATTGCGCTGATTTGGAGCAGTATCGTGCTCTCCTTGCCAGGCCACCCCAGCGCCACTCCTCTGGCGGCTTGGTGCAACCGCTTGCCAGCAGAACGATTGCGGCGATGATTGAGCGAACCATACTTCTCGCCTCCATCGGTGTTCCACATTCCTGTCCCGTAGGGACGCGTGACAATAGCCCAGCAGTTCACTGCTGGGACAACGAAACGCGGCTATTTCAGGCGATAAGTCCCGTAGGGACGGGCGAAGTGGCACGCAGGGGTTCAACCGTCCCGACGGGACGGCATGGGGGTTGGGATACGCCCTCTACCCCAGCGATAAATCGCTGGGCTATTGTCAAACGACCCTCCGGGTCGAAATCCATGCGGCTAACCTCCCACAATGAAGTACCAACAGGCTGAATCACCACATTAGTTCAACACTCGGTCCCGCAAATCCCAGACGTCCATCTGACTCTCGTAGGTCTTCTTATACACCCGGTAAAGTTCGCGGTAAAGCCGGGTGTTCTTAGCGCACGGGCGGTACCGGCGGGCCGTCTTCACGCATTGCTGGACGGCCTCCTGAGGATCGCGGTAGACTCCCAACGCCAAGGCCGCATTGATGGCCGCGCCTTTCGCCCCAAACTGCGAGCCTTCGGGCACCACCACGTCCTTGCCCAGGCAATCGGCCAGGATCTGGCACCATAGCTCGCTCCCTGCGCCGCCGCCCGAAAGATGCACGGCGTCGGGCTCGAACGGCATGTGCTGGTAGCAATCCAGCGTGGAGAGGGCCACCCCTTCGTACACCGCCCGCAAGAGATGGTTGACCGAGTGGTTGAGGCTCAGCCCGGTGAACGCGGCCCGGGCCGTCGGCTTCACGAACGGCGCCCGCTCGCCGCCGGGAAAGAGATACGGATGGAACAGCACGCCGTCGGCCCCCACGGGAACGGCCTCGACGAGTTTCTCCAATCGCAAGTAGAAGTTCTTCCCTTTCGGCAGCGGCCTCTGCGTGAGGCCTTGGCCGATCTCCCGCAGGAACCAATCCAGGTTCGGCGTGGCGGTCATGGCGGCCATCAGCCGAATCCAGCGCCGTTGGACACCGTGGCAGAGCGTCATGCCCACCATTTTCGGCTTCAAGATGGGCTTATCCATGATGAGCTGGTGAATGCCGGCCGTTCCCAGGATGGACGAAGCCTGGCCGCGCTCGATGGCCCCCGTGCCCAGGGCGCACGCCGCCACGTCCATCGGTCCCGAGCCGACAAGGAGTCCGCGTGGCAGGCCCAACTCGTCGGCCACTTCCGGCCGGATCGTGCCGAAATTCTCGCCGCACGGCCGCAAGGGCGGATACTTCTCGCGCAAGTCGTCGATCTTGAAGATACGAAAGAGCTCGCCGTCGTACTCCCGCGTCGACATGCGGAGCATCGTCAGCGACTCGTCCGTGTCGTCGCTCGTGACTTCGCCGGTGAACTGGTGGAAGAGCCAGTCCTTGGCGTGGAAGATGACGGCGGCCTTCTTCAGAGCGGCTGGCTCGTGCTCGCGCAGCCAGGTGAGTTGGGCCGCCTGGGAGCCGGTGAATACTGAAGTGCCGCAGATGGCGAAGGCCGCCTCGGCCAGCCCCTGCCGGTGCAGGCGGGCCACAATCTCGCCCGCCCGGCCGTCGCACCACAACAGGCCGGGGCGCACGGGCCGGCCCTTTCCGTCGATCATCCACGTGCCGTCGCCCGTGGAGGTAATGCCGATCGCGCCGATCGTCCGCTTCTTTTTCCGCAGAGCCAGAGCCACCTTGGCCGTGCAGGTCTTGACCATTTCCCACATCAGGCCCATGTCTTGCTCGACCCACAGCGGATGGGGCCGGCTCAACGCGGCCGGGATTTCGTGGCTGCAGATGTCGCCGCCGGCGTGTCGAAGGCCACCGCCTTGACCACGGAGTTGCCGGCGTCGATTCCCAGGATGCAGTCGGCTGCCTTCATAGCGACCTCCCCACGCGGTTTCGAGCGAATTCCGCCGGCCCTCGCAGCGGCCATTGTGGATGGGCACAATCGCATTGTCAATTCGGGCCTACGTCCGAAAGATCGCCGTCGAACTCAACCCCTACGACAACGTCATCTACGACATCTGCGACGAACCGAATACGTCCTCGAATGGCTCGATCCGTCAACAGGCGCCGTAAAACGGACGGAGACCAAGGTCCACGGCGGCGGCGAGCTGGCAATCACGACTCCGCCCTATACGATCGACATTGCGCTTCGGATGCGAGGCGGCCCGGCGCAGGCCCGATGAATCGCGGCCAACGGCAACCGCACCGGCCGTTCCGCGAGCCGCGGCCGGCGCTGAAGGGCGTTCCGTCGGAGGGGGTGGCGGTTGCCGCGCGTCGCGAAAGGGCGCCTCCGCTTCGTAGAGCCGGATGCGGGCCTGGATGCCTTCCGCCAGAACCGCGTTTTTGGGGCCGGAAGCCAATTCCAGGGCCTGTTTGGCGGTCCGAACGGCCTCGGCGAATTGCCCCGCCTCGGCCTGGGCCGCCGCTAACGTGTCGAGGAAGTTCGGCTCCCGACCCTCGGTCAGCTTCACCGCACGCTGGGCCATCGCGACGGCCTTCACGCCGTCGCGGCCCGATGCCTCGGGAGCGGTCGCCATCACCCAAGCCAACTGGTTCAACGCCTCCGCGTTCTCCGGATACATACTCAGCACCTTGGACCATTGGGCCATCGCTTCGGACAATTCTCCCTGTTGATACAAGAGCAAGCCCAAGTTGTAGCGGGCAGCGGGCTGATCGGGTTTGATCGTCAACGCCTTGCGAAGCAAACCGATCGCCTCGGCCGGTTGTCCGCGATCGGCCAGCATCCGGGCAAGGCTGCCGTACACGTCCAGCAAGTTGGGATCGAGCGCCAAGGTGTTGCGGCATTCCGCGATGGCGTCGTCGATTCGTCCCAACTTGTCCAGCGCCCGAGCCAAATGCAAGTGCGCCCACACGTCGCCGGGCTGAAAGTACGCCGCCTTGTAGTAGTGCTCGAGGGCCTCGGCGGTCCGGCCGCAATCCATCAGGTAGTTGCCAAGGTTGACGTGGGCATCCACGCTGTCGGGCTTGAGTTCCAGCGCCCGCCGAAAATGGGCCTGGGCCTCGTCGAGCGACCCGCACGCGCGGAGAGCTATGCCAAGGTTGTTGTAGGCGTCGACATAGCGGGGCGCGATCTCCAGGGCCCTCCGGTACTGCACTATCGCTTCGTCGTCACGTCCTTGGTCGTGCAAGAACACGCCAAGGTTGTTGCGGGCGATGTTATTGTCTGCGGCGCAGTCCAGATCGCGGGTCCACAAGGTCTCGCTATTCTGCCAGAAGGACGTCTGCCACCAAGCGCACATCATCAGTGTTGCCACCGTCAACGCCGCCCCAACGCCGCCCCACCAGGCCCGATGCGGCCACGACCGCATGGCGCGGCTGGTTCCCCAGACCAGGGCCATGCAGAGCCCGATCTGCGGCAGGTACGTGTAGCGATCGGCCATTGCTTGCAGCCCCACCTGCACCAGGCCGATCACCGGCACGAGCATTCCCACGTACCAGAACCAGCCCACCAGCAGGTACGGACACCGCCGCCACAGGGCCAAGACGGTCACGCAGACCATCGCTAGCGCCAGGAGCCGCCGCGGCCTTCCATACCGGCAAGTCCAAGCCGGGGTGCGGATAGAGCACCGCCAGTCCGGCAGGCCAAAACGACTGACCAAGATAGCCGACGTACGCGACGGCGGCGTTGCCGAGCCGCCAGGGCAGCGGCACCTGTTCCGTGGCCGCAATCGCATTACTCTGGGCCCAAAGCGTTGCCGCGCACGATGCGGCCGAGAGCGCCAGCAGCGGGAGCTTTTCGATCACCAGCCAGAGCGAGAATGAGAACCTGCCCTCGCCCTCATTCCCGGGTTCGCCCTCGTTCCCAAGCTCCCGCTTGGGAACCTCAACGGTTGGTTCCCAAGCTGGAGCTTGGGAACCAGTCGTCGTGCGGTCGTTCCAACGTTGTGTTGCGGAACGCATCATCCGCCCGAGCGGCCAGTAGTCCAACAACAGCAGCACCAGAGGCAGCGTCACCAGCATCGGTTTGGCCATCAGTCCCAGGGCGAATAGTAGCATTACCGCCAGGTACCGGGCGAACGAAAACGAATGCCGAACGTAGCCGAGATAGGCCCCCAGGGTCAGCATGAAGAACAGCCCGCTCAAGACGTCCTTGCGCTCGGCCACCCAAGCCACCGATTCGACCCGCAACGGATGAATCGCGAACACAGCGGCCACGAAGGCACTCGGCCAAAGATCGCCGGTCATCCGCCGCAGAACCAGAAAGAGGACGATTGCCGTGGCCACGTGAAGCAGGACGTTGCTGAGGTGATGTCCCCAGGGCGACAGCCCGTAAAGCTGGCAATCCAGCATGTGGGAGAGCCAAGTGAGCGGGTGCCAGTTGCTGGCATGGCGGCTGGCGAAGGCCCATCGGACGCCCTCGATGGTCAGGCCGCTGGTGACTGGCAGATTCCTGCACACGTAGTCTTCGTCATCGTAGTTGACGAAGTCGTGGCGGAGCGTCTGGCCGAAGACGAAAACCACCGCCAGCAGCAGGAAAGCGCAAACGCCCGCCGCCAGCGCGAGCGATCGATTCGAGGACGTTCGAACAGGTTGGACCCCAGGTTGTGGGATGCGCTCGGCGCGATCGGTCATCCCTTTCACGGGCGATGCGGCCGGCGTGTTCCGTGGCGTCTTGGATCGGCTTCGGCGTTTCATTAACGTCAGACTAGCTTGGCTGTGGCCGGCACGCCAGCCGTTTCCCAGCACACTGTCACCCCACCCGTGGAAGCCATGGTGATGCAACCGGGCGACGTCTGCTATGTCATATCAATCTCAGCGCCCATCTCATTGGTTATCGGTAGGGGGGGGGACACCTTCAGCGCGGCTACGTCGGTCTTCGACGCAGTATTACGTATCCGACAAGAACTGATACCGCCTGGCGGACTCTTACGAAAAATTATACCCGACCAAGGTGGGGGCAATTCCGTGTGGTCCGCGATGCCGCAAAAAATTATTTTTCATTTGTGTGCAAAATGCTTGACCTGCAACGCATGTGTAAGTTAGGATAACCGTGCATGCTCCAACGGAGTTAGGGAATTTTCCGATGGGGCCGGTTGTATCGAAATCACCGGGGGTGCGAGTTCACCGACAGACGAATGCACTGCTGTAAGACATTGCTGCCGGCCGCACTGATTACATTTGGGAGGTCACCTATGTCACGGCTCAGTAACTGGAACTCTGTTGGCAAGACGCTGGCGTTGGCGTTTACCTGTGTGGTTCTCTTGGCCCCGCAGTTGGCCGTGGCGGCCAGCGGCACGTGGAATGGCGCCACCGACCAGAATTGGGCAAATACCGCGAACTGGACTGGCGGCCCTCCGGGAGTGGTCGCGGGCACGGATCGGACCCTGGCTACGACTGCTCTTACGACCGATACGGCCACCTTTAACAACAACCCGGCGATCCCGGCGAACTTGACCGTCCTCCCGGACCTGAACCGATACGTCGCGAACCTCACCTTTGACAGCGCTGCGGGAAGCTTCACCATCGGCCAAACGGGCGGCAACACGCTCTATCTGGCTCCCGGTACGACGAACATTGCGCAAACCATCCGCGGCACCGGCCTGACCGAAACCCTCGCCGGGCCGCTCATGTTTTACAGGTCCATAACTCCGGACACCGGCTCCACCTATACGTTCAGCAACAGCAGCTTTGATCCGACCAACAAGCTGGTGATTAGCGGCCCAATCACCACCAACGTCGGTGGCACGACCACGGGCACGATTTCGCTGGGCGGCACCGGCTCGATCACCGGGAACTGGGCCGCCTCCCAGACAACCAACACGTTGAGCAGCACGATCGACAACACGGGCGGCAACCTGAGGTTGACGAAGTACGGCTTGAGCAACTGGAACATTACGGCGGCGCAGAAGTTCAATGGCGTCTTGTATATGTGGGGTGGAACGACGACGCTCGACTTCAACGCCGCCGGCGTGACCACCGATCTGCTTTGGAACGGCAAGGCAACGGCTAACGCAATGTCGATAGAATCGGGAAATCTGATTCTACTGGGCAGCAACTCGGGTGATAGCACTCAGCGGGCCGGCGGCAACGTGTTCAAATTCGCCGCGGGAGCGAATCTTACGATCGCCGGCGGCACCGGCCACAGCATGACTCTTAATTATGCGGACAACTCGAACTACTCGTTCAGACGCAACGGCGACGGCAACATGCCGGGCGCCACCTTGAACGTCTCGTTCGGCACCGGCGGGGCCTTCAACCTCAGCAGCACGGGCGGGTCCGTGAACAACGGGATACTCAGCGACAACGCCAACTTGGCTTCGGTCGCCGACGTTACAACCAACAACTACGGCAGCAGCCCTATGAGCACCGGCGCGACCGATTGGGCCGCGAAGGACGCCAGCTACAACTTGATCCCCCTTGCCTCCTACGCCAGCGACAGCGTCGTCGGCAATTGGACGGGCGGCACCAGCAATATCGATCTGGTGACCACGGCGAACGTGCCCACCAGCGGACCGTTTGCGATTAACACCCTGGCCCTTCGCACCAACCAGGCCTATGCGATCACGCTGCCTACCGGCGTGAACGCGCTCAGCATGGGCGGCATCCTGGTGGGTAGCCAGGTGGGCGCCAACAACGTGACGTTTTCGGGCGGAAGTCTGACCGGCGGCAGCGCCACCATGACCGGCTACGAGGTGCTGGTCCACCAGTACAACACCGGCACGGTGACGTTCGGCCCAACGGCCGACATCGTCAACAACGGCGCCAATGCGGTGCAGTTCACCAAGGCCGGGCCCGGCACCACGATCTTCACGGGCACGAAGAGCTATACGGGGTCGACCAACGTCGGCGCCGGCGTTCTCCAACTCGGCGACGGCGTGACAAACGGGGCCGTCAGCAGCACCGCCATCTGGGTCGCTGCTGGTGCACAACTGGTGTTCGACACTGTTGGTACTCAGACCAACACCGCCGTGATCAGCACCGATAGCTCCGGCAACTACCTTGCCAGGATCGTGATGGCCGGCACCGGCACTATTAACATGCAGCAAGCCGGCCACGGCAGCCAAACTCCGGCTTGGGAGTTCCGCAACGGCATCGTGAACGTGACCGATTTGTCTGGAACCGCAACGTCGCCGTTCGGAAGCTATAACAACAGCAACGGAAACGAAATGTGGTTTGACGGCGGGGCGATGCAGTTCACCGGCACGGCTTTCAACGCTAGCGCTGTCTCTCCCTACAACAGCACAACCACCGGCGTCGCAAACCCCAACAACTTTTATCACGCCACGGTCCTGACCGGCAACGCCACGTACATGGCCGATGGGGCTGTGGGCTCGACCCCCATGTCGGTGACAGGGCGTTTCTATGTGCCCGGCTCGGGCACCCACACCATCACCCTCGAAGCCCTCAATGGCACCATAGTCCCCGGCACCGCCACCACCGGCAGCTACCTGTCAAACACGGCCACCACGGGCGGCGGCGGCGTGTTCAATAGCACGATTACCGATTCGATCGTCCCCGGCCAGGGATCCTACACGACGAAGGTGGTCAAGACCGGCCCCGGCATCTGGCAAGTATCCCAAAGCAATTTGCAGAACACCGGCGGTTTGCTGGTCAGCCAGGGGACTTTGCTGCTTACTTCGACCAGCACCGGCGGCATCTATCTCCCCAACTCCTACCAGTACGCGGGCGTGACCGTCGCCAAGAGCGCCTATCTCGACGTCGGCGGCGGCAACGGCACCGCCGGCCAGTTTTTGTGGTTGAATGGTCCTCTCCGGGGCGAAGGCACCATCATCAACAGCGCTGCGTCAGGCACCGCTGGGCCGACGGGGACTTACGGATACGGGGCCGTCAAGATGAACAACAGCAGCGCCACCCACTACCTTAGGATCCAGCCGGGCCCGACCACGGACACCAGCGCCCCGAATGCCGATTCGGCCCCCATTCACACCATCGGCACGCTCACCACGGGCGACGAGACATGGAATGGCTACTGGGCGCAGAATCGATACGACTGGGACGTCACGTCGGTCACTGTCGGCGGCGGTGCGCAGCCCATCGGCGGCACCACCTCCGACTTCTTGAACATCCAAGGCACCCTGGACCTCACCGCTTGCGGTGTGGCCGGTGGCAGCACCGAGTTCAGGATCGGCGCGTGGGGCGTCTCCGGCGGCGCGATCGGTTCGGTCGCCAACTGGAGTCGCCACAACACGTACAGTTGGACGATCGCCACGGCCACCAACGGGATCACCAGCATCGCGAACATCGCGAACATGCAAGGTATCACCTTGGGCGGTTTTGGCCCCGGTGCGGATACCGCCACCAACAACTCGACCTCCGGCGGTACCTGGGCACTGACCACCGCGCCCACCGGCGTGGGCTCTGGCCAGAATCTGATCTTGACCTACACCGGCACGCCCGCCGCCACGTATGCCCTGGTTGCCACCAGCGACGCCGTCAATGGACGCGTCTTGACCGGCGGGACGGCCACGATCACGTCGAAGGTCTACAATACGGGCTCCTCGGTTGCTCCGGTTGCCGACTACATCGACTACACCGGTCTGGGCATCTCCACGACCGGCACCATCGGCGCGATGTCCAACACGGCCGGTACCTATGTCCAACCGTCAACCAACCAATATAACGGCTACGGCAGCGGCAACGCCACCTTTACCGCCGGCTCGACGCCGGGTCAGGTGGTCACGTTCAATCCGACCGCCGCGACGGTCATCAATCATGCCGGGACGGATGCCGCTTTGGCCAGCGCCGCCCCGGCTGGCACCAGCATCACGGTGGTCGCCCAGCGGACCTTCACGGCTCCGGCCGTGGTGAGCAACGTGTTGCTCAACGCCAACCTCGACTCGTCGGCTACGTTTAGTTCCACCGGCCTCTACGCCACCACGACCGACGTGACGATTGCCAACACCGCGTCAACCGACGCCAACGGCGTGACGATCGCCGCCGGAAGCGACGTGTTCAACGGTACCCAGTTGACTCAGAGCGGCAGCCGGGCCCTTGCCGGGCAGTTCAGCACCTATGGCGTCAAGACCGGCGGGTTCACCCTCAACGGCACCGGCGAGGGCCTCGTGGGTGAAGGCCCCTACGCCGTCAATGTCAACTACACCATCAACGTGGGAACCGCGGCCTTGGGCGCTGCGATCACCGGCGGCGTCAGCAACGGCGGCGCCTTCAACGGCATCACCTCGAAGACGGTTGCCGGCGGGGCCGTCTTGGGCACGGTAGCCATTCTTACCGGCGGCCACTCGACGGCCAACGTCGTGCTCAGCGAGACTTGGCGCGCCCGCACCGGCGCGGAGAGTACCCTACTCATCAGCGACGCGGTGAATCTGACCGGCATGAATTCTGGGGACGTCTTCGCGCTGCAAATGTCGTACAGTGCCACTGAGCTGAACACGCTCTGGGGCGGCAAGAGCCCCTGCTTGGACTGGCTGAACGGTTCGACCTGGCAGGCGGCGGGCAGCATCTACAAGGGCGACATGGCTGCTCCCACCGGCAATGACCTGTCAAGCGAGTTGGGTTGGTATGGCATCGACTCGAGCGCCGGCGTCGTCTGGGCCGTGGTGAACCACAACAGCGACTTCGCCGCCGTTCCCGAACCGGGCACGGTGGTCATGCTGCTAAGCGGCCTCGGCCTGCTGGCCATCGCCTGGCGGCGGAAGCGGGCCGCATAGCCTCAAGCACCGCAACTGAAAACGAAACGAAGGGCCGGCCGAACGCCGGCCCTTTCTTTTTGTTTCGCACCTCCCGATCGGCGCGAATCTTGTCCGCCCATCGCTCCCTCTTGACGCACGATTCGAGGGCCTTCTTGTCGTGCAGGGCTAGCCCGCATTTCTCACCACGCGGGCATAGTCTGGCACAGACCGTGCGACACCAACCCGAAGCGCAAGCGAGGGCAATCCGTTGTCCAGCCCTCGCTTGCGCTTCGGGTTGGTGTGCAAGTGGTGAGAAATACGGGCTAGATCGGTGATGCCCTGTCCCCGGCCAATGTTGGCCATCTGCCTTGGAATTGCCGCAATGTCAAGCAGGCGAAGGGCGGAATGATCGAGATTCTGTGGGCCATAAGTCTGGAGCGTCCTAGGCGTCAATAGGCCCCACTGTCCAGCAAATATGCCCGGCTAATGATGGCACCAATCTGGAGAGGGAGGCACAAAACTGGCATAAAGTGTCCAAAATGAGACTTGTACATACGTACAGTATATGCTACCTTGGCATCGACCGAGGCACAAACAATCACCGCCAATTTCCGGGCTTGGCACGTTTCGATCAGTCGCTTTCGCCTACGGGGTAAAACGCCAGACCAGGTGCGACACGGCGGCGAACGAGGAGAGGAGATTCCTATGTCGGACACCCGCGACCAACGCAAGGGCTTGAGCCCCGGCGACGAAGCATGGGACGTCTTTGAATTGGACGACGAGGCCGCGGCGGATCCGCAACCGGAGTACGGCGATTTCTGGGGAGAACCGGACGATGATTGCGACAACGGTGGTTGGTGAGATTCGTCGACTGCTGCGGGAGGGCCGCCTGTCGCAGCGGAAGATCGCCTCGCAGATCGGGGTCAGCCGAGGCACGGTCAACGCGATCGCCCTGGGCAAACGCGTGGATCCCCCGGCCCGCTGGCGACGGGAAGACGACGGTTTCGCTCCCCCGGCGGGCTTGCCCGTCCGATGTCCCGGCTGCGGCGGCAAGGTGCAGATGCCCTGCCTGCTGTGCTACATTCGCCAACGGAGGCAACGGTGCCGGGAGTCTTGAATTGGCGCAGGCGGCGATTGCCAGGGCCGACCGCGAGCATCAGCGTCTGTCGCCCATCATTTCTCAGCCCTGCCACCACTCCAGCAGAACGCCCACCCGGTGGCCGAAGATGATCGCGCCGACGACCGCGGCGCCGATCGAGGCCACCAGCACGGCGGCGCTGCCGATGTCCAGCGAGTTGCCCAGGTGGGGATCGCTCTCGCCGGTGATGGCCTTGGCCATCGACTCCAAGGCGCTGTTGAACATTTCGGCGGTCAACACGCCGGCGATGCACAGCAAGCAGCAGGCACCACTCCAGCAGACTCACGCCCAGCACGATTCCCGCGGCGACGACCACGGCAGCGGCGAAGAAATGGACGAAGAAACTGCTCTGGCCGCGCACGCCCGCCTTCACGCCGCGAAAGGCGTCGCGGAACTTGCGGGCCCAGGAACGTTCGGCGGATTGGAGGTCGTCAGGTGGCATGGCAGAAATGATGAATGATGAATGATGAGTGATGAATGGTCAACCCGATGACCTTTCCTGTTGCTGGCATTCATCATTCATCATTCTAACCCAAACGCTCCCGCCGGGGGAATCTGGGCGCCGCCGACGTTGCCCAGCCGGTTCTTGGGCAGGAAGCGCGGCTCGACGGCCAGGTCGACGCCCACGCTGTTGCGCGAGGCGTCGACGTTGAAGCCGGCGCTGATCAGGAACGACTCGCCCACCCGCGTGATGCTGAAGTTCTGGCCGATGTTGCCCTGGCTGCCCAGGTCGATCGTCGTGCCGAACGAGGAGACCCACTTCGGGCTCATCCAGTAGGTGTAGGAGAGCGAGAGGATTTTGCTGTCGATGGGGCCTTCCAGGACGCGGAAGCCCGCGTAGAGGCTGCCGCGCGGCGGCCGGTTGAGGAACCCGCCGACGGTGACGATCTTCTGCCCCTGGTCGAAGAAGTCGAAGATGCCGTCGCTCACCAGCGTCAGCCGGTCGCCCACGTGCCAGCGGAAGTCGTAGTCCAACAGCCCCAGCCGCTGTGCCGAAGTTGTCGCGGTTGGGGTCGGGAAAGAACGTGATGTTCGTGTCCAGCGTGATCCAGTCGATGATGTGGCGGTCGTCGGGCGGGCCGCGCTTGGTCTGCCACCGCTGCTCCGCCCCCAGGCGGAGGGCCGTCAGGTCGCCGGCGATTTCCGTGCTCGGCGAGGTGACCCAGTCTTGCAGGCCGGTCCGCAGGGCGTAGAGCCGCTCGTCGAACTTGCGGCACCCACGGCGTCCCCGGCGGCAGCCGGCGGCACGGCGACATCGACGGAATGCCGAACGTGGTGGTCAGGAACCGCCGGCGGAACGCCTCGACCGAGTCGTCGTCCAGCGGATCGTAGAGCGGCAGGTCCTCGAGGTTCTGGTTCGCCTGGGCGTAGGAGAACTCGGCGTCGAAGACGACCTTGTGGGCGATGCCGTGGACGTTGAACAGGTCGCTGGAGAAGGTCGGATCGACCGACCACATCGGCAGGCTCGCCCGCACGCCCGCCTGCCCAGAACAGCCGGTCGAGGCGGTTGCCGTCTGATGTCCTCGCCCCAGTGGGCCGCCTCGCCCAAGGCGTAGGGCACCACCTTGACCACGCCGAGTTGGAACGGCCAGTCGATCTCTTGCCGCGTGGCGAACCGCCCGCCCTGCACGTGTGCTGACTTCCCACGGCAGGTAGTTGAACGGACCGGCGGCGCCGGTGACGGGGCCGACGCTCACGTTCTCCGGCACGGTCGTCTGTCGGAACTGGGCGTAGGCCGGCGTTGGAGTGCTCGTACCAGGTGAAGGCGTCGCCGAACAGCGATTGCCCCAGCCAGAAGTGGTCGGCCCGCGGCAGCCAGTTGGTCTCGGTGAAGAAGTCGTTGACGCGGTAGTCGGCCGAGATGCTCCAGGAGCGTGTTCTCGGTGATGCGTTTCAGTTCCACGCCCGTGGTCTCGTCCTTCAGTTCGTCCCACTCGCTCTTGTAGTATTCCTCGAGGAAGTTCCGGTCGCTGATCCAGCCGAGTTCCGCGCTGAGTTGGAGATCGTAGGGGAGCATTTCGCGGTGCTGCCAGAAGAGGCGATAGCGGTAGGACTGCTTCGGGCGGGACGGCCGATGCGGCCCTGGCCGAGGTCGTCGACGCCCTGGTCCTGGATGCCCCAGAAATCGGCCAGGCCGGCCACGTGGCCGGGGATGCCGAACATGTCCTCGCGGTCGTAGGTGAACGAGCCGCCGTAGCCGAAGCCGCGCTTGCTCAGGTAGTCGAGGCTGATGTCGAAATCGGTGCCCGCCGGCTTGTTGCGGATGCCCAGCAACTGGTAGCCGTTCCAGTTGGTCAGGATCTGCGTGCCGAAGACGTTGTCCTGCTTCAGCTGCACGCGGCGGATGTAGTAGGTCGGGTCGTTCAGGTCGGTGGCCAGCCGGGCCAGTAGAAGACCGGCACCGGCCCGAGGAAGAGGAAGTTGTTGGCGGCCGTGGCCAGCTGCTGGTGATCGACGACCGGCTGGCCGGTGGCCGGATCGACCAGCGGCTGGCCGGTCAGCGGGTCGACCACCGGCTGCTGGATGTCTTCGAAGTAGACGTCGCCGGCCTGGAGCCGATAGCCCGGCTCGCCCATGCGGCTGGAAGTGAGGAAGGCGTTTTGGGCGAAGAAGCGGTCCTCGGCGGTCTGCTGCACCACGTCGGCGTGCAGCCGCAGCAGCCCTCGTAGCTGCGGCACCGGCGTGAGCATGTCGGCGTTCAGCACCGTGCCGACGTGGTTGGGCACGTCGTAGTACATCCGGTCGGCATAGATCGTCCGCTCGCCCTGGCGGAAGACGATGTTGCCCTCCATGTAGAACTCCAAGCGGCGTCCGCTGGTCCTGGACGGTCGGCCGGCTCAGGTCGGGCTCTTGCAGGCCCGCTGGTCCAGATCACCAGCCGATCGGCCGAGATGTCGATCGTGCCGACCTCGCCCAAGCCCGGGACGTTCCCGTTCGACGTCGACGATCACGTTCACCCCGGAGTCGATCACCGCGATCCACTGGTTGCTGTTCGGATCGGCTGCAGCGCCACTGGACTTGCACGGGCACGTTGCTGCGGGGAAGACGCGAATCCGCCGCACTCCGGCGGGCACGGCGGCGGCCCGCCCAGCGCAGGAACGGTGCGATCGCGCCGGGCGTCGCCGGCGTCACGGGCGTTACAGGCGTCATGGGAGTCACGGGCGTTGCTGGCGTCAGCGGCGGCAGCATCGGCGCCGCGGCGGGGCCGGGCGCCGTTTCCGGCCTTGCCGGCTGCCCCGGCATGGGGGCCATGAATTGCGTCGGCTGCTACACGGAGCGCGCCAGCCGCTGTCGGCCGGCTCGGGGCTCCGCCGCTCCATGCCCCGCCAATAGATCGGCGGCAGCACGTCCGGCTTGCCCGCGACCGTTGCGGCACGGACCTCGACGCCGGCACTGCTGAAGAAGCGGCCGAACCACGTCTGGTCGGTCAACCGCGGCGCGCTCGGCCGGCGGTCCGACATCACTTCCACGTCGCCTTCCAGGTAGGCGATCACCTTGTTCGGCCGCCGCTCGGTGGCCTCGGCCCGGTCGATCCACAAGACGGCCTCGCGGCTGCGGGCGTAGCCATTGGCCCTGCTGGATCACGCAGTTGCCGCGCAGCACCCAGACCTCGTACGAGCCGAGTTGCCACTGGTTGCCCGCCTGGGCCGTGATGCTGATCGGCTCGGCGGCGCTCAGCTCGGGCAGTTGCACCTGTGCCGCGGCGGGAGCGGCGAAGAGCAGAAGCAGCGAGAGGGAAAGCAAATTGAAAATTGCAAATTGAAAATTGAAAATTGAGAACAGGTGGCCCGAGCTCGCGCCAATGCTCAGCTGGGAACGCCGGGAGCAATTTGCAATTTGCATTTTGCATTTTGCAATTTGCATTTCCCCTCGGCGCGCGGTCTCTCGCCCGCGCGCAGCGATGGCAGTGCGCAGCAAGAGCGGGCCCGTAGCTCGCCAAGTCGTTTCAGCAGAACAGCATCCTTGCTCCGCCGGGCCGCCGCATCGCGTCGGCCGCCCGGCTCCGAGTCGCAAAACCAAGAGAGAAAAGTCGTTGCGCGAAAAGTGCCCCATTTCAGGCGGCGGGATTATATGGATACCCGGCCAACGGATCAAGGCGGGTTGGCGGGGACTGGTGTCAACGCAAGTTGTTTTGCGGAAACGTGTTATGACGTCTGCACGTGGAATCCGTTCGACCGCGGGGCTCATCCGCGGCATGCACGGTCCAAACCAGCCCTCCCAACGGGGCCGGTGAGCTGCCACGCGCACGGCCCGACGGCCCAACGAACCGGCTTGGCCGCCATTCGCACGGGCGAACGTGACAGGCGGCTTTTTTTCGCTATGATAAGGGGCTGGTGGTCTGACACACATACGATGTCGAGTTGGGTTCCACGGCCAGCTTGTCTGCCCGTGTCTCCTGCACGGGCAGGCAAGCTGCCCGTGGCACCCAACAATTTCGGCGTGTCAGACCACTGGTGGTCCGCAGACAAACGTGGCGGACCACTGGAGTCGGAGTTCGACAACCACACCCCACATGCCCCCTTGCCGGAGTCTCACCACGATGAGAAACATCCTTCTGTTGTCGATGTTATTGACCGCTGCCTCCCTGCTGGCGGGTTCGTCTCTCGCGGCCGATCCGGCCGCCGGCGATCTGAAACTTTACGCTACCAGCCGCGTGGCGGCGGCTGACGGAAGCGGCCAGTCGGTATGTGCCTACAAGTCGCTCAACTGGGACCCGAAGAAGACGGCCGTCATCGTCTGCGACATGTGGGACCAGCACTGGTGCAAGAGCGCCGCGGCGCGCGTGGCCGAGATGGCGCCGCGAATGAACGACTTCCTCACCGAAGCCCGCAAGCGGGGCGTGTTCATCGTCCATGCTCCCAGCGAGTGCATGAGGGCCTATGAAGGCCATCCTGCCCGCAAACGGGCGCAAAACGCACCCAACGCCAACCTGCCCGATTTCCTCAAGCAACAGTGCTCCGGGCTGGATACGGAAAAACAGGCGAAGTGGCCCATCGACCAATCGGACGGCGGCTGCGATTGCACGACCCCGTGTCCCAAAGGAAGGCCCTGGACCAGGCAAATCGACACCCTCAAGATCGCCGACGAGGACGCCATCAGCGACTCGGGCCTGGAAATCGGCAACCTCTTGGCCCAGCGGGGCATCGACAACGTGATGCTCTTGGGCGTCCACGAGAACATGTGCGTGATCGGCCGGTCGTTCGGACTGCGCAACATGGTCCGCCTGGGAAAGAACGTGGTGCTGGTCCGCGATCTCACCGATGCGATGTACAATCCCGCCAAGGCCCCGCAGGTGAGCCACGTTCGCGGCACGGAGTTGGTGCGGGAACACATCGAGAAGTACGTCTGCCCGACGATCGACAGCGGCGACCTGCTGGGCGGACCGGCCTTTCGCTTCAAAATGGACAAGCGGCCGCACGTGACGCTCGTGGCCAGCGATGACGAGTATTTCAGCGAGCTGACGCTGCCGGCCTTCGCCGACTTGCTGCGCGAGAAGTACGGCTGCTACTGCACCCCGCTGGTAAGCGACAAGGGCAAGGCCGACATTCCCGGGCTGGACGAGTTGAAGTCGACCGACGTGATGTTCCTGTTCGCCCGTCGGCGGGCACTGCCCAAGGAGCAGCTCGACAAGATTCGGGCCTATCTCGACGCCGGCCGACCGCTGGTGGCGCTGCGGACGTGCAGTCACGCCTTCACGGTGGAGGCCGGGAAGAAGGCCCCTCCCGGAACCGCGGAGTGGCCGGAGTTCGACCACGACGTGCTCGGCGGCAACTATCACAGCTACGAAAAGAAGATCAGGAATTGCGAAATCGCGGCCGTGCCCGAGGCGGCCGGACATCCGATTTTGGCAGGTGTGAGCCCATTGCAGTGGAAATGCACGTTCCCGCTGTATTTCGTGACGCCGCTGGCCAGCGACGCGAAGGTACTCGTGAGAGGCACGGTGGGGGACTACAACGAGCCGGTCGCCTGGACGCACACGTACAAGGGCGGCCGCGTGTTCTATTCGTCGCTGGGCTGCCAGGACGATTTTGCCTCGGTGCCCCAGTTCCGCACCATGCTGATCAACGCCATTTTCTGGGCGATGGATCGGCCGGTGCCGAAATAAGGCCGCTACCGATGGTCGCGTCCTGGACCACTACCGATGGTCGCAGGTCAATGCCCTCAGGTTCAGACATCCCCAGTATTACGAGCCCCTGTTTGGAACGCGAATACGATGAGAAGCACCCTCTTGGCGTCGCTCTTGTTGACCGTTGGTTCGGCACTGTTCGCCCAGTCTCCTGCCGCCGATCCGGCGGCCGGCGACTTGGTTTTGCACGCCCGCAGCCGCGTCGAGTCGCCGGCGCAAAGCGGCCAGATCGGCATCGCGTACACGACTCTCCGCTGGGCCCCGCAGAAGACGGCGATCATCGTCTGCGACATGTGGGACCAGAATTGGTGCAAGGCCGCCGTGGCCCGCGAGATCGAGTTGGTGCCGCGGATGAACGACTTCCTGGCCGAAGCCCGCAAACGAGGCGTGCTGATCGTTCACGCCCCGAGCGACTGCATGAAGGTCTACGAGGGGCGTCCCGGCCGCCAACTGGCCCAAAACGCCCCCAGCGCCAACCTGCCCGATTTCCTCAAGCGGCAGAACTCGGGGCTGGACTCGGAGAAGCAGGCGAAGTGGCCCATCGACCAGTCCGACGGCGGTTGCGATTGCGCCACCAAGTGTACCGTCGGAAGGCCCTGGCGCAAGCAAATTGATTCTGTCAAGATCGCCGACGGGGACGCCATCAGCGACTCGGGCCTTGAGATCGGCAACCTCTTCGCCCAGCGCGGCATCGACAACGTGATGCTGGTGGGCGTCCACGAGAACATGTGCGTGATCGGCCGGTCGTTTGGACTGCGCAACATGGTTCGCCTGGGCAAGAACGTGCTGCTGGTCCGCGACCTGACCGACGTGCTCTACAACTCGCGGATGGCTCCGCATGTCAGCCGGCTTCGCGGAACGGACCTGGTCACGGAACACATCGAACGCTACGTCTGCCCGACGATCACCAGCAGCGATTTGCTGGGCGGGCCGGCGTTCCGCTTCCAGGAGGACAAGCGGCCGCACGTGGCCTTCATCAGCAGCGAGGACCAATACTTCTCGGAGCGGACGTTCCCGGCCTTCGCCCAATTGCTCAGCGAACGGTACGGCTGCTACTGCACGATGGCGCTGGGCCGGGGCAAGCCGGACATCGCCGGCCTGGATGAACTGAAGGACGCCGACGTGGCGGTGATCTTTGCCCGGCGGCAGGCGCTGCCCAAGGAGCAGCTCGACAAGATCCGCGCGTATCTCGACGCCGGCAAGCCGCTGGTGGGTCTTCGCACGTGCAGCCATGCCTTCGTGCTGGAAGGCCGTCAGAAGGCCCCGCCGGGCACCGATCAATGGCCGACCCTCGATCACGACGTCTTGGGGGGCAACTATCGGGGCCATTTCCGCAACGGCGGAGCAGAGATCAAGATTGTGCCGGAGGCGGCCGAACACCCGATCCTGGCCGGTCTGACGCCGTCGTGGGCCACCGTCGGCACGCTCTACCGGGTTTCGCCGCTGAGCGCCGCGGCGAAGGTCCTGGTTACCGGTTCCGCAGAAGGGACGACCGAGCCGGTCGCGTGGACCCACTCGTATCGCGGCGGCCGCGTCTTCTACACGCAATTGGGTCACCAGGACGACTTTGCGGTGCCGCAGTTTTGCACCCTCCTGGTCAACGGGATCTTTTGGGCGATGGATCGGCCGGTGCCGAAAACCCCGTGAAAAAACGCCGCGCTGTCTGGTCGCCTGGCCCGCATTGTCCGAACGGCTGGGAGGGCGTAGAATTTTCTGGCACGGTTCATTTCCGAACGCATTTGGGTGGCACGCCCTGAGGAACGAAGGGCGTGGCGACCCGCCGACCACGCCCTTCGTTCCTCAGGGCGTGCCACCCAGGTATGAACCATGCCAATTGTCTCGGTAGCGGGCCCTCGCGGAATCGTTCGAGGGCCGAACTGGGGCGTGCGAATGATCGCGCTTTTTCTGGGGGAGCACGCATGGTTGGCGCCGGATCACCAAGATCGGTCCAGCGGGTGGCGTTCGTTGTGGCAATGGGCCTCCTGGCTGCCGTGACAATCGGCGGCACGATGATGGTTTTGTGGCCGAACTACTTCTCTCACGATTCGATCAATTCGGCGGTTCCCCTGGAGACGCGGCAGGAATCGCCGCCGCCGGCCGTCGCCAACGATCCTTTCGCTGCCGAACGGCAGGAAATGGTCGAAAGGCAGCTTCGCGGCAGCGACATCACGGATCGGCAAGTGCTGGACGTGATGGGCCGGGTGCCGCGGGAACGCTTCGTGCCCGTCGAGTCGCGGCCGCAGGCGTATGAAGACCATCCGCTGCCGATCGGACACAACCAGACGATCTCGCAGCCGTACATTGTGGCCCTCATGACCCAGCTCGCCCGCCCCACGGCCAACAGCCGGGCGCTGGAAGTGGGCGCCGGCTCAGGCTATCAGGCGGCGATCCTGGCCGAGTTGTGCAAAGAAGTTTACGCCATCGAGATCCTCAAGCCGCTGGCCGACTCCGCGCGGAGCGGCTCACTCGGCTGGGCTACAAGAACGTCACGATCCGTTGTGGCGATGGCTACCAGGGTTGGCCCGAACATGCGCCGTTCGACCTGATCCTGGTGACCGCGGCGCCGGAACACGTGCCGCAGCCGCTGGTGGATCAACTGGCCCCCGGCGGCCGGCTCGTGATCCCCGTGGGCCGCTACTTCCAGGAACTGCTGTTGATCGAGAAGCAGCCCGATGGCTCGATCAGCCGCAAAGGGGTGGCCCCCGTTCAGTTTGTGCCCATGACCGGCGAGGCCCAAAAATAGAAAAAGGGGGACAGGCCCCGTTTGTGCGAAGCACCGGGCACCGACCGAAGATTGGTCGGGCCGCTGTGCGGCAAGGGGGCCTGTCCCCCTTTTCCGGCCGGGGCCTTGAATCGGGGGCGTTTTGCCGCTACTTTGACATGATTATGCACCAGCCCATTGCCGGCGTTACGCCTTCAGAACTCGCGGAAGTCACCTGCAAAGTGGTTTGGCCCACCATCGGAGCCACCCGGCTGGGACGTCTGGTGGGGCGTCTGGCGGCGGTGCGGCTCGGCTGGGGAGACTTCTTCACGCTGGGAAAACTGCTGGCCGTGGCCACGATTCCGTTGAGCCTGGCCGTGTTCGCCTGGCAACTGCTGCCCGTCGTCTGTCGCCGCTACGCGCTAACCAACCGGCGGATCATCATCCGCAAGGGTTTGGTGGCGGTCGACCAGGCGCTGGATCGGGCTCGACGAGTTCGACGCCATCGACGTGGAAATCCTGCCCGGCCAGGCTTGGCTTCATGCGGGCGACTTGATCTTTCGGCGCGGCGGGCTGGAGGTTCTGCGTCTGGCCGGCGTACCCCGGCCCGAGATACTCTCTCGCGTGTGCGCGACGGCACGGACTGCCCTGCTGAGTGTCCGCGAGGTAGCGCAGCGTCAAGCAGCCACCGCGTAGGGTGGGCATCGCCCACCGGAGTCAAGGTAGGGTGGGCATCGCCCACCGGAAGACGCGTTTTGGCGGGCAGTGCCCGCCCTATCTCTTACGGGATCCCGGTCGACGGATACACCGGAATCGAGCCGTCGCGGGCGTTTCCATATCCGCGGACCGCGTTGCCGGACTTCGTCGGCTCGACGGGCGGCAAGCGGCGCACGCCTGGCGCCAGTTCAACTCCGCCACGTGACACCGCCGGGGCGCTTACCGGCGTGATGGGCACTAACGGCCTTTGCGTTTCGGCCCCCGTGGCTGCCGCGCCCGTATCGGCGGCCGGTTTGGCATCGGGCGGAGCGTTCGTATCCGTCGGCGACGACCTGTCGACGGCCGCTCTGCTTGCGACCTCCGGGATCGGCTGCACTTCGGCACGACTGATCGCCGGCAGCACGGGCGTTGGCGGAGCGGGCGAGATCTTCGGACCTTGCCGGCGGCGACACGGCAACCGGCTGCGCCGCTTCCTTGGTCTGTGCGGGACCGGTCATCTCCCACACCAAGGGGTAGCGGATCGTGTTGAACCCGATCGAGAACGCGACCACCGCAAATCCAAGTAGTGTGGCCGCGGTCCTGAGCATATCTTTCCCTCCTCCTCCATTCCCACAACTGTCCGCGTGAAAACCATACACCGTCGCAGCGGCGCAGCAAGCAAAAAAGCCGGGATGAGGATCGACGGAACGCCGATGGCGAAGGGCCAAAACGGCTAGGCAAACTCTAGTGGAAAGGCATGCCGCCACACTGCCCTGGTCGCGGGAAAAGGGAAAAGGGGACAGGCACCTTTTGTGCGAAGCACCCGAAGGGCCGTTCCGGCAAAAGGTGCCTGTCCCCTTTTCCCGCCCCGGGTCCCGTCCGGGGCACCCCCCGTTGCAGGCGGCCGAGGATTTGCGACAATGGCGCACGTTCTTTCACACGTACCGCACAAGGAGCTTGATATGGCGCGACCGATCACACTGTGTACGGGACAATGGGCAGACCTGCCCGTGGCCGAGTTGGCCCGCAAGTGCAGCGGCATTGGCTACGACGGGCTGGAACTGGCCTGCTGGGGCGATCACTTCGAGGTCCAAAAGGCCCTCGGCCAGGACGACTACTGCGCGAAGAAACGCGAGATCCTGGAAAAGAACAACATGCAGGTGTTCGCCATCAGCGCCCACTTGGTGGGCCAGGCCGTGTTGGACAACATCGACGCCCGCCACAAGGCCATCCTGCCGCCGTACGTCTGGGGCAACGGCAATCCGGCGGAGGTCAACGCCCGCGCCGCCGAGGAACTGATGAACACCGCGCGGGCCGCGCAGAAGCTGGGCGTGAGCGTGGTTAACGGTTTTACCGGTTCGAGCGTCTGGCACCTGCTGTACTCGTTCCCGCCCGTCTCGCCGGAGATGATCGACGACGGCTTCAAGCTGCTGGCCGAGCGGTTCAACCCGATCCTCGACGTGTTCGGCGAGTGCGGGGTGAAGTTCGCCCTGGAGGTCCATCCCACCGAGATCGCCTTCGACCTCTATACGGCCGAACGGGCGTTGGAGGCCCTGAACTACCGCGACGAGTTCGGCTTCAACTTCGACCCCAGCCACCTGATCTGGCAGGGCGTCGACCCGGCGGAGTTCATCCGGGCGTTCCCCGACCGCATCTACCACTGCCACATGAAGGACGCCGTGGTGACGCTCAACGGCCGCAGCGGAATCCTCGCCAGCCACCTGAACTTCGGCGATCCGCACCGCGGCTGGGACTTCCGCTCGCTGGGGCACGGCGGAGTGAATTTCGAGGAGATCATCCGCGCGTTGAATGCCGCCAACTACACCGGCCCGCTCTCGGTCGAATGGGAAGACAGCGGCATGGACCGCGACTTCGGCGCCAAGGAGGCCTACGAGTTCGTCAAGAAGCTCAACTTCGAGCCGAGCAAATTGGCCTTCGACGCGGCCTTCGACAAAGACGAACAGACCAAGTGACCGGGCTGCGGCCCAGTTCACACTGGCTGGCGACGGGTGCCACGGGCAGCTCGCATTTAGCCCGAAGGGCTTTCGTAGGGTAGCCCAGGGTTGTCGCGCAGCGACTACCCTGGGAAAAGCGGCCGACGATACCCCGTCAACCCTGAAAGGGTTGTGTCGCACGGCGTTCCATCCCCAAAACCCTTTGGGTTTCCAACGGCCTTGGTCGCTTTCACCCTGGGTAGTGGGCGAGTGTCAGTACGTTAAGGTCACTTTTTTGTTGAAACAATGGCAAGTGTCAATAGGTTAAGGTCACTCTTGGAAGGGACGTTTTGGCAGGGTGTAGGACACCTTGTTCAAGAGTGGCTGATCGGTTGGCTCGCGGCGTCGCAAGGCAGAGAAGCGGATAGTGTTGTCGTCCAAATTGACCTCCGCACGAACGAGGCGGTGCAGCCAATGTCGATCGACCGCAAACGCATGACCGAGAAGGCTGGTCCGACCGTGGTCGTCGGTACGTCGCAAGAAGACGATCATTCCGCGCGGAGCACGTTGCAGGTCCAGACGCCAATGTTTTGGAAACGGCCGACGGCGCGGCGAGGCTTCGATACGGGCGCTGCTGCGCTTTCGCGCCGCCGCGATGTACTTGGCCGATCGCTGGCTCAGGCCGCGGATCGAAGCGTGTGTGAATCGCGACCAGACCTTGGCTTGCCACCGGCCGTTGTAGCTCTCGATGGCCGCCTGAAAACCGGTTTCGTTCGGCGGCGCAAAGACAGGCGTTACGCCCAGGCTCAAGCACAACCGGATCACGCGTCCCACGGTGTCGGCGTACTGCCGAGGACCGTGAAACCGATTGTCGTTGTCGAACTGCGCGTAGGCGGGAAGCCCTACCGAACGCCAGTGTTCCACCAGGGCGTTCACCACCATCTTGGCGCTGACGGCCTGGGCGATCCAGGTTGCGGGCAGACCGCCATGCAGCGATATTCCCGTCAAAACGGCCACATGGGGCCCACCACGAATTGCCAGACCTTCGATCGTGTCGAAACTGTCCAATTCGGCCTTTGCCGCTGCAACCGCGGGAAGATACCAACCTCGTGGCGGCGATGGACGACGAACTCGTCGGCGGCCATCCAGGACACCATGACGCCGCAGAATCCGGCCGATCGTGGAAATCGAGAGCAACGGCGCGATCCCGCGGGTTTCCATTTCGCGTCGAATGGCCGCAGCGCCAAACTCTCCCAGCGGGCTGTGGTCCTTCAGCCGACGACGGATGGTCAACACCTCCTGCTCGCGGGAACCCTTCGTACGTCGCGTTCGATGGGGAGCCGAGGAAAGACCGTTCCAATCGACACGATTCAGCCTTTGACCCTGAGCACGTTGAAACCATCGTTGCACGGTACAAAGCGCAACGCCGAAGCGAACCGCTACGGTACGCTGAGACGCTCCGCGCCGCACCGCAGCCACGATCTGACGTTGTCGTTCGGTGGGACTGTTTTTGAACCATCACAAGTAACTCCAGGGGTTTCTGGGTTGGTATCGCAGCAATGCGATTCAACCACAAGCCCACCCCTTGGCTCGGCGTCCGGCATGGCCGGGGGCGGAACTCCAGTCGGGCTACGCCCTCCTTCCGTTCCGCCCCCGGCCATGCCCTGTTTTACTCCACAAATGACCTTAACGTACTGACATCTAAGTGACCTTAACGTACTGACACTTCGCCGGTAGCCGTTAGAGCGGCAACCCCAGGGCTATTCTACAGAATCCCTTCGGGCTATTACTCCGGCAGCACCGAGTGCAGAAGGCACCCCGGCCGCCCCGGCCGACAAGCTGCTCTTGCCAAATGTGAAATGTTTGCCAAAATGGTAGTTATTGGCCGGGGGGTACCCGGTAATACGGACCATTCGGTGTCGTGCCATGACCACCAGCAAGAGCCAGACCCAGGCCCAGTTCGACGAACTGAAGGCCGGCGATCGCGTGGAGATGGAACACCTCGTCACCGTGGGGCAAAAAAGCTGGACCACCACCACCTGCGGAACCGTGATCCGCACCGAACGTCGCCGGCACGGGCTGCACTTCCAGCGCAACCCGGACGACAAAGTCTACAGCGACGAGGTGCTGTTGGAACTGCCCGACGGCGAGTTGACCTCCGTGACCGTCGATGAGTTCACGACGATCCGCCGCGCCTAGAGTACGGTAGAACGGAATTCATTCCGTTCCATGCGAAGCCTGGTACGAGAGCAGCACGGAGTGAATTCCGTTCTACGATGCTTCTGATGCCCAACCTGCCCCTTCCCGGCGACTCGCTCTTTCAGTCCCACCCGCGGCGATTCGCCGCCAACTGCTACGTCTATCCCGTGCTCAGCCGCCGCGCCGGCGGCATCTCGATCGGGGTGAATCTGAACCTCGACAAGGCGTGCAACTTTCACTGCGTCTACTGCCAGGTCGACCGCAGCGAACCCCGCGAGGAAGACTTCGTCGACCTGGCCAGGCTCGCCGACGAACTCGAGCAAACGGTCGAACTGGCCGCCTCGGGCCGCATCTACGAAGGCGTTCAGTTCGGCAACACGCCCCCGCCGCTGCGCCGCCTGAACGACATCGCCCTGAGCGGCGACGGCGAGCCGACCACCTTCGCCAATTTCGACCAGGTCGTCGACCTTTGTGCCCAAGTCCGCCGCCGTCACGGGCTCAACGACATGAAGCTGGTGCTGATTACCAACGCCAGCATGTTCCACCGCCCTCGCGTGCGCCGGGCGCTGGAAACCCTACAGGCCAACGGCGGCGAGATCTGGGCGAAGCTCGACGCCGGCACCGAAGACTACTACCGGCTCGTAGCCCGCTCGGCCATTCCCTGGCGGCAGATTCTCGACAACCTGCGCGAAACGGCCGTGGCGTGGCCCATCGTGATCCAATCGCTCTTCATGCGGATTCGCGGCCAGTCGCCGCCGCCGGCCGAACTGGAGGCATATTGCCAGCGGCTCAAGGAGATTCTGGACGCGGGCGGGCAAATCAAGCTGGTGCAGGTGCACACCATCGCCCGAAAACCGGCCGAGACGTGGGTCGAAGCCCTTGGCAACGCCGAGGTGGACGCCATTGCCGACGCGGTGCGCCGCCGCACGGGCCTGGCCGTGGCAGCGTACTACGGAAGCGGATAACGGCCAGATGTGGGCAAGCATGGAACGTGCGTATGCTAACCGCTGGCCACTATCCACCAGCCACTATCCACTACTTCCGGTGCCGAATTCTGGCCCGGTTGCGACGCTTCTTGCGGCCGATCTTGCGGCGGCCTTTCCCGGTCTTTCTTGGTACCCACAGAGCGCTCCGTATAGGCAAAATAGACTCAATCGTCGGGCAACACGAGCCGCCGACGTTATCATTGCGGCAAAAACCAGAGCCGAGTATAGCAGATGCCCACGGCAACTGACAAGAGGGGGGACGGGACGATTCTGCCGCCAGTATCTGCGTGTTAGGAGATTGCCGGGTGCCACGGGCAGCGGCCCGACATTTGCCCGTCTTTGCCACGAGGTGCTCAAGGTCCGCCGCGAGTCGCTCCCGCGGCGATGCCGGGCACGGCGTGCTCCGTTGGGGCTTCTCTACCGGAGAACGATATTGTAGTCGTCTGACCTGATCGGCGAGTACATGTGGTAATCGAAATCCTGAGTTCCCTTATTCCCATCGATGGAAACGTGGAGAGTGTAGCTTCCCCCCGGTAAGTGCCGGAGTACCTCATTGGGGTATTGATCGGTCGATGCGTTCACCGTAAGCGTGAGCGGTTTTCCCGGCAGCACGATGACAGGTTGTGACGTGCCAGAGGGAAAAGAAACCGGGTTGGAACAAGCAGCAGGCGAACCCGGTCCTGCCAGGCCGAACCAAAACTCATCCTGTGGGACGGTGACCGGCGTGCTGCCCGTGGCCGCAATCTCAAAGGTGATCTGCAATTGACTTGGAGTGGTCGGCGACTGGATCGCAGACTTGATGCGCAAACTGGGATGCGCATCAGCTTCTAGGTATCCACGAATGTGCTTTCTTGCAAAGGATACGCGGACCGTGCAAATGGCTTGTGGGTTGTCGAGCGAGTCGGCAACGATCTCCCCATTGCGATCGTGCGTCTCCGACGTGAAGACGATGTAGACGCCCCATGCCATAACCGCCCGGGAATCCGTTGGGCCTGCCTCCTTTGGCATCAACTGAACGTATTCCGGTGAGAAACCCATCTTGATGGCAACATCGGCCAACCGCGTGTGTTCTAGCGTGAAGAAGTCGCGGTCTGTCGCAGATTGCTTGAATCCGTATGATTGTAGGTCCACGGGGTTCAGAATTGACGTGAAGCCTTCTTCCTCTCGTGCATGATTCCCTTGGCAACTGCACCCAGCCAGCACCACCATGAACAACAATAACCGGCCGGTTACGCTTCGATGAAGCATCTTTCGGCCCTCCAACCCTTCCTCAGTCCACGGCCCCACCGCAATTCTCCGGGCCCTTACGCCCCCACGGACCGTCAACGCACACACCGTCGATGCTAGCGGCCGGCCACACGGTAGTCAATGAGACGCGGAGCATGTGTGCAGCCATATTCTCTGCCGTTCGTGCGAGGCGTCGGTGGGCAGTAGGTCCCGCCTGCCGGGTGGGACCGTGTCGAGGCGGTAGGGCTCGAAGGCACGCAAAGTCCCGCCCGGCAGGCGGGACCTACCGCGAGAAAATCTTGCCACACACGTGAGCATATCCCATGCTGCGCCGCGCGGCCGCGGCTACTGTTTGGTCGAACCTTGCCGTGCGGAGAGCGAAGAGCGAGGCACGTCCGACCGTGGCAAGATACACGAGGGCGGGAACGAAGAGCGGCCTCGGACACACTGGCCAAATTCTTTCGTTGACGCGAATCATATATGCATGTACATTATTTCAATGTGACGCCCTCTCGCCGCGGCGGGACGTGGTGTCGCTGTTCGTTAGAAAGTCGATTCCGTGTCAACCTGCCCGCAGAAGCGGAAGAAGAAGCGATGGCTGCCGGGGACCGGGAGGTCTGAAATTGGAAAATCGCAAACATGTTGACCAACACCGCGGCATACCCCGTCGCATGCCGCCCTCACCCTAGCGCTCTCCCAAAGGGCGAGGGGACTTTCCGAGAATTGGAAAATCGCGAACATGTTGACCATCCAACACCACAGACGAACCGGCCCTGCGCCAGGCTCATGTTGATATAAATATACAACTACTGGCTTGACATTTGCACGGAACTGTGTATATTATCCAATAGAGAGGCTGGCCACGCGTAACTCCGGCGTAATGGAGGCCCAATATTGAAGGACCATATTACATGGATCCCAAGTCCATCAGCGTGGGCGTCCGGGAAGGGGCGGGCCCGGCTCCCGGGTATCAATGGTCGGTGTGGATTCTGAATGTCGCGTTCGATGAGGCCATGAGCTTTCTCACGCCGGTGCAGTACGAACATTTGGCAATGCAGTTTCGAGAACTCGCTTTCCAGAAGGAAAGGCACGTATGACGACCGCCGTTGCGGAAGGACTGCTCAGTGACCCCGTTGCGCTGGCGATTGCCGTGCTGGAGGATCGAGTTCGCAACCTTCCGAAAGAAGACCGCAACGATCTCTTGGCGTTGGTCGAAGCGCTGGGAGCGGCGGAAACTCAAGAGGAACGAGACGCCGCGGCCCGCGGTATGCACGAAATCTTGCGGCCGCAAAAAGGCGGCTTGCGACCGATGGAATCGACCAATCAGCCTAGCCAAGACCTTCAATCTTGGATGGACTCCGTGGGCAAGAGGATTCGCTGTTTTCGGGAGCAAGCCGGGCTGACCCAGCAAGAACTCGCCGAGAAGGCGGGCCTGCGTCAGAGCCACATCAGCCGGCTGGAAAAGGGGCATCACAGCCCTTCGGCCTTGACGCTGCAAAAGATCGCCAACGTACTCGGAGTCCCTGCCTCCAAATTGGATTCGTCGGCAGGGTAAAGCGTCTTGTTATCCAATCCGGATAGGCGACTCTGCCGACCCTGCACCGTCGAATCAGTCGGACCATGGCGCCGGCGCGGTCCCAACGGTGCTTCCGCAATTCCTGCATCAACGGCGGCGGCAAGGGCTGCCCGTCGCTCGTGGCGATGTTGCTGCGGACGTGCTTCTCTTTGCGCATGCCCGGAATGATCGTGCCCACCGTCTTGTGGGCGAGAATCCAGCGGAGGGCCATTTCAGGCATCGTCATGCCCGGCGGCACCAACGGCTTGAGCCGCTCGCCGCGTTCGACGCTGGGAATCAGGTTTTCCGCCGTGAAGTACGTGTTGCGCCAGTCGCCGGCCGGCCAACGGGAGTCCTTCGTGAGCGTGCCGCTCAGGGTGCCTTCGTCGAACGGCACGCGGGCGATCACGCCGATGTTGAGCTCTTCGCAGAGGGGGAACAACTCATCCTCGGGCGCCTGGTCGAAGATGTTGTAGATCACTTGCACCACGTCGATCAGCCCGGTGCGCAGGGTCTCGACGACGTTGGTCGGTTCCCAGCGGTTGATGCTGACGCCGATGGCGCGGACCAGGCCCTCGACGCTTCAGGTCGTCCACCGCCCGCTGCCAGCGTTCGTCGTCCGCCCAGGCGTCCTCCCAGACGTGGAACTGCTGCAAGTCCACGCAGTCCAATCCCAGGTTCTTCAGGCTGGTTTCGGTCATTTCGCGGATGTAATCGGCCGGGAAGACGTCTTGGAGCCGGTCGCCGCGCCGCGAGGGCCACTGGCGGTTCTTCGGCGGAATCTTGGTGGCCGCGTAGAGCTTCTGGTCGGGATGCCGGCCGACGAGCTGGCCGAGCAGCTTCTCGCTGTGTCCATCGCCGTAGGCGTAGGCCGTATCGAAGAAGTTGCAGCCCAGTTCGACCGCCAGGTCGAGCGAGCGGTGCGACTCTTGGTCGTCGGAGCCGGTCCAGCCGCCCATGCCCCACATGCCATAGCCGATTTCGCTGACCTGCCAGCCCGTGCGACCCAAAGTGCGGTAGTTCATCGTCGCCTCCAGAAGCCGATACAGTTGAAATGGAAATGAGCAAGTGGCTTTAGGACTTGGGTCTTGGGACTTGGATTCTAACCCTGCATCAGCGGCCGCAGCCAAGACCGAAGTCCCAAGACCCAAGACCCAAAACCGAAGCCCGAAGCCCCTAGGGCGCCACGTTGCCAAGCGGCACATCTTGGATGATAATATTACAGCATTCCGCCGATGGCAGGGAGTGGCCGGTAGTTCGTCGCTCGCTCGACTTCCCGTTTTTGGCTGTTCCGGGTTCAGGTGCCAAATGCGACAAAGCGGTTACTGGCAGTTCGACCCGCAGGGTCGTTTGACAGTAGCCCAGCGATTCATCGCTGGGTACGACTGTCAAATGCCCCTCCGGGGCAAGAGACGTTCCCGCACGCAAACCCGGAAGAACCCCGTTGCTTCCTTGTCCCCAACCCTTCCCAACAATCCACTAGCCACAATCCACTAGCCACTACTGTCCATCGCCCTTATGCCCCCCCCTCCACCACTCCCCCCTCGCTCGGCACAGCTTTCTGAGACCGATCTGTCCGGCCGGCAGTTGGGCGATTTTCACCTGCTGCGGCGGTTGGGACGGGGAGCGATGGCCGAGGTGTACCTGGCCGAACAAGAGCGTCTGAAGCGGCGGGTGGCGGTGAAGATTCTCAAGCCGGATCTGGCCGGCGACCGCACCTACCTCCAGCGATTCGAGTTGGAGGCTCAGGCGGCGGCCTCGCTGGTACACGCCAACATCGTGCAGATTTACGAGGTGGGCTGCGTCGACCTGCTGCACTACATTGCCCAGGAGTACGTGCAGGGCCAAAACCTCCAAGATTACGTTGCCCGGCACGGTCCGTGCGATTTGTCCCATGCCTTGTCGATCATGCGGCAGGTGGCGGCCGCTTTGGCCAAGGCCGCCGAGCAAGGGGTGGTGCATCGCGACATCAAACCGGAGAACATCATGCTCACGGCCCGCGGCGAGGTGAAGGTGGCCGATTTCGGCCTCGCCCGCGTCACCCGCGAAGGGGCCGAGAACGATCTCACACAGGTCGGCATTACGATGGGCACGCCCCTGTACATGAGCCCGGAACAGGTGGAAGGCAAGCCGCTGGATCCCCGCAGCGACATCTACTCGTTTGGCGTGACGTGCTACCACATGCTGACCGGCGCGCCGCCCTTTAGCGGCGAAACGGCGCTGGGCGTGGCCGTGCAACACCTCAAGAAGCAGCCCCAGCCGCTGGAATCGCTGCGTCCCGACTTGCCCCCCTCATTGTGCCGCATCGTTCACCAGATGTTGGCGAAGGACCCGTCGCGGCGTTTTGCCTCGGCCCGCGATCTGCTCAAGGAACTGCGACGGGTGCAAATCGAGCACTTCGGCGACGATTGGCCGGAAGACCTTCCTGCGTGGGATTCGCTGGCGGGAGAAATGCCCCCCGACCCGCGCGTCGCTGCCACGCAGGAGCTCGCCGGACTGATGAAGACCATGGCCGCGGCGCGGCCCAGCCGTCGCGGCCGGGTTTGGGTCGCCGCCGGTCTGGTGGGAGCGTTCCTCCTGGGAGGCTTCGCCGCCTGGTCGGCTGCCGTCCCGCCGTCGCTCTTGGCCGAGGCCAAGTCCGCCGAGCCTCCCATTCACAAGCAGTCGTCGGTCCTGCGGCAATGGTACCTCGCCTCCCAGTTCAACACCGAAGCCGCGTGGCAGAGCGTGATCGACTACTTCCCCGAAAGACAGCTGCGCTGCGCTCTGCGCCCGAAGAGCAACTCGCGCTGATCTACCTGCGGGAATATCCTGATCGGGCCATGAGCATCTTCGAGACACTGTCCAAACAGGAAGAAGAGGGCCTGCGGGCGTTCGGCCTGGCAGGGAAATGCGGCATCCTCAGCATTCGCCACCAGTACGACGAGTCGAACGCCGTTTTCGACGAGCTTCTACCCATTCGGAACAGTCTGACCAGCCGGCCGATGGCCGTGCTGGTGGATCATGCCGTAAAGAAGAACCGCTCCGTGCTCGGTCCGCAGACGGCACAGGCATGGGACAAGTGGTTCGAAGAGCAGTTCCCCCACGACAACGGTTGACAGTGCCGGCGGGGGATGGTAGAAGATAATGTTTCTCCGCTGGCCAGAGCCGTGGAGAGGTGGAAATTGGCCCCCTTCGTCTAGTGGCCCAGGACATCGGGTTCTCAGTCCGAGAACAGGGGTTCGACTCCCCTAGGGGGTACTAGATACGTTTGTACATCATTGCAGACGCCGGAAGATTCGTAAAGCTTCGTCCAACCCGTCCGCGTAGGGGATTGGCCGGGTGCCAAGGTGCTTCGACGAGGGGATGGCCTTGGGCAATGTTATGAACTGTCGGGGGCGGCCGGGATCGCGGTTGGCATCGTCAATGTAGCGCGCCGTTCGGAAGAGAGATTCCAGGGCAGAAAGGGGTGGATGTCGTCGGGCGCCTTCCCGCCAGCCGCTGCACAATTCTCCAAGTACCACGTCAGCCACGGGCGAGGATTGATTTTCCCGTGAGCCAGCGTGGCCAATAGCGAGAACATGGTCGCTGCCAGCCGGCCACTCCAGAGGGAACCCGAGCCGCAGAAGTTCTTTCGCGCCACGGCCGGACCGCGACCAGCTCGTTCCGAAGCGTTGTTGTCCAGCGGGATGCGCGGATCATCGACGAACCGAACCAGTCCCGTCCAATGCTCTTGCAGACTTTCCAGAACTTTGCGGCACGGCTGGCGGAGTTTGGCATCGGAGAGTTCTGTCACGGCTTCAGCACGCATCGTTTCCACCGCACGACGCAAGAGAACATCCTGTTCTTGAAACTTCACCGAATCGAACGGATGTTGTAGGCGTTCTCGATTGACGTGATAAACGTGTCGGATGCGGCGCAGCCACTCCAAGGCCCAAGGCGTCAACTCCGTCCAACTCTTGCCCACTGCGACAAAGTCGCGCCGCACATGCGCCGAACAGAACGCCAACAACAGCAACCCTCTTTTCACCGGCGTCATGGCCTTGTAGCCTGAGTACCGATCCACTGCCAACACCCCGGAAGCCTTTAGCCCCAAGTGCGACTGCGGCACTTCGTGGCCGCGACTGGGATCGAGCAGATAGACCACCGTATCCGTGCCGAGAATGACCCACAACCACCAGCCATAGCCCTTTTTCCCGTCCAAAACGGCGAAAACCAGCCATCGGGTTTCGTCGGCTTGATGGAAGTCGCCTTGCCGATTTCGCTCGCACAATGCCTCGTAGATCGGCTGCAACATCGGCCCCATCCGTTGCAGCCCGTCGTTGATCGTGCCACCCGGCAAGTCCAAATCATACTGTTCGAGTTGCCCGAGCAGCCGTTCCGTGGGCCGATACGACGAATACTTATCCAACAAGACAAACACCCAGATCGAAACGCCGTAGTTGCCTTTGGGAATCAATTTCGGCGGCGGCGGGGCCGTAAGCGTTCGCCTCGCGGGATCGCAATCGCACGCCGCCCGATAGCGTCGCCGTCGAATGCGCCGCCGATGCGCCCGCACGTCGATCTCCAACACCTCCGAATCTTCCGTGTCTGACATCATCGCGGGCAACCTTCCGCAGATCGGACAGATCAACGATTCTTCCGGCAGCGCGACAAACTCTTCCTCGACTGGCAGATGGGAATAGTCGCGCCGACCGTGGCCGGCATGACCGGGCTGCGCACCGCGTTTCTTCGGGAGTCGTTTCGACCTCTTGGGGATCGAACAAATCGTTGGCCCGATTGCCTTGGGCCGACTTCTCCGACTTGCGACCAAAGAGCTTGTCTTGCAGGGCGCGGACCTGACCGCGAGATTGTTCAAGCTCCTCGGTCAACTGTTCAAGGCGTCTTAGGGCCTTGGCATGTTGGCTTTTCCAATAGCCGACTTCCCGGCGGAAATCTCTCTGCAACTGCTCCAGTGCGCGTTCCAGACGTTCGACGGCCGGGCAGTTCGCACAAGAAACCAACGTCTTCGTCGTCTCGGTCGGCGGGACCAGAAGCGTGGCATTCATAAGGCCACGCTATATCCAGATTGCCCCCCTCAGGCCAGATCAATATCTTCGCCAACCCACCCCAAAGGACGGGTTGGACGAAGCTTTACTTGCACGCGTGCGTAAGTCGTTGTAATATATTGCTTTGCGTCCAACAAAAAACCCGTCATGAAGACGGGTTCAAGTAGCGGCGGTAGGAGTCGAACCTACGACACGCGGATTATGATTCCGCTGCTCTGACCAACTGAGCTACGCCGCCAGGCGAAAGAACGCAGGTATGTTGTCCTCGCGCTAGCCCGCTACGACGCGGAAACCAAGCCGAGCATAGCATCCCCAAGCAGGCCTGCCAAGCCCCGGCCCGACTTCCTGCGTTATACGAACTACGTCCGACAGGGGGCAGATAAGGCGTCGAGGCGGGTCCACCATTCTGGCCCGTGGTTCGATCTTGACCGTCGCCTCCAGGAGCATCCGCCGCTGCCTTCCAGGTCCACCCGCGTCCGTTACAATGGGAGGCGCAAAACGTGTTCCCGATTTCCGATCACAGGAAAGGAGCAAGCTGACGTGCAACTCACCACCGTGAAAATCGAGAAGCCGGAGGCAATCAACTTCCTCCTCGGGCAGACGCACTTCATCAAGTCCGTCGAAGATCTCCACGAAGCCCTGGTGGGCGCCGTGCCGGGCATCAAATTCGGTCTGGCGTTCTGCGAGGCCTCGGGCAAGTGCCTGGTGCGATGGTCAGGCACCGACCCCGCCATGATCGAACTGGCACAGAAGAACGCCACAGCCATCGCCGCCGGTCACATCTTCATCATCTTCCTGGGCGAGGGTTTCTACCCCGTCAACGTACTGAACGCGGTCAAGCTGGCGCCGGAAGTGTGCCGCATCTTCTGCGCCACCGCCAACCCGGTGGAGGTGGTCCTCGCGGAGACCGAACAGGGGCGAGGCATCCTCGGGGTCGTGGACGGATTCCAGCCCAAGGGAGTCGAGGGCGAGGACGACATCAAGTGGCGGAAGGGCTTCCTGCGGCAAATCGGCTACAAGCTCTGATCGCAAGGAAGCCGGAAGGCGGCGGGCACCGGATGCAGGGCGATGGGCGGGAGGCAACGATGCTGATCTACTTGGCGGGACCGGTAGACGAAGGGTGTCAAAGGCCAAGCCACGCTGCGTATCCGAGAGCGACCGCCGAAGTTGGCGTACGGTTCGCGAAAGATGGGAATCGCCCCTTCCTCGGTATCCTTGAGGGCGATGCGCGGAGTAAGCCATGATATTTCCTTGCGGTTGCTTCCTATCGCCACGACGGCGGAGAGAGCCCTGGCAATCATTCGCGTCTCTGCCTCGCCACCTGCGCCGCCGATTCCCCTGAGGGTATCCAAAAAGGCCTCCTCGGCAGAATCTGTGGGTTGATTTGGGCCGTGAAACTCAGTTTGAATCTGGATTTTCAGGGGTTTTCGTGATTTCGGGAGCCTCAACGATCTGATTCATAGATTCCATCCCCGTTTTTCCGTGGCAAAGGTCCGTGCGTTGCAGATGTGGGAGACCCGACGAGGGCCGTTACACAACAAGAAAACCCCGGTTTTGCGGCTGTTTCCACCGTCATTTATTTGCCCTGCCATCCCTCAGAAAATCCACCTTGCCAGGACGAATCCCCCGTAGGCCCATTTTTCACCCACAGATTTTGCCGAAGACCCCCAAAAAGTGAGAGACCTTCTTTGCCGCCGACCGCCAACAGCCGGCTGCCTTACTCCTCGTTGTCCACGACCACCGTCTTCCCTCCGGCTTCGCTGGTAATTCCAATTGCCAGATATTCTACCGCTTCCGACCCTTGGTTCCGCATCTCGTGGACCTCGCGGGGGTCGATCACCACCGTATCGCCGCGGCGCAGGCTGACGGTCTCCGCTGCGACCGTGACCTCTGCCGCCCCCTGCACGACGATGAAGATTTCCTGCATGTCCTCGTGGTAGTGTCGGCTGAACCGCTTGCCCGCGCCAAGACTGGCCCAGTTGATCATCTGGATGCGGCCCGGCTGCAAGTCGGCCTTTTCGAGCAGGACCTTCTTCAAAACTCCGGGTGACATGGGGTTCTCGTGCCCGGCGGGGACGAAAGAGCGTGCGGAGAAGTGGATGAGTTTCATGGTGTGGTTCCGGCATCTACAGGGTGATGAGCAACCCGCCATTCTAGCCGCTTTCCATCCAGCCCAGCAATCCTGGTGCTCGACAACTCAGGGCCGATCAGTTTTTCACTGTAGGAGGCGACTCCAGTCGCCGATTGCCCGAAATCAGCCGCAAATCGGCGACGGGAGTCGCCTCCTAGTGCGCTTGTGAGTGTATCGAATCAGCAAGGTGCAAGTCCTTGTCGAAGTTGGGTTTGAACTTCGTAACCGAAAGTAACTGCGTCCTCGTGAGAGGGGGTGGAGAGCAACTGAAGGTGAACGGCTGGTCCGCAGGATGACGAACTCGATTCGGCCGGTTGTCGTGGCGAGCCTGCTAGGAAAAGGCGAAGCCCAAGTGACGCTGTGGTCCTCGCAAGGGATGCGGTCGGCAGACCGCGCGGTAAGCTCCGGGGGGAAACCAAACCAAGCCCCAGAGGCGGCAACAGGTGGTTGGAGGCGGAACGGTCGGAAGGTTTGATACATGAAGCAAGGAGACCTGGGCGGGTACAAGGACGAAGTTCATTGTCCCTGATAAGGATACGAAGAATCGACCGCCCAGGAGTCAGAGCGTCCATACGAGCGAGGAAGCGGGGCAATGCCCGTCGAGCAAAGGGACGCAGGAAAGTGGATGAAACATGACGCACGGCCAAAACCACACCGTACCGCGAGTGTCGGCAACGACTAGCCACGACGGACTGCGTCAGGCACACGTAACTTGGCTCAGATTGGCCGCACCGTCGATGTTGCATGTTGGTGGCCTTCCCGTGAAGGTCAGGGCCTTTCGCTTCTGCCGATCCCGAGAAGGAACCTTGTTTCCTTCCCGCGCTCGGTTCACCAATCCTCTACGAGGTAACACCACTAACCGGAGAGCCGGATGCGGGAAATCCGCCAGTCCGGTTCGGAGGGAGGGGAGGCCGGGAACTTAACCGGCCTTCCCTACCCCTATCAACTCGGATTTGGGAAAACTGATCGGCCCTGCTCGACAACTCCGTCAAACGGACTCCCGTCGGGGCTTGATTCCGTCTGGCTGCAATCGCCTCGATCAGGTATCCTATGGGGCAATTCGCCCGTCCGAAGTCAGGAAGCATTCGGAGATCGGCGCGAGAATCTGCCCATTCTCGTTGGAAGGAAGCATGGCGATGTCCAGGCAGCGATCCGCCACCGCGGGGAATGTTGGAATCGTTCTGACCGGCATCGCGTTGGGTGCATGGCTATTCTGCGAGTCTGTTGCACTCGGGCAAGGCGGCGGCATGGGCGGTATGGGTGGTAGCGCGGGCGGCGGTGGCAAGGGACGCGGCGGCATGGGCGGTGGAAAGGGCTCCGATCGCTACACCAGCGCTTCCGATTATTACCATGGCGCCGCTCCGCCGCCCCCCCAGGTCATCCTCACACCCCACGGTGGTCAGTATCTCTCGACCGAAGCGAACGAGTACGAGATCGTCTACATGCCGCTCCAGGCACGCATCTATCTGTACGACAAGACCCGCAAGCCCCTGAGCGCTCGAGACGTGCATGCCCAGATGTCGCTGAAACAGCCCGCGGACAACGTCGTTCGGCACGTTCCGTTTCAGTATATTGCCCCGCCTGCGGGAGCGACCGAACAGGACTACGTGGTCGCCATCTTCGACTTCCGACAATTGACGGATAAGGAAACGCCAATCACCTTCGAGTTTTCCGGGCTTTCGGACCGCCGCCACCCGACTGCTTCCTTCACGCCGCTGTTTTCCCCCCTCAAGATTCGTCCCTATGTGGCACAAGTCCTGCTTACGGAATCGGATCGAGACGGCGTCATGCGACAGCGAGTCTGTCCTGTGACCGGGGCTGTCCTCGGGAGCAGAGGATCGATCACCAAATTGTATATTGCCGACTATCCCCTGTACGTGTCCGGTCAGGACTCCATCGCCGCTGTCGAGCAGTCGCCGGAAAGATACCTGCCCCAGCCTTCCATGCCAACCCCGGGGCGGTGAGTCCGCACGCCGAGTGTGGGCGTCAAGATGGTGGTTGGGGACTGCGTGGCTTGCGAGCCGTTCCCGAGCGAGAGTCATCTTGCGAACCAGCCCACGGCGGTCGGCACCGTCGCGGCAAGGCGAGCCGAGCGCTCGGGACTCGTGTTCGCGCGAATTCGCCTGCCCCCCTCAGATCAACATCTGGCTCAGGAACTGCCGCGTGCGCGGCATCTGCGGATCGTCGAGCACCTGGCTGGGCGGGCCGTCTTCGATGATCTTCCCGTCGGCCAGCACGACGACCCGATCGGCCGCCCGCCGGGCGAAGCCGATCTCGTGCGTCACGATGATCAGCGTCAGGCCGTCGCGCTTCAGGTCCTCCAGCACGGCCAGCACTTCGCTCTTCAGCTCCGGGTCCAGGGCGCTGGTGATCTCGTCGCACAGCAGGCCGCGCGGCTCCATGGCCATGGCCCGGGCGATGGCCACCCGCTGCTTCTGCCCGCCGGAAAGCTCCTGCGGATAGGCGGCGGCGCGGTCGGCCAGGCCGACGCGGTCCAAGAGTCGCATCGCCCGCTGGCGGGCGTCGGCCTTCGACGAGCTTCAGCACGCAGCGCGGGGCCTCCATCACGTTCTCGCAGGGCCGTCAGGTGCGGGAAAGAGCTGGAAGTCCTGGAAGATCATGCCGAACAGCCGCCGCACCTGCGCGGGCCGCCGGACAGGCGTGATGGCTGCGATTGGGCAGCAGCGTGTGCGGGCCGACGCGGATCTCGCCCGCGTCGAAGCGTGTTCAGGCCGTTGATCGCAGCGCAAGCAGCGTCGATTTGCCCGCCCCGCTGGGGCCGATCAGGGCCACGGTCTGCCCGGCGTCGATCGCTCAGGCTGACGTCGTCCGAGCACCAGCCGCGGGCCGAATCGCTTGGTGACGTGGCTGATGTCGACCTGCATTTCGTCGCTCATCGCCCTTTCCCCCAACGCTGTTCGAGGTAGCGCGACAGATAGCCCAGCGGCACCGACATCATCAGGTACAGCACGGCGGTCACCAGGCCGATCTCCAGGTACTTCAGGCTCGACTTGGCCAGGATCTGGTACTGCTTGGTCAGTTCCTCGACGGCGATGATGCTGACGATGCTGGTGTCCTTGAACAGGGCCACGAAGTCGTTGGTCATGGGCGGCAGGATCACGCGGATGGCCTGCGGCAGGATGATGCGGCGGAAGGTGTGCAGCCGGGACATGCCCAGCGAGGCGCCGGCCTCCCATTGGCCGACGGGGATCGAGGCGATGCCCGCCCGATAGATTTCCGCCTGGTAGGCGGCGTAGTTCAGCCCGAAGCCCAGAATGGCCGCCGCCAGCGGCCGCAGTTTCAGGCGCCACGCGCCAGCTGGTAGATCTTCGGCGATCACCGGCAGCCCGTAGTAGAGGAAGTAAGCAGCAGCAGCACGGGAATGCCGCGGAAGAACTCGACGTAGACCATGGCCGACCAGCCGCAGCGGCGCCGGGCCGTAGAGCCGCAACAGGGCGATCGGCAGCCCGAGCGCCATCGCCAGCAGCATGCTGGTGAACGGTCAGCTCGACCGTCACGACGGCCCCGTCGCAGCAGCAGCGGGAAGATAGCGGCCGAAGTTCCAATGCCGGCCCGACTCGCGGACGACGTCGTGCTGACGCCCTCGCCGCCGAGCAGCCGCTCCTGGTCGTCGTTCCAGATGTTCCACTTCTCGTAGATGCGGCGCAGCTCGCCGCTTCTGGGCCAGCCGGCTCAGGGCGGCGTCGAACTCGCGCGGCCAGCGCCTCCTGGTCCTTGCGGAAGGCGATCGCGTAGTAGCCCGGCGCGATCGGCTGGCCGACGAACTTCAGCTTCGGCTTGCGGCTTGGCGTAGTACATGGCGATCGGCAGGTCCAGGAGCACGGCGTCGAGCCGGCCCAACTCCAGATCCACGTAGGGCTCGACCTGGTTGCCGTAGACCTTCTTGGCGATGCCCATTTGATCCAAGCAGCCGCTCGGCGGCCGTGTCTTCCAGCGTGCCCACCACGCCGCCCAGCTCCTTGCACTCCTCCAGCGACTCGAACCGCGATTCGTCGGCTCGGGCCGACCAGTTGCAGCGTGTAGACGTAGTACGGCCGGCTGAAGCCGCAGGGCCTTGCGGCGGTCGGGCGTGATCTTCCAGGCCGTTCATGGCGAAGTCGAAGTCGCCCCGCTGCAGGCCCGAGCACAAGGCTCTTGAAGTCGTACTGGACGAACTCGATGCGGCGGCCGAGCTCCTTTTCCAGGGCCTCGGCCAGATCGACCTCGAAGCCGACGTAGCGGTTGAGGTCGTTCGGGTCTTTGAAGATGTACGGCGCGCCGCCTTCGGCATCGGCGGCCCAACGCAGGGGCGGCTGCTCGCCGACTTCCGCCGCGGCCAGCAGGGCTACCGGGGCTGCGAACCGGCAAGCCAGCAGCAACAAGAAAATGCCCGCCCATCGAACCATGTTGTCACTCGTAGGGTGGGTCAAGCAGACCAGATTCCTGGTGGGACGGCGGTCGCGGCAACAATGTTCGTCAACGTGCGAAGTGCTAGTCACGAGTCGATTGGTCTGCGAAGACCCACCAGCAGTGGCGCGACCTTGTCGCACCCTACACCCTACATGCAGCAACGCGAGCTAGTCGACGCGGTAACCGACCAGGATGGTCACCTGATACTGCTGAATCTTGCCGTCGGCGATGCTGCCGCGTTGTTGCACGACCTCGAACCAACTCATGTTCCGCAGGTCTTCGCTGGCCTTGGCCACGGCATTGGCGGCCGCCTCGTAGAACGACTTGGTGGAAGTGCCGACGTATTCGCTCTTGCGAAAGACGGGATCCGCCATGATTATTCTCCGGTGTAAGGCAGCAGGGCCATGAAGCGGGCCCGCTTGATGGCCGTGGTGACCGCGTGCTGGCTGGCGGCCGTGCAACCGCTCTTGCGGCGGCTGATGATCTTGCCCTGCCGATTGGTGAGCTTCTTCAAGAGTTCGACGTCCTTGTAGTCGACGTACATCGGACGCGGCCGCTGCCCGTTGACGAAGATCGGGTCTTTCTTCTTCGTGCGGACCTTGGTCTTCGCCCGCCGCTTGCTCACTTTATTGACTTGAAGTCGTCTGGCCATAAGGGTTCCCTAGATACGCGCACCAACCATGATTCGTTGCCTGCCCGGCCGGACCACTGAACTGTTCCCGCTTCGGGCAAACCACTAAGTTTAGCAGAAAGCCGGCGGCAGGCAAGACGGGCGGGCCGCCGGGGCGCAGGAGAAACCGCGAAGTCGGGGACCGGTCCATTTTTCGGCCAAAAGCCCCTGCTAGTAGTCTGACACATATAAGATGTCGGGTTGGGTGCCACGGGCAGCTTGTCTGCCCGTGCAGGAGACACGGGCAGGCAAGCTGCCCGTGGCACCCGACAATTTCGGTGTGTCAGACCACTAGGGCCGCTGATTCCTGGCCGAAAACATAGACCGGTCCCCTTCGCGTCTGCTCGGGCCGGCCGAGAGCCTGGGGCGCAACATCTTGCCCACAAACCGGTTACGCTCACCAGACGAATGCCCGGCCGCCCGATCACACGGGGAGGCCCTTCCTTTTCAGAATGGGCGTCAGCAGCCGGCGGAGATTTCCGCCCAGGATCAGTTCCTTGGCCGAGTCCGGGATGTCGGCGCTCATGACCTTGGCGAGTTGCGAGGAGAAGCTTCGTCCGCCCACGTCGCTGCCGAAAATAAGCCGTTCCGGGCCCAGTTCGCGGATCGCCATTTCCACGACCCCCGAGCCCGGATCGAATCCCGCCAGCCCGGCGTAGACGTTCTTCGTGCCGCGCATGACGCGAATCCCGCGTTCCCAGTTTCCTCCCAGGTGGGCGGCGACGATCTGCAATTTGGGGTGGCGTTTGGCCAGCTCGACCACGTCGTAGGTCGTGGATTCGCCCGGTCCATTGCCAAGGGCGTTCATCCATTCGTGTTGCAGGATGGTCACTTGATTGGCGACCGCCCACTCGGCAATGGGATCCATGTCGGGCACGTTGCAGCGCGCCTCGGCCTCGATCTCTCCGATCATGACCATGGGACCGTTGGTGATGCAGCGATCCAACTCCTTCATGCTGAAATCGAGCAGGGCTGGGGTGATATACACCGAGCCGTAAATGCGGTCGGGAAAGGCCTTCGCCGCCTGCATCGTTCGGTTGTTCTCCAAGGTGAACTGTTCGGGCGGATTCGGGTGCTTGTCGTCGGAGTACCCTTGCGAAATGATGAGCCGCTCCACGCCCACGCGATCCATGCACTTGACCAGGAAGGCCGCGCGCTCCTCGGGCGTCTTGCCGGGCACCGAACCGAGATGGCTGTGCTGGTCCCATACGCGGAACCGTTTCACGGGCGGCTCTTCCCCGGCCGCCCACGCCATATTGGGGGCAAGCGCCATCGCACAGCCGGCGCCCAGACCTTTCAGAAGCGTTCGTCGATTCAACATGGTGGTGAGTCCTTGTTCGTGTCCGGTGATGGCAGCGATCTTGTCGCCGGCGGGGACGTCGGCCCGGAAGCAGGCCAGCGGCCGGCTCCGGGAAAGTGGTACGCGAAGTCCGTGCCGTGGCCCCATTCACGGGCCTTCGACAACCCAAAGTATAGCCGGACGCCGCCCAGCCCGTCCAGAGTCCGCGGGCCTTTTATCTCCCCCCTCCAGCCGGCTATGTCCGGTGCATCGACGATCAAAATTGCCGCAGGGTCACGATTTGGCATGGCCCGAAACGCTTCAACATGAGCAGATCGTTGTCGCCGGTCGCCAGGTCACTGCTCTTCGCGGGCTTCGCTGGGCGGGAGTGTCGTGTGAATGATGCGACTCGTCTCCGCACCGCTCCCGACCCGATATTTGTCCCTCGACAACCAAGGAGGTCCCGCTACTTCGCCTCCCGGTATCGCATAATGGTATCCGTCGGGGCCGCAATGATCATGGAGAGTGCGGATGATCTGTTCGCAGCGGGCCGGGCTGTCGTACGGGCCGCCGACGAAAAACGGCTTGCCGTCCTCGCCAAACGTGAACTGCTGGCGGCAATCCGCAGCCGAAACGTCGCCGAAGATCAACTTCGCCGTGCGGTAGTCCGCGTGCGGCGACAACCCCACGTTCATCGCGTATTGGACCGCCCCTTCTACCAGCTTGCGGGCGCATTCGGGCTTAATCGGGATCAATCTGCTCCGGGCGGCCAACTTCTCGTACATGTTCCGAAGATACAGCGCCAGCGGCGCCACGCTCATGACAACGTCTTTCACGCCGAGACAGTAGATGTCGACCAGGAAACTGGCGAAGGCCACCTGCCCCGCCGGCAATTGCCGGCTGACCAACACCTGCCGGATCCCGTGTTGCCAAACGTCGGTCGCCACGCAGCAGTGCAGGATGGGGGCCGCCGATGATCCTTGCAGACGCCCGGCAAGGCCGCCGGCATTGCATCGGGCCACCTCGCGCCGCTCCGCCTTCTGCTTGGCCGTGCGCCGTTCCAGCTTCTTCTGTCGCTTCCGTGGGTCGATGGCCATATCAATATCCTCCTGCATCCGAATGAACAAAACTCTCCTGCTCCGAGGAGCCCAGATCATGATGTCCTGGGCGTCCGCCGGCCGCAACACCGCTTGAACTTCTTGCCGCTCCCGCACGGACAGGCAGCGTTTCGGCGGGCACTGGCCGCCTTGGACGGCAAATCGCCGCGCGGAGCATCGTATCGTTGAAACGTCGCAACTCGCCCGGACACGCTGCGACGGGCAACCCTCTTGACGATTTCGTATCGCTCCCGGAGCATTGCCAAATTGTCGGGATGCTGTTCCCGCCAGACAGCCAGGATCGGCTCAGCATCCTGCCGGCGGCACCGGTGACATTCGATGGCCGTCGCGCGCCCCTTGAACGACAATGTGGCTCTGAACAGGTCTTCGGCCACGACGTTGCCTTCCGTCTCCGCGGCCGGACGACATCGGACAAACCGTAAATGAACCTCCTGGCAGTGGCAGTCGGGATTCGGGCAATACAGGTCGTCGACCAGGTACTCCACGCCCTGGTGTTCAATCCGGTACGCAAAGGCGCGACCGCCGGAAGAGATGCTCCCCCGGTCGGAAATGATCTCGGCGAACGAGAACCAGTTCGCCTTCCTCGATCAATCGCGGATCAATGCGGTAGCCCCGCAGCCGGCGGGCGATCCGCTGTTTCTCCAGGCACGCCTCCTGCAGAGCGGCCCTTTCGGCGGCCGGGTAGTCGCGCAGGAACTCCGCGACCAACCCTGCAATCTCCGCCGGCCGTGAGGGCGGGTCGATTTCCTCCCATGTCCGGCCGTCGATGCGGATCTGGAATGCCACCGGCTCCGCGGCGTCCGCACCGGGCTCGGTCGCTTCCTGCAATTGGAAGGTCGCCTCAGTGCAGTCGCACTCGGGATTCGTGCAACGGCTCATCTTCAGCAGAAACTGTCCGTGCCGCGAGCCGAATCGAACCACTTCCGGGGTCATGGCAAGTCCTCCCTGACAGACACTCTTGAGTTGGTTTCCATTACTGCCCGATTCTTCGTCGGCCATTGCCCAGGTAAAGGTCGTGGCTGGTCGGAATCCGTTTGATGGCCTCTTCGATGAGCGCGATCAGCCGCGCGTCCTTGGCGATGGCTGGAATGGCCGTCTGCGGGTTGGCCAGTGTGGCCAACTCCTCGGGCACGAATTCTTCAGCGCGGAAATGGGGCGTGGCGATGGTCATGAATCGTCAACAACTTTGCCCAGTTCGTTTTCCGCCCTAAACTTCCGTCGGAGACACATTGCCGGCGTCCGAAACGGAGGCTCCCATTGGCACGTCCGATAACGGGACTTAGCCGCTTTTCATCCCCTGGCCACCTCGCCAACAGTCGGGTTGCCGCGACATCTGTTGTCTAACAAGTCGCGCCAGTTCCAAATTCTTTCTTCTCTTGGCTCCCCCAAGACCCGACTCTCGACCCTCCGCTACGTTCCGTTGTCTAACAACTCCCTCGATTTCCAATTTCTCCTTCCCTCGCTCGTCTGTCGTCCCTGGACTCTACACTCTCCGCTCCGGACCATCATGGGCTTTCGCCCGGGGGTTTTCAAGACCAAAAATTGCACCACCCGACCGGCGTAATGTGGCTATTCCGGGCGGCGCGGTAGCTGCGCGAAATGGAGAATCGGTGGGACCGCGGGATGCGTCTTTTCCAGAAAAGCAGAATGTCGCCTTTGTGCATCCCTCGCGTCTCCCAAGTCGAATTCCGTTTCACTACAGCCCGCAAAGGCTCCGCCCCCGAGGCTCAAAAGATGCCTAGCAAACAAGAAGCCCCGCTCTTACGGGAAAGAGCGGGGCGATTGCCGAAGACGCGTTTCGCTGGCGAATGGATCAGAACGTAAATAGGTCCTGTCCCTCAGCGCCCGCAAATCGCACGACGAGCCGGTAAACCATATTGGGGTGGTTTACGTCCGGCGAGGAGCACTCAATCTCGTACGGATGGGAGGTCGTACCATCCCGGAGAAGCATACAATCGAGAATTTTTGGATCTCGATTGTCCTCCAATCTACAGTGTGCTCCACGGCGATTGAAGAGTTCAAGATAGAATGCTGCCTTCCCGACAGCAACATCTCGACCGGATTGGTTGTTGACTATGATTACCACAGTAAACCTAGCCAATCCCTCTTCGATCCTCTGGTTCTTCACGTCAACGATCAACTCAAGACTCATGATGGAGTCTCCTTGCGGCATTTCGGAGCCCACGGGCCGCCACCGGACCTCTATTGAAATTGGCCGCGAGGAGGGCTATTATAAATAGCTGGCCGGTGGGATCTCCTCGCCGGACCAAACCGAAGCCTGTTCACAGTTGTCGCTAAACATTGCTGTGAACGGGCTTTTTTTCCTATATTCCCAGCTTTTCCAGGCGTATCTCCGCTGCTTTTTCCGAAACTCCAAACACCCTCGCCATCGCCGTGGCGAGGGAATAGCGAGGCACCTCCGCGGCAAGCATCCGAACCGCGGTCTCCGGCATCGGTCCTGCCGCCGAAAAAGCGTTTGCCTGCCACTCCGGGTCGACAAAAGGCTTGATCGCTTGCCTGCGATACACTACCAGTTCTCCCGCGTCCTTCAACGCTCTCCGAATCTGTTCCTTGTGCTTTATCCCATGGTAGCACTCGTGTAGGATGGTAAACCTTGGTCTCCCATGACCTTGCCACGCGCCACGATACGTTTCCTCGCTGACTAGGACACGGCCGTCGGGAAAGGTCATTCCCTCAATCCCGTCTGAGAGGTCCTCCACGCCCGGGTCCAGTCCAAATTCGTCAGCCAGCAAGTCAAAGAAATCGAGAGCGGGAAAGCGCCCCGGTTTGCTCAACAATGTGGGGTAGAATCTCAGGAGAACCCTACGTGCGTCCTCTTCGATCGTTGCCCGTGACAGTGGTGCGACCGCCGGTACGTACAGGCTCATTCCGCCTCCTCTCGCTCAAGAATCTTCTTGATACGCTGTACCAACTCGTCGTCCAGACTTCCTTCATCGCATCGTCGCGCCAACGCGACTAGCATGTCGGCCACATGATCGTCCTTGTCTTCGACCAAGATTTCAATCGACTGTCGTGAGCGGGCTGCCAGAACCAACATCTCCGACAATCGCTCCTCCTCGCCCAACTTCACCAGCAGCGCCCTGATCTTCTTCGGACTCGGAGGATTCCGTCGCCCCCGCTCCACATCGCTGACGAAGACAATGCTGCAACGAATTGTGTCCGCAAGATCTGCCAGCGACATCTCTTTGGCCCGCCGAAGGCGACGAAGTGCTTCCCCAAAGAGGTTCTTTCTTTTCAAGTGCACCGTCCTTTCTCCTCAGTTCGTTTCGTCGGACAAACCGGACACGCTACCACAAGGACGTAATTTAGCCAATTGGCTAAATTATGTCAAGCAAAAATTCTCAGGGCGGGTGCGGGCCCTGAGTAGCCGTAGACCCCGTGCCTGACACTCGGTTGCGCCGTCGCGGCCGTATCTCCGGCCAAATCTCGCGTCAGACACCCCCTGTCTGACCTACTTCAAAACCTTGCGTCAGGCCCGGCAGGCCTGACCTACTTTCTGCTCACGAACACCCCATGCTGCTGCCGCAGTTGTGGCAGAGGTAGCAGTTGCCGGCGCGGACGGTGATCGCCCCACAGTTGTCGCACGCCGGGGCGTCGGTCTGGAACGAGGCGAACTGGTCGCTCCGGGAGGGAGTTGCCGAGGAAGCGGCCATGGAAGCCGCCAGCAGCGGCGAAACGCCAGTGACCTTCGGCAAGACGCCCACCACGGCCAGAGCCGGCGAAACGCCCGCCGCACTCGACGTCACACTGGCGGACGAGCCGCCAGTGGCACCCCCCGATACACTGCCGGACGAGCCGGCCGTGGCGCCCACGTGATCCTTGGCGGCGGCGCTGGCGGGCGTGCCGTTCCGCTTGGCGGCGTGCTTCGGCCCGCCGTGCCCGTTGCCGTTCGGAGCCGAGCCATTGGGCGAGGTCCCGTTCTTGGCCGATCCTTGGGCCGCGTTGGGCCCGCCGGCCTTCGTGGCGGCGGGCCAGGTCTCTGTTTCCGCGTCTCCCGGATCGGGGTTCGCCGGATCGACCGGCGCGGGCGGCGGCACCGCCTTGTTGGCCTCGCGGAAGCCCGGCAGGAAGGTGATGCCCAGCCAGCGGAAGATGTAGTCGACCAGGCTCTTGGCGATCTTGATGTCGGGGTTCTTGGTGAAGCCCTGCGGCTCGAAGCGGGTGTGCGAGAACTTGTTGACGTAGACCTCCAGCGGCACGCCGTATTGCAGGCTCATCGAGACGGCCGTGCCGAAGCAGTCCATCAGCCCGCCGATCGTGCTCCCTTCCTTGGCCATGGTGATGAAGAGTTCGCCGGGCCGGCCGTCGGGATAGAGGCCCACGGTGACGTAGCCCTCGTGGCCCGAGACGTTGAACTTGTGGGTGATCGAGGGGCGGGTGTCGGGCAGGCGTTCGCGGCGCGGGGCGGCCACCAGCTTTTCGGCCGCCTTGCCGGCCTTGCTCTGCGTGGAGAGCGGCTGCACCTCCTTCGAGCCGTCGCGGTAGATCGCCAGGGCCTTCAAGCCCAGCCGCCAGCCCTCCATGTAGGCGTCGGCGACTTCTTCGGGCGTGCTCTCCTTGGGCATGTTCACCGTCTTGGAAATGGCCCCGGAGATGAACGGCTGGGCGGCCGACATCATCTGGATGTGCGCCCGCCAGGGGATCGAGCGGCGGCCGTTCCGCGGCGGGAAGGCGCAGTCGAACACCGGCAGGTGCTCGGGCTTGAGTTCCGGCGCCCCCTCGATCGTGTCGTGCTTGTCGATGTAGGCGACGTCGATTCGATCTGGGCGTCGTCGTAGCCGAGGGTCCGCAGGGCCAACGGCACCTCCTGGTTGACGATCTTGAGCATCCCGCCGCCGGCCAATTGCTTGTACTTCACCAGCGCGATGTCGGGCTCGATGCCCGTGGTGTCGCAATCCATCATGAAGCTGATCGTGCCCGTGGGGGCCAGCACCGTGGCCTGGGCGTTGCGGAAACCGTGGCGCTTGCCGTGGGCCAGCACCTTGTCCCAGAGATTGCGGGCCGTTTCCTGGAGATACTTCGGGCAGCCCTTGATCTCCTCGACCTTCTCCCAGTGCATCTCCATGACGTGCAGCATGGGCTCGCGGTTCTTTTCGTAGGCATCGAACGGGCCGACGGCCGCGGCCAGCTCGGTGCTGGTGTGGCAGGCCGCCCCGTGCAGGATGGCCGTGATCACGCCGCACAGCCCGCGGGCCTCCTCGCGAATCGTAGGGCAGCCCGGCGGTCATGATCAGGCTGCCCAAGTTCGAGTAGCCCAGCCCGATCGGGCGGAAGCGGTGGCTGTTGGCGGCGATCTTCTTGGTGGGATAGCTGGCGTGGTCGATCAGGATTTCCTGGGCGACGAACACCACGCGGCAGGCCGCCTGGAACCGTTCGGCGTCGAAGGTGCCGTCGTCGCTGCGGAACTTCATCAGGTTGATGCTCGCCAGGTTGCAGGCCGAGTCGTCGACGAACATGTACTCCGAGCAGGGGTTGCTGGCGTTGATGCGGCCGGAGTTCGGGCAGGTGTGCCAGCGGTTGATCGTGGTGTCGTACTGCACGCCCGGATCGCCGCAGCACCAGGCCGACTGGGCCATCCTGGTGAACATGTCCCGCGCCTGGTAGGTCGGGCCGGGCTTGCTCGGGTTGGTGACCCAATGGGTGGTCCACGGCTGATCGGCCTCGACGGCTCGCATGAAGTCGTCGCTTAAGCGGACCGAGAGGTTGGCATTTTGGAAGAGCACCGTGTCGTAGGCGTCCTGCGGATCGTAGCCTTGCTCGACCAGCGTGCGGACCTTCTTCTCCTCGCGGTTCTTGCACTCGATGAACTCCAGCACGTCGGGGTGCCAGTCCTTGATCGACTGCATCTTGGCGGCGCGGCGGGTCTTGCCGCCGCTCTTCACGACGGCGGCGATCTGGTCGTACACCCGCATGAACGACAGCGGCCCCGACGGTTTCCCGCCGCCGGAGAGCTTCTCGCGGTGCGAGCGGAGCGTGGAGATGTCGGTGCCCGTGCCCGAGCCGAACTTGAAGAGCATGGCTTCGCTGCGGGCCAGCTCCATGATGTCTTCCATGTTGTCCTGGACGCTCTGGATGAAGCACGCCGAGGCCTGCGGATACTCGTAAGGGTTCTGCGGCTGGATGGCCTCGCCGGCTTTCTTGTCCCAGTGCCAATTGCACATGGCCCCCTTGATGCCGTACTGGTGGTAGAGGCCCACGTTGAACCAGACGGGCGAATTGAAGGACGCATATTGGTGCAGGCAGAGCCAGGCCAACTCGCGATAGAAACGCTCGCCATCGGCGGCCGAGGCGAAGTAACCGTCCTGGATGCCCCAGTCGGCGATGGTGCGGCAGACGCGATGGACAAGTTGGCGGACGCTCTTTTCGCGTTCGGGCGTGCCCACCTCGCCGTAGAAATACTTGTTGGCCACTACGTTCGTGGCTAATTGACTCCAAGAGACGGGAATCTCGCAGTCGAGCTGCTCGAAAAGTACCTCGCCGCCTTCACCCTTAATGGCGGCAGTTCGAGTATCCCAAGGGGTGGTAGAGAACGGATCGGCGCCGTCGTCTGGGCAAAACACAACGGGTACGGCAAGGCCTTCAGCAGACAGTTTCGCGGTTTTCGGGGTCGGACGGTCGGCCATCATGACCGTGGTCCCGGTGTGCTCGCGTTCCTGCTTATCCATGACCGATCTCCTTATCTATTAGAATGCTGTCAGTGGCGTAAACCACACTATATATTGTATCCCATGCCAGAACGGCCACAATATACAGTCGAGATCGTCCAAGTTTAACGATTTCTTTGTCTTGGTCAACCAGTTGTGGAATACTCGTCCTAAGACGCTGTCAGCAGGGAAGTTGCGACGAAAACCACCCGCTAGCAGTAGTACCACCGATAGCCGGCCGGACGTACGAAAACCGCTTGTTTTCCAGCGGTTTGGGAGTTTTCGGGACAGTTGGCCGGCTAACACTCAGCTAACGGAAATTTTGCCGACGCTTGGAGCACGGCCGAACCGCTACGCGGAGTAACTACTCACGGCCGGAATCGCGGCGCGCTGGGCCAACAGTTGGCCAGCGTGGCGGCACTCGGCCAATACTGCGGGCGTGGGCCGGTAGCGGGCCACGAGCGGCTCGCGGAGTATCTCCCATTGCAACGTGCGGAGGGCCCGATCGACGGCTTCCGGTCCGCCTTTGCCCCAGCCGTACGAACCGAAGCTGATCGCCACCTTGCCTTGCGGCCGGAGGCCCTCCAAGTAGCTCAGCGTGGCGGCTGCCATAGGCATCATGCCGCGGTTGAGGGTCGAGCTGCCGAACGCCACCGCCGCCGCGTCGAGCACCTCGGCGGCGATGCGCGTGAGGTTCGAGCGGCGAATGTGTACCAGCGACGTACACACGCCCGGCCGCGTCGCGCCTTCGACGATCGCTTCGGCCATCGCCGCGGTGCTCTCCCACATCGTGTCGTACATCACCAGCACCTTGGGCTGGTGCCGATGCTGGGCCCAATCACGATACGCCGCGAGAATCTCCGCGGCGTGGCGCCGCCAGATCAGGCCGTGGCTGGGGGCAATCATGCCGACTTCCACGCCGCCGATGCGTTCCAATGCCGTCAGCACGGCCTTCGGATAGGGCATGATGATGTTGGCGTAATAGGTTTTGGCCTCGTCCATCACAATGGAGAGATCGACCTCGTCGTCGAACCGCTCGGCCGTGGCGTAGTGCTGGCCGAAAATGTCCATCGAGAACAGCAGTTTCTCTTCGGGCACGCAGGTACACATCGATTCGGGCCAGTGGACCATGGGCGTCTCGATGAACTGGAGGGTGCGGCGGCCCAACGGGATGGTCTCGCCGTGCGTTACCAGTCGGATCTTCCAGGAGGACGTGTCGAAGTGTTCGCCCAGCGCGGCGGCGCATTTCTGGTTGCACACCAGCGTAGCCCGCGGCAGCGCTCGCATTACCTCCGGCATTCCGCCGGCGTGGTCCAATTCGGCATGGTTGCAGACGACGTAATCCACGCACGAGGGATCGCTCAGGGCCGCGACGTTGCGGAGAAGCTCTGCGGTGAACGGGGCCTTGACGGTATCGATCAGCGCCGTTTTCTCGTCGCGCACCAGGTAGGCGTTGTAGGTAACGCCGCGCTCGGCGTCGTAGCCGTGGAAGTCGCGGATCGCCCAATCGACGGCCCCGACCCAGTGGATGTTGTCAAAAAGGGTGGTGTTCATGATGATCCGAAGGTTGCCATGTTCATCTCGATAGTATCCACGAAGACCGCACAATTTCCGCTCATCGTACCGGCTTCTTGCGGGCTAGACAATCTTGCCGGCATAGCCAAGCTGCGTGACGGCCGCGGTCAGTTGGCTGGCATCGAGATGCTCGCCCTCGACAACCGCCCGGCCGGCGGCGAGGTCCACGCGGACCGATTTCACGCCGGAACAGCCGCTCAGGCGCGAGTGACCGCGGCCACACAGTGCTGGCACGTCATGCCCGTGATGGCCAATTCCAGTTGTTGCCGCGGCTCTGCCGAGTCGCCCGGCGAGTGCTCCAATGCCGCGGCAAATGGCTCCGGTTCCCGTCGTGCGGCATACGAGTAGACCAATATGCCCAGCAACAGAATGGCCCAAAATGCCGAGAGCCAGTCGAATCCCATGGTTTCGTGGACGTGGGCGGCCAAGGGAGGCGTGCCGACCTCTTGCATCGCCGGCATGAGCCAGTCGAGCGTCAGGCCGCCGCCCACCGCACTGATGGCAATGGTCAACAGGTAGAGCAGAGTGGTCCGCCGGCCGAGCAGTTTCCAAACCGTCGTGATCGTGGCCGCATTGGTGGCGGGACCGGCGATCAGGAACGCCAGCGCGGCCCCCGGCGAGGCGCCGAGGTGTATCAGCCCGGCGGCAATCGGCACCGAAGCGGAGGCGCACACGTAGAGAGGAATTCCCAGGGCCATCATCAGCAAGATGGCCAAGACGTGCGAAGCGGTCGTATCGCCGCCGAGATACTGATGCCATTGGTTGGGCGGGACGATCGCGGAAATCGCGCCCGCGATGACCACGCCCACCAAGAGCGCAATGCCGATGTCGCGGGGCAACGTGACGAAGCCATACTCGAAGGCCCGCCGCACGATGTTTCGCGGGCCCTTGCCGGTGCAGCAGCTTTCGGTGCATTCCGGCGGCTTGGACTCGTCGAGGCCGCCGACGCCACTGCGGTTGGGCTGCGCAAAGAGCATCACCAGCAGTCCGCCCAGCAATCCGGTGGCCAAGGCAATGACGGGCCGGTATACGGCGAACACCCAGCCCAGCAGCGCGTATGTGATGGCGATGCTGTCGACGCCGGTTTGTGGCGTGGAGAGAAGGAACGAAGTAGTCGCAGCGCGGCTGGCCCCGTGGCGGCGGAACGAGGCCGACACGGGGATGACCCCGCACGAACACAACGGCAGCGGCACGCCGAACAGCGCCGCTTTGAGCACGGGGCCGAAGCCGCGGCCGCCGAGGTGGCGTTCGACGAACTCTGGCGAAATACACACCGAGAGCACTCCGGCCACCAGGAATCCAAATAACAAATAGGGCGCCATCTGGCCAAGGACCAGCCAGCTTTCCCGCACGACGTTACCCAGCATCTCTATCATAAGAATCGTTCAACCGGCGGCTCGCCAAGGGCAGCTACTGGAATTCTGGCGTCTGCCACGCGGCGGGCAAGCCCGCCGGCTCAACGAAATAGGCTTACGACGCGTGTTTCGCCAGGTAGGATGCCACGCCCGCGGCCGTGGGCTTCATGGCTTCCTCCCCTTCGTGCCAATTGGCCGGACAGACGTCGCCGTTCTTTTCGTGGAACTGCAAGGCGTCGAGCACCCGCAGGGCCTCCTCCACGCTGCGGCCCAGCGGCAAGTCGTTTATCAGCAAGTGCCGGACCTTGCCTTCCTTGTCGATCAGGAACAGGCCGCGCAGGGCGATGCCCGCCGGCAACAGCACGCCGTAGCCCCGCGAGATGTTCTTGTCGAGATCGGCCACCAGCGGATACTTGATCGGGCCGATGCCGCCCTCCTTGCGCGGCGTTTCCTTCCACGCCAGGTGCGTAAAATGCGAATCGACCGAAACGCCGAGCACCTGCGCGTTCTTCTTCTCGAACTTCGCCAGCGCCGCGTCAAAGGCGATGATCTCCGAAGGACACACGAACGTGAAATCCAGCGGATAAAAGAACAACACCACGTACTTGCCGCGGTACGACGAGAGCTTCAACTCGCTGAACGAATTGTCGGGCATCACGGCCTGGGCCGTGAAGTCGGGGGCCTCTTGGGTCACGAGGTTACACATGGCAATGGTTCTCCTTGGGTAATGATGCCGTTGCGAAGACGTGATGTTCAGTTGGCTGCCCGCTTGCCAAGTTCTTGATCGAGCAAATACAGGCCCACGCCGCTGTCGCCCACGAGCTTCAATTGGGCGACGATGAGTTGGGCCGCGGCCTCCTCCTCGACCTGTTCGCGGGCGAACCATTCGAGGAAATCGTGGCCTGCGCCGTCCCGCTCCACGGCCACCAGGTTCATCAGGTCGTTGATCATGCCGCTGATTTTCTGCTCGTGCTTGTGGGCGTCTTCAAACGCCTCGAGCGGCGACTTCCATTCGGTCTTGGGGGCATCGATCTGGGTGAGCGTCACCCGCCCGTTGCGATCGTTGATCGAGTCGAAGATCCGCAGGGCGTGCTGGTTCTCCTCGCCAGCCTGTATCTGCATCCAGTGGGCCATCCCCTTGAGGTCCTTGGCCTCGAAGTAGGCGGCCATCGAGAGGTAGAGGTACGACGAGAACAACTCGGCGTTGATCTGTCGGTTGAAAGCGTCTTGAATCTTGGGATTCAGCATGGTCCAACTTCCTTTCCAGGGTCGTGTGAAATGTGTGTGTGGTCGTCTGGCCCGTTTCGGCACTGGGAGCAGATTCCCAGGTACTCCAGGCGATGCCCGAGAATTTGATAACCGTGCAAATCATTCGCCGGCCCCCCCAAAAGGTCAAGGGGGGGGCCGGAAACATCGTCCACGCGGCCGCAACGCACGCAACGCACGTGGTCGTGTGGCGCGACGTTTCCATCGAAACGGCTCTCGGCGTTGCCCATTTCCAGCTTCCGCACCAATCCGGTTCGGGCGAGCAGTTCCAGGTTGCGATATACGGTCCCCAGGCTGATTTTCGGGAGCCGGCGTCGGACGATCTCGTAGATGCCGACCGCCGTAGGGTGCGAGGTGAGCTTGCGGAGTTCCTCCAGGATGACTTGCCGCTGCCGGGTATTGCGTTGGAATGGCCGCATAGTAGTAACCCAAATATAACTACTGGTTATCATTACTGATAATTGCGAACGGTCAAGTGCCTCGTGTCGAAAATTGTTGAAAAGCCAGTCAGGGAGGCAACGGTGAAACGCTCATCCGCCGCCGACGCAACAATGGCCCCGCGACGTCGATGCGGCCCTTTGGCTGACGTTGCGACGGCCGCTAGACCTCGCATTTCGGCCGCGAGCAGAAGATACCGTCCGCAAGTCGTACGCGCCGTCTTGCGCGACGCGCAACTTGGATTATACGATCTCGATCTTGCTGATCTTCACGCGGGTATAGAGTTGGCGGTGGCCCGTCTTGCGGCGATAGGTCTTGCGGCGGCGGGCCTTCTGAATCACCAGTTTCGGCCCCTGCTCAACCGAGAGCACTTCGGCTGTGACGCTCGCGCCCGCGAGGACAGGTTGTCCCACCTTCAGTTCCGTGTCGTTCTGACAGGCCAGCACGCGATCAAATTTGACCTGTTCGCCGGCCGGCAGATCCCGGTAATCAATGTCGAGCTCCTGGCCCTCTTCGACCTTGAACTGGCGTCCGCCTTCCGAAATGATCGCGTACATGGGAGATTCCTACGTGCTCGTCGAGTCCAAATGGGAAACCAATAAGTTTAGCAGAGATTGGCCGGGGTTATCAAGGGGCGCTCGTCTGCCGGTAGTGTTGTCTGCCGGTAGTGGTGCAATTTGCCCGAAATAATCGCGGAGTAATGGGAAAAGTCGCCGCGCCCCCTCTATGGGGTACAATAACACATTCCGTTCATTCCAGGAATTGGCGGTTGTGTCCTTTTGGTCCCCATGATACAGTTATAGGCGTCTGATACACCGTGGCCGTCCCTGCCTTAATTTTTGGCGGGGACGGCCTCTCTTCTTGTATGTCTACTTGCAGGGAACCACAAGATATGGTATGTTCACGCCTATACAGGAGTCTTCGCAGTACGGATTGAGGTGTATCAGACAATCACCTCTCGCCCCTCTGGCGCAAGTCTCCCTTGTTTTTGCGCGTGGCATTGTGCTGCGCGTTAACCTACCGGTCCGCGCCTCGCGCGGAGAAACGGAGTTGTTTATGAGTTGGAGTCACGAGCAGAAGTCAGCGGCGTGGTTCAAGGCGGATGCGGTCGAAGGCAACGACGGCAACAAGTGGCGCAGGGATGCTTGCGGGGCGTGGATTGGATGGCAATACTATGGAGACCGCGACTCAGAGTATGGATGGGAGGTCGATCACATTAACCCAAACGGCGGTCATGGCGATGCCAATCTTCGTGCATTGCAGTGGCAGAACAATGTCCGTAAGAGTGACGGAAGACTGGCCTGCGCGGTGACCGCTAGTGGCGTACATAATGTCGCGGTTGCTCGTTAGTGTGCGGAAAATCGCCCTCGGGATGACAGAGTGCGCTTGTAACGAGGTCGTAGTCCGCCCGGACAAAAAACCGATCATCGTCTGGAACCGCATCCATGATGCGCCGCAGACATACGACAAATGCCGCTGCGGCCTCTTGGCTGATTTGTAGCGGGTAGTCTTGCTGCCGAACGTCCGCAAGAACAGAAGTGATTTGATCCACGCCAGAATCCTTTCGGGCGGGGATGATTGCCCTTTCTCCGCTTGAATGCAAGGCCAGTTTGCCCGCCCAATAGATTTTCAACATCGGACGTTGGCAAGAAGCCCCCACTCCGGGGATTAGGCTGCCCTGGCGTGCCCCTGCCGTTCAACTATGCTTCGGAAGTTCGGTGCCGTACCTAGTCCTCGTGAACGGATGTACGATTCGATATCCCTTACTGGGCACGACTTTTCGAATCTCTGCGAGCAATTCTCGCACTTCCCGAACAGTCTTTGAGGAGTTCGGTACTGATCGCGTCGCTCGCTTCTTCGCTTTGCAGTAGCACGTCATTACACGCTCCCTAGAAAGACAGAAATCTTTTTCGTACATGAATAGCCGCCCGCGCACCAATTCTACGCATGTAATCAACAAGTAACTTGTGGTATCGCTTCAGTTGCATTCCCGTATCCTTGTTCTCTCCAAAGTCGTCGATCTTCAATCTGACCTTGCGACGCAATACTTCCATCGAAATTCCGCGAGCGTGGCTATGCCATTCGTCCGTATTTCCCAATAGTTGAGCGATTTCTTCCGCTCGTCGCTCCTTCATCTTTTTCGTTACTGGCTGCCTGTGGTTTTCCGTTCGCTTCCAGTTCCGAAACTTGTATTGGACTAGCCATTTCTTCAACAGACGGTTCGAGAGCTTGATTGCCTGTTCGAACTGGTACAATTCCGCCGGATTGAAATGCTCGACAAATGAAGCCGCTTCCACGCCCGTCAGAGTACCGTCCTTGGATTTCTGCACGAGCCGCTTGTATTGTTCGAGATACCCAAACGCTGGAACCCAGCGACCGTCTTTTTCAACCTGCGGGTCTATTGGCCCCAAGTTGGAGTAGTAGTCCATGTGGATTGCATCACCGGAGAGGACGAGTACCGTTCCGGCTGAAAATGCATGACTCGGAACGAAAAAATCCACCCTTCGGTAATGCTTTCGAAACGTGTTGGCAATTCTCTCCGTTACCTCGATATAACCTCCATCCGTTTCCAGGATTACGCAGAGTTTTGCTTTGCGCGATCTTCGCATTCCAAAGCGAAACTCAAGCGCATCCCGGATTTCATCGTCAAATCCGCGGGCAATGGGGCCTGAAAAACTCAAGACATCTGCGGAAAAGGCATCCTCTAGCTCCTGGATGCGAGAGTGGAGCAAATCTTCAATCGCACCGTTCGCACTTTCTGGTGCCGTTCGTAATTTCGACATGGCAGCGCAGAAAAAAAGCCGCAGTATCTGTACGCGGCCGACAGTCGCTCCGTTCGGGTTCCCCCCAGCGTCCCTACTGGAAAACGGACGCATTTTAGCACGCCCCCCAGAATAGTCAAGAACCAGTTTTCGGATTATTTTTTGACAGGGCAGCGAACATGTACCGCTACCCGTCTGCCGGCGCGAAACTCAGTCTGCCAGCGCGCGGCCGCCTTGCTCAGCTTATCCGCGGTCGAATCGGCTTGCTCGGATTAGGGGAACTTCACCTCCCGCTCGTCGGCGTCGCGGCACTCAATCAACAGGTGCTCAGGCGCAACGTCTTCTTTTCCAACGACTTGGATCGCAAACTCGCCCTCTTCCTCGATCCGCGCCAGCTCGTGACGTTTGCGGTTGTTGAGGTAATCGGCCACGTCTTCAGACACCGTAATCGTGACCCGAACGATCGCCGGGCGTTGGCTCGCGAGAATCAAGAGGCGGACGACGTCAATGGCCATGCTTTCCGGGGTCTTAACGACCCCCGACCCGCCGCAGCTTGGGCACTCGGCGTACGGCGCTGCGTTTGGGGTTGGTGCGAATGCGCTGCCGGGTCATTTCGATCAGGCCGAACGGGCTGGTGCGAAGGATTTTGGTGCGCGCCCGGTCGCGTTTCACGGCGTCGCGCAGCGCCCGCTCCACGCCGCGGCGGTGCTTCTCCTTGCGCATGTCGATGAAGTCGTTGACGATCACGCCGCCCAGGTCGCGGAGGCGGATTTGCCGGGCGATTTCCTTGGCCGCCAGGAGGTTCATCTGGTGGGCCGTTTCTTCGGCCGAGTCTTCGGCGCGGAAGCTGCCGCTGTTGACGTCGATGGCCACCAGGGCCTCGGTCTGGTCGATGACGATCGATCCGCCCGAGGGCAGCGGCACGCGGCGGCGATGAATCTTGGCGATTTCCTCGTCGAGGTTGTACTTGCAGAACAGCGGCTCCTTGCCTTCGTAGAATTGCAGGCGGTGGACGTAGCGGGGCATGACCAGTTGCAGAAACTCCTTGGCCCGCTCGTGCGCGGTGGGCTCGTCGATGTAGATCGCGTCCACGTCCGCGGTGAAGATGTCGCGGATGGTGCGGATGATCATGTCGCTTTCTTCGTAGATGCCGGCCGGTCCGGGGAGCTTCTTGATGCGCCGGGCGATGACTTTCCAAAGGCGCAGGAGATAGGCCATGTCGCGGGAGAGTTCGCGCTTGGTGCGATCGCTGCCGGCCGTGCGGACGATAAAGCCCACGCCCTTCGGCGGGTTCAGTTCGAGCATGATGTCGCGCAGCCGGCGGCGAGTGGCTTCGTCCTCGATCTTCCTTGACACGCCGATCCGTCCCAGGGCGGGCATGAGCACCAGGTAACGGCCGGGGATGCTGATGTAGGTCGAGAGCGTTGGCCCCTTGGAGCCGATGCCCTCCTTGATGACCTGCACCAGCACTTCGTCGCCGCGGCGGAAGATTTCCTGGATGGGCGGCTTGAAGCGCGGCCGGCCGCCGAAGCGGGCGTTGCGCGGCCGCTTGGCCTCATCCTCGCCGCCTTCGTCGAACTCGTCGCCCACGGCCGAGTCGACGTTGCGCGGCGGCGCACGGCGGGGGCCGGACCCGTTGGCGAGTCGGCCCGGATCGTAACCGCCCTGGCGGAAGTATTGCGGCTCGATATCGCTGATGTGGAGGAAGCCGTTGCGGCCGACGCCGAAATCGACGAACGCCGCCTGGATGCTCGGCTCCAGATTGACCACCACCCCGCGGTAAATGTTCCCTACGTAATTGTCCTGTCCCGCCCGCTCGACATACAACTCTTCGAGGGTTCCATCCTCAACGATCGCGATCCGGCATTCCTCCGGCTGGGCGACGTTGATCAGCATTTCCTGTTTCATGTTGCAACTTTCTTGTTCGGCAATACCGACCAGTACGCATCGGCAGCAAGCCAACGGCGCGGCGCCGGAAGGTGGGGAGGAGCGTCATGCGCAGATCTCCACGGCGGTGCGGCGGAGACGGACCCCCTGCGGCTCGAGATCGGCCAGTGCCAGCGCGGCCAGCACGTCGCGCGGCCCGACGCTGCCGCGGCGGTCCACGCGGAGCCGCATCGCCAGCACGCCCTCGCGGAGCGACAACTCCGCCACCAGGGGGCGCAAGTCGATCGCGCGCGCCCGTGCGAACGCTCGATGGGCCACGCGACGGAGGCCAGCAAGTGCTCGATCCGCTCGCGCAGACCGGATTGGCAAGTCGACGGGATCGGGACCTCGTAGGAAGCGCTTTGGACCTGGGCCTTCGGGCTGCCGTCGGGCAGGACTTCCACCGCGCGGAACACGAGCCCTGGCGGCGCCTGCGGCGGCAAACGCCGCCACAACTCCTCGGCGGTGTAGCTCTCGGCCAACTCGAGTTCCATCACTTCCTCGACTCCCTCAATCCCGACCGCCAGGGCCAGGGGGAACGTCATCCGCGGTTTCGGATGAAACCCCTGACTGAACCTCAGCGCCAGCCCGGCACGGTGGAAGAGCCGCTCCAGACACCGCATCAGGTCGCGGTGCCCGATCAGCCGCAGGTCTCCCTGCTTGGAAAAACGAATGCGTACTCGTAATCGAACCACAAGTCCGATTTTCCCCGCCACTGCCGTTGCCGGCGGGGAACCCTTTTCTTGTTACCCGCCACACCTATTGCGGCGGGGGAACCTTTTCCTGTTACCCGCCACACCTATTGCGGCGGGGGAACCTTTTCGTATTGCCCGCCACACGCGGGCGCGGCGGGAAAACCTATTCTCTTGTTTTTGGCCTCCTCGGCAGAATCTGTGGGTTGATTTGGGCCGTGAAACTCAGTTTGAATCTGGATTTTCAGGGGTTTTCGTGATTTCGGGAGCCTCAACGATCTGATTCATAGATTCCATCCCCGTTTTTCCGTGGCAAAGGTCCGTGCGTTGCAGATGTGGGAGACCCGACGAGGGCCGTTACACAACAAGAAAACCCCGGTTTTGCGGCTGTTTCCACCGTCATTTATTTGCCCTGCCATCCCTCAGAAAATCCACCTTGCCAGGACGAATCCCCCGTAGGCCCATTTTTCACCCACAGATTTTGCCGAAGACCCTGTTTTTGGGAAGTCCAGCCGGCGGACAAGCCCGCCGGCGAAACAACGTACAACGGTTCTACTCCCCGATCTGTTGAATGCGTTTTCTCAGTTCTTCCTTGAGATGGCTCTTGACGTCGCGAGCGTTCTCCATCGTCATCACGCGGGCGGCCAGGGCCTCGCAATCGGCAATCGTCACGGCACGACAGACGTTCTTCACCTCGGGAATGGCGCATGGGGGTGACGCTCAGCCGCCGCAACCCCAACCCCAGCAACAGCATCGTGTACAGCGAGCTGCCGCTCATCTGCCCGCACATGTTGATCGGCACCTGCTTGCGGTCGGCCGCCCGGATGGCCAGCGAAATTAGTTTCAGCACGGCCGGATCGGCGGGGTTGTAGAGCCCCACCACGTCTTTGTTGCTGCGGTCGACCGCCAGGGTGTACTGGATCAGATCGTTGGTGCCGATACTGAGGAAATCGACTTCCTCGACGAAGTGGTCGATCATCATCACGGCTGCGGGGGTCTCGACCATCATTCCCACCGGCACGTCGCGGTTGAAGGCGACGTGATGTTCCTGGAGGTCCTCCATAACGTCGGCCAGGACCATTTTCGCCTGGCGCAGCTCGAGCATGGTGGAGACCAGCGGGAACATGATCTGGACGTTGCCCAGCACCGTGGCCCGCAGCGCCGCGCAACTGGGTGCGGAAGACAGGCAGGTTGCGGAGCGCCAAGCGGATGCTCCGCAGCCCGAGACACGGATTGCGCTCGTCCTCGGGCCGGGGCAGATTGGGCATTTTGTCGGCGCCCAGGTCGAAGGTGCGGATCACCACCGGCTTCTGGCCCATCGCCTCGACGACGCGGGTATAGGCCTGATAGTGAACCTCTTCGGTGGGCTCGGCTTCGGCCCCGAGGTACAGGAACTCGGTGCGATAGAGGCCCACGCCGTCCGCCCCCCGCTCGACGCAATGGTCGACCTCGTAGGGGAATTCGATGTTGCCCATCAGTTGCACGCGGACGCCGTCGCGGGTTTCGGCGGGCAGATCGCGGAGCGGCTCGAGCCGGGCGGCCAACGAGCGGTCTTGCTCGGCCTCGTGCCGGTAGCGTTCGAGCGTCTCTTCGTCCGGCTGGAGGATCACCAGCCCCTTATTGCCGTCGATGATCACCAACTCGCCGCCTGAAACATCGGTCAAGAACGGTCCGGTGCCGACGACGGCTGGGATCTCCAGGGCCTCGGCGACGATCGCCGTATGGCTGCCCGGCCCGCCGACCTCGGTGACGAAACCGCGGACGAAGTGGCGGTCGAGGTTGGCCGTTTCGCTGGGGGTAAGGTTATGGGCCAGCACCAGGACGGGGGAGGTGAGGTGGGCGATTCCTTCGCGGCGGCGGCCCAAGAGATGGCGCAAGAGGCGTTTTTCGATGTCGAAGATGTCGCTGGCCCGTTCCGCCAGGTAAGAGCTTTCCAGCCGCTGGAACACTTGCGCGTAGCGGCGCAGGGTGCGGCTGACGGCATATTCGGGCGAATAGTGCCGCTGCCGGATCATTTCCTCCAGTTCGCTGCGGAGCCGCGCGTCCTGGAGCATCTGCAAATGGGCCTCGAAGATGGCCCCGTACTTCTCCCCCAATTCGCCGGCGACCGTTTCGCGGTGGTGGGCAATCTCGGCGGCGGCGGCGGCGATCGCCTTATCGAGCCGCTCCATCTCGTCGACGACCGCGTCGCGCGCGACGAACCGCCGCGGGATGCGAAATCCCTCGTTGTCCATCACCAACGCCTCGCCGATGGCGACGCCGGGCGAGACGGCAATCCCTTGAAGTTTTTGCATCAGCGTTTCGCGGGTTCCTCGGCTTCGTCGCCGAAACGGCCGGCGAACAGCGGTTCGAGCGCGTCCAGCACGGCCGCGGCATCCGGCCCCACGGCCTCCAGCCGCACGCTCGTGCCCTGCTCCGCCACCATGGTCAGGATTTGCAGCACGTCGGTGCCTCCCACCGGTCGCTCATCCCTGATCAACCGCACCTGCGACTGGCTGCGGCGCACGACCTCGGCGATGGCGACGGCGGTTCGGGCGTGTACGCCGGCCGGATCGGTGACCACCACAGTCCGGGTAAGGGGAGTCTCCGACATGGCCGCATCACGATCCGAACTGGTTGTTGTCGGCTTCGTTCAGTAGTAATTGAATGTCCGCTACGGTCTTGGCCTGCTTGAGGAATCGGCAAAACGTGTCGTCGCGAAGCTGGCGCGAGATGTTTTCCAAAGCCCGCAGGTGATCGCCCGGTCGATCGGGCGGGGAAACCAGGAGGAAGAACAGGTGGACGACCTCGCCGTCGAGGCTGGCGAAATCGACCCCTTGGCTGCTGACCGCCACGGTGCCGACCAGGCGATCGACGCTGGGGTGCTTGGTGTGGGGGACGGCCACGCCCCGGCCGATGCCGGTGCTGCCCAGTTCTTCCCGTTTGAGGATGGCCTTGACGATGCTTTCGGACTCCGTGGCCTCGACTTTTCCCGATCGGCTCAGCGCCTGGACCATTTCTCGGATCGCCCCTTCTTTGTCCAGGGCGGTCAATTGAGCGAGGATTGCATTGCCACAAATAAAGTCGGCAAACTTCATGCGTGTATTCTCCCTTCCCGGATCGACTCGGGCGTTGGCCGAGGCGGCCGCGACGCGGCCGCCCGCTGGACTACTCCCGGTGCCCGGTGCCGCGATGGCGGTCTTGAACCTTCTCCTTATGTTTCCGCAATTGCTGTTCCATCTTGTCGACCGCGACGTCGACCGCGGCCAGCAAATTCTCCGCCTGGGCCACCGCCACGAACTCGTGCTTCTTGGCCGAAACCTTCAGGTCGACCGCGGGCAGGTCGCGATGCTCGAAGTCGATGGTGACTTCGATGGCGCTAATGCGGTCATAGAGGCGGGTGAGTTTTTCCAACTTGTCCTGAATCGTGGCCTGGGTCGCGTCGCTGACGTGCCCGTGTCGGACCGAAATGTTCATCTCCACCGAATCGACTCCTTGCTAGGACGTAAGTGATTCTAGCGGCTTGCCCGCAACGATACAAACGCAAAGCCCAGGCATTGCCCAAACCACGGCCAAGTGGTCTCTCCCAGTTTAGCTTTTCGCCAAGTTGGCGTAAGGGGGGAGGCAGACACAACTCTTATGAGGGACCGATCCCGCGCGGATCGCCGGAGAATACACGGTCGAGGAGGCGATACGCCGCACGCCGTCCCCGGCCGCCAGAAACAACGCAAATTGCTTTACCGCAACCAGTTATCGCTATGAACGCCGGTGTTGGCGGTCGTAAGAACGTTGCCCTATACTTCAGAAAGACGAACCGATGCCCGAAGACAAGTGTTGCGGGCGTCTTCGACCTTCCGCATCAAGGGCCGCCACAACCAGCCCCCCCTCCGTCGCTAAAACGAATCCCCACCATCGCAGCCCCTACGCCCCGCATAAGTTGACCAGCGACGTCGAATAAGCGCCGATGAATTTTGGAGAGGCTCGCCGGATGCAATAAGATATGAAATGTGTGGTTACAATGGAAGTTTCAGGGGCAAGCTTGGCTATCGGGGTCATTATATGGATCGCAGACACTCTCCGAAACATTCTCGTGGCACGGGCAGGGACCGACACGCTACCGGCAGGGGCAGGCTCCACCGGCGCCTCGGCTTTGAATCGCTGGAATCGCGGCAGTTGCTGTCGATTACGCTGCCGTCGATTGCGGACGTCACGCTGCCAGCGGGAACCTCGATCTATGTCCCGCTCAATGGCGCCGATCCCGGTCAGACGGCGAGCTACTCCGTGACGGCTTCGGACTACGCCAAGCTCACCCCCGTCATGATGCCGCAAACCAATAAGACTCTCGAATTCCACGTCAACGTCGACGGCGTCGACCAAGTGATGGACTTTCAGTTGTTCGACAATCTGGCGCCGAACACGACGGGGGCGATCGAGACGCTGGTTCAACAGGGGTTCTACGACGGCCTACAAATCTATCGCAACCAATCCAACTTCGTGATCCAGGGCGGCAACGACCCGCCCACGGGCCCGATCAACACCACCACTCCGACCCCATCGTTCGCCGAGGAGTTCAATCCTAATCTCCAATACGATACGGCCGGTATCCTGGCCATGGCCCGGCAAGGGCGCCGAGCACCAGTTCGACGGAGTTCTTTATCACTTTGGGGCCTACGCGGTCCCTCGACTACAACTATACGATGTTCGGCATTCAGACCGCGGGAACGGCCACGCGCGATGCGATTGCAGCCGAGCCGAGCGAAACCTCAAGCGGATTTGGTTATCTGATCACCCCCCTGACGATCACCTCGGCCTCGATCATCACGGACACACAGAACGGCGTGCTACAACTCAGCGCGCCCACGGGAGTCACGGGCACGGTCACGGTCACGGTGACCGCCAGCGATGGGACCAACGCGCCTGTGACGCAGACGTTCACCGTTAACATTCAGCCCGACACGGCGGGCAACCCCGCGAACCCTTTTGCGGCGGTGATTCCGGCTGCGCCAAGTAGCGTCACCCTTGTGCCTCCCGCCGGATCCACCAACGACATCACCAACTTCGACAACTCCAGCCAGAGCAAGGAACTACAGTTCACGGTCAGCGGCGTCGCAGGCGGCAACAAGGTGGAGATCCTTGCCGACGGCAACCCAATCGGCCAGGCAATCGTGGCCAGCGGCGCTACGACCGTCGATGTTACGACCGATGGTTCCACGGCATTGGCCGACGGTCCCCATGCGATAACAGCCATCCAGATCGCGCTGAACCAGACGGTAAGCGTCACCGAGAGCGGTGGCACGACGCCCACCAGTCAGACGGCTGACGTGCCGAGCCTCGATGCTTCGTCGGCCGTACAGCTCACGGTTGACACGGTGCCGCCGCAATTCAACTTCACGCAGGTCACGGCCGCCGTGGTCGGGGTCCCTTATACTTGTCAGGTGACGACCACGGATTCCGCCGGCCAAGTGACCTACGGGTTGACTCAAGAGCCGACGGGGATGTCCATCGATTCGACGACGGGGGTAATTAGCTGGACGCCAACTTCGGGCCAGACGCCCACTCAACAGATTACCGTCGAGGCCACCGATCTGGCCGGCAACACCGTACAGCAGCAGTTCACCATCAACGTCCTGGCGACCAATAGCGCCCCGGTGCTCGCCTCGGCCAGCCCCTTGATGGGAACCACGGACGAGGATACGACCACCACGATCGGCCTGGCAAGTTTCCTCGGGTCGACGATTAGCGACCCGGACACGGGAGCCGTGATCGGTGGCATTGCCGTGACCGGCACGACGGGCAACGGAACCTGGCAGTACTCGCTCGACAACGGCACGACGTTCACTGCGGTTGGCACGCTGTCGGGGACCACGGCGCTATTGTTGCCCAACAACGCCGAACTGCGTTACATCCCGGACGGCAAGAACGGCGAGACGGCCAGCATTACCTACCGTGCCTGGGACACGACCGGCGGCGCCAGCGGAATCACGGTCGACTTGGCTCAAGCGGGCCTGGTCGGCGGCGCCGGGCCGTACAGCACCGACGATCGATACGGCCTCACTCACCGTGACCAGCGTCAATGACGCACCGGTGCTCACGCCGGCCAACCCCTCGCTGGGCACGATCACGTCTAACGCCTCTGTGACTACGGTCAGCTTGGCGACGTTCATCAACAACGGCTCCGGCACCACCGTCATTACCGACGTCGACACGGGAGCCGTGATCGGCGGCATTGCCGTGACCGGCACGACGGGCAACGGGACCTGGGAGTATTCCCTCGACGGCACTACGTTTACGGCCGTCGGCACGGTAGCGGGCAACTCGGCCCTGCTGCTGCCGAGTAATGCCATATTGCGTTACACGCCGGCCACCGCAGACACCGCAACGGCGACGATCACCTATCGGGCATGGGACACGACGTCCGGGCAGAGCCAAACCAAGGTCGACACCACCACCAATCGCGGCACCACCGCCTTTAGCGCGGCGACCGATACCGCCACCCTCACCGTCGCCAGCGGCAGTCTCTCCGGCGTCGTTTACCTCGATTCCAACAACGACGGGCAGAAGGCCGATTCGGAGCCGGGGCTTGCCGGGATAACCGTCCGGCTCTACAGCCAGACAAACGGCGGAAGCTGGACCGAGGTCGCCGGAGTATCGCCGGTTCAGACCGATGCGTCCGGGGCGTACAGCTTCCAGAGCCTTGTCGCGGGAACGTACCAAATCCAGGTCGTCCCCTCGTCGAAGCTGCAGGTCGGCCAGAGCACGCAACAGCTTCAATTGGGCGGGGGCGAAAGCGATAGCGGCTATGATTTCGCCGTCCTGGGCCTCCAGCCGTCTTTGGTTTCCTTGCGGCTGTTCCTCGCTTCATCCCCGCCGATGTCGCAGGTCATTCGGAACATGCACGATGCCCCCACGGTCAATCTGAGCGGGACGCGGCGGCAACGTACGTTACGGGAGCCGGAGCGGTGGCCGTCAGTTCTTCCTCGGCCACGATTTCCAGCCCGGACAGTCCCACCTTGACCTCCATGACCGTCAGCATCCAGAATCCCCTGGATGGAAGCTCCGAACAGTTGCAGGCCGTCACCTCCGGCACGTCGCTTACGTCGGCCTATGCCAACGGTGTTCTCACGGTGTCGGGAGTGGCCGACGTGTCCACGTACCAGTCGGTACTGCAAAGTATTACGTACAGCGACACGGCAGTGCCTTCCGCCGCCGCAGACCGCACGATCTCCGTTGTGGTTAACGACGGCACCGCTGCCAGCGCCGCAGTTACCACGACCTTGACGGTCGCACCGTCCCCCACCGCCATCACCAGCATCGCCAGTTCGGCGAACCCATCGACCTACGGGGCGCCCGTGACCTTCACGGCCACGGTGACTGCCTCGTCCGGCAGCGTCACGCCCACCGGCAGCGTCACCTTCATGGACGGCAGCACCACGCTGGGCACCGGGACCTTGACCAGCGGCACGGCAACCTTTGCCACTTCGGCGCTCACCGTGGGCGACCACAGCATCACGGCGGTGTACGGCGGCGACACCAATTTCATCACCAGCACCTCGAGTGCCGTAACCCAGACCGTTGGGCAGGCCGCCACCACGGCCAGCGTTGTCAGTTCGGAGAATCCCTCGACTTACGGCGATTCCGTGACCTTCACGGCCACGGTGACTGCCTCGTCCGGCAGCGGCACGCCCACGGGCACCGTCACCTTCATGGATGGCGTCACCACGCTGGGCACCGGGACGTTGACCAGCGGCACGGCAACCTTTGCCACCTCGGCGCTCACCGTGGGCGACCACAGCATCACGGCGGTGTACGGCGGCGACACCAATTTCATCACCAGCACCTCGAGTGCCGTAACCCAGACGGTTGGGCAAGCCGCCACCACGGCCACCGTTGCTAGCTCGGCGAATCCCTCGACTTACGGCGATTCCGTGACCTTCACGGCCACGGTAACTGCCTCGTCGGGCAGCGGCACGCCCACCGGCACCGTCACCTTCATGGACGGCGACACCACGCTGGGCACGGGGACCTTGACTGGCGGCACGGCAACCTTTGCCACCGCGGCGCTCACTGTGGGCGACCACAGCATCACGGCAGTGTACGGCGGCGACACCAATTTCACCACCAGCACCTCGAGTGCCGTAACCCAGACCGTTGGGCAGGCCGCCACCACGGCCAGCGTTGTCAGTTCGGAGAATCCCTCGACCTTCGGAGACTCCGTGACCTTCACGGCCACGGTGACTGCCTCGTCCGGCAGCGGCACGCCCACCGGCGACGTCACCTTCATGGATGGCGTCACCACGCTGGGCACGGGGACCCTCACCGACGGCACGGCAAGCTTTGCCACCGCGGCGCTCATTGCCGGCGACCACAGCATCACGGCGGTGTACGGCGGCGACACCAATTTCATCACCAGCACCTCGAGTGCCGTAACCCAGACCGTTGGGCAGGCCGCCACCACGGCCAGCGTTGTCAGTTCGGCGAATCCCTCGACCTTCGGAGACTCCGTGACCTTCACGGCCACGGTGACTGCCTCGTCCGGCAGCGGCACGCCCACCGGTACCGTCACCTTCATGGATGGCGTCACCACGCTGGGCACGGGGACCTTGACCGGTGGCACGGCGACCTTTGCCACTTCGGCGCTCACAGTGGGCGACCACAGCATCACGGCGGTGTACGGCGGCGACACCGATTTCCTCAGCAGCATCTCGGACCCCTTGACCCAGACCGTCGCGTAGGCCATCCACCGGCATCGCCGCCCCCTGCGATGCTTGATCGGACGAATCCGACGGGTGGTGACTTCGAGGCCGAGTTGCCGCATTCCTACCCGCCCGGATGTGAGGCGGCAAGATTGGGCATCTCTTGCCCGTTCCTTGCCCTGATCTGAGCAGACACATGGCTGTCGGCCGCCCCTTCCAGTTGTCCCTCGGGCTTCAACCGCCACCTTCATTAGACTAGGCAAGGCAGGGACTCTGCGTTGACAGTTCTGGTTTTGCAGAGATTCCTGATAAGGGAATCTTTAACGGCTAGGCTGGCGGCAACCCGATAAGGCTTCCAAGTTGTCTGGGCGGATTCCATACCAGTGCCCGGGGATGAAAGAAGCTCAAGTACCATGAACTGGAAATGTGGCTATCCCATGTCGGCGACCCGGCGTACTTCGGCTTATCGGCCAGCGGGGATCTTCACTTCTCCGACATTGCCAGGCAACCGCCGCGGTTGGCGGTCGTTCGGGCCGATCGCGGCGATCGCCGTGTTGGCGGCGACAATCTGGCTTTTCGGCTCGGTGCAAGCCGAGGCGCAGACCCCTCCCTGGCAGCAACCGCCAACCTCCGAGGCGTTCCACGCCTGGGCATCTCAGTCTGATCCCGCGGGAGCGACGAACTGCGCGGAGCCCGCAGGCCGCATGCAGGGCGACACGTGCGGGTCGGATGGCCCATCCGGCGCCTGCAATGACGCAGGTTGCACGGGCGATCCGATCTTCGGTCCCTGCTGGGGTTTTTGTCTGCCGCACGACGATTGGGTCCGTGCCGAGGCGTTGTTGTGGTGGACCAAGGGCGGAAGGATTCCTCCCCTGTTGACCACCAGTCCGGACGGCACGCCCCAAGCCCAGGCCGGCGTTCTCGACCAGCCCGGCACGGTCATCCTCCTGGGGAACCAAGAACTCAACGGCGGCTTTCGTGCCGGCGGGCGCATTTCGTTCGGAACCTGGTTGGACGAGTCCGACAATTGCGGCATCGAGTTCAGTTATCTCGGCCTCGGCCAGAGCGCCGATCGGTTCACGATAGCCAGCGATGGGAGTCCCATTCTGGCTCGGCCCTTCTTCAATGCCGGCGTCTACGATGTCAACACGAACCCCGGTGGCGGCTCCCAAGATTCCCGCCTCATTGCCTTTCCCGATCTGGTGCAGGGGACGTTCTCCTCGACGCTGACCAGCGACTTTCAGGTTGCCGAAGTCCTTGTGCGGCGGGCGATCGCCCGAGCCCCCGGCTACCGGGTGGAATTGCTGGGCGGCTACCGCTTTCAACAGTTGACCGAGAACCTGGACATAAACGACTCGAGCAGCACTGCGGCGCCCGGTTCGACGATTCAGATCGCCGACCGGTTCCACGCGAAGAACGACTTCAACGGCGTTGAACTGGGCACTGCGATCGAGCGGCGCGAAGGCCGTTGGTCGTTGGAGAGCAATCTGAAGCTGGCGCTGGGCAACACGCGTTCGCGCATCGACATCGCCGGCTCGACCACCACTGCCGCAGGCACCTCGCCGGGAGGTCTGCTGGCCCTGCCGAGCAACATGGGCGTACACAACGCCGACCAGTTCTCCGTGATTCCCGAGCTGGGCGTGACGTTCGGATACGATTTGACGTGTCACCTCCGCGCGACGGCTGGCTACACGTTCATCTATTGGAGCAACGTGTCGCGGCCCGGCGACCAGATCGATCTGAACGTCAGCCCGGCCCAGTTCCCCGGACCAGGACAGACAACCGCCACGAGGCCCGCCTTCACGCAGCACACTTCCGACTTCTGGGCCCAGGGGTTCAACGTCGGGCTGGACTACCGGTTCTGAGACCGTGTTCTAATACCCCGGCGGGCGTTGCCGATTGGCGGGCGGCGGCTCACGGCGGATGGCTACCGGGGCTGCGGGCGGCTGGAAGTTGGCCAGGTCCACCAGCGGCGCGTCCGGGTAGCTTGGCATTGTCCACAACGCCGTCGCTTCGCCCGACAACCGGTTGATCTGCACGTTGCCCAGGTCGATCCGCATTTCCAGTTGGGCCGGCGGACAGAAGATCTGGACCGCCGTCGGCATGACCAGGTTGCTCGCCGGGTCGCGGCGATGTCCGCTGGCCACCGACCGGGCCAGCAACTGGCGGTGGGCGTCGTAGAGCCGCTGCTCCAGGATATAGCCCTGCGAGCCGTCGAGGAACGTCACCTTAGTCACCGGCCCGTCCGGCGTGTTGCGGATGGTATCGATCCGCAGCTTGTCGTTGGGCAGGCACGTGAGTTGGTGGGGCAGCGCCGGATCGAACTCCGCCACTCCCAGCGCCTCGATCAACCAGGCCGGCTCGAAGGGCGTCATCTGCCGCGCCGGGCTGGCGGCGAACTGGTCGTGGCGGCAATAGTACAGGGCCGGCGGCTGGTTCCGCTTCACGTAGAACCAGAAGAGGTCGTCGTTGCTGCCGAGGTCGAGTTCCGTGCTGCCCAACACGCCCAATTCGGCGCGGAGGCGGAACCGCTGAGGCCGCTGAAAGGCCACGCTGGCCCTCAGGGCGGGAAAGCCCCGGCCGCTGATCGAGGCCTGGTTCGTCGAGAACGACTGAATCTGCGAGTTGTTCTGATTGACCGCCGCGATGACCTGCTCCAGCGTGGGCGAAGGCGGCAAGATCCGCGGCAGGGGATTCGTGTATTGCTGGACCATCTGCGGGCAACTGGCGCCGCTCAGGCCCAGCAACCCCGTGCAAATCAGCAACAGCCAGCGGCGTTGGTAGCGAGTCATTGAGACGTGCGAGGTTAGTGGTCAGTGTTCATCACTGCAACAGGGCCGCCAACTCCTCCTGAATTCGCTCGACCCGCGGCGCGGCGGGCGTGACCACGGGAACCTGATACGTGGCCTCGCGGCGGGGACAATACACCGCCAGCAGTTCGCGGCCCTGCGGATCGCGCATCTCCTCTTCCAGCCGGAACACGCGGCGGCGGACCAGCAGGAGCGTCAGTACATAACGCATGTCCTGCTTGTCGAGTTGGTCGGCCAGCTCGTCCCAGAACTGGAGCATCACGTCGTTGGGGGCCCAATGTTTGCGGGCCGTGGTCTGATCGGGGACTTGTGATTTCCACCAGCCCACGGCCTTCGGCGGCGGACCCGGCCAGGCCTCGGCGGCGTAATCGTAGCGTTTCAACTCGGCCCCTTCGGCCACCAGCACCGAATAGTAGGTCTCACCCCGCGCAACTCCCGCCCGGTGGCCGTGCAATGTCGTGTGCTTCGCTGAACTTCGTAGTCCATAGCCGCCCAGGGCGATCGCCAAGACGCGAATCGAGTGCCAGAATGGAAGACGGAGGCGGCGAAGGGTACTCGAAATAGGCGAACGACGCAAGACACAAGGGGTGGATTCGTGCGGTGCCTAACAGGACAAAACCACTTGACAGAGGGGTAGTCAGTCTGCTATGCTTGGAAACTGAAATGGAATGCGTAGGAGTCGAACCTCACCGGCGCTAGCCGGGCCCTACGGCGGATTACAAGTCCGCTACGCCGACCAAGACGTGGGACGCATTCCTGATCCTGTAGAAGGTCGCCTTGCCCCGGCGGGGCTCTGGATTGCACCCCGAGCCCGCCGGGACTGGCCTTTTCCGCCCCGCCCTACGGCGACCACATCAGACGGGGCTCGCTACCCTCCTCATCACTCACCTCCCTCAAGCCTTCTTGCAATTAAGTTCTCTCCCTGTGTAGAAATCTTCCACGAACCACGCGCGACGTTTTCGACATACCCGTACTTTCGTTGGGCATCGAATAGGGCAACCGGCATTTGAGACGGCTTTTGAAAGCCGCACATCGTAAACCATCCATCCATCTCTTTGGGGGAGAACGATTGCTTGCCTTCGATCTTGTTCACATAGTAAGCGATTGTCGCAATCCGTTCCGAAGCGTTGTTGAGAGACAGCTCCCGAGCAAACTGTCGAAGTGTCATCTTCGATGGATCTACCAGTAATTTGGCATCGCCCTGAGAATCTCGTGATTCAGTCACCGGCAGCGCGGCCATTTCACGAGCCGTGACATGAGACGTGATGATTTGGATTTGGCTAATGTTTGGAGCTAGGTTGCGGGCCGTCTCTAGGACTTTAAGCAATTCCGGCGCGTCTCCCTCAATCGCCACGCGCCCCGCTGAAATGTCGAATACAACCTTCATGTTCCACCTCCAATTGCCCCTTGACCTAGAAACATAGTATAATGTTTCCGATGTGTCAGTCAAGTGGATAACCGGAATGTTCCGAACAATCCCAGCGGAAAAAACCGGTTTGTCGGGCTTGACAAAGTCAACATAACTCTATTGACTCTCCGAAGATAAGTAACCTACTTTACCTTTAGGGGGCCCGCGATGGCTCGTTGGCTGCTGACTTTCCGAGCGATTGATCCGAACAATCCTACAGGACGCTGGAACGTCGGCATTCCAAAGCGACTGTATGAATACCAGCAGAACCACGGGCACGAGAAAGCCATTGCTCGTATTGTGCTGGTAGATGAAGTCCTAAAGGAAGGCACCGTAAGAGTTTACCGGGGGTGGGCACGCTTGGGAAAGGAGGATTGCTACGTCTACGAAGGCTATCCAGGCGTAGACTACAAGAGCATGTCTATCACTACTCCGGCACCAAAAGACATGGCGTTTCTCGTCTTTGTCCTGCCAGACGGGACAATAGACGATTGGACGTGGCGTCCGCTAGAAAAGAACGGAGAAACATCTGCCCGAAGGCATCAAAGGTGAACTGGTATGGTCGAAGAATCCGAGTTGATCAAATTCCTGAAAAAACATGCTCCGGCTAGGAAGTTTGTTCCCTACTGCTATCTAAACAAGGCTTCCAATGCTCTGACGGTCTACTTTGAGGGTGACGCCGACTTCTCGGAAAGACTGTGCGACCACGTTACGCTTTACCGATCGCTTGAAACAAACGAAATTGTCGGCTGTCGCATAAAGGGGATCGCCGCTATCTTGGATGACTTGCCCAATTACATTCGCGTAAAAGACGGGCCAGTCGAGTTGGCTGTAGTATTTCTGGCATTTCGCGGTTGCGTTCAGGAAGATGCTCGCGCATTGAACGATTTGGCTCGCGCCGCAACCGAGCATCAAATGGTCCTGAGAACCTCGGCGTAAAGAGATTACAGCCGCATTGCGCTAGACTGCCGAAAAATCCCACCTGACCGCTCAAGCAATTCAGCCAGTCTCGGGGTCGATAATCCAAACCATGCCGCAACCGGCGGTCAGCCAATCCCGAACCTTCGCCACAACTTCGCTCGCGCGATCGCCGGGCGAAAGCACCTCGACCGCCAAGTCCGGCGCCGCGGGAAAGAAACCGTGCACGGGCGTCGGCGGGACGCGGTCGGCGCGAGTAAAGGCCGCGTCGGGGGCTCGCACCGTATCGGGGTCCCGGCCGATCATCAGAACCCCATCCGCCCCCAGCCGCTGCGACTGCCATCCGGCGCCGGCAGGCCCAGCATCTCGCGGCCCAAGCGGACGTAGTAGCGGTAGTTTTCCAGCGGCGTGCCGTTGGGGATGCGATGGTCCAGGGCGAACGCCATGCCGCCCTGCTGCATCAAGGGCTGGAGCTTGTACTCCAACTCGCGGCGGATGTCTTCCTTGCTGCGGCGGAGCACGTGCTTGTCGATGCCGCCCAACATGGCCAGCCGGTTGCCGTACTGCCGGCGGAGTTGCACCACGTCCATGCCCGCGGCGGGCTCCATCGGGTGCATCACGTTGACGCCGCAGCGGAGAAAGGCCTCGATGACGGGCGTGAGGTCGCCGTCGCTATCCATGTTGAATATCTTCGTGCCGCGTGCGGACAAGAGGTCCCAAACCTGCCGGTAGTAGGGCGCGATGAACTGCTCGACTTGTTTTGGGCCGACTAGCGGGCCTGACTTGCCCGCCAGGTCTTCGTGGACGAACAACTGGTCGATCACGAGCGTCTCGGTGACGCGCTCGAAGACCTTGACGGCGGTGTCGGCGAAGGTCGCCATCAGGTCGTGCATCAGTTCGGGCTGAGTGTAGTAGGCCAGGCAGGCGTTTGCCTCGCCCATCAGCTCGCGGGCCATGTCCCAGCCGCCCGGGATGCGGCCGACCACCAGCGCGCCGTCGGCCTGCACTCGGCGGGCCGCCTCGACGGCAACACGGTCGATGCGGTCCTCCCGAAACGCAAAAAGCGGCTTGAGCCTCAGCCAGTCGTCCATCTCGCGGACCGGAAAATCCAGCGGAAGCGGGACCGAGGCGACGCGTTTGCACAACTTGAGCCGGCGACCCAGCGCGTCGCGCTGAATGAGATACTCGGCGTCTTCGTAGATGGTCTCCGGTTCGCGGTTCGACATCAGGCCCGTCTGGCCGCCACACTCGACGTAGGGCACATAGTCCCAATCGAACGCCCGGAGCTCGATCTCTTCGGGCTGTGCGCCCTGGGCGCGCCACTCGGCTTCCAGGCCCGTCAGCAATCCGAACAATTCGGCAAACATCTGCCGCGGGCAAGCGGCAAACGTCATCAAGTCGATGAACTGATTGCGCGAGAACCTCATCGAAGACTCCGCACTGGGCGGTCCACCGCACCGCCGTGCCCAACGTCCCCAATGTGTTGACAGGCGGAACACGCTTGGTAAGATCAACTCCACCCTGGTTGTAGGGTGCGTGAAACGCACCGTCGGTGGTGCGTTTCACGCACCCCACAGGCAAGGCCATCATACCGCAACGGCAACGATTTTCCAGCCATCGAAACCGCGGAGGAGCAACGGTGCAATACCGGGAACTGGGACGTAGCGGCATCAACGTATCGACCGTCTGCATGGGCTGCTGGTCGATCAGCACCAAGGATTTCTTTTGGGACGAACAGGCCCGCGAAGACTCGCTGGCCGCGGTGCGTGCCGCGTTTGACTGCGGCGTGAACTTCTTCGATACGGCCCCGATGTATGGCGACGGCGATTCAGAGGAGATACTGGGCGAGGCGCTCGGCTCGCGCCGCAAAGAGGTGGTCGTCGCCACGAAGATCGGCCCGGCCGATCTCAGCCCTCCCCGAATCCGCGAGTGCTGCGAGAAGAGCCTGCGGGCGTTGCGGACCGACTACGTCGATCTCTACCAGGTGCATTGGCCCAGCGCGACCCTGCCCCTGCAACCCACGTACGAAACACTGCGGGAGTTGCAGGCCGAAGGAAAGGTCCGCGCGATCGGCATGTCGAACTTCGGCACGAGCTACTTGGGCGAGTTGTTGGGCATCGGGCGCGTCGAGAGCAACCAACTGCCGTACAGCCTTTTGTGGCGGCCCGTGGAGTGGGAGATCGCCCCGCTTTGCATCGACAACGCCATCGGCATTCTCTGCTACAGCCCGTTGTGCCAGGGATTGCTGACCGGCAAGTTTGCCTCGGCCGGCGACGTGCCGGAGAAGCGGGCTCGCAGCCGCTTGTTCTCCAAGGATCGCCGGCTTACCAGGCACGGCGAGGGCGGATGCGAGGCGGCGACGTTCGCGGCAATCGACGAAATCCGCCAGATCGCGGCAGAACTGGGCCGGCCGATGGGCCTGGTGTCGCTGGCCTGGTTGTTGCGGCAACCGGGCGTGACGGCCGTGGTGGCCGGCGCCCGCAACGCCGCCCAGGCCGCGGAGAATGCCCGGGCGGCCGACCTCGAACTGAGCGACGACATTGTCGAACGCCTTTCCCGCGCCACGGATGCCGTGAAGGCCCACATCGGCCGCAATGCCGACGCATGGGAGGCAGTTTCCAGAATGGAGCGGCGGCGCTAATCGGGCGGCACGTCAAGGAGAAGAACATGTTCCGGCATCTTTGCCTCGCAGCGGCGCTGACATCTGCATTGGCTGGCAGCAATGGCCCCCTCGGTGCGGAAGAGAGCAAGCAGGACGAGTGGTTCCAGCCCGCGAAGACCGTGGCCGAGTATCGGCCCAAGGGACCGACGCACTGCTTCCGCCAGTTCAACATCGATTGGAGTTGGATCGCGCGTCGGGCCGATCAGATCCCCGAATTCCTCAGCCAGGCGGATCCGGCAGCCTTCGCCGAGTTCTGCAAGAGTATCAACGCCGATGGGACCATCGTCATGGCCGTGCCGCACCACGGCTACTGCACCCACGAGACCAAGCTCGGCGAGAAGTTTCCCGGCATGAAGGGCGACTGGTTCGGCGGCACGGTGGAAGAACTGCACAAGCGCCACATTGCCGCGTTCGGATACGTAACGCTCAACTGGAACTGGAAGTTCATGCGGGAGAACCTGGGTAAGGACTTCATCCACGGCAAGCCCGACGCCCAGGGCATCTTCCCCCAAAGCGCGATGATCTGCCTCAACGCGCCGGGCTATCTCGACCTGGTCGAGGGTTACACGCGGGAAGTCGTGGAGCATTACCCCGTCGACGGAATGCGGTGGGACATCCTCATGACGCCGCGCGGCTGCACCTGCGAAGGTTGCCGGGCGTACTACAGGGAGCTTTACGGCGAGCCGCTGCAAGATTGGCGCGAGATCGGCCAGCGGCGGCAATTGGACTTCTACATCGCCACGACCAATCGTGCCGTCCATCGCCTCACGAGTCTCTGCCGGCAAATCAAGCCCTCGCTGGAAATCTGGCAGAACCAAATCCAGAGCTACACGCCCAACGACATCAACTTGGGCCGGCTCATGGACCTCGCCTACAACGAGTACGGCGATCCCTTCCGGCTGCTGTTGTTGCGAGGCGTGTTGAACAAGGAGGCGGCAGTCAACGGCCTGATGAACCACACGCCCGCCGATCCGCCCCAGCCGATCGAGCGTCGGGCTTTTCGGCTCTGTTTGTTGTTGGGCGGCCGCGACTATTCTTACTACGGCCACTTTCACACCGACCATCGAGCGCTGCTGCCGGGCGCGACGATGATGGCCTGGCACCAGAAGAATCTCGCCCCGTTTTACGGCATGGTCCGCGAGATCCAGCCGTATCTGGAGGGGGCGCTGCCCGTGTCGCCGATCGGCATCGTCTATTGCGAGAACACGCGTTTCCGTTATCCAGATTACGACCGCAAGGCCTATCTGGAACCGATCGAAACGATCACCAACGCCTATCTGGAGCGGAGCCTGCCGCTGGAGTTCGTCAATTCGCTCGACCTCGCCGACGCGAAGAAAGACCTTGGGCGTTTTCGCCTGCTGGTGCTGCCCCAAAGCTCGGGACTGAGCAATAGCGAGGTGGGCGCGCTCCGCGACTATGTCCGCCGGGGCGGAAATCTTCTGGTGGCCGGCGATGCCCTGCGGCACGACAGCCAGGGCGCACGCCCAGCCGGATTTCGCGCTGGCTGACGTTTTGGGCCTCCACTTCGTGCGATCGGCCAAGGCGGCGGGGAATCCGCGAACCAGCGGCGACTGGCAAGGCGCGAGCCCTCCATCCGCAGCGGAGATACGAAGCTATTTGGAGGTAGACTCTGCGGCAGGCGAAACACCTTGGTGGATCGAGGACCAGGGCAAACGCGTCCCCTTGCTGCACCTGAATCGTTGCGGCGACGGGCGCACGGCCTATCTGGCTGCCGCCGAGTCGAGTGCGTTGACCGCGGCCGTCATTGACCGGCTCGCAGGACCACCGCCGGTGACGGTGATTCCCGCCGGGCGGCAGGCGATCTTAACCCATCAGGCCGAGAAGCGCCGCTGGATTCTCCACCTCATGGACGAGGGCGAGTATACCATCGAGCTTCGTCAGGAACATGTTCCGGCCAAGCGGGTAATCGACCACTATCCCAAGTCAGGTTGGGAGTATCAGGTGGCGCCGACTTCGAGCGGGCTGCAAATCCGCGTGCGCGGCAGGCGCCGGATCGGTTGCTGGTGCTCGAGTAGACGCGGGTGTTGCATGCCCTCCGACAACGGGGTATGCTGAATACTTGACGCCCCGCCCGGATCGAGGGCGATGCAGGCGGGCGTGGCGAACCCACTCCGTCGAAAAGCCATCGTAGAATCCGTAGAGAGGAGATCGATCATGAGGTGGAGAATCGGGCTCTTGGGGTTGGCGGTGATACTTGGCGTCGTGACGAGTATGTCGCAGGGACACAAGGAATTTCAATCATTCCCCCAGCACGATGACCCGAGTTTGAAAGGGCGCGAAGTTGTTGAATGTTGCGTGTTCGCGGGGCCCCCTCCTCATGACCACGAGTTCGTGGAGTTCTGCATTGTCGACCCCGACCTGATCAAGAAATTGATCCTGACGCCTATCGAGAAGGCCGAGCGCGACCCGCACCCGGCAACGTACCTTGTCCTTGGGAGTCTAAAAGTCGTGCGAAGGGACGGCTCCAGCGAGTCGTATAAGCTCTTTTCACCGTGGGGTCATTTCCGTCACGGCCATGATTATCTCGTTGGGGACCTCGACGGCTTGCGGGAGGAGATCAAGAGGTCCTTGACTCGAACAAGTGCGTACACCGACGTGAACCTTTGGGCGACGGCGTCAGGTCCCAACACCACACCGCGGGCAAAAGAGTCGCACAACTGACAACGAAGCGGCCACCCCGTGCCGTTCTCTTTTTCGGCCGCTCGATAACTGCTGCGTCTCGGGCTGCCGAGAGTATTGCGCACCGGGCGGAGGCCGGGCGCTTACACTATCGGCTGGCGACCTCCTCGATCTCCTGGACTTCGGCCGCGCTCAGACGGAACGCGCCGGCTCCGATCGTGCCGGCAACCTGGTCGCCGCTGCGTCCTCCGACGATGGCGCCGGTAACGGCGGCGTGTCGCAGCGTCCAGGCAATCGCGACCTCGCCGGCCGAGCGGCCGTGGCGGGCCCCTACCTCCTTCAGGAACTCCACAATCGCGAGGTTACGCGACAGCCGTGGCTCCCGATAGTTGGGATTGAGACGCCGCCAGTCATCCGACGGGAAGGCGGCGATCCGCTCGCGGGTCATCGTGCCGGTCAGCAGCCCGGAGGCCATCGGCGAGTAGACGATCACGCCGATGCCGTTTTCCCGGCAGAAGGGCAGTATCTCGCCTTCCACGGCGCGGTTCAGCAGCGAGTAGGGCGGCTGGAGCGCGGTGATGGGCGCGATCCGCTGCACGCGGCGCATCTGGCCGACGCTGAAGTTCGAGACGCCGAGATGCCGCACCTTGCCTTCCTCTTGAAGTCGAGCCATCGCCTCCCAGCCCTCTTCGATCTCCTTCTCGGGGTCGGGCCAATGGATCTGGTACAAATCAATCGCGTCGACTCCCAGCCGGCGCAGGCTGGCCTCGCATTCCCGCCGGGCCAAGTCCGCCTTGAGGCTGCGATAGATCTTCCGCTGCTCATTCCAGAGCATCGAACACTTGGTGAAAACGTAGGGTTTGCGGCTCATGCCGCGGATCGCCTGCCCGACCAACTCCTCGGAGTGGCCCAGGCCGTAGACCGCCGCCGTGTCGACCCAGTTGATGCCGAGTTCGATCGCCCGCTGGACTGCCTCGATGGCATGGCGGTCGTCCTGCGGGCCCCAGCCGAACTCCCAGTTTCCGCCGCCGATAGCCCAACTGCCGAAGCCGATCGGCGTGATCGGCATGTCGCTGTTTCCGAGCCGTCGTGTCTCCATCATGCGTCCTCCCCAATCAATTGTGGAAGCATCATTCTGCCTGAATGCCTCCCCCGCGCCAAGGGATGGGGTGGACGGGATTCGGTGGCACAGGAGTTGATCTCGGGGAACGGAGCCTGCATAATGGGGCGGTCGTCGCGTTGCTGGGAGTGGTTGTGTCGGTCTTTTCCGAAACACGGGTAAATACCATGAAAGTACGTATCTCGCCGATCGGCCTTCTCTCGCTTGTCTTTGCCATTCTTTTCACTGCCATTCCGGTTGCCCCGGCCCATCTGTCGGGCGCAGGCGGTTTCGACCGAGCCGGCCCAGCGGATCGCCGACAGGCTCCAGCCGTTCGTCGATAGCCACACCTTGGCGGGAGCGGTGACGCTGGTGGCGTCGAAGGACAAGGTGCTCGATCTGGAGGCGATCGGCTATGCCGACATCGCCGCCAAACGGCCGATGCGGACGGATAGCCTCTTTTGGATTGCCTCGATGACCAAGCCGATGACTGCGACCGCGCTGATGATGCTCGTGGATGAGGGCAAGGTGAAGGTCGACGATCCCGTCGAAAAGTATCTGCCGGAGTTCAAAGGGCAGATGGTGGTGGCCGAGCAGGACCAGGACCACGTGCTCTTGAGGAACCCCTCCCACCCCATCACGGTGAAGGAAGTCCTCTCCCACACCAGCGGCCTTCCCTTCATGTCGCGGGTGGAGGGCAAGATCGAGAGGTTTCCGCTGCGGGAGGCCGCTATCGTCTACGCGCTGACGCCCTTGAACTCCGAGCCGGGGAGCAAGTATCTCTACAGCAACGCCGGCATCAACATCGCCGGCCGCATCATCGAAGTCGTGAGCGGCATGCCCTATGAGGAGTTCATGGAGAAGCGGCTCTTCGGCCCGCTGGGCATGAAGGACACCACCTTCTGGCCCAGCGAGGAGCAACTCCAACGCCTGGCCAAGTCGTACAAGCCCAACGCCGACAAGACGGGCCTGGAGGAGACGCCGATCACGTCGCTCACCTATCCGTTGGTCGATCGCAAGCGCAACCCCTGCCCGGCCGGCGGCCTGTTCTCGACCGCCACCGACCTCTCCACGTTTTGCCGCATGATCCTGAACGGAGGAGCGTACGAGCGGCAGGCGCTACCTATCGGAAGCAGCCGTGCGGCAGATGACCTCGCGACAAACGGGTGATCTGCAGGTGAACAAGGCAGTGGCCACCAGCGGCTACGGCCTGGGGTGGTCCACGGTGGCTTCGCCGACAGACAGCCCGGAGCCAGCGCCGCTCGGCGGGTTCGGCCACGGCGGCGCCTATGCCACCGACATGTGGCTCGATCCGCAACATCAACTCGTCCTGGTGTTCATGGTGCAACATGCAGGCTATCCCGGCACGGACGGCCCCAAGATTCTGCCTGCGTTCCGGAAAGCAGCCATCGACGCCTTTGGGAAGTGACATCCATCCCGGCCGCCAATCGGGTGCGGCCTCTCCCTTCTGCTTCTACGGAGCCCTGTTATGAGACATTCCTTGCCAACTTGCGTTCGTCGAACCGGCCCAGGCATTGTGTGGCGGCGGGCGATGCTCGTAGCCGCGATTGTGTTCGCTTTCGGCTTCGCGGTCCGAGCCGCGGAACCGGCCCCGGCGGAAAAGGCCGCGATCACGCTGGAAAAGGTGGAACCCTGGGCCCCGCGTGCCGAAGCTGCGCCCAAGACCTCCCGCACGGAGAAAGGCGACGTAGTTATCGAAGCCAACGGCACGCTGACCTGTGCCGGCGGATGGCAATTCCACTTTGCGAACGTTCGTGGCAATCAGGCATACCGGATCCGTGCAGAGGTGGAGCATCACGACCTGCCTCATCCGCGCGACTGTCTGGTGGCCCAAGTGATGTGGGACAATTGGGATCCGAAGCAGTCGGCTCCCGCCTCCAGACCCATGAACTATCTCTTGCCAAAGCGCCGCTCGGATGACTCGATCGCGTGGGAGTGTTGCGTCAAGGCGCCTCCCGGCGCCACCTGCCTGACGGTCCGTTACACCTTCCTCTGGTCTGACCGCGGCAGCTCGCGTTGGACGCCCCCGGTGATTGAGCCGGTGGCGATTCCCGAGCGGAAGCCGGTGAAAATCTGCATCGTCACTGCCACCCGGCAGACCCCGCAGCGTATCTCCATGCGGCGGCTTAGCGATGGCCTCGATCTGCCCAAGGACGTTGCTGCCAGCGTGGATTTGTGGGGAAGTTTGATTTCGGCAGCGTGCGTACAGAAACCGCAGTTGATCGTCACACCCGAGCTGGTAATTGACGGCAAGGGGCTTCGGGAAGGCGCTGTGACCGTGCCCGGTCCCGCCACGCGGCCGTTCGAGGAAATCGCCCGCCAAAACCGCGTGTGCCTGGTGCTGGGACTCAAGAGAGCGCGACGACAAAGCAGTCTATAATAGCGCCGTACTGATCTCGGCCGACGGAAAGGTGCAGGGGGTGTACCACAAGGTACACCTGGCCACCGGCGAAGACAACACCGGCCTCACGCCGGGCGATCGGTTCCCGGTGTTCCCCACGCCCTTCGGACGCATCGGCTGCCTGATCTGCATGGATACCATGCTGAGCGAGTCGTCCCGCATGTTGGCCCTGGGCGGGGCCGACATCATCTGCATGCCGATCATGGGCGACCTCCGCGCCGACCGCTTCTCGCCCGGCAATCCGATCTTCAACGAGAGCCGCTGGAAGGCGATCATGCGCACTCGGGCGATCGACAACCAGGTGTGCATGGCGGTGGCCCGCAACGACGTCCAAGGCAGTTGCATCATCGACCGCAAGGGGGACATCCTCGCCTGGAACGAGGGCGATCAGGAATTCCTTTACGCCACGCTGCCGGCCGACGACGGCTACCGCATGTGGAACGGCACCGACCTGCGCGAAGTGACTTTCCTGTTGCGCCGCCCGCACTTGTACGCGCGCGTTCACCGACCCGCAGAACCTGGGCCCGTTGGCGCCGGTCGCCCCGCCGCCGGCCGCCGATGCCGGCGGCGGCCGTTGAGGCAGCTTCAATGAGGCTCTACGTCATCTGCCAGACGGCCATCCGCAGCACGTCGCGGAGGCCCTTGTGGGCCGAGAGCACGGCGGCCGGCTCGAAGCCGCAATGCACCAGGCAGTGCTCGCAGCGGGGATCGCCGCCGGGACCCAGCCGGCTCCAATCGGTCGCGTCGACCAGCTCGCGGTAGGTTTCGTAGTGGGCGTCGCCCAGCAGATAGCAGGGGCCGCGCCAGCCGCGGACGTTGTAGGTCGGGTTGGCCCAGGCGGCGCAGTCCAATTCCCGCTGGCCGCGGAGAAACTCCAGGTAGATCGGCGAGGCCGTCAGCCGGAACCGCCGCAAGAGCGTCTCGGGCGGCGCGGAACTTCTCGTGGACCTCCTGCCGGGTCATGAAGATCCGCGCGGCCGCCCTGCGGATCGGACGTCGCACACCGCCGCGTAGCCGAAGGCCGGCGAGATCATGAACCCGTCGACGCCCAGCTCGTACAGATAGTCGAACAGCACGGCGATCTCGTGCATGTCGGTGTCGCGGTAGACCGTCGTGTTGGTGCAGACCTGGAAGCCGGCCGCCTTGGCGGCGAGGATGCCGCGGACGGCCGCGGCGAACACGCCCTCGCGCTCCACCAGGCGGTCGTGCGTGGCCTCCATGCCGTCGAGATGGACGTTGATGAACAGCCGGCTGCTGGGGCGAAAGCCGCGGAGCTTCTTTTCCAGCAGCACGCCGTTGGTGCAGAGATAGACGTGCTTCCGCTGCGAGACGAGGCTCTCGACCAGCACTTCGATTTCGGGATAGATCAGCGGCTCGCCGCCGCAGACGCTCACGATCGGCGCGCCGCACTCGGCCGCCGCCGCCAGGCACTGCTCGATCGACAGCCGGCGGTGCATCGTGTCGGCGTATTCGCGGATCCGGCCGCAGCCGGTGCACGAGAGGTTGCAGGCGTGCAGCGGCTCGAGCATCAGCACCAGCGGAAACATCTTCTCGCCGGCCAGCTTCTTCCGCAGCAGGTAGGCGGTCATCGAGCGGGTCAGCGAGAGGGGAAATCGCATGGGAGGAGATGACGAAGGATCAGAGATCAAATGACGAGGGAATGGCGAATGACGAATGTCAAATGACGAAGCGAACGATGACGGATGCATCGATGCCGAGCGTTTCGTCGCTTGAACTCGTCATCTCGTCATTTGAAGTTCGTCATTCGCATCGTCAGCTGATTGCCGTCATCGCTGCTGCTTTCGCGGCTTGACCGTCACCGCCCATTGCGACAGGGCCAGCAGCGGGAAGTAGATCGGATAGTAGTGGTAGCGCAGGTAGAACACCCGCGGGAAACCGGTGCCGGTGAACTCGGGCTCGTCCCACGTGCCGTCGTCGTTCTGCATCAGCAGCAGGTAGCGGACGCCGCGGGCGACGGCCGGATGGTCGCTCCAGTCCGGCGGCCAGCAGGCCCATCAGCGCCCAGGCCGTTTGCGAGGCGGTGGGCGGGCCTTGGCCGCGGAGGTGCGGGAACTCGTAGCTGTCGGGCGATTCGCCCCAGCCGCCGCAGGCCTGCTGGTGGGCCAGCAGCCAGTTGGCCCCGGCCACGATGGCCGGATCGTCGGTCGGCACGCCGACGGCCGACCAGCCCGGTGAGCGCCTGCCAGGTGCCGTAGATGTAGTTGACGCCCCAGCGGCCGAACCAACTGCCGTCGGCGTTCTGGGTGCGGCGGACGTAGGCCACGGCCCGATCCACGGCCGGATCGCCCAGGCGGCGGCCCAAGCTGGCCCAGGGCCTCCAGCACCCGGCCGGTCAGGTCGGGCGTGCTGGGGTCGATCATGGCGTTGTGATCGGCGAAGGGGACGTGGCAGAGGAACTCGCGGTCGTTGTTGCGGTCGAAGGCCCCCCAGCCGCCGTCGCGGTTCTGCATGGCCAGCAGCCAGCGCAGGCCGCGGTCGATGGCCGACACGCGTCTCCTCCATCGCGGCGATCTGCTGCCGGGTTTCGTCCTGCCGCCTCGGCGGTCGCGTCGACCAGACGCAGTTCGGGCGGCAGGGCCTCGTGGGCCGCCGCGGCGTCGGAAAACTGCGTCTGCAGCGCCATCAGCACCATCGCCGTGTCGTCGCAGTCGGGATAGAAGTCGTTGGCGTACTCGAAGCACCATCCGCCCGGCTCGGCGTCGACCGTTTCGGCCCAATCGCCGCGGCGGCGTGATCTGCCGCGCCAGCAGCCAGTGCGACCGCCTCGCGGATGGCCGGGATTGTCGGGCCGCACGCCGCTTGGCCGCCAAGCGCCCGGACCGTAATCGCCGTGTCCCAGACGGGCGACTTGCAGGGCTGGAGCCGGGCCGTGCCCGTCTGCTCGTCGTCCAATACCAAGTTCCTGCAATTGCTCGTGGCAGTACTGCACCTCGGGGCTGTCGTCGGGATAGCCCAGGCATTTCAGCGCCACGATGCTCCAGACCATCGGCGGATAGATCGCGCCCAGGCCGTCGCTCTGGTCGAAGCGGGCGAGCATCCACCGCTCGGCGGCGGCCAGGGCCTTGCGCCGCAGCGGCAGCAGCCGACGGCGCTGGCACCACTTGCAGCAGCCGGTCGATCGTGCGGAAGAAGCGGTCCCAACTGAACAGGCCCGTGCCGCCCGGCAGGCCCGGACACCGCAGCGGCGGCCAGTTCTCCGGCTCGCGCAAGAACAACTCGCGGATGCCCAGCCGCGGCTCGAGCCGCCGCACCGGCCGCAACGCCGAGATGATCGACAGCGGCACGATGATCGTCCGCGACCAGGAGCTGACGGCGTAGAGGTTGACCGGGAACCACTTCGGCAGCAGCACGATTTCCGGCGGCACGGCCGGGCATTGCTCGTAGGAGATCTGCCCCAGCAGGGCCAGGTAGAAGCGGGTGAAGCTGTTGACGGCGTCGGCCCCGCCGTGGGCCAGGATCGCCGCGCGGGCCCGCTGCATGTACTCGGCGCTGGGGTCGTGGCCGGTCAGCTTCAGGGCGAAGTAGGCCTTCACGCTGCCGCTGATCTCGGCCGCGCCGCCGGGATACATGGCCCAGCCGCCGTCGGGAAGCTGCTTTTCGACCAGGTAGGCGGCGCAGCGGCGGGCCAGCTCGGAGTCCTCGTGGCCGAGGAACGCCAGCAGCAGGATCGTTTCGCTCTCCAGGATGGTGTCGCCTTCCAGTTCGGCGCACCACGAGCCGTCGGCCTGCTGCTGGCCAAGCAGCCACTGCCGCGTGCGATGGATGGCCCGGCGCACCGGGGCGTCCAGAGACTTGAACGATTGGAGATTCCGAGCGATGCGGCTTCCGGCGGCGTCGTCCTGCCTGTCCCTAGGCACGACGCACACTTTCTGAGCTCGAACTCATACGATGCCCCTCCAGGCGTCTGAAGCGGTCTTCCCTGACACGCCACCCCCAAGAAAGAGCAAGCGAGGGTGCTAGAGCTTATGCGATTAACGCCCGGCGGACAATACCAATCCGATTGGGATTGGGGGACACGAGAGCGGCGGCAGCGATTGCTCCCGCAGACGTAAGTTTGGCCGTGCAGACCTTGCCGATTTCCCTCACGCTGACCGCACGGCCGGCCCTACAGGCTTGCACTCGCAATGGCGCTCGTTCCCACGGCAAACCGTGGGAGCGAGGCCGGCGTTTGGCCGGCCGGTTTGTCGGCAATGCTATGGGCGTCTCACGACGACCGGATCACGACGTAGCGGTTGCCCTGCGGGGTGCGGATCAGCATCAGCACGCCTTTCTCCAGCGGCTGATCGCCCATCGCCGCCCGGTAGTCGTCGACCGACTTGACCGGTTTCTTATTGGCCTGGAGGATGACCATTCCGCTGGCCAAGCCCGCCAACTCGGCAGGGCTTCCGGGTTGGACCTCGGTGATTACCACCCCTTCGCCCGCCTTGACGCCGAGTTTCTCGGCCACGTCGCCGGTGAGATTGCCAACTTCCAATCCGAGCTTGTCGTTCTTGGCTGATTTGCCCTTGCCCGGCGTTTTCGAGTCGCCCATGGCCAGGCCGTAATCGGCCGGCTGCTCTTTGGTGGTCACCTGCAACGTGACCCGCTTGCCTTCGCGGATCACCGTCAACGGCAGCCGTTGGCCAACCGTGGTCTCTTCGACGGTCCCTTGCAGTTCCAGGGTACTACCAACCGGTTTGCCGGCCAACTCGACAATCACGTCGCCCGACTTTACCCCAGCTTCGGCGGCGGGGGAATCTGGAATAACATCGTCGACAAGCACGCCCTTGCCCGCCGGGACACCAAACTGGTTGGCCAGTTCCTCGCTAACGCGTTCCATCCTCACGCCCAGATAAGACCGCCGCACGGTGCCGCGGCGATCAACTGGCCGCTCACCCACTTGGCTTGATTCGACGGGATGGCGAAACCGACGCCCATGTTGCCGCCGGTGGGCGACGAGATGGCCATGTTGATGCCGATGATCTCGCCATCGAGATTGACCAAGGGGCCGCCGCTGTTGCCGGGGTTGATGGCGGCGTCGGTCTGGATGAAGCTCTCGCGGAGCCCCGCCTGCCCGCCCTGCGTGATGCCAAGGCCGCGTCCCTTGGCGCTGATAATGCCCGCCGTGACGGTGCCTTCCAGCCCGAAGGGATCGCCCAAGGCCAGCACCCAGTCGCCCACCTGCATGTCATCGCTATTGCCGAACTTGGCCGCGGCGAGTTTGCCGGCCCCCTTGATGCGGAAGGTCGCCAAATCGCTCTTCGGATCGAGTTTGATATCCGTGATGTCCTTGGAGTCGATCTCCCGGCCATCGTGCAGGCGGACCATGATTTTGCCGCCCCCTTCGACGACGTGGTTGTTCGTCACGACAATGCCCGAGGGGTCGATGATGACGCCGGAACCCATGCTCATCACCATGCCGCCGCCACCGCGGAAACGACGTCCGGGCATCTGCGGCATGCCTCCGGGCATGTCTCGGAAGAAACGGCGGATCTCCGGCGGCAAGCCGCCGAGCGGATCGCCCCCCGACTCGTCGTCCCCTTCCGGCTGCCGTTCAGCCGCAGCCGGAAGGTGCCGGATCATAACGACCGCCGGCAGCACTTTTTGGGCGGCTTCTCGGAACGCCATCGAGAGCGACTTGGCATAGCTCGCTCCACCTTCAGCCCCTTTGCTGGCGGCGACGGCCGGCGATTGGGCAATGGCACGATCTCTCGCACCGGACATCACCAATGCACCGCCCACCAAGGCCAAGACGGCAACGATGGCCGCCAGGTTACGCAGTCGCACGGCATTAGAATTACAACTCATAATTCGTTCCTCCCCGATGTCATTAGGGTTCCTTCGCTCCCTTCACCAACGTTCAATAGGAATCATACGCGGCACCGCCCCAAAAAGTTTGTTGCCAAGCGGCCGAGAATCTTGTAAAGGGGGGCTGTACCCCCATCGTAATAGTCAGCTAAACCGACCCTAAAGTAGTATCCTTCATGCACGTTTTGACAAGTGGTTAGGGCGACAGTTGTACTGCCACCCCTGGGCGGCAGTATCGCCCCGACGAATTAGCCAGTCTCTGGTTGGCAGACCCGCTGGCCGCCGGCCGTGCGGCACTTGATGACGACTTTGCGGACGTCCGCCGTCGCTCGAGCGCCGGCAACGTCGGCAGCGTGGACGTCGTCGGGCGTGAAAACCACGAAACTCCCCACCGGCACCTCGAACAACTCCCCTTGGGCGTCGAAGACGGTGCCATCGTTGACGGCGTCGTAGGGCCGCCGCACGGCCAATCCCTCGTGCCACGGCAGATAGCCAACATGCTCGACACCCTCCAGCGTGTAATGAACGTCAATGTGCCATCGATGGGTTTCCCACACGGCCAGATCGGGCGGCCGGGTGCGGCAGTGCTTCACGATGGCCACCAGCCGGTCGCCGTCCAATTCGTATTGGCCGTCGGTGGTCCGCGCAAAATCGGTCCGGCGGAGGTATTCGAGCGCCTCAGGCACGCCGTCGGGAAGGTCTTGGTAATGGTGCGAGTTGGCCAGGGTGTCGCGGATCATGATGTTCGTGGGAAAAGGAACGTTGCTGCGGCAGAAACCCGCGACCGGCGGTCGCGCCGTGAAGCGCGACCACCGGTCGCGGCTTTCTATTCGACGCTCTAAGTGTTACAATTGGTGGCGATTCGTCAAGTCTCGTTCGTCATTTCACCCGGGCGGATCGCCCCCGTCCGTCACCACTCCATGAACGACACCCAAGACGCGAGGCCCGTGGAAGTCCACCTCTTTGCCGACGGGGCGTGCAGCGGTAATCCGGGGCCCGGGGGCTGGGCGTTCATTCTGCGTCATCTGGCCAGCGGGAAAGAGAAGGAGAGTTCCGGTGCCGAGCGCGAGACCACGAACAACCGCATGGAGATGACGGCCGCCATCCGCGGCCTGGAGGCCCTCAAGCGGCCCACCTCGGTCGAACTGATCACCGACAGCGTCTATGTGGGCAAGGGCATCTGCGAATGGATGCCCAAGTGGAAGGCCAACGGCTGGCGCCGCCGCGAGGGCAGCCGCTGGGCCGAAGTGAAGAACGAAGACCTCTGGCGGCGGCTCGACGAGTTGCTCCAGCGTCACCGCGTCCGCTTCACCCACGTTCGCGGCCATAGCGGCCACGTGGAAAACGAGCGTTGCGACACCCTGGCGGTGGCGGCGTACCAGAAGTTCTTGTGAGCGACCGTAGTAACCGTTCACAGGGGACTGTCCCGATTTTCGCGGCGAGGAGAACGTTGCGGCGTGAATAGGCTTGACCGCCGCGAAAATGGAACTGTCCCCCTTGCGCCGCGGGAAGGGGACAGGTCCATGTTTTCGGCCAACCGTTCATCCAAAAAATGCCTTCTCGTCGAAAAATGGACCAGTCCCCGCGGGCCCCACGCTACATCCCCGAAACCCCGAGGGCGCTCGCCGCTTTCGTCCATCGTTGGTGGACTTCGCTTTGAGCCCGGCGGAGATAGTCGCGGTCGGGCATTTCGGCGGTGGCCCGCGTGAAGACATCGAGCGCTTCCTCGAAATGGCCGGCACGGCACAAGTGGTCGACCCACAGGCGGTGGACGTGCAGGTAGTTTTGGGCGAAGGCCTCGAACTTGGCGTCGAGCTTGAGCCCCTGCCGCAGCAGATTTACCGCCTCGGCGAAGTGCTCGGAATTGCCCAGCTCGATTGACCAGTTGTTGATCGTGGCCAGCAGATTGCCCCGCGCGGTGGCGTTTTGCGGATCGAGCCGCAGGGCCTTGGCATTGACGGCGGCCGCCTCCGCAAAGCGTTTCTCCGCCAGCAGATCGACGCCGCGGTTGTAGTAAATCATGGCCGCTATCTGGAGCGGCGAAACCTCGCGGGCCTTCGACAGGTCGGCGGAGGCTGCCGTGCCGATCATCTTGGCCACCGCGGCCTCCGGATCGGTGCGATTGTCCCTGCGGTGGAACCAATGCGGGCAGGTGGTCTCGATGTCGAGCGCGCCGTCGGGCAACACGAGGCGACTCATGGCATGGCCGGGCATTTGCAGGCCGCGGCATTCCAATCCGCACGCGCCGGCCAGGTAGTTGAACAGCACCGTGGCGGTTACGCAGTTGAAGCGGCCGTCGTCGAGCGTCCGGCGAAGATCGCTGTACGCCAGCTCGTAGCCGCCGCGAAGGACTTGCCGGTGCATGAACTCGAAGATGACCTTGGCCCGCCGAGCCGGATTGCCGTTGAGCGCCGTCGAGCAGCGCAATTGGTCGACCAGGGCCGCGGCCTTTTGTTGGTAGCGATGCAGGGTGTCGGCATCCTCGACGCCGCTGGCCACCAGCGCCGCCTCCAGGGGCGAGAACTCATGGAGCTTTCCGTCGGCCGCGTCGGCAAAAAGCCGCTCCTCCAGCCGGTTCGGCGAAATGGCCAGGCCCACCTGTCCCCTCTCCCCTTGGGAGAGGGTTAGGGTGAGGGCTGGTCGATCTACCGATTCGACTCCCGTCGCCGGCGCCGCCTGCTCGGCGGCGAGCCAAAACGCAGTGGCCAGCAAGAACAGGAGTGTCCGATGTTGCATCGACGGGTTCGGTCTGTGCCGGTTGTGCGGTTTCTTCCGCCTGCGGGACGACTGTCAATGGCGGAATGATCAACGGTCAAAGCAACTGTACGATGCAATTTGGCAACGTGCCGGCAGAAGGCCGGAAAGGCGGTGGGAGTTTGCCGCCCGCGGGCCGGCTACCGCGCAAAGATTTCAGCCACCGATAATTGTAGGCCGGGCAAAACGTCGTCGCGGAGCACGTCGGAGGCATGAAGGACCTGCACCGTGGCCCCTTGGCGATGGATCGTCACGGTCTGCTCGGCGGGGTCCACGACCCAGACGGCCTGGCAGCCCGCGGTCAGCCAGTCTTGCACTTTGGCCGCCACCTTTCGCGGACGATCATCAGGCGAGAGCACTTCGACCGCCAGATCGGGCGGACCATCGAAAAAGCCCGCGATGGTCCCGGCCGGAAGCCGGTCTGCCCGCACGAACCCCACATCCGGAGCGCGAACGGTATCGGGATCGCGGGCGATGTGAAACCCGGTTTCCGCTCCCGTCACGACGCCTAACGCCTGCTGCTCCACGAATTGCTCCAGGCGGGAGCCCAGCCGGATCACAATTCTGCCATGTTCGAACCCGGCGGGCGACATCATCACCAAATCTCCGCGGAGCAGTTCACACCGTCCGAGATCCGGTGCGTGGAGCAGTTCCTCGGCCGTCGTGATGTATAGCGTGGTGGCCATCATTGCACCTGCAATTCATGCTACGCACAGGAGCAAGCGATGTCAATCAGACCTGGCTCTATTTCAGGTCCGTCTTCTTTACGTGTACCAGACGCAGCCCCAGCATGTCGACTGCCGCCTGACACTGCTCCAAAACGATGTAGCCCAGCAGCGGTTCATAGATTCCGTCGGCCGGCTGCATGTCGAGAAACAACACTTCACCATACACCGGCGGGAACCCTTCCACACGAATCTCGACCGGGCCGCAAACCGATGCCTTGACCAGCGATTGGGTGGTCGTCTCGCAGTCGATTTCGCGAACCACATTCAGTTTGCCCAGTCGGTTCTGCCATGCTTTCGGAAGGACCATGTGAGCCGCGCCGGTATCGACCAGGGCGTCGCATTCAAGCGTCTTGTCGGGATCGAGCAGATTGCCGATCCGAACATTGGCCACGATTCGTCCCATAAGTAAATTCGGCTCTCCGCCAACTTTGGGGGAAAACGACGGGCAACGCCCGTGATGGTGCATGATCGCATACGTAAGTCATTTGTAACAAAAGACTTCCAACGTCAGGCCGCCCGTCAAGTCGCGTGCCAAACGTAAAAATCCCCAAAGTTGGCGGAGAGCCGTAAATTCCCTTCACCACTTGTTGCCTTCCGGCTCGTAAGTGCCGATTATGGTGGCATACACAAGGGCAATGCCGCTTATCCTCTGCCAAAATGGCCTTGGAGAATATGCCGCCGTTTGGCAAGCGGGCAAGCCCTTCGTCGCCCAAGTGGCAGCTCTCATGGCCTTGGCCGCGCAGCCAATCAGAAACCTTCCGGGAGACTCCCATGTCGCACAGGAAAACGCACGCGATTCTCCTAGACCGCGATAATCTGGTCTTGGGTGAGCCAAGCGGCGTATTGCAATGCCTGCTCGATGTCAGCGGGCTCCAACTCGGGATAACCCTCCAAGATTTCCTGGGTGGTTGCACCGTGCGCAATCTGACCGACGATCACGGAAACAGAAATTCGCATGCCGCGAATGCAGGCCCGGCCACCCATGATCTGGGGGTCAAAAGTGATTCGATCGAACGGCGCCATCGACTTCAACTTCTCGTCCTCCTGCCATGCGGGCTAGAGAGAGTGTGCTCGCGATCTCCTCTATTCTATCATTTCGACGGGGACAAGCCCAGCGAACGGCCCCCGCGCAAGGTGGGGCTGGGCCAAGAGAAGCGAGAATTACCCGTTCCGCAGCTTGCCCACCACCAGCGACCCGTTGTGGCCGCCGAAGCCGAAACTGTTCGACATGGCCACCGAGAAGTTGCGCTGCCGGGCTTGGTTGGGCGTGTAGTCCAGATCGCAGAGCCGGATCGGGCGTCTCGTAGTTGATCGTCGGCGGAATCAGGCCGTCGCGAAGCGCCATGAGACATAGAATCATCTCCACGCCGCCGCTGGCGCCGAGGAGATGGCCCAATTGGCTCTTCGTGCTCGAGATGCTGACCTTGTGGGCGTGGTCTTTGAAGACCGTCTTGACGGCCGTGGTTTCGGCCTGATCGCCCAAGGGCGTGCTGGTGCCGTGGGCGTTGATGTAGCCGATGTCGCTGGGGTTTACGCGGGCGTCTTTGATCGCCTGCGCCATGGCATAGGCCGCGCCGACGCCGTCCTTGTCCGGGGCGGTGATGTGACCGCCGTCGCAACTGACGCCGTAGCCATACACCTCGCCGTAGATGCGGGCACCGCGGGCCTTGGCGTGTTCCAGTTCTTCCAGCACCAGCAGCCCGGCGCCTTCGCTCAGGACGAAGCCGTCGCGGTCGCGGTCGAAGGGTCGGCTGGCGCGGGTCGGCTCGTCGTTCCGTTCGGAGAGCGCCCGCATCGCGGCGAAGGCGCTCAGGCCGACGTACGTCAGGGCGGCCTCGCTGCCGCCGCTGATCATCACGTCGACTTCGTCGTCGCGGATCAGTTTGTAGGAGTCGCCGATGGCGTTGGTCGCGCTGGCGCAGGCGGTGACGACCACCTGGTTCGGACCTTTCAGCCCGTACTGGATCGAGAGTTGGGCGCTGGCCGCGTTGCCGATCAGCTTGGGGATGGTGAAGGCCGAGACCTTTTCCGGTCCCTTATCGATCAGCCGCTGATGCTGGATCTCGATCGTTTCGAGGCCGCCAATGCCCGAGCCGAGGATTACGCCGCAACGCCAGGGGTCCTCCTTGTCGAAGTCGATACCCGAGTCCCTGACGGCGTTGACGCCGGCCACGTGAGCGAACTGCACGAAGCGGTCGAAGCGCTTGACGTCCTTGGCCTCGATGTAGCCGTCGACCGACCAATTGCGGATTTCGCCGCCGAACCGGACGCGGTAGTTGGAGACGTCCAGACGTTCAAGCGGACCGATACCACTCTCGCCGTTGCAGATGCGAGTCCAGAGCTCGTCCACCTTGCAGCCGAGCGAGGTGACGACACCAATGCCCGTGACGACGACGCGGCGTTTCATGCGAATCCGTCAGGCAGAGGAGGCTTCCGTGCTTTCGATGGCCTTGGAGATATGGTCGATGGCCTGTCCGACCGTCTGAATCTTCTCGGCCACGTCGTCGGGGATGTTGATGTCGAACTCCTCTTCGAGTTCCATCACCAGTTCGACCGTATCCAGGGAATCGGCGCCCAGATCGTTGACGAACGACGTTTCGCGGGTGATCTGGTCTTTGCTGACGCCAAGCTGCTCGGCAACGATATCAATGACGCGCTCTTGAACTGAGGCCACCGTAAGGGTCCTCCTGCTACCACGTATTTCTTGGGGGACGCACTCCCGTGGCAATCCCCGCCGTAAAAGTCTCTCAATTCGCTGTGCGGGGCCATAAACCTTGCGATTTACCCCACTTTCCATCCCAATCCCGCAACATTACCGGTTTTTGCCGTCCGTGTCCATATCTGTCCGGGTTTTTTTCTGAGAATTGGCGGCATCACCGCTGGGAAAACGGATTCCCGCGGCGCCCGCGGTTTTTCAAACCGTGAGGCCCCCGTCGACGGTCAGGACGTGGCCGGTGATGAACGATGCCGCATCACTGGCCAGGAAGAGCACGGCGTCGGCCACGTCTTGGGGGTCGCCCAGGCGGCCCAACGGAATCTGCTTGCGGACTTCTTGGAGGATTTCGTCGCCCAGGGCCGCGGTCATGTCGGTGGCGATGAACCCGGGGGCCACCGCATTGACGGTGATGTTGCGGCTGGCCAATTCGCGGGCCACGGTCCGGGTCAGTCCGATCACCCCCGCCTTGGAGGCCGAATAGTTGGCTTGGCCCGGGTTGCCCATCAGCCCCGACACGCTGGCGATATTGATAATCCGGCCCTGGCGGTTCTTCATCATTGGCCGGGCGGCGGCGCGGGTGAAGAGGAACGTGCCCCGCAGGTTGATGTTGAGCACGGCGTCCCATTGCTCATCCTTCATGCGGATGATCACGTTGTCGCGGGTGATGCCGGCGTTATTCACGAGCAGGTGCAAGGTGCCCCACAACTTGACAACCTCGTCGACCGCTTCACTGACGCGGGCGCTGTCGGTGACGTCGCAGGCGACGGGCTCGGCGGTTCCGCCGCCGGCACGAATGGCCGCTACGGTATCAGCCAGGCTCTCGACGTTGACGTCGATGCAGGCCACCTTGGCGCCCGCCGCGGCCAGCGTTTGGGCGATACAACGCCCCAGCCCGCGCGCGGCCCCGGTCACTAGCGCCACTTGTCCGTTCAGGTTGGTCGAAATTCGGCTTGTCACGGTTGAGTTCTCAGTTCTTGGTTTTCAGTGGTCAGTTCTCAGAGGTTGTGAATTTTTCCAGAAACACCATTGTAGGAGGCGACTCCAGTCGCCGATTGTGCGGCGCAACACTGGAAATTCGGCGACTGGAGTCGCCTCCTAGTGCGCTTGTGAGTGTATCGAATCAGCAAGGTGCAAGTCCTTGTCGAAATTGGGTTTGAACTTCGTAACCGAAAGTAACTGCGTCCTCGTGAGAGGGGGTGGAGAGCAACTGAAGGTGAACGGCTGGTCCGCAGGATGACGAACTCGATTCGGCCGGTTGTCGTGGCGAGCCTGCTAGGAAAAGGCGAAGCCCAAGTGACGCTGTGGTCCTCGCAAGGGATGCGGTCGGCAGACCGCGCGGTAAGCTCCGGGGGGAAACCAAACCAAGCCCCAGAGGCGGCAACAGGTGGTTGGAGGCGGAACGGTCGGAAGGTTTGATACATGAAGCAAGGAGACCTGGGCGGGTACAAGGACGAAGTTCATTGTCCCTGATAAGGATACGAAGAATCGACCGCCCAGGAGTCAGAGCGTCCATACGAGCGAGGAAGCGGGGCAATGCCCGTCGAGCAAAGGGACGCAGGAAAGTGGATGAAACATGACGCACGGCCAAAACCACACCGTACCGCGAGTGTCGGCAACGACTAGCCACGACGGACTGCGTCAGGCACACGTAACTTGGCTCAGATTGGCCGCACCGTCGATGTTGCATGTTGGTGGCCTTCCCGTGAAGGTCAGGGCCTTTCGCTTCTGCCGATCCCGAGAAGGAACCTTGTTTCCTTCCCGCGCTCGGTTCACCAATCCTCTACGAGGTAACACCACTAACCGGAGAGCCGGATGCGGGAAATCCGCCAGTCCGGTTCGGAGGGAGGGGAGGCCGGGAACTTAACCGGCCTTCCCTACCCCTATCAATAAATTCACAAGCTCTCAGTGGTCAGGTCAAGACTGATAACTGACCACTGACGACTCCCTTCACACTTCCACGCTTTGGCACGATGCCGTGCGGTCGATTCGCCGCAGCAGACCACGGAGCACGCGGCCCGGACCGACTTCATAGAACTGGTCGAATCCCTGCTGCAACAAGTAACGCATCGAGTCTTCCCATCGCACCGGCTGGAGGATTTGGCGGATGAGGATCCGACGGATGACTTCCGGGTCATCGTGGGGCAAGGCGTCGACGTTCGAGATCACGGGGATGCGCGGCTTGTGCATGGGCACGTCGGCCAGGGCCTCGGCGCAACGCTCGTCGGCCGGCCGCATGATTTCGGTATGAAAAGCGCCGGCCACGGCCAGCGGCACGGCCTTCATGGCCCCGCACCGCTGGGCGATCTCGGCCGCCCGCTCGCAAGCCGCCAGACTGCCCGAAATGACGATATTGGCCGGGCACAACAAGTTGGCAATCTTGAGGATTTCGCCGTTGCGGGCCTTCTCGCAGAGGGCCTCAACCTGGACCTGCTCCAGCCCCAGGATGCTCACCATGCCGCTGGGCGTGGCGTCGGCGGCGTCCTGCATGGCGGCGCCGCGGCGTTGGACGAGCATCAGGCCGTCTTCAAAATCCATGACCCCTGCGAATACCATGGCCGTGTATTCACCCAAGCTCAGACCGGCCGTAGCTTCGCAGCCCAAAACCACGTCGGGCGATTCGGCGCGAAGCGACTCCAAGGCGGCCAGGCTGGTGACGAAGATCGCCGGCTGGCTATAGACGGTGGAATCGAGCTCGTCGGCGGGCCCCTCGAAGCAGAGTTTCGCCAGATCGTAGCCGAGCACCTCGGCAGCGCGATCGTAAAGGCGGCGGACAGCAGGCAGCGACTCGGCCAGCCGCTTGCCCATCCCCACCGTCTGCGCACCTTGCCCGGGAAATAGAAAAGCGATTCGGTTCAAGACTCGGTCTCGACAACTTTACGGCCCATATAGTGGCCACAGTTGGGGCAGACCACGTGCGTCGGCAGGGCGGTGCTGCACTGGGCGCAATAGGAAAGCTGCTTGGGCTTCTTGGCATCGTGTGCCCGGCGACTGCCGGTGCGGGCATTGCTCTGCCTACGCTTGGGGACGGCCATAGTCTCATCTCGCTGGTCCAGGGGAAACCAAAAATCCTAAACTAGCCGCCCGTCGCTGTCAACCGAGGCAGGGCCGCTCTGACCGCCATTTCGCCATTTTCCGGGGCCGCCCGCTTTGGAGTGCGGCGATTTATCAGCCTTTTTCTAGGGCTTGTTAATTTTACCTTCTGTCGGCGGGGGCAGGCTACCGGAAGCGGAAGTCGAGTTCGAATCCATAGAGCCAGGGGATGCCTGGCGCGACGCCTTCGGCCCTGAGCTTGGCCGGCAAGTCTTCGTACTCGGCCCGCAGGCGTTCCGCGTTAGGAGCATTGTAGTAGGTAACGAGGATGGTATTGTCCTTCACGCGGATGTCGCCGTCCAGTCCGCGGAAGATATCGGACGCCAAGTGTCTGGCATCCCAGTGTGCGAAGGGCTCTCCAAGTCGCTTGCGGAACTGATGGATCACGGTCTGCGCCACCAAGGCCGTCGTCATTTGGCCGTAACGGATGTTGGTGTTCATCGTGCCCGCCCGTCTCCAACCTAACGACTGGTCGAAGTTGAAGAACTCCTCGATGTGCCAGCGATGGGGATAATCGCGGGTGAGGGCGTCGACGCGGATCGCGGTCGGTGGTGGAGAAGAAGCCGTTGAACTGCCAATCCTCGGGCCGCTCTCCCTGGCGTTGCACGAGTTCGTAGTACGGGCCGCCGCGGCTATGGTGGGGCGTGTAGGGCAGGACTGCCGTGGCGTAGCCCGCCCAATGGCGCTTGAATACCTCGGCCGGAATCTGCCGCCAGCGCTTCCGGTCGCTCTGGCGGTTGGGGATGGGCGTGATGAGGTCGAAGGAGCGTCTCCGTATGGACGTGGTCTACCAGTTCCACGGCAAAGTGCTCCGTGTCGGCGGCCACCAACGTGTGCTCCGGCAGCGGGGCCAGGATTTCCCCGGCCATGCGCAGCAACTCAGGCGTCGCCTGGCTCACGGTCCGCGCGGAATTGGCCGCCGTGAAACAGACGCGGCTGCGCGCTGTCGCCATCGAGGCAGAAGAAGGTCTGCGCCGTCTTGATCGGCTTGGAGCCGCGCTCCTTCTGGCGCTTGCGCATGTGCCGCTGGCTGTAGCTCGGCGGCGCGGTGCGGGTCGATCAGCAGCAGTTTTCCTTGGTAATGCCCGGAGGCACGGCGGAGTTTTCCCAAGGCCACCTGCAGTTCCTCGGTGTGCGGCGACGCTCGTGCCGCCCAGCACCTCGTGGACCGCCGTGTCCTCCGGCCAGGAAGGGCAGTCCGTTGAGGGTCTCGAAGCCGCGGAGCGTCAGGCAACGCCCCTCGCGGAGCCCGTTGCTGCACAGCGCCGCTTCATGCACCAGTTGCAGCGCCAGGCGCGGTTCGATCCGCTCGGCGGGCTGTTGCGTCCAGGCGCGGAGCAGGTCCCACGTCCCCAGCCGCAGGTGTTCTGGGACCAACAGCCAGAGGCCCGCCATGTTGTCGCTGATCTTATCGGCCAGCCGCTGGCGGACGCCGCGTTCAATGCTCATCGGATCGCCTTCGACGTGCTGGACCAGTTTATGGGTGATCCGCGCCTCGACGGGTTCGCTTTCCGGCCTGGGGCGGAACCTGTGGAGTTTTTTTTTGCAGGCCGTACTCGGCCAGCACCCTTTCCACGCTGCGGATGCTGATCGTCCAACCGCTCTGCACGAGCTTTTGGGCGATCACCTGCGGCGAAGCCTCGGGATCCAGAAAGCGGTGCCGCACCACTTGGCGGACAACTTCCGCCGTGCGGCGGTAATGGGTTTTCGGGCCGCGCTTCTGATTGTCCAGCGCCCGCGCGCCCTGTTTGGCGAAGGCGGTGCGGAGTTGGAAGTAGCGCTGGCGGCTATAGCCGAACTTGCGGGCGGCCTGGAGTGGCCCCAGGCCGTCGCATTCCCCTTCCGTGAGCATCAGCAGTTTTGGGGTGATATGGTCGTCGTCGGGGACCTTCAATTGACCGGCGAGGCCGACCAGGACGTGTTTCTTCCGATCGAACTGTGCCATGTCTGCCTCCTCCATAAACGCAGTGGGCTTGCCCGGCCGCGCGGCCGGTTCTTCTGCCAAGATGATAACAGGAAGGGGCACAAAAGGCTAATTAAATATGGCGGATTATGCCTCATTACCTAACCATTTGCTGCGTATAGACTTACATTATCCGCCATTTTAATTAGTCTATCAAGTGCCCGGCGTGGCCAGTATCGCGACAAGAACCGGACGGCTTGCTATGATAGGGGCCAATCAATAAGCCCTAGAAAAAGGCTGATAAATCGCCGCACTCCAAAGGCGGCCGCTGCTGCAACCTGCGCCCCACGCCCGGCTCTTGCTGATCCCGGGGGCGGCGCGTTATATCGCTGGCGAATTCTCGCCTCTTGAGGAAGAATGTCGCTGCCCACCGTATTGCCTGCATTCGGTCAAAAATGTAAACTAAGGCCCTAGTTCGTCCTGGGGGACTCTCTTCCCGTTTACTCAGGAGGCGTCTCATGTCGGAAGCATCGCAAGGCGCGAAGTGCGTGGTCTGCGGCCAGTTGTTGTCGGGCGAGCACGGGGACTGCCCTTCCTGCGGCGTGTCGGACGCCTGGCGAGAGTTGATTCAGGCGATGGAGTTCGCCCAAAGCCGGTTCGAACAATGGGCCAAGGACCAAACGATCGGCGGCGGACCGTTGCACGCCATCACTCAGGACTACAACCAGCAACGCCAGACCGCGAATCGGATGGCCCGCGAAGGCCGCCCGCTGCCCTCGGATGCCGTGCTGATGCCGGCCGACCGTTGCTGGAACTGTCGCGCCGCCGTGATTGCCGGGCGCGAGCATTGTGGCGGATGCGGCGTGCCGGTGAGCCGGTCGCAGGTGCAGACCTTGCGTTATTGGACCTACACGTGCCATCGGATCAAGTCGCACTGCGATGCCGGCCGGCTGCCCCTGGTCCAGGCGCATGCCTGCATGAACGACGCCAAGTCGCGCGATCGCCGCGCTGCGAAGTCGCCTGGAGCAGGATCGGGTGACCGGGGCGGTGGTGGTGGCGGAAGCCGTCGGCGGAGCGAAGCCGGCCGGCGGCCGAGCGTCAGCCTCCGTCGACTGCGGCCGATTCGCCTGCCGGCGCCGCCGCGCCGCGGATGCCTCGCCAGCCGCTTTGGGAAATCATCCTCGATCCGCGCACGATCCAATGGCTGCTGGGCCTTGGCGGCGTGCTGTTGGTGCTCGGACTGGTGATCTGGCTGGCGACCTGGGATCTTCGAGAATCCCGTGGTGGTCGCCGTCGCCTTGGGCATCGGCAACGCCGCGGTGTTGGCCGGCGGCTGGGCCATCATCCGCTATTCGCCGCTATCAGACCGCCGGCCGCGCGATCACCTTGCTGGCCTGCCTGGTGATGCCGCTGAACCTCTGGTTCTACCACGCCAACGGCCTGATCACGCTCGACGGGCATCTTTGGGTGGCGGCGTTGGTCTGCTGCGTGCTCTATCTTGGCCTCGGCGCTGGTGCTGCGCGATCACCTGTTCGTCTACGTGCTCAACGGCGGCATCGCCATGACCGGCCTGCTGATGCTGGCCGACGCCGGCCGGTTCTGGGAAATTGCCGCGCCGGCCGACGTTGCTGGTCGTCTTGGGCCTGATCTCGCATCCACGTCGAGCGGGCGTTCCCCGAGACCGAAGGGCCGTTCTCCCGCCGGCGCTTCGGACTGGCGTTCTTCCAGTCGGGGCACGTGCTCTTGGCGGCGGGGCTGCTCTTGGTGTTGGGGGCCCAGATTGCCGGCGACTGGCTCTACAGGCCGCTCTTCGAGCCGCTCTACCAGCGTTGGCAGTCTCGGCCCGCCGGCCATCGTCGCCGAACGTTGGGGCCAGTTTCTCGCCCTGGCCCTGGTCCTGGCCGGGAGCCTACGCCTACTTCTACTCCGACATCGTGGTGCGGCGCGTGGGCCTGTACGTCTACCTGGCGGTGTTCACGCTGCTGTGGGCCGAAATGCTGGTGATCGAGTTGGTTGCCGTCAAGGTGACCGCCGAAGCGGCCATCATCGCCTTGGCCCTGACGGCCTTGGCCGCCAATCTCGCTCCAGCCCAAGCTGCTCCGCGGCTGGCAGAGCCGCGTCTCGCGCGGCGCCAAGCCCGACGGACTGGCCGCCGCGGCCTTGTCGCTGGTGCGGGCCGGCCAGCCGCTGGGCCTGTTCCTCAGCACGGTGCCCGTGCTGCTCGGGCTGGTCCTGCACCTGCGGGCCACCTACAAGCCGCTCGAACGAACTGTGGCACCTGCCCGGGCGGCGGGCCGTACGCCGTCACGTTGGCTCTACGTGGTGGCAATGTTCGTGACGGCCGTATCCTGCCGGGTCGGCGCACATCTCTACCGCCACACCATCCCTTGGCTGTCGTCCACGTACTTCTTCGGCACGGCGGCCGCCACGCTGACCGGCGCTGGTCGGGCTGCTCTCGGTGCTGGGCATCAGAGACCTGGGACGAATTGGCGCCGCTGGTGATGATCGTCCCGATCCTCTACATCATCGCCGCCCGGCTGTATCGCGGTCACACGCAGGAGAATCCCTTGGTGTGGGTGGCCCACGCCGGCCACCGGCGTGATGATCGCCGCCGTGCTGGCGGCCGCCATGCACCTGACGCCCGCAGCACGTCGTCGAGCCGGAAGTGGGCAAGCCGCTGAATCTGCTTGCTGGCGGCCTTCTTCGCCGAGGCGGCCGTGTTCTACGCCCTGGCCGCCGCCTTCCGCAAGCAAGGCTTCAACGTCTATCTCGGCACGGCCGCGGCCTGCGGCGCCGTGTGGCAACTCCTCCAATACTGGCAGGTCGGCGCCGAGTACTACACGCTCACCTTCGCCGTGCTTGGGGCTGGCGCTGCTGGTGTGCTACCGGTTGGCCGTGCTGGAATGGACCGGCCTGGTCGAACGCGGCGTTCCAATGCGCCAACGCCCTGATGTCGCTATCGTTCGTGGCGGCCGCCCTGATTACGCTCAGCCGGCTGGCCACACGGCCCGGCGGCCATCCACTGGTCGCTCGTGTTCCTGCTGCTGGCGCTGATGGTGCTGAGCCTGCTGGCGGCGTGGCTGGTGCAACACGCGGCCTGCCGGCGGTGGTACATCGTCATGGCGATTGCCGAGGCCGGCCTGACCTTCATCACCCTGCACGTCCTCAGCCACCTGACGCTCTGGGAGAAGCTGGAAATCTTCAGCGTGGTCGTCGGAACGGCGCTTGCTGGTGATCGGCCACGTCGGCTGGCATCGCGAGCAGGAGCAGCAAAGCGACCTGGTGAGCTTCAGCCTGTTGTTTGGCAGCCTGCTGGTGGGCGTGCCGCTGACGATCGCCGTGCTCATCCACCGCTGCCAGCCCATGCCGGAGTTCTCGACGCTCAACGAGCTGGGGATGCTCGCGGCGGGCATCATTCTGCTGGCCACGGGTTTCGTGTTCCAACTCCGCGCGACGACGATCACCGGGGCGAGCCTGCTGCTGGTCTACCTGATTTCGCTGGTGCTGTTCATCAACATGCTGGAGAACGTGCAGACCGCCGCGATCTGGATGATGATCGGCGGGGCGGTGATTTTCGGCACGGCCATTTTACTGAGCATCTACCGCGATCGCCTGCTCACGCTGCCCGACAAAGTCCGCCGCCGCGAGGGCGTTTTCCGCGTGTTGAGTTGGCGGTAGGCCGGGCGCCGCGGTCACATTGCGCCGTGGAGATAACGGTCGTGGTTGCGAGCCAGATCAGGCGGCAGGCCCTTGGCCGCGCCGACCAGTGGTTCTAACTGATCATAAAGGGTCGGTACGGATGGACCGTGCGGGTCCACGCGTGAATGCGGTAACAACTCGACCCGGACGCGCATTCCCTCGGGCAAGATGACAGGATCGTCAACGATCACTACGCCCTTTTCGACATGCCCATCGTATACCATTGATTGTTCTCCGCGTCGCGCTCCGGTAGGACGATTACATAACGGAATTATGCGTTTGACAAAGCACAGCCCCTGGTTGGGTGTGGGTGTCAGTTCGGGCGGGGTGCCACGAAGCCCGCGTGAAAGTTTCGTTGCCGATTTCCAGCCGGCCTTTTTGCCGCATAGGGTTATTGCCTTCGTCATGGCAGGGGTGTAGCGTAGGCGATAGGCAAACTCACCACTGAAGCGATTCAGGAACGGGGCGGTGGTTCACCATTATGCCTTTTGTGGTTCTTCGATTTCAGGGCAACAACTCGCCCACTTCTCGAAAGGTCCGCCGATGAGCGCAGGTGAGAGTTTGACGTTTCGACAATCGGTTTCGCTGGTGATTCTCGGCGCCGTTGTCGGCTTTGTTTGCTCAGTTGGAACAGTGTACGTTCAGACGCGACATCAGCGGGAGCAAATGCTGATGGAACGCCGCCTCGTCGCTATTAAGTAGTTCTCGGCATGCTACTACAGGACTGCAACTGACTTTCTGTCGAGGATCGAAGCCGCCCGGTCGGCGTTCGATGAATGCAAAAAAGCGAGGCAGCAAGGACAGCTTGCTGATGAAACGAAACTGCAAGCGTTGCTCGCGGCGAGTAGCACATTAGGCCAGCAGTACCGCGCGGGGACTGCGGACATGAATACACAGATAGCGGTCATAAACTCGGTTTTCCACACAAAATTCACGTTCTACAAGTTCAATTACCCACCACCGAAGCCCAAGACAAGCGCGAACGTGACTGATGAAGTCGTCGAGTCTGCTCTCTCAAAACTGGAAAAAGATGTCGGCTTCCAAATGGACCACGGTGAACTAATCCTTGGATCGCTTATTAAGGAGTTTCAGTAGTTCCAAATTCGGGAAATTGATATAGGTGAACGCAAGGTTCCTCCAGTAAAGAACTTGGGTCACAAACCAGGTTCACACAAGGAGGAAACCCATGCGTTCACAAACGGAGTATATCATCACCAAGGCGGAGGTCCACGCGTACGCCGAGGACTGGATAGGGACGGCGCTTCGCCTTGAGTATCGGGGTTATAAATGTTCGACTTCCACGCTTCTCCAAATTCTCCTGATTGCCGCGGCACGGGTGGTTTCCGTGTTTGCCGCCTGCCGCGATCTGGCCGATGCACCGTCGGATCAGACGATTCGCAACGCCTTGGCCGTAACGTTGCCGGAAATCGCCGAACTCGAACGTCGTTTGAACCTCGCCTTGGTGACGCATGTGCCCAAGGCGTTGCGACGCAAATCCCGCATGGTGGCGATCGACCTGACGCTGATTCCCTATCACGGGCAGCCGGCGCGGGACAAGAAGGAAATCTTTCGAGGCGAACCGAAGTCGGGCACCACCCATTTCCATGCCTACGCCACGGCTGTGGTACTCCACAAAGGCTACCGTTACACCTTGGCGCTGGTGCGAGTCGAGTACGGCGACTCGATGAAAGAGGTGCTTCAGCGGCTGTTGGCGATTGTTCGTCGCCGAGGCGTAAAAATCCGCTTTTTGCTGCTGGACAAGGGCTTTTTCAGCGTAGAAGTCATTCAGTATCTTCTTCGCGCCCGTCGTGGATTCATCATTCCCGCCGTCGTGCGAGGCCGAAAGCCCAAGGACCCCAAGACTCCGCCGCACGGCTTGCGAGCACTGTTGAAGAAGAAACACGGCTACTATCGGGAGACGATCACCTCGGGCCAAACGAAAGAGAAACCGAAGGCCAGCGTGACCGTGAACATTTGCGTTGCCAGCAAGCATTTCACCGACGAGAAGACCGGCCGGCGGCGGCGCAAGCGGCTTCTCTACGTGGTGTCGAAGGTGCGGCGAACACCTGCGGAGATACGCGAAACCTATCGCAAGCGTTTCGGCATCGAGACGAGCTACCGCCAGATGAACGAGGCGAAGATCAAGACATGCACGCGCGATCCAGCGTTGCGTCTGCTGTTCGTGGGCATTGCTCTGGTGCTGCGCAACGTGTGGGTGTGGATTCATTTTCGCTTCGCCAAAGGAAAATTCACCGAGGAACCGCAACTCTTTCTGGAATTGCTTCGTTTCCAAGAAATGCTCTTGTGGATCACCCAGATCGTTCAACAAGCCCTCGGCGCCAACAAAACCCTCGGACTCGATCGTCATACCTATGAACGACTTACGGCACATCGCCACACATAGCCAAATTTGGAACTACTGAGTTTGACAATCAATAAGAGGGAGACAAGGAGAATAGGTCGTCCCACTGGCTCAGACTGCTTTGTCAAAGGCATAATTCCGTTACATAATGCGGCGGCGGTTCGTAGCATCAGGCTGTTAGAAAATGAGCGTGTTCCTGCCATCGTGACGCAACGAATCGTTGCGTCCGCTCCCATAGCACCAACCTGTGCTCATCCCGCGCCGGAATGATAAGGAAAAGTCGCGACGTCCCTCGCCGATAGTGAACGGCCCATGCCTTATAGCCTCGTTCACGAATCCTCCTCAGACAGCCCTGAGCCTGTTGTTCGTGCCCCCCGGGCTGGCGGCCCAAGTGATGGTATGCGACCAGGCTCTTGCCATCCGCGAGGTACGAGTCGAGTTCGTCCCAATACGAATGTTCGTGCGATGGCTTCTGCGTCTTGCGATCGTCATAGAGTATCCCCTTGTCAGGATCGGTGAAGACCAAATCGCACGTCTGAACTAACGCTCGCGCCTTATCGTGCCACGCCATCCTCAACGCCCAACGCCGAAGTTGCTCAGCATATCCGGGGAAAGGCCCCGTCGCAAAAACTGGCACAGGCTCGCAAAAGAATCGCGTATCCGCGGGCAGTACCAGACTCCCCGCTGTTAGAATTGAATCGCAACCGTATGGAAGACTGGTATAGGTAAAAACATCGCAGGGACGTTTGAATGGGCGTTTTTGAGGAAGGTCCATTCAAAAAGGAGTCCCCGCGATGGCAGGTCATCTTACCCTGGAAGAACGTGAAATCATAGCCCACGAGCACAGGGCGGGAAAAATGCAGACGCAGATCGCCGACCGGCTCGGCCGCAGCAAGAGCACGATTTCCCGCGAACTGCGACGCAATCGCAGCCGCAACGGCTATTGGGCGGTGGCGGCCGAGGGAAAGGCTCGGCGGCGGCGGAGTGAACGTCCGTGGGTCGCCAAGATGCAACGGCCGGAAGTGCGGCGTTATGTCCGGGATCGCCTGCGGCGGCGATGGTCGCCCGACCAGATCGCCGGTCGCGCGCGCAGCGACTTTCCCGGCGATCGGCGACAGTGGATTTCGCCCCCAACGATCTACGCCTGGATCGGCGGCGAGGAGGCCACCGGGAAGCACTGGCGGCGTTATCTGCGGCGTCTGGGCCGACAGCGGCCCAACTGGGAAAAACGCGGGCGGATTCGCACCGGCACGAGCATCGAGGGACGCCCCGTGGTCGTGGATCGCCGCCGTCGCTTCGGCGACTGGGAAGGGGACACCATCGTGGGCGCCAACCGACGCGGCGGCGCCGTCACGCTGGTCGAGCGGAAGTCGGGCTATTTGTTGCTGGGCAAGGTTCCCACCTTGCAGGCGGCGACGGTCCGTCAGACCGCCGCCGAGTTGTATCGGACCACGCCTCCGAAGCTGCGGAAGACGCTGACGCTGGACAACGGCAAGGAGTTCGCCGAGCACGAGCGGTTGACGGAGGAAGCCGCTTTGAAGATCTACTTTGCGAAGCCGTACTGCGCGTGGCAGCGCGGCACGAACGAAAACACCAACGGCCTGGTCCGGCAGTTCTTTCCCAAAGGTACGGATCTGGTCGGCATCCCCAATCATCGTTTTACCAAAGTCCAACAACTTCTCAACGACCGTCCGAGAAAACGCCTCGGCTATCGAACTCCCAACGAAGTTCTCGCCTCTCGCCTAAAGGTTGCGATTGAGACTTGACAGCGGGCTCTCTTCAATCATAACGACACTGCGACTTGCCGATTGGCGAATACGCTTCATGGCCGCATAGAGCAACGGGTCGCATGATTCGTACCAGTAATGCTTCCCGGCTAGGTCACTTAGGTACGCATCGTGTTTCCCATCATTCCCTTCCGTCTTCCTCTCGGCGACGAAGTACCAGACAACGCCCAACGCGAGGTGCGGCATGCCATTTGTCAGCGTGCGGAGAAGTCCGTATTTCCCGAAATCACCGACATCCGCAACATAGGCGTTCTGCATCGCATCCTCCAACACGCCCGGGAATGAAACACAGTGATCTACGGCGGGGCATCGTCGTCGCGAATCCCAAAATCGACTTTGGGATCGCCCGTGCCAGGTTGCGGCCGCTCGGGCGCCGGCTTGGCGACGGCCTTCTTCACGGGTTTCGGCGGGGCCAAATCGGCTTCGGTGGGCACGCCGCTGATCATGCTGGCCGGAATCTTGAAACAGGCCGTTCCTTCCTTCTTGAACGCTTCCGCCGACAGTTCCAATCGCAAGAACTTCGCCCGCGGGTTTCGGCGCCTCGAAGAGCAACACGTCGTGGGCCGACTTGCCCGCACCGAGCTTGAGGGGCAACAGGTTGGCCACGGTGTTGGCGGGGTCGGCCTCTTTCGCCGGACACACCTTCCGCCGGTCGTCCGTCAGCCGGACCCAGCGGCGCGGCGCGTCGGGACTCCAGCCCTCGAACGCGAGCCGGCTGTCCGGCAGCCGGCTGGCGTTCTCCACCTCGACGCGAATTGCCAAGTACGCGCCTTCCAACGTGCCGATCTTGCGGCCCTCCCACGCGGCCGAGAGAACCTTGATCGGAATCTGGTCGACAACGGCGCACGACATGGACGCGTCCACCCACTTGCCATCGTCCTCGTCTTCCTTCTCGGCGGGCGTTTCCTCTTCGGCGGTTTTGTCCGGCGGCTTTTCGTCGGCCTGCTTTGCACCGGCGGCTTTGGCCTTGCCGCCGTCATGCTTTTCTTTCGAGTTGGACTTGGCGGCATCGCCCTTCGGTTCCTTCGGCTGGGTGGCCAACGTCGCCGTCTTCTTGGCGACCGCGACCAACCCGCCGCCTTGCTTGATACCCTCAAAGCCTCCTGCGGCCCAGACAAGACAGACGATCAGCACTCCCGCCGCAACGACAACTGTGGCGCCCGTCGCCAGCATCTGCCGCCGTCGCTTCTGCTTGGCACGGACCAACTCGGCGGTGATTTTGCCGCCGTGTGCGGGGTGAGCGCCGCCGGCCGGCCCAGCCACAATATCCAACAGACCCGCGCCCTCGGGCAATTCGGGTGCCGCCGCGATGGGCGGCCCGACGGGCGGCAGCGAGAGGGCTTTCGCCTTGCGCAAACCGGACGGCGACGGCAATGGCGGAACGTGTACGCTGGCCGGCCCCACAGCGGGCGATTGCGGCTCCTGCTGGGCCACGAACAGGCCTTTCACGTGTTCGGCCGGGGTCCAGTTGCCCGTCGCGCCATGCCGAACGCGATCGGTGGGCAGAACCTGTCCTTTGGCCGCCATTGTCGCGAGTTGCTGCGACAACAGCGGTCCGATTTCACGTCCGGCAATCTCACAAAACCACTCGTCCAGCATGACTTCAGTATACCACCCCTCGCTCAGCCGGCGCAAGGGGGACGGTCCCATTTCACGGCGAGAAAGACGGTTTCCAACGCAATGTCACCCGCGCTGCGAGATTTGGGGGAATTCACATTAGCCAAGAAACGTTACGACCGATACCGCCGCGCCGCCCAAACCGCCAGCTTCTCGCGGAAGATCTTGGCGTTGTGGCGGATATCGACCGGAAGGCCGGGGTGCAGGAGGAAGTCGGAAATCCGCTCGGTCAAGGGGCTCGCGGCGGCAAGGCGTCGGATCTCGGTCATTAGCGCGATTCGGGCCGACTCGTTGGCCGGCATTCGCCCCGGGTAAGGCTCAAGAATAATGACCGGACGTTGCTGCCCGACGGGCCCGACGCCCACCAGGGCACTGCGGCGAATGGCCGGGTGCTGGTTGAAAATCGCCTCGCAGCGAACGGGATACATGGGCCCTTCGGCGGTGAGCACGCGATGGGCCACACGGCCGCAGAACCAGAAACGGTCCTCGCCGTCCAAGTAGCCGCAATCGCCCATGCGGTGCCAGACGGCGTCCGCCGTCGGCAATCTTCGCCAAGGCGTTCGCCTCGACGCGCGTGACGTACTGCCCGCGTGACCACCGGCCCGGCCACGATCAACTCGCCGATCTCGCCGGCGGGCAATTCCTCGACCTCGTCGAGCGACTGGATCGGACCATCGACGATGCGGATCACTTTCCACTCGAATGCCGGGAAACTTGCGGCCGACGCATACGCCGGCTCCCAGGCGCGTCTGCTCGGCCGTACCCGGAGACCGCTGAAGGGCACAGTCCCATTTTCGCGGCCTGATCGCGGGTTGGAGATGCCGGGTCGCTCGCGCCGCGAAAATCGGGACATTCCCCCAGCACTTCGCTGGCCGAAATGGAGGCCACGGGCAGGGCCTCGGTTGCGCCGTAGGGCGTATGGATGTCGCCTTCCGGGTGGATGCAGGCCTTCATGCGGCGAAGCACTTCGGCCGGCACCGGCGCGCCGGCCGAAAGCACGCGGCGGACGGTCGGCAGCCCGACGCCGTGCGTTTCGCAGTACCGGCCCACGCGGTCCCAAATGGCCGGCGAGCCGAACGCCTGCGTGACGTTCCAATCGCGCACCGCTTCGATGATCTTGGTCGGATCGACCTGGGCGGGACGCGAAGGGTCCATGTCGGGGATGACGGCCGTCACGCCCATCGCACAGTTGAACAGCCCGAACAACGGGAAAGCCGGCAAATCGACTTCGCCCGGCTGGATGCCGTAGAAGTCGCGGATTTGATCCACCTGGGCGTCGAAATTGCCGTGGGTAAACAGCACGCCTTTCGGCGGGCCGGTGCTGCCGGTGGTGAAGATGATGGCCGCCGGGTCGTCGGCCGTTGTGGCGGCCAATTCGCTGCCGCTCCAGGGACCGCCGCGGAGTTGTTCGAGCGTGACGCCGCCCCAAAACCAGCGCCGCCCGACGGTCACGTTGAACCGGGCCTTGGGAAAACGGCCGGGCAGCAACGCGCGAACGGCCTGTACCAGCGGAATCGCCACAAACCCTTCCGGCTCGGCCTCGGCCAGGCAGCGGATCAGGTTTCGCCGGCCCATGCCGGGGTCGATCAGGATCGCCACGGCCCCGGCCTTGAACAGCCCGAAGACCAGCGAGACGAAATCGATCCCCGGCCGCACCAGCAGGGCCAGCTTCGTTCCGGGCGATACGCCCATCTGGCGCAGTCCCCGGGCGATCCGGTCGCTATCCTGGTCGAGTTCGCGGAAGGTCACGTGCCGGTACTGCCGCTTGCCCTGGGCGTCGTAGCCCAGCGGTTCGACCACGGCGACGGCCTCGGGCCGGGCTTGGGCCATCTGGGAGAGCCGTCGGGCGACGTTTACGCAAGGTGTCCAGTCATGGTTTCCATCATGGCGACCAGCCCCCGGCCCTGCAATGCCCGGCGCAGCCGGAATCCCCCTCCCTGGTCGTCGGTGTTTCGGGGTAAATGCAGCGTCGCTTCTTGGCTCGTGTGACAACAAAGTCGCGACAATGGCCGAGGGCTAACAGCCCCCGGAGGAGTCGCAGCCACGCTCCCGTGGCTGTTAGCCGCCGGTCATTAGATTCCACCCTTATGGAACTGAGTTGGCTCGCTTTACTGGCTCTCTCCGTCGGTCTGGCGATGGACGCCTTGGCGGTTGCCGTCGCCGCCGGTCTGGCCATCGACACGGTGACGCCGCGTCACGTCTTCCGGCTGGGCTTTCACTTCGGGCTGTTCCAGTTCATGATGCCGATCATCGGCTGGTTGGCCGGCGAGAGCTTGGCCGCCTACATCGACGGATACGACTGCTGGCTGGCATTCGCGTTGTTGGGCTACGTGGGCGGCAAGATGCTCTGGGAGGCCCGCGGACCGAGAAGACCCCGAGAACAGCAACGATCCGACCCGCGGCCTGCGACTGGTGACGCTCTCGGTGGCCACGAGCATCGATGCCTTGGCGGTCGGCATGAGCATGGCGTTCCTGGGGGTATCGGTCTGGTTCCCCAGCGTGGTAATCGGGGTAGTAACCGCCACCTTGACCGCCATCGGCATCTCCTTCGGCGCCCGGATCGGCTCTCGCTGGGGACGTTGGGCCGAGGTTGTCGGCGGGGTGGTCCTGATTCTCATCGGCCTCAAGCTCTTGGTGGGCCATCTGGCCGGGGCATAGCGGAGGGAACAGCGGCACTGATTGTCCGACACGCACAACATGTCGAGTTGGGTGGCACTGGCTGCTTGCCAGCCAGTGCGGGAAACACGGGCAGACAAGCTGCCCGTGGCACCCGACACTTTCGTTGTGTCGGACTACTCTAGGTGCGAGCCCATCTTCTCCCGAATAAAGCGGATCGTATCGTCCAGGATGAAGTCGATGTCAAACTGTGGCGACCAGCCGAGCAGGCGTGCGGCCTTCTCGGACTTGCCGACGCGGAACCGCACGTCGTCGCTCGGGGCGGGCAGACTCTTGAAGCCCGGCCACGCCGCTCCCGGGTTCACCCGCGACCAGATCATCTTCGCCAGATCGGCGACCGACGAGGTGGCGTTGCCGCAGATGTTGAAGTCCTCGTTGCGGACCCCCTTGCGGAGCATCAGGGCCGCGGCATCGGCCACGTCGCGGGCGTGGGTAAACGTGCGGACCTGTTGGCCGTCGCCGAGGATTTCGAAGGGCGTCTGCCGGAGCAGGGCCTTGTAGACGAAGTCGGGAATGACGTGGGCCATGCCGAAGGCGGCTTCGCCGGAGCTTTCGACGTGGGGAAGCTCGCCGCTGCCGACGGCGTTGAAGGGACGCACGATGACGTAGTTCAAGCCGAATTCCTCGCCGCGCCGCGGGTGACGAACTCGCCGAACAGTTTCTGCATGCCGTAGTTCGTCAGCGGCACCGGCTGCGTGAGCGCGTCTTCCTCGGTTACCGGCCGCTGCACGCGCTCGTAGACCATCGAGGACGAGAAATAGTAGAACGTTGCCCGGGGCGAGGCCGCCAACGTGCAGTCGATGGCGTGCGTCAGGATCTGCGTGTTGTCGCGGGCGATGCGGTAGGGGATGCGATGGAAATACTGAATGCCGCCGATCAGCGCCGCCAGGCACATGACCACGTCGTACCCGGCGTAGTCGCGCGGATCAAGCTGCCTCGTGTCCTTCTGAACCAACCGGAAGTTCTTATGCCGGTAGAAGTCGTGCTCGACGTAACCATACTTCGAGAAGTCGTCGACGCAGGTCACGTCATGCCCCTCTTCGAGAAACTTGCGGGTGAGGTACGACCCGATGAAGCCGCAACCGCCCAACGACAGAATGTTCGCCATGATTTCTTCTCCATGCAGCAAAGGACCAGGTCGAAGCGGTTCGTCAATTCGCCCGCGGCGACAGACCGCTGTCCGCGGGGGCGGCCGGCCGTCGCCCTGCGCGAAATCGGCTCTTCAATGCAAACCCATACCACCTGAGATACTTGGGCAGCCACTTCCACATGCGGAACCGCGAGACGCCGGCCGAACGGTCGGTCCACGTGGACGGCACCTCGGAAATCTTTCCGCCCGAGGCGAACGTCTTCACGACGATCTCCATGCCGATCTCGAAGCCGCCGGTGCTTTCGATCGTCAGGCCGTCGAGCAGTTGCTTGCGGTACATCTTGAAGCTGTTGGTGACGTCGTGGGTCGGAATGCCCGCCAGATAGTGGAGCGACACGCCGGCCAGGCGCGACAGCGTCTGTTTCAGCAGCGGGCCTCCGCGCTGCCGGCCGCCGCGCATGTAGCGCGAGCCGCAGACCAGGTCGCGCCTTCGTGCATCCGCTCCAGCATCGCCGGCACGGCGCGCCAGGTCGTCCGACAGATCGGCCATGCAGACCAGCACCAGCGGCCCCTGGGCCTCCTTGAAACCGGTTCGGATGGCGCCGAGCGCTCCGCGGCCCCAGGCGTTGCGGACCAGGCGGATGGGGAACGAGTAGCGGCCGGCCGCCTGCCGCACCGCGGGCAGAGTGTTGTCCTCCTCGAAGTCGTACACCAGCGCGACCTCGTTGAGCAGGGAGCCCACTTTGGCCTCGATGTCGTCCAACAGGCGGCAGATGTTTTCGCCCTCGTTGTAGACGGGCGCGACAATCGACAGATCGGCGTTCATATCTGGCATCCTTTGCCGAAAATGTCCCACACGTCGACGACCACTTTGCCCTCGATCGTGAGGCTCTTGTACTCCTTATGGGGCGTTCCGATGATGATGATGTCGGATCGCCGGATCAGTTCTTCCGTGGAAACAAAACTCGGGTCGCGGATGTAGACGTCGGAGCACAAGACGTTTTGGGTCTCGAAGGTGAGGATTTTCCGCAGCTTGTAGGCCAGCGAATCGCGCGGGTCGTCGACGTCGGCCTTGAAGGCCATGCCCAGCACGCCCACCGTCCGGTGTTGCAGGTCGTGCTGCTTCCGCAGCCTGTTGACGATGTAGTGCGGCAGGCCCTCGTTGACCAGCAGCGAGGCATGGCCCAGGAAAAAGGTGTGGTTGTTGAAGGCCGAAAGCTGGATCGTGTCTTTGTACAGGCAGGGGCCCGCGGCGAAGCCCGGGGCCGGCAGGTCCGCGGCGCGCGGGTACTTGTACTTGATGGCGCTGTGAATCTTGTAGTAGTCCAGGCCGGCATCGTTGGCGATCGTGAAGAACTGGTTGGCAATGGCGAACTTGATGTAGCGATACACGTTGGTGAACAGCTTGGCCATTTCGGCCTCGAGCGGCTCGAGCACCACGATTTCCGGATTGAGGATCGAGAAAAGCTTCTTCGCCCGTTCCACGGCGGCCGGAGTCATCGCCGATACGATGTGCGGCAATGCCGTCAACTCGTGGATGGCGTAGCCTTCGGCGATCCGCTCCGGGCAGAAAGCGACGTCAACGTTCTTGCCGCTTTCTTTCAGAAACTCCTGAAGCCGGCGCGTCGTTCCCGGGTAGACGGTGCTCCGCAGCACGATGAGCTGCCCGTCGCGCAGGCAGTGCTCGTAGTCGCGAAAGACCTTCAGCAGGGCTTCGAACTCGGGGCTGAGGTGATTGTCGACCGGCGTGCCGGTAATCATGATGACCACGTCGGCGGCGCCGATGCAATCGTCGGAACCCGAACAGGTCAACGTTCTGTCGGCCAAGGTCTTCTTCAACACGGGCTCGGCATCGTATTCCACGAAGGGCAGCTTCCCCGCGCGAACCGTTTCCAGCGCCTGCTGGGAGATGTCGAAGGCACAGACCTTCAATCCCTTGCTGGCGAAGGCCAGCGACAGCGGCAGCCCCACGTGGCCCAGTCCGCCCACAACGCAAATGTCATAGTGCATCGCCGCTCCTTCTGGCAATTCGCCGCTACAGCCGGCGGCTGGCGGGCTTCACAACGCCTTCGTATCTAATGAGGGGCTGCGTAGGACTCTCGTCCGCACCGCCCAAAAAGACGCCGTCTCGCATGTCGCCCCTCATTCCTCCCCAAGGAGAAGCCGATTTCCCCAATTCCCAAGTGGCCGCGGTTGGATATGGCCGCGCAATTCCAGACCGATGTCACTCACCCGGTCAAGGTCTCGCCGGAATTCGACTGCGCGGCTGGAATTACACATATCATACGTTGGGAAACCATGAATGGGCAGCCCGGTCCAACGCAATTCGGGATAATAGAAGTCTCGACAGCAACGCCATCGTGGGTCACCGATCCTCCTGCCGCGCCACTCCCGCCGGCACGTTGCTTTTCGTGACCGCTGCCGTCGGCGGTTGGCCGGCTTCGCAGCAATCTTCTTGTTTCTTGTGAATCGCGATCTGCTCGGACATCTCGAAAACTGCCTTGCGATCCCGCGATTGGATCTTCAGCACCAGCGAGTGTTTGCCCGGCGCGATGTCCTTGGCCGAGATCGGACATCGGAACCCGGAGAATACCAACTTCTGGTTCTCCAGGGTCCTGGCGACGTCGCCCCTTTCCATCCCGTAATGGGCCGGATGGGGCGTCCCATCGAGGATGACGGCCACCCCGCCGGCCACGTCGCTGGCCAACGAGTCGATGGCCCAGCCGTCGATGATCAACAGGGCGCCGTCAGTCCCCAGCTCAACGCTGTCGATCCCGTATCGAGTGGGGGTCGCGATCACGGGCAGCGTCGGATCTGGCAGTTCCAGCGCGCCCGCAGTTCCGTGTCGTCAAACACGCTGTACTTCAGCTTCTTCAGCACCGCCGCGTACTTGCGAACGTCGTCTTTCACCGGGGATATCGAGATCGCCTCGTCGGGCTGCGAATCGACGGCATAGACCACGAACCGCTGATAATCCCTCTTCTGCCACGATTCCTGCCCGGCGTGCAGGCCCCAGACAAAGGAGACGCCGACCCCGAGCATCGCCAATCCCAGCGTAGCGCACATGAGATCTGTGGCGACGCGGCTCCGCCGTTCCCTGCTCTGCGAGGCAAAGATGACGTAGACCGCGACCACCAGGGGAATCGAATAGGTGGCGTATCGCGACGACAGCGCCTGTTTCGGGCCGAATCCGGAGCGGCCGAGTGTGACCGCCGCCAGCGTCGTCAGCGAGAAGGCCATCGTCGCCAGCCAGAACGATTGCTCGCTCCACTGCCGTTTGACGAGGACGAAGACCACGGCCGTCGTCGCCAGGGCCACAAGCAGGACTCCCAACCACAGGGCCCCGTCCTTGTCGCCCACCAGGCGCCTCCGATCGCCGTCAAGTAATACTTCCACGAAAATGCGAACGACGGATGGTGGTTTGGGCTCTGCCAGTTGTGGAAGTACAGCAGCCACTGGCCGGCGCCGACGACCGCCCAAATTGCCGTCAAGGCGAACTTGAGACGCTTCGTTAGAGGCCCAATCAGGAGTTGCCCCAGCCCGACCGGCCAGATGAGAAGCCCCTGAATCGACGAATAGGCCCCTACCGTGCCCGCCAAAACGGCGCCGAGAAACGCCGGCAGGTAACGATCATTGCGAAGCCGACTCAGACTCAGAAAAACGCTCAACGCCGCCGCGACGACCATGACGAAACCGATTTGGAAGCCCCAAAGCATGTTCTCGTATTGCCGCAGGCTGAAAACGAGAAACGCGACGGGCACCATCAGCCAGAGCGTCCGATCGCCGGGGAATTGTCGCCGGCAGGCGACAAAGAAGATGCCGAGAATGGCCAGCAACAGGACTTCCGAAAAGTACATGTCGGCAAGGACGCTGCCACGGCTGGACGTCCCCAGGCCCAGCATCACCAGCTTCGGGAAGAAGATGCGATGTTCATTGTGCGGCTCCCATAGCTCGGCCAGGGTCAGCGTCCCGCCGGCGTAATGATCGAGCAGGCGCGGCCTCACGGTCCAGTCGTCCGCATAGAAGACGTCGACGCCGTAAACGTGAACGTAACCAAAGCCGAGGAGAACGGCCAACAGAATCAGGGCGCAGGCCAAGCACTGGGCGGCACGGGCCCCTCGACCGGTCGGGCGGAAAGGCGGCGTGAGACTCGCTGCCGCCCCCCAATGGACACCATCTACCATACCGCCCTCATTCCTTTGAGGAGGACCAGCCTGATTCCCCGTTCTTCGGCAGCCGCCGCGGCTAGACAAGCGCGGGCGATGATAGATAGATGTCACTCACCAGGTCAAGGCCAGATGAAGCGGCTCATGGGGCAGCCCGGCTGGCCTCATAGCGTTGTTGACCCCGTGCCTGAACCTCGTCAAAAAACGCCCGCAGGGCAGTTTCGCTTTCCAGTTCAATCCCTTCCCCACGATCCAGCCGGTCGAGACGCCCCTGAAGCTGGGATTTGAAGATGCGCAAGTCCTCTTCACGCTGATGCAGGAGCCGTACCGCGGCCAGCAACAACTCATCTTCCGAAGAGTAGCCGCCGGCGGCCAACTCCTGATGCACCAGGCCCTGCAACTCGGGGGGAAAGCAATAGGCCATAGAATAAGTTTCCAGGCAAGTGAGGCCAGCCCAATCGTATCTACTGACCCGCGCGGCGTCAAGTATTCTGCCGGTGGCGGCAGACGGCCCACGACAATCCCGCCGCACCCCCTTTGACGATCTGCCCCCCAGCGCGTACAAAGTAGGTGCAGGCCGCCGACAGCACGGCCTCCGATGAGAGGTCCCCGCAATGGGGGCCTGCGAACCTGGTCAGGGACGAAAGTCAGCAGCCATAAGCGGTCACCTCCAGGTGCGGTGGGCCTCTCATCGGGGGCCGTCGGAAGCGGTCAGGGTTCAGGGATTCAGGGTTCAGGGATAAGGAACACGGGCAGACGCCATCCGCGTGATCTGAATCCCTGAATCCCTGAATCCCTATGTCCTCAGCCAGCCGTCAACGCCGAAGCAACAGCCGCCCCTGCCGGGCCTCCGCGCCAATACGTCGTCGTCGCCCGGCGGTATCGGCCGCAGACCTTCGCCGAACTGATCGGCCAGGAGCACGTCGCCCAGGCGCTGTCGAACGCCATCGCGACCAATCGCGTCGGCCACGCCTATCTGTTCACCGGCGCCCGCGGGGTGGGCAAGACCTCGGCCGCCCGAATCCTGGCCAAGGCCCTGAACTGCGAAAAAGGCCCCACGCCGACGCCCTGCAACCAGTGCGACATCTGCCAGCAGCATCAGCACCGGCGAGGACGTGGACGTGCTGGAGATCGACGGCGCCAGCAACCGCGGCATCGACGAAATCCGCCAGTTGCGGCAGAACGCCGGCGTGCGGCCCAGCCGGTCGCGATTCAAGATCTACATCATCGACGAAGTCCACATGCTCACGCGCGAGGCCTTCAACGCCCTGCTGAAGACCCTCGAAGAGCCGCCCGAACACGTCAAGTTCATCTTCTGCACCACCGAGCCGACGAAGATCCCGATCACGATCCTCTCGCGGTGCCAGCGGTTCGATTTTGCGGGCATTCTGACCCGCTCGATCCACGCAGCGGCTGCGAGCAGATCGTGGCGGCGGAAGGGGTCGAGGCGGAGCCGGAGGCCCTGGAGGTCCTCGCCCGGCGGGCGGCCGGCTCGATGCGCGACAGCCAGTCGCTGTTGGAGCAACTGCTGGCCTTTTCGCCGGGCCGGATCACCGTGGCCGACGTTCACGGGATGCTCGGCACGGCCGGCGAGGAGCGGCTGGCGGCGCTGGTCGGGCATCTGATCGAGCGCAACCCGGCCGGCGGCGCTGGCCGATCTGGACGCCGCGCTGAGCGCCGGCGTCGACGCCGGCCAGCTGATCGAGCAGCTCTTCGGCTACCTGCGCGATTGCATGGTGGCCGCCGTCGGCTGCCCCAGCGAGGCGTTTCTCTACACGTCGCCCTCCGGGGCCGAGCAGCGTGGTCGGCGGCGGGCAAGCGGCTGGGGCTGAACACCCTGCTGGCGGTCATGCAGATTCTCGACCAGACCCTTTCCCGGATGCGCTACAGCACGCAGGGCCGCATCCTCGCCGAACTGGCGCTGGTGCAGGATCAGCCAGTTGGAGGACCTCGACGAGCTTGTCCGAGGTGATTGCCCAGTTGCAGTCGGGCGTTGCGGCAGCGGCCGCGGCGCAGCGGCCGGCGCCGGACGCAGTATGGCCGGCCGGCGCGCCGCGGCTGCAAAAAAAAAGTATGAGCCGGCCGTAGCCGCCAGCCGCGGAGGCCGTCCAGCCAGCGTGCCGAGCCGGCAACGGTCGCCCACGCGGCGCCGCAGCCACGCCGGCCGTCGAGCTTACCGCCGAGAATGCCGTGGAAATCTGGAACCGGGCGCTGTCGCGGCTGTCGGGCATGGTGGTCGATCAGGCCAGGCAGTTCGATTCGGTAGCAATTCCTGCGCCAAATCGGCTGGTCATTCGGTTCAAGCCGGGGTATGCTGTCTTCAAGAGTGCGTGCGAGCGGCCCGAACAGGTCGCCCGGTTCGAGCAGGCGCTGGCCGAGGTGACCGGGCAGCGGATTCGCGTCGAGTTTGCCCTGGCCGCAGACGAGTCCGAGCGAGTCGGCGCCGTCGGCGGCGCCGGCGCGGGTCGTCTCGCCCCACCAGCGGCTGCTGGAAGTGATGCAGACATCCGCTGGTGCAGTCGGGCGGGCGAGTTGTTCGGCGCCCAGCCGGTCCGAGTTGACGATCCGCCCGATACCCCGTAAGGAAGTAAACAACCGTGTTCAAAGGACTTGCCAATCTCGGCGCCCTGCTCAAGCAGGCCCAGCAAATCGGCGGCCAGATGGGCCAGATCACCGAGGAAATGAGAAAACGCCGCGTCACCGGCACGGCCGGCGGCGGCATGGTCGAAATCGAGGTCAACGGCCTGATGGAAGTGCTCCGCTGCCGCATCGATCCGCAATTGTTCGCCCAGAACGACCGCGAACTGCTCGAAGACCTGGTGGTGGCGGCCGTCAACCAGGCCATCGCCAAGGGAAAGCAGATGCACGCCGACGCGGTGCGCGACCTGACCGGCGGCCTGCCCCTGCCCGGCGTCTTCCACGAGGCCCTGGCAAAGTTTACCGGAACGGAAGAGGGAGAGGAGGAGAGAGGAGGGGATGAGTGGCGAGTGGTCAATGCGATGAGTGCGAACGGTTGGCCGACTGATCCACTGACCACTGACCACTGACCACTGACCACTCTCATGTCCGAACTCACGCAATCCGTCGTCCGACTGATCAACGAGTTCGCCAAACTGCCCGGCATCGGCAAGAAGTCGGCCGAGCGGTTGACGTATCATATTCTGCGCATCCATCGCAACGAGGCGATGGCGCTGGCCGACGCGATCCGCAACGTCAAAGACAATGTCCAGTATTGCCGCAAGTGCTATAATTTGGCAGAGGGAGAAGAGTGTGCGATCTGCCGCGATCCGAGCCGGCAGCAGGACGTGCTGTGCGTGGTCGAGCAGCCCCGCGACCTGATGGCGTTGGAGCAGTCGGGCGTGTATCGGGGGCTGTACCACGTGCTGCTGGGCCGGATTGCCCCGTTGGACGGAATCGGGCCCGAGCAACTGACGATCGACGCGTTGGTGCGCCGGGTCCGCGAAGGAGGATTCAAGGAAGTGATCATGGCGACCAACCCGACGGTGGAAGGCGACGGCACGGCGTTGCACATCTCCAACCTGTTGGCCGGCCTGCCGGTCCGCATCACCCGGCTCGCCCGCGGAATCACCACCGGCAGCGTGTTGGAGTTTGCCAACAAGGAGATTCTTGCCGACGCCATGACCGGCCGGCAGGGAGTTTTAGTGGAGAGTGGATAGTGGCGAGTGCGAAGTCGCAAGCGGCTATCCAATCTCTAATCCCTAATCCCTAATCCCTAATCCCTATCCCTTCCCATGCGACTATCTCTCGGCCAAGACCTCCGAATGGTGCAGAAGCAGGTGCTGGCGCCGCGGATGATCCAGTCGATGGAGATTCTGCAGTTGCCGATCCTGGCCTTGCAGGAGCGGATCGAGCAGGAGATGGAAGAGAACCCGGTGCTGGAGTTGCAGGAGGAGGAGCCGGAGATCGCCGCCGAGGGGGCGGAGCCGGAGGAGCGTCAGCCGCCCGACGCCCCCACCGAGGAAGAGCGCGAGTTGGTGATCGACGAGACCCACTCGAACGAGGGCGATTTCGAGCGGCTGATGAAGATGGACGAGGAGTGGCCCGACCACTTCGAGGAGCGCTCGCACGCGCTCGCGCGGCGAGATCGAAGAGGCCGGCGAGCGCAAGCTCGACGCGATGGCCAACATGGTCGCCCGGCCGCAGTCGCTGCAAGACTATCTGCACGACCAGTTGGGCTGGTTCGACCTGGAGCCGGCGCTGCGGGCGATGGCCGACCGCATCATCTACAACCTCGACACCAACGGCTATTTGCAAGGGCGGCTGGAGGACTTGCTGGGCCCCGACGCCGGCGCCGGAGGACTTGGCCTTGGCCCAGCGGGCGCTGGCGCTGGTGCAGAAGCTCGACCCGCCCGGCGTCGGCGCGCGCGACCTGCGCGAGTGCCTGCTGTTGCAGTTGGTGCCCGGCGTGCCGCTACTACGAGCAGCTCCGCACCCTGATCGCCAACCACCTGGAAGACCTGGAGCACAACCGCCTGCCGGTGATCTCGCGGCGGACGGGCTATTCGATCGAGTTGATCCAGACAGGTGCTGGGCGAACTGCGGAAGCTGAACCCCAAGCCGGGCGCCGACTTCAACAACGTCGCCGTCCCGCCGGTCACGCCCGACGTGTTCGTCGAGCTGGACGAGAACGGGCAGTACCGCGTGCGGCTGGAGGACGGGCGACACGCCCAGCCTGTTCATCAGCCCCTACTACCGCAAGCTCTTCCAGAGACCCCGACACCAGCGAGGAGACCCGCGAGTACATCAAGCGGAAGATCAACTCGGCCCAGTGGCTGATCGATTCGATCCAGCAGCGCCGCAGCACGCTGACGAAGGTGGCCCAGGCGATCGTCGATCACCAGAAGGAGTTTCTCGACAAGGGGCCCGAGGCCATCGAGCCGCTGAAGATGCAGCAGATCGCCGACAAGGTGGGCGTCCACGTGACCACGGTGAGCCGGGCGGTGGACGAGAAGTGGATTCAGACGCCGCGGGGCATCTTTCCGCTGAAGCGGTTCTTCTGCGGCGGCACCACCAGCGCCGCCGGCGAAGAGGTGGCCTGGGACACCGTCCGCCTGAAGCTGCAGGAGATCGTCGACGGCGAGGACAAGCAGCATCCGTTGAGCGACGACCAACTCGTCCAGCAACTGGCCGCCGCCGGCATCACCGTCGCCCGCCGCACGGTGACGAAGTATCGCAAGGCGATGGGCATTCTCAGTTCCCGCCAACGCCGCGATTGGAGCGAGGGGAAGAAGGTCAACGGGTGACGAGTGGCGCTGGCCTGGTGAAAAGGGGACATCACTGATTTCTTGCAATATCAGTGATGTCCCCTTTGTGCGTCCCCGGATGAACTTTTCCAGCAGGGCGGCAGTGATGCGAGACTTGTCTGTGTGCTTATAGCGGTAGTAGCAGTAGGCGCAATCGAGATTGCAGGTCGAACCGATGGGTTTGACGACGATCTGGAAGGGGCGCGGATACTCTTTGGCGAGCCGATTGTTCATGGTAGATCGGTGACTCTAGACTTCGACCCGCACCATTCCTAGCTGGCATATCATCGCAGGCGGGCGCGGCACGATTCGATCAGCTTCGATTAGTCAGCGAGTTCCAGTTTCCTCTCTGACCTTTCTTTCCTGCCACTCAGGGCGTGTCATCCGGCCGCGTCTTCGCTACGCGGAAGCCTGTGTCAAAGGACCGATCATCCGGTTCACGCATAGCGCGGAACGCAGACGTAGTCTTGATGACCGGGCTAAACCATGAGCCGCCTCGGAGAACGCGATACTCTCCTGAATTTCGGGCCGCTTGGGTCATCTTGAGGCGACATTGCATAGTAATCTTTCCCGTACCAGTCCGAACACCACTCCTCCACGTTGCCATGCATATCGAACAGGCCGAACGTGTTCGCCCGAAATTTTCCCGTGGGAGCCGTAAATACGTAACCATCGCTGGCACGAATGCCATGCCTGAAATCCTGGGAATTTTGCCTTTGCCGCGGCGTCATTGACATTTCCCACCTCCGGCAACTTTTCGGGGTCATCGCCGTTGTAATATCGCGTAACCGTCCCCGAGCGGCACGCATATTCCCACTCGGCTTCCGTCGGCAACCGATAAGACGCATGTTCCTTCCGGCTCAACCATTCGCAAAATGCCAATGCGTCATTCCAACTGACATTTACCACCGGATGCTCATCAGTCTGCGGAAAGCCAACGCTACGCCACGAGTAATTCGCGTTGAAAACGAACCTGTCGTTTTCGGAATCCCAGCCGTCCGCCCCATTCCCTTTCTTCGACCCTAGCTCCGCGTCGGTTTTGTAACCCGTATCCTGAATGAACTGGCGGAATTGACCAATTGTGACTTCGCACGTGCCGAGAAAGAACGGCCTTGTTATGCGTACTCGGTGGCGAGGATACTGATCCTTCAGCCAGCGATCAGGAAACGGATCGAACGCGAACGCGGCCACCTCCTCTTCGAGCGTGTGGTTGTTGCCCATCCTGAACTCTCCGGCCGGTATTGGGACCAGCTTCATGCCTATGGAATTAGTCACCGTTTCCATCGTCAACGTTGTCTTAGCTTCCTTAACAACGAGTGCCGGCGATTGCTGGGCGAAGCTTCCTTTGTACAGAACGCCAGCGATCAATATGGTCGATTGAACGGCTACGATCGAGTAGAAGGACTTCATGGAATGTCTCTCCAAATGGCGTTCGGGAGTCCGCTGGTTCTCTACCTGACCTCACGGGCTGGGCGGCGGGACGAAAGGGTACGAAAAGGGGACATCACTGATTATTGGGTATCTTTCGTGGCCGACCGGGACCACGGAGGGTGAAATCGAGTCCCAAGCGGGCTGCCGTCTGACGCACCCAGCTTTCGGGGCCAAGAGGCCGACCTCGCTGCACACATTCACGTATCCCTTGCAGTTGCTCGTCGTTCAAGTCGCGGTTGACCCACGCGACCCAATTCCTCGATCGTTCCAGGGGCCATGTGCCCAATCGCAAGTCGCCCGAGCCGTGCATCCGTCGCCACAGCCCGCTCCATTGCCACTGCTCGGCCCGTTCCACCAAGCCGGCGCGGAGGGCGTTGGCTTCCACATAGCGGCATAACGCCAGGAAATAGTCGTCCTCCGCCACGGGAAAGCTCTTGAATCGCCCTTGATAGAGGTGGCCGCCGCCGCGGCTGTGATAGTGTTCGTGATGGCGGCGGACATGCGTCACGCCAACCCAGCCCATGAAAAGCCCCAACGCCTTATCGACGCCTGGGCGAACCACAAGATGCCAGTGGTTGGGCATCACACAGTACGTCAGCAACTCCAGCGGGTAGCGTTCCAAGCCCTCCGCCAACACCTGCTCGAAGGCTTCGTAATCCCCCGCCTTATGAAACAGCCGCATCCGTCCGTTCCCGCGATTGAGAACGTGATAAATCGTGCCGGCTTCGGTGGAGCGGGCGGTTCGCGGCATCAGGGTACGCTACCACCTCTTGCCTAAGTTGTCAATATCAGTGATGTCCCCTTTTTGCTTCCTCTTTTTGCTTCTCCGGCGAGAATGGCTCGCGGTTTCCCACGTACGCGTTGAACAACTACGGCGAGAGAGAGGCGAGCATCCACGACGCTCCACGCGGCCGACGCGGAGCGTCGCATGAGGGTGGGTTGCCACGCAGGAGCGTGGGGACCAGGATACCAGGATTGTCGCGGCTACCGCGTCCTCGCCCGCCACCACTGCTCGCACCACTGGATGACGTAGTAGAAGACGGGCGTGAGGAAGATGCCGAAGAGCGTCACGCCCAACATGCCGCTGAAGACGGCCGTGCCCAGCGTGCGGCGCATCTCGGCCCCGGCCCCTACGGAAATCGCCAGCGGAACCACGCCGATGATGAAGGCGAGCGAGGTCATGATGATCGGCCGCAGACGGAGCTGGCAGGCCGCCAGGGTGGCCTCGCGAGCGCGATGCGCCCGCCTCGTGCTGGACCTTGGCGAACTCCACGATCAGAATCGCGTTCTTGCAGGCCAGGCCCACCAGCACGACGAAGCCGACCTGGGTGAAGATGTTGATGTCCATCCGCGCCAGCACCACGCCGGCGATCGGAGAACAGCAGGCACATCGGCACCACGAGGATCACGGCCAGCGGCAGCGACCAGCTTTCGTACTGGGCGGCCAGCACGAGGAACACCAGCACCACGGCCAGGACGAACACCAGCATGGCCGTGTTGCCGGTCTGGAGTTGCAGCATGGCCAGCTCGGTCCACTCGGTGCTGCATGGCGGGAGGCAAGTCCTCGCTGGGCGGCCGTCTGCCATCAGCTCGATGGCCTCGCCGGAACTGACGCCCGGCGCCGGCGTGCCGTTGATCGGGGCCGACGGGATACATGTTGTAGCGGACGATCATCACCGGGCCGCTGATGGCGCGGACGCTGGCCACGGTGCCCAGCGGGCACCATCGTCCCGCGCCTCGTTGCGGACCTTGAGTTGCTTGAGGTCTTCGATCTGCTTGCGGAAATCGGCGTCGGCCTGGACGTTGACCTGCCAGGTGCGGCCGAAGCGGTTGAAGTCGTTGACGTAGAGCGAGCCGAGGTAGACCTGAAGCGTGTTGAAGACGTCGCTCATCGACACGCCCATGGTCTTGGCCTGGGTGCGGTCGATGTCGAGGAAGAGCCAGGGGGTATCGGCGCGGAAGCTGCTGAAGAGCCCTTGCAGGCCGGGGGTCGGCGTTCCCGCGCTCGACGATCTTTTCGCCGGCTGTCTGCAGGGCGTCGGAGCCGTTGTCGCCGCGGTCCTCGATGATGATCTTGAAGCCGCCGGCGGTGCCCAGGCCGTCGACCGGCGGGGCGCCGAAGACGTTGACCAGTCCGTCCTGGATCTCGTCCTGGAAGTCTGGCCTGCAGCCGGCCGGCGATCGCGTCGCCGGACAAGTCCGCGGGCCGCGTGCGCGTGGAAGTCGTCGAGCATCACGTACATGGCGCCGAAGTTCGGGGCGTTGGCACCCAGCAGGATCGACTGGCCGGCGATGGCCACGGTGTGCTTGACGCCCTCGCTGTCGGCGGCGATCTCCTCGATGCGGCGCATGACCTCGGTCGGTCCGCTCCACGCGAGGCGGCGTCGGGCAGTTGCACGTTGACCAGCAGGTAGCCCTTGTCCTGCGCGGGGATGAAGCCGGTCGGCGTATGCGTGAAGCCCCACCAGGTCAACACCAGCAGGCCGCCGTAGACGACCAGCACCAGCACGCTGACGCGCAGCGACATGCCCACCAGCCGGCCGTAGACGTCGCGTGCAATAGTTGAAGCCGCGGTTGAAGGCGCGGAAGGACCGGTCGAGGATGCGGTTGAGCGACGGCTCAGCAGCCAACCGGCGCCGATTCCGAGATCGCCCCGCCCGCATGACCCAGCAACGCCGCCCCGGCGACCGGCTCGAGCGACAGGTAGTCCGACAGGCTGGCGCACCAGACGACAACGCTCTTGCCAGCCGGCGGGCAAGCCGGCCTCCAGCAGCCGCGCCAGCCACGGCCCGAGGAGCTCGTAGCCGAGCCAGCCGCCGAGCAGCGGGAAGGCCAGCCGCGGCAGCACTTCGTGGGCGGCCTCCTCTTGCTCGCGCGGCCGCAGCAGCAGGGCCGACAGGGCCGGGCTGAGCGTCAGCGAGTTGAAGGCCGAGATCAGCGTCGAGATGGCGATCGTCAAGGCGAACTGGCGGAAGAACTGGCCGGTGATGCCGGTGATGAACGCGCAGGGCACGAACACCGCGCTGAGGACCAGGCCCACCGCGATCACCGGCCCGGAGACCTGCGACATGGCCTTGATCGTGGCCTCGCGCGGGGCCAGCCCGTGCTCGATGTGGTGCTGCACGGCCTCGACCACCACGATGGCGTCGTCCACCACGATGCCGATGGCCAGCACCAGGCCGAAGAGCGTGAGGTTGTTGAGGCTGAAGCCGCATGGCGGCCATCACGGCGAAGGTGCCGATGATGGCCACCGGCACGGCCACCAGGGGAATGATGGCCGACCGCCAGTTCTGCAGGAACAGCAGCACCACGAAGGCCACCAGGATCACCGCGTCGCGGAGCGTCTTGAAGACCTCGTTGATCGATTCGGTGATGAAGGGCGTGGTGTCGTAGACGATCGCGTAGTCCAGCGCCCTCGGGGAACCGCTCCTTGAGCTCCTCCATCTTGGCCCGGACCAGCTTGGCCGTCTTCAGGGCGTTGGAGCCGGGCAACTGGTAGATCGACAAGCGCCACCGAAGGCCGGCCGTCCAGCGTGCAGGTCTGGTCGTAGCCCTGGGCGCCGAGCTCGATCCGGGCCACGTCGCGCATGCGGACGATGCGGCCGTCGGCGTCGGTCTTGAGGATCATGTCGGCGAACTGGTCGGCGTCGGCCAGCCGGCCCAGCGTGGTCATGGTGTACTGGAACACCTGGCCGCTGGGGACCGGCGGCTGGCCGATCTGGCCGGCGGCCACCTGGGCGTTCTGCTGCTGGATGGCGGCCACCACGTCGCTGGCGGTGAGGTTGCGCGACGCCATCTTCTTGCGGGTCGAGCCACAGCCGCATGCTGTAGTCGCGCTGGCCGAGGTAGGTGATGTCGCCGACGCCGGGCAGCCGCGCCAGCTCGTCGCGGAGCTGGATCGTGGCGTAGTTGCTCAGGTAGAGGTTGTCGCGGCTGCCGTCGGGCGAGAACAGGTTGACGATCATCAGCACGCTGGGCGACTTCTTCTTCACCGTCACGCCCTTGCGGTTCACCAGGTCGGGCAGGATCGGCTGCGCCAGCGCCACGCGGTTCTGCACCAGCACCTGGGCCATGTTCAGGTCGACGCCCAGCTTGAACGTGACCGTCAGCGTGTAGCTGCCGTCGTTGGTGCACTGCGACGACATGTAGAGCATGCCTTCCACGCCGTTGACCTGCTGCTCGATCGGCGCGGCCACCGTGTCGGCCACCACCTGGGCGTCGGCGCCGGGATACGAGGCCGAGACTTCCACCGTCGGCGGCGTGATCTCCGGATACTGGGCGACCGGCAGCACCCACACGGCGATGCCGCCGGCCAGCGTGATGATGATCGACAGCACCGAGGCGAAGATCGGCCGATGGATGAAGAAGCGTGAAAACACGGTGCGTCCTCAATTCGGTTTGTCCAAGTCGTCGGGCGGCGGGGCCGTTCGCGCCTGCGCCATCCGTGCCGCATCAGATCGCCCAGCAATCGGCACAACATCCACAAGAACCCCAAGGCGAAGAACCCCAGGGTGAGGAAGCGGATCCAGCGGGCCAGCCGGGAGTGGAACAGGCTCGATGCCGCCCAGCCAGTCGATCACGGTGAAGAAGACGGGCGTGAGGAAGATGCCGAACAGGGTCACGCCCAACATGCCGCTGAACACGGCCGTGCCCAGGGTGCGGCGCATCTCGGCGCCGGCGCCGTGGGCGATCAACAGCGGCGACGACGCCGAGGATGAAGGCGAAGGAGGTCATCACGATCGGCCGCAGCCGCAGCTGGCAGGCCGCCAGGGCCGCCTCGTGGCGCGGCATCCCGCCTTCCCGCTGCCGCTTGGCGAACTCCACGATCAGGATCGCGTTCTTGCTGGCCAGCCCCACCAGCACCACGAAGCCGATCTGCGTGAAGATGTTGATGTCCGTCGGCATGCCGGCCCCGGCGACGGTGTAGGCCAGCGAGGCCGAGTAGGGCTTGACCGCGGCCGAAACGCCCTGGAGACACGTCGGCACCGCCGTCACGCCGGCGATCGCGCTCAGCAGGCACATGGGCACCACCAGGATCACGGCCAGCGGCAGCGACCAGCTCTCATACTGGGCGGCCAGCACCAGGAACACCATCACCACGGCCAGCGCGAAGATGATCATGGCCGTATTGCCCGCCTGCAACTCCAGATAGGCCATCTCGGTCCATTCGCAACGCATGGCGGGCAGCAACTCCTGGTCGGCCAGTTGCTCCATGAGGTCGATGGCCTGCCGGGAGCTGACGCCCGGCGCCGGACTGCCGTTGATGGCGGCCGCCGGATACATGTTGTAGCGGGTGAGGATCAGCGGGCCGTTGACCTCGCGGACGTCGGCCAGCGCCCCGATGGGCACCATGCCGCCCTGGCCGTTGCGGACCTTGAGCTGCCGCGCGGCATCGATCTGGTTGCGGAACTTGGCGTCGGCCTGGACGATCACCTGCCAGGTGCGGCCGAAGAGGTTGAAGTCGTTCACGTAGAGCGAGCCCAGGTAGATCTGCAGGGTGTCGAAGACGTCGGCCAGCGACACCCCCATCGTCATGCACTGGACGCGGTTCACGTCCGCGAACAGCTGCGGGGCGTTGGCGCGGAACACGTCGGGCTGCATGTTCAAGCAGCGGCTTGTTCCCCGGGCCGCGGAGCTGGTCGGCCTTTGCCTGCCAGAGTTGTCGGCCTGCTCTTGCAGGACCTGCGGTCCCTGAGTCGCCGCGGTCCTCGACCATGACCTTGAACCCGCCCGTGCGGCCGACGCCGCGGATCGGCGCCGCCGGAAAGACGCTCACCATCGCCTCGGGCACTTCCTGCGGCACAGCGAACGCGCAGCTTGGCGGCGATCTCGTCGGCCGAAAGCCCTGGCTCCTCGCGATGGGCAAAGTCGTCGAGGATCACGAACATCGTGCCGAAGTTCGAGGCGTTGGCGCTCGAGGCCGAACGACGGCCGGCGATGGCCAAGGTGTGCTTCACGCCCGGCGTGCTCATGCAAATCTCCTGCACGTGGTCGACGACTTGCGCGGCATCGCTCGACCGAGGCGGCGTCGGGCAGTTGCACGGCCACCATCAGGTAGCCCATGTCCTGCGTCGGGATGAATCCCTTGGGCGTAGTCTTGAAGCTCCAGTAGGTCAACAGCAGCAGGCCGCCGTAGACCACCAGCACCAGGGCGCTGACGCGCAGCAGCATGCCGACCGCCGCGGGTGTACGCGCCGGCCGTGAAGCGAAACCCGGCGTCGAACCCGTGGAAAGCCCAGCGCAAGAGCGCAGTTGAGCGGCTCGCCGCGAGCCAGCCGGCGAGGACCGTCGCCGGGACGGCCAGGGCGCCGGCGAACCACGCGGCCCAGGGCAGCGCCGCTCGGGCGACGCCCGCCGGCAGCAGCGACAGCACGCGCTCGGCATGCGCGGCGCAGCCAGGGCGTCAACCATTGATAACCGAGCCAGCCGGCAAACAGCGGATAGACCAGCCGGGGCAGCGCCTCGTGCGTCTCCTTGTCGCGCTCCCGCAGCAGCAGGGCCGACAGGGCCGGGCTAAGCGTCAGCGAGTTGAACGTCGAGATGATCGTCGAGGCGGCGATCGTCAGGGCGAACTGCCGGAAAAACTGGCCGGTGATGCCGCTGATGAACGCGCAGGGGACGAACACCGCGCTGAGGACCAGGCCCACGGCCATCACCGGCCCGGAGACCTGCTCATGGCCTTGATCGTGGCGTCCCGCGGCGCCAGCCCGTTCTCGATGTGGTGCTCGACCGCCTCGACCACCACGATGGCGTCGTCGACCACGATGCCGATCGCCAGCACCAGGCCGAAGAGCGTGAGGTTGTTCAGGCTGAAGCCGCATCCGGCCATCACCGCGAAAGTGCCGACGATGGCCACCGGCACGGCGATCAGCGGGATGACGGCCGAGCGCCAGTTCTGCAAGAACAGCAGCACCACGAACGCCACCAGGATGACGGCGTCGCGCAGCGACTTGAAGACCTCCTTGATGCACTCGCGGGTGTAGGGCGTCGTGTCGTACTGGATCTCGTAGACGAGATCGTCGGGAAAGCTCTTGGCCAACTCGTCCATTCTTCGCAATGATCTGATCGGCGACGTCCAGCGCGTTGGCGTCGGGCAACTGGAAGATGATCAGGCCGACCGACGGCTTGCCGTCGAGCTTGCTGCTGACGTCCTCGTTCCGTGCGCCCAGTTCGACGCGGGCGACGTCCTTGATCCGCACGATGCGGCCCTCGCGCGTCGCGCGGATGACGATGTCCGCGAACTGCTCGGCGCTCTTCAGCCGGCCCAGGGTCGAGAGCGTGATCTGGGTCATTTGGCCCGGCACGGTCGGCGGCTGCCCGATCTGTCCCGAGGCGACCTGCCGCGTTCTGCTCGCGAATGGCGTCGACCACGTCGCCGGCCGTGAGGTTCATGGCGGCCAGCTTCTCGGGATCGACCCAAATCCGCATGCTGTAATCGCGCTGGCCGCTCATGAAGACGTCGCTGACGCCCGGCACGCGGAGCAACTCGTCGCGGAGGTGCATCAAGGCGTAGTTGCTCAGGTAGAGCTGGTCGTAGCGGCCGTCGCGGCGAGTAGATGTTCACCGACATGAGAATGTCGGGCGATTGCTTGCGCGTCGTCACGCCGGTCTGCTTCAGCACGTCGGGCAATTGCGGCAGGGCCAGGTTCACCCGGTTCTGCACCAGCACCTGGGCCAGGTTCAAGTTCACGCCGTGCTTGAACGTCACGGTCAGGCTGTACGAGCCGTCGTTGGCGCATTGCGACGACATGTAGAGCATGTTCTCCACGCCGTTGACCTGCTGCTCGATGGGCGCGGCCACGGTCTCGGCCACGACCTGGGCGCTGGCGCCGGGGTAACTGCAATTGACCCGCACGATGGGCGGCGTGACCGGCGGATACTGCGCCAGGGGAAGATTGAACACCGCCAGCCCGCCACCCAGCGTGATGACGATCGACAGCACCGTGGCAAAGATCGGGCGGTCGATGAAGAATCGCGAGAACATGGTCGCTGCTTTCGGCGAGAGGCCCCGACGCTCACGAAGATGGCCGGTTGCTCACCGCGGCCTCCGCCTTGGTAGCCGAGGGCGGAACGGCGCCGGGGGTCGGCTCCGGTTTGGCAGTCGAAGGCGACTGGCTGCGGGCTGGGGGGCCCGGCGCGTCCGCCATCGCCGCCTCCGCAGGCTTGGCCGCGGGCCGTTTGGCCGCATCGGCCGAGAGGGCCTCCGCCGGCTTGGGCGCGACGGTGTCGCCCGACCGGACCTTTTGCACGCCGTCAAGGACGACCTGCTCGCCTTCCTTGAGCCCTTCCTCGACCACGCACAATCCGTTGCCCAACGACTTCCCTACCTTGACCGATCGATAGGCGGCCTTGTTGCTGCCGTCGACTACGAACACGTACTTTTGGCCCTGGTCGGTAACCAAGGCCTTTTCGGCAATGGCCAGCGACGCATGCGGCTTTCCGACCGGCAGTTGGATGCGGCGAACAGCCCTGGGGAAAGAATCCGGTCGGGGTTCGGGAAGCGGCCGCGCAGGAGGAGCGTGCCGGTCATAGGGTCCACCTTATTATCGACAAAGTGAAGGCTGCCGCGATGCGGATAGCCCTCTTCGTCCTGCAATCCCAACAAGACCGGCCTCTCTTCTTCCATCGACGACTTGATGACTCCCGCCCGAATCAGGCGGCGGACCCGGAGCACGGTCCGCAGATCCGGCTCAAATTCCGCGTAGACCGGATCCTGCGAGACGATCGTCGTCAACACCGTCTGGTCGGCTTGAACCAAGTTGCCGGGATCGATCATTTGCTTGCTGATGCGGCCGCTCAAGGGGGCCGTGACGTGGGTGAACTCGACGTTCAAGCGCGACGAGTCTCGGGCGGCCTTGGCCAGTTTGAGGGACGCCGCGGCTTCGTCCCGATCGCCCAGGGTCTGTTCGAAGTCGGTGTCGCTGATGGCTTTGGAAGACAGCAGGCCTTCGGCGCGAGTATAGTTGCTTTCCAGGCGTTTCAGGTGGGCCTCGGCCTGGGCCACGGCGGCCTCCTTTTGCTCCAGATCGGCCTGATAGATGCGCGGATCGATCTCGAACAGAGGTTCGCCCTCCTTGACCTCGGTTCCCTCCCGGAAGAGGACCTTCTCGAGGTAGCCCGACACGCGCGCCCGCACCGCCACGTCCCCCACGGCCACAATTCTTCCGGGAAACGTGTCATAGTCGGTCACTTCTTTGACCACGGGTTGGCAGAGCACCACCCCCGCCGGTTGTTTCGCCGGCGGCGCCGGCGGCTGACGCCCGCAACCGGCCATTGCCGCGCCCAGCCACAACGCCCCCCAGCACCAACCGATTCGGCACATCTCAGATCCCCTCTCGTCCGTTCATTGCCGTGCATGCGCTCATCAATGTTTCCAACGCCTTCCGCACCCCGCTTCGCTCCTTCGGCGGCAATTGGGCCAACACGGCCGACACGCTCCGCACCCGCGCCTCGTTGCGGCGCTTCATGATCCTCTCGCCGCGCGGCGTGAGCTGCAGTTGCCTGATCCGCCGGTCCTCTCCTTCCGCCACGCGCTTGACCAGTCGCGCCCGCTCCAGGCGATCGGCGATGCGGGTCATGGCGCTCAAGGAAACGCCGAACTCGCGGCTCAAGGCCGACATCGAACGCGGTCCGCCGCACAGGAGGACGCACACCCGCAACTGCGCCAAGGGCAACTCCGCGGCCGGATCGCTGTCGAAACTGGAGAGCATGCGCATGAGCGCGGGCAGGAGGGAGGCAATGGCTTTCGCCTGTTGGGGCACCGCCGTCTCTTCCATCCGTCTCTCTCCGTCCGCGGCCCCGCCTGCTCTTGCCACCGGGCCATCAACCGGGAAACGGCCCGATGCTCATTAACCATGGTATATTATTAACGTACGTTAATGATCTCACCGTGTCAACGATTTCTCCGCAGCCGGCCCCCCCGTAAGTGGGCGTATCGTCTCATGCGGCCTGTCCGTCGATCGCGCCAAGCCCGAGAGATGGCGGGGATTCGCCAGGGCCGTCGCTGTAGGAGGCGACTCCTGTCGCCGATTCCCTCCGATTCTGCCGCTGTTCGGCGACTGGAGTCGCCTCCCACAATCGTCCGATTTGGAGAGCCGGACAGGCGTGGGGATTGGCGGATCGCCCTTGCCGTCCCATCTCCCAAGCGCTACGATTAGCTCAGAGTTTTTCCCTTGACGACTCCGGGCGAGAGGAACCCCTTGCATGGGCAAGTACCAAGTGGCGATCATTCACCGACCCGAGAAGTGGAAACCCGAATGCGCCGACGACGTGCCGCTGGAACTGAGCGGCCCGGTGGGCGTGCTCGCCGAGTCCGACGACCTATTCGAGGCGGTGGGGCTGGCCATGGAGCACAACGAGAGCAGCGAAGCCCAACGCCGGGCCCGGTGGGCGGTCGTCGTCGAACCGGGAAGCATCGGCCGCATCTGGCCGGCCGCCCGCCTGTGTACGCCCATCACGTACATCGTGACGGCCATCTGGTGGCCTGACGGCTGGGAGCCCCATTCCCCCTTGGACGTGCCGAACTGCGTGTGGCAGACGCAGGGGCGGGCCGGCGGTGAGTGGTTCAACTATCCGCAAGCCGAGGCCACCGTCTTGAGCTTGAACCGGCAGTGCATGCAACATCCCGGCCGCACGTGGCACGTCGTCGTGGCGGTCGAGAGTGAACCGGTTTCGCGGACGATCTCCTATGACCCGGCCGGCACCGAGGGCATGACCGAAGTCCGCCGCATCCACGTGATCCGGCCCGAGCAAGGCGGTCACGGCGAATGCGCGCATTGTCCCGCCCACGACTTCGAGTGCGCCAAGGCCGACTGGTCAAGCCAAGCACAAACCGTTTCGGCCCGCCGCAGCCGGGCCTTCGGTGCGGCGCCGTGAGCGATTCCGGGTTACCGGGCCGACATGCCCACAAACGGATTGCTCCGTTTTTCCTCGCCGACCGTGGTGGCGGGGCCGTGGCCGGGCAACAAGATAGTTTCGTTCGGCAGGGTAAAGAGCTTGGAGCGGATGCCCAACACCAGTTGCCGCAGATTGCCATCGGGGAAGTCGGTCCGGCCGATGCTTCCGGCGAAAATCACGTCGCCCACAAACACCACCGGCGGTTCCGCGCCCTCCCAAAGGAAGACTACGTGCCCGGCGGTATGGCCGGGGATGCTGCGCACCTGCCACTCGAAACCCCCTGCCTCGTAGCTATCGCCGTCGTTGACGGTGACGTCGGCCGCGGGGCTTACCAGGGGCGCGCCGAAGTTCGCCGACAGGTTCAGCCAGGGATCGGTCAACTTGGCGGCATCCCCCGCTCCGATCACCAGGGGGCAATCGGGCCAACGCTTCTTCACGGCGGCGTTGCCCGCCACGTGGTCGCTATGGCCGTGAGTGTTCAGAATGGCCGCGGGAACCAACCGCTGCTGCTCGATGTATCCGATGATTTTCGCGGGTTCCAGGCCGGGGTCAATCACCACGCAATCGCTCCGATCCTTCAGCCGGGCCACATAGGTGTTTTGCTCGAAGGGATGCGACAGAATCGTGGCGAACTGGAAATCCGGCGGCTTCACAAAACTGGACTCCTCAAAAGACCAGAAACTGGGTAAAATACAGCGATTACCACCGTGTGGTCCGTCGGAGCGTACTTCAACGATTACGCAAGGCCGCCCTGCGGAGGAAAACATTGTAATTCTGTCTTGGAGAATTTGCGATAAGGTCGAGGAAGGGCGGGCATCGGGGATGGCTCGGTTTTGGCCATTCTGGACGAAGAGGCCGCTTTTTCCTGCACATCCTTCCCGTGTCAACACCGGACGTGTTAAGAGAGGCAGATTGGTGCGCGGTTTGCACACCGCTCACAGGGACTTCACGGATGAACTCAACGGATGCCGCCCAGCCGCCCATCCAGCGGCTGCCCCTAATGTTTATAATGCGGCGCACCACAAGGAGGGTGTTTCATGGCATGTAGCTGTCCGAAGACGTGGCGCTGGTTCTCAGCCGGCCTGGTTTCCGCCACAGTGATCGCGGGTGTGTTTGTGGCGTCGGTGGCGTCGGCACAGAAACCGGGGGGGCTCCTGCACCGAGCGCCCGCCACTAACAGCGGATCCACCACGGCCCCCGCGGCGGATTCATCCGCCGCCACCCCAGCCTCGGCACCGGCGACGCGTCCGGCCTATCAGGTTGCCGAGCGTTCGGAAGCGGCCCAGGCGGCCTCGGCCTTGCCGCAGTTGGGCCCCGGCCAAGCCAGCGAGCACCCGCTGATGCCCGCCCTCCGCTGGGCCTATTCGGGCATGGGCAATATCGAGAAGCTGCAGGACTATTCGGCCACGCTGGCAAAACGCGAGCGGATCGGCGGCAAGCTGCTCGACTATGAGTACATGTTCATCAAGATGCGGCACAAGCCCTTCAGCGTCTATATGTACTTCCTCGGTCCGCCCAACCTCAAGGGGCAAGAGGTGCTCTTTGTCCAGGGCCAGAACGACGACAAGATGTGGGCGCACGGGGTGGGGCTCCAAAACGTGTTCGGCACGGTCCCCTTGAAGCCCGACGGAAGCGTCGCCATGCGGAACCAGCGTTATCCGTTGACCGAGTTGGGCATCCTCAACATGACCAAGCGGCTGGTGGAAGTTGCCGAGCAGGACGTGAAATACGGCGAGTGCGAGGTGAAGTTCTACAAGGGCGCCAAAATCAACAATCGCATTTGCACCTGCATCGAGGTGATTCACCCGGTGCCCCGGCGGAACTTCCTCTTCCACCTGGCACGAATCTTCGTCGACGACGAACTGAACCTGCCGATCCGCTACGAATCCTACGATTGGCCGCGAGAACCGGGCGGCGCACCGAACTGGGTGAAGAGTATACCTACCTGAATCTGAAGCTCAACAACGGATTCACCGACGCCGATTTCGACAAGTCGAATCCGAACTACAAGTTCCGTTGACGTGCGACGGCACGGCCGAGTCAGGGTCGACCTCGCGCCGCTCGGGCGGCGGGAGGTCGTGCCATTCTGCGGCCGTGCGACGAAATAAAGCAGGCACACACACGTTGGGGTGGCAGTTGCACTGCCACCCCTAGAACCGCCGCAAACTCGGGGGTGGCAGTACAACTGCCACCCCAACAGGTGAAGGCGCCCGTCTTCGCTGCGGTGCGACAACAGGCAAGAGAATGTGGGCTTCGATGAATCGTCGGCGCTGCTGGTCGTTTGCCTGGCGGATCGGCCGCGCGATGTTGATCGCCTATCTCCTGGTGGTGGCGGCTGCGATGTTTCTGGAAGACGCGCTGATCTACTTCCCCTCTCCCTACCCCGAAGGCGACTGGAAACCTCGGCGCCTCGGCTTTGAGGACGCCTGGTTTCCGTCGGCCGACGGCACGCCGTTGCACGGTTGGTACGTGCCGTGGCAAGGCGCTCGAGCCGCCGTCCTCTTCTGTCACGGCAACGCGGGCAACCTCACGGATCGCGCCGACGTCCTCAGGGCGCTGCACGAGCGGGTCGGCGTGTCGGTGCTGATCTTTGACTACCGAGGCTATGGGCGGAGCGAGGGAAAACCGAGCGAGGCCGGAATCCTGGCCGACGCCCGTGCCGCCCGCGCCTGGCTGGCCGCCCGCGAGAAGATCGCCGAACGCGACGTCGTGGCGATGGGCGAATCAATTGGCGGGGCCGTTGCCGTCGATCTGGCCGCCCGCGACGGTGCGCGGGCGTTGATCCTGGAGAGCACGTTCACGTCGCTGCCGGACGTGGCGGCCTGTCATTTCCGCTGGCTGCCGGTCCGCTGGGTGCTGCGCACGCGGCTGGACTCGCTGGGCAAGATCGGCGACTATCGCGGCCCGCTGCTGATGGCCCACGGAGACGCCGACCGCATCGTGCCCGTTGAGTTTGGCCGCCGTCTGTTCGAGGGGGCCCGCGAGCCGAAGCAATTCCTGCTCCTACCCGGCCACGACCACAACGATGAAATGCCGGCGGAATACTACGACCAGGTGGCCGCGTTTCTCGATCGGGCTGCCGATCGCTGATCGGTTCTTGCGAAGGACCGTTCGGCTCGTCGAGAGGCTGTGGGAGGCGACTCCAGTCGCCGAAAACGGGCGGGATTCGAGGCAATCGGCGACAAGAGTCGCCTCCCACAATGAAGTTCCGAACGGGTGCCGGGTTCTTGCTCGCCGGGTGGTGCCGCGGCGGCGCAATTCGGGTAGAATACTCATAAGGTGTCCGGAACGATCTCGGGCCGGCTTGGGGGGATGACGCCATGACACAGATCAGTTCGGCCGATTGGCTTGCCGACGCGGCCAAACAGTTCGACCGGCAGACAAGCCGCGCCGACGGGGCCCAGGTGGCAGGGTGTCTGTCCAATGGGCTGACCATGCTGCGGGATTCCCTCTATCTTCGCGTCCACAAAGACGTGGAAAGAGTCTTGGGCATCGACTCGATGCTCGTGCCCGTCTCGGAAATCCGTTCCCATCGAGCGGCCACGGAAGCCATCGAGGCCTACCAAATCGCCGAATCCGCCGTGGCCGCGAGGGAGTCGGGCTACGCCGGCCAGGACGACTGGTATTTGGAGTGGCTCGTTCGGCTGCGGATGACCCGGCTTGGCGTAGAGGCGGAGACCATCAAGCAAGCCCGAGAGTATATGATGAAGTCGGCCGATCAGCGCCGCCTGGCGTTTGTCGACGCGTTGGGACGGGTCTTGCCGGAGTCGCGGAAGGTGCCGCTGGTTCTGTTCCGGCTGATGCCTTTGTCGATCTGGATTGCCACGGCGTGCGCGTTCGGCGATCGGGACGCGGCCAGAGAATTGCGGAAACAACAGTTGGACCTCCTGCCGGCGATTGCCGATTGCCGTCTCTGCGAGGGTCGGCTGTTGGAGTGCATCGAGCAATGCCCCGCCTGCGGCAACCCGCTGTGGAAATACGAGTGGCTGACGGTGGCGGATTAGCGTGCGGGACCAGTGGCCCGCCGCTAACGGAACCCGAAGAAGATACACCGAGACCGGGCCGAAGACGTCAGACGGCCGGCGCCGACGCGACTGGATCGACGGTCCCCGCGGGGTCGCTGCCGTCGACCGCGGGAATCACGCCGGAGACCGAGGGGTCGCTTGTCTCGGCGCTCTTTGCGGCGTCATGGGTTCCGAAGTGTCTCGCCTTGATCTGGAGAATCTCCGGCCGCGTCCGCTCGAAGGCCTCGAGCACCGCGGGATCGAAGTGCGTGCCGCTGCCATCGGCGATGATCGCGAAACACTCGTCCTCCGAGAATGCCGGTCGGTGGCATTGCTTGGTGCTGAGGAGGTCGAACACGTTGGCCACGGCCACAATCCGCGATTCCAAGGGGATGTTTTCGCCGGACAACCCAAAGGGATAGCCCGTCCCGTCCCACTTCTCGTGATGGCTCATGGCGATGGTGGCGGCCAGTTCCAGGATCCGCGACTTGCCGACCGCCATGATCCGCGATCCGGCCAGGGTGTGCAACTTGTAGGCCGCCGATTCCTCCTGCGACACGTGCGGGCGAGATGGCCGGCGGAGGGCGCCGTGTTTCTGCAACAGATCGCTCTCTTCCTGGGTGAACCTGCCGGCATGGCCCAACACAGCATCCGAAAAGCCGATCTTGCCCACGTCGTGCAGCAAGGCGGCCAGTTCGAGCGACTCCACGGCCTGGTCGTCCAACCCCAAGCCGCGCGCGACAACTCCGGCATAAGCGCTGACGCGCGTGCTGTGCAGCTTCGTCAGGTCGGTGCGGCACTCGGCGGCCCGGGCCAGGCACTGAATCACTTCCAACCGGGACGTTGCCAGTTCCGCCGTGCGCTCCTGAATCTGGCATTCCAGGTCTTGCGCATGGTGCGCCAGGTAGTCGTAATACGCCTTGACCATCAACACGTTCCGCACCCGTGCGACCAGTTCCGTGAAGTCCAACGGCTTGTTGAGAAAATCGGTGGCGCCCGACAGCAAGGCGTGATGCTTCGTGTCCAGGTCCGACATGACGGTCAGGATGATTACCGGCAGCCGCATCAGGGCCGGGTCCGCGCGGAGTTGCCCGAGGATCTCCAGACCGCTTACCCTCGGCATCACGATGTCCAGAAGGAGGACGTCGGGAAGTTCGCGACGGATGATCTCCATCGCTTCCGTCGCCTCCGTGGTGACGGTGAAGTTGGTATAGCCCGCCATCTTCATGTACTTGCGAGTCACGCCGATGTTGATCGGCTCGTCGTCGACGATCATGATCTTTGCCGAGCCGTGCGCTCCCGCCAGCGATTCATCGACCTGAATCGGCCCTGTGGGTACGGCGGCGACACTGTTCGGTGGAGATGCGGGTGAATCGGTGTGCCCCATGTCTGATTCCTTCAGGATGTTGTGCGAGTCTTCGAGACCACGGCTCAAGTGTCGCCGGCCTTTGCCGGGTTGGACTCCGAGACGACAATTCTCTTGCTCAGTTCGACGAGGCTGCACAAAGCGGCCTCAACCTGCTCCGTTTGCTGAGCCTGGGCCAGTTGTCTGAGTCGGGCCGCCGGCTCTGTAAAGGCCGGGAAACCGGCCGTCCCGCCGGCCCCCTTCAGCCAATGGGCCAGCTCTGCCAGGGCCGAGAAGTCTCGGACGGCCCAGGCGCGCTGCATGTCGTCGAGCTTCGCCTCCAAGCGCCGGACAAACTCTTCCACGATCTCGCGAAACTCCGGATCGTCCGTCGGCAAGGCCGATACAAGCGGCCGATCGTCGGCGGCCATCGGCGGCGGCGCGGCATCCTCGCGATCCGGATGGAGCTTGTCTTCGGCGGTCAGAATGGCGTCGACGGCACTCAGCAAGGAATCCGGATCGATCGGCTTGGTGAGAAAGTCCGAGCAACCGGCCTCCCGGCACTTGGCCTCATCTCCGCTCATGGCATGGGCCGTCAAGGCGACAATCGGCACGGCCATCCCGCGCTCGCGCAACAACCGTGTGGCCGTGTAGCCGTCCATGACGGGCATTTGCATGTCCATCAGAATCAAGTCGAAGTCCTGCTGCGACGCCAGATCGACCCCGAGTTGGCCGTTCTCGGCGGCGGCGACCGTCGCTCCGGCGCGGCGAAGGACCAGTTCGATGAGTTTGCGATTGGTGTCGCCGTCCTCCACCAAGAGCACGCGCGCCCCCCGCACTCGGTTCGTCTGCCCTCGGGAACGATTGCGGCAGCGGGCCGAACTGAGGGCTTCGGGCGGCGATTGCAGAAAGTGAACGCCCTCCAGCGGGCCCGTATCGATCGTCGCCGTGAACGTGCTTCCTTCCCCCGGCCGGCTTTCCACGGCAAGCGTGCCGCCCAGGGCCATGGCGATTCGCCGGCTGATGGCCAATCCCAATCCGGTGCCGCCGAACCGCCGCGTGACGGAGGTGTCGGCCTGAACGAAGGGATCGAAGATGGCCTCGAGCTTGTCCGCCGGAATCCCGATCCCCGTGTCGATCACGTTGATCTCCAGTTGCGGCCGTCCCGCCGTCATGACCAGATGCGATACGACCTCGACCGCGCCGGTTTCCGTGAATTTGATGGAGTTGCCGATCAGGTTCACCAGCAATTGGCGAAGACGCGCGGGATCGGTCCGCATGACCTCGGGAATGGGCCCTGCCCAGGTGGCTTCGAGCCTCAATCCCTTCTCTTGCGACCGAACGCGCAGCATGGAAATGACTTCGGCAATCACCCGGTACGGGGAGCAGGCGACGTGCTCGACCTCCATCCGTTGGGACTCGATCTTGGACAGGTCGAGAATATCGTTGATGAGGTCCAGCAGGTGCTCGCCGCTGGTGCGGATGACGTCGAGGAACTCCCGGCGCACGGTGGGGTCGCCGTCATCGGCCTCCTGCGCAAGAAGTTTGGCGAAACCGAGAATCCCGTTCAGCGGGGTGCGGATTTCGTGGCTCATGTTGGCCAGGAACTGGCTCTTGGCGCGATCGGCCGTTTCCGCCGCTTCCTTCGCCTTGACCAGGTCGGCCTGCACTTGCTCCTTCTTGGTGATTTCCTCCTGGATGGTTGCGGTGCGCTCGCGCACCCGCTCTTCGAGGAGGTCGCGGGCTTCCTGCAGCTCGCTCGCCGAGGTCTGGATCGCATCCAGCATCGTGTTGAACGACGCGTACAGGTCGCCCAGTTCGCCCGTGTAGTTGCCCTTGCCGCGAATCGAATAATCGCCTGCGCTGGCGATCCTCCGGGTCGTCTCGACGAGCCTCATGACGGGACCGGACACCGATCGTTGCAGCACACACGAAAGGGCGAGGGCTGCCGCAAAGGAGCAGGCCAGCACGAGGGCGCAGGTCTCCGCGTAGTCGCGCAGTTGGCCGTAGTATTTCTCTTTCTCCTGAAGCACGCAGATCGTACCGACCCTCTGGCCGTCGTCGGTGACCGGCTGCACGATCTCCCAACGCCCGTCCTCCTTCAGACTGCAGCCTGGCTCAAGTTCCTTGGGAGGAGTAAGATCGGCGTTTTCCTTCTGGTAATCCGCCAGGATCGCGCCGTCGGCGTCGTAGAGCAGCGCGCTGGCCACGGTCGGATCGAGACGAAAAGAGCGGAGGAGCCTGGCCGCCGCGGCGGCGTCGTGAGACCGCAGCACCACCGTGCTGTTCGATCCCAGCATGGCCGCCTGCACTTCCAGCTTTCTCAACTTGGCGTGGCGGATCGCGGCGGCCACATTGAGCGAGTCGCCCAGCGCGAAAAACAGCAGCGCCACCGACGCCGAAGCGACGCCCAGCAGAATCAGTTGGCTTCTGATGGATGAATAGGGTAGAAGCGGCATCCGAAATTCTCCCCAAACTCTCACGAATGCTGTTTCACGGTTCGCTGCGGACTTCACACAATGGTTGTCGAAACCGGTCCAGCCGCATGCCCCCCGCCAAATGGGGCAACGCTGTTGTGAATCCAAGCACTCCCGTTGATACCCTAGCTTGGCCGCCTTGCCTGTCAAATTGGCGCCCCTGCGCTACAGGCATCACCCCGCCCCGATGTTGGCGGCTGGGGGATCCGGTTGTTCGCGGCCTCCGGAATATCCGGCCTGGACTTGCAGGATTTCCGGCCAGTTCCGCAAGAGGCCTTCCAGAACCTTGGGATCGAAGTGCGTGCCGGCGGCGTCCGACAGGATCGCCATGCACTCTTCTGCCGAGAAGGGCATTCGGTAGGACTGCTTCGTGCTAAGGCGGTCGAAGGCGTTGGCGACCGCCACGATCCGACTTTCCAAGGGAATGCGCTCGCCTTGCAGCCCGAGCGGGTATCCGCTCCCGTCCCATTTCTCGTGATGCGTCATCGCGATCATGGCTGCCATTTTGAGAAGGCGCGATTGGCCCACCGCCATGATCCGCGACCCCGCGATGGTGTGCGCCATCAGCGCCGACGATTCCTCGTGCGACATCGTGCGGCCGGCTCTCGGCAGTCGGACATGGTGACGCTTCAACAGGTCCGCCTCTTCCGGGGTGGGCCTGTCGGCGCGGCCCAGGATCGAATCCGGCAAACCCATCTTGCCCACGTCGTGCAACAGGCTGGCGTTTTCAATGGCTTCCACGGTCTGGTCGTCGAGTCCCATGCCCCGCGCGATGACGGCGGCATATCCGCTCACCCGAACGCTATGTTGTTTGGTCAGGTCGGTGCGGCACTCGGCGGCCCGGGCCAGACACTGAATCAGTTCCGTCCGCGACGTCGCCAGTTCTGCCGTGCGATCTTGAATCCGCTGCTCCAGATCGTGCGCATAGTCCGCCAACTGGTCGTGATAGGACTTGATCGTCAAGGCGTTCCGCACCCGCGCGGAGAGCTCCGTGAAGTTTGGCGGCTTGTTGAGGAAATCGGTCGCACCCAACAGTAAGGCCTGTCGCTTCGTCTCCGCGGTCGATGCCGCGCTCAAGACGATTACCGGGAGATACCTTGAAGCGGATTCCGCGCGGAGTTGTTGCAGAATCTCCATTCCCGTCACTCCGGGCATCACGATGTCCAGCAGCAGGATGTCGGGAGTCTCCCGACGAATCAACTCCATCGCCTGCGTCGGGTCCGTGGTGGTAATGAAGTCGGCGTATCCCGCCATCTTCAGGTACTTGCGGACCAACTTGACATCAATCAACTCGTCGTCGACGATCATGATCCTCGACGTGCCGCGCCTCGCCGCGACCGATGGCACGACCGGGTCAGCGTCCGCACTTGGGGCCACAACGGCGTCCGGCAGAGCTACGATAGGGTCGGCGTGCGTCATCTCCGACAACTCCACAGTATGTATCTCATGGCGCTCACGAGCGTCTTGCCGCCGGTCCGTTCCGAAATCGTACCAGCGGGCGAGTCGACGTCGCTTCAGCCGTCGAATTCACATCCGATTGGTGGCATTTCGTCCCTAGGCGGGACTCTACGAAACGCTAGCTTGAAGTTCTTTTGTGTCAACTGCCCCAATTTGAGACGGGCTTCCAGCGATACCTGTGACCCCCCCTAGCACGGAATGTTGTCGGTGATGCAACCTGCCCCCCCGCGACAATTCCGCGGCCGGGATGAGGCTTCACCGACGGATAGGCAAACGCCTGCCCAAGCGGAATCTTTTTCCCTGCAATCGCTACAAAGCGATGGCCGAGTGCCGCGGCGCGAATCGCGGCCGGATCGGCGTCGCCGGGCGACCGGGCACCGCGTGGTATCCTAGTTGAGGAAGAGTCTTAACAGGCAAGTTCTGAAGCTGATCCCTTGAATCGAGAGAGGCAAAACCATGCACCGTCGTTTTGGATGGGTCCTGCTCGTGGCCCTCGGCATCGTCTTGGGTTCCTTGTCGAGTCCCTATCAGCGGATCAACGCGGATCCGCCGAAGCCGGCCTCCGACAGTTCCGACCCCAACGACTCCGAGGCGGTCGCGCAGTTGAGGCAAATCAATGCCCAGTTGAGAGAGATCAACACCATGCTCCAAACCGGCACGGCGAAAGTGACCGTGGCGGCCGGGATCATCAATCCGGGCAGGCCGTAGACGCTGCGGACTCAGCGGCCGCGAGTCTTTCGATTGCGCGTCAACGTGACGGCAATTCGCAAGGTGGGTGAAACGCGCCATCGACGGCCCGTTGCGGCGCCTTCCGCGCACCATGCCAGAACTCGCGACCTCTCGGAAGGCTCAAGCCGGCGCAACGGGCGCCTCGCAGGCGGCGAACTGCTCGAGGGTCTTGATGAGCATTTGCTTCTCGAAGGGTTTCACGACGAAGTCGGCGGCGCCGATCTGGAAGGCGTCTTTCAGGACGTTCTTCTGTCCGAGCGCGCTGATCACCACCACTTTGGCGTCGGGATCCACCGCCAGGATCTCGCGCAGGGCGTAGATGCCGTCGTACTCCGGCATGACCAGGTCGATGGTGACGGCCGTGGGGCGGCATTCGGTATAGCGCTCGACCGCCTCTTTCCCGTTGCGGGCCTCGGCGGCAATGGTCCAGCCGGCGCTGCATGGCCGCCTCTTTGATCTTCATCGCGGATGATGGCGGCGTCGTCGGTTACAAGCAAAGTCTTGGCCATGGCCGCGTAACCCCTTTTGTCAGATGGTGTGCGATGGATGTCCGATGCATTCCACGGTGATGCAACCGGTGGCGAGATCGAAACAGACGCGGCGGCCGACGGTTCCGCCGACGTCCTGTCCGACGACGGGCATGCCGGCGGTTGCCAGCGCTTCGACCGCCGCCTGGACGTTCGCGTCGCCGATCTGCATGAACTTGCTGTCGCCGAACATGCAGGCGCCGCCGGCGATCTTGGCGACTAATCCGCCGAGCCTCGCGCCGTGCTCTTGCAGCGTGGAGAGCATGTGAGGCACCGCCGTATCGGCGAACTTGGCCGGATAGGTCGTCGGCCCCGTCGCGTGCGGCAGCACCACGTGGCTGAGCATGCCCAAGCGGAGTGGGGGCGAATACAGGGCCACCGCGATGCAGGAGCCGAGGATCGTCGTCAACTTCGCCGGATCGGCCGCCACGATCGCTTGGCCCATGCCTACCGGAGTGTGATCCGCCGTTTTTTGCGCCGTGCAGAGAGTCATGGTGTCGTGGGGATGTCGTGGTCGGGTGTTGTTGCGCGTCAGGACTGCGATTGCAGGGCGTTCTCCATCGCCGTGCGCAGGGCGATGGTGGGGATGAACAGCACCCGCCAGCTCAAATTCTCGTTCTCGCAGTGGAAGCCGGTGCGGCAGATCAGCACCGTGTCCCGGCCGGAGGCCTGGGCCACCAACGCCTGCTGGAGCACGCTCGCGCCGTAGTCCTGGACGAAATACGGCACGGAGGGGACCAACTGCCGGTCGATCAGCCGCGTAATGGCGTTCATGTAGGCGCAGCCGAGGATGTTCCCCGTCTCGGTCAGCGCCGAGGTCTCCATTTCGTTCCACTCGGGGCCGCTGCCCGGCTCGGTTTGCAGCAGAGAGGCGGCCAAGCGGCGGCCGTCCTCCTCGTTGAACGTCAGCACCATCGCGCCGCCGATCTCGCCTTCGAGGTTCAGCACCACCATCGTCAGCAGCTCGTCGCCGAGATTCAGTTCGAGGCAGGCGTCCTCCAAAGGCAGCTCGCAGACCTCGTCGAGCGTCAGCGTGATCAGGCTGTTCGTCCAGCGGCACATGGCCGCCGAGGCGTCGTGCGTGGCCGATGCAAAGAGCTGTTGCAGCAACTGCATCTTGGAAGTGTTCTCCGGACATGGACTAACTGCGTCATGAGATCGTCTCCTGGATAGCCGCCGCGGCAGCGGCGGGGTGAGAGGACATTTCGATCAGCGTGGGTGGATCGAGGATCAGGGAAACGCGGCCGTCGCCGAGGATGCTGGCCCCGGCGATGCCCGCCGACGTTGCGGTAGTTGTCGGCGATGGACTTGATGACCACGTCTTCTTCGCCGAGGACGCGGTCGCACGGCCAGGCCGAGTTGCCGGCTGCCCCTCGCCGATGATGACCAGCGTGAGGTCGTCCGATTCGCCGCCGCCGGCGCCGTCGCCGCGGCGGCCCCAGCTGGAAGACGGCGCCGAGGGTCAGGATGGCGACGACGCGGTCGCGGACGGAGGCCATCCCGTGCCCGTGCACCGTGTGTCATGTCGCGCCGGCCGACGTGGACGATCTCCACCACCGACTCCAGCGGGACGGCGAAGACGTCGCCGTCGATTTCGACCATCAGGCTGGGAAGGATGGCCAAGCGTCAAGGGCAGCTTGATGGTGAAGGTCGTGCCCCGGCCCGGCTCGCTGTCGACGTCGACCGTGCCGTTGAGTTCCTCGATCTTCGATCGTACGATGTCCATGCCGACGCCGCGGCCCGAGACGTCGGTCACTTTCTCGGCGGTGCTCAGGCCCGGCAGCCAGATGAGCTGGTAGATCTGCTGCCGCGTCATCCGTTCGGCGTCGGCGGCCGACACGAGTCCTTTTTCGACGGCCTTGGCGCGGATGCGGTCGGCGTCCAGGCCCTTGCCGTCGTCGGAGACGCGGATGACGATGTTGCTGCCGCGATGGAAGGCGTCCAGCGAGATCGTGCCTTGGCGCGGGCTTTCCCGCCGCCGTGCGGACCTCCGGCGATTCGATGCCGTGATCGGCGGCGTTGCGGATCAAGTGGATCATCGGGTCGCCCAGCTCGTCGATCATCCGCTTGTCGAGTTCGGTCTTCTCGCCGCTGATCGCCAGGCGGATGTCCTTGCCGTTGGCCCGCGTAATGTCGCGGATCACGCGATGGAACCGGCTGAACAGCGGCCCGATCGGCAGCATCCGCATGTCCATGACGCTCTGCTGGATGCCGTCGCTGACGGAGTCGAGCAGATGAATGGTTTCGAAGAGGTCGTCGACGCAGGCCCGGGCCTCGGCCAGCGACTCCGCCTCGCGGTGTACCGTCTCGAGTTGGTCCTGCAGACGCCGTGCGGCATGGCGGAGACGCTCGGCTTCCGCGCGATCGTCCGTTCCGCCCCCGATCGCCGCGGCGCCGCCGGCCATCTTCTTCAGTTCCGCGGAGACGCGGTTGAGGATCTGGGCCGACTTCTCCCCGACGACGGTCTTCTTCAGCCTCTCGCCGATCTGCGCCACGCGGGCCTTGCCGATGGCCAACTGGCCGGCGAGATTCATCAGTCGATCCAGCCGCTCGATGTCCACGCGCAAGGTTTCGGCCGGTTTGACGCCAGGCTCGACCGCGGCGGCGATGCCCTGGGCGGGCGCCTTCAGAGCGAGTCTCTCGGCGTTCCAGCGGTTCGACCACCATCGCGTGGACGCCCGCGACGTGCAAGCAAACGCTGCACTTCTTCCGGCGACCTCTCGGTGGCAATGCCGAAGCAAAGCGCGGCGATCTCATCGAGATTCTCGATGTCGGCCACCGGCGGATCGAAGTAGCGGATGTTGCCGAGATTTGACAGCTTGCTGCAGATCAACTGGGCCTTCAGACCGACCAACGGAAGATTGGGCTCGAAGACGATCCTGCCGACCAGGACGTTGTCGTGTTCCTGATCGTGCAGGGTGGCCGCGATGCGCTGCCGCAGATCCCGGTCGATGTCCGATCGCTCTTCCGAGTGTTCCGCTTTCGCCTCGGCGTCTTCTCCCTTCGGCGCCGCCGCGTCGCCCTGCGCACTCCTGCGAAGGGGCCGGAGTGGGCCCTGCCGACGCCTCGGCCGCGGCGGGCGGAACGTCGCCGCATGCGGATCGGGCGTCCAAGCAGCTGCTGGGCCAAGATGTCGAAGTGGTCTTCCTCGAGCCGGCCGCTCCTTCAGCGCGTTGACGTACTGCCGCAGTCCGTCGGTGCATGCCAGCATGCCGTCGGCGATTTCCGGCGCCAGCGTGCGGCCGTCGTCGACGAGGATCTGCAACAGGTCTTCCATCAGGTGGGCGAGCTTGGCGACGCGGTTCAACCCGATCGAGGCCGCCGAGCCTTTGATGCGGTGCGCGGCGACGAACAGTTGCTCGATGCTTTCCCGTCCGCCGCCGGCTTCCAAGGCCAGCAGGGCTTCGGTCAGCTCGTCGAGCGTCTGCTGCGATTCGTCGATGAAGATCGAAAGGTATCGCGACGCGCTTTCCCGGTCGTCTTCCAGGTGCGGCAAACGTCGTCGCGGATCGTCGTTTCGGTGTTCGTCATGGCTAGCGGTGTCGGTTTAATGAGGTGGTTTGCGCAACAACCAGGATTCGATCCGCTGGAAGTCGCGGAGCAGGTCGGCCACGCCTTCGGCGGTGCCGGCGACCAACATGCCTCCCGGGCGAACCATCGCTCGCACGTTGGCAATCACCCGCTTCTTCGAGTGCCGGTCGAAGTAGATCAGCACATTCTTGAGAAACACGAGATCGAACGGCGTTTCGCGCAGCGGCTCCATCAGGTTGTGCTGCCGGAAGGCGAGCATGCCGGTCAGGATCGGCTTGGCCTGCCAGACGTCGGCGTCCTTTGCCTTGGTGAAAAAGCATCGCCGGTAGGCATCCGGGCACCAGCCGCATGGCCCGCTCGCCGAAGACGGCGGTCTTGGCCTGCTCGATGGCGCCCTTCGCCGATGTCCGTGCCCAGAATCTGGATCTTCCACTCGGCCGACGTCGGGCAGGCAGGCGGCGACGCAGCAGGCCGCGGTGAACGCCTCGTCGCCGGTGCTGCACGCCGCCGACCAGATCCGCAGGCGGGGCTGCCCTCCGCCGGCGCGCCGCCGCACGCGCGGGAAGATAGACGTTGCGGAACCAGTCCCACTGGGCCTGATCGCGGAACAGGTAGGTCTCGTGCGTGGTGATCTCCTGGAGGAAGGCGTCCCACTCGGCGTCGCTGCGGCGGAAGCCTCTTGAGATGCTGGTAGTATTCCTCGAATCCTTGGATGCCGGTCGAGCGAAGCCGGCGTCGCAGACGGTTCGAGAGCAGCGCCTTCTTCTGCGGCGACACCCGAATTCCGGTCCGCGCGTAGATCAACTCGGCATAGCGGGCCAACTGGGCGTCGCTCACCTGATCCACGCGCGATTGAGGGGGCCGGCGATGTCGCGCTTTCCGTTAGGGTCATCATGCAGGTCCGTTACGAGGTGACAGCCGGGGATGCCAGGCGCCGCACTTGTCGCGCACACCACGTGGGCCGCTTCCGCCAGTCCAAATTGCTGATCCACGTTTCCTTCGACGTAGGCCGCCCGATTCATGCCATAGACGTCGGAACTCGCCTCGTCCTGGCCGAGGACGTAGCCGCCGGCGGCGCGGATGGCACGACAGCCCTCGACGCCGTCGCGTCCCATTCCGGTCATAATGACGCCCAGGCAGTTCGGGCCGAAGACCTTGGCCGCGCTGGTCATCATCACGTCGACCGACGGCTTGTGCCCGCTGACCGACCGGTCCGTCGCGAATCACCGTCGTGACGAGCGTCCCCCGGCCGCCGCAGTTCGAGGTGCCTTCCGCCGGGCGCCAGCAGCACGCAATTGGGCTGCAGCCGATCGCCGTGAACGGCTTCGCGAACCGAAAGCGCCGAGATCGCGTCGAGCCGCCGGCCAGCGGCCCGGTGAACTGCGGCGGCATGTGCTGCACGATGACGATCGGCGGCATGGGAGGCCGCAACGCCTCCAGCAGCCGGGTCAGGGCCGGCGGCCCGCCCGTCGAGATGCCCAGCGCCACGCATCGGTCGGCCAATTCGGCCGGACAATCGGCGGCCGCCGGTTTGGCGGCCGGCCGGCCTTGCGCCGGCTCGACGCGGGCAGCGCCGCGTCTTCGCCGCGCGGCCATCATGCGCCGCATGTCCATGCCGGCCGCGCTGCGAATCTTCTGAATCAATTCCTCCGCCAAACGCCGACATGTGCGCCATCCCGCGCTCGGGCTTGGCCACATAGTCGATCGCGCCGCGGTCCAAGCGCATCCAGCGTGACGGCGGCGCCGGCGACGTGTCAGCGAACTGACCATGATCACCGGCATCGGACTCGCGTCCAGCATCGCGTCCAGGACGGCCAGGCCGTCCATGCTCGGGCATTTGCAGGTCGAGCGTGATCACGTCCGGGTGCAGCGCGGCGACTGGCAGCGAGCGCGTCGCGGCCGTTGCGGGCAATGCCGGCCACCGACATCCCCGGCGTCGCCGCGATCTGATCGCAGATGATCGCCCGCATCACGGCCGAGTCGTCGACGATCAACACGCGGATGTTGTCTGGGTCCATGCTCGGCGCCGCTCCTTTCACAGCGGACGTTCGGCGGCCGTTGGGGTGGCAGTTGAACTGCCACCCCAACGGCGCTCTGTGGAGTTCACCTCAGTCGCCCGTCACCGCGCTCTTGATGGCGGCATCTCTTCCTCGCCGAAGATCTTGTCGATGTCCAGGAGGATCAGCAGCCGGTTGTCGAGCTTCACCAGGCCGCTGAGGTAGTCGCGGCCCAGGCCGGCGACCGTGGGCGGAGGCGGCGCAATCTGCTCGTGCTTCACCCGCAGCACTTCGCTCACCGCGTCGACCACGATCCCGATCGTCTTGCCGCACGCCTGGAGCACCATGATCCGGCTCTCGTCGGAAAGCTCGCCCTCGGGCAGGCCGAAGCGGACGCGGAGGTCGATCACCGGGATCACCGTGCTGCGGAGGTTGATCAAGCCCTTGAGGAAGTGCGGCGTCTCGGGAATCCGCGTGATGTCCGTAATCAGGATGATCTCGCGGACCTTCGTGATCTCGATGCCGTACAACTCCTTGCCCAGCGTGAAGCTGACCAATTGCATCGTTCCGTGGACTTCGGAGAACGTGTTCTCCACGCCCCGCGATTCGAGTGTGGCGGTTGCCATCGTATGTCTCCTTGAAAGGTGATGTCGGTTTGAGTTGGGAAAAGGGGCGGCAGTGCCCCGACTGCCGCCCCCGAGCCACCAGGTGCACGCTGCTCCTACGAATTACCTCCGCGCGGCAACCAGCCTCTCGTGCGAGGCGCCGCTGGCCCCGACGCGGAACTGGCCCACCAGGTCGCGGAGCGCCGCGGCCTGGGCGCCGAGCTCCTCGCTGCTGGCGGCCATCTCCTCGCTTCCGGCCGCGGTCTGCTCCGTCACCTGGGCGAACGCCTTGGATCGCCTTGGAGACTTCCTCGGTGTTGGCGGCCTGCTGCACGGTGGCCGCGGCAATCTCGGCGATCTTCGCCGCGGTTTCCTCGGCGGCCTTGATGATCTGCTTCAGCGATTCGCCGGTCTGGGCGCTCGAGCTGCGCCCCCTCTTCCACCCGCTGCGTCGATTCCTTGATCAGCGAGGAGATCTCGCGGGCGGCCTGGTTCGACCGCTCGGCCAGCTTCCGCACCTCGTCGGCCACCACGGCGAAGCCCATGCCGTGCTCGCCGGCCCGGGCCGCCTCGATGGCCGCGTTCAGGGCCAGCAGGTTCGTCTGGCTGGCGATCTCCGAGATCACCTGGATGATCTCGCTGATCTGCTGCGAGCTGGTGCGAATCTGCTCCATCGATTCGATCGACTTCTGCACGGCCTTGCCGCCCTCCTCGGCCAGTTGGTTGGCCTTCGTCGGCCACCTTGGTCGACTCGTTGGCGTTGTCCTTGACCGCGCTGACGGAGCGGGCCAGTTCCTCGGTCGAGGCCGTCATCTCCTCGCACGCTGGCGCTCTGCGTCTGGGCGCCTTGGGCGAGGGTCTGGGCGCTCTCGGCGATGGTCCGCGAGCCCTCGGCGAACTGGCCGGCGCTCTCGGTGATCTGCTCGATCGCCGCCCGCATGTTGGTGATCACGAGGTTCACGTTGTCGCGGAGGACGCCGTAGGCGCCGGGGTACTCCGTGATCGACGGCTGCCGTGAAGTCCTTGTCGCGCCATCCGTTGCAGCGCCTGGCGATGTCCTGCGACGGGACCGACGAAGCCTTCGAGCGTTTGTTCATCCCGCGGATGATCTCGCGGATACTCGCCCTGGTAGCGTGCTGTCGTCGGCCGCGACGTCCAGCTCGCCATCCACGGCCGCCTTGGACAAGCGTCTTCGCCTCGCCGATCAGGCCGTTGACGCGTCGATGCACTGGTTGAGGTTGTTCTTGATTTCGTTGAAGTCGCCGCTGGTAGGTGTCGGTGATCTTCGGCGGGATGTCGCCCTTGGAGATCCGGTCGACGTATTCGGCGGCCACGTTCAACGGGCCGACCACGGCGTCGAGCGTCGCGTTGACGCCCTCGACGATGGGGCGGAACTCAAGGCTCACCAACTCCGGGTTGCCGCGAGTTTGGAGCCTGCCGCCGACGGCCGCCTCGGTCAGGCGATTCGCCTCGCCGATCAGCGCCGTGAGCACCTTGGCAATGCTCTTGGCAAGGACTATGCCCAGAATCAGCATCAGCACCGCGCCCAGGCCGATGGCAGAGAGCATGGTTGCGACCGAGTAGGCAGTGTCGCTTGCGGTTTGTTTGACCTCCTCGTCGCTATACTTGACGTTGAGCTTGATGACCTCGTCCAATTTCTCCGCGCTCTTGATGAACGCCTGGCGTACCGGCTCGGCGGCTGCAAATACCTCGTCGTCGAGCTTCAGGACCTTGGGGTCGTCGAGCTTCAGTCCCGACCTCACTAAATCGTCCTTTTCGCGCGAGAGCGCGACGATCTTCTCCTGCTTTTTGCACCAGTCGTCCCAGAGGCCCACGAACTCCTTCCACACCACCGCTTCTTCCCCCTGCTGCGTCAGCGGTTCGTACATCTTACGCCCCATGTCGGCCATCTTCATGCCGTCCTCGATTCGCTTGTACTGGGTTTCGCGGACATCCTTGTCCATCATTCGGCGCTCGGTGAGGCCTCGATCGGCGAAGCTCACGTTAAGTTGCCCCTTGGCCATCAGGTTCAGCCCGCGGACGCTCGGCAGATAGTTCGTACCTATTTCGTTTGCGTGGAAAGCGACTTTGCCGATCCCACGATAGCCAATCGTCCCGACCACCACCGTAATGGCGATGGCGATCGCGAACCCGGCCAGAATCTTCGTACCCGTCTTCATCTTGGCGAACATAGCGACTCTCCCCTTGGGTTAGAACGATGGAAACTTGTGTGTCCTCTTCCGTCGGAGTGGCAGTTCATCTGCCGCCCCAACAACAGTTCTCACGATCTCTCCACACTCCGAAACTCCTGAGTCGCATAGGCTCCTGCCAAATGCGGTCTGTCGATGTGCTTGCGGATATTTTCCGGCGCGTCCAGCCGCCGGAAAACCTGCGCATAGCCGGCGATCGGGTCGAAGAGCGAGCCGAGGCTCTCCGGCATCTTCTGGGTATGCTCCGTGGCCAACAGCCCTCCCGGACGGAGCGCGCGATGGAACATGCGGAACACCTGGCAACGCTGGGCCTCGTCGAAATGGAGCAAGACGTTCTTGCAGACGATGAGGCTGAAACCCTCGCGCGGCGGCGTCAGGCTAAGCAGGTCGTGCTCGGCAAACGACACCTTCGCGCGGATTTCCTCGATCACCTGCACGTGGCCCGGCTCATCGGCCGGCTGGAAGTAGCGGTCCCGAATCGGCGCCGGAATCCGCTTCACTTCCTGTTCGGCATAGATTCCGGCGGCGATGTGCGGGCCAAATTGGGCGTCCACGTCGGTAGCGTGAATCCGCACGTTGCGGAAGACGTAGTCCGACATGCGTTCCCGCAACAACATGGCCAGCGTGTACGGCTCGGGCCCGTGTGCGCATCCGGCGTCCCAGATGCGGATGAAAGCCTGGCCGCACAGCGCCGGCAGGGCCTGCTCGATGAGCAACTCCAGCGTTTGCGCGTCGCGGAAGAAGAAGGTAAATGCCATGCTGCCCGCTTGCCGTGCCTGAGGTGTAGGTCCGATGGAACGTTGAAGGTCGCTAACACATCGCTCACGCATACCATCAACTGATAGGTTGCGTTTTTCGCACAGGCAATGCGCGTAGGCGAATTTTCTGATTCCGCTCCCCAAGAAAGAACCACGAACGGAATCGGGCAAGGAACAAGATCGTTGAAATTACCCGTCTTGCCCGCTATATCTCGTTCCACCCATATAATCGCGAGAAGCCGATGGGACGCGCTTCTCTCAAACCGGGCGAGAAAACGGCGAACGAGACGCCGCTCAAACGAGAGGCCGTCCACCAAGAGAGGACTTCGCAGGGTGCCTGGCATCCGAGCGTAACCGTTCACGGGTCGCGAACCGTAGAAGCGGCATCTTGCCGCTTCCTGCCGCGGTGCGAGATTGTCGCGCTACCGAACAACGCGGCAAGATGCCGCGTCTACATGGCCCGTGAACGCTTACCATCCGAGCCGGCCAAAACCCTACCACCCCACGTACCGGTGCATCAAGAGCAGTTGGTACCCGATCAAGATCGCATACAGGACGACGATCGCCGGAATCAGGTAGCCCACCCGGAAACGCGTGCCGAACAGGTAGAAGTTCTTGAGAATCAGCAGCAAGGGCAGGCCGGCCACCGTCAGCGCGTACTTGCCGAGCACGAAGGCCAGGATGCCGTGGTCCAAGAGCCGATCCATCAACGGGTTGATTTCCGTCGCCCCCGCCTCGATCAGTTGAATCGTCAGGATGGCATCGACGATCGAGGCCATCAAGAGCATGAGCACGAAGGTGAACATGGCCGGCGAGAAGCGGTCGACGAAATACCGCCGCCGATGCTCGCCGGCGCGACGATTGGCCATGCGATATCCGGCCGGCGGAAATGCGCCCAGGCGCTGGTGGGCTGTTGACGCCGGTCTGATTGGGTACGTTTGTCGATGTCGGATGTGGCGGGCACACTTAGATTCGAGGCATTGTCGTTCATTGGGTGCTCATAACGATGACTTACGCGAATGGCAAGAGCTATATTGGTCCACCATTACCAAAATCATTGATGTTCAAAAGCGTGTAGGTTTCATCAGACGGCTTTTGAGGGAGCTTCGTGACGGTAACCGTGTAAACGTGATTGGTGCTGTCTATACACCGAAACGTCAACTGATAATAGCACGTTTGCGTTGCCTCAGGATACTTTGTCTTATCCGTCTCTGGGTATTTGATTCTCAGGTTCTGCATGACCGGAACGGTCTCGACGCAGTAACATGGTTTCGAAGTGTAGGTTGTGATGGGAGGCGGGCCAACCTCCAGCGCGCATGGCCTCGGCGAGGGCCATGATTGCGCCTTGGTCTTGGCTCATTTGATTGCTGCGGACGGAGAACGTGCGTATGGTCGACGCCAAATGGCGCCATGCCAAGCCCATAAGGGTAACGAAGAACACGCAGAACACGGCCACCAGGATCAGTGCGTAGCCGCGGCGGTTCGGTACTCGTCGAGTCTTCATGTGCTTGGTTTGTTCACAACAAGAACACAGGTTCGCTTGACGATGAACTGCGTACGTGCGTCGCTTGCCGTAGGATCAGAAGGGCGGTAATTGCAACTGAAATCGACCGTGATCGTCAACGTGCTGCCGTCGGAACTCCAGCTTGCTTGAAAGCCGTCCACGTTTCTGGCCACCGTGAACTGTGCGTCCGGGTTCTTGCCCGCGGCGTGATAAATCCGGACCAGATTATTGCGTTTCCACAAGTCTGAGTTCGACGTATCGAGCTGATAGGTGATTGTGTCAGTGTTGTCGAGTTTCCATTTAATGCTGCTCGACGGGGTCGTGTCCGTCGGCGCAATAAATGTGCTTGCGTCAATAGGAAACGTCGTCGTCGCAGTCTGTCCCTTGGAGTTCACCACGCATCCGCCGAGGTCGCGACTGAGCGACGCGGCGACAAAGTCCATTTCCTGGGCTAGTTGAACGCGCGCAATCAGGTCAACGGTGGCCTTGCCGAGGCTGTTCCAACCTAACAACCCGAATGCTGCCAGAAATGCCATCAGCCCGGCGACAACCGACATCTCGATTATCGTAAAGCCCGAGCGGCGGTTCTTGGCGGAAAGCATGGCTATTGATTTGTAACGGTTACGGTTGCCGTGACTTGTTGACAACTAGGCGACCACGACCACACCAGCGGAGACGAACGTTTAATCGTGTTGGGCTTGGCTACAAGCGTCATGCCATCGGCGGTTATGAATCCCGAGGTCGCTGGGACTTGGATTTGCACTTTGATTGTGTCACCGTTGTAGATTTGTACCAAGTGGCCGTTGGCATCGGTCGTCGTCGTGTAGTTATCAGTGACGTCTCGTTTGGGAATGTATACCATGGTTGGAGTGATGGAACTCGCAATCCAACTAATGGGAGTCCAATTCACGGAATTGTCGTCGGTACGGCCGCTCGGCGGCGCGGTCTGATCTACTCCGGCCAAAACCGTGGAAGTAATTACCGAGTCAACGCCGTTCAACATCCGATAGGCTACATTGTTTATCGCCACATCGTTGGGGGGATCGGGCTTTGGTAGGGCGTAGACGTATGGGTCAGGCCAAATGGCCCAGACCTCATACCAGCCTGGTGGAACATTTTTGAACGTCCATGTGGCGGCCCAAGATGCCGTTCCCGTCGATGGAAGTCGTTGGCTGGTGTTTCGATAACCGCCCGTAGTCGGCCCGGGGACCCAATTTGCGCCGCTGCTTGCCGCGTAATACCCGAAAGACGGATCAGCGGTACTGATTATGGAGTCATCGGCAATCAAAGTCGGCGAGGTGGGAGCAGTGCAGGGAAACGGCCGCAAATAGGGCTTGTGTATGCCACCGGTGGTCGGGTCATTCGTCAATTGGGTAGGATCATCAGGAACGAGCGAAGCGGCGGCGCCTAGTTTCCACATCCAAGGATCACTGGCGGGGACAAGATGCCATTGATCGGGATACGAATATCGGTTGGTCGTACTGCTTGGTAGTTTGCGATAGTCCCCAATCGTGCTATCCGTATCACGAAGCGTCGGGTCTAATTTGTTAATCCATGTTATTTTTCCCTCGGGGTCACGTTTTATTTTTCCCTCGGAGTCACGATCATAATCCCAGCGTCTACACTGCGGACTGCATTTTTCCAATCGCTGCACTTGCCGCGAATACTCCACAAGAATCGGAAACAATCCGCTGAGAGCGATTCCGAAAAGGGCCATGGCCACCACGTATTCGAGCATTGAAAATCCACGCGGCGGCATCCGATGATCGAACATCGCGCCGAAGATTCGCACCACACTTGTGTTGCAGACATACCGGCACATGGTAGCCCTACCGTGTTACCAAAAATCGAGCGGTTGAAGCGTACGAGTCACAGGAGGATTAACGGATTCGTCGACATAAGTGACGTTTCCGCTGAGCTTCCCGGCGTTGTCGATTTGGAGAGTACATGTTCTATTCGTATATGTCGAAGCATTGGCGTTTGCCGTGAGGGTGGAAGCGTCTGCGCTGGGTAGTACGCTGTACCAGAAATAGGTGTCCCAATATTGCGTACTGTCAGCGGGCTCTCCGGTTGGAAGTTTCTTATCGAGCAGCCCCAAGCCCTGCAATTGTCCTAGGTCTGATGTGTACGTTTGGTTTTCGAGCCAGTACACGCGTTCCGCCGCCCAGATGGCACGGAGATTGGCGCCGGCGATGTCGACACGGGATTGCTCAATTGCGCGACGATAAGAGGGAATGGCAAAGGCCGCCGTAACGCCGATAAGCACTACGACCACAGCCAGTTCCGTGAGCGTGAAGCCGCGGCGCCGCTTGCGGCAGGCTCTGGAATCGGCGGTGAATCGTAGGGCGGACATGGCAACTCGTTTTTCCCTGTGCGGCTCGCGCTCCGCGTGAGGAATTGGCGTCGCGCGGAGCGCGACGAGTACAACGTATACCGTTTCTAATGCACCTTCCCCGACATTTCAAACATCGGCATGTAGATCGACAGCATCAGCCCGGCGATCGTGATGCCCATGCCCGCAATGATGATCGGTTCGAGCAGTTTGGTGACGCGGCCGATCATGGTCTCCATTCTTTCCTTGTAGTAGGGCGCCATTTGTTCCATGACGATCGCCAATTGGCCCGATTCCTCGCCGACGCGGACCATGTTGGTGATCATCGTCGTGAAGAGCCTGGTTTCTTCGAGCGCCGCGGCCAGCGGCCGGCCGGCGGCCACGCGGCTCGCGCACCCGCGCCATGGCGTCGCGGTACGGCGGGCTGGTCTGGAAGACGCCTTCCACGGTTTGCAGCGACTCCATCATGGGAATTCCGCTCTTGAGCAACAAGGCAATGTTGGAGGCGAAGCGATACATGGCGGCCTGGACGATGAGCTCGCCGATCATGGGAAGGCCGATGTCCGATGCCGGTGAGCGGCGGCGGCCCGATTCGGTCTTGGCATATTTCCGGAAGGCGAACACGGCGACAATCAGGCCCACCACGACGTAGGGCCCGTACTTGACAATGCCGTCCGAAAGGTCCACGACGAACTGCGTGATGCCGGGCAATTCCGCCCCCATGTCCTTGAACATCTTGGCGAAGGTGGGCACCACCATCCAGAGCATGGCGGTCACGGCGGTGACGGCGACGCAGATGAGCACGATGGGATACATCAGCGCGCCGCTGATCTTCTTGCGGGTCTCCCGCGACGCGCGGATTTGCTTGTTGAGTTCGCCGAGGACCATGGACATCTGCCCGGTGACTTCGCCGGTGCGGATGACTTCGATCCAGTAATGATCGAAGACGTCGACGTAGTTGGCGGCCGCGGCGTGAATGGAGCTGCCCGATGCCACGCGCGAGGCGATTTGCTCCAGGACGCGCCGCAGTTTGATGCTCTGGCTTTGCTCGGCGCTGATTTCCACCGCCTGCAAGAGCGGCGTGCCCGACGCCACGAGCGTGCCGAGCTGCTGGAAGAAGATCATCTTGTCGTCCAAGGTGATCTTCTTGTGCGGCTTGCTCGATACGCGAGCGCGGGCGATAAACCAGTCTTCGAATGCCATGTGGTCGTCCCTACTCTTTTCCGCCGGGTGGAGTGGCCAGCATTTCGTCCAAGCCGGGGACTCCCTTCTGAAGCTGTTCGAGCAGCAGGCCCAAGTTCTCGCCTCCGGCCACGGGTGGAATCGCGGCGTTGGCCGCGGGGAGAAGCTCGGGCGGCAGCGTTTCCTTGGGAATCGGTTTCACCTCGCGCCGCGTGCCCTGCCCCGCGGCGGTGCTATTCGCATAGCACACTCGCAGGCGCTTCCCCCGGCACTCCAACCAGACGTTGTCGGGCTGGATGTCGGCGACGACCCAAGGCGGGGCCGCGGAACTGGACCGCGCGAGCGTGTCGTTCTTCCGGTATTCCCGGCCGTTGATGATCGCCGACCGGTCGTCGCCCACAATGCAGATCGCATTGAGAACGAACTCGGCAGCGTCCCCCGGAGCGGCGCTGACGGCCTTCGCGCTGGCCGTCTTGGCATCGGCCCGTTGGCCCAACATCCGCGGCAGGGCGATCGCGGGAAGCACCGCCACTGCGAGGAAGAGCAGCACACCGATCAGGAGGCCCCACGCCTTGCGGCGGGGCGGATACGAATCCGGGATTTGCCTGCCGCATTGCGAGAGGATCAGGGGCGTCTGTCCGATCATCGCCCCAAGGCGGAGCATTTCGATCAACTGATCGTTCATGGCCGCCTTCTCGCGGTTCTGATTCGGCAGGCAATCCCGCTCGACCAATGAGTCTTCCATCGCCATATTTGTCGACCTCTCCCTTTCTTCCGTTCCCGAGACCGGCCGGCTACAAACGGTTGAGCTTTTGCGCCAACACCGGTTGCGTCGATTCTCGAACCACCTGCAGGAACTCGATGCCGATGCGGCTGCCGTCTTCATCCGACCGGCAGTACGCGACTTGCCCCAACACCTCCTCGAAAACTCCCTCGTCCGATTCGTGCGGGAAGCAAAATCGAACGCAGACGGCCCGCCCGCGATCCAGGGCAATTCTTGTCGTTAGTCCCACCCCTCCCATACTGATGTCGAATGAGCTTGCGGGGACGGTAGCCCCGCTCGGCAACTCGGTCAGTTGCAGCGGACAGAAAAATGCCACGCGTTCGTAGCGACGTTTTTCCGGCACCGTTCATCCTAGCGCAAAAATGTTGTTGTCGTTCGTCTCGCCACGACGCGCGGCCTTAGCCTCCCCCCGCGTCTACTCCTCGCTCGTGGCGACGGTCAAAACTTCTTCCAAGCTGGTCAGTCCCTCCCGCACTTTGTCCATGCCGCTATCCATCAGCAGCTTCATCCCTTCCTCGCGGGCCGCCGCGCGTAGTTCGGGCAGCGGCGTGCGAGTCTGGATCAGGTTCGCCATGCGGCTGGTAATGCGCACCACCTCGAAGACGCCGACGCGGCCGCGATAGCCGGCGCCGCGGCAGTAGTCGCAACCCTTCTGGGCCGAAACAATGTCTGCCCCGCCTCGAAACCGTAGGCTCTCGCCGTCTCGGCATCGCACTCGAAGGGCTCCTTGCACTCCTTGCACAGCCGGCGGATAAGCCGCTGGGCCTCGAGCACCCGCAGCGTCGAGGCCAGCAGAAACGGCTCGATCCCCATGTCCACCAGGCGGTTGACGGCCGAGAGCGAGTCGTTGGTGTGGATCGTGGAGAGCACGAAGTGGCCGGTCAGGGCGGCGCGCAGGCAGATCTGGGCCGTCTCCTGGTCGCGCACCTCGCCCACCATGATCACGTCCGGGTCTTGCCGCAGGAAGGCCCGCAACGCGCCGGCAAAGGTCAGCCCCACCTGGGACTTGACCTGCACCTGGTTGATCCCCTTGAACTTGTACTCGACGGGGTCTTCCACCGTGCAGATGTTCGTATCGGGCTCGTTCAGCTTGTTCAGGCAGGCGTAGAGCGTGGTGCTCTTGCCGCTGCCGGTCGGCCCGGTCACCAACATCAGGCCGTGGGGCATCTGGATCGACTCGATGAGGTCCTTGGACTGCCGCTCGTCAAAGCCCAAGCCGGTCAGCTCGATGGGAATGGCGCCTTTGTCGAGGATTCGCATCACCATCTTCTCGCCGTACACGGTCGGCACGGTGCTGACGCGGAGGTCGATCCGCTTGTCGCCGGTTCGCAGGGCGATGGCGCCGTCTTGAGGCACGCGTTTCTCGGCGATGTCCATCTTCGCCAGAATCTTGAACCGGGAGACGATCGAGACGAACTGCGATCGCGGCGGCGGCACCAGCTCGCGGAGCGAGCCGTCCACGCGGAGGCGGATGGCGCAGGAATCCTCGAACGGCTCGATGTGGATGTCGCTGGCCCCCGACCGCAACGCCTGTTCGAGGATCTGGTTCACCATGCGGACGATGCGGCCGTCGGGACCGGGCGGCGGCGGCGTCGTCGATGTCCAGAATCTCCTCGTTCTGCGGCTCCGATCCTCCGCATCCTCCGCGTCGTCGTCCTCGGCGAAGTCTTCGACCTGGCTGACGAACTTCGTGCGGCCGCCGCGATACAACGTGTCGATGGCCTTCTCCACCACCGAGAGCGGGGCGATCATGGGCCGGATGGTCAAGCCGGTGAGCAATTGCAGCTCGTCGACCATCAACATGTCCTCGAACGTGGCGAAGGCCACGTCCAGCGTGTCCTCGCTGCAGCTCCACCGGCACCATCAGGTGCTCGCGGCAGAGCTTTTCGGGCAGCAGGCCGGCCAGCTGCGGATCGGCCTCGTCGGGCGCCACGTCGAACAGCGGCAGCATGAGGTAGTCGGCGTACACCTCGGCAATGTGCTGGTCCATGACCAGCCCCTTCTTGACGAGAATGGCTCTCCAGCGGAACCGGGTCCTTGGCGCGGGCCTCGTTCAGGGCCACGACCTGCTCGGGCGTGAGAATCTCCTTCTCCAACAGGAGCTGGACCAACAGAGGCTGCGATTCTGTTCAATTCGGCGGTGTTGGACATGCGTTTACTTCCCCGACTTGCTCGGCTGGTTGTTCGCGGCGGACTTCGCGGCGGACTTCTCGGCCGTCGAGGCAGCCGGGGAGTCGGTCGCGCGTGGCGCTCCTCGGCGGCGCCCGACTTGCCGCCCGCATCGGACCCTTGGGACGAAACTGACCGGGGCTGGGAGATGACGTCCGAATACCTCAACTCCACGGTCGTTCCCTCGCGATCCAGCAGCACTTTCTCCGGAAACACGCCGACGATCTTGTACCGCGGCGTCGCGGAGCCCCCTCCCGGCAGCCTTTCCAGGGGGGCGTACAGTTGGCCGTTGATGATCGCCAGCCGCTGATCGCCCAAGGTACACGTGGCTTCGAGCTTGAAACTGCCGAGCGGATCGACGGCCGCCTTGACCGCGGGGGAATCGGCCACCGTCTCGGCGGGCTGGTTCGCTGCTTCCTTGGCAGCGGCCAGCGCCGCCGCGTCCCTCCCTCCCCACGGATTCTCGCGTGGGGGGCGGCGGCAGCTTGGGCGCGAAGAGCGTAGCCGCCAGTTCCGGCACTTTCGCCGGCGGCTTCGGCGGCCGCGGACCGGAGGCCAATTCCGACACGCTGGGCCAAACGCAATAGCCCACGAAGGCCAAAACCACCGCAGAGGGCGCCACTTTGCCGACGGATAGGACCATATCAGCCTGCCAATCCCGATACCGTGAGTTTCATAACCATGTTATCCCTTCTCGCTCTCTCGGCTTCCTTGCCTTTGGCCGCGCCTCTCGCTGGGGGCGCAGCCAGCGCGATGTCGATGTCGTCCGTCCGAAGCAGACGAGGGTTCGACTCCAGCCAGCGGAGAAACCGGTCCAGGTCGAAGAACGTTCCCTCCAACTCGATCTGCAGGACCACGGCCTGATAAGGCCCGATATTCTTCGTCGGCAGGCAATCGAGTCGGGACAGTTTCAGTGGGAAGCCGCGAATGCCCTCATGCACGTACTGCATCCATTCCTTGCTGTCGGCGTGCTGCGGCAGCCGTTTCGCAAAGCGGTTGCACTGCGCCTGCAATTGCTCCAGGCTGAGGGCCAGTTCGGCCATGGTCCGCTCGTGATTCAGCGTTTTTGTCGCCGCGTCGATTTGCGCGGACAACGGCACGTAGACGCCGCCGTAGCCCATCAGCAATACCGCGCCAATCAAGATGATCCGCAGTTGAAGCGGGTCGTGCAGCCGTTCGAGCAGTTGCGCTTTCAGGCCGGCCCTTCGTTCACCGGTTTCCGTTGGTATCATTTTGCCTCCGTTTCCGTCTGCTCGTCGTTGCCGCCGGCTTGCCGGCGCTCATGGCGTCTTGCCCTTGCACCTGCACGTGATGGTGAAATCCACCTCGGGCGTCTTCTCCTTGCCCGCAATGGGCAGCTTGATGTCCGTAGCGACCGACGCGAAGTCGCGCGTCCACAACGGATCCTTGGGAAGGGCGTTGAGAAACGCGTCGATGTCGCGGGGTATGGAGCCGTCGGCCGAGAGCGGGACCGTGCCCCGCAACTCGAACGCGGAATTCGCCTTTCCCGTGAACGTGCTGAGCACGGCATCGGGCGGAATCCGCTCCGAGATGTCGCGGGTGTAGGTGCTCCACGGAACTCGGCTTTCGAGGAAACGTGCGCATCGCCGCGAGTTTGTTCTCCAACGCTTTCTTTTCCTTCTCCAAGCGACCCGGGTCCGCCGAGGCCAGGCAAACGTGTTGGCTGTTTTCGGCCCGCAACGCCACGCACGCTTCGTCCAGTTTCATGGCGTGCGCGCCGAGCACAACGCCCATGCAGCCGACCAGTCCGGCCGCAAGGCCCAATTCCTTCCAGGGGAAAATTTCCTTGATGGGAGCCCGCGCCTTTAGCGTGCGGGACAAGTCGAACGCCCGGACGTCCTGCGACAGGCAACCCAGGGCCAATCCCAGCGCGATCGCCGCTCCCTCCAGCGCGGGCTCCTCGTGCCAAACGACGCGCGTCCCGATTTCCGTGGGCAATTGCTCTTCCTTCAGGTGTCCGTGCAGATCCGCGCGGCCATGAATGATGACGTAGTCCAGGGCCGTTTCAATCCCAAAATGGCGTTGCTGGGTGGCCAACCCCCGGGCCGCCGAGAGAATGGCAAAACCTTCCGACGTGGCGGGCAAGACGAAGGATTTCCAGGCCAACGGCAAGCCGCCGGCAACCACCACGGCCAGCCCTTGGGACGCGCCCAGAAACACTCGCAACACCGCCTTGGACCGGCGGGGAGCCCGATAATTTCGTTCCACCAGGCGGAGCAAGGCGCAGGCGCGGCTCGGCGCGAACGGGCCGCACGCCCAACCGGCTGAGAGTCTCGACCACGGCCGTCATGTACTTTGTCCGGCAAGCGACCATGTGGGCTACGGGCAGTTTGTTCACGGTGCCCCGCAGCAGATCGACGACCAGATCATCCAGAGCGAGGTTCGACGAACAAAGCGCCTTTTGCAGCTCGGTTTCGGGCCTCACTTCGCCGTTGGTGGGCGTCAGCCGCGTGCCGAAGAAGAGCCGCGAAGCGGCCAACCCCACCGCCACCGGCGGGCGGCGCGTGCGGCCCACCAACGGCACCAGCAACCGCTCGATTGCCTCCGGCACGGTATCCGGCGTGCAAGGCTCGCTGGAGGAAGCGATCACGACGGGTCCCAGGGGCGTGGAGGCCACTTTGGCCACCGTCACCTCGTGGTCGCCCAGGCAGAGCCCGATGGCCTTACGGATCGCGATTTTGCTGAGCAACGACCTCATGGCACCACTATCCATTCCAAGTTGGGGCAGTCATTGAAACGTCACCCCCATCGCACGCTCCCCTCCCGACCAACGTTCGGGCGCACGGAGAGCGTGGGGATTATCGCCACCACCCCAGCCCGTCTATACTATACGCCGCACCGGCAAGAACGAGGCGTTCTCGCCGGAAATTCACCGTCATTCTGCGCGAAGCGAAGAGTCCTGGCGCGGCAGTACGGCGACTGCGTGCAAGCGTCCGTACGGCCGGAGATCTTTCACTGCGCTTAGGATGACTTGCCTGTTACTGTTTCATGCTTGGCCCGGCGGGGTTGGAAAGCCGGCGGTGCGCCCGCCTGCGGCCAAACCCGAGCCGCCGCGCCCGTAACGGCGGGACGACGCTGTGGGGCAAGGCCCCGCTGGAACAAAAAAAGTGGGCGGTCGAGAGCCCTCGACCGCCCATTTATCTGCTCTCGATTGACGTTACGTCATACTACGTTGAGCTGTCCCAAGTGCCGGACAGAGGACTGATGTCGGCGTTGGCGCCGTTCAAGATCGTGCTCTTCGTATTGAAGCCGTCTTGAGTGAAGATCACGCTGTAGGTGCCGTAGCTGCTCGAGGATCCATCGCGATCCAATTCCAGCGACCACGTCGGCGCACCGCCGGCGGACGTCGTGGTCATCGCCGTGGTAGCGGTCACCGCGGCGCCGGCGCTATCCGTGAAGTACTTCAACGATCCCTGGACGATGTCCAGGTCGCCGATGGTTGTCGCATACTTGCCTTCCTTCGCGACGTACCGCTCTTGGGCGGCGCGGACGGCCGACAGGTACGCGAACGCTTCCGACGCCTTGGACCGCTCGACCGACTTCAGAAACCGCGGCACGCCAAAGGCGGCCAACACGCCGATGATCACGATGACCACGGCCAATTCCACCAACGTGAACCCTTTCCGAGTTCCCTTCACAGACGATTGAACCATTGCTTTCTCTCCCTAAACGTTTGGCGCCACAGACCGGCGCGTGACCCGTGGAGCAACCGTACGTGGGCTGTCAGCAACATGCTGGCAATGTTCACCCGGTGTCACGGTTCTCGCTCCCCTTTCTGTTGCATCTCCGAGTTGGCCTCGGCGATCGCGGCCAACTGGGCGATGCAACAGTTCGTCGTCCCGATTCACTCCTCCGGAAGACAGCGGCTTCGTATCGTCGCCCGTCCTTCTGGCGGCAGCTTTCCCCTGAACCATCCCGAGGCAAACGCTCGCGGAAACGTTTCAGGGCCCGTACGGTAGAACGCCGTCGCGACGTTCGGGTAACGTCACGAAACTTCCTTCATTAAACAGATAGGTTGAGAAATCTGGGTTGTCAAATGCGATTAGGGGAAGATTGCCTCCGCGTCTTGAATTCTCTTGTGGCCCAAGTACTTAAAAACGCTGCGAAGCAATGTCCGAACGGGTTGCCGGCTGCCGCTCAAGCCCGGCCGAACGATGATTTCCGTACGGCAGCTTGTCCGCCTGCCTGGGCAATGTCATGCGCACGCGGCGCTTCTGACAGCATGGCAAGACGCCCCACGATGACATCGAGCGGTTGTGGTCCGGCCGGTCCTAGGGAAGGCCGAAAGGCGGGGAGATGAACTGCGGAGTCTCGCGGTACGGCGAGCCGCTCTGGTAGAGCTTGATTCGGTCCCGAAGAACGTCGGCCAGCGCGGCGTTGTTCTGGCGGGAGGCCAACGCCAGGGCCCGCTCCGCGGTCTGCACGGCCTCGGAGAAACGGCCCGATTCGGCGTAGGCGGCAGCCAGGGTGTCGAGGATCATCGGAACCCGGCCGCCAGGGAGATTTGCCGCTCGTTGAGCCAACTCGACGGCTTGCGGGCCGTTTCGGACTGATGCCTCGGGACTGGTTGCCAGGCCGCGGGCCATCCGGTTGAGAGCCAGCCTGTTTTCCGGCTCCGAACGAACGGCTTGGTCGAATTGGGCAATCGCCTCCGGGATTCTCCCGCGCTGGTACAGGAGCAATCCGAGCTTGTCGCGGGCGGCGGAGTAGTCGGACCTGATCTTCAGCGTCTGCTGGTACTCGGCGATGGCCTCGTCGAATTGCGAATCCGCCGACAAGGCGTTGCCGAGATTGTAGTGCGCCCGGGCGTACCGAGGGTCGATGTCGAGGGCCTTCCGATACTGGGCGATGGCCTCGGCCACGCGCCCTTGGTCGTAGAGGGCAACGCCGAGGTTGTTGTAGACATCCACATAGTCGGGCTTGATTTGCAGCGCCTTGTGGTACTCGGCCATGGCCTCGTCATACTTCTTCTGATCGGCCAGCGCAATTCCGAGGTCGCCGTGGACCACTGCCTGGCCGGGCGTGATCGCCAGCACTTCCCGAAAATGGACGATGGCCTCGGCCACGCGTCCCTGTTTGTACAAGGCGCCGCCCAGATTGAAGTGGGCCAACGCGTTGCGCGAGGTGCAGGCCAGCGTGTGGTTCCACAGGGTCTCGCTGTCGCGCCAATAGGACGTCTGCCGCCACGTGCAGCCCATCAAAGCCGCCATCGCCAGCGCCGAGGCGACGCCGCACAACCAAGCGCGGTGGGGCCACGATACGATCGCACGATTCGCTCCCCACACCAGCGCCATCGCCAGACCGATCTGGGGCAAATACGTGTAGCGATCGGCCATCGCCTGGTGTCCCACCTGCACCAGGCCGATCACCGGCACGAGCATCCCCAGGTACCAGAGCCAGCCGACCAACAGGTAGGGGCATCTCCTTCGGCAGGCCAAAACCCCGACGCTGATGCAGACCAAGAGCAGCAAGGCGCCGGCGACCTGCCACAGCGGCAGACGGTCTCCCGGATGGGGGTAGAATGCCGCCAGTCCCGCCGGATAGAAGAAGTTGCCCAAGTACGACACGTAGGAGACCAGGGCATTCTCTACTCGGGAAGTCAGGGAGATGTCCTCGATCGATTTCACGGCCTCGCTCTGGGCCAGTCGCGTCGCCACACAGGCAGCGGCCGATAGCGCCAACATCGGGAGTTTCTCGACCACGAGCCGCCACGGTTTCGCGAAACGTCCCAGCGGCCAGTAGTCCAACAGCAGCAGCACCAGCGGCAGCGTCACCAGCATCGGCTTGGCCATCAGACCCAAGGCAAACAGAGCCACCACCGTCAGGTAGCGAAAGAGCGAGAAGGGGCGATGGACGTAGCCCACGTAAGCCCCCAACGTCAACATGAAGAACAACCCGCTCAAGACGTCTTTCCGTTCCGCCACCCAGGCCACCGACTCCACCCGCAACGGATGGATGGCGAAGAGGGCGGCCACGAACGCACTCGGCCAGAGATCGCCCGTCATCCGCCACAGCACCAAGAACAGCAGGATCGCCGCGGCGGCGTGCAAGAGGACACTGGTCCAATGATGCCCACCCGATTCCAGACCATAGAACTGGCAATCCAGCATGTGGGAAAGCCAGGTCAGCGGATGCCAGTTCCTGGCACAGTTGGTGGTAAAGGCCCAGACGATTCCCTCGGCCGTCAAGCCGCTCTTGACCTGCGGGTTGTCGTACACGTACAGGTTGTCATCGAAGTTGACGAAGCCGAAATTGACGGTCCGGCAGAAGAGCATCACCACCGTCAGCAGGAGCAGGCCGCAAACGGCCAGCGCCGCCGACAGGTCCCGGACGGGGGACTCTGCAACGACGGGGGTGCGGTCTTCGCAAGGCGGCGCTTGCTCGGGCACGACGTCTGTCCGTGATTCCAGGCACATACTTCCCTGATTCCTCAACAAAATGCGTGGGCCGATCTTCGACGCTGTCGGCCCATTATCGCCTGAATTCTCGCCCGATCCTCCCGGTGCGGCGGGCGATCCGCGCGGCGTTTCGCGCCTCCCCCGGGGCCGTTCGGTTCTTCACTGTGGGAGGCGACTCCTGTCGCCGATGGCCGTAAATTCCGCCGGTTCTCGGCGACTGGAGTCGCCTCCTAGTGCGCTTGTGAGTGTATCGAATCAGCAAGGTGCAAGTCCTTGTCGAAATTGGGTTTGAACTTCGTAACCGAAAGTAACTGCGTCCTCGTGAGAGGGGGTGGAGAGCAACTGAAGGTGAACGGCTGGTCCGCAGGATGACGAACTCGATTCGGCCGGTTGTCGTGGCGAGCCTGCTAGGAAAAGGCGAAGCCCAAGTGACGCTGTGGTCCTCGCAAGGGATGCGGTCGGCAGACCGCGCGGTAAGCTCCGGGGGGAAACCAAACCAAGCCCCAGAGGCGGCAACAGGTGGTTGGAGGCGGAACGGTCGGAAGGTTTGATACATGAAGCAAGGAGACCTGGGCGGGTACAAGGACGAAGTTCATTGTCCCTGATAAGGATACGAAGAATCGACCGCCCAGGAGTCAGAGCGTCCATACGAGCGAGGAAGCGGGGCAATGCCCGTCGAGCAAAGGGACGCAGGAAAGTGGATGAAACATGACGCACGGCCAAAACCACACCGTACCGCGAGTGTCGGCAACGACTAGCCACGACGGACTGCGTCAGGCACACGTAACTTGGCTCAGATTGGCCGCACCGTCGATGTTGCATGTTGGTGGCCTTCCCGTGAAGGTCAGGGCCTTTCGCTTCTGCCGATCCCGAGAAGGAACCTTGTTTCCTTCCCGCGCTCGGTTCACCAATCCTCTACGAGGTAACACCACTAACCGGAGAGCCGGATGCGGGAAATCCGCCAGTCCGGTTCGGAGGGAGGGGAGGCCGGGAACTTAACCGGCCTTCCCTACCCCTATCAGTATTCTATCTTGAAGAACCGAACGGCCCCGGCGCCTTCCCAATCTACCCTACCGCACAGACTGTGCGGCGGACCCAGAATTTTCGTGCTGGGAAAGGTCTGCCGTGGGAGGTTGGGTGGGAGGGATTGTAGCGGATGTAGTGGCGGTTGGACGGAAGATATTCCGCACACTGCGGCAGGGGTGCCGCCACGAAGAGATGACCGGCGTCGCGCGGCCCGTTCGGTTTGCAACGGTCGTGCCGGTTGAAGGGACGTGCCCGGGGCAATCTAGTGCCCCAGCCGTGCTGTGTTGACAGCTTGGGTGCCACTGGCCGCTTGCCGGCCAGTGCAGGAATCGGCCGCAGCACGGGCTGACAAGCAGCTCGCAGCACCCGTCAAGTCAGGCCGGTCGGGGCACTAGGGCTCGATGCGGACCTGGAGTTGCGCGGTGGCCGTTTGACCGCGGTTGTTAGCCCGCGAAACCGAGACCAGGTAGTGGCCCGCTCGGGCGTAGCGGTGCGTGGTAATCGCATAGCCATCCTTGGCGTGGATGGCCGGTTTCTTGCCGTCGGCTTCCGGCGCCACGGGCACCGATTGCACGTCCACCGGCGGAGTGCCGTCGCCAAAGTTCCATCGTTCGTGGCCGCCCGCCAGGGCGTCGCCGAACGAACGGACCTTGAACGTCACTTCATCGCCGGCCTTCAGGTCAAACGTGGGCCAATACACCGCATGAATCGCCGGCGGCAGAAGCTCCGGATGCTCGCGGTCGAGCACTTGCACGACGGCGAAATCGTAGTCCACCCGGCCGTCGGCGTCGGTCACCTTGAGAGCCTCGCTGAACTCCCCGCAGAACGTGTAGCGGCGGGTGACCTTGGGGCCATCGACGGTCGGATTGTCGTGATAGATCCACTGGTAGCGGGTGATGTGCTGGGGGCCCTTGGCGCTCCAGGAGAGACTGCCGTCGAGTACGACGTCGTCGCCGGCCCACACGACGTGATGCGGCCGGGCGACGGCCTGAAGCGGCGTTTGCCGCTGGGCGTGATAGGCCTGCCAGATGAAGGCATAGCCTTCGAGAATGCCGAATTTGCCGCTGGGTTGCGGGGCCACGATATCGAAGTGCAAATGCGACCAGCCGCCGCTGCCCCCTTCCTTGCCCAACACGCCGACCTTCTGGCCCATCTTGACCCGCGCGCCGGGTTTCACCGCCGGATCGATCGAGAACAGATGGCTGTAGCGGTAGTACCAGCCGCGGCCGTCGCGGAGATAGACCACGTCGTAGCGCGGCTCGACGGCCGAAGGGAAGTCGGCCGGCTTGACCGTTTCCGTCCCGGCCGTGGTCACCACGGCGTCGGTGGCCGCCACGACGGCGGTCAGTCCCTCCGCGCCGCCGATGTCCAGGCCCCAGTGATAGTAGATCTGTTTCTTGGCCGGGCTTTCGCCGCCATCGACGTACGTCGGCTCGTTGGCCATCTGCGTCAGGCTGGCGAACCAGCGCTGGTTGGCGGGATACAGGAACGTGCCCGGCCGAATCCACGGAGAGCCGGCGGGCCACAACCGCAGCCGCGCGTCCTTTTCCAGGGCCCAAGGGTTCAGCTTGGCTTGCACGCAGCCCTTGGTGACGGCGCAGTCGATTTGCACTCCGCCCACCGCGACCGGCAGCCGGTAGTTGCCCGCCGTGAGCGTGGCCTTCTGGCCGTTGACTTCGATGGTGACGCGGGCCTCGCGCACCGCCTGGCGCAGGTCGTCACGCGTCTCCTTCAGGTCCAACAGCTTGACGGCCGCAGTACCGCCATCAGAGAGCTTTACGTCGCACGACTCGCCAATGTTCAGATCGACGGATCGCAAGAGCGGCTCGATGGCGGGCGGCCAACTCTCTGCGGCCTGAAGCGGCAGATTCGCCAGAAAGGCAAGTGCGGCCAGAGCAAGGAAAGCGGATCTCATGAAATTGTCCTCCAGGTTTTGCGGCGCATCGGATGTCGGGTCGGGTGCCACGGGCCGCTTGACTGCCCGTGGAGGGGACACGGGCAGGCAAACTGCCCGTGGCACCCGGAACTTTCTGTGTGTCAGACTACGACCACCAGGGCCGAACCTCTTCCACGTCTTCTCCGTAGAAATGGCAGAACCCTTACCTTACCTGCTCGGTTCCTCGTTTTCAAGACTGCCGTCATGCAAGACCGGTGGCCAAAACGCGACGTTTGCGGCGAAATTGCCACGCGCGGGCATCGGCGTGGTGCAATTCCGCCCCGCGATTTGACGCTCCGGATGTTCTGACACACACTTCAACAGCAGAAATTCTGCGGTCGCTCATCTCGACAGTGTCTTTTCGCTAGAGTCTCGTCGTCAACAACTTGTCTGCCGCTCTTCGGCGGCGCCCTCGTTGAACCAGCATCACGGTATACATCATGCGCGGTCCCCGGCTCGACGTGCGATGGTTGCGCCTTCGCAATACCACCTCAACGGAAGTTGCCCGATTCCTCAATTGCCAAGACTGGCTTTGGGGAGAATCGCCCAAAGACCGATCCCGCGGCCGACGGCGGCCGCTGTACATCGAGCCCTTGGAGTCGCGGTGCCTGATGGATGCCGCCGGATTGGCGTCGCTCGTCGCACCGAGCTGGTTCGAAAGCGTTCCTGACGTTGCCGGACCAGAGCACGCCGGCGCCGCTACCTGGACCGCCCAGGATACGATTGAGTCTACTCAGAATGCTCCCGCATCGCAGGTCGGCCAGTCGAATCTCTACGACTGGATCGTCCAGTTCAACACGGCTTCGCTGGCCGGCATCACTTCCGCGGCCGAGACGACGAGCCTCTTGGTCGGCGGCGGGCATCGAGTTCCAGGCGATTCGCGGCCTGGGGCTGGCCGGGCAGGTGTTGGTGCGAAGTTCGGGCGCGTCGCTGGATGCCGTGGAGAACTGGCTGGCCAACGACGCGCAACGTGGCCAGCTTCGAGGAAGACGCCGTCCGCCAGTTCCAGATGGTCCCCAACGATCCGCAAGTTGAATCAGCTCTGGGGCATGACCAAAATCGACGCGCCGGACGCCTGGAACATCTCGACCGGCAGCCGGAGCGTGGTGGTCGCCGTGATCGATACCGGCGTGGACTACACGGATTCCGACCTGGCCGCCAACATCTGGACCAACCCCGGCGAAATCGCCGGCAACGCCGCCGACGACGACGGCAACGGCTTCGCGAACGACGTCCACGGCTACGATTTCGCCAACAACGACAGCGATCCGATGGACGACAACGGCCACGGCACGCACGTCGCCGGCACGATCGCCGCGGTGGGCAACAACGGCCAGGGCGTGGCCGGCGTAAACTGGTCGGTGTCGATCATGCCGCTGAAGTTCCTCAACAGCCAGGGGACGGGCTACCTCTCCGACGCCATCCGGGCCGTCAACTACGCCACCATGGAGCGCACCCGCTACGGCGTGAACGTCCGCGTGATGAACAATAGCTGGGGCGGCGGCGATTTCAGCGCGGCCATGCAGAGCGCCATCCAGGCCGCCAACGACGCCGGCATCCTCTTCGTCGCCGCCGCGGGAAACAGCGGCCTCAATAACGACGTCAACCCCCAATATCCGGCCAACTATACGCCGCCCAACGTAATCTCCGTGGCGGCCAGCGATCAGAACGACCGCCTGGCAAGCTTCAGCAACTACGGCGCCACGACCGTCGACATCGCCGCGCCGGGCGTGTCGATCTACAGCACCATTCCCGGCAACATGTACGCGATGTATTCGGGCACGAGCATGGCGACGCCCTTCGTATCGGGCGTGGCCGCGCTGGCCTGGTCGATCGACCCCAACGCCTCGGTGGCCGACATCCGCAATGCCATCCTCAAGGGCGCCGATCCGGTGCCGGCCTTGAGCGGCAAAGTGGCCACCGGCGGCCGGCTCGATGCCTACAACACGCTCCGGCTGCTCGACGTACAACTGCCGCAGGGACCCACGATCGCTTCGCTTACGGCCTCGACCAGCTCGGTCACCGCCGGTGGGGCCGTCACCCTGGCGCCCACGGCATCGCCGACTCGGCCGGCGCCGTCAGCGGAGTCTATCTCTACGTGGATGCCAACAACAACGGCCAATACGACGCCAGCGACCCCTTGGCCGGCTCGACCACAACCATCGGCGGCGGCGAGGCCAGCATTCGCCTGAACACGGCCGGCCTCACGCCGGGGACCTATCGCCTCTTTGCCAGGGCACAAGACAACCGCGCGCGATGGAGCCCCGCGGTCAGCACCACGTTGACCGTGCTGCCGGCCGACGATCACGGCGACAACGCCGCCACGGCCGCGGCCGTCGGCTCGCCCAGCTCGACCTCCGGCACGATCGAGGTCAAAGGCGACGTCGATTGGTTCAAGTTTCAGGCCGTGGCCGGGAAGACCTACACCTTCACCATGCAACTCGGCACGTTGCGCGACACGGTGTTGTCGCTCTACGACGTGAACGGCGCGGCGCGGCTGGCCTTCAACGACGATTACGGTTCGACGTCCGCCTCGCAAATTACCTGGAAGGCGCCCGCCAGCGGGACCTATTTCCTGGCCGTCGGCGCGTATGGCAACTCCCTGACCGGCAGTTACGTGCTCGATGTGGTGTGCCAAAGCTTAAATTCCGCTCCCGTGCTGGCGGCCATTGGCGACCGGGTCATGCCCCTTTCACAAGGCACCCTGCGCCTTACCGTGACGGCCAGCGACCCCGATGGCGATCCGCTGCGATATTCGGCCAAGATTTTGACAGCGGATTCGATGACCGCCTACAGCGGCAGCAGTGTCACCGCGAGCATGGCAGGCAACGTGCTCACGGTAAATCGCCTGGCCAGCTATACCAAGGACTTCTGCGTCCAGGTGACAGTCAGCGACGGGAAGAGCACGGCCTTCCAGACGTTCCGCGTTTCGCCCAGTGCGACGCCATCCGCCCGGAGTGCCGCGTTGACCTCCGCGATCTCGGCAGTTGCCGGCGACTCGCCGGAACTGCCGGGCACGTCTCCGACGGCGCCGATGACCTCGTCGATCGACGCGGCGGCTTGGATGGTTTGGGAATCGCACGGCCTGCCGAGCAGCGCATTGTCGAGTGTCTTCGACACGCTGGCCGCCACGTTGCCGCTGACGGGCGCCCCAAGTTCGCTACGCGATGACGTGTTCGGTCGCCTCGTATCCAGCGACGAGTCTCCCGTCGCTTCGGACCGGCCGTTGGCGGCGTTGGACTATGAATACGGGTGCCTGCTCGCCGGCGATCCGACCGACACCTGGCTGACACGCGCAAGCGGGGCTTCGCCCGCCGCCGGGCGGCCGGATGCCGGCGGCGAATGGTCGACGGCCGGCGAGGAGACAATCGCCGCCGATCTCGGGCCAAGGTGCTCCGTCGAGCGGCGTGCGATCGACGAGATCTTCGACCTGCTGGCTGGTCTCTAACAGTCTGTTGAAAAAGGGGACTGGCTCCGAACGGACAAGCGAAAACCCCACGAGAAACAATGGTCGTGAGGTGCCTGTCCCCTTTTTCAACGGCCTGCTAACGGTTGTTTTGGGGATTTGCCCGCCGACTTGGCGCGGTTGTAGGGATTCTTACGCCGCCCGAGCGGCGTGCCGATACTGTGAACTAAGATTGGGAAGGCGGGGCGCGGTCAGCGCCCCGCAGCGAGGGCACTCCAGGAGACGAATCCGATGCTTACTGCCGCACTCTATTGTTTTGGAATTGCCGCGTTCCTCGTTGCGGCATCGGTCTGCCTCTCCGTCGGCAGGCTATTGAAGCTGAACCATCTGGCGAATCTTGACAAGAATCCCGCGTGGGACGGAAAGACCAAGTGGGAGGACATGAAGGCGGCGTTCCTCGTGTACTACGTGCGCTGCCAAGAAAGGGAATCCGAGAACCGGCAGAGGATTCTCTCGTGGGCCCGCACGCTCTTGTTCTGCGCCGGACTCTGCCTTATCGGGGTCTGTTTCCAAGTCGAGTTCAACGAGAACGTCTCCATTCCCCAATTCGTCGCTCACGTGAAACACCCGCGTGCAACAGCAGCCCTTCCTGAACTGCCGCAAGGGACGCCGGACCGCACGGAACAGCGCGACAACGACCCTCAGCAGTAAGACTGAAAACGGACTGACGCTGCACCATGTCAAGCAACCGAAACCGACAAGACAGTGACATCGACACCCCGGAAGCGGTCGGCCAACGGCTCAACGCAACGCTCGACCAAGAGACGCCTCCGCCAGAAGAAGGCCGGCAGTTGGACGCCGAGCTTCAATCGCGTCTGAACCAAACGCTTGACCAATTGCAGTCTGCTTGCCTCGAGGAATCGGAGTCCCAGCAGGATGCCCTGACGGGAGAGCTCCGCCAGCGAGAAGCCCTGGAGGCTCAACGGCGGCAATGGCAAGACGAGCACGCCGAAGCCCGGCGGCGATTGCAGGACGAGCGCGAGGAACTGGATGCCCAATGGGCGGAACTGCAGTCGCAGCGCAACGCCTTCGCCGAGGAGTGCCGGCGCTGGGAACTGCGGCAGGCCGCGGCGCCGTCCGCGGCCGGGCAGGGCGGTCAGCCGGCGGATGCAATTGCCGAGGAAGAACAAGCACAAGAGCCCGCGCCGCAACCTTGTTTTCAACCAGTATCCGAACAAGCTCCCGTCGATCTGGCGGAAGTGCTCCGTCGCCGGGGTCACGCCATCGATGTGGACGCAGACCAGGCAGAAGCGGAGAACCCCGTAAGACGGACGTGCCGGCCGGTCGATGCCGCGCCCCATCCGCCGACGGCCGCGGCGGCCGCGTCGCCCCAACACGCCGAGGAAGAAGAATCCATCGAGAGTTACGTGGCGAGGTTCACGCAACGCATCCTGTCGTCCCCGGGCGCATCGAGGGCAGTCTCTCCCACTCCGCCGGCCGAGACGCCGCCAAACGAACCCGTCGAGGCGAACGCCGAAGATGCCGTCGGGCCCGCCACGCCGCAAATTGCCTGCACGCCCGAGACAACCGTACGCGGGCCGCGCAGGCCGGCCCCGGAGACGCACATCGACATGCTGGCCTTGCGGGACTTGTCCCGATTGTCGGCGCGAAACGCGATCGGCCAACACGCCAAGCAGGTGCTGGTTCGCCGCGTGCAATCCAAGCTGATGGTCGCCGCTGTCGGGCTGCTGTCCGGCGGGGGGCTGTGGTGGATGTGGACGATGTCCAGCCTGCGAGCGGTGCCGTTCTATGCGTCGCTAGTGGCCCTCTTTGCCGGGATCTACTGGGGCGTCGAGTGTGTGCTGCTGAGCGGCCGACTGATCGCCGGCGGAACCGCGCGAGAAGGATAAGAATGGCCCCACTTCCGATCGAAACGCGGCGCGCGTGCCGGTCGCATCCGATAAGCCTGCCCCGATTTGTCCGGCAGAAGACAATCCGGCGGGGACGGTCCCCTAGCAGCCCGTTGAAATAGCTGATAGGGGTAGGGAAGGCCGGTTAAGTTCCCGGCCTCCCCTCCCTCCGAACCGGACTGGCGGATTTCCCGCATCCGGCTCTCCGGTTAGTGGTGTTACCTCGTAGAGGATTGGTGAACCGAGCGCGGGAAGGAAACAAGGTTCCTTCTCGGGATCGGCAGAAGCGAAAGGCCCTGACCTTCACGGGAAGGCCACCAACATGCAACATCGACGGTGCGGCCAATCTGAGCCAAGTTACGTGTGCCTGACGCAGTCCGTCGTGGCTAGTCGTTGCCGACACTCGCGGTACGGTGTGGTTTTGGCCGTGCGTCATGTTTCATCCACTTTCCTGCGTCCCTTTGCTCGACGGGCATTGCCCCGCTTCCTCGCTCGTATGGACGCTCTGACTCCTGGGCGGTCGATTCTTCGTATCCTTATCAGGGACAATGAACTTCGTCCTTGTACCCGCCCAGGTCTCCTTGCTTCATGTATCAAACCTTCCGACCGTTCCGCCTCCAACCACCTGTTGCCGCCTCTGGGGCTTGGTTTGGTTTCCCCCCGGAGCTTACCGCGCGGTCTGCCGACCGCATCCCTTGCGAGGACCACAGCGTCACTTGGGCTTCGCCTTTTCCGGCTCTTCCGGTTTTAGGTGCAGAACGCGAGAAATTCAGCCTTCAGGCCACGGACGATCTCGCGTAGCTCGGCGATGGTCCGCCCGGCGGCTTCCGACGCCCGGTTCAAGTCCAGGAGCAGCCGGTTCCAGAGCGTGTCGGCTGACTTCACGCCGTAGCAGCGTTTGGTGATGACGCGGGCCTTGTTGTTGATACCTTCAACCGCCGCGCTGGTGTACCGCCCGTCGAAGTAGTTCAGGATGCCCGTCTTCCAGTTGTCGTAGGTCGTCCAGAACTTGGCGAAGTCCAGCCCCAGCGCTTCGGTCCGCGCACGGAGTTCGGCCAACTGCTGTTCCGCTGTGGCGCGATCCGGCGCGGTGTCGAAGATCTCCTTGAACCGCACCCGCACGTCATACACGTCCTTCAACACAGGCAACTCGACGAACAGCCGATCCAGCGACTCGCGTTCCTCGGGCTTCAGGTCCTTCGGGTCGCGGCGGAACTCCCACATCAGCGAGCGGAACCGTTTCTGCTCGGCTTTGGACAACTGGGCCTTGTGCTTCCGCGTGCTTTTTTTTCGCAACTCATCCACCACCTCGTTGAACTGCTTGGCCACGTGGAACCGGTCCACCACCAACCGGCTGTTGCGAAGTTGCTCGTTGCAGACCGGGCCGTAGACCTTCCCCATGTCCACGCGGTGCGTTTCCACCGCGGCGCGCTGCTCGGGCGTCAATTTCCCCAGGCATTCGAGGGCCGCTGCCGTGTCGCGCCCGCGGGCCACCGCCAGCACCTTCGGCGACTCCGGGTCGGTCAAGTCCGTCATCACCGTCACGTACAACTTGTGCCGCTTCTTGAGGCTGATTTCGTCCATGCCCACGTGCTTGATGACCCGTGCCGGGTCGATCCGCTTGTCGTCCTTCAACTGGTTCTCGACGATCAGTTCCACGGTCTCCGCCGAGATGCCCAGCCGCGCGGCCACCTCTTCTTCGTTGCTGCCGATGAGCATCCGCAGCACGTATTCCTCGAAGCGGTACGTGTACAGCACCTTCTTCCGCTTGAAGGGGGCGAAATGCTCCTGGCGATGCCCACAGCGCGAGCAACGATGGAAGCAGGGCTGGAAGATCAGGAAGCTCGGCTGACCCCACAGGTCCAGGTCGCGGACCACATAGACGGTGTTCTTGTACTCGTAGGTGGACGGCTCTTCGTGGCCGCACTGCTCACAACGGCAAGAGTCGGGCAGGGGGAACTTGACCTCGAAGCCGTGCCCGTCGCGCGAGCGCTCGTATCCCAACAGTTCCACACCCGGCGGCAAATCCAACTTCACTTTGACCTCGACCTGAGCCATCCGTGGCCTCCTTGGTTGGCGGTGTCTTCTGCGACGGGGCGAAGGCAACAACCGCGTTGGTCCGACCGCCGCCGCTTGAGCAAGGTAACGCCGCGGGCGACCTCGGGCCAACAGCAACCTTCCCAACTCGCGAAATCGGCGCCCGCAGGGAGGAGGCGGCGGAACATGTTCCCGGACAAGCACTTACGCTCGCAATCCCTGTTGCACTATATTCTTGTGGGGGGGCTAATATGGCGAGAATTACGTGCCTGGGGCGTTCAAGCAACCGTCGCGCGTAGTATAACGGCCGCTATTGTTGAGCCTCGGGTTTGTGCGGCGTTCGCACCCAGAACCGGAAGAGCCCCTTTTCCTAGCAGGCTCGCCACGACAACCGGCCGAATCGAGTTCGTCATCCTGCGGACCAGCCGTTCACCTTCAGTTGCTCTCCACCCCCTCTCACGAGGACGCAGTTACTTTCGGTTACGAAGTTCAAACCCAACTTCGACAAGGACTTGCACCTTGCTGATTCGATACACTCACAAGCGCACTAGGAGGCGACTCCAGTCGCCGATTACGCGCTCGCGGAGCTGGCTGCACTGGCGGTGCTGGCCGAACTCGCCGAAGTGGCGGCCGCCTGCTCTTCCTCGGCAGCTTGTTGGACCAAGGTCTGAGAACTCTGTCCACGGACGGAGACCAGATGAGCCACGCCCGTCCCGTAGCCGCTCAACGGGTTGTGCCAGAGGATTTCGCCGGTCAGGGGGTGCAGGCAGTACATGTAGCCGTTGGTGGAAACGATCAGCCGATCGCCGTCCAAGAGCATGGAGACGTAGCCGCCGTGCATCTTGTCGTTGCACCAGACGACTTCGCCCGTGTTTCGATCCAGGGCGATGGCGTAGCCTCGGAAGCCCACGAAAATCAACTGGTCGATGGTCATGGCAGGGCTCCATTCTTCGGCCGAACAGGTCCGTCCATTTTCGTCCCCATTCGTCCGTCGCGTTTCCGCGGCCTCAAGCGGACTCCAACAGCAACAGCGCGTCTTCCCAGCCGTCGGGCGTGGAAAACGACTTTATGCCGTTGTTCGACTCCTCCCCGACCCGTGTGGCCTCGCCGGTGATCGGGTTGACCCACGACACGTTGACCTTGGCCCCGTTGAGCTTGCTCATGTCGACGGAGAACGTGGCCTTGTCGCCCAGGTAGACGAGGGCCCAGCGGCCGTCCGGGTGCCGCGCCGCCAGGTGCAGCAGCGAGCCGTCGTTCTCGTCGCCTTCGCCCGACGGCTTGAGCGTGCGGACGTACGCGCTGCGCTCTTCGTCGGTCGCATACTGCACGGGCAGCGGCGCGCGGCTGATCCGCCCTCCCGACGCCAAGATCGACTGGTCGGGAACCAGCAGCCACCACTGCGGGCGGGCCAGGAATATCTTCTTCAACACGCCCATCTGCGCCGCGCCCGGCGCGTTGAGGTCGGTCTTCCACGTGGGCATGGTCTGCCAGTTCGTGGTGGCCGCGTTGAAGCCGTACGTGTGGTGCGCGCCGGCCAAGTACGAGTAGTAGGCCTGCCGGCGAACCCACAGCGGCGTGGCCTCGAAGCCGTACTTGGCGCTGCCTTCATAGGCCCCTTCGGCCATAAGGACCGGCTTGACCGGTTTCAGATTATAGTCGTTCGTCAACATCGGATAGATCAGCCGGACGGCGTTCCACGTCTGCATCGAATTGAAATCCAGCCAACTCTCGGCGTGAAGGAAGCTCGACGAATAGGGCGAGGGATCGGGCTTGAAGGTGATGAGATGCCGGCCGCCGTCGCCCTCGCGGAGCCCCGCGGCGATCTCCCGAATCGTCGGCACGAACTCCGCCTTGGCCTGCGGCGTCATCGACCAGACGATGTTGGGGGCGTCCTTGTAACGCTGCGCCACCCACTTCGCCCAGGCCCGCGCCTTCTCTACCGTGATGCTGTTGCGGTAACGCTGGTGATAGACGGTCATCGAGATCAGCAGGCCGTTATCCTGGGCGGCCTGTACCACGCGATCGACGTTCTGGAAATACGCCTCGTTGGGCGTCAGAGGGTCGTCGTTGGTCCAAGGCTTCTGGCCGGCGACGTTGGGCGCCGTGCCGTCGCCCACGCCCATCAGCATGACCTGGAGCACGGTGAAACCATTCTTTTCCGATTCCTTGAGGATGAGCTTGGCGTCGTCCAGCGAGTATTCGCGGAACAGTTGCCACTGCGTGGCGCCCAGCCAGAAGAAAGGCGTGCCGTCCTGGTCGACGAAGTACCGGCCGTTGGCGCTGACCTTGATGGGCAGCGGCGTCTTCGCCCACACAACCGGCAATGGCGTCTCCGGGGCCGCGGCCCCCGACTTCCGCGCCGCCCGGTCTGCCCGCTCTGAGAGGGCCTTGGCGCGGTCGATCACCTTGGTGTCGCCGCTGGCTTCCGTCACCTGCTTCATGGCGTCGGCCACGGCGGCCGGATCGCTCTGGATGATCTTCTCCGCGATGGCAAGGGCCGCCTCGCTCGCCTCGGTCTTCAGCTCGGCGTTGCGGAGGTGCGGAGTCACCAGGGCCAGCCCGGAGGCCGAAGGATTGCGGCGGAGCACCTCGATCACGAGGTTCTTCTCGTTGTCGCGTTGGCAGAGTTTCATCGCCTCGCCGCACATCGCCACGCGGTCGGCAGCGGGCAGCTCGAGTTGCCGGGCGATGCGGATGTAGCCGCGCAGGCGCGGATCTTGTACTTCTCGTCGGCCAGAGTCTTCGCCAGGCCCAGCAGCACCGGCGCCGCGTCCGTGCTCATCCATTCGCCCAGCGCCCGCGTGGCGGCGTCCTGGATTTCGGGCTTGGTGTCTTTGGCAGCGGTCCCCACGGCCTGGAGGGCCTTCGCTCCGCCCATCTCGCCGAGGATTGAGAGGAACGTGCATGCGGCAGGTACCGGCGCCTGCGATATCCGCTGCGCGAGTTCGGCGGCGCACGCCTCGCGATCCGGCATGCGGACGCACGCGGCCCGCAACGCCGCTTCGGCCGTCTTCGTGTCTTCGGGCCACTGCGGATGAAGAACCGGTTGGATCAGCACGGGAAGTTCGGACATCTCGACGACGGCGCCTAGGGCCGTCAGGGCCGCCCCACGGATCTGTGCGTCGGCATCGCCGGCGGCCTTCAGCAGGGTCGGCAGCGTGGCCCTGAGACACCGCAGCCCGGCCAGTTCGATGAGCACCCGCCGCTTCTTTCCTTCAGCCTGCGTCAACCGGGCGGCCAGGTCGGCGTCGACCGGCTGGCCGGGCAGATCGGCCAGCACCGACTTGGCCGTCTGCGCCAAGTCCGCGTCGTCCTGGAGCGCGGCATCCAGCAGCACGGGCAGGCACGAAACGTCGCCCAATCGCACCAAGACGCGGACGGCCGCGATGCGCGCCTTGACGGGTCCGGCCTTGGCCGCGGCGAGCACCGCGGGCAGCACCTTCTCGTCGTGGCGATCGGCCACTGCCAGAATGATCACGGCCTGCCGCTCCGGCGTCGCGCGGCTCAGTTCGGCCACCAACGCCTCCGTGACCGCCACTCCGGGAAGCTCGCGGGCCGTGTGCAAGCCGATGTTCAACCGCGCCTTGTCGACCGACCGCAATTGCTCGACCAGCAGGGGAATCCCATCGGCCTGCCGGGCGAGAATCGCTCCGCGGGTTGCCTCGAGCGCCTTCGGCTGGGGCACGTCGGCTTTGCGGACCACGTCGTAGAGTTTCACCGCCGCATCGCGACGGCCCTCGGCCAGGAATCGCTCCGCACAGAGAATGCAGCCCTCGGCAACCGCGGCGCGGACGGCCAACGGCCGGGCGGCCAGCGATTGCTCCAGGGCCTTGGCAGCCACCTCGCCGCCGATGTGGCCCAGGGCCTCGGCCGCAGCGGAAGCCACTTCGGCGTCGGAGCTAGCCAGCTTGGGCAGCAGCCCGTCGACCGCTTTCGCGTCGCGGCGGACCCCGATCGAATTGATCACCCCGACCAGCAGCTTGCCCTGCAACGTGCCCGCCGCGTCGCGCAAGACGTCGTCCACGGCCGGATCGGGAATTGCCTCCAGGCCGATCCGCGCCCAGGCCGCCAGCTTCTCATCCGTAAGCAACGACGCCAGCGCCGGCACGGCGTCCTTCGTGCCGTAGATGGCCAGCATCTTGCAGGCCATGGCCTTGTCTTGCGGTTCTGCGGCCGATTGGAGCGTGCCGATCAGCTTGCGTTCCTTCTCCCCGCCGGGAGTTTTGTCATCGGCGGCACGGGCCTGGCCGGCGGCTATCGCGGCCGCCGCTACGGCAACAAGAACCGCACGCATTGCGAAATATCGAACCTTGAGCATGGCTGTTCTCCTGGTATCAGAAAGCCGCGACCGGTGGTCGCGCCCGAATCGTCGTTCTCACACCCTCCACGGCTCGCGCATCGCCTCCGACCGCAGCCGGTTGGCTTCCTCGTCGCCGAGGAACACGTTCTTCTGCGGATCGTAGGCCAATGTGCGGTTCAAGTAGCGGGCGATGTTGGCGGCGTGGCAGGCGATGTGCGAGTGGCAGGCCACGTCGGCGTTGGCCCGCGGCTGTTCGCGGGTCTTCACGCAGTCGAGGAAATTGCGGACGTGGAAAGTCGCGGGATAGCCGCCGATTTCAGCCACCTTTCGGCCCGCCAACAAGGCCGGCGAGCTCAGGGCCAGCTTGCCGCTGTCGCCCGCCTCGACCCAGCCCGCATCCCCCTCGAACCGCACGGGGCACGAGCCCAGCGGCAGCCAGCCCTCTTTGCGAATCACCAACTTCACTCCGCTGGCATAAGTGGCGATTGACTCGCCCTTGACCAGCGGCCCGTATTCCACGGGGGCCGTCCCATCGGCATCGGCCGCCCACTGGCAAAGGTCGACGCAGTGCGAGCCCCATTCCAGCACGCCGCCGCCGACCATGCCGCCCCCCTTCTCGAACTCACCGCCGGCAAGGAGCCGCTTGTTGAACGGCCGCCAGGCCGCCGGCCCGAGGTACAGGTCCCAGTCCACTTTCTCTTTGGCCGGTTCGGGCTCCGGCGTTTCCCAGCCGCTGGGTCCGACGTTCCGTGCCCCAGGCCGACGGATGTGCGTGGACCTTTTCAAGTTTGCCGAGCTTGCCGCGACGGGCCAGCTCGACCGCGAAGGCGAAATGCGGCAGACTCCGGCGCTGCGTGCCGGCCTGAAAGATGCGCCCCGTCCGCCGCATGGTCTCGGCCAGCGCAAACTCTGCACGATGTTCTTCGTGGACGGCTTCTCGCAATACATGTCTTTGCCGGCCTTGGCGGCCATGATGGCGGCCGTCGCGTGCCAGTTCGGACCCGTGGCGATCAGCACCGCGTCGATGTCGGTGCGCAACAGCAGGTCGCGGAGGTCGCGATACGTCGTGCAATCCTGGTTGCCGTACTTGGCGTCGGCGATCTTTTTGACGGCCGCGCGGCGGTCGGCCTTCACGTCGGCGATGGCCAGGAACCGCACCTCGGGCTCGTCCATGAAACATCTGAGCACGTACGAGCCTCGGCCGCCGATACCGATGCCGCCCAAGGTGATCTGCTCGCTGGGGGGCACGGCGCCGTCTTTGCCCAGCACGGCGGCGGGAATGAATTGCGGCGCCGCCAACACGGCGCCCATCTGAACCGCGGTCTTCAAGAACCGCCGCCGATTGAAGTCAACTGCTCGTCTCGACATATTCAGGCTCCTGTAGGCGATTTGCGGCCGGTGTTTTGCACCAAGCCGGCATTTCGCGGGAATAATCGTTCACGGCCCCCCCGGGATTGGTCCACTTTTCGGCGAGAGAACGCTTTTCGCAAATTGCGGCTTGGCCGAAAACAAGAACCTGTACCCTTTCGCAGCACCCAACGATAGTTGCTATGTTATACCACAACGACGCGCCCTGCAAATACTCTCCCCCGAGCGGCCGCGGCAAGATTTCTTGGGTGGGTCGCCATGAGGGCCAAAGGCCCTTCCGTTCGCCCAGCCCAGGGCAACGCCCTGCGGGACAGAGGCGATCTTGCGCATCGTTCGGCCCAACGGGCCAATCGTTCGTCTATGGTGTGGGCGACCGGGGAGTGGTAAAATCGGCGATTGCCCCACGTCGATCCGCCCTTGCGGGTCGCATCGGGATGGTGTGCCGTTCGGCCAGAGAATGAAAGGAGTGATCCTCCCGTGAGATGGAAGGCCGTCCTGATGCGTGTCGCCGGTGCCCTCCTGGTCATTGCTGGGCTCGGGGCAGGCTACTTCTGGTTCTACCACATCGGCCCCTATCGGCGGCTTTACGATCCAGAGTGGCTCCGCCAACACTCCGACGTTGCGTGTTGGGATGAGTCTCAGGAGTGCATTCATCGCTTCGGCTGGTATCATGACGCGATGGTCGGGCGCTATGGTGACAAACAGTGGCTCTTCCGGTTCTGGGTGCGAACGCCGCACAAACCCGAGGCTCAACAATAGCGGCCGTTATACTACGCGCGACGGTTGCTTGAACGCCCCAGGCACGTAATTCTCGCCATATTAGCCCCCCCCACAAGAATATAGTGCAACAGGGATTGCGAGCGTAAGTGCTTGTCCGGGAACATGTTCCGCCGCCTCCTCCCTGCGGGCGCCGATTTCGCGAGTTGGGAAGGTTGCTGTTGGCCCGAGGTCGCCCGCGGCGTTACCTTGCTCAAGCGGCGGCGGTCGGACCAACGCGGTTGTTGCCTTCGCCCCGTCGCAGAAGACACCGCCAACCAAGGAGGCCACGGATGGCTCAGGTCGAGGTCAAAGTGAAGTTGGATTTGCCGCCGGGTGTGGAACTGTTGGGATACGAGCGCTCGCGCGACGGGCACGGCTTCGAGGTCAAGTTCCCCCTGCCCGACTCTTGCCGTTGTGAGCAGTGCGGCCACGAAGAGCCGTCCACCTACGAGTACAAGAACACCGTCTATGTGGTCCGCGACCTGGACCTGTGGGGTCAGCCGAGCTTCCTGATCTTCCAGCCTTGCTTCCATCGTTGCTCGCGCTGTGGGCATCGCCAGGAGCATTTCGCCCCCTTCAAGCGGAAGAAGGTGCTGTACACGTACCGCTTCGAGGAATACGTGCTGCGGATGCTCATCGGCAGCAACGAAGAAGAGGTGGCCGCGCGGCTGGGCATCTCGGCGGAGACCGTGGAACTGATCGTCGAGAACCAGTTGAAGGACGACAAGCGGATCGACCCGGCACGGGTCATCAAGCACGTGGGCATGGACGAAATCAGCCTCAAGAAGCGGCACAAGTTGTACGTGACGGTGATGACGGACTTGACCGACCCGGAGTCGCCGAAGGTGCTGGCGGTGGCCCGCGGGCGCGACACGGCAGCGGCCCTCGAATGCCTGGGGAAATTGACGCCCGAGCAGCGCGCCGCGGTGGAAACGCACCGCGTGGACATGGGGAAGGTCTACGGCCCGGTCTGCAACGAGCAACTTCGCAACAGCCGGTTGGTGGTGGACCGGTTCCACGTGGCCAAGCAGTTCAACGAGGTGGTGGATGAGTTGCGAAAAAAAAAGCACGCGGAAGCACAAGGCCCAGTTGTCCAAAGCCGAGCAGAAACGGTTCCGCTCGCTGATGTGGGAGTTTCGCCGCGACCCGAAGGACCTGAAGCCCGAGGAACGCGAGTCGCTGGATCGGCTGTTCGTCGAGTTGCCTGTGTTGAAGGACGTGTATGACGTGCGCGTGCGGTTCAAGGAGATCTTCGACACCGCGCCGGATCGCGCCACAGCGGAACAGCAGTTGGCCGAACTCCGCGCGGACCGAAGCGCTGGGGCTGGACTTCGCCAAGTTCTGGACGACCTACGACAACTGGAAGACGGGCATCCTGAACTACTTCGACGGGCGGTACACCAGCGCGGCGGTTGAAGGTATCAACAACAAGGCCCGCGTCATCACCAAACGCTGCTACGGCGTGAAGTCAGCCGACACGCTCTGGAACCGGCTGCTCCTGGACTTGAACCGGGCGTCGGAAGCCGCCGGGCGGACCATCGCCGAGCTACGCGAGATCGTCCGTGGCCTGAAGGCTGAATTTCTCGCGTTCTGCACCTAAAACCGGAAGAGCCCAAACAGTGGGTCGAATGGATCATGAACCATATTCAGCCAGACGACGACATCGCCAGTTGCCGGGCCGGACACAAGTCCTCGGCGCTGCGCATGATGACCAATCAGGATGCCGGAGATTCAGCGGCGGGCTGGCTGGCTTGGTGGGAACACAACGAGTTGAAATCCGAAGAGGATTGGATTCGAGACGGATTCCGAAAGCACGGCGTGGAGGTCCAAACGCCCTTGACGCAATCGAACATCGTCGCCCTGCTGAAAATGACCGAGCACACGGATGAAGAGAAATGCGGAGCGCCATCGTATGTCCAGTACAACGCTTTCCGTTGGCTTCGGGATAGCGACTTCGACCCTCATTCGTTCGACGTCGAGGCTCTCCATTCAGAAGATGGAAGCGAATTGTTGCAGGGCCTCATCCGCTTCGCAAAGCGATCCGGCCGTTCTCCAAAGGATGACTGTTTGGGCGTGCTCAATCTCGGCAAGCCGCCAACAACCTATGGCTTCCATTCGCCAATGTCAATGCCGAGCTTCCAAATCGTGGCGAACATGATTGTCTTCGTGCCACTTTGCACAGGCTTGTTACTACTCTGGCTGTCGTGTCGCGTTGCGAAACAAGACACACTCTCGAACAAGGGCATCGAGACAACCTGCCAAGGGCAAAGGGGATTGTCGATTAAGTGACTCAGGACTGGGCTTTTGCAAAGTCTCAAATGGCGTTGGAAAAATAGGGTGTTTGGGGTTTAATGCTGGTGTTTTGGCCTGGCGCAGGATGGCCGGGCGGTACTGAGCGACCAAGGAGGGTCCGCAAATGCCGGCGATTGTGGAGTTTCCACAGGTGGTGCGCGAAGCCGTGGCCGAGTTCAGCGATTTGTTTTCGTGCGAGCCGCAACGGCGGCATTTCGCCGAGTATCTCACCGGCTTGATGGTCGCGGCGAACAAAACCGTTACGGGCATCAACGGCGAGTTTGCCGAAACCGCCGACCAGTCGTGTTTGAATCGCTTTCTCACCGCGGTCGAGTGGAACGAGCAAACGCTCAACGAGCGCCGGTTGGAACTGATGCAGCGAGACCCGGCAACTCGCTATAGCCAACAAGGGGTGATCGCCCTGGACGACACGCTCATCGACCACGACGGCAAGTTCATCAAGGACGTGGGCTGGTTCTGGGACCACGCCGAGGAGCGCAGCAAGATCGCCCACGATTACCTGTTCGTCAATTATGTTTGCACCAGCGGCAGGCATTACCCGTTGGAGTTTCGCCGCTTCAAGAAACGCGAGCAATGCGAAGCCACCGGCGAGACCTTCCAGGACCATACGCAATTGTTCTGTCAGTTGGTCGATTGGGTCTCCGAACGGGAAATTCCCGGCGGTTTCGTGTTCGACAGCTATTTCACCAACGCGGAGAATCTGAATCACATCCACCTGGCCTAGTTTGCAAAAGCTCAGTTTTCATTCTTCAACCACCACGGTCTGGTTGATGGCCGGGGCCGTCGCCGGAAAGACCAACGAGCGGCCGTCGACGGTGGCTCGGATGTAATACTCAAAATCGGTCTTCGCGGCCTCGGGTGGCAGTGTCACCGCGTACACGCCGCGGGCGACGTGCCGCAGCGGTACTTTGGCAAACCCATCGCCGCCCAACGGACGCCAGCATAGTTCACCCACCTGCGGATTGCTCCCCAGCATGATGACGGTCAGCTTGAACTCCTCGCCCGCCGCGACGCCTGTGCGAACCTCGGGCACGAACAGCCGCGGCTGGCCGGCGTAGTCTTTGGATGGCATGGCGTCGGCGGGCAAGTCCTCGTGGAGCAGCTTGGCCAACTCAAGACCGGGCGCGGTGAGCATCACGGGCAGCGTTTGCTGCTGCCAATTGCAGACGTTGCCCATCTCGCCGGGGTTGGTGACCGTGGCCAGCAGGTGCCGGTGAAGCTCGGCAAAGGCGGCCACCAATTCTTTCCGCGCCGGCAGGGCCGATTCCCGCGCAAGCTTCTTCTGAAGTTGCGGTTCCTTCTCGGCTTTGACCTTGCCGAGGGCCGTAGTGTATTGAGCCCAATCGCAGGCGATCTTGCCGATCGAGCAGAGGTAGCGGAAGTTGTTCAGCCAGTAGTCGAACCGTTCGAGATTGCCCGGCCCCGTGACTTGCGGCCGGAGCGCCGCCAGCTCGTCGACGAAGGCGTACTGCTTCTGCACCTCTTGCCAAGGGCGCCCGTCGGGTTTGACGCTGCCTGGGCCGGTGACCCAATCGGCAGCACGCGGCAGGCGGCCGTCCATGCGGGCGAAGATCGCTGCGATCGGTCCGGCCGCCTCGGGGCCGAACTCCGCCCGTGCCCAGTCCGCATAGAAATCGGCCACGGCCAGGTAACACGGCTTGTCTGTCGGGACCGTATTGGCCGGATCAGGCGCGCTGGCCGGCTCGCTCCAGCCGGCTTGATCCCAGGCGGCTTTGGCCAGGGCCGAGACGTTCGGGCCGAGAACGCGGGTCCGCCAGTGGATGCCGAGCAGGCCGGTGCAGCCGTATTTCAGGGCGTCGGCAACGTCGCGGCGCATGCGGCCGACCCAAAGCTGCGGCATGGTCAGCCCCGGGTCGTCTTCCAGCCAGGGGATGGCCCATTTCGGCCGCCCGGCGATTTGTACGAAGCCCGGCTCGACCGGCGTGTTGCCCACCGTGCGATTGATGCAACTCATCGGCATGTCCTTGGGCAGGAACTCGTCGAAGAGCGCGGGCGTCTGCGGCGGGCCAAGCACCCAGCCGCACGTGGCCAGCGTGAAGGGCGCATCGACCTTCTTTGCCGCCGCCAGCACAGCTCGAAAGTCGGCCAGCGTCGCGTCGATCTGCGGCTGTGGCACCGGCTTCCAGGTCCAGTCCTCGGGCGTCCATAGCCAATAGTAGTCCAACGGATGCGTTTCGATGATCCGCTGGAACATGCCTTCGTACACTTCCTGCACGACGGCCGGGTCGGCTGGGTCCTTGCCGGCCGCCTTCAACCGCTCTTTGACGGGCGTCGGTATCGTCAGCGGCGTCTCCGTGCCGAGGCACGTCTTGATGCCATGCCGGTGCGCGTAGGTGAACACGTCGCGCAGCAAATCGCCCATCCGATCGAACAGGGCATTGCACTGCTCGGGCGGCATTTTGTTCCAGGGGCACGTGTCGCGCATGTACTCGGCCCCGTAGTCGTCGCGGTCGAACAGCTCGGCGGCGCCGAACATGTAATCGCCCGTCTTGCCCGGCCGGTATCCCCAGGCGCCGGTAACGTTGCTGGCAGTAAAATGCCGCGAGGGATAGCTGGCCTTCACCTTGCCGTCGGCGGCGATCTCGTCCGGCGGGCCGATCCATACCAGCGGCTCCGGCCCGACGCCGCCCTGTGGATAGGTGTGCAACGCGAAGAAGTTCATCCCCAGCTTGGGCAACTGGCCGAGGATCGCCTTGTAGCCGTCGCGGTTCCACCAATCGGGCCCTTCGGGGAAGTCGTGAAACGGCTGGATACCGCGGAGGTTGAAGAGCGGTTTGCGAGTTTCGTCCAAGGTCGGCAGTTCCAGGGCGATCTGCTTGTCGGGCACCACGTCGCCGTGCAGGTAGAACCGCACGCCCAGGTGCTCGGCAAAACGATAGGCGCCGTAGAGCGTGCCGATAGGATCGCCGCCGGCGATCAACAGCACGGGCGTACCGTCCAGGGTGAGCGTTTTGAGAACGTATTGCTCCGCCGCCAGGCCTTCGACCGCCCGCTTGAACTTCGCATCGCTCAACAACGACCGCACCACGGGCCGGTCTTTCGTGCCAACGACAATAAAGCCGTGTTTGGCCGCCGCCGATTCGTCGCCAGTGATCGGCAGCAGCTTGCCGGTTCGCAAATAGACGTAGCGGCGGATCTCCTTGCCAGCCAGCTTTTCGGCAGACGACGCGCTTTGATCGCAGACGATTGCCACTGGCGCCGTCGATTCCGCAGCAATTGCCGTCGAGGCAAAGCGAGCGAGCAAAAAGACGATGATCCCGGCATGGCGCAGCACGGCAAGGTCTCCTTCGGCAGAATAGAGAACCGTGGGCAGGTCGCAACGCGGAAGCCTTGGCAGTCTAGCAGCCGGCCGACGGGGTGTCAATTCGCCGGCAATTTCGCTACAATAACCGCCTGCAAGTAGCCGCCGGCTACTGCGATGTGGCCGTTGCGAGAGTCAACATGGCCAGTGCCTTGCTCCATCCTCAGCCGCCGTCATCCGCAACCCGCGTACGTTACGTTGTGCTGGGGTTTGGCTGCACGCTGTCGATGATCACGTATCTCGACCGCGTCTGCATGGCCTCGGCCGCCAAGCCGTTCGTCGAGGAATTGGGCCTGAAGAGCGTGGCCGACCTGAACTGGGTCTTCGCGGCTTTCTCGCTGGCCTACGCGTTGTTTGAGGTGCCCAGCGGCTGGCTGGGCGACGTCTTTGGCCCGCGAAGCGTGCTGATCCGCATTATCCTGTGGTGGTCGGCTTTTACGGCTCTGACGGGGTTGATCGGGCTGAGCGTGGGCGGCCGCGTGATCGGCTCCTTCGCCGTCGGCCCGCTGGTGGTTACGCCCCTGGTCATGCTGATCGCCGTTCGGTTTCTGTTTGGGGTGGGCGAGGCCGGCGCCTATCCGAACATCACCCGCGCCCTGCACAACTGGTTCCCGCTGGGTGAGCGCGGTTTCGCTCAGGGGGCCGTCTGGATGTGCGGCCGCATGATGGGCGGGCTCACGCCGCTGGTGTGGATGGGCCTGATGGCCGCGCTCCAATGGTTTGGACAGTTGCAGGGCGAGCCATCTGAAGATAGCGCATCTTCCGCGATCATTCGTTCGCTGGCATCATGGCGCGGGGCCTTCTGGGTGTTTGCAGCCGTCGGCGTGGTGTGGTGCGTGGCCTTCGCGCTCTGGTTCCGCAACCGGCCGGAGGAAAAGAAGGGCGTCAACGCGGCCGAGCTGGAATTGATCCGCGCCGGCGGCGTCGAGTCGCAGGCCGCCAAGAAGCGCGTGCCCTGGCGGCGAATCCTCGGTAGCCGCAACGTCTGGCTCCTGTGCTTGATGTACGGCTGTCAAAGCTACGGTTGGGCATTCTTCATCACCTACCTTCCCAGCTTCGTGCAAGACCACTACGGCGTCGATCCCACGACCGCCCTGGGGGCCGCCTACCAGGGCGGGCCCTTGTGGATGGGCGCCATCGGATGCCTGATCGGCGGGCTGCTGACCGACCGGCTCATGCGCCGGACGGGCAACCGCCGTCTGAGCCGCAGCCTGTTGGGCGTGGTCGGCCACACAGCCACCGTGGTCTGCCTGGTCACTTGCGCGCTCGTCCCCGCTTCCTCCGGGTTCTTTTGGGCCATCTCATTGGCCGGCTTCTTTATCGATCTGACCATGGGGTCCGCTTGGGCCTTGTGTCAGGACATCGGCCGGCGATACGCGGCGACTGTGGCCGGTTGCATGAACATGTGTGGTGCGGTCGGCAACGTGCTGGCGAACTGGACTACAGGCTTCATCGTGCAGCGGGCGTTGGCGGTGCATGCCCCCGGTCCCGGCCTGTCAGTTGAACAACTCAAAGCCGCCCAGAAAGCCGCCGAACTGGCTGGCTATCGGGGAAACTTCCTTTGCTTCGCGGCCGCGTTCGTCGTCGGCGTCATCTGCTGGTTGCTGATTGACGCCACCAAGCCGGTCGTGCCCGAAGAGCCGTTGCCCCACGACTAGATCGAGTGTTAGAATCGCACAGAATTCATGGAGACTGCTTTGATGGATGTAACCAGTGAGTATCGTTACCTTCGCCTCACCTGGCAGGAGATGAACGAGGCCATCGCGGCCCAAAAAGTGGTCCTCCTGCCGACGGGCTCGGTGGAACAGCACGGCCCTCATCTTCCCTTGGACGTGGACGCGTTCCTGGCGGAATCGGTGTGCCTGGAGATCGGCCGCCGGGCGGCGGACCGCGTGTTGGTGTTGCCGCCGGTGTCCTTCGGCCTGAACATGCACCACATCGACTTCCCCGGCACGATCCACATCGAGCCCGAGGTGTTCATCGCCTTCTGCCTCAATATCACCAAGAGCGTGGCCTATCACGGCTTCCAGAAGATCCTGATCGTCAACGGCCACGGCTCGAATACGCCGCTGGTCGATCTGGTCGCGCGGAAGACGGTGCTGGCCACCAACTCGCTCTGCGCCGCCGTGAACTACTTCAGTCTGGGCATCGAGGCATTCAACCGCATCAAGCAGACGCCGGTGATGGCCCACGCCGACGAGTTCGAGACTTCGCTCTACCTGCACCTGGCGCCGGAGCGGGTGCGGATGGACCGGGCCGTGGCCGGCAACGACGTGGTGGGCCGGTACATGAGCTCCGACAGCACGTCGCCGTACGTGCGTTTCAGCGACTATTGGGGGCGCTGGACCAAGGTCGGCGTGCACGGCGATCCGACCGCCGCCACGGCGGAAAAGGGCAAGATCATCTGGGACGCCGTGCTGCCCCGCCTGGTCGAACTGGTCGACGAGTTCCGCGACTGGCCCATCGCCCCGCGCAGCGACCAGCACCAAGGACCCGTCCAATCACACATCCAGTGGTGACGACCATGAAAATACGCGAGATTCGGGCGGCCGGACTCCGCGGCGCCACGCCCGAGGGCGGCTGGGACGAGGAACTGCGGCCCGACGACTGCGTCCACACGCTGATCGCCGTGGTGACCGACGAAGGGCCGGTCGGGCTGGGCAGCGCGTTCACCAGCGACCACCTGGTTCGCGCGGCGCTGGCCCTGCTGGAGCCGCTCTATCGCGGCGAAAACGCCCTGGAGCCGGAGCGGGTGAGCGAGAAGCTGCACCAGAACACGTTCTGGCTCGGCCGCGGCGGCTCCGTGACGCACACCATCAGCGGCATCGACATCGCCCTGTGGGACCTGCTGGGCAAGGCCACCGGCCAGCCCGTCGGACGCCTGCTGGGCGGCCGCTACCGGGACCGCGTGAAGCCCTACGCCTCGCTGCTGATGCAGGAGCCCGAGCCGTTGGCCGACCACCTGCTGAAGCTGAAGGCAGCAGGGCTATCCGGGCGTTCAAGATCGGTTGGGGGCCTTTCGGGCGGCACAGCCATGCGATGGACGAGGCGATCGTCCGCGCGGCCCGCGACGCCGTCGGCTTCCGATTCGCTCTTGATGGTCGATGCGGGCGGAAGCGACGCCTTCTGGAAGCAAGGCTACAAATGGGCCGTGCGGACCGCGCACATGCTGGCGGCCTTCGACGTGGCCTGGTTCGAGGAGCCGCTGAAGCCCGACGCCATGCAGGACTACGTCCTCTTGCGTCGGAACTCGCCGGTGCCGATCGCCGGCGGCGAGGTGCTCACGCGCCGGCAGTCGTTCCAGCCCTGGCTGGAGGCGGGGGCGTTCGACGTGGTGCAGCCCGACGTGACCAAGGTGGGCGGCATCAGCGAGGAGCGGCGCATCGCCTGGATGGCCCAGGAGCACGGCGTCCGCTTCATCCCGCACGGCTGGAACACGGCGGTGGGAGTGGCCGCCGACTTGCAATTGGCCTCGGCGTTTTCCGACACCGATCTGGTCGAGTACCTGACGGGCTCGCCCTACGTGGACGAGATTGCCGCCGGCGGCTGGACGCTCGATGCCGACGGCATGTTGCCGATCCCCAATGCGCCTGGCTTGGGGTTGGAGCTGAACATGGATGCCGTGGCGAGGTACACCCGCGGGGAGCGGTTGCTGCCGCAACGTTGATTCGAATGATACATTGCACTAGAATAGCATCGTGGAGGTGACCGCATGAAAGGCGTCCAGTTTGTCGTTGATGAACACGGAACGAAGACCGCCGTGGTGATCAACCTGAGACAGTGTTCGGAACTGTGGGAAGATTTCTATGACAGCTCCGTCGCCGAGGCTCGCAAGAACGAGCCGCGGGAGTCACTCGAATCGGTCAAGAAGAGGCTGATTGCACGAGGAAAGATTCGCTCGCATGGATAAGTATGCCATTGCCTTTGTGCGATCCGCGCAGGGAATTGGAATCGCTTTCCACGCGTATCATCGAGCGGGTTCTGGCGCGAATTGAGAATCTGGCGGACGAGCCCCGGCCACCCGGCTGTCGGAAGCTTAGGGGCGAGCGCAATCTGTGGCGGTTGCGAGTTGGCGATTATCGAGTGGTTTATTCGGTCGATGACGGAGCGCGTAGCGTCGAAGTCCATGCGGTCCGTCATCGCCGCGAGGCGTATCGTTGAGCCTGCTCGCCGGAGACAAAACGACCGGCCGTCGCTTAGTCAGTCGGGAGAAGCAGCGCGACCCTACCTTCTCACGTTGCCCACCAACTCAACGCCCATCTGGCTGCAAATCATAGCCCATGCGAACGGCTTGCCCGTCGAGGCGAAGGCCCAGGTTGAGACGCGATGCGCCGACAGGCGGTTGGCCTACGACTTGGATATCGACGTTCGGCTCAGCGCCGGCATACGGCACCACCGGCGTGACGAACCGCACGCCGGCGTCCGCTTTGTCCTTGCGGATTGCGTAGGAAAAGGCCGGGCGCGGTTCTTTCTTGCCGTAGACAAAGGACACTTGGCCCTCCTCTTCGTTGAGCGCCACGCCCTTGGGCGCCACGCCGCGGATCAAGACGTTCCAACCGTCGGCGAAATCGGTGCGTACCGTGAGGACCTTCTGGTCAAACACGACCTTGCCGGGCGAGCTGAAAATGCAAGTCCAAGTTCCCCACCGCCTCGCCCAGGGCCTCGTCCACGATTACGAATATCTTCTTATGGACGAAGAAAACCGCCCGGCGGTGCGTCAGGCCCGGATAACTCGCGTTCTCGACCACCAGCGTGTCCACGTCGCTGCCCGGTTTCCACAGCCGCAGCCGGGGCGCGTAGGCCGAAATCTGGTTGTCGAGCGTGAGCGTCTGGTGTACCCGCGTCTGCTGAAACCACCGGCGGTCCTCGTCATCGCCGCTGTAGATGTACGAGCCCGAATCGGGCATCAGGTGCCGGCCCCCGGCATAGAGCTCGAACGTGCCGTTGTCGTGCTGGCAGTGCCAGCCGCCGTCCGGGCCGCACTTGAGCACAAGGCAGATGGCGTCCTTGTCCCATCCGCTGCGCATCGAGTAAAGGCCGCTCTGTTCCAGCGCGAAGGCCGTCTCGCGGGGCATCGTACCTTGCTTGCCTTCCGTGGCCACGTAGAGGAAGTCTTCTCGCTGAAAAGGCCCGGCGTACTGCATAAGCGTGGCATAGGTATCGCCCGGCTTGCCGGCCCAGGAGTCGCCGAACTGGGCCATCGATCCGTCGGGCAGCCCGAGTTTCATCACGACCGCGACCATCCGCTCCACTTTTTTCACGTACTCGGGCGGGAAATCTTGCCCATGCCCATTCATGCGGGCCAACTCGAACGGCTCCATGAACCAACCGATGCAGCCGATGTGATAGTCGATCGATAGCTCGCGCTGGTGGCCGTCGGGGTAGACCTGCTGGTCGATCTCACGCACCAGCCGGCGAATGGCCTCGTTCCGCCAGCGGTCGGCATCCTGGAATTCGGGAAAGCTGATGGCGATCGAGGCCAGCCCGTCGGCCTCGATCAGTCCCCAGTTGCTCCGCTGCGAGTACTTGGTTTGAAGGTAGCGGGCGTGCTCGTCGAGGCTGTTGAGGAACTGCACGAGAATCTCGGGCGTGAAGGAGGGCGAGTCGAGGAACCGCTGGTAGAGTTCCATCCAACTGTGGCCGCGGAGCCCCACCTCGATCGAGCGCCAGGCGTCGGCGTGTTGCTGGTCGTGCGGGTTCTTCTTCGCCCAGTCGGCGAACTGGAGGCACCACTCCCGCGCGTACTTCTCGTCGCCGGTGTGCCAGTACATCCGCGCCATCGCGTTCCAGAACTCCATGCGGTGCAGTTGCCAGATCCATTCCTTATCGGGCACAGGGCTCGTGGACCAGTCGATGTCGTCGCCGCAGAAATAGGGCGGATAGCTCACATTGGCCAGCAGGACATGTTTCAGGGCGTCGTCGGCATACTTGGCGTCTTGCGGGCTGGCGCAGCGCCCTTCATCTTGATCCGATCCTGCCTGTCGATCGGATGCTTGACGGCCGTTCGTGCGCGGTAGTAGACCAGCAGTTCCGCGGCGGCCCGCGCGGGATCGTCGGCCGCAGCCCGCACCTTTTCAAGTTCGGGCCGGATCAGGTCCAACCGCGAAAGGAGCAGCCTGGTCGCGTCGGCAGTTTTCGTGTCTTGTCCGGCGGCCGCGGTGCATAGGGCCGGATTCAGTGCAATCGCGATGATGAAGGAAATCGAGTATCTGGCCATGAGAGTGCCTTTTCCTCGGGAATCGTTGCCTGCCGGCCCTACGGCGGGGGCAGTCGTGGGCGGGGTGAACGCCCACAACCTGTCGATTATCCTAACGCCTGCCAAGGTCGATTTGCAAGCTGACACGCCGGCCGCCCGCTGAATTGTGGCCTTGATTCTGGCCAGAATTGTGTTATCCTTCCATCGTGGCCTACGAGATCGTTTTGACCGACACAGCGAAGATGCACTACCGGGCATTGGACGCCCGATGGTGCGCGGTGGTTAAGAACGGGCTGGAAACACATCTCCGCCACGAACCAACGAGGACCAGCAAGAGCCGAATCAAACGGCTTCGCAGTATGAAGCAACCGGAATACCGCCTCCGGTTGGACGAGTATCGGGTGTTCTACGACGTAGCCGGTCAGACTGTAGTTGTCTTGGCTATTGTGCCCAAGGATCGAACGGCCGACTGGCTCGACGAGTATGGAGTGAAATCACTATGATCACAACCGCATTGAGCGAACTGAAAGACAACCTTTCCTTCTACGTCAAGAAGTCGGCCAAGGAAGAAGTTGTCATCACGAACCATGGCAAGCCCGTCGGCATTCTGAAGGGCTTTGCCAGCGAGGATGACTACCTTGAATACCGGCTGCTCAATGACCCGCGATTCCTGAATGTTATCGAGCGATCCCGCAAAGAAGCTCGCGGCGGCAAAGTCACGAAGCTGGGAGACCTTGAATAGGAACTCGTTGACAGGACGGTTGAGTCAGTTTGGGGGCGGATTGCTTACGATCTGCCGAGTGCGGCCGAAGTCGTATTGTCCGGCGTCCCAACGTTGCGCGTCCCGTTCAAACTCAACGCGGTGCGTGCCGGTCGGCAGTCCCTCCACGGTGCAGGGCGTCGTATACGGATTCTCGTCGCAATCCGTCAATAGTTTGTCGTCCAGGTAGATTTTTGCCTCGTAAGGCATGGTCACGAAGCTGATGTCCACGAGATCTGCATCCGTGGGCGTGGGCCGGAGCATCCACGCGGTGAAACCGCCGGCGGCCAACACGGCAATTGCACAGGCCATGAGGACGAGCCGCCGTCTTGGCGGCCGGGAAGCCGTTTTCTGCGGCCCGTCCAACTCCGCCAGCATCGCGCGGGCGTCGGCAAAACGTGCCTCCGGCTCGCGCTCGCAGGCCCGTAGCACCAGCCGTAGCACTGCCATGAGGATCGGGCTGGCGCCGATTTCACGCTGCCCGGAGACCTAAGCGGGGAAACTCATCGACCGGCAATCCGGTCAACATCTCGTAGATCACCAATCCGGCCGCGTAGACGTCGGCCCGCATGTCCATGCGTCCGTCGGGCGGCATATATTTCTGCGTGCCCAGCCGAGAGACCAGCGGATGGGATTGGGTCAAGAGTCCGAAGTCGGCCAGCTTCAACTGCCCGCCGACAAACAGACAGTTGGCCGGTTTCACGTCGCGATGGACCATGCCGGCCGCGTGCAAGGCGGCCAATCCGGCGAGCAATTGCCGGGCGTAGTCCGCGCAGACCTCGGCGCGAAGGGGACGGGGAAAAGGGGACAGGCACCTTTTGTGCGAAGCACCCGAAGGGCCGTTCCGGCAAAAGGTGCCTGTCCCCTTTTCCCCCGTCCTCCAACCGGCGTTGCAGGGTGGCAGGGCGATAGTCGGGCCGGTCCGAGGCCGGGCCGCCCGCGGCGTCGTCGGCCGGGTCCATCACGTAGAAGAGATGACTCGCCGTCTTGCCCACGTGGTGAATGTGGAGCAGGTTCGGGTGCTGGCAGCGGAGATTGGCCTCGAGCCGCACCAGCGAGCCGATCTCGCGCGTCGCGGGATCGGGGGAAAAGGGGACAGGTCCAATTTGCCGGAACGGCCCGACCAACCTTTGGTCGGTGCCCGGTGCTTCGCACAAATTGGACCTGTCCCCTTTTCCCCGCAGAGGAATCACCTTGACCGCGCGGAGCTTGCCCGTCGTGCGGTTGGTGGCCAGCCAAACCTGACCGTATCCGCCGCTGCCGATGGGACGGATCAGGTCGAAGTCGGGCACGTCGGGCGCGGCTAGTTCTGTGTGGTCATCCATGGCTCGGCCGGCATTGCTTCGGTCGAAAACGACCAGAACAGCGAGGAGAATGCAAATTGAAAAGTGCAAAATGAAAAATGCAAAATTTTTGCGCGTGCGGCTGATAACGGCATGTGCCTGCCGCACTTTCCAATTTACAATTTACATTTTTCATTTTGCAATTTGCATTTCTCATTTTGCCGTGTGAATTCGCTCATCTCGAACGCATCGTGTTCTGAATTTGCGCGCTGAGCGAACGCTCGGCCGCGGCAGACGGCCGCTGCTCCAGGGCCTGCTTGATCTGCCGGACCAGCCGGCCTTCCTCGCGATACGGGGCGCCCAACTCCGCCAGCCGCTGGAACACGCGATCGCGGGCCTTGTAGACGGCGTTCCGCGTCAGGCCGGTCATGCGGGCCGCCTCGCGGCCGGACAGGCCTTCCAGGCTGACCAGCTCGAAGGCCAAGTACGTGCGGGCGTTCGTCTCCCGCCGCACGGCATCCAAGAGCGCCATGAGCAGGCTATTTTCGAAGGCCGCGTCCCAAGCGGCGTCCGGACCTTGCTCGTGGGACATCGGCTCCAGCCGGCCGCCGTTCGAGTCGCCGCCAACGGCCCGCAGCCGATCGTCCGGCCGGCGGCGGTGTTGGGCCACCTGGTTGCGGACCACCGTGCCCAGCCAGTCGCGAAAGCGACCGCGGGCCGGATCGTACTGGTAGACGTCGCGCTGCTGAAAGACTTTGAGCATCACGTCCTGCACGATCTCCTCGGCCGTGTGTTCCGAGCAACCGCGATGCCGGGCAAAGCCGAAGATCGTCAGCCAATAGTGCGCGAAGAACTCGTCCCAGGCCAGGGCATCCGCCCCGTCGCGAAGCCGTTCCAGAAGTGTCGCCCGCGTGCTGCTGACCATAGCGCTATCCTACCACGAGAATCGAGGATTCTTCAAGAGAGCACGGCTGATTTGGGCGGCGAGGCGCATATTAACAGTAGCAGCCCACACGCCGTGTGTCGCCCGCAAGTTGGTCAGGTTGAGTGGCTTGTCGTTACCCACATTTTTGTCCCGTAGGGACCTGTGATAGTAGCCCAGCAGTTCACTGCTGCGGGAGGAAACGCCAACCTCTGGCCCAGAAAGTCCCGTAGGGACGACCGAAAGGGAGTTGCCGGTTCAACCGTCCCTACGGGACGGCAACGGGGACCGTGCCCCGTCACCCGGCGATGAATCGCTGGGCTATTGTCGAACGACCCTCCGGGTCGAAGTGCCGATGAACCGTTGGACGAACGTGGTGAAAATGATACCCTGTGGAAGGGCAGGCGGAGAATCCGCGCGCCGAAAGGAGCCCGCGATCATGAGACGAACGAGCCGCGTTTGGGTGGTGGCACTGCTCCTCATACTTGGCCAGACAATCATCGCAGCCGCGGGGGAGCAGCCGAAGACGGGCGTGAAACGCGACGTGCCCGAGGGGCTTGTTGGGAAACTGATCTTGGAGACCGATGAGCCGCCGAAGACCGGCGAGAAACGAGATACCCTGCTCTACGTCCGCACGGATCCCCCGGGGGCCAAAGTGATCTTGAACGGCAAGGAACTCGGCAAGTCCGACGACCTGTTTGCCGTCGAACCGGCGCGGGCACGATCGTCCTGGAATTGGAGGGACGCCAGCCCGAGACCAAGCCGGTAATAATCCGGGCCAACGGCATCACGCGGGTGGAATTGGTGCTGGGGCCGAAAGCCGCAGCTAAAGAAGCCGCGAAAACCCCTGGTGGCAACAGCCGTTCGGCCCGTCGAGGGGCTGCTCGTCAAGCTAAAGAAGCCGCGAAAATCCCTGGTGGCAACAGCAGGGGGCCAGATGAGACTGTCTCGGGCGGCCTTGTCGGCACCCTCGAAAACATCGCCGAAGAGTCGGCCGCCCCGCAAGGGCCGGTCTTGACCTACGAGATCGATCCCAAATCCACGCCGGCCGGAATGGCCGCCGCCGACATGGACAAACTGCTGAAAGTGGTAGATCGGCGGATCAATGCCGACTCGAAAATCGTCGCCCGGGTTCGCGATCTGGACAACAAGCAGATCGAGATCGCCCTGCTGGATCAAGACGAGGAATCGGCAAAACGGGTCCAGCGGCTGTTGGACCGAGCGGGCACTCTGGAGTTCCGCATCCTGGCCAACCGCCACGACCATCAGGCGATCATTGCACAGATCGAAGGTACATCGAAGGATGAACTGCTCGACTCGGCCGGCAAGAAGCTGGCCTGGTGGGTGCCGCTCCAATCCGGCGCCGAGCGCCCTGGCACACGACAAATCGCTTGTTTTTCGGACGCGGGACGAGGGGCAGATCACGGAGGCCCTGGTCGTGGCCGATAAGTACAACGTGACCGGCGACTACCTGGCGCGTATTGGCCGACCAAGATGCCCGCGGAAAGCCGTGTGTCAGGTTCGCATTGAACAAGAAGGGCGGGGAGTTTTTTCTCGGGTTGACGGGCGACAATCTGCCCGACCAACCGCAGGGAGTCATCCGCAAGCTCGGAATCATTCTCGATGGCAAACTCTATTCCGCTCCGTCGGTCATGTCCAGAATCGGCGAGCAGGGCGAGATTACCGGCCAGTTCACCGAGCAGGAGGTATCCGATCTGGCCGACACGTTGAACTCCCGTAGCCTGCCGGTGCGGCTTCGGTTGGTGCGAAAGCAGACCTTGGCCGACGCTGACCTGAGACTGCATGCCCCGCGGTGCGGTGGCCTTTGCGGTGGTCCGCCCCGCGGCCATCTTGAAATGGCCGGACCCGTTCGGACTGGCCAAGTTGCTGGACGAAGGGACGCGCATCGGGATCCCGGCCCAGGAGATCGGGCAATTCACCTGGATCCTGTTGAGCCCGGCGGAGAAAACGTCCGAAGCAATTCAGGAGGCTGCGGCCGCCCAAGATGAGTTGAATATCTTTCAGACAACCAAGCCCAGCACGTTCGCCGACTGGCGGCGCCGCATGCCCGAGCTACGGATGTTCAATGGCAAGATGTACTCTGTTGACCACAGCGGCATATTCCAGCACGCGGTACACGTACCCAACGATCGGACGCTCGTCTGGGCGTCGTCCGAGAGGGCCATGCAGAGATACTTGCGGGCTGAAAGGGCCGGAAAGGGTCTCCCCACGTTCGTCGATGCCAAGCTATGGGAGCAGTTCCGCGCCGATCACGCGGTAGCCGCCGCGCAGTGGGCATTCGTCCCGTGGAACGATTTGATAATGAAAGTCCCGCCCGACTCGTATGCGATGTCGTTCCTCTGGCGAATGCCGTTGCAGCAAGCCGCGACTTCCATCATCGGCGGCATTCAGATCGGGGATGAGACGCGGGTTCACGCCGTAATGTTGGCGAAAGACCAGGCCAGCGTCGACAAAGTGGAGGGAGCGGCGCAGGGCATTCGCGCATTGCTCTCTCGCGCCGGCAATCAGTCGCAGGCCGACGTTGAGCTCGTCAAGAAGGCGGCGGGGCACGGGCTCGCGCCGGCCGATGCGTTCCAGTTGTGGGCGCACAGCCTCATGGAACCGCTGGCGGGCACAATGCGAATTGACCGCGACGGCCTGGTGGTTCGACTGCAAAGCACGCTCAACAGGGCCGATGTCCAAAAGGCGTCGGTCGCACCGCGCGCATCTGACCTTAGGATGCAGTCGATCAATAACCTGAAGCAGCTTGGCATAGCGATGAACAACTACCTCGACGCCATGAAGCACTTCCCGCCCGCCGTGCTTCACAAGGCGGCCGGCAGTCCGCCGTACAGTTGGCGAGTCGCGTTGTTGCCTTTCATGGGCGAAGAAGGAAAGACTCTGCACCAGCAGTATCGCTTCGACGAGCCTTGGGACGGCCCGAACAACCGCAAGCTGCTCGACAAGATGCCGTGGGCGTTTCGCTGTCCAATGGAAACGAGCGAATCGACGAACACATCGTACTTCGCCCTGGTTGGTCCGGGCACGATGTTCGACGCAACGAAGCCTTCCGCAAGCGAATCTCGTGTTCAGTCGGGAGGTGGGGGCGGAGGTGTGCCTGGCAGAGGCGGTCCGGCCAGCGTCGACACAACGTTCGACGGAACGAAGGGCGCACGCCTCGCCGATATCGCGGACGGCACGTCCTTCACGATCATGCTGGTCGAAACCAAGCGAGACATCCCTTGGACGAAGCCTGAGGACATCCCCTACGATCCCGACAAACCACTGCCGAAGCTGGGTGGATATTTCGAGGACGGATTCCACGTCGTCATGGCCTATGGCACGGTCCACTTTCTGCCGTACACGGTCAGCGAGAAGATTCTCCGCGCTCATCACCCGGGCCGGCGGCGAGTCGGTGAAGATCGAAGACGCGCTCGTGCGTCCCGACCCGTAACGTGACGTAGCCGCAACCAATCGTGGACCGGCTTGAACAGGAGGAAACGGAGGAAACGGAGGACTAATCCCTCTCTGTTGCCTCTGTTACCTCTTGTTCAGCCTCCCGCGGGAGAATCTGCACGGCTGTTTGCGCTCCGGCCAGGCAATTGCTCGAAAAAGCCGGCCGTGACGCAAAATCATACAGGCCACCCGCGTCTTCGGCCTCGCCAACGCCCCGGCGGCCCGCGTTGGCTGCCTTGTCGTAAGTTGCTTCTCCCTAATCGTTTCCGCGCTGTCGAACACCGGGATGTGCGGAATTACTGGCAGCGGCATGACGATTGCACCTTGCCGTAGGACGGATTTTCTAATCCGTCCAGTTCGCTGAGGACGGATTAGGAAATCCGTCCTACTCTGCAGGGACGGACTAGGAAGTCCGTCCTGCGCATCGTGTTGATGGCTGGGTGTGAGTAAGGGAGGGAGCCGCGATGAGCGTCATTACTGCATTCACGTTGGCGCCGGGGCAAATTCCGCCGGCCGTCCCTGTAGTTGTCCCCGCATGCGCCCACCGCCTGCCGCGGCCGAGGCCGTTTCGGCGACCCCGCCACCCAGGAGCCCACCGGTGCGCGGTTGGCCGTTGCACCGTCTGGGCGAGGCCCGGCGCCGCGAGGGACTCACCCATCGCAAGGTCGCCGCGCGTCTGGGCATTTCCGTCGATGCGGTCCAGGAGCAAGAGGACCCCGCGGCCGACATTCGGCTGAGCGACTTGTACCGCTGGCAGGAGGCACTGGACGTGCCCGCCGCCGAACTGCTGGGCGAGCCGGGCGTCGAGCTTTCCGCGCCCGTGCAACTGCGGGCCCGACTGTTGCGGGTGATGAAGACCGCGCGGTCGATCCAGGAGCAGGCCCACCAGGCGTCAGTCCGTCGTTTGGCCACGATGTTGGTCGAGCAACTTGTCGAGATCGTGCCGGAGGTCAAGGACACCACGGCATGGCCCACGGTCGGCCAGCGGCGTTCCTACCGCGAGCTTGGCCAGGCATTCTTTCGCCGGCTTTCCCTCGACGCGCTCGATGAGTTGGAGCCGCCGGCGAGTTGATCGGGCCGATGGAAAAGAGGAGTCTCCCCTCTCCTTTTGGGCATTGGTATCTACACATCTTTATCCGGTATCGAGTAGAGGGATAAGGGACGTGGTAAAGTGTTTGAGGTCGCGGAGTTGGTAATGTTCGAGCAACGCGAGCATCGAAAGCAAGGTCCAAAGGCCGGCCAGCAACGCAGGTGCGGTATAGGGGTGGGCACGCTTCATTTGGCGACCACTCAATTTCACCATGACGTTCTGGAACTCCTGGGCCGGCAGCGAATCGTCCGCCTGCAACTGCCACACAGCCACACACGCCATCGAGGCGATCAGGAGTCTTCTCGCAATAGCCGGTCCGGTCTCTTGCTGCCATCGCTCCCACTGCTGGCCGTGACTCTTCAACAGCTTAAAGAAGCTCTCAATCCGCCATCTCCAATAGTAGCAGCGAGCGAGATGTTCCGTCGTCGCCCACTCTCGCGGCACGTTGCTCAACAACTTCCACTCGGCGAGGACCTTGCCGCGGTCGTCGCGAATCTGGACCAAGATCAGTCGCAAACTCAACGCCCGGCCGGCACGCTGGAATTTTCGGCCGCGGACGTTTTTCTTAGCGGGCCGGTACAACACCACCTCGGTTTCCGCTACCCACAACTTGGCTTGGCGTCCTTTTGGGAGAGGGGACCAAGATCATCAGGGCGTTTCCTCGGCGTGCGGGGCCTCTTCGGCGTGTGGCGTTTCCTCGGGTTGCGCGGAGCGGAGCACCGTCAACCCATCGAGAACGCGGGCAAACTGCCGGCGGGCCCGGTCGATCTTCTGCGTCTGTTCCACGACCCGGCGCTGCCGGAGCATCCATTCCTTCGGCGTCATTTTTAGCTTGCCGGACTTGTACTGCATCTCTTCCCGCCGCAATTCTCCTTGGCGTCGCGCCGCTTGCGCATCGAGTTGGCTACACAACCCTTCGATAACGAAGATTGCCCGCTGATAGCGGCCGGTGCGAAACTCGTAATCTCGCACCGCGACGATGGAATCAGTGTTAATGGCAAGGCCGCATTGCTGAGCGGCGATGCGGAGTTCGTTGAACGCCATCATATCGACGCACGTGGCGACGGCTGATCTTGCAGGGCCGACGGACACGTCTGCAGCCCCTTTGTCCGTCGGCAAATCACCGGCGTGCGTCGCGGCCAACTCGGCGGGCGCGTTGGTGTCGCGAGTCGATCCCGGGACGTGCGGGCGGCTGTCTTGAGTCATAGCGGAGGCCTCTTCTCACGGTAATTGAACTGGGGCCGTCCAAACATGCGCCCGGTCACTTCTTTTCTGCGGGGGGCTCGGCGGATGGCTTGGACGGTTCGGCGGCCGACTTCGCGGCATCGCTGGGAAGCCCGGTCGAAGCCCTGGCGGGCGCGGCGGCCGGATGATCGCCCACGACGCGCAACACGAACAGCGCCCGCTGCCGCGCCGCCGCCTGGTTGAACTGCTGGTTCGCCGGCGCCTGTTGCGCCGGGAACAAGGACAAGGTTTGGTTCTGCGTGCGATCGAGCGCGATTGGCGACCCACGGCCGGCGTCCCCCTTCAACGTTTGTCCCTGCAAGGCCATAGGGGACCGCTCTGACGCGGCTTTTTGCAGGGCGACATCGCCCGGGACTTTTTCGCCTTGGGAGTCGACGAGCGGTGTCTGAATACGCCGGGCGAATCCCTCGGAGGAATCACGGGGTCTGCTTTCGTCGTCCTGAGCGGCTTTGTCCTTGAGGGGGACCGTGGGAGCAGACGCGGGCGATTTCGCCGCCGACGCTTGCCCCATGCCGGCAATGAAGGGCTCGCCTCCTGCCTGGCCGGGCGCATCTGTTGACGCACAACCTCCGGCACGATCGCGTTCTGCGCCGCCTCGTCGTGCCCCGGAATCGTGGAAACGGAGCGGAACACGCTGGGCTGTTCCGAAAGACCGCGCACCGTGTTCGTGATCTGGGCGGGGGTGGCCTCGACATAGACAAAGTCCACCTCGCCTGCCGCCGTGGCCGGCGGCACGGGTGCATCGGAAAGCGGCGCCCGCTGCTGCTTGAGATCATCCGCCCGTCGCATGCGGTTGGCCACGCTCCGGGACTGGCCGGCCGGCGCAACCTGGTTACGAGTCTCTTGCCAGGTAATGCCGTTGGCGTACAGGAGTTTGTCGAATGCCTGTTTCCGCGCGGTCTCGGGGCTGATGTCGCACTTGACAACCAGCACTTCTTCACTGGGCAGGGCGGACTTCCCCTTCAGTTCCGCTAGCCGGTCGTCGGGCGTGCGGCTCCTATCGAGGATTGGAGCGGCAGGCGCAGCCCCCGCGACGTTGCCGCCGGTTTTCATGTTCGTGACGCCGAAGCCGTAGCCGGGTTCCCTGGTGGCGGCCTTCTCGGCGACTTGTCCCGTCTTGGCCTCTGCGGGACCGCTCGTGACGACCTTGTCCGAGCGTAAGGCGGCCGGAGCCTCCTCCTTCCGCTGGATGGTCTTCTCCACGTTTTTCACGATCTTCCGCACCTGCTCCACATCCTCGGGGGAGCCGCGAAGCACGAGCGTATCGAGACCTTCGAGCTTCTCGATCTGCACCGGTTTGACGAGCCCGTTCTCCTTCTTGTCCGCCGCACTCTCCCGCTTCTCCGTTTGCGCCGTCATGCTCGGAGGTGCGTGGATGCTGGGGGGCGGGCCGGGCTTCCTGGCCTCGTCTTCGGCCTCGTCCTCGATGATCGCAGGCGCCCGGGCGATCTCTTTGTCCATATCGGCCGCCGGCTGAAGTTGGCGCCGCCGGTCGTTGATCGTGATCATGACGGCGACGGCCAGCGTCAGCGCCAGCCAAACCAGCGTCCGCCCACCGACGAACCGCCGGAAGACCAAGCGTGCCAGCGGCACGGGCGCATCGCTGCCGTCGCCGGGCCCATCTTCCGTGAGCATCCGCCGCTCCGCCACGCGCAACACCTGGGGGCCGAGGTCCTCACCGACTTTCTGCTGAGGCAGCGACTGGAGCGTCATGCTGAGGGTGCGCAACTCGTCGAGCAGTTGCCGCGCGGCTGGACTGGTGGCCAGCAGGCGTTCCATCTCCGCCTGCTCGGCGGCGGTCAGTTCGCCATCGAGATACGCACTGAACAGTTCGTCTTGCGGCAGATCATTCATAGACATGGCGATCCGCTTTCAGCGGTCGGCAACGACAAAGCAGGGCGAAGCCGCCCGCGGCTCTCCCTCCCCCCAATTTCTATTCCCCAATCCCTTCCTTTGCCAACACTTCCTTCAAGTCTCCTTTCAGTTGCAGCCGCGCCCGGTGCAAGCGGCTGCGGACGGTGCCGATGGGCAGATCGAGGATCTCGGCGATGGTCTCATAGCAGCAACCGTCGATCTCCCGCAACACCAGCACGGCCCGATGCTCTTCCTCCAAACGTGCAATCGCCTGCCGGACCTGGCGGCAGCGTTCCTTCCGCTCCAGGGCTTCGGCCGGAGTCAGGTCGTCGGTCGGTGGGTCGATGTGGTTGGTCTCCCGCCCCATCGAGGTCATCGGCCGCCGTCGCCGCCGGTGGGTGATGGCCACGTTGAAGGCGATCCGGTACAGCCAGGTGTAGAACGCACTGTCGTGCCGGAACGACTCCAACTTGAGGAACGCCTGGACCAAGGCCTCCTGGACGACGTCGCGGGCGTCCTCGGCGTGGCCGACCACGTGAAAGACCGTATTGAACAGCCGGTCCTGGTACTTCAGGACCAGTTGTCCAAAGGCCTCCGTCTGGCCTTTCAGGGCCTGGTCGATCAGTTGGGTGTCGTCACTCACAGCAGGCTCACTACTTGGGACGCTGCGAGGCGGCGGAAAGTTCCCACCCCGTTCCGGCCGCCAGGCGGGCACCACCCGTCATCTTGGCAGCCGGGGGGGAAACTGTCAAACCCCCGGACTAGGTTAGGCGATTTGGCGATCTCCTAAACGGCGACGATCTGATCTTGGGTAAGCCAAGCGGCATACTGAAGGGGCAATCTGGCGCGTCGCAAGCGCGTGATCCACCCATTCGGGGGCCAGTAGTGCTTCTCTCGCCGCCGCATTATCATATCGGAGACGGAACCGCGCACGAGTGGAAGGCCATCTCGCGCCGAAACACGCCGAGTCGACAACTCCAGCTATTTTCCGGGGGGATCATCGTGAAACGTCAGTATGGTAACGCCGCTAGGTCGTGGCTCGCCCTGGCGGCCACAATTGCCATTCTCTGTGTGGTCGGCTGCAACCGCCACGAGACGCCGAGCAAAGACTCTGCGCCGCCCCGAGCGTCGTCCGATTCACCCAAGAGCGTGGACCCGGCCAAGGCCACCGCGCCGGAGAGTGTCGCCAAACCGGAGAAGAGCGCCGACAAGCCGGAGAAGAATGTCGACAAGCCGGAGAAGAGCGCCGACAAGCCGGAGAAGAGCGCCGCTTCGAGCGTGGGCGACCAACCGATCGTGAAGACCGAGCCTCAGCGGCCGGCCGAGCGGGGCAACGAGTCGATGCCCGCCCGGGAGAACCCGCGCCCTGGCAAGTCGACAATCGCAGGGCTGACGGTCGAGGCCCTGGAGAAGCTGGGAGCGCGCGTCGAGCAAGACGACGAGGGATCGGTTCGCAAGATCGAGGCGATCCGCCTGAAGATCACTCCGACGGAGACCGAGCACCTGGCCGATTTGCCCGCGTTGGAGTCGCTTGAGCTCAGCGGGACGGCGCTCGACGATGCGACCTACAAGCACATTTCCGGCTTGAAGGGGCTCAAGCGGCTCTACTTGCGCGACGTCGGGCTCACCGACGCTGCCCTCGAGAACCTGAAGGGCTTGGACCAACTGGAGGTGCTCTCGTTGGCCGGCAACCGCATCACCGGGACGGGACTGGTTCATCTTCGTGGTTTGGCGGACTTGCAGGTCCTCAACCTGGCCCGGAATCCCTTGACCGATGACGGCCTCGCACACCTGGCCGGCTTCAAGGAACTCAACACGCTCACGCTGGCCGACACCGCCGTGACGGGCGCGGGCCTGGCCTACCTCAAGCCGCTGGCCAAGATGCGCGTGCTCAATCTCGATCGCACCAAGACGGTCGACCGCGATCTCGCGCACCTCGAAGGTTTCCAGGAGATGCGAATGCTCTATCTTCACGACTGCGACGTCACGGACGACAGCATATCGAAACTCGATGACGCGATCAGCGGCCTGTCGATCTATCACTAATTGGCCCTTCCACGATAAGGAGAAAACTCGATGTTGCGAGCGATGACGTTGCTGTCGGTCCTGGTTGGTCTGGTTCTCGTTGCGCCGATGCCCCGCCGCGCGGTGTCGGCCGAAGCCAAGCAAGCTCCGAGCACCGAGGCTCGGACACCCGACGTGGTCTATGTGCCCACGCCGCACGACGTGGTGGACAAGATGCTGGAGATGGCGCAGGTGAAGAAAGGGGACGTGGTCTACGACCTCGGCTGCGGCGATGGGCGGATCGTCGTAGCCGCCGCCAAGAAAGGGGCCACGGCCAGCGGCTATGACATCGCCCCCGAGCGGGTCAAGGAAGCCAAGGCCAACGTCGTCAAGAACAAGGTCGAGAAGTCGGCGCAGATCTTCTCGGAAGACATTTTCACGCTCGACCTGAGCAAGGCCAACGTGATTACCCTGTATCTCCTGCCGAGACTGAACGTGAAGCTGATCCCGCAATTGGAGAAGCTCAAGCCGGGCTCGCGAATCGTCTCCCACGATTTCGACATGGAGGGCGTCAAACCCGAGCGCGAGGTGAAGATGGTCTCCCAGGAGGACGGCCAGACCCACACCATCTATCTCTGGACCGTGCCGTTGAAGAAGGAAACGAAGTGATTGTTGGAACGCGGCCGGCTGGCTGAGTATCCTGGGTATCTTGACTCATCATCCTTATATCGAGGTCCCTTTCATTTAACCACACAACGGCCGTTGTCAATCCTTTCATACGGCCCTGAACACTTCCACAGTCAACCCTGGACATTTTGAGAACCGTGTGTCGGTTGTCCAAAACGCCGTCACACCTGCCAACATCGCCGTGGCGGCGTGAATGGCATCGGGAGTCTTCAATCGCACCGAAGCTCGCAATGCGGTTGCTCTTTCAATAACGGAGGCATCGATTTCTCGGATGTCCGCGTCTCTGCCGGAGAAGAAGACGTCGTACAGGCCAAGCAGCTCGTCATCGTGGTCGCGCAAGGGCTTGCAGCGGCACTCCAAGCGGGCCAATCGTGAGGTGACGAACATCTGGTCCGCTGGCGCAAGCTGCCGCCAGCGTGTTTCGATTGGAGCACGAACCGCCTCTGCCCCTTCTACCCACCGCATGATGATGCCGGAATCCGCGTAGATCATGCATCGCCCCAAGAATCCCGCTCTTCCTCTAGCTGCGCATCAAGGTCCGCCGCGGATCGCAGCCGTTTCGCCTTGCCGAGCACATCGAGAATCGAAGGACGCTGAGACGCCGCATCCACAGGAGTCTGCGCGTAGACAATCAATTCCGCGCGGCCCTCAATCTCTGGCAATGGGCCTTCCGGCACAAACGCCTTATGGGAAAACGTCCCGCGAATAATGACAGGCAACTCCATGTACTTATCCTCCTAACGAGTGATATTCTATGGCCCAGACCGACCCCCGTCAATCGCCACGAGATTTGCCTCATCTTTCTCCGCCCGGTGGTTCCATTGGCGAGTAACATCGCTGGTTCTATGATGAGGGTCATGCTCAATGCCTACGATTTCGACGTGCTGGTGATCGGCGGCGGCCATGCCGGCGTCGAGGCCGCGCTGGCCGCGGCGCGGATGGGCGCCAAGACCGCACTGCTGACCAGCAATCTCGACACCATCGCCCAGATGAGCTGCAATCCGGCCATCGGCGGCGTGGGCAAGGGGCAGATCGTCCGCGAGATCGACGCCCTCGGCGGCGCCATGGGCCGGGCGATCGACGCCACCGGCATCCAGTTCCGCATGCTCAACCGCAGCAAGGGGCCCGCCATGCACGGCCCCCGCGCCCAGGCCGACAAGCGGGCCTATCAGCAGGAAATCAAGCGCATCGTCGAATCGCAGCCGGGGCTCTCGCTGCGTCAAGAAACCGTCGAGGATCTGATCGTGGAAGAGGAAAGAGGAGAAAGGAGAACTGAGGGAGATGGATTGGAGAATCCGCCGCTTGCGGTTTCGCACGGCCCGTGGCGCATCGCGGCGTTCGCGTCGCGGGCAACGTGGTGTATCGCGCGCGGGCCGTCGTGCTTTGCGCCGGCACGTTCATGCAAGGGCTGCTTGCACGTCGGCGAAACCACCTTGCCCGGCGGCCGCATGGGCGAGCCGACCACCTCCGGCATCAGCCGGGCGCTGGTGCGACTGGGCTTCGAACTGGCCCGCTTCAAGACCGGCACGCCGCCGCGAATCAACGGCCGCACCATCGACTTCGAGCAAGACCGAACTGCAACCGGGCGACGAGCAGCCCGAGCCGTTCTCCTTTCTCACCGAGCGGATCGACACCGAGCAGATTCCGTGCTGGATCACCTACACCACGCCCGAGGTCCACGAGTTGATCCGCGCGAACCTGCACCGCGCACCGATGTTCAGCGGACAGATCCAGTCGACCGGGCCGCGCTATTGCCCGTCGATCGAAACCAAGATCGTCCGCTTCGCCGAGAAGCCGCGGCACCAGTTGTTTCTCGAACCGGAAGGGCGGCACACGCACGAAGTGTACGTCAACGGGCTTTCGACCAGCCTGCCGCGCGACGTGCAGGACGCCATGCTGCGGCTGATCCCGGGCCTGGAAGCGCGCCGAAATCCTCCGCTACGGATATGCCATCGAGTACGACTACCTGCCGCCCTTGCAGTTGAAGCCGTCGCTGGAGACCAAGCGCGTGGCGGGCCTGTATTGCGCCGGCCAGGTCAACGGCACCACCGGCTACGAAGAGGCCGCCGCCCAAGGACTCATCGCCGGCGCCAATGCGGCGCTGGCGCTGCGGCGGCCAGCGAGCCGCTGGTGCTCGGCCGCGATCAGGCCTACATCGGCGTGATGATCGACGACCTGGTCACTCGCGGCGTCGACGAGCCGTATCGGATGTTCACCAGCCGGGCAGAATACCGGCTGCTGCTGCGGCCCGACAACGCCGACCGCCGTCTGACGCCGCTGGCCCATCGGCTGGGACTCGTCGACCAGCCGCGGTGGGAACGGCTACAAGCGAAGGAGGCGGAGATCGACCGGGTGACGCAGCTCTTGGAGACCACCCATTCCGGGCCGGTGTCGCTGGCGAAGCTGCTTCGGCGGCCGGAGGTCACGTGGGAGGAAATCGTGGCCCGGCTGCCGGAATTGGCGGACGTGCCGCGGAGGGTCGGCGGAACAAGTGACTTACGACGCCAAGTACGCCGGCTACATCGCCCGGCAGCAGGTCGACATCGCCCGGCAGCAGCGGCTGGCCGCACGCCGCATCCCGACCCGCATGGACTATGAAGTAGTGCCACACCTGCGGGCGGAGGCCGGGAGAAGCTCGCCCGCGTGGGGCCGGTCGATCTCGCCCAGGCGGCCCGCATCAGCGGCATCACCCCGGCCGATCTGACGCGTGCTGATGATCCATCTGGAAGGCGGAGACGACGGAGACGCGGCGGAGGGGGACTGCCCGATGAACCAAGCGCGTGTTTCTCGCGTCTATCCGCATGTGCGGCGTCGTTTCGCGTCCTGTTCGTCGCGGCATTTCAGCCCGCTCCATCTCTCCTCCCGTTCTCCTGCCGCCCTCTGTCTCCCGTCTCTCCTCATACCATCCTATCTTGCTCAAAGAGAAAGGTCGTTCCAATCAACCCGACGTGAAAAATCTGCGGCAGCGATCGCGCCGCGACGAGCGGTTCGTCACGTAAGAGATTACGGAGCAAAGGCTTACGGAAGCAATAGCCGTATTGACAGGCACGGGAAGATAGCTATAATTAGGCCGCAGTTGGCAAGTTCGGTAATGTCGGAAGAGCCGGATGAGCCTGCTGTTTGCATACAGTTAGGGATGTGAGGAGTTTGCGGTAGGCGCGAACTCAAGGCGAACCGAGTTCCAAGCCAGCTGTTGACAAGGATGGTGAGTGTCAACATGAAAACTGTGTTTACGACCGGCGAGGCGGCCAAAATCTGCAAGGTCTCCCAGCAGACCATCATTCGCTGTTTTGACTCGGGGCAACTGAAGGGATTCCGCGTGCCGGGCAGCCGGTTCCGCCGCATCCCGCGCGAGCAGCTTTTCACGTTTCATGCGCGACAACGGCATCCCCACCGACGCCCTGGAAAGCGGCAAGCGAAAGGTGCTGATCGTCGACGACGACGAAGAGTTGGTCGAACTGATCACCGACGCCTTGGAGCGCGACGGCCGGTTCGAGGTCCGCAGCGTCAACAACGGCTTCGACGCCGGCATGATGGTCAAGGACTATCGGCCCGACCTGATCGTGCTCGACGTCATGCTTCCGGACATCAACGGCAAGGAGGTATGCCAGCGGGTCCGCAGCGACAAGAGCATGGACGACGTGCGGATCATCTGCATCTCCGGCATGGTCGAAGAGGACAAGGTGAGCGAGTTGAGGGCGGCCGGCGCCAACGACTTCATGCACAAGCCGTTCGAGGTCGAGCGCCTCGTGGAGCGGATGTGCCACCACCTGGACATCGAGATGGCCACCAGCGCGTAGTCTTTCCATGCGCGGCTTACCGCCACTGCTGGCCGGCGCGTGCCGATGGGTGCTGCCCATGGCCGACCGTTCGGCCGTCGCTTTGGCCGAGTCGCTGCTGGCTGGCGATGCGATTGGCAGCCGCGACGTGCTAGCGGTAGTGCTGGCGGATGATCCACCGTTGTTGATTTGGGCAGTGTGGGTTAGTTGGCAAAAATCCGGCGTCCGGCCGCGCTCTGTTGCCGATGTGGCCGGCTGGCTGGCTGAGAATCTGCCGGACGTTCTTCAGTGGGACCAGTCTGCGCCCGCGGATGCTGTGTCATCCACGGACGAGTCGCGCCATCCGAAGCCCCCGGATGGCAATGCGGAAGCCGTGGGCTATGCCGCTCGCGTTGCTGCCGCCCTGACACTGGCTCGGCTGGCGGCGGCGTTGGCCGATGACGGCCAGATCGCGGCCGACCAGGCATTTCTCTTGGGGCTGCTCGCCGATGTTCGCGGCTGGCTGGCCGACACCGGCGCCGACGATGAAGACGCAACCTCCCTTGGCATACCGAGTTGGCTGATCCAGGAATGCGAATCGACGGCCGCGGCTTCGGCAGCGGCAGCGGTTGGTTTGGCCCGCGCGATCCTCGAAGGCGAGGCTTCCCCGCCGGAGACTCTGGCGGCGGATTTGGACGCCATTCGCCGGCAGGCTGAAGTGGCCGGGCGGCAGTGGCTGGCTCAAACGGATGGTCTGGCCGGATGGTTGCCGCTACTGGTGGGCAGGCTCGCTCGGCTGGCCATCCTGGAAGAGAAGTTCCACGAGACGTTGGAGGCGGAGAAGCTCGAAGCGATGGCCGAGTTCGCCGCGGGGGCCGGCCACGAAATCAACAATCCGCTGACCGTCATTGCCGGCCGGGCCCAACTGTTTCTGCGTGAAGAAACCGACGTGGAGCGGCGCCGGGCGCTGGCCCTGATGAACTCGCAGGCGATGCGGGTCTATGAGATGATCGCCGACATGATGCTCTTCGCGCGGCCGCCGCGGCCCGAACCGCAGCCGATCGACCTGGCCAGGCTGGTGGACGACGTGGTTGCCGATTTCCAGCCCCGCTGCGCGGCAGGAGACGGCGATCCGCCGTGCCGACAAGACGGGTCCGATCGTCGTCGAGGCCGATCCCGTGCAGCTCAACGTGGCGTTGCGGGCGATATGTCAGAACGCGATGGAGAGCCTCGGCAACGGCGGCCACATCGAGATCGGCGTGGAGCAAGCCGGGTCCGAGGTGCGGATTCGCATCAGCGACGATGGTCCGGGCATCAGACCGGAAGAGCGCCGCCACATTTTCGATCCCTTCTACTCCGCCCGCCAGGCCGGCCGCGGCCTGGGGCTCGGCCTGTCGAAGGCCTGGCGGATCATCACCAATCACGGTGGCCGGATCGAAGTGTCCAGCCAGCCCGGCCACGGAACGTCTTTTCTCATCAGTTTGCCAACCGTCGATTGAGCGGGGCCGAGCCGGGACCGTTGCGGGCAGCAGGTCGCGCGCGAGGCCAAATTTCTCGCAACCGGATGGCATTATGGGGGGGCCGCATGTGGCTCACCGCCGTCGGAGCCCTACGTAGGCGGGGAATAGTCACTACCGCGAACGGCGAACAGCACTTGCGGCCTTGGATCGTGCGACGAGCCGTCTAAAATTCCAATGGGTGGGCGTAATCTCCGAACCAAACGGCGTTAGGTTCGTATTACCAGGAGGGGGAGGTGTGCATGGTCGCTTCTTCGAGGTTTCGGAACGAGGAGAGCATGATGGACGGAGGCCCGTCCGATCCGGTTCAGGTCTACCTGACCCAGATGAGCACCACTTCCCTGCTCAGCCGGCAGGAGGAGCTTGAGGCGGCCCGGCAGATCGAACATACCCGCAGGAGTCTTCGCCATGCGATGCTGGGGACGGATTATGTGCTTCAGGCGGCCGTAGGGATGCTGGAGAAAGTGGCTCGCGGCCAAATGCGGTTGGAAGTTGACGTGCGAGGGGTCGCTGCTGGACGATGAGTTGAAGCATCGGCTGATGGCGTTGCTCGGGCCGAACCTGGAAACACTGCGGTCTTTGCTGCGGCGTAACCGAAGCGATTTTACGGCGGCCTTGTCGAAGCGGCATTCGGCCCTCCACCGTCGCCAGATCCGCCGACGACTGTTGCTTGCGCCGGGCGAAGGCGGTTCGTCTGATGGAGGAAATCCCCGTTCGCCGGCAGCTTTTGCAGGTGGTGGTGGGCAGGCTCCGTGAGATTTCACGGCGGATGGATGGTGCCCTGCAACAACTGGGCGAAATGCGCCGCCGTGGCGAACTGCGGCAGGGGACCGAAGTCCGCAAGGAATTGCGGCGGCTCATGCGGATCACGCACGAGACGCCGGCCACGCTCCGCCGGCGTTTGGCTCGGATCGCGGACGCTCCAACACGTTCACGATGCCGCCCGCCGGACGCTCTCGGTGGCCAACTTGCGGCTGGTGGTCTCGATCGCCAAGCGTTACCGCAACCGCGGCCTCAGTTTCCTCGACTTGATCCAGGACGGCAACACCGGCCTGATGCGGGCCGTCGACAAGTTCGAGCCGTCCCGCGGGTTCAAGTTCTCGACCTACGCCACGTGGTGGATTCGTCAGGCCATCAGCCGGGCAATCGCCGACCACAGCCGCACGATCCGCGTCCCCGTCCACATGCTCAGCACGGTCGACAAGGTTCTCGACGCCGGCCGGCGAGCGACCCAAACGCACAAGCGCCGACCCACGCTGGAGGAAACGGCGCAGGCCGCGGGAGTCTCGGTCGACGCCACCCACCGCGCCCTGAAGGTCAACCGCCGCATGTTGTCGCTCGACGAGCCGATGGGCGAAGCCAGCGAGAACTATCTCGGCGAGCTGCTCCCCGACCAGCGCCATCACGATCCGCTGCTGGGCATCAACCGCGATTCGATCAAGGCCGGGATCGCCGAGGCCTTGCAGTCGTTGAACTACCGCGAGCGGGAGATCATTCGCCTTCGCTACGGCCTGTCGGACGGCTACACCTATACGCTCTCGGAGGTGGGCAAGATCTTCTCCGTCACGCGAGAACGCATCCGCCAGATCGAGTGCGATGCGCTCCGCAAGCTCCAAGAGCCTTCCTGTGCGCGGAAGCTGGCCGATTTTCTCGATTCCCCGCCGCACGCCTCCCGCCACGGTGCCGGGCTACAGTCGGTCTGAAGGCGATCCTCCGCCGGGCGGGTGCGAATAGTCCGCATGCGCTTATTCCTCGCGGCGCCCCCGTAAAGCGTCTTGGCCAATTTGGCCGACTATGGCATAACCTATCCTTGTGGGGATCGACCATGCTGCGTTGCCAGGCAAGTGCCCCGACCGTGTTGCAGTGACAGCTTGGGTGCCACTGGCCGCTTGCCGGCCAGTGCGGGAACCGGCCGCAACACGGGCTGACAAGCAGCCCGTGGCACCCGTCAATTCAGGCCGGTTGAGCCACTAGGGAGTATAGCCATGCCGTGCGCCTCTTCGCATTCTGCTGATCGAAGATAATCCTGGCGACGCGAGGCTGCTGCGAGATGCGCTGGCACGGGCCGCGGAGCCATTCGACGTGACGCACGTGGAGACGATGGCCGATGCCGTCGATCGCCTGCGGATCGCCGCCTTCGACGTCGTGCTGATCGATCTCAGCCTGCCCGATAGTCGCGGGATCGCCACGCTGGAACACCTCGTTGCCGCGGCGCCCCATCTGCCAATGGTTGTGCTGACGGGCATGGACGACGAGGCGTTGGCGACGGAAGCCATCCGCAAAGGGGCCCAAGATTACCTGGTCAAGGGAAGCGTCGGCGGCGCTCTGGTGGTCCTGCGCCATTCGTTACGCCCGAGAACGCAAACAGGCCGAGCTGGCATTGCGAGAACGGGAGGATGTCTACGGCGCCGTCGTCAGCCAGGCCGCGGATGGCATCGTGCTGCTCGACCCCGAAACGCTTCGTTTCATCGAATTCAACCGCGCAGCGTGCGGCGGGCTGGGCTACACGCGGAGAGAGTTCGCCGCGCTCCGGCTCACCGATGTCCAGGCGGACTTGTCGCCCCAGGAAGTGTCCGAGCGAGTCTTGGGTCTGCTGAGGACGGGCGGAGGGACCTTCGAGAATCGGCACCGCTCCAAGAACGGCGAGATTCGCGACCGCCGCGTCAGCCTTCGCATCGCAAGGATCCGTGGCCGGGACTTCATGGCGGTGATTTGGGTGGACGTCACCGAGCGCAAGGCCCGCGAGCGGGAAATCGAGCGATTGAATCGGCTGTACGCTGCCCTCAGCGACCTGAACCGAACGGTCCTTCGCGTCTCGTCGCGCGAAGAGTTGTTCCGCGAAGTCTGCTGGATCGCCACGGAGAAGGCGGGTTTCAAGGTGGGATGGATCGGCCGGCCCGACCCCGACACTCACGCGGTCGTTCCCGTCGCCTTGGCCGGGGAGGACAAGGGCTATATCGAGGAAATCAAGGTCTATGCCGACGACCGGCCGGAAGGCCGCGGCGCCGTGGGCACGTGTCTCCGCGAAGGCAAGCCGTGCATCTTCAACGACTTCATCAGCCATCCCCACTCCACGCCCTGGCGCAGCGCAATCGCACACGGCGTGCAAGCGATAGCGAGCCTGCCGATCTATTGGAAGGGTGCCGTCTGGGCGCGCTTACGGTTTGCGCCGGCGAGCCGGACGTCTTTCAAGACAAGGAAGTCGCCCTGCTCGAAGAAGCCGCGGCGGCCATCTCCTTTGCCCTGGACCGCCTGGATCGCAAGGCCGAACGTCAGCGGGCCGAGGAGGCGCTGCGGGAGGCAAATCTGTACAACCGCAGCTTGATCGAGGCCAGCGTAGACCCGCTGGCAGCGATCGGCCCCGACGGCAAGGTCACGGACGTCAATCAAGCCACGGAGGAGGCAACGGGCTATCCGCGAGAACGACTCATCGGCACGGATTGCTGGGACTATTTCACGGAACCCGAGCTGCGCGGGACGGACTTCGACAAGCATTCCGTGAAGGCAGCGTACGCGACCTTGCCTTGGAGCTCAGGCACCGCGACGGCTCGATGAGGTCGGTGCTGTATAATGCCTCCACTTACCGCGATGGCGCTGGAAAGGCCATCGGTATATTCGCAGCCGCACGCGACGTCACCGAGCGAAAGAAGACCGCCGAGGCGCTGGGGGAGGCCAATCAGCGCCTGCGGATCTACGAAAGGCTGGTCGAAGGCTCGCCGAACATGGTCGTTGTGGTGGATCGAGGATACGTGTACCGGATGGCCAACGCCGCCTTCCTCGGCAGGCGGGGAAAGAACGCCGACGAAATCCTAGGACACACCGTGGAAGAGGTGTTGGGAAAAAAGGGCTTTGAGCTGGTTCGCCCGTATCTGGATCAATGCATGGCGGGAAGTGTGACGCGATTCGGGGACTGGTTCTCCTACCCGGATATCGGGCGGCGATTCATGGAGATCAGCTACTATCCGCTGCCCGACGAGAACGGGCAGACGGACGTGATCGTGGCCGAGCTTCACGACGCCACCGACCGCAAACAGGCGGAAGAGGCGCTGCGCCAAAGCGAAGCGATGCTCTCGTGCATCCTCAATTCCCTGCCGCTGTCCATCTTCTGGAAGAACCGTGAAAGCGTCTATCTTGGCTGTAACGAAACGTTTGCCAGGGGAGCAAATCTTCGGCCCGAGGACGTGGTGGGAGAAACGGACTTCGACCTTCCCTGGTCGCGCGAGGAGACGGAAGCGTATCGCGCCGACGACCGAGAGGTAATGACGTCGGGGCGGGCAAAAATACACATTATTGAACCGCAGCACCGAGCCGATGGAACTTGCATTTGGTTGGATACCACGAAAATCCCGCTCTTCGATGCCGACGGGAAGGTCTATGGCGTGGTGGGAATCTATGACGACGTCACGCAGCGGAAGCGAATGGAAGACGACCTCCACAAGGCCAAAGAAGCCGCCGAGGCGGCCAACCGCGCCAAGAGCGAGTTCCTCGCCAACATGAGCCACGAAATCCGCACGCCCATGACGGCCATTCTCGGCTTCAGCGACCTGCTGGCGACCGGCAATCTACCCCGCGAAGAACAGCGCGAGTTCCTGGAGGGAATCCAACGCAACGGCAAGGCGCTGCTGGAACTGATCGGCGACATCCTGGACCTGTCGCGGATCGAAGCCGACAAGCTGACGCTGGCAACAGCAGACTGCTCCTTGCAGCAGATCATGGACGACGTCCTGTCGGTGGTGCAGGTCCGTGCCCGCGAAAAGGGGCTGAGCCTGGAAGTCGACTACCACGACCCGCTGCCCGAGATGATCCACACCGCCCCGGCGCGGCTGCGCCAGATCCTCGTGAACCTGGTGGGCAACGCGGTGAAGTTCACGGCGCAGGGCGAGGTCCGCATTGCCGTCCGCTCGACTGCGCGACGGCGACGGGGCTGCGCGAATGCAGTTTGCCGTTTCCGACACCGGCATCGGCATCTCCGCCGACAAGATCGGCGGACTCTTCCAGCCCTTTACGCAGGCGGATACCTCGGCGAGTCGCCGCTACGGCGGGGCCGGCCTCGGCCTGGCCATCTCCCAGCGTCTGGCCCAGGCGCTCGGCGGGCGAATTGAAGTCACGAGCGAATTGGGCCGGGGGAGCGTCTTCACGTTGACGGTCGATGTCGGTCTCCCCCAGGACGTTTCCCTGTTGCACGGGCCCCAGGCCGCTGGGACCGCCGGCGAGGATCGCGTGCCCAGCGGACCGAAATCGTCGCTGCACGGCCGGCTGCTGTTGGTGGAAGACGACCCCGATCTCCAACGGCTCGTGGGTCTGATCCTGCGGAAGATGGGGCTCGAATTCGACGCCGCCCAGAACGGTCAAGCAGCCTGCGACATGGCCGAACTGTCTCGGGCCGAAGCTCGGCCCTACGACTTGATTCTCATGGACATCCAGATGCCGGAGATGAACGGCTATGAAGCCACGCAGCAGCTTCGCCAACGCGGTTGGCAGGGACCGATCATTGCCCTGACGGCCCACGCCTTGGCCGGCGATCGCGAGAAATGCCTGGCGGCGGGCTGCGACGATTACCTTGCCAAGCCCCTGATGGTGACCGGATTGCGAGACGTTCTCGCGCGGAACCTGCCTCACACGGCGGTCGAGAAGGAAGCCTTGGAACAAATCCAGACGGCCGTGACCGAGTTGGCCGGACTGTGCGAAGAGGCCGCAGTCCACGAAGAGGACGATGTCCGCGGCGGCGTGCCGGCAGAGAAGCGCGTCGAGCCATAATGGCTGGCCGTGCCAACGTATGGCCGAACGATGATGGGCGGCCCTACCTTTACACGTACCCGGCATCGCGGTAGAGTGCTCTTATGCCGATTCATCTGCCGCCGATCACCCGACGCCGATTTCTGGCCGGCACGCTGGCCGCCGGGGCCGGATTGCTGCTGCCGCGCCGATTGGCGGCCGACCAGCGGGCCGACCCGGATTCGTTTCGTGCTGCTGGCCGATCTCCACATTTGTGAAGAGCGCGACCGGGAACACAGCGACGTGAAACCGGTCCCTTCGCTGGAAGGGGCCGCCCGGGAAGTTTCTCGCCCTGGACCCGCCGCCGGCAGGGGCGATCGTGGCGGGCGATTGCGCCTTCAATCATGGCACGCCCGGCGACTACGCCATGCTCAAGACGCTGTTCCATCCGTTGCGAGAGGCCGGCCTGCCCATGCACATTGCCTTGGGCAACCACGACCACCGGGAACATTTCCTGGCGGCGTTTCCCGACGCGAAGACGGATTCCACCGAGGCGGCCGGCGTGCCCGGCAAACACGTTTCCGTGCTGGAAACGCCGCACGCCAACTGGTTCCTGTTGGATTCGCTGAACCAGACGAACGTCACCCCCGGCGTGTTGGGCGAGGCCCAATTGGCGTGGCTGGCCAAGGCCCTCGATGCCCGGCCCGACAAACCGGCGCTGGTTGTGGCCCATCACAATCCCGACGAAACCGCCGGGGGAATGGGGCTGACGGACACCAAGGCCCTGTTTGCCGTGTTGATGCCGCGCAAACAGGTGAAGGCCTACGTCTTTGGCCACACGCACCGATGGCATGTCGACCGTCGCGAAGATCTGCACCTGGTCAACGTGCCGGCCGTCGCCTGGGTGTTCGACAAGACGCAGCCCCGCGGATTTGTCACGGCCGGCTTGCGGCCCGACGGCGCGACCCTCGTGCTGCACGCCTTCGATCGCCGGCATGCCAGGCACGGCGAGCAAATTGATCTGAAGTGGCGGGCATGATCGCGGAACAAGGGGGACTGGCTCCGTGGCGCAAGTTGGTTTGGCGATGAGAAAAAACGTCGCCGCCACGGTGCCTATCCCCCTTGTTCCGCCTGGGGCGGCGCCGCGTCGCAGGAAAGTGAGATGCGTAGGGTGGGCATCGCCCACCAGATCTTCGTGCTGACGTTGCGCCAAGAAAAGTTGGTGGGCGATGCCCACCCTACCAATCTACCGGGCTTGAACCAGGCTCTCCGCGCCGGGCCGGGGCCTGTTCTTCTCCTGGTCCCAGTAGGGCGATAGCCGGCGAAGGTTCGCCACGATTTGCGGAAAGACCGCAATGATGCGATCCACGTCCGCCTCCGTGTTGTAGCGACTGAAACTGAAACGCACCGATCCGTGGACGGCGGTGAAGGGAACCTTCATGGCCCTCAACACGTGCGACGGCTCCAGCGATCCGGACGTGCAAGCGGAGCCGCTGGAGGCGCAAATTCCGCAGTCGCTCAATTGATAGAGCATCCCTTCGCCTTCCACGTAATGGCAGGAGACATTCAGCGTGTTCGGCAGCCTCGGCGCCCCGCGGCCGTTGACCTGCACGTTGGGGATCTGGGCTTCGATGGCCTTTTCCAGGCGGTCGCGCAGGCCGCAGATCCGCGTCTCCTCGTCGGCGTAGTTCTCCGCGGCCAATTGCAGGGCCTTGGCCAGGCCGACAATGTAGGGCACGTTTTCCGTGCCGGCGCGGCGGCCCTCCTCCTGGTGGCCGCCGACCATGAAAGCCCGGCAGGGAGTGCCGCGCTTGATGTAGAGCACGCCCACGCCCTTGGGGGCGTGCAGCTTGTGGCCGGAGAACGACAGCAGATCGACGTGCTGATACGCCTGCTCCAGATCGATGGGGATTTTGCCTACCGATTGGGTCGCGTCGGTGTGAAAGACGATCGAAGAGTCGGTCTGCTTCGTAAGCCGGGAGAGTTGCTCGACGGGAAAGATCACGCCCGTCTCGTTGTTGGCGTGCATGATGCTGACCATCAGCGTATCCGGCCGCAAGGCGCGGATGAACTCGCCGAGGTCGAGGTTCCCGTTGTTGTCGACCTCCAGGAGCGTCACGTCGTAGCCGCTTCGCTGAAGATCCTTGCAGACTTCGAGCACGGCCGGATGTTCGACCGCCGTGGTGATGATGTGGCGGCGGTCCGGATTGGCCTTGGCCGTGCCGAAGATGGCCGTGTTGTTGCTCTCCGTGGCGCAGGACGTAAAGAGGATCTGCCGCGGTTCGCCCACGCCGAAGTGCGAGGCGATCTCGCGCGGGCTCGGGCCATCGCCGCGGCCGTGCGCCGGGCAGGCTCGTACATCGAGCTGGGATTGAAGTAGTCCTCGGTGAAGAACGGGGCCATCGCCTCGTAGACTTCCGGCGCAACATTCGTCGTGGCGTTGTTGTCGGCGTAGATGATTCTCATGGGCAGGACGCCTTTTTAGACTTCGATGACGCGGACGTGCTCGTCGACCATGTCCTTGAGAGTCTGTTCGATCATCATCCGCAGGGTTTGGCTGGCGTTGGCGCAGCCTTGACAGCGCCCGCCAGACGGCAGTAGACCAGGTTGTCCTTGATGTCGAGGATCTCCACGTCGCCGCCGTCCTGCCGGAGCATGGGCCGGACGTAGGCGTCGATTGTCTTTTCGACCTTCTTGCTGAACTGGTAGGGCGACAGGGCCGGCTTTCCGCTCTGGACCGCACTCGCATTGAGGGGAGTGATCTGGGTCAAGACCTTGGTGCCGCAGGGCGCCCGACCCCAGGTTTCGTCGAGCAGGTCCTGGAGCCCGCCGGGAACGTGATGGCAACCCATGCAGGCCCCGCCCGCCTTGATGGCGCCGGTGATTTCGGGGATGGTGCGGAGGTTCAACTCCCGGATCTTGCGGCGAATGTAGGGTTCCGTGAGCGAAAAACACTTGCAGACCATCCGGCCTTCTTGCTGCTCGTCGGCGTGGATGTCGATGCCCAGGCGGGACAGATCCACGCCCCGCTTCTGCGCCCAGTTGAAGACGGCTGCTTCCAAAGCTTCGGCGCCCATCACCGAGCAGTGAATCTTCTGCGCCGGCAATCCTTGCAGGAAATCGACGATGTCCTGGTTGCTGATCTTCAGGGCCTCGATGGGAGTGTAGCCGCGCTGTTCGATCAGGCAGCACAGCGCCTCCGAGGCGGCGATCGCCGAGGTACAGCCGAAGGTCAGATAGCGAGCCTCCGAAATCACGTCCTTCGCCGGGTCCGTGGCGTGCCGCTGGACCCGAAACGTGAACCGCATGACGTCCCCGCAGGCGATCGACCCGTGCTCGCCGAAACCGTCCGGATCCTCGATCTCCCCCAAGTGCGTTCCCGGCTTGCCGTGGACGGCATCCATGAACAGTTGCTTCGTCTTCTCGCTGTACTCCCAAGCCATGCTGGCCCTCCAACTCGGTCGCGCGGGGACAAAGGGCGTCACTCTCCAAGCAGATGTGTCGAGGCGAGACAGCCCATAATTGCTCCAGTTCATCATACAGCACGGCCAAGGGGGGACAAGCGTGTCCCGCCGTGAACGAGGGCGTGAACGACGGTCCGTCGCCGGCCGCGACATCGGCCGCGTACTTGCATCCCCCTCGAAAGACGCAGTTGGAAATCTCGATTTTTCGGATTATACTAAATCTCCGTGGTGGCTATCCGAACCATGAGTCTGACGTGTCTTCTTTGACGCCGGTTTTTCCTTTTTCGGCAGGGGTCAGGCGATGGAAGTCAAGCTAATCGTGGTGGGTGGCAAGCAGGCCGGAACCGAGATCCGCATCCCAACGCGGCGATTCGTGATCGGGCGGGGCGAGGAGTGTCATCTTCGCCCGCACAGCAAGTCGGTCAGCCGGAAGCATTGCGCGATCGTGGTCGAAGAGGGCGTGGCGGCCATCGAGGACTTCAACAGCACCAATGGCACCTTCGTCAACGGAGAGCGGGTCGACAAGCGGCGGGAGTTGAAGAACAAGGATCGCATCGCCGTCCACCGCTGGGAGTTTGAGGTGCGGCTGATTGCCAGCGCAGGAGACAAGACGGACCCCAACTTCCCGGTCCAGAGTGCTCAGAAAACCGCGGCCGGCGCCGCGCCGCGACGACTCCGAACGACGACGATCTGGACGTGAGTAGCTGGCTCGAAAAGGACCCGGACCAGGAGAGCGTGATTTCGCCGGCGAAGAATCCGGACGCGGACGAGGACACGGTCACGGGCGCAAGTTTGTCGGAGGCGCCGCCGTGGCGGCCTCCCCGGCGAAGACTCAGGCGAAGGCAGCCGAAAAGACCCGCGCAGGCGAAGGAAAAGGCGCCCGCGAAGGCAGCGGGCAAATTGCAGAGCGCCGCCAAGCAGAACGCGGACAGCGGCGGCGCCGCCAGCGAAATGCTGAAGAACTTCTTCTCCAAGAAGAGATGAATATCGCCGCAAACCGGGCGATTTCCCGCCGCTCTACAGCAGGCTTTCCAGCAGCAGCCGCATCTTGCGCATCTCGGTGAGTTGATCGACCTCGGGCATGGGCAGCATGTCGACGCACAGCGCCCGGTCGTAGTGGACCTTGTTCAACTGGTTGACCAGCCGGCCGTACTCGACGTCGCCCTGGCCGACGCGGACCTGCAACTGGTCTTTGGTGGTGTCGCGGAGCCGCACGTGGTAGACGTGCTTCATCACCTGCTCGTAGTTCACTCCGGCGTGCGGACCGAAGGTGTAGTGGCTCGGATCGAGCGTAATGCCCAGGCCCTTGACGTTGTCGCACATGACCACGGCCGTGTCGGGGTTCTCGGTCATGCGGCCGACCTCGGTCAGCAGGCCGACGCGCACCCCCTCCTGCGAAGCCAGGGCCGCCAGCGTCCGCAGCCGCTCGACCTCGGCGTTGAACGGCGTGCCCAGTTCGGCCGACCGGACCGTGACCGTCACCACCTTGATGGCCTTCGCCAGCCGGCAGCAGGCGGCGAACTGGTGGTAATACTCGGGCTCGGGGGCCTCGATGTCGACGCTCAGGGCCACGGGCGTCAGGCGGTGGGTCTGGCGGCAGAGCGTCGCCGACCGCTCCGGATCGGCCAACACCTCCGAGGGCTTCAAGTGCCCGTCCTTCTCGTGCAGCATGATCTCCACGGCGGAGTATTCCAGCTCCACCAGTTGCAGCAGGGCGGCATCCAAGGGCAGGTCGCGAAAGCAGCGGCTGGAAGCGGCAACAAACACGCGTCGACTCCTTTCTGACGTCCTACAAGCCATCCGAACAATCTGCTAGCTTACCGCCTCTTGGCCCTTCCTGGCAACACCAGGGACATTGCGTGATCGCCAGGCCCGAGTAGAATGGTGAACAGGAGAGTCCGGCCTCCGTCAAACGAAGGCATCACCCCCGGTCGAAAGGTACGCGAACATGGACCAGCCCCCCCAAGCGGCAGGATTTCCGCAACCGCCCGTTCGGCCCCAAGTCGTTCCCGAGGCCGATTTCGCCCCCGCCGCCGCGGAAGTCGGGGGTGTTGGCACGCCTGTTCCGGTTCTTCCTAGTGCTGGGCCTGCTCGGCTTCGCTGGCGCTGAACGCCGTCCTGTTTGCCGTGGTCGGAATCGTCGGATTCGGCTCGTTGATCGGACGGGCCGGGTGCAGGAGAAATACGTTCGCGCTGAACCGACACGGCGCCGACAAGGTGGCCATCCTTTCGATCGAAGGCACGATCCTCAGCGGCGAAGGGTTCTTCAAGCAGCAGATCGACCATGCCCGGAAGGACACCGAGGACGGCAACCTTGAAGGCGATCGTGGTCCGCGTCAACTCGCCCGGCGGCACCATCACCGGCAGCGACTACATGCTGCACCACCTCCGCAAGCTCGCGGAAGACACCCACATTCCCATCGTGGTCAGCATGGGCGGGCTGGCCGCCAGCGGCGGCTACTACGTGTCGATGTGCGTCGGCGATACGCCCGAGACGATCTTCGCCGAGCCGACCACCTGGACCGGCTCGATCGGCGTGATCATTCCGCACTACAACGTCGCCGATCTGATGAAGAAATGGGGAATCCAAGAGGATGCCGTCGCCAGCCATCATCTAAAGACCATGGGCAGCATCGCCCGCAAAATGACCGAGGAAGAGCGCAAGATCTTTCAGCAATTGGTCGACGAGGGCTTCACCCAGTTCAAGGACGTCATCAAGGCACGGCCGGCCCAAGTTCCGAAACGATCCCGCGGCCCTCGACAAGCTGGCCACCGGACAGGTCTTCACCGCCACGCAGGCCTTGGAAAACGGCCTGATCGACAAGATCGGGTTCATCGAGGATGCCATTGATCGGGCGATCAAGTTGGCCGGACTGGACAAGGAGAACGTCAAGGTGGTGAAGTACAAGGCCGAACCACGGCTATCGGACCTTCTTCTGGGCCAGAGCCGCGTCCAGCCTTCCCTCGATCTGGCCACGTTGTTGGAGGCCACGACGCCCCGCGCCTACTACCTTTGCACGTGGCTCCCCGCGCTGAAGGAGTAAAGGGGACAGGCGCATATATTGGGAAGCATGGGCAGTTCGGCGCGTTTACGAATGATTCTTGTGCGGGCGACCACGACCGCGAAGCGTTGATTGCAGGCCAAGTTGCTCGGCCGCCTGCTTGGTCCAAGCCACAGTGCCGTACGGGCCGCCGCGGTGAAGACAGCCGCGGATGGCCTCCAACTCGGCTTCTGTCTGCGGCGAGTTGACGTATTCGATCCAGTCGGACGGTTCGGGCAATGGCCACTCGGCCAGTAAGGCACTCCGTGCCTGCCGCACTCGCTGTTGCAGGCTTCCCCACATCCAATCTTCCGCGCGCTGAACGAGTCCGGCCCGTAAGGCGTTACGCTCGACGTACCGCACCACAGCATAGAAATGCTCGTCGGTCTCGATGGGAAACGACTTGAACCGCCCTTGATACAAGTGTCCGTAGCCGACACGCAACTTCGCCCGTTGCCAGCGCTGCGTGTGCATGTTCGCCAGCCGTTGCATGAACGTGGACAGATCGCCATCGCGTTGCGGCCAAAGGACAAAATGCCAATGGTTCGGCATCCAGCAGTATGCGCAGATGCGTACCGGTGTAGTGCGAAGCGTCTGCTCCACGACGCGATGGAAGGCGTCGTAGTCATGGTCATCCTGAAAGATCTGCATCCGCGCCACGCCCCGATTGAGCACGTGAAAGAGCATCCCTCCGGCGCGACTCTTGCGGTTCGGGGCATGACCGCAATCTTACGTAAACATCTCATATTCGTCAATATATGCGCCTGTCCCCTTTAACGTTCCCTTTAACGTTCCCCCTTTCTGCGGGATCCTAAAGTTTCACCGTCTGGTTGACGATAACGATTGCAACGATTTTTTCGGCCGTAAGGGTTTTATGTACGGCACAAGGTTGGGTGAATGGGAAGAATCGCCCCCCAAGGTAAACGGAGGTGGCCCATGACGGGCTTGATCAACCAGCGGCACCATCTGCGAAATCTTTTGCTCGGCCTGGGACTACTGGCCTGCGTAGGACTCAGTGGCTGTCAAGTCGTGACCGGTGGTCAGACATTGCCCAGCCCGTACTACATGAAAGACGACGTGCAGTATTACCCGCCGGGGCCAGAGTTCAAGTGCGCTCGGGAAGCCGCTGCCCAGAAGGCGTACAGTCAAGAGCAGGCGCAAGAGGCGGTCCGACGTCAATCGCCTTGAGTACACGCCGAACGCCTGCTGACCGCGATTGTCCCAGGTTGCCGAGTCAATCTGCCGACACGCGCATGTCAGGGGCGTAACGGGGGGGACGGCGCCTTGCGTTGCTGGCGTCTAAGGTGCTGAGTGCCGCCACCCGGCACCCCTTGGACGTCAGCAGCGCAAGGATTTTCTGTTTTCGCTCCTGTCTGAGCCAGTCTTCGTTTTCACGCCATGCCCGAGCTAACGCAATCGCCGGCGGTTCAGCACTGGATCTACGTGGTGTTGATCTGGGTGGGTTTCGGTACGTTGGCCGGCTTGTTGGCCACCGTGGTCTTCCCCCTCCGCCGCGTTGGGCCTTTCTCGGCCGTGGTCTTGGGCATTGGCGGTAGCACGATCGGACTGTTGGGGTTGAGTTGGCTCTTTCCCAGGCACGAGTTGAATCCCATCAGCCCACTCGGTTTCTTCGCCGCCACGATCGGCGCGTTCGTTCTGCTGGTACTCTACCGTCTGGGGGGCCTCTGTTTCTTCCGGCAAGGGGACGAGGCAGGCAAGAAAAGGTAGGGGCAACGCGGGCGGCCGGCGCGCCATGATCGCGCCGCTTCGTCGCCCTTCCGGCGCGGCCGCCGGGCATGGCCTTGTCCCTGGGACCACCGGTCGCCACATCGCACCAGAAGCCCCGGTCGCGGTTTGTCGCTTCACAGGTACACCGCCGGCGAAACTGCTGCGGGACTTGCCGCCGCACGGGTTTCCGCCGATACTGGTGGGATGCAAAATGACACCGCCTCCCTAGTCGAACTGTTGCAGCAGAACATCTCTCGCGTGGTCCTTGGCAAGCCCGAAGCGGTTCAATTGACCGTGGTGGCGCTCCTGGCGGGCGAACACGTGCTCTTGGAGGACGTGCCCGGCGTGGGCAAGACGCTGATGGGCAAGGCCATCGCCCGCAGCCTCGCCGGCAAGTTCCACCGCATTCAGTTCACCCCGGACCTGATGCCCGCCGACATAACCGGCAGCAGTCTCTACAACAGCCAGACGCGGGAGTTCGCGTTCAGCGCCGGTCCGATCTTTGCCAACATCGTGTTGGCCGACGAGATCAACCGCGCCACGCCGCGTACGCAGAGTGCCTTGCTGGAGTCGATGAGCGAACGGCAGGTTTCCGCGGACGGCCAGACCCATCCCCTGCCACGGCCGTTCATGGTCATTGCTACGCAGAACCCGGTGGAGTTTGAGGGCACGTACCCTTTGCCCGAAAGTCAGCTCGATCAATTCCTGCTCCGCATTCCGCTGGGCTATCCGCGGCGGGAAGTCGAACTCCAGGTGCTCAGCACCCACCGCGACGGCGAACCGGTCGATTTGCTGGAGCCCGTCCTCGACTGCCAGCAGGTGGCCTCGCTGCAGACCGCCGTACGGCAGGTGCAGGCGGAGGATGGAATCAATGAATACCTCCTCGACATCGTTCAGGCCACGCGGCGTTGCGATGAGTTGCGGGTGGGGGTGAGCACTCGGGGCGTGCTGGCGTTGTATCGGGCCGCGCAGGCGGCCGCGCTGGTCGCCGGCCGGCAGTACGTGGTGCCCGACAACGTCAAGCGACTGGCGATTCCCGTGCTCGCCCATCGCGTGATTCCCAGGGATTATCTGCACGGCGGGCAGCGTGAGACCGTCGAGTCGTTGATCGAGAAGCTGATCGACGAAGTGCCCGTGCCGGAATAGAACGATGTTCCTCCGACGTCCCACTACGATTTGCCGCGAGGGTTGTTACTACTTCGCGATCATGGCGGTCGTCCTCGGGGGGGCGATCCTCCACGGGCTCAACTTGCTGCTGATTCTATCCGGCATGTTGCTTGGCCCGCTGCTGCTGAATTGGCGGCTGGTGGGGGCAACTTTGCGCGGACTACGCATTCAGCGACGGTTGCCGCTGGCGCCCTGCCGCGGGTGATATGCTGTCGGTCAGCCTTCATCTCGAGAACCTCCGGCCACGACTGGCGAGTTGGGCCGTCGTGGCCGAAGACCAAGTCCGGCGGGAGGCCGGCGACGGTCGCAACAATCATCGCCGCCAGCCGCCCTTGCGTCCCCAATCGCTGTTTCCCTATGTGCCCGCCGGCGACTCGCGCAAGACCGCGTACTGTGGTCGGATCGTGGAGCGCGGCCGCTATCGGTTCGGCCCGCTGCGACTTTCGACGCGGTTCCCATTCGGGCTGTTCTCGCGCACGATCACGGTGGCGGAGACCGAGACGCTGACCGTGTTGCCCCGGCTGGGACACCTGACGGAAAGTTGGGCCGCGCGGCGGCTGGAGGCCTTCGCCGGCGCCGACCGTCGCCGCGGGCAAGCCGGGCCCGAGGGCGACTTCTACGGGGTGCGCGAATGGCGCAGCGGCGACGGCCGCCGGTTGGTCCATTGGCGCAGTTCCGCCCGCCTCGACCGGCTCGTCGTGCGGCAGTTCGAGCGGCCGCGAAACCGCGACGTGGCCGTGGTGCTCGACCTCAGGCCGCCCGACCCGCCCGGCGCCGAACACCTGGAGAACGTGGAGCTGGCGGTCAGTTTCGCGGCCACGGTATTGACCGACGTGTGCCGCAAGGGCGGCAGCAACGTCCATCTGGCCGTGAGCAATTCGGGACCGGAATGCTTTGGGGGAGCGGCTTCACCGGCGCTGTTGCAGGGGCTGATGGAACAACTGGCGATCGTCGAGACTCCCCCCGCGACACGCTTCCGTCGCTGCTGGCGTACGCCCTGCAGCGGATCGACGCCGGCACCGAGATCGTGCTGGTGAGTACGCGAGCGATCAATTTGACCGACGCCGAGCAATTCGCCTCCCTTTGGTCCAACCCCGTCTTGCGCGAGCGGGCGCGGCACATCCGATGCGTCAATACGTCGAGTGAACAGTTGTCGCAGTTCTTTGCCGCGGAGTAGCCTGCCGTGCTGTATCTCGAACGCCTGCTCCAGATCAACATGGCAACGCTGGCAGCGCTCGGCGCGCTGATGCTGGGCATGGGCGAACGGAGCGTGTGGACGCCCCTCTTGGTGGCCACCGCGGCGGCGGCCTCGGTGTGGCTGACCGACGTCACCGGCTGGTTCCGCTTGAGCCGCCGCGTGGTCAACGTGCTGATGCTCCTGGCCGCCGCGAATTCGATCTACGAGTTGTACCAGTTGGGGACGGCGCTCCAGGCCCTCGGCCTGGCCCGGTACGTGCTCTGCCTCCAGATCATTCTCATGTTCCAGCAGAAGGACGCCCGCACGTACTGGGTGCTGGTGATCATCAGCTTGCTGCAAGTGGTGATGGCGACGCTCTTCATCCAAAGCGTGTGGTTTGGCGTGTTGCTGGTCGTCTACATGTTGCTGGGCTTCTCGGCCATGACCTTGTTGCTCATGCACCGCGAGTGGGAGCGCCGTCGGCTGGCGGCGGCACTTCCTGCCCCGGCCTCTTCCAAGGGCCGGGGAGACGCCGCGCGGTGGCCGCTGGCCGGCCAACATACGGAGTTCGCCAGTTCGGCGGGCGGCAGCAGCCGAGTGGGAATCGGACGCGACCTGTTCCGCCGAGTGAGACGGATGGGGCTGCAAACCCTGGCCTTCGCTCTGCTGCTGTTCTTCGCGGTGCCGCGATTTGAGCAATTCAGGTGGCAAAGCCCGATGACCGAAGCCACGTCCGTGACCGGTTTCAACGAGACCGTCACACTCAGCGACACGGGCCAAATCGCCGAAAGCCGCGACGAGGTGCTGCGAGTGCGATTCTACCGGCCCGATAGCGACGTCTCCGAGTTTGTTAACGGTGAAATCTACCTGCAAGGCGGAATACTGACGGACTATGGTCACGGCCGTTGGCAGCCGCCGCCGCGGTTTACGGGCGCCGCCATGCATGCGGAGCAACTGCCGCTCAGGGCCCGGCTGGTGCAGGAGAAGATCACCATCGAGGGCATGGACCGCGACGACCTCTTCTTTGTACCCCCTCTAGTGGTAGTAAAAACTGATCTCGACATCTTTGTCGATAACCCCCACGAACGAATGCGGCGCTCCTCCGACCGTCGCAAAGAGAAGTTTCTGTACGAAGTGGCGACGACCGCGATCGTCGACGGGAACCAAATGCCGCTGGTGCCGGAGTTGTGGGAGAGACCCGACGACGAATCGCCCGAATCCCGGCTGATCGGCCACACCCAGGACTTGCCAAAACTGGCGGAGTTGGCCAGACGTTGGTTCGCCGAATCGGGCCTACTCCCGACGGATCGACTTGGCCGCGGCACGCTTCCTGGAGCGGCAACTTGCCACCTCGGGACTCTTCGCCTACAGCCTGGAGGGTCGGACGCGCGATCCGGACCTCGACCCGATCGAGGACTTCCTCACCCGGAACCGGTGGGGAAACTGCGAGTACTTCGCCACGGCGCTGACCCTCATGCTCCGCAGCCAGGGAATCCCGGCGCGGATGGTGGTCGGCTACAAGACCTCCGAATGGAACTCGATGGGGGAATACTTCCAGGTCCGCCAGTTGCACGCCCACACCTGGGTGCAAGTTTACCTTCGCCCCCAGCAAATTCCGCCCGAACTCAAGCAAGGTCAGGAGTTGCGCGCTTGGGATCGTTTCGGCGGATGGCTGCAGCTTGATCCCACGCCCGCCTCTCCGGCCGGCGCAGGAAGAGACGGGCTGGCTGGCCGCCATTCGCCGCGCCCGTGACTGGCTCGATTCGGCCTGGGCGAACTATGTGGTCGAGCTCGACTCTCGGCGTCAGCGCGACGCGATCTATCAACCGATCGGCAGCGCGATGCAGACCGCTTTCGAAGAGGTGACCGCTGAGAGCCGGTGGCGCGCGATGTGGGCCGTGGTCGCCGCCCTGTTGCACATCGGCGATTTTAGCGGGGTGGGCGACTGGCTGATGGCCACGGCGGCGGTCGCGGTCGTCGCGATGATCCTGGCGGGCGGCGGCTGGCTGCTGTGGTGGTGCGGGCGCCGCCTCCGCATCCGCTGGACCGGAAACCGTCCCCGACGCACTCGCCGGCGCCACGTCAAAGTCGAGTTCTACCGCGGCTTCGAGGCCGTCTTGGCCCGGCGGGGGCTGGTGCGTGCCCCGGCCCAAACGCAGCGGGAATTCGCCGCCGCCGCCGGACTTCACTTCGCCGCGGTCACCGGCGACAGTCGGCTGGCCGCGCTGCCCGGCGTGGTCGCCGACGCCTTCTACCGCGTCCGCTATGGCCGGCAGCCCCTGGACAGCCTTCAGGCCCAGACGGTAGAACATGCGATTGCCCAACTGGCGTCAGCCCCCAAGAAGGCGAAAGGCGACGCCGGTCGCCGTGGGTAGGAGCAGCACATGAAAATCGGACTGGTCGGTTATCAGGGATCGGGGAAGAGCACGCTCTTCCACTGGCTGACGGGCGTGGCGCCCGACCCGGCGCTGGCCCACACCGGCCAGAGCGCCATGGCCGCGATCCCCGAACCGCGCGTGGCGCAACTCTGCCAGGTCTACCATCCGAAGAAGGTCACCCTGGCAGCGCTCGAACTGGTCGATACGCCGGGCTTGAGCCGCACGCACGAAGGCAACGCCGCACGGCTGGCGATGATCCGCGAGGCGACTTCCCTGGTGTTCGTGGTGGCGGCCTTTGACGGCAGCGATCCGACCGCTCAACTCCGCTCCTTCGACGAAGACCTCGTCCTGGCCGACATGGAGATCGTCGCCAACCGCATCCACCGCGTCGAGGATTCTCTCAAGAAGCCGCTGCCCCGCCTGGAACACGAACAGTTGAAGCACGAACACGCCACGCTCAAGATCGTGTTGGCGGCGATGGAGTCGGGCAACCCGCTCCGCGAGTCTCACATGACCGAGGAGCAGCAGAAGGTCACTCGTTCATTCCGCCTGTTGAGCGAGAAGCGCCGGCTGGTGATCGTCAACACGGCCGACGACGAATCGCACCCCGAGCGGTTCGCTGCGCTCTCGACTCCGGAAGTGCCGGTGATGGCCGTGCCCGCCGGCTTGGAACTGGAGCTGTCGAAGATGACGCCGGAGGATCGCGCCGAGTTCGAGCGGGAGATGGGCCTGGTAGGCACCGACCGCGACCACCTCGTCCGCACGCTGCTGCAGATCTCCGGCCAGAGGATCTTCTTCACGGCGGGCGAGAAGGAAGTCCGCACGTGGTTGCTGCGGCAGGGGGGCACGGCGTTGGAAGCGGCCGACGGCATCCACACCGACCTGGCCCGCGGCTTCATCCGCGCCGAGGTGATGACCGTGAGCGACCTGGTGCGTTTGGGCAACGAGCGGGACTTGAAGGCCCAGCATCTCATGCGGCAGGAGCCGAAGGATTACGTCGTCAAGGACGACGACATTTTGTTCATTCGGTTTAGCGTGTGAGCCGATGCGGGGTCGCGTTGACGCCCTGCGGCGACGGAACTACAATTATAGGTACTTTGTGGTAGCTGGCAGGCGACGTACCGCTTGGCAGCATTTTTCCACATCGGGAGGCCCGTGCGATGTCAATTACGCTTCAAGCCGAGCCGTTGCCCTTGGCGATGGACGAATACGGCGTGATTCGGGTGGGTGGCACAAGGGTCACGCTGGATACGATTGTTACGGCATACGAGCAAGGCGAAAAGCCCGAAGTCATCGCCGATCAGTACCCGACGGTGGCGCTGGGCGATATCTATGCGACGATCACCTTCTATCTGCGCCACCGCGAGGAGGTGGAGGCGTATCTTCGGGAGCGGGAGCGCCGCGGCGAAGAGGTCCGCCGCCAGCACGAGGCGCGTTGCCCACAGAAGGGACTGCGGGAGGGACTCGTGGCGCGCCGCGATGCGGCGCAGGAGTCCTAGGTCACCATGCCCCGGTTCCTTGCGGACGAAGACTTCAACAATCACGTCGTGAGGGGACTGCGACGGCGACGTCCCGAAATCGACATCGTGCGAGTGCAGGACGTTGCGCTGGGCAACGCCAAAGACCCCCTTGTGCTGGCGTGGGCGGCGGTCAACGAGCGAATCGTGCTGACGCACGACATCAGCACCCTGCCTGATTTCGCCGGCGCCCGCATCCAACGCGGCGAGCGGATGCCCGGCGTTGTCATCGCGCCGCGGCGGTTGAGCATTGCCCAAGTCATCGAAGACTTGTTGCTGCTGGCCGAGTGCAGCCGCGAAGGCGAGTGGGAGGGACGAATCATCTACCTGCCGCTGTAGCATGAACCTTCCTGCCGCTATGGCGCCGCCTCTTTGGCCTCGCTCCGAACGACGAAGTGGATATTGGCCGCGCGGTGGATCTGCTCGGCAAGTTGCGAAAGCCGTTGCGATGCGTTCGCGGCTGTCTGCAAATCGTTCGCGTCTTTCTCCAACGCGGGGATCGTCTGTTCCTTGAGGACCAGCAGTTGCTGTCTCTTCGCACCTCGCAGTGCCACAGGTTTTGTCCCCGGAGATTTCAGCCAGATGTCGATATTTTGGGCTTCGGTCTTCGCCGCTTCCAGTTGCTGGTTCGCCTTGTCCAGGTCCTTCTTCGCTTTCAACGCGGCCTGCGTAGCCCATCGCTGCGTGAATGCGATGGCGCCCATCTTCGGGGCAACGTCCACAATTGCACTCTCCTTTGCGTGCAGGGACAAACCGATGCGCAGGCCGCTATAATCCTTCAGCACGATGTCCACTCGCTGCCCGAAATGGAGGATTCCATCGCCCGGCGTCAACTCAAAGGGTGTGCCCAGACCCGTAACATCTTCGACTCGGATTTCGGCCTTGCCGCCGGCAACCTCCGAGAGCGTGGCGTGCGTCACCGGCTGCGACAGATCCAAGACGACCTTCGTTCGCCTCCCAGGGGGCGCAGCCGGCACGGCGGCCTTCGGCGCGTTGCTCGTTCGACCAACATCCGGTGCCGGTTGAGGTTCGTCTGCCCGCGGTAAGGCGTCAGGTTGCGACGGAGTCAGCGGCGATCGACGATCCTCGGCTTGCGGCGCTCCGTCAAGCCGGGCAGGGGGCAACGGCAACCGGCGGTCCTCCGGCCTTTGTGCCGTGGCCAACTGCGGAGGAGGTGACGGCGATGGGCGATCTTCCGGCTTCGGCGACCTGCCGGTCGAAGCGTCTGGCGGTTCTTGCCTGGCTACTTCGTCGGAGGAACGGAAGATGCCGGCCAACGCTTCCAGCAAGGGGTGTTTTGGATTCACGGCGAAGAGCGCCAAGCCAATCGCGACGAGTCCCGTCGCGCCGATCAGCACGGTCCCGGCGACGAACTTCAGAGTGCGCGTTGAGGACCGTCTCCGCTTTCCGCGATCCCTTCTTCCGCGCGCCGCAGCGCCCAGCACGTGCTCAAACGCACCGAAATCCGGGCTCAATTCAGGTTCACTCTGAGGCGGCGCCTCCGGCCCGGCCGGAGCGAAAGGCGTCTCAGAAGCGGCCGTTTCTGTCCTGGCACTTTGCGCCACGGCCGCGATCGCGGCCCGCAACGCGTAGTCGTAGATTTGCTTGTCAACCGGCCGCAACAGGCACACTCCGGCCCTGGCAACCTCGTTGAGCAGGCGCTGCGAGAGCGCCACGTGGCGACCGGTCGATAACGACTTGAGGTGCGCCATGCGCTGATCGATGGCGTGCTGGATCACGTCGGCATCGGACTCGAAGAGCGAGAGCCCCAGGAGCCGATAGTGATTCGGTGGGCTCTCGTTGGCCGGAATCCCCAACCAGATGTGGTAAGGATCAAAACTTTGCGACATGATACTCCTCAGCCTATGCCGCCCACCGCCACCCGTCAAGACGGGGACGCCCCCCCTCATGCCGCAGCCGCAGCGAGCCTTGACCGGCCGTTCCGGGGACGATAGAAAGAGGCATTATGGCGTTGATTACGTTGCGGGTTATCGATGGGGCCGATCGAGGGCGGGTGTTCGCCGACGTGCCTACCCCCCTGACCATCGGCCGCGAGGATGGCAACCCCATCCAACTCAACGACGAACGGATCAGCCGCTTCCACCTGAAAATCCAGGAGGATCAGCACAAGATCGTGCTGACCGATTTGCAGAGCACCAACGGCACGAAGGTCAACGGCGAGAGCGTGCAGCTTTGGGTGTTGCGGCCCGGCGACGTGGTCTCCCTGGGCCGCACGGTGCTGGTGTTCGGTGCGCGGGACGAAATCGCCGCCCGACTGGCGGCCCTGCGGGGCGTTGATCTATCGGCGGGCGTCGCCCTGGATGCCGACGAGTTCGAGCAGGAACCGAGCACCGTGTCGCTTGACTTCGAGCTGCAATTCCGCGACGATCCCGACGCCCAGGCGATCCTCCACACCCTCGCGCCTCCCGAGTTGCCCGTCGCGCTCAGCCCCGGTCAGGCCGCTCAACTGGCCGAGTTGCTCCAATATCTCACGCTCCGGATGCGAGCCTTGATCGACTCGGTCAAGGAGAAGGGCAAGGGCGAACGGATGACGGTGGAACAGCGTCAATGGCAGAACCTGATCGACCTGCAAGCCCGCCTGGCGGGATACTTGCGGCAGATCGGCGAGCCGAGCGGTTAGTTGGAACCCGTCATTCGCCCCACCACCTGTGTGTCCCAATCGCTGTACGTCGTGTAGCGTCCCCGCATCCAAAGTAACAACGTGCGATCCTTATCGCCAATGGGCACGATGGGCCTTAGATTGTCGCTCGTCGAGTTGGCCGTCACGGGCGTCCAACTCCACGTAACGCCGCCGTCGGAAGTGATGCCCCGGAAGATTTCCCAATGGCGCTTGTCGTCGGCATTGCTCACCAACGGGCGGCCGCTGTGGGGATCGGCGTTCGTTGCAATGTACAGCTCGTCCGGGTTCTGCGGGTTGAGGGCCACGTTGCCCGTGTAATGCTCCTCGCCCCGGTAGAGCCGCGAGCCGGCAAAGGCGATTTCCCGATCGTGCCAGCGATGGCCGTCCCAGCGGGCGTAGCGGTAGCGGTGATCGCCTCCCTCGCGGTCTTTCGTCACGGAATAGGCCAGATAGGGATGTCCTTGCTGGTCCAGGTGCAGGTCGCAGGCCCAGGCGACGTTGGTCGGATCGCCCGCGAAGAATCTCGGTTGCCTCGCCGGGCGCGATCGGTCCGTCGCCGAGCTTCCTGATGGCCGCTCCGTCCGAGCGGAAGATGCCTCCGCCCTTGTAGTAGGCATGATAGATGCCCGTGCCCGGCTTGTACTCGGCGGGATGCCCCTCGCCGAAAACGAAGTGGATTTCATCGCGGCCATTGCTGGCATATTTCACATACGGCCGGCCGGGGTGGCGAATGAGCCGCCCGCCATACGACCATGTTTCGCCGTCGTCGTCGGACACGAGGAAGTTGGGGTTCCAGTCTTCGCCGCGGTAGAAGTCGTAGATGCGGCCCTTGCCGTCGTTCTCCGTCGTCAGCCGGAAGAGGTTCGAGTAGGTCACCCGCGCCGCAGGGCGAGCAATCGTCCGCTCGGGCTGCCAGGAATTCGGATCGCCGGGCTCGGTCGAGATGCGGTAGCGGATCAGGTTGTCGCCAGCGTGCTTGCTGTACATCGCCAGGTACCGGCCATCGCCGCGCACCAGCAGGGCCGGCGCGTCGTGATCGTCCTGTTCGAGCCGGGCGTGCAATTCGACGACGATTCGCTTTCCGCTGGCCAGGTCGTAGAGGCCCAATTCGACGTTTCCGTTGCGGACATCGCCCTTGGGCCCAGCCGCCACCACGCCCAGCAAGAGCCGGCCGCGGTCGATGATTACCCGCTCGTCCTGGAACCAGCACCAGGCCCCGCGGTCGTGAAAGACAATCAGGTCGCTCGCGGCGGCCGGTTCAGCCGCCGACAACAAGAGTCCCAACGCAAGGATTACGGAGTTCATCATCGGCGCCTCGGAGGATGTGTTGGGAAGTCAGTATACGCGGAGGAGTGGGCGACGGCAATTCGAGCGGTGCTGGCAGGATCCTCTGTCCGGCACTGAGAGTGGGCTGCTATAATCGAACAACACCTCGTTCCCACGGTCCCCGTGGGAACGCACCGTCCGCGACGCCCCGAGGTTGTGGTTCTTCTTGTGGGAGGCGACTCCAGTCGCCGATTGTGCGGCGAAACACGGAAAAATCGTCGACTGGAGTCGCCTCCCACAGCGATTTCCTGCAATACAATCGCAGCCTCTCCGCATCGCCCCAGCCGAACCGAATCGCAGGATATTGTTGCGGGCCGTGTCCGCCCTACGGGGTTTCACCAAGATGAGTCGCACTCGCTTTCTCGCCGCCATTCACCGCACGAACCGTTCGGGCGTTGCCGCCTTCGGCACCGGCACGTCGATCGTCTGCCGCCAACTCATGGAGGAGCTGGGCGTGTGGTTTCCCGACGCGCACCTCGACGCCGAGAAGATGGCGGCCCTGGCGCTGGCCGGTCATACCATGCTCGGGTTCGACGTGGTGATGCCGCTGTTCTCGGTGTGCCACGAGGCGGCCGCGATGGGCTGCAACGTCAACTGGGGTGGCCCCGACGCCATGCCCGAGAGCGGCAAGCCCATCTTCCGCGACCTCGACGACATCCGCATCCCGGCCGATTTGTTGACGCGGCCCGGCTGTACGGTGCCCTTGCGGGCGATCTCGCTCTTGAAGAAGCGTCTGGGCGAGGATGCGGCCGTCTGCGGCAAAGTCTTCGGCAGTTGGACGCAAGGCTACCACTACTTCGGCGTCGAGAACTTCTTGATGGGCGCGATCGACGACCCGGACAAGACGCGGCGAATCCTCGACCGCCTGCTGCCCGTGACGCTCCAGTTTGCGGCGGCCCAGATCGAGGCGGGCGCCGACTGCATCCTGCTGGCCGACCATGCCACGCGCGACCTGTGCGGCCCGCGAATGTACGAGCAATTTCTCGTTCCGTTGCACCGGCGATTGGCCGCGGAGATCAAGTGCCCGGTGATCCTTCACATCTGCGGCAACACGAGCGACCGGATCGGCATGATTGCCCGGACGGGGCTGGCGTGTTTTCATTGGGACACGAAGACGGGCAGCCCGGCCGAGGTGCGCCGTTTGGCCGGCGAACGATTGTCGCTGATGGGCGGGATCAGCAACTTCAAGCTGCTGCGCGGCACGCCGGACGAGATCGCCGCGGACGCAGAAGTCGCCGCCGCGGCCGGCATCGACGTGGTCGGCCCGGAATGCGCCATTCCGCTGGCCACGCCGCTGGCGAATCTGAAAGCCGTCGCCGCCGGACGTAACGCCCAACACCTTTGACTCTTACGCTCTGAGGCTGTGAATTCTTGCAGGGGACCGCTGTGGGAGGCGACTCCAGTCGCCGATCGTGCGGCGAGACACCGGAAACTCGGCGACTGGAGTCGCCTCCGCAATAGATTCACACGCTCTGTGCGTCCAGGAAGGCGTTAACCTCCGCGACGTAGGCCCTCGCGCTCGGGAACCAGGGTCTTACCAGGTTGTAATAGAGGACGTAGAACAGGGCCGCAAAGCCGTCTTTGGCGGCGATCTTCTTTCCCTCCTCGTACGTTCGGCCGTAGTACGAAATCGGAACCTCGTAGGTGCGGGCCTTCGTCTTGCAGATCATGGCCGTAATCTCGACTTCCAGGCCAAAGCCCTTGCTGCTGAGCGAAAGCGGCTTGATGACGCCGGCTCGAAATGCCTTGTAGCCGGTTTCGATATCCGTCATGTTGCGATGGGTCAGCACGTTGGAGAGAAAAGTCAACCACCGATTCGCCAGATAATGAGAGAAGTAGAGGACTCGGGCAGCGCGCCGGGGCAAAAACCGACTTCCATAAACCACGTCGGCGTGTCCCTCCAGTATCGGCGCAATGACCTCCCGCAGTTCGGCGGGGTCGTACTCCAGGTCGGCGTCCTGGATGGCGATGATGTCGCCCGTTGCCTTCCGAATCGCATGGGCAATCGCCGCGGTCTTCCCCCGGTTCGGCTCGAACTGCACCAGTTCGACGCGGGGATCGACGGCGGCAATGCCGCGCACGATCTCGGCGGTTGCGTCGGTTGACCCATCATCGACAACGATGACTTCCTTGAGGTTCATCTCAACGGCGAGCACCCGTCTCAAGATGCGAGCAATGGTCGTTGCCTCGTTGTAGGCGGGCATCAGCACAGACACGGACAATTGCGACTGCATCATGGCGGCAGACCTACGAATAGAACTCCCACTTGCCCACCGCGTCGAAGGCGTTTTTCAAGTGCTCGATCGCAGGGCGCCGCTTGCCCGCGGGCCAGGTGACGGCAACCACGTCGAAGCGGGCGGGACGCTCCAGCAATCCATGACGCTTCAAGAATGTCACGGCGAGCTTCGTCAGCCGGCGCTGCTTGACGTCATCGACAGCCTCGGCCGGATGGCCCGCGTCGTGCGACTGCCGCGTCTTGACCTCGACGAAAACGATCGTGTCGCGATCCAGGGCAACGAGATCCAGCTCGCCGGGGCCAAAGCGGTCGCCGCGGGCGAGGATCCTGTAGCCGCGGCGACGAAGATAGCCGGCGGCTGCCGCCTCGCCGCGCTGGCCGAGGGTCTTCTCGGGGAAGTACCGACGGAGCCAACGGGAAACGAGTTGCCGCAGGTTCATGGCCGCACTGCTCGCATGGACGACTCTGCAACGGCCGGTGTGCGCACGCCGTAGAACGGAGTTCATTCCGTTGTACGTTGGAGCGAAAACTACTTCTCGACGTTCGTGCGGCGTTCTTTGAGGCGGACGGCCTTGCCGGTGCGTTCGCGAAGGTAATACAGCTTGGCCCGGCGGGTCACGCCCGACCGCTTCACTTCGACCTTGGCGATGCGCGGCGAGTGGAGGGGGAACTTCCGCTCGACCCCCTCGCCCTGCACGATCCGGCGCACGGTGAACGTGGCGCGCGTGCCGTTGCCGGCCCGGGCGATCACCAGCCCGTTGAAGATCTGGATGCGTTCTTTTTCGCCTTCGAGGATGCGGCAGTGAACGTCGACGGTATCGCCCACCTCGAACTGCGGGACTTGCGTTTTCAGGCTGGACTGCTCGACCAGCGACATTACTTGGTCACTCACGAATCGGTCCTTTCACTCGTAGGGTGCGTGAAACGCACCGTTGCATGTTCTCGATGGTGCGTTTGCGCACCTTACCTTTCGTCTTCCAGTAAATCCTTTCGCCGCTCCTGCGTTCGCAGGCGGCTGTTCTCGTCTCTCCAGCGGGCGATTTCCTCGTGGTTGCCGCCCAACAGCAGCGGCGGCACTTCGTAGCCGCGATACTCCCGCGGCCGCGTATACTGCGGACATTCCAGCCACCGCCGGCTGCCCGAAAAGGAATCGCTGATGCTGCTGTCTTCGTCTCCCAAAACGCCCGGCACGAGCCGGATGGTTGCGTCGATAATCACCATCGCGGCGACTTCGCCCCCGTTGAGCACATAGTCGCCGATCGAAATCTCATCCGGTTCGAGGATCAGCCGTATTCGTTCGTCAAACCCTTCGTAGCGGCCGCACAGGAGGACGAGCCGCTTGTGCCGGGCCAGTTGTTCGACGGTCGGTTGGTCGAGGCGTCGGCCTTGCGGAGTGAGCATGACCAGGTGGCCGGGTTCCGGGTCTTGGCTCCGCACCGCTTCGACGCACTCGACGACCGGCTCGACCTTCATCACCATGCCGGGTCCGCCCCCGAAAGGACGGTCGTCGACGGTATTGTGTTTCCCCTTGGACCAATCGCGGATGTCATGCAGGTGTACGTCCACCAGGCCCGACTGGATCGCTCGCTTCAACAGGCTTTGGCCCAGGTATCCCTGGAAGATGTCGGGAAAGAGGGTCAAGACGTCGAAACGCATGGCAGGCGATCAGTTCTTCGTCTCTTCGGTCGCGGCCGCTTCTTCCTTCGCTTGCTCGACGACGGACTTGCGCCGGGCCTTCGGCCTTTCCGATTGTTCTTCGGCCGGCTGGGCGGGCCGTTCCGCCCTGGGCATCGGCGGCGGCGGTTCCGGCCGGCGACGGCTTTGGGCGAGCCGGTCCAAGGCCGCCTGCTGCGCCGCCACGTGCGTCCCGCCCGTGCCGTACTTCTTGATCAACACCTGCACCTTGTCGGACGGCTGGGCGCCTACGCTCAGCCAATAGGCGATCCGCTCGCCGTTGAGCACCGCCCGGGCGTCGGTCTCGGGCACCAACGGGTCGTACGTGCCCAGTTGTTCCAACACGCGGCCGTCGCGCGGCCGGCGAATGTCCATCGCACAAATCCGATAGTAGGGCCGGTGTTTCCGGCCGAACTGCTTCATCCGAATACGTACTGACACGCGTTTCTCCTGATAGGGTTTTAGAGTTTTCAGTTGTCAGTTGTCGGTTCGTTTAGCGGCCGAGTCCACGCGGCTCTTTTTCCGGCGAAGACGCCGGGGCTAAACCGTTCACTGAAAACTGAAAACCAACAACTGACAACGATATTACTTCTTCCTTTGCTCGCGTTTTTTGCGACGTATCTCCCGCTCCCGCTCTTTCCGCAGCTTGGCGCGCTCCTGCGGGGTGAGCCGCTTGCCGGTGCCGCCCTTCTGTTTGGCCAGTTTTCCGCCAGGATTCAGCATGCCGCCCTGGGTGATTTCTTGCATGGTGCGCATCCGCTCGCGGATGCCCATGCCCGACATCCGCTTCATCATGTCGGCCATGCCGTCGAACTGTTTGACCAGTTCGTTGACCTCGTGCGGCTCGACGCCGGCCCCCGCGGCGATGCGGCGGCGACGGCTCTGGTCGATCACCTTCGACGGATTCCGCCGCTCGTCGGGCGTCATCGAGTCGATGATACCCCCCAGGCGGCGCATGTCCTGTTCGGCATCCACGTCGCCCAGCATGTCGCTCATGCCGCTCATGCCGGGCAACATGCTCATGATCTTGTTGATCGGCCCGAGCTTTTTCGTCTGGCCGAGCATCTTCTTGAAGTCGTCCAGGGTGAACTCGCCCTTGCGGAGCCGGGCCTCCTGCTTGGCCATCTCCTCCTGGTCGAACTTCTCGCTGCGCCTGCTCGACCAGCGTGAACACGTCGCCCTGGCCGAGGATGCGGCCCGCCATGCGGTCGGGATGAAACTCCTCCAAGGCGTCGAGATGTTCGCCGGTGCCGACGAATTTGATCGGCACGCCGGTAATCGGCCTTGACCGACAGCGCGGCGCCGCCGCGGGCGTCGCCGTCGAGCTTGGTCATGATCACGCCGTCGAGCTCCAGTGCCTCGTTGAACGCCTTGGCGCTGTGGACGGCGTCCTGGCCGGTCATAGCATCGACCACCAGATAGACCTGGTCGGGACTCACGCGGCGGTCGATCATCGAGAGCTGGTTCATCAACTCCGCGTCGACGTGCAGACGGCCGGCCGTATCGAGGATCGCCACGTCGGCCCCGGTTTCCTTGGCGTGCTTCACCGCGGCAAGGCACAGCGCGACGGGATCTTTCGCACTCAGATCGGCATACACCGGCAGTTCAAGCTGTTGGCCCAACACCTGCAACTGCTGGATGGCGGCGGGCCGCTGCAAGTCGGCAGCCACGAGCATGGGCTTGCGGCCGCGCTGCTTGATCGACCGCCCGAGCTTGCCGCAGGTCGTCGTCTTGCCGGACCCTTGAAGGCCGCAGAGCATCAGCACCGAGACGTCGCCGCGGAGGTGGAGCGAATGGTCCACCGGTCCCATCAAGCTGACGAGCTCCTGGTAGACGATGTAGACGAGTTGTTTGGTGGGGTCGAGCGACTTCAGAACCGTCTCGCCGACGGCCTGTTGGCTCACTCGGGCCATGAAGTCTTTGACGACCGGGAGGCTGACGTCGGCCTCCAGCAGGGCCCGCTGCACCAGTTGCAGGCCGTCGCGCATGTTCGATTCGGTAAGCCTGCCGCGACCGCGCAGGGCCCGTAAGGCCGAACCGAGATTTTCCTGGAGCGATTCGAACATGTCCGTCGACTCAGTAGAAAGTAATCCCTTATCGTAACGGACGAGCTACCACCTTGGCAATGCGGTCCAGGTCCACATTTTGCGGATCGGGGCGACCTTGGCCGGATTTTCCAAATACCTCCCCCCAGATTTGTAGAGTGGACTGTTGACGGAACAGGCGTACGATTTGAGTGGACGGGGGAATCAGGCCCACTTTTCCAGAAAGGCGGTCTATGATAGGGCTGAGTTGCGAAACGTTCCCCGAGCGTAATCGGGTTCGTCTCAAGACGATTGTGACCGTTACGCAAGCACCTTGGCCCCGATTCCCCCGGACTTCTTGCATTTTCCGTGAAGTGGTGGCTGTCAAAAAAAATCCCGTAAATAGCGAAGTTGACAGGTCGTGATTTGGGTCTAGATTTCTGCGGAAGGCGTTACGACATCGAAAGTTGGGGAGTTTTCAACCATGTTTTGCAAGGGCGGCGCTCTGGTAGTCTTCGGCATCCTGTTTTGCACCCCCTGTTTTGGGCAGGAATGGGCTCAGAACATGTTCAAGGTCCGCGAGCACGATTTTGGCACTGTCGCTCGGGGGGCGAAGGCCGAATATCGGTTCGTTTTCGACAACATCTACATGGAGGACGTCCATATCGCCGGGGTTCGGACGAGTTGCGGCTGCACGACGCCTTCCGTGGAGAATCCGTCGCTAAAAACCTATGAGAAGGGGGCCATCCTGGCCCACTTCAATACCCCAACCTTCCAGGGGGCACGCGGCGCGACCCTCACCGTAACCATCGACAAGCCGTTCTACGCCGAGGTCCAACTCCACGTCAAAGGGTTCATCCGCAGCGACGTGGTCGTCGAGCCGGGCAGCGTCCAGGTGGGCTCGGTCGATCGGGCGCGGGCGCCGACCGGCAAGTGACCGTCAACTACGGCGGCTACAGCGGCTGGAAGATCGTCGACGTCAAGAGTTCCAACCCGCACATCACCGCCAAGGCCGTCGAAGCCGGCCGCAGCAACGGCCAAGTGTCCTATACGCTACAGGTCCATCTCGATAAGGACGCCCCCGGCGGCTACCTGAACGATCATCTGATGTTGGTGACCAACGACGCCAACGGCACGCAAATCCCCGTGGAAGTGGAAGGCCGGGTGATGCCGGGCATCACCGTCAGTCCCACGGCCCTTTTCATGGGCGTGGTTCAGCCGGGCCAGAAAGTCACCAAACAGCTTGTCGTGAAGGGCAAGAAGCCGTTCCGCGTCCTGGGCGTCGACTGCGACGACAAATCGTTCCAGTTCGACACCTCGAAAGAGGAGGCGGCGAAGGAACTGCACCTGATCCCGGTGACGTTTACCGCGGGGACCGATGCGGGCAAAGTGGCCAAGACGATCAAGATCGAGACCGATCAGGGTCAGATGGCCCCCGAGTTGGCGGCCTATGCAGTAGTGGCTGCGGCGCAGTAGGGCGTCCGTCTGGCTGGACGTGCCGGACGCGAAAAGCCCGAGCATTGGCCACTTGCGCGGCGCATGTTATAATGCCGCTGTCAATGGTGTCGCGCGGGTTCGGATTCCAAAGCATGACCACGCAAGTGCGGGACATTCTCGAATCGTATGACATGCTTCCCGAAGTGGATAAGCGGGAGTTAGCGGCGGAGATACTTCGACGCAGCCAAACGTTCGCTGTGCCGCCGCTGACGGACGAAGAACTTATCGGCGCGGCCAACGAGACTTTTCTGGAACTCGATCGCCGCGAGGCAGGCCGTGTCTAGTGTGTCGCGCGGCGAAGTGTGGCTCGTCGACCTTGGCATGGCTGCGAAGGTGCGACCCTGTCTTGTGCTGAGCACCCCCGTAACGGATGTGGATCGGGCCTTGGCAACTCTCGTCCCGCACACGACGAGTTCGCGAGGTTCTCGGTTCGAGGTTCCGACAAACATGAAGTTCCTCCGCCCCGGAGCGTTTGACGCGCAGAACCTCGTTACCATCCCCGTCGTAAAGCTGCTGTGCAAACTCGGTCGTTTGTCCGCAGCCGAGCTGCAATCGGTCGAGGGCGCGGTTCGCTCCTGGTTGGGACTCTAACCAGACTTCGTGATTCCGGGCGGACGAAAGAGGCATGCGTTGGGGCGGCAGTTGAACTGCCGCCCTTTCCTTTTGCGCTCTGTACGGTTTCCGCAGGCGGCAAGGTCGCATGAAGCGAATTGCGAGTTTTCCGGCCATTTCCCGCGCGACGAAAGAAAATGGCGTTCTGGGAGGTTATATGGACCAGCCGCGACTCGACTAATACAGTAGAGAGTGCATTTTCGACACGTTGCAGAAGGGCCGGACATGGCGACCTGGGACCAGATCGTATCCGATCACGGACCGATCGCCGTGCGCCTTGCCCGGCGGATTCTCGGGCCCGGCCCGGACGCCGAGGACGTGGTGCAGGAGGTTTTCCTGGAGGCCTTCCAGTTCCAGCAGAGACAAAAGGTTGGCAACTGGGCCGGATTGCTTCGCATGATGGCGACCCGCCGGGCCTTGGATCGCCTTCGCCGCCGACGCCGGACGGAGCCTTTGGACGGGCTGGAGTGTGCCGACGCCGGCAGCGGCCCTCACGAGACGGCGGTGGCTCGGGAATTGGTCGAACGCTTGCGGGAGGCGATCGCACAACTCCCCGACGGCCAGGCAGCCGTGTTTTCGCTGCGTTACTTCGACGAACTCTCGTACGACCAGATCGCTGAAGCTCTTGGCATTGAACCGACTGCGGTCGGTATGGCCTTGCATAAGGCGCGGGCCAAGCTCCAAACCTTGCTGAATGTTGAAGCCAAAGGAGTTCGATCATGAACGACTTCTCTCAGTCTTGCAAGAGTCCTTCCGCCCGTGCAGAACTTTCTGGCGTGTTGCTTGAATCGGTGGAGGAAGTCCTTCGCGAACCGATTGCGGAAGAGGACGTGGCCAAGTCGTTGGATCGTGCTCGGCAACTCGCTGAGGTGACGACGCCCCGTGGCCGGCGTCTGACCCGTCGGCTTCTAGCCGCCGCGGCCGTGGCTGCGGCTATCATGTTCGTCATGTTGTTCCTGTCACGAGATTGGAACTCGGCCGAGTCAATGGCATGGGCCGACGTAGTGCAAGCCATGGCGAAGAAGCCCTGGTTGCACTACGTGGACATGTGGCACGACGGAACAAAAAGGGAGGGTTGGTACTCGGCCAACCAGGCGATCGACGGCAACCACTACACGCCCTCAGGTCCTGACCACGGACTTGAGGAATACGTCTGGACCGACTTCACCCGAGAGACCCTTACCTACTATTTTCCTCACGCAAACACGATCGTTATTGGAACGGTGCCCAAGAAGGACTGGGCCAACCACAAGTTCTCCGCAGCCATGATGACGGCATTTCTTTCCGGCGATGCGGGAGGAACTATCCGGGCAGGGCAGTATGAGGTCGTCGATCAGCAGCAGCATGAACTGGTGGAAGAGGGAAAACGCTGCGTCGCATATCGCTTTCGATGGCGCGATACGAAGATAGAAGGCGTGCAATCCGCAACCCAGTTCGTCGTCCTCGTCGATCCGGATACCCGGCTTCCATTTCGGTTGGACTTGATCAACCCCTCCGATCCGAAACCAGAAAAGTTCGAGCAATTCGACTACCCGGCTAACGGTCCAGAAGACATCTACGCACTGGGAGCGCCAAAGACTGCCAAGATCGTCGACTGTTCGCTGCGGTCCGACGTGCTGCAACTGGCGACGGCGACCGTTGCGGCCGGCTGCCGGGAGAACGTCCAGTTCTCGGCACTGGTTGTTCGTTCGTCGCGGGGTTGGCATGAGGGCTTTCGGGTCTGGAAAAAGGGACTTCGTTGGAGGGTCGATTCGAGCGTGGGCTCGTTGGTCCGATCTTCGGAGGAATTGCCGGCGGAACAAGCCGAATTAGCCGGATGGTGGAGACAGAAGGCGGATACGGCATGGTTCGGCCCTTCGGCCATCTTTGACGGCAAGTGGCACTGGGAGTACTCGACGGAGACTCGGCGTCCCACCCGGGCCGAGATCGACGCCGGCGCCGACAAGGACGCGAGGATTCTGGTCTCGACGGAAAAGAAAAGGCTGTTACCCTGGCCGAGAGATTATTATTGGGAGGCAGAGCCCCTTTGCTACATGGGGCATCCCACGAACTTCGACGACTCGCCGCCCATTGGTTTGCCGATCTACCAATTCTCCTTCGGAGCATACTGTCTCGCGACCGTCGATCCGAAGCCGAAGCACGGGCCGTCGAATACGGTGTTGCTTGAACTGCGCAATCCCGTATGGAAGCTGGATGATTCCAAGGACCACCGATGGAGGCATCCTCAAGTCCTCCGCTTCTGGATCGATCCGGAACGAGACTACCTTGTGATGCGCTGCGACGAGCTGATATCCCGGGAAGGGAAGGAGGAAATGATCGGAGGCTTCGCGATTGAGGGCCTGACGCAGAATCCTCGGAAACAGTGGTTTCCGACGGTCGTCCATCAGTTTGTCCACATACTACCGCCGGACAGTGACAAGGATCTGGAAGATGAGATCCTACGGTTCTACTACGACTTCGATACTCCTGTTGCGGACATCCTATTCGAGGCCAAGTGAGGACTCTTTGAAAACACACGTCACCCTCATTCTTTCGGCCATTCTTCAAGGCTGACCAACGGCTTCTCGGGCGGCTCGGCCGGGCATTTTGTGCAACAGCCGCAACCGGGCAATCCCTTTCGCTTGGCCCAACGAACGGCGTATCGCGCAACATAGCCGCCTGCCGCCAGGATGATGCCAACCGTCACTGCGTCTTGCCACGTAATGGTCATCGGTTCTTGCACCTTGTTCCCACGCAGAGAGCGTGTGAACTTATTGTGGGAGGCGACTCCAGTCGCCGAATTTCCGGTGTTTCGCCGCACGATCGGCGACTGGAGTCGCCTCCTAGTGCGCTTGTGAGTGTATCGAATCAGCAAGGTGCAAGTCCTTGTCGAAGTTGGGTTTGAACTTCGTAACCGAAAGTAACTGCGTCCTCGTGAGAGGGGGTGGAGAGCAACTGAAGGTGAACGGCTGGTCCGCAGGATGACGAACTCGATTCGGCCGGTTGTCGTGGCGAGCCTGCTAGGAAAAGGCGAAGCCCAAGTGACGCTGTGGTCCTCGCAAGGGATGCGGTCGGCAGACCGCGCGGTAAGCTCCGGGGGGAAACCAAACCAAGCCCCAGAGGCGGCAACAGGTGGTTGGAGGCGGAACGGTCGGAAGGTTTGATACATGAAGCAAGGAGACCTGGGCGGGTACAAGGACGAAGTTCATTGTCCCTGATAAGGATACGAAGAATCGACCGCCCAGGAGTCAGAGCGTCCATACGAGCGAGGAAGCGGGGCAATGCCCGTCGAGCAAAGGGACGCAGGAAAGTGGATGAAACATGACGCACGGCCAAAACCACACCGTACCGCGAGTGTCGGCAACGACTAGCCACGACGGACTGCGTCAGGCACACGTAACTTGGCTCAGATTGGCCGCACCGTCGATGTTGCATGTTGGTGGCCTTCCCGTGAAGGTCAGGGCCTTTCGCTTCTGCCGATCCCGAGAAGGAACCTTGTTTCCTTCCCGCGCTCGGTTCACCAATCCTCTACGAGGTAACACCACTAACCGGAGAGCCGGATGCGGGAAATCCGCCAGTCCGGTTCGGAGGGAGGGGAGGCCGGGAACTTAACCGGCCTTCCCTACCCCTATCAGCGGTTTCCTGCAAAAATTGACAGCCGCAGAGCACGGGAACGAGAATACCACTCGGAACCTCACCTCTGATCCCTACCCCCCAATCCACATCCCCACCTGATATGTCACCAGCGCGCCGACGTACGCCAGCACCGTCATGTATGCAAACGTAAACGCCGGCCAGCGCCAACTGTTCGTTTCCCGGCGAATCACCGCCAGCGTGGCCGTACACTGCGGCACAAAGCGCGAAAAACACCATGATCCCTAGCGCCACGGGCACGTTGAACACGGGTTCGTCCGTGCCATCCCAGGTGACGCTGCGAAGCTTCTCGTAGGGCTGAAGGTTGCTTTCTCTTGATTGTGCCTCGGGCGTTTCGTCCAAGTTATAGATTACGCCCATCGTGGCCACGACGATCTCCCGGGCCGGCAGCGAGGCGAGCACCGCGCAGCCGATTCGCCAGTCCCAACCCAACGGCCTTACAACCGGCTCGATCACGCGGCCCGCCTGGCCCAGCAGGCTGTTCCGCTGTTGCTGCTGCGGCGTGGCGTGCGGGTCGTGGGGATAGTAAAGGGCCGCCCACACCAGGATCGACACGGCCAGAATCAACGTGCCCGCACAACGCAAGAACACCCAGCCCCGCTCGGCCATGCGGAAGACCACCGTCCGCGGCGACGGCCACTTGTAGCTGGGCAGTTCCATGAGAAAGGGCGGCGTCTGACCGCGGAGGATCGTCCGCTTGAACACCAGGGCACAGGCCACGGCCGCCACAATCCCCAGCAGGTACAGCCCGGCCAACGTCACTCCTTGCAGATTCAAGAGCCCGCCCAGGATGCTGCGGGCCGGAATGAACGCGGCGATCAACAGGGCGTAAATCGGCAGCCGCGCCGAGCAGGTCAGCAGCGGGGCCACGAGGATCGTGGTCAGCCGGTCCCGCTCGTTCTCGATCACCCGCGTGGCCATGATGCCCGGCACCGTGCAGGCGAACGACGAAAGCATGGGGATGAACGACTTGCCGCTCAAGCCCACGCGGACCATCAGCCGGTCCATGAGGTAGGCCGTGCGGGCCATGTAGCCGCAGTCTTCCAGCACGGCCAGCAGAGCGAAAAGGATGAGAATCTGCGGCAGGAATGCGCAGACCCCGCCCACACCGGCAATAACACCATCGACCAGCAGACTCCGCAGCGCCCCTTCGGCCATCTGCGCGGTGATCCAATCGCCGACGGCCGCGGTGGCTGCCTCGATCGCGTCCATCGCCGGCCGCGCCGCGACGAACACCGACTGGAACAAGACGAGCATCACCGCGGCAAAGATCAACGTGCCCCACAGGCGGTGCGTCAAGACGTGATCGATGCGATCGGTCACCGTCGTTTTGTAGTGGCGGGGCTCGACAATCACGCCCTGAAGCACGCGGCGGACCCACTCGTAGCGGGCCGTCGTCTCGACGGCCGGCACCGGGCAACCCGCGGCGGCCAATCGGGTCCGCGCGGCCTCGATCCGCTGGCCCCAGCAACCGTCGGCGTCGTCCAGCAAGGTCTGCTGCAAGTAACCGTTTACGTCCAACAGCAGCCGCCGCACCAGACAACTCGGCAAGCGAGCCGCCTTCGCGGCCAAATCAGACTCCAGCAACGCAACCTCCGCCTCGAAAGCCTCCGGCAGCGGGCTTTGACTGTGGTCGTGCGGATCACCATCTCCCTTTCCCCTCTCCCCTCTCCCCCCGTCCCTCGTCCCGCGCCCTTCGCTCTTCTTGATCGCCCCCGCCAGCGCCGCCTTCAACCGCGACAGGCCGATGCGGCGGTTGGCCTGGATCGGCAGCACGGGAATGCCCAATTGCCGCTGGAGCCGCGGGAGGTCGACGGCGATCCCGTGGTCCTTGGCCACGTCGAGCATGTTGACGGCCAATACCGTGGGCAGCCCCAGTTCGAGCACCTGGCTCACCAGGTACAGGTTGCGGGAGAGGTTGCCGGCGTCGACAATGCACAGCACCAGCGTCTACCGGTGGCACGTCCCGGCGGCGCCCCAAGAGCAGATCGACGGCCACCATTTCATCGCGCGACCGGGGCGCCAGGCTGTAGAGGCCGGGCAGGTCGACGAACTCGAACCGCCGGCCGGCGAAGTCCATTTGCCCCGTTTTCTTCTCCACCGTCACGCCGGGGTAATTGCCCACGTGCTGGTGGATGCCGACCAGGCCGCTGAACAGCGTCGACTTGCCCGTGTTCGGGTTGCCGATCAGAGCGACGGTGAAGGTGCGTGTCTCGGCGATGGCGGACATTACGTAACCGCGGTCGGCTCGACCAGTACGCGCAGCAGGTCGTCGGCGCGGAGGCAGATTTTGTGGCCGGCCATGCGGAGGATGCACGGATTGCCGGGCCGAAACATCTCGATCTTGGTGCCGCCGCGGAGTCCGAACTCTTCGAGTTGGTGGACGTGGTCGGGGTTGCCGAGGATGTGCGCGATGCGGGCGGAATGCCCGGCAGGAAGGTTTTTCAAGGCGATGGTCGGGCGGGGCGGCTTTTGTTTCACAGTGGCACGGGACTCGGCAGCAGGACCGCGGAAGTTAATTGTGAGAATCAGTCTCAATATCAATCCCAATTCTACGACAATCTCCCCGATGCCGCAAGGCCAAGCACAAGAATTGCCCTCCCGCCACGAGGGGGGCAATGCTACGGGGCCGAGTCCGGGTGGGGATGAGGCGACTCCGGCTCGGCGGCGGGCGGGGCCACGTCCTTGGGAGCACCCTCGGGCGGCGTCACGTCGCTGGGCTTCGCCGCGGGCGCTGCCTTCTCCTTCTCTTCCGGCGGCGACGGCCTGGACGGCTCGGGAGACGCCTCTTTCGCGGGCTCGGGAATGACGGGTAGGGGCTTGTGGTTCGCCGCATCGGGCTTGAAAGGCCTCTCCGCCGCTGGCTTCCCTCGCACTTTTTCGACCTTGCTCGCCGGTGTCTTGAGCCAAAGGGCCAAGGGCAACAGGACGTAGTAAGCGATCGCACATCCTGCCAACCCGCCCACGACCACGCCAATCCGCCGCCCTAGCAACGACTTCTCTCGCCTTCGCAACGCGGCCGTAGCAGACCCCGGAGTGCGCACGGCGACTAAGGCCGCTTCGTTCTCCACTTCTACCTCCCCAGCGGCCTCTACAATTGCAGCCGGCTCATCGTGGCCTGCGAAGGGTGTTGTGGCGGCTGGCTCCGCGTCTTTCCGGTCGGCGACGGACGCCGCTGCCGTGTCGCAATCCGGCCCCAGCGCCGACTCCTGCGCGGGGGCGATTACAGGAATCAGTTCGGGCGGGGCCAGCGCCAGGGCCTCGCTCAATGGGTATTCCGCATCGCACAGCGGGCAACGGACGGCCGCTGGCGAAGCCACGCCGGCAGGAAGCGACACCTGGCGTTGGCACCGTGGGCACGTGGAAATCGTGGGCATTACGGGGCTCTCGGAAAGAAATGTCGACGTATTCTACGGGCAGTTGGGGCCGGCCGCAAATGCCACTTCGCGCCGATTGGCTGGCAGCTTACACGTAGGACGGATTTCCCGATCCGTCCTCATCTTGCCAACGGCTTGGGACATCCGTTCTATCGTACTACATGGATTAGTCTCTTGCAGGCCACCAAACGGCAGGAAGATTTCACACCGCGCCGGGGCCGCGGGCGCCGTCGTCGATCTGAATCGCCTGTTCGGCCGGCAGAACGAAGATCTTGCCGTCGCCGATGGTGCCTTCGGGGCCGGTCCGGGCGGTGTTGACGATCGTCTCCACCGTGCGATCCAGGAAATCGTCGTTGACGACGATCTCCAGGGCCACCTTCCGCAGCAGCCGTGGTCGTGTATTCGTGGCCGCGGAACATCTCCGTCCGCCCCCGCTGACGCCCAAACCCCTGGGCGTCGCAGACGGTCATCCGCGTGACTTCGATCTTCTCCAGCGCCTCGCGGACGGCGCTGAGCTTCGTCGGCTGGATGATGGCGATGACGAGTTTCACAGCTTCCAGCATACCCACCGGACCAACCGGCAGGCAAGGGCCGCTGCCAGTCTGATACACCGCGCCTGTGAGGTGCCACGGGCAGCTTGTCTGCCCGTGCCCCCTGCACGGGCAGACAAGCTGCCCGTGGCACCCAACCCGACACCTTGCGTGTGTCAGACCACTACGGCCGCTTCAATTCCAGCCGGGCGTCGAGCACCTTGCGAATCCGCGCGGCCAGGTCGCTCAGGTGCGAGCGGGTGTAGGTGTCGAGTTGGGCCTTGCCGGCCAGCACCTGTTTGATGCGGGCTTCCAGGGCCTCCAATTCGGTGGCGGCCACGGTCTGGCAGTCGGCGGGGCGCGGCGTGTTGCCCATCGCCAGGTCGGCCAGCCGCTCGAAGTACTGCTGCTGCAGGTTGCGGCGAAGGCTGCTGATGGCCGGCGTGCGGTCGGTGAACTTCCCTTCCTGTGAGCTTCTCGGTCTCGCGGAAGATCGGCCGCGGTGAGCCGCTGGAGCAATTCGGCCGCCGTGAAGGCGTCCTGGTCGGCCGGCACCTTCAACTCCGAGTCGATCAGCCGCGACAGCGTGATCGGCGACAGGAGCTGGCCGAGCACCTGGTCCTGCATGCGCAAGCACCGTCTCGTGAACGGGGAAGTCCGGCCGCGTCGTGCCTTCCATGCCCCAGTGGCTCCAGTGCGTCGGGGCGAGGTAGTTGTAGAGCTTCGGCGGGGAACTGGTACGCCTCGGGGCCGAAGACCTGCTGTTCGAGCAAGTCCAGGGCTTCGCGCTGCTTCTGCGGCTCGGTCACCACCAACGGCGGCCGGGCGTCGGGATCGCCCTTGTGGTCGCGGTGGACGTACACGCCGCCGATGAACCGGGCGACGAAGCCCATCGCCCGGCCGTGCTCGTGCAGCAGGATGTCGAACGCCCGGCGGGCCCGCTGATAGCCCTCGCCCGGCTCGACGATCTGATCGACCAGCCCCGGCAGGATCTGGTTGATCAGTTCCACCCGCCAGCGGGCGAACTCGATCGGGTCCTTGCTCAGGTCGAAGCGGTTGACCAGCGGATCGGGGCCGAGCAGGCCGGCGTCTTCGTCGGTGGCGTATTGCAGGGCCGGCTCGGTGCAGCGCGAGGCGATCTTCGCCAACTCCGCCACTTCGCCCTCGGTGCCGCCGGGAAGCGGCTTGTAGGCGTACTCGATCGCCCAGTAGTCGTAGGGGCCGATCACGCGTGCTGAAGTAGTCGCCCTGCTTCTTCCCCTTCGGCGAGATGTTGACCGGCAGGTAGTCCATCACCGAGGCGGCCAGGCCGATGTTGCGGGTCTTCTCCGGGTCGTTGATTTCGTCCATCGTCAGCAGGCGCTGGCCTTGAAGTTGTGCCGCAGCCCGAGCGTGTGGCCCACTTCGTGGATCGACGACCGACTTGACGCCGTCGATGAGCAGCTTCTCGATCTGCTCCTTGGCCAGGCGGCTTGTCGCCGGCCGCCAGGGCCATCGCGCCGAAGGCCAATTGCTGGGCCATTCCCTGCGGACAATCGCAGAGCGTCGAGTGGTTGTGCCGCAAGTAGGGCGGAATGCGCCGGCGGGTTCTCGAGGTATTGCTCGACGTTCAGCGGCTCAGCCGAGGGCGACCGCGGCTTGCGGGCTACGTCGATCTCGTAAGTGTCTCGTCCAATGCTCGATGAAGTCGGCGTCGAAGATGATGTCGGCGTCGAGGATCTGGCCCGTCAGCGGATTCACCCGGCTGGGGCCCATGGCGAAGCCGGCGTTCGGCGGTGATCCAGCGGAAGGTGTTGTAGTTGATGTCCTCGGGGTCCCACGTGGCGTCGTCGGGCTGCTGGCGGACCTCGATGGCGTTGGCGAAGCCGGCCTGCTCGAACGCCTTGTTCCACTCCAGAATCCCCTCGCGGACCGGCGCCGCGGTACTTGTAGGGCACGGTCTTCTCGATCCAGAAGATGATCGGCGTCGACCGGCGGCGAAACCGCGGCCGACGGCTCGGCCTTGCGCAGGTCCCAGCGGTTGACGTAGCGCACGAACTGGTCGTCGCCGCCGGTCTTCGAGAAGTCCTTGATGACCGTCAGGAAGTGGCCCACGCGGTCGTCGGCCAGCCGCGGCTGGTAGCCCGTCTCCGGCAGCCGGCTGATCGAGTAGTGGACGTAGAGCGTCACGCCGCGGCTGTCGGGCACGGTGTCGAACGACGCCGTGCCGCCCGAGGCGTAGGTGGCCGCCACTTCGAATCTCGACGTTGTCCTTGAAGCCCTTGACCTGCGCCCAACTCGACCGGTCGGCGGCGAACGCGAATCCGCGCAGCACGCTGCGAGATCTGCGGCAGGTCGCTCATGAACACCGGCGTCAGGTCGACCACGTAGCTGCCGCTCGGGCTCGTCGTGACGATCGGCAGGCTGAACAGGATGCTGTCGGTATAGGCCAGGTGGACGGCCTTCTCCTGCGGCGATCCCTTGGCCGCGCGGAACCGCACGTTGCGCCGCACGATCTGGATGCGGTCGTCGACCTTGCGGAACTGCCAAATCCAGTCGTCGCCGAAGCCCCAGGTCATGCCGCCCAGCAGCGGCTGCTCGCCGATGCCGCGGGCGATGGCGATGGCCACCATCAAGTCCTTGTTCAAGTCGCCCGGCGACAACTCGCCGTAGAGCCGCATGTCCTTGCGGTGCAGCTTGATCATGCCCTCGATGGTCTGGGCGTCGGCCAGCAACTCGCTGTACGGGGGGTGCTTTGGTTTCGATTGGGCGGCGGCGGTTGTCGTTGCGGCAGGCGTGGCGCCGCCGCCTGTCGTTCCGGTCGTTGCTTGTTGCTGTTGGTTGGCCTTGGTTTCCGGCTTATCCGTCTTATCTTTGGGATCGTCGGCCCAGCCATACGAGCAGAGCACGACCCACCCGAGGACAGCGATAACAGCAGACTTCAAGGTTAGCGCACGAAGGTTCATGGTGCGTTTCCGGGAAAGAGGATGTGGACTCGTCAAATATAGCCTATTTTACCCGTCTTGCGGCGGTACGCCAGCGTCTTGCCCAGTGCTGCAATGTCGCCTACAATCCATTCTCCGGAGGTCCAAATGGGGTATATCCTTCGATGAACGTCTACTTGCGTCGTTTGGCGATTGGGGCTCTGGCCGTGTCGGTCGTGCTCATCGTGGCGCTGCCCACCACTGCCCAACCTCCCCCTGGTCCGGCAGACTCGGCCGGCAGCCTGTTTGGCCCCGAGACGGGCGGGCCCAAGGGCAACGCGGTTGCCGTGGCGGCCCAGTTTACGGCCCCCGCAGCAAACAAGCCCGGCTCGCCTGTTTGTCACTGCCACGATCGAGCCCGATTGGCACATCTATTCGGTCACGCAGCCAGCCGGCGGGCCGATCGCCACCAAGATCGAAGTCAGCCCGCCGCCGGGCGTCCGCATGGCTGGCGAGTTCCGGGCATCGGTCGCCCCCAAAACGAGCAAAGAGCCCGAGGCGTTCGGCGATCTGCCGATCGAAACACACAAGGATACGGTCACTTGGTACTGCGCCGATCGAGTTGGCCACGGGGCTCGATCCGGCCAAGCTGAAGATCGACGGCAAGGTCACCGTTCAGGCGTGCAACGATTCCAGCAAGTTTTGCCTGCCGCCGACGCCGATCGCCTTTACCGCGGCGTTGGGACCAGGAGTGGAACTGCCGCAGCAGCCCACGGCTGGCGGCGCAGGCCGGCCCGCGGCGGGCAACAACACGACCTTCGATCTGAAGAGCCTGAAGGTTGTCGAGAACGACCGCATCCTGCAGACGCCGATGGCGCTAGTCCTGCTGATGGGGTTCGTCGGGGGCCTGATACTCAATCTGATGCCCTGCGTATTGCCCGTGATCGGCCTGAAGATCCTCTCGTTCCTCGAACAGTCGGGGCACAGTCGGCGGCACGCGCTCGTGTTGAACATCTGGTACTCGTTGGGTTTACTCTCAGTGTTTCTCGTGCTGGCGACGCTGGCGGTGACGTTGGGGCTGGGGTGGGGGCAACTCTTCAGCTACAACGGATTCAACGTCACGCTGGTGGCCGTGGTGTTTGCCATGGGGCTGAGTTTCCTGGGCGTGTGGGAGATCCCCATCCCCGGCTTCGTTGGCCGCGGAAAGGCCGTCGAGTTGGCAGAGAAGGAAGGATTTGCCGGCGCGTTTGCCAAGGGGGCGATCACCACCGTCTTGGCGACACCCTGCACCGCTCCGTTCCTTGCCCCGGCGTTGACCTGGGCCGCAAGCCAGCCGCCGCCCCAGACCTACGCGGTCTTTGCGTCGGTGGGCCTGGGGATGGCCAGCCCGTATCTCTTGATCGGCGCATTTCCCGGATTGATCGGTTTCCTGCCGAAGCCCGGCGCCTGGATGGACACCTTCAAGCAGATCATGGGATTCGTGCTCTTGGGCACGGTCATCTACATGTTCACGTTCCTGACGGGGCCGTTGATCGTTCCGACCATCGCGCTGTTGTTCGGCATTTGGGGCGCCTGCTGGTGGATCGGTCGCACGCCGCCGGGGTCCGATCCCGGGACGGCGGCGCGATCGTGGATGGAAGCGGCAGCTTTTGCGGGAGTGGTGTGGATTTTCAGCTTCGGATGGCTGGCCGGCGTGATGCGCGACCGTTTCGACCGCTCGGTCGAAGAGGCCATCGCCGCACGTCTGGTCGACCTCAAGGGTCGCGGGGCCGTCGAAGAGGTGCTCGGCCCGACGGCGAAGGCCGTCTCCGGCAAAGACCAAAAGCATCTTCCCTGGCAGCCCTTCACTCGCATGGTGTTGGAAGATTCCATCGCCTCCGGGGCTACGGTGCTGGTTGATTTTACGGCCGACTGGTGCCTGACCTGCAAGACCCTGGAAGCGACCGTCTTGAACACCCAGGACGTCCGCGAGGCCGTGCAAGCCAACGGCGTTGTTGCGTTGCAGGCCGACTGGACGCACGGCCAGCCCGAGGTCACGGCGATGCTGGAGCTGTTGGGCAGCAAGCAGGTGCCGGTGTTGGCAATCTTTCCGGCCGGCAATCCCAATCAGCCCATCGTCCTACGCGGTGGCTACACGCCGCAAACGCTGCTGGATGCGTTGAAGACGGCGGGGCCCTCCCGACGGATGTGACGTGAGTGGTCCGTTGAGCTATCCGTGTACTTCCGCTAAAATACGGGGTGTCTGTTGCCGAAGAGCTCGCGGCGGTGAGGGCCAAACGGCCTTCCTCGTCGAGGAGTTTGCGGGTTCCTTCTCGGCGGGGCAGCCGGGCAGGAAGAACGCCAGTATGGAAACACTCAGTCCGACGCAACGCACGGTGAGTCGCCTGGCTTGGGTTGTCTTGGCGATGGCTCTGGTGTTCTCAATGTTTGTCCGAGCGCGGTTGGCGGCGTTTCCGCTGGAACGCGACGAGGGCGAATACGCCTACGCGGGCCAATTGATTCTGCAAGGCATCCCGCCCTACATCCTGGCCTACAATATGAAATTGCCGGGCACGTACCTGGCCTATGCCGGCCTGATGGCGGTTTTCGGGCAAACCACCGTCGGCATCCACCTGGGCCTGCTGGCCGTCAACCTCGCCACCATCGGCCTGATATTCTTTTTTGCGCGTGACCTGTTCGATACCCTGACGGGCGCCGCGGCGGCGGCCTGCTTTGCGGTCTTGTCCAGCAGCCCATCCGTGATGGGCACGGCGGCCCACGCCACGCATTTTGTGACGGTTTTCGGCGTCGCCGGTGCGTGGGTTCTGTGGCGGGCGATCCGCTCCCAGAAACCGTGGCTGTTTGCAGCTTCCGGCCTGCTGCTGGGCCTGGCCTTCCTGATGAAGCAGCAAGGGGTGTTTTTGCCGGTCTTCGGCGGGCTGGCGGTCCTGGTGTCCTGCGTTCGGCCGCGTCCCGTTCTCTCGCGGCGACACCTGGCGCTTTGCCTCAGTTACGCCGTGGGGGCCGTCTTGCCGTTGGCCGCCACGTGCCTCTGGCTTTGGTTGGCGGGCACGTTCGACAAGTTCTGGTTCTGGACGGTTCAGTACGCACGGACCTACGTCGAGCAGATTCCGCTCAAGCTGGGATTTGAGATATTCTGGGACAGCCTACAGGGTGTCATCGGAGCAAACTGGCCAATTTGGGCGTTGGGGCTGGCGGGCGCGATCGGTCTGGTGTGCTCCGGCGGCGTTCCGGGACGCCGCGCCTTCGTGTTCACGTTTCTGGTTTTCTCGTTCTTGTGCGTCTGTCCCGGCTTCTATTTCCGCCAGCACTATTTCATCGTGCTGCTTCCCTGCGTCGCGATCCTGGCGGGCATCGGCTTCGTGGCGATCGTGGGTCTGGTCTCGCGTCTGGCAATGGTTACGTTTGGCACGTCAAGCCGCGCTTCGCCGGCGTCTGCCGGCCGGCGGAACCGCGGGAAGGCCAAGACCGCTTCGCCGGCCGAGCCCCCGAGCGCCGCCGGCCGCGGATGGCTGGTGGGGCTGGCAGCCTTGATTCCCGCGGCCGCGGTCGTGTCGCCCGTGTGGCAACAGCGAGATTATTATTTCTCCTGGTGGCCGGAGCAGGCTTGCCGCCACGTCTATTGGCCCAACCCGTTCGTCGAGTGCCCCGTCATCGCCGACTACTTGCGGAACAATTCCTCGCCCGAGGACCGCATCGCCGTCTTCGGTTCCGAGCCGGAGATCTTCTTCGACTCCCGCCGGAATTCGGCCACGGGCTATATCTACGCGTACCCTTTGATGGAAGTGCATCCCTACGCGCGCACGATGCAGGAGGACATGATCCGCGAGATCGAGTCGGCGCAGCCGAAGTTCGCGGTGGTCGTGAACGTGCATTTTTCTTGGTTGGGGCGGGGCAATTCCGAGACCCTCCTGACCAATTGGATTCCCGATTACTTGGCCGCCCATTACCACGCCGTCGGGCTGGTCGATATTTTTCCCGACCGGCCAAGCGTGTACAAATGGGATGCTGAAGTAGCCGGCGCCCAACCGCGATCTACCTACAATTTGTGGGTCTTCAGGAGGAATCCGTGAGAGCGAAGAAAGGCAAGAGGGGGGCGCCGCGAGCGAGCAACAAACCTGCCGGCGGACAACCATCCCGTCCGCGGCAGATGCGGGACTCTCTGCGGCGGATTCTCAGCGCGGAGGAACGGCCGGCGGTGACGCGGAAGATCGAATGGGCGATTTTCGTCGTAGCCTGTTTGCTGATCTTGTGGCTGCACGTCACGCTCTACCGCGCTTCGGGCTCTTTCTGGCGCGACGAAACCGGCGCCATCCAAGTGGCCTCCGCGCCGAGTCTGAAGACGATGTGGGACTGGCTTTCCAAGGACTCGGCCCCCGTCTTGATGTACGGCTCGCTGCGGTTATGGATGGCCGCCGGACCGGGCGCCAGCGGCGACGGGCTCCGCCTTTTCGGCGCGCTGGTGTCGTGCGGAATCGTCGTCTCGATGTTGGCCAGTTGTTGGACGATTACGGGCCGCGTGCCGTTGGTGGCGATGGCTTTGATCCCGTTCAACGTCACCGTGTTCTATTTTTGCTCGTCGGTGCGCCCTACGGGATGGCGGCCATGTTCATCATGCCGTGTTGTGCCGCCTTCTGGAGAGTGGCGCAAGGGCCAACGCGCCGGAACATCCTGGCGAGTCTCGTGTTCGCAATACTCTCGTGTCACTCGAGTTACCAGAATTCGTACCTGCTGCTGGCCATTGGCGTTGCCGGCGCCGGCGTTTGCGCGATGTGCCGATTGTGGCGGCGCAGCCTCTTGATCCTGGCCATCTGTTGCGCGGCGGCGGTTACGCTGCTGGTGTACGTTCCGACGATTCGCGAATTCCGGGAATCGTGCCTTGTCATGAGCCTTGCCCCGGAGCTGACCGATTACTTCGTCAAGAGCCTGGCGACGGCCCTTACCGCCGAGATTGCCGACAGCTATGCCTTGCGGATTGCAGGATATTGCCTGGGAGTGGCCGCCCTGATCTGCCTGATCGTTCCCCTGCTCCGCCGGCGGCCTTGGGTGGGCGCGACGCCGTCGCTGCCGGCGTACTTCTTGACGGTGGCGGTCGTGGCCGTGGCGGCCAACTTCGGATTCGTGCTGGCGCACGGCATCCGGCCGTTTCCGTGGCACTTCACGCCCCTGGTGGTTCTTATCGGCGTGGTGGTTGAAGTGGCCCTCCAATCCAAGGACAACAATGTCTGGGTGTGGTTGGGACGCGCGGCGGTTGCCTGCCTCATGATTGCCCTGAGTCTTCCGCTTCTTTGGCAGCGCGCCTATCTTCGTCGAACGAACCTGGATCGTGTCGCTGCCGTCCTCGCTGAGTCGGCGAAGCCCGACGATTTTATCCTCGTAAACCCCTTCTGGCTCGCCACGGGTTTCAAGTACCACTACCACGGCGATGCCCCCTGGAACACGCAGCCCCTGACTTCCACCGACACGGCAACGTGCTTGCTCCCCTACGGCACCATACGGCAAGTGATGGCGACTCCGGATTCGCTGGCGCCAACGCTCCAGCAGGTTGAGAAGACGCTGGCGGCCGGACACCGGCTGTGGATTGTCGGCGACATCGAGTTCCAGCCCTTGGATAAGAAATTGCCTCCGCTGCCGCCGGCGCCACAATCCAAACACGGTTGGAATTGCATCTACTATTACAAGGTGTGGATGTGGCAGATGGGACACTACCTCCAGCGACACGCCGGCAGCGTCGAGTCCGTCCCGGTGCCCCTCGATCAGGAGGTGAGTCCTTTGGAGACGGTTCCGTTGTGTGTGTTCGACGGCTGGCGGGTGGGTGACAGTATTATCGGAGCGCCGCCCGGCGATGTTCCGAATGCGGGCCGTTCAACCGAGGAACAGCCGTGAGAACGCGCAGAAATCGATCCGTGAAGGAAAAGCCCGCCGAGAAGCAGGCCGCTCCGATCGAAGCGGCCGTGGCGGGGCCGGTGCAGGCGAAGGAGTGGCTGCTGCTGGCGGTGCTGATGGCCGCCAGCGGCTGGCTCTTCCTGGCGAACCTCGGCGACCAGTGTCTCTGGCAAGATGAGGCCCAAACCGCCCTGATCGCCGAGACGGTACTGACCGACGGCGTGCCCCGCGGGTACGACGGCCGCAACCATTTCTCCCAGGAGTTGGGACGTGAATACGGGCGCGACTACCTCTACCGCTGGCACACCTGGTTTCCATTCTACCTGTTGGCCGGGTTCTTCGGCGTTCTGGGGACCAGCACGCTGGTGGCTCGTCTGCCGTTCGCGCTGATGGGGTTGGCCTCGGTGCCGTTGAGCTATTTTCTCGCCCGATCGCTCTGGCAAAGCCGGCGGGCGGCCGTACTGGCCGCGGTGCTGCTTTCCACGTGCATTCCTTTTCTGATCCTGTCGCGGCAATGCCGTTACTACAGTCCGTGCGCATTTCTTTTCGCTGCTCGGGCTGTGGGCTTACTGCCGGATGGTGCGACGCCGGCGGGGGGCGGCCGCGGTATTCGTCATCGCGGCCACCCTGCTGTTTCATTGTCACTTTCCCTACTGGGCGGTGTTCCTGGCAGCCGTGCTGGTTCACGCGGCGCTGTTCCATCGCGAGCGGTTCGTGGCGGTGGCCTTATGGTCGTTCGGCACGTTGCTCTTGAATCTGCCGTGGCTGATTTGGCTATTGAGTCCGCCGGCCGTGGGACAATACCCCGGCGTGAAGTTCAGCTTCGAGCGCCCCTTTGACTTGGCGCCGCAATACCTGGCCCAGATCTTCCGGCATCTCTTCTCGCCCATCCTCTTGGCGTTGCTCGCGATGGTGGGGACTATCGCCTGGGTCCGTACGCAGCGCTTTCCACGACTCGACCGGAACACGGCCCAGGCAGCGACGCTCTTGCTGCTGTTTGTCGCGATCAACTTGGGGGCGTTGTGCGTTCTGACCCCCTTCTATTTCTTCCGCTACCTTGCGCCGGTGATCCCCGTGTTATGCCTGCTGGCAGCCAAGGTCCTGGATTCCGCCATGCGTCTCCATTGGGCCGTGGGAATTGCCGGACTGGCGGCCATCCTGCTGTTGAGCCCCATCCGCGATTACCTTTACGAAATCACCCATCATTACGCGGGTCCCACGGAAGGGATCGTGGCCTACCTGAACCAGTACGGAAAACCCGACGACGTGGTGGCGATCACCTATGGCGACCTGCCCGTGAAGTTTTATACCAAGATGCGGGTGGTCGGCGGACTGACGGGCGAAGACCTGACGCCGGCGCTCAAGGCCAAATGGGTGATTATCCGCCACAACTTTATCTGCGAGAAGGACCTCGCCGTTGCCAAGTACCTGCTGACGAATCTTCGCACGCATCCCGCAGATTACCGGAGCATCGAGTTGAACTATCCCGACATCCCGTTCGACAACCGCGAGACGCCGGATGAACACCTCTACCGGACCGTGACGGGGGCGCCGCGGGTGACGATCCTGGAACGGATTGCGGAGTGACAAAATCTCGCTGTAAGCGGATTTCAATCCGCGCGAACGGAACGGATTCCGTTCTATCTGGTCGGACGGCCCGGTTGGTTGCCTTCGGCGTTCCATCCCTCGATCAGCGCTAGGCCGCACTCTTCCACCGAATTGACGGGCTGGCCGACGGGGATTTCGATCGTCTTGCCGCGTTCTGCGTGCCCGACGATGAAGTGGCTCGCCTGCATGGTCCAACCCTCGTAGTACATCTGACAGGACCAGCCGGCCTGCGGATCGGGAGCGGCCGTCAGAACGGGCGGGTCCGTGGTCGCCTGCCAGAACGTGGGCTCGCCGACGATCCACAGATGATTCCCCGCAGCGAGCGTTCTCTCGATCCGTTGCAGAGTCGGCTTCAGCGCATCGGGCGTCATCATCAACTCCCGGAACCGCCCATAACAGGACACTCTGGACTTCTCATCCGTGGGCATTTCGGGCAGCGTGATCCACGGCGCGTTGCCCTGGTAGTAATAATTGAAAACGGGAGAAAGCCACATGGGATTGACCACAATCAGGTCGTTTGGCCCGGCTTCACTGGCAAGAACTTGACTCACCAGATCAATATTGGTGCGCCGGCGATGAGCGATCGTCCACAGCGGAGCCACGCTCACGGCGATCATGACGCCAGCGAGAACAAGTCGGCAGGAAGCAAGCCAGAAGGAGTCCCGCGACGGCCGCAAACCGACCTCGATGACTACGGCCGCCAAGGCAAGGAAGGGCGTGAAATGCCAGGGCCAGGGAAGCAGACTGTTGAACCACACAAAACCCAATCCGGCAATGCCGCTGATGGCCGCGGCCAGCAGGCAATAGAGGTGCAATGACGGAACGCGGCGTCCCATCCCATACCGCCATTGCCGGTAGCACCCGAATGGCAACAGGACGGTAATCAGCACCAGCGACGCTACCCAAGCGCGTAGCAGCACGGTGCTCTCCCCCGCAACCGACCATACCACCGTGTCGGCGATCTCTTTCATGCTCATCGTCTGAAACATGATGCTCGCGGCAACTCGATACACCGCGATCGTGGGAAGGTAGACCAACAGGGAAAGCGCGGCCACGCCGCAGAGCCCCAACACCAGGACGCTGCGTTTCCACGGCCCGGACACGGCGCACGTCAGGGCGGCCGCAAGACCGACTCCCAGCAACAGGTAGCTGTTCTGATAGTTGCTGTGAACGCTCAGCACGGCCATCGACAAGGCAACGGCCGCAGTGCGGAGGCTGGGCCGCTGCACGAGTCGCCAGAAAGCGGCGAAGCAGAGCACGGCCAGGATGCTCGCCAGGCCATACGCCCGGATCGAACTGCCGTAATAGAAGATCGACGTGTTGAAGGCGGCCAGCGCGATGGCCAGAACCGGCGCGCCTCCCCGCCACGCGCCTGCTGAGGGTGAAGTAGATACAGAGACCGCCGCCGGCGCCTCTTTCGGGCTGACCGGCGCACTGCGTGGGACGGTGTCGGCAGCCGCGCTCGCCGTTGGGTTTCCTGTGCCGACAATCTCGCGGCAGGAGACGAAGACGGCGGCAATGATGCCTGCCGAGACCAGGCTGCCGAAGAGGCGAAGCCCGGCATCGGTGCTGCCGAGTCCCGTCCAAATCCAGAGGCGCAAGAGGCTGGGGGCGAGCGCCGGACAAGAGTCGGCGTCGAGCCAGTCCCACATGCCGTGCAGAGTCGGCTGCTGGGCCACCTGGATGAGGGTCGCTTCGTCACGCCAGAACGCCCCCACGTGCTCGTACAACACGACGTGCAGGCCAAGGATCAACGAGCAGGCGATCCCCAGAACGGCCCACTCGATCAAGTGCAGCGCGCCCGACCATTGCGTTGCGGCGGCAAGCCAACGCCTGACCGGCGCGGTGGCGGCAGCCACGCGTGCGAATGGCCCCGAGCGCGATCCCCCGCGCCGGCGCCGCCTTGGCCTTCGTAGCCGGTTCGTTCCGTCGCCGCCTCGCTCCCATGTCCTTCTCCACAAATACAAAACCAGCCTGCCTTCGCCGGGGAACTGCCATTGTCAGATTCTTGGCTCCACTCGGCAAGTGGAAAAATGGCTTGAACCCGCGTCAGAAGCCGTCTCGGCGGCGGCCCGCGCAAATCTGCACGAGCCGGCAGCCGGGCGTTTGCCGCCGCCCTTGAACGGTGCTATGGTATAGAGGTGGGGTGGCGGCGGACACCGCGGTGCCGCGCCGGCAAGCGGCCAACATTTTGCCTCGGCAATGGCGGGGATGGGCGGGTATGGCATTACGACGAGACTTCTTGTCGGTGGTGGTGCCCATCTATAACGAAGAGGAAATCCTTCCTGAGCTTTGCCGAAGGCTCAAGAGCGTCGTCGAGCAACTGGGCTTCAGTCGCAGCGAAGTCCTGTTGGTGAGCGATGGCAGCACGGATCGTTCCGAAGCCATGATCCGTTCGCTCGTCGCCGAAGACCCGCTGTTTACAGGGATCTGCTTGACCCGCAATTTCGGCCATCAGGCGGCCGTTTGCACAGGCCTTTCCCATGCGCGGGGGTCGGCCATTGCGGTGATCGACGGCGACCTGCAGGACCCCCCCGAGGCCATTCCCCTGTTGCTTGGTGCATTGGAGGACGGGGCCGACGTGGCCTACGGCGTGCGGACCCGGCGAAAAGAGAACGCGCTGAAGAGATTCGCCTACTCCCTCTTCTACCGCCTCTTGCAGCGCCTGGCCGACATCCACGTCCCCTTGGACGCGGGCGACTTCTCCTGCATGAATCGTTGCGTGCTGGACGCCATGCTGGCCCTGCCCGAACGGAACCGTTTTGTTCGCGGCCTGCGGGCATGGGTAGGATACCGGCAAGTCGGCGTGGAATACGAGCGCGCCGCCCGGTTTGCAGGGCGGCCCAAGTATACGCTTCGCAAGCTCCTGGCACTGGCCTACGACGGCCTGTTCTCGTTCTCCAACATTCCCGTTCGTTTGATCCAGTGGTTGGGCTTCGCGGCTTCGAGCATCGCTCTGTTGGTGGCGCTGGCCTACGTGGTTCTCTACTTCGCCGTCCCCAACCGATTCCCCAGCGGTTTTGCCACGTTGGCCGTGTCGATCTGGTTCCTCGGCGGCGTGCAACTTTTGTTCCTGGGGGTCGTGGGCGAATACGTGGTCAGGGCGTGCGACGAGAGCCGCCGTCGCCCGGTGGCCTTGGTCCGCGAAGTCATCGTTCACCCGGAAGTTGCCCCGGCCGGTCCGTCAGAGGCCCGCACATCCCTATTGTAGGAGGCGACTCCAGTCGCCGATTGGTGGCCTGGTCGAGGCAAATTCGGCGGCGGGAGTCGCCTCCCACACCCTTCATCTTCTATCGCCACGCCTCGAGAAACCTGACGCCGGCAGTCGTGCCGCCAAGAATGGATAAAGAGTACGGACTATACTACGAAAAGCTCTACCGCGGCCACTGGTGGTGGCAAGCGCGGGAGGCGATGCTTCTGGACGTGATCCGCTCGCTCGCGTTCCGCCCGCCGATCGAGATTCTCGACGTCGGTTGCGGAAACGGGCTGTTCTTTGCCGAACTCGGCAAGTTCGGGAATGTGCGGGGGATCGAAGTCGATACGTCGTTGATCGACGACGACTCGCCCCATCGTGCCCAAATCTTCACCGAACCCCTGGGCCATTCCGGCTATCGCGGCCTGCGTTTTGATCTGATCACCGCGTTGGACGTCGTCGAGCACATTGCGGACGACCGCCAAGCAATCGACGAGATGTACGCGATGCTTCGCCCCGGCGGCAAGCTTGTCATCACGGTGCCGGCGTCGATGAAACTTTGGGACCTGCACGACGAGATCAATGGCCACTATCGGCGGTATTCCCGGCGGACGCTGCGGAACCTGGTGTCGGGCAAGGGCCGGATCGTCCGCTTGGAATACCTCTTTCACGCCTTGTTCGCTCCCAAGCTCGCCGTGAAGATGCTCAACACGTGCCTCTCCCGCCGTCTCCCCCAGCATTCCATTCCCCCGAAACCGGTGAACCGAACGATGAGAATGCTGTGTACCCTGGAGTACCGGCTGTTCCACCGGCTGCGAATTCCCTTCGGCACGTCGCTGCTGGCCGTGATCGAGAAACCTGCGTCTTTGTAGGGCGGGCACTGTCCGCCACAAGATAACGGCGCGAGCCTGAGCGGCTGCTTCGTCTACGCGGTCAGCCGAAACGACGCGAAGTTCGTATAGGTAAGGCAAGCGCCCTTGACGGCCGTCATCTTCTGTTCCTGAAGCGTCAGCCCTGCCTTGGAAAACAGATCGAGGTACTCTTCCACCGTTTTGTGGAACTTGCCCCGGTCGATGGACATCACGAACCGCAGGAGCCGGCTTTCCGTGCCGGTCTTCACCGCGTCAAAGACCCCAATGACTCCGCCGGGCTTGAGAAGCTCCCGAAATTGCCTGAGCATCGCCAACAGCTCGTCGTTCGGTATGTGGTGACCGGTCGAGCCGAAAACGATGTAGTTGTAGTAGGCCCGCCGGTCGTGGCGATTCAAGTCCATGCAGAGGAACTTCATGTTCGGAAACCGGCGGAACCGGTAGGCGGCAAAATCGATCGCCCCGGCATCGAGGTCGATGCCCGTGTAATCGAAATCCGTGAAGATCGCCGAAGCGTTTCCCGTGGCGCAGCCCACATCCAGAATTCTTGCCCCCGGGAAAGGCTTTAGCGTCTCATAGTGCAGTCGTTGCTTGCCTTGGTCGGCGCCGATGAGGAACTGGGACACGCCCCACGCATAGCACTTCAGGTACTTCCATTGGAACGCCATACGAAGCCCAAGAGCCTGCGCCTGCTGCTTTCGCCAACCGCCCCCCTTGTAGTGTACATCGCATGGGCCATTCTGCAACCCGTTAACGTCGCGCCGGAGCCGCCTGCCGCTTGCGGCTTGACATCCGTTGCCGGCTGAACATACTTGGAATTGCCTGGTCTGTGCGGATGATTCGGCCTGTGCTCGACCTCAAACGTCTGCGACTATGGAAACCATCCTCGTCACCGGCGGCGCCGGCTTCATCGGGAGCTGTTTCGTGCGGCAATGCATCGCCGAACAGACGGTCCGCGTCGTGAATCTGGACAAACTGACTTACGCCGGCAATCTGGATTCGCTGCGGTGCCGCGCTCCACGATCCTCGCCACGTCTTCGTCCACGGAGACATCGTCGATCGGGCGACCGTCGACGACGTGCTCGCCGAGTACGAGCCCGACGGCGATCGTCCATTTCGCGGCCGAGTCGCACGTCGATCGTTCGATCGACGGCCCCGCCGAGTTCGTTCGGACGAACGTGCAGGGCACGTTCCAACTGCTCGACGCCGTCGCGGCGCTACGCTGGCGGCGCCTGCCCGCCGAGCGGCGGGCGGCCTTCCGCTTCCTGCACGTCTCGACCGACGAAGTCTATGGATCGCTGGGGCCCACCGGCCGGTTCACCGAGACGAGCCCTTACGATCCGAGTTCGCTTTACTCGGCCTCGAAGGCGGCGGCCGACCATTTCGCCCGGGCGTATTTCCGCACCTTCGGCCTGCCCGTGCTGGTGACGAATTGCTCGAACAACTACGGCCCCTGCCAGTTTCCCGAGAAGCTGATCCCGCTTGATGATCCTCAACGCCTTGGAAGGCAAACCGCTGCCCGTCTACGGCGACGGCCAGAACGTCCGCGACTGGCTGTTCGTCGAGGACCACTGCCGGGCCCTGTGGCGGGTGCTGACGGCCGGCCGGCCCGGCGAAACCTACAACATCGGCGGCAATTGCGAGCAGAAGAACATCGACGTGGTGCGGACCATCTGCCGGCACCGTCGATGAGCTGCGGCCCGGGCTGCCCCACGCCCCGTGCACGTCGCTGATTACGTTCGTCCAGGACCGGCCGGGCCACGACCGCCGCTATGCCATCGACGCCGGCAAGATTCGGCGGGAATTGGGCTGGCAGCCCGAGCACGAGTTCGCCTCGGGCATTCGCCAGACCGTCGCGTGGTATCTCGACAACACCCAATGGGTGGCTCGCGTCAGCAGCGGCGCCTATCAGCGCGAGCGATTGGGGCTGCCGCGCGAGCCGGCCTAGCAGTCTGACACACCGAGACTGTTGGGTGCCACGGGCAGCTTGTCTGCCCGTGTCCGCTGCACGGGCAGACAAGCTGCCCGTGGCACCCGACCCGACACCTCAAGTGTGTCGGACTACTAGCTCGTCGAGTCGTTGCCGCGGAGAAGCCCCCCCGCTGCAATGGGGGCTTCGGGATGCGGCAAAAGTTCTCGGAAGCCTCGCGAGAGGGTAAAATGGAGTGATGTCGGATTAGTCAAGCACGGGGGCAGCAGGACGTCGGGTGCCCAACGCCAGCCGAACGGACCCCGAAGGCATTCGTCGCCGCCGTCTCGCTGGCGCGTCGGGTCGGCGCCTGGCCGTGAATAATCCGGGCGATTCTTCCCGAAGCCCTCAGGCAGCCGCATGAGTCGTAGGCCAAAGACAAAGAAACGGCCGGAACACGGCGATCTTCACCGCCGCAACGAGACGGTCTCCGGCGCAGCGCGGCAAGGCGATGCCTCGCGGGCGGCTCCCCGGCGAGATCCGATCTCGCCCGCCCCAAGGCCCCGCACTCACGGTCCCTACACGGCGCCGGCCGTTTGCGGATTTCTTCTGCTGGCCGTGGTGCTGGTCTTCCGCCAGACGCTCGGCCACGGCTTTGTCAACTTCGATGACAACCACTACGTCTACGAGAACGCTCGCCTGACGAGTGGCCTGACCACCGAGGCGATCGCGTGGGCCTTTGCCACCACCGATGCCAACAACTGGCATCCGCTGACCTGGCTTTCCTACCTGCTGGACTTCGAGTTCTACGGCTTGAAACCGTGGGGATATCATCTGACGAACGTTCTGTCGCACGCCGCCGCCGCGATCTTGCTGTTCTTGGTGCTGCGGCAGATGACGGCCGATCTTTGGCCCAGTGCCTTCGCGGCAGCGGTGTTCGCCGTTCATCCGCTGCACGTGGAATCGGTGGCCTGGGTGGCGGAACGAAAGGACGTTTTGAGCGGGCTGTTCTTCATGCTGACCCTGGCGGCCTACGTGGGCTACGCCCGTCGCCCCTTTTCGCTCCTGCGCTACCTGGCGGTAGTCGTGTTGTTTGTCTTGGGCCTGATGGCCAAGCCGATGTTGGTGACGCTGCCGTTTGTGCTGCTGCTGTTGGACTACTGGCCGCTAAAACGCATGGCAAAGGGTCCTTGTCATGGAGAAACGCCCCCCCATTTCAATGGGGGGGCTTTGGGGAGCGGAAAGAGATCGTCGAATGTCGCACTAGGGTGGCGATTGGTGGCCGAGAAGCTCCCGCTGATGGTGTTGTCGGCCGCTTCGTGCGTGGCCACGCAATTGGCCCAGGGCACGGCCGTGCAGTCGATGGACAAGTTCCCCCTGGTTTCTCGAATCGAGAATGCCCTGGTTTCGTACGTGGCGTACGTGGGCAAGTTCTTCTACCCGTTGGGGCTGGCCGTGTTCTATCCCTATCCGGGAAGCGGTTTTCCGATCTGGAAGGTGGCGGGCGCGGTGTTGATCCTGGCGGGCGTCACCGCGGGCGCCGTCGTTTATTGGCGGCGGTGCCCCTCCCTATTGGTCGGCTGGCTCTGGTATCTGGGGATGCTCGTGCCGGTGATCGGCCTGGTGCAGGTGGGAGAGCAGGCGATGGCCGATCGGTACACGTACCTGCCCCAGATCGGACTGGCAATCGCGCTGGCGTGGGGTGCGAAGCGGGTGCTCGACCGATGGCCATCTCGCGCCTGGTTGGGGGGCGTCGCGTCGGCGCTGCTGTTGGCGGCCCTGATGGGCTGTTCCTGGCAGCAAACGTCCTACTGGCGCGACAGCGAGACCCTTTGGGCCCACACACTGGACTGCACCTCGCGCAACACGCTGGCCGAAATCAACCTCGGAGTCCTCCTGTACGCACAGGGACACGTGGACGACGCCGCCCGACATTTCCAGAACGCGCTCGACATCGAACCCGACGATGCGATGACCCGCAACAACCTGGGCATTGCCCTGTACGACAAGGGGCACGTCGCCGACGCCATCACCCAATATCGCAAGGCGCTGGAAGTCGATCCGCTGTACGCCGAAGCGCACAACAACCTCGGCAACGCCCTGCTCGCGGAGAAGGAGATTGATGAGGCCACGGCGGAGTATCGGGAAGCGCTGAAGATCCGGCCCGATTATGTGGACGCCGGCTACAACCTGGGTCTTCTCTTGCACCGGCAGGGAAAACTCCCCGAGGCGATCGCCCAATGGGGCGAACTGGTCCGTTTGCGGCCGGACAGCACCGTGGTGCTGGACAGGATGGCCTGGGTGTTGGCGACCAGCCCCCAGGCGTCGGTCCGAAACGGCCCCAGGGCCATCGAACTGGCCCAACGTGCGGCCAAGCTCACGGGCGGCCAGCATCCGGCCATCCTCGATACCTTGGCTGCCGCCTATGCCGAGGCCGGCCGGCTGCCGGAGGCCCTGCGGACGGCCGAACAGGCCCTGGCCTTGGCTTCCAGCCAGAACAAGACTGCCTTGGCCGAGGCCCTTCAGGAACGAATCAAGCTCTATCGAGCCGGTTCCCCCTATCGCGATGCCCTGCCGCCCGTCAACATTCCATCCGTCCAGCCTTAGCGCGGCCAGTACACTGACCTCGAATATGCCAAACCGATTCGCCCTTGCGAAGACTGATTAGAAACATGGGCCGAAAGCCAAAGATCACCAGAACGCCCAATCATCGCGAACCGGACGCGCCGGAGAAGCCGGCCCCGCGGGCGGCCGCTCCGCGCGGCGCCCAGCCAGGCCCCGAGATTCCGGCGCGGAATCGCTATGCGGCCGTGGCGATTTGCGGCCTTCTCCTGCTGGCGGTGGCGCTGGTTTTCGGTCAGACGCTTGAGCATGGCTTCGTCAACCTCGACGACAACGACTATGTCAGGGAGAACCCGCACGTCGCCCGCGGCCTGACCGGCGATGGGCTCGTCTGGGCCTTCACCAGCACCCACGCCAGCAACTGGCATCCGCTCACCTGGCTCTCCCACATGCTGGACTGCCAGCTCTACGATCTGAAGCCGGGAGGGCACCACCTCAGCAGCGTTCTGTTGCACGCCGCCACCACGATCCTGCTGTTCTTGGTCCTCTGGCGAATGACGGGCGATCTGTGGCCCAGCGCCGGCGGCCGCCGTGTTTGCCATTCATCCGTTGCGGGCGGAGTCCGTGGCCTGGGTGGCCGAGCGGAAGGACGTCTTGAGCGGGCTGTTCTTCATGCTGACCCTGGGGGCTTATGTGGGCTATGTCCGTCGGCCTTTCTCGCTCCTTCGCTACGCACTGGTCGTGGCGCTGTTTGCGCTGGGTTTCATGGCCAAGCCGATGTTGGTGACGCTGCCGTTCGTGTTGCTGTTGTTGGACTACTGGCCGCTGGGGCGCATGACGACTTCACCACAGGCGGATGAACACACGAGCATGCGAGGCAATCGCTTCACTGTGTTGTGGCGATTGGTGGTCGAGAAGCTTCCGCTGTTGGCGCTATCGGCCGCTTCCTGCGTGGCCACGCGGCTGGCCCAGGAGCGGACCGTGGTGCGGCTGGATTTCATCCCGCTTTGGTCGCGGATTGCCAATGCGCTGGTTTCGTACGTGGCGTACGCGGAGCAACTCTTTTACCCCGTCGGTTTGGCCGCGTTCTATCCTCACCCGGGCAGTACGCTGCCGATATGGAAAGTCGCGGGTGCGGTGCTGCTGTTGGCAGCCATTTCCCTCGCTGCCGTGCTTTGGCGGCGGAAGTGCCCGTATCTTATCGTGGGCTGGCTTTGGTACGTGGGAATGCTCGTGCCGGTGATCGGGTTGGTGCAGGTCGGGCAACAGGCGATGGCCGACCGTTATACGTACTTGCCCGAAATTGGCCTGGTGATTGCCCTAGCGTGGGGCGCGAAGCGGCTATGCGCGTCATGGCCTTCCCGAGCCTGGTTGTGGGCGCGGCCTCGGCGCTGGTGCTGGTTGCCTTGATGCTCTGCGCCAGGCAGCAGACGTCGTACTGGCGCGACGGCGAGGCGCTTTGGAACCATGCCCTGGCCTGCACTTCGGACAACGCCGTGGCTCATTGGAGCCTCGGTAGCGTTCTGTATGATCGAGGGCGCGTGGCCGACGCCATTGGGCATTTCCAGGAGGCGGTGAACATCAGGCCGGACTTCGCGGAGGTCTACAACAACCTCGGCGTTGCCTACGCGAAGCAGAAAAGATACGAGGAGGCCGCTGCCTCTTACCAGCAGGCCCTGAAACTCAAGCCCGACCACGCGAAGGCGCACGCCAACTTCGGCACCACCCTCTTGCGCAAGGGCGCGTGGCCGAGGCCATCGACGAGTTTCAGAACGCGATCGATCTCAATCCCGACGACGTGGCGGCCCACAGCAATCTCGGCGCCGCCTTGGAGAGTCAGAAGAAGCTCGACGAAGCCATCACTCATTACCAGAAGGCCCTGGCCTTGGCCGCCAGCCAGAACAACGCCACATTGATGGGCACGCTTCGTGCCAGAATCAAGGCCTGTCAATCCGGCTCCCCGCATCGCGACAACTAGAACATGGGCCGAGAACCGAGAAAGAGCCGAACGCCCGATCGTCGCATCCTGAGCCGGCAGGAGAAGCCGGTGCAGGGGCAGCCGATCGACGCAGCGCCCGGCAGGAGCGGTCCGCCCAAGACCGCCTGCCGTCCGGGGCAGAGCCACGGCCGCGCAACAACTACCCGGCGCTGGCCATCTGCGGCTTTCTCTTGCTGGCGATCGTGCTCGTCTTCAGCCAGACGGTCGGGTTCGACTTCGTCAACTTCGACGACTTCGACTACGTATACGAGAACCCGCACGTGGCACGCGGCCTGACCCCGCAGGGCATCGTCTGGGCGCTGACCGGCACTCATTCCGACAATTGGCATCCGCTGACCTCGCTCTCCTATCTGCTGGACTATGAGTTCTATGGCCTGGCGCCGTGGGGGTATCATCTGACGAACGTCCTGCTGCACGGCGCCGCCGCGATCCTGTTGTTCCTGGTCCTGCGGCGAATGACCGGCGATCTCTGGCCGAGTGCCTTCGTGGCCGCGGTGTTTGCCATTCATCCATTGCGGGCGGAATCCGTGGCTTGGGTGTCCGAACGGAAGGACGTCTTGAGCGGGCTGCTTTTCATCCTGACGCTCGGCGCGTACGTGGAGTATGTCCGTCACCCGTTTTCGCTCCTTCGTTATCTGGCGGTCGTGGTGCTGTTCGCCTTGGGCTTGATGTCGAAGCCGATGCTGGTAACGCTGCCGTTCGTGCTGCTGCTGTTGGATCATTGGCCGCTGAAACGCCTGGCACTGACGTGGCGCTTGGTGGCCGAAAAGGTCCCGCTGCTGGTGTTGTCGGCCGCTTCCTGTGTGGTGACGCGTCTGGCTCAAAGCGAGGCCGTCCAATCGATCGATAGGCTTTCTCTGACCTCCCGGATCGAAAATGCCCTGGTTTCCTGCGTGGGCTACGTGGGCAACTTCTTTTGCCCCCTGGGCCTGGCGGCGTTCTATCCTCATCCGGGCGACAGTCTGCCTTCTTGGGAAATCGGGGGGGCCTTGTTGTTGTTGGTCGCGATTGGCGTCGGTCTGCTGGCTTGTCGAAGGAAATTCCCCTACCTGCCCGTCGGCTGGTTCTGGTACTTGGGCATGCTCGTGCCGGTGATCGGTCTGGTGCAAGTGGGCCAGCAGGCGATGGCCGATCGGTACACGTATCTGCCCCAGATTGGCCTGGCGATCGGCCTGGCATGGGGCGCCAAGCAGGTGTGCGAAAGGTGGCCCTCCCGAGCCTGGCTGTGCGGTGTCGCCTCGGCATTGGTGTTGGCCACCTTCATGGGATGTGCGTGGCGGCAGACCTCGTATTGGCGCGACAGCGAGACGTTGTGGACCCGCGCCCTGGACTGTACCTCGGGCAATGTGGTGGCGCACGTCAACCTGGGCGTTGCCCTGCACGATCAGGGCCGCTTGGACGAGGCCATCGATCAGTACCACGATGCCCTGGCCATCAAACCGCACGACGTGATGGCGCACAACCACTTGGGCGTTGCGCTGCGCGACCAAGGGCACGCCGCCGAGGCCATCGCCGAGTTCCGCCATGCGCTGGCAATCGACCCCAACTGCGCGGCTGCCCACAATAACCTTGGAGCGATCTTGGCCGAAGGCGGTCAAGTCAACGAGGCGATCGAACACTACCGGAAGGCGATCGAGGTCAACCCGTCGCACGCCAGCGCCCACTACAATCTCGCCAATGCCTTGGCCCGGCAGAGCCGATACGAGGAGGCCATGGCCGAGTTCCAGAAGTCGCTCGATATCAACTCCAACAGCGCCGAAGCCCACCACAACCTCGGCCTGTTCTTGGCGGGCGCCGGGCAGTTCGACGAGGCGATCGCGCATTTTCGGACGGCCCTGCAACTCAAGCCCACGCTCATCAACGCCCGTCGAACCCTTGCCGTGGTGCTTGCGCACCACGGCAAGATTCCGGAGGCCATCGCCGAATGGAGCGAATTGCTGCGTTTGCAGCCCGATGACGTTCCGGCGCTGAGGGAATTGGCGTGGCTCTTGGCGACCAGTCCCGCGGCGTCGCATCGAAACGGCTCGCGGGCCGTCCAACTGGCCGAGCGCGCGGCAGAGCTCACCGCCGACCGCGATCCGGCCGTCCTCGACGCGCTGGCCGCCGCCTATGCCGAGGCGGGCCGCTTCTCCGAGGCCGTGCAGACGGCGCGCCATGCCTTGGAATTGGCCGCACGGCAGAACCAGCAGACGCTGGCAGAATCCGTACGGGCCAGGCTTTCGCTCTACGAAGCTCGCGCCCCCTTCCACGAGGGGAGTCGGCCATATACCCCCACCTCAGCCAGGCATTGAACGGCGAAAGACTTCTAGTCATGATAGGGGAACAGTGAGGACCACTTTGGAACCAATGAAACGTCGCAGTACCTCCAAGTCAACGGACTCGCTTCTTGCCGCCTCGCTCTGGCAGGGCATGGCCGTTGGCGACGATCATTCGGGGCCAAGCCCCAGCGGATCTGCCTTCGGATGGGCGATCCCGCTGGCTCTGGCCCTCATCGCGTTGGTGGCACTCGCGGCATATCGCAACAGTTTTGCGGCGCCTTTCATCCTCGATGACCAACCCGGGATCGTGAGGAACCCGGACGTTCAGCACCTCTGGCCGATCTGGGACGTACTGTTTCCGTCCAGCGCGACAACGCTCGGCGGCCGGCCTGTGGTCAGTTTGACACTGGCCCTCAATCTCGCCCTGGGCGGGACGGATGTCTGGGGCTATCACGCGCTGAACCTCGCCATCCACATCCTTGCGGCCTGGGCGCTGCTGGGTGTCGTGCGGCGGACACTGCTCCTTCCGCGGTTGCGAGAACTCTTTGGCCCGGCCGCTACGCCGCTGGCCCTGGTGGTCGCGCTGTTGTGGATGATCCATCCCCTCCAAACCGAGGCGGTGACCTGCGTCATCCAGCGCGCGGAGGCCCTCATGGGGCTCTTCTATCTGTTGACGCTGTATTGCGTCATTCGCGGGGCAACGTCCCGCTGGTCATCACTATGGTACGTTGCCGCCACGGTGGCGTGCCTGCTGGGCATGGCGACCAAGGAAGTCATGGCCACCGCCCCGGTGATCGTCCTGCTTTATGACCGGACCTTTCTGGCCGGTTCGTTTCGAGAGGCCTGGCGGCGACGCTACGGTTTGTACCTGGCCCTGGCGGCGACCTGGGGAGTGGTGGCGGCGCTGCTGTTCTCGACGGGCTTTCACGGCGATACGACCGGCCTTGCCGCGCAGGACTTCACGTGGTGGTCGTACTTGCTGACCCAGACGGGCGTGATTACTCATTACCTCCGGCTGGCGTTGTGGCCTTCAGGCTTATGCCTGGACTACGGTTGGCCTGCGGCGCAGACCGCGAGCGAAATCGTCGCTCCCGCGATCCTGATGGCCGGCTTGCTCGGTCTAACCGTCTGGGCCTTGGTAAAGCGGCCGGCATGGGGGTTTCTCGGGGCCTGGTTCTTCGTGATCCTCGCGCCGACGTCGAGCTTTGTACCGATTCAGGACGCGGCCTGCGAGCATCGCATGTATCTGCCATTGGCCGCGTTGGTAACGGGCGCGGTGCTGGGCGGATGGACGGTGGGGCAGTGGCTGGTTTTTCGCGGGACGATTCGGTGGTCGGAATTGCCGGTAATCGGCGGCTCCCTGGCGATGTTGGCAACTCTTGCACTGGGAATCCTCACGTTCGAACGCAATGCGGTTTACCAGAGCGATCTTTCGATCTGGGAGGACACGGCGGCGAAGGCCCCGGGTAATGAGCGTGCCCACAACTGCCTCGGCATGGCGCTGGGCGAACTCGGGCAGACCGACGACGCCATGGTCCATTACCGGCAGGCCCTGGAAATCAACCCCGACTACGCCGACGCCCACAACAACCTGGCCGACGCTCTGGCCAAGCTTGAACAACTCGACGAGGCCCTTGTTCATTATCAGCGGGCCCTGGAACTCAATCCCGACCGTGCCGAGACCCACAACAACCTCGGCGTCGCCCTGGCGCATCGTGGACGGATCGACGAGGCCGTGGTCCAGTACCGGGAAGCGCTGAGAATCAAGCCCGATCTCGCCGATGCCCACGACAACCTCGGCTTCGCCCTGGCCCACGCCGGAGACCTCGACGGGGCCATTGCCCATTTCACCAAGGCCCTGGAAATCGAGCCCAGCAATGGCAAGGCTCGCGAACATTTCGATGTTGCCTCGGCCCAACGGGAGGCAATTATTCGCGCGCTGGCCGAGCGGCGCGAGTTGCTCCGCCGGCGGCCCAACGACGTCAATCTGCTCAACGAGGTGGCCTGGGTGTTCGCCACCAGCCCGAACACCTCGATCCGCAACGGCGCGGAGGCCCTTGATCTGGTCCAGCGGGCGGTCCAACTCTCCGGTGGCCGAGAGCCGGCAATTCTCGGCACCTTGGCCGCCGCCTATGCCGAGGCGGGCCAATTCTCCGAGGCCGTGCGGGCCGCCGAACAGGCGCTGGCCTTGGCGTCCAGCCAGAACAACACCGCCTTGGCCGCTGCCCTTCGCAGTCGCGTCAAGCTCTACCAAGCCGGTTCCCCTTATCGGGACGTCCCGCAATCCGAGCACCCTTAGTGCGGCGTGCGCAACGAATGGGCCACAAACGAAGAAAAGACAACACGCCGGATCGTGGCGGTCGGGAGGCGCGGGAGCAGCCCAATCCGGGCAGCACGCGGCGTGGGCCACCCTCTCAAGATTGCCGCCTGCCCGGCAAGACCGCTGGGGAGCGGAGTCGCTACACGGCCGCGGCGATTTGCGGCTTTCTGCTGCTGGTGGTGGCGCTGGTCTTTGGCCGGACGCTTGCACACGGCTTCGTCAACTTCGACGACAACCAGTACGTGTACGACAATCCGCACGTCGCTCGCGGTCTCACGGGCGATGGGCTCGTCTGGGCTTTCACCAGCGCCCACGCCAGCAATTGGCATCCGCTCACGTGGCTCTCCCACATGCTCGACTGCCAGCTTTACGATCTCAGGCCGGGGGGGCACCACCTCAGCAGCGTTCTGCTGCACGCCGCCACCGCGATCCTGTTGTTCTTGGTCCTGTGGCGAATGACGGGCGATCTGTGGCCCAGCGCGCTGGCGGCCGCCGTGTTTGCCATTCATCCGTTGCGGGCAGAATCCGTGGCCTGGGTGGCCGAGCGAAAAGATGTCTTGAGCGGGCTGTTCTTCATGCTGACCCTGGGGGCTTATGTGGGCTATGTCCGCCGGCCTTTCTCGCTCCTTCGCTACTGCGCTGGTAGTGGCGCTGTTTGCGCTAGGCCTCATGGCCAAGCCGATGCTCGTGACGCTGCCGTTTGTGCTGCTGCTGTTGGACTACTGGCCGCTGGGGCGCATGACGCTGGCCCCGAGTCCCCTCTCCCGACCAACCTTCGGTCGGTGCCCGGAGAGGGTCAGGGTGAGGGCTGAGCGTCATACGGCAACCGCAGGTGATACGACGTTACCCGCCAAGCCCTCACCCCCTGCCCCTCTCCCAAAGGTAAAGAGGAGACTTGCGGTGTTGTGGCGATTGGTGGCCGAGAAGCTTCCGCTGTTGGCGCTGTCGGCCGCGTCCTGCGCAGCAACACCTTGGGCCCAGGGGGAATCGGCGGCCCCGATAGAGATCCTGCCGCTTTGGTCGCGGATTGCCAACGCGCTGGTTTCGTACGTGGCCTACGTGGAGCAGTTCTTCTTCCCGCTGGGCTTGGCGCCCTACTATCCCCATCCACAAAATGGTCTGCCGAATTGGCAAGTCGCGGGCGCCGCGGTTCTCCTGGTGAGCGTCACCTTCGGCGCCCTGGCCTGTTGGCGGCGATATCCCTGGCTGGCCGTGGGCTGGTTCTGGTACCTCGGGATGCTCGTGCCGGTGATCGGCCTGGTGCAAGTGGGGCAACAGGCGAGGGCCGACCGTTACACGTATTTGCCCCAGATCGGCTTGGCGATCGCCCTGGCTTGGCAGGCGAAAGGCGCGTCTGCGTCGTGGTCCTACCGCGCTTTGGCGTATGGCGCCGCCGCGGCACTGGTGCTGGCCGCCCTGATGCGATGTGCCTGGCAGCAGACGTCCTATTGGCGTGACAGCGAAACGCTCTGGAACCGCACTCTGGCCTGCACGTCGGGCAACGTGCTGGCCCACGTGAACCTGGGCGTTGCCCTGCGCGACCAAGGGCGCGTGCCCGAGGCCATCGACCAATACCGCGAGGCGCTAAAGATCCAGCCGAACTACGTCGTCGCCCACAACAACCTGGGGACGGCCTTGTGCGACCAAGGACACGTCGAGGACGCCATCGCCGAACTCGATGAGGCCATCCGGCTCAAGCCCGACTACGCGGAGGCCTACAACAGTCTCGGCGTTGCCTTCGCGAAGCAGCAACGATTCGACGAGGCCATCGCCCAGTATCAGAAGGCGTTGGCCCTCGAACCGGACGACGCCAAGGCACACAACAACTGGGGCGTCGCCCTGCGCGAGCAACGTCGCACGGCCGAGGCCATCACCCATTACGAGACGGCGCTGGCGATCAACCCTCGGTATGCCGAGGCGCATTACAACTACGGCATCGCGCTGGCCGCGCAAGAGAGACTTGATGCGGCTTCGTTGCAGTACCGCACGGCGCTCGAAATCAAGCCCGACTACACCGAGGCCCGCATCAATCTCGGTGATGCACTGCGCCGGCTCGGAAGGATGCCGGACGCGATCGCCGAGTGGGGTGAACTAGTGCGTCGGCAGCCCAACAATGCGAGTTTCCTCAGTCAATTGGCTTGGGCGCTGGCCACTAGCCCCGAGGCGTCCATACGAAACGGCGCCAGGGCCGTCGAATTGGCCCAACGGGCCGCGCAACGCAACAGCGGCGGGGACTTGAACGTTCTTGACACCTTGGCCGCCGCGTACGCCGAGGTGGGCCGGTTCTCCGAGGCCATCGAAACCGCCAGGCAAGCTCAGACGTTGGCCACCCTCCAGGGCAAGACCTCGGCTGCGGCCGTCTTGGAAGCGCGGATCAAGCTCTACCAGGGCCGTTCTCCCTATCGCGACGCCGGGCCGCAGCCGCCTTCTCGCCCTGCTCAGCCCGAGTGAAATTTCCGCAAGAACATTGCACGTTCTCCTGGGGCCCCTCGTGGAAGGGATGATTGACACGGCGGGTGGCCGTGATAATCTATTGGAAATCTCTGGGTGGTCGGTCCCCAATCTGTTTGTCATCGGGGGCAATCCTATGGACGGCGTGATTCGCACTCGGGACGTACTCGCCCATCCGATCGCCGCGATCCGATGTCTCGGTTGGCGGATTTTCTTCAAGGCCGTTGTCCCCTGGCGACACCAGACGCTCCTCTCCTTGCTGCAGGAAGACAATTACTTCGGAGACACGGACTGGAAAGTGCCGGAACTCTTCGAGCGGGCGATCGCCGTGGAATTGCAGGCGAGGCGGATCTACGCCGCCTTTGCTCGCGTCTTTGTCGGGTCGCAAACGGCGGCGCGGTTCTTTGAAATCCTGGCCCGACAAGAGCAAGAGCACGCGGACCTGCTGCAGGTGTGTCAGACGATCGCTCGGCACGGCGGCTGGAAGGCGGAGCGATTCGCCGCGTGGCATGACGTGTTGCCGCGGCTCGAACAGCGGATGGGGGCGATGGAGGCCTCGCTTCGCGGGATCGGCTCGTTAGACGACGCCTTGCAGTTGGTGGTCCAGATCGAGTCTTCGGAAATCAACGAGGTGTTCCTCGGCGTGGTGGCGGCTACCGATCGCGCGTTCGTGCGGAAATTGACGGCCTATCGCAACGCGATCGACCTGCACCTGGCGTACCTGTGCCGTCGAATGTCCGAATTGGCGCCCGGGTTGACGGACGCGTGCCAGAGACTGCGAGGCCAATTCTATCGGCCGTGAAACGAAACAGGGCAGCTCGACGGTTCGAGCTGCCCTGATTAGCAAAGGAGTGGGTTATGATTTCCGCCACCCTGGTCGGCGGGTTGCCACGCGGTTGAGTGTCGTTCGCTCGCGCGGTTACCAGGGACCGCGAATATAGTAATCGCCGAATTGATCGGTGCTGGAGGGCCAACGCGGCGTCGGACGGAACGCCCCGTTATTGACCCCCGGGCCGGGATAATTGCGTTGGAATTGGTGTTGGTTGGGCGTGACGCGGGTGCCGCCCACGCCCCAACTCCAATGCGTCTGGGTTTCGGCCGTCGGCGGTACGAGGACGGCGACGGGCGTGCCCCAGCCGGCATCATAGTAGTCGCCGTGCCAGGGGTACGTTTGCGACTGGCGATAGGCCACGCGGCTCTTCAGCGTGCCTTGGCCCGCCGACGCCTCGCGGCTCCATCCCCAAGCGGCCAGCAACGCGGCCGCCGCGGCAAGTGTCAGGAATCGTTTCATTGATCTGGCTCCTTCCCTCGATCGCCCCAGTTCACCACCAATGGACATGGGTGGTAGTTCTGGGGGCGTCGTCATGTTGCGTGCGGTAGACGCGGCAGTGCTTATAGAGGAACTCTTGCGGCATCAACGGCTGGTAGGTCACGTAGGTATGTCCGACCAATGGGGGCGTAGGCCGCGGGCAGGGATACATGACAGCCCCCACGCTCCCAGATCCGACCGGCGGGGCATAGTAGTTGTAGAACAAGTCGCCGGGTGTGCTCTGGCGAGCGCCTTCCGCCCTGGCCTGACTGATGCTCCCCGACTCGACGCTCGAAAGCAGCGGGAGGACGATTGCGCCCACCACGGCAAGGATTTTCATGCGGTTCATGTTTCGACCCTCATGGTTATACGGCAAACGGCTTGGAGTGCGACAGTCTCCTCGATGCGAGAGAATTGTCTCACTGTTCTCCGTGTCACGCACAAGAAGCTGTCTTCGGATCATTTTGGGAGACAGCTTCCAAACGGCTTTAGTACCAATCTCGGCTGGTAGCGGTCTTAGGGGTGAATCTTTGTATGCGGGCTGTGACAAACCTCCGTAATATGCCGGGAATTCGGGAGAAACCGTGTGGGAGGCCGCCGGCAGAATCGTTATAATCCGGTAGGTTTACCGTGGTTGTTTAGGAGGAGCCCCAAGATTGACCGTTAGTGCTACCCCGAAAGTGGAGTTGGCCGCCTCAGTTGATTCCGACGATGGTGCGGCGGGCGGCAACGGCGCCGCGCCGCCGCGAGTCCGCCGCCGGGCGACGGCCCAGTCGATGGCGGCCAGCCAACGCGACATCTCCGTCAGCGAGTTCTTCGCCAAGAATCGGCACCTGTTGGGTTTCGACAACCCGCGGAAGGCCCTCTTGACCACCGTCAAAGAGGCCGTCGACAACGCCCTGGACGCCTGCGAAGAGGCGGGCATCCTGCCGGAAATCTGGGTCCACATCCAACGCACCGGCCCGGACCGCTTCAAGGTCGGCGTGCAGGACAACGGCCCCGGCATCCTGAAAAAAACCATCCCGCTGATCTTCGGCAAACTGCTCTACGGCTCGAAGTTCCACCGCATGCGGATGAGCCGCGGCCAGCAGGGCATCGGCATCAGCGCCGCCGGCATGCACGGCCTGTTGACCACCGGCAAGCCGGTCAAGATCATGTCGAAGGTCTCCAAGCGCGATCCGGCCCACTACTACGAAATCCAGATCGACACCAAGCGGAACGTGCCCGAGATTCTCAACGGCCGGGGCGACGGCGTGGAGGTTCCGCCCAACGGATTGGGCGACAAGCTCATCGAGAAATACGGAATCGAGTGGGAGGAAACGATCGAGCACGGTACGCGGGTCACGATCGAGCTGGAGGCCCGCTACCAGCGCGGCCGCGGCAGCGTCGATGATTATCTGGAACAAACCGCCATCGCCAACCCGCACGTGGCGATCCATTACACCGATCCCGACGACAACAAGCTGGATTACGCACGGGTGACGGAGCAGCTCCCGCCGGAGCCGAAGGAAATCAAGCCGCACCCCTATGGCGTGGAGTTGGGCCGGCTGGTGGCGCTGCTGAAAGAGACGAAGGCCCCGACCATCGCGCAGTTCCTGGTCCATTCCTTCTCGCGCGTCAGTCCGGGCATCGCCCGAAAACTCTGCGCGGCGATCAAGGTCACCACGCGGGCGAATCCGAAGAAGATCGGCCGCCACGAGGCCGACCTGCTGTACCAGGCGATTCAGCAGACGAAGATACCCGCCCCGGCCACGGATTGCATCGCGCCGATCGGTGAGGAACTGATCCTCAAAGGGCTGCGGCAGGTGGTGCCGGGCGAGTTCTACGTGGCAGCCACGCGGCCCCCGGCCGTCTATCGCGGCAACCCCTTTCAGATCGAGGTCGGGCTGGCCTACGGCGGCGGCACGTCGACCGTTCGGGTATCGCGGGAAGCCTTGGGCGAACTGCTCGAAGAGAGCGATGCCCGCACGCTCCGCCAGTTCCTCATCAACTCCTTCCAGGGGCTCGGCGCCGATGCGGCCGACAAGATTCTGGCCGAAGCCAAGGTCGGCACGCGCGTGTCGCCCGGCCGGCTCAAACCGGCCGACGCCGACCTGCTGCACCACGCCCTGCAAAGTGTCAATATCAGCGAAGGCCAGACGATGAACGTGCTGCGTTATGCCAACCGCGTGCCGCTGCAATTCCAGGCGGGGGCCTGCGCGATCACGCAAACGCTGATGCAGACCAACTGGCGGGCCTACGGGCTGAGCCAGTCGCGCGGATCGCTGCCCAGCGGACCGATCACGGTGATGGTCCACATGGCCAGCGTCTGGGTCCCCTTCACCAACGAGTCGAAGGAAGCCATCGCTTCCTATCCCGAAATCCAGAAGGAGTTGCGGCTTTGTTTGCAGGCGGTGGGCCGCAAGCTGGGCATGTTCCTGCGTCGGCGGCTCCGCGTGCGGCATGAGGGCGAACGGCGGAACCTCTTCCTCCGTTACGTGGGCGAAGTGGCCACGGCCGTGAGCCGCGTGAACGGCACCGACCGCGACAAGCTCTATCACCAATTGCTCGACGTGGCCAAGAAACGCACGGCCGAGGCCGACGTGGAGCTTGACGACCGCGGCCGGCCGATTGAAGATGACGCGGAAGATTTTGGCGAGAACGTGATTATCGTTACGCCGGAACCGCCGGGCAGCGAATCCGTTTAGCGGCTACCCTGGGGACGGATGAGGATGAAGGGTATGAATTGGCATTCCCACGATTCCGAATATAATGCTCATAGGAGCAGGGCGGCGCCATGACACCTTCGGTCTACCTTGAGAGTACGATTCCCAGCTTTGTTGTAGGCGAAATCTCGCCGATCGTAGTCACCGCCGCCCACCAGATCATGACGAGACGGTGGTGGAACGAGCGCCGTCAGGGCTTTCGCCTCTATGTCTCGCGGCTTGTACGACAAGAAATCTCGCGTGGCAGATCGGAGTTCTCAGAGCGGCGGCTAGGATTGGTAGCAGACCTGCCGCAACTTGTGATCGACAACGCGGTATTGGCGTTCGCACAACAACTCCGAACGTACCTTGGGTTGACAAGGGCCGCCGAGCCGGACGCAGTGCATCTTGCCGTTGCCAGCCATTATCGGATCGACTACCTTCTAACCTGGAACCTTCGACACATTGCGAACGCGCATGTGCGGCGGGCGATTGAACGCCTTGGCGCTCGCCAGGGAACTTACTTTCCCACGATTTGCACGCCCGACGAACTCATGGGCTTGGAGGATGATTATGACTGACGAATTCGTTGAGGAAATCTATGTAACACGGAAGGAAATGATGGAAGAGTGCGGCGGCGACCTGAGAAGGCTGGGCGAGCTCATCAAGCGATCGCAGGAAGACGACCCCGCCAATCTGGTTGCGGAGGTTCCAGCGACGGAGCCGGAGTCGGCAACCCAGGCGGGAACATGATGAGATTCCGCAGTGCGCGCCAACCAGAAAATGCGCTGCCGGCGGATGTCATCTAGCCCCGGCACCTGTGCCGGGCGGGAATTGCGGCTTTCCAGACACATCCCAAGAAACCATGAGCGACCAGATGGAGAGGTGCAAGGTGGATTTGCCATGATCCAAGAGATTCTCAATAGCTACGCCCTCATCCTAGCCGACGCACGCGCTGCGGCCGAAGACCTAACCGAGGAATTGATGGTTCGACAATTCTCCGGGGTTCCTAATCATCCGGCCTGGACCATCGGCCATCTGGTGTATAGCGTTCAGGCAATCGGCGGGGAACTTGGTCTCGCTCCGTGGCTTCCGTCTTCCTGGGTCGCTCTCTTCCATACAGGATCTGTCCCACAACCCTTGGCCGCTGCCTACCCGACTCGCTCCGAACTCCTCACCGCCCTCGCTGACGCCCAGGCCCGCATCACCCAGGCTCTTCGTTCCGTCACGTCCGAGGCTCTGGCCGCTCCCCTTCCAGACGTCCGGTATCGGTCCGTCTTTCCAACTGTCGGCCATGCAATCGTCCACATCCTATCCGGACATACATCCTACCACCTCGGGCAGCTCAGTCTCTGGCGCCGAGCGGCAGGGCTGCCGTCACGGAGCACCTCGTAAGGCATCTTGCTTCGATCGCCGCAATCACCAGTCACCAACCACTGACGAACCAGCAAACATGCCAACCAAACTCAATCCGCGTCACGCGAAAACCAGGAGGCGGCTGGTGGAACTGGCCGACGGCGTGGGCGAGGTAGCCATGGCGGTCAGCCGCATCAACAGCACCGACCGCGACAAGCTCTACCATCAACTGCTCGACGTGGCCAAGAAACGCACCGCCGAGGCCGACGTGGAACTCGACGACCGCGGCAAGCCGATTGAAGATGACGCGGAAGATTTTGGCGAGAACGTGATTATCGTCGCGCCGGAGAAACAGAAGGAGGAAACGGGAGCGGAGAAGGGACATGTTTAGCCATGGCACTCGTGCCGGGTGCGGAATTGCTGGCCCGCGCCACTGCCGTCGCGGGGGAAACTGATGAAGGAGAAGATCATGAAACGACTGCTTATCGGCTTGATTATGAGCACAGTCTGCGTAATGGCCGGTCTGATCGCCATGCCAGCAGAAGAACCTGCCGGAAGACAGTTCAAGCCCTGTGTGGCCATCACGGGGGCTGACAGCCAGGTTACGGAACACCGGTATCAGCGCGTCACATCAGCCGACGACTGGACGCGAGTGTGGCAAGAGCACAAAGGGCAGAAACCGACCGGTCAATATGATCTGCACTATGACCCCCTTACGTTGCCGTTGATCGATTTCGATCACTACATGGTAATCGCAATATTCCAGGGCAACGGCTGGAACAGTGCCGGGCTAAGGGCTGTTTCGATCTCTGAAGATGAAGACCGTGTTGTCTTCAGGTTTATGGATAAGGGCTATCAGACAGGCGGACCCAATGGAGGAGGACAGAAGGTGGCCGTCTATGGTTTCTTTGTCTTGCCCCGTTCCACAAAGCCAGTAGTTCTTGAAGAAAACCATCAGTCGCTCAAAGGCGAGCCGCCCGTATGGAAAGAACGCATCACATTTTCCAAGCTATAGGCATGCCCAAGAAAAGCACAGTGCCCCGGAGTTTCCAGGGCCTTTCGATGAAGGCAACGGCCAGCTTGCAATCGCTTTCGCCGTTGCTTGCTATGCCTTGCGGCACAGTCTTGCAAGCCCCCGAAGGGGAACGTGGAGATTATCGGCGATCGGCATGAAGTGAGTCAAGGTGTGCGGCGTGCGGCATCAAGAGGGGCTTGGGAAAGAAATCATGAGCGAGCAGTTGCCGACAACGCCCGGGTTCGAGCAGACGTATGAACGCATCAACTCGATCCTGACCGAGGCCCGAGCAAACCGCCTACCGGGCTATCAACTCGGCAATGGTCGCGGCCTATTGGGAAATCGGCCGCATCATCGTCGACGAGGAACAGCGAGGTCTCCCCCGAGCGGAGTACGGGGCGAGACTTCTGCCCGAAATCGCACTGCGCCTGACTGCTGAGTTTGGAAGAGGGTTTGATCGCTACAATCTCGGCAATATGCGGGCTTTTTACCTGACTTTTCCAATTCGGGACGCACTGCGTCCCGAATTGAGTTGGACCCACTATCGCCTCCTCTTGCGCGTCGAAAAGCCTGACGCTCGCAGCTTTTACGAGAAGGAAGCCGTCACGGCCCGCTGGTCCACCCGGGAACTGGAACGGCAGATCCACTCGCTGCTGTTTGAGCGGCTGGCGCTAAGTCGGGATCGTGAGGGCGTGTTGGCCCTAGCCCAGAAGGGGCATGAAATCCAACAACCCAGCGACCTCGTGAAAGACCCTTACGTCCTGGAGTTCGCCGGCATCGCTGAACAAACGCGATATCTCGAAACCGACCTGGAACAGGCGCTGATCGATAAGCTTCGCGAGTTCCTTCTGGAACTGGGCAAGGGCTTCGCCTTTATGGCTCGGCAGCAACGCATCACGCTCGATGGTCAACACTATTGGATCGACTTGGTGTTCTACAACCGACTCACCCGCTCGTTTGTGTTGATTGACCTGAAGATTGGGACGCTTACGCACCAGGATTTGGGCCAGATGCAGATGTATGTGAACTACTACCAACGCGAGATCACGGCCGCCGACGAGAATCCGCCCATCGGGATCGTCCTCTGCGCCGAAAAGAACGATGCCGTCGTGCGTTACACACTGCCGGAAGACAACAAACAGGTTTTCGCCTCCCGCTACAAGCTTTATCTTCCCACCGAGAAGGAATTGGCCGACGAACTGCAGCGAGAACGGCGGGCAATTGAAATGGAAATCCGTTTGAGAACAGCCGACAACTGATAGCAACATCATGCCAACCAAACTCAGCACCCGTGACGCGAAAACGATGAAGCGGCTCCGCGAATTGGCCGACGGCGTGGTCGACCAAGCCGGCCGCAAACGCGACCCCTACGTTGACGTGCCGACCCGCGCGCTCTCCAACGTCAAATACAACAAGACGCGGCGGTTCATCGAGATGGGCCGCAACACCAACCGCCGCCAACTCTTCAACCTCTCGCAGGCCAAGACCTACATGCAGACCATGCTCGTGGCCAGCGGCACCACCCAACTGATCGAGCAGGGCAAGACCACCAGCATCCGAGGTCTCTACTACCTGTTGAAGCACACCATCGAAGGCACCAAGGAAGAAACCTTCGCCGATCAGGCCGAGTGCGATCCGGTGATCGAGGACTGCGAAGTGCTGCTGAACAGTCTCCGCGAGGAACTGCACCTCTACGCGCAGAAGAAGGGCGACATGGTCGGCGACATCGTGCTAGTGGATCGCGGCGACGAGATCGACTGCTCGCGGATGGGCTCCGGCGGCTACGGCATCCCCTCGATTGTCGAGCCGGAGGTGATCGAGTTCAAGCGGAGTTCGGCGGAGTTTATCCTGCACGTCGAAAAGGACACGGTCTGGCAGCGGTTCAACGAGGACAAGTTCTGGCGTGAGCACAAGTGCATTTTCACTCACGGCGGCGGCCAGCCCCCGCGCGGCGTACGCCGTCTCCTGCACCGGCTGCACAACGAACTGAAACTGCCGGTCTATTGCCTCTTGGATAACGACCCGTGGGGATACTACATCTACAGCGTCATCAAGCAAGGCTCGATCAACCTGGCCTACGAGTCGCAGCGGATGGCGATCCCCGACGCGAAGTTCTTGGGCCTTCGCTCGAAAGATTTCGTGGAGTGCGAATTGTCGGACAGCGTGACAATCGCACTGAGCGACACCGACCGCAAGCGGGCCAAACAGATCGCCAACTATCCCTGGTTCGCCCAAAAGAAGGAATGGCAGAAGGAGATCAAGCGGCTGCTCGACAACGGCTTCAAGTTGGAGGTCGAATCGTTGATCAGCAAGGACATCAGCTATGTGACCGAGCAATACACGCCGGCGCGGCTGAAGTCGGAGGACTGGCTGGATTGAGATGTCCCGCGCTGTGTGCCACGGCTCGGCGGGAGCAGTGCCGGAGGGAACTGCCCATCGCTGCTCGTTTCACTTCAGGCAGCAGCCCGCTGTGGTGAGAAATGCGGTTTGGCGCCCCGCCCAATTCCCATTTGTGGGACGGCCCTCGGCTGTCACGCGCGTTGCCGACAGCCGAGGGCGGCTGTGCCACGTTAGGTTGTCCCCCGTCCCGCGCGAGGCGCCTCACCCTTCGGTCGGAGCAGGTCTCTTCAACTCATTCGCTCCGGGCGTAACCTGGACGATGTTCGGCGTCACGTCGGCCTCGGCGTTCCGCATCGTCCAGGCGAGGCCGCCCAAAATGATCTGCGCGAAGGTGGCGCCGGTGATTACGTCCTCGCGATGGCCCAGCGAAGTGTAGAACACCCGGCCCTTGCCTTGCATCCGAGCCCACGTGGCGGGATACGGCGGGCGCTGGTAGTTTCGGCCCTTCATGCCCTCGGTCTCTTGCACCAGGATCACGTGCAAGTCGGGGTCGAACTTGATGAAGGAGTACCATTCCTCCTCCATTTCAAAGCCGCTGCCCAAGCCAGCGACGCCGGGGAACTTGGGGTCGACGACCTTGTTCTTCGCCTTCTGTTGCGCGTCGTGGCCGCGGAACTCCCCGCCGATCATGGCGATGTACGGGTCGATGCCGGCGCTGCGGAAGCTGTCGGTGGCGGAGTGAATGCCCACAAAGCCCTTGCCGGCCTCGATGGCCGCCAGGAACTTCTTCTTGCCCTCGGCCGACATGTTGGCGCCGGGTTGCGGACGTTTCAGATCCGTCGGCTTTCCGCACAAATCGCCGGAGGTATAGAAGGCGATGCAATCATACTGGTCGAGGTCGCCGTCGAAGACCGCGCCGTCCTTGGTGCATACCACATCAAAGCCGTTCTTCTTGCCAAGCTCAATGAGGACCTTGTCCGAAACGCTCAGTTCGCCATCCTTGCAGTCGACCATCGGATGTACGAAGCCGGCGCTGCGGGAGAAGTAGAGCACCTTCTGCTTCTTCTTCTCGGTGGCAGCGGTCCAGCCCAAGGGGAAAGCCGACAGTCCCAGGGCCGCAGCCCCGGTGGTCAACAACATTTCGCGGCGATTCATGGCAGAGTCTCCGATGGAGGGCGAAAAAAGGCATGGAAACGGGGAAGACGCGCCGCCATTATAGCGGGGCCCACTGCGGCTGCCAAGAATCTCGGAGAAACCGTCAGGGCGGATCAGTTTTTCACTGTAGGAGGCGACTCCTGTCGCCGATTGTCCGAAACCGGCCACAAATCGGCGACAGGAGTCGCCTCCCACAACCTTTTCCTTGAGAATTGATCGGCCCTGGAGAGACCGTTTCGGGCGGAGGTCACGGCGGCCGAAGTGGCTTCCGCCGATCCGTGGGCGGCGGTCAGGATGCCGCCTCTTCTTGGGGGGGAACATTGATCCTGCGCAAACCAGTTCCGCAGTCTGGCCGCAGAGCGGATTTCCATCCGCTCGAACGGAGTGAATTCCGTTCTGCGGGGTTCCGGCTATCCCACGCGGCCGGCGTTGTTGTTGAGCCCGCGGAGGACCGCTTCGATGAGCGCGTCCTTCTGCATGTCCACGGCCACCTCCATGTTGTGCCGCCAGGCGGGCACGCGGCGGCGGTCGAAGATCGTGGCCCCCGTGGTCAATTCGCCTTGCGTCTCCACGTCGCCGGCCATCGACTTCGTGGTGAACAGGTCCGGGTGGCTGACGGCCATCAGCGTGACCGTGTCGTGGATGTGAATTCCCTCCAGCCCGAGTTCCTGGCGGTAACCGCGGAATACCGGCGGCAAGATTTGGCGCAGCAGCCGGCCCACCCGCGTCGATTCGTCGGGCAACTGGTGGAACAGATCGTAGCTCAACTCGATGCGATTGGTAACGTCCAGGGGAATGAGCGTCTTCGTGGAAAGCGATCGGAAAACCACTTGCGCCGAAACGGGATCGCAGAACATGTTGAACTCGGCGGCGGGCGTAACGTTGCCCGGCCCGGCTACCGTCCCTCCCATGATCACGATCCGACCGACCAGGGCCGGCAATTCGGGATCGCGGATGAAGGCGCGGGCGAGGTTCGTCAGCGGTCCCAAAGCGACAATCGTGACGGCGTGCGGCGCGTCGCGGACTTGATCGCAGATCACCTTCTCCGAGGGCAAGAGGTGCTGCCGCTCGGCAACGACGAAACTGGCGCCACCCAGGCCGTCGCTGCCGTAGAGACTGCGGCGGTCAACCGCCAGGCGGTTGTCGGGGTCGGAGGCCGCTCCCAGCCGAGGCCAACGCGGCGGATCGAGTTGTTCGATAATCGCCTGGACGTTCCGCGTGGCCTGCGCGGGCGCGACGTTGCCGCCGACGGCAGTCACGGCCACGACGTCCAAATCGGGGTTCGACAGGGCCAGACACAGGGCCATTGCGTCGTCGATGCCCGGGTCGACGTCGAGGATTACCTTCCTGGCCATGGCATTCTCGCATCTTGAATTGGCGAGAGACGTTACGACAACGCCCCGGATTCTACGCCGCCGCCCGGCGGAATGCAAGGGGGGGAAGTCACGGGGTTTTCGGCTGCTGCACCGGCACAACCGCGTCATAACGGTGCGTGGGTTGCGGCCTGCCCGGAAAGAAGCTCCGCACCTGGCCAATCGTGGCCTCGATGCCATGCCTGGCGGTCACCGATTGCAGACCGGCTTCCACCACGCTGCGCAGCTTATCCGGGCGACAGTGGACCCGCGCGTTGACCAGGAGGACCGTGTCGCCGGTGGCGGGGGCGATGCCGCCGCGCACCGAGGCCGCGGCGTCGTTGCCCGTCAGGTTGCCGACAACGTGGCCGGTGCTGGCGGCGAGGTACACCTTCAGGTGCGCGATCTCCGCCGAAATGGCGCGCAGGTGGAGGCGGATTTGGTCGAGCAATTCCCCGGCAAAGGCGTTCCATTCGACCGGGGAATTGGCGTGCAATCTGGCCGAGGCGTTCATCCAGCCCAGCGCAGCCTCGCCGGCGGCATAGGTGTCGTAGTCTATGACGGCCAGTTTCCGGCCTGCCTGCCGGTCCTGCTGCACCAGGGCCAGCCAGGCATCCACGCCCTCGCCCGTCAGGGCCGACATGGTCAGCAAGGGCGTGTCGGGGAATCGCTCGGCCAGCGATGCCTTGAGATCGGCCAGTTCCGCCGTCGCCAGCAGGTCGGTCTTATTCAGCACGATCAGATCGGCCTCTTCGAGTTGCTTTTCATAGATGTAGAGCACGTTGTCGGGGAAGCGGGCCGCTGGATTCTCTTCTGCGGCACGTCGCAAGCGATTCAGCACGCGGACCTGGTTTCCATCGACCAACACCGAAAACGGCGCCAGGTCGAACTGATGCCCGTGCATGCTCTTGAGAGGTTGGAGGACAGTGGCCGACAGATCGGTGCAACTTCCCACCGGCTCGCCGATCAGCACGTCGGCGTGGGTGTCGTGGACCAGCCGCTCCATGGCGGCGATCATGTCGGGAAACCGGCAACAGAAGCAGCCGCCGGCCACCTCTTCGACCGCGGAGCCCGTTTCTTTGAGAATTTCGGTATCGACGAGGTCGGCGGCCTGATCGTTGGCCACCAGGCCCACGCGTTGGCCCTGGCGGGAGAGGCGAGCAGCGGCTTGGACCAGGAGGCTGGTCTTCCCTGCGCCGAGGAATCCGCCCACGAGTATGAGTCGGGTGGTTGCCACTATATTTTCCCCTTAACGTTCAGTGCTTTTGGCATTCGTAGAAAGAACCGGCAAACCGGAACGCACACACAGATCGTAGGTCCCTGCTCCTATTAGGGCACCAACAATTGGCGCTGCAATGTAGACCGTGAAAAACCCGGTTGGCGTGGGGCCCGGAATGGCGACGCTGCCCCAACCCGCCAAGTAGGCGAACAACCGGGGGCCGAAGTCGCGGGCCGGATTGAAACCGGCTTGGGTCAGCGGCGCAATCACGGAGATCAGCGCCGATACCGTCAGGCCAATGAAGACCGGCGCCAGGCGGCCCCCCGGCCCGCCGCTGTTCTGCGCATCGGTCACCGCGAAAACCACCAACGCGAGGACAAGGGTGCCCAGGGCCTCGGCGAAACATGCCATCCGCTCGGAGACCATGCTGTTTAGTTGCTGGTGAGCTTCTTCCGAGTACGGGCCGGGTGAATTGGCCAGCGGTCCCGGACTGGGGAAATACTCGCCGTAGCACATGGCCGTGATTTCGCTCCCCGGCTGCCCTCGTGCGACGTGCTTCTCTTGTTCCCTGGCCGTGAGGAAGGGTCCGAAAAGGACAAAGAGCGTTGCCGCCGCAACAAATGCGCCCGCAAGCTGCGAGATGATGTAGGGTGGCACCAGCGGCCAGGGAAACCGGCCGCGCGTGGCAAACGCCAGCGTCATGGCCGGATTGATGTGGGCGCCGCTGACCGCACCGGTCACGTAAATCGCCAGCATGATGGCCAGTCCCCACACAACCGCCATCTGCCATAGCCCGCTTTGGGAACCCGTCAGCACGGCGCTGTGTACGACGCCGCAGCCAAACAGGACCAGCAAGTAAGTTCCGAGGAACTCCGCAAAGCACTTGCGAATCACGCTCACCCCCAGTTTCTCCGATCGCTTCCGCCGCCCCGATTACTTCGCGGCCGCGCGCCGTGCCGCTTTCAGCAGGACGGTGATGCCGTCGCGGTATTGCTCCAGCGTCCCGACCCAACGCTCCAGGCAGCGCTCGCCGGCGGGCGTGATCTGGTAGGACTTCCTCGCCGGACCCGTTGCGGAGAGGTCCCAGGAGGAAACCACCATCCCCTTTCGTTCCATCGCCTTGAGGAAGCGGTACACGCCCGACACGTCGGGTTTGCTGCCGGCAAAACCCGGCAGGGCGCCGATCCGTTCGGTCAGCCGGTAGCCGTGCAGCGGTCCCTCGGCGAGGATCACCAGGATCGCCGGCTGGACCAGCCGATCGAGCGTGACCCCGGTGCAGGGGCATCCGCCCATGCCTTCGTTAAGATCAACTCTGGTAGCAGACATAATCCTATACCTCGTGCGTCATTATGGCCGAACCGTCGGCATCTGTCAACGGGCCGCCCGTGCTACCAGGAGGAATGCGAGACGCAAGGGGGACAGGTCCATGTTTTCGGGCAGTGATCCAAGGCTATCGCAACGTCTTTCAGCCGAAAAATGGACCAGTCCCCGACTTTGCAGTGCTCCTGCCGTGCTACTTTCCTGCGAGGCTCTGTTCGATTACAATTCCTCGCGATTCCCCTCGTACCCACGCGCAGATTCTCGGAAACAGCGTGTGGGTTGACGCCCGCCGGCCGAGCGCCGTGCTCTGCCACCCGCCATCCGCGATCCAAAATCATGCCCCCCACGAAAATCGCCCTCATCACCGGCAGCGGCAAACGCCGTATCGGCAACGTCGTCGCCCTGGCATTGGCCGAACGGGGCTGCGACATTGCCCTGCACTACAACCGCTCGGCCGAAGAGGCCCGGCAGACCATCGTCCAATTGCGGCAGCGGGGCGTCCGCGCCGCCGCCTTTCAGGCCGATCTGGCCAAGGAAAGCGAGGTCGCTCGGCTGTTCGATGAGATACTGGGTACCTATCGTCAACTCGACATCTTGGTCACGGCCGCCGCGGTGTGGCAACCGAAACCGTTGGAGGACGTGACGGCCGACAACGTCCGCCGTCAGTTCGAGATCAACACGCTGGGCACGTTCCTCTGTTGTCAGCGGGCGGGTCTGGTCATGGCCAAGCAGCCGCAAGGCGGCGCGATCGTGACCATCGGCGATTGGGCCATCGCCCGCCCCTACCCGAACTACTCAGCCTACTTCGTCAGCAAGGGCGCCATCCCCGCGATGACGCGCACCTTCGCCGTCGAGTTGGCCCAGCGAAACCCGGCGGTCCGAGTCAATTGCATCCTGCCCGGCCCGGTAATGCTCCCCGAGAACCTCTCCGAGCACGAAGTCAAAGGCGCGGTGGCGGGCACGCTGTTGAAGCGGCCGGGCCGGCCGGAGAACGTCGCCCAAGCCGTGGTGTTCCTCGTGGAGAACGACTACGTTACCGGCGTCTGTCTGCCCGTCGACGGCGGCCGGACGATTGCGGGCGGCACGTAGGGCCGGCTGCCGGCCGGAACGGCCGCTTGCCGGGTGGGAACAGGTGCCCACGGAAGGCCGGTCGGCGTCGTGCGCTGACGCCGAGCCCGGCAACCGAGTGTCGTTGACGTGTTTTGGCCCTTTTTTTCCGCGATTTTCTCACGTTGGCAGGGCCAATCAGTTTTCCCAAATAGGACTTGTAGGAGGCGACTCCAGTCGCCGATTTGCGGCTGTTTTCGGGCAATCGGCGACAGGAGTCGCCTCCCACAGTGAAAAACTGATCGGCCCTGCTCACCTTGGCCTCGATCTTGACCGATACCCAACGATCATGTAGAGTAGGGATATGACAAATCTGCAGAACCTATTGGCCTTGTTATTACGGGCGCTCCCAGAGCGTCGGCCATAGGGTTCGCGCAGAGCCATCAAACTGCGGCAAAAGAATCGAACCCCGAGGCCGAACATGCCTTGGGGATTTTTGTTGGTGCAAGGGTATCATTCATGATGATGACGTGTGGCCGGAAACGAGGGCGTCGCGGCGGCCCATCGAGGGCATGGCTGGTGTTGCGCGGGCCGACCAAGGGTCGGCCGTCCGGCGTGCGACAGTAACCAGTTTCAGACCCTCGTTTTCAGAAAAACAGTTCCATGACAGAAGCAACTCCTTCGACATCTCGACACATCGTAATCTTCGACACCACACTCCGCGACGGCGAGCAATCGCCGGGGGCCAGCATGAATCTGGCCGAAAAGATGGAGGTCGCCCAGGCCCTGGTCGAATTCGGCGCAGACGTGATCGAAGCCGGCTTTCCCATTGCCTCGCCGGGCGATTTCGAGGCCGTGCGCGAGATCGCCCGCAATATCCGCAGCTCGACGATCTGCGGATTGGCCCGCTGCCGCGAGGCCGACATCGATCGGGCCTGGGAGGCCGTCCGCTACGCGCAGCAGGCCCGCATCCACGTCTTCCTCGCCACAAGTGCCATCCACCGCGAGCATAAGCTGCGGATGGGAAAGGACGAAATCATCGCGCGGGCCGTCGAGAGCGTGAAGCGCGCGGCCGGCTACTGCCCGGACGTGGAATTCTCGCCGGAAGACGCTTCGCGGACCGAAAGCGATTTCCTTTGTCAGGTGGTCGAAGCGGCGATCGGCGCCGGCGCCACCACGGTCAACATCCCCGATACCGTCGGTTACGCCACGCCGGCCCACATGGGCAACCTCATTCGCGTGCTCCGCAACCGCGTGCCCAACATCAATAAGGCGATCATCAGCGTCCACTGCCACAACGACTTGGGCATGGCCGTGGCCAACAGCCTGGCGGCGGTCGAAGCCGGGGCCGGCCAGGTGGAATGTACGATCAACGGACTGGGCGAGCGGGCCGGCAACTGCTCGCTCGAAGAGATCGTCATGGCCCTGCGCACCCGCGTCGACTGCTACCACGCCCACACCCGCGTCAACACCCGCCGGCTCGTCCCGACCAGCCGGTTGGTGGCCAACATCACGGGCATTCAGGTGCAGCGGAACAAGGCCATTGTGGGCCGAAATGCCTTCGCCCACGAGGCCGGCATCCATCAGGACGGCATCCTCAAGGAACGCACCACCTATGAAATCATGCGGCCCGAGGACGTCGGCCTCTCGATCACCGACCTGGTGTTGGGCAAACACAGCGGCCGGGCCGCCCTGGCCGACCGCGCCAAGGCGATGGGCTACAACCTCACCGGCGAGCAGCTCGACACGGTCTTCGAACAGTTCAAAGTCCTGGCCGACAAGAAGAAGGAGATTTACGACGCCGACATCGTCGCCTTGATCGAGCAGCAAATCCACGCCGTCAGCGAGAAGTGGACGCTCGATTCCTACAAAGTGGTCTGCGGCACCGGCCAGGTGCCGGAGGTGACGCTGCGGCTCCGCCGCGGCGACGAGAAACACACCGTCAACGTGGCCTGCGGCGATGGCCCCATCGACGCCATCTTCTTGGCCATCGAACAGATCACCGGCATCTCGGCGGTCTGCCGCGATTTTAGCGTCCACAGCGTGACGGTCGGCAAAGACGCGCAGGGCGAGGTGTTGGTTCAGGTGGAGCATAACGGTCAGTTGTATCGCGGCCGGGCCGTATCGACCGACAGCGTGGAGGCCAGCGCGAAGGCCTTCCTCAATGCACTCAATCGGATTGCGGCCGTCAGCAACGGCAAACAGTAAAGCCCTTGCGGCTTTCCATTACAGAAGCGTGTTCTTGGCCGAGTGGCGGAATTGGCAGACGCTCGGGACTTAAAATCCCGTGGGGAGTAATCCCCGTATGGGTTCGAGCCCCATCCCGGCCATCTTGCTAGTACAATTAGGCAACAAAGTTTTGCCGCTCAGCGACCGGTCATTCGCTCTAGCTTCTCCGGGTACCGAGCCCCTTGCACCGTAATCTTTGATGCGGCGCTTTCGATGTCGCGCAGATCGTCCGGCGCGAGTTCGACGGAGACTGCCCCGATGTTCTCATCCAAGCGATGCAGCTTCGTGGTGCCTGGGATCGGAACAATCCACGGCTTCTGGGCCAGCAGCCAGGCGAGCGCGATCTGGGCAGGTGTCGCGTTCTTCCGCTGTGCGATGCTGCCGAGCAGGCTGATGAGGGCCTGATTCGCCTTGAGAGCCTCCGGTGTGAAGCGAGGCAGAGTGCTGCGGAAGTCGGAGCTGTCGAAGGTCGTTTTCTCGTCCATCTTCCCCGCGAGAAAACCCTTGCCCAGCGGGCTGTACGGCACCAGGCCAATTCCGAGTTCCTCAAGGGTCTCCTTTCAGTCGGCGCGACAATCGAGTGTTGGTATCGGAAGTCCGTCCTACCGATTGAGCCAACCGACCGTGGCGCGATCCCTTCCGACACGTTGCCGGCAGAGCGTTATCCACCATAGACGCGGCCGGTAGCGCTGTCGATGCGGGCCCAGAAGGGATGCTGGCGGTCGCCGCGGGTGCGGACGTCATCGAGCATCGTCCGCAGGTCGGGCCGGATCATCTGGTCGGCGCCGTTGATCCGCTTGCCGTTGACCATGATCGTGGCGCGCTGTTTGAAATCGAGCGTTCCGCCCGTCCTCTCCGACTTCGGCGCCAGCCACACGGTCACCTGGCTGGTGCCGGTGTGGATGTTCAGCCCGTTCTTGTCGGTGATCGAGGCCTTCACTTCGGCCGGCAGGGTGCCGGAGGGCGGCGGCCAATCGGCCGGATCGACGTTCGCTTTCGGCGGCAGCCCCTGCAACTCGACCCACCAGAAGAAGTTGTCCCAGGAACGCATTGTCTTGCAGGCGAACTTCTGCGGGAAGAAGTTGCGGCGGAAGCGGCCCATCCAGTCGAACAGTCGCAGGATTTCGTCGTAGAAGTCCTCGTGTCCGCGGCCCAGGAACTCGACCACGGTCGTGTCGAAGCCGATTTTGAGATATTGGTCGAGGTGGCCGAAAGTGGCGTTCTTGCTGAGCTTGCCGCCGTCCAGTTCGCCAGCCACGACGTAGAACGGCACGTAGCGGGCGTTCTCCCAGTAGAAGGTGCAGTAACGGTCCGATTGGGCCACGATGGGAATCACGCCGGCCCACAGATCGGGGTGCGACAGGCCGATGTCCCAGGCGGCGTCGCCGCCCATCGAATGGCCCGATAGGTAGACGCGGTCGGTGTCGATGGCGAACCGCCGGCAGGCGTCGCGCAACGAGTTCAACACGGCGACGTGTTCGCGGGCCGAGTACTCGTAGTGTCTCTGGTGTTCGGCGGTCCACACCGGGGCCACGACGATGTAGCCGTGGCGCGTGGCCTGGCCGGCCCGCGTTTCGCCGGCCCACGCCCCGGCCCACCAATCCACCTGCAATTCGGCCGAAGAACCGCCGCCGTTGAGGGTGACGATGGTCGGGTAGAGGCGATAAGGGTCGTACTCCGGCGGAAGTTGCACGTAGTAGGTAACGGGCGGCTCCTTGGTGAGCCCTGCCACTTCAAGCTGATAGTAGCCCGGCTTGCCCTCCACCGGCGCGGGCGGATCGAAGGGCGGCTTCATGTGGGACAGCAGATTGGCCACCAGCGCCGCGTCCACGTTCGACTCCTGCTTGATGTAGTCGAAGGCCCGCCCGCGTTCGAGCGAAACCGCCGGGACGAGATACTCGCGAATCAGGCGGCGGACCCGGTACGCGGCCAGCGCCGTGGAAAGGTCCACGGTGGCGGCGTCCGCCCCCAGCAGCCAGCCGCTGATGGCCAGAGCGACCTTCTGCGTGTCGGCCATTTCTTTGTCGTCGGCGTTTTGCAGGAAGGCCGCCATGCGGTCGAGCGTGTTGTAGTTGATCTCGGCGGCGATTTCCGCGAGGATCGGTTTGAGGTTTTCCTTCGCGACGGAGTCAGGCACGCGGCCGCTCAATGCCGTGAGGTGCTTGATGACGTCCTGCCGCCGGGCCTCGCGAGTGTCGTATTCCTGGATCATCTCGCGGACGCCCTGGAGGATCTCTCCCCCGACGCCCTCGCTGGGGAACTTCCCCAATTTGTCGCGGACCAGGCAATGCTGACCGGCGTCGCGCCGCAATTTAAGTTCCGACAACAACTGCTGCGCCGCCAGTTGCTCGATCAAACGAAGCGACTGCGCCACGTCCTCCTTCTGATCGGGAAATGCCGCCACGAAGCTCTCCAGGGCCTGTCGCGCTTCCTGGTAACGCTCGCCCTGCAAGTAGAAGCGGGCGATCTTCTTGTAGTCCTCGGCAACTTTCGGATTGACCTGCTTCAAGAGGATTCGCCGCAGGGTGTCCGAGGGAATCGTGCTGGCGGCAATCCGCATGTCCCAGACTTGTTTGATACCTTCCACCTTCGCCCATTGAGGCGTGAGCTCGGTAATGCCCTGGATGACGGGCACGACCCCCTTGTCGGTCAACATCGTGTAGGTTCGCCGGCCGAAGTCATCGAAGGCGTCAAGCCGCAACGGCGCCCCCACGCTCTTGACGGTCGGGCCGGAATGCAGGGCATGCTGCCAAATCGTGAACTTCTCTTCGAGTTGCCGCTTCGCTTCCGGGCGGACCCCGCCCGGAGCAACCAGGCGTTCCGAGAAGAATGTCCGCCGCAAGTTGTCGTCCAGAACGATGATCGTTTGCAGCGAGCCGCCGTCGTCGGATTGCTTGGCCAACGGCGACTCGGCCAGGCCGGCGACCTTGCCGAGCTTCCCCCGCAAAACACGGCCATCCTTCAGCGCCACCTCGGTGGCGGCGGCGATGTTGCCAAAGCTCCCCACCGCGCCCATCCACGCCGCGGCCAGCAGAATCCCCAGCGACCGGGGCCGCCATCTTCGGGCCATGTGCTGAATATGCATATAACTGTTCCGGGGAAGAAGATCCCGCCAAGTGTAGTTCATTGTGTATCAGCGTAGGCACAAGTCAAGCATAGCCGGCCCACCGGGTTGACAGCGACTCTGCCGATCCGCAAAATTGGGAAAACTGGCAGGACTGGACCATGCACCAACCGTTGATTCCACATCGAGTTGTCCTAGCGTTGCTGACCGTCGCCATCCTCATGCCGATCGTCATCTGTGTAGTTGTTGGTGTAGCTGCCCTTCTCGGTGGGATGGGTGACATTGCAGGGGGGGCAGCACTCCACCGCGTGGCGATGGGTGGCGGCATCCTGTGGGTGATCGACCTGATCTGCCTTCTCCTGGTCCTGGCAATGGGCACGCTCCACGGTCCCGATGAACCGGAAGAGTAAGGGTTGATGGCAGGGGCCACAGGGTTCAGGGTTCAGGATTTGAAAACCAGCCTTCCCTCACAAGTGCTAAACCCTGAACCCTGATTTCCGCCCCCAACCCCCAAACCCGCTATGGTCAAACAACGCTTGCTCACGCCCGGCCCGACGGAAGTGCCGGAGGCGGCCTTGCTGAACATGGCCCGCCAGGTTACCCACCATCGCACGGCCGAGTTTCGCGGCCTGCTGGCCGAGGTGTTTGCCGGACTGAAGTACGTGCTTGCCACCTCCAACGACGTGCTGGTGCTGACCAGTTCCGGCACGGGGGCGATGGAAGCGGCTGCGGTGAACCTGGTGCCGCGCGGCGGTAAGGCGATTGTGCTCGAATCGGGCAAGTTTGCCGAGCGATGGCGGAAAATCTGCGAGGCCTATGGAATCCATGTCATACGCCATGAGGTCCCCTGGGGAGAACCGTTCGGGGCTGCCGACGTTGCCCAACTTCTCCAACAACATCCCGACGCGGTTGCGGTATTCACCACCTTGCTGGAAACCAGCACCGGCGTCGGACACGACATCGAGGCCATCGGCCGGGTGGTCGGCGCGAGCAAGGCGTTGTTGGTGGTCGATGGCATCAGTGGCGTTGGCGTGATGGAATGTCGCACCGACGCCTGGGGCATCGACGTGTTGGTGGTAGGCGCTCAAAAGGCCCTGATGACGCCACCGGGGCTGGCCTTCCTCGCCGTCAGTCCGGCCGCCTGGCAGCAGATTGAATCCATCTCGCGGCCAGCCTTCTACTTCGATCTGTTGGCGTATCGCAAGGCGCTCGAGGAATCCGACACGCCCTATACGCCGGCCATCCCGTTGGTGAAGGCGTTGGCGGAAAGCCTGCGGATGATCCGGGCGGCGGGAATCGAGAGCATCTGGGCGCGGGCCAAGCTGTTGGCGCGGGCGACGCGGGCGGGGATCGATGCCCTGGGCCTGAGGCTGGTCGCAGTCCGGCCCGCCGACGGCATGACCGCCGTCTATTTCCCCGACGGCTTAGACGGCAAGGGCTTTCTGGAACGGCTGCAAACCCGTTTCGGCATCAAGCTGGCCGGTGGCCAAGGGCCGCTGAAGGGCCGGATTTTCCGCATCGCCCACATGGGAATGGTCGATGAACTCGACATCCTCTCGACGTTGGCAGCCATCGAACTGGTGCTTGCCGAGATGGGGCGAGACGTTAAGCTGGGAGCAGGGGTGGCCGCTGCCAGCGGGGTATTCGCCGAGGCACATGCCGCGGGCTAGAATTGCTTTGGCTAAGGAGGGGACCAATGGGCGCGGTCAAAGAAGAAGCTAGAAAGTTGATCGAGAACCTCCCGGACAGTGCAAGCTGGGATGACATCATGTACGAGTTCTATGTGAGGCAAAAAGTTGACGCAGCCTTGGAGCAGGTGGAAACGGGGGAAGTAGTGCCTCAGGAAGAAGTCGAAAGAAGGTTCCGTGACGAATAAGAGTCAAGTGAGCCGCTAACCTGGAAATCGAGAGCGCAAATGGCTGTAACAGAAATCTCACCGAAAAGTCGGATGATCGACATTATTCAGAGCCAGCCGGATGACAGTTCTTACGACGAGATTCTACGAGAATTAGCTTTTGCGAGAATGATCGAACTCGGGCTGGCCGATTCAGCCGCAGGCAGGACGATCAGCAGCGAGGAGGTCAAACGCAGGATAAAGTCATGGCAGATACCGAATTGCGTACCTGATCAAGGCTGACGGCCATGTCGACGTCGTAGGTGTGTTCCACGCGGCACTTGATATGGACCGATATCTGATTTAGTCGTACCGGAGGAGGTACTAAGTACCATCATGCCCAAGATCCTTGTTCTCGACGAGTTGTCCCACGACGGCCTCAGCTTGCTGGAGGCGGCAGGGAATCTGGAAGTGGAGGTCCGCACCGGCCTGAAGGGCGAGGAGCTCCGCAAAGCCCTGCTGGGGGCCGACGGGGCGATCTGCCGCAGCGGCGTGAAGATCACCGCCGACGCGCTGCAAGGCAACACCCGGCTCCGCGCGATCGCTCGGGCGGGGGTCGGCGTCGACAACATCGACACTCAGGCGGCCACACGGCAAGGCATCGTGGTAATGAACACCCCCGGCGGCAACACCATCTCCACCGCCGAGCACACCATCGCCTTGATGCTGGCCATGTCGCGGAATATCGCCCCCGCCAACCAGAGCCTGATCGAAGGCCGTTGGGACCGCAAGAAGTTCATGGGCGCGCAACTGGCCGGAAAGACGCTGGGCATCATCGGGCTGGGGCGAGTCGGCCAGGCCGTGGCCACCCGCGCCCGCGGCCTCGAAATGCGCGTTCTCGGCTACGATCCGTTCCTGCCCAGCGTGCGGGCGAAGGAGTTGGGGGTCGAAACGTGCGAGTCGGCCCGCGAGTTGCTCCCCCTGGTCGACTACCTTACCGTCCACACGCCGCTGAATGAGGCGACGAAGAATCTCATCGGTTCCAAGGAGGTGCAACTGCTGAAGAAGGGGGCGCGGCTGATCAACTGCGCTCGCGGCGGCATCTTCGACGAGGCGGCGCTGGTGGAAGGGCTGCGGAGCGGGCAGATTGCCGGCGTTGCCCTGGACGTGTTTCCCGAAGAACCATGTACGCAGAACCCGCTGTTCGGCATGCCCGGCGTGCTTTGCACGCCCCACCTGGGCGCAGCACGGAAGAAGCCCAGACCAACGTCGCGGTGGAAGCGGCCGAATTGCTCATCGACTTCTTTACAACCGGCGCAATCAAACAGTCGGTCAACATGTCGCCGCTGGATCCCAAGACGCTGGCCGAAATGCGCGGCTACCTCAACGTGGCCTATCGGCTGGGACTGCTGTTGGCCCAGGCCGATCATCACCCGCCGATCAGTTGCCGGCTGAGCTACAAGGGCGAGGTGGCCAAGAAGGACACGCGGTTGCTCTCCTCGGCGTTCGCCGCGGGCTTGCTGGAACACGCCCTGGCGGCCGGCGTGAACATCGTCAACGCCGAAGTGCTGTTGCGCGAGCGTGGGATCGAGGTGGTCGAGCAACGCAACACCGACATCGGGGATTTCAGTTCGCTGATCACCGCGGAGGTGGTCACCGAGCGGAAGACCTCCGTCGCCGCCGGCACGGTGTTCGGCCACAACATGCCGCGGCTGGTGCAAAAAAGCGGCTGCCGGTTGGAGAGCTACCTCGACGGCATCCTGTTGATTTTCTCGCACCGCGACACGCCGGGCGTGATCGGCAAAGTGGGAAGCATCTTCGGCCGGCACCGGGTGAACATCGCCCAGATGTCGGTGGGGCGGGCGGCAGAAATGCCGGGCGGCGATTCCATCGGCATCCTTGCGCTCGATTCGGCCCCGCCGGCCGAGGCCGTCGCCGATGTGTTGGGCCTCGAAGAGATCACCGGGGCCTGGATTGCAAGGCTCCCGCCTGCCGGCGTCATGCCCCCCTGGATGGCAGGGTAGAGCGGATTTCAATCGGCTTGAACGGCTGGAATACCGTTCTACGACGATTTTTTGACAGCGTTCTGAGAATCATCCTCGCGGCAACCTGTCCAGGGCCAATCAGTTTCCCCAAATCCGGCTGTAGGAGGCGACTCCAGTCGCCGATTTCCGGGTGTTGTCAAGCAATCGGCGACAGGAGTCGCCTCCCACAGTGAGTAACTGATCGGCCCTGGCAACCTGTCTCCTCCTGTTGATGCAGCATTTCGATTGCCGCGTCGATCGTGCCCTGTCATCTCCAGGCGCCGAGTTTCTGGTGTTTCGCCGCACAATTGGCGACTGGAGTGGCCTCCGGCATTGGTTTCTTGCACGGAGACTCAGAACTTCGGTGAAAACAGTAGATTTCCGCTCCTGATTTTTTGCCCCAGCGCCAAATTAGAAGCTAACTTTTCAATGACGAGACCACACCGCGACGAGTTGCCCGCCCAGGTCAGTGCCCTCGCGAAAGCCCGCATATAGTCCTCGGGCGTATCGCCGGCACAACCGATACCATCGCACCACACGCCGCATACCACGCAGTCTCTTTATTGATTACGCGTCACAAAGACAACGCAGTTTACCGATTAGAACCGTCAGGTTCCCGCTGCGCCACCAGCTAATCCGTTCAATCCGTCCCGCGGGACTGCGGGAAGACTGGCAGGAAAGAAATGATCGACATGCCCCTGGACAGCAAGGTGTTCACTGCACTGGAGCGGAACCCCTATCTTGCACGCCGCAATCTACGCTTTGAGACCAGCGACGGCCGCGTCACCTTGCGAGGCGTAGTCAACACATACTTCCAGAAGCAGATGGCCCAAGAGGCGATCCGACACGTAGACGGCGTAGCCGAAATCGCCAACGAACTGGAAGTCTGCTGGACCTGACGGCTATCGCGGCTGTCGTGGACCCGGGCTGCCCATCACGGCGTCATGTCGATCCGTGTAGGGAAGCAAGCATTCGTCCACGTGACAGGCGTGCAGAACTTGCTGATTGCGGGGCGACAGTCCGCACACCCGCATCAGGCCCTCGTGCTCTTCAATCCGCTTGTACAGTTCGAGCAACTGTCCGATCAAGACGCTGCTCACGACCCGCACGTCGTCCAATTCCAGAACCAGGCGGTAAGTGAAGTGTTGCTGCAAGAGAGACCAGAGACGCTCCGCCAACGGAGTCGCCTCCGAGTCAGTCAAGTCGAGGTTCCGCACCCGCACCAACAGCCACTCGGGTCCGCGTTCCACGTCCAATTCGCAGCCGGGAGCGATCGCCAACATTGTTCTACTCCTTGAACGCTGCTGAGATTCCGTGTACTCGACAAGAACCTCCCCATCGATAATCCTATCAAATCCCGAAATTTTGGCAACCCCCGCCGCAGCATCATAAAGCCCCGACCGATGGCTGCACCCAGCGGGTTCGGCGAGATCAACGCCAGGCTTTATCAGAAGAGTGTGCCCTGCCCCGGGCCCCCAGCGTTCGCGGGAGGAGTCTCTTGAACGCCCTGCGCTGCTTGCAAGAGCAAGTCCAGGTCAAGCAACATGATCGGCTTGTTCGCTGCGAAGGCGATGGCCTGCTGAGTAAAATAGGCGGTCGTAACAATTATGCCCAGATCCGCACCGCAGCTAATCATAGAACCATAAAAATCTCTAACGATCGGTTCGCCAACTGAGCCTTCCCACCGCTTACACTGAACAACAGTTTGCTTGTTGTTCTTGCGTAACAAAAGGTCAACGCCATGATCCCCGGTTCCCCCAGTGAACTCCACCCGGTAACCTTGTTTCTTGAACACCAAGGCTGCGAACTCCTCAAACTCTATGCCGGTCATAGACCTGAGCTTGCCCGCCAAAGTGACAGTAGTTGCGCGCTTTCCCTCGTAGCCCAGTAAATCGAGGATTGTCCTTAGCACGTCGGGCGCAGATTCGCGTTTTCCCCCACGTAGCCGCGAATTCTTTTCATTAACACGGCTAAATCCGCAAGGGAGCTTTCGCAGCATGAAATGACCAAAGGAACACTCTCGGCAGGGAAGCCAAGTTTGTTGTCGAACGCCATTATTCCCGCGATGTACCGGAAATCCGTGTCCGAGTATGGTGTGAAGTTGTAAACGGTAAACCATGAGAGCAATTCTCTGTTGACTCGTGAAGGTCTTGAGGTTGTTCCGATCAGCGTGAATGGCCTGAGCGCCATGTTAATTATTCGGGCGTTCACCCCCTCCCCGAGCGTGAGATCCATTCGGTAATCCTCGACTGCCGGAACCAGAAAATCCGACACCGGTTCCGGCAACAAATCAATGTCTTCTATAACGAAAATTGATCGTTCTTCTGCGTTTGTGAGATAAGGTATGAGGTCCCTCTCCTGCCTTAGATCAGTGGCGTTTGCAATTTGACAACCGACTCCCAAGTCACGTGCGAGAAGCGTGGCGAGGGTGGTTTTGCCCGAATCGGGCGGCCCAGAAAAGAGCGCGTGTGGAAAGGGCATTCCCATGCAGGAAGCTTCACTTAGTCTCCTATCCAGGGCCTGCTTGATCTCTTCTTGCCCAATGAAGTCTCGCAGACGCAATAGAACGTAGAACGGTTCGTGACAGTGCTCGCACTTGACGGCATCGGCAGGAATCTGAATACCACAGTGCGGGCACTTCTTGAATCTCTCCTCTATCAATTCTAATTCTGCCTGAACCACTTCCGCCTTACACTGGTCCGGCAGTGGCGGGGGTTGGATGGGCGGCGGTTCGCCCTTGGTTAGCGGCGGGACAGTTACCGCGTGTTTGCAGCGGGGACATACCGCACGCCTACCGGCCAATTCGGGCTTCGCCCATAGACTCTTCCTGCAACCGTGACACTGGAGCTTGATAACCGCCTCGTGCGCCATGATCGCCCCTCCCCCAAGCCAGAAATCAACTTCCAATGTAGCTTTTTCCAAGGGTTAGGACAACATGCCCCACCCACAACGATTATGCCGCTCGCTTCCGACGGGGTTGCGTTCCGGGTAAAATGGCGTTTTCGGGACGGGCGGCCGCCCACGGTGTGCCATCGGGCAACCGGCTCGCGCCGACCCCAATTTAACGAAAGGCGAAATCATGTCACACGGTTCGGACCCAACCGGTTCCGATGCTCTGAAGATCGACACAACACCGGGGCTTCCTCGACCATCGGATTCACTCATTAACGTAGCTGCGCGATTCGTGCCGGAGGTGCTATCGAGCGTACCGGATCCCCACGGTGAAATGCAAGCAGATGATCTTACGAAGCGACTCGATGAACGCGGCTACCCACCCGCTGCCGGCCAATGGGCAATCCATGTACTCGTTTGCGCGAGACTCTTGACTGCGGCCAAGATCGAGACATTCTTGCCGATGGTTGGAGTCCCTTGTGGTCTTGAATACAAATGGTCGGGTGGCGAGCACTGCACAGTGGCAATACCAGAGGGCAGGCCAGCGCCCTTCGATTCTTTCAAAGTTGTGGCGACGCCGGCGTTGTGGGACTGGTGGCGTGCCGATTGCCCGAACCTTCTGGTAGACGCGGAAAAAGGGCCGCTAGGATTTTCTACGCCGCCTCCGATGCAATAAGCCACGGCTGGTCGTTAGGCAAGAATGACAAATGTGTTAGTTCCACTTCTGCGGATGATGAGATTGCACCCATCCGTCACGGTCTGTCAGCTTTGGAATAGCGAACCCTGTCCGGCACCACGGGGCTGGTCGAGCGGGCTGGTGCCGAGATGCTTGTATTCCGCGTATGCCTTGGGAGTGAGCTGCCGGCCACGCGGCGTCCGCACCACCAATTCGCTCCGCAACAGATAGGGTTCAACTTCGTCGATCAGCGTGTCGGGCGAAAGATTCATGGTGTGGGCTACGGCCTCGACGCCCACCGGCCCACCCACAAACACGCGGGCGATCGTTTCAAGATACTTCCGATCTCGCTGATCGAGTCCCAGCGGGTCGATTCCCTGCATTTCCAGGGCATCGCGGGCCACCTTGAGATTGATCTTGCCCTTGGCCTTGCTTTGGGCGAAATCGCGGACCCAACGAAGCCGGTTGTTGGCCAGCCGAGGCGTGCCCCGGCTACGGCCGGCAATCTCATCGGCTGCCTTGTTGTCGATTTTCACCTGCAGTTTCTTCGCGTTGCGGCGGACAATCTCGGCCAAGTCTTTCGGCGTGTAAAAGTCGAGATGCTCGTGCATTTGGAACCGGTCGCGGAGTGGGGCCGAGAGCAACCCGGTGCGGGTGGTGGCCCCGATCAGCGTAAACGGCTTCACTTGCATGTTGATCGTGCGCGCGTTGACCCCCTCACCGAGGACCAAGTCGATCCGGAAATCCTCCATCGCCGGGTAGAGAAACTCCTCGACCGCTTTCGGCAGCCGATGGATCTCGTCGATGAAGAGCACCGACCGCTCTTCGGCGTTGGTCAGGTACGGGATGACGTCTTTAGGGGCCGCCAGAGTCGCCCCGCTGGCGATCTGGGACTTGACGCCCAAATCGCGGGGGATGCACATGCCGAAGGTCGTCTTGCCCAGTCCCGGGGGACCGTCGAAAAGGATGTGTCCCAATGGCTCCCCCCGTTTGGAAGCCGCATCGACGGAGATCTTCAGCCGCGCGTACACTTCCCGCTGTCCGACCATGTCCCGCATCCGTTGCGGACGCAGGTCGCGGTCTTCATCGTTGAACTCGGCGGGTTGCTGTAGGATCGGCTCGCGCGACATAAGCCACAGTATAAAGGGGCGCGGGGCATGCGGCGAGGGGTGAGGGGCCTGGGATTTCCTGGCCAACCACCGGTGCCCGGGCAACACACGAGTTCGACAGAGGTATTGACTGCGGGCGTCTCCTGTCGTACGCTATATCGTACGATAGGAGAACCAACCCATGACGATGTTGACCGCCACGGAAGCCCGCAAGAGGCTCTACACGCTGCTGGACAACGTGGCTGAATCGCACGAGGCCGTGCAGATCGCCGGCAAGCGACATTCCGCCGTATTGGTGTCGGAAGAAGACTGGCGGGCCATTCAGGAGACACTCTATCTGACGTCGATCCCCGGGATGAAAGAGTCGATCATCAAGGGACTACGCACGCCCGTCAAGAAATGCGCCAAGGAGCTTGACTGGTGAGTTGGACCTTGGTCTTCACCCAACAGGCGAAGAAGGACGCCAAGAAGCTGGCTTCTTCCGGGCTCAAGTCCCGGGCCCAACGCCTTCTGGAAATCTTGAAGAAGAATCCCTATCGCACACCGCCCCCGTACGAGAAGCTCGTTGGCCACTTGGCCGGCGCCTGTTCCCGGCGAATCAACATCCAGCACCGGATTGTCTATCAGATTCTCGACGATGCGAAGGTCGTCAAGATCATCCGAATGTGGACACACTATGAATAGCTGGCCGTGAATGTCTCGCTTTCCATCGTTCAGCTCGCTTCGCCCGTGCAGTTCTCGGCCGCACAGTCGCACTTGCGCAACGAAATGGCGTCGACGGGGCAGACGTTGATGCAGTTGGCGCAGCGAATGCACTGGTCGGCGTCGATCCAAATGTACGTTGCGGCGTCGGCTTCCGTGGCCGGCACTTCGGTCCATCGCAGCGGCGCCCGTCGGCGTCGAGTTCCAGACGGTTCAGCCGCAAGATGCAGTTGCGCGGCGAAACCTTGATGCACCAGTCGCAGTGGATGCACTTGTCCTGGTCGATCTCGAACTTGTGGTTGCACAGGTAGCAGCGCCAGGCATGGGTTTCGGCGGCCTCGGAATCGTAACCGAGCTCCACTTCATCGCCGGCTCCGCGCCGGAAAAGCGGCAAGAGCGGCATGGCGGGCGTGTCCGCCAGATCGTGGTCGCGGAGCCTGCCGGTCGGGTCGGCCCGCTCCACTTGCAGGTATTGCCGCCGTCGCGGTTGGCCCATCAGGAACGTATCGATCTCGTGGGCGGCAAGCTTGCCGTCGCCAATGGCGCTGATCACGTCGGCGTTGCCCGACGAGTAATCGCCCGCCGCGAACAACCGCTCGAGCGTGGTGAGGTGTCCGCCGGCCAATCGCACGCCTTCCGGCAGGATGCGGCCGTCCTGCGATTGCCCGATCGAGAAGATCAATGTCCGACAGGGTACGTCATACTGGCTGGCGGGGATCGGTTCGATGGCGGGCTTGCCGCCGTCGCTGTCTTGACCCAACAGGTTGCGGCTGAAAGTAATTGCCTGGAGCTTGCCGTCCCGCAGTTTGGCCACGATGGGCGTCACCAGCGTCTCGATCCGCACGCCTTCTTCCCGCATTTCGTGGAGTTCTTCACTGGTGGCCGACATCTGACCCTCGCCGCGACGGTACATGATGCTGACCGTGGCGCCCGGCCCCAGCAGTCGCCGCGCCGTGCGGGCACAGTCGACGGCCGTGAAGCCCCCGCCGACGACCACCACGTCGCTTTCAATGGGCAGCGGCTTGCCGTCGTTGAAGCATTTCATGAACCGCAGGCCCTCGTAGCCGACGCCCGGCGGCAAACCGTCCAGTACCAGCATCCGCGGCCGATTGGCGCCGGCGGCCAGCAGCACCGCATCGTGCTGCCGGCACAATTCAACAACCTCCGGCCCATCGACTTCGTGCTGCAATTGAACGTGAATCCCGCTTTGGATGATGGCCGCGATGTCTTCTTCCAACACGTCGCGCGGCAACCGGAACGTCGGGATGCCGATGCGGATCTGGCCGCCGAGGTACGGCTCGCGCTCGCAGATCGTCACCTCATGTCCGTAGCGTTTCAGTTCGCGGGCCGCGGACAGGCCGGCCGGCCCGCCGCCGACAATCGCCACGCGTTTGCCGCTGGCGGCATAGTAAGGCGGAAGCGGTTGGCTCGGGCGGCCCTTGCCGTCGGCAGCGGAGCGTTTCAAGTGGCAGATTCGCACTGGGCCCTTGATGCTGGTCCATTGATACCGGCAGCGGTCCTCGCACGGCCGAGTGCAGATTCGCCCCAACACGCCCGGCAGGACATTGTCCTCTTGGTTCAGCAGATGGGCCTCGGTTGGCCGGCCATGCGCAAGGTGGCGGATGTACTCGGGCACGTTCGTCCTGGCCGGACAAGCCGCGCGGCAAGGGACGTCGCGGGCGAGCGTCTTCAGGTCCAGCGCCGTCTCGCCTCGGCCGGTGACGACCGACAACTCCAGCGGATTGATCGCCTTTTCGTACACGATCTCGATCGCCTCGACGGCGCGGCAGTACGGCTCGATGCCCACGCGGGCGACGTTGTCGGCCAGGCTCTCTTGTCCTGGCGCATTCGCAGGAAGGTGTCGAGAATCGTCGCCACCACGCGGACGCAGTCGTTCTGCTTGAACTCGCCCAGCTTTTCGCCGAACCGATTCTGCGTGCCGCCCACGGTGATCAGGTAACCTTCGGTCGAGCCGACGTGTTCGCGGATTCGCAGCCCGCGCAAGCCGATGTCGGCAATACGATAAGGAGAGCAGGAATTAGGGCAGCCGGTGATGTTTACCAACACCCGGTCGCAGATCGGCGCGTACTTCGGATCGTACACGAGATCGCGCAACAAATCGAACATCGTGTGCGTCGACGAGACGGCCAGTGGGCAGTAGGTCGTGCCCACGCAACTGACCACGTCGCGGAGTCCGTAGAAATCCTCGGCCTCCAAGCCCAAGGCATGGATCTCCGCCGCAATTGCCCGGCGCGCTGGGGGTCGACGCCGTGCAGTTCCAGGTTCTGCCGGTTCGTGCTGTAGACGTGCTTGTCGCCGTAGACTTCCGACAACTCGGCGATCTTGGCGAGATGCTCGGAACTGAGTTCGCCCTTGGGAATCTTGATTTGCTGGATGGCCAGCCCGTCGCTGCCGCGCGGGTCGGGATGCGACAGCGGACGATCGGCGACCGCCGCTGCACAACGCTCCGACGGCTGCTCGTCGAAGCCGCTGCGGTCGATCCCCTCCTTGTCGAGATATTCGTTGACAAGCTCCCGGCAGCGATCGATTCCCAGACGGTGGACGACGAACTTCAACCGGGCATACATGCGCAGATGGCGGTCGCCGTGGTCGCGGAACAACAGGCCCACCGCCCGGCACACCTCGATGATCTTCTCCGGCGGCACGAAGGAGTAGAGCGGTTGCGCCACGAATCCTCTCCAGCCCATGCCGCCGCCGATCAACACGCGAAAGCCCGGCTCCGCAGGGCCGTCGGGTCGCCCGCGGGCTACCGCCACGATGCCGACACAATTGATGTACGGCTGGCCGCAATCGCCGCCGCAGCCGGAGTAGCTGATCTTGAACTTGCGCGGCAGGTTGTCGAGTTCGCGGCACGCGGCCAGCCGCGCGGCCGTGGCCTTGGCGAAGGGCAACACGTCGAGGATGCGGTGCGGGCAGATCGACGCCCGGGGGCAGGCGGCCACGTTCCGCGTCACGTCGCCGCAGCCGTGCAAGGTCGTCAGCCCCGCCGCCTTGATCTCGCGCAGGAACTCCGGAAGGTCTTTCAGTCTCAGGCAGTGGAGCTGCGCACTCTGCCGCGTGGTAAACGAAATGCGCTGCGGGGCGTACTTGGCCGAAATGCGGGCCAGTGCCCGCGCCTGGACCGAAGTGATCTGCCCGCCGGGGATGACCACGCGGGCCATGTGGTGGCCCGGCTGCCGCGAATGATAGATGCCGTACCACTTGGCGATGGCGATTTCTTCGCGCGACATCGAGCCTTTGCGGGCGATTTCGTCGAAGTCCAGCACGAGTCCGACCGCCTTGACGGCCTCCTCGTCGCTACGCCGCTGTTGGGAAAGGTCTCGTTGCATGAGCGTCCTACTTCTGGCTCTGCTGATAGATCGCCTCGATCAGGCTCTGCACGTCCTTGAACTTCTTCTTCGACGAGAGGGCCGTGTCCAACAGCCGCCGGGCGTCGCTCTCGCTGTGGCCCAGCGAGCGCAGCACTTCGTACGTCTCGGAAACCACGTCCGGCTCGACCTGCGCTTCGTACTTTTCGTCGCGGGCGACCATCAGCGCGAACTTGGGCACCTTCCGCCGCAGCTTGGCGATGATCCGCTCGGCCATCGCCGGCCCGATGCCCGGCAAGCCGGACAGGGCCTTGGCGTCCTGCTCCTCGATGGCCGTGGCCACCTCCTTGACCGGCCGAACCATCGAGCGGAGGGCTTTTTTCGTGCCCACGCCGTCGACCGAGCAGAACAACTCGAAAAACTCCCGCTCTACCTCGCTCAAAAAACCGATCAGCCGCGGTGTCATGCGGCCCTGCATCGGGTTGCCGTCGACGTATTCGATGGTGTGCAGACTGACCGCCTGATTCAGTTGGCTCTGCAACTGCCGCCGCGTGAACTCGGGAATCAGCACCTCGTATTCGAAGGCGTCGATTTTCAGGGTCAGCGTGTCGTCGTGCAGGGCCACCAGTTGGCCGGTGATCTTGGTAATCATGGATGGTATGAGGGGAAATGTGTTGCCGCCCAATAGCCGGCCGCGTTGCAACAGTGCAACAACACGGAGATGCGTTGATTTCTCTTGGGTGTTGCAGGTCGCCGGAAGTCGTTGCGTTTATTCGAGTTGTGGCCGGCCGAAAGGTCGTAAGTCGATTTGTTCTTTCGGTTGGTGTGTTGCATTGGTAAACAACTGCGCAAGCTGGGAAAGCATGTTGCCGCTAATGTTCGTTGATTCTCGGGCAACACGCAGAGGAGTAGTGTACGCATTTCGATATCCGCTATCAACAGGAGAATTGGGCCACCGCGGAAGTGTGACCTGTGATCATTGGCGGGCGTCAGCGAGTCGGCTCCATTGGCTTGCTGGGAGTCTTCCCTATATTGCCAACCAGATGCTTACTCAGCCGCACAAGCAACCGCTCGTGCCGTTGCTGACTCACCGAGCCGATACTCCCCGCGATCCGCGCGGGGAACAACGCCGAGGAACCCCAAACGAATGACCGAATCGGTCACGAGCCGCGCCGTGTTGAAGTCGGCATCGGAGCGGCGAAGGACTTCGTCGAAGTCAGGCACGGCCAGATGGAGTCCCGTGCTTATGCCACACACGAGGAAGTCGCCAAAAGGAGGCAGTTCACGCAGCAGGAGAGCGGGGCGGTTCTTTCGGACCCCATCAGCTTGTGGGACAGGCGTCAGAACGACATCGCCTTCCTTCATCCCTCGTACTCCGGGTTAGGTTCCTTGACCATGCTTAGATCGTATTCGGGTTCCGATTCTCCGTAGGCTGCCGCCAAGGATTCCGCGGACGCGGCAAGCCAACTGTTCCGTTCGTCGTCCAGTTCGCCAGGCTGGGTCAAGCATACCAGCAGCCTGTCTCCGGATGGGGCCTCGATTGGCCTGGCCAGTTCCAGGTGCGTTCCGTCGATCACACGCGCTTCGACCACTTCCATAAGAGCCTCCGATCTGACACCCCTCGTCCCGTTCACGCCATCTATTTTACCGTCGCGCGGCACTACCGGGCAAGCCGGCATTGGCACCCGGCGCAGGCCCGCCAATTGCGGTGAAAGAACATGGTGGGACTGCGCTTCGCTGGCCCCGCCCTACCTTCCGCAACAGAAACAAAGTAAAGCCGGCCGCTCACTTGGCCAGTTCGATGGCCGCGGCGCGGACGAAATCTGATAGGCCGCTGAACCCTTTTCGTTTCGCGGTGGCCTCCAACAGCACCTTTTCTTCGGAGGTCAGCCGGACATTCACCTGGGCCGTGCGCGTGCCCTCGCGGGCCGGCGTCGGCGGGCGCTGGCCCTCTTCCAACAAGTAGGCCACCCAACCGCAAAACGCTTCGCGGGTGTTTTCGACGCATTGGTTGGCGGTCTTGCCGTCGCCGTGGATATTGGGCAACTCCAGTCCCCGGCCGTACGAAAGAACGGCATCACGAACGATTGTTTGGGGATCCCATTCACAGACGGCTTCCGGGGCCGAACACCGAATGGAGACCAATGTCAACAACGGTTCCTGACACCATTTCCCCCCTTTTCCCCGTTATGGCAGACGACGAAGCCCGAAGGATAGGAAATGGCCGTCCGGCGAGACGATCTGTGACTGCTCAAGCCCCCGTACAATCGTCAGCGAAATTACATCGGTTAGGTCACAATGGGTGCCGCAATAGGTTGGGTACACCCGCTTTGCTTCGTTAAAAACCTCTTCGGGGACACACAAAACCGTGACGTTATTGTTGTCCAGCCAAACGCGGAGCACATGCAGGGCCAGGGCAACCGTTCTCTCTCCGCCCGGTCCGATAAAGTTGTCGGGAGTCTTGCTTTTGACGAGGCGACGAACGCTCTCGGCAACAACGTATGTCGAGGTTACGAGGCGAAAGCCGGTCATTTGCTCGAAGAAATTACCGAACGTTGATACCCCTCGTTCGAACACTCCGACGATTGCACCGGTATCGACATACAGGACGTTTCGTCCCAGTCTGGCGATCTGATTTCTCCAGTATTCGTCCATCGCTACCCCGGACGCTTGTCCGTTCTCATCAACTTATCAATTTGGTTCCGGTCGTTCTTGGAAATCCCATATGCATCGTAAACCAGTTCGTCGATTTCACACAACAGGCGTGCGGCATTTGGGGTATCGGTCGGTTCGTCAAAGAACATCCCTTCCGTTTTCTTTCTCCACTTCGCGATGACTACCTTTTCCATCTCCCGAACCTTCTTGGATATTTCCCGTGCCACAATCTTATCGAAGGACGGGAACGGCAATTCCATGAGGACTCCCTGGATAACCTTACGCTTTCGAGATCGACTGTCAAACCATGCGTTTGCAATTGGACTATTGAGAACCGCTGTGATAACTTCCTCGTTCACGTCCCCATTTGAAATAACAACATGAAAGTTCTCTGAAACGTACAATGTTTCTCGCGACACTGCCGCCACGAGACGCCATGCTGAACCAGGGTTTCGATTTGAATTTATTAGTACTTTCGTGCCTTCAAATAACTCTGGCTTTCTGGCGCGATCTAAGTGAGGCCCGTATCTGAGCCAAAGTGTCGGTCTGAGATTGGGACCAACGAGCAATGCGAACGGTCGAACGAAATCGACGCGGTTGATGTATGGCTTATCGCGATTGTCCCGTTTCGTTTGACTCTCGCTCGTCCGGTCGCCCTTTCTGAGGCGTATTCCGCTATTGACGGTAGCAATATCCCCGAGTGTTCCAAGTCGATCGCCCAATGTCTTCCACAGTTCACGCATCGGCGACACACGAAAGCGACTTTGGTGATCGCCAAGCCATTCCGCCGGGTCCGCCGGGTATGTTCGAGTGAACGTACCTGTGCGAGCGAATCTCTCGAAATCTACTGACCTCAATTCGCGAACCGTCGTGATTGACTGCGATTCCGGACCGGTCTTCTGCAAAATAAGCACCGCTGTATCCGCGTGGGACTTGAAGAGACCGCCGGGAAGCAAATCAATTTCAAGAACGTTGCACTGTTGGAGTATCTTTCTCCGAGCATTTATCGCAGCCTTGGCATCGAGAATGCTCTGTGGAAGAACAATTCCCATGATGGCATTTGGCGCTGCAAGATCGATTAGATGTTCGAGGATGTCCGCAGAGACTTCCCGCCGCACTCCGGCGGACTTACTTTCCTTGAATGGAAGGTTCGTCACAATGATGGTTGGCTGCCGCGGCAGATCTGTGGCTTTAACGGTCAGCGCATCCATTTCGCGCACCGACCAGCCATTTCGATTATGCAGGTCTGTGAGAACAAGTGCCAAGGATGCCATCTCGCAGGCAAAGGCATCCAGGTCGGATCCAAAGATTGAATCCGTCAAATATCGGTGTCGCTGTTGGCCGTCCCAGGACGGCGGCAGTGATTCAGCGAGCCTGTCGAAACCAGCCAAGAGAAAAGAACCACAACCGGCGCATGGGTCCCATAGAAATCGTTGGTCTTTATCAATGGCCTCGATTGGCATTCGCCTAAGAATATACTCGGTGAGAGATCTGGGCGTGTAATAAATCCCCAAATCGCGACGAATCCCACTGGTAACAAGCGCGTTTTCGTATGAGTACGCTAGGACATCGGTGGTCAAGGTGTCAAACGAGAAGGATTGGCGAAGTTGACGAAAAACGCTTTCAATTAGTGTTCCGGTAAGATACTGCGAATCCAGGATGCTTGGCGTCACATTCTTTGAAAAGCGAGTATTGGCTTCCGTCAGTGCACCGCGTGCGTCGATACTTGGCGTAATGACCCCTTTGTCCTCTAGGGCGCGGCATGCAAACAACTGAAAAATCAGTCTAAGGACGGCACTGCGGGCATGTCCGTTGTCTTTGTATCGTTGTGCAAGGTTGTTTAGGCTATCCCGCATCAAGTTATCGAGCAGCTTCTTTAGGGAATTGCTCGTGATGCTTTGCATCCATGTGGCCAATCCTGCGTCAACAAAATCAAGTTGGATGCGATCATTTTTGGCTTCCGTGAGCGTAGACGGAGAATAATCCCGAATTCGCCCGCGCACACGCTCCTGCCAGCGATCGCGCCCGCAAACATCAATTGGTTCCGCCGCGCTCTCCTTGCGGATTGGCCAGAATTCAACTCTGTCGCCGCTGCCGACAATTGCGAGAGGACTGGTTAAGTACCGAAGGAGATCGAGGGTCTCCCGTTTTCTGCCGGGCACTTCGTCAAACGCGGCGATGCATGCGGCGCGTGTGTCGTGAGGAAACCGGGAAAAGGCCGCAATGTCTACCTTCGAGGCGACAAGTGCATCATCAGCCGATCTTGCCGTAAAACGGCATTCTGGTATAATGTTGCTTTCTGCGTAGCCTGCGTCCTGAAGGAAGGTCGTGACTTCTTGAATGAACTGCGTTGACATAGCCTAGCCCTCGTCATATCAGCGCCAGTCTACAGCAGAAATGCTTGGGAGAACAGACCGAAATCGCGAATTTTGCGAACCTTTCATCCCTTTCGGCCGTCAAAGTAGTTACAGAGGTGCTCCAGGTCCCATAACGACAGCGGAAAGATTGCCTGAGCCCTCATCTCCTCGCCCCTCGCTTCACAGCGAGGAGAGCGGCCCCGCGTCCTGACGGCGCAGCAGCCTTATGCCCTGTCGGGGGGGTGCGCGTCTGCGCGGGTGGGGATAAAGCGGTGTGAGGGACTATTGTTTGGGGATCCCATTCACACACGGCCTCCGGGGCCAAACACCGAATGGATACGAATGTCAACAACAGTTCGTGACAGCTTTTCCTCCACTACTATCAAACGACCCTACGGGTCGGAAACCGCCGAACGCAAACGCTCGCCTAATCGCCCGCCGGTTTCACCGGGAACTGCGAAAACATCTCGGCGATCACGTCCTCCAGCGGCGGGTCTTCCACGCTCACGTCGACCACCGCGTGATTGGCCAAAATGCTGGCCAGCACCTCGGGCACCACGCTGCGCTCGACGCGGAGCTTCACCGCCGGCGGCTCGGAGTGAATCACCTCGCCGTAGCGGTCCAGGTGGGCCGGCACGTCGCCGTTGAGCATTTGCAGCGAAATAATCTTGTGCCCGCCGAAGCGGTCGATGATCCCCGCAAGCGAGCCGTCATAGACGATCTGCCCCAGGGCGATGATGACCACCCGCCGGCACAGGGCCAGCACGTCCTTCATGTAATGGCTCGTCAGCAGGATGGTCACCTGGCGGACTTGCTGGTAGTGCCGCAGGAAGACCTGGATGTTGTGCTGGGCGACCACGTCCAGGCCGATGGTGGGCTCGTCGAGAAACAGCACGTCGGGCGAGTGCAGCAGCGCGGCGATCAGTTCCATTTTCATCCGCTCGCCCAGCGACAGCTCGCGGACCGGCTGCGAGAGCAGATCGCGCACGCCGAGCAGAGCGGTCAGTTCGTCGCGGGTGCGGTCGAATCGGTCCGGCTCGATGCGATAGATCTGCTGGTGGAGGCGGAACGACTCGGCGGCGGGCAGGTCCCACCAGAGCTGGTTCTTCTGGCCCATCACCAGGGCGAAGCGGCGGCGATAGGCGTTTTCGCGCCGCCAGGGTACGAAGCCCATCACGCGGGCGGCGCCGCTGGTGGGCGAGATCACGCCGGAAAGCAGTTTCAGCGTGGTGGTTTTGCCGGCGCCGTTGGGCCCCAGGAAGGCGACGAACTCGCCCTGTTGGACTTGGAGGTCGATGCCGCGGACTGCTTCGACCGTGCGGTATTGGCGGCGGAACAGCCCGCCGACGGCCGCGCGGAGCCCTTCTTTCTTTTGATACACCCGGTAGGACTTCGCCAGTCCTTCGATTTCGATGATCGCCATAACCGGGTCATTATATCGCTAGCCGCGGACTTGGAAACTCTCCCCTCACCCTTTGTGGAGCCGCTTGCGTTGTGCGCAAGCTTGTCGCAGGCAAGATGTTTCAAGCGGTGCGCGAGATGCTTCCCCGCAGGCCGGCTGGTTTTTTGGGCAATCTGAACGCCGCGGCGTTTTTCTTTCGATCAAGTACCGCTGCCCGGCCCGGCACGAAGGTTGGCCCTGCCCGCACGACGCGGTGTGCAATGAGGGCAAGTCCTACGCAAACGGCTCGAGTTCCCGCGTTTTGTGCCCACGAGTCCGGCCGCTGGGCGAAAAGGATTCGTGGCCAGATTGAGGCGATGACCACGGGGCGGCTGGGGACATGACGGCTCTACGTAGCTTGCGTGGAAATGCCCCCGTCTTATTGACTGTTTGGTAATCGCCGGTTAGGATCAAAGACGTGTGCCGCGCCGTTCAAAAAAAGGCGAGTACCTGCGTGGCGGAGGCAGAGAGAATCGTGAAGATGCCGCCCCTCATGATCGTGATCGTCCTCCTGATAGCCGTGCTTCCCGTACGCGGCGAGGATCGCGAGGACAACAAGCGCTCCGTCGTGGCCGAGAAAACTGCCGAAAAAATGCGGCAGGAAATCCAAGCCGAGATCAAGACCCTCCAAGATCATCCGTGGGCCGGAGAGTACTACTGCGGCGACGGTTTGGGCACAAACATCTCGCTGGCCATTGCGCCGAAGTCGGGCCACGTCTTCGAGTTGCGCAATTGTACGGGTCTCTACGACCGCAACTACGGCACCGTTGAATGGAAAAATGGATTGCTTCGCCTTACCTTTACCTTTGAAAACAACAGGGAAGGGTTCCGGGGATTTGCCGAGGAGTTGATCCCGGTCGCTTGGGGGCCTCGCAAGGTACTTGATTCCGTCCAAGGAACTGCGTGATTTCTGCAATAATGTGAACGACGGATCAGAGCCTCGTCCGGGGCTTCACGGCAAGTATCTGTTACGTCGTGGCGGCGAACAGAAGAAAGTGACGGGATTGCCCGACGTACCAAGTGAGTACCGCGCACATCTCCTGAAAGACCCGATTGTGGCAGAAATCATCGCGGTTGGGGCACGCGCCAAGCCGCCTCGCACGCCTGGCGGGAAACCAAAGGGCGCGATCGCACGGATCAACGTGGGCAGTCAGCGCGGCCTTCTCCCCGGCATGAGACTGTACGTAACCGATCCATACAAGGCTCCAAGCGACGTAACCATCATCGACGTGGAGAAAGAAAGCGCCGTAGTTGCGATCGAATCTGGCGGGGCGAGAGTCGGTTGGACGTTGTCGACCCGGGCACCCTGGCATAAAGCGCCGGCGCCTGAGCCCGACAAGCCGTAGACCATCGACATCGGTCATACGGAACGACAAAAGCGGTGGGCACTGCTCTGGGCACGCCTTTCCGCGCCCAACATCGTCTCGCACGAGAAATCCCCAAACCGTGGTTTCGGACAGTTTGTGCTTGTCTACGGTCCAAGGGGACCGGTGTTCTATTTCCGGCCGGTCGGCAGATCACGGGCCCTTCTGAAGTGTCAGGCTGAATTCGCGAATCTCCCCGGCGGAACGGAATACTCCGCCGGCCTCGCGCGTCAAGGTCGCCGGCACGTCGCTCACCGCAAAATGCTCAGGCAAGCGGATCTTCCGCGGCAACACGTCGCCGGCCGACGCCGAAACCGTCAACCGGCAGCGCTCGCGATCCAACATCCGGGCGTCGAGCGAAACCTTGCCGCGCGTCGTGTAGAGGTTTGCGATCGAGGTCACGCAGTTCTTCGCCAGCCACGCAAACGGAACTCCGCCCAAGAGCGTGGCCATGCCGTCGTGCTCGAAGTACAGGCAGTTGAGCATCATTTCCAGGATTCGCCCGTTGCCGCTGCCGTTGGGTTGCCAGGGGGTGAACGCCGGGTTCCGACGGGAGAAACGCTCCTGCACCTGGAAGGTGTCGGGCGTGATCCCGTAGCGGAAGTTCGTGCGCATCGCGGCGAAGGCTTTCTTCCATTGGCCCAGGCGGAGGTAGATGCCGTGCCAGGTGAACTCGCCGACGCCCATGTAAACCACTTCTTCGTTCATCCGGCCGCAGAAGAAGCCGTCCATCATTTTCTGCTCGAAATAGGCCAGGAAGCGGCGAAAGCGGTCGCTGTGGATGTCGAGGCTTCCCGTATACGCCAGGTTCGAGGCGCCGCAGATCACTTCAAAGGGCTTGTAGTTGTGCGGCTGGTCGCCGATGAGGATTTGCCGTTCGATGTATCCATCGGGGCGGGTCATGGTTTGGATCGCCGCGGCCAGATCGGTGCGATAGGTTTCCAGTTCCCGGCGGAACCCGGCGGCCTGGGGGTGCTGGCGGCGTTCCAGCAGCGTGACGGCCTTCTCCAGTCCCCAGAACGTGAAGGCATCGGTGAACGTGACGATGTAGCCCGTGTCGCCGTCGTTGCCGCGGCCGTAGGGCATCAGCCCGTAGTAGGGCGGACGCGAACCGTCGGCGTTGAGTTTCCGCGTGGCGCGAATCTCGCCCACGATCCACCCCATCGCCTTGACGACCTTGGGCATGTACTCACCCAAGAACTCCTCGTCCCGCGAGTACAGCGAGTAGTCGGCAGCCAAGGCCAGGGCCGAACCGGTGGCGTTGAGCCATCGCGGGCCGGTGGTGCCGACCGCGCCGGCCACGGTGGTCAGCTTTCCCTCGGGAGGCGAGCCGCCGTCCTGGAGGCTGAAGATGAAGTCCAGAGCCCGCCGCACCGGCTTGAAATGCCCTAGCCGCAGCATGGGCGAGAGCATGAACATCGCTTCCCAAACCCAGACCATGTGCCGATCCAGGCTCCCGCCTTGCGACGGCATGAGGTTCTTCTGGCCGGGAAACTGGACCAGGCACTGAAGCGTCGAAAGCTGCAACGCCGTAAAGATCTTGTCCCACTTCTCGCTGGGAAACGACAACTGCGCATGATCACCGGCGCATTGCGACTGGAACTGCCGCAACGCCGCCGCATGTCCCTGCTGCGGCTCGGCACGTGCGAGCAGTGCCTGATCGGCGGGCGTGGGGCTCTCATAATTCGTCAGCAGGGCCACGGCGAACGTCCGCTTCTCGCCCGGCTTCAACTCCGTGCTGAAGTGGACCACGTCCTGCAGGTCCTTCAATCGCATCACCGGCGGCACGAAATAGGGACGGTCGTAGCCGTACTTCTGGTTGTATTGCTTGTCGGTACACTCAAACGCCTCTTCCCACGCGGCGATCCAGTCGTTGGCGACGATCTTGCCGAAGGGCACCGATTCGCGCAGGAGCGAGTTCTCCTTCAATGCCACTTTCGTACACGGCCGCCACTTGGTCTGGTCCCAATAGAAGGGCGTGTAGGTCTCGTCGAAGGTGTCGTCGAAGATGTCGCACTCCCGCTGGAAGTTCACCTTGGTGCGCACGTGCGCCTGCTCGGGCTTCTCGCCCTGATTGGTGACGCTGACCCGCACCCACAACAGGCTCTGGGCGCCGTCCACGGGGCAACAGAAATACTCGAACGCGTAGAACAGATCCCAGGCGGCGTACGTAGCGCGGGCCAACGGATACTTGCCTTCCTCCAACGCCAATCGGCTGAGGTGAAAATCGGGAACGAACGGCGGGTTGCCCAGCGCAAATTGCACCAGAAACAACTCCTGCTTCCGCGCATTCAGATACGAGGCCCGATCGCGGCTGGAGACGCCCGGATATACCCGCCGGCGAACGACGTTCAGCGCCGGGTCGACGTGCAGGAAATCGCGGCTGTGTGCCGGATGGATGGGAAGGTGGATCGTCAGGGGCGGCGCATATTCGAGCTGGTTGTCGGCCAAGATGGTCTCCCACGACGCCCGATCGACGTCGGCATAGGTCGTCGGCGGTTGGCCAGTGCATCCGGAGGCAGCAGCGGCCGCCGGTGGCGATCCACTTTCAGCAGTCGGCGGCGCCGGCTGCCCGGCCTGAGCCGTCCCGCGGCCGGAGAGCGCGGCCGGCAGGGCTGCGCCCATCGCGGCGGCGGCCAGGAACTCGCGACGCGTCCGTTGATCGCTCATGCGGGTCTCCTTCGGCAAGGCGGGAATTCACATTGGGCATCACGCCCCTTCGGCGGCAATGCGAGGCGCGACCACCGGTCGCGGCTTTATGATCGCTGGCGCGCCCGCCGGGCGACCCGCAACTGGGCACGGTTCTGCTCCACCGTCCGGTCGCGAATGGCGACGGCCTCAGGTTTCGTGGCCGAGCGCGACTGGGCGGCGAGAAGCCGTTCCTGGGCCACCGCTTCGTCGATTTCGCCGGCCGGCACCGCACGCTGGGTCAACACCGACACCACGTCGCCGAGCACCTCGACAAATCCGCCCTCCACGTAGTAGCAATCGATGCCCTCTTCGCCGTGAATCCGCATCTCGCCGCAGCCCAGCCGGCCGATCAGCGGCGTGTGGCGCGGCCCGATGCCGATCTCGCCGTCAAAAAGCGTCAGCGCGACGAAGTCGGCTTCTCGGTCGCATAGAGTCTGTTCGGGCGTGACGACGACGCACTGCATCATTTCTTCCCTTCCAGCTTCTTCGCCTGTTCTTCCGCCTGCTCGATCGCGCCGACGTACATGAAGGCCTGCTCGGGCAAGTGGTCCCACTTGCCGTCGGCGATTTCCTCGAAGCTGCGGATGGTGTCGGCCAGCGGGGTGATTTCGCCCGGCTTGCCGGTGAACACCTCGGCCACCAGGAACGGCTGCGAGAGGAACCGCTCCATCCGCCGGGCGCGATGCACCACCAACTTGTCGGCCTCGCTCAGCTCGTCGACGCCCAGGATGGCGATGATGTCTTGCAGTTCGCGGTAACGCTGCAAGGTCATCTGCACGCGGCGGGCGATGGCATAGTGGCGCTCGCCGACGTACTGCGGATCGAGGATTCGGCTGGAACTGGCCAGCGGATCGACGGCCGGATAGATGCCCTTGGCGCTGATGGCCCGCTCCAGGTAGATGAAGGCGTCGAGTTGGGCGAACGCGGCGGCAGGGGCCGGATCGGTCGGGTCGTCGGCCGGCACGTACACCGCTTGCACCGAGGTGATCGCCCCCTTGCTGGTCGAGGCGATCCGCTCCTGCAACTGGCCCATCTCCGTGGCCAGCGTGGGCTGATAGCCCACGGCCGACGGCATCCGGCCCAACAGCGCCGACACTTCGCTGCCGGCCTGCGAAAAACGGAAGATGTTGTCGATGAACAGCAGCACGTCGGCGCCGGTCGTGTCGCGGAAGTATTCGGCCATCGTCAAGGCGGAAAGTCCCACCCGCAGCCGAGCGCCCGGCGGTTCGTTCATCTGGCCGAACACCATGCAGGTCTGCTCGATCACGCTGCGGCCGGTGTTGCCGATCTTCGACCTCTGCATCTCCAGCCAGAGGTCGTTGCCCTCGCGGGTACGCTCGCCGACGCCGGCGAACACGGAGTAACCGCCGTGGGCGCTGGCGATTCGCGCGATCAGTTCGGTGAGGATCACGGTCTTTCCCAGCCCGGCCCCGCCGAACAGGCCCGCCTTGCCGCCGCGCACGAACGGCGTCAAGAGGTCGATCACCTTGATGCCGGTCTCGAAGATTTCCGTGCGGGTCGAGAGGTCGGTCACTTCGGGCGACTCGCGGTGGATGGGCCAATAGTCCTCGGCCACGATCGGCCCGCGGCCGTCGATCACGTCGCCGGTGAGGTTGAAGACGCGGCCGAGCGTGGCACTTGCCGACCGGCACTTTGACCGGCGACCCCGTGTCGAGGCACTCCATGTCGCGGACCATGCCGTCGGTGTTGCCGAGGGCGACGCACCGCACGCGGCCGCCGCCCAGGTGCTGCTGCACTTCGCCGGTGAGGTTCAGCGTGATGCCCTTCTGCTGGCTGGTGATCTTGACGGCGTTGTAGATCGCCGGCAGTTGGTGTTCGGGGAATTGCACGTCGAACGTCGAGCCGATGATCTGCGTCACGCGGCCGATGTTCTGGGCGGGAGCGGGCTTCGATGTGGTTGCGGTAGCGGGCATATACTCTGCTTTCTGAGGACTATTTCTCGTTCCCACGCTCCGCGTGGGAACGCACTTTGCAGGACGCTCTGCGTCCGTTTCTCTCGTTCTCGGGACTTCGGTTTACGTCGCGCTTGCACTGCATGGCCGCGGAGCGGCCGCCATGTGCGTTCCCACGCGGAGCGTGGGAACGAGTTGTCTCATTCGTTGAGGGCCTCCGCCCCGCCAATAATCTCCAACAGCTCGCCGGTGATCTGCCCTTGCCGGGCGCGGTTGTAGGCCATCGACAGGTTGCGAGATCATGCTGTCGGCGTTCTCCGTGGCGGCCTTCATGGCCACCATCCGGGCGATCTGCTCGCTCACCGCGGCGTCGAGGAAACACTTGAACAACTTGACCTTGAAACTCGTCGGCACCACTTCGTCCAAAATGCTCTCGGCCGAGGGCAGGAAGTCGTACTGCGGCTCGGCGGCCGAAAGTCCTTCCTCCGTGCCTTCCAATCCGCCCAGCGGCAGCAGCGTTTCCACCACCGCCTGCTGCCGGCTGGCGTTCTCGAATTTCGTGTAGGCCACGTCGAGCCGGTCCAGAGTGCCGGCCACGAAATCGGCCAGATAGCGGGTGGCCAGCACGTCGACCTCGGCGAAACTCGGCTTGTCGTTGAAATGGGTGAACGACTCGTCCGGCGGCATCTTGCGGAAGCGGAGGGCCGAGATGCCCCGCTTGCCGGCCACTTCCAGCCGGACTTCGGGGGCGGTCTGCGCAGTTCCCGGTATCGGGCGTAGGCCAATCGCAGCACGCTGCCGTTGTAGCCCCCGCACAGCCCGCGGTTGGCCGCCAGCACCAGCAGGGCGGCCCGTTTCGGCTTCCGGCCGCGGTTGCAGCAGCGGATGAGTGACTTCCAACCCGGCGTGGGCGAGATGGCCCACCAGCGCCGTGATCCGCCGGGTGTAGGCCGTGGCGGCAATGGCCCGATCCATCGCCCGGCTGAATTGCGCGGTCGAGATCAACTCCATCGTCCGCGTGATCTTGCGGATACTGCGGATCGACTTGCGGCGGCGGTCTAGGGCGCGGGCTTTGGCCATGGAGGAGTGGTCAGTGTTTAATGGTCAGTGGACAGTTTGCCGCGGGTCATCCGTTGCCAGTTGACGTTGGCGGGTTACATTTCCGCAATCAGCCGTTCGTACTCCGGGTGTGTGCCGATCCAGAACCAGAAAAACGTATCCTTATGAAGAAGGGCCAATGCCCGGTAGCCACTGCCAATGCGAACAGACCAAGCCTCTCCCACCTTCTTGAAACAAAGCGACGGATGACGATGGTTTGCACGCCACATACGAAATGCGACTCGCGCCCTGCTCCTGATTTCGGGCGGCAATCTTCGATAGCTGGCCCAAAAATCAGGGGTTGTCGAGGATTTCATCAAGGGGCTTAGTCCTTCCCTCGGCAATATCCTGCTTTACACGGTTCAGCACGCCCTGGAGACGCCCTCCCGGCTGCGCATCGCGTGCAATCTCCTGATCCCATTGGTCCGCGTGTTCGGCTTCGTAGTCTGCCAGCCAGGAAAGAAACTCCTCCAACTCCTTTTCGGGAAGGGCCTTCACCTGCTCGGCAATTTTTTCCACTTTGGTGCTCATAACACTCAAATTATGTAGAACGTCGGATGCCGCGGCAAGCCTCGGCATGCGGGGTTGTCAGCGTTGGGCTCTCAGTCGACCGCTCTTCTCGGAATCCAGGTAGACGGTGTCGGGACAAATGTCTTGTTCATGGGGCCAGACCACGGTTCCGTTCTCGGCCCGCACCTGCCGAAAGTAGGCATCGTCCCGAAGCTCTTGAAACACGCCAAAGTCCAGCAGTGGCCGACAGTCGTAGGTTCCCCTCTCGCCATTGCTGAACGTGATTCGTAGCCGGTAGTCAGCACCCGGTTTCACGGCTTTGACTCTCGGGTTCATGTTCTCACCACGCCAACTCGACTTCGCTCGGGATGGTAGATTATGGACCTTTCTCTCCAATTCCTCTTCTCCATCAATCGAGTGTCTCATCTTGCTCAAGCTGTTTCAGGTAACACTGAAGATTGCTGGCAATCTTATCGAATATCTGTGGCACATACACGACAAGCTCTGCCATCTCCGGATTGTCATGGCAGGGCCCCCCATGATAGTGTCGCATGTGAGAAAGAATATCCCGTCTCTCAGCCTCTTCTAGTCTGTTGAACGGGTTCTCTCCAATATGGTTGTGAAAATCGGACAAATGGACGAAAGCACACCCAAACTTATAGACAGATTGCGTCCATCCCTGTAACTGCTGCGCGAGGTCAATCATTGTTCGGTCTGTCACGTCCATCCATTTACCCTTGGGAGTCTGAACCTTCCATTTTTCTCCACAAAGCGTGGAACCGATCAGCCTATGACGTTCGGGGATGGTCTTCAGCGCCAGCAAATAGATCACGCGGACCAAGGAGTCCAACTCCTGTCGCACAATCGCGAACGCTGGACTCAGCACATCATGCACATGGTGAAAGGACTGCATAGCCCGCCGATTTTCCTCGGACCTGTTGCGGATCATAGCACAGAATGTTTGCGTGTCTGCATCCATCGTTTTCGTAGTTACCACGCTCTTCACGCCCGTTTACGGGTGTCTCCGCCGCAGGCGGTGTTAGGCCCGACGTTTACGTCGGGTTGGCCGCCACGGCACGTATTGCGTCTTGTTGTTGTGTTTGTCACGCCCGTTTACGGGCGTCCTCTGCTGTTGTCATCCGCATCCGCCGAAGCAGGAGCCCCGTAAACGGGACTGACAACGGTATCCTCTCGTTCTCCTTCAACCCGACGTAAACGTCGGGCCTATTACCGCTGGCGCGGAAAGGGTCGTAAACGACCCTGCCAAACGCGCTTTCGCCGAAAATGGTCGCAACCTCTTACGGAACGCTAGAAACGCCAGACGCCCCCATTCGCCCTCATCTCCGTCCCCATCTCAACCGCAGACGAGGTATCGCTACACCGTTACGGTATCCTTCTTCCCCGCCGATTGACCCTGAAACTCGCGCAATCGCCTGCTCCACCGCGGCGGCGGCCGCGTCGTCGAGTTGCCGCGTGTCGGTGATCTTCTGCCAGAGCGACTTCTTCTCGTCGTGGATGAACTTCAAGAAGCCTCCTCCCACGCGTGGACTTCTTTCAGCGGAATCTTGTCGAGATGGCCGTGCGTGCCGGCGTAGATGCTCAACACCTGGTCGGTGACGTGCATGGGCCGGTAAACGCCCTGCTTCAAGAGTTCCGTCATGCGGTAGCCGCGATCGAGCCGCGACTGCGTGGCGGCGTCCAGGTCGGTGCCCAATTGGGCAAAGGCCTCCAGCTCGCGGAAGGCGGCCAGGTCGAGCCGCAGACCGCCGGCCACTTTCTTCATCGCCGCCGACCTGCGCGGCCCCGCCCACGCGAGAGACCGAAATGCCCACGTTCATGGCCGGCCGCTGACCGGCGAAGAACAAGTCGGGCTGGAGGTAAATCTGCCCGTCGGTGATCGAGATCACGTTGGTGGGAATGTAGGCCGAGACCTCGCCTTCGAGGGTTTCCACGATCGGCAGGGCCGTCAGCGAGCCGCCGCCCAGGTCGTCGCTGAGTTTGGCCGCCCGTTCCAGCAGCCGGCTGTGGCAGTAGAAGATGTCGCCCGGATAGGCCTCGCGTCCCGGCGGACGCCGCATCAAGAGCGAGATTTGCCGGTAGGCGGTGGCCTGCTTCGAGAGGTCGTCGTAGACGATCAACGTGTCTTCGCCCTTGTAGGTGAAGTACTCGGCCATGGCGCAGCCGGCGTACGGGGCGATGTATTGCAGCGGGGCCGGATCGCTGGCGCCGGCGACGATCACCGTGGTGTAATCCATCGCGCCGTGCTTGCGGAGGACTTCGATCAGCCCGGCCACCGTCGATTCCTTCTGCCCGATGGCCACGTAAAAGCACTTTACGCCGGTATCTTTCTGATTGATGATCGTGTCGATGCAGATGGCCGTCTTGCCGGTCTTGCGGTCGCCGATGATCAATTCGCGTTGTCCGCGGCCGATGGGCGTCATCGAGTCGATGGCCTTGATGCCGGTCTGGAGCGGCTGGTTGACCGGCTGCCGCTCGGCCACGCCGGGGGCGTTCGACTCGACCAGCCGCCGTTCGCTGGTGACGATCGGCCCGCCGCCGTCCAGCGGATTGCCCAGCGGGTCGATCACCCGGCCCAGCACGGCCTCGCCCACCGGCACCGAGAGCAGCCGGCCGGTGCTGCGGACCTCGTCGCCTTCGTTGATGGAGAGGAAATCGCCGAGGATGATCACGCCCACGGAGTTCTCTTCCAGGTTGAACGCCAGGCCGTTGACGCCGCCGGGAAACTCGACCATTTCGCCCGACATCACGCCGGAGAGCCCGTAGACGCGCGCAATGCCGTCGCCCACCTCGATCACGCGGCCGACCTCGCGGACGTCGATGCGCGATTCGAACTGCTCAATTTCCTGCTGGATAACGGAAGCGATCTCGTCGGCTTTGAATTTCATGGGCGCTCCTGTCGATCATCTGTTGACGGAGATTGTGCAATTGGTTGGCGATCGAGCCGTCGTAAACGGTGTCGCCGATGCGGAGCACGGCGCCGCCGATCAGGCTCGGGATCGGTCGCCTGCTCGAGGACCGGCTCGCCGCCGAGCTTGGTGCGGAGGCTTTCCGCGATGTGGGCGGCCAACGCCGGGCTCAGCGGCGCGGCGGTGGTCAGCCGCACGGGGATGCGGTTCCGCAGCTTGTCGTACGAGCACGTGCGTCTGGCGGTGGATCGCCCGCAGACAGTCGAGCCGGCCGTGCCGCGCGACGACCTTGAGGAAGTTGACCAGCATGGGCGAGGCGCGGCCGCCCAGCACCCGGTCGATCAGCGCCGATTTCTCTTCCGGCGAGACCAGGGCCGAGGCCAGCACGGCTTCGAACTTGGGGAAGCGGTCCAGCACGTCGGCTCATCAGGGCGTCGAACTCCGCGAGCACCGCCGCCGTCTGGCCGGCCTGTTCCGTCGCGTCCAGCAGGCCCTTGGCGTAGACGTCGGCGACGTGCTCGACGCCCACCTCGGCCTCCATTTGGGCCGCGGTGCGGGCATCGTTCGGCGGTGATGTCTTGGGATTCAGCCATGGATACGATATCGGAAGGCACTTATCGGCAGTGCACGCAAACGGGCCTCACGCAAAGGCGCGAAGGCGCAAAGGAAGAAAACACTTTTTGTTGCGCCTTCGCGCTTCGCGTGAGACTTCATCGGATCAGTTCTGATTTACGTCGTTCTTTCCCTGCACGAACCCGGCCACGGCCTGCTCGATTAGTCGGGCGTGGTCGGCCGGGTTAAGCTTGGCGTGGACGATCTTGCCGGCCAATTCGACGGCCAGCGTCGCACTGCGGCCGGCCAACTCCTCGATCGCGGCGGCGGTGGCGGCGTCGATCTGTTTCACCGCCCGCGGAATGTTCGGCCTTGGCATCCTCCTTCGCCTTGTCGAGCATTTCGTGGCCGAGCTTTCTCGGCGTCGCGGCGGCCCTGATCGAGGATGCCGCGGACCTGCTCTTGCGCGGCGGCCAGCTTGCGCTCGTAGTCGGCCAGGATCTCCTTGGGCCTTCTGATTGGCCGCCTCGGCCTGGGCGATCTGGTCGGCGATGTTCCGCTCCCGCTTGTCGAGCGCGGCGGCCAGCGGTCCCCAGGCGAACTTCGTGAGAATCAGCAGGAGGCACAGGAAGACGACTGCGGTCCACAGGGCGAGATCGGTCTTCCAGGCCGACAGCGAAAAGGGATTCATGTCGACTTCGCCGGCCGGCGCGGATTCCGACGCCAGGATCGGCGAGGCAATCGCCAGGCCGATCGCCAAGGCCAACAGGCAAGAGAGGATTCGGTTCCACATCGTACAATCGCCTTTGTGCGAAGTCGCTACTTAAGCAGATTGACCAAGCACCCGACCACGGCCAACAGAGCGACGCCTTCGATCATGGCCGCCGTAATCAGCATGGCCGTTTGGATGCTGCCGGCCACCTCGGGCTGCCGGGCCATGCTTTCGACGGCGCAAGAGCCGATCTTGCCGATGCCGTAGCCGGCGCCGAGCGTCACCAAGCCCGCGCCGAACGCGGCGCCGGCCAAAATGGTCAGACCGGGCGCCGGCGCCGCCTTGGCCTCGGCGGTCGCGGCGGGCCGCCTTTTCGGCCGCCTTGTCGTCCGCCGCCAGCAACAACGCGGGCGAGCCAGTTGTCGTCAGCACCACAACGAACAACACTGCAATCGTCGTCAACCTGTTCACGGGTCTCATCTCCTTAGAAAAAACGGTGACTGCCTAACGTGAAACGCGACCACCGGCCGCGGCTCTCTTGTGACTTGAAACGCGACCATCGGCCGCGGAGGGATGGTTCCCTAGTGTTGATGAACGGCCATGCCGATAAACAATGCCGCGAGGAACGAAAAAACGTAGGCCTGCAAAAACGCCACGAACAGTTCCAACATGCTGATGGCCGTTGCGCCAAACACCGCCATCGGCGCCACGCCGTACCACAACAGCGAACCGGCCGCGGCCGGAACAAACCCCACGATGATGGCCAAACCCAAGTGACCGCCGAACATGTTGGCCAAGAGACGCACGGCCAGTACGCTGTATCTGATCAGCAAGCCAACGATCTCGAGCACGAGGACCATGGGCACCAAGACAATCTTCAACGGCGTGGGAATGTCCATGGGCGGGCACAGCCCCGCCCAGAATCCCAGCACCCCATACTTCTTCATGCCCGAGCCGACGCCTACCAGAAACGTCATCACGGCCAAGGGGGCGGTCACGCTAAACGCCGCCGTCGGCGAGCCCAGACACGGTATCAGCCCCGTGAGATTACAGAAGAGGATGAAGAAGAACAGCGTGAGAATCATCGGCAGGAAGCGATGGGCATCGTGATGGCCGACCGCCGGTCGAACCACGCCATCGCGGATGAACAGGACGATCGCCTCGAACATGTTCCAAAAGCGGCCTGTCGGCGGCCGGTCGTTGGCCAACTTCCGCGCCAGCGGCACGAAGATGAGCACCATCAGAATCGCCACCGCAAGTTCCAAAACCATGAACTTCGTGATCTGGTGGCCGAAAATCCTCGGCAACTCGATCGCAACGCCAAAGGGCAACTCGAACGCGTGGGCATCGTTGACGTGCTCCACCAGTTTGGCCGGATCGAGTTCCATGATTCGGTATGCCGCTCGGAAGGACGACTAGCGGATAGGCGCCGACCACGGGTCCGTCGGTCGCCGGTTCGCGGGCGGCAACGAAAGGACTGTGCCAGCGGCCAATGCAATCGGGTAAAACACTAGAAGATACCAGAGCAGACCAGCCTGGGCCAGCGGGCCGCCCTGAAGATGGACCATTGCCCCGACCGCGAAGGGCAGGCCCGATCGCGCGATCATGCCGATCCAAAGGGCCGCCATCGCACCGCTCGGGCCTCGCAATCGATTGGCGATCACGAGGGCCGCGATGGCCCCGGCCAAGCACAGCCCAGCGGCCAGCACCGCCGCCTTAAGGGCCATGTAACCGCCCAAGCGAATGGCCACGGGCCCAGTCACCATCAAAGCAACGAACACGACGATTCCAAGTGCCGACACCCGGCCGGCCACTCCGCGCCTCCGCAAGCTGCCAAGCCAACGAACCATACGAACCTGTCTTCTGAAATGACCAGGACCGCCGCGCCTGCCACACGGCTCATTTTGAGCCAGGGGGTTTTGCCAGCCGCATCAGACTCAGTGTTGCCGTCACAAACCCCAGGATTGCGCCCAAAATGAGGCATAAAGGCAGCGTACCCAGCCGCCGGTCCAACCAGTACCCAGCAAGAACCGGCACGACCAGTTCTAGCGAGATCGAGGTGATCCGCGCCGACCACTCCATGGCTAGCGCAAACGGTGAACGGTCGTCGCGAGGTTCGACCACGGATAGTTGCCCCGCTCCTCTGACGCGGCTGGCAAAATTATGATTGGCAAAATAGCTAATCTAGCCGCTCGTCCCGTTACTGTCAATCATCGCCGGAGCGACTCACACTTGGGGCGGCCGACGGACGGTACGACGGTGGACGTGATTGCCGAACTCAGAAGTCGCCGGCTGTGAATCTCGGCGCTGGCCACGGTGCCGACCGAAAACGGCCAGTTTCCTTAAGATGCGTTGTGATAATCAGTTACGGCACCCTGCGACGAGGTGGTTTGGCTGCAAAAACCGCCCAAATCCTTGCGTTTTTTCGGCATCTTGGTTATAATCAAGCGTATCGAGCCTGCCCATTTTGCCCGGCTGTATCGGCTGGGTGCCTACCCCTGGGGGCTGCGAAGCGGCGGCGGTGCAGGACCGCCCGCTTAGACTGGTGGCAAAGCACGTTTGTCACGAACGACGAGAAACTTGGCCGACGCGCACTGCCCCACACGTGCGAGATCGGTGAACCGGAGAAGAGTGTCGCTATGACCGCAGCAGACCTCAAGAATCGGACGGTCAAGGACTTGGCGTCGATGGCCAAGAAGCAGAAGGTTCCCGGTTGGCACGGCATGACCAAGGATCAATTGATCAAAGCTCTGCTGCGACGGGCGCGGACCGAGGCCGGCCGCCGAAATGGCTCAAACCGCCGTGTCGAACCGCCCGCTCCCCGGCCGATCGAGGAAATCAAAGCCAAGCTCGCCGAGGCCAAAGACCTGACGTTTCGGACCGTCACCAACGAGAATGGCCACACCAAAGACCGTTTGGTGGTCATGGTTCGCGACCCCTACTGGCTACACGCCTACTGGGAACTCAGCCGCAAGAGCATCGAGCGGGCGAAGGTCGCTTTGGGGCCTTATTGGCACGCCGCCCGGCCGGTGTTGCGGGTGTGCGAGATCCTCCGCGACGGCACCACCACCTCATCGCGGCGGCCGATTCGCGACGTGGAAATCCACGGCGGCGTGAGCAATTGGTACATCGACGTCCACAACCCTCCAAAGACTTATCAACTAGACGTGGGCTATCTCACGTCGGGCGGCAAGTTCTACTGCCTGGCGCGGAGCAACGTGGTAAGCACGCCACAGGCCACGGCCGGCGATGCCTTCGACAAGAACTGGGCCGAGGTGGCCAAGGATTTCGATCGCATCTTCGCCCTCAGCGGGGGGTACAGCGAACCGGAAGCCAATGGCGACTTGAAGGACGTCCTTGAAGAACGGTTGCGGCGGCCGATCGGCGACCCCTTGGCCACGCAATTTGGCCGCGGAGCGGCCGGCGTGTCCGCCAAGGGATCGGACTTCCAGTTTCAGGTTGACACGGAACTGATCGTTCACGGCGTGACCCGGCCGGACGCCCATGTGACCCTTCACGGCGAGCCGGTACGACTCCGCAGCGACGGCACGTTTGCCGTGCGATTCAATCTCCCCGATCGTCGCCATGTCCTCCCCATGGTGGCCAGCAGCGGCGACGGCGCGGAACAACGCACGATCGTGTTGGCCGTCGACCGGAACACCAAGGTCATGGAACCCGTGACCCGCGATCCTGGCGAGTAGGTAGAAGCGGCATCTTGCCGCTTCGTGCCGGTAGACAGGAAACGGGCCCATCGCCGACAACGCGGCAGGATGCCGCGTCTACTTGGGCCGTAAACGAGTAGGATGGGCCGGTGGTCGTTGGCAGGGCCGGTTTTCTTGCGTACAATTCCGGCATGTCGAACGACCTAACGCGACTTCTCACCGACTGGCAGTTCCAACCCGACGAGGTTCTGGTGCGCGTCGTGCCCGGCGACGACGGCCGCGGCAAGATCCAACTGCGGGTAGACCTGGGCATTTTGCAGATGGAGATGAACGGGCGGCCCGACGGCCTTCGCCCGGAAGGGCTCGACTCGTGGCTGGACTATTACGAACAGCAGCAGCAGTTGCACGACGAGGTACACCCCGACGCGGCGCCGTTCCTGCTCAGCGAAGAGGATTGCATCCGCTTGTGGCGCGAGGGGATTCAGTATTACCATCGCTATCTGAGCTTCTGGCACCTGGAATTGTATGAGTTGTGCGCCGCGACACGGCGCGGAACCTGCGGCTGTTCTCTTTCGTGCGGTCCCACGCCCGGGACCAGCGCCACAAGCTCCAGTTCGATCAATGGCGGCCGTACGTGCTGATGATGCACGCCCGCGCCGTGGCCACCCCCCTGCTCCAGCAACGGCTCTACGACGAGGGCTTGCGGGTGATCGAAACAGGGATCGATTCCATCCGCGAGTTCCTCGACGAATACAACCAGAGCGAACGGGCCGCGGAATGCGCCGAGCTGGTGAGCTTGGAGCGGTGGCGGGAGGAAATCCTCGGCAAGGAGCAGCGGGCGGCCGCCGCCCGGCCGAAGAGCACCGCCGACCTGCTGCGCCGGCAACTTGAGGGGGCGATCGCGGCCGAGGAGTTCGAAGAGGCCGCCAGGCTCCGCGATCAGATCCGCAAGCTGGCCGAGGAAGGCAAGAAAGAGACGTGACGAAATCATCAGCTTTCAGCGGTCAGGTCTCAGCAACTCATACAAGCCGACAGCGTCACGCTTCCGGCTTTGCGTGAAATCCGATCTGCCGCCGTGGAGTCTGCGGCGAACTCATCAGTTGCCGAAAGGCATCGAAGACGGTCTTGAATTGGCCGTCGTATTTCTTTTCCATTTCATCGACTTTGCGAGCCAGCTCGGCGTGTGTACTGAGCATCTCGCGCATGCGCACAAAGGCACGAACCACCAGAATACTCGCATGAATCGCCGTCGGACTGTTGAGTACGTTGGCAGCCATTACGGCGCCATACTCGGTGAACACGAAAGGTAGCTTCCGCCGTCCTCCGCGGCCAGTCTTTGATGTTGCATTTTGCAACATCAAAGATGCAACCTCTTGTTGTGCAAGAATATCTGAGGCATTCCAGTGGGTGCAATTGTATCACGAAACATTCCATCCGCCAATCAGGTGGCCGGAACGATTCTTGACGGTCGTTTGGGAGGCGACTATGATGAACGCGTCATGGCAACTGTTGCGGAAAGCACAACGTACGATCAGGTGTACCGGAACCTGCCGGACGTTGAATTGTTGAATGCCAGCCCCACATCATCATCGTGAAGCTTCTCCGCAGCCTGGATGATTTTCCTGAGACTTTTCGCGGCGGCGCCGTGTCGATCGGCAACTTCGACGGCGTCCACCTCGGCCATGCGCGGCTGGTGGAGCGGCTGCGGGCGATGGCCGGCCGAGTCGGCGGGCCCGCGGTGGCGTTCACCTTCGATCCCTCGCCGACGCGAATCCTCCGGCCCGATGCCGCCCCCGAGCCGCTCATCGGGGTCGAGCGGAAAGTGGAAATCCTCGCCGAGATGGGCGTCGACGCCGTGCTGGTTTACCCCACCGACAAGAATCTTCTCGAACTGGAGGCCCGCGAGTTCTTCGACCGCATCGTTCGCGATCGATTGGCGGCCCGGGCCCTGGTCGAGGGCCCCAATTTCTTCTTTGGCCACAATCGGACGGGCAACGTCGAAGTCCTCCGCCGTTTCTGTGCCGAAGCGAACCTGCGATTCGAGGTGGTCGAGCCGGTAGAGATCGAAGGGCAGATCGTTTCCAGCTCCCGCATTCGCGCCTTGGTGTCGGCGGGAAGGATGAACGACGCCCGGACGATGTTGGGCCGCCCGTACCGCATTCGGGGCGTGGTGGTGCGCGGGGCCGGCCGCGGCACCGGTTTGGGCTACCCGACGGCCAATGTCGCCCAGATCGACACGCTCCTGCCGGGCGAGGGGATTTACGCGGCTCGCGCCGCGCCCCCGCCGACAACGTCTGGTATCCGGCGGCGGTCAACATTGGGCCGAATCCCACCTTCGGCGAAGGCAACCTGAAGATCGAAGCGTACCTGATCGGGTTCGCCGGCACGCTGTACGGGCAGCCGATCGAGGTTGACTTTCTCGCTCGCTTGAGGGACATTAGACGATTCGATTCGGTCGAAGCCCTGCTGGCCCAGATGGCCCGCGACATGGCCCAAACGGTCGAGATGTTGGACGCGTGACCTGACACAGAACTCGGATATTCGCTCCCATGATAGACTGGTCCCGTTTCGTCGAGATCGTTCGCAGCCATCAGCGGTTCGTATTGACCACCCACGTCCGGCCGGATGGCGATGCGTTGGGCTGTGAGGTGGCCTTGGCAGAGATTCTGGCAGTCCTCGGCAAGGACGTGCTGGTGTGCAATGCCTTTGCCGTCCCGCCCAGCCTGCGGTTCCTCGACCCGTCCGGAAGACTTCGGCAATTGGGCGTCGAGGCATTGCCCGAACAACTCAGCGACCGCGAGGTGCTGATCGTGCTCGACACGACGGCCTGGGCGCAGTTGGGGGCGATGGCCGAGGTGGTCAAAACGACCAAGGCCCTCAAGGTCGTGCTCGATCATCACGTCAGCGGCGACGACCTGGGCGCCGAGCTGTTCAAGGACGCGGACGCCGAGGCGACCGGCTGGCTGGTGATCGAAGCGGCCGACCAGTTGGGCGTGCGGTTGACGCCGGCAATCGCCCGGCCCGCCTTTGTCGCCCTGGCTACCGACACGGGCTGGTTCCGATTTTCGTCGACCACGGCCGACACGCTGCAACTGGCCTCGCGGCTGGTCGATGCGGGCGCCGTGCCGGACCAGCTTTTCAAGGAGCTTTACGAAAACGACTCTCACGCGCGGCTGCAACTGATCGGCCGGACGCTCGCCCGCTCGCAGACCGAGTTGGGCGGGCGGTTGATTTACTCGTCGATCGACCAGGCGGATTTCGCCGCCACGGGGGCCCTGCCTTCCGATAGCGAAGACATCATCAACATGATGCTCTCGGTGCGCGGCACGGAGGCGGCCGTGATCCTGGTCGAACAGGCCACCGGCGGCTTCAAGATCAGTCTGCGGAGCCGCTGCGAACTCGATTGCAGCGCCGTCGCCGAGCAGTTCGCCGGTGGTGGGCACCGCAAGGCCGCCGGGGCGTTCTTGAACGAGCCGCTCGATTCGGCCCGCCAGAAGATCCTCGACGCCGTCCGCGCCGCGATGCAACTCGCGGGCCACTAGGCACTGCTGATTGTCAAGAAACACAATGTCGATTCAAGTCGTTTAGCCGGCGGACTTGTCCGCCGGGTCTGTCGCGCGGCGGGCGAGCCCGCCGGCTAAACCAGGTCCATGACTTCTCCGCGAGTTGCCGGCCATGCAGAACTCCCATTCTTCCTGTTGCTGTGGCGGAGGTGAGCCGCCGGTTCGTGGCGACAACCGCCGCGGCTTCTTCGGCCAGGCCGCGGCGATCGTCTGCGGCGGCTTGGCGCTGCTGGTTCCCGCCGCCGCGGGCATCGCAGCCTTTCTGAATCCGTTGCGGCAGAAGGGCCAGAGCGGCCAGTTCCTGCGGCTGGCTTCGCTCGACGTGCTGCCCGAGGACGGCACTCCGCAGAAGTTCCCCGTGATCGCCGACCGCACCGACGCCTGGAACCGCTTTCCCGCGGGGCCGATTGGCGCCGTCTATTTGCTGCGCAACGGCGGCCAAGTGACGGCGCTGCAAGTCGCTTTGTCCCCACGAGGGTTGCTCGATCGGTTACGACTCGCAGCGGCAAGATTTTCGCTTGCCCGTGCCACAAGCAGCCGCAGTTCGACCTCGCAGGGAAGCGAACCGACGGCCCGGACTCGTATAGCCCCCGCGACATGGACGCTCTGGAAGTCGAAATCCGCGACACCAACAACCAGAAAGAAGTGTGGGTCAAGTTCCAGACCTTCCTGCAGGGCGTGGCCGAGAAGGTTGCCCAAGGATAGATCATGAAAGTTCTCCGTTCCTGGTTCAGCACTCGGACCGGTTTTGGCGAGGGGTGCTGCCGGTTGGCGGAATCACCGGTTCCCGGCAAGATGTGCTGGTGCAAGGTCTTGCCCTGCACGATCGCCTTCGCCTTTTGCGTGCAGGCGATCACCGGTTTCTTCCTTTGGGCATACTACAGTCCCAGCGCGCAGACCGCTTGGGAAAGCGTTTACTTCCTGCAAAACGAGGTCGCCGGCGGCTGGCTGTTGCGGGCGATGCACCACTACTCGGCCCACGTGCTGCTGGCGATGCTGATCGTCCAGGTCGTGCATAGCATTGTCACCGGAGCCTGCCGCGCCCGCGCGAACTGGTCTTCTGGGCCACCGTCGGCCTGGGACTCTGTGCGCTGGCGGCCGTTTTGACCGGCGATCTGCTGTCTTGGGACCAGAACGGCTACGCCGCGACGAAAACCCGAACCGGCTTCCTCGCCTTTCTGCCGCTGGTGGGCCAGAGCCTGCTGAAGATTGCCATCGGCGGTCCCGGGCCGGCATTGGGAAATCTGACGCTTACCCGCTTCTTCGCCCTGCACGTCGGCCTGTTTGCCGCGGCTTTCGCGTGCTGTTGCTGGTCCGCAGCGTCTTGGCCCGCCGCGCCGACGCCGCCGCCACCGGCCGAGGCACGCCCTATTGGCCCGCCTACGCGTGGCGCGGCGCCGTGGCGTGCTTGCTCACGCTGGCGGTGGTCGTGCTCCTGTCGTGTCAACACGGAACGGCCCTGCCGGAGGCGGGCGTGCCGCTGCTTTCGCCGGCCGACACCGATCCGGCCAATCTGCTACAAGGCCGCGCGGCCCGAGTGGTTCTTGGTCGGCGTATATGAATTCACGCACCTGTTCTCCAACGCGCTGGTGCCGATCTTTATCGTACCGGGGTTGGTGCTGTGCATCGTGTTGGCGATGCCGTTTCTGGCGAGCCGAGCCATCGGGCAGGTCTTCAATGTGGTGTTCACCTTGGGGCTGCTGGTCGCCCTGGCGGCCCTAAGCTATCATTCGCTGGCCAAGGACCGTGCCGACGCGGCACAGCAGAACGCGATTGCCGTCGAGCAATGGCAGGCCCAGCGGGTGCGCGAACTCGCCCGGCACGAAGGCATCCCGCCCACCGGCGCCTTGACGTTGTTACGCAAGGATCCCAAGGCCGAGGGCCGGCGGTTGTTCACGCAATATTGCGCCAGTTGCCACGATCATGGCACGAGCGACGGCCTGGTGGCCCAGGGCGAAGATCTCTGGATCGAGCAGTCAACGGCCCCCAATCTTGCCGGCTTCGCTAGCCGTCCCTGGCTCAAGGGCCTCTTGGACCCGAAGCAAATCGTCGGCCCGCACTACTTTGGCAACACCAAACTCTGCCGGAGCAAGATGGTGGATTGGGTGAAGGCTAACTTGGCCGAACTTGACTCCGCCGAGAAAACGGACCTCGAAAAGGTGATCATGGCCGTCTCGGCCGAGGCGCAGTTGCCGGCTCAGCGGGACGCCGATGCCAAGGACGCCAAGGCCATCGAGGAGGGCCGGAAGCTCATTCTCGGCGGCACCAGTCTGTTCACCTGCACCGATTGCCACAAGCTCCGCGAGAAAGGCACGCAGGGCGACGCCCCGAATCTGACCGGCTATGGCTCGCCGGAGTGGATCGCGGGCGTCATCCGCAACCCGGCCTCGCCGCGTTTCTACGGCAAGCTCAACGACCGCATGCCGGCCTACGCGGCGTCCGCCGATCCCGCCCAAAACACGCTCAGCGCCCGCCAGATCGAGCTGCTGACCGACTGGCTCCGCGGCCAGTGGTATGAAGAAATTTCCGGGGTTGAAGGGGACTAACAATTGGGGATCGGATGGAAGCCGCTTGCTGGCCCGCAGACAGCCATACCGCCACATTCCGCCCAGTCTCGCTAACCTCCCAAACGACGTTTTCCTGCCTCGAAAATCCGGAAGAATCGGTATAGTCTGCTGTCTTGGCGGCCGATGCTAGGAACACCATGTGGTGCGTACATTGCCGCCAGGACGTTCCCGCCGTTCCATCGGCCGAACGGGAGTATTGCTGCCCCCGTTGTGGGGAGGTGATCCGCCTCGATACGCACCACTGCGTCCACGGGCTGCCAAAGGCCGATTCCCGCAAGAAGGAATCGCCGGCGGCGGCGGAAGTCGCGGGCCGTCCCCCGTTTTACGACGGCTGGGAGTGGGACGAGGAACTGCGGCACGTCCAACGGGCGCTGCAAATCGGCAAAGCCCCCAGCGGCAACGCCGAGCCCGTCCAGCGGCCCGCGGCGTCACGGCTTGACTTGCCCCACGCCGCTGCGCCCGGATGGCACGCCCTCGTTGCGGGCCGTTCCGGCAAGAAGCCCAAGGCCGACGCCGGCGGAGTTCACGGCGTTCTCACCTGGCTGGCCCTGTTGGCTGGCGCAACGGGTTTCGCCTGCGGCGGAGTGCTCCTGGGCTGGTCGCTGGCGACCGGTCGCCGGGAGCTTTGGAACATCGGCCTGCCGGTGGCGCTCGGCGGCCAAATCGGCCTGATTGTCGGGTTGGTGTTGCAGCTCGATTGGCTCTGGCACGAGAATCGTGAGGCAGCCGCCAAGCTCGAAGACGTCGACGAGCAACTCCACGAGTTGAAGGCCACCACCACGCTGTTGAGCACCGGTCAAGGCCCGGCCACCAGCACGTTCTACACGCACTTTGCCGGCGGCGCCAGTCCGCAACTGCTGCTGACCGACCTGAAGAGCCAATTGGACCTGCTGGCGATGAGGATCGCTCAGAGCGAGCGGTGAGAAGGAAGTGTTGAATGCTGAATGATGAGTGATGAGTTGCTCCGTCTTCCACTCATCCGGGATGAGTTGGAAAACTCGTCCTGACAGCGTAAGCAATTTGCCCTCGCGCGACGTCTTACTCTTCTCGCACCGCGCGGAAACCGAGGTTGACGCAGCGGCTGCTCTGTGTGTTCCAATTGCGGAACGACGCGCGGGCCCAAAGCGGAAAGCTGTTCCAGGCCCCACCCCGCCGCACCCGCATCTCGCCCGACTCGGGCCCCTGCGGGTCATCCACCGGCGAGTGGGCGTAATAGTCTTCGCCGTACCAGTCGGAGCACCATTCCCACACGTTGCCGTGAACGTCATAGAGCCCAAAGGGGTTTGGCGGGAAGCCGCCCACCGGGGCGGTGAACTTGATCAGGCCCTCTTTGGCAATTTCGATTTCCTGCACGTGCGGGAATGTGGTTCGTCCTCTGGAGTCCTCGACGTTGGCCACCTTGGCCAAGCTGTCCGGATCGTCGCCATTGTAGTATCGCGTCGCCGTTCCGCCGCGGCAGGCGTACTCCCACTCGGCTTCGGTAGGCAGCCGGTAAGTCTTTCCCTCCTTGCGCGTGAGCCATTGGCAGAAGGCCACCGCGTCGTTCCAGGTCACGTTGAGCACCGGATGGTCGTCGGTTTGAGCGAAGCCCGGATCGCGCAACTATATTTCGTGTCGCGCCCCTCGCAGCGGCCGAGCGCGGCGTTGTAGCCCCAGCCGCCGCGGCCGTCCGTTTCGGCCTGGGTCTTGTAGCCGGTTTGTTCGACAAACGTGCGGAATTGCCCGACCGTGACCTCCGTCCGACCGAAATAGAACGGCTTGGTGATGCGCACGCGATGGCGCGGGTATTCGTCGTGGAAGTATTCGGCCTTGCGGTTGTAGGCGGCGAACGCTTTCACGAGTTCTTCGGCCGGCTCTTGGCCGCCCATCAGGAACTCGCCGGCAGGAATGAGGACCAACCTCATGCCGATGGAATTGGTGGTTTCCCGGGCCTTTGCCGCTTCCGGCGTCGGTGCCTGTGCGGCGCCCCGTTGGGCAAAGCCAATAGCCAATAGAACGATCAACCATCGCGTCGCTAGGGTTCGCATTTTGCGGGTTCTCCGAGGAAAGTTGGGGACCCATGTGGCGTGACGGTAGCTTCAAAGTGAGCGGTTGGGTGGGCAATCAGCGTCGCTAATGAAAGATAGCACGAAGTGCGGGGGCAATACAGGGGCGATTGCAGGTGAGACGGAGGTAGGTTCTCTTTGGTTGCTGACACCGTTAGTTCCGCGGCCCGCAGTCCTGGCAAATGCTTCTGTTAGCCTGCGCTATTCGAAGACCATCTTGGGAGGGCACTTGAGTTGCGGGTTGGCCGTGATCATAGATTTTACTAACTCGAAATCGCCATTCGAAGAAAAAACGAAACGAGACGAGTATAGAACTTGAAGCGAGTTCTGGTGAGTAACGTTCTCGGGGAGGAGAGGATCGGGATCACCAGAAGCAACCGCTTGCGCAATACGCTTGGTGGAGCTGATGTCGTGCGGGCAGAAGCCAGACGAACGTTCAACTTCGGCCGCGTCCTGCAAATATTTTTGGATGGCTCGTTGAATGGATCGGCACAGAAAGCAAATCGAGAACTGTTTGCTGATTGGGAGATAGATTTCGACGCCTGGGCTCTCCAGGCCGAAGTTACCACGCCCCGGTCGCTTGACGAGGTTGTACAGTGTAATGGGATTGTCAGATGTGCAGAACGGATTGCCTCTGGGTGCCCGCTGCAGGACCCAAGCCTTGTTGTAGAAGTGCTTCGCAAACTCCTTTGCCATTGAAATGCTCGATAGACTGTAATGCTTTACATCGTCATCATTCATCTCCGGAACGGCGTCGCCGGGATCAATTCCACGGTCGGCAAGGCAATTGCGGAGGCCAGATATCATGCTTTTGATACGGTGACGTGCGCCTCGTACTCGCAGTTGTTGCACCGCGGCAAAGAGCGATACAGCGATACGGTCCTCTTTTGTGAGGTGACTGAGAGATTCCTTATGGAGAATTCCTTCGACAATACGAGAGACACCCGCCTCCATGCGTGCCATGAACGGTTCCAAGGAGTGTTGCCGACCATCGTACTCAAAGTCGTAGAAACCGGCTTCGGCGGCAACATTGCGCGGCGACGTGGTGAATCTGCTCTCGCGCAGCTTATCGAACACGTGCAGTTGCTTCCTCTTGCCCGCAGTGAAGTTGCGAAGAAGAAACTGAGGAACGTAGTGCTGGTTCCTTGGATGATTTGGGTGCGAAGTCATGATTTCAGAAGGCGGACAAGGAGACGCTGACTGATTCTCGGTTGTCTTTCCCGCCAAATCCGCAAATTTGAGTGATCCCCTTTTCCTCTCCTTGACAACGGCCGACGCGATAGCTCACCTGCCGCCGGGGCTGGTTAGCTGGGCACCGGCCAGTAGACCCTGACCAAGGGGAGCAAAGTTCGGCCCTCGGTGTCAAAGGATTCATAGTGCGTGACGATACAGGCCACGAGGTCATCAAGGTCGAGGAGCGTGAGGGGAATCTTTGATCGCTCTGCTTCATACCCGGCTTCCTTCGTAAAGCCGCCGGTGCTGACATATAGGCCACGGTCACCTTCCCGGAGTCCACCAAGAAAGCTGCGAAGGTCCGGCGAGCCCATTGCGGTTCTCGGGCGATGCTTCACCTCGACTTTGATGCGCGGTTCTTGAAAGCCGAGACCCATCGGGCGATGCAAAAACATCAACGCCACGATCAGGTCCTTTCGGCGTCACCCTTGTTCGATAGCCCATCGCGCGGAGAAGGGCGGCGGTCAGGTGCTCCAACTCCGAGTCGTCTAGTCGAATTACCTGGTCTTTGATCAACTCGTGGGCCGTTGCGACCGTTTCTTCGCGGCTCTCTTCAAGTTCCGCTTTTTCTTCTGCCGCAGGTTGCTCTGGCGTTGTTGTCTCAGCATCGGGTTCCAAGGTGATTGAAGCCTGCACCTCATCGTTGAGGGCAAACACCGTCGGGGGGCGCACGAGTGAATTACGTGACGCGACCGGAAGTCTGTCACGATCGACGTGACCTTCCCAAGTGGCTCTCCGCAGATTCGGGTAGTCCGGAATCTGGCTTGGATCGTAGAAGTAGTCGCCCGCAATCGTGCCAACCAGATACTCTCTGTTCTGCGGATTGTACGAAACGACCTTATCGCCGGGGCGCATCACACTCCGGAAATTGAAAAGCATGGCGATTGCGCCGCCCGCCGTACCGGCCTTGACACTAGGGTATGTCTGAAGATACAAGTCGCGAATCGCCTCTCGCGTTGCGGCGCTGCTTAGATCACCCATTTCGCACAGCCTATCGCGACAAATCCGCGAGAGAAGCCATCGATGGCCTGTCCCCCTTCTCCTGCTCGGACCATCCACGCCTGCGACATTCGTTCCTCCGTCACTCCCCAGCAGGTGTTTGAATTCAGCGGACGCCAAAGGCCGTGCGCTGAAATGAAGGCGAACAAAGGTGGCGCGGCTCTACTTGCCTCCGTCCACCTTTCGCCCGCCGTTTGTCCGTCATCCGGAAAAGTCGTTCCGTCGGTACTGGTCAGCATACAGGTCCCGCGCACCGCCCGTCAATGGGGGGATGGGCGGGGCAAGTTTTCTCGCCGCGTGCCGTACGCGAGTCGGATGCCGTTTGGGTTTGATGCTGGTGCGCAGGGCCTCGCCTTTACCAGCCTCGCCTTTACCAACCGCTTGCCACGCAGTGGAAGATGTATGACAATACGGACGTCACCAATATGCGGCTGATAGCCGCGGGACAGGGCGTCGGCGTCTCCGACGTTTGGGACCAAACGCTCTGGGGCCAAATTCAACGGGAATCTTGCCGTGGCGACTGACGAACCGGTAGACATCGCGGCGATCTTTCGCGAAGGAACGCTCATCGACAGGGCGATGAAACTTGGCCGTGCGCGACGCCATTCAGTTGCACAAGGAAAAGGGCGTGCCGCTGGTGGTCTGGCGCGAGGGGAAGATCATGTTCATCGCGCCCGAAGAGGCTGAGCGGACCTGGATCGAAGCAAATCCCGAACTGGCCGTCGCCTATTCGATGCTGTAAGGCGTTGCGGCGCAACGGTTTTGGGCGAACTTTGCGGGCCGGGGAAAAATCTTTCGAGGGGCTGTTGACGCCGATCCGAAAAGCGATAGAATTATGAGTCTCGGCTGAAGCTGCTGCCGTTGGCAGTAGGGGAGGTCGAGAAGCAGGTTTGCTCTTTGACAATTTGGTTGTGACAACCTCAATTCTGATTCTTCAGCCGGTTGAAGACTGGTAGAAGAGTAGTTAGAGTGCCAGCCCTCGCGTTTCCGGGGGTTGGCAACTAGGTGAAAGCCTTTCGAGGTTAGCCAACCGCGGCGGCCGAAAGCCGTGGCGGATAAGCTTAAAATCAATTGAAGGGTTTGATCCTGGCTCAGAATGAACGTTGGCGGCGTGGATTAGGCATGCAAGTCGAGCGAGAACCGTAGCAATACGGGGACAGCGGCGAAAGGGAGAGGAACACGTGGATACCTACCCTCGGGTCCGGGATAGCTACGGGAAACTGCGGGTAATACCGGATAACATCTCCGGATCAAAGGTGTGATTCCGTCCGGGGAGGGGTCCGCGTCCTATTAGCTAGTTGGTGAGGTAACGGCTCACCAAGGCGAAGATGGGTACGGGGTGTGAGAGCATGACCCCGCTCACTGGGACTGAGACACTGCCCAGACACCTACGGGTGGCTGCAGTCGAGAATCTTCGGCAATGGGGGAAACCCTGACCGAGCGACGCCGCGTGCGAGATGAAGGCCTTCGGGTTGTAAATCGCTGTCAGAGGGGAGGAAATGCCGGTGGGTTCTCCCATCGGTTTGACCTATCCTCAGAGGAAGGACGGGCTAAGTTCGTGCCAGCAGCCGCGGTAAGACGAACCGTCCAAACGTTATTCGGAATCACTGGGCTTAAAGGGTGCGTAGGCGGTCCGGGAAGTTGGGTGTGAAAGCCCTCGGCTCAACCGAGGAATTGCGCCCAAAACTGCCGGGCTGGAGGGAGACATAGGTGAGCGGAACTTAGGGTGGAGCGGTGAAATGCGTTGAGATCCTAAGGAACACCAGTAGCGAAAGCGGCTCACTGGGTCTCTTCTGACGCTGATGCACGAAAGCTAGGGGAGCGAAGAGGATTAGATACCCTCGTAGTCCTAGCCGTAAACGATGAGCACTGGTTTGGAGGGTCCTCCATAGCCTTCCAGACGTAGCGAAAGTGTTAAGTGCTCCGCCTGGGGAGTATGGTCGCAAGGCTGAAACTCAAAGGAATTGACGGGGGCTCACACAAGCGGTGGAGGATGTGGCTCAATTCGAGGCTACGCGAAGAACCTTATCCTAGTCTTGACATGCACGGATTAACCCGGTGAAAGCCGGGCCAGGCCTTCGGGTACAACGTGCACAGGTGCTGCATGGCTGTCGTCAGCTCGTGTCGTGAGATGTCGGGTTAAGTCCCTTAACGAGCGAAACCCTTGTCGCTAGTTGCCAGCGAGTAATGTCGGGGACTCTAGCGAGACTGCCGGTGTTAAACCGGAGGAAGGCGGGGATGACGTCAAGTCCTCATGGCCTTTATGACTAGGGCTGCACACGTCCTACAATGGCACACACAAAGCGACGCAAACTCGTGAGAGCAAGCAAATCGCAAAAAACGTGCCCCAGTTCGGATTGCAGGCTGCAACTCGCCTGCATGAAGCCGGAATCGCTAGTAATCGCGGGTCAGCATACCGCGGTGAATGTGTTCCTGAGCCTTGTACACACCGCCCGTCAAGCCACGAAAGTGGGGGGCATCCGAAGTCGCCGTCGTAACCCGCAAGGGAGCAAAGCGCCTAAGATGAACTCCGCGATTGGGACTAAGTCGTAACAAGGTAGCCGTAGGGGAACCTGCGGCTGGATCACCTCCTTTCTAAGGATATTTATCCACCGTCCGGATGGCGACGTCCGAGACGGAAATTGTGGAGCCGGTCCTTCAACCGGAAGAACTCTCGCAGACTTCGGTCTGCGGGAAGAACTGATTGAGGTCGTCACGCCAAATCAAAGACAAACCACGGCCCGGCCGGATTAACCCTCCGCCGGGCCGAGCTTTTTCTTGCGTGTCCCCCACCACCAACCAGCGACACATCGAGTCTCGCTGCCGCGCCCAACCACTTGAAGTCTACCCCTGCAAATGGTATAGTATGGTAATGCCGGCGCGATCCAATACTCCCATCAGCGACCGTCGCCATGACTCCAGAAACGATCCAAAAGCACCTCCTCTATCACCCGTTTCAACCATTCCGGGTGTGCCTCTCCGACGGGACATCGTACGAGGTTCGGCAGCCGGAAATGGTGCTGGTGTCGCAACGCGAGGTAATCATTGCGTTGCCCAAGCCGGGCGAGCGGTTTCCCAGACATCTCGTCTATTGTGATCTGCTGCATATTACGCGCATCGAGCCGATCAACGGCCAAACACCCGGTGAGTTGCCAGGGACGCCAGAAACCGTTGCGCCCTGATAGACCATAAAAACCGTTGACATCCAGGAAACGAACCTGGACGCCTGTGTCGTCGCCGCTCAATCGGATCGCGTCGTCGTGACCCGCGGCGGCAATCCGGTCGCGCTGGTGGTCGGCGTGGAGGGCCTCGACGAGGAACAGACCCAACTCGGCGCCAGCGACGAGTTTTGGACGCTGATTTCCGTCCGCCGCAAGGAACCGACCATCGACCGGTCGACGTTGGAAAAGGAACTGGGAGGGTGATGACGGCGTAGGGCTAATTCAAAGACTCCCGACCCCGTTTTCACGTCCCGCCTTGAACATCGCGGCCGCGCGAGATTCCAGGGTGCGACGGCCGCTTTCGCGTGCATTAGCGTGGATTAGTGGAAATCAGCGTTTCCTGTCGCTCCTTGTTGAATCGCAGGAAGCTAATCGCCGCTGATTTCCGCTGATTCTCGCTGCAAGGAGCCGCCCGCGCCGGACGGCTATCTCTATCCCGCCTCAATTTTCGCGCCGATTGAGTTGCCCGAATCGGCCCAGCGCGCGCTGGCAATGGCGAGCGGCTAAGATTCTTCGTTGGGAAAAATTTAAAACCCCCGTCCCCGTTTCCCGTCCCTCGCTCGCCTGCCACCTGAAAACCGGCAAACTGCCCGAGCCTCCCAAAAACTGCTTCATACCGCTAAGATGTGACGATCTATTACTTGTCCCCGCATTTCAGGATCGGTCCATGAAAAGAATAGACGGCACGATCACGACGTGGCTCGCCGGCCGAACACGAATGGTGAAGGACGTAACGGTACGGAACGTACGCATTGGCGATGGGTTCCTTGTCACGGACCTCGAAGAGCTAATCGTCAAGGTCGCACACCTGTCGTTCTTCAACCCGTCGCTTCAACTTTTCTTTCGATGGCAGCCGGAGGATTACCCGAGCGGCACCAAAGCATCAACAAACCTGCCATCGACTATTCTGCCGTCGATCCTTCGGGGACCGGACTGCGAGGTCGGGTCACGGTTCGCCAGGCTCGAAACGGCCGAACGCGAGATCTGCAAAATTGATCGCTTCGGCCGCCGAGCAAGATGGCTAGTTCGGAATCGTCCGGTTGTCCGGTGGGCCCTTATCCAGCATTACAAGATATGTGAGACGCCGCTCCTCGACGTCACGCATTCGTTACGCGTCGCGTGTAGCTTCGCTTCCTGCAAGAGTGTCGGGAAGGAGAGTTTTCTTTATGTATTGGGGATTCCGCACATGACAGGCGCAACACAACGTTTCGCAAGCTCGGGATCAAGGCGGTTCGCCTGCTGAGCATGTGCCCGCCTATTGCCCGTCGCCCACATTTTCAGGAAGGCTACCTCCTCGGCGCGAGTCCGAACCTAAATCTCGAAGTCGTGAGAACGCACGACAAACGCAAGTGGGATTTCGGCTGCCGAATGGTCTGCAAGTTCGTCCTTCCACCGGCAGGTCCAGAGTTCTGGCGTGACGAGAAGTCTCTGCTGGAAGAATCGCTCTTTCCGCCAGACGATCCGTTTCTCGAACACGCGGACAAAATACGTATCGCAATTCGATGAGAGTGATCGTGCAGGGCCGAAAAAGGTGATGAGCCCAATCATGCGGCCGTTGGACCTACCCAGGTTTCAGCCCGGGGACGGCAGGGTAGCGAACGATGCCCAGAAAGCTGGCACGCGCGGATCGACCAGACCGCGAGCCTCCTCAATCGTGCGGCAAACGCCCCCGAGATGGATGATGGCGTGACAGTTGGGGCATACAGGCCGAAGGTCCGCGATCGGATCAACCGTGTACTTCTCGCCGATCTCGGCGAGCGGCTTCAGGTGGTGGACGTGAATGAACTCCTGCGCGAGAGGGCCATATACCGCGTTGAGGTCCTCTCCGCAGACGCAACATAATTTGCCGTAAGACTCGATACACTGCTGCCGCGCCTCTTGGTTTCGCTCGTAGGCGTTGACCGTCACGTGCTTAACCGCCCCCTCGTAAAGTCCCGCCGCGCACACTTCGTCGGGGAAGTCGGTTGGGAGACGGTTCTCGCCTCCTGTAGGCATTAAACCAGCGCTTTCGATAAGGAACCTGCTTACCCGCTGGACCATTCTGGCATCGTCAAGAAAGAAGTGCCATTTGAAGTTCTTCCCAAATCCTCCGGACGTCGGCGCCCTCTCCCGAATTTCAAGTCCCGGGCACTGCGGCGGGCCAGGACCGTCACTTAGGAACCAGACGTCCAGGCGGGGCTGCCTCTTCCGGTGGGTAATCTGTACAAAGCAAGGCCGCTCCGGTGGGTAGAAGGCGCACCACGTCTCGGTTTGGTGTCTCGACAAGCCTGGGATTCGCTGTCGCAGAGCCTCAAACAGGCCATCGCAAACTGAGGCAGACCCCCGATGGCAAGCGTCGTGGCCCGAAACTGCGTTCTTTGTTGTTTGAGCCATTAGGCAATATCCTCCTCAGCGACCGCTGAATTTCCGATTCTGCTGGGCACCCGAAACCGTCGCGGTTGGTTATGGTAAAAGCACCGGCAGCGCAAAGAAAATTCCAACAAATGGCATCTTCGCGGCGGAGCAACGGTCTGTCAAGCGTCTGCGGCCGCCTCCCCCTCTGTGCCACGAATACGGAACTCTAGCGAGACTGCCGGTGTTAAACCGGAGGAAGGCGGGGATGACGTCAAGTCCTCATGGCCTTTATGCCATTAGCCTTCAGGATTGAGGATTTCTCCACAAAGTTTCATGCGGCTAGTGCGTTAAGTTGTTGAAGTGTTGCGGTTTGTGCAACAAGCAGAGCACTTGCTATTTTTCGACCTTTGGGCGTGACATGGTAACGACGTTGACCCTTAATTTTGCGGATCAAGCCGTGTGCGCAACAATCGCAGTCGATAACTGACACGCGAAGCGATGCGGGAACGTTCGCCTTGGTCCGCACGACGGCCCGGATACAATCGGGTTGCGATGTCACGGTTAGTGAAACCATCGGCGATGTACTCTCCGCGCGTAACCGCCTCCAAGAGTGTGCGGTCTTCATCCGACCAGGGACGAAGGGCGCGACAACGGGTCCCATTACGCCGCACGGGGCGACAAATGGGGGTCACAAGGTCGCTCAAAGACGTAGTGGTGTCCAGTGTCGCCAGCGCCTCGGCATAGCGGCGATTGACCTGTTCCGAAACCTCCGCCCGGCGATGAAGGTCTGCCACGCTCTTGCGCAACGGTCGCCATGCCTTCGCACCTTGTGGATCGCCCTGGGCGGTGCGAAAAACACGAAACTGCTTCGGTTGGCTGATCGTGGTTTCAATCCGCAGGACCGAGCCAGCCTTGTCGTACGCCTTCACCGTATTGCCTCCCAGATGATGTTTGATGCGGACGCCTTCATGTCGGCGGAGATTGGCGTCCACTTCGCCCTGGAAGGAGCGACGCTTGCTCATAAAACGCAAGATGTTGTCGCAACTCAAGGCGGTCATCGCACCGCGAATCAACGGCCGATAGAGGGCCTGCAGGCTGGCCGGCGAATCGAAACAAACGTCGGTCGCCCATTCCGTCTGGAACGCCGTCCAGTACACCTCCGGGCCGTTCAACCGCTGTCGATAGCCGGGACACAACCGCGCCAGAACTCGGTCCAACGAGCGAATCCAGCGATGGCATTGCATCCGGTTCATCAATTTTTGGGCGGAGTCGAAGTCTTCAATCCAGGGGAAACAGTTGTCGTGGCGGCGGTAGGTGATCCCCCGGCGATCCAAACGGCGGGCAAGCCACTCGCGCCCATTGATCCAGACTTGTACGCCGTAGGGCAACCAGGTCTGCAAGCGAGCGCCCATCAGGCCGAACTCGCCGTCCAGCCAGTATTTGTAGAGGTGCAGGCATTTGGTCCGTTCCCGCCGCAGTTCGAGCCTCTTGTTTTGCCGGTTGCCGCGAATCCGGTAGGTGTCGCACGGCTCCAGACACGTCAGTACGCAGACCAAGCCTTCGGATACGGGATTTTCCCGGAGAATGTCGCGGGCCAGTTCGTCTTTGCGAACGCCGGAGGCGCCAAGATAACGGATTGGTCGGCGGCGACGTTCCGCTTCCGCCAAGCAAGCGAGTTTCATCGCCTCACTGGTGGCCAACGCCCATTGCGAAAACTCGGTGAGCCGAATCCCCATGTGCAACAACCACTTGAGCATGCCGTCAACGAACATAAACAACGGACAACAGCCCCGAAACACCAAGCGATCCCAACCTTTCAACACGCCAATGACACGCGATGGGTCTTGTGCTAAAATCAGACTGTTCTTCATGGGTATCCTTGCCTTTCAGTGCGGGTTTTGCCAAAAACCGCAAGGATACCCTTTTTTATCCCCCTTGGCTGCGGCTACGCCGCGCTAGGATATTCAGCGCCCGGCAAGTGGCCATTCGCCGCAGCAGCGCCGGCCAGCAGACAACCGGCATCCCATCGGATTGCCGGTGGGCCTCGCCCAACACCTCCTGCACCACGTCCTCGGCATCCTGCGCATGACCAAGGATGCGCCACGCGATGCCGAAGAGCGCCGGGGTATGTTCGCGGACGAGACTATTCCAATCGACCATGCCGGGCCCTCGCGGTGCGACGTGTTACAGCCTCTATTATGATTGTCGAGATCGGGCGGAAAATGTCAGGGTTCTTCCTGCGAGATTCTCCGCTTGATCGAGGAACAACAGGAGGTCATCGGAGCGGCGAAAATGTGGCAGACCGGGCGGTTCCGGCAATGTGCGTCGAACGCCGACGCCACGGGGAAAACGAGCAGAGAATCCCCTCTAGCGATAGGGGTTTTGCACCAACTCCTGCCACGGCAGCAGGCTACTTCGGCGAGGGTCGATGCCGCAACTCACGGAAGGCCATGCAGATCGAGATATCGCCCTCGACGCAACTGAAGGATCGCCGTGAGAGACGGTGCAGAAGTCGCCGCTGCAATATTCTGTTCCAAAAATCGGACCACCTGTCTGCCGCACGCGAAAAGCACTGTGGGGGATTGAATCTTTCCGCGGCGGTCGGTAAGAAGAGAGTAGACGGGCATCATGCGGCGCATCGGGCATCCTCTTCCGCACTCCGTTGAGCAGGAGAACCGCCATGGACATTCAGAAAGGCGATCACGTGTCGGTGAACGTGGCCCCGTTTATCGGCTCGGTGATGCCCTGCGACGAATCGATCCCTTGCGAGGTCCTCGAGGTGGAAGGAATCCAGGTCCACGTTCGTGCCTTGCCCCCCTATCGCGCGGCCGCGTTATGGGTTCTCTCCAGTTGGATTGACGCCCGTCGGCGCAAAGAGCAGTATCTGGCCGCTTCCTTGGGATTGGGCGACTAAGGGCGGGCATCGAGATCGGACCTGCGCGACCTTCCGCAGGACGGATTTCTCAATCCGTCCAGTTTCAGTTTTCTCGGAGACGGATCAGAGAATCCCTCCTGCCAATGCGCGAGGACAGGTTGCCAACCTGTCCTACGGATCGAAGCGCTCGACGATCGCCGCATCAGGCGGCCAACGGCAGCGAGGACTCGTGGGACTCTTCGGCCACCGGCGCCTCGTAATCGGCCCGATCCTCTTCGAATTCGTCCTCGTCGTCGTCATCCAGATCGTCCGACTCGGCATGTTTGGCCCCGAAGCGGCCGATTACCAGCAGGTTGGGCAACAATAGCGAGTTGAACAGGCAGCAGCCCATCGAGACGGTGAGCGCGCGTCCCAGGCTTTGCAGGCCCTGGTGGTTGGCAATCATGAGTGCGCCGAAGCCCACCATCGTCGTCAGCGAATTGACCACGACGGCCACGACCACGGCGTTGCTGGCGCCGCGATAAGCTCCCCGCCGGCAGCGCATCTCGTGGACCAGATTGATGCCGCTTTCCATGCCGATGCCGAGCGTCAGCGGCAGCACGATCATGTTGGCCGGATTCAAGGGGATATCGAGCAATCCCATGATGCCCAGGGTCTCCAAGAGGCCGATGCCCATCGGTAGCCCGGCCAACAGCAAGTGGCTGAGTCTGCGGAAGTCGAGCAGGACCACCGGCACGATGGCCAGCAAGGCATACCAGGCGGCCTTCTCGAAACTCCGCTTCATTTGCCAAGACGCCTCGTAGACTTGCAGTGGGTTCCCGGTGGCCTCGGGATCGACGCTCCGCACGTCGTGTACGAACTGGCCCATGGGCCCCACGTCCCAGATGTTGGCCTTGCTGTAGACTTGCAGCAGGCAGCGGCCCGTCTTGCCGACAAAACGGCAGGTTACGCTCTCCGGCAGGTCGCTCACTTCAGGCGGCTCGGGCATCGAGACGGCTTGGAGCGTCCGCAGCCGCGTCAAGAGGTCGCCGGCCATTGCCTGTTGGTAGGCGGAGACCCGGCGAAGATATTCCTCGGGGGGCATCTGCCGCAACATCTCCCGCAGTTGTTGCAGTCCCGCAACCGCCTGAGCGGCCTCGGGCAAGGCGCAGAGCATGGTTTCGGCGCCGCCGAGCATCTGGTCGAGTTCCACCACGGGAGTGACGGGAATCTGCGGCACTTGCAGCGGCAAGCCGGCCAACCGCTGGTGAATGCGCTCGACGATCGGATGCTTGCGCGGGACATCGTCGGGTAGCTTGGAGGCGATTTCCACCACCCGCTCCACCGACGGCAGCTTGAGAAACTTCTCCTTCTTGTCGAGCGCTTCCTGGCGGGTGGCGGCCATCGACAGCGCGAACCAGGCGCTGCGGTTGGTCTGGCTGAAGAGCTTGTGCTCCAGTTCGACGCATTCCAATCCGACGGGCTGCAGATTCAACAGGTTATAGTCGTAGCGCAGGTAGCCCATGCCCATCGCGGCCACTGCTGCCGCCACGCCCGCCGCGGCCAACGTCAACCGCGGATAGGCGAACAGCGGCCGCAGCCAGAAACGCAGATCCAGCGGGATGGGCAGGTTCTCGCGAATGCCGTCGGCGTCGCTCAACCGGATCATCGCCGGCAAGACCGTCGACTGGGCCAGCCAGCAGAGAAGAATTCCGCCGCCGGCGATCAGGCCCAGTTGCGATACGCCCGGAAACTCGGTCAACCCGGCCGCGAAAAACGCGATCGCCGAGGTGAGCGCGCCGGTCAAAACGCCCGGCCCGACGGTCCCGGCCGTCTCGACCAGGGCCTCGCTGGTCGAGGCGGTGGTCTCGCGCACTTGCAGATAGCGGGCCACGTAGTAGATGCCGTAATCGATGCCCAGCCCCAACAGGATCGATGCGAAGGCGATGCTGAGGATGTTCACGTAGCCGATCGTCAACGTGATGCAGCCGCAGGCCCACACCATGCCGATCACCAGCGCCGCCATGGCCATCGTCGCGTGTCGAAACCCGCCGAAGGCCACGATCATCACCGCCAGCACGCCGAGGAAAGAGAGAACCGTGGCCGCCGACATCGACTTCTCGCTCGATCGCATCTCGTCGAACTCGATGATTGGCAGGCCGGTCAGCCCGATCTTCGTGCCAGGGTACCGCGTTTGCACCTCGGTCGTCAACTGCCGCAGCACCTTGATGGACTCGGCATTTTGGGCGAAGCTTTGCTTGTCTTCCTCCAGCAACCGCAAGAGAATGAAGCCCATGCGGCCGTCCTCGGCCATGAGCCGGGTCGACGCCGCTTCCGCCGCCAGCGGATGAGAGAACGACATCTCCGGCCAGGGCGATTTGTAGCCGCCGGTTTGCCCTAGCGCGGCCGAGAGTCCGCTCATCACCCGAGGCAACTCGGTTTGCATGGCCGCCAGGATCTGCTGCCGCTGCGAGGGATCGGAGCCGGCGGCCATCGCCGCGCCCATCCAGCGGGCCATGCCGCCGAGATTCAGTTGCGACCAGTCGCCCTGCAGAACGGCGTCGGCCTGGTTCAGGAACCCGTCGATCTGCTGGAGTTCCTCGGGCTTCAGATAATACAGGCCCTTGCTGCGGAGCTTGGGGGCGTCGGTTCTCGTGCAGGACCGCGCCGAAGAGATTGGGGCGTTGGGCCAACTCGCGGCACACCTCGTCGAGCGCGCGGACGATCTGGCCGCGGTTCTCGCCTTCGACGACGACGACCGCGTCTTCCTTCTCGCTGAACTCCTTGGTGTATTCCAGCCAGCGGCGGTTGTAGTCGCTGTGCGGGTTGAGCAATTCGGCCCGGCTGGTGCGAAAGCCCAGTCGCGTCACGGTGAGCCAGGTGGCGCCGCCGACGGTGGCCGCAGCGATCAACAGCGTGGCCAATGGAAAGCGGATCACGGCCCGCGTGAGCCATTGCAGGGGACGGGACGTCAAAGAAGTATCTGCCGGCGGCATCCGTTCCGAGGGCATCATGTCCTTCCTGGCAAGAAGACGGGTTCTCCGACCGTCGTGCGGCCTCCTGCCGACAAGTCCGCGAAGAAACCCCGGCCGCTTCTAGGAAATCAGCGCGGCCGAGCGAGTATTGTAACGCGGAAGGCCGCGGGGGCCAAGAGCAGTTCTAGCGAAACGCAGAGCCGCAAGTCATTGTGTCGTCGTTGGTTGCGTCATGTGCTCAGCGGTTCCTCGCGGAGGAATCGAGCAATTATTCGCGCCTGGCAACGTCACGAGCGGGCATCGGTCAGCGAGACCTCGATCCGCTTGCCCACCGCTTCGGCATACCGCACGAGCGTTTCGAGGGTAGGATTCGGGCGTTGGCCCGATTCGAGCTTCGAGAGCGCCGAGGGGTCCATGCCGGTCAACTCGGTCAGATCGGCGAGAGTCAGGCCCCGCTCTTCGCGTCCTGTCTTGAGTTGCGTAAGGAGTTCGGCCAAATGATCGAAAGCTGCCAGGCGATCGTGATGCCGGCCGATCAACTCGGGCAACTCATCGGCGATCTCGTCGCGAACGTCGCGATACTTGGCCGCGTCGTGGGACGGTAAGCCGGCGGTTTCGATTGACGCGATGCATGGTTGTGGTCGCCCGAGTCCCGAATGATCGCTTGAAAGAGCAGGTTCCATTTCCGGGGTGCCGTTGTATTATAACACCATCAGGCCGTAGAGGGGGGAAACGTTCAACCCAAGAACACGAGACCGAGAGAAGCCGGCCAAGCCATTCGCAAGCAACAGACGGTCCTACAGTGTGTTGCCCGGTTTGACGTGCCTCTCCGTCTTCGCGTCATCCACGTTCGATTCTCCGGTTTCGGTTTCCCCCTCACGCGGCGGGGGATGCTAGTTGTCGCAGGCGGAGTCGCTTCTTATACTGGGTAGGGAGCGAGGCGGACGCCCCGCTCTTCGCCTGTCCTGTCTCGTGCTGGAAGCAACCGGAGTTCGACCATGCGTATTGCGTGCCAGTTAGGTGTCATAGCAGTGGTTCTTCTGCTGTCTCGGGGCGTCAAAGCCGAGGATGACGCCCACGACCGACTGGTCTATTCGCGCTATAGCAAGGAATTTCGGCCGACTGCCTACAAGCTGAATCCGAAAGAGAAGCAATCGCAGCTTGACCACACGGCCACAAGAAAGGACGTGGAGTCCGGCAAGGCGATTTTTTCCTTCGAGGGCTTGGGCGAAGCGCGAGTCTGGAAGCTGCCGGGCGATCACTTTCCCATAATGGGCGCCCTCAGCACCGCTCAGCCCGCCGGAACGCAGTACGTTTGGCCGCCCGGCACAAACAAAATCTGTCAGGCCGAGGAACTCAACGTCGGGGGCAAGTGGAAGCGTTACTTTGGCTTTCTGTCGGACAAAGGCGCGGCCGTAATCCCCGCACAGGACATGGAATTATGGTGGCACGACGCCCCGTGGTATCCCCAAGAGGAGATCTTTGCGGACATGTTTTGGGGCCTCACGGTGCCTGGGCCCACGCCGGGGTTCTGGAAGCGGGAAGCGGACGACTCGCCGAAGGTGGGCGATCCCCTGCTGGTTGCACTCCACATCCGCAACACCACGAAGCATGTGCAAGAGTTTCCTTTGACGTGGTACAAGAATTTGGGAGAAGGAGGACCGGCGATCCTCAATGAGGTCTCGCTTTCGCTCGAATGGGCTCCGTTCGACGCGAGTCAACCGGTGCGCCGCGCATCCGTCCCGATTGAGCCGACGCGTACCGCCCACTTTGCGAGCGACGCAACAAGACGCACGATGAAACCACAAGAGTCGTGCCAGTTGTTTGCCTTCGATGTTCGCGATTGGTTCAAGGTAGAAAGAGAGGGATACTACACGGTTGGCGTCAAAATTGATTGGAAGGCGTTGGGATTGCGCGACAAGGTGTATTCAAATTTGGAGTTCCATCGCGTTTTCGCCATTGGCACGCCCCCAAGGTTGCCTACTATCGAGGCGTTCAATACGTTCGTGTCCGTGCTCGGCGGTCCGGCCAATGAGGAGCGACTGAAGCGAGTGATCGAGGAGACGGTCGCGCCGAAGCCGGTTGAGCGTGGATCGCTGCCTGCCGACGTGGAGGCGATGCTGGCGTGGTCCAAGCCCGTCAGTGGCCTGGCGGCGCGAATCGAATACGTTTGGGAGGAAAGTGTCTTCTTCGTGCGGCTGAAAAACGTATCTGACCAGCCGCTGTGCGTGCCGACGGGAAATCCAAGCGATGAGAAGGCCACTCCGTGGTTCGAGGTCTATGTGAGACAAGGGTCGAGCCCGTGGCGGCCAGCCACCGTGACTGGTCGTGATCGCTACTTTTCCGCCCCTTATGATCCCGACGCAGATAGTCAGGCCGTGCGTCCGCACCGTTCTCCGAAGCGAGAACCGGCTGACCGTCCCTGGACGACGCTGCGACCGGGAGAAGATTGCATTGCCTTGGTCCTGGGCTATGACGAGAAAGACAGCGGAGAGCCCAAGGCGGCGAAGGTCGTCTGGCGGCAGCCTGACGCAAGTATTCCCGGGCACTGGAGCGGGGTGCTGGAAACGCCGCCGCGGATGATGGACTTGTCGGTGGAGCAATGCCGAGTCCTTCGCGCGGCCTTGCCATTTCCGAAGCACTTCCCCGCATTCAGCTACGACTACTCAGGTTTTGGCCAAGAGTCTCCCGCGGCTTCGGCCGTCGAACTTTTGCACGGCCCAAATTGTCCGTTGATCGACATGCTTGCGTTCTATGAGCCGACCAGCGTGTCTAAGGAGTTCGAGCAGCGAATGCGGGTTGAGAAGACAGCGGCCATGAGACTGCTGCAAGCCGTCGTCGCCGCTTCAACAGGAAGCGAAGAGGCCGCCGTGTTCTTTCTGAAGGCCGCGAAAGACACCGACTACTTTGCGGTGCGTAGCCTGCACTATGCGTTGTGGATGACGTATCGGAACTACTTTTGTGGTCCACCGGACTGGCAACAACGGGAGCCGCCAGAATGGCTCGCGGAGTTGTGTCTGGCAATCCTCACGGACTATCGTGTCGTAACCGGTTTGGAAAAGGGTGGTTTCCAGGCTGGGACGTCGTTCACAATCTCATCGCACGAGACCGGAAATCTCGTGTTCGCTCTCGGGAAATCAAAGTGTAAGAAGGTAGTCCCGCTCTTAATCGAACGCGTTAAGAAGAGGCAGGCCGACTATGACACGCTGATCGCTCTTGGGGAGATAGGCGACGCGCGTGCGGTGCCCGTCCTGATCGAGGCCTTCGATGCAATGGGCAAGGGGATGCATTATGACGGCGACTTCGATGAAAGCGCGTTCGGGAGAACCGCGTACGTACTGGGCAAATTGAAGGCCCGCGACGCCGTTCCGATCCTGCTCAAATACGTCGAACATCCTGAAATTGCGGAAGACCTTGCAGAAATCGGCGACGATCGTGCGCTGCCGACGTTGCGGGGGATTGTGGCGGCAAAGGGCCGAATCGTCCGGGGTGGAGAGGCAATCGCTCCCGAGTTGGATAACGAGCGGCTTTTCGCCGCAAGGGTCGCGTTAGCGCGATTCGATGGCGAGAACGAAGTTGTCCACCTCACCGAGATACTGGCCGATCCGACTTTGGAGAGACGTCAGCGCCGTGACGTCGTGGAGCGGCTGTCGCAGCGTCTCGATCCGCGTGCGATCTCACACCTAGTCAAGGTGATAAAGACGGAGCCGGATTCCTATACCGTCCGCACGGCAATTCACGCTCTCTCGGAGGCTGAAGTGCAAGGCGGCCGTTGAAGGGCTGATTGAGTGCTTCGACGTTACTTTTAAGGAGGAGGATTTGGGCATGGGTGAGCACGTTACACCCGCCACATATCACAACCTTATCCGCGCAGCCTCCAATGGATCACCGGGCAGGCATTTGGGGCCGACAAGGAGCAGTGGCTGAAATGGTGGCGTGAAACGGGCCAACACAGTGCAGACCTGAAATGACCGGCGAATCCGTTCATCGCCGGCAGAACTGCCGAGGGTTTGCCAATGACGAAGCTCTTTCGAATTGCCGCAATTGTGGCCGCTGTTCTGGCGACAACGTCACTGCTCAACGCGGATAACGCCGTCAAGGAAGAGACGACCGCCGCCCAACGCCCCAACATCATCCTCATCCTCGCCGACGACGTCGGACTGGGCGACGTCGGCTGCTCGGGCGGGCCCTTCAAAACGCCGCATATCGACGCCCTGGCCGGCGGCGGCATCCGCTTCGAATACTGCTACGCCACGCCGCTGTGCAGCCCGTCACGCTGTCAACTGTTGACCGGCCGCTGTCCGGCCTTGGGTTTCCATTAGCCACGGCATACTGCGCATTGTGATTCGCCGTGTTCGCAGACTTTCGGGATAACCAAACGGGTTCCACGGACGCACACAATGACCAGCGGCATGCCGAAAGTCGCCCTGTTGGTGGAGACATCCCTCGGATACGGCCGCGCCTTCCTCGCGGCGCGGTCCGCTATGCTCGGCTTCACGGCCCGTGGGGCTTCTACATTACCCCCGGCGACTTGCGACAAGTGTTGCCGAAGATGGAGGAATGGGGCGGCACGGGAATCATTGCCCGGATCGAAACGCCGCAGGTCGCCAAGGCCGTACTCGCTTCGGGGCTCCCCGTGGTCGCGCTGGACCTCAGCCAAGAGCAGCTCGTCGACGACAACCCGCTGTCGCGTCTCTCGGAGGTATGTCCCGATTCTGACAAGGCCGGCCGGCTGGCCGCCGATCACTTCCTGGAACGGGGCATCCGGCGTTTCGCCTTCGTCGGGGCCTGGGGCAATCCGCCCTGGTCCGCTCGTCGCGGCGAGGGATTCGCCTCCCAACTCGACAAGGCGGGGCTCTCCTGCAACGTGTTCCCTCTTTCGCCGACCGTGACCCGGCGCGGCTGGGCACGGGAGCAAGTCGTTCTGGGAAAATGGCTTCGCGGGTTTCCCAAACCGTTGGGCGTCTTCGCCTGCGACGATGACCGCGGCCGGCAGGTCCTCGAAGCGTGTCGCGGGGCCGGCCTGCAAGTGCCCGAAGACGTGGCCGTTGTCGGCGTCGACAACGACGAACTGCTCTGCGAACTCTCCGATCCCCCTTTGTCGAGCGTGGCCTTGAACGTCGAACAGGCCGGGTATGAGGCGGCGGCGTTGCTGGATGGCTTGATGAGCGGTCGCGTTCGGGAGCCGCGGCGAATCCTGGTCGAACCGACGTACGTCGTGACGAGGCGGTCCAGCGACGTTCTGGCCGTCGACGACCGTCAACTGGCACGCGCCTTGAGATTCATCCAGGACAATGCTGCCCGTCCGATCGCGGTGGACGACGTTGTCCGTCATGTCGGCTGTTCTCGCCGCACCCTGGAGTTGCGGTTTCGGCGGATGCTGGCGCGATCCGTGAATCACGAAATCCAGCATGCGCGTCTGGAACGCGCCAAACGCCTGCTGGCGGAGACCGACCTCCCGGTGGTCAAGATTGCCATTGCCGCGGGATTCGACAGTCCGAGCTACTTGGTCCGCCTGTTTCATCGCAGGTTTGGCCTCTCGCCGACGGCCTACCGCCAGCGTCTTCGCCGTGGTTGAACCTGACAGCCGCCAGCCAACGCCTTGCGCATTTGGGCAATCCGATTGCGCACCAGGGTATCGACAACGCTTCGACGCGCGACTACGATCAGCGGTATTCAACGCCAGCCGACCTGACAGGAGCCCTCATCATGGGCCGGATACTCTTGGGTATGAACATGGAGGCGATCCGTCGCCACGAGAAACCGTTCGAGTGGGGCGTCGAGAAGGCCGCCGAACTGGGCTTCGAATACATCGAGCCGATGGTCCACTGGGGCCGCGAATTGATGAGCGAGGCCCACTACTACCACACGGTCTCGATGTGGGACGACCCGTACCGCATTCGCGACGCGGCCGCGAAGGCCGGACTGAAGATCTCGGCGATCCAGGCCCACGGTCCGATCTGCCGTCCCGACGTCCACGGCGACTATCTGAAACAGGCCATTCGCTATGCCGCCGAGTGCGGTGCGCCGGTTGTCAATACCGACGAAGGAATCAAGGCCCCGTGGACCACGGAAGAAGAAGACCACGTGCTGATGCGCTACATGCTCCATGAAGCGGCGGCCGTGGCTGAGCCCCGTGGAATCGTGATCGGGCTGGAATGCCATTCCCAATACTCGAAGACTCCCGAAGGGCTGGACCGCATCTACCACCTCGTGAAGTCGCCGGCCATCGGCATCAATCTCGATACGGGCAATGCCTATCTGGCGGGCCAGGACCCTTATGCCTGGCTGGAGCGGGTCGCGGATCGACTGGTCCACCTGCACGCCAAGGACATCTCGGTCGAACACTCCAGCGCCGAGCGCGGCAAGGTTACCGGCACCCCCGTCGGCTGTGCCTGCGGCGATGGCGTAATCGACTGGCGGCGGGTGATCGACATCGTTCGGAAGTGCCCCAGGGACATCGTCTTTTCCGTCGAATGCGGATCGATCGACGAGGCCGCCCGGAGCGTCCAACATCTCCGGGCCCTTCGGTAAAGGAGTTGCATGATGGCAGAAGCGATCAACCGGCGTGGTTTTCTGAAAGCTGCCGGAGCAGTAGGCGTCGGCATTGGGTGTGCTGGGTTGCGTGCCGATCTGTTGGCGGCCGGCGAGGCCGCCCGGGGCGCGCTGCACGCCCGGAGGCTCGGCTGGCAATTGGCCTGCGCGGCTTGGAGCTTCAACAAGTTCTCCTTCCAGAAGACGATCGACGTGGTCGCCGAGCTAGGGCTTGACAGCGTCGAGGGCTTCTCCTGGCAGCCGTTGAACGAGCAGAAGCCGGAACTGCAATTCAATGCCAGCATGTCGGCCGCAGATCGCAAGGAGATCAAGGCGCGGCTGGCCGACAAGGCCGTCAAACTGGTCGGCTGCTACTGCAATCCGCCCAAAGGGGATTCCTGGCGAAGGGTTTTCGACTGGGCCAAGGAGATGGGCATGGAATACCTGGTGGCCGAGCCGTCCTTCGACGCCTACGAGATGCTCGACAAGCTTTGCCAGGAGTACCAGATCAAATTGGCGATCCACGGTCACGCCAAGCCCAACCCGAACTGGAACCCCGAGGTATTGATGAGCCACCTCCAAGGCCGCAGTCCGTGGATGGGTCTGTGCTGCGACACGGGCCATTGGGTCCGCAGCGGGCTCGATCCGGTCGAAATGCTCAAGAAGGTCCAAGGGCGGATCGTGAGTTTCCACCTGAAGGACGTGGCAGCCGCCGACGGCGCGGAAATCCAGTGCGTTCCATTCGGCACGGGCAAGGGAAACATCGAAGGCATTCTCGGCGAGGCCCGCCGGCAGGATTTCCGGGGCGTTTTTGCCATCGAGTACGAGCCGTGTACGCCGGAGAACTTCGCCCGCGTCGCCGAGTGCATCGCCCGCTTCGAGACGATGGCGGCCAGGCTGGAGAAGAGCACCGGATAGAAGCGACAGACCCTTGATACGAGAGAGGTGTCAACATGCTTCGCGGGACGAGAGTATGGCTCACTTGGATGGGCGTTGCCGTTGTGCTGGGAACCGTCGGCCCTGGGTGTGTAATGGCCGCCGAGCTTCTGGTCGGCGCCGCCACGACGAGCATCACGCCGGACAAACCGGTTGGACTGTCCGGCCAGATCGAGCTTCGTGTATCCCGGGGCGTGGAGTCGCCCGTGACAGCCACGGCGCTGGCGTTGGAGACCCGCGACGGCGGAAAAGCGGTCGAGCAAGCGATTCTGGTGTCGTGCGACCTGGTGGCCGTCCGCGGAGACGGGGACTTCCTGGATCGTGTGCGCCGCCTCATTCAGCCGCAGGCGCCGGAGTTCGACGTCAAAAAGCTCTCTCTTTGCGCCACGCACACGCATACCGCGCCGGAGGCCCGCGAGGGAATCTACCCCATACCCAAGGACGGGGTGATGCAGCCGTCGGAATACGCGGAGTTCCTTGTCGGGCGGCTAAGCGACGTGGTCGTGCAAGCGTGGAAGGCTCGCCGGCCGGGCGGCGTGGGCTGGGGACTCGGCCATGCCGTGGTGGGCCAGAACCGCCGTGCCGTCTACGCCGACGGATCGGCGAAGATGTACGGCAACACCACGCTCCCGTCGTTCCGCCGTATCGAAGGCCCCGAGGACCACGGCGTGGAAGTCCTCTTCTTCTGGGACCAGAAGAAGAACCTTGAGGCGGTGGCCGTCAACGTGGCGTGTCCGGCCCAGGAGGTCGAGAACCTCTTGGTCATCAATGCCGACTACTGGCACCAGGTGCGCGAGCGCCTCCGGGAGCGCTACGGCGCGAAACTGTGCGTGCTCGGGTGGCCCGGGGCCGCGGGCGATCAATCGCCCCACCTGATGTTCCGCAAGGCGGCCGAGGAACGGATGCGCGGGCTGCGCGGACTGAGCCGGCTCGACGAGATCGCCAAGCGGATTGCGGCCGCGGTCGACGAGGCCTACGAAGGCGCCTCGAAGGACATTCGCACCGACGTGCCCTTCGTGCATCTGGTCGAGACCATTCATCTCCCCGTGAGGAAAGTCACCGAGAAAGAGCTCGAGGAGGCCAAGGCCGGCATGGCACGCATCCTGGAGGAACAGAAGGCCGGCAAGAAAGCCACTCTCTACAACATGTGGTACAGCGGCATCATCGAGCGATACGAGCGTCAGCAGTCCCATCCGACGGTCGAGATGGGGTTGCACGTGATCCGGTTGGGCGACGTGGCCATCTGCACGAATCCCTTCGAGCTGTATACCGATTACGGCATCCAGATGAAGGCGCGGAGCCGGGCGGTTCAGACGTTCGTCATCCAGTTGACGGCCGGCAGCCTCGGCAGCTACTTGCCCACCGAGCAGGCGGTGCGTGGCGGCGGCTACAGCGCCCAGATCATGAGCAATGAAGTGGGACCGGAAGGCGGCCAGGTGCTGGTCGATAGTACGGTGGAACTGATCAACTCGATGTGGCCGACAACCGACGCCACCAAGTAGGAGATATCCATGCAAGTCGCTCTAGAAAACGGAAAGACGCGAGACATCCGCCTTTCGCGGCGCGGGTTTCTGATCGGGACATTGGCCGCAGCGGCCGCCCCCCAGATCGTTCCCGCCGCGGCCTTGGGGCTGGACGGCAAGGTCGCAGCAAACGACCGGATCGTGGTCGGCATGCTGGGCGTCGGCGTTCGCGGCGCCGATGCACTGCGGCGGCTGCTGCCCTTGAACGACTGCCAGGTGGTCGCGGTCTCGGACGTGCGCACGCCGCGGCGCGATGCGGCCGTCCGCACGACGGAAAGTTTCTACGCTGCCCAGAAGGCGAAAGGTTCCTACCAAGGTTGCACCGGCTACCACGAGTTCCGCGAATTGTTGGGGCGAACCGGCGTCGACGCGGTCTTCATGTGCGTGCCCGACCACTGGCACGGCATCGCGGTGACGCAAGCGGCGCAGGCCGGCAAGGACATCTACGGCGAAAAGCCGATCACGCGGACGATCGCCGAGGGCTGGGCCGTCCGCGACGCGGTCCGCCGCCACGGCCGCGTCTTCCAGACCGGCACTCAGCAGCGGAGCGATCCGATCTTCCGCCATGCCTGCGAACTGGCCCGCAACGGCTACCTGGGCAAGATCCACACGATCAAGGTGGGAGTGCCCGGCGGGAGGATCTATCCGACCGAAGCTCCTTCCCCGGTTCCCGCCGGATTCGACTACGACCTGTGGACGGGGCCGGCCCGGATGATTCCCTTCGACACCAAGCGGTGCGAATGGCTGGCGATGTACATGATCTCGCACTATTGCGCGGGCTTCATCTGCAACTGGGGCGTGCATCATCTCGATATCGCCCAGTGGGGTTGCTCCGAAGTCACCTCACAACCGTTCGAACTGGACGGCAAGGGGGAGTTTCCCGAAGAGGGCATGACCGACACCTGCATCCGTTGGCACGTCGAGTACCGTTACGCCAGCGGCCTGCGGATGATCTTCTCCGACATCGGCAACCCGTGCGAGTCGGGCTGCCGGTTCGAGGGCGACCAGGGCTGGGTCCGCGTCGATCGCAGCGGCATCTGGTCGGAACCCGAGTCGCTGCTCCGCGTCGCCATGAAGCCCGACGAGGTCCACTGCACGTGAGCCCGCTGCTGCACAACAGTCCGCGCACGGACGCGCCGTACGAGCACCACTCGGCCGACTTTCTCCGCAGCGTGCGCACTCGGTTGGAGCCCGTCTCGCCGCTGGATTCGGGCCTCGGGGCCTCGACCCTGGGCAACGTGGCCGACATCATGGTCCGGCTGGGCCGCAAGGTGCGATGGGATTGGGCCGCGCAGCGGTTCCCGGGCGATGACGACGCCAACCATCTGCTCTCGCGGCCGATGCGCAGTTCGTGGACGCTATAAAGCAACGTGAGAAATAGGAGCACGATCATGAGAAGACACGTTGGAACATGCTGGCTGATGGTCACCGCGATATGGTTCGTTGGATCGGCAGCACGGGCGGTTGAGCCTGACTGGCAGCAGGTGAAAACGTACCAGTACGGTCAGGACATGCGACCGCTGCTGGCCGTCGAGCGGGAGGTCTACAAGTCGCTCGTTTCGCCCGACCAGCGGAAGCAGGTTGCCGCCCGGCTGGTGGCGATCATGGCCGACAATCAGGCGACCCCCGCCGCCCGGCAATTCGCCGGCTGGGAATTGTGGGTGGTCGGGACCGAGGCCAACGTGTTGGCGTTGGCGAAATTGCTCAACGATCCGTTGGTGGCCGATTGGGCGCGGGAGGCGCTGGAGATGATTCCCGGCGAAGCGTCGGGGCGGCGCTCCGCGAGTCCTTGGGACGCCTCAAAGGCTGTACGCTGGTGGGTGCGATTAACTCGCTGGCGAACCGCCGGGACGCGAAAGCGATTAAGGGCCTGGGGCGGCTTGTCAGCAATGAGGATGCAGAGGCGGCCATAGCAGCAATGTGGGCGCTGGTTCGCATTGGCGGTCCAGAAGCAAGAGAAGAGGTTGCCATGGCGCTCTTGAGGGCGATGAGCGACGGAACGATAGGGAATGTGTCAGCCGCGATGTCTCATGTTGTCGACCACCGGTTTGACAGACTCATGGAAGACGCGTCCGGCAGTTACCGAGATTATCGAAAGCTCGTCGCGTTGCGCCACCCGCGATCCGTGCGCCAAGAGGCGATGCAGGGGATACTCAACGCCGCCGGCGGCCGGGCCATCGAGGAAGTCATGGAGATGCTCTCCGCCGACGATCCCGATGCCGGCACCGTCGCCGCCGGCCATCTGGCTCAGATGTCGCTAAAGGAAGATGCCCTACGGTCGCTGGTCCCGCAACTCGGCAAATTGCCGCCGGCCGGCCGGGCGCTGCTGCTGGGAGTATTGGCCGAACGCGGCATTAAGGCCGCGACCGCCGAGGCGGAGGCCGCAGCCAATGCCAAGGAACTGCCGTTGCGGCTGGCCGGCATCCGCGCTTTGGCCCTGATCGGTGATGTGAAGCACGTCCCGCTGCTGGTCTCGGGACTGGGGGCCGCGGAACCGCTGGTCGACGAGGCCTCGCGCGACAGTCTCAATCGGCTCGCCGCGCCCGGCGTGGACGAAGCCCTCACGACCGCGCTGGCCGAGGCCGATGCCGCGCGGCGGGTTCTCGATCATCGAACTGATGGCCTGGCGGAAGTACGCGGCGGCCGTGCCCGTGTTGCTGCAACAAGCAGCACACGCCGAGCCGGCCGTCAGCGATGCGGCCATCTTGGCCATTCGGGCGCTGGCGACGCCCAAAGATGTCCCCGCCATGATCAGGGTGCTCGTGGCCGAGAAGCCGGGATCGCAGAAGGATGAAATGGAGAAGGCCGTGGTGGCGGTCTGCGGCCAGATTGCCGACGCCCAGCGCCGCGCCGACGCGGCCATGAACGCGCACGCTGCTGCCGGCAATGCCGACCGCACGGCACTCTTGCCGCTGTTGGGACGGTTGGGCAGCCCGCGGGCCCTGGCCGCCATTCGCGAGGCCATGAAGAGCAGCCAGCCGGAGACTCGCGAGGCCGCCATCCGCGGCCTGTGCAACTGGCCGGACGCGTCGGCGGCCCCCGAACTGCTGGAACTGGCCCGCCAGGCGGACAAGAAGTACGGCGTCTGGGCCTTGCGGGCGTACATCCGCGTCATCACCTTGCCCAGCAGCGGTCGCGATCTCGAAACGCTCGCTCTGCTGAAGCAGGCCATGCCGCTGGCCACCGACCAGGCCGAGCGGCAGTTGATTCTCAATCGCGCTCGAGCGGTTCGCACGATCGAGACGTTGCGTTGGCTGCTGCCGTACGTCGATGATCCTGAACTGTGCGACGCCGCCAGCGAGACGATTGTCGACTTGGCCCGGCAACGGTTCCTGCGAACGCCCAACCTCGGGGAATTCAACGCCGCATTGAAGAAGGTCATTGCCACCTGCAAGGCCCAAGCGGTGACCGATGCGGTGCGCGCGTTGGTGGCGGGGATCGGCTGGGACTAAGAGAGCAGCGTGAAGAAAACGGCTTCAGAACGTTCCCGGGTAAGCGGTACCGACCGCCTGGCCGATGTTTGACAGCCCGTCACGATCCAAAAGCCGGCACAGTCCTTGGTTGACTCGTCGGACGATTCCGGGCCCTTCGTAGATCAGGGCCGTCAGCAATTGAACCAGCGAGGCGCCCTGGCGGATCATCTCGTAGGCGTCTTCGCCGGAGAACACTCCGCCGGCAGCCATGATTCGATAGCGGCGGCGGTCCATCCGCCGATAGAGTTCCCGAACGCACGCACTGATGATCGCCCGGGCGGGTTGCCCGCCCACGGCTCCCGGCAGCGACTTCCAGACGTTGGGCGGCGTGCGGAGCGCGGCGGGTTTGCCCGGCGGCAGGTTGTAGATGAAGCCGGAGACGAATCCGAACGGTTCGATGGTCTCCAGCGTCTGCTCGATGGCGGTGATTCCACCCCGCGGCGACATCTTCAGGAACACGGGGCAACGGACATCCAATTCGCCGAGGGCAGTCAGCAGTTCGGCCAATCGGGCGGGATCGGCGAAGAAATCGCGTCCCATTTCCGTGTTCGGGCAACTGAGGTTCAGGCAGAGATAGTCCGCCAGGCCCTTGAGCCTGGCGACGGAGCGGGTGTAGTCTTCGAGAATCACCGAGTCACAATCCGGCGGGGCATCGATGCCGCGATTGGTCTTGACGACGTTGATTCCCAGGGGGACCGTCCGGCGTTTGCCGGCAAGGCGGCGGGCGATCGCTTCGGCCCCCTCGTTGGGCAAACCGTAGTGTACGCAAATCGCCCGATCCTCGGGAAGCCGCCAGAGACGCGGCTTCGGATTTCCCGACGACGGGTCGGCCGACACCGAACCAATCTCGACGAACCCGAAGCCCAACGCCGCCATCATGTCAATCGCCCTCCCGCTCTTGTCGTAGCCGGCAGCCAGGCCGACAGGATTCGGGAAACGGATGCCCGCCACCTCCGTTGCCAACCGAGCGTCGGAGAACTCGAACAGCCGGTGGGCCGTCTTCCGCACGAGGCCAAGCGCCCCGGCAACCTCGCTGAGGCGGATCGTGGCGTCGTGCGTGCGTTCGGCATCTTGCCGAAACAGGATGGGGCGGATGCATCGAGTAAACAGCGACATGGATCGCTCCTCTGCCATCGACGTCACTTGTGTGACACTTTCATAAAGCATTCAGCCGCTGACAACGGCCAAACCGGCCTGCGTCCTCGCTGTCTATTGGTAGAACCCAAATTCGTACGCAGCGTCGTACAGGGCGACGATGTTCTCCGGCGGCACGCCCGCCTGGATGTTGTGGACGTTGTTGAACACATAGCCGCCGTGGGGCTTCCAGGCTTCGAGATGGCGGCGAACGTGCTCGCGGATCGTTTCGGGCGAGGCCGACGGCAAGACGTGCTGGGCGTCGATCGCTCCGCCCCAGAAGGCCAGGCGGTCGCCGAAACGCGCCTTCAGCGCCGCGGGGTCCATGTCTTTCGCGCTCACTTGCACGGGATTGAGAATGTCGATGCCGTTGTCCAGCAGGTCGGGGATGTATGAAACGCACGAGCCGCAGGTGTGGTACCATATCTTGGCTCGAGTCCGCGAACGGATGTACTGCACCAACTGCTTGTGCCGCGGTTTGATGATCCTGCGGTAGATCTCCGGCCGAAACAGCGGGCCGGTCTGACCGGCCAGATCGTCGCCGATCATGATGACGTCGACCAGGTCGCCCACCTCGTCGAGGAACAGGCGGAACCAATCGAGCCAGAACCGCAACACCTGACCCAACAGGTCCTCGCAGAACTTGGGCTCGGTCACGAGGTCGATCAGCCAGCGTTCGAGTCCGCGCAGATACCAGCACGTCTCATACACGACGCCGGAAATGCCGCTCACTACGGCGTAGGGCGTTTCCTTCCGCAACATGAGCGCCCGCTGCCGCAACCCTTCGAACCGGCTGGGATCATCGCCCCTGGGGAACGGGTAATTGGCAATGTCGGCCACCTTGGCCTCGGCCAGCGGGTGGTGGGAAACGTCCATGTAGTACGGCCGGTCGTCGGGCATCGACCAGACGACGCCGAACTCGTCGCGCAAATCGTGCCAGAGCCGCCCATCACGCCGGTTCTGCTCGATGCGGACCTCGGTACCGGCCGCCGCCTTGGCGGCAATGTACCGGGTGTCGACGTGAAACCGCTCCAGCACCGCCTCGCATGGCTGGGCGAGTTGCTGCACGGCATCCATGATGAGGATGTCGTCCCGAATGCCCAAGTGCGCCAGCAACACTGCATAGGCGAATTTGTGGATGCCCGTCTGGTTGCCCCCCAGGTCGATGGGCACGCGATCCGGGACCTCGTGGTTGAGCGCTTTGAGCATCCGCCCACGGGCAGACATGGTCTCCCGCGGAGTTTCGATTGGTACGGCCATAAGGTTTGATTGTCGCTCCAGAATCCCGCGTCCGTCAATGACCCATGGCGGCAATTGTTGCCGATCCCTGGTTGCGTGGGCTGCCGCCGTCCCCCATAATGGCGCTTCCGAAGCACGAGTTGGCGGCGCGAGACCGCGGGACATCACGTCAACATAAAAGGACGGACGCCATGAAGTATCTGCAAATCATCCTGATAGCGGGTGTGTGGTTCGGAGTCGCCGTTTCCGCGGCGACGCCGGGCGACGAAGGCGGAAAGGACATGGCTGCCGGCTTCGTCACGCCGCCGGAGTCAGCCAGGCCCTGGGTGTATTGGTTCCCCTTGGACGGGAACATCTCCCGCGACGGCATCACGGCCGATCTGGAGGCGATGAAGCGCGTGGGCATCGGCGGCGTGCTCTACATGGAGACCGACCAGGGCGCGCCGAAGGGACCGGCCAAGTTCGCCGGGCCGCTGTGGCGCGAACCTCTTCCAACACATCTGCAACGAAGCGCACCGGCTCGGCCTGCAAGTGAACATGAACAACGACGCCGGCTGGTGCGGCAGCGGCGGGCCGTGGATCACCCCGGAACTCTCGATGCAGTACATCGTGTGGACCGAGACGAACGTCGCCGGCCCACAACCGTTTGACGGGGTCCTGCCGCAGCCGAAGGCCACCAAGGATTTCTACCGCGACATCGCCGTGTTCGTTTATCCCACGCCCGCGGCCAACTACGTCATCCCGCGTATCCGCGGCAAGTCGGCGGCGGTGTGGGAGGAGATTCCGTCGCGCACGGCGTTCCCCGCCCTGGCCGCCGACGCGGCCGTTCCACGCGAGCGCATCGTGAACCTGACGTCGCAGCTTGGCAAGGACGGCCGGCTCAAGTGGGACGTGCCGGCCGGCAACTGGACGATATTGCGTATGGGCCATACCACCACGGGCAAGGACAATCACCCCGCGCCGCTGGACGGCCGCGGCCTGGAGTGCGACAAGCTCAGCAAGGAAGCGGCGGAAGTCCACTTCAACGCGCTGATGGGCAAGCTCATCGCCGACAACCAGCCGCTGGTGGGCGAGAATCGGACGCTGGTCTCGACGCACATCGACAGTTGGGAGGTCGGCTCGCAGAACTGGACGCCCAAGTTCCGCGAGGAGTTCCAGCGCCTCCGCGGCTATGATCCGCTGCCGCTGCTGCCGGTCATCAGCGGCCAGCGTGGTCGACAGCCTGGAGCTCTCCGAACGTTTTCTCTGGGACGTGCGGCAGACCGTCGCCGATCTGCTCTACGAGAACTATGCCGGACATTTCCGCACGTTGGCGCATCGGCACGGCATTCGGCTTTCCATCGAAGCCTACGACGAGCCGCCGTGCGACGACATGACCTTCGCGGGACGCGCCGACGAGCCGATGGCGGAGTTCTGGTCGTGGGGCTTCCGCGACGCCGAGTGGCAGACGGCATTCAGTTGCACGGAAATGGCCTCGGCCGCCCACGTCTACGGCCGGCCGATCCTCGGAGCGGAGGCGTTCACCGCAGCGGACAAGGAGAAGTGGCAGGGCCATCCGGCCGGCATCAAGGCGCTGGGCGACTGGGCCTTCTGCGAAGGCATCAACCGCTTCGTCTTCCACCGCTACGCGCTCCAGCCGTGGACCAACCCCGACCGTGCCCCGGGCATGAGCATGGGGCCGTGGGGCTTGCACTACGAGCGCACGCAGACCTGGTGGGAGCAGTCGCGGGCGTGGCACCAGTATCTCGCCCGCTGCCAGTTCATGCTCCAGCAGGGACTCTTCGTCGCCGACCTCTGTTTCCTGGCGCCGGAGAGTTCGCCGCAGCGATTCAAGTCGCCGGTGAAATCGGGCCACGACCGCCCGGGCTACAACTTCGATGCTTGCCCACCCGAGGTCGTGCTCACGCGGATGTCGGTCAAGGACGGCCGGCTCGTGCTGCCCGACGGCATGAGCTACCGAATGCTCGTGTTGCCGCGGGTCGAGACGATGACGCCGCAGTTGTTGCGGAAGATTCGCGATCTGGTCGAGGCCGGCGCCACGGTGCTCGGCGCGCCGCCAATCAAGTCGCCGAGCTTGCAGGACTACCCCAAGTGCGATGAGGACGTGAAAACGCTGGCCGGCGAGTTGTGGGGCGACAGCCAGGCGGCCCTCGAATCGCCCGGTCGCTCCTTCGGCAAGGGCCGCGTCATCTGGCCGCGCGAGTTGCAAGAGAAGCCCAGCGCGGCTTTCGACAGCGTGAACGTGTTGAGTTTGGCGAAATGGATCTGGCTCCAGGAGGGCAATCCCGCCCGCAGCGCGCCGCCGGGCAAGCGATTCTTTCGCCGGGTCGTCACCGTAGATGCCGCCAGCCCGATCGCATCGGCGCGGCTGGTGATGACCGCCGACAACACGTTCGAGTGTTGGATCAACGGCAAGCGGGCCGGTTCCGGCGATGACTTTCACCGCGGTTATGCGATGGAGGTTGGCCGGCTGCTCAAGGCCGGCGAAAACCTCATCACGGTTGCCGCCGTGAATACGGGCAACGCGCCAAGTCCGGCGGGCCTGCTCGCCGCGCTCGACGTCAAGTATCGCGACGGCCGCGCGCAGGAAGTTCGCACTGACGCTGCCTGGGAAGCCGCAACGTCAGTACCCGAAAACTGGACCATTGACGCCGCGCCGGCGCCGGGTTGGATCGCGGCAACGGAGTTGGGTCCGATGGGCATGGCGCCGTGGGGCGACGTTGAAGAACCCGCGGCGGCAGTCGATCAAATCCCCGACATCGCCATTCCCAGCCGCGTCCTGGCGCAGATGGGCGTGCCGCCGGATTTCAAGTCGTCTGCGAACTTGCGCTACATCCACAAGCGCATGGGCGAGACCGACCTTTACTTTGTTGCCAACCCGGAACCGCGCGACGTCGAGGCGCTCTGCACGTTCCGAGTCAGCGGCAAGCAGCCGGAATTGTGGTGGCCCGACAGCGGCCGCATCATGCAGGCCGCCACCTACGAAATCATGAATGATTGCACCAGCGTGCCGCTGCGGCTCGATCCCAGCGGCTCGGTGTTCGTGGTGTTCAAGGAAGCGTCCGGGGCTCGGAAAGTGGCTGCCGGGAAGAACTGGGACGAGTTCAAACCGTTCCAGGAGATCTCCGGCCCGTGGGAGGTCAGTTTCGATCCGAAATGGGGTGGGCCGGCGAAAGTCACCTTCGACAAACTCGACGACTGGTCGAAGCGGCCGGAAGACGGCATCCGCTACTACTCGGGCACGGCCGTTTACCGGAAGACGTTCACGCTACACCAGTCCTCGACCGCCCGACAGCGCTTGTTCCTCGATTGCGGCAAAGTCGCCGTGATGGCCGAAGTGAGACTCAACGGGCGCGATATCGGCATCGTCTGGAAGCCGCCGTTCCGCGTGGACGTCACCGACGCGCTGAAACCCGGCGACAACACGCTTGAACTCCGCGTTGTCAACCTCTGGATCAACCGCCAGATCGGCGACGAGCAACTGCCGGAAGACAGCGACCGCAATCCGAACGGCACGCTGAAATCCTGGCCCGCATGGCTCGCCGAAGGCAAACCCAGCCCGACCGGCCGCTACACCTTCACGAGCTGGCGGCTTTGGAAGAAGGACGATCCGCTGGCGGAGTCGGGCTTGCTCGGTCCGGTGACGTTGCTCGCGGTCGAGCAAGTCGCCGTTGGCAGCAAGTGAGTCGCGGTCGCCTGTAAGGCGACGGCTCGGTATGGGTCGATTCCGTCGCGCAGGCATACAGGCCCCAGTTCCATCGACATGGCCGAGTCGCGGCCAACGCTCACTCTCGACTCGATCTCCCGCGGGCCGACACCGCACTTTCGGCCGACCCCAACAGCTTCTTGGAGTTGTGCGTCCTACTGGCAGGCGAGCCGTATGCCAATTTCGGGGGGGCGGTTTGCTGCAAATGTAGGTCACACCCCGATCGATGCAGTCAGATTGTCGGCCCGACCGATCCGTTCCACCCAACAGTGTGGTGTGAATCTTGTCAATTACCAGGGCCGCACGGGTAACAACGAGGGGCCTCCACGGCGCGGAAGTGAGGAACCTTTCACCGTTTCCGTAAGCTATCCTTTCGCATAGCAACCCACGCTCCCCCCAACCCGCCGGGCGGCCGCGGCGGACCTGGGGTCATTTTCGGGAAACACAACGATGATCTCCGCAGAGCCGGTTGACCAGTCGGGACGCAATCTATGGGCGTGGACTGTCCTATGCGCTCTCGGTCTGGTGTCTCTGGACGCCGTGACCGCCCCCTATATCAACGTACCCGACGCCTATATCCTGCTGGTGCTGATGAGCCTTTGGTCGGCCCGGCAGTCGTTCACCTACGTGGCCAGCGTGGTGGGGACGTGCCTCGTCACGCTAGGCCTGTTCATATCGCCCCAGTTTGATCCCGGGGCTTTCTGGATCGCGGCGGTCAATCGGCTGCTCGCGATTGCCGCAATTTGGGTGACGGCGTTTCTTTGTCTCTTGCGGCAGCGACAAGCCGCCGAGGAATATCGGCTGGCGTTTGCGCACCAGCACGCCATGAAGGAAAACCAAGAGTTGCGCCTCGCGAAGGCGACTCTTGAGGAAAGCACCGAAGAACTGGCGGCAACCAAGGATGCGGCCATCTATGCGCTGGCCCGGGTGGCGGAGGCGCGCGACATGGAAACCGGCCAGCACCTGGTGAGAATAAGCGCCTACTCGCACATTCTGGCACGTGAACTACAGAAAGATCCGGCGTTTGCTGATGCCATCGACGATGCGTTTCTCGCAGACCTGTATCGTTCGAGCCCCCTCCACGACATCGGCAAAGTGGGCATCTGTGACTCGATCCTGCTGAAGCCGGGGCCGCTTACGGCAGAGGAACGCGAGATGATGGAGCGACACACGATCATCGGCAGCAACATTCTCCGGGATGCCACGAGTCACATGCAGAATTCCCATTTCCTGGAATTGGGCGTCCTCATTGCCCATTGCCATCACGAACGATTCGACGGCTACGGCTACCCAAGGGGGCTTTCCGGCGCCGCTATCCCCCTTGCGGCGCGGATCGTCGCCCTGGCCGATGTCTATGACGCGATGGTGTCCGAGCGTCCCTACAAGCAAGCGTATTCCCCCGAGGAGGCTCGCGATCTGATTACGGCCGAGGCCGGGCGGCGATTCGATCCCAGGATTGTGGATGCCTTCGTGCGACGATTTGCCGATTTTGTGAGAATCCAGCTCCAGAATCCGAATGAATTCGCGCAAGTATTCGGAATCGCCGAATCACTCATGGCCGAGGTCTCCTCGTAGTGCTTGACCGCGAGGACAACAGTCATAGGCTCGTGCGAATTGTCACGACAACTCATGTCTTCGGCGACGTTCATGGCGATGTGAACGGCGCCCGGCAGGACAGATCGTCTCTGTCGCGATGAATTGCTCCCCGCGGGCGACCCATCGCCGCCGCGTTATATCGGGCCGCGGCGGGAGCCTTATGTCTGGGGAGAAAAGCTCGTGGGGCCTTTCCCTCCGTCAATTGGCCTGTAACGCAGGCAAGAAGGCAAGGCCCCCCGTCGCTGTAGCTATGGACAATCACTAGACTTGTGGACTGGTGTCCCATACTATGGCGGGCAACGTCCGCCTCCCGGAATGACTGCCGCACGATGAGAACCGTGCCGAGGACGCAATTATGCCGGAGTTGATCATCGGGCTGGTGATTCTCGCCGTCGTTCTCGGCGTGATTACGCTGGTCGGACATGGCATCTGGTCGCTGCTGGCGCTGATCTTCGGCGGGGAAAAGCGGGCCGAGGACCTCGCTTTGTGTGGCTTCTGTGGCCACAAGACGCCTGCGGCCGAGCTATGTTGCGAATGGTGTGGAAGGGAACTCCGCAACGCGACGACTGACGAATTGCGCGACCTTGCGGCGGTCGAGAGACAGTTGCTGCGCTGGCGAGGCTCCGGGCGGCTGTCGGAAAAAGGAGCCGACAAGCTGCTCGATCGTGTCCGCGAATATCGGGAAGAACTGCTCCACCCGGCCATCGGGCAGCAGACCGAGCAACCGGCGGCGGCCCAGCCGGCTGCTAGCGCCGCGGCACCGCAAACGCCCGCCGGGATCGAAGAACCCGTCGTCGCTCAGATCGTCGTTCCGGCGACAGCAGAAATAGCGGCCGCCCCGCCGGCCGCAGAACCATTGGCGACGATGGCGCCGCCGTTGCCGCCCCAACCGATTCAGCCACCCGAACCGGCGCCGCCGCAGAGATCGTGGACCGAGATGCTCGCCGGTTTCATGGAGGAGCGAAACATCCGCTGGGGCGAGCTGATCGGCGGGTTGTTGATCGTCGGTCCGGCCATCGCGCTGGTGATCAATTTTTGGGAGCAGTTGGCGGCGAACCCCTATCTCCAATTGAGCACCTTTGTCTTGACCTGCTCGGCGGTCTTTGGCGTGGGCCTGCATTCCCATCACCGCTGGAAACTCCTTTACACCAGCCTCGGACTGCTGATTATCGCCACCTTGCTGGTGCCGCTCTGCTTCCTGGCAATGGCTGCCGTGTGGAAAGAGAACTGGGGGCCGGGCACGCTTGCTGCCGATCTAATCACGTTGGGAATCTTCACGTGGCTGGTGTGGCAGGCCGGCCGCGTGCTGGTTCCCAACGGGTCCTGGCTGCAAGTGATCGCCGTGTTGGGCGGCTCGGCCTCGATCCTCGTGGCGGCACGCTGGGTCGGCCCCCGGTCGGCCGATTGGTGGTACATTGCCGCCGCTTGCCTGCCGGCAGTGTGCTTTGGGGCGGCCCTCGGCACGTATCTGGCAACAGCGTCGCCACGGAGACGGCTTGCCGCCGCCGATGCCGGGGGCTTGTTGACGCTGTTGGGCACCGCCGCGTTTGCGCTGCTGATCGCGCTGGGGATGATGATCGCTCGATCCGCCGACATTGCCACCGCGCTCGGCAGACTGTCAGTTCCCGTGGCGTTGGCGGGGATGCCGATCCTGGTCTGTGGCCTGACGCTGCGCCGCGGAGTCGCCCGCGATCCCGAGTTGGCCGGCTGGCACGTCGCCGGCACAACCGTGGCCCTGGTGGGCATGATCGTGATGCTGACGGCCTTGGGGCTGGCGTGGCCGCATCCCTTGGCAATCGTGGCCGTCGCCGCGGTCGACTGTGCCGCGCTCGTACTGGCCGCCTTCCGGTGGCGATTGCCGGTACTGCACGCCGGCGCCATCGTCTGCGCGACGCTGGCGTATCTGACGGGCTTCCACGTAATCTACAGCGACCTTCCCCTGTTCGCCAGCGACGCCGCGACGATGTTCCAGAAGCTCATCAGCGGCCCTAGCGGCACGGCGCTGGTCGGCCTGTTCGTGTTGTATGCCGCCGCCTCCGAAGTGATTGCCCGGTACGGTCGCCGCCGACATGCGTTGATCTATGCCGGCGGCGCCGGCGTGATGGCTCTCTTGGGCCTGACGCTCACGACCATTCACGGCGTGCAGGGCGGCGGCGATGCCGTTCGCGCCGCCGTCCTCTGCACAATCTACGGCACGGGCGGCCTGGCAACCGCTGCACGCTGGCGCAGGATCGAGTTGAGTTATCTGGGACTAGGCTCAATACCGTTCAACGGATTAGAACGATGGCAGGTCGAAACTCTTTGGCTGGCTGGGGGTAATGACGATGCTCGGCCCTTTTTTTCGCCCAGCAGCTCATCTTTCGTTTGATCACGCGTGGGTTGATTCGGTTACGGCGAGCGGGAAGTATTTCCTCGGCAATTTCCTCCAGCAGCGCCTGATACCACTGCCGCAGGGCACAAGCGCTTTTCGGGCACTCGGGCAAGCGACATCGCAAGATGTTCAAGGTGGCGGTGAAAGAAATCCGTTGCGGATCAACGCGCTTCTGCAAGGCCGCTTCGTACATCAGGACGCGCACAACGTAATGGCCCAAGAGGAGCCCGTAAATCTCTTGCAATACGCCGATGGTCGTTTGGCTCCGCAAGACCGGCCGCTCTCGTTGGTGGGTCTTCAACTCATCAATGGTCAGTTCCTCTTCCCAACGCTCGTGGTAAAGCTCGATCAGGGTCACGGCTGGGTCCAAGGTTTCATCCAGGAAGGTCGTCAGCAAACGGTGCATAACCTTGTTTCCGGGGCGGCCAGGATCATCGAAGGTGTACTCGATGATCCGCACCTCAATCCCGCCTTCGTCCTTTCGTCGATGACGAGCCGAGCGATACACCTTGGCCAGGTACGATCCATCGGAAAGACGGCGAATAGGCTGGAAAATAAGGCCGGTTTTGACTCGTGCCAGCAAATGCGCATGGCGATCCAACACCTCCTGAATGGTCTGATAACTGAAGAAACCGCGATCCCACAGCAGCAACATACCTTCCTTCAGGTGACGCAGCAGATCGTGGGCCATGGTGACCTCGCCGATGCGAATGGATTTGATCAGACACCGCCACAACACATGGGTTCCCGTTTCGCACAACGCCAAAACCCGTGCCTGCGGATACGCGCCAGGAGCACGACCGCTGCCCGGTCTGCCGAAGACCCGTTCGTTCTCCGGCGTATCGGGAAGATCCAGGATGAACCCATCCAGCGCCATCAGACGCAATCCGCGGTAGAACGCTCCTGGGGTGTCAGGTTTGGCAAGCAACCGAACGACTGCATTAGCCAGCGCACGAAACGGTGCCAAGCCGATGCGTTTTCGGGCCTCACACAATGTCGATCGGCCGGGAGTGCCGTTCCGCCGAAACGGCTGCAACCAGCGAAAAACCTGCCGATAACAATCGCAGCAAAACAACCCCAGGGCAACCACGAACCAGACCATGAACCACCCTGGAAGGCGACGGCAGAAGCCCTTCGCTTTGCCGCATCGCTCCAAGATGGCTTCCACCTTGGCCCGCGGGATGATACGCTTCAGAGCACGGATTCGTTCTCGCGTCGGCCAAGACGCGAACTGGGCGACTTCCTTGTCGACCGAAATCATCGTAGCCTCCTTGCCAGAAAGGATTTGTGACAACCCAATCTTGGCGGGAGGCTACTTTTATTGAAAGATCAATTGAACGGTATTGGAACTAATCGAGCAACGATTCGTCGAAATGGACCGCCTTCGCGCTCGCCATAAGCTAACCACCTCAGAAGAGGAACTATCTGGCATCATATTCGAGCGCCTGGCTAATGAAAAAAGCTTTGGAATTATCAGAAGCAAGGGTGATCGAGCACTTTTCGGCGGCCGGAGCACGCAAGAAATGAAGCATCGACTAAGCGTGCCCGAGGGACGCCCCTTGGCCGATTTCCTACCGACAATCACGATCAAGGCGAAGGACTTTGCCAACGAAATCACCAACTTCAACATCAAACAAAACGACCTGAGTACAGAGCCGGCTATCTCGCGTGAACATGTGAAAAACAACGAAGAGGTACGGCAAGCTCTGCGAAATCGAGGAATTGTGCCAGAAAGACTTCCGGCTGCCGAGGATATCAAGAAGGTGGAGGGACGGCTAAAGTCCGAGCAGAGAAAATTGCCTGGACAGACAAGGCGGCTCGAATCCGACGAAACCAGTTCTGGAGAATAGGCCACTTCATGGCCTCCCTGACCAGCAACACACTGTTGAACCACTACCGCGTTTCGCCCCAAGTGTTCAATTTTGCTGTAGCAAAATAGAACAGGCGAGCTGAGGATGGCTCGGGCGACCGATCCTCAGCTCGCCAGTCGTTTTTCGGAAGCAATGCTTCCGATCCGTCGGGGTGCCTTACTTCTCTATTCCTCCGGGGGGATCCAAACTAGAAATTTACGACGTTTTTCGCCGAAAGAGACACGTCGTATGCCTTTTCTCTCCCTCAACTCTGAGGCCAGACTCTTCTCTGTACAGGCCCCACCGACGCCTCTTCTCCGCTCACACCCTCCCGTTTCGCCACAGGAGGCAAGGAATGGCTAAAGCTAATCGCAAACGCCGTGCCAACATCGAGAATTGTCGCACAAGGACGGAAGACGCCTGACTGTGGCCGCGTGTTCGCCTCTCGACAACGGCGACCTGAGCCACGACCTGTCTCTACTCCCGCTTGAACTGCGGGGAGGCGGACCTTATGCTTAGTAGTTTGGACAAATAGGGCCAACCGAGGCTTAGCAAAGGTGTTTCCGTGGCGACTGCGACCGATCCGAAATCTGCCAATTCCCACCAGCCGGCCAATCCGCAACCCGTCAGCGGGGCGGATATCGTCGTGCAAAGCCTGGTGAACCACGGCGTGGACACCGTCTTCGCCTACCCCGGCGGCGCGGTCATTCCCCTGCACCAGGCGCTAACGCGGTTCCGCGACAAGGTCCGCGTGATCCTTCCGCGGCACGAGCAAGGGGGCGGGTTCGCCGCTCAGGGCTACGCCCGCTCCACCGGCAAGATCGGCGTCTGCATGGCCACCAGCGGACCGGGAGCCACCAACCTGGTGACCGCCATCGCCGACGCCAAGCTCGACAGCGTGCCGCTTTTGGCCATCACCGGCCAGGTGGGCACCCCGGTGATCGGCACCGACGCCTTTCAGGAAACGCCCATCGTCGAGGTCTGCCGCAGCGTCACCAAGCACCATTACCTGGTGACCGAGGTCCAGGACATCGCCCGCGTGATGCGCGAGGCGTTCCACGTGGCCACCACCGGCCGGCCCGGGCCCGTGCTGGTGGATATTCCCAAACGTGCAGAACATGCAGGCCGTGCCCGACTACGACGCCCCCCTGCAACTGCCGGGCTATCGCAACGAAGAGTGCTGTGCCACGGCGGACGAGATTGCCGCCGCGGCGGCGATGATCCGCGCCGCCAAGCGACCCGTGATTTACGCGGGCGGCGGCGTGATCGGCGCCGGGGCCAGCGAGGAATTGACGCTCTTGGCGCGCAAGACCGGCATCCCCGTCACGACAACGCTGAACGGCCTGGGCTGCTTCCCCGGCGACGATCCGCTCTCGCTGGACATGTTGGGCATGCATGGCAGCATTTATGCCAACTACGCGGTCGACAATGCCGACTTGCTGCTGGCCCTGGGCGTGCGGTTCGACGACCGCGTCACCGGCAAGGTGTCGGAGTTCGCCAGCCGCGCGAAGATCGTCCACGTCGAAATCGACCCCTCGGAGATCGGCAAGATCAAGCGGCCCCACCTGGCGATCGTTAGCGACGTGATGTGCTTCTTGCGGGAGTTGAACAAGGTGGTGGAGCGGCCTGACGTGGACGAGTGGCGGAGGAAGGTGGCGGTGTGGAAGCGCGACGAACCGTTCCGCTACGACGAAGACTTCGACGGCATCCTGGCCCAGCACGCCATCCGCGAGTTGTACCGCCTGACCAAGGACCGCGACGCGATCATCACCACGGGCGTGGGCCAGCACCAGATGTGGTCGGCCCAATATTACAAGTTCCGCCGGCCGCGGCGGTGGATTTCCAGCGGCGGGCTGGGCACGATGGGTTTCGGTCTGCCGGCGGCCGTGGGCGCCAAGGCGGCCAACCTCGACAAGCTCGTGGTCGATATCGACGGCGACGGCAGCCTGTTGATGAACATCCAGGAAATGGCCACCTGCCACTGCGAGAAACTGCCGGTGAAGGTGCTGCTGCTGAACAACATGCACTTGGGCATGGTGGTGCAGTGGGAGGACCGCTTCCACGCGGCCAACCGGGCCCACACCTATCTCGGCTCGATCGACGACCCCGAGGCCACCGGCCAGGGCGACGGCATCACGCCGGCCCAGCGTTACCCCGATTTCGCGGCCATCGCCCGCGGTTTCCAGTGGGACGCTCGCCGCGTGTGGCGCAAGGAAGAGTTGAGAGAGGCCATCCAGGAAATGATCGATTCGGCCGGGCCGTATCTGCTGGACGTGCAGGTGCCCTACCAGGAGCACGTGCTGCCGATGATCCCGGCGGGAATGACGGTAAGGGATTTGATCAAGGAGTGAGCGCGTTCCGGATCCAATGGAACGGGGGAATACGATATGGTCGAACGAATTTCCGTTGACTCTCGCATCCACTTTGGCAAACCTTGCGTGGCCGGCACTCGAATTCTGGTACAGAATGTTCTCGAACTCCTGGATGAAGGCGTCACGATTGAGGAGATCGTCAGGGATTACTATCCGGAACTGACATCGGACGACATTCACGCTTGTATGCGCTACGCGATTGCGCTGGTAGCGGGTGAAGAAGTCCACTTGGCGGCAGCCGAGACATGAAGTTCCTGCTCGATCAAGACGTGTATGCGAACACCGGGCGTTTCTTGAGCAGCCTGGGGCATGATGTTGTGTCCGTGGCGCAGCTCGGACTTATGAGGCTCGCGGACGAACAGTTGCTCGAAGTGGCTCGGGAGCAGATGCGGCTCCTGGTGACACGTGATCGGGACTATGGGCACCTTGTTTTCGTGAAGGGGATTCGCGTGGGGGTCCTCTATCTTCGGATGTTGCCGCGAACACAAGGCGCGGTGCATAGCGAGCTGGAACGCGTGCTGAGAAGCCACTCTGAAGAAGAGTTGCGACAACTGTTTGTGGTGGTGGAGCCCGGTGGGCATCGCATACGAAGAATAGGCGGTGAGTAGAGGCTTGCACACGCCGAAGCCCGCATGATGGAGGCTGGTGTGCTGGCCGTGTCACATGCTGCCAGCGATTCTGACCGGGGCGACCACACGGCGTGTCTCTTTGTCATGGGAGTGGACGTAATGGACGAGAAACGCAAAGTGAGCGTTGCCGAGGTCCTCTTACTTCCCACGCCTACAGACGTGCAGTGCGAGACGTTCATTGTTCATCTTGCCGACGTTCATAGCTGGTACAAAACGTTGCCTCTCCTTGGTGGCGCGGAATTCATTGTCTTCCTCGATCCGCAAGCTGGCCAGGGATACCCGCTCGAACATCCGCAGTTGCCGAATAACCGAACGCCTGAAGGGTACCCGAAGCCAAACACCGTCGAAGTCTATCGCTCGGCGTTCGGGCATCTAAACTACATGTGGCGTGCCTCGCCTTTCGAACCGCATGGTTCGGATGGTCGGGACTTCTTGAGGGACCCGATCATCATTCTCGATGAATTCCTGGCTGAACTGGGACGATTCACTTTGCACCCTTACATTGCCGGCGACTTCTACTGGAGTGTTCACGAGGTGGCCGTACAGGCCATCAGCTACGGCGCCTATCACCCACGTGCTGAATTGGTTCGTGAAGCATTTGCCGCCGATGCCGAGATGGACCGGGCCTGGCAGGAGCTGTCGAATGAGCAGCGAGAATTGGCTTGCGCTCTTCACCGTGATCCGGTGGCACGCACGCGTGTGTCAGAGCCGGTCGCACGGTATGAGGACCGTAAGGACAAGTACGATAATCTGATGGGTGAATTGCGAGCCCCCGAGGTTGCAACGATTCGCAATCACGTCTTGGGGCTGCAAAAGTGGCACACAAGAAGCTGCAAAGGAGCGGTTGGATGAAACGTTGCAGATATCTATCGTTGTTGGTCCTCCTTATCGTTACGGCAGTAGCTGGCCGAAACGCGATCGCCTCACTCAAGCCGCTTCCGCCCCGGCAAGTTGTCAATCTCGACGGCCCATGGCAAATCGAACAGGGCGGCATGGAGACGGCGCCGCTGGCGTTCTCGCATACGGTCGTCGTGCCGGGGCTGGTTGATATGGCGCAGCCGGCGTTCGCCGAGGCAGGCAAGAAGAGCGATCTCCGCCAGGCCTTCTGGTATCGCCGCACGTTCAAGCTGGACGGGCCCGTCCCGGCGGTGGCCATTCTCAAGATTCACAAGGCCCAATACGGCACGAAGGTTTTTCTGAACGGCCAAGTCGTAGGCGAGCACCTGCCCTGCTTCACGCCCGCCCTGCTGGACGTCAAACCGTATCTCAAGGGCGAGGGCCAAACGAACGAACTCGTCATCCGTCTCGGCGCCAACCGCGAGTCGCTCCCCGACGACGTGCCTACCGGCTGGGATTTCGAGAAATACCTGTTCACCCCGGGCATCTACGACTCGGTGGAATTGATCCTCACCGGCGTGCCCTACGTGGCCAACGTGCAGATCGTGCCCGACGTCCCCGGCAAGTCGGTGCGGGTGGTGGCCGAAGTGCAGGCCGGCGGCCAGGCGTGTGATTTCACCGCCAACTTGGAAGTGTGCGAGGCGGCAAGCGGCAGGGCGGCCGGTTCGGCCAAGACGCCGCCGACGCACTTGGCAGCCAACGAGCAAACGAAGCTCGACCTGACGATCCCCATCCAGAATTGCCGGCTCTGGTCGCCCGAGGACCCGTTTCTGTACGAGTTGAAGATCGGCACGGGCAGCGATGCCGCGAAGGTCCGTTTCGGCATGCGCTCGTTCACTTTCGATCCGGAGACGAAGCGGGCCATGCTCAACGGCAAACTCTACTATATGCGCGGCACCAACGTGACGCTCTACCGCTTCTTCGAGGACGCCCTGCGCGGCGATCTGCCGTGGCGGGCCGATTGGGTCCGCCGCCTGCACCAACAGTTCAAGAGCATGCACTGGAACTCGATCCGCTATTGCATCGGCTTCCCGCCGGAGTTCTGGTACGACATCGCCGACGAAGAGGGCTTTCTGATCCAGGACGAGTTTCCGATCTGGCTGTTGGGCAAGGCGCCGGAGAATCCACAGGCCGAGAAACTCGTCCCCCAATACACCGAGTGGATGCGGGAGCGTTGGAACCATCCCTGCGTGGTGATCTGGGACGCCCAGAACGAGAGCCGCACCATCGAGACCGGCAAGGCGATCCGGGCCGTGCGCCACCTCGATCTGTCGAACCGCCCCTGGGAGAACGGTTGGGCCGAGCCGCAAACGCCCAGCGACTGCATGGAGGCCCATCCTTATCTCTTCCAGCGGGGGTGGGAAGGCAAGAACCCGTTCCATCTCTGAGGAACTTGAAAAGGTCTCCGGCAAGCCGCGGCCCTCCGGCACGCAGAACAAACTCCCCGTGTCGATCGTCATCAACGAGTACGATTGGCTGTGGTTGAACCGGGACGGCAGCCCGACGTGCCTGTCGGCGAAAGTGTACAAGAGTCTGCTCGGCACGCAATCGACGGTCGAGCAACGCCGGATGCTGCAAGCCCGCTATACGGCCGCGCTCACGGAGTTCTGGCGCTGCCATCGCGAGGTTGCAGCCGTGATGCACTTCTGCGGCCTGGGCTACTCGCGGCCCGGCGACAAACCGCGGCCTGAAGGCGGCGCCACCTGCGACATCTTCGTCGACATCCAGCGGTTGACGATCGAGCCTCTCTTCGAGGAGTACGTCCGCGAGGCGTTCAACCCCGTCGGGCTGATGCTCGACTTCTGGGCCGACGAAGTGGCCGCCGGCGAGCCCCGGCCATTGAAAGTCGTGGTCATCAACGACCTCGATCAAGCGTGGAGCGGCCCGGTGCAATTGCGCATCGGACAAGGAGGCAAGCAACTGCCCGCTCAATCGAAAGAGTGCAAGCTGTCCGCCTACGGACAGCAGACGCTCACGTTCGACGTGGCGTTTCCCAAGGAGCCGGGCGATTACACCATCGGCGCCGAACTACCCGACCGCAACGGAAAGCCCGTGCGGAGCCTCCGCGATTTCAAGGTGAAGTGACTCGCCGACGCGGCCACCGAACCATCCGGCCATCGGTTGGGGTGGCAATTGCACGGCTGCCCCGCCGTACGACAAAAGGGGATGGCCGTACAACTGCCATCCCAACAGGAACGGTTCTGAAACAGCTTCTGAACCATCCGGCCAGGGCCTACTCGAAGTCACTTCTTCTGGAGAAACAACACGGCGTCGCCGGAGAAGGGCGATTTCAGCATGCGCTTCGCTCCGCCGGCAACCGCGCCGCCTTGCGTAACGATTCCATCCACGGGCCGCAGCCACTCGACGGCCAGTTCACCGGTGGCTGACGACAGATCGACGGTAACTTCCCCGCCATCGGGCAAAAAGACCAAGTACTCCTTGCCCGGACTGGCCAAACAGTAGCTTGTCGAAACCAGTTCGCCCATTGGCGCCGTCTCGGCCAGATTCATCCGCATAGCGTAGCGGCGCAATTGGCCCATGGCCTCGCGGAGCGCGTCCCAATAAGGATCGGGCGTGTCGCCGCTCGGGTTGTTGCGGCCGGCGTCCTTGCTTGGATCGAGGTAAGGATCCATGAAGATGCACTGATATCGGCGTCCAGGTCGTGCTTGGCGTGGTCGAGGTATGCGTCGATGACCGACGCTACGGTCTGGTCAGGACTGCCGACGCCAGGGTTAGCGGCCGCCTCAAGTTCGAGTTCGTGCCACCGCTGGAGTGCCGACTGTTTATATCTGCGGCCTTGGGCAAGCCGTTGCTGCTTGCCGTTCATGCAGACATACCACCAGCCATCAGACCGGCGGAACCAGGGACGAGCTTTTCGTGCCATCGCAGAACCTCCCAATCCAAGATCTCCTGAAGGAAACACGAGGCTGGACTGGCAAGTCCTGCTGCAACTTCCCGTCCGGCTGGTACCCGGGCGGGAAGCTCGTTTTCATTCGGCCACCGACGCGATTCCGTGCAAGATTCCGTGCAACCGAGGCTTCAGTCGCGATTTGCCTTGCCGTCTCTTCGCCTGCAACCTTTTACGAACACATACACATATCTTGCAATCAGTGGGCGCACCAAGATTCGAACTTGGGACCTCGTCCTTATCAGGGACGCGCTCTAACCAACTGAGCTATGCGCCCGAAGTAAAGCTTCGTCCAACCCGTCCAATTCCTTGCCTAAGTTCACCAGAGTGAATTCGCGGTTTGTCGTAATGTGTTTCTGGTAAAGTAGTTACTGCTAAGTTGCCCAAATACCCCAACGGGTTGGACGAAGCTTTACCGCCCGAAACCACTAAGTCGTTATTGTGTAAGGCTTTAACGCCTAACGTCCTTGTCTCGTCTAGTCTGTTGATTCAACCCAGATGCATCCCTTTTGCACCCGGATTAACACCCGGAGGTCAACGGGATCGAACGCCGGGCGGCCAGACCGTCCGGCCGGTTGAGTTAAGCATAGTCGCGCGATCCGGCGGCGTCAATTGGGCGGGCGTCGGGGACAGACAAAGCGAGCCGGTCTCTCGCCGAGTGTCGAAAAGGGCGAGCCGCCGTGAGGGGAAGCCCTTTTGCAGTCCGCTTGGAACACGTTGCCTGCAACCGACTTCGGCACGCCACAAGCGGCTCAGTTTCAACCCGGCCCGCGTGACAGCGGGAGTCATCGGCAATATACTACCCTTACTATGATGTCTGGTTCTCGCGTCGGTATCTGGTTGATTGGTGTCAAAGGGGGGGTGGCGTCGACGGCGATCATGGGCCTGGCGGCACTTCGGAGGGGGCTCATTTCTCCCGACGGACTGGTCAGCCACCTGCCGCAGTTCCAGCATTTGGCGTTGCTCCAATGGCAGCAGTTCGTGGTGGCGGGGCACGACATCCGCCGCGTTCCGCTGGTGGACGAAGTTCGGCGGTTGGTCGACGAAAGCCGCACCGTCCCCGCCCGCCTCTTCGAGCAATGCCGCGGGGAACTGGAGGAGATCGACGGGCGCATCCGGCCGGGGACCAATCACAACGTCGGGCCGACGATCGCCGCGCTGGCCGACGCCGATCTGCCGCAGAATGAGACGCCCCGCCAAGCCATCGCCCGGCTGGGCCGAGACATGGCGGAGTTCGTCGAAACGCAGCGGCTCGCTCACCTCGTAGTGGTCAACGTGGCGTCGACGGAGCCGCCCGTCGACGTTGCCGGTCTGCCGCCGACTTGGCCGGAGTTGGAACGATTGTTGGCGGCACAAGGGGGACAGTCCCCGACCAACCTTCGGTCGGTGCCCGGCGGCGAACAGGTCCAATCGCTTGGCAACGTCGGTCGCGCCGCGAAAACTGGGACAGTCCCCTGTCCCTTGCCGGCCAGTTCATTGTATGCCATCGCAGCGCTGGAGGCGGGCCATTCGTACGTCAATTTCACGCCGTCGCTCGGGCCCGCGCCGGCGGCGATCGACGATCTGGCCCGACTCCGCGGCGCCCGCTACTACGGCTGCGACGGCAAGACGGGCGAGACCTTGATGAAGAGTGTGCTGGCCCCGATGTTCGCTCAGCGAAATCTTTCGGTGTTGAGTTGGGTCGGCCACAACATCTTCGGCAACATGGACGGCCAGGTGCTCAACGATCCGGCGAACAAGCAGACGAAGATCGCCAGCAAAGACCATTTGGTGTCGGAAGTCCTCGGCTACCGGCCGCACACGCTGGTGTCGATCGAGTACCTGCCCGATTTGGGCGACTGGAAGACGGCTTGGGACCACATTCACTTTGCGGGTTTCTTGGGCGTGCCGATGACGCTGCAATTCATCTGGCAGGGGTGCGATTCGGTGCTGGCGGCGCCCTTGGTGCTCGATCTCGTGCGTTTCAGCGAGTTGGCGCACCGTCGCGGCCACGTCGGCCCGATGCCCTTTCTGGCCAGTTTTTTCAAGAGCCCGTACGGCGTGAGCGAGCATCGCTTCGACCGCCAGTTCCAGATGTTGGAAGATTGGGCGCGGAGCATAGAGACGCGATGAACGGAACGCCAGTGCAACGACTGCTCTTTACCTCCGCCGAATGTCCTCCGCAGATTCGGGAGCGCACGTCGTCCACGTTTGCCGACAACATAAGGCTGCCGGTCCACCGCTGGTTTCGTTTCAGCGCCGGCTTTGGAGCCGACTGGGCCGAACAGGCCATTCGATCGAGCGCCGTTGCGTCACCGGCGAGAGTCCTCGATCCTTTTGCCGGTTCTGGAACTACGCTGTTGGCCGCGGAGGACGCCGCGGCCGAAGGCTACGGCATGGAAGCCCATCCGTTTCTCTACCGCATCGCGCGGGCGAAACTTGCGCGGCGAAGCGACCCGGCCGCGTACTCGCAACTGGCTTCGCTCGTTCTCGCCGACGCCAAACATCGCGAAACCGGCCAATTCGACGAGTACCCGGCGCTGATTCAGAAGTGCTTCACCCACGAAACGCTGTGTCGGCTCGACGCATTGCGCCAGGCCGTAGAAGCGGCAAGCGACGACACGCGGGCGTCTGAACTGGTCTGGCTTACTTTGGTGGCGATACTGCGGAAGACTTCTAATGTGAACACCGCTCAATGGCAATACATCTTGCCCAATAAGGCGAAGAAGAACCCGGCTGATCCCTTCGCAGCGTTCGGCCAGTTGTCGCGGCAGGTTTACGAAGACATGGTTCTGTCCGCGAACATACGCGGACCCAAAGCGACCCTGGTCTTCGGAGATGCACGCACGTGCCAGGGCGTGCCCGACCGGTTCGCTCAACTGGTTCTTTGCTCCCCGCCATACCCGAACAACTATGACTATGCCGACGCCACGCGTTTGGAAATGTCTTTCTTCCGCGAGATTGCCGGATGGGGCGATCTGCAGCGCACCGTGCGAGACGGATTGATTCGTTCTTGTTCGCAGCACGTGCCGGAGAAAGCAATCGACTTGGAGAAAGTCCTTGCTGAGTCGGAAGTCGAGCCGATTCGCTCCGAGTTGTCCTCGGTTTGCCGGAAACTTGGCGAGGTCCGTCTATCGCGGGGTGGAAAGAAGACGTACCATTTGATGGTGGCCTGCTATTTTTGGATTTGGCCAAGGTGTGGAAGTCATTGCGACGCGTATGTGATTCGCCTTGTCGCGCGTGCTTCGTTGTGGGCGATTCGGCGCCGTACGGCGTTTACGTGCCCGTGATGGAGTGGCTTGGCACATTGGCTCTCGCGGCAGGGTTTCGCTCGTTCGCCTTTGAGCGCACCCGCGACCGCAACGTGAAGTGGAAGAACCGAAAACATCGCGTTCCCTTGTGCGAGGGGCGTCTGTGGGTCGAGGGATAACATGGCGGCAAACGAGGCCAACGCGAACGCATCCGCCGGGCACAAGTTGGGGCAACTTGTCGGCGATTGGTTTGAGGAGTACGTTGTCCTGCCGTTGTTGACGAGCGTGGCGGATGGGCTTGGTCTCTATCTCGACCACCGGTTTCGCGTTCGTCCTGCCCGCAGCGAGAGATTCTTTTATCCGAGACCATTCCCGACGCCACGGAATTCTTGAAGAGTCCCGACTTCGATTTCGGCAATCCGACCGAAACCTACGTATACCAAATCACCTACTCCAACGGCGCGGAATTCGAACGGCAGGTTGATTCGCTGGAAGAATTGCGCCGTTTGCACGAGCAAACCGATTTGCTCGCTGCCCACATGGCTTCCCTGTAAAGGATGGAAACAAGCATCTTGACAAACCAAAAGACACAAGCATCGCGCCCTGCCAAACCGGCGCCGTCGCCGGCATCCAAGCCGCCGGCCGCAACCGGCTTTGGCGACATGGGGCTCTCCAAGGTCATGGGTGCCGCCTTGGAGGAGGCCGAGTATCTCGAGCCTACGCCCATCCAAGCCGGGATGATTCCTCGCGCCATCGCGGGCATCGACTTGATGGGCCAGGCCCAGACGGGCACCGGCAAGACCGCCGCCTTCTGCATCCCCATCCTCGAACGCCTCCAGCCGCGGTCGCCCAATGCCAGTCCGCAGGCGTTGATTCTCGTCCCTACCCGCGAACTGGCCGTGCAGGTCCGCGACGAGTGCATCAAGCTGGCCGCCGGGCGCGACGTCCACGTGGTGGGCGTCTACGGGGGCAAACCGATCCGCCAGCAGGTCGAACACCTTCGCCGCGGGGCCGAGATCATCGTCGGCACGCCGGGGCGGGTGATGGACCTGATCGGCCGAGGCTCGCTGCTATTGGGCGACATCCGCTTCGTGGTCCTCGACGAGGCCGATCGGATGCTCGACATCGGCTTCCGCCCCGATATCGAGAAGATCTTGCGCCGCTGCCCGCAGTCGCGGCAGACGCTGTTGCTGAGCGCCACGATTCCCCCGCCGGTGAAGCGGCTGGCCGAGCGCTACATGCGCACGCCGGAGATGCTCGACTTCTCCAGCAAGGACCTGGCGGTGGAAACCATCGAGCAGTATTACTTCACCGTCGATCCCGAGCGGAAGTTCGACCTGCTGGTGAAACTGGTCGAGCGCGAGCAGCCGCAGCAGGCGATCGTCTTCTGCCGCACGAAGCGCGGAACCGACAAGGTCTGCCGGCGGCTGTCCGTGGTGTGCAAGGGCGTCGACACGATCCACGGCGACTTGCAGCAATCCGTGCGCGACCGGGTCATGCGACGCTTCCGCGAGGGCAAGATCAAGGTGCTGGTGGCCACCGACGTGGTGGGCCGCGGCATCGACGTGACCAGCATCTCGCACATCATCAACTACGACGTGCCCCAGTTCTGCGACGACTACGTGCACCGTGTGGGCCGCACGGGCCGGATGGGCCGCGAAGGCGTCGCCTTCAGCTTCATCTCGCCCGAAGAAGGCAACGAGTTGACTCGGATCGAGATGCGCATCAACCGGCTGTTGAAGCGGGACGAGATACCGGGGTTCGTGGCCTTGGCCAAGCCGCAGCCGACGGAGGATTTTGACGCCGAAGAGGGCGAGCCGCCGGAGCCGCCCGCCGCGAAGCCCGTCTTCGGCCGTCGCACTCGCCGCCTCCGCCGGGCGCTGTGAAGTGAGAACATGGGCCGAGAACCAAGGAAAGACAGAACGTCCGCTCGCCGGGGTCTCGGGAGGCCGGCGAAACCGGTCTTGGCGTCGGCCGATCGACCCGGTGCGCCGCGGGAGCCGCCTCGCCGCGACCGCGCGGGTCCCGGTGCGAGGCTCTCACGTCGGGATCTCTACACAGCGGCGGCCGTTTGCGGCCTGCTGCTGGCAGCCGTGGCGCTAATCTATGCCCAAACCCTCCGGCATGAGTTCGTCTACGACAACATCCAGTACGTGTCCGAAAACCAACCCGTCCTGCACGGCCTGACGGCCAAGGGGATCGCCTGGGCCTTCACCACCGACTATGCCAGCAACTGGCATCCGCTAACCTGGCTCTCCCACATGCTGGATTGCCAGCTCTACGGGCTGAAACCGTGGGGACACCATCTGAGCAATGTCCTCTTGCACGCCGCCACCGCGATTCTGTTGTTTCTGGTTCTCTGGCGGATGACGGGCGATCTCTGGCCCAGCGCCTTCGTGGCCGCCGTGTTCGCCATCCATCCGCTGCGCGTGGAATCGGTGGCCTGGGTGGCCGAACGAAAGGACGTTTTGAGCGGGCTGTTCTTCATGCTGACCCTCGGGGCGTATGTGGGCTATGTCCATCGCCCCTTTTCGCTCGCTCGCTATTTGACGGTCGTAGTGCTCTTCGCCTTGGGCCTGATGGCTAAGCCGATGTTGGTGACGCTGCCGTGCGTGCTGCTGTTGTTGGACTACTGGCCGCTGGGGCGCCGCTCGATCCCGCCGGGGCAGTTGGTGGTCGAGAAACTCCCGCTGCTGGCGTTGTCGGCCGCTTCCTGCGCGGCGACAGCGCTGGCCCAGGGAACGGCCGTGGTACAGTTGGACTTCATCCCGTTCGGCTCGCGGATCGCCAACGCGCTGGTTTCCTATGTGGCGTACGTGGGGCAACTCTTCTATCCCGCGGGGCTCGCGGTGTTCTATCCCCATCCGCGGAGCAGTCTGCCGCTGTGGCAAACGGCGGGCGCACTGCTGCTGTTGATCGGTATATGCATCGCGGTGCTGGTAGAGAAGCGGCGCCGCCCTTATCTGTTGGTCGGCTGGTTCTGGTACGTGGGGATGCTCGTGCCGGTGATCGGCCTGGTGCAGGTGGGCCAACAGGCCAGGGCCGACCGTTATACCTACCTGCCTCAGATCGGCCTTCTGATCGCCCTGGCATGGGCCGCGAAGCACGCTCTCGCATCATGGCCGTACCGCGCCTGGGCGTGGGGCGTGGGCGCGGCCGTGACGGTGCCGGTGTTGATGGGATGCGCTTGGCAGCAGACATCGTATTGGCGCGATAGCGAGGCGCTGTGGGCCCACGCTGTCGAATGCACTACAAACAACGGGATTGCCCACAGCAACCTCGGAGAAGCCCTGTGCCAACAGGGGAAATGGAACGAGGCTGTGCCCGAGTTCCAGGAGGCGATCAAGATCGACCCGCGGCACGTCGAGGCCCATGCCGGCCTGGGCGAAGCCCTCGGCGAGCAAGGTCGTTTCGACGATGCGATCGCCGAGTTCCAGACGGCCGTGCGGCTCCGGCCCAACGACCCGACGACCCACAACAACTTTGGCATGGTCCTCGCAAGACAGGGACAGTTCGACGCGGCCATCGCCGAGTATGATCAAGCCTTGCGATTCAATCCTGGCGACGTGCGGGCCCACAATAACCGCCTTGCGGCACTCAACGCACGGGCGCGCCGGGCAGAGGCTCTCGCCCAGTGGGAGGAGTCGGTTCGTCGACAGCCCGACAATGCGTCCGTTCTGGGCCGGATGGCCTGGGTGCTGGCCACCAACCCCGAGGCGTCGGTCCGAAACGGTCCGCGGGCCGTCGAACTGGCCCAGCGGGCGGCAGACCTTGACGGCGGGCGGCACGCCATTGTTCTGGATACGCTGGCTGCCGCTTACGCCGAGGCCGGCCGGTTCAACGAGGCCGTGCAGGCCGCCCAGCAGGCCCTGGCCTTGGCGTCCGCTCAGAAGAACGCCGCCCAAGCCGACGCCATTCGGGCACGAATCAAGCTCTATCAGGCTGGTTCTCCGTACCGCGAGCTCCCACCACCCGCCACTCTCCGTTCCGGCCCCCTTTAGCTCTACTGCGCAGTAAAATTGGAACATGGGCCGAGAACCACGGAAAGACAGATCGCTCCAGCGGCGCGGTCGCGGACGACCGGAGATCACGGCCTCGGGGGGCTCCGATCAACGCGACGCCCCAAGTGAACCGCCTTGCCAAGGCCGGGCGCCGACCGTGACGGGGCCTCGGAGCCTGTACGCGGCGCTGACCGTTTGCGGCCTGCTTCTGCTGGCGGTAGCGATCATCTTCTCCCAGACCGTCCGTTACAACTTCGTCAACTTCGACGACAACCAGTACGTGTACGACAATCCGCAAGTCGCCAACGGCCTGACCATCGAGGGGATCGTCTGGGCGTTCACTACCACCCATGCCAACAACTGGCACCCGCTGACCTGGCTTTCGCACATGCTGGATTGCCAGTTCTACGGCCTGGCGCCGGGGGGACACCATCTGACCAATGTTCTCTTGCACGCCGCCACGGCGATCTTGTTGTTCCTCGTGCTATGGCGGATGACGGGCGATCTCTGGCCCAGCGCTTTCGTGGCCGCCGTCTTCGCCATCCACCCGCTGCGGGTGGAATCGGTGGCCTGGGTGTCGGAACGGAAAGACGTGCTGAGCGGCCTGTTCTTCATGCTGACGCTGGGGGCGTACGTGGGCTATGTCCGTCGCCCCTTTTCACCCCTCCGCTACCTGGCGGTGGTCGCGCTCTTGGCCTTGGGCTTGATGGCCAAGCCGATGCTGGTGACGTTGCCGTTCGTGCTGCTGTTGCTGGACTATTGGCCGCTTCGACGCTTGATCCCGCCCTGGCGATTGGTGGTCGAGAAACTCCCGTTATTGGCATTGTCGGCCGCTTCCTGCGTGGCGACGCCGCTGGCCCAAAGCGAGGCCGTTGAGCGGTTGGAGATTCTGCCGCTCGGATCGCGGATGGCCAATGCCGTGGTTTCGTACGCGGCCTACTTGGGGCAACTGTTCTATCCCGCGGGGCTGGCGGCCTTCTATCCCCATCCCGAGAACGGTCTGCCGCTCTGGCAAGTTGCCGGCGCCGTGCTGCTCCTGGCGGGCATTACGGCAGGCGTTGCGGCCTGCTGGCGGCGGTGTCCCTCGCTGCCCGTCGGTTGGTTCTGGTACGTCGGGATGCTCGTGCCGGTGATCGGGCTGGTGCAGGTGGGAGAGCAGTCGATGGCCGACCGCTACACCTACTTGCCCCAGATCGGCCTGGCAATTGCCTTGGCGTGGGGAGCGAAGCAGGTTCTCGGGGCATGGCCGCCGCGTGCCTTGGTGTGCGGCGTCGGTTTTGCGGTGATACTGGGAGTCTTGATGGGATGCGCGTCGCAACAGGCGTGCTATTGGCGCAACAGCGAAACACTATGGCGGCGCGATCTGGACTGCACGTCGCATAACGCGCTGGCCCACTACAACCTGGGGCTCGCGTTGGCCGACGGGGGGCGCGTTGACGAGGCCATCGTCCAGTTCAAGAAGGCGCTGGCGATCAAGCCCGACTACGTTGCGGCAATGAACAACCTCGGCGTTGCCCTGTGCGACCAAGGACGCGTCGTCGAGGCCATCGCCCAGTACCGAAACGCCCTGTCGATCAGGCCCGACTACGCGATGGCCCACGTCAATCTCGGCATTGCCTACACGAAGCAGAAGAGCTTTGTCGCCGCCATGGCCGAGTACAACAGCGCCCTGGAATTCCAGCCCGACTACCCCGAAGCCCGCTACAATCTTGGCATGCTGCTGTATCAGTGCGGAAGAATCCCGGAGGCGATTACCCAATGGGCCGAGATGATCCGCTGGCAGCCCGATAACACGCTGGCCCTGAACCGAATTGCCCGGGCCCTGGCGGCTAGCCCCGAAGCGTCGATCCGCGATGGTCCCCACGCCCTCGAACTGGCCCAGCGGGCGGCAACGCTCACCGGCGGCCGGGATCCGATGATTCTCGACACCTTGGCCGCCGCATACGCCGAATCCGGCCGATTCTCCGAGGCCGTGCAAACCGCCGAGCACGCCCTGGCCCTGGCCTCCGACCAGAAGAACGCTCCGCTGACCGATGCCCTTCGGGCACGGATCAAGCTCTACCAAAGCCGCTCTCCGTATCGCGACATTCCGCGGCTTTCCGTGCCACCTTCGGGCCGCCCTTAGCGCGGCCAACGTAAAGAAATCGGAACCGACCAACGCCACACGATCCTGCGAAGGCCGATCAGAACATGAACCGAACGCCCAGCAGAGACAAAATCCCGCCCGGCACGGAAGTTCGCGCTCCGAACCTTCTCTCGGCGGCGGTTGTTGGCGGGTTTCTCCTGCTGGCGGTGGCACTGGTCTTTGGCCGCACGGTCGGGCACGACTTTGTCAACTTCGACGACAACCAGTACGTCTACGAGAACCCGCAACTGATGCACGGCCTTACTGCCGAGGGAGTGGCCTGGACCTTCACCGCGACCCGCTGCAACAACTGGCATCCGCTTACCTGGCTCTCCTACCTGTTGGACTACCAGCTTTACGGCCTGAAGCCCTGGGGGTATCACCTGACGAACGTGCTGCTGCACGCCGCCACCGCGATCCTGCTGTTCTTGGTGTTGTGGCGGATGACGGGCGACCTCTGGCCCAGTGCCTTCGTGGCCGCCGTGTTCGCCATCCATCCCTTGCGGGTGGAATCGGTGGCCTGGGTGTCGGAACGGAAAGACGTGCTGAGCGGGCTGTTCTTCATGCTGACCCTGGCGGCCTACCTGGGCTATGTCCGCCGTCCCTTCTCGCCGCTTCGCTACTTGACGGTAATCGCGGCGTTTGCCTTGGGCTTGATGGCCAAGCCGATGTTGGTGACGCTGCCGTTCGTGCTGCTGCTGCTGGACTATTGGCCGCTGAGACGCATGGCGCTGCCTCTGCGTCCCCTCTCCCTTTGGGAGAGGGTTAGGGTGAGGGCCGCACACCAGAAAACGTCCGCCCTGGACGCGTCTTGCCATACGCAGCCCTCACCCCCTGCCCCTCTCCGGGCACCGACCGAAGGTTGGTCGGGAGAGGGAAGCGTTTCGGCCCCCTGGCGGTTGCTGGTTGAGAAACTCCCGCTGTTCGTGCTGTCGGTCGCCTCCTGCGTTGTCACGCCGCTGTGCCAAGGCGAGGCCCTGCAATCCGTGGAGCGATTCTCCCTGCTTTCCCGAACGGCCAACGCCCTGACTTCGTACGTGGCCTATGTGGGCCAACTGTTCTATCCGGCGGGGCTGGTGGTGTTCTACACCCATCCCGAAAGCAATCTGCCGGCCTGGAAAGTGGCGGGCGCGCTGCTGCTGCTGGCGGGCATCACGGCGGGCGCCGTCGCCCTGTGGCGGCGATGGCCCTGGCTGTTGGTCGGCTGGTTCTGGTACCTGGGAATGCTCGTGCCGGTCATCGGTCTGGTGCAGGTGGGACACCAGTCGATGGCCGACCGCTACACGTATCTGCCCCAGATTGGCCTGGTGATTGCCGTGGCGTGGGGAGTGGCGCGACTCGTCGGATCGTGGCCCCAACGCGCCTGGGCGTGCGGAGTTCTCGCGGCGCTGGTGCTGGCGGCGTTGATGGCATGCGCTTGGCGGCAGACTTCCTATTGGCACGACAGCGGGACCTTGTGGACTCGCAGCCTCGACTTCAATGCGAACAACGTCATCGCCCAAAACAATCTCGGCGTCTTTCTGCACGACCAGGGGCGTGACGACGAGGCCCTGCCCCATTACCGGAGGGCGCTGGAAATCGCCCCCGATTACGCCGACGCCCACAATAATCTCGGCTTTGTGCTGGCCAAACGCGGATCGATCGCCGAGGCCCTGGACCATTACCAGGCGGCCCTGCTACTCCGGCCCAACTATCCGGAGGCCCATACCAACCTCGGCCGAGTTCTGGCCGAGCGCGGCATGGCCGACTACGCCATCGCCGAGTACCGGCTAGCGTTGGAGTTCAAGCCCGACCACGCCGAGGCCCACAAAAATCTCGGCCTGGCTCTGGTCGAGCGCGGGCAGATCGAGGAGGGCATCGCCCATTGCCGGCGGGCGGTGGCGATCAAGCCGGACGACCCCGAGGCCCACAACAACCTGGCCCTGGCTCTGGCCGCAGGCGGGCAGACAGACGACGCCATGAACCACTACCGGCGGGCGCTGGCGCTCAAGCCTGAGTACGCCGAGGCCCACAACAACCTCGGTCGGCTCCTTGCCGACCTCGGTCGGATCGACGAGGCAATCGCTCAATGGGCAGATCTGATTCGGCTAAAGCCGGACGACGTTCCTGCTCTCAATCAGTTGGCCTGGGCGCTGGCGACGAGCCCCGAGACATCCGTCCGCGACGGCCCGAAGGCGGTCGAGTTGGCCCAACGGGCGGCAAAGCTCACCGACGGCCGCGACCTCGACGTATTAGACACCTTGGCTGCCGCCTACGCCGAGGCCGGCCGGTTCACCGAGGCTGTGCAGACCGCCGAGCAGGCCCTGGCCTCGGCGTCCAGCCAGAACAGCACGGAGCTGGCCGACACGCTTCGGTCTCGAATCAAGCTTTACCAAGCCGCCTCTCCGTACCGCGACATGACGCCGTCCGCCACTCCCCGTTCCAGCCACCCTTAACCGGGGACTTACGTACCTCGCTGGGTGCCACGGGCAGCTTGTCTGCCCGTGTCGGACGCTGGGTGCCACGGGCAGCTTGTCTGCCCGTGTCGGATGCCGCGGGCCGTTCGTCGTTCCGTGTCGCTGCACGGGCAGCCAAGCTGCCCGTGGCACCCGATAATCTCATTGGGGCAGATCACTATCCGCTCTTGTCCTCTCCTCCTTGCCCGCGTAGAACCGCGACAGGTTGATCCCGCCGCGGAGCTCTTCTTCGAGAAGCTTCAGACGGGTCTCCAGACGATCCACCCGTTGCTGGAGCGCGGGGAGGAGGAAGCGTTGCGTCTCCTCTTCCTTTGGCCGCGGAACGCTGGGGTGGCCCAGGTGCCGCTGGAGCGCGGAAAACAGATACAGCGGATCCTTGTGGCGGTTGGCCAGGGCAATGCGCCCTTCCTTCTCGCCGAAGAGGATCGGCTTTTCGGCCTGCTGGCGGGTCTTGCGGTAGAGCTCGCTGCGAACGTAGATCATGTCGCCGAAGTCGATCAGGCCGACCTGGCGGCGGACCGTGAGAATCCACTCCCGCCAGTTCTCGTCGTAGATGTCGTCGCCGGCCATGGCTTCCAGGCCGCGGTCGTAGCCGAGGCGATTGCGGCAGAGGGTCTCGAACTGGTAGAGGAAGACGCCCTGCGGTGAGGCGTTCCGCGTCCGATACTCGGCCTCGCGTTGGAGGATCTCCAAGGCGATGCGGAAGTCGAAGCGGCCTTCGGCCCGTTCGGCCTCGCCGACCACGTAGGTTTGGAAGGGGGTGAAGTAGTGGGGCAGCCGGGCCATGGCCGTGGCGAAGCCGCCGGTCAGCCGCAGCTCGCCCGCCATAAAGTCGATGGCGAACGGCAGCATGGTCGTCGACAGCACCTCTTGGCGGATGGCGACCAGGAGGTCCTGCGTCGACATGTTCTGTTGCATCCGTTCGCGCAGGGTCTGAAAGAAGTAGGCCTGCTCGACGTATTCTTCCCGGTCTAGCGGCATGATCGCAGGTCTCCCGCGGCGAGTTTTTCTGGAATCTGAGATTCGGTATGGGGCAGGAGACATTCTACCGTCGACCGAGTGCGGACGGGAGACCGCTTGTCGCTGGCGGGAGCGATCTCTATACTACGGGGGCGCAAGGTGGGGGGGATAGTGCAGCGGCCAGTGTTTGACAATGGGCAAGCACTTGCGGCTGACACCAAGTACGAAAGTACTCAACGCAAGAATAAGAGTCTCGACAACCTGTGCGGACACCCGTATGCCGGTTAAGCCTTTACGTTTTCAGTTTGGCTCGCATCACAACTTCCAGCTTGGAGGGTTGTACAACGGCGCTCTTTTCTCCAGTCATTGGCTTGAAAAGCGGCTACCCTTGGAGCCCGAATGGAACGGACTCAAGGAAGAGGCGAAGGCTGCCCTGAGACGATTGGCCGAGTTGTGGCGTGTTCAGAAGAGTCGCGTCGAGCTCTATGAAGACGAACAGGGACTGGAACAAGCGTTTATTCAGCCGGTTTTGGAGGCCCTGGGATGGAAGTTCAAGTATCAGACTTTCCTTCAGCCCCGAAAACCGGATTATGCACTCTTCCTAGACGACGCCGCGTATGAAGCGGCGCTGAGGGCGGGTCGCAAGTCCCCGGACTTCTGGAAGCATCCGGTCGCCCTGGCCGATGCCAAGGCGTGGCACGTTCGTCTCGACCGTCCATCGATCGTCGACGGTAACAGGGAGTACCCGCCCGAGCAGATCGAGTGGTACTTGAATCGAAGTCAACTGGATTTCGCCATCCTAACAAACGGCAAATTGTGGCGATTGATCCCGAGAGAGTACGAGATTTATCACCGGCGTTTTGAAGCGTACCTTCAGGCCGACCTGCCGGCGATATTGGAGGGCTGGATTGCCGGCGCCAGCGACTTCGTTAAGGCGGAATGGCACCTGGAGGAGTTCTTGCCCTTCTATCTCTTTTTCGGGCCACCGGGCTTTCGCGCAGCCGACGGAAGAAAGCCGTTGATCCGGCGGGCAACTGAGGGCAGTTCCGAATATCGACTTGGAATTGGTGAAGACCTTCGCACAAGGGCGTTTGAGGCACTTCGGTTGTGCATTTCCGGATTCTTGCACTACCCGCCCAACGGCCTGGACCCGCAGAAGGACTTGGAGTTCTGCCGGCAGCAGAGCTTCGTGCTGTTGTATCGACTGCTATTCATCATGTTCGCAGAGGATCGCGGCCTATTGCCATATCGCACGAACCATCTCTATACGAACAATCGTTCGCTTGCCCGGCACCGAGACGAAATAGCCGGAAGGATTGATCGAGCCGGTGAAACGGGAGGGGGAGATTACTCTCGCGACCAAACCACGATCTGGGATGATCTGCAAGACCTGTTCGACCTGGTTGACCGTGGCCACGCCCGCTATGGGGTGGCGGCGTATAACGGCGGGCTGTTTGATGCGGAGCAATACCCATTTCTCTCCCACAAGAAGGTGCCCGACAACTACATGGCTCGCGTGATCGACAACCTCGGGCGCGCCAAGGATCCGCAACTGCCCGAGTTTGGGCTTTCTCGCGTCGACTACCGAGACCTGGCCATTCAGCACTTGGGCGGAGTCTACGAAGGGCTCCTGGAATTGCATCTCTGCTACGCACCGGAGCGTATGATTGTCGTCCGGGAACGTCGTAGTGACCGTCCCGTCGAGAAGACAATCCCGGCGTCGCAGCGAGTCCCGGCCGGATTCGAGTATGCTGATGTGTCGTACGACGCCGGAGCCATATACCTGGAGAACAAGAAGGGGGACCGGCGCGCCACCGGCAGTTATTATACGCCCGACCACATCGTAACCCATATCGTCAATGAAACGCTTGCCCCGCTTTGCAAGGGCATATCAGAGAAGCTTGACGAAGACATCGCGCGCGACGAAGGAACTTGAATCGGCGGAACCAGAACGCAAGGGAGCGTTGCTAGCCCGCGTAGAGTTGCTGAAGCGAGAATTTGACGACCGCGTTCTGTGTCTGCGGGTGCTCGATCCAGCAATGGGGTCCGGACATTTTCTCATTCGAGCGTGCCAGTATCTCGGCGAGGAAATCGCCACGCATCGCTATGCGGCGGATGACGCCCTTGACAAGGCAGCGACCGACGAGTCGTCGGTCGCATTCTGGAAGCGCCGTGTTGTCGAATGTTGCCTTTATGGCGTGGACCTGAATCCGCTTGCCGTTGAACTTGCGAAGCTCGCGCTCTGGCTGGAGACCGTCGCGGTGGGCCGACCGCTCACGTTCCTGGATCACCATATTCGACCGGGGAACAGTCTCGTCGGCGGCAAGATCGCCAAGATGGGCGTACTCCCCGGTGAAATCCTGCTTCGTGAAAACGCGGTCGGAAAGCAGTTAGAGCAGAAGCTGCCGCTGCTGCTGAAGCCACTACAGGACATTCGCACGGGCCTGTCCGAGAAGGTGGAGGATGTCAAGTCGAAAGACAAGCTGTACCGCGCGTTTGAGAAAGCCCGGGAACCATTCCGCGACGTGGCCGACCTCTGGTGTTCGGTTCTCGTCAAGGACACAGAAGGGCCGCTGACCGACGTGGAGTATCAACGGGCTTTGGACAATCTTGGGCAGCCAAGGCGGTTCGCTCAGCTTTCCAGCGAAAATTGGTTCGTTACGGCAAAACGTCGTGCGGCAAGAGACGATATGATGCCCTTCCACTGGGAATTGGAGTTCCCCGAGGTGTTCTTCTCCGATAAAGGCCGACGCACGGACGCAGGCTTCGATGCCATCATCGGCAATCCACCGTATGACGTGCTGTCGGAGCGGGAGAGTGGGCGGGACCTTTCGGCCTTGCGCGCGTTCATCGAACATGACGAGGTGTACGCCCCCTCTCAACGAGGCAAGAACAACCTCAGTAGTTCCAAATTTGGCTATGTGTGGCGATGTGCCGTAAGTCGTTCATAGGTATGACGATCGAGTCCGAGGGTTTTGTTGGCGCCGAGGGCTTGTTGAACGATCTGGGTGATCCACAAGAGCATTTCTTGGAAACGAAGCAATTCCAGAAAGAGTTGCGGTTCCTCGGTGAATTTTCCTTTGGCGAAGCGAAAATGAATCCACACCCACACGTTGCGCAGCACCAGAGCAATGCCCACGAACAGCAGACGCAACGCTGGATCGCGCGTGCATGTCTTGATCTTCGCCTCGTTCATCTGGCGGTAGCTCGTCTCGATGCCGAAACGCTTGCGATAGGTTTCGCGTATCTCCGCAGGTGTTCGCCGCACCTTCGACACCACGTAGAGAAGCCGCTTGCGCCGCCGCCGGCCGGTCTTCTCGTCGGTGAAATGCTTGCTGGCAACGCAAATGTTCACGGTCACGCTGGCCTTCGGTTTCTCTTTCGTTTGGCCCGAGGTGATCGTCTCCCGATAGTAGCCGTGTTTCTTCTTCAACAGTGCTCGCAAGCCGTGCGGCGGAGTCTTGGGGTCCTTGGGCTTTCGGCCTCGCACGACGGCGGGAATGATGAATCCACGACGGGCGCGAAGAAGATACTGAATGACTTCTACGCTGAAAAAGCCCTTGTCCAGCAGCAAAAAGCGGATTTTTACGCCTCGGCGACGAACAATCGCCAACAGCCGCTGAAGCACCTCTTTCATCGAGTCGCCGTACTCGACTCGCACCAGCGCCAAGGTGTAACGGTAGCCTTTGTGGAGTACCACAGCCGTGGCGTAGGCATGGAAATGGGTGGTGCCCGACTTCGGTTCGCCTCGAAAGATTTCCTTCTTGTCCCGCGCCGGCTGCCCGTGATAGGGAATCAGCGTCAGGTCGATCGCCACCATGCGGGATTTGCGTCGCAACGCCTTGGGCACATGCGTCACCAAGGCGAGGTTCAAACGACGTTCGAGTTCGGCGATTTCCGGCAACGTTACGGCCAAGGCGTTGCGAATCGTCTGATCCGACGGTGCATCGGCCAGATCGCGGCAGGCGGCAAACACGGAAACCACCCGTGCCGCGGCAATCAGGAGAATTTGGAGAAGCGTGGAAGTCGAACATTTATAACCCCGATACTCAAGGCGAAGCGCCGTCCCTATCCAGTCCTCGGCGTACGCGTGGACCTCCGCCTTGGTGATGATATACTCCGTTTGTGAACGCATGGGTTTCCTCCTTGTGTGAACCTGGTTTGTGACCCAAGTTCTTTACTGGAGGAACCTTGCGTTCACCTATATCAATTTCCCGAATTTGGAACTACTGAACCTGTATAAGCTCTTCCTTTGTCGAGCACTGGAGTTGCTGGCGGATGGAGGCCATCTTGGCTTCATTACGCCCATGCCGCTGCTTGGTGACGATCAGGCTGCAGGAGTCCGCCGTCGAATGATTGAAGTCGGGTCTTTTGCTGGAGTTGAAGCGTTTCCACAGAAAGACAATCCGGCAAATCGTGTATTTCCTGAAGCGAAGCTTTCGACGACGGTATTCACTTTCTTGAAAGACATGAAAGGCAACAAAGACCTGCGTAGGTTCCGTTCGCGAGTTCATCCCGGGCGATTCATCCTTTACGATTCACCAAGTATCGTGCTCTCAACCAGCGATATTCCTGCCTACGACCCGGAGAACTTCACGATCGCTAGCTGTTCTCAAGCCGACTGGGACATCGCAACGCGTATCATGAAGAGCGGACGAATGACGCGCCTGAAATGTCATTGTACCTCGTATCAGGGAGAAGTGAACGAAACTACCGACATGAAACGTGGCGGGCTCAATGATGATCCTGAAACCGGACCACTTATCTTGCGTGGCGCCAATATCTGCCTCTACACTGTCCGAGAAGCATCACAGGGGAAAGCACTTTATCTGCATGAGCAAGAGTTCCTACGAGGCCGGGCATCGGGATCAAAGGCTTTTCATTCTAGCGGCGCACGTGTTGGTTTCCAGCGCAGTTCTCCGCAGAACAACTTCCGGAGGATAATTGCGGCCACGATTGCCCCCGCCAACTACTGCTTTGATACGGTCAGCTACGTACCCGAGTCGCAGTGCAAGCTCCCGCTTTCTTTCCTGTTGGCTTTGCTCAATTCGAAGTTGCTGAATTGGTACTTCCGATTGGGTAGCACGAATTCGAAAGTAAACGAGTACCAGTTCAATAATCTGCCCTGTCCGCACTTTGCCGACGCTATTGCGTCGGACTCGCAAAACCTTCCGATCGAGAGCATCGAAGGACTCCGGCCGGAAGAATTGTCCGCGGCGCTTGAGGCAATTCGCCCGGCAATCGCGGTCCCGCCCTTTCCATGCGCCATCCAAGACGTGGTGGTAGAGGCCGTGGACCAGATAATCAAGATCGAAGAGGCTCGGAAGAATATGTCACGGAGCGACCGGTCATCGCTGCATCCGCTGGCGCAACCGTACCAGGACTTCATCGACGGCGTTCTGTACGCTATGGCCGGACTGTCCGCGGACGAGGTTGCCGGCTTGGAGGAGAGGCTGTCACGAATGCTCTGAGGAGGCGGACGGCAGAACGGGGTCGGGAGCCTTTGATTTCCCCGACCATCACGACGAAACGATTTCCGGTTCCGGCGGCGATACGGCCTCGCCCGTGACCCAGCCGAAACGCATGTCGGCGCAATAGCGTAGCGTTGGTCGAACAAGACGATGACCAACCACCGGGATTCCTCCGTCGCCGGTGAGTCTCCGCTTCGATAGCCCCACGCACGGCTTGCCCACGTCGGATCGGCGAACCAACTCCGCCGCCCGCGCAATCAATCGGGTGGTCGCCCATGTTCCCTCGCCCACGATCGGACAATGCGGCGTCCAAGTGCGGCCACAATGCTCGCACTGATACTGAAACACGCGAACCTTCAAACACACCGGCCGACCGCCCAACGGCAAATCCACAAGGTTTTCCAACCATCGTTTCTGATGCCACGAGTCACAAGGGCGACTGCAAGCTGGGCAGAGTTCGATAATCTGAGTCGGAATCACACTCAGCCGCAACACGCCGTCGATCCCGTCCTCGGCATCGTGCGACACCTCGTATCCCGGTAGGTTCAACGCCACCGTCCACGCACGGAATTGGCTCGTCTCGTACATTCTTGGTCATCCCTGACCTGCTTTCCAACATCCATGTCCCCCTCAGTAGGCATGATAACACAACCGCAACATCTTGTATGCCTCAATCCTTCCTCCCCAAGGTTGGCGGAGAGCCCTAAATCCTTACGCCACCACAACTTCTGCCGCAGAACCGGCCGAAAACTAAAAGAAGTTCGGCCTAAGGCAGCGGGCGGGACGCCCACGCCACAATATATGTAAGCTGCCCATTACCAAGAGGGGGGCGATTGGCCGGATTTGTGGCCTCTCCGTCTCACCGGATCGCGAAAAAATCCTTGAGCTTGCCCAAGAGGCGGTGCCGATGCTGCCAGATACTCGTGTCGGCGTGCTGCCGGTCGTCCGCGTCGGCACATTCACCGTCCGACGAAACGAGGTGCTCCTCCAGGAAACGACGCTCCTCCGCGGTCAGGGTGTCGGCGAAGTCGCTCAGCATCACGCCGTCCGGCAGCTCGGATACGGGAACGTTGCGGTGTCGCCTGTGGCCGGCCTGATTCTCCCGGGCACGACGGCGGTGCTCGTCGCGGAAATATAGCAGGGTATGGATCCGCGCCAGCCCCCGAAAGTAGGTGCTCAGCCGCACGCCTCGGCTGGGATCAAACCGCTCCAGCAAACGCCCGTCGTTTTCCACGAGCGCGTACCACACGCGGGCGGCGATCTCATCGATCACATTCGAATCACAGGAGCGCGGGCCCAGCAGCAACTTGATCGAGGCCCAGAGCGAGGCATGATATCGGCCGTAAAGCTCGTCCCAAGCCGCCACCTCGCCTGCCGAACAACGGTCGACTAGGACGCAATCGGCCTCGATATCGGTCACGGGCTCCGTGAGGCTGATGTCAGGCTCTGAGGCTGCTTGCTTATAACGGTCGATATGATCACCCATAAGTGGTGGAGCCTCAATCTCTTCCGCCGCGAGCGCAGCCCCTAGAGGCGGCGCTGGATCTGCGTCCAAGACCTGACAAGCTAAGTCCGGCGTCGCGCGTGCGTGTCTCATTGTGTCGGGGCTGCCTTCCAGGTGCCACTAACCCTTTATAACCTATAGACCGCCGAAGGGCGATTCCTGACAAAGAAAAAAACAACTTTGTCAAAATCAACTCTGTAGAGGGGCAGAGCCATACAAACGATGCGCGGAACGAGATGCCGCAGTATCACCGGGCGAACCAGAACCAGGCAATCGTGGGCGTATCCATTCCGGCTCCAAACAGCCTGTCCAGTAGATGACAACATCAATCACAACGCGGAGTCGCCCATCACGGCGTCCACAGCCTCACCGGCAGAATCGCCGTTCTTTGACTTCCGGATGCCGCTGCCCAGCAAATCGAACTCATCGAGCCACCGCAGATAGCCCAACGCAGCAGCCAGATTGCCTGAGTTGAGAGCCGCATCGTGGGCGGCGATGGCAGTAGCGCAATGAGAACTTCGAAGCAGTTGTGACGGACCTTCCGCTGAGGAAACCCGTGCGCAATCTAACGCCTGTAATCGCAATCCCAAGAATCCAGCGATTTCCCGAAATGCCAGGCGATAACAAGGGGTAAGGAAGCACGTCTCCGAACGCCAGTAGCACCGCAGCCGCGCCGTCAACGGAAACGTCATTACCCGCTTTGGCATGGAGGGAAACCCATGCGATCCTGTGTCTGTGGTATGACGGCCGTCGCGGCGGTGCTGTGGGGTGCTGTCGGATGGTCTGCCGACAGAGTTACGGCGCTATCTCTAGCTTCAGAAGACTCTAACGCGTTTACCGACGATGCCGGTTATAGCGAGTGGCCGGGCCTCATGGCTTGGGGATGCGAGCCGGTGTGGCGGGCCCGCGCCAATGCCTTGTATATGAGGCTCTCCCGGCCTAATGACGCCATGTTAGTGACCGACAACTTCGGCCACGGTGTCGGCGGGCCCCGGGACGCGGTGCTCTTGAATGCAGCGGAATTCGCGTTCCGTTATGAACCCGGCTGGGAGGTTTCCCTGCTGCGGCAGCTTGACGCGGACTGGGGCATCGAGGGGCTCTACTTCCGCGTCGATGCCTGGAACGCCAGCCGGGAGCCCGTTTCCGCGCCGAATGGCTCGACCGTACAGTATGCCGTTCCCATCGGCAATGTAACCTTCCCCGGCACCATCGCCGGCTCCTACCGCTCAGAACTGAGCAACGTCGAGATCAACGGCCGCCGCCGGCTCAATGACTGCTGGTCCGCGTTGGCGGGGTTTCGTTATCTGGCCCTGAACGAGACCGGCCTTGCGATCCTGCAAGATGTGGGTCCGGGCGCGAATCTGGCCACACACGACGTCCGCGCCGTCAACGACCTATTCGGATTTCAACTGGGCATGGACGCGAACCTCTGGTCGTGCGGGCCGCTGCGAATCGAGGGGCTGTTGAAGGCCGGCATCTACGCCGATCGCGCCGCCAACAGCGTGTCCGTCAGCCAGCAGATCGGCCCCCCGTTCGGCAGCAACGCCTCCGCTGACCACCCGGCATTTGTGGGAGAAATCGATCTGACTGGCGTATACCGGATGAGCAAGAACTGGTCGCTGCGGGGCGGCTACCGGGTGTTATGGGTGGAGGGGGTCGCCCAGGCGTCCGATCAGGTGGCCGTGTCGAATCCCGTGGCGGCCGCGGCCTCTGTTTCCTTCAAGGGCAGCCCGTTCTACGATGGGGCTTTTCTGGGCTTGGAATTCGCGCACTAATACTCTCGGTTATCTTACCAAGCAACCGGCTCCCTCCTTGCTACCTCAACCCCGTGAACGGTGACAGTCGTCTACATGTGGGACAAGAGGGTGGAGGATCTGTGGGTGGGGAAGATGCTCTCGGCGTTGTGTGGGACGCGATGCCGGCGGGCGGGTTACACGCTCCAGCGTCGAGACAGGTAACTGCGAATAGCAGCCAGCAGAGATTGGCGTTCGCCCTTGTGGCCGGCGACTTCCTCGACCTCTTGGATTTCGCTCTCGCTCAAGCGAAAGTCGCCCGCGCCAATCGTGCCGGAGACCTGGGCGCCGCTGCGTCCTCCGACAATGGCGCCGGTAACGGCCGGGTGTCGCAGCGTCCAGGCAATGGCAACCTCGCCAGCAGAACGACCGTGCCGTGCGCCCACTTGCTTTAAGAAATCGGCAATCGCCAGGTTGCGTGACAACCGTGGTTCCCGGTAATCGGGGCTCCGAAGCCGCCAATCATCCGGCGGAAAGTCCGCGATCCTTTGCCGAGTCATGGCGCCGGTCAGGAGGCCGGAGGCCATCGGCGAGTAGACAATGACGCCGATGGTATTTTCTTGGCAAAAGGGCAGAATCTCGCGCTCCACAGCGCGGTTTAGCAGCGAGTAAGGCGGTTGAAGTGACGCGATAGGCGCAATCCGCTGCACGCGGCGCATCTGCTCCACGTTGAAGTTTGAAACGCCGAGATACCTTACTTTGCCCTCCTCTTGAAGCCGAGCCATCGCCTCCCAGCCCTCTTCAAGCTCCGTCTCGGGATTCGGCCCGTGGATCTGATACAAGTCGATCGCATCGATCTTCAGCCGACGCAGACTGGCCTCACATTCCTGTCGGACCGAATCCGCCTTAAGGCTGCGATAGATCTTCCGCAGCTCGTCCCAGCGCATCGAACACTTGGTGAATACGTACGGCTTGCGGCTCATCCCTTGGAACGCCTGCCCCACTAACTCCTCGGAGTGGCCGAGACCGTAAACCGCTGCCGTATCGATCCAGTTCATACCGAGATCGATCGCACGCTGGACTGCCTCGATCGCGTGGCGATCATCCTGTGGGCCCAAACCATATTCCCAGTTCCCCCCGCCGATGGCCCAACTGCCGAATCCAATCGGCGTGATCTGCATGTCGGTATTTCCAAACTGCCGTGCCTGCATGCTTTCTCTCTAGTCATGCGCAAGACTTCCTACGTTCTCAACGCGCCCCATGCCACAATTTCCCGACAACGAAAACAGAACAATCGAAAAATTAGTTCTGTAGGAGGGGCAAGCGGGTATTGGGTGGAGAACGGTCGATCTGCCGGCTTGGCTCAACGCCGGGCAACAGGCCGGCAGTCGTATCCCGGCATAGCGAACCTTTCAGATTTGCCTGCCGGAACTTCCAGACCCAGGGCCCTTATCCCAAGGCGACATCCGATGAGGGCAGCGGATCGTGCGCGGGACATCCTCCAGTTCCCATCGCCTGTCGTTGGCTGCGCCGCGCGAACATCAGCCCGATCACAGCACCGCTAAGAAGCAGCACTAGTGCCGCCGGCTCAGGAACCAGGGTCAACTGCTCACCCGTCATGTTGGCGTCGAGCTCGTTGACGTAGTAGGGAACGAAACTGTCTACGGAGTAGACAGGCGTGCTGCCACTCGTGGCGTTGAGATAATGGATTCCCACCAGAGCCAACTGGCCGTTCACGTCAAGGAACGACGGGCCGCCGGAACAGCCCGGCTCCAAGAAGGCGTTGTTCGGTACGTTCGCATTGTAGAGATAGTCGATCGCTTGCGTGTCATGGCCGCCATAATTCTGGGTGTAAACGTCTGCGATGGTGTTCGTGCCGACACGATTGGGCAGCCCGTAGACGTAGATTTGCTGGCCGGAATATGCGCTATTCGAGCCCAGCACGGGAACCGGATAGTACGTGATATTGTCGCTGGCGGGGATCGGCGTGGTGAGCTGGCCCAGGTACAGATCCGACGTGGTTCCAAGCCCGGGGATACTCGTCACATAGTTCCAGTTCGACACCGTAAACGAATACGATTGGGCCGTGCTGTTGCCCGGGTAGAACGTGACGCTGGTGCCGGCACCCGGAGGAAAATGTGCGGCGGAGAGGAAGTAGGAGGGCGAGATCATCGTGACCCAATGGCCGTCAGCCGTGAAACCCACTCCCGAGAAATTGAGCGGCGGCGAGACCGCGTCGCCGATAAAGGCCTTCGCCGGATCGCTGTCTGAGGCGGGGGAATAAAAGCGATCGTTGATTTGCGGGGCATATTGCGCCACCAGCAAGTTGTCCGCCCGCGCCATGGAGACGCAACTCAAGACGGCCAGCGCGGCGAAAAAAGCGATTCGTCGGAGGTTTCTCATGGATTCGCTCCCTGTGTTTCCGGCACACGCATCCCTTGGCACGCTTGGCGGGCTGCTGCACATACGCACCGCGGCACGACAAACGGCTCGAGAAAAGGCACTCCCGAACACAAAGCCCATATACCCTACTATAATTCGTCGCCGCTCCGCGTTGCAAGCACTTTCTTGCGTGGGCGATCGCTCCCCTTATTGGCCTCCCTTCTTTCGCGGTGATGGTTGCAGAAAAGAAAAGCCGCCGGACTACGGCGGCTTTAGACACGTTCCTCAGTTGCCCATTGTTCAACCCCGCTGGCGGCTTCCGTGGGCGATTAGTTCATGGATCGCTTGGCGAGCCTCGGGCGACCAGGGCTGCCGGGCCGGCCTGGATATTTCATCGCCGAGGGCCGGGCCGCGGCGGCGCCAGACCTTTATGCCCAGCCAACTCCCCGCCCCCAGCAGCGACCAGATGACGATCGCGGCCGGCTCGGGGACAAGACTGGTTGGAGTGACATTCAGCGACAAAACCATTTGGTTTTGCACGTTCTGATTTGCCGACCCCTGTTGTACCAACTGCAACTGGGCAATCCCGACGTCTTTTAAATCCGCGTCAGCGTTGGCACTGCCGCCGACTGAAGTAACCCATGCGTCGTATTCGTTCTGCCAAGCGGGCCAAATGGTGTTCTTGTAGTTGTCGGGAGTGGTCCACCCGGAAATCTGCAGAGCCGTTTGTGACCCGTTCGTCAACTGTGACCAGATGCCCTCCTGGATCGCGCCCGCTAAGTCGGCGGTCAGGGTTAAATGACCGGGAATAAGTCCAGCGCCACTTCCATAACCACCCTGTGAAAACTCGTAGTAAATCCACTTGCCGAAATTACTCAGTGAGTAGCCGAGATCGTTCGCATTAGCTACCTTCGCGACGGTGTAATTCGTGCCTGTATTAATGAACTCGGTCGGGTCGGCGCAGAAGGTGTAAAACATCCCGTTCGCCAGAGGCGCCGAGTTGCCGCTGACCATCATTGCGAACTCACCGCCGGTTTCGCCATTCTGCGTGTAATAGGTACCTAGCGAAATTGAGACAGTGTCGCCTGGCAACACGTAAATCGCGGCCTGCGCCCAGCCTGCGCCCAACGGCACGATGGAAACTGCCAAAGCGGCAACGAGCAAAATCGAAGTCCGAGTCTTCATTACCGATTTCTCCTTTACAAAGATACCAACACGGAAACCGCCACTTTCTACATACCTATTAGCCGCCGAAGGCCGATTCCTGACATCGAAAAAAAATATTTTGTCAAAATCAACTCTGCGGGGGGGATGTCCTTGGAAGATATGACCTAAAATGGGAAATGTGGGATGTTCAGGAAGACTGTATGCGGTGCTTGGCGGGGCGAGTTCGGCGCACGCGGCAGCTCGAATGCCAGGGCGGCCGCACATCGGATACGCGGAACGAATGGTCGGTGGCTGTCGCCCGCTGGTGCCATTTCTGGGCCATTTCTATACCAGCAAGCCAGCTAGATCATCTCAACTGATGCACCACAAGGACGCCAAGGCACGCCACGTCTCGCCAGTTGCACGTCGAACCAGCAAAGCAGAACTCACTCATCCCGTCCCTTTGGGAATATCTCTCCCAATGGGGAGCGAACACAGCTTATCTGGATGACTTCTTGCAGCCCGAAGAACTCCGAACCGCCATCTGACAGTCCGCGGAGATGGATTCTCCGGCCTCGTTAACGGAGGATTCTTGGACGTTCGCCAGTCCACACTCCTGCGGGGGTTTAGGTTCAGTCTGCACCAAAAGTTGTATTGATTGTCAATACGACAACTAGTACTATAGATGCGTTGCTAGCAACCTATAATAGTTATATGGCGCCGTTTCGCACTTTGCTTCGAACAGATGAGCATAAGTTGTTGCCTGCGTTGCGAATTCAACCGTTGTCCAGCCATTTCGAGGGATCAATGCGGCCAAAGATTCGCGGCTTGGTTCGCGGAAGTGGAACGATTCGCGCGAGCTAAAATGCATCTAAGGTGGGGTATTGGTCTACAAGAACGGTTATGCCTCGATAGACGTGTTAGGTAATTGACACGGGAAGAGATCTGTTTAATATAGACTCTATTAACGGGAGTGGTTCCCCGTAAGCAGTATTAGGATTGTTTCCGATCGCTTGTTGGATGCAGGGATGCCAAACGCGATTGCGCCAGTTCGGGTGCTGAGGCTAGGGGATGCCGCATCTGCCGGTAAGGCATATGGCACCCAAGGGGACGGAGTCCAGACGGGCCAGACTCAGGCCCAAGCGGCCCGAAGTCCACGAACAGCAGTCATCGCGAGAGTCGCTGTTGAGCACCACAGACGTTAGGCAGCCCGAGAAGTGAGACATCGCCAGCGCCCCAGAACGCGCGGCAGTCTCCAGCAAGACCCTTCGCGGCAGCAACGGCCGCCGCAAGCAGAGATTAGGACTGCCTGACGAATGCCGGGATCCACGAGGTATACGCCGCTGCCACACCCAGAAACGACTCCCGCCCTGCCAGCCGCCGCCCAATCACCGTACGCGTTGAACGTCTTCACTGTCGATGTGGAGGACTACTTCCAGGTGTCGGCTTTTGAGAAGCACATCCCCCGCGACCAGTGGGACCGGTGGGAAAGCCGCGTGGTGGCCAATACCCACCGTGTCCTCCAGTTGCTCGACCGCCACGGGGTGAAAGCCACGTTCTTCGTTCTCGGTTGGGTAGGCGAGCATTACCCGCAGTTGGTCCGCGACATTCACGCGTGCGGCCACGAGATCGGCTCCCACGGCTATTGGCACCGCCTGATCTACGAGCAAACCCCGGAGGAGTTCCGCGCCGACCTGCGGCGGTCGCGCGACGTGCTGCAAGAGGCCGCCGGCCAGCCGGTCACGGCGCACCGGGCCGCCAGCTTTTCGATTACCAGGCAGTCGTTGTGGGCCCTGGAGATCCTCGTCGAGGAAGGGTTTCTGGTCGATTCTAGCGTCTTCCCGATCCGACATGATCGTTACGGCATCCCCGGCGCCGATCCCAGGCTCCATCGCCTGACGACCGCAGCTGGTCCGCTGTGGGAGTTTCCGCCCTCAGTTGTCAGATTTGCCGGTCTGAATGTACCAGTGAGCGGCGGCGGCTATTTTCGCCTTTATCCCCTGGCTTGGACGCTCTATTGCTTGCAGCGGATCAACCGTGCGGAGCAGCAGCCGTACATCTTCTACATCCACCCGTGGGAACTCGACCCAGAACAACCTAGAATCCGTACTGCCTCGCGGACCTCCCGCTTTCGGCACTACGTGAATCTCGGCAGCAGCGAGCGAAAGCTAGACCGGTTGCTGCGGCATCTTCGTTTCGGGCGATTGTGCGACGTGATTGCACCAGCGGTATGCTGACCGACTCCTCATCCATTAGCGATTCTGCTTTCGCACTGAAAGGGAATGCCGACAGACCCTGTTTATCAGCGTGATCGTGCCCGTACGGAATGAGGCGAAGTTCATCGAGCGCACGCTCACCCAATTGACCGCGCAAGACTACGGCGCTGAGCGGTTTGAAATTCTCGTGGTGGACGGGCAGTCGACCGACGGCACGCCCCAGTTAGTTACCCAGTTCGCGGCGCGACACCAGAACGTCCGCCTGCTCAGCAATCCGCAACGGCTCTCCAGCGCCGCCCGCAACATCGGGATCCAGAACGCCAAGGGAGACGTGGTGGTGATCGTCGACGGCCACTGCGAGCTTGAGGGCAACCGATATCTTAGCAAGCTGGCGGAGGCCTTTGAGCGTAGCGGCGCCGACTGCATCGGACGTCCGCAGCCGTTGGACGTCTCTGGCGCCAACACTCTCCAGCGGGCAATCGCCGCCGCTCGGTCGTCTTGGTTGGGGCACCATCCGGACTCCTACATCTATTCCTCGGAAGAAGGCTTCGTGCCGGCCAAGAGTGTCGCCGTCGCGTACCGCCGTTCCGTATTCGAGAAAATCGGCTACTTCGACGAGCATTTCGACGCTTGCGAGGATGTTGAACTGAACCACCGCATCGACCAGGCCGGACTACGGTGCTTCTTCACGCCCGAGGTCGCCGTCCGTTACATCCCCCGCGACAGCCTGGGCGGCTTGTTCTGCCAGTTGGTTCGTTACGGCCGCGGCCGCGTGCGGCTGGCGCGGAAACACCCGGAGACGTTCTCCTGGGGTTTGCTGCCGCCTGCTCTGTTGGTGGTCGGAGTAATTGCCGGGTTCCCGCTAAGCCTTGCGTCGAGGTGGCTTGCGGCGGGCTTCATCGCTGCCATAGCAATGTACGCCATCATTCTGGTTGCCGTTTCTGCCGTGATGAGTTTCAGCTTCCGCAGCCCGCGACTCTTCGTTTGGCTACCGGTGGTGCTGAGCACGGTTCATCTGGCGGCGGGAACGGGGTTGCTTGCGGAAGTGTTTCGGCCATGCCGAGCGACAGATGTGGCGTCTTGAACAGATAATGCCCTTATGCATGTAGCCATAATCAATGAAGGCCTTCCCTTTCCTCTGCAATCGGGCAAATGCATCCGATCGTTCAATCTGGCCGTGCGACTTGCAAAGCGCCATCGCATCACATACGTTACTCATCGCAAGGCGGACCCGGAAGAAACGCTCGCGGCAGAGACCCACCTGCGCGACCACGGGATCGAGGTGGCACTCGTCGATCACCATGTTCCCCGAGACGCCGGCCCGGCGTTCTATGTTCGTCTGGCTGCAAATCTTCTTTCGCCACTTCCATATTCGGTTCAGCGACACCGTAGCCCTTCCCTTAAGGCTGCCGTTCAACAATTGAACGCAACTGAGACGGTCGACCTGTGGCACGTCGAATGGACGCCTTATGCCCGTTGTTTGCCATGCGGCCGTCACGCCCCGAGGGTCGTGATGGCACACAACGTCGAGTCTCTGATATGGCAGCGCTATCATGAGACGGAATCAAATCCGATCAAGCGATGGTACATCGGTCGCCAACTCAAGAAGTTCTTGCGATTCGAACGAGAGGTTTTCTGCAAAGCCGACGAGTTGATCGTTGTGAGCGATGCCGACGCGGAGCTTGCTAAACGGTCGTTTGGCGCAACCAGGGTCAGCGTTGTGAGCAACGGCGTCGACGTCGAGCACTTTACACCCACGAGTGAGCCTCGAAATCCAAACAGCATTCTCTTCGTCGGCGCCTCTTCTGGCGTCCGAACCTCGACGCTGTCCAAGTGCTTCTGCACGAGGTGTTCCCCCGAGTGGTTTTGGAGGAACCGGCCGCCGAACTCCATATCGTCGGGTGCAATCCGCCGGACTGGCTCTGCAGGGAGGTGGCTGGTTGTCCCCGCGCGACGTTGCACGCCAACGTGCCCGATGTCCTGCCATTCCTCCGGCACTCCGGCCTGATGGCCGTACCGCTCCGCGTTGGCGGAGGGTCACGTATTAAAATTCTGGAAGCTTTGGCCTGCCAGTGTCCCGTCGTATCGACGAAGGTCGGCAGTGAAGGACTCGATCTCTCGTCTCAAACCCATTATTACGAGGCGGACAACCCATACGGTATGGCGCGGGCGATTGTTTACTGCATGCGCAATCCGTTGATCGCACAACAACGGGCTGCCCGCGGGTGCGCTAGAGTTATCGAGAAGTACTCCTGGAACGAGTTGGCTGACGAATTGGGGCGGGTCTGGGAAAGCACGGTCGCGGAATACCGATCGCGAAGGGTGGCATCTTGTCGCAAGGCGACAACGCTCTGACATCTGTGTGATTCATTGACTCGGATCAAATGATCCGCAACATGATCATCCAAAGCGAGTATCTGACGGAAGGTTTGTTCGGTCAGGTCTTTGCATGAATGCTTGAGGTGTTGCCCTACGTCGAGTCACGAGAGTGGAGAACCAGAGTGGCAGATCCTGCCTGCCTCGAAAATTGCTCAGGATCGGCGCATAAGGGTAGCAGAGATGGGAGTGGAAATTGGTTTTGTTCGAAGGGTGGACGTTGCGTTTAGGCGGCGTGTTTTGCCGTAAGTTGTACCTGATCCCCGAGTTGTTCGAGTCGCTTGACCAGGTAACGCCTCTGACGCTCGGGCTCTAAGAGGCTGTCCGAGAAGTTCGGCCTTTGGTAGCAAGGACTTACGACGACGCTAGCAATGATTGCAGACAAGAACGCCTGTGTTTCGGTCGGTGCAGGCAATGCTAGCATTTTCGTAAGTCCTTATGTCACAATGGTTACGTTTTCGGACAGCCTCTAAAAAGTAATTCGGGCCTAAGTCGTGATAGTCGACGCGATATTTGAGGATGTGGTAGATGATGACGAGCAAGGTGTGGCCGACGGCCATCAGCGCTCGTTTCTTGCCTCTGCGGCCGGGGAGACGATGGTACTGCGCCTGGAGATAGCTGTCCTTGGTGCGGGTGGCCGCCCAGGCCGCTTCGGCGAGGGCTCGCCGCAACCAGGGGTCCCCCTTTGGCGGTCTTGCGCCGTTTGCGTTTGCCGGCCGATTCCCCGTTGCCTGGACACATTCCCGTCCACGAGGCCAGATGGGCGTCGCTGGGAAATTGGTTCATGTCGGTCCCGATTTCGGCGACAACGTTCTGGATGGTCGTGGAGTCAACGCCTGGAATCGCATCCAGCTTTTTCTGCAGCTCCCCGTCTACAAAAGGGACCAGAAGTTCCTCGATCCGTGCCGTAAACTGCCCGATTTGCTGATCGAGATGGTCCAGATGGCTGAGGAGTTGCTTGAGCATGAAAGTCAGCTGCGATTAAGTCAATTGGAACTCGTTCCCGTGCGTGGGCTCCGTTTCCTGACAAACGTCGTTACACGAGAGTTCTTTACGTCAATCGTGCGGTGCAAATGGGTCTGATCCCAAAACGTGACACCTTGTGCGCTCGTGTAAACCCTTGAAAAACCGGGATTTGCGTCGATGTTGATTCCGTTCGTACGCTTGCCTTCAGAGCAAATTGAGCTCATCCAGCCTCACGGGCATGGAAATTCCCCAGTTTCCCGGTCTTTCCTTCTTCAATAGCTGCCACGTTTTGGGATCAGGCCCGTGCAAATTGATTCCACAAGAGGCCGGCGTCTCATCTTGCCCAGTCCGACCGTGCGAACAATGCTGATCGTCCATCTCACTGCTTCCCGCTTCTTTGGCGGGCCGGAACGACAGATGCTCGAATTGGCCAAAGCCCTGCCGCCGGAGATCCGCTCCGTGTTCGTGTCATTTGCGGAAACTGGGCTTTGCCAAGCGTTTCTCGAACAGGTCCGTGCCAACGGCTTCGAGGCGATCGCGCTGCGGCATGATACGCCCCGACTCGTGGCTGCCCTGCGGGAACTGATGAAGGTGTTGCGGCAACTCCGTGTCGACGTCCTCTGCTGCCACGGATATAAGTCCAATCTGCTTGGCCTGCTGGCCACCCGTCGGCTGGGCATCCCCGTGATTTCCGTCGTCCGAGGCTGGACCGGCGAATGCGCTCGCGTCCGCTTCTACGAAACCCTGGACCGCCGCATCCTCCGCTGGATGGATAAGGTGGTTTGCGTGTCCGAAGGCCAGGCCCAAAAGGTCCGCCGGGCGGGCATCCGCGACGACAAGATCACTGTCATCCACAACGCGATTCGACCCGAGCGGTTCGACAACCCTGATCCCGTTTATCGCGAGCAATTGCGGCAGATGTTCCCCAAGCCACCACAGAAAATCGTCGGCGCGGCCGGCCGCCTCAGCCCCGAGAAAGGATTTAGCGTATTGGTCGATGCGGCCGCCGAGGTGGTCCGGAGTGATCAGTCGGTCGGTTTCGTGTTGTTTGGCGAGGGGGCATTGCGCGCCTCGCTTACAGGGCAGATTGCGGCTAAAGGACTGGCAGGTCGGTTCATCCTCGTCGGCTTCCACTCCGACTTGGACCGTTTCCTGCCGCACCTCGACCTGATGGTGTTGCCCTCCTTTAGCGAAGGTTTGCCGAACGTCGCCTTAGAGGCCTTGGCCGCGGGGGTTCCCGTCGTGGCCACCGCCGTCGGCGGCACGCCCGAAGTCGTGGAGGACGGCCGAACGGGCTACCTCGTCCTGCCCGGCGACGCAAATCGGCTGGCAGATCGCATTCTCCACGCTCTCTCCGATGACGCCGTCCACCAGCGGCTGAGCGAGCAGGGACGCGCATGCGTCGAGGAGCGATTTTCCTTCGTCACTCAGTCTCGACTGTACGAACGCCTGCTCGGGCAGTTGGTTGGCAAATCGCTTGCTGCCAGCCGAGCCGCCAGGGTCTGCGGAGAACATTCCGAGACTGTATCCTAATGTCGATCCTTCGCGATAAGATCGCTGCCATTCCCTTCGCCAAGAACGTGTATCGTGCGTTGGTGAAATGCACCGTACGCTCCGGGGCCCCACATCTGTCGCGCACCTTCACTGGGCGGCGGCACGTGATCCTCACGTTCCATCGCGTGCGTCCCGCCGGCCAGCCCGCCGATCCCTTCGACACCTGCCCCAGCGTGTCCGCCGACGCCTTCCGTGAAATCCTTGCCCACCTTCGCGAGCAGTTCGCCATCATCCCCCTCCGGGAGCTGTGCAATGGTTACGCCGGAGAGAAGCCTGGGGTGGCAGTCACCTTCGACGACGGCTGGCGCGACAACTACGATCTGGCATTTCCCATTCTCCGCGAGCTTGGCATCCCCGCGACAGTCTTCGTGACCACCGGCAAGATCGGCAGTTCCCGGTTGTTCTGGCAGGAAGAACTCGGCCAGATGTTTCGCCGCGCAAGTGCCTACCCCGACGGCAAGACGGCCCGCAGGCTGCGTACTGTCCTCGACGTACCGGACCGTCGGTCGTTGACGCCCAACCTATATCGCCACACGGTGCTCCGTTGGAAAAAACATAAGCAAGCGGAATGCTTCCGCCGGCTCCGCGGTGCGGGTTGGGTGCCGCCCGAAGATTCCAGCGAGCCCCGCGCCTTCCTTAGTGCCGACGAAATCCGCGAAATGGCGGCGGCCGGCATCGCTTTCGGCTCCCATTCGGTCACCCATGGCATTTTGCCCCGCTATCCCCGGCCCGAAATCGAACGCGAGCTGGTCGAGAGCAAGGCTTCGCTCGAGGGTCTTTTGGGGACCACGATCGACATGCTGGCCTATCCCGACGGCCAGCACACGCCGGAGGTCGTGGAATGTGCCCGCGCGGCCGGTTACCACATCGGCTGCACGACGCGCAATCGTCGATTCTCCCAAGACGACGACCTCTTGCGGATTCCTCGACTCGAAGTCCCCTGGGATCCCTTGGATGGTGTGCATGAGTTCGACGGCTTGCCGCTCGATGGCCGACCACCTCTAGACAAGATGGGGGCCGGCTCCGAGTCGCGGCAAAGCGATGGCGAAAAAACGGGGACTGGCTCCGAGCGTTTGTGCAACAGCCCCGGGAAAACAACACCCAGCGAGGTGCCTGTCCCCCTTTCTTCACCCGGGAGCGAGGCGCCCGTCGCCGCTTTGTCCGCTGTCAGCAAGATCAAAATCCTCTTCCTTATCGACGTCTGCGACGGCTCCGACGGGGGCACGGAACAGCATCTCTTGTTCCTCCAGCGGGAGCTGCCGCGCGATCGGTTCGACCTGCACTTCGGCGTGCTAAGCGGCCTTCGACGAATCAAGCCCGACGAGTTTCCTATCAGGCCGGTCATGCTCGGGGAGGGAACTCGCCGCGGGCCCGACAGGCGCACTCCACCGCCTGCGCCGCCTCGCGCAACTCATCAAGGCGGTCGACGCCGACGTGGTCCACGCCTTCTGTCGCCAAAGCGAACTGTATGCGATTCTGGCCACGAAGTGGGCGGGCCGCGGCAAAGTACTGAGCGTTCGAAGGAATATCGGCTACTGGCACAACTGGTTCACACGCTGGAAGGCCCGAATCTTGAGCACTTTAGGTGCCGAGTACGTGACCAACTGCGAGGCGGCCCGCGAGTTCGCGGCCAAAGTCGAGTGGATTCCGCGCCGCCGCGTTTGCGTGATCCCCAACCCTGCCCCGTCGAAGCGGTTGGAAGAAGGACTGGCGAGCGTCCCGGCCCGCTCGTCGCTGGGCATTGTCGACGGCGAGCAGATTGTGGGCATGGTGGCGGTCGTCAAGCCTGTCAAGGACTATGCCACATTCCTCCATTCGGCACGGCTGGTTCTGGCCAAGCACCCCCGCACACGGTTCCTGGCGATCGGGCCGCAAAGGTTAGATTATCTGCTCCAGATGCAGCAACTCGCGCACCGATTGGGCATCGAAAGCCAGGTGTCCTGGGTGGGCTCGATTCCAAACCCGTTGAGCGTGCTGCCGCTGGTGGACATGGCCGTGCTCACCAGTCAGTCGGAGGCGATGTCAAACTCGATTTTGGAGTATATGGCGGCGGGCGTAGCCACCGTGGCCACCGACGTGGGCGGCACCCGCGAATTGATCGACGATCGACAGACCGGTTTCCTCGTCCCGCCACGGGATGCGGAACTGATGGCCGAGCGAATTTGCCGACTCCTGGCCGATGCCCACCTTCGCAAGACTTTGGGCAACGCCGCCCGCCGCAAGGCGCAGACGGTCTTCTCTAAGGAGCGGATTTTGCAGGAGTACGACAAGCTTTACCATCGTCTGGCATGCAGTATGATTGAAATGATTGAAATTGATGAGGACAAGAAGCGCCGAGCGCCGGCCTCGGCTGATGGTCTAAGGATCGTCGCCAACTCCACGATGTGGCAGTCGGAGGAATCCCGACGATGATCTGGCTTCTCGGCGGCTACATGTGGCTGTTCATCCACCGGCCTTTCGAGGTCTGGCCGTGGCTGGGCATCGTCGATGGCAAGTAGGTTGCGGGCATGGGCGGAGAACTTCACGAATATGTCGACCGGCACGGGCGGCTGTTGGGCGAAATCAACAACGCTTTCTATGTAGAACTGCAAGTCTACGAAGTCACGTATGCGAGCGAGAGGGCCCCAGGGCCAGGAAATCCGGCTGCTACTCCTCAATCGCCTTCTCCGTGAGGGTCGCAGAAAGGGACCGACCAAATGCCCATCGCTGCAAACGTTCAGTTGGCTTCCGACAATGCCGGGTACATGAGTGTGAAGTCTCAAAGTCATCGCAAACGGAATACCCGCTACAATTGGCGCTATTGGTCGTCCTCCGAAAATGCTTCCGCGGCCAGCAGTACCTTGCAACGGGTGTCATGTTCGGTCATAGTAATAATGGATGAGGGTGTCGCCTGGCCCCACTGAGGGCATCCTTTCCAATGGCTCGTTTTGGAGCGTGATCATGTCGAGAATCCCCTTCAACAAACCCTTCATCGCCGGCAAAGAGTTGTACTACATCGCTCAGGCGGTCACTTATGGCAACATCAGCGGCGACGGGCACTTCACCAAAGAATGTTCCCGCTTGCTGGAGGAGCGGTTCGGCATCCGGAAGGTGCTACTGACGCCCTCCTGCACGGCTGCACTGGAAATGGCGGCCATGCTCTGCGACCTCGGTCCTGGCGACGAGGTCATTGTGCCGTCGTTCACGTTCGTCTCGACGGTCAATGCGTTCGTTCGCCTCGGCGCGAAGCCGGTATTCGTCGACATCCGCCCCGACACATTGAACATCGACGACGGCCTTATCGAGGACGCCATCACTCCGCGCACCAAGGCCATCTTTCCGGTCCACTATGCGGGCGTGGCGTGCGAGATGGATCGCATCATGACCATCGCCGATAAACATAATCTCTTGGTGGTCGAAGATGCCGCCCAAGGCGTCAATGCCTTTTACGACGGCCGGGCCTTGGGCTCCATCGGCCACTTTGGCACGTACAGCTTTCATGAGACCAAGAACTACATTTGCGGTGAGGGCGGCGCACTGTGCATCAACGATCCTAAGTTCATCGAGCGGGCCGAAATCATCCGCGACAAGGGCACCAACCGCCAGAAATTCTACCGGGGCGAGGTCGACAAGTACACCTGGGTTGACGTCGGGTCTTCCTACGTCCCCAGCGAAATCGTCTGCGCGTTCCTCTACGGCCAACTGGAAATGTTCGAACCCATCGCCAAGCGGCGTCAGGCGATCTACCAGTTCTACCGCCGCCAGCTCAAGCCGCTGGAGGCCGAGGGACTTTTGCGGCTCCCCTGCACGCCCGAGGACTGCACAAGCAATTACCACCTGTTCTACATCCTGGTGAACGAGGCCGAAACCAGGGATAGGTTGCTCGCGCATCTGAGGTCGGAGGGCATCGGCGCGGTGTTCCACTATGTTCCGCTTCACTCTTCGCCCATGGGCCAGAGGTTCGGCTTCCGGGAGGCCGACCTTCCGGTAACGGAGGACCTCAGTGCCCGACTCATTCGACTGCCGTTCTTCTACGAGATTACGGAAGAAGAGCAGAAGTTCGTGGTTGGCCAGGTTCGAGCATTCAGTTCCAAATCGCGCGCACTGCGCAATATCACACACGTACTCTCGTGATTTCGAAATCCCGCGCACCATATACCGATACCGGATGGATCGTGTAGTAATAATTGGCGGCAAGGGCACCGCGGTAAACATCGCCGAGCAGATCTTGCAGTCTCGATCCCAATATGGGACACCATTCGAATTACTTGGGTTTGCCTTGGATGACCCAGACCTTGGCGATTCAATAAACGGCTTTCCAGTGCTGTGCAAGACGCGTGACGTCCTTGCCAAGTTCACGTCTATGGATGTAAAGTTCCTGTTCTCGCTTTACAAGCCTGCGCAAATGAAAGAACGCGTGGCCCTGCTCAAGAGCTATGCCATACCGCGAGACAGATTCCTCACGTTCGTCCATCCGTTGGCCTATGTTGCCCCGAGTGCGCAACTCGGAGTCGGGAACGTTGTGCTTGCAAACTCGACAATTCAATCTAATGTTACCGTGGGTGATCACAATGTGATAAATTCTCAGGTTTTGATCGAGCACAACGCGACTCTTCACGACAGCAATTTCATTGCCGGTGCTGTTACGATCGGATCCGCTGTTAAGATCGGAATCGGGAATTTCATCGGCCTGAACGCGAGCGTCCGCGAGGGTGTTTGCATCAGAGATTACACGTTCATCGGCATGGCATCCAATGTCCTTCGCGACGTCCAGACAGATGCCACCGTGTTTGGCAATCCAGCAAGACTGCGCCAGCACTAATGCTCGTCCTCGCTTCACGAGCCACCGCCATCCTGTTTAACCTCCTTACACTCCCTTCAAAACCGGGGCCATTCCTTCTCCCAGCGAACATATGCCCGATCGTGCCTCTCGCGTTTCTGAAGGCAGGCAGGACGTTTGAGTTCATCAATATCGCCAGTCATGATTGTTGTATGGATCAATCAGCCGCGCTGAACCGGATTCGGCGAACTGCCCCTCCGGTACGGGGAGTACTGTTCGTGCGGGCATACGGGGCGATCATTCCATGCGACGACTTCTTTCAGCGCATAAAGGCCATCGATTCCACAATAACTATCGTCGACAACAGATGTCTGGCAGTGCCCGAATTTACTGCGGAGGCCGGAGCGGCCGACGTGCTTCTTTACAGTACCGGGTTGCGCAAGTACGTTAGTCTTGGGTATGGCGGATACGGATATATCAACGATGAAATGCCATGGTCGATTGCCCCCACTGCATTCGTGGCGGAGGACATGACCCAACTCGAACGGAGCTATAAGTCGGCAATCGAAGATCGTCATCATTTTGCCTATTTAGACTCCGACTGGCTTGACAATCGAGACTTGCCAATTTGTCCTGCCGAATACCGCCGCCACGTGTTACAGGAGAAGGGCTCGGTGGGCGAGTGGAAGGATCGTATCAATGAGATATATGCGTCACATCTCCCCGCAGAAATACAACTTGACTCCCATTTCCAGAATTGGCGTTTCAACGTATTGGTGCCCGAGCGAGACCGTTTGCTTAGATCACTTTTCGACGCGGGGCTATTTGCGAGTTCGCATTACGCTTCTCTCGCAGGGGTCTTTTCGGCCGGACGCGCCCCCGTGGCCGACCATTACCACTCTCGCATCTTGAACCTTTTCAACGATCAGCACTTCTCGGTCCAGATGGCTCGGGGAGCGGTGGACCTGATCAACAAGCACCTCGACGACGCTGGGAGTCACCCAAGACCATGACTCGCGTGGCGGTCCTTCAATCGAATTACATACCCTGGAAGGGATATTTCGATATCATTCACGACGTTGAGGTCTTCGTATTCTATGATGATGTCCAGTATACGAAGAACGATTGGCGTAACAGAAACCTGGTCAAGACCCCAAAAGGAACGGAATGGCTTACCGTTCCGGTAGGTTCAAGGGAGGATCGGCGCATTTGCGATGTGGAGATCAACGACACGCATTGGGCTAGGAAGCATTGGCGGACCATTTGCCAGTGCTACGCCAACGCCCCACATTTTGGTCGCTATGAAGGGGTGCTAAGCGATCTCTACCTCGGATGTACCTGGAAAAGCCTTTCCGCACTGAATCAGCATTTGATTAAACTGATCGCGCACGACTTTCTGGGTATTGAAACGGCGTTCCGCGACTCACGGGAATTCAGTGCGTGCGGTGCAAAATTGGACCGGCTACTGAATCTTCTTTCGATGGTCGGTGCAACGTCGTACCTTTCGGGTCCGGCGGCCAAGGGTTACATCGCGCCCGAACGTTTTGAAACTGCGGGACTTAATCTGCAATGGAAGGACTACACGGGATACCCCGAGTACCCGCAACGGTTCCAACCATTCACTCATCAGGTGACAATTCTCGACTTGCTCTTTAACGTCGGGCCCGAGGCGCCGCATTATATCTGGGGATGGCGAAATGCCGCCCCAACCTAAAGGAATAGTGGGCGGAAGACGGCGCGAGTGATGTCGCTGAGGTAATCGGTCATCGGACACGAGCTCGCGGCCAGCGAAATGAATCTCGCGTAGCATGCACGAGGTTTTGAGACATACGCAATGATACGAGATGCAAGACCAGCACTGTCGGTCGTGATCCCTGTCTATCGTTCGGCGGGCATGCTTCGGATGCTTGTGGCGCGCCTCGTGAACGTACTGGACAAGATCGAGTTTGCGTCTGAAATCGTTTTGGTGGACAACGGCAGCCCCGACGAATCATGGCAGGTGATCACGGAATTGCAGGAGCGGTTTCCGGGGCGGATTACAGCCGTCCAGTTGATGCGTAACTTCGGCCAGCATAACGCCCTCATGTGCGGGTTTCGGCACGCCCGCGGCGACTTGATCCTTACGATGGATGACAACCTGCAGAATCCCCCGGAAGAGATTCCGAAGTTGGTTCACGCGATCCAGGTTGGCAATTACGATCTGGTCTACGGGCGCTACGCCGTCAAGTGCCATAGCAGACGGCAGAATTTCGGTTCTGCGATATTGAGGGCATTTCATCAATGGGTCTTTAAGACCGCGGTCCCGATTAGTTCGTTCCGGATCATGCGGCGTGAGCTCGTGGAGAGCATCTTCAGGTACAACCTGAACTTTACTTTCGTCGACGGTCTGCTGTCGTGGAACACAAACCGAATCGGCCAGGTGGCTGTTGAGCACCAACCTAGGGTGGAGGGGCGTTCGGGCTACTCGTTGGCGAGGCTGGTGTTTCACGCAATGAATATCTTCACGAACTTCTCGCTCCTGCCGCTCCAGGCCGTCACGCTGCTGGGGTTTGTCGCGGCCCTGGGGGGACTAGCGACGGGCGGGTACTATCTCGCTCGCTACCTGATGGCCGAAATCGCGGTTCCCGGCTACGCCTCGACGATCATTGCGGTCCTCGTGCTCGGCGGCCTCCAACTCCTCGCCCTGGGGATCCACGGCGAGTACCTGGGCCGCCTCCACCTCAACGTGAACCGGAAACCACAATACACGGAAAGGCAAGTCTTGGGACACACGCGGGCTGCCCCCACCGAGAAAGCCGAGTCCGATTCCCCGGCCTGGCCAGAAGGGTCACAGGGATCGGCGGCAACGCCAAGGCATTGACAAACAAACAGCAAGGCGGAGAGGGGTCCGTCACTTAGGAAGCCAAGAACGTTCGATAGCGATGCCGTCAAAACAAACGAAGAGAGTCATTACTTGGGCGTTCGCAGGGACCATCCTGGCGGCAAGCTTATGGTATCTGCTGGCCACGTTTCAGTGGCTTGAAATTGCCAACACTCTCCGGCAGATGAATGTCGCGTGGCTAGCGGTTGCGGGAGTCTCGATCGTTGTGTACTGGTTTGTTCGAGCCGTTCGTTGGCACGTGTTGTTGCGCCAGTTGGGGGTGGACATCCCCTTTGGCGACCTCTATCTGTGTAGCGCCGTCGCGCTGGGGCTGGCGATTGTCACTCCGCTGCAATCGGGAGAAGTGCTCAAGATCGAACTTCTGAAGAGGTATGACAAGATAGAGCGGTTTTCCGGGTACAGCTCGTTCCTCGTCGAGCGCGTCGCCGACTTGGCCGTGGTGTTCTGTTTGGCAATTATCAGCCTCTTGGTGAGTCCCGACATGGGCATCGATCCACGGCGAGCGATCCAGCTCATTGTCCTGGTCTTCGCGGCGGGCGCGATAGCAACCGCCGTGTTCTGGAACGTTCGGCTGCCCGGCCGCGCAGGGCAGTTCCAGGCCCAGATGCGCGACTGCGTGCGAAACATGAAGACGCTTGGCCTGGTGCTGCTGCTAACGCTTGCCGGTTGGGCGCTTGTCGCTGTGGGCTGGTATGCGTGCCTGGAGAGCATCGGCTGCAACGTCGGCTATGTGAACACCGTCATGATCATGTCCACGCTGGTTCCGGTGCATATCCTGAGTCTGATACCTGGCGGCGTAGGCATCGCCGAGGCAAGTCTCACGCTGTTCCTGTTGCACTTGGGGCAACCTGCTCCTGTTGCGCAGGCCGGCGCCCTCATGTTGCGGTTCTACGGCGTCCTGGCCCTCGCGTTGGCCGTGTGTCACTGGTTCATTTGGCGGAGAAATCCTATTCGTCGCTCCAGAGGCGTCACCGATGAATCGGCACCGGCTGCAAGCGGATGAGTGCAGTGCATCGCGGTGAACGAATCGAAACCGGATAAGCTTTATGTGCAAGGCCCGTATCGTCCGCTTCACATTATTGGACCTGAAGCCTTGCAACCCGTGGGGCGGGCGAAGATCGGTTGCGAGTCATGAACAGACGGTCGCGTTTCAAGCTGCTTTTCGGAACCTATTCCTACCTGGCCAATGCGGGAAACTGGATGGCAGACCTTCTTCCGGTGTTTCTCCGCGATGCGTTGTTCTCGCGGCTGTTCGCCTCGTACGGGAAAGGAGTGTACATCGATTACCGGTGCTATTTCCGCTACTTCAACCGGATAAGACTCGGCGACAACGTCACTATTAACCGCGGATGCCGCTTCTTTGCGTCCCATGCGTTTAAGGGTCTTCGGCAAAATCTGTGGGTGAAAAATGGGCCTACGGGGGATTCGTCCTGGCAAGGTGGATTTTCTGAGGGATGGCAGGGCAAATAAATGACGGTGGAAACAGCCGCAAAACCGGGGTTTTCTTGTTGTGTAACGGCCCTCGTCGGGTCTCCCACATCTGCAACGCACGGACCTTTGCCACGGAAAAACGGGGATGGAATCTATGAATCAGATCGTTGAGGCTCCCGAAATCACGAAAACCCCTGAAAATCCAGATTCAAATTCAAACTGAGTTTCACGGCCCAAATCAACCCACAGATTCTGCCGAGGAGGCGCGTTTAAAGACGTGGAGATTCGCATCGGAAACAATGTCGCCATCGCGCCCGAGGTCTGCTTTCTTGCCGCCGGGCATGATTACAGGAAGCTGGCTCTTCCCGGCACGGCTAAGAGCATCGTCGTATGTGACCATGCATGGATAGGCGCTCGCAGCATCATATTGCCCGGCGTCACGATCGGCGAAGGGGCTATTGTTGGCGCGGGTTCGGTGGTGTCAAGGGATGTTCCAGCATGGGTGGTTGCGGTCGGCAATCCGGCGACCGTCTTGCGGGCGAGGATTCTGGCGGAGGACAAACCGTAGCAGCCGTGTACCCGCGACTTAGACGTCGTGTGGAGGAATAGTCATATGTATTCAACATTGCAAAGCCTTTTAACGCAAAAGGAAGCATTGGGGCATCGCCTTCCTTGGTTGCGGCAGCTTGCCTTTTGGTTGGGGTGCATCTCGTTATTCTCAGTCGCCTTCGCACTTCGCTACACGGGCTGCTTCACCTTCCCCTTTTTCGGCGATGAGGCGTTCACGCTTGACTGGAGTCGCGACTATCAGGCGTTTTGGAAGACCTGGAATATCGATACCATCAGTTACCTCAAGTATCCACTACTTTTCGCGATGAATTCGCTCTTGTTGGACCATTTTCACGATCCTGTCACCGCCATTCGCGTAATTCCGCTTGCCGCGGGCATTCTCTTGTTCCCCATTTTCATGTGGCTGCTCAACAAACGCTTCGGCGCGGTAGTCATGTTCGTAGCCCTGACGATTGTGGCCTTCAATCCGACGCATATCTTCTTTTCTCAATTCGCCCGATACTATTCCCTGGTGTTTCTTCTGGCAAACTTGGCCCTGTACACTTTTTTTATTTCCTTCGAGCGACGTTCTTGGCGGCTGTTCCTGGTTTCACAGTTCATTTCGATCCTGGCATTCCTTTCGCATCCATCCGCGGGAACCCTCGTCGCCGTGGAAGTGGGCTACCTTCTCATACTGGGAATGTTCTCGTGGATGGAAGGCCGCTCGCTCATGCCAAGACGCGACGCGTTTACGATGACCGTGGCAGCGGTTTTCTCAGTGGCATGCCTCGCGTTGATCGCCGGCTCGATAGTGATCTTGTTGAAATGGGCCGTCCTTTCGAAGTATCAAGCCAATTATGACGTCTCGGTGTTTACGTCAGGCGTCATACTGCGAATTGGCATACCGCTCGTGGTGTGGGACGGAGTGGCGTCGCTTTACTACTTCTTTCGCCGCGATCAGGCGGGAGTGTTTCTTTCGCTGGCAGTTTTCTGTCCAATTGTGGCGGGCGCGATGCTGTCGTCGATCGGTATGGATGTAAATCCCATTTATGTGGCCTACATAATCTTTCCGGCATCCCTCGTGGCGGCGTACTTCCTAGCGGAGCTGTTGAATATTACCGGATGGTACGGGAGTGACAGCCGGTCCCGATACTATTCGGCCGGCCTACTGTTTGCCATCGCCGCCATGTTGACCTTGGGTGACGTGCCAGAACTCGTCTCCTACTATATCGACGGCAACCGCCCTGATTTTCCGGCGGCGATGAAGTGGATTGACAAGCAGCGTGCGGGAAAGGGTGCAATTGTGATTACCACGAGTATAGACTATCCAATCGATTTCTGTAAACGCAAGGGTATTTCCTATGAGCATCTGTCTCGTGAAGCTCTCGTGGATGATGTTATTGAAGCAGTAGGCACAGGTAAGGTCGTGGTGATGTCGTACGCGTGGTGGGCGGCTATGCCGCCTGAAAACATCGGTCGAATTGCCAACATCTCGCACTGGTTAATATTGCGTGCCGAGCGAGACGGCCTTACCCCGATCATGCCGTCGGAAGTTCTCACTTTCGACAAGGACAATGCGAAGCGCGTCGTGTTGGCTACGAAGGAGGCCCTCCCGGCCTTTGCCAAGAACTATCAGCTCGAGACACGTATTGGCAGAACCAGGTATGATCATCGGCAGAACTACTTGCTCGTCTATGGCCCAAGACACTTGTGGGCGCCATGAGCCATGACTTGAGGATATCCTAATCGGCGACAACGTACATATTCTCAGCGGCCGTCATCAGCACCACTCGGAAGACCCAAACGCCCCAAGGAATGCCCAGGGTGGCGCTTTCACCGAGGTCCGAATCGGCCGCAATGCCTGGATCGGCAATAGTGCGGTGGTGATGGCCCACGTTGGCGACAACAGCGTGATCGGCACGGGCAGCGTGGTGGTCAAACCGATTCCGCCCCGGTCGATGGCGGCCGGCAACCCCGCGACAGTGAAAAGAAGTCTGTGCCCTGAAGCAGCGGAGAATCAATGAGCGGCGCGTCTCCCATGATCTGGCTTCTCGGCGGCTACATGTGGCTGTTCATCCACCGGCCGTTCGAGGTCTGGCCGTGGCTGGGCGAATTGCACGTCGAGCGGATGTACATGATTGTCACGATTCTGTGCTGGGCGCTCGCCGTCGATAAGCGGTGGGTCTCCAATCGGCTCAACGTGGCTTTCGTGTTCTTCTGGATCGTGCTGCTTGCCGCCTGGGCCGCCAGCCCTTATGGCGCTAATGGCACCCAGACCGTGGAGAACTATTTCAAGGTCGTGGTTTTCTATGTTCTCGTCATGTCCACGGTGCGCAGCGAGCGGGATCTCAAACTACTCGTGATCATGTTCCTGGGGGCAATGAGCCTCTACATGGCGCACTCCCTCTCGGAGTACCACAACGGACGCCACGAGTGGCGCATGGGAACCGTCAGAATGGTCGGCGTTGATAGCACAAGCGGTGATCCCAACAGTTTTGCCGGCACGATCGTCTATTCACTTCCGTTGGTGTTTCCCCTTTGGTTCCAATTCCAGAACTCGCGGCTGCGGTGGGCGTTGGTCGGCTACGTGGTGCTGGCGTCCACATGCGTCCTGCTCACGGGCTCTCGGATGGGGTTCGTCGGACTTTGCTCGCTGGCTTTAGTGGTCGCGTTGCTATCGAAACATCGCCTTGCGATCATCACGCTTTTGGCAGTTGCCGCGCCGCTGGCATGGATATTCCTCCCTAAGGATCGCCAAGACCGATACCTGACACTTTACGACCCTTCCTACGGTCCCGTCAATGCACAAGCGTCAGCGGAGGGGCGGATACAGGGATTCTATGACGGCGTGGAGATATGGAGTCGAAACCCGATCCTCGGCATTGGCCCCGCAGCATTTGGAGCAGCCACGGGGCGCGGTATGCAGGCCCACAACTTGTACGGGCAGGTTCTTGGCGAATTGGGCACACTCGGCGCAACTGCCCTGGTCGGCATGATCATCGCCTTTGCAGCGAACATGTTAACCGCCCGACAACTATTCCGCGCGGTTCCAGAGATCGCGCCGGTCTTTCCCTATCAAGTCTGCATTGCGACATCGGTCACGATAGTACTCCTTCTTATTTTAGGTATGGTAGCGCACAATCTCTTCCGGCCCATCTGGCTATGGCTGGGAGCTTTCGAAGGCCTCGCACTTCATTGCATGCGCCAGCGCCGTTGTGAGCCCGATCCACGCGAAGTACTGCAATTTCCGGACGACTCCCATTCGCCTTCATGTACTGTGAGCCAACCATGATCATCGAGAGCGACTACCTCACCGAAGGCTTGTTCGGCCAGATCTTTATCTGGATGCTGGAAATCTTGCCGTATATTGACTCGAAGCAATGGAAGCCTGAATGGCGCATTCGCACGAAGAACTATGGCGAGCCTCCGGAGTATAACATCTTCCCCGGCATCGTTAGAGCGACGTACAAGCCCGAATCAAATGGTAACACCTTATCCTTTGAAGACCTACAGTACGGCCACAAATACAATTTCCGGCAAAGTTTTCGTTCCGCCAGCGAGTATTGGAATTCCAACTTTCGCTTTCCCGAAGATGTTTACGATCGCCTTGAGCAATTCTGGCAAACGAACTTCGCGGGCGAGACCGTTCTGGGAGTGCATTATCGAGGAACAGACAAGAATGTGGACCACTTTCAGACAGATCCCGTTTCGCAGTACCAGTTGCTCTGCGTCGTCGAAGACTTTCTGAAGACGCATGCCGATGTTACGGCGATCTTTGTGGCCACCGACGATTGCCGCTTCATCGAGGCCATGAGCGCGTTCCCCCACGTAAGATTTCACCCGCAGGCGCGATCAGGAGGCAACACGCCGTTATGGAACCGGCATCAAGCGTCCGACAATCAGTCCGTGGCTAAGGATGCGATTCTCGACTGTCTGACTCTATCGCGTTGCCGTTATGGTCTGAAGTGCATGTCGCAACTCTCGGCCTTCTCCAAAATCATCAATCCAGACTTGGAGATCTATCGCGTTTCTGCGTGCAAACCGGGCTGGTTTCCTGAGGCCTATGTTCCGCTTTATCGCAGCGATGATAAGGCGGTGCGGTCGCTCCTCCGCATTCTGCAGCAGGACGACTTTTCAGACCCCCCATTTCGGAGAGCCGCAGGGATACACAGAAGGGTGGCGAGGATCGCTAGGCAGGTATGTAAGAGGCGAGCCACTCTCTGGGCAAGAGCGAAGGCACTGCTTGAAAAATGACCGAATCACGGCAAACATCGACTTTTGACCGATAACTTTCGTCCGGCCAACGGCTGGCAGCACAAGGAGAGCAACCCAATGTCCTATTCGGACGAATCGCATTCGGCCGACCATGATCTGATTGTCATCACTGGCGCTGGAGGCTTCATCGGCGGGTCGCTGGCGCGGTACTTCTATGAACGGGGACGCCGTCGCATCCGGGCCGTGGACAAGAAGCCGCTGTGTGATTGGTATCAACGTATTCCGGGCAGCGAGTGCATCTGCCTCGACGTGAGCAAGGAGGAGAACTGTCGTCGCGTGTGTGAGGAAGCAACCGAAGTCTATAACCTGGCCGCCGACATGGGTGGAATGGGGTTCATCGAAAAGTTTCGTATCGAGTGCTTGCGGTCCATCCTGATCAACACAAACATGATCGAGGCTGCGTACCGTGCCGGCGCCGAGCGGTATTTCTACTCCTCCTCCGCGTGCGTCTACAATGCCGACCTTCAAAAGGACACGGAGGTTACGGCCTTGAAAGAGTCCGACGCCTACCCGGCCATGGCTGAACGCGGCTACGGCTGGGAAAAGCTCATCTCAGAGATGTTCTGCCAGGAGTACTGGGCCGAACGGGGCATGAAGACGTTCATCGCCCGGTTCCACAACGTCTACGGCCCAAACGGCACGTGGGACGGGGGACGCGAGAAGGCTCCGGCTGCCATTTGCCGCAAGGTGATCGAGGCCAAGGACAGCGGCCGCAACTCCATCGAGATCTGGGGCGATGGAACGCGGACCCGCAGCTTTCAGTACATCGACAACTGCACCCTCGGCATCGACAAGATCACCCACTGCGAAGAGCTAATTGCCACGCCCATCAACCTTGGCTCCAGCGAACTGGTCTCGGTCAATGAGCTAGTCAGCCTCATTGAAGCGATCGCCGGGGTGAAACTGACTCGGTCGTATAAGCTGGATGCCCCCATGGGCGTCGCCGGCCGCAATAGCGACAATACGATGATCCAAAGAATCTTGAAATGGGAGCCGAAGACGCCGCTGCGCGTCGGTCTGGCGAAGACCTACGCCTGGATCGAACAGCAGTATTACGACCGCAAGGCCGGCAAACGGGTAGTGACGGAGACGCTGTAAACACAGGAGCCTCAGCGCAGGACCTATAGCCATGTCCTCAGTCTTGCCGTACTCCAATCCCGGACAACTCGCTCGCCCGATCGCACGGACCTTCACCCCGGTCAGGTCGTTGATTCATGCTCTTCGCGTTCTCGGCTGGAAGGACGGATTGAACTACGCTATCCGTCGGGCCGTCGAGTACAATCCTGTGCTGCTTAAGTCATACTCGTACCGACTTCGGTCGCCGTTGTTGAGGCATGCCGTCGAATGCAGACGGGGTACCAGCGACATACAAGTCTTTCGGCAGGTGTTCATTGAAGAGCAGTACGGATGCGTCATGGGCGTTCATGACGCGAAGTTGATTGTCGACTGCGGGGCCAACGTCGGGTACAGCGCCGCCTATTTCCTGTCGCGGTTCCCGAACGCACACGTCATAGCAGTTGAACCGGATCCCGACAATTTTCGCGTGATGTTGCGAAATGTCTCCCGATTCCAGGATCGCGTGACGGCGATTAGATCAGCAGTATGGTCTCATGCCTGCGATCTGGTGCTGTCCACAGCCACGTCCGTCCGGGGGTTAGAATGGTCGCGGCAAGTACGCCCGGCAACCGCCAACGAACGCGAAAGGTTCCCGCTGTCGACATCGGTTCGCTGCTTGCGACATCTGGCTACAGCAGAATCTCGATTCTGAAGGTCGATGTGGAAGGCGCGGAGAAGACTATTTTCGGAATGAATTCTGGAGAGTGGCTTCGCAAAGTCGACAACATTGTCATTGAGCTTCACGATGACGAAGCGAGACGCGTCTTCTTCGAGGCGATAAGTCACCTCGACTGCGAGATGTCCACATGCGGTGAAGTCGCGGTCTGCAAAGTTGTACATTGACTCGCGGCATACCCCGGAACCGCTGCAACAATTTTGCGACGAACGGAACCTGTGGCCATTCCCGATTCCGTGGGAGTTCGAAAAATGGACGGCGTTTCCGTGATAATTCCCTGTTACAACGGCGCAATGTACCTGCGGCAATGTCTGGAAAGCGTCCTTGCCCAAGATTTCGGCGGCCTCGTGGAAGTCATTGTGGCGGACGACGGCTCCACCGATGAAAGCGAGGCGGTGGCACGCGGTTTCTCCCCAAGAGTAACTTTCCTGCCTTGTCCGGGCGGGCGGGGCGGGGGCGCAAGTCATGGTTGCGGCGCTGCACGAAACCGCGCCATCGAGGTGTCGTCCATGCCACTCGTCGCGCTTCTAGATTGTGATGATCTTTGGCTCCCCGGCCATTTGTCTAACCTAGCAATGGCAATGGCGGCCCGGCCAGATGTTGGCATGGCTTGCGATAATGGATACTATATTTCTGAGAGTGGTAAGATCATCGGTTCGATCATTTCGGAATCACATCGGCCGGTCATGACGGCCGAATCCGTCCTGCTCGATTGCTTCACTGACCCAAGCGGCGTCATGATCCGCCGCTCCGCCATGGACCATGTGGGACGCTTCGCCGAGTGTGCGGACTTGCTCTACGTTGAGGACCACGACATGTGGCTCAGGCTGCTTGAAGTCCTCCCCGGCGCATACGTTCCCGAACACGGATACTGCTATCGGCTCCACTCACAGCAAGTCTCGCTGAATCCCGTGATGTGGAACAACGCCAAGAACGTCTTAGCGAAAGCGAGTGCGAGATACCCCTATAGCCGGCAAGTGGTCCGAAAGCAACGCGCAGTGCTGGCGTACCGCCACAGCCAGATTGCCCATCGCGAACGCCGATACTTGCGGGCAACGGTTCTATTGGCCAAAGCCGCAATTTGCGATCCGGCACGTGCAATCGTAGAGGTACGAAACCGATTCAAGACGCTTCCCCCGATTTTTGTCAGAGCATTTGGCACCCGCTGAAAAGGCTCTTAATGGTTGAGTTTTCACACTCGCGACAACGTCACCCCGCTGCCGAGAAATTGCGGCACGTGTACGAGATACTCGGCTAATGAGCGAAGTGGAGTGGAATAGCTATTTGGGCGGCGTGATTTCTGGACGCTCGGCGGAGCAGTTGGCGGAGCGACTCTGCGCCGACACTTGTTCCGACCCCGGCGTGCGACTGCGTCGCTGTGGCGAAATGTCGGCGTTCCTCGACGTTCATGGAAATTGTTTTGCGGTCCATACCGAAGACAACGTGACGTTGCTCATTCGCGGATACGCCCTGCCGGATGGTGCGCCACGGTTGCCCGATCAACGCGCGCTTGCCGCCGAGTTGTGCCAAGCCTATCGCACGTCGGGCGAATTGCCCGTCAAACAACTTGAAGGCAGCTTCACTTTGGCCCTGGTCGACGGCCGCAAGGGCCGGGTGCTGCTGTATCGCAATCTGGTCGGAACGGGCTTCACCTATTACACGCAGGCCCACGGCGGACTGATCTTTGGCAGCAATCTGGCCGACCTCGTTGCTTTGCTGGATGCCGATCCCAAGCCAAATCAAGACGTGCTGCCGGTGTTCTTTATCTACCGATCTGTGCCGGGCAGAGAAACGCTCTTTGATGGCATTTATCGGCTGATGCCCGGTGAATTGCTCAGCTATGACGCGGGCGGGCTGCTGGTGCAACAGCGGCAGACGTTCGCCGACCTGGAAGAACCGGCAAAATCGGGTGAAGATTCCGTGGATCGGCTTGAGGAGGTCATGGGGCGGGTCATGGCCGATTACGCCGCGATTGACCCGAATGCGGCGAACCTGCTTTCGGGCGGCGTCGATAGCTCCTACATCCAGGCACATTGGAACGCCGCCGTCGGCCGCGCCCTGGGGCCCCTCGGAGTGCGACAATCTGCGTGGAACATCCGCAGACCAGAGGGGACTGGGATTACGCGATTTCGGCGGCGAAGCATTTCGGGACCGCGCACAGCGAGTTTCCGGCCAACGGCTCCGTCGGCCGCTACTTGATCGAGGCGATTGCCTCGACGGGCGAGCCGCCTAATCATGCCCAAACGGCGTATGTAGGGCCCTTTGCACGGTTCATGCGTATGCACGGGATGACGACGGGACTGTGCGGCGAGGGCGCCGACAGCCTGCTCGGCACCGACTATGGTCCGCTGTTGCGTCGCGCGGCCCAATTTCGCAGGCTTGTGCCGATTCGCGGATTGCAGCGAATGTTGGCACAACTTGCCGACGCGCTCGGGCATGACACTGCCGCGCATTGTCTGAGGCTTGCGGGCTGCATGACGGATTTTGCAGACCGTGAACACCCAGTAAACGAAATCGCCGCTTTTGTGGATTGGCCGGCCGTGGAACGATGTTTTGGTGGAATCGCCATTGACCGCGCGACGGCATATCGCCGTCAGTTACTCCAACAGTACGCCATTCCACGGGAATTGCTGGTCCGCGTCCACGCGGCCGGGTTCCTGGGCGAGGCGATGGAGACCGCGTCGCTTTGGACGACCTGCTTTCAGCGGGAGGGCATGAATCTGCTGTGTCCTTACATGGATTCTCGCCTGTTGCGCGTCGCGGTGAACATCGACCCGCGATACCGCTTTTCCGCGGACGAGCCAAAGAAGGTGTTGAAGCAGGCTCTCTGCCGCCACGCGCCGGGGGAGATGGTTTTCCGGCCGAAGCGTGGATTCGGCCAGCCGATCTTCGAGTGGCTGTCGCCGGGCGGGCAATTGCGGCCGCTGGTCGATGCAATTGGCGAGTACGACTTCGTCCGGCCGGAGGTGCTGGAGGAGGCGAAGGCCCGGCCGAACTGGTTCCTTTCCACCCTGTTGTGCTACGATTTGTGGCGTAAGCTCTTTATCGAGCGATCGATTCCAGTGTCTGGCGACGGAGGATCGAATGTCGTTCTACCAGCAAATTGTTCGTAACGTTCTGTATCCCTTGGACCGCTGGCGAAGCGGCGACGGCGCCGAACTGCGCTACCTGCGGGAGTTCGAGCGCACCCAGTTCCTCTCGCCCGCGGAATTGCAGGAATTGCAGCTTAAGCGGCTGAAAGCGCTGGTTCGGCACGCCTACGAGCAGTGCCCGTTCTACCGAAAGCAATTCGACGCCGCGGGGGTCGCCCCCGGTGATCTCACGAGTTTGGAGGACATTCGGGCGTTTCCCGTCCTGGAGAAGCGCCACATCCAGGAGCATCGCGACGACATGGTCGCGGCCAATTGGCCACGCGAAGACCTGATTCCCAATATGACCGGCGGCTCGACAGGCACGCCGATTTCCTTCTTTGCCAGTCGTGATCGCGCGTGTTCTCGCGCGGCCGCCGTCTGGCGTCATAATCGTTGGGCAGGCTGGGATATCGGTGATAAGTCAGCATGGCTATGGGGTGCGGCCCGCGACATTCCACCCAACACTCTGAAAAAGCGGCTCCGCAATGTCTTGATCGACCGGAAAATTAGTCTGAATACGGGGTACATTACCGAGTCGAACCTGCAATCCTTTCATGCCGAGCTCAAGCGGTTTCGCCCGAAAACGATTCTCGCCTACGCGAACTCGGCGGCGCTCATGGCCCGGTATCTCAAGTCCAAGCAACTGCCGGCGTACCAGCCCCACTCGATCATCGCGACGGCCGAGGTGCTGGAGCCCTCTGCTCGGGCGTTGATCGAGGAGGTGTTCGGCTGCCGGGTGTTCAACCGTTACGGGTGCCGCGAAGTCTCCGTGTTGGCCAGCGAGTGTTCGGAGCATAGCGGGCTGCACGTGACGGCAGAAGGTCTGCACGTAGAAGTTATGTGTGGCGAGCGGGCCGCCAGGCCTGGAGAACTGGGCACGATATTAGTCACCGATTTGCTGAACCTTGCCATGCCGCTCGTACGCTATCGGATTGGCGATATGGCAGTGCCCGCTTCGATGGCTTGCCGCTGCGGTCGCGGACTGCCTCTGCTAGACCGCGTCGAGGGGCGGGTAACAGACTTCCTTGTGGGCACCGATGGCCGATTGGTGTCAGGGGCGGCATTGACTGTACTTGTGGTCGCAAAGCGCCCGGCCCTCGGCCAGGTGCAGATTTGGCAAGACAGGCCCGGCCAAGTGCTCTTTAAGATTGCGCGACCTGGCCGCACGCCAGTGACACCCGAGGAACGGAAGTTCATTGAGGCCCAAACCTGCCTCTACCTTGGCGACGACGCACACGTGGACTACGACTATGTTGACGCGCTGCCCAATGAAGCATCGGGCAAGTATCTGTTTTGCAGGTCTTCGGCCGCCAGTGATTTTGTTGATCTCGGCACCCGCTGATAATTGCGACGCAGCGGCTCTGGCGATGAGGAAGTGATGCCCCAATTCTGCTTTACTCTCGATACGGAGCCTGATAACCTTTGGAGCGATCCTCCAACGATGACGTTTCATCACTTTGAGAGATTGTTCCGGTTTCACCAAGAACTGACCGCACGCGGTGCGCGGCCGACATATTTGACCACGAGCGAAGTCGCAGAATACGCACAATCGGCGCGTGATGAGCCGGATATTGGAGACGGGGCAGGCTGAGATTGGCGCCCACTTCCACACTTGGACTCGCGTCTGGCCCTTTCGTCTGCCTGATCTTGGAAACCCGCCGGTGCACGCTTGCGCACATCAGCTAGGGCAGGAATTGGAAGAGCAGATGCTGGAGTTCACGTGCCGAGCCATTGAACGTTGCTTCGGCCTGCGTCCTCTCTCCCACCGGGGTGGACGGTGGTCGCTAAACGGCCAGTCGGTCAAGTCGTTGAGAAACTGCGGCATTCGCGTTGATACGACAGTCACTCCAGGGATTAACTGGGAGGATCGCTCCCATCCGCTCCTGTCAGGGCCAGACTTTCGCGGATTCGACAGCAATCCGTTTCTTGTTTCGGGCGAGTCGCTTCAGCCCCGACGAAGTGGCGAAGTCCTGGAATTGCCGGTTGGCGCAGCATTTCTTCCAGATCGCAAGACGGCTCTGGATAGCCAATTTACGACCAAGGTCAGAAGGGGCCTCCGCCGGCTGGTTGGAATGCCATCCGGCGTCTTGTTGCTTCGTCCAACATGGCAGACTCGTGGAGAAATGCGCGCATGTCTTCGCGAGTTGCGGCGCCATAGCATCAACGTCTGGGTTGCCATGATTCATTCGTCCGAAATCATGCCTAATCATTACTTTTCGACAGAGACCGAGGTGGACGCATTTTGCGAACGTTGTTACGGCCTCGTCGAGGACGCGATGGAACTAGGCGCGGTCGGTGTCTCACTCGATGATGTACGGAAGCACCATGAGCTCGCCGCCTAGAGTGATCGTACTGACCGGTTCAGATATTCCCGCTGGGACGGTCATTCGCTATCTGCTTAATACGACGAGTCTGAAAATTCAGAAAGTGTACCACGATCAGGGCGCGGGAACCGACGCTAAACTACCTCGTGATCGTGGCCAACGGCGACGGCGCTGGTTCAATGACCGGCCAACATTTCGCTGCCACCTGGGGTTGGCGGCGGCGATGCCTCGAGTATACGGGACTGCGGTCTTGCAGAAGCTGTTCGGCCTCACTGAACTCGATCTCCTCTACCGCTGCGAACGGCGATCCCAAAGGCTCCTGCAACACTTGTGCGGTTTTGAGCTTCCCAAGGCTCCGAGTGACCGACCATTGCTACAAAGACTGGCTGAGGTGACGCGGGAGTACGCCATCCCAATGGTATTGACCCCCAACGCAAATGACGCAGCCACGATTACGGCCCTGCGATCGGATGCTCCCGATATAATACTGGGACTCGGAACGCGAATCCTCTCACGCGATTTGCTGAGTATCGTGCGCGTGGGCGTCCTCAATGCACATTCATCCCTGCTGCCCGACTACCGCGGCGGTGTGACGGAATTTTGGCAACTCGCGGGCGGCGAAACGGAAACGGGTGTTACGATTCATTGGATGGCTGCCGACGTCGACGCCGGGCCAATATGTGCTCAGCGTCGATGGCCTATTCCCAAGCGAACAAACCACCATCGCCTCCGTCTTATGTCGTTGTTCTACCGGTTAGAACTCTGGCGTGAAGTGATTGAGCGTTTGTTGTCCGGGGATATTCCTTCGAGTCCTCAGCCGTCCTCGCACACCCCCACCTTCCGGCGTCCGACTCTGGAACAGGAATACGTCTTCTATTGTCGTGGTATCCGCCCAAAATGGCCCGATCTTAGCGGCGCAATCATGCCAAGCAACGGTCCAATTCCCACTAATGGCTGAATCCAACAATAGATCGTTTCTTACGCACGCGGTCGTCTACGGCGCGGGCGCAATACTGCTCCAGGCAGCGTCGATCGTGCTGCTGCCGCTCTATACGCGCTACCTCACGCCGGCCGATTTCGGAATCCTGGAGATCCTGAGCCGCACAGGGCAGTTGCTCGGCATCATTCTGATGGCCAATGGCATCACCACCGCGACGTTCGCCTTCTATTGCCAGGCGAAGACGCCCGAGGAACGGCAGACCACGGCGGCTACCGTAACGTGCTTTCTGGCGGCCGTCCTGCTGGTCGGTGGACTGCTGGTCGTCGCTTTCGCCCGGCCGCTGAGCGTGCTGATCGGCATCGACGACCCGATGCTCACGGCGGTAGGCATTCTGGCCGCGTTTTTCGATTGCGTCACGGTCGTCCCCATGTGTTTGGCACAAGCACGCACCGAGTCGATCTACTACGTCTGCGTTTCGCTGGCCTCGTTCGTGTGCCGGGTGGGAGTCATTTCGATTGCCGTCGTCGGCTTCGGGTGGGGGATTTGGGGCATTCTGTGGGCAACCATTTTCACCGCATGTCTGTTCGGCGTCCTCCTGAACCTGCGCGAGTTCTGGGCGCTGCCTTCCGGCCCAACATGGCCATATTCCGCGAGATCGGGCGGTTCGCCCTGCCGTTCGTGCCCGGCGGGCTGTGTTTCTTCGTGCTGGGCGCCGGCGACCGGTTCTTCCTCGTCAAATGTGTCGGCAAGGAGGAACTAGGCGTGTACTCGTTGGGTTGCAAGCTGGCCGCAGCCGTGGGGATGTTGAGTTTCACGCCGCTGTTCAAAGTGTGGAGCGCCCGGATGTATGACGCCTTCGCATTGCCGGACGCGGCCGCAGTCGTGGGCGGCGCGATCACACGCATGTTGGCCGCCTATGTGTTCGTAGGTCTGGGACTCTGCGTTTTCATCGCCGATGTGGTCAGGATTCTTGCCACGCCCGCCTACGCGGGAGCCGTGGCGGTTGTGGCACTGCTTGTGCTCGGCGGGCTCTTTTCCACGGCCGCGACGCTGATGGACGGCGTTTTCTACGCCCACCGGCGAACCGGCCCGAAACCCTGGATTGCTTTGGCTTCGATGATCGTCATGTGCGGGCTGTACGCATGGCTCATCCCGCAATTCGGCGCCATGGGCGCGGCCTACGCTGTGGTGGGCGGTTATCTGTTTCATGCGACTGCCACGTGGGCCGTCTCGCAGCGCATATTCCGCGTGCGATACGAGTTTGGACGCATCGCCGGGATGCTCATGGCCGCCGTGCTCCTGGTGATTCTCTCCTATCAAATTCACCTGGGTGTATGGGACATCCCGGTAAAGGCCGCCCTTTGCGCAGCGTGGCCGCTCGTCCTTTGGATAAGCGGGCTGATTACTGCGGAAGAGAAGGCGATGGTCTTAAGGCTTGTACTACAGAAAGTCCTGCAGCAAACCCGCAGTATTTTCGTCCGGGTGCGCCTCAGGCCCGCGATTCCACCGCGCGCCCCTGAGGAAGTCCGGTAGCCCCAGAGGCGTCGGCGCCATGTGATGTGCCAGCCGTGTGGGAATTGACCTTCGGAACAAGAAAATAGCAATACGCCGATGTTGCTGGGAGAGTAGATGTGAATATGTCTTCGAACTCTTGCGCCGGAACCACAACCATCCGGGAGTTGATCGATCGGATGGCCGAGAGCCGGCCTGAAGCGGTCTTTCTCATAAGCCCAGAAACCGGGCGGGAGCTGACATTCCAGGGATTACAGGAGAAGTCAGTTCTTGTCGCGAGGCAACTCCAGGGAATGGGCCTGGAGAGAGGCGACAAGGTTGCTTTCTTGCTGGACAACGGGCTGTTCACCGCGCAGTTGTTCCTGGGGGCGATGTACGGAGGCTTCGTGTCGGTGCCGCTCAATGTTCGTGCGGGCGCCTCCACGCTGTCCTATACGCTGGACCATTGTGACGCCAAGGTGGTTTTCGTCGAGGACCAGTACGCGGCGTTAATCAAGGAGGTGCTGGCCGGCGTCCCGCGTGCGGTGCAGACGATTCCCGCCGATGTTGACAGCTTGGTAGCAGCGGGGGAAACGCCGCTCCCGGCTTCGCCGCTAACGCCACCTGCGCCGGAAGACGTTGCCTTGTTGATGTATACCTCCGGCAGCACCGGTCAACCGAAGGCGGCGGTCCATTCCCACCGCACGGTGCTCGCCCACGCAAGGAATTCCATTGCTTCACACCAACTCTCCTCCGCGGATCGCTCCCTCTTGGTGCTTCCGTTGTATCACATCAACGCCGAGTGTGTGACCCTCGGGCCCGCGCTGCTAAGCGGCGGTTCGGTCGTGGTGCCTCATCACTTTAGCGTCAGCCAATTCTGGGACTGGTTGGACGAACACCGCTGCACCTGGTCGGCCCTGGTGCCGACGATCATTTCGCAGTTGCTGGATTGGAAAGACCCCCGTGCGGACAGTCGTGAAGCGGCCTTCCAGCGCATCCGCTTCTTGCGTTCTTCTTCAGCGCCGCTCTCGCCGTCGCTACACCGGGAGTTTCTGGACAAATTTAAGTTGCTCCTCATCCAGGCCATGGGCTCGACCGAGGGAGGCAATATCTTTTCCAATCCGCAGCCCCCGGGCGAGAACAAGATCGGGTCGCCGGGGCTGCCATGGGGTTTTGAAACCAAGATCGTCAATCGAGAGGGCGTCGAAGTGCCGCCGGGAGAACCCGGTGAAGTCCTCCTTCGCGGTCCGGCTGTCATGCAGGGCTATTACAAGGACCCGGAGGGAACTGCGGCGGTTTTTGACCCCGACGGTTGGTTCCATACCGGCGACCTTGCGTACCGGGACGAAGATGGTTACTTCTTCGTCGTCGGCCGGTCCAAGGAGTTGATCATCAAGGGAGGGATGAACATTGCCCCGAAGCAGATTGACGAAGTGCTGGAATCCCACCCGGCGGTTTTGGAAGCAGCCGCCGTAGGGGTTCCTGACCGTTACGTGGGCGAGGATCTCATTGCTTTCGCGGTGTTGCGGGCCGGGGCCGCCAGCGACGAACGGGAACTCTTAGAATTCTGTGAGAGTCGGCTGGGCCACTTTAAGACCCCGACACGAATTCACTTTGTTAAGGACTTGCCGAAGGGGCCTTCGGGCAAGGTTCAGCGGCTTAAGCTACTGGACGAGGCGGGGCGGCCCGCCATCGCCACGTCGGCTTCGTCCGGCAGTGAGTTTACGGCGGCGGACGGCCAAGGCCAGTTCGCCCGAGTCAGTCTGCCCTCTGCGGCCTCGCCGATCGAGCAAATGATCGCCGAAACCTGGGCGGAACTCCTTGGAGAACCGCAGGTCGATGTCGAGAGCAACTTCTTTGCGCTGGGCGGCCACTCACTGCTGGCCATTCAATGCCTGTCGCGACTGCGCGAGAAACTCCCCATCGCGCTTTCGCTGTCAGATTTTTTCGAGATGCCACAGTTGCCCAGCAGGCGGCGCTCATCAGGCGGCGGCTGCGTCCGGACATCGCACAGGCGGGCACCGCCTCGCCAGACGGCCGCGCCGAGGGTCAAGCCCCCTCGGACCAATCGGCGGCAGCGTTGGAGCAAGCCCTGCTGCAAAAGCTACCGACGCCTGCGGGCCCACAGTCGATTCCGCAGCGCGATCGGTCGCTCCCGTGCCCGCTCAGCCCTGGGCAGCAACGGTTGTGGTTCTTGGAGCAGCTCAATCCGGGGGTACCTGTCTACAACGAGGCGGAGGCGGTGCGGTTGCAGGGAGAACTCAACGTCGACGCGTTGGAAAAGGCGCTAAACGTCATTGTCGCGCGGCACGAGATACTGCGGACGACGATCCGGGTCACCGACGGTCAACCGATTGCGGTCATGCACGAGAGCTGGCCTTTGCAACTGAAGAAGATCGACCTAAGTGCGCTGACGGCCGACGAGCGCCAGGCGGAAGTCGAGCGTTTGCTGGTCGACGAGCCGCGGCGCCGCTATCATCTCGAAGCCGAGCCGGGAATCCGCGCGACGCTGCTCCGATTAGGCCCTCGGGAACACGTCTTCATTCTGCTGATGCACCATATCATCTGCGACCGGTTGGCCGTGGGCGTGCTGTGGCGAGAGATGTCGGCGTTGTATCGGGCCTTTTGTCGCGGGCAACCTTCTCCATTGTCTCCCTTGCCCATTCAATACGGTGATTACGCGGTCTGGCAGAGGCAACAGATCGAAAAAGGGGGCTTCCAAGAAGACCTCTCATTCTGGAAGGAGAACCTGCGCGGGCGCCCGATCTCTTGGAGTTGCCGACGGACCGGCCCCGGCCGCCTGCCGTTTCTTACCGGGGCTCCAAGCGACGGCTTCGCCTGAACCCGACCCTGGCGGAGAACGTGCGGGTCCTAAGCCGGAAGGAACAGACAAGCCTGTTCACGGTCTTTGCCGCTGCCTTCAACGCCTTGCTTTACCGCTACACGGGTCAGGAAGACATCCTGGTGGGGATCCCGATAGCCGACCGGGAACGCCCCGAACTACAGTTGTTGATCGGTTATCTCATCGACACGCACGTTCTGCGAACGGACCTTTCTGGCAACCTCACCTTCCGTGAGTTGCTCGGCCGCGTTCAAAAAGGGCTACTAGGGGTTTACGGCCATCGCGCCGTGCCCTTTGACAAAGTCGTGGAGGTAGTCCAACCCGAACGCAACCTGAGCCACTCGCCACTATTCCAGGTGATGCTCAACTGGCGCGACCGCGACGCGCAACTGTCGTTCATCGCAATGGAAGGACTTGCGTCCGAACCACTACTGGCTCAAAGCAAGACCTCTAAGTTCGATCTGACCCTGTTCTTGACCGACGCTGGCGATGAGATCTGGCTGGAAATGGAGTACAGCACGGATCTGTTCGACGATGCCCGCATCGAGCGGATGGTGGACCACCTGCAGATCCTGCTTGAGGGCATCGTGGCCGAGTCCGACCAACGGATCGGCGAGTTGCCGATGCTGACCGAGAGAGAGCGGCAGCAATTGCTGGTAGAATGGAACGACACTGGTTCTGCCATCATTGCCGACGAGTGCATCAACCACCTGGTCGAGGCGCAGGTGAAGAAGACGCCGGACGCGGTGGCGGTGCAGTTCAACGGCCAGGCGCTGACCTATCGGCAGTTGAACAGCCGCGCCAACCAGTTGGCGCGTCACCTGCGGGAGTTGGGCGTCGGGCCCGAGGTGTGCGTGGGCGTGTGCATGGAGCGCAGCCTGGGCATGGTGGTCGGTCTGCTCGGCATCCTCAAGGCCGGAGGGGCGTATGTCCCGCTGGATCCCGCCTATCCCAGGGACCGCGTTGCCTTCGTGCTCCAACATAGCCAGGCGCCCGTGTTGCTGACGCAGCAGAAGCTCGTGGAAAGCCTGCCTGCTCACGTGGCGAAAACCGTCTGTCTGGACGCGGACTGGCCGTGTATCGGCAATGGTCCCGACAGCGATCTCGCTTCCACGGCCTGCCCCACGAATCTTGCTTATGTGATCTATACTTCCGGATCGACCGGTACGCCCAAGGGGGTGGCGATCGAGCACCGCGGTGCAGTCAACACGGTTCTGGACATGAACCAGCGATTCCACGTGGGCCCAGGCGATCGGGTTCCGGCGGTGTCGTCGCTGAGCTTTGATCTGTCCGTGTATGACGTCTTTGGCACGCTTGCGGCTGGAGGGACGATCGTCGTTCCCGACCACTCTCATGTCCGGGACCCGAACTACTGGGCGGATTTGATCGTCCGGGAAAAGGTCACGATCTGGAACTCCGTCCCGGCTCTGATGAGCCTGGTCGTGGAATGTGCGGCCGGCAGGCGCAGTGGCATCCGCCGGCGCTGCGCTTGGCGCTGCTCAGCGGAGACTGGATCCCGGTGAGCCTGCCCGATCAAATTCGAGCGCTGTCGCACCAGACGAAGGTCATCAGCCTGGGAGGCGCCACAGAGGCGTCAATCTGGTCGATCCTCTTTCCGATCGAGGAAGTCGCGCCCGACTGGAAGAGCATTCCTTACGGCCGGGCGATGGCGAACCAGCAGGTTCACGTGCTGGACAAGGCGCTGGAGCCTTGCCCAGTGGGGGTCCGCGGGCAACTCTACATTGGCGGAATCGGTCTTGCCAGGGGCTACTGGCGCGACGAGCAAAAGACTCGCGTCAGTTTCATCAGCCACCCTCGGACGGGCGAACGACTGTACCGCACGGGCGATTTGGGACGATATCTGCGGGACGGCAACATCGAGTTCTTGGGAAGGGAAGATTCTCAGGTCAAAATCCGAGGCTTTCGCATTGAGTTGGGCGAAATCGAATCGGTGTTGGCCGGGCATCCGGCGGTGCGGGAGGTAGTGATGGTGGTGCGCGAGGATGTTCCTGGTGACAAGCGCCTGGTGGCGTATTTGATTCCGAAAGTCGGTGAACGGCTGAACGTTCCAGAATTGCGGGGCCTGCTCCAGGCGAAGCTGCCGGAATACATGGTGCCTTCGGCATTGGTCACCCTGGATCGCTTCCCCTTGACTCCCAACGGCAAGGTGGACCGCAAAGCGCTGCCTATGCCTGATTTCGCGCAGCCTGAGGTGGAGAAGGCCTTTGTCGCGCCACGGACATCCATCGAGAAGGTGTTGGCCGACATCTGGTCGGAAGTGCTGCGGATCAAGCAGGTCGGTGTCGACGACAATTTCTTCGACCTCGGCGGACACTCCTTGCTGGCAACACGAGTCGTCTCGCGGATACGCTGTGTTCTTCAGGTGGAATTGCCGCTGCAAATGTTCTTCGAAGGGCCAACAGTGGCGCAGTTAGCGCAGTACGTGGAAGCCGTGCGTTGGGCCGCCGATCCGGCCGAAGTCCTTTCAAACCGGGATAGCGTGGCGATCTGAATGTCTGCTGTCTTAGAGTTGTTGTCGCGTGTGCGCCGTGCGGGCATCAGGGTTTGGGCCGATGGTGGCGAATTGCGCTGTAGCGCGCCGCCTGGCGCGCTCACTCCCGGCGTCCTTGAGGAAATCCGCACGCGGAAAGCGAGTATCCTGGAGTTTCTGCGGGACTCGAAATCGGCGGTGGCTGCGGGGGCGGCTCCCATTTCCCTTATCCCTCGCGACGGCGATCTGCCCGTTTCATTTGCCCAGCAGCGGTTGTGGCTTATCGATCAGTTGGAACCCAACAGTTCGCTGTACAATATCCCGCTTGGTTTGCGCTTGACCGGACCGCTGGACGTACCGGTACTCAAGCGGTGCCTGAGCGAGGTGGTGCGGCGGCATGAGGTGTTACGGACGACGTTTCGGACCGCGGCCGGGGAACCGCAGCAGCGGATTGAGCCGGCGGTGCCCTTGGCGCTCCCGATGACGGATCTTAGCGGTCTATCGAAAGCGGAGCGTGAAGGGGAGGTTCGTCGGCTGCTTGCCGAAGAGGCGCGGCGGCCTTTCGACTTGTCTCAAGACTTGATGCTCCGGGCGGGGCTGCTGCGGTTGGATGAGCGGGAGCACGTCTTCTTTCTGAAGTTCCACCATATTGCCGCCGATGGCTGGTCCCTAGGGATCTTTTTCCACGAGTTGACGGCACTCTACGCGGCTTTTTCCAGCGGCCAGCCCTCGCCGCTGGCGGATCTGTCGATTCAGTATGCCGACTTTGCCGCTTGGCAGCGGAAGTGGTTGCAGGGGGATGTGCTGGGGGAGCAACTGGCCTACTGGAAACGGCAACTGGAGGGCGCCCCGCCGCTACTGGAATTGCCAACCGACCATCCGCGGCCTGCCGTGCAAACGTATCGCGGCGCCCAAGAGTGCTTGGTGCTCGACGAGGGGCTGTCGGAGGCCTTGGGGCAGTTGGGCCGGCAGGAGGGGGCCACGCCCTTCATGACACTCTTGGCGGCGTTCCAGACGCTCCTTTACCGCTACAGCGGGCAGGAAGATCTCGTGGTGGGATCACCGATCGCCGGCCGCAATCGGGTGGAGACCGAGGAACTGATCGGGTTCTTCGTGAACACGCTGGCGCTACGGACTGACCTGGCAGGGAATCCCACGTTTCAAGAACTGCTGGCTCGGGTGCGCGAGGCGACGTTAGGGGCCTATGCGCACCAGGACTTGCCGTTTGAAAAGTTGGTGGATGAACTGAACCCGGAGCGGAATCTCAGTCACACGCCACTGTTTCAGGTGATGTTTGTGCTGCAGAATGCCCCGCGTGAGCCCCTTCGCCTGCCAGGGCTGAGGGTGAGCACCGAGGCAGTGGAAAACAATACGGCGAAGTTCGACTTGACTCTCTGGATAACTGCCGATGGCGAAGGACTCCGCGGTGTGCTGGAGTACAACACCGACCTGTTCGATCGGGAGACGATCCAGCGGATGCTGGGGGATTTTCAGAGGTTGCTCGAGGGGATTGTGGCGGATCCTGGGCAGCGGATCGGTGAGCTGCCACTGCTCACCGCAACCGAGCGGGACCAACTGCTGGAGGAGTGGAACGACACCGGCTCGTCCCTCGCCGCTGACGAGTGCATCCACCACCTAATCGAGGCGCAGGTGAAGAAGACGCCGGGCGCGGTGGCGGTGCAGTTCAACGGCCAGGCATTGACCTATCGGCAGTTGAACAGCCGGGCCAGCCAGTTGGCACGCTACCTGCGGGAGCTGGGCGTCGGGCCTGAGGTGCGCGTGGGAGTGTGCATGGAGCGCGGCCTGGACATGGTGGCCGGTCTGCTGGGCATCCTCAAGGCCGGAGGGGCATATATCCCACTGGACCCCGCCTATCCCCCGGATCGTGTTGCCTTCATGCTCCAGGACAGCCAGGCGCCGGTGCTGCTGACGCAGCACAAGCTTGTGGAAAGCCTGCCTGCCCACGCGGCGAGAATCGTCTGTCTGGACGCGGACTGGCCGCGCATCGGCGGGGCCCCCGATGGCAATCTTGCTGGCACGGCCGATCCCACGAATCTCGCTTACGTGATCTACACGTCCGGTTCGACCGGTACGCCCAAGGGCGTGATGATCCCTCACCACGCCGTGGTGAATTTCCTCAAGTCCATGCGTCGTGAGCCGGGGCTGGGCCCGGAAGATATCCTCCTGGCCGTAACCACCCTCTCGTTCGATATCGCCGGACTCGAGCTGTTCCTGCCGTTAGCCGTCGGGGCGCGGGTGGTGATTGCCTCGCGGGAGGCGGCGGCCGATGGCAGCCGGTTGGCGAAACTGCTCGCCAGCACCCAGGCCACGGTCATGCAGGCGACGCCCGTGACTTGGAGGCTCCTGCTCGAAGGAGGGTGGAAAGGTAGCCCGAAGCTGAAAGTCCTCTGCGGAGGCGAAGCGCTTCCTCCAGATCTCGCTCGGCAACTCCTCGGGGCCGGCGAATCCCTGTGGAACCTCTACGGCCCGACGGAGACCACTATCTGGTCCACCATCTGCCGGATCACTTCGCCTGACGAGCCGGTTGTCATCGGCCGCCCGATCGCCGGTACTCAGGTGTATGTCTTGGACAAGAACCGGCAGCCGGTTCCGGTCGGTGTGCCAGGCGAGTTATACATCGGCGGCGCGGGGTCGCGCGCGGATACCTGAATCGCCCGGAACTGACGGCGGAGAAGTTCGTCGCCAATCCTATCTCTGGTGCTAGCAGCCCACGGCTTTACCGAACGGGCGATCTGGTGCGTTACCGGCCGGACGGGAACCTGGAATGCCTGGGGCGGCTGGATCATCAGGTGAAAATTCGGGGATTCCGCATCGAGTTGGGAGAGATCGAGAGCCATCTCCGCCGTCATCCTGCGATCCAAGACGTCGTCGTGGTGGCCCGAGAAGACTCTCCCGGCGACAAGCGTCTGGTGGCGTACCTCGTGGCAAAGGACGGGGAGGCGCCCACGGTCGCTGATCTGCGCAGCTACCTCAAGCGGGATCTCCCCGAGTTCATGGTGCCTTCGGCCTGCATGGCCTTGAAGGCATTGCCCTTGACTCCCAACGGCAAGGTGGATCGCAAATCGCTGCCCGCGCCCGAGGCCGCCGCTGGAGGGAAATGCGGGTACGTCGCGCCCGCAGCGCCTTGGAAAAGGCGCTGGTGGAGATCTGGGCGGAGTTTCTGCGAGTGGAGCGAGTCGGCATCCATGACAACTTCTTCGATTTGGGGGGCCACTCCCTGCTGGCCGCACGTCTTTTCGCGAGAATCGAAGAAGTGAGCGGCAGGAATCTGAATCTGTCGATCTTGTTCCGTGGAGCGACCGTGAAGGAGTTGGCCGAGGCAATTGAATCGCAGCCGGCCACAGTGTCTGAAGATTGGATTGTCCCAATCCAGCCCAACGGAACGCGGCGCCCTGTGTTCATGGTCAGTGGCATCACGAGAAACTTGCTCTTCTGGCGTGATTTAGTTCGGCACCTTGGGCCTGACCAGCCTTGCTACGGCTTGCAGTGCCTGGGGCGCGACGGGTCGTTCGAGCCGTTCTCCTCGCTGGCAGAGATGGCGGCTTCCCTCGTTGAGCACTTGCGTCGCGTGCAGCCCTCGGGGCCGTACGCCTTGCTGGGATACTCGTTCGGCGGCAAGGTAGCTTTCGAGATCGCCCGGCAATTGCACGCCATGGGGGAGAAAGTTTTCCCTTTGGTAATCATTGATACGGGTGCACGGAGACTATCAACACGAGGATTCCGTTGGTTTGCATCTTTTGTCCGCAACATTCCCGCGTGGGTGCGGTACGACCTCATGGAGTCTAGTGTACAATACACTTTGTTGAGAGTTCGAAGGAAACTGTCGTCGGCATTGAACTGGCTTGGAATCCATCATGGTGCCGCCACGGAAAGTGCCGGCCGTATCCGTGCCGAAGACATCTGGGATTTCACGGCTTTGTCGGGACCGACCCGCGACTTGGTGACGGCCCATTTCGAAATCTGGAAGGGATATGTGCCGCGGGTTTATCCCGGACGTGTGACGCTCTTCCGTGCACGGGCGAGAGATTTGTTTACCCCAGCTTGCGAAGCCGATCTCGGGTGGGGGACCGTGGCTGGGGAAGGCGTCGAGATTGAGATGATTCCGGGTAACCACGGAACCCTCTTCGACCCACCCCACGTTCAGATCTTTGCGGAGCGACTCCGTGCCTGCCTTGACAAAGCAGCGTCAATGGATCGCATGCAGTCCACGAAAAGGAGCTTAGCCGTTGACGCCGCACACACTACCGATTGACATGAAACGGCTAAAGTTTGTATCTGCGGTTCTTATGGTTGCGGCTTTGACGATCCTTTCTGGCGTTCTTCACGGGTGGTTGAGTAATCGCTGGGGACCCTCGGTCGAGACCCTCCACGTCGCCAACAAACTGAAAGAGATGCCGTTCGAGTTCGGCGATTGGCGACTTCAGTCGTCTGCAGAGCTGGACAAGTCGTCGCAGGAGCAACTCCAGCCGGCAGGGTACTTCGACCGCAGGTACAATAATCGGCAGACCGGCGATGTGGTGGATGTGATGCTTCTGCTCGGACGACCGGGCCCGATCGCGGTTCACACCCCTGAAGTCTGCTTCGCCAGCCGGAATTGTGAACGCTGCGGCGAACGGCAGGAGGTGGCAATCCGCGGCCCGGCGGGAGCGGACGACGAGTTCTGGTCGCTGGACTTCAAGTTGATGAACCTGCACGGAGAGGTCGTCCGGGTGTACTACGCTTGGAGCGCCGGCGACCGCTGGCTGGCCTTGAAAGACGCGCACTATTGGTCTGCCGGGCTGCCCTACTTTTATAAGATCCAGCTCGTCGGCCTTCTGCCTCCGGGAACAACGAATCTGCGATCCGACGACCCGTGCCAGAGATTTCTCCAGGACTTCATACCCGTGGCAAGGAAGTACTTGATCGCACCCTCTGCGAAATGACCCGCCAAAAGGACGAGCAAAACCGCACAAACAGTGACGCACCAATGCGCCCGGCGCAGCAGCACGATATCAATGGCGTGACACCGTGACGTCGCGGTCCCTTTTATCCCCCGGCCTGGACGCTGTATTGCCTGGAACGGATCAACCGCGGCAGCGCCATAGCTGGCTGCCGTATTGCGGCGTCCTCACTGGAGAACCGCTATGACAAGTGTAGCAGACGAATCGCAGGTGGGGGATTTTCAGGAGGTCGTTCGGATCGTAAGCGTCTGGCCGAACACGTAGGCCGAAATCGCCAGCGCGACGGGGCTCCGGGGTGGGAACGCTCAAGCTGGTTTCCAGAGATGGGGCAGCAGCGAGAAAAGATCTTCTTCGCGGAGATCTGGAAGCCTTATCGGGAATCGCCGAGCTTGCGGCGCAAGGCCGCCTTGGAGCGGGACTTCGACCGGCTGTTTCGGCAGCGCACCGGCTTTGCGGACCTGAACGAGGCCCTCCGGAGAATCCACGAGAAGCGAGATGATCTCTTGCTGGTTCTGGACCGTCCGGAGATCCCGCTGCACAACAACCTCTCGGAGAACGATATCCGGGAATGGGCCAAGAAGCGGAAGATCGGCGCTGGCACGCGGAGCGAGCTAGGCCGTCGTAGTCGCGACACTTTTGTCAGCCTGAAGAAGACCTGCCGGAGGCTGGGCGTTTCCTTCTGGCGGTACCTTCAGGATCGCATACGCGGACTACATGAAATTCTCGCTCTGCCCAACCTCATGCGCCAAGCGGCCCGGGAGACGTAAGCTCTCGACGTCTTTGTGGCCTCCATCCTGGCCGCGTTGCCTCCCTCGGCGATTGGCCGCTTCCCTACGCGCCGAGGATGCGTACGTCGAATCCCGGGGGTTTTTTGAAACACGTTCTATGAAGCACTTGGCAGCGAAAACGCATATCGAGACAGGAGACAGACATGAAAATAACGTTGATCGGTTGTCCGTTTCGGACGTCATACGGCGGCTACATCTCCTCGTTACGATTGGCGCTGGAACGCACGGCCGGATCGCCCGTGCAGTGGGTTGCCTCCAACTGCGGGTGCGGCGATCCCATAGAATTAGCTCGCCGGTTCCAGACGCAGGACTGCGACTATTTCGAGATGCGCACCAGGATCGGAGGCTGGAACATGCTTGGGTACTCGCTCAATCCGGTCAAACGGGTCCTGAAGTGTGGCATCCGTTATGCGAGCAACTCCTTCCGTGTATCGCGTTACGCGCGCCTTGCATCGGGGGCCGATGTCATCCACTTTCAGCAGACCCTGAACGCCTATGGTGCGGATTTCGCCTTCCGTCTCCTGCGGCGACACTTGGGTGCGGCACGCGTGATCACGCTGCATGAATTGGATCCCGAGCAGACCGACATTCCCGTTCTCAACCAAACTTACAACTTGGCTGACGCCGTCATCGTTCACGACAGCTTGATGAAGGAAGAACTCGTGTCCACGGGCGTTGCGGCGAATCTGGTGAACGTTGTGTGCTGTGGAACGGATCTTGCGGAAGCCGAGAACGTCGCGCGAGATGGCATCGTATTCTACGGTGGCCATCACCTCACCAAGAACAAAGGACTTGGCGTCCTGCTGCAAGCTTATCGGTGCCTTAAGGATCGCTCGCAAGCAGTGCCGCGATTGCGGATTCATGGTCACTATGGGGTGACGCCGCCGCCGGATGCCGTCGAAATGGCAAAGCAGGCCGGCGTCGCAGACGACGTGGAATGGCTCAACGATCTGCCGGAAGGGGGTAGTTCGACGGAGGAGATGGCACGTCTTTACCGACGGTCACAGGTGTGCGTCCTGCCCTATACGGGGAGCTTTGCCGGTCTAGCGGCCGGCGTCGCCGCGGCCAACCGACTGCCAATCATCGCCACGCGGTTGGCAGGCGTTCCCGACCACATCGGTGATCTGGGCATCTGGATCAGCGGTGACGATCCGGTGGAACTTGCCAACCGGATAGAGCAGGTCTTGAGCGACGAGGCGATGCGGCAGGATTATGGAACGCGGCTGCGTGCACACGCCGAACAGCATCTGGGCTGGGATGCGGTGGCCCGCGAGACTTTGAATATCTACGAGTCCGCCGCTGAACGTGCGGCAAAACGGCTTAGTTGCGGAACAGAAAAGGTGCCCCGCTCGTGAGCGCTCGGTGAATAGCACCCTTGGCAGTTGTGGTATCTTGGAGACTTACCCCGCAGGAAAACCTCCCTACCGAGTGGAAAGGCAAATAGGGTCTGATGCGTCGATGATCACGAGGGGGACGCGACCGTTAGTGTCGTGGGTCAGTGCCCGTTTGACAGTCTGGTCCGGCCCCAGCGTTTCGGAAATATGGTCTCCATGGTTCCCGTGGACAACCGGATAGCAGACGGCACGCGATCATCCTTTACCGCCAATCCCGCCGGCAACGCCCTTGACACGAACTACATAGCAGACACTACCTTGATGAAATCACTGATCCAAGAATCACCGCTGCCCGTAGCGGACTGTTAGCGAAAACCGGCTCTGCCATTGCAGAACCTCACGTGCCAACTCGTTAGCCAGACTTTCCCGAGTAATCGGCCATTAGCGCGTCGACGGCCTGCAAACTCCTCAGCCCCCCGCTGGCGTCGTGGTCCGGCCCGGAAAGCGATTCCCAATCATACAGCCAAGCCAGATAGCCTAATGGACTTTCCCGCAGGTCTGATCTTAGCGCGAAATCACTCGCAAGCTTACTGCTGGTGGGCGTGGCTCTGCCAGTGAGTGGCAGGGTCGCGGCCGGAGCACTAGGACCACTCGGCACGCTGTCGGCCGCTGCCGACAACGTCATCGGCTGATCGCCTTGGGATGCCGAAAGCCCATTGACGAGCACTTTCACCGTCGCCGTGTCGGCGAGCCCCTTGCTGTCCTGGATCGTGTAGGTACACGTGTCCCACAGCGATTGGCCGACCATCAACGCCTGCAAGGTCGTGGAAACCGTCGGGTCGTAACGGATCGTCTGATCGGCGTTGATCGCGAGCGATGCCCCCAGGCTGCTGGTGGCATCCACGCAAGACACGCTCAACGCCCCGCCGCCGTTGCGGTCGTTGCTCAACACGGCGATCGGCACGGCCGTGGCCTTGTCGGTGGCCGCCGCGTCGTCCGTGGCCACCACCGCCGGCGCGGTGATCAGATTCAACATCGTCCAAGGCGTGGTGGCGTTGTATCGCGGAATCATCTGGTCGGCCGAGTTCACCAGCCCGTCGCGGTTGTAGTCGTAGGGATTGTCGATGGCGGCCGGGTTGAACGGCGTGCTCGGATTCAGCCGGGCCCCCATTTCATCGGCGCTGTTGACCAGGGTGTTGGTGGTGTCGTCGCCCGACTCGCCCACGGCGTTCCCATAGTAGAACACGTCGTTTTGGGCCAGGCCCGTATTGGCTGTGGCCTTCACCGTCACTTGGAGCCAGGTGTTCTGAATGGCGTTGTCGGCCCAGATGATCGTCACCCGATCAATGCCGTTGACCTGCCGCACGGTGACGCTTAACGGGGCCGGCGCGGCGAGCCATGTGTCGGGCGTCGTGGTGTTGCCCATCTTGAACTCGAAGTCGGCGGCCGTGACGGTGCCCGGCAGATGGTCGAAATCGACCATGATGCCGTTGATGCCCAGGCTGTAGCTGGTGTAGTTGTTGAAGGTGGCGGTTTGGCCGGGCAGCAAGGCCGCCTTGCTCAGGTGCGGATCGCTGGAGTTCTCCGCGGCGATGGCGTTGTCGTCATAGGCGTTGGCGGCCGGATCGCCCATGGGGTTCGCCGGGTCCGCGTCCCACTTCGAGTTGTTGTAGAAGATGTGCCGACCGACGACAGCCGATAGAATCTGTAGTTCGCCGGTCGTCGAGTCGGTTCCGACGTTGCCGGCCAGGTCGGTGGCCGTCACCGACACGTCGTACATGCCGGGCTGCAAGCTGGGGGTAATCGTGTTGGCGGGCAATGTCCAGGTACCGTTGCCGTTGTTGGTTGCCGTGTACGAATTCCCCGCGACGGTGACCTGAATCGCGGCCAGCGGATCGTCCACGGTACCGTTCAAGGCCGGCGCGTGACTGGTCGTTGTGATGGCAGCCACAGTCACCGCGGGCGGTGTCACGTCGTAGGTGACCGTGTTGTCGGTGCTGGTGGAGGCCGTGTTGGGGTTGCCCGCCGCGTCATGGGCCTTACCCACCGCGATGCTTGCCAGCACCGTCCCACTGCCGGTCATCCCGCTGACGGCCACGTTGTAGGTCGTGCCGCTGCCGCTCACCGTGCCGACCAGCGTCCCCGGCGCCGTGCCGCTGAAGCTCACGTCCCCCGTGGCGAAATCGCTCACCGCCTCGCTGAAGATCACCGTGAAGTTGATCGGCGACGTGCGAGTCGGGTCGGCCTGGCCCGTGGCCTGGTTGATCGTCACCGCGGGCGGCGTCACGTCGTAGGTGACCGTGTTGTCGGTGCTGGTGGAGGCCGTGTTGGGGTTGCCCGCCGCGTCATGGGCCTTACCCACCGCGATGCTGGCCAGCACCGTCCCACTGCCGGTCATCCCGCTGACGGCCACGTTGTAGGTCGTGCCGCTGCCGCTCACCGTGCCGACCAGCGTCCCCGGCGCCGTGCCGCTGAAGGTCACGTCGCCCGTGGCGAAATCGCTCACCGCCTCGCTGAAGACCACCGTGAAGTTGATCGGCGACGTATGGTCGGGTCGGCCTGGCCCGTGGCCTGGTTGATCGTCACCGCGGGCGGCGTCACGTCGTAGGTGACCGTGTTGTCGGTGCTGGTGGAGGCCGTGTTGGCGTTGCCCGCCGCGTCGTGGGCCTTACCCGCCGCGATGCTGGCCATCACCGTCCCGCTGCCGGTCATCCCGCTGACGGCCACGTTGTAGGTCGTGCCGCTGCCGGTCACCGTGCCCACCAGCGTCCCCGGCGCCGTGCCGCTGAAGCTCACGTCGCCCGTGGCGAAATCGCTCACCGCCTCGCTGAAGATCACCGTGAAGTTGATCGGCGACGTACGGTCGGGTCGGCCTGGCCCGTGGCCTGGTTGATCGTCACCGCGGGCGGTGTCACGTCGTAGGTCACCGTGTTGTCGGTGCTGGTGGAGGCCGTGTTGGGGTTGCCCGCCGCGTCATGGGCCTTACCCGCCGCGATGCTGGCGATCACCGTCCCGCTGCCGGTCATCCCGCTGACGGCCACGTTGTAGGTCGTGCCGCTGCCGGTCACCGTGCCGACCAACCTCCTTCCCGCCGTGCCGCTGAAGGTCACGTCGCCCGTGGCGAAGTCGCTCACCGCCTCGCTGAAGACCACCGTGAAGTTGATCGGCGAACTGTTGGTCGGGTCCGCCTGGCCGGTGGCCTGGTTGATCGTCACCGTCGGCGGAGTAACGTCGTAGGTCACCGTGTTGTCGGTGCTGGTGGAGGCCGCGTTGGGATTGCCCGCCGCGTCGTGGGCCTTACCCGCCGCGATGCTTGCCACCACCGTCCCGCTGCCGGTCATCCCACTGACGGCCACGTTGTAGGTCGTGCCGCTGCCGGTTACCGTCCCCACCAAAGTCCCTGGAGCCGTGCCGCTAAAGGTCACGTCGCCCGTGGTAAAGTCGCTCACCGGCTCGCTAAAGACCACCGTGAAGTTGATCGGCGAACGGTTCGTCGGGTCCACCTGGCCCGTGGCCTGGTTGATCGTCACCGCGAGCAGCGTCACGGCATTGATCGTGAGGCTCACCGTGGCCACGTTGGAGTCGGCCGCCCCGTCGTTGGCCTTGTAGGTGAAGCTGTCCGCCCCGTGGTAGCCGCTGGTGGGCGTGTAGGTGAACGAACCGTTGGCATTGAGCGTCAATGTCCCGTGGGACGGGCCGGTCACCTGCGCTGCCGTCAAGGGGTTCCCATCCGCGTCGGTGTCATTGACCAGCACTCCGGCAGCCGGTACCGTCAGGACCGTGTCCTGATTGAGGCCGTAGCTGTCGTTGACCGCCACCGGCGGATTATTTCCACCGGATGAAGCCAACTGAACGAGGAGGTTTTGCGACTGATTAAGCGTGACTTGCTGGTTCGACGGTGTGTAGCCGGCCAACGAGACTTGAACCTGGAACGGCCCCCGTGTGTCGGTGGTGATAACACTCGGGTCCGTGCCCGTCTGGTCATAAACCGTCGTAACCACCGGCACAAATACGCCGCCTCCCGCCAGGCCCGATACAGTCAAGTTGCCGCATGTTGTCGTAATAGCCACGTTGCCGGCCACACCGCTTGCATCGTTGTGAAGGGTACAACTGTTGGCCACGCCAAAAGCATCCGCCGTGACACCCAGGTTGGAGGCAGCATTGATGGCAGCCACGAGGTTGGCCATGGTGGCTTCTATGTCGCTGCCGATGGTTACCGCCACATGACCGGAAATAACGGAGCTGTTGCTATCGAATTCAAACACCGTGGCGGGGTCTACGCCGTCGCTCAGGGTCACCGTGTCGCCATCCGATGGTTGGGCGGTTAGGGTAAGGCTGCCCTGTGCCTGGGTGCTAACCGTGCCACTCTGCGAGGTTATGTAGCCGTTGGCATCCGTAGTACCGGAGAAGATCTGGACGCCGTCCTTGTCGAGCACCTGCACCGTAGCCCCGGCCAAGGCTGTCCCGCCCATGTTTTTCACCTGGACGCCCAAGAGCCAACCCATCGAAACATCTCTGGTCGAGCCGTCACTTGCTGTGTAATAGGGTCCCAATAAATAGCCGACGTGGCGCCTCCTGGTATTTAGGGTCAAAAATACTAACATTATGCATGATGCCGTTCCAATAACCTAGAGACACAGAATGGTATGTCAGCGCGACACCTTCACTGGATTTGAGTAATGTATTGGAGATAAAAATACCATCATAATTGTCCGGCACGTCGTGGCCGCCAAGACCGAGGGATACAAGGTTACTCTCCATAATGTTATTCTTAAAGGTGATCTCTTCACCTGCCGCATTGCCTTCCATGCTCACGGCCGCGCCGTAGCAATTGCTGTCGGTCGTTTCAAAGATCGACTTTATCATGTTATTCTCGATGAGGATGTTTAAGTTTGAAACAGCATTGTTATCCGGGCCGCCGATCGAGGGCTTAAGGCCAATACAGCCCCACGCTTCCCCGCTTCCCGTGCGGGCGATGAATGTATTGTCGTGAACGTGAACGTTGTACATTCCAACGTCATAAAAAGTCCGCAGGCGCAAGGCGGTCGTGGCGTAGTTCTGCCCATACTCCGCATCAGGCTTGGAGCGTATGTCCACATAATTATTAAAGATCTCGCCATCATGGTCAGGATAATCCGAAAAGTTTTCATCTATCAAAATCCCTACTGCTCGTACCGTTGTTCAGCATTGATAGTGTTGCCCGACACCTCGAAGTTGTGAACCCCATCAAGCAGAATTCCATAGGGATTACTGGTTATAGCGTTTGACTGGATCGTGTTTCCACGAATCGCCAGGGTGTCGCTGACAGAAATCATGGGGGCAACATGGATGCCGCCTTGCGGCGAGTTAAGAAAATTGTTGTCCTCGATCAAAATAGCTCCCGAAGAATGCCAGCCACCGCCGGCAGTCAACAAAAAGCCAGCCGTCCCCATGCGATCAGTGACGTTGTCCGATTCACTGTGAAGGTATTATTCTGAATGGTTACATTACTAGAGTTACTCGGCCTCCACCGCCCCGGTGTCAATCCCGGTACTCATTGTTTGCATGTCTGTGATTGTTAAGCCGGCAACGTAGGGAGTAAAAATCGGAAGCGACCCATATCCATTCGCCTGTCCTTGCACGATACTGCCGTTGGTGATCGTAACATTAGAACCACTGGAGCCGAGTCGCGCCGCAAGCATTTATGATTGCGGTAGTCTGCAAATAAGCAGGCACGAGATCATACCAGTCGTAAGTCGCTAAGACCCCGTAGTCCCTTGATGCCGCAAGAGAGACGTAGTCAATAGCAACAGTTTCCGTTTCCCCGGAGCCTGGCGTGACATCTATTTTCAGATAGACGTTGTCAGTCGTCGTGGGCGTAAACGTAACTACCGCTGCCATTGCACGATCAACTCCAGGTGAATCACTACTTGCCAACACAGTCTGTGTAACGGCATCGACCACGGACAGAGTTACAGTAGCGTCCCACGGTCCGGAGGGCGTAACCGTAGCAGTATATTCATGGTTGGCAACAATGCCTGAGATGGCGCTGGAAACTATCGTTTCCTTGGCCGTAATGTTCGTAAACTGCAGAACCTGATTGCCCCACAAATAATAGCTGTTGGCTGCAATGGCCGCGTGGGGAGCGTTTGTCAAGCTCCACCCCGGCACATTCCGTACACTCCCTTGTTCGAACCCCCCATTCGTGACACTTACCGGAGTACTGTTCCCGTATGTGACCGTATGACCGTTCAGGTCCAGCGTGATGTTTGGCCACCAAAAACAAAAGCTGTACTCGGTCGTGACATCCGTATCCAACACATACGTCGTATTGCTGCTGGTTAGGATATAGGGACCGGGACCCTGCTGGGCAAGCCAAGTAGGCGTAATGTCGATCACCGCCAAGAGTAAGCCGATGCTCCAAAAGCTCCAAGCGGGGAGAAAAGTGTGATGATCAATTTTGAGGAGTACGTTTGCTGCGTGCTGGGTGATTATTTCTCCGCGCCAAAATGTCTTTTATGAACGACATGTGAATAACCCTTAGTAGTGTCCGCCCTTCGACCGAGCATCGAGGGACGTCTGACATCGTTTCTTGGCCCCATTTGACAACTCCGTGACTTGATGAGAAGGGGTAACCAGCACATTGAAACCTCGCCGTCCCCCCACTCAAATGTAGGTTAGGAATGGATTCCGTGGCCAGTCGGTTTCTGCTGGTCGCTGCTCTGTCACCACAGGCAGGTCTTGCGCCGGATATTCCTGATTTAACGATATCGCAGGGTCATCGGGCGTTCCTGATTCCCACGACCTGTAGGGAAACCCACCTGCCCGATTCTCCGCCTCGAATGGTGACATGAAGCATGCAGCGTGTGCGTTTTCACAGACCACAGGAACATGGCTTTCGTGGGCCTACCATCTGCCGGAACCCGCTATTGATACGCAGTAATAATGCCACACTTGCCCGCCTGCGATTCCAGATGACGCGAACTCGCCGATCCCTCGCGCATGGCCGCTGTGCTACTGACCGGGCGCTGGCCGCCCTGTCGAGCCACGACGCCAGCAGGCTCATCGACGCCCTCAGGGGCATCAAGAGCGGCCAGATCAACCTGGCAGCGGTGCTGGAAGAAACCGCACTGTGCGCACCGGACTGTTGATCCCCGACGAAGTGCAATCGGGCCAGGGCGGCATGTAGACCTACGTCTCGCCGTCGAGGCTCCCCGTCAGGCACGTGGAAGCACCAACTCCACAGGCCGCGGCCACGCTCGCGGTGTCCGGTCCCGTCGATTCCCAGATGCGTTTGTTGCGGCAAGGCCTGTTGCAATTGCTCGTAGCAGGATGCCATTGCCGTGCTGGCTTTCTGTACTGTCTTGACCACCTGCTCCAGCGGAAAAACCGGTCGGGTGTGACGGGTGTGTCCCAATTGACCGCCAGGGCGTCGCTTCCTGCGTTCTCCGCTGTTTGCCGGTGGGCGCGGCGGTTTGACGATGTCGCTCGATGGCGGTTTGGAGGAGGTCGTGGAGTTCCTCTTCAGACGCTGCGCGTTCGCTCTCCAAATCCGCGATTCGTGCCAGGGCTCTGTCCAACTCTTCGCGCAACCGGGCGACTGTCGATGGTTTCCGCGCTGATGCGGTCAAGCACATGGACGAGGTGGCTGACGACCAGACGCAAACCCCTGTCCTGGAGAAAAACAACCTAATTCCGGACCGCGTCCGCACCGGCCGGCTTCATGGGCGTCTTCTCGGCGGCGCCCGCGTCGGCCTTCGTGCCCGGCTTCTTGGGCACGCCCGCCGCGTGGCAATCCGCGCAACGCACCGAATGAATGTTGTGCGGGCTCTTCAGCGAGCGGAAGGTCGTGTCCATGGTCGCTACGTCCAGCCCGCAGTTCGAGAGCCGCGGGTGGCACTGGGTACACGAGGAGCGGGCGTCGTTGGAATGCGGTTCGTGACAGGCGGCGCAACTGAGCCCCTCGTGGACTCCCACCGGCGTGCGGTCGTCGCTGGAGCCCGCCTGGCCGAAGGTGTCGGGGGCGTGGCACTGCACGCACAGCCGCTGCCGCGGATCGGTGGAGACCTGCACCGGCCGGCCGTGATCGTGGATCTTCGGCGCCGGCAGATCGGCCGCGGCAAAGTGCGTCCGCTCGCGGCGCGAGTACAAGGAGACCGTGCCGCGACGCTCCGCCGCGGCGGTGTCGCCCTCCGCCTTGCGGCCGGCGGAGCCGGCGAACGGATGGCCGGCCACGTGGATCTGATGGCAGGCCAGGCAGGGGATCACGGGCCGATCGGCCAGTTGGGCGATCCTTCAATCGCCAGGTCCCTTAGTATTGAGCGGCTCGACCACGTCGGCCACTGAGCCCGGGAAGAACATCCCGTGGCAGCGAAGGCAATCCTCGGCCACCTGCTCGGTCGCGTTGTGCTCTTTGTCGAGGAAGATCGTCGTGTAACTGATCCCGTGGCCGCCGTTGCGCCAATGGGCGAACTCCTGCGCGTGGCACTCCTGGCATTGGCCGTTGATCGCCGCGACTTGCTCCTCGCTCAACCCCATCTGATCGTGGTCCGAGTCGCGGAAATGGGCGATCGTCCGTTTGAGGTTCTCGCGCAGGCCGTGGATGCCGGAGGTGAGCGTGCCGCCGTGGCATCGTTTGCACGAGACCTCGCGATGGGTCGATTGGGCCCAGCGGTTGTACGGCTCCTGGATCTCGTGGCACGAGAGACACGTCTGCTCGGGCGGGACGAACTGAAAGAAGCACAGCGACCCCGCCCCGGCCATCGCGGCGAACAGCCCGCCGAACAGGGCGAGGCGAACCAATCCCATCCTCCAATGCGGCCAATCGCGTGTGCTCATAGTTGCGTCTGCCAGCCCGCGGCAACGTCTCGGTGGAGCGTTACGAGCGGAACTTGCCTCCCTTCCACTGCTTGGCGATGTAGCCGCCGACCCAGTAGCCCAGGGCCAGGATCGTCAGGGCCGGATTGAAGCCGCCGTTGGTCACGTGCAGGCTGCCGTCGGCCACGAAGAGATTGTCGATCTCGTGGACCTGGCCGAACTTGTTGGTGACCGAGGTCTTGGGGTCGTTGCCCATGCGGCAGGTGCCGGCCTGGTGCTGCCCGCCGGAGAGGCCCAGCCCGGGTGGCGACAGCCGAGTGCTCCGCGCGCCCATCTCCTTCAACAGCAGTTCGGCCTTGACGGCCAGGAACTTGCCGATCTCGGCCATGTAGGGATGGCGATAGCCCGAGAGCCGCACCACGGGGATGCCCCAGTGGTCCTTGACGTTCGGGTCGATGCTGACGCGGGATTCCGGCACCGGAATCTCCTGCGTTGGGCCGTGCAGCGAGACGAACCGCTTGTAGTTCCGGCGCTGAAAGTCCTTGTGCCCCTTGCCCCATCGCGGCGCGCCCGGCGGCCGCATGCCGGTGAACAGGTAGGGCAGCGAGATGAACTCATTCACCAGCACGCCGCCGCCGATCAGGCCGGGGTTGTTGTGGTTGAAGTCGGAGAGCGCGACGCAGGCGCCGGGGCCGGCCTCTTCGTAGATCTCCTGGTCGAACAGCCCCGAGGCGCCGGCGTAGGCGTGGCCCTGGAGGTTGCGCCCGACCCAATCGCTGTTGTTGCCGGCGCCGTTGGGAAACAGCTTCGAGCGCGAGTTCAGCAGCAGCCGGGCCGTTTCGCTGGCCGAGGCCGCCACGACCACCAGGTCGGCGGTCTGCACCTGCGGCCGATCGTCGGCATCGAAGTACCGCACGCCTGTGGCGTGGCCCCGATCGTCGATCATCACTTCGGCCGCCACGCAGTCGGTCCGCAGTACGCAGTTGCCGGTGGCCAGCGCCCGCGGAATCACCGTGTTGTGCGTGCCGTTCTTGGCGTCGACGGGGCAGGCAAACCCCACGCACGAGCGCATGTGGATGCACTGCGGCCGGCCGCCGTAGGGCACGGAATTGCGCAGCATGGGCAGCGGAAAGGGATGCCAGCCCAACGACTTGGCCGCCTTCTCGAACATTTGCCCGTCGAGGTTGTACGGGAAGGGGGGCATCGGCAGCGGTTTCTTCCGCGGCGAGGCGAACGGGTTCTGCGATTCGTCGCCCGAGACGCCGATCTCCCACTCCGCCCTCTCATAGCAGGGCTCAAGATCGTCGTAGCTGATGGGCCAGTCGTCCAGGGAATGGGGGGCCTTCAGTTTCGCCGCCAACTCGCGGTAGGTGCTCAACAGCTTGAAGTCCTGCGGCAGGAAACGCCACGCCATCGCGCCGTAGGAGAGGGTGCCGCCGCCCACGCAAGCCGCGTTGTTGCAGTAGGGCTTTTCGCTGGGCAGAACGATCTGAGTCGTGCCGTCCGAACCGACCACGACGCGGCGGTAGCGCTCGTCGTCGGGACCGAAGGCATTGCCCAACACGGTGGTGCGCTGCGAGATCAACTCGTCGTCGTCGTGATCGGCGAACGATTGCCAGCGGCCGCGTTCCAAAAGGACTACGCTCAGGCCGGCCTGGGCCAACTCGTTGGCCACCACGCCGCCCCCGGCGCCCGCTCCCACGATCACCGCATTGACGTGTCGAAGTGCCACTTGCTCCACTCCTGCGTGCCCGAAGACCGGGGCGGGCTTAAGACTTAACGGCGGGACCGGCCGGCTTCGGATACCGATTCTGCCCCATCACCCGCGGGTACTCCAGTCCCATCATCTTGTAGCTGCAGTAATTCCGATTGCCGCCATGCCGCGGGCTGCCGTAGAACCCTTGCATGGCGTGGTCCCGCACGAGGCCAAAGAACTCCTTGGCCGAAGGATCGGTCCAAAGCTCTTTGGACGCCTTGCCGGCTTCCAGCGATTCCAACAGCTTGGTCTGGTCGTCCCAGGCCAACTTCTCGAACGGCTTGCCGAACATCTGCTGGCTGGTCTTCTGCACGCTTTGGAGTCCCGTGCGGTATTTTTCCTGATACCGCCGGTAAGGGCCGGCCAACTGCCGGTCGATGAACACGACCACGCCGGCATCCTTGGCGCCCGGATCCTGATCGGCCGGGATGATCTGTTCGGCAACGGCCTCGACCAGCGAGGCCTCGTCGGGCGTGAGGAATCGCCATCCGCCGGGGCGCGAGCGATCGATCCGGCCTATCAACATCGCGCCGCCCACGCCGGTCACGGCGCCGCCGATGGCGACCGACATGACCTTGATGACGTCGCGGCGCGACGGCCGTCCGCTGCTGGATTGAGGATCCACGTTTCGTTCCTGGGCCGACATGGCAGAGCTTCAAGGCGGGAAATGATCGGAATGGCCAGCCGGCCACGCAGTTTCGAGTATACGCGCCCGGCCGCCGATGTCAACCGCCCATGCACGGGAAGGGTGGCACGCCCAGAACGTAGTGATGGGCGTGGTCTTACGCGGAAATCACGCCCTTCGCTTCGCTTGGGGCGTGCCACCCAAACTGTTCGCCGCCGTTCTCAGTCCAGCAGCTTCCGCACGAACTCGTGGCTCATCTTCAGGCTCTCGCGGATGGGCCGGGTCGGTTTGAAGTCCTTTTCGTGAGCCAGTTCCACCACGGCGTCTCCCTGGAAATTGACGTCGTGCAGGGCCTTCGCAATCGCCTTGTAGTCCACCGCGCCCTCGCCCATGGCTTCGGACCATTTCCCGTCGGCCGTCTGGTCGCGGAGGTGGAGGAAGACGATCTGCGGACCGTACGTCCGAATGAAGGTCACGGGATCGACGCCGCCCCGCACGAGCCAGCCCAGGTCGGGGCCCAGCTTGACGTCGGGAATCCGCGCCAGCGTGCCCTTCAGGTCGTACAGGTCGTTGGCGATCTCATAGGTGTGGTTGTGCAGGTTGAGCACCACGCCGTTGGCCTTCGCCAGGGCAATCACCTTGCGGAGCACGTCGGCCTGGGCGTCGAGTTGCTCGGGCGACTTGAGCTTGGGGCCTTGGCCGACCGAGGTGCCCAAGGTATGCCCGCCCAGCTTGGCCAGCCGCGTGATCACCAGTTCGGCGCTCTCCAAAATCGCTGCGTGCTTCGTGCGGTCGAACATCTTCCCCTCGAACGAAGCGCCGATGATCGGCAGATGATGCTTCTGCGACAGTTCGCCGATGCGCTGGACCGCGTCCACCGGCTGCAAGACGATCGGCATCAATTCGATCCCTTCCATGCCGGCATATTCCATGTCGGCGAAGATGGCCGGCAGCACGGGCGTGATGTCGCGGTTGGGTAGCGTGGCCGCGTAGACCCACGGGTGGGCGCCCACGACTATTTTCTTCTTGGCGGCCGAGGTTTGCGTTTCCGCCGCCCACAGCGACGCGGCCGACGTGCCCGCCGCGAGCAGGGCGGTTGCCGATCCGAGGAACTGACGCCGCGAGAATTGGTTAGTCTGCCTCATCGTTGCGACTCCTTGGGGTTTGGGGGCGGCGAAGCACATCTGTCTGTCGGTGCATGCCGAACCGGGATTATCGCCGGTTCGGGCGCCCCTTTCAAGCGTCGCAGAATGGAAAAGGGGCGGGAGCTTTCACTCCCGCCCCTTCGAGTCTACTCGTGGGACGGGTTGCCAACCTGTCCCGACGCTTCGCCGACCTGTCCCGACAGGTTGGCAACCTGTCCTACGAAGTGCCTAGGGCCCCGACCGACCTGACTTGACGGGTGCCACGGGCTGCTTGTCAGCCCGTGCTGCGGCCGATTCCTGCACTGGCCGGCAAGCGGCCAGTGGCACCCAAGCTGTCAACACAGCACGGTTGGGGCACTAGGGCCGCTCGGCCTTGTGCGGCTGGGCCGCAGGACTGGGGGCCGGACCAACGGTCCGGTCGCTCTGCGAGATGATGTTCCCATCGCCCGCGGGCATGCCATCGTTCACGACGCGCCCCTCGCTCATGGAGCTCTGGCCGTAATCCATGACCGTGCCGGATCGGCGGCCACAATTGCGGCATCCGCCGCCGGTGTAGTTGCCGTAGTTGTCGCACGGATCCCAGCAGTCGGGCGGATCATTGTAGAAATCGCCCCAGTATCGGTCGCCGCAACCGGAGCAGCCCCACCAGCGGCAAGGCGCCAGCCAGGCGAACAGGCAGCTCAGCGGTCCGCGGTGCCACGGCCGGCCATAGCACCCATTGCCGCACGGATCCGCACACGGATCACACGAATCGCCACATGCCGCGCCACACGAGCCGCAGGTTCGGCAGGCCGCTCTTCGGCACGGGCGGCCGCAATTCCCGTCGCACGACTCGCCACATTCGGCACATACCTGTGCCCGTCGGGGAGCGCACGCCGGCCCGCAGATCGGACGCCGCATCGGCCCGCAGGTCCCGCAGCCGTCGTCGCAATCGCCGCAGGCCATGCCGGGGCCGCAGTCCCCATTTGAGACGCACGGACGATAGCAGAAGACAGCCTGAAACAGACCGCAGCCGGTGCCGGTTGTTAATAAACCCCCCAACAGTCCGAGAAGAATGAGCCGTTTCACGATTCGCTTCCCTCTTCTGAATTCGAGAGTAGACCTTTAGCAAGCGTTATCGTCCGAATAATCCGGAGAATCGAGAAAATCGTCAGAACTGCTCAGGTTGATGCCGTTGTCCTACAGTTTGCATGTTTCCCATTTTAACGCTCGCGTATACGGCCGGTCTGATGCCGACTGACGCCCGCCCGGACATCGACTATAATGGGGTCTTGGTTGCCACAGATGTTTCGGCGTGAGGTTGCCCTCACCACGACGACCCTCCCGATGTGGGGGTATTCTAGGAGAACGCGAGTGCCGCACCGGCTTTCCACGATTGAAGCGGCCATCGAGGCCATTGCCGCGGGTCAGGTCGTCATCGTCATGGACGCCGAAGACCGGGAGAACGAAGGCGATTTCATCTGCGCGGCCGAAAAGGTCACGCCGGAGATCGTCAACTTCATGATCACGCACGGCCGCGGCCAGCTTTGCATGCCCATCCTGCCCGAAACGGCGGCTCGGCTCGATCTGCCGCCGATCGTCGAGAACAACACGGCGCCGCTGCAGACCGCCTTCACCGTGCCGGTCGATCATCGCAGTTCGCGCACCGGCGTGACCGCGCCGGAGCGGGCCCGCACGATCCAGGAAATTCTCAATCCTCAGTCCAAGCCGGCCGATTTCGGGCGGCCCGGACACCTTTACCCGCTGGTGGCCAAGGAGGGCGGCGTGTTGCGGCGCGCCGGGCATACCGAATGCGCGGTGGACCTGGCCCGGCTGGCCGGCCTGAAGCCCGCCGGCGTGCTCATCGAAATCCTCGGCCAGAGCGGCGATCGGGCGACCCGCGACGAGTTGTACAGCCTGGCCGAAAAGTTCCGCCTGGAGATCATCACGATCGAGGCGTTGATCCGTTACCGCCGCCGCAGCGAGAAGCTGGTCTACCGCCTGGCCGAGGCCAATCTGCCGACCCGCTATGGCCGGGGCCGAGTTCTCGGTTACGGCGTGAAGTATGAAGACCAGCAGCCGTTGGCCATCGTGCTGGGCGAGCCGACCCAGCGGCCGGAGCCGCTGGTGCGGCTGCACTCGTCCTGCTTCACCGGCGACCTGCTGGCCTCGCTCCGCTGCGACTGCGGCGACCAGCTCCACCTGGCCCTGCAAATGATCAGCCAGGAAGGCGCCGGCGTGTTGGTCTATCTTCCGCAGGAAGGCCGCGGCATCGGGCTGATCGAGAAGCTCAAGGCCTACGCCCTGCAAGACCAGGGCATGGACACCGTCGAGGCCAATCTGGCCCTGGGCCACCAGGTCGACAGCCGCGACTACGGCGTGGGAATTCAGGTCCTCAAAGACCTGGGGCTCACCAAGGTCCGGCTATTGACGAACAATCCGAAGAAGACCGACGCCTTCATCTACGGCGGTTTCGACCTGGAGGTGGTCGACCAGGTGCCGATCGTGGGTCCGATCCACGAGCACAACGCCCGGTACATCGCCGCCAAGCGCGACAAGATGGGGCACAAGCTGCCGTAAGGCGGGCCGAGACGCGGCAGTTCTCCGTGCGGTGAAGTCCGTCGGAAAGCCACCTGCTCGAATCTATCTATTCCTCCCAGATTTGGTGGCGGTCACCATTTGTCTTCCTAACCCCTTCTGGCCTCTGTAAATAGAAAAGACTCCTGATACTATAACCGCCGCGTGATAGGCCCCTTGCTGGTGGAGTAGGATGGAAGCAGTAACGAATCCATCTTTCCTCCACCAAACAAGGAGACCTATTCATGTGGCACGTGGGTATCGATTTGCACCGTGAGACCGTGGTGATTGCCGCCGTGAACGACACGGGCGAAGTTATCAAGCCCGTCACCGTTCGCTGTGAAGACACCGCCAGCATCGTGAACGTCGTCCAGGCGTTGGGATCCTTTCGGGCGGTCATCGAGGCCAGCGCAACGTATCGCTGGCTGTACGACCTGCTCCGACCGTACGGTACGATCTTATTGGCCCATCCGTTTCGTCTGCGGGCTATGGTACAACAACGCACCAAAACGGACAAGCTGGACGCCCAATTGTTGGCGAACCTGTTGCGGATCAACCAGATTCCGCTGGCCTACATTCCGCCGGAGCCGTACCAGCAACTCCGCGAGCTGACACGCCGCCGGGCACGTCTGGGCCGCGAGTTGGCCGAGGCGAAAATCCACTTGCGGGCCTTGTTGGCCAGGCAAAATCGGCAAGCCCCTTATCGGGTTCCTTTCGGCGTCCGCGGCTTAGCTTGGTTTCGTGGGCAAGACTTCGGCTGGATCGAGAATCTGGTCCGCGACGAACTACTGGCGCGATTGAAACATTTCGGACGGCAAGCGACGATCATCGACCGGCACATCGCGCGGATGTCGGCGGCTTTTCCGCAAGCGGAAGCCTTGACCGAGATTCACGGCATCGGCCTGTACTCGGCGTTGTTGATCGTGGCGGAAATCGGCGAAGTGGAGCGTTTCCGCATGGCAAAACAGGTCGGCGCGTACGCCGGGCTGACCTGCCGTGTGCATCAGTCGGGCGGACACTGCTACCGCGGTTCGATTACACGGCAAGGGTCGACGTGGTTGCGATGGATTCTCGTGGAGGCGGCCATCAAGGCGATCCGCGAGGACGCGGCCTTGAAGAACTTTTACACGCGGGTGCGGAAGCGATCCAGCGCAAAGATTGCACGGGTGGCGGTGGCCCGCAAACTGGCGGAGATATGTTGGAAGCGGCTGCGTCGTTGGCAGCGTGAGCACGCCCACCAGGCGGCGTAGAGAGCAACACGATATCGCGCACGAGTACGGTCGCGGCTGGCCCGCAAAGGGGTTCTCGTGAGACGCAAGTCTGCACTGTCCTCCTGATTGGGCACTGTGACCGGTGAACAATACAATATGCGACGGGCTTCGGCTCGGACGGCACGAATGGGTGACTACTAGGTGCGCGACGACGAGTGACAAGCCGTTGCCAATTGCGGCGGGTGTGCTGGTGTTTGGCAGGGTCGGATTTTCGGAGGCATAGTAGAGCAAATGAATGAGTCGGTGAGACAAAACTGCCCTGGCAGTGGATACCGCCAGGGCATCACGGGTCATTCACCCGCCCTAACCTGGCTATTCCTTGTCGGGTTGCGTCCCCGCAGAGCCCGACTCCGCTTCACCAGGCACACACATTATAACAGCGAGACAAGCGAATTAGCAGTTTCCCAAGAAATCCGTTGGCCTGGGCCTTGACACGCCGGCGGTTATGGGCGACCCCTTAAGTCCTTTGGCGGGGTAGGTTACGCAGGAGCAATGCCACGTCAATCCACAACCCTTATCCCGATACCATCGGAAAACATGTGATCTTGATCCGCAAACCATCTCCCTGTGATGTTGAGTTCTATCACCCTTGTTATTGGCTTGCAGTTTGCAGCCGCTATCCGCAGATAAAGCTGATACACGCCGGGCGGAATCAGGTGGCTCTTGGTGTTTGGCGCAACTTCCAGATCCAGCGCAAGAATAGTTTGCCCCGCGACCACCGCCGGCAATGTCTGGCCTAGATCCGCGTAATGAGCCGGATCAATAAGATGTCCAAGGTCGCAATGCATTCCCATTTCCGAGGATATGCCATCCGCAAAAATCACCGGCGCGAGCGAACCCGGCTGGCCATGCGTCCAGCGTAGATTCATTGGAAAGAAGTCTTCGACTTGCATGAATGAGCGATCGGAGTTTTTGCGAAGCAGTTTTGCGGCGAAGACCTGAACGCGCTCAGCGCGAGTCTTCCCCATGTTTTCGATCCATAACCGGAGGTAATAACAGTCAGCGGATGCGTGAAGCAATGTCGGATGTTGGACGGTGTAGTTCAGCGTGGTCTTCTGGCAGTCTGGTGGCCGCATAGGGATTGACACTGCGAGCTTCGGCCTTCGCCACCATCGCAGTAATTCGTCCTTGAACAAAGCGACCAGAACGGCAAGGAACGTTATTGCAGCGGCCGCCCACTGGCCTACGGTCCCGATCTCCATCAGCGAACTATCCATTGGGGCTACCGTTGGAGTAGCTTGGCGCGCGCTATTAACTGGTGCGCGGCTTGGCACCCAGATCGCTAGAAGGGCGAGCGTAGTAGCTAGCAGGAGAATCACATAGCTGGCCAACTCTGATCGCCTGCGCACGTTGACACTGTCCCAATACTTTGGCCAGAGTAGCCATAGGAGCGTCTTGAGAAGAGGTTGGCGGCGGGTGACGCAAGCGTTGATTTCGTCTTGAACAAAAGCCGGCCAGAACTGACTTTCGATATCGCTCCCGGGTTCGCGCGATCGGATGCTGGTGTCGCAGGCCTCGAAGAACTTGCTGTCAGTCATGCGCGAGAGCAAACCCCGACAGCGCCGAAGTCCCCTGATCATGTCCGCCGCCTGCCACCGCATCTCGAACTGCATGGTCACGAAGACTGCTGTGGCATAAACGGCGAGAACGAGAGAAACTGTGAAAGCCAGCCTCATCCATGCGTTACCCAAGTATGGCGCAGACGTATAGGCTAGAGGGACAACAACGAAATATGCAGCTGTTGCCGTCCAAGCCATCATCTCCTTATGATGGTGATATGCCTCACGACGGTCGAGCTCGGAGTCGACCCACGTCAAGTATCTCGCGACCTGACCGTTGTCGCTGTCTCGTCCAGAGTTCTGCGGTGTAGGAACGGCGTCGCTTGTCATGATCCCCTTCCCTTTCCTCGAACATGGATGCATCGGCTCGCTTCGTTAGGCGTAGCACCACGGCCATGGGCGAGTGAGAAACCTCCAGTATGGGGCCAAAAGGGGGCAAAAGGGGTCAGAACTATTTTTCAGAAACTGACAGCGACTGACGCCCACAAGAGAAAAAAGTAGAACGTCCCCTCTTGTCCCCTTTCTCAGTACCGGGTTCTTCACGGCGCCGTTGCCGGCTGCACGGCCGCCATTATAAGGGGAGTCGGTTGTGGTGAGAAGATGGGCCTCCCCTGTCACTGGGCCACGGGAAAAACCGGGACATACTCGACATTGAAAAGATGGGAAATCGTCAATGGATTGCGTCGGTGAGAAAGGCCCTTGGGTAGCATGCGGAAAATAGACTACCCGTGGGACAGGTTGCCAACCTGTCCTGACAGGTTTGGCAACCGGTCCCACGGGTATCACATCTCCTGCGGACTACCTTGGTTCCCGCGCTCTGACGGCCCGGCACGCGGCGAGATTGGGCCGGTTGGCCCTGTGAAAGCGTGCCACTGGCGCTGCGAGCAAACTGTCGGCGAAAACGACTTTGATGTCCCACCGTTGCGAACATCGCAGCCTCCCGCGCCCCCCATTACGGCTCCTCTCGGTTCCCCGTTTTTGCCTTCACCGGCTGAATTTGGACGTCGTCGTACGACACCTCGCCGGTGCCGCCCAGCAGCCCGATGTTGACGATCGCCTCGCGGGCGTGAAGCGGCACCTTGATCCGCCCGCTCACGCGATTCCACTCGAAGGTTCCCTGCCAAGGCCCGATGGCCGCGTGCTCCACGGTGGCTCGGCTTTCGTTGATGAACATGATCGCCAACTGGGGCAATTGATCGGGCAGCGTGCCAACGGCGATGTTCTTGCCGCGCACCATGCAGGAAAGCTCCAAGTAGTGGACCGCGCGGCCGTCGACCGCGAAGCCTTGCAGCGCTCGGCAGCCGCGGCCCGGCTCGGAGTTGGTAAAGGTCACGTAGTTCCGGCCTTCCGGGGCGTCGGGGGCGGTCACGACTTTCATCTGGCGGATGTAATACCAGCCGGTCGGTTCGCCGCTCGTGCCGGCGATTTCTTCGAAGCCCGTGTTGACCAACTTGGGATGCAGCGGGTCGGGCTGGACCTGCCGGCTCTCTTCGGCCGCGCCGGTCATCGGCACGAACAGCGTCGGCCGCAATGCCTCGGTGATGAGCTCGCCGTTCTGCTTCTTGAGGAGGTGGAAGACCTGCTGGTATCGTTCGCCGACCGGAATGACCATTCGCCCCCCTTCCTTGAGTTGATCCACCAGCGGTTGCGGCACCTTTTCCGGCGAACAGGTGACGATGATTTTGTCGAACGGGGCTTTCTCCGGCCAGCCCAGATAACCGTCGCCGATCTTGACGAACACGTTTGCATATTCGAGCCGCTTGAGCCGTTCCTGCGCGCGTTTTCCCAGCGATTCGATGATCTCGATCGAGTACACCTCCTTCACCAACGAGCTGAGCACCGCGGCCTGATAGCCGCTGCCGGTGCCGATCTCCAGCACGCGATCGCCCGGCTGCGGCTGCAATTGCTCGGTCATGTAGGCCACCATCAGCGGCGGCGAAATCGTCTGATGCTCGCCGATCGGCAGCGACATGTCGAGATAGGCCCGGTCGATCCATTCGCGCGGCACGAACTTGTGCCGCGGCGTGTCTCGCATTGCCTGAATGACGCGCGGGTCCTTGATGCCCGCGCCCACCACTTCTTCGTCAACCATCCGTTTGCGGGCCTGTTCGGGCGGCGGGGGCGGCGCACGTTTCTGAGCCGACGCGGTAGACGGCCACGCGGCGAGGATGCAAATCGCTGCCAACGGCAGCCAACGAATGGTCGGGCGAGCAATCATAGGGAACGCCTTCTGGACCAACTCGATTATTGACTGTAGCCGACCGTGGCGGGACATCCGCCGTGCAGGCCGGGCCGCACACATATCCAGTATAACTCGTCTCGTCCATCGCGTGTTTTGGAAAGAACACAGGGGGTGGCATCAGGGCCGATCCGTTGTCGGCGCAGGCGTAGGGTGGGCCGAGGCGTAGGGTGGGCCGAGCGAAGCGAGTCCCACCATGAACCCTGATTGGCCCTGGGGGGCATCGGCCTCGTTGTTTCACACAAGTTGGCGGATAGATATACCGAGCGGGTTTTTCCATTCTGTGTCTTTTCTCTAGCCCAGGCGTTTACGCCTGTGGAACAAGAGACCATCGTTGATATTTTTTCCTTTTAAGCCCCCTTCAGGGGGCGCGGATTGGTTCGTTGGCGGAAATTGGCTCAGAATCATCCCTTCGCGCCCCCTGAAGGGGGCTGGAAGAAAAGGGAAATGGTGTTTTGGCTTCCTTTCCGCAGGCGTAAACGCCTGGGCTAAAGAAAAGTGGCCCAATGGAACCCTCTGTCGTTTCTGTCCAAACGACTTGTGTGTAACAACGAAAACTCCCGACAACACGGTGGGACTCGCTTCGCTCGGCCCACCCTACAGCCTTATCCAGATCCGACAATTGATTGGCCCTGGGGGGCATCAGCCCTGGTGACGCCCGAACATGCACAGACTATAATCTGATCCGACCCAGCGGCGGTCCTGCGAAAGCGAGGGCTTCCGATTCGTGATCGAAGCCTTACGCGTTTTCGCAGTCTCGGATCATGCGACTTCGGCCGATGCCACGAGCGCGGCCGTTACCTTGGAGACAGAACCCCATGCAGACCAAGTGCCTCAGATCGGTAGCGGGAGTGCTTCTCGCGATTCTGCTGTCGAGCGCGATCGCCCAATCGGCCCAGCCGGAAAGCCCGCCGGCCGTGCCGGAAAAAAAGCGCCGCCGAAGTCGGGCGGGGCCGTCGTCTCGCCCGATATCCTTGCCGACGGCAAAATCACCTTCCGGCTTCGGGCCCCGAAGGCCGAAAACGTCTCCGTCATCTGCGAACCGGTCGGCACGCAGCCGATGACCAAGGACGCCAATGGCGTCTGGAGCGTGACCGTCGGGCCGGTCCCGCCCGGCATCTACGATTGCCAGTTCGACGTGGACGGCCTGCGAATCACCGATCCGGCCAGCCCCAACGTCTTCGGCAACCGGCAGGGCTCCCGCGGCTACGTCGAGGTGCCCGGGCCGGCCGGGCATCCCCGGCGCGACGAGTGGCGCGACGTGCCGCACGGCACGGTCACCGTCTACTGGTACACCTCGAAGGCCACCGACGCTCGCCGCCGCGTCCACGTCTACGCCCCGCCGGGCTACGCGCAGGAAACCTCCCAACGCTATCCGGTGCTCTACCTGCTGCACGGCTCGGGCGACAACGACTCGCATTGGACTGCTGCTGGGCCAGGCCAACGTGATCGCCGACAACCTGCTGGCCGATGGGCGGGCCGTGCCCATGCTCATCGTCATGCCCGACGGCCATGCCGCCGATCGCTCCCGCGAGCGCGAAGAGGGCCGGGGGAATCGCGGGCGGGAACTCTTCGAGAAGGACCTGCTGGAGAGCGTGTTGCCGCTGGTCGAGGCCAATTACCGCACGCTGCCCGACGCCCAGCATCGCGGCATCGTCGGCCTGTCGATGGGCGGCGGCCAGTCGATCGACGTCGGACTCAAGCATCTCGACCAGTTCGCCTGGGTCGGGGCATTCAGTGCGGCCGTGTCGGGCGACGAGCCGGCCTTGGCCGCGCTCCGCGCCGACCCCGCCGCGGCCAACGACAGGCTGCGTCTGCTCTGGATCGCCATCGGCAAGGATGACTTCCTGCTGGCGCGGAACCGCGACTTCGTCAAAACGCTCGACGAGCTGAAGATCCGCCACGCCTACCAGGAAACGGAAGGCCGGCACGCCTGGGGCGTTTGGCGCGGCTATCTGGCCGAGTTCCTGCCGCTGGTGTTTCGGTAGAACGTCGGGTGGCGGGCACTGTCACATTCAACACGATTCGTTCGTGTTCTTTAATCGTCGGTTCCTCTCATTCTTCGCGCGGGTAGGCTATTACCGGTCGCGGCCTATCCAGTCCGTCGAGCGCCGACACCAACTCGTCGACCCTCTGCTCCGCCGCCACTCGGCTCTTCCCGGCCGGATAAAAGACTCCCGACCCCTTTCCTCGTCCTCCGAATTTCAACCTCGTCCAGGGCCATTAGGGAAGCCCGCTTACTTCTGCTCCTGCGGAGGCGCAGACGGTGTCATAAACGTATCGCTCTCCTTTATTCCATACTTCTCAACAAGCAGTCTTCCAAGTTGGACCAAATCTCTTTTGACATGCTTCAGGAATGGGCCTTCGCTAATCTGTTGTCTGAAGTCGGCAATTCCTTTCGCATCACTCCGACGCATTACGTCTTCACTAATCGCAAGCTTGTTGTTGAACTCCGTCAACAGCTCGTGGACCCCGTACATTTTGTAGAATAGGTCTCGATCATCATCGCCAGAAAACAGTCCACATGTTAGGGCGTTGCTTACTTCTGCCGCATGGAGTGTAGGGTAGTGGGCATACTTAGTAAGCTCCTCGGGTTTCTCGCCACAATAAGGTTTATTGCTAATTATTGACATATTACGACACCATTCAGCCGCAACACTCCATATTACGGCGTGCCTCCGCTCATCTCTTTGCGCCGTTCTGTCTCTGATCAACATCTCCCATATAATCTGGGATGATCTGAGGTTCCATCCATAAGTGGCGAGGAGTCCGCCTCCAGTCATAATCAGCGATCCGAAAATCGCCAGGCTGTAAGCGTTTCCAATTAAAGCCACGATAACCCTTCTTAGGCCCGTTCGTTTGATGGGCGTTGCGGTCGGTCCATGTTCGCTCTGCCTTCGGTCTCGGGATGATTTCAGGTTCCATCCATACGCAGCTAAAGAACCACCGAGAGCGATAAGCAGCGTGCCACAAATGATACAGGTAGAATAAACGAACATAGTCTCACCTCATTGCCTTGCCACCACCCCGATGACGCATGGCCTGCCGACTCCGACAGTGATTGTACGACCTACGCATCCTTGTTGCTTTTCGAGACTGAACCGGTGGAGCAATTGGGGTCCGCTTAGGACTGGGCTCGCCGCGCCCAACCGACACCCCTTCCATCGGTCGTGCCGATTCTACCGCGCTGTCCGCAACAGCGGCAAGACGGCACCCAATCGGGTGGCACAATTCTTCACCTTGAAAACCCCCGACCGAAAGCACATCATGCTGGACGTGTGTACCGATCACGACCCGAACCGTTCGCACGCCGACCACCACGGCGATCCGCCGCCTCGGCCAAGGCCCCTATCCTCGGCGTGGCGTCGCCGCAGCCGATCAGGGCTCAGTGCGAACAGGAGGAAACAGAGAGAACAGAGGGTTGGCCGGCCTCAGTTGCCTCTGTTATCTCCTGTTAAAGCCCGTAGCGGAAGGGGAGGGAGGAGAGAGGAGAGGGGAGAGAACTGGAAATGGAGCGAGCTGTTGACCAATAGGTTTTTCCCTAGCCCAGGCGTTTCACGCCTGGGAAAAGGGAGGGTTCTGCGTCGATATGTCACGCCCGTTCTACGGGCGTCCTGATCGTCGGCGAGGCAGGAGGCCCGTAAAACGGGCCTGACAATTCAACCATTCCGCCGTCATGTTCTCAGGCGTAAACGCCTGAGCTAGGGAAAGGAATTGCGAACGGTTGCCACATGTACTGCCGAGCCACCGGGGAAAGATGAGAGGAGATGAAAGCATTGGAAATGGCGCGACCTGTTGACCAACAAACGCATCCGGCGATCCGGCTGATTGCGGCCCGCCACGACCTTTTCTCCCGCCAGGGCACGGTGGTGGCCACCTGGCGGCAACGCCCGCCGTTCGTAGGGTGCGTGAAACGCACCGAAAGCGGCGGCCCTCACGCTAACCCTCTCCGGGCACCGACCGAAGGTTGGTCGGGCGAGGGAACCATTCGCCCTCACCCTGGCCCTCTCCCAAAGGGCGAGGGGACGAAAGGGTGCGGCCCCTACTATCGCCTGGCCTATCGCGAGGACGGCCGGCAGCGGTCGGTCTATCTGGGCCGCGAGGGCCCCTTGGTGGACGAAGTCCGCCGCCTGCTGGCCGACTTGCAGCGGCCCTTGCAGCAGCGGCGGGCCATCAACCGCTTGCGCCGCCAGGTGTCCGCTGCCCTCACGGCGCAAAAGCGCCGGGTCGACGCCCTGTTGCGGCCGCTGGGTCTGCGGCTGAAGGGTCTTGAGGTCCGCGGCTGGCGGACCAGTCTCCTCCGCGGCCTTTGGCCCACGCCTCCGACGATCCAACCGATCAAGCCGCTGCGGCGTCCGCAGTACAGAGTGAGCAGCCTGCGATCGATCCGCCCGCCGAAACTCCCCCGCTACAACGCGCAGAGGCCGACGCCCGCCGCTATCGAAGAACGTCTTCTGCAAGTGATCGCCGCGCGGGATGGGCACGGCAGCCAGTGATGCCAGTCAGATCCCAGGGTAGCCGCTGCGCGGCAACCCTGGGCTGTCCTGCGAAAGCCCTGCGGGCTAAAACGCTCAATCGGCGACTGGAGTCGCCTCCCACAGTGGTTTCCTGCGAGACAGTCACAGCCTCGGAGCGTGAGAACCAGAAACGTCGAACAACTACGCCCCCTTCTCTGCGGTGGCCTTGGAGGGTATCCTTCTGGAAACATTGTTCCCATCTCCGTGCGGCGGAATCCGATCATGCGACGCATCCTCCTGGCGTTCCAAGTCTTTTTCCTGACCCTGTTCCGCGCAGCCGTCGCCCAACAGGTGGCGCAACTGCTTGCCGGTCCGGCCCCGGCCGCTGAGCCGGCACCGCGCCGCCGCCGAAGCAACCGCCCGCGCCGTCGCCAAAGCCGCCCGCACGCAGCGAGGCCATCACGCTCTTGAGCGCCTTGCAGCGCGAGGCCCGCTTCGTCGATTTCATTCAGGAATCGCTGGCCGGCTACACCGACGCTCAGATCGGCGCCGCGGCTCGCGACGTTCACCGGGACTGTGGAACGGTGCTCGCGCGGATGTTCGCCCTGCAGCCGGCGGTTGACAAGCAGGAGGGGGACGAAGTCGAGGTGCCGCCCGGCTTCGATCCGGCCCGCTGGCGATTGACGGGCAACGTGGCGGGCGAGCCGCCGTTCCGCGGGCGGTTGGTGCATCCCGGTTGGGAGGCCACGGCCTGCGAATTGCCAAGCTGGTCGGGCAGCGCCGCGGCTCGGCGGATCGTGGCCGCGGCGGAAGTGGAACTGCCATGAACACGTCGGCCCAATACGTCATCGGCATCGATCTCGGCACCACCAACAGCGTGCTGGCCTATGCGCCGCTGGACGCCGACCAACCGCGGCTGGAACTGCTGCCGATCCCGCAGCTTGTGGCGCCGGCGACGGTCGAGTCGCGGAGCCTGCTGCCGAGTTTCCTCTACCTGGCCAATCCGCACGAGGCCGGCGGCGGCACGCTCGACTTGCCCTGGGCCCCGCGGCCGCGACTTTGCCATCGGCGAGTTCGCCCGGCGGCAGGGCGCCGAACTGCCCGACCGCACGGTGGCGGCCGCCAAGTCGTGGCTCTGTCACAGCCGGGTCGATCGCCGCCAGCCGATTTTGCCTTGGAACGCGCCGGCCGCGGTGCCCAAGGTCTCGCCCGTAACCGCTTCGCAGCGCTACTTGGAGCACCTGGCGGCGGCGTGGGAAGCGGCCCACCCGGACGCCCCGATGGCCCAGCAGTACGTCGTGCTGACGGTGCCCGCCTCGTTCGACGCCAGCGCCCGCGAACTGACGCGCGAGGCGGCCCAGGCGGCGGGGCTGCCCGACGATCTGGTGTTGCTGGAGGAGCCGCAGGCGGCCGTCTATGCCTGGCTGGCCAACACCGGCGAACGCTGGCGGCGGCTGCTCGCGGTCGGCGATACGCTGCTGGTGTGCGACGTGGGCGGCGGAACCACCGACCTGACGCTTGGTCGGCGTCGCGGAAGAGCAAGGCGAGTTGGCCCTGCGGCGAATCGCCGTGGGCAATCACCTGCTGGTGGGCGGCGACAACATGGACCTGGCGCTGGCCCATTACGTGGCCGGCCGGTTCGCCGAGAAGGGCGTGCAACTCGACCCCTGGCAATCGGTCGCCCTGTGGCATTCGTGCCGCACCGCCAAGGAAACGCTGCTGACTCCCGCGGGACCCGAAACGCACGGCATTTCGGTGCTCGGCCGCGGGCGGAAACTGATCGGCGGCACGGTCTCCGTGGAGGTCGATCGCCGCGGCGTGAGCGAGCTGCTGGTCGATGGCTTCTTCCCGCACTGCCAGCCGACCGATCGGTCCGCTGCGGCAGCGGGTGTCCGGGTTCCGTGAAATCGGTCTGCCCTTCGAGTCGGACACGGCCATCACGCGGCACCTGGCGGCGTTCCTGCAGGCGCACGGCGAAACGGCCGGGCAAGCGGCCCGGCCCACGCCACGTGCTCTTCAACGGCGGCGTGTTCAAGGCCGAACTGCTCCAGCAGCGGCTGCTGGAAGTGCTGGGCCAGTGGTTCGGCGGGGAGGCGGCGCCGCAAGCTTCTCGAAGGCGAACACGACCTGGATCATGCCGTGGCCCGCGGCGCGGCCTACTACGGCTGGACCAAGCACCGCGGCGGCGTGCGCATCCGCGGCGGCACCGCCCGGGCATACTACGTGGGCATCGAGACCGCCGGGCTGGCCGTGCCGGGCGCGCCGCGGCCGCTGCGGGCCTTGTGCGTCGTGCCCATCGGCATGGAAGAAGGCACCGAAACCGACGTGCCTTCCGACGAGATCGGGCTGGTGGTGGGCGAGCCGGCCCACTTCCGCTTCTTCAGCTCTTCCGTGCGGAAAGAGGATCGGCCGGGCGACGTGTTGAGCACATGGACGCCCGAGGAACTCTCCGAGACCGATTCGCTGGAAACCGCCTTGCCGCCCGACGCAGTCGATCGACGAGCCCTACGTGCCGGTCCGTTTCCGCTCCCGGCTGACGGAGTTGGGCGTGCTGGAGCTGTGGTGCGTCAGCACCACCAGCGACAAGCGATGGAAGCTGGAGTTCAGCGTGCGGGAAGAGGGTTAGAGCGGGAAAAGGGGGACGGCTGTAGAAGCGGCATCTTGCCGCTTCACGCCGGTTCCACCGCACCGGCCCGCACCGCGATGACGCGGCAGGATGCCGCGTCTACACGGGCCGTGAACCGCTTCGGCTTCAGTTTTCCGCTTCCGCTTCGCCCTTGGGCGGCTCGATCATTTGCCGGAGTTGTTCGCTCAGATGCTTGTCTTTCGCCGCCTGGAGCATTTGCTTCGCACTATCGTCGGCCTGGCCGGAACTGACGAGCTTCTGCGCCCATTTCTCGGCCTTGTCGTACTGCTCCTGGAGCAGGTAGACTCGCGCCAGACCGTACCAGGCGGCCGATGCACCGGGCGAGGCCGCGGCCTTGAGCAGATAGGTCTCCGCTTGATCGTATTTCCGCTGCACAAGACAGAGTTGGCCGAGACCGTTGAGCGCGGCCGGATGACGCGGATTGATGGCGATTACTCGTTCAAAGGCCTTCTTCGCCTCGGCCGTCTTGCCCGAGTTCAAGTTCGCCCAACCGAGGCCGTTCCAGGCCGCCTCGTTCTTCGGGGCGAGCTTGACGGCCTGCTCGAACTTGACGATGGCGTCGGCCGTCTCGCCCTTCTGCCAATGGGCCCAGCCTTGTTGCGTAAGCTCGGAGGCGTTGCCGCCGCCGGGCGCCGGCCGCGAGCTGTTGGCGGATTCCGGCTTCGGCGCCGGCTCGCTTGCTGCTTCCGGCTTCAGCGGCGTTTTGAGCACTTCGACGTCCTTGATCCAGAGCGTGCCTTTGCCTTCGATCACCACACTGAGCTTTATCAAATTGGAGGCTTCGCCTTTCTTCAGGATGAAGGGCGTCTCGCAACTGGCCCAATCGGTGGTTCCCGTCACGGGATCGTTGAGTCCCTTGGAGAACGCGTCGCCGCCGCCGGGCACTCGGCACGACATCTCGAGGTAGGCTTGGCCTTCGAGTCCCTCGCTCTTGAGCTTCGCCCGATAAAGGACGGTGCAGTTCTCCGCGCCCGGATCGGGGACCTCGAAGAGCCGCACCGTGCGTTTTCCCTTGGCCTCGATGCGCCAGGCGTTCTCGTCGACGCTAATGCCGTCCTTGGTGATGAGCTTGTCGGACGTGCCGAAGCTCTTGATCTTCTTGAGCGGGCTTGCCGCCGGCTTGTCCGCTCCGATGGCGGCGCCCGCGTTCAAGCCACTCCATGCAAACCATAGAATCAGAATTGCTGCGGTTCTCGTCGCCTTCATGGGGCACTCCTTCCCGAGGGTTGGTGTCTGAGAATGCTTGTCGTGAGCGGCACTGCAAATGCCGCCGCCACGTTGAATTGCTGCGCGAGGGCGTCCGCCGATCGCGACCGTCGATCGCCGGCCCCGCTTCATTCTCGATGCTTCGGCTCGTCCTCCGATTCCGATTCGGCCTTGGGCGGTTCGATCAATTGTCGGAGCTCCTCGCTCAGATGTTTGTCTTTCGCCGCCTGGAGCATTTGCTTCGCCCCGTCGTCGGCCTGGCCGGAGGTGACGATCTTTTGGGCCCATTTCTCGGCCTGGTCGAACTTCTCCTGGAGCAAATAGAGTTTGGCCAGGCCGTACCAGGCGGCCGAGGCCCCCGGCGAGGCCGCAGCCTTCAACAGGTATGTCTCTGCCTGGTCGTACTTCCGCCGCATCAGAGCGAGTTGCCCCAGCCCATTGAGCGCGGCCGGATGGTCGGGGTTGATGGCGATGACCTTTTGGAATGCCGCCTGGGCCTCGGGGAACTTGCCCGAGTTGAAGCTTGCCCAGCCCAGCCCATTCCAGGCGTTCTCATTCCTCGGGGCAAGCTTGACGGCCTGCTCGAACTTCGGAATGGCCTCGGCCATCTCTCCCTTCAGCCAGAGGGCCCAACCTTGTTGGGTGAGTTCCAGGGCATTGCCGCCCGCGGCCGACGGCGAGGCCCTCTCCGCTGCGGCCTCAGGCTTCGGCGGCATTTTGAGCAATTCGACGTCCTTGATCCAGAGCGTGCCCTTGCCCTCCATCGCCACGTTCAGTTTGATCAGGTCGGAAGACTCGCCTTTCCTGAAGAAAAAGGGGACTTCGTAGCTGGCCCAGTCGGTGGTTCCCGTCACGGGGAGGTTGAACCCCTTGGAGAACGCCTCGCCGCCGCTGGGCGAGCGGCACCACATCTCCAGGTAGGCCCTTCCGTCGAGGTGATCGCTCTTCAGCTTGGCCCGATAGATGATCCTGCAGTCTTCCACGCCCGGATCGGCAATCTCAAAGAGCCGCACGATGCGATTCTCGCGGGCCTCGATGCGCCAGGAGTCCCCGTCGACGCTGATGCCGTCCTTGGTAATGGTCTTGGCGGTCGTGTCGAAGCTCTTGATTCTGTTGAGTCGGCCTGCATCGGCATCCCTGGGAGGCAATCGAATGTCCACCTCTCCGTTCTTGTGTACCGCAATCTCGCTCCCCGGCTCGACGCGGATTGTCGTCTCGGTCCCCGGCTTGTCGCCCTCCCTTGTGATGCGGATGACGATCTGAAAGACCCCGAAGCCGACCAGGATCATCAGCAGCGCCACGGCGACGAACGTCCGCGGCCTCCAGCGGCGCGCAGGCAGGCGACGCCTTCGGCTGATCGGCGGCATGTCGGCTGAGCAGATCCGCCACTTCCGCCGCCGATTGCAGGCGGTCGCTGGGATTCTTGGCCAAGAGCCGTCCGACGATTTCTTGCAGCCAATCCGGCGTCTCGGGGTTTACTTCCCGCAATGGGCGGGGTTGCTCGTTGCACACCCGCCCAATCGCGTCCCAGGTGGTCTTGGCACGAAACGGCGACAGCCCGGACGCCATCGCATAAAGCACGCATCCCAGGCTGAACAGGTCGCTGCGATGATCGAGCGATTCGCCGCGGGCCTGCTCGGGCGACATGAACTCCGGCGTGCCGGTGATCTGCCCGGTCTGCGTGATCTGCGCCTCGCCGATCGCGCGGGCCAAGCCGAAATCGGTGATCTTCACCTTGCCGCCGCTGCCTTCCAGGAGGATGTTGGCGGGCTTGATGTCGCGGTGGATCACTCCCTGGGCGTGGGCGGCTGCCAGTCCGGCGGCAATCTGCGCTCCAATTCGCAGGGTGTCCTTCAGGCCCAGCGGCTTGCCACGCCCGACTTGCTCGGCCAGGGAAACGCCGATCACGTATTCCATGACGATGTACGGAAACCCCTGGAACTCGTCCACGGTGTGGATCGTTACGACGTGGTCGTGGTTCAACGCGGCGGCGGCCTGGGCCTCGCGCAGGAATCGCTTGCGGGCAGCGGCGTAGGCGGCCAATTCGGGCGCGAGCACCTTGATCGCCACGAAGCGGTTCAGTCGCGGGTCGTGGGCCTTCAAGACGACGCCCATGCCGCCTTGCCCAATCACGCCGGCCACGTTGTACGGCCCGAGCCGCCCGAGATATTCCGGGCTGTCCGACGGAGTCAGGAACGGCAAATACGGCTCTTCGCCGGGCGACGTCGCGCCGCGGGCCGCATCGGGCCCCTCGCCCGCCAGCCGCTCCATCACCTGCAACAACGCGGTTTCCGGCCGGTCGTCGGCCCGGATTTCCCCGCTTGGGAGCCACTTGCCCACGCGGGCCAGTTCCTCGAACCGCGTCTGGCACGCCGGGCAACGTTCGAGATGGAGCGACACTTGCGTCTGGTCGTCCGGCGGGAGCGTGCCGTCCAACATGCTCTCGAACTGCGATCGGTCGGGGCAGGCTTCTTGGGCAACCATTTTTTGCTACTCCTCGACTTGTCGAATGGTCTCTTTCAGTCTGGCCAAGACTCGACTCCTCGCAATGTAGACGGCGCCAACTGTAATCCCCAGCGAATCGGCGACCTCTTTGGCGTTCCTGCCTTCCACGCTCGTTTGCCAGAAGGCTTGCCAGGTCGGTTCCTGAAAGTCGCTGCGGATTTGGCCGACGGCCCAGTCGAACAGGCATCTCCGGTGTTCTCGTTCCACGAACGCATCTTCGTCGTCGCCGGAAGGCTGCTGCTCGATGAGCTTCAGCGCTTCGGTGCCGCCAATGCCCTGGTTCTTCGCCTGCTGCTTGCCCAAAAAGTTCCGGAGCTTGCTGCGGGCGACGGTGATCAGCCAGCCGTGGAACGAACCTTTTTGAGGATCGTAGTCGAACTGGCGAATGCCGCGGGCAACCGCGCAGAAAACCTCCTGGGTAACGTCGGCGGCATCGGTCTCTTGGAGTCCATGCCGGCGCGCAAAGCGATACACCAGCGGGGAGTAGATCGCCACGAACTGCGACCATGCCCAGCCGTTGTGCGGGTCCCGGATGCAGACCAGCAAACTCGGCCGCGTGATGGGCTGATCGTCCATCGGCATTTCGTCCTACTGATTAGTACCGCGCCAAGGCGGAAAACCTTTCACGGTCGAACCGATTTTCTCGACGAGGCGAGCGGATTTCAGATCGGCTTTGCAGAGTTCTTCCTTCGGGAGGGGCCGCGGGTGGCGGCTCGGCGTCGCTGGATTCCCGCAAACCTCGTGGATTGTGAATCCGAGGATCAAGTGACTCAGGGGCAGCTCTCACGTTTCAGCCATCACGGATTCTCGCCAAACACTTCCACCTCGCCGATGCCCACGGCGCGTGCGCTGTCGAATACGATGCGAAGGTAACGGCCCCGCGCGCCGATCGCGTAGGGCGTGGGATAGCCGGGCGCTTCGGTAAACTCGATGGCCTTGACTCCGGGCTGGTGCTGCATCTGTTCGAGATCATTGGATGCGAACGGTTGTTGCGAAACCAGAATCCACCCCCTCTCCAACACGGCGTTCATAATGATCGCACGGTTCCAAAGGTGAACGCCTGCCAAGGGAAGCGACGCGCCCAGGTCGCGCTGCAATTCGGGGAGCGGTTTTGCCGTTGGCTGCGGGCGCGAGGGCGAGACGGGGTTGGCCCCGGCGTCGGCAGCCTGGTTCTTCCAGCGTTTGAGAATCTCGATGCATTCGATCATCGCCCGCCCGTTGTGGTAGCCGGCCTTCCACGGATTGGCCTTGTCGCCCCGCGGCTGGCCTTCCGCCGTGATGGTGGAATGCCACTCGCCGGTCTTCCAATCCACCATCTTGGAGTCGATCAGTTCGAGCGTCTTCTCGAAGACCGCCAGATACTTCGCGTCCTTCGTGTATTCGTACATCCGCAGTGCGCTGACAATGACCTCGGCCTGCACCCACCAGGCCTTGCTGCGGTCGTCGGCGGGCCGGTTCAACGGCCCCGTATAGTAGAAGCCGCCGCCCTGCTGGTCGTAGCCGTACTTGAGCGAGTAGTCGAACAGCGTCTTGTACAGGTCCAGAAACGGGTAGTTCGACACGCCCGCGGCGTCGCAGGCGTCCATCAACAGCCAGATGTTCTCGATGTCGTGGCCGTACAAGGCGCGGGCGTAGTTGTCGTCCAATCGGGCCGTCCAGTCTCGGTCGTACTTGTCGGTACACGCGCCGACGTTCTTTCGCACAACCGCGTTGCTTTCAATGTTGATCAATTCCAAGAGCCTCGCCCTCGCCAGCGGCAGCTTGCTCGCCCGATAGAAGGTCGTCACCGATTCCAGCAGGTGCAGATGCGTGTTCATCAGCTTGAGATCCGCCGGTACCGACATGTAGGAGATCTCGCTGGCCGGCGGCCTGGTCCAATCCGGGTTGAAGTGCTCAAGGTAACCGCCGTAGGTCGCGTCGTGGGCCTTTTCTTCCAGCAGGTTGAAGAACTTGACGGCGAAATCCAGAACGTCTTTCCGGCCGCTGGCCAAATAGTACTCGGACAGGGCATAGAGCGCGAAGGATTGGCCGTAGAGGTGCTTGCTGGGCTTGAGTATCTCGCGGCCGGTGGCATCGACTTCCCAATAGAAGCCGCCATGCCGGGCATCCCACATCTTGCCTGTGAGGAAGCGGTAGCCGAGTTCGGCGGCTTCCAGATTCTTCTTCGGCTCATAGCCGGCACGGGCCAGCCGCGAGAACAGCCACACCTGGCGGGCCTGCGTCACGATCATCTTCGTCACCGGCTCCTTGAGCTTGCCCTCGGCGTCGAAACTGATGATATACCCGTCGTTCGTGCGATCCAGGCTCTTCTCCTGCCAGAACGGCACGATGTTGGTCGTGAGAATCTTCTCCAGCACGGGTGTGTACTTCTGGGCGGTTTGTGCCCGATCCGGCGCACCGCAAGCCGCAGAGACCATCCAGAGAACCAATAACGCGGGCAGCCAGTGCCTACTGATTGACGATGTGCTCACCATAGTTACTCCTCGATAGGTTAACGACTGTCGTTGTGTGACGAATTCGTTGACTCGGCCCTTAGCGGCGGATCCTTCTCATAGGCCGCCGCGCGCGATTGGATCTTGCGGAGCCGCTCCACGTCGAACTTCGGCTTGCGGTCGTAGGTGTACAGGCCGTTCTGCTCTTGCTCGATGTCGGTCAATTGCGTGTAGCAGTAGCCGAACATGTGGCGGTTGTCCAAGCAGGGCGTCGGTCAGCCCTTGAAAGCGGGCGTAGAACGCGTCGATGTCTTTCGGCGCATCGCCGTAGCCCCAGCCGCCGTGGATGTTCCAGCCGATGCCGCCGTATTCGCTGACGAAGAAGGGCAGCGCGACGCGGCCGCGATACTTCGGCTGCCGACTCCGATCGAAGCGGCGTTCCACGCGCCGAAAGCTCGGCCGGGTTCTGGTCGTAGTCGTGGGCGTCCAGAACGTCCGGGTTCGGGAACGCCGTGATAGTAGCCGCTCGATTCGATCACCGGCCGCGAGGGATCGATCGCCCGGGTGACGTTGACGACCGCTTTCTGAAGCGGGCCGGCCTCGCGCGGCGTCTCGTTGAACGGGCACCAGCCGATGATCGCCGGGATGGTTGCGGTCGCGGCGGACGATCTCCGTCCATTCGTTGACCACCGGCAGATTGACGGCCGGATTCTTGTAGTCCAGGCCCCAGTTGGGAAACTCGCCCCAGACCAGGTATCCGAGCTTGTCGGCCCAGTAGAGAAACCGCGGCTCGAAGACCTTCTGGTGCAGCCGCGCCCCGTTGAAGCCCGCGGCCTGCGAGAGCTTGATGTCGTTGCGCAGCGCCTCGTCGCTCGGCGCGGTCCAGATGCCCTCCGGATAGAAGCCCTGGTCGAGGACCAGTCCGCTGGAACACGGGCTTGCCGTTGATGAGGATGGCGGCCCCGCGGATCGTCACCTCGCGGAGCCCGAAGTACGAATCCACCTGGTCGACCAGCTGGCCGTCGCGCAGCAGCACGAGCTTCAGATCGTAGAGGAACGGGTCTTCGACCGACCACAGTCGCTTTTCGGAGAGATTCAGCACGAGCCGGTTGTTGCGCCAGTCGGCGGGCGTTTCGGCCGTGCCGACTTCCTTGCCGCCGGCCAGGGCGACGGCCTTCAGCGTCAGCCCGTCGCACGGGCCGTCGATCTCGGCTTGAAGGATGACGCGCGATTGCTTGAGGTCGGGCTCGATCCGCACGTCGCTGAGGAACGTCGAGCCGACGCCTTCGAGCCACACCGTCTGCCAGATGCCGGTGGTGCGGGTGTACACGCAGCCCTGGCTCTTTTCGCTGTGCGCCTGCTTGCCGGTGGCCTGCAGTCCGCTGCGGGTGTCGTCGAAGGCGTGGATGACGACGGTGTTGTCGCCCGGCTTGAGGCGGTCGGTCACGTCGAAGCAGAACGGGGCGCTGCCGCCGGTGTGCTCGCCCACCAGTTGGCCGTTGACCCACACGCGGGTCTTCCAGTCGCAGGCGCCGACGTGCAGCCGCACGCGGTCCGACTTCCAGTCGGCCGGCTTCTGGAAGGTGCGGCGATACCAGACGTTCTTGACGAATCCCGTCCGCGCCAGGCCCGAAAGCTTGCTCTCGCGGCAGAAGGGGACGACGATCTTGTCCGGGTATGGCTTGCCGGAAAGCCACGGGGCGTCGTTCGCGTCGTCGGTTTCGGCGAACTCCCACGTGCCGTTCAGGTTGAGCCATTCGGCCCGCACCATTTGCGGAAAGGGATGTTCGGGTCGAGGCACTCTGGCCGCCAAAGTCTCCTCGCCCGCGGCGGCGGACGCGAGCAGCAACAACAGGAAGTAACCCCGGGCACACCATCGGCAAACACAAAGACTGCATTGTTCACACATCACAGAGCCTCCCGTTCATCTGCATATCATTCCCATCCGGCCGTTCAGACCGGCCGGCCGTAGAAGGTGCTCAGGGTTCGCACCCGCTGGACCAGGTAGGCCACCACCGCACCGATAATCAGCAGGGCGACGGCGAAGATCGCGTGGCGGTCCACGGTGAAATTCATCGCCGACCGGAAGTCCTCGGACCGCCAGTAGTAGAAGTCCATCAGCAACACACCGTACGAGAGCAGAGACAAGAAGGTGATGAACCACACGAACCGCACCCGAAACCACAGGCCCGACGCGACAATGATCAGCGGGTAGCCCACCACCAGCGAGCTGGCCGCGCCGTTGCCCAAGAGCAGCACCGCCAGCAGCGCCGCCGAGTCGAGCGTGCCCCACACAAAGCGGGCCGGAAACGACCACCGCCGGCTTTCCAGCAGCCGCTGGCAGATGATCGAGGCCACGACCCACAAAGCGATAATTACCGACACCGGGCCGTGGAACGTGCGGTCGACCCCGCCGGTGCCTGTGAGGAAATTGACCGTTTCGATGACGTAGAAGACGCTCAGCGCGCCCAGGCGCGACGCCAAGGCCGGCTGCCGCCGCGTCCAACTCCAGAACTGCTGGAGCAACGTGGGCGGGCGGACCTGCAGCACCTCGCCGCGGGCGAACCGGTCGAGGTCGTCGGCCAACGCCGCCGACGACGCGTACCGCTCTTGCGGCGCCTTCGCCAGGCACTTCAAGCAGATCAATTCTACGCCGCGCGGAATGTGAGAATTGACCGTTCGCGGCATGGCCGGATCGCCGCTGAGGACTTCCATCAACGTGTCCAACGGACTGTCCGCGTGAAAAGGCGGCACGCCCGTCAGCAGTTCGTAGAGGATCGCGCCGAGGCTGTACACGTCCGTGGCGGGCGTAATCTCGGCCCGCCGCCCGGAGGCCTGCTCGGCGCCATGTAGCTCGGCGTCCCGGCGATCACGCCCGTGGCCGTCATGTCGGTCCCGGCGCGAACACCTTCGCCAGTCCGAAGTCGGTCACGTAGGGCTGGCCGTCACTGTCCAGCAGGATGTTCGACGGTTTGAGGTCGCGGTGGACGATGCCCTGCTGGTGCAGGTGCTCCACCGCCCGGGCCACTGTGGCCACCAACCGCACGGCCGCAGGCACGTCGACCGGCTGCCGGGCAATCCGCTCGGCCAGGCTTGGGCCATCGATGAACTCCATCGTGAAGAAGTCCTGGCCGTGAAGCTGACCGACGTCGTGGATGTGGACGATGTTCGAGTGCCGCAGCCGGGCGGCCGCTTTCGCCTCACTCTGGAACCGCCGGACCAATTCGGGCGAGGCCAAGTGGCTGGACAAGATCATTTTCACGGCCACGGAGCGATCGAGCCCCTTCTGCCGCGCCTCGTAGACCACTCCCATGCCGCCGCGGCCCACTTCGCGGATCAACTCATAGGGGCCGAAATCGCGCGGCAGCGCCTTGCGTCCGGCGTGGTGTCGGCGGCAATGGCGTTGATGGTAGTGCTTTCCCGCACCGGCGGCGCCAGCACTTCCAACGCCTCCAAGCAATCGATCGCCGAGGCCAACTCGGGATGCTCGCGCAACAGCGCCTCGCGATCGGGCTTCTCCCCCGCCTGAAGCCGGGCGAGGTAGGCGTCGAGCAGGCTCAGATCGTTGTCGTTCAATGGGGATTCAGCCATTACCCCTCTTATTGTGGGGATGGAGATTGGGTGAGGTTGTTGTATTATGGCCGTTTGGTTACAATAGTGATGCAGAAGGGGCGGGTCTATAGCGCGGCGCCAAACTGTTCTGCTTAGGCGATCCTGGGGTCGCCTTTTTCATGGCACAACGATTTCCGGTGGATCGCGTGGTGAGGCACAGCGAATATTAGCCCCACATTAGAGGTACTCGCCGGTGTACGGAAGTCTGGATGTTGACTTCTCTCCACCGTGCGTGCTAAAAAAGGGGTTGACAAATGTCCGAAGTGAACCGATGATTATTATGGATTAAGGGCCGGTTCGGGTTGCGGCCTGGGTCGGCAATAAGTCTATAAGGAAAGGGTCGCTCCGGCGGCCCTTTCGCCTTTCTTGGGGCTTAGGAGGCAATTGTGTTCTTTCCAACAACGTACTGGTGGGATGGATGCCAGACATCGGTTCCGGACGGGGTGAAGTACCTTTGCGAGCGATGGTGGGAGCTACTTAAGGACTGGTTCTGCATCACGGTGTACGCGCCTAGGTGCAGCTACCACTGGAGCCTTCTCGAGGATTTATCGGATATCATCGGGGACCTCCAGCAAGGGCATCTGCGAAGCAGTCACACGCTTAACGCAGTCAAGGAAGAAGTGCTCGCTGTTCTTTCAGGCGATAGACTCTTGCGAAACGCGTTTCCGGCTGAAACCGAAAGCCTAACATCGGCGCTCAATAAGCTGTTCGATAGGCTGCCTCCGTCCCCAAAGGATCAGTTCGCTCAACTGAAAAGCCGCAAGACGGAATGCCGCCGGGCTGCCATGGCTGCGCGACGTCTGCACCACCGGTGCTCTAGGCGCAGGGTGACGGAAGAGGACATGACGTGGACTGGCGTCGGTGGGCTGATTGCAGCCGACCTCTTTCGGGAAGCATTGGCCGAGAAGCCCGACTATGGAAGGATTGATCGGCTGGTCAACCAGTTCCTGCTTGACTCGCTATATCGTGGCTACAACATCAATTACCTGACTACGCTGTTCGACCGCTACTTGTCACCACAGCGCGAGTCGCTAGTGCCGCGCGAATGCCGCGACGGCCTTCTTCATGCTTTTCGTCGCATTCATACTCGCCAGCGACATCAATACGATGTGTACTTTGCTCTTAATGGTACTACCGAGTTGCGGGCACCCGCCACTGGCGCAATTCGCCAGGTGGCTCTCGACAAACTGGACTCGGCGGGAATAGAGCCCGACTCTCTCGCGGGCTTCAAGAATCAACTGGACCGGCAGTCATCGGTGGTTCTTTGTTTCAAGGGCTTCGAGGATGTTGACGCCGGCGCAGCCGCGGAAGGTGCCCAGAAGGCTGTCGAGGAGATCGTGGATTTGCTCGACTTCCATGCGCCGATGCAGGATTTCAAGCTCTCGCATTTCTGCCTGGTTACATGGTGCGATCAGGAAGAGAGGCTCAACGCAAGACTTCACCCAGACACTTCGGGGCAGATGCCGCCCAGGTCCGATTACGTTCCTGAACTCGAAGAAGAATGGTTGGAGAGAAGGAGCTTATCGGAGGCATTTCGATGGTGGGCAGTGGCCCAACATGAGCGCACCCCCGAGGTATCTCTCTTGGCATCCTGGTTTGCCTTTGAGTTTTTGGCGGCGGATATTGGCGAGACGCCGGTCGAGGGGATTATGGAGTTCTTTCCTAAGGCTTTGGCTATCGGCAACTTGAGGCGTCGGTTGGAGTACTGGTATCGTTGTCTTCAGGGCAGCCCTGTCTTCCAACAGCACGCGCTGCGTGACAAGCTTGACCTGCATGCTTTTCGCTTCAGAGGCGCGACAAACCATGCGGGGATCCTGCAACTTCTTGTCGACCTGAGCCAGGCCCCTGACACAGCGGAATCGACTGCGATCCGCGAGATCACAACACCTTCTGTCCTGTTACGCGAGCGTACGGTCCAGGAATCTCGCCTCTTTGGCAATCCCAAGTTGCTCGCTCAGACAATGAGCGAGGACTGCCGCGCGATACGCTGGGACATGCAACGGTTTTTATATATGCGCAATAGACTTGTACACCGAGCGAGGCTCGATCATCCCCTTCTCGTCATACTTTCCAGTCGGGCAAAGCGGCTCCTTTACGATCTCCTCAGGGATCTTGTGTTTCAAATGGGAGGCAAGCGGTTGCTCAGTAGTGTTGGCGAAGTGCTTCATGATTTCCGCGATACGTTCGACGAACTCTCGCACGACCTGGGTAGCAGCGACAAGCTGCCGCAGAATCTTGTGGACCGAATCCTGTTATCCTAACTCTCTTCCCGCACCCATCGCCGCCAAATCCCTCCAGTCCGTACTCTGGTGGCTGTTTGGTGGATTTTCCTTTACTCTAAAAAATTCTCGGCCAAACTGTACCACTACGCGGGCGATGGTGCCTCTTGCAAAGCCTCGGACGAAGCCTCAAACTGAAGATTCTCCCGGTCATCCCAGGAATCTGTCATGAGTGAGTCAACGAAGCCGAAGTACGTCACCATCGCCGATTGGGATGCGGCCTACCGCGAGGGAACGCCGCCCTGGGACGCGGGCAAGCCGCACGTGGAACTGGTTCGCGTGCTCGACGAGTACCACCTGCGGCCGCAGACCGTGCTGGAGGTCGGCTGCGGCACGGGGGCCGATGCCGTTCTGCTGGCGCGGCGACGCTTTGAGGTCACCGCCGTGGATTGCTCGGCCATCGCCCTGGAGCGGGCACGGGTGCGGGCCGAACAGCAGAACGCCCTGGTTCGCTTCGTGCTGGCCGACGTGTTTGAGTTTGCCCACTCGGCTGGACAGTTTGACCTCGTGCATGACGCCGGCCTCTATCACGCCGTTCGCCAGACGAACCTGGGACGCTACCTCGACATGTTGTGGCGAGTAACTCGGCCCGGCTCGTATTACTTCTGCCTGGCGGGACGCCCGACAAAACGGCCCAAGATGGCCCGCCGCAAGTCACCGAGGACGAAATCCACAACGAACTGGGACGGCTCTTCGAGTTCATCCATCTGCGGCCGACGCGATTGGAGAGCCCGAACCGCAAGGACGGCTACGCCGGATGGTCGTGCCTCGTACGGCGGCCGCCGGTGGTCGGCGCCCCGTAGACAAAACTGTTGGGGCGGCAGCCATGCTGCCGCCCCAACCTTTCCGCATCCGAAACTACTTGGCGGCCGGGGGCGCCGCGGGCATCTCCGGGGCCGGCGTCGGATTGCCTTGCGGGGCACTCGACGTGGCGCTGATGCTGGCAGCTCTGGCAGGTGGTCGAGCGCGCAACTATTGCACGCCCTGCGCCGACCCGCGCCGAGGCCGAATCGGCCGCCACCAATACCACCGCCGCCAACACACAAAGAGCCATCAATATCCGTCGCATCGGTACGACCTCCCTGTAAGGAAAGAAACTGGGACGAACCAACGTCATCACGGGGGCCACCCGGCCCTGGCTAATCATTCGCACCCACGGGCCGGCCCGCCTAGTGCAAGGTTTTTTTCGGGAATATCGCTATCATGTTTGACAGCACCTACCGATTGCCAGACTCGCGCCGGAGCATCAGTGTGTGGAATCGCCCGTCTTACCCTGCTTGCTGTGCTTGACTTGTTCGCGGCATCCACCACAATGAGTGGGATGGTCAGCGAGGAAACGCCATGAACCAAGATTTAGAACACCTGCGGCTGCTTTCGATCTTCCACTACGTGGTGGCGGGGCTCGGGGCTTTGTTCTCTTGCCTTCCGGTGTTTCACCTGGGCCTTGGCCTCATGATGCTGCTGGCGCCCGAGGTCCTGGAGCACGGTCCCCACGGCAATCCCGGGGCGCTGCGGGTCGTCGGCCTGTTTCTGACGGCCGTGCCGGCCATGCTGATCTTTGCCGGCTGGGCCATCGCGTTCTGCGTATTCCTGGCCGGACAGTTCCTCGGCCGCCACCGGCACTACACGTTTTGCCTGGTCATGGCGGACATCCTGTGCATGATGGTTCCCTTCGGGACCGTGCTCGGGGTGTTCACGATCCTCGTGCTGGTGCGGCCGTCGGTAAAGGCGCTGTTCGACCAGGATGCGGCCGGTTCGCTCGGGAATTCTCCGCCGCCGTAGACGAGAAACCGGCGCGACGCGGCTACGCCCCGCGACTGACGCTCGAGTCGAACACCAAGACGTCTTTCCAGTTCGCCTCGTACTTCCCCATGAACTCGACGTGCCTTGGCGCGGTCATGTAAGCGTCCATTGCCGGGCGGTCTTGAAAGACCACGTGCAACGCCACGTCATAGTCGGAGTCGCTGGTGGGGCTGTCCGCATCGAGAGGCGTGCCCGCAGCATAGAACACGATGCCCGGCAACGCCGACAGGTACTTGTGGCAATCCGCGATCATCGCCTGGACGGCTGCGCCGCTGTTGTCGTTGAGCCGGAAGTAAACGTTGTGCGCGATCATCATGAGTTGATTCCTTCGTTCGTGTGCCGATACACGGGCGCGCCGATCAGTTTCTCGACGTCGTCCTCGTCCAATGTCTCGGCCTCCTCGAGCTTCTTGGCCAAGGCGTCGAGCTTGTCGCGGTTTTGGGTAATCAGCGCCGTGGCCTTCTCCGAGGCGTCGCCCAGCAGGCGGGAGACCTCCTCGTCGATGATCTGGGCGGTGCTCTCGCTGTAGCGGCGGGGCTCGGCCATCTCGCGCCCAGGAACGGATGATCCTCGCTGTCGCGAAAGGCGACCGGCCCGAGCCGCTCGCTCATGCCCCAGTGGGTGACCATCCGCCGGGCCAATTGCGTGGCCTTGTTGAGATCGTCCTCGGCGCCGGCGCTATACTCGTTGAAGACCAGCTTTTCCGCGGCCCGCCCACCCAGCAGAAACAGCAGCCGGGTGCGCAGCTCGCTCTCGCTGATGTTGACGCGATCCTCTTCCGGCAACAGTTGGGTGGCGCCCAGCGAGCGGCCGCGAGGAATGATCGACACCCGGTGCAGGCGGTCGAAGCCCGGCACCAGCCAGGCCAATAACGCATGGCCCGACTCGTGATAGGCCGTCATCGACTTCTCCTTGCCCGTGAGAACCTCGTCGCGCTTGGCGCCCATGATGACCCGATCGCGGGCGTACTCGAAGTCGGACATATCGACGCAATTCTTGCCGTGGCGGCTGGCCCAAAGGGCCGCTTCGTTGACCAGGTTGCGGATGTCGGCGCCGGTCAGTCCGACGGTGCCGGCCGCCAGGTCCTCCAGGTCGACGTCGCTGTTGAGGGGAACCTCGCGGGTGTGGACCTCGAAGATCGCCAGGCGGCCTTTCAAGGTGGGACGATCGACCGTGATGTGGCGGTCGAACCGTCCCGGCCGCAGCAAGGCCGGATCGAGCACGTCGGGCCGATTGGTGGCGGCCACGACGATCACCGACTCGGTTTGCGTGAAGCCGTCCATCTCGCTGAGGATCTGGTTGAGCGTCTGTTCGCGTTCGTCGTGGCCGCCGCCGATGCCTGCCCCGCGGTGCCGGCCCACGGCGTCGATCTCGTCGATAAAGAGGATGGCGGGGGCGCTTTCCTTGGCCGTATTGAACAGGTCGCGGACCCGCCCCGCCCCCACGCCCACGAACATCTGAATGAACTCCGAGCCGTTGATGGAGAAGAAAGGCACTCCGGCCTCGCCGGCCACCGCGCGCCCCAGCAAGGTCTTGCCCGTGCCCGGCGGGCCCATCAGCAGCACCCCCTTGGGCACGCGGGCGCCGAGTCGCTGGAACTTGGCCGGATCGCGGAGGAACTCGACGATCTCCTGCAACTCGTTCTTGACGCCTTCCAACCCGGCCACGTCGGCAAAGGTGATGGGTTTGTCGCCTTGTTCGTAGCGCCGGGCGCCGCTCTTGGTGAAACCGCCCGTCAGGCCGCCGGTGAAGAACGAATCGCGGGCCTTGCGGAACATCAACCACAGACCGACAAACAACGCCACCGATACCAGCAGCGGAAAGGCCAGCACCCAAAACGTGTTGTCGGCGGGCTCCGAAGCCTTGTATTTCCCGTCGAGTTGTCCGAGCAACGTGCCATCCAGTGCGGGGTCGGCCAGGGCCATCGGGGGCAGAACGGTCTCGAACTTCTTTTTTAGCAGCGGCTGTTCGCCGTTGGCGTCCGGCTTGGCCTCCGGATCGGCGGGAGGATTCTTGAAGTCGCCGAGGACTTTCACCCCTTGGATGTCCACGTTCTCGACGTTCTTCTGTTCCAACTGGCGGCGGAACATGCCGTAAGTGATTTCGGACCGATTGCTCGCCTTGCCGGAGTAGTAGATGAACACCAGCACCGCAGTGATCGCCAAGAGCAACCACCACGTGGAAGGATTGGGGACAGGTGCCGGCCGCAGTTTCTTGGGTGCCGGCGACTTGGTCTCGGGGTCAATTGGCATGAGGTTCCTCGGTTGCACGAATAGCCCCACCAGAATGGCGGATGGCTGGGGTTCGTGCAAGCCCCTCATTGTATCGCGCGGAGCCGGTCGTGACAACGGGCCCAATTCCAGTCCCTGTTGTCAACCAATAGAAATGTCCCCTGTTTTGCGCCAATAGAAATGTCCCGTTACTGTTATGGTTTTCGTCTACCCTAAAGTGGCGTGCTCCGCGAGGCGAGCGCAGCGAGCCGAAGCGGAGCACGCCACTTTTTCCGCCGGCGGCGGGAGGGGGGCGGAAGGCTCTGGTCGGGCCGCAGCCACTCGCCGGCCGCGCCAGGGATGGTTCGCGGCAGGCTTGTGCCCCTGACTCGAACCCGTCGGGCCGGTACGCTTGGCCGGCTTTGGCAGCGGTGGGGCCAAGATCGGCGACCAACACACTTCGCGCTGGCCAGCGAACACCCGCAGCACGCCGTCCAGCGGTTCGCAGACCGTCACGCGCTGACCGCTCCGAATGAACTCGGCCGTCTCACGCGGCAATTGCAAGATGCGATTCCGCCAACGCAATGTCCAGTCCTTGGCCACCACCCGCGATTCTTGAATCGACACGATGCGCGCCAGGTCCGTGCCGGCCGATAGCGGGCGATGCCAGTCCTCCGCCGCCGCCGCCGCCACCGCGAAGCGCGCGTTGAATCCCACCAGAAACGTCTCCTCCAGGAATCGGTTCGCCGACTCCAAGTCGGAGATCTTCGCGCACCGCAACGCCTTGACCAGCCGATCCTGAAGCGTTCCGTTCATACGCTCCACACGCCCCTTCGCTTGCGGACTCCGCGCCAGAATCAGCTCCACGTCCAGTTCGCGCATGGCTCGCCCAAACTGCGTTTCTGGCGGGCAATTGTCGAGCAATTCCGCATCCGTCGGCTCACCCTCCGGCCGATAAATACTGTGCTGATCCACGTACAGACCGCGCGGCAAGCCGTGCCGCCGGGCGTAACGCTGAAACAAGTCCGACAACGATGCCCATGATTCTTTCTCGTAGAACCGCGCCGTCACCCTGCCTGTGGCATCGTCGATCATGACCATCAGCACCGCCCAGCCACGCCGCCCCTCGAACCAGTCGTGAAACGAACCGTCCATCTGCACCAACTCGCCAAGGTGCTCGCGCCGCGTTCGACGACGACGATGCAGTCGCCGCTTGCGCCGGCGATCCAACAAGCCCGCCTGCAACAGCCACCGCCGCAGCGTGGTCACCGAGAACCTTCACGCCGTCTTCCTTCTCCAGGCATTCCGCCGCCAACGTCGCCCCGTAATCGGCGTACCGCTCGCGATACAACGCCAGCGACCGCTGTTTGGTCTTCTCCGGCGAATGCCGATTGGGGGCTCGGCCACGCAGCCGATGTACCAGGCCGGCATCGCCTTCGCTCTGATACCGAGACCACGCCCGCTTCGTTTGGCGATAACTCAGCCTCAGCAGTTCGCTCGCCTCGACCAGGGTCATCCCCCCCGTTTTCACCCGACTGAACGCCTCCAGCCGCTTTCGTTCTTTCCGACTCATCGAAATCGTCCCCATTCTCTCGTTTCCTTTCGGAAACGATCTTAGGGGACATTTCTATTGGTCGCTAATGGGGACAATTCTAATGGCGCACGACAGGCCCAATTCCAGTCCCGCAGAGGCACTGCAAAGTCGGGGACTGGTCCATTTTTCGGCTTAAAGACGTTGCGATGGCCTTGGAACACTGCCCGAAAACATGGGCCTGTCCCCCCTTGTGTCTGACTTTGCGTTCCTCCTGTTCCAGTCCCGCAGGGTCTCGTCCGACTGCCGCTGCCTATGCTCATTCGCGTGCCCTTCCGTCGGACCAGGCTACTGTCCCCACTTCTGTGCCATTGTTTTGGTAATTTTCCCCCTCCGCAGTGGCGATTCTAGCTATTTTTGGGGAAATGATACCACAAGACAGTTGACAAGATTTCTCAAATAGTTGAGAAATACGTCTATTGATGATCGCATCATGATTCTGAAACCGAGTTCCCACACACCTCTGGTTTCGCTCTCCGCCCGCGTACTGCGCGACGGCCGTCGGTTGCACGCGGTCGCACCCCTTCGTGCCCTTCGTGGAGAACTCGCCTGTTCCGGCGCGAGCGGCGTGTCCAACCATCGCAATTCTCTGGCCTGACCGGGCCGCCTCTTCATGCAGACTCGATCTTGCTGTCCACCCGCACACGTGTGCCCAATTCAATCGAATAACCCTACTTGTTGAAAGGGCGATCCGATGCAGACTCGACTTACCAACCACCGTCAGTGCCGCAGACGAGCGTCGAAGTCTCTTCGGCAAGGACGCCTCGCCGACCCCCTTTTCCTCCGGTCACGCAGGCTTCTCATCGAGCCGTTGGAAGACCGGCGGTTGCTCAGCGGGGCGCCGTCCTTCTCCCAGATGGTCGTCTTCGGCGATAGCCTGTCAGATACGGGGAACGATGCAAGCTACGGCTGGGGACTTATTGGCCCAATCTTGCTCGCTCTCAACGCCAAAACTACCGACGGTCGTTTCACATCAGGAACAGGTAGCACCCCTCCGAGCACCGCAAACGGGGTTTGGGCTGAGGAATTAGCAACTTGCCTGTATAGTTCCGGAAGCCTGCCTAGCCCAGCCGTCGTCTGTTCCCTCCAAGGTGGCGGCTTGAATGTGAATTACGCATACGGCGGCGCGGAAACGGGCACTGGAACCAATTTCGTGATAGCGGATAACGTTGGGACGCAAGTCTCCCATTATTTCGCTTCGCACCCTACCTGTGACAGCCAAGCACTTTATGTCCTCTGGGCCGGTGGAAATGACCTGTTCGATGCTGCCAATAATGCGAGTGGGGCGGTTGGCCCACATGATTTTGACAGCACGGCCTCAATTGCCATTGCGAATTTAGACAATTACGCGGTGCAACTCATACGCGCAGTGCGCGATACATTCTTTGGCCTAATCTCCCAGAACTAGAACTGACGCCACACGCTAATAATGACCCCGGTTATTCACAGCCAGTGCTGAGTGCTCTGACAAACGGCGTTTCGACTTTCAACACAACATGGGCGTCCGCGGTCAACAGCCTCCGCACGTACAACCCCGCCGTAAATGTTTACGGCCTAAACATAGACTCGCTATTTACACAACTGGTTGCCGGCACTTATCCGGGCTATACATTTAACGACGTGAGCCACGAAGCATCGACAGTCACTCCGGTTCCGACCAGTGCCGACACTTATCTCTTCTGGGACAGCATCCACCCAACCGAAATGGCGCATAAGCTACTCGGAGATGAGGCGTATGCGCTCATCGCCTCGTCCCAGGTGGCTCAACCGCCGGTTATCGGCGCACTCAATGCAACTCCAAACCCAGTGACCATCGGGCAGAACTTGACACTGACGGCAAGTAGCGTGACGGAAACCGATGGCTCCGTCGTCAGCGTCGAATTCTACCGCGACGTTAATGGAAACGGTGCTATCGACTTGGCGACGGACCAACTCCTCGGAACCGGAACGGCCGGCGGCACTGGAACTTGGTCGTGGACGGGGGGGACCAGTGGGCTCCCCGTGGGGACATTCAGTGTTCTCGCACGGGCGGAAGGCATAACGACGGGTGGGCAGGTTCTGTGGAGCAATCCGGCTGCCACAACCCTCACGACGCTTAATGCGCCGTCAACCGGGTTGCAGGTCATTTACACCGATCCGGTGAACGGCGGGCCGATGGTCGCACGCAATACGAACATAACCATTGATTTCAACGAGGCGATGGATTTCACCACGCTCAATGCGTCCACGGTGACGCTGGTCGGGTCGGCGAGTGGTTCGCATTCAGCCGTCTACAGTTACTCCGGCACGCGACTGACGGTGGACCCGATGGTCGATTTCTCGGCTAGCGAGACAGTCACGGTGACCGTCTGCGCAACGTGCTCGCTGTTGACGGCGACCGGATGGCATCGGATTACGTATTTGCGTTTACCGCCATCGGCACGACTCCTACGCCTATTATCGTTGGCGGGACGCTTAGTTCATCCACGACATGGAGTACCGGGAATGTCTATCTGTTAACCTCCGACCTTACAATCCCGGCAGGAGTTGCGCTGCTAATTCAACCTGGCGCGGTGGTGAAGTTCCAGAGTAGTAGGGTTCTGTACGTTAACGGGACGTTGGACCTGCGTGGGACAGCTAGTCAGAATGTTGTGTTTACCAGTTATCGGGATGACGTTTACGGCGGAGACACTAACAGCGACGGCAGTTCGGCGGGGGCAACTGGCGACTGGAACTCCATTCAATACAACAACCCGGCCAACGTGTTGCACGATGCTGTCATTCGTTATGGCTCTTATGACGTGTGGGTAACGGGGTCGGCGATCGGTACATTGGAAGTTCGCAATTGTGTGCTGGAGAAGGCGTCCAGCTACGGTGTCAGGGTGGATTCGACGCAGGCGCCGAACATTCACGACAACACGATCCGCAACAATCCATATGGGGTGTACTCAGCGGGAACTGGCGTGTTGACAGTTTGTAATAACACGTTCAGTAGCATGAGTAGTGCTGCAATAAGTATTTCGGGCAACGCCACCGTAATGGCCAACGTGGTGACCGGAGGAGCTACAGGGATTCAGGTGGGCGGGGGAACGATTAGCAACAACATGATCAGCGGTGGAACAAATTGGGGGGATCTATGTAAGCGGCAACAGCATCCCAGCCATCAGCGGCAACACGATCAGCAACAACACGTATGGGATCTTCCAAGGCGTGAGCGATCCGATCTACAGTGGCAACGTCTACAACGGGGTCACGAATAGAGTAATTGGCGTGGGGGGGACGCTGAATCAGGACCTGATATGGGAGGACGTGCAGGGATTAGGTATTCCCTATCTAGTGTTCAGCACGGTGACCATCAATAGCGGGAGGACGTTGACGATCCCTGCCGGCATGGTGGTAAAATTTCAGGCGTTGGACAGTGCTTATTCCAGCGATGTTTATCGCTACGATTTAGTGGTCAACGGCACGCTGGCTTTGCAGGGCACCGCCAGCCAGCCGGTAATCTTCACCAGCAGTCGGGATGATAGTTATGGGGGAGATTCCAATGGCGATGGGACGAGCAGTAGCCCTGCAGCAACGAATTGGGGTTATATCCAGTACGCGAATCCGGCCAACGTATTACACGATGCGGTGATCCGCTATGGTGGCTTAGGGTTACAGTACAACAGCCAATATTACACTGGTGGAGTGGTCAATACACAAATGGTGTGGGTGACAGGTTCGACGTTGGGAACGTTGGAGATTCGCAATTGCGTTATCGAGAAGGCTTACGACAAGGCGATCTACGTGGATTCGACGCAGGCGCCGAACATTCACGACAACACGATCCGCAACAATCCATATGGGGTGTACCTCGCAGGGACGGGGGTGTTGACGATTCAAAACAACACCTATACGTCCGACAGTTGGGGTGTCTACCTGAATAGTCCTTCAGGCACGCCGACGGTTAGCGGTAACACTTTCAGCGGCAACACGTACCCGATTTACCAGGGTACGACGGACCCGGTGTATAGCGGCAACATCTTCAGCGGCAACACCAACACGGCCATCGCCGTGGGCGGGAGCCTGGGCGCGGATGTGGTCTTGGAGAGCGCCGGCCTGCCCTATCTGGTTTACAGCGACTTCACCTCGCCATCGGGCAAGACGTTGACTGTGGACGGCGGCGTCATTGTCAAGTTCGCCAGCGGGAAAAAGTTGACGGTCCAGGGGCCGTTCATCACGAACGATAACGGTTCGCCAGTTGTCTTCACATCCTACCGTGACGACAGTTATGGCGGCGACACGAACGGCGACGGTTCGTCATCCGGTTCACCGGGCGACTGGGCAGGCATCTACTTCCAGACGACCAACAATATCATTGACCACGCCTTGATCCGTTACGCGGGCATTAACATCTCCGGCCCGGCCATAACGTTGCGGCAGGTTACATTTGACCACACACCCGATCCGGCCATCACTTTGGCTAGCGGCGGCGTAGGCACTAACATCCACAGTTCCAACTTCCTCAATGCCAGTGGCTACGCCATCCGCAACAACACGACGAATACCATCGACGCCAGAAGCAACTACTGGGGGAGCCCCTCCGGTCCTGGCGGGGTCGGGCCGGGAACGGGTGCAGGCGTGACAACCTACGTCACGTACTCCCCTTGGCTAACGTCGCCTGCGAGTATTAACAGCACAGGGCCGGTGATTACAAGTTCCGCTAATACCTCAGCGGTTGTCTTGAACCCCTACCGCTATGACGCCGACAGCCGGGCCAGTGCAACCGGCGTGGGAACGCTCGTTTGGTCCAGGATACTTGGGCCAACCGACTTTGCAATCAACTCCAGCACGGGCGAGGTCGCTTGGTCGGCAGTTACGCCGGGCGACTATGTGGTTGGGATCGCCGTCACCGATGATGTGGGCTCGACCGACCAGATCTGGCAGATTCATGTCGCCATGACCGGCGATACGACACCACCAACCATCGTTAGTTACTCCTACCAGATTACGAACCAGGGCGGCGGACTGGCGCAGGCAACGATGGTGTCAACTTTCAGCGAAGGCGTCCAGGTTCGGCCAATTGACGTGGCCCTGCTGAATGCCAGCGGCCAGACCGTGCCGATCAACAGCCTGAGCTATGACGTTGTGAATCATCAGCTAACAGTCGTGGCCAGTAATCTTGCGGCGAACGCAACCTACACCTATCGCCTGCTCGACACGATCACCGACGACGCTTTGAATCCCCTTGACGGTGAGTTCAACGGCTACACGCTTCCGACAGGCAATGGCATCTCGGGCGGGAACTTCTCTGTGAACTTCTTGACGGATATTGTCCCGCCACTGGTGACCATAGATCTCCTCAGTACAAATAGTCATTCGCCCGCACTTCACGGCACCATTGACGATCCGACAGCTACGATTCAGGTCGCCGTCGCCGGGAACTCTTACACCGCGGCCAACAACGGCAACGGCACCTGGACGTTGCCTGCCGGCACGATTGCCCCCAGCTTGCAGCCGGGCGTCTACGACGTGTCGGTGACGGCCACCGACCTGGCGGGCAACGTCGGAACCGACACGACAACCGGCGAACTGCGGATTCTATCGGCCGTCGTCGGCCGGCACATCTTCTGCAACAACTCGACATGGGACGCGGACCCGGCCAACCCCAACGGCGATCCCGCCGCCAACTCCTTTGACAACAACGCCATCGCGCCGGAGAACTCCAGCGATCCGCACCTGAGCAAGACGGCCTTGCTGCCCGGCCAGACTGCCAGCTTCAACAACTACACCAGCTTCAGCCTGGGCATCAACGGCATCATGGTCGACTTCGACCATCTGCCGGGCACCGTCACGGCCGCCGATTTCGAGTTCAAGATGGGCAACACCACGACGCCCGATACCTGGGGCCCCGCCCCGGCTCCGTTAAGCGTCACCGTGCGGCAGGTCAACGGCATCGACCGCGTGACGATCATCTGGGCCGACGGGACCATCCAGAACACCTGGCTCCAAGTGACGGTGAAGGCTACGGCCGCGACGGGCCTGGCCCAAAACGACGTGTTCTACTACGGGAACGCCGTGGGCGAATCGGGCGACTCCGCCACGAACACCCTGGTCAACAGCGCCGATGACGTGGGGGCCCGGCTGAATCCGCGCACGCCGTTCAACCCGGCCGCCATCGACAATCCCTACGATTACAACCGCGACCGGCTGGTGAACTCGGCCGACCAGGTGATTCCGCGCTACAATGCCACGACGCCGTGGACGATGCTGAAGTTCATTACTGCGCCGGCGGTGGTGACCATGGACGACGCGGCGGCCACCGACAAGGCCACGGCCGTGCCGATCGCCGTGTTGAGCAACGACAGCAATGTTGGCGGGGCGTTGAGCGTGTCTCGCGCGGATGCCGCCAGCAGCCTGGGGGCGTCGCTTTTGATCAACGCCGATCAGACGATTCGTTACGATCCGAGTGTTTCCACGACCTTGCAGGCGTTGATGGCCGGCCAATCGCTGTGGGACACATTCACCTACACGATCCAGGACAACAAGGGGCTGGCCGACACGGCGACAGTGAATGTATTGGTCAGCGGCGTGAATGAAGCGCCCCAGGCGCCGGCACTGGTGCTCAGCGCAGTCGGCAGTGAGAGCGCGGCCGCTGCCTCTTCTCCGACGGTAATCATCCGGCCGACAGCCGCGGCTGCCGCCCATGACGCGGCCCTCAGCTCGGCCAATCTGGCTGCTGCGTTGGGCTACCTGCGGTGGCTCGATGAGTTCGATCTGCTGGGCAACGGCAGCCGGAAGTCGGAGAAGGACAACTCGGTCTTTGATGCCGTGGACGCCGTGATGGGCGGCGGTAAGCGTTCATGGGCCATGTAGACGCGGCATCCTGCCGCGTTGTTCGGTAGAGCGACAGTCTCGCACCGCGGCAGGAAGCGGCAAGATGCCGCTTCTACGGTCCACGACCCGTGAACGGTTACTGGGCGGCGCCGTACACTACGCTGATTGACAGTCGCCGTTCGCTCAAGTACGTTGACGACACGAGACGCGGAGACCGCCCGGTTCTTTCGATGATCTCCGCATCGGGTGGCAGATTCACTGTCAGCCTTGGCGTCACGGGAGGGCATTATGGGTTCATCCGAGCATAAGGCGAGCCGTCGAGAGTTTCTGCAGCATAGTGGAGTGGGCATTGCTGCGACCATCCTTGCCGGCGACATCGCCGCGGAGAATGCCCGCGCGGCGGAGATCCAGCCGCTGGTCCGCCTTCAGCCCACGTCGTTGCGGGGCGGACTTCGACGCGATTCCGCGGCGGCCCCGATCGCGGGCGCCGCGTGGTATGAAGCCACGGCGGCCGGAGACGGTCTCCAATATGCCTTCGAGCCGGGCGCGCTCGCGGGGGCCGGGTGGCTCTCCGCCGACCTGCTCCTCGACGGCATCCATCTCGCCGTATTCCGGCTCCAGTTGCAGGAAGGTGAGAAGGGCTCGGCGTTCGTTCTCAGCTATGGTTTGCTCAACCAGTGTTCCGCGCGGCTGCGCCTCGCGCTGGAATCGGTGAACCAGAACCGATGGATGTATCCCCGCGAAGGCGCCTGGCTCAAGCCTCTGGTGAGCGGGCAGAGGGTCGACCTCGCCAAAGTCGATCGCCTGACAATCACGATCTCGCGCAAGAGCGGCAAGCCGGTTCGGTGGTGTCAGACCGACGTGGCGGCGACCGTCGAGGAGCCGCCATTGCTCGAAAGTCTCGTTCTGCCGAAAGGACCTCTGCTCGACGAGTTGGGACAGAGCACGTTGCACGACTGGCCGGCGAAGAGCCGCAACGCGGAGGAGGTGATCGCACGAATCCGCGGGCAGCATGAAACGGCCGCCCGGCAACGCTGGCCGGAGGGCTTCTCGAAGTGGGGCGGCTGGAGCGCCAAACGCTTCGAGGCTTCGGGCTTCTTTCGCACGCACAACGACGGCACTCGCTGGTGGCTCGTCGATCCGGAAGGGTTTGCCTTCTGGTCGGCCGGGATGGATTGCGTGCGGGTCGACACGGCGGCCGGCGTTGGCGGGATCGAGAAGGCGCTGGCCTGGATGCCCGAGCGCACCGGCCCGTTCGAGGCGATTTATGGCATGGGCGAACGGCGCCGCGGGTCGAGCATCAACTTTCTCGCGGCCAATTTCATCCGCGCCTTTTCTCCCGAAACCTGGTACGAGCGCTGGGCCGACATCGCCCTCGGGGAGTTGCGCCGCTGCGGGTTCAACACGGTCGCCAACTGGTCCGACTGGCAAATTGCGAAGAAGGCGGCGTTTCCCTATGTGCGGCCGTTGAATCTCCGATGCGCGCATTGCCAGATGATCTACCGGGATTTTCCGGACGTCTATCATCCGGGATTTGCAGAGGACGCGGCGGCGTTCGCGGCCCAGTTGCAGGAGACCAAGGATGATCCGGCCTTTATCGGCTACTTCTTGATGAACGAGCCGACCTGGGGTTTTTCCGGCGAGTCGCCGGCAGCCGGCATGCTTTTCACCTCGCCCAAATGCGAATCGAGAAAAGCGCTGGCCGAGTTCCTGCGCAAGCGATACGGCAGCGATCAGGCACTGGCCGACGCCTGGGCCATTCCCGCGACGTTCGCCGCGGTGCAGGAGGGCCAATGGAAGACGCCGCTTTCGCCGGCTGCCCAGACCGATTTGGCCGGCTTCAGCACCGTCATGGTCGAGAAGTTCTTCAAAGACCTGACGGCGGCCTGCCGCCGCGTCGACCCGAACCACCTGAACCTGGGCATTCGCTACTACACGGTGCCTCCCGCCTGGGCGATCCCGGGGATGCGCTGCTTCGACGTCTTCAGCATGAACTGCTACGACAGCCGCGTCCGAGTCTGCGGAAATGGCCAAGGTGAACTCGCTGCTCAACCTTCCGGTTCTCGTGGGGGAATGGCACTTCGGCGCCCTCGACGTGGGGCTTCCCGCGACGGGAATCGGCGCGGTTCAGGATCAGGCCGCGCGCGGCAAGGCGTTCCGCAGGTACACGGAGGACGCCGCCGCGAAGCCGTGGTGCGTTGGGGTCCACTACTTCACGCTGTACGATCAGTCGGCGCTGGGGCGGGGCGACGGCGAGAACTACAACATCGGATTCCTGGACGTCTGCAATCGGCCGTACGACCCGTTGGCGGCCGCGGCCCGCGCGAGCCACGAACGGCTGTACCCGGTGGCATTGGGCCAGCTCGAACCCTTCAACGACCCGCCGCAATACCTGCCGAAGCTGTTCCTGTGATACGGTGCGACGGTCCTGCGGATGTAGTTCGCTGGTTCCCGCGCTCCGCGTGGGAACGCACCGCCACGCCGCTCCGCGTCGCCCGGCTTGACGCGGAGCGTCGGAACAAGCGGGTTCCTGCGCAGAGCGTGGGAACCAGGACCCAACGACGTTTTCGCTGCGAGAATGGGACTGTCCCCTTCGTGGGCGTCCGGGCTTGCCGCCGACGCCCCGGAATTGCATACTGACCATTGGTTGGCGGCTTGGCCGCAGCGGGGAAGCGATGGTGGACCACGATGTTTTCTAGAGATTTGGAGCGCTACGGCCCGCAGGCGGCCATCCAGAAGCCACTCACGCGGCGGCAGGGCCGGCGCTACTGCCGGCGGCTGGCCCGCCGACACTACGAGAACTTCACCGTCGCCAGCCGGCTTGTGCCTCGCCGCTTGCGGCAGCACGTCTGCAACCTCTACGCGTATTGCCGCTGGGCCGATGACTTGGCCGACGAGGTCGACGACCCCAAGCAAAGCTTGGCCCTCTTGGCCTGGTGGGAGGCACAGCTCCGCGACTGCTATCGCGATCGAGTTGTTCATCCGGTGTTCGTGGCACTTTCCGAAACGATAGGCAAGTTCGATATCCCGATCGAACCCTTCATCGACCTGTTGGTGGCGTTCCGGCAAGATCAGCGGCTGCGGCGATACGAGTCGGCAGAGCAGGTGGTGGAATACTGCCGCTATTCGGCCAACCCGGTGGGGCGACTGGTCCTGTATCTGGGCCAGTGCCACACGCCCGACCGGGTGCGGCTGGCGGACTGCATCTGCACGGGGCTGCAACTGGCCAACTTCTGCCAGGACGTGGCTCGCGACTGGCAACGAGGGCGCGTGTATTTGCCGCAGGTGGCCTGCCGACGCTTCGGCTACGACGAAGCGATGTTCGCCCGGCACGAGTGCAACGACGCCTTCCGCCAATTGTTGGCGGCGCAGGTCGATCAGGCCGATGGCTGGCTCCGCGAGGGTCTGCCGTTGGCCGCCAAAATGCCGCCCGGGCTGCAACTGCCGGTGGCGCTGTTTGCCCAGGGCGGCCTGGCCACGCTGGAGGCGATTCGCCGGCAGGACTACGACGTGTGGGCGCGTCGGCCGACGGTTTCCAAATGGGAGAAGCTGCGCATCGCGACCCGTTGTTGGTGGAAGTCCCAGTTCGGCGGCTCAACGGCAACCCCATGAACCCTTCCCGCGACGCCGTCGAGACAAGCTACCGGTTCTGCCGGCGCCTGAGCGGCCGTGCGGGTTCGAGTTTCCACGCCGGTTTCATGCTGTTGTCGCGGGAGAAGCGGCGGGCGATGGAGGCCCTGTATGCTTTCATGCGCCATACCGACGACCTCGCCGACGAACCGACGCCGCAAGCGGCAGCCGCGCCCGACGATTCTCGCCGCGAGGCACTCACGGCATGGCGAGCGGCATTGGAACAGGCACTGCGGGCCGACCGTGAACCGGAAGGGGCCGAGGGAGGAGGGGACAAGGGAGCGGTGCGAGTGGAGGGAAATCCTCCCTCTGCCCTCACCCCGGCCCTCTCCCGGCAGGCGAGCGGACTCTCAATTCTGCCCGCCCTGGCCGACGCAGTGCGACGATACCAGATCTCCCACGAGCACCTCTACGCCGTGATCGACGGCGTGGAAATGGACCTTTCACGGCAGCGCTACGAAACGTTTGACGAGTTGCGGGTGTACTGCGAGCGCGTAGCGTCGGCCGTGGGAATGGCGTGCATTCACATTTGGGGCTTCCGCGGACCAGAGGCCTTCGAGCCTGCCCGGAAAAGCGGCATCGCCCTGCAACTGACCAACATCCTTCGGGACCTGAAAGAGGATGCGGCCCAGGGGCGCGTCTACCTGCCGCTGGCCGACCTGCGCGATTGCGGCTACTCGGTGGCGGAGTTGCAGGCAGAGGTGGCCGACGAGCGCTTTGGCCGGCTGATGGCGTTGGAGGTCGCCCGCGCTGAGCAATTCTACGTCGAGGGCGCCGAGTTGATCGATTGGCTGGAGCCGCAGGGGAAGCGAATCTTCGGTCTGATGATGGCGACGTATCGGGCGGTGCTCGACGAGATCGCCCGCTTTCCGGCGGCCGTCTTCCGCCGGCACGTGCGGTTGAGTGGGCCCAAGCGGTTTCAGCTCGTCGCCCGGTGGTGCCTCTTGCCGCCGCGAAAGGCTGCCCTGTGATGAGCGAGAACGCCCTGGCGATCGTTGGCGGGGGGCTGGCTGGGCTCGCCGCCGCAACGGCCGCGGCTCAGCAGGGGCTGCGCGTCGAACTGTTCGAGCAATCGCCATCGTTGGGCGGCCGGGCGGGCTCGTTTCTCGACTCGAAGACCGGCCAATGGATCGACCACTGCCGGCACGTTGCCTTGGGCTGCTGCACCAACTTCCTCGACTTCTGCCGCCGCACCGGCGTCGACGGCTGTCTTGAACGTTCTGCCACCCTGCACTTCATCGGGCCCGACGGCAGGCAATACGATCTTACGCCCAGCCGATGGCTGCCGGCGCCGTTGGGCCTGCTGCCGGGCTTGATGACGTTGAAGTACCTCTCGGCCGGCGAACGATGGGGCATCATCCGCGCGTTGGGCAAACTGAGACTGTCTAACAAAAAGGGGACTGGCTCCGAGCCGGCTTCGGGAGTTGCCGCCGAAGAAGCTTCATGCGAGGTGCCTGTCCCCTTTTTGTTAGACGCCCCAATCGAAACGGTGGGCGATGAGTCCGTCGGCCCGTGGCTTCGCCGCCAGGGCCAGTCGGAGCGGGCGATCGAACGCTTCTGGTCGCTCGTGCTGGTGAGCGCCCTGAGCGAGACGGTCGACCACGCCTCGCTGGCCGCTGCCAGAACGGTCTTCCGCACCGCTTTCCTGGGCTCGCGCGGCGCCAGCGACCTGCTGCTGCCGCGTCTGCCGCTGCGCACACTCTTTCACGATCGCGTGGGCAAGTGGCTCGCCGATCAGGGCGTCCTGATCCACCTGGGTACGCCGGTCCGACACATCGAAGGCGACCGCCGGCGCGCACGCAACCTGGTCCTGGCCGACGGCACGCGACGGGAGTTCGACTCCCTGGTCGTTGCCGTGCCGTGGCGAAACGTGCGGTCGCTGTTTGCCGACGACCTCTGGGCGGCAATGCCGGCGGCAGCCGGCGCCGAGCAGATCGAACCTGGGGCGATCACCGCCGTTCACCTCTGGTTCGATCGTCCGATCACGACGTTGCCTCATGCGGTGCTGGTTGCCCGGCTGAGCCAGTGGGTGTTCGCCAACGAAGAACCGCATGCGGTGGCCGCGGACCGCGGCGCGGTCGACGATCGCGGTTCGATCTCGCCAACGTACTACTGCCAGGTCGTCATCAGTGCATCGCACCGACTGCCTGCAAAAACGCACGGCGAGTTGTTGGCCGAGGTCTGCCGCGAGTTGGAGGAGGTGTGGCCGGATGCCCGCCGGGCGACCCTCGTGCATTCCCGAGTGGTTGCGCAACCGGCGGCCGTGTTTTCGGTCGTGCCGGGGGTCGATCGCCTTCGCCCGCCGCAGCAAACGCCCATCGAGAACCTCGCTTTAGCGGGCGATTGGACGGCCACGGGCTGGCCCGCTACGATGGAGGGAGCCGTCGGCAGCGGCTATCGGGCCGTGGAAGCGCTGCTGAACCGATGAGGGCCAGCCCTAGTCGTCTGACATGCCGAGATTGTCGGGTGCCACGGGCAGCTTGTCTGCCCGTGTCTCCTTCACGGGCAGACAAGCTGCCCGTGGCACCCAATCCCACAACTCATGTGTGTTAGACTACTAGCCGGCCGACTTGCGGCGAAGTAACATCCTATTGATGGGTCCATCACAGACACCTCCCACGGCGTTGGTCGAGAGACTGTCGCCGGCGCCCGACCCGGAAGACGTGTTCGTCCGGATGGCCGAGTTGCCGCATTGCCTGTTTCTCGACAGTGCGATGACGCATCCGGCGTTGGGCCGATATTCGTTCGTGGCCGCCGACCCGTTCGACTTCCTCGCGTTTCCGGCCGATGGCAGCGACGCCCTGGCGGCGTTGGCCGAGCGGATGGGCCGGTTTGCCGCGGCCGCCGCGCCGGGGCTGCCGCCGTTCCAGGGCGGGGCCGCCGGATTGTTCAGTTACGATCTGGGACGCAGCCTGGAGCGCGTGCCGCTGCCGGCCGTCGATGAGTTCGGCGTGCCCGCCTTGGCCGTTGGGTTCTATGACGTGGTCGTGGCATTCGACCACCTGGCCGGCCAGGCGTGGGTCATCTCGCAGGGGCTGCCCGAGGTCGAGCCGTCGTGCCGGCGCCGACGCGCGGCGGAACGGCTGGCTCAGGTACGCCGCTGGATCGGCGAAGGGGCAACCGGAAGCAGCGAACGTTGGGGTGGCAGTTGCACTGCCACCCCCGGGGCGGCAGTACAACTGCCGCCCCAACGGATGCAAATCCTTTCACCCCAACAACCGATCGCCGGCATCCCGGGGGTGACGAGCAACTTCACCCGTGACGAATACCTGCGGGCCGTGCAACGCGTGATCGACTACATCTGCGCCGGCGACGTGTTCCAAGTGAATCTCTCGCAATGCCTGCTCTCTCCCGCCCGCGGAAATCCCGCCGCGCTCTACCGGCGGCTGCGTCGCTGCAATCCGGCCCCGTTTGCCGGCTACTTCGACCAGGGCGAGTTTCAGATCCTGAGCGCCTCGCCGGAACGCTTCTTGTGCGTTTCCGACGGCCGGGTCGAGACGCGGCCGATCAAAGGCACCCGCCCGCGCACCGGCGATCCGGCCGTGGACCGTGCGGCGGCGGCCGAACTGCTCGCCAGCCCAAAAGACCGCGCGGAAAACGTGATGATCGTCGACTTGTTGCGAAATGATCTCTCGCGGGTGTGCGCGGCCGATAGCGTCTGCGTCAGCCAACTCTGCGGCGTGGAGGCGTATCAATACGTGCTGCACCTGGTGTCGGCCGTGTGCGGCCGGCTCCGCGACGGATGCACGCCGATCGATCTGCTGCGGGCGGCGTTTCCGGGCGGATCGATCACCGGCGCGCCGAAGGTCCGCGCGATGGAGATCATCGCCGAGATCGAGCCCACCGCCCGCGGCGCCTATTGCGGCGCGCTGGGCTACCTCGGCTTCGACGGCGCGGCCGACTTGAACATCTTGATTCGCACGATCACGGCCGGCCGCGGCTGGTGGCAGTTTCCCGTGGGCGGCGGCGTGGTGGCCCAGTCGCAGCCCGAACGCGAATACGAAGAGACGTGGCACAAGGCGGAAGGATTGTTGCGAGCGGTGAACGAAACATGATCCTCTTGATCGACAACTACGACAGCTTCGTGTGCAACCTCGCCCGATATTTCGAGCGGCTGGGCCACGCCACGCGCGTCGTTCGCAACACGGCCATCGACGCGAAGCAGGCCGAGTCGCTGCATCCGGCCGCGATTGTCCTCTCGCCCGGCCCGTGTACGCCCGACCGCGCGGGCGGCACGCTGGATCTGGTTCGCCGGCTTTACGCCCGCGTGCCGATGCTGGGCGTGTGCCTTGGGCACCAGACGATTGCCGCCGCGCTGGGCGGCCGGGTGATTCGAGCCAAGGAGCCCGTCCACGGACGAACGTCGCCCGTCTATCATCAGGGACGCGGGCTGTTTGCGGGCCTGCCCAGTCCGATCGTGGGCTGCCGCTACCATTCGCTGGTTGTGGAAGAGGCATCGCTGCCGCAGTGCCTGGAGGTCACCGCCCGCACCGACGACGGCACGGTCATGGCCATCCAGCACCGCACCTTGCCGGTGGTGGGCCTGCAGTTTCACCCGGAGTCGATCTTGACCGAGCACGGCTATCCGCTGTTGGCGGCGTTTCTGCGATTGGCGGGACTGGCAACGCCCGAGGAAATGCCGAGCATCGAGGACGAGCGCGTTGCAGGGCGGGAGCCGGGCGCGACCACCGGTCGCGGCTTTATGTGAGGGCGCGATACTGCCGGAGCAATTCGTCGATCAATGTACGGATGTCGAATTGCTCTTCGGCCCGGCGGCGGGCAGCGACGGCCAAACGCTGCCGCCCTGCCGCGTCGCCCATGAGATCCAGAATGGCCGCGGCGAGGGCTTCCGGATTGTCCGGCGGCACGAGCCGAGCGGCGTCCTTTTCCGGCGGAAAGATCTCCGGCGTGCCGCCTACGTCGGTGGCAACAATTGCCGTGCCCGCCGCCGCGGCCTCCAGCAGCACGCGTCCCAGCGGCTCCTGTCGGGCCGGATGCACCAGTAGCGTCAGTTCATTCAACAGCCGGCCGACGTCGCTGCGGCCCCCGAGAAAGTGAACCCGCCCACTGAGCGGCCCACCCGACATATCGTGCAAGTCGCGCTCAAGCCGCCGCGATTCGTCCTTCTCGGAGTGCCGTTGGCCCACGATCAGATAATGGACGTTCAGCAACCGGCCGGCGATCACCCCCGCGGCCTGCAATAGCACGTCCAGTCCCTTACGCAGGCCAATCTGGCCGATCGTGCCGACCAGTTGCGTTTCGGGCGGCAGGCCAAGCTCTCGGTGAAGATAGCCCGACGGCGTCCGAGGGCGGAACTCGTCGAGATCGACGCCGTTGTAGACCACGCACACCTTCTCCGCCGCCAGTCCGGCCGCCACGTGGAACCGGCGCGTGGCCTGCGACACGGCCAACAGCCGGGCGTGGCAGTTCAGATCGGCGATGGCCTGCCCGCTAAGGTTGATGATGTCGCGCAGGTGAGCGAGGCTGGGGATTCTCACGTCGGCCGTCACCGGTCCCGAGAGCCGCCCCATCGCCAGGCTGTTGGCGTGCAAGAGGGCGGGCCGTCGGCGACGCAGCAGTTGGGCCAATTCTTCACGCAGATGTGCTTGCGGCCGGCGATTCCTCTCGGCCGTGCGACACGCCCACGGCAGCAACTCGACGCCGCGGGCGGCCATTATCTCAGCCAGCGGCCCTTGCGGCGGCGCCATTACCACGGCCGCGAATCCGGCCGCACGCACGCCATCCAGCGTGGCCAGCACCGACCGCTCTCCGCCATTGAGCGTGGCATATTCGCAGAGCAGCAGGATTTCTGGCATGGAGGCCGTCGTTTTGTTGCGCGTTCGTACGATCGGCTCTATTCAGCCGATTTTCGCTCCTCTGACGGCGAGTTATGCCCTTGGGGCGTCGGTTCGTCGGGCTCGTTTACCCAATGTTCGTATACGTGGACCTGTTCTGCAGAAGAATGGTCCCACATCGTCCCGCGTCGCCGAAAGCAGAAAATTGCACATCCTGGGGATGGGGCGTTGCCACACCCACTATGCCAGTACCAGTCATATTCGCAGCCCGAGGCATCCGCAACAATATCTAGCACCTTACCCAGTCGGCATCCATCGGGGATTTCCACCGAAACCAACGAGTGGGCCAAATCGCGGTCTGCAATGTAGAACCTCCACGTGGGCAATTCTTCTCGTTCGTCGGCGATGTGCGAAAGCACAGAGACAAGAGAAGCCTTCTCGAATCGCGCACCGCCGAGTGTGACGAAATGCGTCGGAAATACGGTGGGCGTCATTAACGCAATCGGAATCAGACAGGCAAGCAACGGTACGCATCCGACTAAGAGGCTTTTTCGCCCTCGGTTGACGGTCGTGAAAACCGCGACGTACACCATGACCGTGGCCAAGAAAATGAGGGACGCAAAGCCCTTAAACGCAAAGCCTCCCGCACTGGAGGTAAGTAGGAGCCCAGCCAGCACGACCACCAGCAGTCCCCATAAGTTTATGCCGCGTTGTGCTTTCTGCATTGTTGGAAAACCCATCGCGCATCGGCGCAGCATTTGGGCAATCATTCGGGCGGAAGCTGGAATCGTCCGGCGACAATCCCCGGCACGGTGATGTCCTCATCCAGTTCTTCCCAGCGGAGGGCATACCCGTTCAACTCCAGGCTAACCTTCTGTAATTGTTCGATCGAGGCATCATGAAGACGTTTGAAGCGATTTGCGGGGAAACCTAGAATCCGCCCGTCGGTCAGTTCGAGAAACACCATGCGATTCTCAATCCAGACGCGAAGCGCGGCAGGTTCGGTCGTAGCGAGAGAGTCAGCGATTGTGGTACTCATGGTATTTCTCCGTCAGAAGAGTACGGTGTTCAAACACCAACCGCTCAATCTCCCGCAGGTTGTGTCTCGCAATTCCGCGGTTGCCGGCGAGCCCAATCGGTTCCAGCCAGAACTTGCACTCGCCCTCGACCGAACGAACGTGGATGTGGGCCGGTTCCTCCGACTCATCCGAATAGAAGTGAAATCGAAACGCACCAACACGCAACACAGTCGGCATGATCGTTGGACCGAAGGTCGACGGTTGCCATCACCACGCGTCCGCCTACCGCTTTATCGTACCTCGAAAGGGCACGGAGTCAACACCTGGGCGATTCTGTTCTACCGAGGCATAACCAACGGCGAGTGACGAAACGGTCACTTCAGCAACCCGTATTTCACGAGCGTCGCCCGCAGTTTTGCCTCTTCGGCCGCGCTGAGCCGGCAGAGCGGCAAGCGCAAGTCGCCGGTGTCGTGGCCGAGCATTTGCATGGCCGCCTTGATGGGAATCGGATTGGTCGACAATCCGAGCATGTCGCGGCAGAGCGGAAAGAGCTTGTGGTGCCAGCGCTGGGCCTCGGCCAAATTGCCCGCCTCAAAGGCCCGGAGCAGGGCGATCACGTCTTGCGGCACGATGTTGCCGACAACCGAGACCACGCCACGACCGCCGATGGACAAAAGCGGCAGCGTCAGGCTGTCGTCGCCGCTTAACACGGTCAGGTCGGTGGCGTTGATGATCTGCGAGGCCTGGTCCAACGAGCCGGTCGCCTCCTTGACCATCGTGATGTTCGGCAGCTCGGCCATGCGGACGATCGTGTCGGCCTCGATGTTCTTGCCCGTCCGCCCGGGGATGTTGTAGACGCAGATGGGGATCTCGACCGCCTGGGCCAGGACGCGGAAGTGCTGATAGAAACCTTCCTGGGTGGGCTTGTTGTAATAGGGGCCGACCACCAGCGCGGCGTCGGCGCCGGCTTTGACGGCCCAGCGGACCAGCCGCAGGGCCTCTTCGGTGTTGTTCGAACCGGCCCCGGCCATGACCTTGATCCGGCCGGCCGCCGCTTCGACCACGGCCGAAACCACCCGCTCGTGCTCGGGATACGAGAGCGTGGGGCACTCGCCGGTCGTGCCCACCGGACACACGCACGTCGTGCCGGCCCCCACCTGGAACTCGACGTGCCGCTGCAACGCTTCGATATCGACCTGGCCGTCGCGGAACGGCGTAATCAGGGCAACGGTCAGGCCGGCAAAATCTTCGCTTCGCGTGGGCATGGGATTCGGTGGTCAGTATTCAGTCTTCAGTGGTCAGTATTCAGTCTTCAGTGGTCAGTATTCAGTCTTCAGTGGTCAGTATTCAGTTCTCAGTTGTCAGGTACTCGGTACTCAGTACTCAGCCGTCGGTTCTCAACCTCATTGTCGATTTCTCGCGATCAAGAACCGACGACTGAAAACTGATGACTGACAACTGATGACTCACGACACCAGCCGCTTCATCTCCCGCACCGCCTGCTCGAAGCCGACCATGATCGCGCGGGCGACGATGCTGTGGCCGATGTTCAATTCGTGCATCCCCTCGATGGCCGCAATGGGCAGGACGTTGCGGTAGGTCAGGCCGTGGCCCGCATGAAGGGCCAACCCCGCTTGGCGAACCAACGCCCCGACCTGCTTGAGATTCTCAAGCTCCTTCTCCTGGGCGGCGCCCGGCGCGGCCAGCGCGTATTGGCCGGTGTGCAACTCGACCGCGTCCACCGTCATCCGAGCCGCCTCCTCGATCTGCCGCGGATCGGGATCGAGAAACAGACTGACGGAGATGCCCGCCTGCCGCAGCCGCTCCACCGTGCGGGCGACGCGGTCGCGCTGCCCACAGATATCAAGCCCCCCTTCGGTGGTGATCTCCTCTCGCTTCTCCGGGACCAGCGTGATTTGATCGGGCTTGACCTCGCAGGCAATCGCGAGGATTTCCGGCTCGCAGGCCATTTCCAGGTTCAATTTCACCGTGACGGTCTGGCGGAGGATCCGCAGGTCGCGGTCGGAGATGTGGCGGCGGTCCTCGCGGAGGTGGAGCGTGATGCCGTCGGCCCCGCCCAGGCTCAGCCAGGGCGGCCGCCCAAACGGGGTCCGGCTCAAAGGTTCGCCGCGCCTGGCGGACAGTCGCCACGTGATCGATGTTGACGCCAAGTTGAGCCATACGGCCGATTATAGCGGCTTCGATGCGGGTATCAAGCGCACCAGGCCGCTGGCGCGAGGGGCGAGGTACGGGGGATCGGGGGTGACGGACGATGGGTGACCCGCTATCGGGGCACGATCACCGGTCACGGAGTAGCTGTCGGGGCTCACGATCGCAGTGAATGCTGAGCAGAGCCGGAGCACGGCATGCGAGTAACTGATACGCCGCGGCTATTGGCGACCTCTTCGTTCCGTAGAAATCACGCGCGATGCCAACCCAAGCGTTTGAACGCCAACAACTCCTTGATCCTGGCAACCATACGGTCATCCTTCTTCTCAGCTTTGCCGGTGTGGCACACATTTGTAACGTCATAGATATAGACTTCGCGCGACATCCAAGTCTCCCGTTCCTCATCGAGGAATCCTTTGAGAAATCCTTTTCCAAGGTTAAGAAAGTCACCTTGTCGCAAAGGACTCGGGCGGCTTCTTAAACTAACGACAACATAGCCTTCTCGAGCCTTCGCCTCATAGACGTAAATTTCGTCTCCAACTCCTCTACGCTTCTTTGTGTCCTTCACCGTCTCAAGATGAACTCGGAAGCAGCAGCCAAGTATCAGCATTCGACGGGGTTTGCCTTCAACCCGCACATAATACTCGCCGTGCTTGTCAGAGCCGACAACCTCCAGAGGCACATCGTTGTGGACATGATCGAAGTAGACAACGTGACCAGCGCTAAATCGCTTTGTGTCAACCGTCAGACTCATGGTTCGGCTCCGCCGCTGGACTCGGGACCACCAATGCCGTACAAAACGTCGAACAATTTGCTGGATAGTCTCACGTGATCGTCCAAGAAGCCGGGTGGCCAGTTTATGCGCAGGTCGTCATCCACCCTAATCTGCGTGATTAAAGACTGTGCGCAAGTTGTATCCCTTGGCTTCAGGTGGGAAAAGTAGATCCTGATTTTTTCCTGTCCGATCGCAATGCGTTCTTGCAGCATCTCGAGTATTACCCGGCTAACAATTAGGTCGCTGTGAGTTTCCACGAGGAACGATTTTCCAGAGTTCGCTTGATGCAGAAGGAACTCCGCTATGGCAATCTGCAGACTCGGGTGAAGATGCACTTCCGGGTTCTCGATCGCAAGTATCTCCTGTGGATTCATTAGCCCCGTTTGGACTATAAGGGGGAGAAGTTGATGGAAGCCGGAACTCATCCGTAGTGGCGATTGGATTGCGATCAAGCAGTCATGCGCAATACGGTCCAGCGTGTCAGAATCGTTGTCCCGCATGTCGGCGGGGCACTGCGCCGGTTTTGAATCTCGTAGAAAGCCGCTCGGGTCCGGCCCATCCAGTTGCCAAGCCTCGGATAGACACTTGTTGCTCCGAAACGGTAAAACGATGTGCGCCTGGCAAAGTTTCTCGGTCCAGTATGACACAAAACCTTCGAAATAGTGCTCAGATTCATTCGCCGCGTATTTCGTACCAACGGGCGGGCACATCTGATTCCATGCAAACAGCCGCTCCAAGAGCCATGCTGCTTCGCCCTGTTGTCCAACGTACCGTTGGTCTTCCGCTTTTTTGGGATCAATACGGGGGTGGCCATTAAGAAGGTAGTCGCGCAGTTCCTGCAAAGTGCGAGCAGGACAGGGTTGCCGAATCGCACTAATGTGGAAGAACCCGGAAAAGAGCTCGGAAACTAATGCCCCGATCAATTTCTCCGAATGCCGATCGACTGATAGTGCCTCTCTTGGGTCGATTATACCAGGCACGGGAGTAACATCTTTGCCATGGGCCGATCGCTTTGCGATGCAGCACATCTCCGTCTCTGAGGCCCCGCTCAATCCTCTAATAAGACCTGGAGAACACGCAAGGGTGTAATCCTCGCTAACGCTTTGCGTGCGATAGCGAATCGTGTACGATCCATCTATTTGCAGTTCCACCAAATGGAAGAGTCCAGGGACATCTACAGTTGTGTCCAAGTACGTTGGGTGGGCGATCCTAAGCCGAAATTGTGTGCCTTTGCGGCACTGGCCGTTATAGAGAAGTCCCTGTAGCGGGAGGATTTCTTCCGTGTTGCCGTCGTTGTCCACAGACAGTCTGAAGTCGTGCAGCGCTTCGAACTCAAGACCAACAGTAAAGGGTGGTCCAAACGTCTGTTCGGAATCTGTAATGAAATCGAGTGGGCGAACGTCAGCTTGGCAATGAAGATAGGCGTTTGCGAACTCGATATTGTAAACGTCGCGGTCATCATGGAATCCAAAAGGCAGGGCATCGTCGTTGGCGAGCTTTTGGAGGATTGTCAGGACGTGCAACCACGTTGACTTCCCGGACCCGTTTGGGCCGCATAGAATAGTGAGCGGGCGAACCTCAAGGCGTGCTCCTTGGAGATACGACCCGATCCCGCGAATTGTCATCGTGCGCAATGCAAGATTTGACATGTATTAAGGACTGTTAAGCTGCGAAGGAAAAAGCGGTCGGGAGTCCTAAATCGGCACGGAGACATGTTAGTGATCTTCCCGTCACGGCCGCTCTGGCCCGCCGCTAGGCAACACGCCCAACATCTTACCCCTTCCGGCACGGGGCGTCAAGTAGACCAGGTTTGCGGGGCCGTCTTTCGCACCCTCGGTGGAACATGGGCCCGCAATCTTCAACAGGAAAAAAATGCCGCGAGAGGTTCGATATTGCGAAGAGAATAGGAGACATGCAAGTGCATAATGGATCGCGTCGGCAACAATGCAAACTACGGCGTCGGCTCGGCCGCCGGCGGCTGCGGATCCGGCGGCTTCGGCGTCTCGGCAGCGCCGCCTTGCCCAAGGGCGGCAACTCCGCCAGTTGCTTGGCAATGTCGTCCGGCACCTTGCCGCCCTGCGACACCAATAGTTGCGCCGTCAGCCGATCGCGGGGCGTCAGCTTGAGCGCCTCCAGCAGTTCGCGCTGGGCCGCGTCCCGATGGCCGGCCATCATGTACTGGAAGCCCAACAGGAATCGTCCTTCCGGAACCTTCGGATTCTTGCCGGTGAACTTCTCGAGCGTTCGCAGGTGCTCCGTGTAGGGAGTCACGTTGCCGTAGAATTCGTAGAGCGTGGGCCAATCGGGCGGTTTGCCCAGCAGCGCCACGCTATGGGCCTCGATCGCGGCGCCGCGGTATTCGCCCGAGGCAAACATCCCCAACATGAGCAACACGTGGACGCTGGGATTCTTCGGCTCGTCGACCGCCGCGTGGAGTGCCAGACGCGTGGCGTCGCGATAGCTGCCCTGTCGAAACGCCGCCAGAGACTGCTCGTAGAATTGGTTCGTGCTGCCGGCAGGTTCCGCGGTCGGAGAGGCTGCCGCTGCCGTTTCGGCTGCTGGGGCATCGGCGGGCGCGTAATTCGCCGACGCCAAGTTCGCCGGCATCGCGTCGCCGTAGGCGGCCATCGCGCCGACGTAATCGGCGTACGTGTCTCCGGCGCAGATCGCGTAGTCGTAACAGCCCGGCCACCAATTGAGGCTGTACCACGGCCACATCGAGCCGGGCACCCACCAGTCGTTCCATCCCCACGCCGGCCACCACGCCCAGCCCACGTTCCATCCGCCGCCGTGGTCCCACGGCCCGGGATGAGGGCCGGGATGAGGACCAGGATGCGGGCCGGGGCCAGGATGCGGCCCGGGATGTGAGCCGGGATGAACTCCACCGCTGTACGCGCTGCTGAATCCGGGGTACGAGTGGCCGCCGCTGCCGCCCATGTGGCCGCCTCCGCCACTGAATCCGCCTCCGCCACTGAATCCGCCGCCCCCATGTCCGCCACCTCCACCACCTCCGCCACCGCCACCGTGCGCAAAAACCACAGAGGAACACGGTGCCGCAAGAATGGCGACCAGCACCCACACACCGGGAAATTCAAGACGCTTCAACATGATTTTGGTTCGCTTTCCGGGGGAACAGTGAAACAATACCACGTTCTACGATGGCATGGGCGGGAATGAGAAATATTCCGCTATTAGGGATCAAGGAAAATGGACGGTAAAATGGGAACCGTCCGAACGTTCCGTTTCTTCTGGATAGTACGGGGGCAGCCCCGCGGACGCAGGCCGATCATGACGGCAACGACCAACAGGTGACGGACGGCAAGCATGAACGCAGCAAATCTATTCCACGGCATCCCCGCGACATTGCCCGAGGAACTCTCGACTACGCTCCTCCGCGCCGATGGCCTGCGGATCGAACGGATCGTGTCGCAAGGGCATTGTTCGCCGCCCGGATTCTGGTACGACCAGGACGAGAGCGAATGGGTGATCGTGCTGCAAGGGGCGCGGCCCTCGAGTTCGAGGGCGATCCGCAGCCCGTTGAACTCCAGCGGGGCTCGTATCTCCACATTCCGGCCCACGCGAAGCATCGCGTCGCGTCTACCGGTTCAGCGGTAGATACGGTCTGGCTGGCAATCCACTACCGCGAGTAACCCAGTAGGGTGCGTACAACGCACCACACCCCTTGGTTACAGGTGCGTTTCACGACACCCTACAGTTGCTACCGCGAGCAAGAGCCACGAGTAAAAGCCAAGGCGAGGCATTGACGAACGCCGCAAGATTCTCCGCCGTCACTTCCGCCCGCGCGAGTCGGCCGTCCGGAAATGCTCGGCATCCATGCACTTGACGACCTTGCCGTCCTGAACCCAATAGACCACGTCCAATTGTTTCGGACGGCCGGGGGCGTAGAAGTCGATCTTGACCCGCTGGGCGACCCCTTTCTCCTCGATGGGTTGCCAGCCGAGATCGGCAACGTCGGTCAGATGGCCTTCCAGCGGCGTGGCAGGGAAGAAGGTGCGGATGCGGTAGTCATCGCCCGGCATCCTGCGAGCCAGGTAGTCCTTGACGGCTTGCGTGTTCGGATCGATGTCCGCGGCAGCAACCTTCGGACCCGCGCCATCGACGATGACACCAAACCGTGAGATCCCGTTGATCAGCAGCCCCACGAAACAAAGGAAGACGAGCACGTTCACGCCGACCAACGGCACAACGAAAGCCAGCCGACGACACTCAGTGGATTGTCTACCGGAGTCTCTCATGGCGGTCCCCTTTTCTGCAAGGAAGCGAGAGAACGTCCGCTTGCCTGCCACTTAATTGTACACCGCGCCGGCAAATTGCAATACGCGGAAACGCGGAAATCGCACACATGGCCCGACTTGCGCCATATTTATCTGGCATAAGTCTCCTCGCGGAACCGCCGCCGGTGTAGAATAGCCAGCGGGAACCAACGGTGCGGAAGCCACAACGGACGTACAAGAAAGTGCGTTTCACGCACCCTACGTCTTGCGGAGGTCACTCTGCGGGCGGGGTCCTCTGACAACCGGACACTTCGAGGAGATCGCGCGATGAACGACGCACACCAAGAGGGATACGACGCCTTCAAGAGGGGGCTGCCCCAGGACGACAATCCTTACCCCGCAGACGCCGACAAGAAAAGGCGATGGGAGGAAGGATGGGAGGACGCCAAGATCGACACCGACCTCAACCGCCGCTCGATCTGTTCCGAGCGTGAGGCCGACCCGGCGTGAAGGCGCGGCAAGCCGTTTACCACTATCCCAACGGAATCGGGCTACGGCGTAATCCTGATCCGCAAGGGGTTCGTTGCAGCGCCGTCGCCGCGAACGACGATGACGTCGGCCATCGTGGGAACCGCGATCGCGGCCTTCGGCACCGTCCAGCGGACGCCCAGATCGTACCAGCCCAGGATCTCGCCTTCCACTTCCTGGCCGTTGACGTGCAACAGCACCTGTCCCGGCTGTGGGCCAAGACCTTCGCCGGCCAGCAGGACTTCGTCGCCCGCCTTGGCGGCCGTGGGCTCCAACTCGAAGGCCGCCGGGTCGACCGGCAGAATCTCGGCCGGGGCCAACTGGGCGCCGTTATTGGCCCGCGTGGTTTCCAGAATCTCTTGATCGGCGTCCACCATAACGTGCAGCACGGTGAACGGCGGCTGGTCGGCCGGGGCATTGGGGTTCATCGCGTAGACTTCGACCGGCAGTCGAATGTCGACGCTCTGCGTGTCGCCCGCCTCGATTGCGGTCACTCGGACGCCGGCCTGGGGCAATTCGGCGGCCAGCCTGTCGCCGTTGCTCGCCAGCAGCACGACGTTGAACGGCTGCGTGATCGGCTGGCTGCTGTTGTTGCGGAACCAGACGCGATAGCGCGGCCCCAGGTTTTCGTCGGGATGGCCCGGATCGACGAACCGCACCGCCACCAGTTCGAGGTCATAAGCCGTCGGGGCAATCACCACCGGCGCCAGATCGACCCACGTGCCACAACTCACTGCGGGCAGCGGCTCCCACGCCGGCACTTCGCGGTAAACCCATTGCGGGCAGGGGTCGTAGATCACCGGCCGGCACCAGACCGGCCGCGGGTCCCAGAGGGGATGGCAGCGATGGTACCACGACCATTCCACCCAGGGGCGCCACATCGGATACCAGCACGGCCCGGCAAAGAAAGTCGGCCCCCAGTAATAGTATCTCCGGCAATGGCTCGTATACGCGGGGCTAATCAGGCCGTGGTAGAAGTCGGGGTGGTGGCCGCGGAGGCGATCGACGCCCATATCGTTGTGAAGGCGATTGGCGTTCGCCGCATTGTTCACGCTGCCAAGGCCCGCAACGTGCTTCTGCAAGTTCATCCGCCGGGCCACGTCGCCCTGCTGAAACATGCGGTACTGATCGGCCAACTGGAGCTTCTTGGCCGTCTGGCCGGCGGTCAGATGGTCGAGATCGCCCGACTTGCCGCCCGGCAACGGAGGCTGCGGCACGGAAACTGAGCCTGCGGCGGCCGCGTCGGACAACTGCTTTCCGGCGCCCGGCCGGCGTCCATTCCCCAAAGCGCCCGAAGCCGGGGCGTCATTCTTGTCGCTCTTACCATCGGTCAGCCGCTTGCGGACATCGGGGATGGTAGACCGGTTGCCTGCGGGTGGCGGCTGAAATACGGAAGTTGAACCGGGTGCGATCGAGTCCGCCGGTTGTCTTCCAATTCCGGTCCGCCGTTCGCTCCCTGGCAGATTCGAACCGGGGGCGTCATTCCGGATGGATCGGCCCGAGGCGGGCGGTCCATTGTCCGCGTCGCCCCCGGAACGCTTGCGCGTCTCCGGCGCCTTCGACCGTTCCACCAAAGGCGCGGGTGGCGGTGGCGTCGTGGCGGGTGGCGCGTCGCTTGCCGCAAACCGGGCGGGCTGGTCGCGGGTCGTGCGCCCAGCGACGCAGACCCAGTGGCGCCGCGATCGCCCGACGTGATCCGCGGCGCGGCAGGACCGATCGGCACGGTATTCGGCGACCTGCCCGAGAAACCTGATTGGCTGGCAGCGGGCGGCGGTGCCGAGCGGTTTACCGACCCGCCGGAGAAATCCGAGCGGCTGGCAGCGGGCGGCGGCGGGGCCGAGCGATTGACCGACCCGCCCGAGAAATCGGTTCGACCAGCAGCGGACGGCGGTGCAGAGCGACCTGGCGACCCACCCGAGAAACCTGATTGGCTGGCAGCAGGTGGCGGTGCCGAGCGATTCGCCGACCCGCCCGAGAAACCTGATTGGCTGGCAGGCGGTGGTGGGGCCGAGCGACTGACCGACCCACCCGAGAAATCCGAGCGATTGTCAGCAGGCGGCGGCGCCGAGCGATTGACTGACCCGCCCGAGAAATCCGACCGGTTGGCGGGCGGCGGCGGCGCACTGCGCGACGGCGTGTTGTCGCGATTGCTGGCCGACGCCGGCTGACTGGTTCCCGATGGCCCGGGGGCTCCTGCCGCCTGGACGCCGAGTGCCCCAGACAGCATCGCCGTACCCAACGCACAAACAGTGAGCCGCGTAACGCAGACTCTTGAACCGCGGACCCCAGTGCGATGTCTCATGGCTGTCTCCCCACGCGTCGACCGATGATGGCAAGCTCCCTCCCGGCCTTACTGCGAAGCGTGTGCCAATCAGTAGACGCGCGGGGGCGACGCCTGCGACGAGTGCGGGTCTGATGACAAGAAACCGCGGGTATTTGCGGGCTATTCTCGGTAGCCGACGTGGTGCTTCCGCGGTCCCAGAAGGCCGCGGCGCCAGCCCGTCCGTCGTCGTTCGGACGAAAAGCGGAATCGCTTTGACTACACCGATCCACCTTGTCCGGTCCAACCAGATCCGGGTGGGCAAGCCGTGCGTGGGGGAATCGAAGCGGAGACTCACCGGCAACGGAGGCATCCTGGTGGTTGGTCATCGTCTTGCTTGACCAACGCTACGCTACTGCGCGGACATCCTTTACGGCTTGGTCACGGGCGAGGCCGTCTCGCCGTCGGAGCCTGAAATCGTCGCGTCGTGATGATTGCGGAAACCAAAGACTCCCGACCCCGTTGTTTCGTTCCCCCGACCCCGTTGTTTCGTTTCGGAAAAGGAGCCGCTCCGGTTCGACTATTTGTTAGGCGGTCTCCGCAATATGGGCAGATAGGACCTCAAGGAAGTCGTTCTTGCATCTTCCTCCTTCGGGAGTGGCGAGTGGTTCCCAAATGAACCAGATAAATGAACGCGACAACTTCAAGTAGGTGGTGTACACACTCTCGACCATCATGGCCAAGGTCTTCTCTGGATCCAGGATGTGACCATCGAGCGTTTGCATTGCCCAAACGGAGCCGTGCGCGAAATGCGAGAGCATGTTGTAGATGCATAGGTCGTTTGAACGTTCGAGCTTTTGCATGAGGCCCGTTATCCCTTGGTACCTGGCGCACCACGAGTTTCGGCCGAAGTCTTCGGGCTCTTCGCGAAACGTTTCAGTAAACTGAGCGCGTCGCATGAGCAGGCGGCCGACATCGCCTTGTTTACCCAGTATCTTCATGTAACGGGCCTTCGCATGCTTATCGAATTCGAGATAGTCGCGCACCAAATCTTCATCCTTGATTACAGCTTCCAGAGCAACATCGAATTCCAGGCAGCCACGACAAATGACCGATAAGTCGGGGATGAGATGCGGATTGCAAATTGCATCAAGCGTGCCCATTGACATCGAGTAACGAGCCCACACGTAGTACGCGGCGTGACGTTGGAGATGTCCCTTGCAACGCTCCTCGATGCGAAGCAACCATGCGTCGTAGAACTTCTGAAGGTAGGCAAACGACTGTTTGAATCGAGGTATGTTTTTCGTTTCAATCACCTAACGTCCTGCGGGCCGGCTGACGTAACAAGTGGGGCATCACTAATTTGGCCTCCTCGGCAGAATCTGTGGGTTGATTTGGGCCGTGAAACTCAGTTTGAATCTGGATTTTCAGGGGTTTTCGTGATTTCGGGAGCCTCAACGATCTGATTCATAGATTCCATCCCCGTTTTTCCGTGGCAAAGGTCCGTGCGTTGCAGATGTGGGAACCCGACGAGGGCCGTTACACAACAAGAAAACCCCGGTTTTGCGGCTGTTTCCACCGTCATTTATTTGCCCTGCCATCCCTCAGAAAATCCACCTTGCCAGGACGAATCCCCCGTAGGCCCATTTTTCACCCACAGATTTTGCCGAAGACCCACAAATACTGGCTGGACGGCGAGTTCGGCCTGATGGGCGCTCGCTTGCAGACCTGGTTGCCCTACGGCGTACAAGTCTGGATCAATGGGCGCGAGTGGCTTGCCCGCCGTTTGGATCGCCGGGGGATCACCTACCGCCGCCACGACAACTGTTTCCCCTGGATTGAAGACTTCGACTCCGCCCAAAAATTGATGAACCGGATGCAATGCCATCGCTGGATTCGCTCGTTGGACCGAGTTCTGGCGCGGTTGTGTCCCGGCTATCGACAGCGGTTGAACGGCCCGGAGGTGTACTGGACGGCGTTCCAGACGGAATGGGCGACCGACGTTTGTTTCGATTCGCCGGCCAGCCTGCAGGCCCTCTATCGGCCGTTGATTCGCGGTGCGATGACCGCCTTGAGTTGCGACAACATCTTGCGTTTTATGAGCAAGCGTCGCTCCTTCCAGGGCGAAGTGGACGCCAATCTCCGCCGACATGAAGGCGTCCGCATCAAACATCATCTGGGAGGCAATACGGTGAAGGCGTACGACAAGGCTGGCTCGGTCCTGCGGATTGAAACCACGATCAGCCAACCGAAGCAGTTTCGTGTTTTTCGCACCGCCCAGGGCGATCCACAAGGTGCGAAGGCATGGCGACCGTTGCGCAAGAGCGTGGCAGACCTTCATCGCCGGGCGGAGGTTTCGGAACAGGTCAATCGCCGCTATGCCGAGGCGCTGGCGACACTGGACACCACTACGTCTTTGAGCGACCTTGTGACCCCCATTTGTCGCCCCGTGCGGCGTAATGGGACCCGTTGTCGCGCCCTTCGTCCCTGGTCGGATGAAGACCGCACACTCTTGGAGGCGGTTACGCGCGGAGAGTACATCGCCGATGGTTTCACTAACCGTGACATCGCAACCCGATTGTATCCGGGCCGTCGTGCGGACCAAGGCGAACGTTCCCGCATCGCTTCGCGTGTCAGTTATCGACTGCGATTGTTGCGCCACACGGCTTGATCCGCAAAATTAAGGGTCAACGTCGTTACCATGTCACGCCCAAAGGTCGAAAAATAGCAAGTGCTCTGCTTGTTGCACAAACCGCAACACTTCAACAACTTAACGCACTAGCCGCATGAAACTTTGTGGAGAAATCCTCAATCCTGAAGGCTAATGGCATACCACGTCGAAACGCGCACCTTCTCCAGGGGATCGCAGAATCGAAAAGCAGCTTGGAGACGTTTATCGTTCGTTACAATCGTGTCACCATCGGCTGCATACAGTGCCAGCATAATATCGGGAACATCATTGCGGTTTGCACGGAGGTCTCCGAGGCTGTTCATGCTTTCGGTACTCCAAGAATCAATGTATGCAAGCGCAAACGTGATGTGGAGTCGGAAAAAGCGACGCAGAGAAGGGTTCGCCAGAATAGCGTCGTACAAGGAATTGGGGCTCTCCGCCAACTTTGGGGAGGAAGGATTGAGGCATACAAGATGTTGTGGTTGTGTTATCATGCCTACGGAGGGGGGCATGGATATTGGAAAGCAGGTCAGGGAGGACCGAAAATGTGCGAGACGAGCCAATTCAGTGCGTGGACGGTGGCGTTGAACCTGCCGGGATATGAGGTGTCGCACTATGCCGAGGATGGGATCGACGGCGTGTTGCGGCTGAGTGTGATTCCGACTCAGATTATCGAACTATGCCCAGATTGCAGTCGCCCTTGTGACTCGTGGCATCAGAAACGATGGTTGGAAAACATTGTGGATTTGCCGTTGGGCGGTCGGCCGGTGTGTTTGAAGGTTCGCGTATTTCAGTATCAGTGCGAGCATTGCGGCCGCACTTGGACGCCGCATTGTCCGATCGTGGGCGAGGGAACATGGGCGACCACCCGATTGATTGCGCGGGCGGCGGAGTTGGTTCGCCGATCCGACGTGGCCAATGCCGCAGCGTTCTTCGGAATCCCAGAGAAGACCCTGGAGCGTTGGTATTACGACTATGTGGAGTGTCAGAAGACGGCGGCTGACGCCACCGGGCAGCCGATTCGCTCCCTTGGGATCGACGAGTTGTCGCTAAAAAAAAGCACCGTCAATTCGTCGCGGTAATCATCGACCACACGAACCACCGTGTGCTGGAAGTGCTGGAAAGCCGGGAAAAAGCCCAAGTGAAGGCGTACTTGGAGGCGGGTCGCAGCAGCGGCCGGTTTGCGGCGTTAGAGGAAGTCACGACCGACATGTGGGACGGGTACGTGGAAGCGGTCAAAGAGGCATTTGCAGGGAAAAGTGCGGGTGACTGTGGATCGTTTCCACGTGATGCAGAACTTCCAGGAGCGTTTGACGGACGCTCGGCGCGAGATTCAGCGTGGGCTCTCCAAAGAGGAGGCCAAGGCGTTGAAAGGCAGTCGGTGGCTGTGGCAAACCAATGACGAAAACTTGACAAGTGAAGAACGACGGGAACTGGAGGGGTTGTGTCGGCAGTTTCCGCGATTGGGCGACCTTCGCCAGCAGCGTGAGGCGCTACGGCAGATTTTTGAAGACCATCGTCTTCAGACGGCCGAAGGAGGAGCACGGCGTTTGCGGGATTGGATCGTCCAGGCCCGTCAACTTGGCTTGGCTGCGTTGAACGCTTTCTGCCAGACGTTGGAGAACTGGCTGGACAAGATTGCCAACTACTTCATCAACAGATCGACGAACGGCCCAACCGAAGGGTTCAATCACGGATTACGTGCCATCCTCTGGCGGGCCTTTGGGATGACCAACTTTCAGCACTTCCGTGCCCGTGTCTTACACACGTTCGGAAGACCCAAACCACAATAATCCCCAAACTTGGCGGAGAGCCGGAATTCATTACGGTGTTGAGATTTATAGACGTTTGGGAGTGCGCGGTTTCTGGCTACGTTTGAAGCTCGACGCCCAGAAGGTCGAGGGCCTGTTGCTGGGGAGGCGTGGGCCGGGTGAGCAGATAGAATTCCGTCGTCGGGTCCGATTGCAGGCGGACGCGGTTCTTGCAGAGCGTACCCAAGTCCGCTACGAGGCTGCGGAAGCTGTGCACCGGTTCGTCCGACGCCGTCCGCTTGGTCCAGTCTTTCCGCTTCGCCGCCGGTGAACGTGGGGCGGGCGCCACGATGCTTTTTCGCGCGGCTTCCGCCGACTCCTTGTCGTGGTCGTCGAAGAGAACCGCCGCCAGGCGCTTCCGCATGTGCCACTCCACGTAGTACGACAACATGCACAAGAACACGTGGGCCTTGATTCGCTCGTCTAGCCAGTGGTAGATCGGCCGCACGTGCAGATCAATCGTCTTCATCGAACGGAAGGCCCGTTCCACTTTGGCCAGGTCTTTGTAGGCCCGCACCGTGCTCTCCGACGAGAGGGCGGCTTCCGCAACCGAGGTGCGAATCACGTACAATCCGTCCAGCGCCGCCTCGGCCACGATCCGCGCTTCATCGCGACGGTAGGCGAACTTCTGCTCCTCGATCTCCAACTGGAAGTGCTTGCCGACCTTGTCGTGGTTGAGCACCTTGCCCACACGCAGTCCGATCTGCTCTTTGCTGCGTAAGGGACGCCGGCTGCGTCGCGTGGCGGCGGCGATCTCCTCCAGCTTCTTTTCCGTGGCCGCCAACAACTCACGTCGCTTGCGGGCACGTTCGTCGGCCAAGAGCGGATTGCGACAGACTACCAGCCGTTCGCCCGGGTAGTCGGGCGAGGAGATCTCCACCAGGTCGCGCTCGTCGAACAGCGACGGCTGAATCAGGCCCTGGGAAGCCAGTTTCTGAATGCTGTCGGCCCGCAAGGCCGTGATCCAATCCAGTCCTTCCACGTCACGCAGCGACTGGTCGATCCGTTTGCTGGTGATCATGCCCCGATCACCCACCAGGACCACACGCGTGACGCCGAAACGCAAACGGAGTTTCTCGATTTGAGAGGCCAGCGTGTTGGGGTCGGCCGTGTTGCCCTCGAAGACCTCGATGGCCACCGGACAGCCCTCCGCGTTGCACAGCAGGCCATAGACGATCTGCGGAAAGCGCCGCTTGCCGTCGCGGTTGTAGCCGAACTGGACGAGCCCCGCATGGTGACCAGTGTAGTAGCTGCTACTGACGTCGTAGAGCACCAAGGTGCCGTCTTGGAGGTGCCGGTTGGCCAGCTTGGTTTCGATCCGCGTTTGCCGCGCACCAGCCAATCCAGCGCCTGGTAGATTTCTTCTTCGGCGACCTCGCCCAATCCCAGTTCCACGGCCAGGCTCGTGGTGGCCGTTTCTTCTTTCAGTCCACGGCAGGTAGCCAGCTTCGACTGCGGCGCGATCAGTCGCATGACGATCAAGAGGCGGTCAACAACGACCGCTCCCGGCAAGGCCGCGAGGCGAGGACGCCCTCCAGGCCCATCTGCCGCAGGGAACCCCATACGGCGGCGACATGGCCATGCGGCAGACTGCGAACGATTTCCCAGGGACCTTGATCGGCCGGCGTCTCTCCCGCCAGCCTTCGGCGGATGGTGTCGATCAGGTCCGGCGGCAGATGGGAGAGATTGCCAAGCGTCTGGTGCTTGACCTTCTGGCCCTCGCGGAAGGATCGTCGCAGCAGATGGCTGACGTAGACCTTGCCGCGGTAGGTCCGCCTGGTAGTGGCTACGTGCATGGAACCGTTCATGCGGTGTGGCATGCCGCTCGTTTACAACGCGCCGCCGATTCTGTCAAGCGTTCCTACGATACTTTAGTGGCTACAACTTGCAGGCCAAAAATAGGCTGTCAGGCAAATTAAATCCTTACGCCACCACAACTTCTGCCGCAAGAACCGGCCGAAAACTAAAAGAAGTTCGGCTTAAAGGAGAGATTTGAAACTAGTTCTGGTGACTTCGCATCGTGTCCGAGAGCCGAACTATCAATGCGTTGGAGCGGCGCTTGTACCGCCGCCGTGGATTTAGGGCAGTTGCGGAGGTGATAATCCAATTGCCACCACAACAAGGTAGCATGGCTAAGCCAGAAAGGTGCCCCCTTCTGACTATATTGACATTCTTGCAGTGGCTGACTATCTTGCACCTTGTAGCGGCATAATCCAAATCTCTTAGGTACTCGCGATCGGACGGAACTGCGATGAAGAACCTCTTGACCAGCGCATTCATTGCGGCGCTGACCGCTGTCTGGTTGCCGTTGCCGGCAGGGGCGCTAACAATCGTTCCCACCTACGTCAACAGCGCCGGCCAGACGTGGGACTCCGTTCGCGAAGGAGTCATCCAACAGGCGATCAACGAGTGGGATACGGATATCCGTGACAATCAGACGATCAACATTACGTTCGATTTTACGCACGCCGGGACCAGCAGCTACTTGGGACAGTGGTCGGGCGGGTTCGGCGTGCCGCTCGGAACGGACCTGTATCCCTGGACACCGGGAGTGGCGCAGACGATTCATTTTAATGCCGACTATTTTACCGGCACGAATTATCTCTGGTGGGATCCGACGCCCACCACGAGCAACGACCTGCCGTCCGCAGCGTGGGACGCGCTGAGCGTGGCTCGCCACGAGTTGGGACACAGTCTGGGCTTCGTCGCGGACTTCTACTACGACAACTTCGGAGGACCTCTGGAAAAAGACAAGTGGACGTCGCACATCACGGGGAGCACGTTTGACCAGGGTGGGCTGAATGTCTCGATGGCGTCCTCCTCAGACCTCAGTCACGTGTTAGACAGCGGGTCGACGGCCGGCGACCTCATGGTGCCCGCACTGGTTAACGGCGCCCGGCACGACATCAGCGCTACCGACTTGAACATGCTTCACCTGGCTTATGGATACCAATTGGTGCCCGAACCCTCGACGCTCGTGCTGCTGGCCATCGGCGCCATCAGCGTTTTGTTCTCGGCCAGGCGTCGCCGCCGACCGTGACTCAAGGGACGCAGAGCATGCCAAGGGCCCCTCGTGGAATCGAGGAAGCGGGCTGCTCAGGTCTTGGTGGTGTAGTCCCTCTTTGGGGGTGGTAGCGCTGCGTCGCCGTACTCTCGGCAGGAAACGCCCTGCACCAGCCGCTTCAGCATGGCCTGGGGCATCGCTCATGTCATTCGGCAGCGGATCGAGAACAGACGCCCAGCCCAGCGTGTCGTCCCGTGGCAAAGGATTGTATTGGCTAGCGCCGTTCGAGATAATGCGGAGCGACGCTTGGGACCAAGGGGGGCGAAGACGTGCGTCCCCTTTGGCCCGACCATGAATGCGAGCAATCCATGCGGTCCGTGAGAGTGCTTTCCACCATCGCCGCCGTCGGGACGTTCTTCGTCGTCGTCTTTGGCAAGATCGTGCGGGTCACCGGGGCCAGCACATCGATACCGGACTGGCCGCTGGCCTTCGGCCGGTTGGTGCCGGAGATGACTCCCCTTGTCTTCTGGGAATGGTCCCATCGCTTGCTCGTGCTGATCGTTTTCATCACGGTGGTGGCACTGATCATCCGGGCCGCCCGGCTGCCGGGGAGGCTGTGGCTGTACTGCGCGATGTCGCTGGTGCTGCTCCTGATTCCCGCCGTGATCGGCGGGCTGTCGATCCTGTACCCGCCGCTGCATTGGGTGTTCCTCGCGCTTGACCAGGCCTTCGCGATGCTCTTCTACGCGAGCGTGGTCGGTCTTGCCGTGTGGGCGCGCATGGTAGAGGTGGACGCCAGCGGGCGGAGGATCGTCCGGCGGTCGTCCTGAGCGCTTTCATGATCCTGATCGTCGCTCCGACGCCGCAAGGCTATACAGTCCGTCCGGAGAAGCACGCCTGATGCGTCCGGCAAGGCCTGATACGCGATGCTCGACGTCAGCGATCGGGCGGCGGCCGTTGAAGCCCTGCTCCGCTACCGATTGCGGCCACGGAGTCGGGCTGCGGGACGCTTCCGGGACCGAGCGAGGATTGGCCGTCGCGTCAATGCGGACGGCGGCTAATTGCGGGCCCCACTGCTCTTGGCGGGTTCGGGCCGGGCATTATCCGGCCGATCCGGCAACCGCAACTCTTCGACATGCTCCCCGACGCTCAAGGCGGCGGAACTGCGGACGAGCCGGTTTCCCAGGATGGAGAGGTTGTCGAAGGTGACCTTGCGCACGTCGTGTTGTGCGTCGGCGCCTGCAAGCTGGACGCGATAGCCGCCGGGCCTGCCCGTCACCTCGATGTTGCGGAAAGTCACGTCGCCGATGTAGCCGGGGGTCTTGACCTTCATGTACTGGTTCACGGTGGGCCTGAGGCGGACGAGTTCTTGCTGGCCCTCGCCGTTGATGCGAACGTTCTCAACGACAACGTCCTCAAGGTGCATCTCCTCGCCCGGCTCAAGAAGAAAGGGCGTCATCGCGAAGTGGACAATATCGAGGTTGCGGAGCCTAATGTTTCGCATGAACGGCGCACGGCTCTCGTGGCCGAGGAGGAAGACGCGGGCGCGGTCGCACCAAAGGATGCAGTTCTCCACGGTGACGCCCTCGACGTTGTTGTTCGGGACCGTGGAGTCGAGGCCTTTCAGCGCCACGCAGTCGTCGTCGCTGCGGATGAAGCAGTCGGCGATGAGGATGTCCTGAGAGTTGCAGGGATTGATTCCGTCGTCGTTCTGCACGCGGGAGTTGCAGATCTTCACGTTGCGGATGGTAACGTGTCGGCTGCCGCGCGGGACGATCGTCCAGTGGGACGAGCCGCGGATGGTGATGCCGCTTACCTCCACGTTGTTCCCGCGAATGCCCACGGTGACGTTGTACGGTCCCTTGCGCCACGCGTAGTCGTTGCCGTCGAGGATCCCGCGGCCATGAATACGGATATTGTCCCCCTGGGCCGAGACGGCGCCCTTTACTACCGCGCCGCCGGCAAGGTACAGCGTCTGGCCGCTTGCCACGTCAATCCGCCCCGCTTCATGAACGCCAGGGCCAAAGTAAAGCACGTTCGCGTCGCCAGGCCTGGGCGCGCCGGCCTCGATCGGGTTGGCGAACAACAGCAACGGCCCTTTCTTGCCGTCCGGCTCAATGCTCAACTTGCCTGGGGCGTCCAGCGCGAAGGTGAGCTCGTGGTCGCTGTTGAGCACCGGCTGGACACCGGCCGACTGGGGGCGGACTATGGTGTCTCGCAGCGACTTCTTCGCAACGATCCGCACCGTCGTTCGGCCGGCCATGTCGAAATTGGCGAACCAGTAAGGTCCTCCGAAATCCCACTCCTTGCCTGCAAACGGCGGATCGAGCACGCGGGCGGCATATACATCCACCTTCTTCCCGTCGGCCCACACCTCGTAGTCAACCGAGAGCGATTCTCCTGCGGGCGCCGGGTAGGTAACCACCTCGGCGCAGACCGCAACAGGCGCTAAGCCAATCGCTGCCACAAGAAGCGACAATCCCGTCAATCTGTTCATGATCCGGCCCTCCAGCTTGGTTCAGCGTAAAATGTCAGCCAGCCAACATTTCCCAGTCACTGCGAGCCCAAAACCGGCCCCGTCTCGCCACGCGAGCCATCGTACCATAGCTCTGACGCGGCGGCCATCCGGCCCGAAATAAGTGGCCGGGTTTCGCGTATGTGTCTCCAGTCGGTGGGCGACCGACAACCGGCGCAGGAGTAGACGCGAAGGTCGCCGGCGCGATAGGATATCGTTCTGGTCCGATCGCGGTTGCCGATTGGAATTATCTCCCGAGTTCCTCGGAGCTTTGTCATGAGCCATACCACACAAACTCGCATTCGTCGATCCGGCCCGAGCCAGCAGTGGCGTCGGGCAATGTTCGCTTCCCTTGTCATGCTCGCCTTCTGCTCCGTTTTTCGCGTGGCGGAGCCGGCCGAAACGCAAAGGGCCGAGATCGCGTTGGAGGAGGTGGAACCTTGGTTTCCCTGCACCGAAGCTGCGCCCAAGACCTCCCGCACAGAAAAAAACGAAGTGGTCGTCGAGGCTAACGGCACGCCGACCTGTTCCGGCGGGTGGCAATTCCGCTTCGTCAACGTGCGCGGCGATCAGGCGTACCGCATCCGCGCGCGGACCGAGCATCACGACCTGCCCAATCCTCGTGATTGTCTGGAGGCCCAGGTGCTGTGGGGCAAGTGGGACGCCCGCGACCCGAACTGGGGCATCACGCCCATCAATTATCTCGTCCCCAAACGCCGCTCGGCCGACTCGATCGAGTGGGAATGTTGCGCAAAGGCGCCCCCCGGCGCCACCTGCCTCACGGTCCGCTACACCTTCCGCTGGTCCGACCGCGGCAGTTCGCGCTGGACGCCGCCAACGATCGAGCCGATCACGCTGCCCGAGTGGAAGCCGGTGAAGATCTGTATTGTCACCGCCACGCGGCAGACCGCGCAGCGTATTCCGATGCGGCGACTCAGCGATGGCCTGGACCTGCCGAAGGGAGTGGCCGGCCGCGTGGACCTGTGGGGGAGCCTGATCTCGGCCGCCTGCGCAGAGAAACCGCAGTTGATCGTCACGCCCGAGTTGGTGATTGCAGGCAAGGGGTTCCGAGACGGGGCCGTGACCGTACCCGGCCCTGCCACGCGGCCGTTCGAGGAAATCGCCCGGCAGAACCGCGTGTGCCTAGTGCTGGGACTCAAGGAGCGCGACGACAAAGCGGTCTACAACAGTGACGTGTTGATTTCAGCCGACGGGAAAGTTCAGGGCGTCTACCACAAGGTACACCTGGCCACCGGCGAAGACGCCACGGGCATCACACCGGGCGACGGGTTCCCCGTGTTCCCCACGCCCCTCGGACGCATCGGCTGCCTGATCTGCATGGACACCATGCTCAGCGAATCGTCTCGCATGTTGGCCTTGGGCGGGGCCGACATTATCTGCATGCCGATCATGGGCGACCTCCGCGCCGACCGCTTCTCGCCGGGCCAGCCGATCTTCAACGAGAGCCGCTGGAAGGCGATCATGCGCACCCGCGCGCTCGACAACCAGGTGTGCATGGTGGTGGCCCGCAACGACGTGCAAGGCAGTTGCATCATCGACCGCAAGGGAGACATCCTCGCTTGGAACGAGGGCGACCGGGAGTTCCTCTGCGCCACGCTCCCGGCCGACGACGGCCGCCGTGTGTCCGACGGCAGCGATCTGCGCGAAGTGACCTTCCTGCTCCGCCGCCCGCACTTGTACGCTCCGTTCAGCGACCCGCAGAACTTCGGTCCGTTACGCCCGATCGACGAGTTGCCAGCCGCCCCTGTCAGCGGCGGCCGTTGAACAGAGGAAGGATAAAGGGTCAACGACCATCCATCGCCCGATCTTGCAGCCATCCATAGGTCTTCTCACGCATCACGTTTGAGAACCTGTTATAGTCGTCAGGAGCAAATAGCTGAAGACTGTCGGGGGCGCCGTACAGACTATAGATCTTTCTCGCCTGCTCGACAGACAATTTCACATCCTCGGCAATGGCATCCTTGTCCATTAGCGGTGCAATGACCAATACGGGCCTCGGGGCAATGCAAGCCAATATCTCGTGAAAATCATAGGGGATACGCGCCTCATTGCCGACAAAGAACCCTAACCGCGGCAACAGGCCGTGCAGATGCGAATAGGCCCTGATCCCTTCGGTGCCCTTGTCCGCAGTGTCCAAACGCATGGGCGTAAAGCCGGCAACAGAAACGACGCCGGCAATCCGGTCATCCAGTGCGGCCGCATACAAACCAACGGTCGCACCCAGGGAATAGCCCGCCACAAAAATTCGTTTTCGATCAATGCCGTCGAGATTCGCCAAGGCATCGACGGCTCCTCGCACGTCAACCACCATCTTCCCCATCTTCGACCAGTGGGGATACCGATGATAGAATCGCGTTCCTTCCTCAATCCGGTTGCCAAAGCCCAGCATATCGTAGGAAAACACGGCGTACCCCCTATCAACCATGGATTGAAACAGGGCCTCAACCTGATGATAGGACGTGAAACCCTTCGAGTAGTCGTACTCGTGCAGGTAAATGACCGCCGGCGTGTTCTTGGCTTTCAGGTTTCCTTTCTCATCGATCGGATAGTACAGATAACCAAACAACTGATCGCCAAATCCGTTGTAGGGAGTGATCGCCATCATGCCCATCTTTGCCGTTGCCGGAGGCCGGACAAGAAAGGTGCCGAAACTGTTTTCACCGGTTCCGCCCTTGCGAATGCGTCGCGGTCCCGGGTTGGTCACTCCCGCGGGCTCTTCGCCCAAAGCCCACTGGAGGTTTCGCTTGATGCCGGCCTTCTTGGCTTCCCAGCCGGTCACAGTCGCGATCTTGTTGCTGGCCGCATCCGAGTCCAGATCGTCGAGGGTCCTGGCCGGATACTTCTGCGGATCGATCTTCTCTCCACTGAGCTCACGCCATTGTTCAAACGAGTAATCATAGAATAGCCTGTTCTCCGGCTTGCGGTTGCTGCGTTGGAAGACGTAATCGAAGAAGTCAATATAGTCTTCCATATCCCGCGCACACACGCTGTGCAATCCGTACCGCGATCTGATGGCCAGATTGTTCGGAGCGCCCAGGAAGTCATATACCTTCTGAGTGGCATGATAAGCCTGTTCAATGCCCCACGGGTTACTGGCTCCTTCGGTGATGGCCGTGCTCAACATCAACCCCCGCGGCGCGATCAGCGCCATGAAGAGGTTTTGATCCACAGGCAGCTTGTTTTCGCGGCCGGCGAAGAACCTCAATCGCGGGTGCAACCACGCGGGTTGCCCGCAAGCCAATAAGGCGATGTCTTCCACGTCGTAATTGTTCGAGCAATAGCGCCAGGGCACTTCGGCGCCGGTCCCGCCGCTGCTCGGTATGCACGCCGTGATGCGCTCGTCGAACGCGGCCGCCATGAGCGACAGTTTGCCGTTTCTGGAATGGCCGGTTATGCCGATCTTGTCTTTATCAATGAAAGAGAGCGTATACAGATAGTCAATGGCCCTGGAGGCGCCGAACGATCTTCTCATAAGCCGCGTAAAATCATATTTGCCCGCCCATATTTCCGAGTACTGTTCGGTATCGTCTTTGTTGTCAGCCCCGGCATAGACACAACCGACGTAGCCGCGTCGTACGGCAATCTGGGCCCACTCGCGGTGATTCCATTGTGTCAGGAACACGGGAAAAGGCCCCTTGCCCGGGGGAATCATCAGTTCCATCGTGAGTTTCGCCCGATTCTCCGGACCGAATGTCAGCTCGACCACGCGAAGGATTGTCTCGCCGTTCTTCTTCTCGCTAAGTATCTCCGCTTTCAGATTGTCGGGCTTGGGGGGATAGGTGCCCGTGATGTAGTATTCGAGCTGCCTCTTCATCCACTCGCGTTTTTCCGCCCATTGCGCCATCGTCGTTATGGGTATGTTCTTTCCTCCTTCGTCCAGCAGCAAGGGATCCGGCAGAAACGGGATCGATGGCATCTTCTCGAAATCCGGCGGCAGCTCGCCGGTTCGCGTAAGCCAGTCCTTGAACGTCTCATCAAGAAACGAGACGCGGCCATTGCCGGTGCGGTCAGGCGGCAGCAGACGAAGGAGCGTTTCAATCGCCGCCTTTCGCTTGAGCGTATCCTCCGTGGGCGTGCGCGGCTCTGCGGAAAGGACTTTTCTATCGCAATTAGCCGATAAGCAGGCGATGACGCAAACGGTTGCAATCACACGGTTTCTCAGACGTTGATGAAGTGCCCTTCGCATAAAACATCCTTTCTTTGGATGCCGACAACCGACGGACATTGTGAACGTGCGCAACGCCCCCGATCTTAGCGGGGACGCCGATCGCGGTCAAGAATGGCCCGTAGAAGCAGCATCTTGCCGCTTCACGCCTGTTTCGAGAGCCGCAGGTACCGACGACGACGCGGCAAGATGCCGCGTCTACGTGGGCCGTGAACGCTTACGCGGACGTCCGACACACCTTGGTAAGTGCGCTGCGGGTTGACGCTTGCGGGCCGGTGGAGTACGTTGACCCTATGGGATCGCCCAAAACAGCGTTGTGGGTTGTTGCGGGCAGCATGACGGGGCGAGGTACTATGGCAATTCCCAATCCTATCGAGGAGAGTGTGGCATGGGCGAGTCAAGCGATAAGAAGTCCTTCGAGTTTGAGATGCTTAAGCGGTATGGCGCCCGATGGGCCGTGTTGGCGGCCATGACGACCGCAATGACCCGAAAGGGCATCGCGGTGCCCCGCGAGGTCTTCCAGGCACTTCAGACCGCGCGGAGCAAAATCGAATCCGGCTGCTTCTCGACGTGCGAGGCCAGTTGTGACCTCTCCCAGGTCGAGGGGCCGCTCTTCTCCCAAGGTTATCTGCTCGATCAGCAGGATTTCCAGCAGTGGAGCGACCTCCTTTCCGAGGCCATACAGGGGAAACTGGACTATCAGCGGATCATGGGCATTCCGGCCTTCGACCCGATCAAGAACGACTGCGGATTCCTGCGGTGCGGCTGCTCCTCGTCGGGCTGAGTTCAGCGCCGTTCCCTTTGCGCAACTTCTACGTTGGCTGGCAGTCACGGGTCGGCTGAGTATTCTGACCCTACGGGACAACAGCTATCGCCAGTTGTACCACCCATCTCTGAACTCGCAGAACCCAGAGAAGGCAAGAGTCGAGAATTCGTTCTCCTGGCCATCCCCTCTTCGGTGACGCCATTGAAAGTGCACGCGGTGGCCGTGCGGCAACGTCTTCCAGTATGTTGCCGCCCACGGGCCCACCTCTTCGACCCGGATCGACCGAAGATCGAGTTCACACTGTAGCATGTCGAGGTAACGCAAGTACTTCTCCACGCGCCAGGACGTCATGCCGGTGAGTGTGCCTATTCGCGTGTCATCATCAAGTTCTTCGGTCACCAAAAGCGACCAGTCCGGCGCTGCAAAGGCTTGCCAGACCTCTCCGCCTTCCTGGGTCAGTTGATAGTAAGTGCAGGACGGATTGTGCCGCGGCGTCGGCTCTGCCAGGGCGGCGACGATCATTTGCCTATCCAACACGATCGGCCGCTCATCGCGGATGCCCTCAATCAACCTTTCTCCGACAAGCTGAATCAACACCTCGACCAAGTCGTCGTGGTTCAATCCGTGCCCCGGCTTGTTGAACATTTCCTCGATGTCGTGCCGCTCCTGATATTTCGTGGCATCGAGAAAGGCCAGTGGACAAGCCCATTCCACTACCGTTTGGAGCAACCAGTATTCGGCACGACTTAGGCGGGGTTGCATTGGGCGGCCAGTGATAGGGGCAACCGAAGGATCAACAAAGCCGTCGCGCACTGAGTGTCAACGAGAAGCGTTCGCCTGGATAGACGGATTACTGTGGCCAACTCCCCGTCCTCCGAAGGCCAAGTCTACACCTTCTCATGCCGGTCGTGCAACCCGGTGACGAGTACCCAATGCGGCAAGATTTCTTGGCACTGGTTCAGAGGGCCAAAGGCCCTGCCCTTCGCCCAGCCCACAGGCAACGCCCTGGGGAACAGATATGATCCTGCCCATCTTTCGGCCCAACGGGCCAATCACTCGACGAACGATTGGCCCGTTGGGCCGACAACACGGGTTCGATTGGGCGACTTTTCCCAGGGCGTTGCCCGTGGGCTGGGTGAACTAAGCCCCTTCGGGACAGACTGAGCGATGCCAAGAAATCTTGCCACGCCCAGCGTACCTCAGTCGTGCGCACTAACGACTGTGGATCGCCAACCGACGCTCTTGCTCGGCCGTTGGCTTAAGTGCAGCCGAAGGTAAACGACTGCCGCAGGTCGCTGTCCCAGCCGTCCCAGAGAAAGTCGTCGGCCTTCCCGTCGGCGATCAGCCGGAAGGCATAGCGGACCTGCTCTTCGTAGAACTCGCAGAACGCCCCCGTCTTGTGCATGCCGCCGTTCATCTCGTGGGCCTCGGCCGGGCACGGCGAGCCGCAGAAATGCCGGATCGCGCAGCGGCGGCAGGGATCGATGTCCTCGACCTTCCGCCCGGTGACCAGCTGGAACGGCTCGCTCTGCGAGCACGGCCGCGATGTCGTCGCTCAAAGAGGTTGCCGCCGCGGAACTGATCGAGCCCGATGAACTCGCTGCACGGGAACAGGTCGCCGTTGGGCGCCAGCGCGAAGAAGCACCGCCCGCCGCCGCAAGGCGAGATGTCGCACATCAGCCGCCGCGCGGCCGGGGCGACGATCGCCAGCAGGATGTTGGCGAAATTGCCCACGATCAGCTTGCGGCCCGTCTGCCGATACAGCTCGTGGGTGCGATCCAGCGCCTGCAGGAAGTGTTTGGCCGCCGGCCACGTCGTCGGGCTTCACGTGCCGCGACCGCGGCAGCGTGCAGCGGAGGATGTTCATCAGGCAGGTCGGCACCTCGCGCTGCGTGGAGGAAGTCGACCAGCTTCGTCAGGTGCCGCAGGTTCTCGTTCGAGACCGTGCAGATCACGCTCCAGCCGGGATAGCCCTTGAGCCGGTCCATCGCCTCGGACCACTTGATCGTAGACGCCCTGTCCTTCCCAGTTCGCCCGCGTGCGGTCGGCGATCGCGGCCGTAGCGGCGTCCAGCGAGATGCCGATGCTGACGTCGTGGGCCCGGAAGAAGTCGATGGCCGCGTCGTCCAGCAGCGTGGCGTTGGTCTGCATGCCGAAGCGGAACTCGTCGGCGTATTGCTCGATGCCGGCGAACACGGCCTCGCGATTCAACATCGGCTCGGCCCCGTGGAAGATGATCTGCGGCAACGAGCCCTTGGGCACGGTCGTGCGGAAGTAACGCTTCAGGAGCGCCAGGGCCTCCAGCAGCCGCTCGCGCGACATGTGCCGTCCCTGGCGTCGCATCTTCTCGGGGATATAGCAGTAGGTGCAGTTGAGGTTGCAGCGCTCGGTCGGATTGAAATAGACGGCCGACGGCTTCAGACCGAAGCGCAGCGTGTGCATCTCGTCGGCAAACTGCGCGGCCTTCTTGCGATAGGCTTTGGCCAGTTCGCCGCCGAGGGCCACCTCGGCGAGGTCTGCGCGGGGCACCAGGGCCCAAAAGGCCGTGTCGGGCTCGATGACGGCCACGTACTCGGCGTGGCCGATGTCGATGGGCTGAAAGGCGGGCCCGTTGCCCGTGCCGACATAGCGGCCCCGCGAGGGGGCCGCTACGCCGGCGACTGGTTGACTCTTGGCGCCGGCCATCACTTGGCCTTCTTGTTCATCAGGATGTAGTGCGACAGTCCGGTGCCCTTGGCCGGGCAGGTCTTGCGGTAGGCGATCACGGCTTTCTTGGGCTCGTTCTTCATTCTTGCGTCCTTTCGTGCGGTTGAGAACAACAGCGAACAAAACGGGGACAGGCACCTTGCGGCCATCGTCTTCTGCCGCATGGGGACCTCCTGTGCTCGGAGCCAGTCTCCGTTTTGTTCGAACAACAAAAAAAGGATTCCGACAGACGCCGAGACGTCCATCGGAATCCTTTACCATCAGATTCGCGATTCTTCGTGTTTCAGCAGGTCTTCTGGCTTACGGGTCGCGGGCGGCTTGCGGCCTTCCCGCCGCGATAGGTCGCGGCAGTGGCTGGCGATGGGCCAAGTGCAAGACGCCTCGCCGTTTACAGATGCGGGACAGCCACGGATTCTCACCGTGTTCCGGGATGCTGAAAACGACCCATAATCTATCACAATGCGGGCCGTTGTCAAGCGGTCCTCACCGAAGTGTGCGGCCAGATTTTCTGGCACCCTTAATTCTTTGCGGGATTTGAGGTTGTCCAGTAAGTTTGCCACATGCGGCTGTCGTCCAGGCACGCGAGGGCCATCATCGCTTCGGCGTTGTCTCCATCCCAGCGGCGTCCGCGGCCTTTGACCCGATGCGTGGTGGTTTTGCACTCGCTTTCGGTAGGCCCGCTGCCAATCTGCCAGCCGCGACGGCGGAACTCAGGGTAGCGGATCATCGGCTTGCGCTCCGCCACATAATGCAGCAGGCGGTTGGCTTCCTTCCGTTTGGTCGGCGATCGCAAGGGAGAACGCCAAGCCACCAGTTGGTCCCAAGCGGAATCGTAGCCTACGTGCCGAAACGTGTGCATCACTCCCTCCAGCCATGTCTTGCCTTGCGCGGACTCTTCGCCAAACACAATCCGGCGGCTCTTCTGCAGGTTCTCCCGCAGGTGATAGAAGTCCAATCCGATGGCGTCCACCAAACCGTGAAACTCGATCTGGTTGCGAATCCAGGGAGCCCCGTCCACGTTGGCCACCTTCTCCTCGGCCTTGGGCAACTCCAGTTGGCACGCCATCCGCTGCATCAAACGCCCCGCCGCTTCGTGGTCGCCGCTGGTCGCTCCCACATAGCGATGCTTCATCGTTTCGTCATAGAAGTTGGCCACCTTGAATTCCTTGTAGGCTTGATCGGCCCCCGTTTTCGCGCGGGGCAAGGGCCGACAGCGACGGCCTCGCTGCCGCCGTTTTTCACGAATCTTCGTCCGCCGCTTCTGCTTTTCTTTCTCGGTGACCAGCGGCACTTGGACGCCGTCACATCCCAGATACAGCCGGGAAACGCCCTCGGCCGTGCGGCATTCTTCGGCCGTCCACTCCGGCTGTAATTCCCCACGCTGCAAGGCACGCAACACCGCCTTGCCCTCCCCTTCGATCAACTGCCGCAACGCTTCCTTGCTGATGGACCAATGCGCCGCACGCGCCAGATTCGCCGCCGTCTTCGCAAAACTGGCGGAATCCTGGTTCAACCGACATGCCATCTCCCGCACCCCTTCGCTGATCGTGGCTTCGGCTTCGTCCAACCAGCGGTCTGCCGGCGTTTCGCTTCCTTCCTGCCGACAGTGCCAACGAATCCGCCATACGTCGATCCGCCCATTGATGGTCAGGACGCTGGTGGACTGCTTTCCTTTATGCCGTTTCTTCTTTCCCGTCGTCGCGCTGTGCGGAGGGGGGAAAAGCGGCTTCCGCCGCGTTGACCTTCATCTGGATCGCCTTTTCGTAGGCGACCTGGCGAAAGCGATCCAAGGCATCCCTCGCTTTCTCCTCGCTATCGCGAATCACCCGACCCTGCGGTGCGCCATCCACCGCGTCGGCCACCTCCCGCAACGCACGCTCGAACTCCGCCCGCATCTGCTCCTCGTAGGCCTTCCGATCCAACTTGGGTAACGCCATTGCGATTTCCTCCTGCTTCGCATCGTGCTGCAACCAAGACATTACCCCAAGTTATACAACCTCCCCACCTTTCGCGCCATAGATACTTGCCGCACACTCACCGAACCTGGTACGGCGGGCTCTTGGCGTTGGTTGTGAGGGCCAAAGGCCCTGCCGTTCGCCCAGCCCACGGGCAACGCCCTGGGGAACGTGGGCAATCTTACCTGTTCTTCGGCCCAACGGGCCAAGCGCTCGCCGAACGTTTGGCCCGTTGGGCCGACAATACGATTTCGAGGGTCACATTCCCCCAGGGCGTTGCCCGTGGGCTGGGCGAACAAGGCCCCTTCGGGGCGGACGAAGCGGGACCAAGAAAAGCTCACCATGCCGTCACCGAATGGCAAACGCCCCGAGCCGGCAGAACGAGATCATCTCCGCGACCACGGCCCGGCCCTCCAAGCCGGCGAATTGCTCCAGCAACGAGGGCTCCGGGCGTTCCCGCGTCTCCTGAGATTCCACGCCCAAGGTTTGCCAACGGTCGTCCGTGCGGACCAGCGCCGGCTCGGCCGCGCTATAGCGCGGTATGTCCGGCAGGGCTTCTTTGAGGGCCTGACCCAGGCGGGCCGCGTCCTCGGCCGTAACGATCTGATTATCGTTGGAAAGGTAGCCGCCCGACCAGCCCTCGTCGGACTCCAAGACCGTGCGGGCAGGCCGCCACCCGAAGAGTAGGGCGATACGCAGCAGGCTCCGCCAGTGCGGCCAGCCTCAAGAAAAGGCGAACTCCGGTCCGTTGCGAGCGCAAGATCACGGCCATCCAGCGGTCCTCCCTGACGCGACGGTTGAGTGGAATCCTCCTCCTCCCCGGCCACTCTTCTGCCGGGGCGCTGTCACGCAATGGCCTGATTATCCCGATCCGTTGCGTCTTGTGAAGGGGGCGCGCCGGATCGGGCTATCAAATTCCGTTTTGTCGCCGAGATCGCGTAGGGTGCGTGCTTACGCCGTAAGAATCTTCCCGCGTAGCCGACGTTCTCGGCCACCTGGTCCTTGTACTTCTGCCACATGCCCAACAGCACCACGTCGTTGGGCTTGATGTTCTCAAACGCGAAGCGGAGCGCCCCTTGCAGCGCCTCGGGCGTGCTGGTGTGCCGATTGCCGGCAAACACCTTGAAGGCGATGCACGGCTTGGAGACCTGCTTGATGACCTTGACCATGGCCTGGCGGGCTTCCTCTTCGAAAATCTCGCCGAGCCTCTGAAACTTCCGGCTTTTCGCCGGCGGGCTTCAAGCTGGACTTGACGCGATAGAAACAGCACTGGTAGAAGTCGACGTCCCAGCCCTTGTTCTCGGCGTAGTCGATGTGCTCGTGCTTGTGCGAACCGAAGCCCACCAGCAGCCCGGCGTCCCGGAACCGTTTCAACGTCTCCTGCACGCTGTCCAATTTGCCTTTGCTCGCGAGCATGTCGGTGGTGTTGCCGAAGTGCTGCGCCGATCGGTTTCGGGTCCATCTTGAGGATGCGATCCAATTCGGCCTTGGCGTCCTTCGGCTCGGAGTAGAAGGTGGGGATCCATTGCATCTTCCCGCCCTCGGCATAGTGGCCGCGAAGGATGTCTTCGAGTTGCGGGCTGCCCACCTGGCAGGTGTTGATTCCCATTTGCTCGCTGCGGCGAAGCAGTTCGACGCCGTGAAGGGGATTATTCGCGGGGAAATACTCCTTCATCTCCCTGTTGAGTTCGCGCGTGAAATGGGAAGTCCCCTTGATCGGATTGTGCCCGGTCAGCACCCGCGTAATGTCGTATTTCCCCCAGCGGACCGTGGGCAGCAAGGGCTGCTTCGTCGTCTCCGCGGCCAGCGCCATGGCGGCCCCGGGGGCGAACATGGCCGCTCCCAATGCACCCAGCGTCTTGGCATGGAACTCCCGTCGGTTGATTGCGGTCATCGGTCTAAATTCCTTTGCAGATGCGGCCCGAGGTAGGGGCGGTCGCGGCCTGAGGTGGGTCTGCCGATCAGTATACTCGACTCTCCTTTTCGCCGCTACCCAACGTCCAGAGGGGTCCAAGGCATACCGCACCGAAGCCGTTTCTTGTTGTGTGCGATGCGTCCGCCAGTATAATCGCGTCAGCCGACGGTAGAACGGAATTCACTCCGTTCGAGCGGATTGAAATCCGCTCTACGGCGCGAGCCAAGCGACGCGAAAGCAATTCCCTCTGACACGGGAGTCCCCCCGATGCCTGGCGGTCGAATTAGCCGAAGGGCCATGCTGGCCCACAGCGTAGGCGCCGCGGCAGGCGTGGCGATCGCCCGGCCGCTGGAACGATTATTCGCTGCTGAAGCGGCGGAAAACCTCGATCGAGAGATCTGGGACGGACACGTTCACCTGACCGGACTCAACGGCCCGGTCGAAACGCGGGTCGACGAGTTGCTCAGGTGTGCTGATCGCGTGGGCATCACTCGGCTTCCCACCGGCAAGTCGTGATCGAGATGGCCGGGAGCTTGATGCGGAGCGTGCGGCCGTGCCAAACGAGCGAAACCTCCGCGTCCTCGTCGCGGCTGTTCAACAACTGGGCCACAAATCCCTTCTCCGGCGTCTGGAAGGCGATGGATCGCACGCCGTCTTCCTCGCCCGAAATCCCCACGCGTACCGCACCCGGCCGGACGAACTTGCTGAAGTGGGCCAGATAGTAATAGCAGCCGGTATAAGTCACTTCCTTCGTCCGGCGATTGACGATGACCACGGGTTGCTGCACGTTGGGGTCGGGGTTCTTGTGGGTCGCCGAGACGGCCCACGGCCCGCCCTTCTCGTCCAGGATCATGTTCCAGTAGATCCAGGCCGAGGCCCCGTTTTCCAGGTCCGAGATGATCTGGCGGCCCCAGAAATCGCCGTCCTCGAAGTCGTATCGCGGCAGCTTCACCGTCTTGCGCGTGCCCGCGATGTAGGCGTGGCAGACTTCCGTCATCCACAGCGGCACGCCCGGATAACGGCGGTGCAACGCGGCGATGCTCGTGCGGTCGTTGTAGTCGTAGGCGTGGTAGGCCATCGCGGCGACGTACTTCCGCGCCTCGGGATCGTCCATGATGGTGGGATAGTCGGCCAGCGCTTGCCGCCGATAGGCCGGTTCGCACGGAAAGATCTTCGTCTTGCAGCCTTCCTTGGCCAGCAGCGGACCGACGTGGTTCTTCAACAGGTCGCGAATCTTGGCCGCGGGAATCTTCGTGTACATGCCGGGCTCGTTGAACATGCAGAGATAGTCGATGAAAATCCCCTGCTTCTCGTACTCCTGCAAATAGCGCAGATAGTACCGCGCCAGGGCGTCAAAATACTTCGGCTCGACGTCTTGCTGCTTGGCGTCGTTCACGTCGATCAGCATCCAGTCGGGCGGAAAATCCATTGGCGCCTGGAGCACGAAGTTGCCGTATTTTCGGGCCCGCTTGATGTAGGTCACTTGCCCGTTCGGGCCGAGGTCGCGCTCGATCGTGAAATGCTTCAGCTCCACGTCGCCGGGCGTGTCGTCGTACGAGTACCAGGGCCCGGCCGGCATGGCGTCGTTGCAGGCCAGCGAGGTCTTCATGGCCGAGAAGCCCGCGCCCTCGTGCGGATCGAACAGGGCCCGCAGGACCAATTCTTGCTGTTCGGGCGGCAGGCCGTTGAGGCACATCAGTCCGGCTTCCAGCAGCGAGGCGCCGAAACCGGCGATCTTCTGGTCGGTGGCCTTTTCGTCGATGCGGAACCCGCCCGCGTCGTTCGGCTTGCTCGCCTCAAATCTCAGGGAGGGCTTGGCCGTGAGCCGATCGCCGGCCTTGGACGAGACCACCAGCTTGACCTCCTGGCCCAGCGCCAGGCTACAGGCGCCGAGAACGACGGCCGCCGCCAGCGGCAACCACATGCGTAACCGACCCCAATTCCAAGAATTGCGGCCCCACTGCGCGTGCCTCATAGCCGAAACTCCGTGGTTCTGGTTCCCACGCTCTGCGTGGGAACCCGCCTGTGCCCGACGCTCCGCGTCGAATCGGGCGACGCAGAGCGTCGCGGACGGTGCATTCCCACGCAGAGCGTGGGAACGAGGGTTAGTCACTTTGTCCTGACGGCCGTTGCATTTTACCACGCCCCGGACGTCCGAATAGCGGTCGAGGAGACGTCTTCGCGGAAGACTTCCTGCGGCACGTCGCAGCAGAGCGCGCGAAGCCCGTCGGGCAGGTCGAGGTCGGCCAGGCGGACGAAGCCGACGCCCAGGTTGCGGCCGAAGACCAGGAAGCGGCAGCCCCGGCTGGCGATCCGGTCCACGGCGCGCTGGCACGCCGCCGGGTCGCCGCCGTAGTAGCGCGGCTCGGCGATCCGCCGCAAGGTATCGATCCCCACGACGAACGTCGCCCCGGGAAACAACCGCGATTTCTCCTCGAAGGTCGCCACCCGCGTGAGATAGACGGTTTCGCCCGCCGAAAACTGCCCGAGCCGCCGCTCGATTTCAATATAATCCAGGGGCGGCTTGTCGACGTTGACGATCGAGATCTCCAAGGCCACCGGTTGCTGGAGAGTCTCCTGGGCGATCTGGACCATGCGGCGGTGGCCGACGTGCAAGGGATTGAACGCGCCCGAGAAAACGGCCCGGGGCGATGCGCCCGCCGAGCCCACGCGAACGGTGTCGACCTGGCCCAAGAGCAGGTCTCGCCAGGGCTGCGGCGCGTGCGTGCGCAACTCTTGCACCAGCTCGCCTTCCAGCAGATCGAGATTCAGCCGTTGCGGCACGCCGCAGGCCTCAGCCACGACGTTCATCAGTAATCGACCCGAGAGCCGCTCTTCCTCCGCGCGGGTGCGGCGGTCCTTGTGCAGTTCCAGCGACCAGGCGGCGGTCAGGGCGGCCGTTTGCAACGCGGCATGGACGCGGTGCGGGCCGCGCTTCGGCCGGTCGGTAGCCAGGCTGGCCGTGCATGCGATACCGGCCGGCGTGGCCCCCGGTTCGTCATACTGTCGGGCACGCCCAAAGGCGACCATGGCCATCGCCCGGGCGGTAGCGGCCGAGCAGGACTCGTCGGGCCGGCTGCCCAGCCAGGCCGCCAATGCGGTGGCCGAATAGGGGACGATGGCCTCCAGAAGGGTCCGCGAACCGCCGGGCACTTCCAGCAAGTCGGCGATGGCCCGGCTGCCACCGCCGGAGGCCGCAAGCACCACCCGCGTGGGCGAATCGTGGATCTGCTGCGCGAGTTGTTCGGTGGAGAGAAGCATGGCGGCTCCACCGAGCAGTGTAACGGGCGGCCGGCTTTGGGGGAAGGCAGGGCCAGCCGCTGACGAGATTTACCGGCTCTTCCGGTTCTGGGTGCGAACGCCGCACAAACCCGAGGCTCAACAATAGCGGCCGTTATACTACGCGCGACGGTTGCTTGAACGCCCCAGGCACGTAATTCTCGCCATATTAGCCCCCCCCACAAGAATATAGTGCAACAGGGATTGCGAGCGTAAGTGCTTGTCCGGGAACATGTTCCGCCGCCTCCTCCCTGCGGGCGCCGATTTCGCGAGTTGGGAAGGTTGCTGTTGGCCCGAGGTCGCCCGCGGCGTTACCTTGCTCAAGCGGCGGCGGTCGGACCAACGCGGTTGTTGCCTTCGCCCCGTCGCAGAAGACACCGCCAACCAAGGAGGCCACGGATGGCTCAGGTCGAGGTCAAAGTGAAGTTGGATTTGCCGCCGGGTGTGGAACTGTTGGGATACGAGCGCTCGCGCGACGGGCACGGCTTCGAGGTCAAGTTCCCCCTGCCCGACTCTTGCCGTTGTGAGCAGTGCGGCCACGAAGAGCCGTCCACCTACGAGTACAAGAACACCGTCTATGTGGTCCGCGACCTGGACCTGTGGGGTCAGCCGAGCTTCCTGATCTTCCAGCCTTGCTTCCATCGTTGCTCGCGCTGTGGGCATCGCCAGGAGCATTTCGCCCCCTTCAAGCGGAAGAAGGTGCTGTACACGTACCGCTTCGAGGAATACGTGCTGCGGATGCTCATCGGCAGCAACGAAGAAGAGGTGGCCGCGCGGCTGGGCATCTCGGCGGAGACCGTGGAACTGATCGTCGAGAACCAGTTGAAGGACAACAAGCGGATCGACCCGGCACGGGTCATCAAGCACGTGGGCATGGACGAAATCAGCCTCAAGAAGCGGCACAAGTTGTACGTGACGGTGATGACGGACTTGACCGACCCGGAGTCGCCGAAGGTGCTGGCGGTGGCCCGCGGGCGCGACACGGCAGCGGCCCTCGAATGCCTGGGGAAATTGACGCCCGAGCAGCGCGCCGCGGTGGAAACGCACCGCGTGGACATGGGGAAGGTCTACGGCCCGGTCTGCAACGAGCAACTTCGCAACAGCCGGTTGGTGGTGGACCGGTTCCACGTGGCCAAGCAGTTCAACGAGGTGGTGGATGAGTTGCGAAAAAAAAAGCACGCGGAAGCACAAGGCCCAGTTGTCCAAAGCCGAGCAGAAACGGTTCCGCTCGCTGATGTGGGAGTTCCGCCGCGACCCGAAGGATCTGAAGCCCGAAGAGCGCGAGGCCTTGGAGGAGTTGTTCGCCAGGTTGCCCGCGTTGAAGGACGTGTATGACGTGCGGGTGCGGTTCAAGGAGATCTTCGATACAGCGCCGGACCGCGCCACGGCCGAACAGCAGTTGGCCGAACTCCGCGCGCGGACCGAAGCGCTGGGGCTGGACTTCGCCAAGTTCTGGACAACCTACGACAACTGGAAGACGGGCATCCTGAACTACTTCGACGGGCGGTACACCAGCGCGGCGGTTGAAGGTATCAACAACAAGGCCCGCGTCATCACCAAACGCTGCTACGGCGTGAAGTCAGCCGACACGCTCTGGAACCGGCTGCTCCTGGACTTGAACCGGGCGTCGGAAGCCGCCGGGCGGACCATCGCCGAGCTACGCGAGATCGTCCGTGGCCTGAAGGCTGAATTTCTCGCGTTCTGCACCTAAAACCGGAAGAGCCGATTTACCTCCGTCCGGGTAGCGCTATTAGTCGACTGAGCGTGCCCGTAGAAACCGAACATCACGGCCATTGCCGGGTCTCTAGCGTTTTTCTCCCTCGCGGACAAACTGGATTTCATAGCGAAGGGGGGTGATGGGTGCAGGCGGCGACTTCAGGATGGCCGTGTTCGTTCCCGTCCGCTCGTAAAGGAAGGGCTCGTCGCGAAATGGGTCCAGCGGGATGGGCACCTCGGTGATGTCGCTCAGGCTATCCGGCAACCGGCCATCGTGTGCAGCCCCGTAGAGCCGAATCGCTTCGAGAACCTGCAAAGCGGCGAGATTCCGATCAATGCGTGTCTGGGCATTCTTCGCCGCCAGAAGAGCCCGCAGTGTACTCGTCGAGAACAACGGAATGACTTCGCGATTGCTCATCGCTTGGCTGCCGACTTGCTCCATCCTCTTGCGCACCTGCGGATAAGGCATGAAGAAGTATTTGAACATGTCATTGCGGAGCTCCTCGTATGTCTGCTGAGAATAGAGGAGAATGGCCTGCGGAACGGACATGGCTTCCACGTCAGCGGCGGATCGTCCGTGGGCAATCAAGTATCTCCTGGCGTCAGGGCATCGATCTTGAACGTTCTGCATGATGCGGCTTCGGTCGGTTTCCGGGGCGTCGCGTCCTTTTTCCTGCTGCTGAGAAGCGAGCCCGTACGCAGTCTTCACGGGCGACTCTCGCAATGCTCGGTCGATGGCCTGTTGCAGGAGTCGCTCCCAGCTTTCCGGTGAGTAGTTCTTCTTGTCCAAGTCTCGAAGGTCGGGGAACGAATAAAAGAATCCGTCCATTTCTCCTTCCCAACCGGGCCGAAAATCAATCAATGGCCGCGGTAGTGTAGCAACGGCCCAATAGAGGTTCGGAGCATCGGGTTGCTGGATGAAGTCTTCCACTTGCCTGGACATCACACCGCTGATCGCCGTTCCCACGAGGCATTGAATCACGGTGGGGCCATGGGCTGCGTGCCGCGCTAAGGCGTAACCGGTCTGGAACGTGCGGATCGCCTCGTCATACTTTCCGTCGAGAATCTCAAGTCGTACCCGCACGCTGAGAATCCTCGCCAGATTGCGGGACAACTCGAGGCGGGGCCGGAACACGGACAGGAAATCGGGGTGGTCGCGAAGCGTGACCTCCCAGTCGCAGGAATCACATCGAGCGGCAAGTTCGAGTTGCTCGGAGAGATCGTTGGACTCAGTCAGCCAAGCGTATTTCTTATCGCGGAGGCTCGGGTCCGCCCGAAGCTTCGCCAAGGGCATCTCGTCCCACTCGGCATACTTGTCCCAGTCCCAGCCGTTGGCCTTTGACGTGTATCGATCAATGGGCACCATGCCGTACTGAAGCACGGCGTTCCCCGGCCTGCGATCCCGAAGCGGCGGCAGCAACTGATACTTCAGCGCCGGACGCGGCTCGGCCGCCGGATGCAAGACAACCTTGGTTGTCCAATCTTTGTACACGTCTTCGTCGTCCGCTCGCCCGAAAGACGCCAGCATGGCGAAGGCCACGCCTGCCACCGCGAGCATTCCCATAGCCCGTCTCATGACCTATTTTCCTTTCGATTTGATGGTTGAGATTTCAAAGCGGGAGCGAAACCGCGGTCGATGTCCAATTCACGCTGAAGACTCGGCAACCTCTCGTAGCTCTCGTACGGTCCGCCCCCCGTTCCCGCACCGACGGCCGGTGCGGAATCGTTGCCCGCGAACGAATTGCCCCGCGGCAACAGTTCGTCGAGCAATTCGATGTCGGCCGGCTTCCGGCTCCGCTCGGCGTCAGCCAGCCAACGCCGTAAGAGAGCACGATAGGATGCGTATGCCAGGCCGCCGCGAATATCCGCGCCGGCGTCGCCGGCCTTTGTTTCCGTTGCCGGGGCAGGGCCGGTTGCGATGGGCCCCATCCCACGGCCCGTCAACTGCGGCCCGCGTTGCGCTAAGAGCATGACCAGCAGGATCGCGGTGACGGAGGTCATCGCCGCCAGAGAGGCGGCCAGAAAACGCCTGCCGCCGAAGAACGCCCCCCCATTACAATGGGGGGGCGTTAGGGGACGGCACGAACTTTCTACGAGCCGATCCAAGGACGCCCGCCCTGCCAGAAACATCAACCAATCGCGCTGAACGTTGCTGGCCGCGGGCGTCAAACTGCCCAGCATCGCCTCGACCGCCGCCAATTCTTCGTTCATTCGTTCTTCGGACATGGTATCCTCAATTTCTGTCGCACGGCCGACAAGCCCGCTTCGTAGCGCCGGTGGGCCGCACTATCCGAAACGCCCACCAGTTGGCCGATCTCTTGAAACGACAATCCGCCCCAAATCCGGGCCACTACCACTTCGCGCTGTTCGAGGGGCAGCAATTCCAGGGCGGCGGTTGCCGTGCCGGCGTCGATCAACTCGGCCGCCGACCGCTCGAACCACGCCGGCCGGCTGCCCGCGGCTTCCGTCTCGTGGCGTTTCCGCCGGCCGGCCGACCGCGAAGCACTGATCGCCTTGTTGCGAACCACCCGATAGAGCCACGCCACCAAGTCGTCAGGTGCGCGGGGCTGCCGCACCAGTTCAATCAGGGCCTCTTGGACAACGTCCTCCGCACAGTCGCACAATTGCCGGGCGTAAAGCTCCAACGCCGCGGTGTGCCCATCGAACAGGCGTCCGAGAAGCTCGGGCCCAACGGTGCGGTTCGCGCTGGAATCGTCCCCTTTCACCATAGAAGAGACGCCGGCCGGGGCGATCTATCCCGCGGAATACGGCACAAAGCCGCGACCGGTGGTCGCGCTTATGCCGCGCCGCCATCGGTCACGCTATCGGGCGCGACCACCGGTCGCGGCTTTATTTTAGCCGGCCGCGATACGCCCAAAGCCCGAGGGCCGGATTGCCGACGTAGAAAATCCGCTCGCCGTCGGGCAGCACGTTCCAGCCCTCGCGCAACACCTTCGGGTCGTAGCGGCGGAGCATCGGCTCCAACTCGGCATAGCGATAGCCGACCGATTCGATCTCCTGCCGGCTGAGCTTGCCGGGGCAATAGGTGATCGTGAATCGCCCTTCGGAGGAGCCGTGGATGAGGTGGGCGGCCGCCGAGAGGTTCTTGGGCAGGTCCTCGGTCTGCTCGACAAATCGCATCACTTCCGGCGTGGTGCGATAGCCATATTTGCGGATCAGCCGGTCGATCTCCTTGTCCTCGCCGAAGGTAGACACGCCGGGGGCCAACACGATCAACTCGCCGGCGTCGGCGATGGCCATCCGCGTGCGATAGACGGCCTTGTTGCCCAGCCAGGTGCTGTGGAACTCGTCGGGATCGAGGTAGACGACGACCTTCTTGGGGGCCTCGTCCAACACAGTGAAGTTGACCTTGACGGAAAGGGCCGCCGCCTTTTCAAAACACTCCACGTCGTCGCCGATGAACAGGCCGCGCACGGCCAACGGCGAAACGGCGACCGGCTCCGGGTCGTGAGTCACCGGTCCGGGCGAATTGTTGTAAGGCGAGACGCCGCTGCGCATCTCGGCCGGGCTGCGCGGCCCGATGACGGTCAGCACGAAGACCAGCGGCAGGTGACGGGTGAAATGGTCCTGGGCGTAGTTGAGGATGCGTCGCAGCGGCGTATCGGCCCGGCCCATCATCCGCTCCATGCCGTAGGCGGCGCCGATGAAGTGGCTCTCGTTGATGCCGGCCACCCCGCCCGTGCCGACAAACACGTTCTTGTTGTAGTTGGCCATGCCGATCACCTCGTGGGGCACGACCTGGCCGATCGAGAGGATCAGGTCGTGGCCGCCCTCCCACACCAGACGGTCGACTTGCGCCGGCCACGGCTTGCGCCAGATGCCTTCGGTCGCTTCGGTGACGAACGCGGCCGGGACCTCGCCCACGGTCACGACGTCGCGGCGCCAGTCGTGGACGCGCACGAGCCGCTTGGGCAGCGTGGGAAACATGCGGTCGAGTTGCCAGTCGGGCATGGCGTGGTGCGTGCCCAGGGCCGGCATGACGTCCACCAGCCGATCGCCGAAATACTCGTACGCGAGGCAGGTCAGCGGCCCGGCCATGCTGTTGGCGCGGGTGAAATCGGGCGGCAGCGCCAGCACCTTGCGGCGCGGCTCCAATTTCTGAAATGTCTGGACCAGGGCCGCACGGAGATTCTCATGGCTCAAATCCGTTTGGGGTGAGCCTTCAGCGTAGTAAGTCGTCATGAAGTTCGCAGCGGAGAGGGGCGATCGAAGGGCTGCCGGTTCGGCGAGCCATCTCAACTCAGCATACCACTATTAGTGCACAAAGGCCACCCGTTTAGACAGCGGGCTTGCCTGCCGCGATTCGGGGGGGACGCCTGCCAGGAAATCGCGACCGGCGTATAATGAAGTGTTGCCCACGCCTCGGACCACGCCTTCATGCAACGCCCCGAAGTCCTCACTTGGCTCCGCGAAACCGACCCCGTCCGGCTTGCCGACCTCTGGCGGTTGGCGGACCGGGTGCGGCAGGAGAACGTCGGCGGCGAGGTCCACCTGCGCGGGCTGGTGGAAATATCGAACTATTGCGTGCGGCTATGCGGCTACTGCGGCCTGCGGGCGGGCAACAACAGCCTGGAGCGGTATCGCCTTTCGGACGACGAGGTCATGGCCTGCGTCCGGAAGGCCGTCGAGTTCGGCTACGGCACGGTCGTGCTCCAATCGGGCGAGGACCCGGAACTGACCTGCGGCCGGATAGCCAACCTCGTGCGGCGGATCAAGAGCGAGAGCCCGCTGGCCGTCACCCTAAGCCTGGGGGAGCGCGACGACGAGGAGTTGGCCGCGTGGCGCGAGGCGGGGGCCGACCGCTACCTGCTGCGGTTCGAGACCTCGAACCGTGCGCTCTATGAGCGAATCCATCCGAAGCATAAAGGGGTCAGGAGTCTTTTTCCCGATGCAGCGGCCACCGATGGAAGGTTGGCCGAGCCGTTCCGGAAAAAGACTCCTGACCCCTTTATGCACCGGCTGGCGATGCTCGCCACGCTCCGCCGCTTGGGGTACGAGGTCGGCAGCGGCGTGATGATCGGCATTCCGGGCCAGACCTACGACGACCTGGCCGACGACGTCGAACTGTTCGCCCGGCTCGGCCTCGACATGATCGGCGTGGGGCCGTACTTGCGCCACCCGGACACTCCGCTGGCCGACCGCGACGCCTGGCCCGATGCGCCCGACGGTGAGCAAGTGCCGGCCACTGAAGAAATGACCTACAAGGTGATCGCCCTGGCTCGGTTGGCGTGTCCGCGGGCGAACATCCCGGCCACCACGGCCCTGGCCACGCTCAACCGCCGCGACGGGCGGGAGTTGGGACTGGTTCGCGGGGCGAACGTGGTGATGCCGAACCTCACGCCGCCCCAATACCGTGCGCTCTACGAGATTTACCCCGACAAGGCGTGCATTGCGGAAACCGGCGAAGCGTGTCATCATTGTTTGAACGCGCGGATTGAAACCCTGGGGCGGCAGCCCGGCCGGGGACGGGGCGATTCGCCGAACTACGAAACGCGTGCAGCGGCCGACGACCACCGCCTTGCGGCGGTGCCCGCGCCGGCCCGGATGGGAGTGCATTGATGTCGTTTGTCGTTGACAAAGCAAGTTTGAGCCGTAGCGGGTACGACTTCATCGACGAGGAGTACCTGCACGGTCTGCTGAACCGCCGGGCGGAGCCGGCCGAGATCCGCGACATCATCGCCAAGAGCATGGCCAAGCAGCCGCTGGCGGTCGAAGAAACCGCCGCCCTGTTGGCGACGGACCAACCGGAACTGATCGGGCAGATCTTCGACGCCGCCCGGCAGTTGAAACGCGACGTCTACGGCAACCGCATCGTATTGTTCGCCCCGCTCTACGTGGGCAATAACTGCAACAACGACTGCATCTACTGTGCGTTCCGGCGATCCAACCGGGACGAGGTCCGTCGCACGCTGGACGAAGAGTCGCTTCGGCAGCAGGTTTTGGCCCTGGAGAACAAGGGGCACAAGCGGCTGATCCTGGTCTTCGGCGAGCATCCGCACTACGATCCCGAGTTCATGGCCGAGTGCGTGCAGCACGTGTATGCCACGCGGACCGGCCGCGGCGAAATCCGCCGCGTCAACCTCAACGCCGCCCCGCTGGACCATGCCGGCTACGCCACCGTCAAGGCCGCCGGCATCGGCACCTACCAGATCTTCCAGGAAACCTACCACCACGACACCTACGCCCGAGTCCATCCGGCGGGCACTCGCAAGAGCAACTACCTCTGGCGGCTCGACGGCGTGGCGCGGGCGATGGAGGCCGAGTGCGACGACGTGGGCATTGGGGCCCTCTTCGGGCTCTACGATTGGCGGTTCGAGGTACTGGGCCTGGTGAGCCATGCTCGGCACCTGCAAGAGCACTATCGCTGCGGCCCGCATACGATCAGCTTCCCGCGGCTGCGGCCGGCCTGCGGCGTGAAACTCGACGAGACGTATCTGGTGGACGACGCCAACTTCAAGCGGTTGGTGGCCATTTTGCGGCTCTCCGTTCCGTACACCGGGCTGATCTGCACCGCCCGCGAACCGCCGGCCCTGCGGCGCGAGATCATGGCCTTCGGCATCTCGCAGATCGACGCCGGCAGCCGCGTCGAGATTGGCGGCTACACCGAGGTGGGCGACGCCCAGGTGATGGAACTGGAGCAGTTCGAGTTGGGCGACATTCGTCCCTTGGATCACGTCGTCCGCGAGTTGCTGGTCGACGGCTACATCCCCAGCTTCTGCACCGCCTGCTACCGGCTGGGCGCACCGGCGAACACTTCATGGAGTTCGCCATTCCGGGTTTCATCCAGAACCTGTGTACGCCCAACGCCTTGAGCACCTTGACGGAGTACCTGGTCGACTATGCCTCGCCCGAGACCCGCGCCGCCGGCGAGGCGGCCATCAGCCGGGAAATCGAGAAGCTGCCGGAAGGCGAGCGGAAAACGCAACTGCTCGACCGTTTGCAGCGGATTCGGGAGACCGACCAACGGGACCTGTATTTCTGAGGTGCGGCCTCCCCAAGGTTCTGTCGGCTGGCGGGGGATCGACGAATGTCTCATACATTACTATATTGGTGCCGCCACCACTGATGTTGATTACGTCCAAGGCGCATCGTTAGCAGGCTCTTTTCTTTCTGGGGTCTTCGGCAAAATCTGTGGGTGAAAAATGGGCCTACGGGGGATTCGTCCTGGCAAGGTGGATTTTCTGAGGGATGGCAGGGCAAATAAATGACGGTGGAAACAGCCGCAAAACCGGGGTTTTCTTGTTGTGTAACGGCCCTCGTCGGGTCTCCCACATCTGCAACGCACGGACCTTTGCCACGGAAAAACGGGGATGGAATCTATGAATCAGATCGTTGAGGCTCCCGAAATCACGAAAACCCCTGAAAATCCAGATTCAAACTGAGTTTCACGGCCCAAATCAACCCACAGATTCTGCCGAGGAGGCTCTTTCTGGAAGGAGACTTTCGTGTACATAAGACGTGTGGTGCTGGAAAACCTGAGGGCGTTCCACCAACTCGATTTTCGATTTGATAGACCCGGCGGAAAATATGCGGGTTGGTCTGTTATCACCGGTGATAATGCCTCGGGAAAGACTACTCTGCTAAAAGCAATAGCTTTAGCCTTGGTTGGTCCCGACTCGGCCCGAACTCTACAGCCGTCGTTTCGAGGGTGGATTCGGTCCTCATGTGATGAGGCAGTAGTCGCGGTTGAAATTGTCGCAGATGCAATGGATGTTTTTTCGAAAGGCAGACGTTACAAGCAACCTTTTTGGTCGGAACTGCGCCTCCAAAAAACGAATGGATCGGAAGTGTCGCTGGAGATTGGACGTAAATACACAGGAAAGGGCCTCGGACCCAAACATGGGCCGTGGGCTGAGTCGCCTCAAGGGTGGTTCTCCACAGGCTATGGCCCCTTCCGACGGCTTTACGGCGCCTCTCCGACTGCGCAACGAGCCATGTCGGGGCCTGGTCGCATTGCGCGTTTTGTCACGATGTTTCTTGAGGATGCAACTCTTGGTGAGTGCGAACTTTGGTTAACGGACCTCAACCACAAGAAACTAGAGGGACGGCCGATTGAAACTAGTGTGCTCGATCAAGTGCTAAAATTGCTAAATGACGAATTCTTGCGTAATGGCCTACGAGTTGACAAAGTGGACTCCGAGGGGCTTTGGCTTGCGGACGCATTGAATGTTGTGTTACCTCTTGCCGACATGAGTGAAGGTTACCGCGCGGCACTCGCGATGCTTGTCGACATTCTACGGCATATTGTCAACGTGTATGGGCATGAAGATTTGGTGAAGGAGTCGGGCGGACGTTGGGTTGTCCCGCATCCGGGTGTGGTGCTTATTGATGAAATGGATTCTCACCTGCATCCGGAATGGCAACGTTCCATAGGATTCTGGCTCAAGGAGCGATTTCCCAACATCCAGTTCATCGTCACCACACATAGCCCCATGATATGCCAGGCCGCCGACGAGAAAGGCATCTTTCACCTGCCTGCCCCGGGTACCGGCGATCCATTCCAACTTGGCCCGGAAGATTATTGGAATATCGTTCGCTCGACACCAGATGTAATTTACGTCAGCCCCGCGTTTGCGATGCCGTACACCCGTTCTCCGCGCACGGTGAATGCAAGGAAAGACTATGCAAGACTGAAAGCCAAACAACATAGTGGTAGGCTGACTTCGTCGGAGATGAGGCAGAAACAGCAGCTTAAACTCTTTGTGAACGGTGAGGACGATTTGGACGGGGAATCATGCGTAGAATCAGACGAATTGCGGTGACTGAACCCGGCAGGCGCTATCTTGCCCGCAAACAGGCTGAAGTGGACCGTGGCAGCGACTGTCGCAGAACCTGGGAGAATGCCCGCAAGACAAAGACCATGGTGAACGTCGCGGCGTTGCTCGCGAAGATGTCCGGAAAACGACAAAGGTGCATGTTCTGCGAAGACTCGCGTGGCACGCAAATAGATCATTTTTGGCCGATGGTCCCGTATACCGAGAAGGCTTTTGTCTGGACGAATATGCTCTGGATCTGTAGCGGATGTAACCAGACAAAGGGCAATCGATTTGATCTCGATGGCAACGACGAACCGCTCCTCATCGACCCGACTGCGGAAGAGCCGTGGGAATTTCTATTCTTTGATCCTGATACGGGTATCATCACCGCCAGATTCTGTGCCGATACCGGCACAGGCAATCCAAAAGGAGAGTATACCACTCGGGACAACGTATTGCCGTTGAATATTGACGTTGTCGCGGATGGACGGCGGCGGACTTACCGCTGTCTGCGGCGAGCGGTTAAAAACTTTCTGGATGCGTCTTCCAACACCAGCGATCCTGCGAAGCTGCAAGACAAGTTGTTGGACGAAATACGCGATCACGACGACTACGGATTGGTTGCCTGGTATTTTCTGAAGGATGGAAGCCGTTTTTCACCATTCCACGATCTTCAAAAAGAACACGCCGATGTCTGGCAATCCATTGTTGACGAATTCTCCGAAACTTGAAGCCTAACACGGCTTCGTGGTCGCGAACAGGTTCAGCTAGAAAGACCATTCAACCAAACGGGAAATGTGCAGTTTTCGCCGCGAAACCGATCTCCTGGGGAGCCTCGACGTGCCGGCCGAGGCACTGTGGGGCATCCACACGTTGCGGGCGGTGCAAAACTTCCCCCTGGCCAACCGGCCGGTACACCGCGGCCTGGTCCACGCTTATGGCGCCGTCAAATTGGCCGCCGCCCGGACCAATCACGAACTGGGCCGGTGGGACGACGCCACGTTCGCCGCCATCGAAGCCGCCTGCCAGGAAATGTCCGCGGGACAACTCGACGAGCACGTCGTCGTCGACGCCCTTCAGGGCGGGGCGGGCACCTCGACCAACATGAACGTCAACGAAGTGCTGGCCAATCGGGCGCTGCAACTGCTCGACCGGCCGTTGGGCGACTATCAGACCGTCAACCCGCACGACAACCTCAATCGGCACCAGTCGACCAACGACACCTACCCCACGGCCCTCAAGGTGGCCGCCATCTTCGCGCTGCGCGAGTTGGCGGGCAAAGTGGTCGCCTTGATGGAGGCCTTTCAGGAGAAGGAAAAGCAACTGGCCAACGTGGTCAAGATCGGTCGCACCGAGCTGCAGGACGCCGTGCTCATGACCTTGGGCCGCGAGATGTCGGCCTACGCCGAGGCCTTCGCCCGCGACCGCTGGCGAATCTACAAGTGCGAGGAGCGGCTCCGGGTGGTGAACCTCGGCGGCACGGCGATCGGCACGGGCCTGGGCGCGCCGCGGCAATACATCTTCCGCGCCACCGAACACCTGCGGCAGATCACCGGCCTGGGGCTCGCCCGGGCCGAAAACCTCGTCGAGGCCACGCAAAACGCCGACGCCTTCGTCGAAGTGAGCGGCATCCTCCGCACCCTGGCCGCCAATCTCTTGAAGATCGCCAACGACCTGCGGCTGCTTTCGTCGGGCCCTCATGCCGGTTTGGGCGAAATCCGCCTGCCGCCCCGCCAGGCCGGCTCGTCGATCATGCCCGGCAAACTCAATCCGGTGATTCCCGAAGCCGTGGCCCAAACCGCCATCGCCGTGATGGGGCATGACCTTATGGTCCTGCAGGCCGTCGGCGGCGGCAATCTGGAACTGAGCCAGTTTCTGCCGCTCGTGGCCGACAGCCTGCTCAATTCCCTCGACCTGCTGACAAATGCCTGCGACGTCTTCGCGCGACACTGTGTGACCGGCATCGAGGCCGACGAACATCGCTGCCGCAACCACGTACACAGCGCAACGGCCCTGCTGACGGCGCTGATCGACAAGATCGGCTATGACGCCGCGGAGCAGTTGGCCGAAGAAGCGGCTGCCAGCCCCGGCCAGCAGCAGAACATCCGCCAGTTGGTCATCTCGCGCGGGCTGTTGACGGCCGCCGAGTTCGACGAGTTGACTTCGCCCGACCGGGTGACGAGATTGGGATCGGGATAGAGCAGGGCCAAGAAACGAAGAAGCCCGCACACGAGAGGCGAGCTTCTTCACAATTCGTGTTTTTCCGAGGGAGAGGCGGTGCGCCGAACTCGGTTACCTGCTGCCCATGTTTCCGATCGAGCCAGCGGTTGAACCCGGTGCATCGGCCCTTACTCACGGCCGGCCAGCCATCTATACTCTAGTATTCTCCCGTCCCGTTGGCAATGCCCCTGAGTGGTGGGAAGGCTCAAATTGTCTCCGCCAGCAGCGGCTTGCCCAACTCGCGGAGCGTATCCAGCAACTGGTCGAGGTGTTCGGGCGTGGTGGTCGGATTGATGATCGTCACCCGCAGCGCCCCCGCGCCGCCGATCTTGGTCGACACGATGTAGAACCGGCCCGACTCGATCACCCGGCGCCGCAACTCGAACTGGAACCGGCCCAAAACGTCCTCGGGGGCGTCGCGAAGCGCCTCGGGCACATGGCGGAACACCACGATGTTGCACTGCGGTTCGTGCAGGGGAACGAAGTCGGGCGCCGCCGACAGCTTTTCATAGAACTGCCGGCCCATCGTGAAGGTGACGTCCACCAGATCGGCAAACAACTGCGGGCCGAACAGCGACCAGACGCCCCACAATCCGAAGGCCGCTGCCCGCTTGGTGCATTCGATGGTTCGCAGGGCGCTATCGAACTCCGCCACACCGGGCGCCGAGGGGTCGAACAGATACGGCGCATCCTGGCGGAATGCCTCGAACTTGTGGGCCCGGTTGCGATAGAACACGAAGGCACACAGGGCCGGCACGAAGAGCATCTTGTGGGCGTCCCACACCAGGCTGTCGGCGCGGTCCAGCCCGGACACCAAATGCCGGTATCGCGGGCTCAAGCAGGCCGATGCCCCGTGGGCCGCATCGACGTGCAGCCAGACGCCGTACCGCTGGCAGACGTCGGCCACCTCGTCGAGCACGTCGAAGGCCCCGACCGGCGTTGAGCAGGCGCAACTCACCACGGCCACGATCGGATGGTTCTTCACGCGGAGCCTGTGCAGGGCGTCCGCCAGTTGATTGGGGTCCATGCGGCGACGAACGTCGAGCCCGACGCGCACGACCTGGTTGGTGCCCAGGCCGAGGATTCCGGCGGCACGGGAGACGCTGTAGTGGGCGTCGGTGTGGGCCAGCAACATGGGCGGCGGACCGGGCCGGGCGGCGCCTTGCTGCCAGCAATCGGCCAGAGCCACGTTGCGGGCGGTCAACAGCGCCGTGAGGTTTGCCAGCGACCCGCCGTGGGTCACCAGCCCGCAAAATTCGCCCGCCCGCCAGCCGATCTGCTGGCCCAGCCGCTCGACCAGGGCCCACTCCGCGGCCGTCGCCCACGGTCCCATGTCGTAAATGGCCATGGCCTGGTTCGTGACCGATCCCAGGGCGTCGAACAGCCCGGCCAACGGCACCGAGGCGGCCACCTGGTGGCCGATGTAGCGCGGGTCGTGCAGGTTGTGGCCATGCTCCAGCATGGTTTGTACGATCGCGGCGAACTGGCCGGCCAGGGCATCGCGTCCCGCGTCCGATCCGAGGGCCTGATCGAGCAGCGCAGCGGCGTGGCGGACGTTCTCCGCGGGATCGCGCCACGGCAGCACCTTGCCCGCCGTTGCCCGATCCTTGGCAAGCTGATCGGCCAGCAGATCGACCAGTCGATGGCCGGCGATACGCAACAACTGGGGATCGTAGGCCGCCTCGACTCGCTGTCGGGCCGCGTCGATGTCGGCAGAACGGCACATGGTCGCTTGCGCTATTCCAGGGCCTTGGCCACGGCGGCGCACATCTTCTCCAACCCCGTCCGCGCGACGCTCAGCGGTTCCTGTTTCCAGGTACTCGCGGTTGAACAATTCGAGGGAAAGCACCCCGCCGAAGCCGATGTCGCGCAGATCGCGGAGCACCGCCGTCAGCGGCGCCACGCCGTCGCCGGGATACACGCGATTGGCATCAGTGGCCGTCTCGCGGGGCGGATCGGCCGGGTAGTCGTTCATGTGGAACGAGTGCAGCGTGGCGCCGTTGAACATTCGCAGCCCCGCAAAATCGGAGCCGCCCTTGTAAATGTGAAAGACGTCCAACACCGCGCAGGCATCGGCATCGCCGGCCTCGACCATCACCAGGGCGACCTCGCCCAGGCGGGAGAGCGTTTTGGAAGTGCCCCAAAGCTCGAGTTGCGGCACCACGCCGAACTGCCGCCCCAACTCCAAGAGCTTCCGGTAGCGCCGCGCCACGTTCGACAGGTCTTGGGAAGTCTTGAACGCGGCGCCGCTGGGCGGGGCGCAAATCCGCTTGCCGCCGATGGAGGCCATCAGCTCGAAGTCGCGCTTCCATTGCTCGAAACCGCCAGGACCGCGATCCGCCTCGTCGGTGATCCAGTTGGTGAACCCGATCGCGCTCTCCACGGTCAAGCCCAGATCGGCGATCCGCTTCTTCAGGCTCGGCCGGCGATCCTCCCTGCCTGACGTAATCCGCGATTTCCTGGAGCCACGGCTCAATCGCGTGGTAACCGGCTTGGGCGACAACGCGGAGTTCTTCCACCAGCGGGAGCTTTTGGCCGCGGAGGGTGCCCGTGTTCAGGCAATATCGAAACGCCTCGGCCCGCGATCTGTTGTCGGCTGCCTCGGCGAAGGCCCGCGGCAGGCCCGTCGCCGCGGCGGTAGTAGCGGCGACGCCGGCGCCGGCTCGAAAGAGCATCTCGCGCCGGTTGAGGTCGTGGTTGTCGTGCATCCTGGTCATGGGCGGCTCGTCGTGGGATAGATACAACGATGATACCGACCCCAAGGAACGGGGGCAAGACGGGCGCGCTGCGACCGGACGGCCGCTGCCGCCGCGACCCGGTCCCGAGCCAAGCCGCCGCGATCCCGCCAGTAGTCTGACACACCGAAATTGTCGGGTGCCACGGGCAGCTTGTCTGCCCGTGCAGGAGACACGGGCAGACAAGCTGCCCGTGGCACCCAACCCGACATCTTATGTGTGTCACACTACTAGAGATCTCGACGCACGCCGGCGCCCAGCACGCTGCTCATCAGGTTGTCCGCCAGGGCGTCCAGGTCGTCGAACCCGGCGATGTGCCCGAGTTCATGCTCCACCACGGTCAGCAGGTCGATCCGGTCCACGGCCCGCGGATCCACGGCCCGCAACTGCCGGCTGGTCCCCGTGGCGGCGAACTCCTCATCCTTTGCCGGCGTGGGGTCGACAAACCAGCCGTTGCCGGCGGCGTTGATGTCGATGTAGACGCGATTCGCGGCGGGCACGGCCTCTCCCAGGTCCGCGCCGAACAGGTCGGTAATGACGAATTGAACGTGTGAGAGTCGGTCGAGCGTGGCGGCGTCCAGTCCGGCGCCAGCCCAACGGGCAATGGCTTCACTGACAATCGCCTGCAGATCGCTCTGCTGGAGGGAAGCCACGTTCGCGGCGGGGGCCGCCACGACGCTGGCCGCCAGCAAATGGGCCGCCTTCTGCACATAGGCGGTCCCGCCCACGTGCCAGAGCGTCGGGTCCAGCGTGGGGAAGCTCATCCAGGAACTGTACGCGCTCTTCTTGACGAGCCAGGCGCCCACTTGTCCGGTGGCCGTGTTCTGCCAAAGCACGTCGGAGGTGCCGTCGGCGTTGAAGTCTCCGATGCCGGCGGCCTTCCACACGCTGACGTCGGCCGGGATCATGCTTACCCAGCGGTAGCCGGGGGCCGCATTTTGCATGACCCAGGCGCCCACCAACGACGTCGACGTGTTCTGCAACAAAACGTCCGAGGACCGGTCGCCGTTGACGTCTCCGACGCCGATGATCTTCCACGCCGCGGGATCAATGGTGCCGAAGCCGGCCCAGCGATTGAACGTGGCGTTCTTGATGATCCAGGCCCCCACGAGTCCCGTGGCTTGGTTCTGCCACAACACGTCGGAGGTCTTGTCGCCGTTGAAGTCGCCGACGCCGGCCACCCGCCACGTCTTGGGGTCGGCGGTGCCGAGGCCGGCCCAGCGATTGAACGTGGCGTTCTTGATGATCCAGGCCCCCACGAGTCCCGTCGATTGGTTGTACCACAATATGTCCGAGGTCTTGTCGCCGTTGAAGTCGCCGACGCCGGCCAGTTTCCACGTGGGATCGGCCGAACTGAGGGTCGGCATGCCGGTGATCGCGCCGTTCTTAATGAGCCACGCAACGACGCTTCCCGTGGACAGGTTTTGCCACAACACGTCGGAGGTGCCATCGCCGTTGAAGTCGCCGATGCCGGCCAGTTTCCAAACCGTGGGATCGACCGCAGCGAGGGTCGGGCTGCTAAGGATGCCACCCTGCTTATTCACGAGCCAAACGACCACGCTTCCCGTGGACTGATTCTGCCACAGCACGTCCGAAGTCCCGTCGCCGTTGAAGTCGCCCATCACGGCCACCGTGGTGTCGATCACCAGCGAGAAGGCGCCGCTGGTGCCCGCCGTTCCAACCGCCGTGTCGCTGGGCGTAATGCGAACCATCACGTTGGGACTGTACGTGGCCGGGAGGTCGCTGCCGCTGGCCCACACGAACGTCGTGCGCCGCGCCGGCGGGGCTGGAGGTCAACCCCGTCGTGCCGCTGCCGCCGGGCGCCGCCGTGGCGGTCTTCCAGGTGGCGCCGCCGTCCACGGTATACTGCACGAGGATGCTGCAGACGTCCGACCCGGGGTCGCTCAGGCGGTAGTTGATCGCGATGTTTCCGCTCTGCGGACTCGACGGCGTGCTCACCAACGCCGTCGGCGCCGAATTGGCGTAGGTCACGGTGTTGTCGGTGCTGGTGGAGGCCACATTGGCGTTGCCTGCCGCGTCGTGGGCCTTGCCCGCGGCGATGGTCGCCACCACGGTCCCGGCGTGGTCATGCCGCTGACGGCCACGTTGTAGGTCGTGCCGCTGCCGGTGACGATGGCCACGAGCGTCCCCGGCGCCGTGCCGCTCAAGGTCACGTCGCCGGTGGCGAAGTCGCTCACCGGCTCGCTGAAGACCACCGTGAAGTTGATGGGCGAAACGACCGTCGGATCGGCCTGGCCGGCTGCCTGGTTGATGGTCACGCTTGGCGCGGTGGCGTCATAGGTGACGGAATTGTCGGTGCTGGTGGAGGCCGCGTTGGAATTGCCGGCCGCATCGTGGGCCTTGCCCGCGGCAATGGTCGCTACCACCGTTCCATTGCCGGTCATGCCGCTGACGGCCACGTTGTAGGTGATATGGTCGCCGCTGGGATTGGTGACCAGGGCGGTCGTCGCGCCGGCCGTGCCGCTCAAGGTCACGTCGCCGGTGGCGAAGTCGCTGACCGGCTCGCTGAAGACCACCGTGAAAGTGATCGGCGAAGCGTTCGTCGGGTCGTTCTGGCCAGTCGCCTGGTTGATCGTCACGGTGGGCGCGGTCACGTCGTACGTGACCGTGTTGTCGGTGCTGGTGGAAGCAAGGCTGGCGTTGGTCGCCGCATCATGAGCGACGCCCGCGGCAACGGTTGCGATCACCGTCCCGCTGCCGGTCATTCCGCTGACGGCCACGTTGTAGGTTTTCAGGTCGCCGCTGGGGTTGCTGACCTGGGCGGTCGTCGCGCCGGCCGTGCCGCTCAAGGTCACGTCGCCGGTGGTGAAGTCGCTCACCGCTTCACTGAAGACCACCGTAAAGTTGATCGGCGAACCATTCGTCGGGTCGTTTTGTGCCGACGCCTGGTTGATCGTCACCGTGGGTGCGGTCACGTCGTACGCGACAAGGTTGTCGGTGCTGGTGGAAGCAAGGCTGGCGTTGGTCGCCGCATCATGAGCGACGCCCGCGGCAACGGTTGCGATCACCGTCCCGCTGCCAGTCATTCCGCTGACGGCCACGTTGTAGGTGATATGGTCGCCGCTGGGGTTGGTGACCAGGGCGGTCGTTGCGCCGGCCGTGCCGCTCAAGGTCACGTCGCCGGTGATGAAGTCGGTCACGGGTTCGCTGAAGACCACCGTGAAATTGACCGGCGAACCATTTGTGGGGTCCGCCTGACCGGTCGCCTGATTGATGGTCACGCTGGGCGGGGTCACGTCGTAGGTGACCACGTTGTCGGTGCTGGTGGAAGCAAGGCTGGCGTTGCCCGACGGGTCGTGGGCCGCGCCGGCGGCGATGGTCGCCACCACAGTGCCGCTGCCGGTCATGCCGGTGACGGCGACGTTGTAAGTCGTGCCGCTGCCGGTGACCGTGGCCACCAGCGTCCCCGGCGCCGTGCCGGTGATCGTGACGTCGCCGGTGGCAAAGTCGTTGACGGCCTCACTGAAGACCACCGTGAAATTGATCGGCGAGGCGTTCGTCGGATCGGACTGACCGATTGCCTGATCGATCGTCACGCTGGGCGGCGTCAGGTCGGAGAGTTCATCAGCGCCCATGTCGGTCCCGGCGCCAAAGGTGCGTGGGAAGCCGGGACCGCGTTGGTCGGTGGCCAGGTCGGCCGGGTTCGATCCTGCGTTGATGGCGGGACTGCCGATCAGCAGGGCCATGGTTTCGGTAGGACCGCCATTGTCGGCCAGCAGCGACAGCATCGGATTGATCGTGCCGTTGAGGGGACCGCCGATGAGGTTGCCGTTGGCGTCCGGCGCACCGACCGGGGCCTCGACGAGGGTGGTGCCCGTACTGTCGCCCACCAGACTCTGGCTCATGGCGGTTGTGGCGGGAATGGAAACGTCCTGCAAGTTGCCGGAGCGGACGATATTGCCGGCGATGATCGAACTCTCAATGGTGAGCGTTCCCGCGCAGGATCGCCGGAGTAGATGCCGCCGCCGCCGCTGGCTGTGTTCCCGGAGATGGTGCTGTTCTGGATGGTCACGGCGCCGCTAAAGACGAAGAAGGAGCAGAAGATTCCGCCGCCGTTGGAACTGGCGTTGTTGGCGAAAATGGTGCTGTCCTGGATGATTGTCGTGCCGGTGCTAAACGTGCCCGCTACGACGATTCCTGTGGAGTTGCTAGCGCAGATCGTATCGCGCTGGATGATCGTCGTGCCGGCGCTGGACAACGTATCGATCGCGCCTCCTCCACCGGAACTGTTGCCGAGGAAGGTGCTGTCCTCGATGATCGCAGTGCCGTTGTCGGAAGTGCTAGTGAGAATTCCGCCGCCCGAGTTGGCGCCGTTTACGAAGAAGACGCAATTCTCGATGGTCGTTGTGGCGTTGTCCGCAGTTACGGCATTGATCCCGCCGCCGCCAAGACTGGTGTCTCCGGCAAAGATGCTGTTCTGAATCAGCGTGTGGCCGCTGCCGGTGGTGTTGGCGTAGATTCCGCCGGCGCCGTTGGCGTGGCTCCCCGTGATGGTGCAATCGAGAACCGTCAGATTCTCGGTGGAGTAGATGGCCCCGCCCGCGTTGATTCCCGCGTTGCCGTCGGTCAGCGTGAGCCCTTGGATCTGCACGTCGATGTTCGTGTTGGCGTTGCCGTCGTCGACGTTGAAGATCCTCGACAGGTTGTCGCCGTCAATGGTGAGGTTCGTCGCGCCGGGGCCCTGGATGGTCACGGAATCGGTGATCGCCAACTCGCCCAGACTGAGCGTGATGATCTTGCCGTCAAGGCTCGGCGCGAAGACGATCGTGTCGGCCCCCGCGAGACCATTGGCGATCGCAATCGCGTCGCGAAGGGTCAAATCGGCCGGATCGAAGGTCGCGTCGAGCCGATCTTCGGCGGAAGTGACCATTAGCGCCGTCTGGACTTCGTAGGCGCCCATGTCGGCCGCCGCGCCGGCGACTCGCGCGTAGGGAGCGCCACGCGCGTCGGTGGCGAGTCCGGCCGGGTTGGAGCCCGTGTCTATCGCCGGACTGCCCGTCAGCAGGGCCATGGTCGGGACGGCGCCGCCGTTATCGGCCAGCGAACCCAGTCCCGGATCAATGATGCCGTTGGTGGGACCGCCGATCAAGTTGCCGCTGGCGTCCGGCGCACCAATCGGGGCCTCAGTCAAGCCGGAGCCCGTGTTGTCGCCCACAAGACTGTGAGCGAGATTCGTGGGGCCGATGCCGAAGACATCCGGCGCTGTCGCCGACGCATCGGTATTGCCGGCGATGATCGTGCTCTCGACGGCAAGCGTTCCCGAGCCGTTGGCGGCATAGAGCCCGCCGCCGCTAAGAGCGCTGCTGTTTCCGGCGATCGTGCTGCTCTGGACGGTCACCGTGCTGCCGGCGGCGAGTTTCGTCCAGATTCCGCCCCCTTGACCGGCGGTCGCCTGGTTTCCGGTGATGGTGCTGTTCAGGATCGTGAGCGAGCCGTCGTTGTTCGCGTCGATGCCGCCTCCCTGGCCGGTGGTGGCGATATTGCCGGCAATGGTGCTGTTCTGGACCACCAGCGAGCCGCTGCCCAGAGTCCCCATCGAGATTCCGCCGCCGGAGCCGCTGGCCGTGTTGCCGGTCACGAGCGAATCGAGAACGGTGAGGTTCTCGGCGGAGAGGATGGCGCCGCCGTCGCCCGCCGCGTTGCCGCCAATAAGCTTCAGTCCGTCGATGCGGACGTCGATGGCCGTGGCGTCGTTGCCGTCGTTGACGTTGAAAATCCGCGATTGGCCGGCGGCGTCGATCGTAAGCTTGCTCGCGCCGGGCCCGTCGATGATGACGGCGTCGGTGATCGTCAATTCACCGAGGGTGAGCGTAATGGTCGCGCCGGCAAGACTCTGAGCGAAGGTGATCGTATCGACGCCCGTGTGGGCGTTGGCCTCGGCCAGGGCATCGCGGAGCGTCAGGTCAGACGGGTTGAAGACCATATCGAGCCGGTCGGCCGCCGAAGTCACGATCAGGTTCGAGGTCTGGAGTTCATACGCGCCCATGTCGGGGGCGGCCCCGGAGACGCGTGCGAAGGGCACGCCGCGCTGATCGGTGGCCAGGCCGGCCGGATTGGAGCCCATGTCGATGGCCGGGCTGTCGGGCATGAGGGCCAAGGTCCGGGTCGGTCCGCCGTTCTCGGCCAAGTACTCAAGCTTGGGATTGATCGCGCCGTTGACCGGGCCACCGATGAGATTCCCGTTGGCATCCGGGCGCCGACCGGCGCCTCGACCATGGTCGTGCCGGTACAGTCGCCGATCAGGCTGTGGTCCATGTTCAATGGACCGGACACGGAAATATCGGGCAGGTTGTCCGAACTGGCGATATTGCCGGCGATGATCGTACTTTGGATCGTGAATGTTCCGGTGCCGGTCGCGCTGGATTTCAATCCGGCGCTGTCGGTGCCCGTATTGCCGGAAATGGTGTCATTTTGCAGGATTACCGCGCCCTGGGAGCACGAGATGGAGATTCCGCCGGCGCTGAACACGGCGCTATTGGCGAAGATGGTGTTGCTCTGGATCGTTGTCGTGCCGGTGGAGGTGTTCGCGACGGTGATGCCGGCCCCGCCGTTGGCGTTGTTGGCGTAAATGGCGTTGCCCCGGATGATCGTCGTGCCGGTGCTGTTACTTGCATTGATTCCGCCTCCGCCCAACGCGCCGTTTCCAAAAATGGTGTTGCCCTCGATGATGGTCGTGGCTGAGCCGCTGGTCACGGTTTGAATGCCGCCGCCGTCGTTGGCGCTGTTCCCGAAGAAGACGGAATTCTGGATGGTCGCCGTGCCGGCGTTGGAAGTAGTCGCGGAGACTCCGCCTCCCGTGAGGCTATGGTTGCCGGAGAAGATGCTATCCCAGACAAGCAGCGTGCCGCCGTTGGGGGCCTGCTCGGAAATGCCGCCCCCGTCGAATGCGCTGTTCCCTGAAATGGTGCAGTCGCGAACGGTCAAGTTCTCCAACGAAAGGATGCCGCCGCCGTCCCATTGGAAAGCCACCGCCGAGGCGTTGCCGCCGGTGAGCGTGAGGCCGTCGACCTCGACGTTGATGTTCGTGCCCGTGCTGCCATCGTTGGCTTCAAAGACCCTGGACTTGTTGTCGGCGTCAACCGTGACGATCATCGCCCCCGGCCCCTGAACGGTCGCCGAATCGGTGATCAGCAATTCGCCGGCGGTCAAGGTGATCGTGCCGCTTAAGCCCGCGGCAAACCGTATCGTGTCGGCGCCCGCCGCCGCATTGGCGTCAAAGATCGCCTGCCGCAGGCTGCCGGGCAGATCGCCCGCGGCCGCCACTGGACCGTCGCTCAGGTTGGTGACCCAGAAGACCGGCGCGACCGCAATCACCTGGTCGGGCGTGGTGAGCGCCGGCAGCGCCTCGTGCCGCACCGTCACGTTCACGGTATAGTTGCCTGACGCGACATAAGTGTGGCTCGGAGCGTCCACCCGGTAATCGCCGTTGCCCAAGGACACGATCGTCCCGGGCGACGTGGTGCCGTCGCCCCAATGGATGGTGGCCGTAAAGTCGGCGATGGTCTCCACGCCGACTCCCGCCGGATCGGTGAAGGTGGCCAGGCCCGCGATCGCGGGCAGGGCCACGTTCGGATGCCCGTACGGCGGCAGGTTCGCGCTGGCCAGGTTGATGAGTTGCTGATCGGCCACGCTGAACGTGTTCGTGCTGGCGCTGGCGGTACTGACGCCGTCGGTCACCTGTACGCTGAAGGTCACGCCGCTGAGCTCCTCGACGTACAGATGCGAGCCGAGAACGTCAAAGCCTTGGCTTGGGTCGCTCAGATCGTGCTGCACGATTTGGCCGTCGGCACTAGGCGTGCTGGTGACGGTCGAAGTGGTCCCATCGCCCCAGGTGATCGTGGCCGTGAAGCTCGTGATGTCCGGGTTGGAGTCGGGAACGGTGAAGTGGTACACCAGCGCGTCGCTGAAGGGGGCCCCTTCGAGCGCCACGGGCGGCGTCATGACCCCGCTTAGCCCCATGGGCCAGACGAAATTCACGAGGCTGCTGACTTCGTCCGGGCTGAGGTAGGCCGCCGCCTGGTTGCCGAAACCGCTGGAGGTCACCAGGGCGTTGGCCGCGGCCTCGGCTGCCGCTTCGGTCGTGCCGAGGATGGTGAACGAGCCCAGCCGCACCGTCGCTCCGGCGTCCACCGTGAGATTGTAGGTCCACGTGATGTTGTCGCCAACGATTTGCACCGAGACCGGCATCAAACCCAGGGGGCCGTGAATGTAATGGATCGTCGCCGGCACGCCGCCGCCATCGGTGCCGATCCACTGGTCGTTGGGGCTAACGATGCCTGTGCCGTCGGAGGTGGCAAAGACGTGGGTGGCCGCGTCGGAGCCGAGATTGCCGACAATCTGCACCGTCGTCGTAATCGGCGCGCCGGTGGAATTGGTGAACGTGTCGATCGTGCGGGCGAAATCCTCGTTGCCCGCATTGGGCACCGTGACCTCGCGGCTGACGGTCAGCCCGGCTACGGTGCCGGCGGCGGTGACCACGCTCTGGCCGTTATCGGCCATGCTATAGGTCAAGCTGCTGGGCCGGTACGGCGCGCCGCCAACCCTCAGCCAGCCGTCGCCATCGAAGGCGTTGTTCGATCCCTGGATGAGCTCGCCGGCGCCGACGCTGCCGACGGAAACGTCGAACGGCAGTCCACTGGGCGAATAGAGCGTGACCGGCAAAGGACCATTGAACGTCGTCTCGAGGAATACGGTCCCGTTCGGAGTGTCCAGCGAGTTGGTGCCGGCCACGTCGGGGATGCCGTCGCCGTTGAAGTCGGCCACCACCAGGCCCTGCGTACCAGTACCTGGCGCCGTGGGCACTTGCGGGGTCGACAAGAAGCCGCCCGCGCCATCGCAGTAGAGGAACGCCAGGTTGTTGCTGTCGTGGTTCGCCACCACGATGTCGGCGTTGCCGTCGCCGTTGAAGTCGCCCACGCCGATGCCTTGCGGCCAGGCGCCGCCGGTGTCGCTCACGGTGGCGGGGCCGAAGCCGCCGGCGCCGTCGCCCAAGAGGATGCCCACCGTGCTGGTGCCCGTGTTCGTCACGGCCAGGTCGACTTTGCCGTCGTTATTGAAGTCGCCGGTGGCAATGGCCTGGGGCCAGTCCAATACGCCTTGCGAGCCCGTGAGGAACGTGGCGGCGGCCGAGAATCCGCCGCTGCCATTGCCCAAGAGGATGCCCACCGTGCCGCCGTCCCCGTTGGTCACGGCCAGGTCGGCCTTGCCGTCGCCGTTGAAATCGGCCACGGCCAGGGCGTCGGGCCAATAGCCGCCCGTGGCGAACGTGGTAGCAGCCCCGAATCCGCCGAGGCCATTGCCCTGGAAAATGCTTACCGTGTTGGTGCCATAGTTGGCCACGGCCAAGTCGAGCTTGCCGTCGCCGTTAAAGTCCGCCGCCCCCAGGGCCATGGGGACGGTGCCCGCGCCGAGGAGAACGAGGTCGCCGCGTTGAAGGTGCCGTCGCCCTTGCCCGTGAGGATGCCGATCGTGTTGTTCGAGGAGTTGGCCACGGCGAGGTCGAGCTTGCCGTCGCCGTTGAAGTCGCCGACGACTATGGCCGTCGGCAGACCGGCGCCCGCCGTGCCCGAATTGTAGAGGACGGGGGCGGCGAGCCCGCCCAGGCCGTCGCCCAAGAAGATTCCCACCGTGCCGGTGGCATTGTAGTTGGCCACGGCGAGGTCGAGCTTGCCGTCGCCGTTGAAGTCGCCGGACGCGATGGCGTGGGGATTGGGGGCCCCGGCGCCGTAGTTGTTCCAGTAGGTGGACCACCACTGGGAAGCCGTCGGGTCCCACGGGTAATCGGCAACCACCACGAAATCGCGGACCCACGCGCCGCCGGCCGTGCCGTCATCGTTGCCGTCGAGCTTCACGCCGCCGCCGGTGATGTTATCCGACACGGTCAGACGATAAACGCCCTCCGGCAACGCATCGGAGAAGCTGTAATGTCGCCGTGTGCGTGGGGGCGTCGACGTAGGTGGCGCTGGCGATGGGGACGTTCAGGTCGTCGGCCGTGCCCAACAGACCGTCGGGGCCAAGGCATTGAAGCTTGTAATTGGCCGCGCTATTGGCGTTGGCCACGGTCATGTTGAAGTTGATCGCCAGCGTGGTCATGTTGGCGCCGAGCGACCCGCCCGCGATGGAAGGCGTCGTGCTGACCACGATCGGCAGGGAACTCGCCACCGTGATCGGCAGAGCGGGCGAGGTCACCGAAGGCAGCGCGTCGTGCTTCACCGTCACGCTGATGTTGAGCAAGCCGGAGTGGACATAAGTGTAGGCCGGGGCGTCGACCTGGTAGTTGCCGCCGCCCAGCGACACCACCGACCCCGGCGACGTGTTGCCGTCGCCCCAGTTGATGGTCGCCGTGAAGTCGGCTACCGTCTCATTGCCCACTCCCGCCGGGTCGGTAAAGGTGGCCAGGCCGGTGATGGCCGTCAGGGGCACGCCTCGCTGCGCACCCGTCGGCACTTTCCCGCTCACCACGACTACGTTGGTGAGTTGCTGGTCGGCCACGTTGAAGGTGGTGCTCTTGCTGATGGTGGTCGTGCCGTCGGTGACCTGCACGCTGAAGGTCGCTCCGCTGAGCTCTTCCACGTAGGTGTGCCCGGCAAACACGTCGAAACCCTGGCCGGGATCGCTCGGATCGTGTTGTATGATATAACCTGCAGCGCTGGCCGCGGTGCTGACCGTCGTCGGCGTTGTACCGTCGCCCCAGTCGATGGTGGCCGTGTAGTTGCCCAGGCCGAACGTGTCGAAGTGGGCCAGCAGAACGTTGCTGAAGGGCAACCCTTCCTTCGCCGCCGGCGGCGTCAAGGTGATCTCGGGCGTCGCGGCCACGACCATCGTGACAACCGCACTCTGGCCCTCGACGCCGGCCATGTCGCTAACGCGGGCGCGGAGATGGTAGGTGCCATCGGTCAGCGAGGAGGTTGGCGTGAACGTGGCCGTGCCGCCGCTGACGGTTGCAGTAAGGTAGCCAATCTCGCCGCCCGTGAAGGCGCCGTCATTGTTGAGGTCCACGTCGAGATACGCCGTCGTGCCGTTCGCAACGCCCGGGGCTGCTTCCGTAGCGGTCATGGTCGCCGACGGCGTGGTGCTGCTGGTGACCGCCGGGGCCGTCAGGGTGACGACCGGGGCCACGAACCCCGCCACCGGCGCCGAGAACTTGGCGAGGAAGCCGTTATTGCCGGCGGCCAGCGTACCCGTGAGGTTGAACGTGCCCCCGCTGGGGTCCAAGTTCGCCGTGCCCTCGAACTGGCCGGTCGTGTAAACGCTGCCATCATAGGCGACGGTGATGCCTTGGGAGAGGTTATCAATGCGTCCCAAGGGGTCCGTGGCGTTTGAACCGGTGGCCCCGGCCCAGAGGAAATTACCGGCCGAGTCCAGTCGGGCCACGAAAGTCCCTTCGTTGCCGGCACTCGTCAGATTGGACGTGCCCAAACCGGGGTCAAAATCGACCGTGCCCTGGAACTCGCCGGCGAGGTAGACGCTTCCGTCGGGACCTACCGCGACACCCTGCCCCCAGTCATCGCCGGTTCCGCCGATGCTCTTCGCCCAGGTAAAGTCACCGAACGAGGTCAACTTGACCACGTAGATGTCGCCCAGCCCGGCGCTGGTCAGACTCGTGTCGGAAACGCTCGGGTCAAAATCGCAGGTATCCTCGAAGCGGCCGGTGGCGTAGACGCTCCCGTCCGACGCTACGGCAATCCCATAGACATCGTCATAGCCGGTGCCGCTTGTGCCTTTCACCCAGACGAAGTTGCCCGCAGAGTCCAGCTTGGCGATGTAGGTGTCCTCAAGACCGGCACTGGTGAGCTGAAGCGTGCCCGGACCGGAGCCGAAGTCGGCCGTGCCGGAGAAGTTCCCGGCGGCCAAGATACTCCCGTCGGCGTCCACGGCAACCGCGATGCCGTTGGCGGCGCCGCCGCTGGCGGCGATGTTCGCAGCCCAGACCACGTTGCCCGCCGAGTCCAACTTGGAAATATAGGCGTCTTGCTGGCCAGTGGGGGCGGTCAGATCCAACGTGCCGAAGTGTACCGTGCCGTTGAACTGGCCCGTCACGCCGACGCTTCCGTCAGCCGCCACGGCAATGCCGTTGCCGCCTGCCGCGCCGAGAGTGCCGCCCACGTCCTTCACCCAAGCCAACGCGCCTGTGGAGTCCAGCTTGGAGACGAACGCATCTTGGGTGCCCTGGCTGGTAATCGACGCGGTGCCGGCGCCGGGATCGAAGTCGACCGTGCCCGCGAAAGCGCCGGCGGTGTAGACGCTGCCGTCAGCCCCGACGGCAATGGCGCCGGGCGCATTCCAGAAGCCCGTGAAGTCCTTGGCCCATACCAGCGCCCCGGCGGAACTGTACTTGGCCACGAACGTGGCCGGACCACTGGCGGTCAAGTTGTAAGTGCCCGGGCCGTTGTCGAAGTCCTTGGTGCCGTCCATGGTGCCTGCCACATAGACGTTCCCCGAAGCGTCGGTGGTCACCAGGCTGGCGTAGGAGGGCGTGTTTCCGGCGTAGTAGCTGGTAACGTTGGCCAGATTTTGGGCCCAGCCGAAGGACGGCGCGGCGCCGAATAGGCCCGCGTCGCGGGTGGAGTCGGTCTGGCCGGCGGAGACTGTGAACATGTCGGTCACGCCGGCGGCAGTCGGATCGCTGTCGACCGTACGGTCGCTGCCGACCTTCTGGAGCGTGAAGGTGTAGCCGACCGGCGCGGAAGACCTCGTAGTAGTTCAGGCCTTCCAGCAGCCCGCTGAACGCATAATGCCCCGCGGCGTCGGTAATGGCGGTGCCGCGCAGCACGTCGTCGGCGTTGCCGATGGTGGTGTCGGTCGAAGAATAAATCTGGACGACTGCCCCCGCCACGCGCGGCTCGCCGGTGGCGCGAATGCCGTCGTGATTGACGTCTTGCCAAACCAGACCGCTCACGCCCACCGACAATAGCTGCCGGTTCTCCAGCGGTTCGAATCGCAAGGCGCGGCCGGGAAGCTTGCGTCGCCGCGTCTGCCCAACTCCTGCTGAGCTTAGGGACCCGAGAATGTCTGATTGCCAACGTGAACTCGAACAAGGACGTCGGGAGATGGTCGACACGGGAGCAGTCCTCCATTTGCACAATGGGTCCACGAGTGACCCCCGCGTCCACCCCGTGCAATGCACGGGGATCGGCACGGACGGGTCGTACGAGCGTCTGTTCCGCTGATCCGGCGGAATCTATTCCGCATAGGGAAAATACCGGTTCCCCGATCAGACAACTACCTATTGTGCTTGTCCACTACAACCGTGTCAACAATTTGGGGCGTGCGGTCTCACCCCGGACGAATATCCTAGTCCTGCGAGGGGGAAATCCCGCCAGAATTGGCACCAGAGAGGGGGAAAGGTGAGAAAGCACGAACGGACGAGAATCCGCCGTGCGGCGCAGAAACGCCCCCGTCGAGAGTCCGTCCGCCTTGGGAGTGCGGCGATTTATCAGCCTTTTTCTAGGGCTTATTAATTTTACCTTCTGTCGGCGGGGGCAGGCTACCGGAAGCGGAAGTCGAGTTCGAATCCATAGAGCCAGGGGATGCCTGGCGCGACGCCTTCGGCCCTGAGCTTGGCCGGCAAGTCTTCGTACTCGGCCCGCAGGCGTTCCGCGTTAGGAGCATTGTAGTAGGTAACGAGGATGGTATTGTCCTTCACGCGGATGTCGCCGTCCAGTCCGCGGAAGATATCGGACGCCAAGTGTCTGGCATCCCAGTGTGCGAAGGGCTCTCCAAGTCGCTTGCGGAACTGATGGATCACGGTCTGCGCCACCAAGGCCGTCGTCATTTGGCCGTAACGGATGTTGGTGTTCATCGTGCCCGCCCGTCTCCAACCTAACGACTGGTCGAAGTTGAAGAACTCCTCGATGTGCCAGCGATGGGGATAATCGCGGGTGAGGGCGTCGAGCGGATCGCGGTTGGTGGTGGAGAAGAAGCCGTTGAACTGCCAATCCTCGGGGCGCTCTCCCTGGCGTTGCACGAGTTCGTAGTACGGGCCGCCGCGGCTATGGTGGGGCGTGTAGCGCAGGACTGCCGTGGCGTAGCCCGCCCAATGGGGCTTAAATACCGCGGCCGGAATCTGCCGCCAGCGCTTCCGGTCGCTCTGCCGGTTGGGGATGGGCGTGATGAGGTCGAAGGAGGTCTCCGTATGGACGTAGTCTACCAGTTCCACGGCGAAGTGCTCCGTGTCGGCGGCCACCAACGTGTGCTCCGGCAGCGGCGCGAGGATTTCCCCGGCCATGCGCAGCAACTCAGGCGTCGCCTGGCTCACGGTCCGGGCGGAATTGGCCACCGTGAAACACAGCGGCTGCGCGCTGTCGCCATCCAGGCAGAAGAAGGTCTGCGCCGTCTTGATGGGCCGGGAGCCGCTCTCCTTCTGGCGCTGCCATGTGCCGCTGGCTGTAGCTCGGCGCACGGTGCGGGTCGATCAGCAGCAGTTTTCCTTGGTAATGCCCGGAGGCACGGCGGAGTTTCCCCAAGGCCACCTGCAGTTCCTGGGTGTGGGCCACGCTCGCGCCGCCCAGCACCTCATGCACCGTAGTGTCCTCCGCCAGGAAGGGCAGTCCGTTGAGGGTCTCGAAGCCGCGGAGCGTCAAGCAACGCCCCGCGCGGAGCCCGTTGCTGCACAGCGCCGCTTCATGCACCAGTTGCAGCGCCAGGCGCGGTTCGATCCGCTCGGCGGGCTGTTGCGTCCAGGCGCGGAGCAGGTCCCACGTCCCCAGCCGCAGGTGTTCTGCGACCAACAGCCAGAGGCCCGCCATGTTGTCGCTGATCTTATCGGCCAGCCGCTGGCGGACGCCGCGTTCAATGCTCCTCGGATCGCCTTCGACGTGCTGGACCAGTTTGTGAGTGAGCCGCGCCTCGACGGGTTCGCTTTCCGGCCTGGGGCGGAACCTGTGGAGTTTTTTTTTGCAGGCCGTACTCGGCCAGCACCCTTTCCACGCTGCGGATGCTGATCGTCCAACCGCTCTGCACGAGCTTTTGGGCGATCACCTGCGGCGAAGCCTCGGGATCCAGGAAGCGGTGCCGCACCACTTGGCGGACAACTTCCGCCGTGCGGCGGTAATGGGTTTTCGGGCCGCGCTTCTGATTGTCCAGCGCCCGCGCGCCCTGTTTGGCGAAGGCGGTGCGGAGTTGGAAGTAGCGCTGGCGGCTATAGCCGAACTTGCGGGCGGCCTGGAGTGGCCCCAGGCCGTCGCATTCCCCTTCCGTGAGCATCAGCAGTTTTGGGGTGATATGGTCGTCGTCGGGGACCTTCAATTGACCGGCGAGGCCGACCAGGACGTGTTTCTTCCGATCGAACTGTGCCATGTCTGCCTCCTCCATAAACGCAGTGGGCTTGCCCGGCCGCGCGGCCGGTTCTTCTGCCAAGATGATAACAGGAAGGGGCACAAAAGGCTAATTAAATATGGCGGATTATGCCTCATTACCTAACCATTTGCTGCGTATAGACTTACATTATCCGCCATTTTAATTAGTCTATCAAGTGCCCGGCGTGGCCAGTATCGCGACAAGAACCGGACGGCTTGCTATGATAGGGGCCAATCAATAAGCCCTAGAAAAAGGCTGATTTATCGCCGCTTTCTTTCCGTTTGGTTTTGGAGTGCGGCGATTAATCGCCGCTTGTCTTGCGTATGGCAGCCGATGAGAGGCCGTTTCAGTCCTGCCACGAAAAGCGGCGATGAATCGCCGCACTCCAAAAATGCGGTAAGGGCGGACGGACTCTCGATCGCCCGTCAACGGCTGCGGGTCCCTCACAGACACCGCAGGAAAACGACCAGATCGTGCTTCTCTTCTTGCGTGAGCTTCGTCTCCAGCACGAGGTTGAAGAACTCGACGGTGTCCTCCAAGGTGAGCAACCGCCCATCGTGCAGATAGGGCGGCGAGTCTTTGAGGCCCCGCAAGGGGAACGTCTTGATCGGACCATCGGCCGACGCCATCCGACCGTTGATCATTTGCGGCTTGAAGAACCGCTCCGTCCGCAGGTTGTGCATCAGGTTGTCGGTGTAGTACGGCGGCTGGTGGCAGGGAGTACACCGGGCCTTGCCCAAGAAGAGTTCCTGGCCGTGCATCTCGGCCTTCGTGGCCTTCTTCGGTTCGAGCGTTCCGAAGATGCCGAGCTTCGGCGCCGGCGGGAAGTCGAGAATGTCCTGGAACTCGGCCATGAAGTGGACCTGGCTTCCCCGCTCCAGAATGTTCACGCCCTTCTTCGTGGCGATCACCGGATCGCCGTCGAAGTAAGCGGCGCGCTGCTCGAACTCGGTGAAGTCCTCGACGCTCTTCATCGCCCGCTGCGAACCGAAGAGACGCTGGATGTTCACTCCCCGCAGCGAGGGCGTATCGAGCCGGTGGCGGAACTCCTGCGGGCGGATGTCGCCAACCAAGTGCGTGGCGGCGTTCGTATGGCCGTTCACGTGGCAGTCGAAACAGGCCACGCCCAGGCTGGGCTTGACTGACCGCCGATCTTCCGTGGCGTTGAACTGCTGCTGCGGGAACGGGGTCACCAGCAGCCGCAAACCCTCCAATTGCTTCGGATTCAGCTTCCCGTTGAACAACGCGAAGTAGTTGTCCAAGGTCACGACCTTCCCTTGGGAAACGTCGCCCAAGTCGGGCCGCGTGGTGAGATAGATCGGCGGCGGCAACTCGGGCAGGAGATGCTTGGGCAGGTCGAAGTCGAGGTCGAAACGGGTCAAGTCCCGGCCGGTCTGCTTCAGGACCTCGTCGATCTGATCCTGCGGGAAGACCATTCCGCCCTCGGCATGATTCGGATGCGGCAGGGGCAGGAATCCCTTGGGCCACAGGCCTTTCTCCCGGATGTCTTCCGGCGACATGGCCCCCAGTTCTTGCCACGACGAGACGCCGGCCGGCACTTTCGCCCGCACCCCTTCTTGAACCGGCTTTCCGCGGGACATGGCGACGCCTTGGGCCGGTCGGTCGGCCAGGTCGTACCGCTCCGCGAGAAGCTGTTTTTGTCGGGCAAGAATCTGCGGTTTTGCCTCCTTCATCCTGGTCATCACGGCGTCGAACGGCTCGTGAATGTCGATGGGCATGTAACTGCTGGGTTGTTCTGCGCCAACCACGTTCAGCAGTCCCACAAAACCGCCGATGGCGACAACAGCAAGAATCGCTCGTGCAGTTCGTCCGCCGAAAGAACTCTGGAACTTCATCGCAAGGTCCTCCCATCCCCAACAAAGAAGAGGTTTGAGCCGACCGATGCACGTTGGGGAGACAGTGCCGCGGCGCTCCAGCCGATTCCAGCAACGGGGTTCAAGCACCCCGTGCATCGCTGGTATCAGACACCGTTGCCCACCCTGTGTCAATCCGTCGGGGGGTCAGAAGTTTCCCTACCCCACGTTACGTTATGGGCAGTGGGATTTCGACCAGGAGGCCAATCGCGGTCCGCAAGGCAATCCTGTTCATGGGTGGCAGCGTCGAATCCGTCGCAGGCCGCACTTTTCTCGGGAGGAACTGGCCGTCGGCGCCGAGGACCGCTTGGGCGTCCGTGGCGAATTTCGCGGTAGCGCCGGCTACCGCCGCAGCGGCTGCTGTTGCGGCGGGGTCGCCATTTGCGATTTGGCCGCGTCGTCGTCGAAGACGGTCCACACCGGCGTTCGAGCCTCCAGTTTGGCCATGTATTCGCGCAACCGCTTGTCGGAACGTTCTTGGACGATCTTCTTCTTGATGTCGTCGTGCGCCGCTGAGAAGGGCTTGACCGTGGTTTCTTCGCGCTCGGTGACGCGAATGATGTGGAACCCGGTGGGGCCCTCGATGATCGGACTCAATTGCCCCACCGGCCGAGTGAACAATTCCTGGTCGAGTGCCTCACAGACGAGGGACCCCTTCGAGGTCCACTTCCATTGGCCGCCGTCGGCCGCCGAGACGCCGTCGGAACCGGCTTTGGCCACGTCGGCAAACGGGGCACCGTTCCAAACCTGGGTGCCCAACCGTGCGATGGCGTCGTAAGCCGCACCCTTGTCGGGATACTTCGAGAAGCTGACCATCAGTTCCTCCCACCGGGCGCGGGTCGGCGTCGTGAAATCGCCCTTGTGCTGGCGATAGTAGACCATCAATTGATCGAGCGTAGGTTCCTCCTCGGGCTTGACCTGCATCCGTTTCCATTCCTCGGCCAGCACGACCTCCGAGAACGCCCGCTTCTCCCGCTCCAACGACGTGCCCAGCGCACGGAGCTTTTGATCGAACTCGCGGGTCGTGGTGACCCCGGCCTTTTTCATCATCTTTTCCAGTTCGACGTCCTCAAAGTGTTTGTTCAGTTGCTGCTCGACGTGCGACCAGCCCTCAGCCGGAATCCCGCGTTTGGCGTCCTGGAAGATCAGCTTGGTTTCAATGAGGGGCTTCAGCCGCTGCCGGATCAAGGCCTGGCGAAACTCTTCCAACTGGCTGGGCGGAATGCGATCCTTGTTCGCTTCCAGGATTCCGTTGACCGCGCCGGCCACTTCGCTCTCCAAAATCGCGTCGGAGCCGACGCGGGCGATAATGCGGCTGCCGTCGCAGGGCTTCACCTCGCCGGCGGGCAGCACGTCGGCCGCAGGCGCCTGCGATGACGCCGAACGCTGGCCCGGCGGCGCCCACGGCGACATCTCGGCCGGGCCGCTGCCGGGCCAAGCCGCAGGACGCGACGCCGGCGCGGGCTGGATCGGCGGACCGGGAGTCACCGGCCGCTCCCACGAGCCCGGCGACACGGGCGACATGGGAGCGTTTCCCAAGCCATTTCCAAGGCTATTGCCGCGCCAGGTCTTGCGCAGGGCAGACCTGCACGACCGCGACGGTCGCTGCGAGCGTGCCGATCAAGTGCTGCCAATAAGATCGTTGCTGCCGCACGAGAGCCGTATCCCCAACGAACGTTGTCGGTGCGGATGGTTCACAATCGGGCGGGATTATAGACAGGAACTCACTCCCGCTGCAACAGCGATTTCACCTCGCCCAAGAGCGATTCCGGCGGCATAACTTCCTTGTCCAGCGGCAGATAGGCGCTCTTGGCGTCGACCACCCGCAATCGCCCTGCGTTGGCGGCGGCCAATTCGCGGATCTGCCGGGCCGACGAATACGTGAATACTACGTACTGATTCTCAAGATGGATCGAGGTGATCCGCCAGTGATACGCGGCGATGCGAATCTCCGCCAATTCCAGGAGATGATGCACCAGCGGGGGGGGCGGTCCGAAGCGATCCGCCAGTTCCGCCCGAAAGTCCGCCAGATCCGAGAGATCCGACACCCTCGCCAGTCGCCGGTAGAGGTCGATCTTCAAACGCATGTCGGGCACGTAGGAGCGGGGGATATAGCCCTCGCCGGGCAGGTCCACGTCGACTTCGATCGACGTCTTCGGCGGCAATTGTTTGAGACTCCGCACGGCATGTTCCAGCAGATTGCAGTACAACTCGTAGCCGACGGTGGCGATGTAGCCGCTCTGCTCGGTGCCCAGGATATTGCCGGCGCCGCGGATTTCCAGGTCGCGCATGGCGATGGCGAAGCCGGCCCCCATGTCGCTGAACTCTTCGATGGCCCGCAAACGCTTGGCGGCGCTCGGCGAGAGGTTCTTGTTCGGATCGATCAAGAGATAACAATAGGCGCGATGCTTGTAGCGTCCGACGCGGCCGCGAAGCTGGTGCAGGTCGGCCAGACCATAGCGGTCGGCCTCGTCGATAAAGATCGTGTTCGCATTGGGGATGTCCAAGCCGCTCTCGACGATCGTGGTGGCCAGCAGCAGGTCGTAGCGGCGGTCGATGAAATCCAGCATCACCCGCTCCAGGTCGTTCTCGTGCATCTGGCCGTGGGCCACTGCCAGCTTGGCCTCGGGCAGGATCTGCCGCAGACGCCGGGCCAGGATTTCAATGTCCTCGACGCGGTTATGGACGAAGAAGATCTGCCCGCCGCGGTTTAGCTCCCGCAGCACGGCATGACGAATCAATTCCGGCTCGAACCGCGCGACGTGCGTTTCCACGGCGAGGCGATCTTCCGGCGGCGTTTCCAGGTTCGAGATATCACGCAGCCCGAGCAGGCCCATGTGCAGGGTCCGCGGGATGGGCGTCGCGGTCATCGTCAGCACGTCGACGATCTGCCGCAGCGCCTTCAGCCGCTCCTTTACCTCCACGCCGAACCGCTGTTCTTCGTCGATGATCACCAGCCCCAGGTTGTGGAATCGCACGTCGGGCTGCGCAAGCCGATGCGTGCCGATCACGATGTCGATCGAACCTTCTTCCAGGCGGCGGATGATCTCGGTCTGCTGCCGGCGCGTGGCGAACCGCGACAACGCGGCGATCTCGAAGGGAAACTCCGCCATCCGCGCGGTGAACGTGCGGAGGTGTTGCTCGCACAGCAGCGTGGTGGGCACGAGCACGGCCGCCTGGAAGCCGGCGTCGATCGCCTTGAAGGTGGCCCGCATCGCCAATTCCGTTTTGCCGTAGCCCACGTCGCCGCAGAGCAGCCGGTCCATCGGACGCGGCAGGCACATGTCGTGCTTGATGGCGTCGATGGTGACGATCTGATCGGCCGTTTCGTGGTAGGGAAACGAGGCGTCGAACTCGCGCTGCCATTCGGTGTCGGCGGGGAAGGTGATGCCCGGCCGCGAGGCCCGCGCGGCCTGCAATTCGAGCATGTCGGCGGCCAGGTCGGTGACGGCCTCTTCGACGCGATCCTTTTGCCGCCCCCACATGCGGCCGCCGAGTTTGGCCAGCGTGGGCCGGCTCTTGGCGCCGCCGATGTACTTCTGCACCAGCCCGATCTTGGTCGACGGCACATAGAGCTTTGTGCGGCCGTGAAACTCCAGTTCCAGGTGTTCCTCGACTTGCCCGTTCTTCTCCAACAACTTCAAGCCGCGATAGCGGGCGATCCCATGACCGACGTGGACCACGAGGTCGCCTTCGCGCAGTTCGAGGAAGCTGTCGATGACCCGAGTGAGCCGGCGGTGGGAAGGGCGACGCAGATCGGTCCGGCGGAACAACTCGCCGCTGCTCAACAACACAATCCGGTCGGGCACCAGGCGGAAACCGCTCTGCAGCGACCCGATGGGAAAGTGCAGGCGGCCGTCGCGGGCGGCTTGGGTCGCGTCGAAAATCTCCCGCAGCCGGCGGACTTCCGCCTCGGTCTGACAGACGACGAACACCTCTTGGCCGAGCCCGGCTTCGTCCAACTCGTCGCGGACGCGGTTGATGTCGCCGCTGAAACGCTCGACCGACTCGATCATCAGCCGGCAGGTGGCTTCCAACGAGGCGGCCGCGACGGCCGAAGCGGCTACGGAAGCGAACTGGAATGAACGGCGCAACACGTCGGAGACCGTATGAAACGCGGCGTGTCCCCTCTCCGGGCACCGACCGAAGGTTGGTCGGGAGAGGGGAGTCTTCATTCACCCGTTCCAGATACTGCCGCCCCTGCTGCTCCAATTCCATCGGTTCCAGCAGCAGGAACCAGCTTTGCGGCGGCAGATAATCGGCCAGGTGCGCCCGATCGGCTGCGCCCGGCCCGACGATCGTCACGTCGACCTGTTCGAGCGACTCCAGACTTCGCTGGCTGGCGATCTCGAACCGCCGAATCGACTCGATCTCGTCGCCGAAGAACTCCACGCGCACCGGCCCATCCCAGTCGGGCGCGAAGATGTCGACAATTCCGCCGCGAAGGGAAAACTCGCCGGGCAACTCCACTGCCGAGGTGTTGAACAGGCCGTTTTCCACCAGCCACTTGGCCAGCCCATCGACGGCCATCGTGCCGCCGACGTGGAGCGATCGCGTCTGCCGCTCCAAGGTCTCGCGGCTGGGCACCGGCTGCAAGAGGCCCTGGATGCTGGTGACGACGAGCTTCGGCGCGTCCGTGCGTTGCAGCAGTTTGAGCAAATGCAGCCGTTGGCCGAATACTTCGTCCTGGATCGCCCGCTCAAACGATTCCGAGGCGGCAAATCGCTCCGGCTTGAGCCGGGTGAAGAGCGACAGGTCGTCGATCAGTTCGTCGACCTGATCGGGCTGGGGGCACACGACAACGAGCGTGGCGGGGGCGTGGGCGGCCAGCGTGGCCGACACCAGCGCGCACGATGAGCCCCAGACCCCGTCCAGAGTCGCCGCATGGCCCGCTCTCAGACTTCCGACGACCTCGGCGAAGCCTCGCTGCCGCTCCAATCGCCCGACCAGTTCCAGCAACCGGTCGGAGGCGGTGGTAGCCGTCTCGGCGTTTGCCATAGTCCAAGCGGAATTGTAGCCGAACGGCCGCGGCGGGGGAAGACGCGACCTTACCGCACGCACATCACGCGCAGCCCCACGTTGTGATTGCGGTCGGACGGGTCGTTCATGTTGCGGTACGAGGCGCGGCAGTTCGACGCGGCGTCGTCGAAGCAGCCGCCGCGAATCACATGATGATAGCTGGAATCGGCCCCCGTGGGATCGGCCGCGGGCGACTGCCGGTAATAGTCGCGCGCGTACCAATCGGCGCACAATTCGCACACGTTGCCGTGCATGTCATACAGACCCCAGGCGTTCGGCTGCTTGACGCCCACCGGGTGCGTCTGGCCGCCGGCATTGCCGCGGAACCAGGCATGATCCGCCAGCCGGTTCTCATCGTCGCCGAAGGTGAACTTGCCCTTGCCCCCGGCGCGGCAGGCATATTCCCACTGGGCCTCGCTGGGCAAGTCGAACGTCATCCCGCGGGCGGCGAACTTGTCGTTGAGCTTTTGCAGAAACGCCTGGCAGTCGGTCCAGCCCACGCTTTCGACCGGATTCTGCGGGCCCTTGAAGGCGGCCGGATTGCTGCCCATCACCGCCTCCCACTGCTGCTGCGTGATCTGGTACTTGCCGAGGAAGAAGGGCCGCGAGATGGTTACGGTGTGGGCGGGCCGTTCGTCTTCCAAGCCGCTGTCGCTGCCCATCACGAAGGAGCCCGCCGGAATCAACACGAATTCCATCTTCACGCCGCGGCCCAGATCCAGCGCGAGCGACTCACGGCCGGTCGCCGGCTTGGCGGCCTGCGCTTCAACGTCCGGCTTCGGCGTTCGCCGCTTCGCACCCTCGGGCTGTGCCGCAAGGACATGGCTCTGCACGAGCAACAACACCGACGCGATGGCGAGACACTGGCCGCGGATGTTTCCGCAGGTTGCCGGCATGGCGATTCCTTCTCGCAGGACGTGGCTTCTTTGGTGTGGTAGCGTCCGACAATGGAGGTGACAGCAGGACTGTCACCTGCCGCGCTGGGCGGCGTCAGGAAGGCCGGCGATTGCCCCCCGATCCGCGGTTGTCGCGGGGCCCGCGATGGCCGCGGACCGGGTGCGATGCGGCTCGCTTTGTCCGGGCTTCGAGGTTCTTGTCGACGATCAGGCCGATTACCTCATCCCAGGTGGGAATGCCGCGAAACCCAAGTCGGGCGGCATGGTCTCCCTCCACCTCGTCGCCTTCCCCGGATTCGATCTCGTGGTCTTCATGAACGCCGCGATCAATCTCTTCCATGTCGTACGGCTCCGGCGACTCCGGGGCAGGCTCGGCAACGGGACTTCGGTCGGCCGCGTCTCGGCTCGGTTCGGCGCCGCGCGGTCTCTTCTTCCCGCGGCGCGGACGGCGGCGCCTCGAGCGGCGTTCCTCCGCTTCCGCCGGCGTCTCGTCGCTGGGCCGTTCGACGTCGACCGCTTCGGCCTCCGCCTCGACCGAAATCCGATCCAAATCCTCGGCGGCCGTCGGCGCGACCTCGCTCGAACGATCGCCACTCGCCTCGGGCAGGACTTCGGCGCGGGAATCTCGCTGCTCCGAATCCCGGCCTCGTCGGCGTCGCCGCCGCCGTTTGCGGGGCGGCCTCTCCGACGATTCGGCGGCGGCCGGCTCCGGCGCTTCCGGGGAGACAGCCGGCGCCTCCGCCGACTCCAACAAATCAAACGGCTCTTCAAAATCGAACCGTTCGTCGAAGAAGTTGGGCGATTCTTCGGCTGCTTCCGGAACGGCCGCGCTCCGTCGGCCCGGCTCAGCGGCCGGTGGCGCCGGCATGACGTTCTCCACCGGCGGTGGAGTCGGCTTTGACGCTGGCTTGGACGTTGGCGGTAAAGATGGCTGCAAAGTTAGCGGTGGAGTCGCCGGTGGAGTCGGCGGCGGAGCCGCCAAGCCCAGCTCGCTGGCTAACAGGTCCCAGCTCGCCGGTTCCGGCGGCGCGGTCGGCCGGTCGCGGCGGGGCGGCCGCGGCGTCGGCTTTTGTGCCGGAATTTGTTGTGCCGGGGGCGGGCTGGATTGCTGCGGCTCTTGCTGCTGAGGAGGGGTTTTGGCCCCCAGTTCGGACGCCAACGCGTCCCAATGGCTCGATGAGTTCGGATCTGTCATATTCTTCGACCGGTTTTATGAAACGCGGGCCTATGCCGCTGAGAGAGGGGATCACGTTTGCGGGCACTTGGGTCCCTGCAACAGTATAGCGCTTTTGCTCGGCGTCTGGAAGGAGAGTCCTCTCCCCAGCTTGTGCGGTGCCCGGAGGCAGTCTACCATTAACACTGGGGGGTTGACACCGCCGCTGCGTCCATTCTCCGTCGGGTGATTTTAAGTTTCTCGACAAATCCGCGTCTAACATACAGTCCGTTGCGTCAACCGGTACGAGGGAAGGGCACCGACATGGCACGGGCCGGCAACCAGGGCCTGCTCGACCGGCTCGTGGCGGAGCACCTGCCCGAGGCGCTGCGGTTTGCCATTCGCCTGACGGGCTCTCCGGAAATGGCGGAGGAGGTGGTGCAAGAGGCCTTGTACCGCGCGGCCCGCGGCCGCGACACCTTTCGCGGCCAGTCGCAGTTTCGCACGTGGTTTTATCGGATCGTGGTCAGTGCCTTCCACGATCAGGTGGCCGCGTCGGCTCGGCGGCGCGGCAACGAGGAGTTGACCGACGGGCTGGCAGACCCGCGTGGCGAGGATCCCGCGGCGGCAGCGATGATGGGCGAACTGCGGGAGTTGGTTGCCCGGCGAATCGCCGCCTTGCCGCCGCGGCAACGGGAAGTGTTGGTGTTGATCACGTACGAACAACTGCGGCCGCGCGAGGTGGCCGAGGTGCTTGGCATCAGCGAGTCGAACGTCAACGCAAACCTGCACTACGCGCGGGCCAGGCTCCGCGAAGAATTGGCGCCCTATCTGACTGAGAAGTGATATGGACTGGCAACCTGAACAACCCGATCCCGAGCCGGATCCCCTGGAACGGCTGCTGGCCGAAGCCCAATGGGCCGAGCCGAGCGGCGAGGCGATTGGCCGTCTGCGGCGTCAATGGCAATCGCTTGGAGCCAGACAATCGCGGCGGCGCCGGTGGGCTTGGGCCGCGGCCGCGGCGGCGATCCTGGTGGCCGCCGGGCTGACGTTCTCGATGACGATCGGCCGCGTAGCGATCGGCCCCCAGCCGGCGAACCTTGCCGTAGGACCACTCCCCTCGCTTTCCGGGAGAGGGGCCGGGGGTGAGGGCAGAGACGGAGAGGACTCACAAGAATCGCCTTCGATCTACGCCAACCACCCTCACCCTAACCCTCTCCGGGCACCAGCCGTAGGTTGGTCGGGAGAGGGGACTTCAGCATCCGACTCTCTCTCAAAGGGAGAGGGGACCGTAGCATCGAAACCTCTCCCAAAGGCAGAGGGGGCGGTTTCGTCCGGCACCCGCCCAGGGGGCGCGAAGTTGAGCGGCCGCAATGCCCCGGCCAACCGGCATTACCAGGTCGGGTCGCCGCCAGCCGGGACGTTTTCGCCGGCCGTCACGCAATCCGTGCGGCCGCCGAATCCTTACGAGTTGGCGACCCTTGTCGCCTATCGCCGAACGCGGGCTGACCGCCAGCGCAGGGCCGCGTCCGGCCCAACCGAAGCGGTCGACGACCGTCGCGATACGATTGATCTCGCAGTTGACCAACTCGTAGCCGAACCAAACGCCCGCGTCCGCGAGGTCGCCCAACCGCTGCTTGCCGACCGGGGCGAGTCGGAAGCCGCGCTGGCGGCGCGGATCGGCCGAATGGATGGCCCACGGCAAGTGGCGGCCGTACGCTTGTTGGCCGAGATCGCCACGTCACAGTCACTCCCGCTATTGCAGCGGTTGGCCGCGCGGCCCGGAGTACACGCCGAGGTGATGCGCTGCGTGGCGCGGCTTTCCGATTCGCCAACCCTGGGGCGATTGTCGCGGGATGAGCGGGATCCGGCGTTGCGGCAGGAACTGCTGGCAACGCTCTTGCGCGCGGCGACCCGCGATCGGTTCGCCTGTTCTTGGAGTGCGTCGAAGATTCTCGCACGTCGGCCGCCGCGCTCGGTTGCTTGTCGCTCGTCGCCGATCCGCCGGTGGAGACGCTGTTCCAGTGCCTCCGCGGCCCGGATGCCGAGCAGCGGATGGCGGCCGCGGCGATCCTCGGGCGGTTGGACCGGCCGGAGGTTTCTCGCGAGTTGATCGCAATGGTCGTCCGCGGCCAGTGCCGCCAGGAGGCGATGATCGCGCTGCTGTCAAGTTCGGAAACGACCGCGCAGCAATTCTTGGCCAACGCTGCGCGGGACCCCCTGCTTTCGGCCACCCTGTGGAATGCCAAACGTCAATTTCAGAGTCTCTTTACCTGGAGGTCCTAGCCATGCGACGTCATGCCAGTCGGGTTGAGCGTTGGGAGTTGTATCGCCGATCGGCGGCATGTTGCCTCGTTGGAGTCTGCATCCTGATCGCGTCGACGGCCCGCGGCCAGGAGAACGTTAACAGCAGTCTGCAAGTCCCGTCGGTCGAACAAGCGATCCGGCAGGCACTCCAAGTGAAGTCGGACTTCGACTTCAAAGAGACGCCCCTGCCGGAGGTCGTCAAGTCGTTCAAGAACTTGACGAAGCTGGAAATCATCTTGGACAAGAAAGCGTTGGACGAAATTGGAATTGCCGCCGACACGCCGGTCACTTTTTCCGCCCACGGCATTTCGGCCCGATCGGCCCTGGACCTCCTGCTTCACGAGCATGGCCTCGCCCGGGTCATTCGTGACGGCGTTCTGATGGTGACGACACCCGAGGAGGCGGATAACATGCTGGAGACCCGCGTCTATCCGGTCCTCGACCTGGTGACGCCGAAGCCTTCTTACCGTTTTGAAGGGATGTACATTCCGGGTATGAGCGTGGGCGGATTCCCCCGAACATTACCCGCCCGCTCTGCGGACGGCGGCGGTTCCAACGCGACGGGAGAAATGGGAAGCACGTCGGGCGGCATGGGAGGCGGGATGGGTATGTTCCGGGTTTCCGATGAGCCGAAGCCCGCCGAGGGGAAGAGCGGCGGCGGGGCCGCGTCCGCATCGCCGCCGCAGCCGAATCAAGGGGTTGGCGGCATGGGTGTTCCCAACCGGCCGGACGCCTCACGCGGCAAACAGTCGCGCGACTCCGACCTGAGCTTCACGATGAGCGACCTGATCGACCTGATCAAGACGTGCGTCGACCCCACCGCGTGGGACGACGCGGGAGGCGTGGGCTCGGCCGAACCCGCCGCCGGCATGCTGGTCGTCACTCAGACAGAGGTCGTGCATGAGAAGATCGAGAAGTTCCTGGAGAACCTGCGGGCATCGAGCCCGGGGATGCACGTCGTCACGATCCGCGCCACCTGGCTCCTGCTGGATCTCAAGCAGCTCAACCTGTTACTGAATAGCCGGCCGGGGAAGGAGAGCGGCATCGACCGCAAGGCGTTGGAAGAGATGGCCGCCAAGTGCAAAGGATATCTTGGGGCGATTTCGTGCTTTAGCGGCCAGACGGTACACATTGCCTCAGGGCGCAACCGCTCGGCCGTGACCGGTGCGATCCCGGTCGTGGGCGGCGGCGGTGAGGACCCCGGTTATCAGCCGATCATCAACAACCTGCACTCCGGCGCGATGCTTCAAGTGACTCCACAACTCCTGCCCAACACGCAGGCCGTGCTCGACATTTGCACGTCTGTTACTTGCTCCGACGTTCCGGCTGAGTCGATCCGTTTCCTCGCCAGTGAATCCGCGGGCACCGGGAAGCCCGGCGAAGGCAAGTCGCACGCGGCACGCGGCCATACGGCCATCACCTTGGACCGAGTCAACATGGTCGTCGGCCAACTGGCCACCACGCTGAAGGTGCAACTGGGCGAGCCGACTCTGGTCGGCGGGCTCACCCGCGAGTCATCGACCGACCAACAGCAGGCCGCCGACACGCCGCAGTTGTATCTGTTCATCGAGGCCACGGCGAGGTAGGGCGGATTCCTTGTATACATCCCGCCCGAAGTCAACTAGACTGGCAGTCTGGACCGGCCCCCCGGGTATGTGCCTCTGTCGCAATGTGACTCTGTCGTGAATGGAGTCTGGGCGGGCAGCGGGGCGAACCATTTTGTCTGGATCCGGAACCCTGAGTCCGTGGCCCCAACTCCCAAGAATGGCATAAGTGAGCACCCCCGACGAAAACCTGGCTGCGGCGATGGCCCGGCATCAGATCGATCTGCCTCCCTCGCAGATTGCGATGCTGGATCGCTATTGCGAGTTGCTCTGGGATTGGAACGCCAAGATCAATCTCACACGGCATACGGATTACGAGAAGTTCGTCGCCCGCGACGTGATCGACAGCCTCGCGTTCGCCCGGTTCTTGGAGCCCAAGGAGAAGGTTCTGGATGTTGGCACCGGCGGGGGAGTGCCGGGCATCGTGCTGGCCATCGTCCGCGACGACTTGCAGATATCGCTTTGCGAATCGGTGGGTAAGAAGGCCCGCGTCGTGGCCGAGATCGCCGCGCAGTTGGGCTTGCCGACGCCCGTGCTGCACGCCCGCGCCGAGGACGTCCTGAGCGAGCAGCGTTTCAACACGTTAGTGATCCGGGCGGTGGCGCGGCTGAAGAAACTGCTGGAATGGTTCCGGCCGCACTGGAAGGCGTTCGATCGGCTGCTCGTGCTGAAGGGGCCATCGTGGGTCGAGGAGCGGGGCGAGGCCCGGCACTTTGGACTGCTGCACGAGTTGGCGCTGCGGAAGTTGACGTCGTATCCGCTGCCGGGGACCGACTCGGAAAGCGTGCTGCTGCAAATCTGCCCACGCGACGCCCTCGCGGACTCGAAACAGCACGGACGCGGCCGCTAGATGAACCAGTTCACCCCTTCCAGCACCGCAAAGACGATGACCATGAAGCAAACGATCCAGAAGGCCACCCGGCCGGCGTGAATCAGGATCGGCTGCATCCGCTCGTGTCGGGTGGCGGAATATACCAGGCTGACCGCGACAATGGCGGGCACGGCGTACCAGATGTTGAGATTCCAGAGACTTATGGTATTGGCTAAGAGCAAGTGGAACATGGCTATGTCACGTGCGTCGCGCGGCCAAGGCCGCAACGTCTGGGATTAGGGGGTCGGGGGTTGGGTCGGCAGGAACGCGGACTTCAAAGTCTGAACCCTGAGTTCTAGTGCCCCAACCGTGCTGTGTTGACAGCTTGGGTGCCACTGGCCGCTTGTCGGCCAGTGCATGAATCGGCCGCAGCACGGCCTGACAAGCAGCCCGTGGCACCCGTCAATTCAGGTCGGTCGGACCACTAGGCTGTTGCCTCTTCCGGCTTTTCCTCTTCCTTTTTTTCTTCGTCTTTCTTTTTTGGTGGCGGCGGAATGGGGACGGGCCCCGCGGCGGCGTCATAAATGGCCAGCACGTTGAGCAAGCCGCCGATCATCACGTAAAACGTTGCCAACTCAAAGTAGTGGTGCAGCCGGCGGTGAAGCTCGTGCAGCGTCGGCTGTGCGGAATTCGGGTCGTCGCCGCCGCCAGCCGAGGGCAGGCGCGGCGGGGCCATGAATCCGTTGAGCCATACTTTCTGGTGGTTGCGCATGCGGTTTGCCTGGACCAGGGCGGGCAAGGCCGGCAGCCCCACGCCGATCTGGCACAATCGCAGCAACTGCACGTCGCCGTCGCGCAAGGAGAAGTAGGCCGCCCGCCCATAGCCGAGGTTATGCTCGCGGCCCTCGGCGTCGACAACGGATCCGCCGCCGAGGAACACGCCGAACTCAAAAATCCCCACGATCGAGACGAAGTACAAGACGGCCTTGGCCCTTCGTCCCTGATACCAGTGACCCAGACCGGGGACCAGCCACGCCAACAGCGCGGCCAAAGCCGGGTCCTTCAGGTCGATCGTCTCCTCCGCGGGCTTTGTAGCAGGCTTTTCAGCAGGTTCGGTCATGGTCCGCGCATTGTAACAGCGGACGAACGTGGGGGGAAGGGCGGAGGATAAAGCCGCGACCGGTGGTCGCGCCACCGGCGTGGACGATCGCGATTCAGAGCGAAACCGCCGGTCGCCGGTTTCTATCATGCGTGCATCGGCAGCGGCGCAAGCCACTGCTCGAAGAACGCGGCGATGGTCTGGATCCGCACTGCGGGGTCCCACTGGCATTGGGCAATCACCCCGCCGCTGCCATAGTCCAGCGCCTTGCGGAGAGTCAGCACGGCCTCACGGAATTGCTCGGGCGTGCCGGGGTTGTGGAATCGCTGGCGGTCCATCTCGCCCCAAAACGTCACTCGGCCGCGATACCGCTTGACCAGCCGTTCGGCGTCCATCAATTCCAGTTGGCTGTGGATGGCGTCGACGCCCGCGCGCACCAGATCGCCGAAGATGTCGAGGATGTTGCCGTCCGAGTGGAAGAAGACAAACTTGTCTTTGGCGTGCAGAAGCCGGCAGTATTCCCGATACAGGGGGCGGAAAATGTCACGCCACATTTCCGGGGCGATCAGCAGTCCTTCGGCCGTGCCCCAGTCGTCGTGGAAGACCACGCCATCCACCTCCGTGTCGGCCCAGAGCTCGATCTCCGAGCAGGCCAGATCGTGAAGCATGGCCAACAGGTCGCGAATTTCCTTGGTGCCGCGGGCGAGATCCACCAGCGCCGGCCTCGCTGCCGCGGAGGAACCGCAGGCGGTCAAAAGGCCGGACCTCCGACCACGCCAACACGAACCGCGTCGTGGCCTGGCAACTCTTATTCACTTTCGCCAACCGCGAACGATCCAGCAGCTCGGCCGGCGGCTGATACGACGCCATCCTGGCGAGATCGGCCAGGGGTGAGTGCTTGAGCTTAGGGGCCCCGTCTGTTCGACAACCTGCCAGACACACCCCCAGGCGTCGGCGTATTCCCCTGCCTTGCTCGGCTTACTCTGCGTCCGTTTGCTGTGAGTGGGCGTCACTTCCGGCTGAATGATGTCGCTGGGAAAGCGAACGTTCATTTCCGACAGCTCACCCGAACGGGTGGAGTCGCTGCCGGCTGGAATCCAGAGATCACGCGGAACGCGGGGGACGGGGTCATGGTTGAGGGTCTTGATAACCAGTTCGCGCGACGTCATCGGAATACCGGGCTGCTGGCTTCCTGGCTTCAGGGAGGGAGAATTCGAGAAATTATACCACGACAATCGCGGCGTCAACCGGGCTGACCGTAAATCCCTCCACCCCCTGATTAGTAGCCTATACTAGAGCAAGTCCGGTCATGCGTTCTGCGGCCGACGGTCTGGCCGTCGAACATCGCCGGGACTGCCCGCCCGAGGGGCGCGCGACCTCCCCGCGTTCCGTTGGGCTACAGGAGCCGCTCCCATGTCGCTATTCACCAAGAACAGGGACCTCGGGGTCCAAAGTTTCGTCCTCAAGCTGGTCAACCACAACTGCCCTGATGTGAAGGCATTGCAGGAGGGGCCGCGATCCGACCGCCGGGTCGCCCTGGTCGTGGTTGTGACGATTGTGCCGTTGATGGACGGCCAGCCGCAGGTTCACCGGGCGTTCTCGGCCGTGACCAAAGAGTTTTCCAACCGGGGCGTGGCGGTGGTGCTCGACGGGCCGCGCAGAGCTGGAGCACGCCATTCTCGGTTTTCGTCATGAATGCCAGATGACGTTCGTGCGGGCCCAAGCGAAACACCTTAGTCCCATGGGCGGAGGGTTCTTCCAACTCGGCTTCCGCCTCACGGAAGTGGTTTCTGCGGGCGACTATCCGGAACTGGAATCAACCGGTTTCTGAGACGGTTGTAGGAGGCGACTCCTGTCGCTGATTTCCGGTTGATTTCAAGCGATCGGCGACAGGAGTCGCCTCCTAGTGCGCTTGTGAGTGTATCGAATCAGCAAGGTGCAAGTCCTTGTCGAAATTGGGTTTGAACTTCGTAACCGAAAGTAACTGCGTCCTCGTGAGAGGGGGTGGAGAGCAACTGAAGGTGAACGGCTGGTCCGCAGGATGACGAACTCGATTCGGCCGGTTGTCGTGGCGAGCCTGCTAGGAAAAGGCGAAGCCCAAGTGACGCTGTGGTCCTCGCAAGGGATGCGGTCGGCAGACCGCGCGGTAAGCTCCGGGGGGAAACCAAACCAAGCCCCAGAGGCGGCAACAGGTGGTTGGAGGCGGAACGGTCGGAAGGTTTGATACATGAAGCAAGGAGACCTGGGCGGGTACAAGGACGAAGTTCATTGTCCCTGATAAGGATACGAAGAATCGACCGCCCAGGAGTCAGAGCGTCCATACGAGCGAGGAAGCGGGGCAATGCCCGTCGAGCAAAGGGACGCAGGAAAGTGGATGAAACATGACGCACGGCCAAAACCACACCGTACCGCGAGTGTCGGCAACGACTAGCCACGACGGACTGCGTCAGGCACACGTAACTTGGCTCAGATTGGCCGCACCGTCGATGTTGCATGTTGGTGGCCTTCCCGTGAAGGTCAGGGCCTTTCGCTTCTGCCGATCCCGAGAAGGAACCTTGTTTCCTTCCCGCGCTCGGTTCACCAATCCTCTACGAGGTAACACCACTAACCGGAGAGCCGGATGCGGGAAATCCGCCAGTCCGGTTCGGAGGGAGGGGAGGCCGGGAACTTAACCGGCCTTCCCTACCCCTATCAGTGTCTTTCAGCGGGCGTTGAGTCACTTGCCGTTGTCGAAGCCCTGATCGACCGCGCCGGGGATTTGGATTTCGTGCAGCAGGTGCGGCCGCGTAGGTCCTTTTGCCGCATGTGGCTGTGCCGGTGGCTGTAGAGGAAGTAGATCGACAGCCCGATCAACAGCCAGATCACCAGCCGCAGCCCAGGTATCGCCGGGCAGGAACAGCATCATCGAGAAGTTCACCACCACGCCCAGCGGCGCCACGATCGGTGATCATCGGGCAGCGGAACGGCCGCTTGGCGTCGGGACGCTGGAACCGCAACAAGAGCACGGCCGCACACACGATAGCAAAGGCCATCAGCGTGCCGATGTTGACCATTTCTTCGAGCTTCTGGATGGGCGTAAATGCGGCCACCAGGCAAATCGCGGTGCCGGTGATCAACGTGGAGAGGTGGGGCGTGCGGAAGCGCGGGTGAACGACGCTGAACACCTTCGGCAACAGGCCGTCGCGCGACATGGCCATGAAAATCCGCGCCTGGCTCTGCAACATCACCAACAGCACGCTCGTCATCCCGGCCAATCCGCCCGCGGCAATCAGGCTTGTCGCGATCTTCAGCAACATGCTTCTTTCCTCAACCGCCTTGTCGGCGAAGGCTGCGGCGATCGGCGCGTGGATGTCGATATTCGGGTAGGGCACCATGCCCGTAATTACCGCGGTCACGGCCACGTAGAGCACGGTACACACCGCCAAGGAAGTGAGGATGGCGATCGGCATGTCGCGTGCCGGGTTCTTTGCCTCCTCGGCGTGGGTCGAGATCGAGTCGAAGCCGATGTAGGCGAAAAATACGATCGCGGCCCCCAACATGATGCCCGACAGCCCGTAGGGCATGAACGGACCGCGAAGGGAATCGTCAATGGGCTGTAGCCAGCGGTCAATTCCCAGGAAGGCCAAGATGCCCCACGACTTGGTGATGTTGGCTTGGGCCTTCTCGCGCACATACGGGCAACAGTGCCGCCACGGCCTGGCGATCTTCCTCGGTCCGGGGCAGGTTCGCCTCGGCCTTGGCAATCGTCTTATCCACCATGCTCTGCGCTTCGTCCTTGGAGATCCGGCCCCCCTTCTGCAATCGTTCCGTCTCCTGCTTGATCCAACCAATCCGATACTCCGCCTTCAGTTGCTTGGTCAGCCCGTCTACTTGTTCCGCTGAGGGTTCGTCGCCGGGTTTCTGATCCAGCAGATGTTCTCGGGCCAGATCGTGCATGGCGAACTCTTCCGGGCAGCGAGCGCTCGGCGTACGGGATCGAGGTCCAATTCGCCGGCTGGATGTAGGCGCAGCCCACGCCGATCACCAGCAGCACCACGCTCACTTTGATACCCACCAACACGGCGTTGGTCCGTGCGCTCTCGCGAATCCCCAGGATCAGAATCGCCATGATCGCCAGCGTGATGCAGACCGACGGCAGGCTGAGCCAAGGGTGGCCGGCCAGCCCTTCCACCGGCGTGAACGGGTCGAAGAGGAGTTGCTTGGGAATCTGCAGGTACTCGTTGCTGATGGCCAGCAAGAACTCGTTCAAGTAGTTCGACCAGGCCGAGGCCACGGTGGCACAGCGCCATGGCGTATTCGAGGATCAAGTCCCAACCGATCATCCAGGCGAAGATTTCGCCCAGCGTGGTGTAGGCATAGGTATAGGCGCTGCCGGCCACGGGGGCCATCGCGGCGAACTCGGCATAGCAGAGGGCCGCCAAAACGCAACTCACGGCGCACACCAGATAGGAGACGATCACCGCCGGCCCGGCGTCCAGGGCGGCCGCCTTGCCGGTGACGACGAAGATGCCCGCCCCGATGATGCAGCCCACGCCGATGGTCGTCAGCGAGACGGGTCCCAAGGCGCGGTGCAAGCGGTGCTCGCCGGCCATTTCGGCCAGCAGGGTCTCCAAGTCCTTCTTGGCGAAGAGATGTTTCCAGCCCATGCGACGTTCCCCCGGCGGAAGGTGGTAAAGCTAGCATCCTAGCAGCAGACCGCGGAGCCGGTCAATGGGCCGGTATCTGGCCACCCGGCCGGATTTCAGGCCGGCTCGCGCACCTTCACGTCCGCGGTGGTTTCCGTGGCACCGTTGGCCAACAGCACGTACCAGCGGCGGACCGCGTCGATCACGATCAGCGCACTCAGCACGAGCATGATTCCGGCCATGGCGCACGTCAGCTTGATCGAGAAGACCTTCAGCGCCAACTCCTCGGCCTGGGACGCCATCGCCGGATCGGCCAGTTGGGCGCTGAGCCCGGCCAACTCGTTGAGCCATTGTTGGATGCTCTCGACGCCGGCGGTGAAGACCGTCACCACGACGAACACCAGGGGAAGCCCGGTGCAGAGGGCATAGATCCGCTTCGGCGCGTGCAGCAGCAGGTAGGTCGTGCCCACGGCCAGGGCAATCGCCGCCAGCAACTGGTTGGCGATGCCCATCATCCGCCACAGCCGGTCGATGTTGCCCGTGTACAGCAGCGATCCCCAGAGGAAACAGACCAGGAGGCTCATGGTGATGTTGAGCGTCCACTTGAGCCACGCCGGCTGCCGATGGGCGAACCGGCTGGGCAGCACCTGCGTAAGCGTGTCTTGAAAGACGAACCGCGCCACGCGCGTGCCCGTCTCCAGCAGCGTGAGGATGAACAGCGCCTCGAACATCATGATGAAGTGGTACCAATAGGCGATGAGTTGCTGCATGCCGGGCAGGGCCGAGAAAATCTTGGCCATGCCGACGGCCAGAGTCACGGCCCCCGCCGTGCGGCCGCCCAGTTGCTCGCCCTCCGTGCAAATTTCCTTCTCGAAGGAGTCGAACTCCTTGGGCACGAAGAGCTTGTCGTATTGCCCGCGGGGCAACTCGGCTTCGCATGCTCGCCGTCATTCGAGCGTACTTGGCCTGGTCGGTGTTGATCTTGAAGTAATCGCCCGGCTCCAGGGCACAGGCCGCCACGAGGGCCGTGATCGAAACAAAACCCTCCAAGAGCATCCCGCCGTAGCCGATCGGCCGAATGTCGGACTCCTTGTTGAGCATCTTGGGCGTGGTGCCCGAGGCAATCAAGGCATGAAACCCCGATAGCGCGCCGCACATGATCACGATGCAGACAAACGGCCACACGGTGCCGCCGCACCACCGGGCCGCCGCCGCTGACGAACGGGCGTCGTGGCGGGCATGTTCAGCACCGGATGGGCCGCGAACAGGCCCACCGCCGATCAGCGACGATCACGCCGATCTTCATGTACGAGCTAAGGTAGTCGCGCGGACACAGCAGCACCCACACCGGCAGGATCGAGGCGATCGCCGCATAGGCGGGCAGGATGATCGAAAGCGTCTTCTCGTCCAGCCGCAGATACGGCCCCATCCACGACTCGGCGAACGGCTTGCCCAAGACCACGCCCGCCAGCACGATCGTCACGCCGATCAGCGAGGCCTCGGCGATGCGTCCCGGCCGGATCTTGTACATCCAGAAGCCGGTCAGCAGGGCGGCCGGGATGGTGACGATGATCGTGAACATCCCCCAAGGGCTCTCGCCCGAGCGCCTTGACGACCACCATCGCCCACGCCGGCCAGGGTGGCGATCACAATGAACAGCGTGGCCACCGTGGTGGTGACGCCCGAGACGGGCCGATCATGTTTCGGGCGATCTTCGGCAGCGACAGGCCGTCTTGCCGCACGGAGGCCAGCAGGACGACGAAGTCATGGACGCCACCGGCCACGCAGGCCCCGATGACGATCCAGCAGAAGCCGGGGAAATAGCCCCACTGCGACGCCAACACCGGGCCGATCAGCGGGCCCGGCCCGGCAATGGCTGCAAAGTGGACGCCGAAGAGCACCAGCCGCCGGGTGGGGTGATAATCCACGTCGTCGCGGAGCCGGTGGGCGGGCGTGACGTGCGCGTCGTTCAGCATGGCCACCTTGGCGGCCAGAAACGCCCCGTAGAAGCGATAGGCGACCAGGAACGCCGCCAACGCCGTGATGACCAGCCAGAGCGAGTTCACGAGATGCCCTCCTCCAGTGTCGCCATCATACCACTTCTCCCACGGATTCGGCAACTACACGTAGAAGCGGCATCTTGCCGCTTCATGGCTGTTCCAGGCACAAACCGGCTGGTTTCGCCGATAACGCGGCGGAATGCCGCATACACAGTGATAACGCGGCAAGATGCCGCGTCTACTTGTGCCGTGGACGGCTGGGCCAATGGGCCTATAATGGTCGCCATTGGTCCCGCCCCTACCGAAAAGCCAGTCGAAGGTACGAGAAAGGAACCGCCGCCGATGCTCCGTTGGCGATTGCTGCTGGGAACGCTGATGATCGCGGCCCTGCTCGGCTTGTACGCGTTAGATGCCACGCTATCCCAGGAGTTTGCCGGAGCATGCCTGCTCCCCCTGGCCCTGATCGTAGCGTGGCTGGCTACCCGCGAGGTGCTGGATCTTGCGGCGGCGGCGAACATGCGGCCCTCGCGATGGCCGGTGTACGTTGGCAATCTCCTGATCGTGGCCGGCGCTTGGACGCCAATCTATGGTATTGCTTCGCGGCTAATGCCTGAGAACGCGGCGAGTCAGATCGAGATCTATTACTATCTCCCTATCGAGTTTGGATCTCCGTTGTTAGTCGTCGTGATTGCCGTGTTGCTTTCGATCGTTGGCGAAATGTGCCGCTATCGAAAGCCCGGCGGGAACATGGTTAACATCGCCGCGGCCGTGTTCACGCTGGTCTATGTCGGTTGCATGCTGAGCTTTGCGGTGCAAACGAGAGTGTCGTGGGGAGCCGGCGCACTGGCATCCTGGATCATCGTAGTGAAGATGGGAGACATCGGGGCGTACACGGTCGGACGGCTGATCGGCCGGCACAAGATGGCCCCCCTATTGAGCCCCGGCAAGACAATCGAGGGGGCACTGGGCGCCTTGGCATTTTCGTGCCTCGGTTCATGGTGGGCCTTTCATTGGTGGTTGGCCCCTCTTGTCCCGGAGTCTTCGTGGGGCTGGTTTGCCTTCGCGATCCTGGTCGGTTCGGCCGGCATGGCGGGCGACCTGTTCGAGTCGCTTTTGAAACGCGACGTCGGCCGCAAGGATTCCAGCGATTGGCTGCCCGGCTTCGGCGGCGTGCTCGACATCATCGATTCCCTGCTTCTATCTGCCCCGGTAGCGTGGTACTGCTGGATGTCGGGACTCGTCGGCCGATAAGATTAGACCACCCGTTCGATGGGGCTTGTTTTCCAAAAGCTTGCACGGGGAGCTAGCCAAGGGCGCCGCGATGCACTATGATGAGAGTGGAATGGAGTGGATGGGCGTTTCCGTAGTTCGACACACGTTTTCGGGCGTAACAATGTCGATACGGTGCGTGTGCCCGAAAGGGCATCCACTGACTGTGAGCGACTCGCTGGCCGGGAGCGCGGGCTTGTGCCCCCTGTGCCGGACGCCGATGAAGGTGCCACAGCAGCAGGGACAGTGCGTATCGGAGGATGCTATCCTTGACATGTTGGGGCCCCGTGGCCCCGTCGCTACGACGCCGGTGTCGCGTGAACGCGCCGCCGGTGAGGTCGGGCTGCGGCCGGAGACCCACGAGTGGGCCGCGCCGAAGAAGACCTGCGACCGGTGTAACAAGGAGATCTCCTCCGGCACCCACATCTGTCCCTATTGCCACACCTACATCGCCAGTCTGCACGACTTTCAGTAGTACATTATGGAATCAACCATATCGGTCGTCAGTTCCAAGGCACTGTTGACGCTCTTCGGCGCCTGCGACCAGCACCTGCGACGCATCCGCAACGCCTTGGGCGTGAGCATTACGGCTCGCGACGACCGAATCCACATTGTCGGGCCGGAGCCGGCGGTGGCTTCGGCCACGGAGGTCCTGGAGCAACTTCAGGCCTGCGCCAACCGTCACGGCGACGCTGTCGCCCGACGACGTGAACCGGGTGCTGGCGGGGGTGCAAAACGGTGAAGGCCCGGCCGTCGAGCTCGCGCCGATCGACGTGTTTCGCGCCGGCCGGCAGATCCGGCCGCGAGACGCCCGGCCAGGCACGCTACGTCGAGGCCATCCGCCAGAACGACATCGTCTTGTGCTACGGGCCGGCCGGCACCGGCAAGACCTACCTGGCCGTGGCCATGGCCGTGGCGGCGTTGAAGCGGGAGTCGATCCGCAAGATCGTGCTGGTGCGGCCCGCCGTCGAGGCCGGCGAGAGCCTCGGCTTCCTGCCCGGCGACTTGCAGGCCAAGATCAATCCCTACTTGCGGCCGCTGCTGGACGCCCTGCACGAGATGATGGACCACGACCTGATCAAGCGGTACACGGAAGAGGACTTGATCGAGGTGATTCCCTTGGCCTACATGCGGGGCCGCACGCTCAACGAGGCGTTCATCATCCTCGACGAGGCCCAGAACACGACCGTTTCGCAGATGAAGATGTTTCTGACGCGGATGGGGACCGGCTCGAAGATCGTGGTCTCCGGCGACGTGACGCAGATCGACCTGCCGCCGAAATCGCGGAGCGGGCTGATCGACGCGCTGGCCCGGCTGCGCGGCATCGAGGGCATTGCCGCGGTCAAGCTCACCGCCGCCGACATCGTTCGCCATCCGTTGGTGCAGCAGATCGTCAACGCCTACGAAGAACATCCGGGGAAGCGTCGCTAAAGAACGCGCGGGACACCATGCCTTTCGGTTTGCGAAAACGTAAACGCTTCGAGCGCGTGGCTTCGCTCGAGCTGCCGCCCGGGCCAGTGGGAGCGGGCGTGGACCAGCCTGCGCCGCCGCGACGTGCTGGGGCGGATCGGCCTGGCCTGCTGGCGGCCGTGGCGATCTGCGCGGTGATCCACGGCTGGGACCCGCCGTTTCCCTATCGCACGGGCTACACTCCGCTGCGCAACATCGTCGCCGCCGTGCCGTTCACCAAGGCCGACCCCGTGGCCACCGAGCGCCCAGCAGACGGAGCCCGCAACCAGGCGCGCTACGTGTACGTGCAGGACGCCGAGCCGCTGGTGCAATTGCGGGCCAAGCTGCGCAATACGCTGGTCGAGTTGACCGCCGCGCCGACGCTCGACAAGCTGGATCCGAAGATCTGGAAGGATTTCCAGACGCCGCCCGCCGACGGCGACAACGCCGCCCGAGCCAGCAAGGAACAGAAGGAACGAGCAGGAGGAGCAGTTCCGCGAATTCCGCGCGGCCTTCACGCCGCAGGAACGCCTGGATCGCGTGGAGAAGGCCGTGGCCGAGGCTTTTGCCCCCTTCGAGGAGCGCGGCCTGCTGGACAAGCTCAATCAGGAGAAACTCGGCCCGGGAAACCAGGAAGAAATCACCGTCTATCCGCTGGGCCATCCCGAGGACGCAGCGAGTCGTTCCGCGTCAGCGACGTGCTGATCGGCGATGGAACGGCGATTCGCGACAGCTCTGCGCAAGCAGCCGGATCTCGTCGGCCGTGGCCGACCGCTTGTTCGCCTGGCTTCTTCCGCGGCTGAAACGCCTGATCCACGCTGAGCGTGGACGACCAACTGACCAAAGAGGCCATGGACAAGGCCGGCGGCGTCCGTGAACAGGTGCTGGTGGACTATTCGGTCGGGCCAGACGTTGGCCAAGGCGGGCCAGCCGCTGGGAGACGAGCAGATCGATCTGCTCCAGCTGCGAGTACGCCGCGGCGATGGACCAGCGGCCCGTTGGGCAGCTCGTCAGCCGGGCCGCGGCCATGACGGCGCTGATCTTCGTGGCGCTGCTGCTGTGCGGCATTCACATGCGCTACCGCCAGCGCGGACCGCTGGCCAGCCTGACGCGGTTGATCGTGCTGCTGTTGCTGGCCATCGCCACGTGGCCGTGGCCCGCTGGGCGTCGGCCGACGCCTGGCGCGGCGAGCTGGTCCCCGTGCTGCTGTTCGGCATGACGATGGCCATCGTCTACCGGCAGGAGCTGGCGCTGCTGCTGGCGGGCATGGTGGCGATGATCGTCGCGCTGGCCGTCGGGCACGGCTTCTCGGAGTTTCTCTGTTGACGGGCGTGACCACCGCGGCCGTGCTCAACTTGGGACGCATCCGCAGCCGCAGCAAACTGATCTACGTCGGCCTGTTCGCCGGCGCGTGGCCGCCGTGCTCTGACGTCGGCATGGGCATGATCGACGACCAGCCGCTCGATCTGTCGCTGCTGAAGGACGCGATTCGCAACGGGCTGTGGGCCCTGGCGGCCGGCTTCATCATCACCGGGCTGCTGCCCTTCATCGAGCACCTCTTCGGCGTGTTGACCGACCTGAGCCTGCTGGAACTGGGCGACGTGGCCCATCCGCTTGCTGCAGGAGCTCGTCCGCCGGGCGCCGAGCACCTACAACCACTCGATCACCGTCGGCTCGATCGCCGAGGCCGCCGCCGAGAGCATCGGCGCCCGCGGATTGCTGGTGCGCGTGGGGGCCTATTTCCACGACATCGGCAAGATGCTCAAGCCGGGCTATTTCATCGAGAACCAGGGCCCCGACGACAACCGCCACGAGACGCTCGTGCCCGCCATGAGCACGCTGGTGATTATCGCCCACATCAAGGACGGCGCCGACCTGGCCCGGCAGCACCGGCTCCCCCAGCCGATCATCGACCTGATCGCCCAGCATCACGGCACCACGCGGGTGGAGTTCTTCTACGGCCGGGCCACCGAGCAGCAGCAGGCCGATCCCAACGGCGGCGAGGTCGACGAGAGCAGTTTCCGCTATCCCGGCCCGAAGCCGCAAACCAAGGAGGCGGCCGTGCTCATGCTGGCCGACGCCGTCGAGAGCGCCAGCCGCACGCTGGTCGATCCCACGCCCGCCCGGATCGAGAGCCTGGTCCGCGAAATCGCCGAACACCGCTTGCACGGCGGCCAGTTCGACGAAAGCGGCCTGACGCTGCGCGAACTTCGCACCATCGAGAAGAGCATGGTCATGTCGCTGACGTCGATCTACCACGGGCGGATCAAGTATCCGGAGCAGCGAACGGCGTGAGCAAGGACGAGCAACCAGCGATGGGGGATGCGGCGAAGGCGCATTTCGCCTCGGCGTGCCCGCATCGCCATTGCCAACCGCCAGACGATGCTGCCAATCAATCGGCCGCGCATACGCCGGGCCATCCGAGCCATCTTGCACGACGCGGCGATCGAGAACGCCCAGATCAGCGTGGCCGTGGTCGACGACGCCACGATCGCCAAGCTGCACGAGGAGTTCCTGAACGATCCGGAGCCGACCGACGTATTGAGTTTTGTACTGGAGCGTTCCGCGGGCGGTTTGGAGGGCGAAATCGTCGTCAGCGCCGATACTGCCCAAGCCGCCGCGCCACGGTTCGCAGCCGCGGCCGAAGACGAATTGCTGCGGTACGTGATTCACGGCGCACTGCACCTGGTCGGATATGACGACACCACGCCCGGCAAACGGGCGAGAATGCGGAAGCAAGAGCGCAAGTATCTGAGCCAGGCCGGCGATTAGCCCCGACACGTCATGCTGCATCTCGTCACGCCCGATATCCGAGTCGACAGCGTGCGAGAGCTGACTCCCGAGCGGCTCGATCAGTGGGGCCTTCGCACGCTGCTGTTGGACGTGGATTGCACGCTGACCCGCTATCGCAAGGGCGAGATCACGCCGGAAGTGGCCGCCTGGATCGACGGACTCCGCGGAGCGGGCGTCGGGCTGTGCCTCGTCTCCAACGGCATGGGCGGGCGAATTCGGCAGTTCGCCCAGCGTCTCGGCCTGCCCTGTGTCGCCCGGGCGATGAAGCCTTTGCCGTGGGGCATTCGATCCGCGCTGCGGAAACTGCATTCCGCACCGGCGGAAACGGCCATCGTCGGCGATCAACTGTTTGCCGACATCATGGCCGGCCGGCTGGCGGGCATTCGCAGCATTCTCGTCAAGCCGATCCATCCCGAGGAAGAGCCCTGGTTCACCCGGCTGAAGCGCGTGCCGGAGCGGTTTGTGCTGAAACGATTGAACCGCTGACCTGGGAACAGGGCCCAATTCACGGCCGATACGCGTCACCACGGTGCTTCACCCGCACGACGAATACGGCGAGGGTCTCTTCTCGTACCTGATAGATGATGCGGTAATCGCCGACCCGAACGCGTCGCAGGCCGCTTGAAGCCTCAAGTTTGACCGAGCCATGCGGAAAAGGATCGTGAGCCAATGCGTCAATCTTCTTCCCGATACGCTTCTGTACGGAGCGCGGCAGTGATTTGATGTCTCGCGCCGCAGACGGCTTCAATTCGATTGAATACACGCGTCCATGCGGATTCATTTCAACTTCCTCAAAAAAAGAGCCCGCGGCCGACCTTCAGGTCGGCTGCGGGCCCGGTTGTTCCGATACCCTTTTCAAGTGAACAGGCTCAATGATCCTGATAACCGCTCTTTGTGTCAAGACTGGCCGAGCCTAACAATGCATGTTTTCGCATGCGAACGGTAATACCGTGTCGCGGTCCCTCACAGCCCCAATTCCGCCTTCAATTCTTCCCACCGTATGGAACCAGGCTCCTTGAGCGCTTTTTTTGCATCCTCAATGTCCAACCGATTCTCGAGAGCTTCGAGAAACTCGAGATCTTCTAGCGGAACAAACGCAGCGAATTTCTTGCCGCCACGGGTAACCACAACGCGACTCCCCTTTCTCGCCACATTGCTGAGCATATCCGACAGGTGAACGCGAACTTCAGTTGCGGTAACAGTGGTCAAGTGTCAATGCCTCCTTGGAAACGCCCCACAACCATGCCAAACACGACTTACATTCTGTGTGCAAACGCTCCGTCAGTCAAGGCCAGTAGCTTACCCCTTACTAGGGTGGTTGTGCGTTAAGATGGCTAATTTACGAGAACTCATCCGGGCGTCGGGGGCGGACTGAGCCGCAGCAAAACAGCCGCGGATTTTCGTCGAGGCGCCATTGACGCCGCCGGGCCGCAGTGATAGCATTTGAGGTTTCCCGCCTAATCGGTGGGCCGTGACTGTTGCTTGGCAAGTTGGCAGGCGAGTTACCCGGAGGACTTCCGTGGCTGGTCATACGAGTGAGATCATTCGAATCCGGATGGAAGCGTACGATCACGCGATTCTGGATCAGAGTGCGGCCGACATCGTGGATACGGCGAAACGAACCGGTTCGGTGGTCCACGGTCCGATTCCCCTGCCGACGCGCATCGAGCGATACACCGTTCAGTCCAGTCCGCACGTGGACAAGAAGGCCCGCCAGCAGTTCGAGATCCGCACGCACAAGCGGCTGATCGACATCATGCAGGCGACGGCAAAAACGATCGAGGCGCTGAACAAGTTGAGCCTGCCGGCCGGCGTAGACATCAAGATCAAGGCCACCAGCAGGCACTAGGAAAGGACATCAAGGGTTCAGGGATTTGATTTGAGAGTCGCAATTTCCCCTGAACCCTGAACCCTGAACCCTGAATCCTAATATGGAACGGAAGCTGGACGGGTAAACCCGGCCTCGAGCCGGCGGTTCCCGTCGGGCGACGTAGCATAAAGGCAAATCGCGATGGTAGTTGGACTGCTCGGCCGCAAGGTCGGGATGACACAGGTTTTCGATCCGACCGGCGAGGTGGTGCCGGTGACGGTGATTCAGGCTGGCCCCTGCCACGTCCTTCAAGTACGGACGCAACAGAAGGACGGCTACGAAGCCGTGCAATTGGGCTATCTCAACAAGCCCCGTCGTCTTGCCAGCCGCGCCGCTCGCGGCCACGTCGCCAAACTCGACAGCAAGCGGCAGAAACGGCGTGCTACGGCCGGAGTCGAGGCCATTGCCAAGGCCGATTGCGAGCCAAAACGGTTTGTCCGCGAGTTTCGCGGCGCCGCGGGCGACGTGCAGGTCGGCCAGGAATTGAAGGTCGACATCTTCTCTCAAGTCGCCTCCGTCGACGTGATCGGCACCAGCAAGGGCCGGGGTACCGCCGGCGTGATGAAGCGGCACAATTTCCACGGTCAGCGGGCCTCGCACGGCGTGAAGAAGGTCCACCGGCATCCCGGCTCGATCGGTTGCAACACCGATCCGCACCACGTCTTCAAGGGTCACCGGATGGCGGGCCATTACGGCGCCGCCCGTTGCACCGCCCGCAATCTCAAAGTGGCCCGCGTCGACCTGGAAAACAACCTGCTGCTGGTTTGCGGGGCCGTACCGGGTCCGAACGGCGGCTATGTGGTAATTCGGCAAACCAACAAGTTGGGATAGCAGATATGGCCACATTACCCATCTACGATCGCTCGGGCGCCGAGGTCGGCAAGTACGAGATCGATCCCGCCCAGTTGGCCCCGCGGATCAGCAAGCAGTTGCTGCACGACGCCGTGGTCATGTACCAGAACAATCTGCGGCAGGGCTCCGCCAAGACGAAGACTCGTTCGGAAGTGGCGGGGACGACGAAGAAGATGTATCGGCAGAAGGGCACGGGCAACGCCCGCGCCGGCTCGCGGCAAAGCGGCATCCGCCGCGGCGGCGGTCACATCCACGCCCGGCAGCCCCGCGACTGGTCGTATCGGCTGCCGAAGAAAGCCTTGGTCGTGGCCACGCGGATGGCCGTAGCTTCCCGCATCGCCGACGACGAAGTCACGCTGATCGACAATCTGTCGTTCGAGCAGCCGAAGACCCGCGAGATGGCCGCCATCCTCAAGGCGTTGAAGCTGGCCGGCAGCAGTCTGCTGGTGGCGGTGCCCGGCTATGACGTCAACGCCTACAAGAGCATCCGCAACCTGGCGAACGTGTCGGTGTTGCCGGTGGCCGAATTGAACGCGTTGAACGTATTGACTCCCAAGCGGCTGCTGATGACGACCTCCGCGTTGGACGCCTTTCGCGAGAAAGCAACGACGAAGACTACAAAACAATAGCGGGTAGATGTAGGGTGCGTGCAACGCACCACGTGAAAACTGGTGCGTTGCACGCACCCTACGATGGAGTATCGAGGAACCGCCATGGCCCGAGACGCCACCAAGACTGCCTTGGAGTTGGAGCCGCACCAGATCATCCTCCGGCCGTTGGTGACCGAAAAGGGGATGCACAAGGCGAGCCGCAACAACGCCTACGCCTTCGAGGTGAGCCGGATGGCCGGCAAGGACGACGTGCGCCGGGCGGTGGAACATTTGTTCGACGTGAAGGTGGTGCGGGTGAACATCCAGAACCGCAAGGGCAAGCCGCGCAAGAGCCGCTTCCGCGGCGGCACCACCAATGCCTGGAAAAAAGCCATCGTGACTTTGGACCCGGAGCATCGAATTAGCTTCTTCTAGAGTTTTCAGTTGTCAGTTATCAGTTGCCAGTTCTTTGCCAAGCGAACTGACAACTGGAAACTGACAACGGATAACTGAAAACTGAAAACCAAAACTTCCATGGGCATTCGCAAATACAATCCGACCACGCCGGGCCGCCGCGGGGCAACCGTGAGCGACTTCGCCGAGTTGACGCCCGGCGCCAAGCCGGTGAAGGGTCTGCTGGTGCCGAAGAAGCGCAAGGGCGGGCGGAACAACCAGGGCAAGATCACCGCCCGGCATCGCGGCGGCGGGCACAAGCGCCAGTTCCGCCAGATCGACTTCCGCCGCAACAAGGACGGCATCCCCGCCGTGGTCAACTCGATTCAGTACGATCCCAACCGCAGCGCCCGGATCGCCTTGCTGCACTACGTCGACGGCGAAAAGCGCTACATCCTGGCCCCCGAAGGGCTGAAGGCGGGCGATCAGGTCCTCAGCGGATCGGACGCGCCGGCGGCGGTGGGCAACTGCCTGCCGCTTTCGGCGATTCCGCTGGGCATGGACGTTCACAACATCGAGATGCTGCCGGGACGGGGCGGCGTGCTGTGCCGGTCGGCGGGCATCCGCGCCACGCCTGGCCGCCCGCGACGCCGACTGGGCCCAGATCAATCTGCCCAGCGGTGAAATTCGCCGCGTGCCGGCCGCGTGCCGGGCCACCATCGGCACCGTCGGCAACTCGGACCACATGGGCATCGTGCTGGGCAAGGCGGGACGCAAACGTTGGATGGGACGGCGGCCGCACGTCCGCGGCACGGCCATGAACCCCATCGACCATCCGCACGGCGGCGGCGAAGGCCGCACCAAGGGCGGGCGCCATCCGGTCAGCCCCACCGGCGTGTTGGCCAAGGGCGGTTCCACCCGCAAACGCCGAAAACCCTCGAACAAGGCCATCGTCCGGCGGCGAAAGTCGCGGCGATATGGACAGTTGAAGATCAAGTAGAGTTGTCAGTCGTCAGTTGTCAGTTTGTTTTGTTGGCTGATTGAAGACCGATAACTGAGAACCGAAAACTGAAAACAGATTACCATGGGAAGATCACTCAAGAAAGGCCCGTTCGTCAACCCCAAGCTGTTTCTGAAGGTGCAGAAGCAGAACGACATGGGGACGAAGGAGCCGATCAAGACCTGGGCTCGGGCGTGTACGGTCGTGCCGGAGTTTGTCGGGCACACGTTCATGGTCCACAACGGCAAGGTCCACTTGAAGGTGTTCGTGACCGAGGAGATGGTCGGCCACCGGTTGGGAGAATTCGCGCCGACGCGGACGTTCCGCGGGCACGGCGGGAAAGGCAAGCGATAGGGACGGCAACAATGGCTTACGAGGCTACCTACCGATTCGCGCGGATCAGCGCCCGCAAGGTGCGCCCGCTGGCCGACTTGATCCGCGGCAAGCTGGCCGACGACGCCCTGGACATCCTCAAGTATCAGCCGCATCGCGGGGCGCGGATGCTGGAGAAGGTGCTCCACAGCGCGCTGGCCAACGCCGAGGACCGCCGGGCGCAGAACCTCCACCACCTGATGGTGACCGATTGCCGCGTGGACGGCGGGCCGATGTTCAAGCGGATGCGTCCCCACGCCCGCGGCATGGCGTCGGTCCTGAAGAAACGATTTTCGCACATCCACGTGGCTTTGGAATAACGTTTAACCGCCGCGTCACGCGGCAACAGAACATGGGTCAGAAAGTCAATCCCGTCGGGTTTCGCACCGGCATCATGATCGGCTGGAAGAGCCGGTGGTACGCCTCGAAGCAGGAGTTCGCCGACCTGCTGGTCGAGGACCAGAAGATCCGCCACTACGTCAAGGGCCGCAAGGACAAGTTCGGCAAGGCGCTCTATCCGTCGATCTCCAAGATCGAGATCGAGCGGACCCGCGACGAGGTGAAGGTGGTGCTGTTTTCGGCGCGGCCCGGCATCCTGATCGGCCGCAAGGGCGAGCGCGTCGAGGAGTTGCAGAAGGAGTTGCAGGAGAAGACCGGGCGGCGGATCAACCTGAAGATCGAAGAGATCAATCGCCCCGAGATCGTGGCCCAACTGGTGGCGGAAGACATCGTCGAGCAGTTGGAGAAGCGGTCCGGCTTCCGGCGGACGATGAAGCGGGCGATGGAACAAACGATGGAGGCCGGCGCCAAGGGGATCAAGATTCAGCTTTCCGGCCGGCTGGGCGGGGCGGAAATGTCGCGCCGCGAGAAGCAGATCGCCGGCTCCATCCCGCTGAGCACGTTGCGGGCGAAAATCGACTACGGCTTCGCCGAAGCGCTGATCGCCCAGGGACATATCGGCGTGCAAGTGTGGATCAACCAGGGTACGTATAGCGAGGACGAGAACGATGGCGCTGATGCCAAAACGGGTCAAGCACCGAAAAAGCCAAAGAGGGCGTATAAGAGGTGACGCCTCCCGCGGCAACCGGGTCGTCCACGGCGACTACGGCTTGCAGGCGATGCAGGGCGGCTGGATCAGCGCAGCGACGCTGGAGGCCGGCCGTATCGCCGCCCAGCAATACCTGCGCACCGAGGGCCGGCTGTACATCCGCGTCTTCCCCCACAAACCGATCACCTCGATCCCCTTGGAAACCCGCATGGGCAAGGGCAAAGGCGAGCCGGAATACTGGGCGGCGGTGGTCAGGCCGGGCACGGTGCTGTACGAGATCAGCGGAATTTCCGAGGAGGGCGCGCGGATGTGTTTCACCCGCCTGGCCCACAAAATGCCGGTGCGGGTGCGATTCCTCCGCCGCCGGCCGGTGTAGGGAGTTGTCAGTTATCAGTAGTCAGTTGTCAGTAGTCAGTCAGCGGATGTCGGTGGTTGGTTTTGGACTAGGAAAATAGAACTGATAACTGAGAACTGAAAACTGAGAACTTAGAAAGAGATCCAGCGATGACCAAGGCCTCCGAACTTCGAGAGATGAGCGACGAGCAGTTGGCGTTGACGCTGAAGGAGACCACCGGCAACTTGTTCCATCTGCGGCTGCAGGCGCAGACGGAGCGGCTCGACGCCCCCAGCGAGCTCCGCAAGCATCGCCGCGTGATCGCGCGGATCCAGACGATTCAGAACCAGCGGAAGCGCGCCGCCGAAAGCCGCCGCAAGCAGGACGTCGAGAAGCAGGAACCAGCCCATGCCTAAGCGAGTAGAAACCGGGATCGTCACCAGCGACAAGACGGCGAAGACCCGCCGCGTGGAGATTCCGCGGCTGGTCCGGCACCCGCGGTACGGAAAATACGTCCGCCGCAAGACGATCTGCTACGTACACGACGAGAACAACGAGTCGCACATGGGCGACCTGGTGGAGATTGTCGAGTCCCGGCCGATGTCGCGGACGAAGCGTTGGGCGTTGGTGCGGGTGGTGGAGAAGGGACGGATGCTGGACATGGTCGCCATGCGTGCCGCCGCCCGCCGCCACAAAGCCGAGGAGGACGCCGAGTCATGATCCAGATGCAAACCCGGCTGGTCGTGGCCGACAACACGGGCGTCAAGGAACTGAGGTGCTTCAAGGTGCTGGGCGGATCGCGGAAGCGGTTCGCCCGCATCGGCGACATCATCGTCTGCAGCGTGAAGAGCGTGATTGCCGGCAGCGACTTCAAGAAGGGGGCGGTGGTCAAGGCGGTGATCGTCCGCGCCAAGCAGCCCACCCGCCGCGCCGACGGCAGCTACGTCCGCTTCGACAGCAACGCCGCCGTGATCATCGACAACGAGAAGAACCCGCGCGGCACGCGCATCTTCGGCGCCGTGGCCCGCGAACTGCGCGACCGGAACTTCATGAAGATCGTCAGCCTCGCCAGCGAAGTAGTGTGATTGGCAGGGTGCGTGGAACGCACCAACGAGAACAAAGAGCGGTGCTTTCACGCACCCTACGAGGTGGTGTGATGTGGATTAAAGCGAACGACACCGTGAAAGTGATCGCCGGCGAGGACCGGGGCACCACCGGCAAGGTGCTCCGCGTGGACCGCAAGGCGGGCAAACTGGTGGTCGAGGGCGTCAACCGCGTGTACAAGCACGTCCGCCGCAGCCAGAAGAACCCGCAAGGCGGCCGGCTCTCCAAGGAAATGCCGATCCGCCGTCGGCAACGTGCAGTTGGTGTGCGAGGGGTGCGGCGCCGCCACCCGCCTGGGCGTGCGCTACCTGGACAACGGCGCCAAGGAACGTTACTGCAAGAAGTGCGGCGCCGGCAACGGCCAGGTGGCCCCGCCGAAGGCCCGCTACGCCAAGAAATAACGCGAACCGAACATGAGCGCAGCCAAAGCGAAAAAAACGACCGAGGCCGAGAAAGCCGCAGGAAGCCGGAAGGCCGATCCCGACCCCGCGGCTGCAAGAGAAAGTACGAGAAGGAGATCCTGCCCGCGCTGGCCGCAAAGCTCGGCCGCACCAACCGGCTCTCGCTGCCGCGGTTGCAGAAGATCGTCATCAACATGGGCGTGGGCAAGGCCATCGCCGAGAAGAAATACATGGAAGAGGCGGTCGACGCCCTGAAGCAGATCGCCGGCCAGAAGCCGGTGATCACGCTGAGCCGCAAGTCGATCGCCAACTTCAAGCTCCGCGAGGGCATGGCCATCGGCTGCAAGGTGACGCTGCGGGGCAAGCGGATGTACGAGTTCCTCGATCGGCTGATTTCGCTGGCGTTGCCGCGGGTCCGCGACTTTCGCGGGCTCGACCCGAACGCCTTCGACCGCCGCGGAAACTACAACCTCGGCCTGACGGAACAATTGGTGTTTCCGGAGTTGAACCCCGACAAGTTCACCATCCCCCAGGGAATGAACATTACGTTGGTCACGAGCACCGCAGAGCGACGACGAGGCCCGCGAGTTGCTGCGGCGGTTTGGGATGCCGCTGCGGGCGGCGTGAGAAGTAGTTGTCAGTAGTCAGTTTTCAGTTGTCAGTTCTTGGCGGCGACACAACGCGATGATCGGGGATTACTGAAGACTGAAAACTGAAAACCAAGAACTGAAGACTATCATGGCAAGTAAATCAAAAATCGCGATGGCGCTTCGCAAGCCCAAGTTTTCGACCCGCCTGGTGAGGCGATGTCGGATTTGTGGGCGTCCGCGGGCAGTGTATCGGAAGTTCGGGATTTGCCGGATCTGCTTCCGTAAGCTCGCCGACAAGGCTTGATTCCCGGCGTCCGCAAAGCGAGTTGGTAAAGGGACCCTAAACCGATGATGACCGACCCCATCGCCGACATGTTGACTCGCATCCGCAACGCGGTGCGCGTCGAAAGGCCCCAAGTGGAAATGCCCGTCTCCAAGGTCAAGCGGGGACTGGCCGAAGTGCTCAAGCGCGAGGGCTACATTTGGGATTGGGAAGAAGTGGAAAACAAGCCGGCCAACCAGCTTCGCGTGCACCTGAAATACGGCCCCAACGGGGAACGGGTGATCCGCCGCATCCGGCGCATCAGCAAGCCGGGCCGCCGCGTCTATAGCGGCGCCGCCGACTTGAAGCCCATCCTCGGCGGCCTGGGAATCTGTATCATCAGCACCAGCCGCGGCGTGATCAGCGACCGCGAGGCGCGGCAGCGAAAACTCGGCGGCGAAGTGCTCTGCGAAATCTGGTAACGACTGGAAAATGCAAATTGAAAATTCCACGTCTGCAATTTTCAATCTTTCCATCCTAAGTCCGAATAGCGAATTACGATGTCCCGGATCGGAAAAAAACCGGTGCAGGTCCCCGCGGGGGTGAAGATCCAGATCGCCGACCACACCATCACCGTGGAAGGCCCGCTGGGCAAGCTCCAATGGGAACACCGCCCTGCCGTCAGCGTGCCTACGACGAGCCGAGCAAGATCCTCACGGTCGCCCGGCGCGACGACGAGCGCCAGAGCCGCGCCTTGCACGGGCTCACCCGGGCGCTGGTGGTCAACATGATCGTCGGCGTCACCCAGGGCTATGAGAAGCGGCTGGAAATCCAAGGGCGTCGGCTATCTGGCCGCCGTGCTGGGCAAGGTGCTGCAACTCCGCGTCGGCCTGGCCAACGAGCTTCAGGTGCCCATTCCCGACGGCGTGAAGGTCACCGTCCCCGACCAGCAGCACATCGTCATCCAGGGGATCGACAAGCAGAAGGTGGGCCATTTCGCCGCGTCGGTGCGGGCCATGCGCAAGCCGGAGCCGTACAAGGGCAAGGGCATCCGCTACATGGGCGAGGCCGTCCGCCGCAAGCAGGGCAAGGCGATGGTGAAATAGCGAAGCTGGGTCTTGGGCCTTTGGTCTTTGGTCTTAGAACCAAGACCCAAGACCAAAGACCCAAGACCGAAATAAATAATAGAGGAACGTGGGATGAGACACGATCGACAAGTCGGCCGACAGCGCCAGCGGCGCGGCTTCCGCGTCCGCAACCGGCTGAAGCGCGACGCCACCCGGCCGCGGCTGTGCGTCTTCCGCAGTCACCAGAACTTCTACGCCCAGATCATCGACGATGCCGAGGGCAAGACGCTGGTGGCCGCCAGCACCCGCGACAAACCGATGAGCGAAGAACTCCGCTACGGCGGCAATAAGACCGCCGCCATCGCGGTGGGCAAGGCCATTGCGCAGCGGGCGCTGGAAGCGGGCATCAAGGAAGTCGTGTTCGACCGCCGCGAGTACAAATACCACGGTCGCGTGGCCGCCCTGGCCACCGCCGCACGGGAAGCAGGACTGGTGTTTTAATGTCAACCGATACGAATCAAGGTCAACTGATCGACAAGGTCATCAAGATCCGGCGTTGCGCCGCAGTGGTCAAAGGCGGCCGGCGGTTCAGCTTCACGGCGCTGGTGGTCGTCGGCGACGGCCAGGGCCGCGTGGGCTGGGGCTACGGCAAGGCCAACGAAGTGCCGCCCGCCGTGGAGAAGGCCGTCAAGGACGGCTCCCGCAGCCTGTTCTCCGTCCACATGGAAAAGACCTCGATCCCGCACACCGTCAAGGGCCACTTCGGCGCGGCCGAAGTGATCCTCGTGCCCGCCGGGCCAGGCACCGGCGTGATTGCCGGCGCCGCCGTCCGCGCCGTGTGCGAGGCCTGCGGCATTCGCGACATCCTGACCAAGAGTTTCGGCTCCACCAACCCGATCAACCTCGTCAAAGCTTCCATCGAAGCCCTGAAACAGCTCCGCTCCCAAGGCGAAGTCGAGCGGCTGAGGGGAGTCTCGCTGACATGAACCTCAACGACGTCCATCACGGAATCCACAAGAACAAGTCGCGGAAACGCATCGGCCGCGGTCCGGGCTCCGGCCACGGCAAGACTTCCACGCGCGGCCATAAGGGCCAAGGCTCTCGCTCCGGCTACACCTCCTCGCCGATCTTCGAGGGGGGCCAAATGCCGCTGGTGCGCCGCATTCCCAAACGCGGCTTCCACAACCGCTGGGCCGACACGGTGGCCACGGTCAATCTCGGCGCCTTGGAGAACCATTTCCAGGTGGGCGAGGAAGTCACCCCCGACTCGCTTCGCGCCAAGAATGTCGTCCGGGGCCGGTATGACGTGTTGAAAGTGCTCGGCGACGGGGAATTGACCAAGACCCTGAAGATTTCGGCGCACAAGTTCAGCCGTTCGGCGCTGGAGAAGATCGAGAAGGCCGGCGGGCAGGCGGTCGTGCTGCCCGGCAAGGCCCCCGTGGTCAAGAACAAAATGAAGGTGAAGAGCCGGTGAAGTTTGAGGGGATTGGGGATTAGGGATTGGGGATTAGAACACGAGAGCCGTGTGCTTCCCAGATACTAATCTCTAATCCCCAATCCCTAATCCCTCAAATTTGACGGATCGAGCCATGTGGGAAAAGATTCGCGTCGTCTTCACGATCCCGGAACTGCGGCAGAAGATCCTGCTGACGCTGTTGTTGTTGGCGATCTACCGCATCGGCTGGCAGATCCCGTTGCCGATCGTCGACTATCATAGGATGACGGCCGTCTTCGGTGGAGAAGGTCCGGGCGGGCTCGGCGATCTGTTCAACCAGATGGCCGTCTTTGCCGCCAGCCGACTCGACCAGGCGACGATCTTCGGCCTGGGCATCATGCCCTACATCTCGGCCTCGATTATCTTCCAGTTGTTGGGCAGCGTGTATCCGCCGCTGGAAAAGCTGCAAAAAGAGGGCGAAAGCGGGCGGAAGAAGATCAACGAGTACACCCGCTACGCCACGGTCATCCTCTGTCTGGGCCAAAGCTGGTTCTACCTGGGGTATCTCATGTCGGCGGGCTTGGTCTACGAGCAGTATACCTCGATGGGCTGGCAGCTTATGGCCGTGCTCACGATGACCGCCGGCACGGTCTTTCTCATGTGGTTGGGCGAGCAAATCGATGAATACGGGATCGGCAACGGCATCAGCTTGCTGATTATGGCGGGCATTCTCGCCCGCATGCTCCCCGCCGGCTACCAGGACCTGGTTGTGCCCATCGTGACGAACGGCTTGGGACTTGGCGGCCAGCGCGGCGGCATCGGCGTCGAGACGATTCTGGTTCTGGCGGTGCTGTTCGTGGCCGTGGTGTTTGGCGTGGTGCTGATCACCCAGGGCCAGCGCCGCATCCCCACCCAGAGCGCCAAGCACGTCCGCGGCCGTCGCGTCTACGGCGGCACCCGGCAGTACCTTCCGCTGCGAGTGAATCAGGCCGGCGTGATGCCCATCATCTTCGCCAGCAGCTTGTTGTTGTTCCCCTCCGTGATGCTTCAATATTTTGCCAAGTCCTATTCGTGGGCGGTGCCCATCGAACGGGCCTTCCACAGGGGCGATTCCTGGACGTACAACGTCCTCTACATCGCGCTGATCTACTTCTTCTGCTATTTCTGGACCGCCATCTCCTTCAATCCCAAGGACATGTCGGACAACCTGAAGAACTACGGCACGTTCATCCCCGGCTATCGGCCCGGCCGGCGGACGGCCGACTACCTGGAAAAGGTCATGGTGCGGATCACCTACGTCGGGGCCGGCTTTCTGGCCATCGTGGCCATCATTCCGACGCTCGTTTCGTCGTGGGTCGGCGTGCAGTACGCCTTGGCCAGTTTTTACGGCGGCACGAGCCTGCTGATCGCCGTCAGCGTGGCGTTCGACCTGGTGCAGAAGATCGACAGCCACCTGGTCATGCGGAACTACAAGGGACTTTTGGAAAGAGGGTAGGCAAAAGGGGAAGGCGGGAAATGATGAATGCAGAATGATGAATGATGAATGGGAGCAGACGGTCCGTTTGTGATTCATCAATCATCAATCATCATTCATCATTTTTTGATTTCAGGCGAGACTACACCCATGCGCATGGTATTCATCGGACCGCCCGGGGCCGGCAAAGGGACCCAGGCCGAACGGCTGGTCAAGACCTATCGGATGGCCCACCTCTCCACCGGCGACATGCTGCGGGCGGCCCGCGATGCCAAGACCGACGTGGGGGTGAAGGCCGACAAGTACATGTCGTCCGGGGCGCTGGTGCCCGACAACATCATCGTAGCGATCATCGCCGAGCGGCTCGGGCAGCCGGATTGCCTGAAGGGGTATCTCCTGGACGGCTTCCCGCGTACCATTGCCCAGGCCGAGGCCCTCGACAAGATGCTGGCCGACAAGGCGACCCCTCTGGACGCGGTGTTGGAACTGCAAGTGCCCGAGGAGGAATTGTTCCGCCGGTTGGCGGGGCGTGGCCGGGCCGACGACAACCCCGAGGTCATCTGCCAGCGATTGGTGGCTTATCGCAAGCAGACGGAACCGCTCTTGGAGTATTACGGGCGGCGCGGCATGTTGAAGAGCATTGATGGGCTGGGCGCCGTGGACCAGATATTCGACCGCGCGAAGGCAGTTTTGGACGCAATACCTTAGGAGAGTACGCCCGTCACTGAAGCCAGCCATCGACAGTCCTTGGGTCAGAGGTTGCCCATGCCCGCAACACAATTCGACAGAGATACCATGGCCCGCTGGTACGCCCAGGAGCACCTAAAGACTGATCCGGGGGTTCGCTCGGTGTACTATCTGCCGACCGATGCGCCGGAACGAGAGATACGATTGGTCGAAATCAACGAGTTGATAGGAGACAGTCGCGACAACACCCTTGAGCCGATTGATTTCGGCGTGGATTGGGGCCTGGAATCGGAACATAAGTTGCTGGTGCTCGATGTGACCCCACGGCAATGGGGCATGATTACGGAGTCGTCGTTGAAACTGCCGCAAGGGTGGTCGCTGCAAGGCGCAGTGCCCTATGAGCCGAGACGGACATGAATCGCTATCAAGAGTTGTGGTGGAGGCAGGCACAATCCGATCGAGCGGTATTGAGCCTGCTGCGACGGCAAGGTGCTGCCCCGTGTCATCAGCTTCACTACCTTCAAATGGTGACTGAGAAACTTGGCCGGGCGTACTTCTGGCGATCGGGCACCCCTCCGCCCACCAGTCATGCCGGCTTCGTGCAGTTCATGCGGTTCGTGGGAGGTGTTCGCAAGTCGGACCGGCAACGTATCGCCGACGCTTTCTCCTTCCGCGATTCGAGGACCTGCAGAACTGGCTTCGAGTCGCCTTGCCTCTGGCGTACGCGTTGGAACGTCTGGCGCCCGCGCTAGCGCAAGACGGCCCGAACCCCGAGTATCCCTGGCCGCGAACTGAACCGGCGTTCACTCCAGCAACGTTTGAGTTCGACATTTGGGCACAACTGACTGAGACCGGCCGCGGTCGTCGACTCATGCAGGTCATCAATGCGGCGGTCCAAAACTTTCCAGATTACGGTTGAGCATGCTGGCAAAGCTGCGAGTCGTCAAGCCTCGTTGCTGACAGATGCGGACGGTGGGAGTTTCGAACTGGAGCGTTGCCTCCGAAAACGGTGCCGACAGGCTGGTGATCGGCGAGTGTGGTCCATCTACGAGTCATTTGGAGCCAACGGGTGTGGAGATTCTACGCTCGCCGCGGGAAATGGCTGAGATGCGCAAGGCCGGCCTCTTGGTCTGGCAGGCGCACCAGTTGGCGGCAGCCGTGATTCGGCCGGGCGTGACAACCGCGCAAATCGACGCCGTCATCGACCGGTTTTTCGCCGAGCACAAGGCCGTACCGTTGTTCAAGGGGGTGCCCGGAACCGTCCCGTTCCCCGCTACCACGTGCATCTCGATCAACGAAGAGGTCGTACACGGAATCCCCAGTGCCCGCAAGTTGGTGGAAGGAGACATTGTCAGCATCGACACGGGCTGCAAGCTCAACGGCTGGTGTGGCGACGCCGCCGCGACCTTCGCGGTGGGCCGGGTCGAGCGCCGAAGTCCGCCGCCTCCTCGACGTGACGCGGAACACCTTGGCCCTGGCCATCGAACTGATGGGCCGTTGTTCGCGTTGGAGCCAGGTGGCCGGCGAGATGGAGGCCTACGTTAAGAAACACAAGTATTCCGTCGTCGAGGCCTTCGTGGGGCACGGCATTGGCCGCGACATGCACGAAGACCCGCAAGTGCCCAACTTCGTGAGCCGCCAGATGCGCCGGGGCACGGGCGATTTCCGCCTCGTGCCGGGACTGATCATCGCGGTCGAGCCGATGGTGAACATGGGGACAAAGCGGGTCCGCACCCGTCCCGACCACTGGACGCAGGCCACGGTCGATGGCCGGCCCAGTGCCCACTTCGAACATACGGTGGCCATCACGGAAAAAGGGCCGTGGGTGCTGACGGCGGGGCCTAACGGAGAAACGTGGTAGAAAGGGGCCTGTTACAACCATTTAGCGTGGTGCGATATAAGTCTCTGGCGTTATGCGTGCAGAAATCGGGCCAAAGCGGCATTTTTCTTTGCCGGAGGGCCTTGTAGGACTCGGGGGCCGACGCTTATACTAAAGCGCTTTGCCCCATACCAGCAACCAGCTCGTGTGTAGAAGCCATGAAAGTCCGGGCCAGTGTCAAGCGGATCTGCGAAAGCTGTAAGATCGTTCGTCGCCGGGGCGTGATCTACGTGGTGTGCAGCAACCCGCGGCACAAACAGCGCCAGGGTTGAATTGCGGTCCAAGTTTTAGCAGGAGTGCGTGAGTATGCCGCGTTTGTTGGGTGTCGACATCCCGAATGATCGCCCGACGGTGATCTCGCTGACCTACCTGTACGGCGTGGGACCGAAAATCGCCCGCGCCCTGTGCCACAAGGCCGGGGTCGATCCGCAGGCTCGCGCCCGCGATCTGCGCGAGGACGAATTGGCCCGCATGGCGGCGCTTTTGGACAAGGACTACGTCGTCGAGGGGCAGTTGCGGCGGCAGCGGAGCCAGAACATCGCCCGCTTGAAAGACATCGGCTGTTACCGCGGCTTGCGGCACCGCCGCGGCCTGCCGGTTCGCGGGCAGCGCACGCGCACCAATGCCCGCACCCGCAAGGGACCGAAAAAGACCGTGGCCGGCAAGAAGGGTGTGAAAGACTTGCGGTAGCTTTTGGTTGGCAGTTGTGAGTCATTCGTTCTTGATTCTTCTGAAACCCATTGTCCGACAAAAGACCGATAACTGACAACTGACAACTGAAAATATTCAGGACTTGGAGTTTCCTAGCGGTGGCCAAAACAACGACCTCAGCGACAACCCGAAAGAAAGCGCGTCGCAGCGTGACGGTGGGCGTGGCCCACGTCAAAGCGACGTTCAACAACACGGTCATTACGATTACCGACACGAAGGGCGAGACGCTCTGCTGGGCCAGCGCCGGCACGTGCGGCTTCAAGGGGAGCCGCAAGAGCACGCCCTTTGCCGGGCAGATGTCGGCGCAGCAAGTGGCCGAGAAGGCCATCAAGTTCGGCATGAAAGAGGTCGACGTGAAGGTCAAGGGACCCGGCAGCGGCCGCGAGAGCGCGATCACGGCGCTGCAAGCGGCGGGGCTGAAAATCAAGTCGATTGAAGATGTGACTCCCTTGCCGCACAACGGCTGCCGCCCGAAAAAGCGCCGCCGCGTGTAGGAAAAATAGGATTGGGGATTAGGGATTAGATTAGAAGTTAGGGATCGGGGTTAGGGATTGCGGATTGGCATTCGAAACGACTTGGCTCTTGCGTTCCAATCCCCAATCCCTAATCCGTAATCCCTCCGACTTTCCGATTCGTTGGGAGTAAATAAGTATCTATGGCTCGTCAACATTCACCGGTCTGCCGCTTGTGCCGTCGCGAGGGGATGAAGTTGTTCCTCAAGGGCAGCCGCTGCGATACGCCGAAGTGCGCTTTCGAACGCCGCGAGTCGCCGCCGGGGATGACTTCCTTCCGCCGCGGGAAGCAGACCGACTACGGCGCGCATCTCCGCGAGAAGCAGAAGGTGAAGCACCATTACGGCTTGCTGGAGAAGCAGTTTCGCAAGGTGTTCGCGTTGGCCGAAAAGGGGACCACCAACACCGGCGAAACGCTCATGAGTCTTTTGGAACGGCGGCTGGACAACGTCGTGTACCGGTTGGGTTTCGCCCATTCGCGGTCGCAGGCCCGGCTGCTGGTGGGCCACGGCCACGTGACGGTCAACGGCCGCCGCGTCGACATTCCCAGCTACCTGATGCGGCCGGGCGACGTGATCCGCGTGAAGAACCGCCCCAAGAGCCTGCAATTGGTGCAGGCGGTGTTGGCCGAGTCGCACCGCGAGGTGCCCGATTTTCTCAGCCGGGTCGAGGGGCCCCAGCCCGAGGGTCACGTCCTCCGCTTGCCCGAAGCGGCCGACGCGTCGATCCCCGTGCAGCCGCACCTGATTGTCGAGCTTTGTTCCAAGTAAGCTACCCATTGCCGCCAGTTTCGTAATTGGATCGGAGCCTTCCTATGCGTATTCGATGGCGTGGCCTGGAGTTGCCCAGCCTGATTTCGGCCGAACGGCCGACGCTTTCCGGCACCTACGGCAAGTTTGTCGCCGAGCCGTTCGAGCGCGGTTTCGGGGTGACGATCGGCAACAGCCTTCGCCGGATTCTGCTTTCCAGCCTGGAGGGCAGTGCGGTGACCCAGATCAAGTTGCACGGCGCCCAGCACGAGTTCAGTTCGCTGCCGGGCGTCGTCGAGGACGTGACCGACATCGTGCTGAACGTCAAGTCGCTGGTGGTGAAGAACTTCAGCGAGCAGACCCGCGTGGTGCGGATCGAAAAGAACACCAAGGGCCCCATCACCGGCGCCGACGTCCGCACCGACGAGCAGGTGGACGTGATCAATAAGGACCACCACCTCGCCACGCTGACCGAAGACGTGCCCTTCCTGCTGGAGATGGTGGTGGAGAACGGCCGCGGATACGTGCCCGCCACCGAGCATACGCCGCAGACGCAAGAGATCGGCATCATTCCCGTCGACGCCGCTTTCAGCCCGGTGACTCGGGTGCGTTACGAGGTCGAGGAGACCCGCGTCGGCCAAAAGACCAACTACGACAAGCTGACCATCGAGATCTGGACCAACGGATCGGTCACGCCGGAGATGGCCTTGACCGAGTCGGCCAAGATCCTCCGCAAGCACCTCAACCCGTTCGTCCAGTACAATGAACTGGGACCAATGGTCCACAGCGAGACTCGCGCCCTGGGCGCGATGGCCATCGACCAGGCCGCCGAGGCGAAGTTGACCATGAGTCTGGCGGAATTGGAATTGTCGGTGCGGGCCACCAATTGCCTGGAGTCGGAGAACATCACCACGGTTCGCGACCTGGTAACCCGCACCGAAGAGCAGTTGCTGGAGGTCCGCAACTTTGGCGAGACCACGCTGGCGGAGGTCCGCGAGAAGCTTGCCGATATCGGTTTGCGATTGGGCATGCGGCTCCCGGCGGTGCCGGCCGGCGCAATGTAGGACATCGAGCCGCGACCGGCGGTCGCGCCCAAAAAAGCCGCGACCGGTGGTCGCGCACGGACAAGAAACTGCGACCGGCGGTCGCTTAGCGAAGAAGTACGACCATGCGACATCGACGACGAGGCCGCAAACTCGGCCGCAAACCACCCCACCAACGCGCCTTGCTGCGGAGCCTGGCCACCGCGCTGTTTCTCACGGAACGCGATGCCGAAGGCGAGGCCAACGCGCCGGCGATCAAGGGCCGCATCATCACCACGATCGAGAAGGCCAAGGAGGCGCGGCCGCTGGTGGAGCGGTGCATCACCATCGCCCGCCGCGCCCTGCCCTACCAGGACGCCGCCGACGAGTTGGAACCCAGCGCCGAGCGCAACAGCGAGCAATGGCGGGCGTGGCGCCACAGCGACCGCTGGAAGGAGTGGAACAAGACGATCGCGCCGGTGGTGGCCGCTCGCCGCCGCGCCTTGCGGCTGTTGGGCGACAAGCAGGCGGTGAAGATCCTCTTCGACGACATCGCCCCCCGTTTCGTCGACCGCAACGGCGGCTATACCCGCGTGCTGCGGCTGGCCAAGCCGCGGCTCGGCGATGCCGGCACCCGCGCGATCCTGGAACTGGTCGGCAAGAACGACCGTACCCGTCGCGCCGCGGCCCGACCCTCGTTCGAGTCGGACGTGACCGAGGTCAAGCCTGTTGCACCGGCGGCCGAAGAGCCGACCGCACCGGCCGACGAGCAGAGCTAGTGCCCCGACCGTGTTGTAGTGACAGCTTGGGTGCCACTGGCCGCTTGCCGGCCAGTGCGGGAACCGGCCGCAACACGGGCTGACAAGCAGCCCGTGGCACCCGTCAATTCAGGCCGGTTGAGGCACTAGATCGTTTAGCTGGCGAGTTCGCTCGCCGAACCGACCACGACGATCCTTGCGGCGTGCAAGTACGCGGCGACGCGGTTCTTACGCCGAAGGCTACGTCTTACTGGGGGACTCACGGATGGATTCCGCCCGGCAGCCGCACTACTTCCGCCACGCCCCGCCCCAAGCGGGCTTCGATTTCACGCTCCACATGCGTCGGCTGTGCGACGACGTGGTTGCCCGGCTCGACCAACTCCGCCACGTCGACATGTCGCGCGTGGCCGTCAGTTTCGCCCAGACCCGCCGCTCGGGCAGTCAGGGGATGTTCGCCTCGCTCACTCCGCTGCGGTTTGCCGATGGGCAGATGCACACGTTCCGCCGCAAACGCCGGTGGGGCATCCAGTGGCTCTATGACCCCGACGGACGAGAAATGCTCTACATCCTCAACTTCTACCTGCCGCGGTTCCTCGATCTGCCATTCCGCGAGAAATTGACCACGGTGTTGCACGAATTGTGGCACGTGGGGCCCAAGTTCGACGGCGACGTGCGGCGGTTGGGCGACCGCTGCTTCGCCCACGGGGCCTCGCAGAGGCAGTACGACGCCCACATCGAAGTGCTCTTGGACCGTTGGCTGTCGCTGGGCCCGCCGGAATCGCTCTATGGCTTCCTGCGGCTGGGCTTTCGCGAGCTGGCAGCCCGTCACGGCCGCGTCTACGGCCGCAAGGTGCCGGTCCCCAAGCTGGTGCCGGTCGATTGACAATCTCTCTTGACCTGCCGCCCGCGGCTGGCTACCCTGTGCGGCCCAATCGGGCGTTGCAGGCCCCTTTTCTTGTCCTTGGCGCGTCCCATGCCCATCGGTCGGCGACAAGTCGTGCTGCTGCTAGCAGTGCTGGCAATGGCCGGCTGCACCACTCCGTTTCCCAAGGGGAAGTCGCCGCTCATGCCGGCGCAGATGTCGCCCGACAGCGTCGTGCTGGACATGTTCTTCGTCCGCTTCCCCTTCGGCGATCCGGCGGTCAACGAGAAGCTGTGGGAGGAGATCGACGAGCAGCAATTCCCGCCGGAACTTGCGCGAGCGGCTGGCGCGGAACGGCTTTCGCGTCGGGGTGGTGAGCGGACAGATGCCCGATGGAACTGTCGAAGCTCTTGGAACTGAGCGACAAGCCGGCCCCCGGCGACCTGGTGGCCGAGACGAAGGTCGACAACCTGGAGGCCCAGCCGCGCGTGGTCCGCCGGCACCTGCAACTCCGCGCCGGCCAGCCGGAGCGAGATCATCGCCTCGGGCATCTATGCCGAACTGCCGGTGTTGGTCTGCGAGTCGGGCCAGCTCTGCGGCCAGACCATACAACCAGGCGCAGGGCATCTTCGCGGTGAAGTCGTTCCCGCAGCCCGACGGCCGGGTCCGCCTGGAGCTGGTGCCCGAACTGCACCACGATCAGCCGCGGCAGCGCTGGGTGGGCAACCAGGGCATGTTCCACCTGGATGCCAGCCGGCCGAAGCGAGTCTTCGACGACATGACGATGTCGGCCGATCTGGCGCCCGGCGCCATGCTGGTCCTGAGCAGCCTGCCGAACCGGCCGGGCAGCCTCGGCCACCACTTCTTCACCGAGAACGGCGAACGTCTGGAGCAGAAGCTGTTGATCGTGCGTCTCTCGCAGACGCAGCACGACGGCCTGTTCAACCCGCCGGAACCGCTGAAGCTGGAAGAATAGTACGCAGACCGACTGAATCGTTGGGTGCCACGGACTGCTTGTCAGCCCGTGCTGCGGCCGATTCACACACTGGCCGGCAAGCGTCCAGCTGCACTCAGCTGTCACACATCTCGGTCGGGGCACTACTTCTTCAGCGTCTTCCGCACGCCTTCCAGTTGGCCGGCCGAGCCGAGCATCGTGTTCTTGTGGACGATGTAGTCGGCATAGGCGGCCATGAAGACCTTTCCTGGCGGACGCAGGTCGAAATTGGCCGGATCGTCGCGGAACGCCTCGCGGTGGATGGCGCACCAGACCAGCCGCCCGTCGGTGTCGATGTTCACCTTGCACACGCCCATCTTCGCCGCCGGCAGGTATTGCTCCTCGGGCACGCCGCTGGTGCTCTTCATCTTGCCGCCGGCGTTGTTGATGCGATCGACCCATTCCTTGGGCACGCTGCTGGAGCCGTGCATCACCAGGGGGAAGTTCTTGGGCAGGGCCTTCTGGATCTTTTCGAGCACGTCGAAGTGCAGCCCTTGCTTGCCGGTGAACTTGAACGCCCCGTGCGAGGTGCCGATGGCCACGGCCAGCGAATCGCAGCCGCTCTTGGCGACGAACTCGGCCGCCTGGGCCGGATCGGTCAGGCACACGCTGCCGATGACGTCTTCCTCGACGCCGCCGAGCTGGCCCAGTTCGGCCTCGACCACGATCCCCTTGGCATGGGCGCGATCGACGACGCGCCGGGTGATCTCGATGTTCTTCGCGAACTCCTCGTGCGAGGCGTCGATCATCACCGAGCTGTAGAAGCCGCTCTCGATGCAGTCGTAGCAGACCTCTTCGGTGCCGTGATCGAGGTGGACGGCGAAAATCACCTCGGGAAAGACCTGGTCGGCCGTGCGGATCATCGCTTCCAGGAACCGCTTGTCGGTATAGCTCCGGGCGCCGCGGGAAATCTGCAGGATGAACGGGGCGCTCTTGGCCGGGTTGGCCGGGTCGTCGTTCGACTTCGACTTGCCCAGATTGCCGCGGAACAGGCCCACGGTCTGTTCGAGATTGTTGATGTTGTACGCCCCCACGGCGTACTTGCCGTAGGCGTGTTGGAAAAGTTGTTTCGTGGTAACGATCATGCGACTGGCAGGCTCCTTTCCAAACTCCAGTACCACTGCGGTAAACAGCCAATTCTACAGAAACCGGGCCACGATTGCCAGGGGCACGGCGTGCGGAGCGTGCCCATGTTGTTACAAGCGCAAAACAAGTCGAAGATTGGCTTCAAGTGTCGCCATATCAGCGGGAGCCATGCGCCCGAGCGTCCGGTTAATGCGACGAATGTCAATCGCTCGGATCTGGTTTGTCATCACAACCGACTTCACCGTTAGGCCATTGGTAGTATTGGGGTTGACCGTGAAAGCCCCTGGGAACTGCGTGGCAGCAATGTTGGAAGTAAAGGGGACGATGACAAGTGTCGATGGACTAGTAACTGCCGCGGTATCCTGGAGGATGATAGCTGGCCGATATCCAAATTGTTCTCTCCCCGTGGAACCCATCGGACGCGGAAGTTCCACAAGAACAACGTCTCCCCGGCGCATCTGGCTAGGACTCCGTTAGCTATTCATCTGTGCCTTCAAACGCCTCGTCACTGGCAGCATCCCACGCATTTAGTTCTGCCTGCAACTGTGCATTTCCGAGGTCCAGAGAAACGGAGTCCGACTCCACATGCTCGCTGACTTCATCTTCCGCCTCAAACGAAAGATTAAAGTCGGGCCGGATTGGTGCAGTTGGAAGCAGTCGAGGACTTTCCCGCATTAGCGGCAAAGCTGTGGGGGTTTGTTGTGATCTTCCTGTCAGCCATGTCATTTACGATTCCTCCTAGCTCGGGTTGTCGTGGTGGGGAGTCGCGGTGTCAAATTGATCCAGGAATCGCTTGCACTTGTCGGTCAGAAAGAGGTGCGTTTCTCGTATGTTATTGACTATACGTTCGGCATCAGTCACGAGAAGTGGCCTCTCCAGTTGCGGATATGCCGCACTAACTTCCATCCATACTTGCTTGTCATCCTCTGCGTATGTTTCAAACCGCGCCGCAACAAAGCTCTCTATCTTCTTTTCCCCCGGCCGTCCGCGTTTCGGATTTGCTATTTCGGTCTTGTCATCCTTGATGCTGGGCTGCACCTCGTCGTGCTCTTCCTCTTCCGCCTCCCGCAAAACTACTGGCGGAAATCGGAAACGGACCCCAAAGTGCGTTGGAGGGCGTTCAAAGGGGGCGATAGGCTCGTATACGTTGGCAACTCTCGCGGCGAGCAGTTGGAGCGCGCTCTCAACGTTGGCTGGCTGAGCCAAACATTGCATCTTGCATTGCTGAACAAAAAATGGAGGCATATCCTCCAGTCCAAGTCCGCCCAACACCGTCTGTACCGCCTCTATAAAGCTTTCGACGGTAGCCGACACCTCTGGTCTTTTTTCCTCAATTACAAGGGAGTCTGGTCCAAATTTACATACGGAATGCCCATTCCGCCTCCGAGTGGACAGCGTCGGCGGATCGGCCTGTAAATCCAGATTCTCGTAGTGGTATCCGCCAGGCTCAGACATCTTGTTGTACAAACCACGAATGACAGCCTTTCCAATCACATATTCTTGGAATGGAGGCCACTTCAAGGTTGTCTGACAAAAGATGGTTCTCAACCCGCCAAGCATGTCTTATCGATCGTCCCTGTTGCAAGTGGTAACATATACCCTGAAAGCTACATACCACTCGAAAAAGAACTTAAAGTTTAGCAGTTTTGGTATACAAGTCAATGCGGTTAATCGAGCCAAATTCAACGTATCGTAAAGAAACATCCTTGTCAATCAGTTCTCCCCCACAAGATGTAGACAAATGGCCTTTTTTAACTCGTCTGGGTGGCAATCGCATACTGGACAGTCCGCGCCGTTCCATCGGTTCCGAGGCGCACTAATGATCGCGCATCCCGGTCACGCGCCGAACCCCGATTCCTGACAACGATTCCGATATCTTATCGGGAATTACCTCTATCGAGGGGTGCAACGGATCGGCAACGCAGTCTTGGCCCACTACCTCGCCGGCAAGAAGTGCTAAGATTTTTCTGATAGGGCCGTCACACTGTACCGCTACCGGCGTGCGGGCCGTTGTGTTGCCCCGTGGCCCTGCAACGCTAGCAGTTACCCTACATGAGAGGGGGCTGCCGTATCGATGTTTACATTGCCCCAAACGGCCCGAAGCGAGTACAATCCGGCGGTCTATCTGGTTGTTCCTCAAAGATCTCGGTCAAGGATTGACGAGTCGATGAGCATGGAAGCCGCCGCCGCCGCCGGGCGTCTTGAGCCCCTTCGAGCAACTCCGCTTCGCCCGGCAGGTGATCCTGACCGAAAGCCGCGCCTTGGCCCAAGTGGCCAACCGGCTCGACGGCGAGTTTTGCCGGGCCGTGCAGTTGGTCTTTCAGTGCCGGGGGAACGTGATCGTCTCCGGCATGGGCAAGGCGGGGCTGGTGGGCCAGAAGATCATGGCCACGCTGGCCTCGACCGGCACGCCCAGCCATTGCCTGCACCCGGCCGAGGCGGTCCACGGCGACCTGGGCCGCGTCCGCCGCAACGACGTGATGCTGATCCTCTCGCAGAGCGGCGAGACGGAGGAGATCGTCCGCCTGTTGCCCTCGCTGGCCGAGTTGGGCGTGCCGATCGTGGCGATCACCGGCCGGGCCGCGAGCACGCCTGGGCCGCGCCGCCACGGTGACGATCGAACTCGGCCCGCTGGAAGAGGCCTGCTCGCTGGGGCTGGCCCCCAGCACCAGCACCACGGCCATGCTGGCCGTCGGCGACGCCTTGGCGCTGGTGGTCAGCCAGATGCGGCGCTTCAGCCGCGAGGATTTCGCCCGCTTCCATCCCGGCCGGCAGCCTGGGCTACAAGCTGAGCAAGGTGGAACACCACATGCGCCCGCTGGAGCAGTGCCGCGTGGCCGACCAACGAGCAGACCGTCCGCGAGGTGCTGGTCGGCGCCGCGCATGCCGGGCCGGCGAACCGGGGCCACGATGCTGGTCGACGCGCGAGGGCAGGCTGTCGGGCATTTTCACCGACAGCGATCTCGCCCGGCTGTTCGAGCATCGCCGCGACCGCGAACTTGGATCGCCCCATCCGCCACGTGATGACCGACGAACCCGTTGCGGGTCGAAGCCGGCTCGATGATGGTCGACGCGGTGGCGATCATGGCCGGACGGAAGATCAGCGAACTGCCGGTGGTCGATGCCGACGGCAAGCCGGTCGGCCTGATCGACATCACCGACGTGGTGGCCCTGCTGCCGAAGGAGGCCGCGCGAGCCGAGGCCGTGCCGATTCGTCGGCCGAACTCGGCGCCGTGGCGCGATCGTGGGCGAACCGGAGCACCGGGCATAGTGCGTAATAACGAGATTAGTCACGTCTGCGTAACGCCGACGCTAACCCTGACCTCAATCCCTCATCTCCCATGACCCTCGACCAGCGCTGCCGAGCCGTCCGACTGATCCTCTCCGACGTGGACGGCGTGCTGACCGACGGCGGCATCGTGTTCGACAACCAGGGGATCGAGACCAAGCGGTTCCACGTCCGCGACGGGATGGGCATCCGGCTGTGGCAGAAGGCGGGCTACCGCTTCGGCCTGATCACGCACCGCAGCTCGCACATCGTGAAGATGCGGGTGGCGGAGCTGGGAATCGAGATCCTCCGGCAGGGGATCGACGACAAGCTGGCGGCGATGCGGGGGATCCTCAGCGAGTTGCGGCTTGCGCCGGCCCAGGTCTGCTACATCGGCGACGACCTGCCCGACCTGCCGGTGGTGCGGGCGGTGGGGCTTGGCGTGGCGGTGGCCGACGCCTGCGCCGAGCTCCGCCAGGCGGCCCACTACGTCACCGCGCTGCCCGGCGGATCGGGCGCGGTCCGCGAAACCATCGAATTGATCCTCAAGGCCCAGACCCGCTGGGAGGATTTGATTCAGGCGTACCGATAGGAGAGGAATTCGAGGTTCGAATGACGAGGAATGACGAGACTCAATGACGAATCGGGCGTACGCTTGCATCCGTTCCTTCGCCATTGGCTTCTGACATTCGTCATTCATTCACTCTAATCCTCGCATTCGTCCTTCATCTCCCATGCCGCGCATCACTCGCATCGCCGGGAGTTTTGCGATCGTCGTGATCGCCTACTGGGCGTACGCGCTGGTGGCGGTGCCTTGGATCGAGCCGCCGGCCGACTTGACGCCACACCGAGAAGATCAGTCCCGACGAGCGGGACCGGGGTAGAGCCCTGGCCGACTGCCCAGTTGAAGCCGCTTCAAGGGCTTTTTCCCCCCGGCACCTTGGAACTTGGAGACAACCAAGATCCTCGAAAGCGACCGCGCCAAGCTGCTCTTTCAGAAGTACAACAACCTAGCCGACGGCCGGGTGGAAATCGAGCCCTGCACGATCGTCTTCGCCTACGAGGGCCCGGCCGAAGACGAGGACCAACGCCTCCGCCAGTCGATCATCCTCGAAGCGCCCGACGGCGCCGTGCTCCAGTTCGACCAGCCCTTGGACCTCAACCGGGCCAAGGTCGGCCGGCTGGTGGGCGGGCAACTCGACGGGCAAGGTCACGATCCGCAGCGATTGGAAGGAGCCCGGCCCCGAGGACGACCTGCTGATCGACGACCAGCGACGTTCAACTCACCGAGCAGACCATCTCCACGCCGAACCCGGTCGACTTCCGTTGGGGCCCGCATTTCGGCCGCGGCCAGGACATGGTGATCAAGCTCCTGGCCGGCCAGCCGCAGCCGGGCATGGAAGAGTCGGGCCCGAACATCGCCGGCATCGAGTCGTTCGAGCTGCGCCACGTCGAGCGGCTGCACCTCGACCTGGGCAGGCGACGGCGGCGCGGGGCCAACAGGCCGGCAGCAGCGCGCCGGTGGAGATCAACTGCCGCGGCCCGTTCCGCTTCGACGTGGTCGGCCGCGTGGCCACGTTCCGCGACCGCGTGGACGTGATGAAGGCTCAACCCGTCCGGCCCGTCCGATCAGATCGCCTGCGATCTGCTCTCGTTCTACTTCATCCAGCGGTCGAAGGAGAAGCCCGACCGCGATGCGGCCAAGACCGGCCGGAAATCGACCGGCTCGCTCGACCTGGTGGCCGCAGCGGCTCGAGGCCCGCGGCAATCCGGTCGTCGTGACCGCGCCCAGCCAGAAGGACAAGGGAGGCGTTGTCATCGCGCGGGCCAGCGGCTCGAGTACAACCTGCTCGACCAAGTCCATCGCGCTGGACGGCGGCCAGGAAGTCTTTCTGCAACAAGGCGCCGAACGAAATCCACGCCCGCAGCCTCTACTACCAGTCGGCCGGCGCAGGGCCGGTTGGGCCGGGTCGTCGGCCCAAGGGCCCGGCTGGCTCCGCGGCCAGCCCGCCGATCGGCCCGACCAGCAGTTGGAGGCCGTCTGGCACGACAAGCTGCGGGTCGAGCCGCAAGGCGATAGCCAGTTGATTTCCATGATTAACGGCGCCGAGACGGAATCCCCCGGGGTCGCCGTGCTGACGTTTCCGGGCGTTGGGGAACTCAGCGCGCCGAGATCTTCTTCTGGATCCAGGAAACGCCGACGGGGACCGATGCCCAATCGAATCCGCGTCCCAAGAAGATGCTTGCCCGTGCAGTCATGCCGCCGGATGAAACGGCCGACCGAGACGCCGTTGCCCGATCGCGGCCCAAGCGGGTGCCTGCTCAGAACTACGTGCGCATGAAGTCGCCGCAACTCTCCGGCCAAATTGCCGAGCAACTCGAGGTGTGGTTCGGCGATGTCGTAAGGGGACAACCCGGAATTGCGGTTCCGGGGATGGCAGGCGCTGGGGCAAGCCTCCCGAGGGCCGCGTCACCCGCCCGTTCCAGCCAAATGTCGCCCCAGCCCTCGCCCGCCCAACCCCCACGGCAATTCAAGTTCGTCGGCCGGCAGCTTGAAGCCCAGGTGTTGTTCGGCGGGCCGCAGCCCGTGCTGTCGAAATTGGCCATCAAGGGCAACGTCCGCTTCGAGGGCCGCGACATGTGGCTGACCGGGCCAATCATCGAGCCTCGACGGCGATGCCAACCTCCTGACGATCGAGGGACCCGGCCAGATGGAATTGCCGCCCTTCTCCGAGGGCGTGCCGGGCCAGGCCCCCGGCCCTCCCGTGGTGCTGACGGTCGATTGGCGGCGCCGCATGGAGTTCGACGGCCTTACGGCCAGGTTCGAATCGGTGGTTGCCACCACAACCCAGCATGAGGAGTTGGAAACGGAGGTTATGAAGGTCTGGCTACAGCGGCCAATCCGCTTCGCCGACGCCGACGTGGGAGAGCCACCCGTGGTCGAGCGGATTGAGTGCCTTGGCGGCGTCATGATGAAGCGGCGCACGTTCGACGAACAGCAGCAGCCCGTGTCATTCGAGCAGATGCAACTCACCGACCTGAGCATCAACCGCCTCAACGGCGAGCTGAACGGCGGCCCCGGCTGGATCAACAGCGTACACTACGGATCCGCCGACATGTTGGAGAGTCCGCTCGCCACCGGCGGCAAGGCTCCGGCAAAGGCCGCATCGCCGCAGGTGCAGCTCAAGTGCCTGCACGTCTGGTTCCACAAGTCGATCCAGGGCAACCTCTGGCGCCGGCATCTCACCTTCAACGACAACGTAAGGGCCGCCTACGCGCCGGTGAACAATTGGGATGCCATGCTCACGACCGCCAATCAAGCCCAACTTGGCCCCGAAGGAGTGGGGATCAAATGCGATGAGCTCCAGGTGGGCCAACAATTCGCCCTGCCGGGCAATCGGCAGCCGATCTGGCTCAAAGCCCTGGGCAATGCGAAGGTCGACGGCTCGCGGGTCGACGGCACCACCTACACCGCCTGCGGCAACCGCATCACCTATGAACAAGGCAAGGAACTGCTGACCCTCGAAGGCGACGGTCCGCTGAGCAATGCCGAACTGTGGCGGGAGTTGCAGGTCGGCGCCGAGCGCGAGCATACTGCCGCGCAGAAGATTCTGTATTGGCGCAAGACGAACAACGTGAGCCTGGAAGGCGTGCAGTCGCTGCAAATGGGCCAGTTCCCGCGCGCGAACGCCAAGTAGTTGCGAGTTGAAAGTTGAAGGATGAACGCGGAGAGTGGGATGTCGCTCGCGGAGCAAAAACTTTCTCAACAGAACAGAACGTGGCGCGATGAATTCCCCTGCGATCCCTCATCCCTCATCCCCCGTTCCTCGCTGGCCATCGCTCATTCCGTCTCCAGTTTCCTGCCTGTTTCTCGTGCTTTGGTTGAGTTTGCTGTTTGCCGGGCGGAGCGCCGATGCTGCGCGATCCCGGCAGCTTCTGGCACGTCGCCGCTGGGGAGAGAATGCTCGCCACGGGACAGGTGCTCCGCGAGGATCCTTTCAGCTTCACCGTCGCGGGCCGCCCCTGGGTGGACGACCAATGGCTGGCCGAATGCGGCATGGCGGCCGTGCATCGCTGGGCCGGCTGGGACGGCCTGCTGTTGGTGACGGCGACCCTGCTGGCCGGCATCTACACCTGGATCGCCGGGCGGCTGCTCCGCGCCGGGTTGCACATTCTCCCCACGGGCCTGCTGCTGGCCGTGGTCGTGCTGGCCGCCAGTTCGCCGCAATTCCACGTCCGCCCGTTGGTGCTGACGATCGGCCTGCTTGGCATCACGTTCGCGTGGCTGGTCGACGTGGAGGCCGGCGGCCGGCGACCGCGGCAATTGTGGTGGCTCGTGCCGCTGTTCGTTCTTTGGGCGAATCTTCATGGCGGCGTGCTGGCAGGCATGGGAACCGTGGGGCTCTGCGTGGCGGGATGGTGTGTCGCCTGGATGCTGGGCAAGACGTCGCCGGCCCTCCGACTCCGCGATGCGGTCGAACTGACGGCCTTGCTCGCCGCGTTAGCCGCCACGGCGCTGGTGAACCCCTACGGGCTGGACCTGCCGCGCGAGTGGCTGGAAACCCTGACCATGCCGCTGCCGAACCTCATCGAGGAGCATGCCCGGCTCAACCTGAGCGAACCGGTCGGCTGGGCCACGATGGCCCTGGCGGTCGGTTACCTGACGGTGCTCATCGGCGTCGTTCCCGCGGCGGCCGCGGATCACCTGGCTGCTGCCGCTGGTGTGGTTCATGCTGGCGGTGGGGCGGGTGCGCAACGCCCCGCTGTTTGCGGTCGCGGCCGCGATCGCCCTGGCCGACATGCTCGCCCTATTCGCGCGTGGGCCGATGGCTGGAGCGGCGCGAGATGCTCACTTCATCCGCCCCGCGCGGCGGGACTGTGAGTTCTTTCCCAAGAGCTGCTGTAGGAGGCGACTCTAGTCGCCGATTGTGCGACGAAACGCGGGAAAATCGGCGACTGGAGTCGCCTCCTACAAAAGATCACAGCCGCGGCGGTTGGCGTGCGGCCATCCTGCCGCTGGTGGTCGTCGCGGCGGCGGCCGTGCTTCAGATGGCCGGGGTCCGCGTGCCGGTCGTGGGACGTGGTTGGGCGCGGTTCGACCCGGCCCGCTGGCCCGTCGAACTATTGCCGAAGCTCAGCGAGATCGACCGCTCCGCCGCGGAAGGAACTCCCATCTTCAACGACCTGAACTTTGGCGGCTTCCTGATCTACCACGCGCCGCGGCTGCGGGTCTTCGTGGACGACCGCTGCTCGCTCTACGGCGCCGATTTCCTCCAGGCCTACGACCGTGCCCGGCGCGAGGAACCGGCCCAGATCGATCGCTGGCAGCGGCAGTACGGCTTCGCCTATGCCCTGGTGGAGACCGGCGGCGAGTTCGACCGATATCTGTCCGCCGCTATGGCGTGGACTCCCCTGGGCCGCACGCCCGCGGCAACGCTGTATGAACGCCGTATGGGCGTGCCGCCGTCGATTCGGTAGAATAGGGCGGAACACATTTTTGGGACGGATTTCCCAATCCATCCGCGAAGACGGGACGGACTTGGTAGTCCGTCCTACGCAACGGCTGCTAAACCCGAAAGAACCACACATGAAAACCCTGCTCACCGAAGAACAACTCCGCGAGGGCATTCGCCGCCTGGCCGGCGAGATTCAGAAACACTATGAGGGCAAGCCGCTGACGATCGTCGGCGTGCTGATCGGCAGCGTCGTGCTGCTGGCCGACTTGATCCGGCTGCTGGACTGCCCGTTGCGGGTCGAACTGGTGCAGGCCCGAAGCGATCGCGGCAAGGGCGATCTGCCTGGGACCGCTGGTGTCGACGCGGATCTGCTCTCGTTCGGCATGCGCGGCCGCAACGTGCTGCTGGTCGACGACATCTTCGACACCGGCCACACCCTCTGGGACCTGATCCCGCAGATCGACGAGCTGGGGCCCATCCAGCGTCCGCAGCGCCGTGCTGTTGCAGAAGGAAGGGCGGTGCGAGGTGGCGATGAAGCCCGATTTCGTGGGCTTCACAGATTCCCGACGAGTTCGTCGTCGGCTACGGCCTGGACTACCGCGACCAGTATCGCAACCTGCCGTACCTGGCGGCGTTGGAACCGAACGAGTTGGGCGAGGAGCGCTCATGACCAAACGCATCCTGCAAATCATTCCGACCCTCGACCGCGCCGGCGCGGAGAAGCAGTTGTGCCTGCTGGCCAGCGGGCTGCCGCGCGACGAGTTCGAGGTGCACGTGCTGCGCCTTGACCCGCGGCGGGCCGCTGGCGGCCGAACTGGCCGCGGCGGGCGTCCCGCTGACGGTGATCGGCAAGCGATGGAAGCTCGATCCGCAGGCGTTCTGGCGGCTGAAGGAGCACGTGGCCCGGCTCCGGCCCGATCTGATCCACACCTGGATGTTCGCCGCCAACACCTACGGTTTTGCGGCGGCCAGGGCCTGCGGCGTGAAGAACGTCGTGGTCGGCCAGCGGTGCGTCGATCCCTGGAAGAGCCGGCTGCAACTGGCGATCGACCGCGCGCTGGCCCGGCGCTGCCGCGCGCGTGGTGGTCAACAGCGAGGGCGTGCGCGATTTCTACGTGCGGCACGGCACGCCGGCCGAGCGGGTGCGGGTGATTCCCAACGGCGTGGCGATGCCCGACCCGCCCGCCACCACGCGGCGCCAACTGCTGGCCGAGCTGGGACTGCCCGAGCGGAGCCGGCTGATCGGGCTGGTCGGGCGGCTCTGGCCGCAGAAGCGGGTGAAAGACGCCATCTGGGCGGCCGACCTGCTGAAGGTGATCCGCGACGACGTGCATCTGCTGGTGATCGGCGACGGCCCGCAACGCGACCGCCTGCGGCGCTTCCGCGATCAGGTCCGCATCCGCGACAAGGTCCATTTCCTCGGCGAGCGCGGCGACGTGCCGCGGCTGATGCCGCACTTCGACGTGCTCTGGTCCACCAGCGGCTACGAGGGCCAATCGAACGCGATCCTCGAAGCGATGGCGGCGGGCGTGCCGGTCGTGGCCACCGACATCCCCGGCACGCGGGAACTGGTGCTGCCGGGCGTGACCGGCTATCTCGTGCCCGTCGGCGATCGGGCGGCCTTCGCCAAGTACACCGAGCGGCTGCTGAACGACCCGGCCGCTGGCCGCCCGGCTCTCCGCCGCCGCCCGAGAGCGCGTGCAAAGCGAGTTCAGCGTGCGAGAAGATGATCGAGCGGCACGCGGAGTTGTATCGGGAACTGCTGGGGTAGCGGGCCGCGTGGCCGTTCGCAAAGCCAAGTCGTAGAAGCGGCATCTTGTCGCTTCATGCCTGTTCCAAAACTCATACCGAGCGAACGCGGCAAGATGCCGCGTCTACATGGCTACCGCGGCTTCCGCTGCGCGAACAGCCAGGCCCAGACCTCGGGATCGGCGTAGGTGCGGCTCCAACAGTCGTGGTCGACGCCCGCATAAATCGTCATCTTCGGCGCGCCGCCGGTCCTGCGAATGGCGTCGACCATGGCCGTGGTCCGAACGACGGGGACTTCCGCGTCGTGGTCGCCGTGGAACGCCCAGATCGGCAGGTTCGCCAGTTTCGGGGCCTCTGCCGGATCGCCGCCGCCGCAGCACACGATCGCGGCAGCGAAGAGTTCCGGCCGCCGTTGGAGGGCGTCCCACGCCCCGAAGCCGCCCATCGAGAGCCCCGTGACGTAGATCCGGCCCGCGTCAACCGGCAACTCGGCGGCCAACCCATCGAGCAACTCCAACGCGAGCTTCAGCGGCGCCGAAGGCATCGGGGGCATGGTGTGCGTGGGCTCACTCCAATCCACTTCGACCCAACGGCGATCCGGCGGACACTGAGTCGCGACCACGAAACACGGGTACTTCCGTCGATTCTCCGGCCCGGCGAGCACGGCTGCGGCGTGGAGGAGCTGCGCATGGTTATCCGTGCCGCGGTCGCCCGCCCCATGAAGGTAGAGCACCAGCGGATACGCCTTGCCCGGCTCGATTCTCTCAGGCTTCAACAGACGATACGGCAACTGTTGTCCGTCGGCGTCCTGATGTGTCCCGGCCTCGTACGCGGCCTGCCAGGCATCGGCGCCCGCGGCGGATTGCGACAGTGGAGAATCGCTCATACTCAGCGACGTTTCTGGGCGAACAGCCAGGCCCAGACCTCGGGATCGGCGTACGTGGCGTCCCATGAATTGTGGTCCACGCCCGGATAGATCGTCAGCTTGGACGTGCCGCCGGCCTTGCGGATGGCCTCGATCATGTCGGTGGTGCGGTGGAGCGGCACGGTCCGATCCTTCTCGCCGTGGAACGCCCAGATGGGCAGGTTCTTCAGCTTCGGCGTCTGTGCCGGATCGCCGCCGCCGCAGACGGGCATGGCCGCGGCAAAGAAATCCGGCCGCCGCTGGATCGCGTCCCACGTGCCGTAGCCGCCCATGGAAAGCCCGGTGATGTACAGCCGGCTCTTGTCGACCGGCAACTCCGCCGCGAGCTTCTCCACCAATTCCAGGGCAAGCTTGAGCGGCACGGACGGCTTCTCGGGCATGACGTGCGACGGCGCGTAGAAATCGACCTCGACCCAATGGGCGTCCAACGGGCACTGCGGCGCCACGACGAAGCACGGGTACTTCTGCCGCCGCTCCGGCTTGGTGAATCCTTCGGCGAAGTACACGATCTGCTTGGCGTTGTCGTCGCCGCGCTCGCCCAGGCCGTGCAGAAACAATACCAGCGGATAGGTCTTGCCCGGCTCGATCTTCTCGGGCCTCAACAACCGATAGGGAAGGGTTTTCTCGTCGGCGCCTTGATAGGTCTTGGCCTCGTAGGCATCCTGCCACGAATCGGCAGCCGACGCGGTTTGCAGCAGCGCAAAAGCGGTCATACTCAGCAGCAGCAAGAGGAAATAGTTGCGTAACATGGTTCGCAGGCTCCCTGCGGGGCTACTCTGATTTCTTCGACGCCCGCATTATAGCCCGACGATGCTATAGCCGCAATCGACGTGGATGGACTCGCCGGTGACGCCGGAGGAGAGGTCGCCCAACAGGTAGAGGGCCGTGGCGCCGACGTCCTTGGGATCGACGGTGCGCTCAAGGGCGACTTCTGGGCGGCGTGCTCGCGGAGGTCGTCGAAGCCGGCAATGCCCGCCGCGCTGAGCGTGCGCATCGGCCCGGCGCTGAGGCAGTTGACGCGGACGTTCTGCCGGCCGAGGTCCCAGGCGAGGTAGCGCACGCTGTGTTCCAGCGCCGCCTTGCACACGCCCATCACGTTGTAGCCGGGGATCACCTTCTCGCCGCCGTAGTAGCTGATGGTGATGATCGAGCCGCCGGCGGTCATCAGCGGCGCGGCGGCGCCGGCACACGGCCACAAGGCTGTAGACGCTGATATCCATCGCCAGGTGCCAGCCCTCGCGGCTCATCTGGGCGTAGGGATTCCGCAACTCTTGCGGCGGGGCAAAGGCGATCGAGTGGACGAGAAAATCCAACCGGCCGTACACGTCGTGGATCGTGTCGAAGACGCGGGCGACGTCGGCGTCGCTCTGCACGTTGCAGGGGAGCACGACCTTCGGCCCGCGGGGCACGACAAGTTCCCGCACGCGGCGTTCGTTGGAGGGGCTGGGCAAGTGGGTGAACGCCAGTTCGGCCCCTTCGGCGTAGAGGGCCTCGCTGATGGCCCAGGCGATGCTGCGGTCATTGGCCACGCCCATCACCAGACCGATTTTGCCGGCGAACATTGCCATGAGAATCCACGAGGGGAACCGGAAGGTAGGGAATCATAGGGTGCGGGGCGGCAATTTTCAACCCCACATCCCGTGGCCCGTGCATGGCCCCACTCCGGGAGGAACGCTGTCCGCTTTCGACGACTTTCAGGCGGGTGCGTACCGATCGACGGGAACCTCCACGGTTCGCAACGGGGGCGCCGTGCCGCGGCCGATTTCGGCGACGCGGCGGAGAATCGAGGCGTCGAAGTATCGCGCGCCGCACTTCTCGCAAAGGCCGATGGGCACGTCTTCCAGGATGATGAAGCTGCCCTTGTGCCGCAGCGCTTCGCGATCGACTCGCCGCTCGCGTACCGCGCCGCCGCAGTGCTCGCAAGCAAAGTCATACATGGCGAGACCACGACGTGCATCCAATTGTAGGCCGCATTGACGAAGAAGGAATGTGAGTGAGAATCAATCGTTGAGGCCATCCGGATATCGCGTATGAAGTCGCTTCATCCACGTGTGTTCTAATCGAGTGACGTTGGTCTTCCCCATATCCGGAGAAACGCGTTGGAGGATTGAAAACCTGAACCTTGCAGAGTCCCGACTCTTCAGGTATTTGTTGCCGCCGTCACCAGACTTCGCATAGTCTATCCATCGTCCGTACAGGTTTTCGCTGCCAGAAGCCGAACCCACATACCTCTTACCATCAGACTCGTCAAAAATGAGATAAACGCCACGCCAGTCCTTAAGTTTGACTTTCCAACTTGTTGGTATGGTGCTCAGTTCATCCCAGGTGAGCACAAGCTGACGCCACGGAGGCATACCCTTTTCAAGGGCAGATTCGTTCAGGATTGCATGGATGACAAATTCGTTCTTGTTATTGACCCATCGTGCCCACGAACGATCAGGCGGTGGCCAGTTGACGACCAATTTGCCTTTCCATTGGGAGCAGATCGATGTGAGATTCAGCTCAAACCACAAAACGAACGGCCGCTTCTCGTCATATTCCCACTGCCCGAACTTGCGCAACTCGATGTTCCCGGGTTCTTTCCAGTAGGTGCTCTTTGTCAAGGGTCGCGGTTCACCAAGTTTGTACAGTCCAACAAACAATGCCTTACCCGGCTCATGGCCGATGAACGAGGCCACGTACTCCGCCTTCTGCATCGCCTTTTCAACTCTTGGCGTTTGTGTTTGCTGGTAAGCATTATACGTTGACGGGTGTTCTGCGGCCAACCACGGCAGAACCTTACGCAACTCGCGCTCTTTGGGGCGATGCCTGAGAACCAGGACGTTGTCTGGATTGATATCAGACTTCACGAGTATGTCACGCAATTCCACAGTCTGCACGGCTCTCGCAGCGCCTTTCGTATCTTGCCCCTCTACTTCACCACTGCCGACGGAATGTTGGGGCTCTTGGGGTTCACCTCGATCGTCTGGCGAGACGGTGAGATCACGAGGTCCATGTCCTCCATCGGGACGGCGCCGAGGAGCACCGAGTCGCCCAGCACCAGCGCGCCGGTAAAGCAGGTCCGTTTTTGGAATCGGATTTGGAATGGCCCGACATAGGGCACCACGTGCGAACGCTCGTCGGCCGTGGTCACCTCGCGTCGCTCGATCTCCGTTAGATGCAACTGGACGGCGACGTGCTCGGGGATGCAGATCGTCATTGCACCGGTGTCCACCAGCGCCGAAACCTCCAAAGGGCTGAGTTGCGGTTCTCTTGGGTTGGAAAGCTCAACTGCCGCAGTGATAAGGCCCATAAACCCTCCAGTCGCCTGTGCGGGGATTGCGCGAGCTAACCTCGCTCGACAAAAGACGGCCGCGCAGATCATTGTATCGACCCGCGGCATAGCCGGTCAATGCCCCCCGAACGAAGCGCAGCGTGAGAGAACAAGAACGCTGGATGTCCGCCGGTATAATGGACAGACGACGCGGCAGAGGTGAGCGCCAGACCCTAGTCCGCGGCCGGCACCGGCCCGGCCAACGTCGCGTACTCTTCCATCGCCGCCATGTCGGCCGCTTGAATCTGCTCGCAGTTCATCCGCAACACGGACAACTCGCGATCGATGAACCGTCGCGCCACGCGCTTCTTGCGCTCGTCCTTGGCGCCCTTGCGCCAGCAACAAATGGCCGATGATGATCGCAATCGCCGAGTCGACCAGCCGCCGGCCCGCAAGATCCAGGTACGACGAGCCTTTCGACTTGACGAACTGCACGGCCTCGACCACGCGCCGCGGGCCTCGATGAGCTTCTGCTTCAGACCGTCCAGCAACGGATCGCCGTAGGTCTTCGCTTCGTGGTCCACGGCCCAGGTGTCCAGCGAGCCGGAGGTCACGCCGCGGACCGCCGCCACCACCTGCAACTGACTGGTGCCTTCGTAGATGGTGGTGATGCGGGCGTCGCGGGCGTAGCGCTCGGCCGCGTAGTCTTTCATATAGCCCGAACCGCCCAACACCTGGATTGCGTCGTAGGCCACGCGGTTGGCCATCTCGGAGCAGTAATATTTGCTCATCGGGGTGAGCATGCCGTTCATGCGTTTGAGCGATCGGGAGAGCTGCTTGCGGCGCTTCTCTTCGTCCTTTTCCGGCGGAGGGAAAAAGGGGACAGTCCCCATTTGTGCGCAGCACCCTTCGGGCCGTGCCGGCAAATGGGGACTGTCCCCTTTTTCCCGGCCCATTTCCATCACACGGAGATTGTTGTTCTCGTGATCGCAGACGCGGGCCGTCTCGTAGGCCAAGGCCCGAGCGGCCTCAACGTCGATCTTCATGTCGGTGACCAGTTCGGCCACGGCGGGCAGGCGTTCGATCGGCCCGCCGAACTGCTGTCGCGTGTGGGCGTAGGTGCGGGCGAGCCGATAGGCCGCTTCGGCCACGCCCAGCGACTGCGCGGCGATGCCCACCCGCGCCCCGTTCATCAGCGCCATCACATAAGTGATCAGTCCCCGCTGCCGCTCGCCGATCAGCCGGCAGGGCGTGTTGTCGAAGACCAGCTCGCAGGTCGGCGAGCCGTGGATGCCCAGCTTGTTCTCCAGGTGGCGGACCTTCACGCGATCCGACCGCTCGGCGATGAACAGGCTCAGGCCGCGGCCGTCGCTGATTTCGGGCTCGCTGCGGGCCAGCACCAGCAGGATCTCGCCGCAGCCGTTGGTGATGAACCGCTTCACGCCGTTGAGGTACCAGTTGCCCTGCTCGTCCTGGAAGGCCCGCAGCCGCACCGCCTGGAGGTCGCTGCCGGCGTCGGGCTCGGTCAGCACCATGGCCCCGGTCACCTCGCCGCGGGCGAACTTCGGCAGCACCTCGTCCTTGATTTCGTCGTTGGCGAAGGCGTAAACCGTCTCGGCAATGCCCTGAAGACCGAACAGATTCGTGAACGAGCAGTCGGCCCGGCTGATGATTTCGTTGGCAACGGTGTAGATCAGGCAGGGACAGTTCAGCCCGCCGTACTTCCGCGGCAAGGTGAAGCCCATCATGTCGGCCTGGGTGAGCCGATCGAGATTGGACTGCACCAGCGGGTGCAGCGTCACCGTGCCGTCTTCGTTGAGCGTGTTCCCCTCGCGGTCCACTTGCTCGGCGTTGGGGGCGATCATGTCGCCGGACACTTCGCCGATGATTTCCAGCACGCGGCGGTAATTGTCCACGGCGTCGGCGGCGTCTTGCGGGGCGTAGCCCGACCCGTCGTCCGCGGCGTGGACAAAATCGTCCTCCTGGAGCCGAGCGAGTTCGGCCAAGTCGATGTGCTGGAAGAGGAACTGAATATCTTCGTTGTCGAGAAAGTAATTCGCCATGTGGACACTCCGGGAGCACAAACGGTAGGGTGGGTCAAGCGAAGCGATGACCCACCACAATAATCCCGCCGTTATCCAATGGTGGGTCATCGCTTCGCTTGACCCACCCTACCGCTACGCACTAACCACTACTCACGCCTTTTCCTTGATCGCCTTAATCATCATCGGGATCACTTGTTTGTAATCGCCGACGATGCCGTAGTGGGCCACGCCGAAGATTGGGGCGTCGCGGTCGGTGTTGATGGCAATGATCTTCGCCGATTCTTCCATGCCGGCGCGGTGCTGGACCGCGCCGCTGATGCCCACCGCAATGTACAACGCGGGCCGCACCGTGGTGCCGGTCTGGCCCACTTGATGCTCCTTGCCGACATAACCGCTATCGACGGCGGCGCGGCTGGCGCCGACGGCCCCGCCGATGGCCCCGGCCAAATCGTAGATCAGCTTGAAGTTCTCCCTGCTGCCGATCGCGCCGCCGCCGGCCACGATCACGCGGGCCCCTTTCAGGTTCACCTTGCGCGGTTCGCTGTGGCGCTGGATGAGCTTCAGGGCCATCGAGGCGTCGTCGATCTCGGACTTCTCCTCGACCACGCGGCCGGTGCGGCCGTTTTCGGGGGGCTTCAGCGGCATCACGCCCTCGCGCACCGTGGCCATCTGCGGCCACTGGTCGTAGTTGACGATCGTGGCGATGATGTTGCCGCCGAAGGCCGGCCGAATCTGCAACAGCAGATTCTTGTGCTCGACCTTGGCCTTCGGATCGGTGACGTCGCTGATGTCCAGGTCGGTGCAGTCGGCCGTCAGCCCGGAGCGCAGCGTCGAGGCCACGCGCGGGGCCAGGTCGCGGCCGATCGGCGTGGCGCCGACGATGACGATCTGCGGGCGGTGCTTCTCGATCAGCGAGGAAAAGACCTTGGCATAGGGCAGAGTTTGATAGTGGGCAAGCCGCGGATGGTCGGCCAGATAGACGCTGTCGATGCCCTGGGCAATCAGCCGCTTGGCCAGCGGTCCCACGCCCGCCCCCGGCAGCACGGCGCCGGTCTTGACGCCCAGCCGGTCGGCCAGTTCCCGCGCCTTGCCGCAGAGCTCCAAAGCCACGTCGTGCAAGACGCCGTCTTCCTGTTCGGCGAACACCCAGACTTCGCCTTGGCGGTTCGGTTCGGTCATAGTTATCAGGGTTCAGGGTTCAGGGTTCAGGAAAGCGGCACTCAGGGTTCGTTGCTCGATTGCGCGTGGATTTCGGGTGCTGAACCCTGAACCCCGAACCCTGACCACTCTCTCATCCCCACGTTCGGTCAACAATCAACTCGTGAATCAACTGCCGGACGCCGGTCTCGGTGGGCGGGATGTCGGTGTAGCCCTCCTTGGTCAACACGATCGCCTGCACGCGATGGACCTTGGTTGGCGAGCCGGCCAGGCCGCAGCGCATCAGGTCGGCATGAATGGCGTCGAGGTCCCATTGCTCGATCAGCAGGCCGGACGCCTTGAGCGACTCGGCGCGGCGCTGCGTCTCGGCGGCAAGCTGGTCTTCGGCGGCGTCGGGCATCGCGGCCTTCACTTCGGCGGCGATCTCGGCGGGCACCTTCGCCCGCTTCGCTCGCATCACCTTCTTGGCCGCCGCCGGACGCGGCTCGTTGGCCGATTCCAGGACGGTGACCAGCACGGGCAACTTCGCCTCGACAATCTCCCAACCGTGTCCGATGTTCCGTCGAATTCGCGCCACCCGGTCGTGTACGCTCACCAACTTCTCCAAGTAGGTGACCTGCGGGATGCCCAGCTTCTCGGCGCATTGGGGGCCCACTTGGGCGGTATCGCCGTCGATGGCCTGCCGGCCGCAAAACACGAAATCGAACCGCCCGATGGTGCGAATGGCCTGGCTGAGGATGTAGCTGGTGGCCAGGGTGTCGCTGGCGGCGGCCCGGCGGTCGGTCAGGAGGATCACCCGGTCGGCGCCCCGGAAGAGGCTGTCGCGGAGCACGTCGGCCGCTTTGGGCGGGCCCATCGAGATGACTGTGACCGTGCCGCCGTACTCGTCGCGGACCTGCAACGCGGTCTCCAGGGCATGGAAATCTTCCGGGTTGAAGATCGTGGGCAAGGCCCCCCGGTTGACGGTCCCGTCTTCCTTCATGGCCTCGGCCGTGATGTTGGCCGTGTTGGGAACCTGCTTCACGCAAACGATGCTATCGTAGGCCACTGTTAGTAGCTCCGGGAGCTATCAGGTGGGTAAAACCCCGAACCATATCACGCCGGCCGACCTTGGTCAACCCCCGTTTTTGGGGAAGTTGGGCAAAATGACATAGCATCGTTTTTCGCTTTTGTTTATGATCCGCACGCTCGTCAAGGAGGACGAACATGAACTCGCTGAAGAATCTGATGATCATCGCCGTGTTGGCGGCGGTGGGATATGGAGTGTACGCCTCGTTGGCCCGCAACAATGCCGACCCCGGTCAGCCGCCGGGCGTAGCCGAGGGATGGCCGACCGCGCCGAAGGTCGAGTTCCCCAGCACGAAGGCATCGCTGCCGCCGGGCGGACCCTTGGCATTGAGCGGGAGCACCCTTCGGCCGTCCGCAGCAGCAAGCTCCAGCGTAGGGGGAACCGCCCCGCCGTTCGTGCCCCCGGCGGCCGCCAGCTCCGTCGGCATGTCGCCGAGCAACGCGCCGGGCATAACGCCCGCCCTGCCGTATCCCTCGTCGAATCCGGCGTCTCCCTCCACGCCTTCATCGAACCCGATGGCAACCCTCGGGACGCCCGTCCCGCCTGATTCGGTCGCGGCCATCGCGGCGGCTCCGGCCGGGCCGCCGGGCATGTCGCCGCCGGCCGACGCGGTCCGCAACCTCCCCCCGCCGCCCGAGGGACTGACCGCAGGCGGCCCCGCTCCTAAGGCCGCAAGCCCCACTGAGAACCTTTTGCAGAGCAAGTTCATCGCCTTTATGGGCGACGTCCAGAAGGCGCTCGACGAACGCAAGTTTGCCGAGGCCCACCTCGCGCTGAGCAAACTGTATGGCAATCCCGACTTGCCCGCCGACCAGGCCCGACAAGTCACCGACCTGCTCGACCGGCTTGCCGGCACCGTGGTGTACTCGCGGGAATATCATCTCGAGCCGCCTTACGTGACGCAACTAGGCGACACGTTCGACAAGATCGCCCAGCGGTACTGCGTCCCCTGGGAGTTGCTGGCGCGGATCAACGGCATGATGCCCCCCTCGCCCACGGAAGCCGTCAAGGACCAGCCGCTTCCGGTCGGCAGGGAACTCAAGGTGGTCCGCGGTCCCTTCAACGCCGTCGTCCGTCTCGGCAAGCACGAGCTGACGCTGATGCTCCAAGACCGCTACGCCGGACGATTCCCCATCGGCGTCGGCCGCGATCAGCCCAAGCTGGAAGGCAGCTACACGGTGCGAGAAAAGGTGCTGAGCCCCACCTACTATGGGCCGGACGGCGTGAACATCAGCCCCAACGATCCGAAGAACCCGTTGGGCCGCGCCTGGATCGGACTCACCGACCGCATCGGCATTCACGGCCTCAGCGATCCGCAGTGCGTCGGCCGCGACGACAACCGCGGCACGATCGGCGTCAATGACCGCGATCTGCAAGACCTCTACGGGATTCTTACCGTGGGATCGCGGGTGACGGTGGTGAGATAAGAAGGGGGAAGGGGGAAGGCGGAAGGGGGAAGGGGGAGGAACCTGGCATGAAGAATGACGGGTTTCGGGAACGGACGAAGGCCTTTGCGCTGCGAATCGTCAAGATGTATTGCAGCCTGCCCAAGACCACGCAAGCCCAGGTTTTGGGAAAGCAGGCCCTGCGATCAGGAACGAGCGTCGCGGCCAACTATCGCGAAGCCTCCCGCGGACGGTCCGATGCCGAACTTGTGTCCAAATTGGGGATCGTGGAACAGGAATTGGACGAGACGCTTCTTTGGCTCGAACTACTGGTTGAATCCGGCATCGTGACGCAAGCCAAAATGGCCTTCCTGCACAAAGAAGCCGACGAACTCCTGCGGATGACAGTTGCCGCCATCAAGAAAGCAAAGTCGCGGCTGTAGCGTGGGTGCTTCAGAGTTGTGGTGATTAGGCAGCATGGACAGCCTTGGCGCTGACGCGGGCATACCTGGAGAGGATGATGCGATACCTCCTATTCCTGTTCGTTCTCAGTTTGGTCACGTCGGCCACGGGACCAGCGACTGAACAGAACTCGCCTCATGATACATCGACCGCAGCCGAGGAGCCTATTGCGGTGGAAATTAGGATATTCCCCGAGGACTTTGGGATGCCCAAATACAAGGGGCTTATGGACTGGATCGAAGCAGTCAAGAGGCCGCAGTTTGAGCTACTCAAAGCGTCGAAGCAGCACGGCATGTATTTCGCCGTCTTTCGTGAGCCTTCGGGTGACCTGGCCTTCTGCTATTACAGGTGTCCCCATGGTGCGCTGCAATCTGGCGGGACTTACGTCTACAGGCTACTCGTCCAAGATTTCCAAGGAAAAGACTTGCGTGACAGGCAATCCGACAAAGACAAAATGTTGTCGCGGGAGTTCAATTGCGGCGGTTGCTCTGGAACAGTCGTGGACGGTGAGATGTACCCCTTGGTTAAGCCCGTTCCGGATCAGGTAAGGCTAACATTCACGGTCACTTCGTATCAGGAGGATGTTTTCAGCTTCCCGCTTCCCACTCTGCTCCCAACAAGGATAGCAGTCACGAAGGAGGCTCATCGCGACACCCTGTTATTTGACGAGATCGTCGAGATCAGGTAACCGCTGGCACCCAACAGCGGCAAGGCCCCTTCTTTGACGGGGCAGCTTCGCTGACGACTTGTTCGCTCCATTAAACCGCCGTCACATTGAGTCGGTCCACCCGTTGGCTTTCCCCCCTCCCCCTTCCGCCTTCCCCCTTTCTGCTACTCCGGTGCCGCGGGCTCGGTAAAGAACTCCGATAGCGACAAGTGAAAGCCCGGCAACACGTCGCCGCCGTCGAGCGTTTCGTCTTCGCGGACCACCGAGAACATTTCTGGGCCGACGTATACCCGCACCTCGCGCCGCGGGCTGTGGTAAACGTGCCAAACCAGTCGCACACCAGCCGCGAAATACTCCTGAAGCTTGCGGTCCATCTCCTGGCGGGTGTTGAACTTGCTGATCACCTCCACGGCCAGATCGGGGGTCAGGTCGGGGATCGGCTCGCGGGGCACCCGGCGGCCGGGCAGACGTCGCCAGGAAATGAATGAGACGTCGGGAATCCGCACCAGCCCCGGGGCAAGCCGCATCATGCCATCCGGCGCCAGGACAATGCCCAGGTTGTTCCGCATCACGAAATCCCAAAGAACGTGGAGCAAACGGACGGCCAAGTAGGATTCGTAAGCGCCCACGGTTTTCTCCACCAAAGTGCCGTCCACTAGTTCGTACAACCGATCTTCGTGCTCATGAATTTCGATCACGTCTTGCTCAGTGGCCGTGCCGGGCGCCGGTTCCTGGCGGACGCGGTTGAGCGGAATCGCCCCGAACCGCTCGACGAGATCGACGGCGGTCCAGCCGCCGACGGCTGGTGCAACAACCTGGCTCATGGTTCCGTTCCCCAATCCGAGAAAGCCCAACTTCTCTGTATTATGTGTGGAGGAATCGCGTCTGGCAAGCGGTAACTCGGCGCGGCAGTCCTTCCCCTTTCGCCTTTCCGCCTCCCCCTTCCGCCTCTGTGCCATTTTTGCTACGGTGGATGCTCCCTCTCACGTCCCAGGAGCACCGCCATGTACGACAAGCAAGCGTTGATCGCGTTGGTCCGCCAAAAGGCCCTGAAGTTTGGGCAATTCACGCTGGCCTCGGGCAAGAAGGCCACGTACTATCTCGACGGGAAACAAGTCACGCTCGATCCGGCCGGAGCACGGCTGGTGGCCGAAGGGCTCTTGGACATGCTGGTGGCCGATGGGATGCCGGCGGCCATCGGCGGGATGTCGATCGGGGCCGACCCGATCACGGCTGCCGTGGTGACGATGTCGGCCGTCCGCGGCACGCCGGTGGTCGGCTTCATGGTCCGCAAGGAGTCGAAGGGACACGGCACCAACCAGTTCATCGAAGGCCCGGTCCAGCCCGGCCAGACCGCCGTGATCGTCGAAGACGTGGTCACCACCGGCGGCTCGTCGTTGCAGGCCATCGAGCGGGCCGAGGGCTTTGGGCTGAAGATCGCCGGCGTGCTGGCCATCATCGACCGCATGGAGGGGGCGCCCAGGCATTCACCCAACGCGGCTACAAGTTCGCCAGCCTACTCTCGATCCGCGATTTCGGCATCGAACCGCCGCCGCCAACCTGAAACCGGCCGGCTGCGGATTGACGAGAACCGATCGACGGCCGAACCTACATCGGCAGTTCCGCGAAGAAGTAGGGTCCGCCGTGCGGACCGTGGCGTTTTCCGTCATGCTGTTCGTGGTCCGCAAGGCGGACCCTACAGTTCCGCAAAGTTCTTGAGCATCCGCAGTCCGTCGGATTGGCTCTTCTCGGGATGGAACTGGGTGGCGAAGACGTTGTCTCGCCAAATCATCGAGCAAAACGATCCGCCGTAATCGGTTTCGGTGGCGATCACCTGCGAGTCCTTCGGCGCGACGTAGTAGGAGTGGACGAAATAGACGTAGGTGCCCTCGGCGAGGCCTTCCAGCAGCGGCGCGGGCCGGCGGACCGCCAACTGGTTCCAGCCCATGTGCGGCACAGAATATCCCTTGGGCAGATCGAAACGCACGACCTCGCCGGGCAGCACGCCGAGCCCCTCGTGCCGGCCGTTCTCGTAGCTCACGTCGAACAAGAGTTGCAGCCCCAGGCAGATGCCCAGGAACGGCTTGCCCGAATCGATCGCCTCCAGCACCGGTTTCACCAGATCGAGGCGGCGGAGTTCGGCAATGGCGTCCTCGAAGGCGCCCACGCCCGGCAAGACCACCTTGGCGGCGGCCGCCACCTGTGCCGGATCGCTGGTGACGACGGCCTGGTGGCCGACCTTCTCGAAGGCCTTCTGCACGCTGCGCAGGTTGCCCATGCCGTAGTCAACGATGGCGATCATGCTTTGGTTTTCCTTCAAATTCATTTGAACTGCAAGAGGCGATTGCGTTACTTGTCTAACGCGATATGTAAGGCGAGCAAGTAGTCAGTTGGTAGCGTAGATTGTTGTTCTTGCGTGTCCCTCGCGCAAGGCAGAAAACGAAATCTTTATAACCGAGGACTCACTCGATTCTTTTATTGCTCCGCTTCTTGATGGGTTGCCGACGCTGCGGCCACGGTCCCCAATTCTCCAGATGCGCTTGCCACTCACATTTCGAGCATACTGCCCTTCCGTCGTCGTGTAGCGTGATACTGATTCTCAGGAAATCACCTTTGTCTGCGACTGTACCCACATTGTGATTGTCAACATAGGCAAGTAGTTGTGCCCGCGTCATAAGCAGGAATCGCCAGTCTTTGTCTTTTTTCCCACGCATTACGAAGGCAAAGTGCAAATCGGGGTTCGGGGCATTTCTGATCGCAGTTCTCTTAACCTTGAAGTGATAGGCGCTGGATTTCTTTTGTGATTTTTCTTTGCTAGTCTTGACCTGAACACGCGACACAGCCCCATCAGCGTCAGAAACTATGAATATATCGTCTCCAACATCAATCCCTGGAGTTACGGCGTGGTAGCCTCGCCACGCTAATTCCGCCATAAGTGCAAACTGCCCAGCCTGACCGACATATAGATGCCGCGCCTTCATAGCCTCTATCTCCTTAAGACCACCCCGCCCTTTTGTGGTCATTCCGAGTCTTCGTCCCAGTGGGCGTTTAGTCTAATGAGAACCGCTTGGAAATCGCCGTCCACTGTGAGTTTCTCCCCTCCGTGGAAGTGAATTGTCGTCGTAGCCAGCGTATCGCTTTCAATGTAATCAATCCGATTAGGGTTCACACCTACGGGTTTATTGTCGGCGGACTGTTCGAGTTCGACTAACATCGGCTATTTCTCCGTCTTAGGGAAAGGTGGACCTTGACGCGACAAACACCATGCTATGTGGCTACCTACGAGCCGTCAAGGGGGTGGGTTTTCTGTGTCGACTGCTCGACAAGATAGGTAACCGAAAGGAGCCAGCGGCCAGTCAACGTCAAATGGTTTGCCAAGAGCATGGGGGCGGCAGTTGAACTGCCACCCCAGCATCCGGCGCGCGACCACGGGCCGCCGCTCTGTGCCCCCTTGCCACCGCGAGCCACGCCCGGTTTACTGGCAGCATGAGTATCGACTATCGCGGCCGGCGGGCGACGATCATGGGGCTGGGCCATTTTGGCGGCGGGGCCGCCGCCGCACGCTGGCTCGCCCGGCAGGGGGCCATCGTCACCGTGACCGATCTGGCCGATGCCGCCGCATTGGCCGACTCGCTGCCGCTGCTGACCGACGTGCCGATCGCCGCACTCCACCTCGGCGGCCACCGCGAAGAAGACTTCCGCGACGCCGATCTCGTGGTCGTGAACCCGGCGGTCCGGCCCAGGAGCCCGTGGCTGCAAGTCGCCCGTCGTAGCGGCGCTCGGCTCTGCACGGAGATCGAATTGTTCATTGAGAACTGCCCGGCGAAGATCATCGGCGTCACGGGCTCGAACGGCAAGTCGACCACCGCGGCGATGATCGCCGCAATCCTGAAGTCCCGAGGGGGACAGTCCCATTTTCGCGGCGACGACAGCACTCTTGGTAGCGGCGCTTCGCTCGCCGCGAAAATCGGGACAGTCCCCTGTGAACGGAGCGCCGGCCGCCGGACGTTTCTGGGCGGGAACATCGGCGGCAGCCTGCTGGAGCAACTGCCGCAGATCGGGCCCGATGATTGGGTGGTGCTGGAGATCAGCAGCTTTCAGTTGTGGCACGCCGGCCCGGCCGCGAAGATGCCGCACGTGGCCGTGGTCACCGGCTGCACGCCCAACCACCTCGATTGGCACGAGAGTTTCGCCGACTACGCCGCGGCCAAGCAGCGAATTCTCACCGGCCAAACGTCCGTCGATTTCGCCGTGCTCAATACCTTTGATGCGGAAGTGGCCACGTGGTCGCACCTGGTTCGCGGACGGCAGATCGCGGTGGGCGACGAAATCGCCTGTTCCGCACACGGAGTGTGCGGGCTACGACTGGATGAACTGCCGCCGCTGCCCGTGCCGGGCGAGCACAACCGGATCAACGCCGCTTGTGCGGCCGCCGCGGCGCTGGCGGCCGGATGCGGGCGAGAGGACATCCGGCGGGGATTGCAGGCATTTCGCCCCCTGCCGCAGCGGCTGGAATGGTTCGCTGTGATCGAAGGCCGCCGCTTCTACAACGACTCGACAGCCACTACGCCCGAGTCGACGATCGCCGCCCTGCGGTCGCTCGATCTGCCGATCTGGCTCTTGGCGGGGGGGAAGAGCAAAGGGGCCGATCTCGCGCCGCTGGCCGCAGAGATCGTGCAGCGAGCACGCGGGGCGGCCTTCTTCGGGGCCGCGCGAGAAGAACTTCACGCCCTGCTGCTCCAACGGCAGCCGCAATTCGTTTCCGCGGCGGTCGAAACGATGGACGAGGCGCTGCAATGGTGTTGGCCGCAGAGCCGGCCGGGAGAAGCCATCGTCCTCTCGCCCGCCTGCGCGAGCACCGATCAGTTCCGCAACTTCCGCCAGCGGGGCCAGCGCTTTGTGGAGTTGATCCAGCAGTTATCCAATCCGCTCAATCGGTAAAGTTGCGTTGTAGAAGCAGCATCTTGCCGCTGCTTTGCACACCCTGAACAGTTGCGCCGGACAAGAGTTCGACCCCCTCTGTGCACCTATGGAGTGAGGCGATTTATCGCCACTTTCTTTGGAATGGGGATAACTCGCTGTGACCCGCTGTCAGACGCGGGAAAAGCGGCGATGAATCGCCGCACTCCAAGAGTGGACCGACTCTCACACGCCCTATTGACAGAAATCGGAACCGTGCTATAGAAGGGGTGTGTCGCGTGCGGTCTTCGGATCGTGCGTCGTCACGACCTCGGGGTCAACGACGGTTTGGGCTTCCTTGGCGGAGGCCGTTACGGCGCTGGGAGTCGTTGCCTCGGGGTTTTTTCTGCGCGCTGGGTTGTGCTATAATCGGCAGATGTTCCGCAGACGCCCTGGCGAACGCCAACCATCGAGGAGCCGACGATGAAAGTCATTCACTGCGAACAGATCGAAGCCGCGCCCGTCGAGACGGAGGGGGCCGTGAAGTGCCGCATGCGCTGCCTGATCGGTCCCGACGACGCCGCGCCCAGCTTTTCCATGCGGCAGTTCGAGGTGGCCCCCGGCGGCAGCACCCCGAAACACGCCCACGCCCACGAGCACGAGGTGTTCGTGCTGGAGGGTACCGGAGTCGTGATGGAGGGCGACCGCGAACACCCGCTGCGGCCGGGCATGGCCGTCTTCGTGCCGCCGAACCAGCTCCACCAGTTCCGCAACACGGGCCCCGGCCCGATGAAGTTCCTGTGCTTGATTCCGCATCCCTTGCGCGGCGTCCGCGAGGTTTGCGTGGCCGCCTGCGGGTGCGATGGGTAGTTCACAGTCGTCAGTGGTCAGTTTTCAGTGGTCAGTTCTTGACTGACTGACAACTGAGCACTGACAACTGAAAACTGACACGTGATGACTCTACCCGAGTTCGAGCCATGCCTACCAATCCTGCCGCCGAAATCGCCCGGCTCCGCGAGGAAATCCGCTACCACGACCGGAAGTACTACGTCGAGGCGGCCCCAGAGATTTCCGATCTCCAGTACGACCGGCTCATGGAGCGGCTCAAGAAGCTGGAGGCCGAGCATCCCGATCTGGTCACGCCGGACAGCCCCACGCAACGCATCGGCGATCAGCCCGTCGAGGGACTTGTGCAGGTTGAGCATCGCGTGCCGATGCTCTCGATCGACAACACCTACAGCCTCGACGAGTTGAAGAAATACGGCGACCGCGTGGCGAAACTGCTGCCGGGTGAAGAGGTCGAGTGGGTGGTGGAACTGAAGGTCGATGGCGTGGCCGTCTCGCTGATCTACGAGGACGGCCTGTTGACCCACGGCGTGACCCGTGGCAACGGCCGGGTGGGCGACGACATCACCCACAACGTCCGCACGATCAAAGACATTCCGCTGCGGCTCAGCGCCATGGTCCCCTCGCCCACCGGGAGAGGGCTAGGGTGAGGGCAGCGGGCGAGAGGAACAGCCCTCACCCCCTGCCCCTCTCCCAAAGGGAGAGGGGAGAAATCGTTGCGACCGTTCCGCCGCTCTTGGAAGTCCGCGGCGAAATCTACATGACCAACTCCGACCTCGTGCTGCTTAACCAAGCCCAGCAGAAGAAGGGCGAACCGCCGTTCGCCAACACCCGCAACGTCACGGCCGGCAGCGTCCGCCAACTCGATCCGCGGGTCTGCGCCGAGCGGCGGCTGCGGTTCTTTTGCCACAGCGCCGGCGACACGCGCGGCCTCAAGGCACGATCCCACATGGAGTTTCTCGACGAGCTTCGCGGCTACGGGCTGGCCGTGACGCCCTACGTCGAGTGCTTTCCCTCCTTCGCAGCGGCGGTGGAACACTGCGAAGAGTTGATCGAGCGGCTGCACGAACTGGATTTCGAGATCGACGGGCTGGTGCTCAAGGTGAATCGTTTCGACCAGCGCGAGCGGCTCGGCAGCACGTCCAAGAGCCCCCGCTGGGTGATTGCCTACAAGTTCGAAAAGTACGAAGCCACCACGCGGCTCAACGACATTCAGGTCCAAGTGGGCAAGAGCGGCGCAATAACTCCGGTTGCCATCCTCGAACCAGTCGAAATCGCAGGTACGACCGTTTCCCAGGCGAGTCTTCACAATGCGGACGAAATCCGCAAGAAGGACGTACGTCTCGGCGACACGGTTGTTGTGGAGAAGGCAGGAAAGATCATACCCCACATCGTACGTGTTGAAAAACATTTGCGAAAGGTGGTACTGCGCGAATTCACGTATCCAACGCACTGCCCCGCTTGTGGTGAATGGCTGATTACGGCTGAGGGTGAATATCCATTCGGAACGCAGGACTGGCGCGAGCGAATACTTCACTACCTCCACCCGTTTCCACAGAAACACGAGGGAAACGTCCGCCATGTTGGGCAAAAGCTAGTGCGGACGCTTGTTTCCGCAATCCCCATTCAAAGCTACCGTGACCTCTACCGCATCCAGCAAAATCACTTGGCTCGCATTGAAACAGGTGAGAGGCAAAGCAAAAAGGGAAAGAAATTCAAAGTCAAAGTAGGTGAGAGACTCGCCAGTAAAATCCTAAGGGGTCTGGAGCGAAGCAAGAACTGTGGGTTGGAGCGAGTGCTCGCGGCTCTCGCAATCGAGGGCGTAGGCCCGTGGACCGCCACACGTCTGGCTGGAGCGTACAAGACCATTGATCAGTTAATGGGTGCCAGCGCGGAGCAGATTGCAGCAATTGAAGGTGTCCCACCAGTCGTCGCGTATAGTGTTGCCTCTTTCCTCAACAGCCGTTTTGGCAGAAAGGCTATCGAGGATTTGCGCTCGTGCGGAGTAAACATGATCGCAACGGGCAGCACGGAGGACAGGGGCCTCGTGGTATGCCGAAATCCTGGATGCCCCGCACAACTCAAGGAACACATTGAGTTTTTCGTTCATCGTAACGGCATGGATATCGAGGGAATTGGCGAGAAGCTTGTGGAGCAACTAGTCAACGAAAAGGTCGTGCGAACGTTTGGCGATCTCTACCGGCTGGAACAACGGCAAGATCGGTTGCTGAATCTGGCGCGAATGGGTCGCAAATCGGTCGACAAGCTGCTGGACGGCATCGAGGCCAGCAAGGGTCGCGGTCTGGCCCGGTTATTGAACGCCTTGGCGATCCGCCACGTCGGCGACCGTCTGGCCACGCTCCTGGCCGAACGCTTCGGCTCGATGGACGCGCTGATGGCGGCCAGCGTGGAGCAGTTAAGCGAAACCAATGAAATCGGTGAGAAAATCGCTAATAGCGTGTACGACTTCCTGCACAGCAAGTTCGGCGTGGAGACGATCGAAGACCTGAAGAGTGTGGGTGTGAAGATGAAGTCGGCGGCGCGAGCCGGTGGCCCGCGGGCGTTGGAAGGCAAGACGCTCGTAGTCACCGGCACCTTGCAGAAATACAGCCGCGACGAGATAAAGGAACTCATCGCCCGGCATGGCGGCCATCCCGCCACCGGCGTCTCGAAGAATACCGACTACGTTGTGGCCGGTGAGAAGGCCGGCAGCAAACTTGCCAAAGCCCAAGAATTCGGCGTTCCGGTGATTACCGAGGAGGAGTTCGATGCGCTAATCAAGTAGATGGCGGGGCCCTTTCATTCCCCGGGTGCCCACCCAAGCTTGCTGAGGCATCGATGAAGCCGTTTGAGCTGCTGGCTTTCTCCGTCATCCAGGCACTGATCGCTGATAAACTGGGTGATAACGCTGGCAAAGGCACGAGCATGCAGCATGCGCACCTGCTCCTGTCGCAGTTCGTACTCCGCAACAATCCGGTGAAGGTGCTTGAATTCTTCGTCGTCGATCTGCAGATCGGCCACTGCGGCCTTTAGCGCGTCCCAGTATACGGCAACGCCGTTGCGAGTCGTTTTTCGAGTTTCCGTGAGCACGGCAGCAACTGCGCCGGTTTCGGCTCTCCCACAGCGACACCTGCGCGAGCGAAGCTTGTCAGGAACCCAGCCGCCGATTCTGGATTCACACTGAAACATATTCCTGTCGAAGCTGCGCAGAAACTTATACGTGCCCCGGCTGGAGAGGTCTTGAAAGGACCGGATTCCTGCGTCCCGCATTACGGTAAAGTAGAATTCCATTAATTGAGCCGACGATTCAGCATCGTCGCCCGCCATGTGCGAACCGGAATATGGTACACCGTGGGCGTGGCAGGCGTCGCCCAGCGAACATCGTGGCCCCAGGCCGAGCAAAGGTCTGAGATACATGAGGCACATGTGGGGCGGATTGAGTGAAAAGCCGGCCCGATTCATTTCGTATTCAAAGAATCGCATGTCGAAGTAGACGTTATATGCGGCAAGAACGCACCCCGAAATGGCCTTGGCAACGCCATCCGCAACCTCCTCGAATGTGGGGGCATCCACCACTTCGGCGTCGGTAATGCCGTGAATTTCCGTAGCCCCCATTGGTCGACGCGGATTGATTAGCGTATCCAGAACGACTTCCGAACGTCCGTCCCGCTCTCGCCGAATCACTGACACCTCAACGACTCGGTCCATCCCCGCGCTTAGGCCGGTTGTCTCAAAGTCGAGAATGGCCACAGGTGTGTCGAAGACCGGCGATTCCAGAATGCCCTTACCCATCGCTGGAATCCTTTCGATTTCAGTGCGAAGAGTTTACCCAGAACCCACTGAATCCGGGATCTCCCCATCATGCAGGAATTGGGCGAACTGTCCTTCATCCATTATGACTACGTTCTGCTCTCTTGCCTTCTTGAGTTTTGCTGGACCCGCGTTTGGTCCCGTTACAAGGTATGCAAGTGAATGCGTTACCGATTTCACAACGTCCAAGCCATCTGCTGCTGCAAGTTGGCCCAGCTTGTCCTTTTCGGAAGGCGAGAACCCCGTGAAACAAATCTGGTTTGTCTTTTTCAGCGCCTGACTTTTCGGCCGTTTCACAGTGTAGATCAACTGCCACCCTTCCGCGTCAGACATCTGCGAGATCTGCTCGTCCGAGAGGTTTGTTCTGGACCTGAGAATCATCGCGACTCGTTGGCCAGCCATAATGAAGACCTCGCTTCAAAGCCCCCGATAGCACCGACTTGCCATTGCTGTTTCTCGGCTTTAGCGTCACCATAACTGGCTTGAAGCTGCCGGTCAAGCCCCCCCGGAAGTGGCTGTCGCTCTCTGGAAGTCTGGGACGCAGCGTGACATAATTGTAGTGTATGGGGTTCGAGCTTCTCAGCGAGATTACGGACGTCGAAACCATCGCACGGGGAACCGGCGTTCGTGATCGCGCCCGCCTCCGCCGAATCTATGGCCAAGGCAATTGGCGCAAGTTGAGAGGAATTGCCCAAGTCCGCCTTGCCAGCGGCCGGGTGCGGTTGGCGGAGTTACACTGGTACGAAGCTCACGGAATCGGCAGGAAGGAACTCAAACGCAAACGTTACCTGGACTAGAGCCATGAAGAAAGCTACGCACGCTCCTTCGCACTTCGTCGTCTGCATCAAGAATGCCGGCTACCCGGCCTCCCTGGAGTTGCACAAGATTTACCGAGTGCTTCCCGACAAGGACGCCGCCGAGGACGGCGACATCAGGGTCGTAGACGAAAGCGGCGAGGACTACCTCTATCCCGCGGCGTTCTTCGCGCCGATCAAGGTGCCGGTCGCAGTCGAAAAGTCGCTGCTTTGCTCAGAGTGACCGAAGCCCAATAGAATTACTCGCACTTGTCCCGGCCAGCGCCGGCTTCTTCTTTCGGCAAGGTTTCAGACCCTGTGCCAACGAGCCTTTGGGCGTCTGGGCCGTCGAGGTCCAGTTTCGGCGTCGCCTGCTTGATGCGTTTTTCCACTTGCTTGGGAGAGAAAAGGGGATAAGTCCCATTACGCGGATATTGGACTTATCCCCTTTTCTCCCGAGTATGGAGTTGTCAATCTTGATACGTAATGGTGTAACAGTTCACGGAGGTCTTGCCCTTTACTGTTCCTTCCTGTACGGCGTCCCGGTGATGGTCTGGTGCATCGCCCAGAAGTTGTCCAGCGGGGTGTCAAGTTGGACGTGATGCGTCGGGCCGATAATGAGTCCGCCGCCTTTGCCGATGGTGTCCAGGCGCGCCAGAACTTCCCGGCGCACGTCGTCGGGCGTGCCGAAGGGCAGCGTGTGTTGCTCGTCGATCGAACCCCAGAAACACAGTCTGTCGCCGTACCGTTTCTTAAGCGCTGCCGGATCCATCGAGGCCGGTTGGATCGGATTGAGCACGTCCAGGCCGACTTCGATCATGTCGGGGATAATCGGTTCGATGGCGCCGTCCGAGTGGTACATGATCTTTACACGCGGGTTCAGACGTTTCAACTCGCTGAAGTATTCGGCCCACATCGGCTTGAAAACTTTGCGCCATAACGCCGGCGAGATGGCCATCCCCTTCTGCGCACCGACGTCGTCGCCAACCCAAATCGCGTCCACGCCCATCTCGGCCAGTTTTTGGGCCGCGGTCAGATGATAGCGATAGGGAATGTCCAGGATGGCCTGGGCCAGATCGGGGGCCGTTACCAAGTCCATCAGCAACGTCTCCAGTCCGCGCAGCGCCCACGCCGTCTCGAAAATCGTCGTCACCGTCACGCCGACAATGAAGTATTCCTGCCCGTAGTTCCTGATCAGGTGCGCGGCGTCCTCGTATAACTCGGGACGGTTCGGGTCGGGCGGCCGGTACGTGGAAATGGCGTCGGCGTCGGCCAACGGGTGGCCGGTGATTTCGGTGTAGGCCCCTTTGCCGAACGGCGTGGCGTACTGGGTGGGACGCCAGCCGACGCCCCATTCATCCGTGTACGGTTCTTGCGATTGGTAGTAACAATTGGCCCAGCCGACGCTGGTCAGCAGCAGGTCCTCGTCCAAGGCGCGTTCGAGGTCGTAGGTGTTGCCGCCGCCATGCGGGTTATGGCCTTTTTGATCGGTCAGCTTCATGTCCGCGCGCAGACGGACGGCGAACTCCGGCGTAAAGCTGATTTGCATGGGGCAACGGTCGGGCGCCTCGTGATCGAGCGCCGTCAAGACGCGATCGCGGTGTTTCATCGCAAGCCAATATCGCTCCGGGCCGGTTTGGGCTAAGAAGCTGTTTCAGAACTGGTCATGTTGGGATGGCAGTTGCACTGCCATCCCTATTTTCGTGCGGTAGGGTGGCAGTTCAACTGCCACCCCAACAGGCGAGTGGGCCTATGCGAAACGGGTTCTCGTACTGCCGGCTGTAGGCGAGCATGTCCTCCAAGAGCGCCTCGGCCACCGTGGCGCTGCGAATGAAGGGATCCATCAACAGCGCCTGGAGCGCCAGTTCCTTGGAACCCGTGGCCGCGGCGTCGGCCACGAGGTTGGTGATCGAGCCGATGAGCTGGCAGTAGGGCGCGACCGCCGCCGGCAGCGGGCCGTACTGCACCGCCTTGGGGCCGTCGGGACCAACGACCGCCGGGACCTCGACCACGATGTCGTCCGACAGGTTGGAGATCGCGCCCCGGTTCAGCAGATTCAGCGCGGGAAAGTACTTCTGGCCGGCGGTCATCAGGGAGCGCGCGATCTGCACGCTCATCCAACCGATCCGGCGCTGCGACACGTATTTCCGGATCGCCGCGGGCGATTCGTATTTTGCCACAAGGGCCTCCCAGTCATTCGCCATGAGGCCTCCGAACCACTTGTCCACCGGATAGGGCTTCAGGCCGCATCGCTCTGCCGTCGGCGGATCAATGAACCAAAGGTAGTCGCCGACGTGGTTGTCGGCCGGCGAACAGACGAACCCGAGCAGCTTCGAGGCCTCGAAGATGAAGCGGTATCCCGCGGGGAATTGGTCCGCCCGAGTGCGACGGATGGTTTCTCTCACCAGAGGGTACAGGTCTTCTCCGGTAGCCGCGCTACGGATGTCCGTCACCCATTCCAGGTGGTTGATGCCAGCCAGCAAGATATCCACTGTGCCCGAGGGCACCATGAACTCGCGTTCGATCGGGTCGGCGTCGCGCCCCCGGCCGCGCTGGTCCATGCCCAACAGTTGCTCGATGGCCATCTGGATCATTTCGTGGCCATTGCAGTAACCCACCCACTTCACATGGGAGTGCCTTTCCAGTGCGGCCACGATGCGCGAGAGGGGGTTGTTGTCGAGAATGGCCCAGGCGGCGGGGCACAAGGCTTCCATGTCGGCCGCGATGTCGAGCATGACCGGGACATGGCGAATGCTGAAATTCAACCCCGGCGCCCCGACCGTATAGGCCTCGTACGGGTTGATGCCGTGCTTGTTGCACAGCTCGAACTCCTTTTTCCAAGCCTCCTTGGAGTTCACCGCGAGAAAGCAATAAACGAAGTCGGCGCCGGGTAGCGCCGCCCTCCGATCCGTGTGCCCTTCCACAGCCAGATCGAATTGGAATTCCCGATTGATTCGGTTCACCAGTTCCACCTCATGTTTGAGGCGGTCCGGTTTCCGGTCCACCAGCGCGAGCGTGCCTCCCTTGAACTCCTCGAACTTGAAGAGTTCCTGCAAGAAGAACTCCGTGAACTGGCTTCCCGATCCGATCACCACGATTTTTCTTTTTGTCATCAGGTCTCCTTTTTCGCGCTGACGCTCGTAAGCCCCCCTTTGCCGACCCAGATTGCAGCAGCGCCATCGTATACTGCGTTTGGGGTGGCGTCAATCGGCCGCACTAGCATCTTTTTGCCCTGTCACGGCCGGATGAGATCGTAGAGGGCTGTCGGACCAAGGGTGAATGATTCATCAATTTGAGCCTCGTTCTCAGTCAGACTCAGGAGGTGCATGAAGAGATCGACTTGTTACTGGATCGGCTCCGCCGCGTAAGCCGCGAGCAAGCCAAAGCAGGGCTGCCGGCGTTGAAGCCGCGGCCCAGAACAGAAGGCGAGGCCGGCCGCGCCAGAGGCTTTGGCGGCGCGGGCGGCATGGGCGGCGGAATGATGGGCGGCATGGGCGGTGGCATGGGGGCGTTCGGCGGCGCACAGGTCAATCCGGTCCGCGGCTCAGCCAGTGCCGCGCCCGCTGCCGCGCAACAGACCGATCTATTGCAAGGCGTCCGTGGCATCAATAAGAGCAACCAGGGCAAGCAGTCCGAAAGCTTGCAGAAGATGTACGATAGCGGCAAGGGCAAGAAGGGCGTCGGCGCCGGCGGGGCATTCTGACGATCCCGCGCAACACGGGCGACGGATCGCCGGGCCACCAACGCAAAAAGGCAGTGCCGGCGCTCCGGCACTGCCCACCCTCGATTCCTCGCTCCTCACTCTTCTCGCCTAGAAGTTGTAGGTCAGCCCGAGGAACGCTCCGTGCAACACGAGGCTGCTGGAGTGTTCCACGTGTTGGAGCGAGGGCACGTCGCAGATGTACTGCGGGAACTGATCTTCGGCCAATCCGACGCCGGTGACGGCCACCACGCGGTAGCCCGCCCGCAAGCTCCAGTTCCGCGCGAACTGCCAGTCGGCGCCCACGTCGATCTGGGTCAGGAAGGAGACGGCATTCCCGGTCCCGTGGATCGGATAGTAGGTCCCGTACGGCGTGCTCTGGCCGTTGGTGACGTGGTTGCCGAGTTGTGCCTCGAACGTGCTGTCGATGAAGTTATTGTAGATGCCGACCTTGGGCGAGATGAACACCCGCACGCCGCCGCAGAGATTGTAGGCGGCGTCGAAGCCGAACTGGGCGCCCACCAGATTGTTGGTGACGTTGTCGCTCAAGTAGGCGTCGAAGATATCGCCGGGTGAACAGCCGGGCATCACCGAGTCGAACACCAGCGACTCCTGGAAGCGGAAGTAGCGGACGCCCACCGACCAGCCGATGTCCCACGGCGAGTCGCAGCCCCAGGCCAACTGTTCGTGGATCAAGTTGACTTCCACGTTGTGGAACTCGTCCCGCCGCGTCAGGGTCTGCTCTCCGGCGCCCTGGAACCAGATGTTGGCGTCTTGCGTGGCGCCGCCGGGGACGTTGAACGTGATGTTATCGACGTTCAGAACCGTGTTGGTCGTATCGGGGGCGAACGACGTGCTGCGGAAGCCCGTGAACGCCTCGGTGGTCCAGTAGGTCGCTTCCACGGCAAACGGCACGCCGCAGTAGCAGAAGCGGCGGCCGAACTGCACTTCACCGCCCCACTGCCAGCGCATCTCGAACTGGGCATTGCCGCCCTGTGCCTTCTCATCGGTGCTCTGGTAGCTGGTCCACAGGCTACGTCCCTCGCTGCGGCCCAGCACCAGCGCCGAGACGGAGGCGTACCAAGGGCAGCAGCGTTGGCCGCAACAGCCGTCGTAGCCGCAGCCCTCGGAGTTCGGTCCGCAGGCGGCCTGCTCGAAGCGGCCCAGCGCGCCGCGGTACGGTCCGCACGAGCCGCAACCATCCGTGTTGTTGCCGTAGCCGTCCGGTTCGGCCAGCATCTGGTTCATCACGTTCGAGGATTGCGGCGCAGGATTGTCGTTCGGCAAGGGCGAGGCCGTGGGCGGCGGGGCGGCGGGCACTCCCGGCGGCGCCGGAGTCGGCTGGTTCATCGCCGACTGGTCGATGGCGGCCGTCCGCACCGGGGGCCGGGTGTTGGGGCCAGGATACCGGTACTGTGCCCCCGGCTGGTAAGGCTGATACATGGCCGTTGCCGCCGGCTGAGCCGGGTAGCGATACTGTGGCTGCGGCTGCGCCGGATAGCGATATTGCGGCTGCGGCGGGTCGCGATATTGCGGCTGCGGCGGGTCGCGATATTGCGGCTGAGGGGGATAGTAGGCCGAGGCCGGCGCCGGTTGGGCCGCGGGCACCGGTTGGACGATGGGCGCCGCAGTGTTCGGATAGGCGGCCGTCGCAGCGGAGCTTTGCTCCGCGTATTGTTGCGGCAGACGCAGCATTTCCGGCGAGCCATAGAGCCCGTTCTGGGCCCATGCCACCGATCCGCTACACGCCGCCAAAGACGCACATAAGGTAATGTGGAAAAGCCTCATGTCAGACTCCTTTCCGCGCAATCGGGTCAGTCCGTCTTACTCGTTACAGCCATCGTCGCGGCACACGACGCGGATTTGAGGAAACCAACGCTCGATGGGCCTTTTCTCAATGATGTGGCGCATCAATCGGCACCACCGGCGCGACCCCCAAAAGCGCGTCTCCGGCCGTATCGCGGTTTCTCGGCATAATCGGCAGAACCGTGCTCTTGCGACGGCTGCGGACGGCAAGAAAGGGAGGACGGGAATAGTCTGCCAAGAAGGCCGGAAATGCCGAATGTGACGGCCCTGACGAGGAACGCCGGGCATCAAGCCGCGACGGGCGCGGCCGCCAGAGATCGCCGCCGGACGCAGCGTTGCGTTCGACCCCGCCGGTGCTACTTCCCGGCGTCTGGCCCTTCGCCGTTGGCCACAATTTCCGCCGCAAGCCGCTGATAGTCTTCCGCGCCGTGCGAGTCGGGCGCGTATTGGAAGATCGACTTGCCGAAACTGGGGGCTTCGGCCAGACGCACGTTGCGGCGGATTCGCGTTTGGAAGGTCTGGGCGTTGGCCCAGGGGGTCGTCTGGCCGCGGGCGTTGCGGAAGAACGCGTCCACGTCCTGGCCCACCTCGGCCGCCAGCCGCGTGCCGCCATCGTACATGCAGAGGATCACACCGCTCAGCTTGAGTTTGTCGTTGAGGCGGGCGGCCACCAGATCGATGGTTTCCAGCAGCTTGCTCAGCCCGTGCAAGGCGAAGAAGTGCGGCTGCAAAGGGATGAACACTTCGCTCACCGCGGCCAGCGCGTTGAGCGTGAGGACGCCCAGCGAGGGCGGGCAATCGATCAAGAGATAGTCGACCGGCGGCGGATCGTCGCGAAGCTTGTCGCGGAGGGCGAAAAAAGGGGACAGGTCCAATTTGTGCGAAGCACCCTCTGGGCGGGCACCGACCGAAGGTTGGTCGCGGCAAATTGGACCTGTCCCCTTTTTTCGCAGTTCCAGTTCCGCCGCCGCCAGGTCCAAGCTCGACGGAACCATCCAGAGGTTTTCGGCCACCTGCCGGCAAACTTCGCCGACGCGCGTCGGGCCGGTCAACACGTGGTAGATTGAAAGCTCCTCCGGCTGCGCCTCGACGCCGAAATGCAGGGTGGCGTGGGCCTGCGGGTCGAGGTCCACCAGGCACACTGCGCAGCCCGGTGGCCGCCAACGCGGCGCTCAAATTCACGGCGGTAGTGGTTTTCCCCACCCCGCCTTTCTGATTCATGATGGCAATGGAGCGCATCAGGTGCTCATCGATCGATGAAAGTGTACGTGCCGCCAGACGCCTTCTTCACGATGCCAGACGCGAGTCTCTTCGGCGCGGAGCGTGACCGGCTTGCCGAGGTCGTCGAGACGTTGCACCAGCCGCACGTAGCAGACCACCGCCACGTCGCCCAACAGCCGCACGTGCGGCGAGCAGACCGTGGTGTTGTGCGGGCCGGCGACGCCGCCCTGCTCGAAGTAGAAGTTGTGGAACGCCATTCCTTCGACCCACTGTCCGCGCGATTCCGGCTCGAAGGCCGTCAGCGTCGGATCGCACAACTGCGAGTAGGTCTCCCAGTCGCCTTCCGTGATGCTCAACAGGAGCCTCTCGTTGAGGTCGAGCACGTGCTCGATGGTCGACTGCTCGTCATTCGGGGGATCGTTCATGATTCTCGGGTCCTTTGCGTAAGAGGGCCAAGCGGGCCAGTTTGTCGCGGCATTCGTCGCGCTCGCGGCAGCGGCTCAGCCCGGCCCAGGCCGGATCGCCAGCGACCAGAAACTCCTCCTCGGTGGCCGGCAGCCGTCGGGCGGCCACCAGCCGAGCGATGACCTCGCGGTCAAGCCGGCTCAATTGTACCGCTTCCAGACGGTAATCGACAAATGCCTCCCAAACCAGGGGGAACAACGGTCGGACAATCTCGTGGCCGATCGCGTGGGCGTACTGGGCGATCTCCCACTGGGCCCGCGTGTCCAGCCGCAGTTCCAGGAAGTGCAGGAGGTTGTGCAGGTCGATCTTCCAGTAGGCCTCGGTGTAGGTCGAGAGCGGCAGGTCCTTGCGGGCCTGCTCCCGAGCGACGCCCAGATCAAGCCGGTGCTGGTACACCTGCCGCGCCTGCCGTTGCAGTTCCGCCTCGGCAGCCGAAAGCTCGGCGCCGGCCGCCGGATCGAGCGTCCCCTCGCTCCCTTGGCGATTGCTGGCGGCCTGCCGCCGCCACTCGGCCGGCGGAGTGGCCTGCGCGGCGTCGATGGCGATGGAATAGCGGGTGCTGGTCTCGTTGATCGAGGCCATGCGGTGCCGAATCCACTGCCGCCAGCAATCCATCGGCACGTGCACCAGCAGTTTCACCTCGGCCATCTCGAACGGCGTGGTGTGCGCGTGCCGCATCAGGTAGCGGATCAGGGAGCGATCGTCGGAGACGTGGCGCGTGCCGGCCGCGTAGCTCACCCGCGCCGCCTGCACCACGGCCTGGTCGTCGCCCATCACGTCGACCAGGCAGACGAAGCCCTGGTCGAGGACGGGAAACTTCTTCCAGCGGAGTTGATCGAAAAGGCTCGGCACGAATCGTTATTGGCTGAAGGAAGCGAGGAATTCTTGGATTATTCTCAGGGCTCGCCGATGGGAAGATACGTCGAGCGGGATTTCCATTGTGTGCCTTTTCTCTAGCCCAGGCGTTTACGCCTGTGGAAAGGAGGCTAACATACCGTTCCCTTTTTCTTTAGCCCCCTTCAGGGGGCGCGAAGGGTTGATTCTGAGCCAATTTCCGCCGATGAAACAATCAACGCCCCCTGAAGGGGGCTTAAGGAAAAAGAAAATCTGAAGGATGCTCTCTCGTTCCACAGGCGTAAACGCCTGGGCTAGTGCGTCTCTGAAAACGTTTGATCGGTGGGGTGCGAGTCCCCACCAGGTTTGCGTTACAAACCTGTAACCGAAAGTAACCGCGTCTCCGCGAGGAGGGGTGGGAAGCAACCGGAGGTGAATGACCAGTCCGTAGGATAACGAACCTGATTCGGCCAAGCCTGTCGGGGAGCCTGCTAGCCAATGGCGAACCTCCGACCGCGTGACGGCGTTCCCTCCGATCCGTCCAGATCTGCCCGGGGGATAGACGCGGCGGCCCATCCGGCTGAGGTAACGTGCGAAAGCCGTGATGGGGAGATGGCAACACGGTGGTTGAGGACGGAATGGTCGGAAGGTCAAACGTCGTAAGGAGAGAGACCTGGAAGGAAGCAGGACGGAGTTCATTGTCCCTGATAAGGATAGGAAGAACCGGCCGTCCAGGAGTCAGAGCACCCATAGTAGCGACGAAACCGGGTAACGCCGGGGGAGCGAAGGGGTGCAGGAAGATGGATGCGTGATGTCCGAGCCACGGGAAAGAAACCATCCCCCGGTGACAGTGCCGTTCGCGGCTACTCCCGCCGGAGAGCCTCCGTCGATTCGCGACTGGGCGAACCCGTGTGTCTGGACGGACCGCATGTTGGCGACACTCGAACAAGGAGTGCGAGGAGGAAGATGGCACACGCTGATCGACAAGGTGTACGCGCCGCTGAACCTGTTTGCCGCCCGCAGCCATGTGATCGGCAACCGGGGAGCAGCGGGGGTGGACCATCAATCGGTCGAGGGCTTTCAGGCCAATGGCCAGAAAGAACTGGACAGGCTGCACGAGGCACTGCGGACCAATGCGTATCGTCCGCAGGCCGTGCGGCGAGTCTGGATTCCGAAACCGGGCAGCAAGGAGCAGCGGCCGTTGGGGGTTCCGACCGTGCGTGACCGCGTGGTGCAAACCGCGCTGTTGCACGTGCTGGAACCGATCTTCGACGCCACGTTTTCGCAAGCCAGTTACGGGTTTCGACACGGACGAGGGTGTCATCACGCCCTGGAACGGGTCGAGGAACTGCTCGGCGCTGGTCGCGTCTACGTGGTGGACGCGAACCTCAAGAGTTACTTTGACACGATCTCGAAGCCACGGCTGATGACGCGACTGCGCGAGAAGGTGTCGGACAGCCGGGTGTTGCGTTTGGTGGAGATGTTCCTGGAGCAAGGCGTGATGGACAACCTGCGGGAGTGGACGCCCGAAACGGGCACGCCCCAAGGAGCAGTCCTCTCGCCCCTTCTGGCCAACATCTACCTCAACCCGCTGGACCACGTGCTGGACAACGCCGGTTTCGCGCTGGTCCGTTATGCAGACGACTTCGTGATCTTGTGCAAGACTCGCGAGGAGGCGGAAGCGGCCTTGGCGATGGTGCAACGTTGGGTCAACGAAAACGAGTTGACCCTGCATCCGACCAAAACCAAGATCGTGGACGCCCGCATCGAGGGTTTCGATTTTCTGGGCTATCGCTTCCGCGGCGACTTGCGTGTGCCGCGGCAAAAGAGCCTGCGGAAACTCAAGGAGGCGGTCCGCGCGAAGACCAAGCGCACGAACGGGCATGACCTGCCCTTCACGTGTGCTCGACTGACGCGGCAACTTCGCGGCTGGTTCACCTACTTTCGCCATTGTCGCGGGTCGGTTTTCCGCCAACTGGACGGCTGGATTCGTGGTCGGCTGCGTAGCATGTTGCGGCGGCGACAGAAACGGCGCGGACGGGGCCGCGGAAGGGACCAGCAGCGTTGGCCCAATCGCTTCTTCGACGAGCAAGGGCTGTATTCCCTGCAAACCGCCCATGTCTGTTTCGCTCAACCCTTTCGGAGGTAACACCATCAACTGGAGAGCCGGATGCGGGAAATCCGCCAGTCCGGTTCGGAGGGAGGGGGGCCGCAACCCAATGCGGCCTCCCTACCTCTATAAGAAAAGTGGCTCGAAGGAGACCTTTCGTCATTTCTATCCAATCGACCTACGTGCAACAACGAGGCAACGTCCGCGACGGTCCCAACCACCCCAATTTCACTCACGGCGGGCTTCCTCCAACACCTCATCAGCGGTGTACTGAAATGGCGAAACGCCGAACTGCGCGAGCGCAGCGACAAACTCCGTGCGGGAGAGACCGGCGATCGTGGCCGCCCGCTCTTGAGTCACTCGTCGCAATTCATACCATTTCACGGCAGCGGCCAACCGCAACTCCCGCGCAAAGTCCGCCGGATCGGTGCGTAGTGCAGCTAACGCCTCCTCGGGCATGTCGAGCGTCATGTGGACCATACGACATTCTCCCCAATCTCTAGCCCGGCTTCTCCAACAGTTTCTTCAACAAATTGGCAACCAGGGCCGGATTATCGCTTCGCAGCAGGTGCTGAATCTGGTCTGCGGATACCTTTAATTTTGCCAGAACCTCGCCTACCCGTTTCCACACCCGCGCACGGGTTTTGCCCTCGGCCAGGTACAAATCGGTCACCAGTTCGCCCAACCGCTGGAGCATGATCTCGTCGCGGTTCTCGTAGTATTTGCGGATGATGCGGTCTTGATAATTGGAACGTTTGGCCATACTCGATCGGATGACGTGATTCCAGGGTATCCATTCCGTTTGGCCCCGGCGTTCGCGCCAGGTTCGGGGATCTGTGTCATTATGGGGATTCCGGCAGCCGGTGCCAGGGGGCGGGAGCGGATCGGAAACGCCCGGCATAAGTGCCACGGGTGAAGCGACATTCCTTTTCCCCTTCCCCCTGCCGCCCTCCCCCTTTACTATGGGCCGCATGAGCCGCGGCACCCGACACCCTCTGATTACCGGCACGGTTGTCACCAGCCTGGGCACCTTGGCCTGCCGCGTGCTGGGGATGCTCCGCGACATGGCCACTGCCTCGCTGCTGGGCTTGGCCGGCGGGGGGATCATGGACGCCTTCGTGATCGCCTTCCGCATTCCCAACCTCTTCCGCCGCCTGTTTGGCGAAGGGGCGCTGACGGCCAGTTACCTGCCCGTGCTGACGACCCACTTGGAAAACGATCGGCAAGCGGCCCGCCAGTTGGCCAGCGTGGTGGTCACTTTGTTGGCGATCTTGCTGGCCGGGCTGGTGGCTGCCGGTGAATTGCTCTTCGGCCTGGCATGGCTGATCTGGGGCGACGTGCCGGGCGTGGCTTTACTGATGGGTCTCTCGGCCGTGATGTTGCCCTATCTGCTGCTGATCTGCATCGCCGCGCAGTTGACCACCATGCTCTACGCGGCGCAGCACTTCACGGTGCCCGCCCTGACGCCCGCCGTGTTGAACATCGTGTGGTTGGTAGCAGCCTGGGCGGTAGCGCCGTGGTTCGCTCCGAATCAGGTGGCCCAGGCGTACGTGCTGGCGGTGGCGGTGGTAGTGGCCGGCGCGGCGCAGGTGGTGGTGCAATTGCCCACGCTCCGTCGGCTCGGGTTTCACTTCGACTACAATTGGTCGGTGGCCCGCGAAGGGCTCGGGCAGATCGGCCGCAACCTGGCCCCGATGCTCGTGGGCCTGGCCGTCACGCAAATCAATACCTTCAACGACAGCCTGATCGCCTGGGGCCTGGCCGCGGCCAAGGATGGGCCGCAGTACATTCCGTGGCTGGGCGGCGCCGTGCGTTACCCGATGCAGCAGGGCGCCGTGGCGGCCATCTATTACGGCGAGCGGCTGTACGAGTTTCCCTTGGGCATTGTGGGAACGGCCGTGGCCGTGGCCATCTTTCCCTTGCTGAGCCGTCACGCGGCCCGCGGCGACCGCCAACAATTGGGCGCCGACATGACGCTCGGGCTGCGGTTGGTGCTTTGCCTGGGCGTGCCGGCCGGCGCAGGGCTGATTCTCTTGGCGGAGCCCATTGCGCGGCTCCTGTTTCAGCATGGGCAGTTTCAGCCGGACGACACGCTCCGCGCTGCACGGATGATCGCCTGCTACGCCAGCGGCGTGTGGGCGTACTGCGCCTCACAGGTCGTGGTGCGAGGTTTCTACGCCATGAACGACACCGGCACGCCGGTGCGCGTGGCGGCCTGGATGGTCGGCCTGAACCTGGCGCTGAACTTGACGCTTATTTGGCCGTTGGCCGAGGCGGGGCTCGCGGTGGCCACTTCTCTGGCGGCGGCCGTGCAGGTGTTCGTGCTGACGGCAATCTTCGCCCGGCGCCATGCGCGGCTGGGTTGGCGGCCATTGGCCGCCGCTGCCGCTCGCACTGTGGTGGCAACGCTGTTGATGAGCGTGGTGGTGTGGACCGTGCGCGCGGCGATGCCCGAGGGCGGCGGTCTGAAGAATGAATTGCTCCAGGTGCTCGTGCCGATCGCGCTGGGCGGGGCGGCCTACTGCGGGGCCTACGGGTTGCTGGGTGGCCGCGAGTTGGGTATGCTGATGAGCGGAGGCGATAGGCATGATGAATGATGAATGATGACTGATGAATGACGTCGCGGCGGCGGTTGATTCATCATTCATCAATCAGCATTCATCATTCCGCCGGTGCCTCTTGAAACAGATCATTGCGGTGGTCAAGCCGTACCTGGTTGAGAAGGTGCTCGACGCATTAAAGCTCGCGCCGGTGGAGGCGTGCGGCGTGTGCGAAGTAAAGGGCTACGGACGGCAGAAGAGCTATCTCGACGAGTACCGCGGCAGCGAATACTCGATGGCCTATCTGCCCAAGGTCGAGATCTCCCTGTGGGTCGACGACTTGGCCGTGGAGGAGGTGGTGCGGATGATTGTCGAGGTGGCGCGTACGGGACGGATGGGCGACGGGAAGATTTTCGTGCTCCCGGCAAGTTCGGTATTGCCGACGTGAGGCCGCGATCAGTGGCCGCGATTCAAGCGACCGCTGGTCGCGGCTTTGTATGGGATACGAAGAAACGACGCCAGCCCGGGCGCTGGGGGCCGGGCTGGCAAGATGGCCGGGGATTACCGCCCCCCGTGTCGGTTCAGGCCGACGGGCGGCGGTAATGTTGGTAAGCTAGGATGACTTCGTAAAGATCCATCGAGATGGTAACTTCGTCGTCCGCGAAATCTCGCAGCCAGGTCCGTTGCGATTGCACCGCATCGGCCAGCAGCGGCATGATTTCCATCAACGGGACCGTCACCGACTCGCGTTGCGTTTCGGCGACACTGACGTTGGCGGAGTCTTCCTGAGGGCCGTAGTAGACGCGCAGATGGCTGGCGTTCATGGGGGCTTCCTTCCTTGATGTGCCCACCCTGTCTGTGTCGTGTTGTATCGGCCGGGGGTGCCTTGCGGGTTTGATGTTTTTCGAGGAAAATACGGTTTAATATGGCAAGCACGGTAACGATTGACCTGCGGCAGGTGGGACGCGGCTTGGATATCCCGCTGCGCCAGATCCAAGCCACGGTAGAGTTGCTCGACGAGGGGAACACGGTCCCGTTCATCACCCGCTACCGCAAGGACCAGACGGGGGGGTTGGATGAGGAGCAGATTCGGGAGATTCAGGGGCGGCTGGCAAAAATGCGGCTGCTGGCCGACCGCAAGCAGACCATCCTTCGCTCGATCGAATCGCAGGGCAAGCTCACCGAGCAAGCTGGCCAAGCAGATCCTGGCCGCCACGACGACCAAGCGGCTGGAAGACCTGTACCTGCCGTACAAGCCGAAGAAGCAGACGCTGGCCACACTGGCCCGCTCGCGCGGCCTGGAGCAACTGGCCCGCGAGATTCTCGAGGCCTCGCCGGCCTGCGCCGACCTGGACGCCCGGGCGGCCGATTTCGTCAACCCGGACCGCCAGGTGCCCACCGCCGCCGATGCCCTGTTGGGCGCGGGCCACATTCTTGCCGAGCAGTTCAGCGAGCAGGCCGAGTTGCGCCAGCGGCTGCGCGAGGTGTTGCAGCGGACGGGCGTGTTGGTGAGCAGCCGGGTGCCCGTCGAGACCAAACCGGCCGTCGTGAATAAGCCGAAGCCGGCCGCCGACGTCGCGCCGGCGGCCGAGCCGGCCGTATCCACCGTGGAAATTGCCGCTGAGACAGTCGCCGCACCGGCGGAATCGGTTGCCGAGACGAATCCTGATCCTGCGCCGGAGAGCTCGCCCTTTGCGGCCGAGCCGCCGCTCGAGACGGCGCAAAACGCAGGGTCCGCCATGCGGACCACGGACAGCGCGACGGATAACGACACGGTCCGCACGGCGGACCCTGCCGACTCCGCCAAAACGCCGCCGGTTGCTGATGCCCCGACCGATGCGGGCAACCCTGTCGCTCCGCAACCGGCCGTCGAGGTCGTCTCACCAGACTCCCATCCTGCGGAAGCGGCGGCTGCCGACGCGGCGCCCGTTGCTCCTCCTCCGCAGCCATCCCGCGCCGCTGCGCAGCGGAAGCTGGCCCGGCAGCAGGCCAAGCAGGCACTGCAGAAGAAGCGGGAACTGAAGAAACAGAAGGTCGAAGAGAAGAAGATCAAGGCCTTCCGCGACTACTTCGACTACCGCGAGGAGGTCAAGAGGATTCCGCCGCATCGCGTGTTGGCCATCAATCGCGGCGAGCGGGCGCGGGTGCTGCGGGTGAAGCTCGAATCGGACCTCCAGGCGATGGTCGACGTGCTGGACGAAATGCTCGTGCCGCCGGGCCATCCCCACGCCGACTATCTCCGCGGCTGCGCCCGCGACGCGCTCAGCCGCCTGATCCTGCCCAGCCTGGAGCGCGACGTCCGCCGCGAGCTGACCGATCGGGCCGAACTCCACGCCGTGGGCGTGTTCGCCAAGAACCTCCGCAATCTGCTCTTGCAGCCGCCGGTCCACAACCATCGCATCCTGGCGGTCGATCCCGGCTTCAAGAGCGGCTGCAAGCTGGCCGCGCTCGACCAGTTCGGCAACCTGCTGGGCCACGGCGTGATCTATCTGGTGGGCAAGCCCGACCGCCGCGACGAAGCCCGGCAAAAAGTGCTCGATACTGATCCGGCAGCATCAACTCACCGTGGCGGTCATCGGCAACGGCACCGCCTGCCGCCACGCCGAAGATTTCTTCGCCGAGCTGATCGAAAAGGACCTGAAGGACCAGGGCGTGGCCTACGTGATCGTCAACGAGGCCGGCGCCAGCGTCTACTCCACCAGCCGCACTGGGCCGCGAGGAGTTGCCCGAGTGCGACGCCACGCTCCGCGGCGCGATCTCCATCGGCCGGCGCTTGCAGGACCCGTTGAGCGAACTGGTGAAGATCGATCCGGCCAACATCGGCGTCGGGCTGTACCAGCACGACGTGAAGGCCAAGCACCTGCGACCGTCGCTGGACGAGGTGGTCGAATCGTGCGTGAACTACGTGGGCGTGGACGTGAACACGGCCAGCCCGGCGCTGCTGCGCTACGTTTCGGGCCTGAACCAACTGACGGCCCGGCGGCTGTACGAACACCGGCGGGAGCACGGGCCGTTCCGCACCCGCGAGCAACTCCGCGAGGTGCCCGGCCTCGGCGAGGCGACCTTCGTGCAGGCGGCCGGCTTCCTGAAAATTCCCAGCGGCGACAACCCGTTGGACGCCACCTGGATCCATCCCGGAAAGCTACGCCGTGGCCAACCGCGTGCTTGGAGCGGCTGCACGGCGCCGCGGCCGATCTGCGCGAGAAGGAAACCGCCGCCGCCTTGGCCGAACGCATCGCCCAGGTCGACCTGGAATCGCTGGCCAAGGAGTTGGAGGTCGGCCTGCTGACGCTCAAGGACATTCTGGCGCAGTTGGCCCGGCCGGGCCGCGATCCCCGCGAGGACCTGCCCGCCCCGGTGTTCAAACGCGGCGTGATCAAGCTCGAAGACCTTTCGCCCGGCATGGAACTGACCGGCACGGTGCTGAACGTGGTCGATTTCGGCTGCTTCGTCGACATCGGCATGCACGACAGCGGCCTGGTCCACGTCAGCCGGCTGGCCGACAAGTTCGTCCGCGATCCGCACGACGTGGTGGCGGTGGGCGACATCGTCAAGGTCTGGGTGATGGAGGTCGACAAGGAGCGGCGGCGGGTGTCGCTGACGATGGTTCGGCCCGGCACGGAGCGGGCCAAGCAACTGCGCTACACGGGCAAACCATCGGCGAGAGAGGCCGGCCGAGCAAGGCGCCAGGCCGCACGGCGAAGGTCGCCGCCCGCAGCGTCCGCCGCGCCCGGGCGGTCCGCAAGGACGCCCGGCCGGTCAGCAAGGACCGCCGCAAGGCCGGCCGCCGAGGCCGCAGGGCCGCGGCCGGCCCGAACGCGAGCAGCATCGTCCGCCGCCCCGCCCGCGCCCGGCGCCCAAACCGCTGATTCCCATCACCGACGCCATGAAGGCCGGCAAGGAGCCGATGCGGACCTTCGGCGACCTGCTGCAATTCTATCAGCACAAGACGGTTGGCCCGGAGGACCATCCACCGCCGGCCGTCGAGCAAGCGCCGGCAGCGGAGCCAGCGCCCGCGGCCCAACATGAAGCACCGGCGATGAAGGACGAGTCCCCGGTCGTGAGGGAAGAGGCGCCGGCGGTGAGGGAAGAAGCGCCCCCGGCGAATCAAGAACCGCCGGCCGGCCGGGAACCGCAGGCAGTCGTCGCAGGGCCGGCCGTGGCGGAAAACCCAGAGTCCGTTTAGCGGCCGACGAATCAACAATTGTCGCATTTTGAAACGTACTCCTCACGCTCCGCGTGAGGCTGTGATGGCGGTTTGGCCTCACGCGGAGCGTGAGGAGTACGACAGTAATTGAATCGCCGGTCCTTAGCGGCCGACGGCACGTCGGCCCGGCGCCATGCAAGCTCTGGAACCGAAGATCCTCGATGAAATGGTGCGGCGGCTGGTGGCCGAGTTCCAGCCGGAGCAGATCATCCTCTTCGGTTCCTACGCCTGGGGCGAGCCGAACGACGATAGCGACGTCGATCTTTTTGTCATCGTCCCCGACAGCGACGAACGTTCTATCCAGCGAATGCAACGGGCGCATCGTTGCCTCATCGGCATGGGCGTGTCGAAAGACGTCTTGGTGAAGACGCGTGCCGAGGCGGAACGCTACCGTCACGTGCTTGCTTCGCTGGAGCACAGAGTGTTTGCCGACGGGAGAGTGCTCTATGGATGAAACTCAGCGAGGCTTCGTTCGGCAGTGGCTGTGCAAGGCACGTACCGATTTGGAATCCGCCCGAAGGCTGGCCGCGTCGCCGGACGCGATTCTGGAGGCGGCATTCTTTCACTGCCAGCAGGCGGCGGAAAAAGCCGTGAAGGGTTATCTTGCCTATCGCGGTCATCCCTTGGAAAAAACGCACGACGTTGAGAAGCTGGTCGAGACGGCAAAGTCCTACGAGCCGCGTTTCGCAGCATGGCAGCAGGCTGCCGCAGACTTGACGCCATACGCCACCGCGTTCCGGTATCCGTCCGACACGATCGATCCGGACGAAGAAGAATTTCAGCAGGCCGAGCAAGCGGCCGCGGGGTTGTTCGCCTTCGTATGTTCGCTGCTGCCGGAAGACGCTCGACCGCCACAAAGGTAAAATTCTCGCTGTAGGGCAACGACCGGCGGAATGGCGGTCGCGGCGCTGGCCGGTCTTGGAGCGCCGAGCGTTGTTGGTCAACAGGATCGTCGTTTTCCAAAAACTGGGGACCGTCTCTCGCGTTTTCCTGTTGTTCAACAGAGGCCCGGTTTCTCCAATTTCTTGTTGTTCAACAACGGCCCGGTTTTTCCAAAACGGGGAGCGGCCTGTGTGGCCCCTCGCAGGTCGAGATGTCAAACAACGGTAGCCGAAGAGAGTCTTCGGCGGCCGGCATCCTACGCCCCGTCACAGCGGGCTTCAAGTCCAAGAATTGGCCACCCCCCGGCGAGTTGCGGGAGCGGACGAAAGCGGAAGGCGACCGGCGGCGTTTGTCTCTTGCACGGGCGGCCAGCGGTAGTTACGATGAGAGAGCAGAGAGGGATGGTGGATCACTCGCAAGAAGGGCCAGTCCCATGTTGAGACGCCGCTTTGCCGTTGCCGCAATCGTGTTTTTCTCGTTGTTGGCGCCGGCGCTCAACGCGGAACCGCCCGCCAATGGGCAACCGTCCGAAACGCCGGCCAAGGGTCGCCTGCCCATCACCATTTCCAAGGAGACCACCTACATCACCGAGCCGCTGCGGCCCGACGGATATCCTGATTACCTGGCTGCGCTGAATCGACTGGGCAGCGAAGGGGTCACGCCGGAGAATAATGCGGTGGTGCTGCTCGTACAGGCCTTTGGGCCGGAAGGGATCGCCAGCGAGAATCGCGAGAAGTTCTTCAAGATATTGGGCATCGCTGCGCCGCCGGACACGGGGGATTACTACGTCGATTACTATGCGTGGGTTAAGAAACATGCCCCGGACGCTCTGGAATTTCGCGAGGTGGGCGACCAACTCCGTGTCCCAACTGCCAGTAAACAGGACGAGCGTGCCACATGGGGCCCGTGGTCGAAAGACGATTGCCCTCTTGTTGCTGAATGGCTTGCAACAAATGAGAAATCGCTCCAACGCGTCATCGAGGCGAGCAAGCGGACTCGTTTCTATGTCCCCGCTTTCGTCCACGGGGGTCCGGAGTCGCCGTTCCTGCTCGCGGGGCTGGTTGAGAGTGTGCGTAACGCTGCACAGGCGCTAACCGCCCGAGCGATGCTCCGGCTCCATGATCGCCAGACTCAGAAGGCTTGGGATGATCTCCAAGCGAGCCATCGGCTCGGTCGGCTTGTTGCAAGCGGGCGGACCATGCTCGGGTGCCTCTTCGGTGCCTCCATCGACGCAGGCGCTTGCGACGGCGATTGGAGGTTCGCCCACTACACCCGACCGACGCGCGAACGCGCAGCGAAGTGTTGGGCCGATATTCGGCAGTTGCCCCCGCTGCAGCGCGCGGTTAAGACAGCAATCATCTCCGATCGGTTCGAGTATCTTGACATGGTTTGCGGCACCGTCCGCGGCGAGGTGAAGCCGGAACATATTTTCCCTGTCCTGCCGGCTGGTGTGACCCACACTATCGAAGGAGTTGATTCGGCAACGCTACGCGACATGTTGACGCGATGGATGGGGGCTGGGCTCGTCGATTGGGACGAGGTGCTGCGATTGGGAAACCAACGTTTTGACCGCATCATGGATGCGGCTAACAAACCGCAAGTGGCGGAGCGGCAGAGGGCACGCGCCGCGCTGGCCGAGGAATACCAGAAGCAAATGGCGACTTTTCGGGATATCAACTCAAACGCGATCGCTGGCGCGTTGGACCTTGCGAAAGGTCGCACACCCCAAAAGGTCACCGCGCAACGGGTATCCGCGCTGTATTTGGCCGTTGCTCTCGGTTCCGGCTATGTGGTACTGATAACGGACGATGTTGCCAACATCAGGGTGCGGCTAACCGAAGTCGCGTTGGGACTTGGTGCGTACCGCACCGAACACGGCCAGTACCCTGACCAACTTCGTGCGTTGCCGCCCATGTATCTGCCCCGCTTGCCGAAGGATCCCTACAGTGACGAGGACTTTCGGTATCGACGTCAGGGCGACGGCTATGTGCTCTACAGTGTGGGACCGAATGGCAACGACAATACCGGCCCATCGGTTGCCTCGTGGGACCCGGCGTATAACGAAGAATTGTCGAAAAGCGATGACATCGGCATCCGTATGCCCGGGTATATCGAGAAGTAGCGACGGCCGGCCTCTGCTCGTTCCTCTTTCACTCCGCCGGGGCCAGGGCCGACTGTTTGTGCGATTCCAGCACCGATAACACGTCGCTGCGGGAAATCTCCCGCCAGCCCGAGACCTTGTGGTTGAGAATCGCCAGCTTTGACCGTGTGATACGATGCGCCCAAGCGGGCCATGCTGCTCCCACTCGATTGTCGGCGGCCTCGCCACGTGGTATAGTTTGGCTAGCAGGAGCCGTTGGATGCCTACGATGCAACAGATCGACGATTTTGGCCGACGCATTGGCGAGGAGTTTGCCGCGCAGCAGGTCGTGCTGTTTGGCTCCTACGCCCGCGGCGCCGCGACCGCGGATTCCGACGTGGACGTGTTGGTGGTGATGCCGTTCGAGGGCCGATCAGCCGACAAGTCCGTGGAAATTCGGCTGACGACGAATCCGCCCTTTCCCTTGGACCTGCTGGTGCGGACGCCGGAAGTCATGCGCCGGCGGATCGAGATGGGCGACTGCTTCCTCCGCGACATTCTCCGGGACGGCAAGGTGCTCTATGAAGCCCCTGACGCTTGAATGGGCGGAAAGAGCGGAAGGCGATTTCGCGATCGTACTGCGCGAGTTGCGGGTTTTCCATTGACGCGAGCCGCGCGACGCGGTATAGTCCAGATAGCCGGAGACGAAACTCGGCTTCATGCCGTGTGGTTGTCTGGTCTCCAGACGGACCCTATATCTCCGGCTTTTTTCTTGCGCTCCGCAGAGGTCAGGGGCCTCCGCTGCGAATAATATTCGCCATATTCGTTGCTTTCCGTGTCGTCGATGTCGTGGACAAGGCTTACCGACGGCCACACGAACATCCAGTAGCGATCCTCGCTTTGAGCAACCTTCCGTTCCCACCAGCACTCTGCCGTGCCGGTCGAACAGTGTGGCGTCACCCGCCTCGTCGACGAAGTAGTGGCGGAGCGTCGGATCTGGATGTACGCTCTGGCTCATGTTCGACTCGGACCAGTCCTCACTCCGCCGGGGCCAGCGCCAACTGCTTGAGCGATTCCAGCACGGATAGCACGTCGGCGCGGGAAATCTCCCGCCAGCCGGATACCTTGTGGTTGAGAATCGCCAGCCGCATGAGGTCGAAGGCGTTGTTCAGGTCGGGCGGCAAAGGGGGCAGGGCCTCGAAGGGCCGCAGCGGCGGCGCGGCCGGCGCGTCGGCCACCGAACCCGCCACATCCGATAATTCTGACTCGTCATCGAACGGCGCCGCGCCGCAGTCGTGCTCGGAAGGCTGCTCCGTGCCGTGGACCTCGCCAAGAGAGTCGGAGATCGCCGCCGGCAGCGGGCCGCCGTCCGACGCCAAAACGTCTTCGTCCACTTCCGCCGTGACGATCTCGGCGTCGCGCGGCTCTAGCTCGGGCGTGCCGCCGAGGGCCTCCCAACGTTGATTCCGCATCTGGGAGACCGACCAGTCGCTCTGCACGGCCCCTTCGAGATACATCTCCGCGTCGGGCCACTCCAGCGCCGCCTGGAAATGGCTCCAGTACAGGCCGGGGTATTGCTCAAAGACCTCGCCGAACCGCTCGTAGACGCGGCGGAGCCGGCCGACGTGCTGCGGCGTGACATTGCCCACCTGGCGGCTCCAGGCTTCGTCGGTGAAACTGCCGGCCGGGGCGCCGGAGAGCCGCAGGGCCTCGCGCCACTGGTGGATGATGCGGCCCTTCTCCCAATTCGTGGTGCTCACCAACCGGTTCCAACGGCCGACGTACTCCGTCGAGGCTTCCGTTTCGAGAGTCGCTTGTTCTTCCATGGTAGTGGATTCCTTTCAGAGTGGTCAGTCGTCAGTTTTCAGTCTTCAGTTCTTAGTTTTCAGTTCTTAGTTGTCAGCGATCAGCGTTTGACGATAAGCCCAGCACCGACAACTGAAAACTGATAACTGAACCCTGACAACTGACAACTGTCCGCTTCCCCAAAACGCCCGTAGGCTGGGCGTCCTGCCTTCTCTCGGCTGTAGAGAAGCCAGGACGAACGTCCCAGCCTACGAACCAGACGCGGGTGACCGCGGGCCATTGTACCGCGCCCGGCGGCGGCCGCTCCAGGGATCGCCGCAGTTGGCGGCGGCGGCGGCCCGACAACCCTGGAAAAACGCGGAGGAAACCGGCCTTTCCCGCAAATTGCCGCCGGAGAGAACCGAAGGATTCGGAGTGGAAAAAGTGTCGACGGTTCGACGGGCCCAGGCAGACGCGGCATCTTGCCGCGTGATCTCAGTACGCGTCGATATTCTTCAGGCAGGTACGAAGCGGCAGGATGCCGCTTCTACTGCCCGCTCACCCCGTGACGCTGGTCCCCTGTCCCGTAACGGCCGATCTCCGAGTCCTGGCCCACGTCGCACCGGTGGCGATCAGGGCGATGCCGATCATGGCCACTACGGCAAACACTCCTTCCCATACGTAGAAGCGAACGAGGGCGTCCGCGTACTCCCGGTCGGTTCGGCGGTCGAGCCCCTCACTTTTCACGATCTCCCAGTTCTCCCACGTAGCCGCAGGAGGCATGCTCTTCGCCGACCGCACGATCTCTTCGGGGTTGAAGGAAAAACGCGACACGGGACGCTGCACGTAAAGCAGAGTGGCACAGACGATCGCCGCCAGCGCGATGGCGGTGCCCAAGAACATGAGCCGTTGCTGTACCCCCCAATCCGTGGTGGCCGGCACGGCGGATGCCTCCTCGGGGGCAGGGTCCAATGCGGTTATTTCCAGCATGGTCGGGACCTGGAGTGACGCACCGCAGGCACAAAGGACCGTTTCCCCCGCTTGGCGGGTCTCGACGCTCGTCTCCAGGCCACAAGGGCACGGCAAAAGGTACTTGAGAGCCACTGCTTGCTCCAACAACACGGTAGGTTGGCTAGATCATCTTCCCAGTATAATACCGCCGGGGGCTTTGTGCGAGTTGGACGCCGCTCATTCCGGCAAGGAAAGACGTCGCTCGAATGTACCTTCTGCCGCAGGGAGAAGACCCAGGGCCAATCAGTTTTCCCAAATCCGGCTGTAGGAGGCGACTCCAGTCGCCGATTTTCGGTTGTTTTCAAGCAATCGGCGACAGGAGTCGCCTCCCACAGTGAATAACTGATCGGCCTGGGAGACGACCCCCGGCCTTGACAGGGCATTTTCTGCAACCGGGAAGGCAAGCAGGCGCGGGCCATCCTGTCTATGTAATGCAATATGCCCACATTTACACAGGGAACTGGCTTTCACTCCCCCCGATGGCTAGGTCCGGCCGGGTTCCCTGGGTTTTGACCACATAAATACTGGACGCGAGAAATCGAGCGACTAAAATGGGAGGATGATGAAGTGACGAGTCGACAGCGTGTGCATCGAGTCGCCTGCGGGCGCAAAGGTGAATTCACGGCCGCTGCTGGCCAAGGCGGGCCAGCCGGCCGGATCAACACCTGACGAATTGATGCCCTGTCACCGTGCCGGGGTTCCCTCTTGATTCGGCGAAGCAGTTTGGCTGCCAGCGACGTTCGGATTGGCGCCGCAAGGGGGCTGGGAGAACTGGGTTTTCTGCGACGCGCGAACAAATTCTCGCCGCAGGCGAAATCCCTTGCCAAATGGCGAGCGGCCGCGGCGGCGCGGAAATTCGGTGGTAGAATTTTTTGGCTTTTGGCCGCGAGATGTGGGATAATGTAGTTCCCGCGCCGATTTGCACACACACATTGACGGCTTCGCACTCGCCTGAGGAGTAAGCACTTTGTACGACGCATTGCTGGAAGGCTTGGAGGACGAGCCGCTTCCCCGGGCGGATGAGGCGCTCGATCTGGTCGACGACCCGGTCGAGGCGCTGGACGTGGAGGACGATCTCGACCGCGCCGTCCTCGACGACGATGAAGAACACGATCCCGAGTTGGACGTCACGGCCGACGATCTATTGGCCGGGGTAGAGGACGACGAATCGTGGTCCGACAACCCGGTGCGCATGTACCTGACTCAGATGGGCGAGATTCCGCTGCTGACCCGGCAGCAAGAGGTTGCCCTGGCGAAGCAGATCGAGCTTACCCGCGCCAGGTTCCGTCACAAGGTGCTGGAGTGCGACTATGTGATGCAGACGGCGGTGAAGGTGTTGCGCCGCGTGCATGAGGGCGATTTGCCGTTCGATCGCACCGTGCAGGTCTCCGTGACCGATCAACTCGAGAAGCACCAGATTCTCGGCCGGCTGCCGCACAATTTGCGCACGCTGGAAACTCTGCTAAAGCGGAACCAGCGGGACTACAACATGGCCACCAGCCGAGCGCGTCTGCCGGCCCAACGCCGGACGGCGTGGCGGCGGTTGGGGCGTCGCCGGCGCCGCGCGGTGCGGTTGCTCGAAGAACTCGGCCTGCGCACGCAGCGGATCGAGCCGATGATCAAGACGCTGGACGAGTTCAGCCGCCGGGTCGACGAACTGCGCGAACGCATTCGCCAATACAACGCCGAGAACCCCGGCGGCAAGGGACACCACAAGCAGCGCGAGCCCTGGATCGCCGAGTACCGCAACATTCTGCGGGCCACGCAGGAATCGCCCACCAGCCTGCGCAAGCGGGTGAGGTATCTCAAGGAGATCTACGCCCAGTACCAGGAGGCCAAACGCGGCCTCTCGGAAGGCAATTTGCGACTGGTCGTCTCCATCGCCAAAAAATACCGCAACCGCGGCTTGAGTTTCCTGGACCTCATCCAGGAAGGGAACGCGGGCCTGATGCGGGCGGTCGACAAGTTCGAATACCGCCGCGGCTTCAAGTTCTGCACCTACGCCACCTGGTGGATTCGCCAGGCCATCACCCGGGCCGTGGCCGACCAGAGCCGGACCATCCGCATTCCGGTCCACATGGTCGAGACCATGTCGCGGGTGCGGAACGTCTCGCGCAAGCTCCTGCAGAAGCTCGGCCGCGAGCCGACCATTGAAGAGACCGCCAAGGCCAGCGAAACGTGCGTCGACGAAGCCCGCCGCGTTCTGGCGATGAGCCGCTATCCCATCAGCCTGGACCGGCCGGTGGGCAATAGCGAAGACAGCCACTTCGGCGACTTGTTGCCCGACGGCGCAGCCAGGAGCCCGTCGGTCGGCGCCACCCAGGGGATGCTCCGCAATCGCATCGGCAAGGTGCTGAAGACCTTGAGTTACCGCGAGCGGGAGATCATCAAGCTCCGCTACGGCCTCGGCGACGGCTATAGCTACACGCTGGAAGAGGTCGGGCACATCTTCAAGGTGACCCGCGAGCGAATCCGCCAGATCGAAGCCAAGGCGGTCCGCAAGCTCCAGCAGCCTTCGCGCAGCCAGGAACTGGTGGGCTTCTTGGATTAGCCGCCTACTTGGTGAGCGTGAACCCCTTGAGATACCAGCCGTTGGGCTCGCTCGTGGCGCGCAGGCCCGCAGGACCCAGATAGCGGCGGACAACCTGATAGTCGGGCAACTGGCTGCCGTCGATCCGCTGCGCGGGGGGCGCCCTTCTTGCCCTCGCCAAACAGCGCGTTGAGCAGCTTGGCCGACATGCCCTCGCTCTCGGGCATCTTGTTCTGGCGGATCAGCTCGTACGTGGGCCGGTACGCTTCGTCGGTCCGCGAGAACACCCGGGCGCATTTCTCCTTCGGCTCGAACTTCTGGATCTCCTCGTTGATCAACAGGTAGTCGACGTCGTCCTTCATCGGGTCGGGCTTGTCGGCGGGCGCCACCACCTTCAAGAGGAAGTCGATGTGCGAGGCGATCAACAACTGCCCTTGCCAGACGGTCAGCGCCGCGTGCGGCATGAGGGGATGCTCCTTCATCTCTTCTTCTTCCTCGTCGCCCTCTTCCTTTTCCTTTTTCTTCTTCCGCAATGGAGGCCGCGCCGGCGTCACGGCCGGCTCGTCGCCGAAAGAGATTTTTAGCGGCACGTCGGACACCGGTGCTTCGTCCTCGACGATCTCCCAAATGACGTGCCCGTTCACTTCCCGCCGCTTGGCCGTGGGATCGTTCTTCATCAGTTTCTCGATGCCCAGCGCGACGGCCTTGGGATTCACCGCCTCGATGGCGAACAGCAGCCGCTCGCTGGTCGTGGTGATCGGCGTTTGCGAGTCGGTCAGTATGCTGACGCGGCGGCCGAGGTGCGCGATCAGGTCGGCGCGGAGGTCGATCTGCGGCCCGTTGGGGTCTTCCTTCAGGCTCCGCAGGACGTCCCTTTCCCACGTGCCTTCCTCGCCCTGGGCGAAGATCTCGTCGAACAGCGACCCGAAGTTGTCGAAGGCGTTGCCGATGTCGAAGTACAGGGTCGAGTAGGTGGCGACGTCGCGCGGCACCCAGGGCTGCGGCGCGAAGTCCTCGGCGTTGGGCAACACCAGCATCTTCATGGCCTTCTGGTAGGGCGGCGGGGCATACACGGCCGTGCGGTGGACCAACTCGTAGCCTTCGGCCGAGAAGTCGACGAACCCGCCGACCCCGAGAATGGCTTCCACCCCCTGGTGCTTCATCACTTCCAGGATGCTCCGGCCCTTGCGACGTTGCGATTCGGGCGTGGAGGCCCGCGCCGCCTCGGCATAGCCCACCGGATGAATGTACCAGCGGGCCTGGGGCGCGCCCTCGTGATAGTCGGTCTGGCAGCGCTGCATCACGATCTGGAACGGCTTGTGGCTGGCCAGGCTGTCGCCCTGCGGTTGCCCCAGCGCTCGCCCCAGAATGCCCTTGATGATCTCGAAATCGTCGGCCACGGCCACAAGGTTTCCGGTGAGGCAATAGAAGGCCTGGCGGGGTGCAACTTCCTGGGGAACGCGACCACCGGTCGCGGCTTTGTCGGCCGCGGCCTTCTTTTCGGCCTCCGATTTGGCGCTGCCCCGCAGCGTGCTCTTGCCGGCCTCCTTCTCTTCCTCCCGTTCGGGCAGGTCGAAGCGGATGACCGGGTCGGGGCAGCCCTTCAGCGTCACCTCGCTTCGCTTGGCGCCCTGCTTCAATTGGGCGGCCGTGACCTTTTCGAGCATCTCTTGGGCCTGGGGCAGCTTGCCGGTGACGTCGATCACGATGGCCAAGGCCGATTTGCCCTCAGTCTTCTTGTTGCCCATTTCCAGCGCAGGGATCATGATCAGCCCGATCGCGGCGTCTCCGCCGGGCACGCCCTTCATGTCATCCAGCGTGAGCCCCAGCCGCTCGTGGACGCTCGACCAGCGGGCCTCGAATTGGCGGTGGATGTCCTTGGTGAAGGGCTCCATGACCGGGTCGGCCATCAGGTGGCCGAGTTGGGTGGCGTTCCAGTGCTCTTTGAGGGTGTCGATGTTCGAGATGGCAAAGAAGCCCTGCGTGGTGTTGGGCAACAGCGTTTCACTGCGGCCGATGGCCTGGGCGGACGCGCCCTCGACGGCCGCAAGCAGCAGACAGCCAACACAGCACGAGACCGAAGTCCAGAAACGAAGCACTGCACGACTCCTTGTGTCAGATGGCACCGGAATAGTCTAGCTAATCAGAAAAGTCGCTGGAAGCAACAGAGTTTAGTCCGACATCCTAACTTATGCTAGATCGGCTGGAAAAAACGATAACATAAGTCGTGCCGGCAAAACGGTATGCGAGAAAGAGGGTGCAGAGCGATGCTAGACTACCCGGTTTGCCCGGCTTGCCAGGTCGCACTTATCAACCGGGGGGAGACCGGTCGTTGTTACTCACAAGTTGGCTCTCGGTTGTTCATCCCGTAGGGACGTTCGACAGTAGCCCAGCAGTTCACTACTGGGGAAATAGGCAAGACAGATCGTGTTTCAAGTCCCGTAGGGACGACCGAAGACGCGATTCGAGCTTTGTTTTCGCTCGTCCCTCCGGGACGACACAGGTATTTTGGTTCTCGGCAACCCAGCGATGAATCGCTGGGCTATTGTCAAATGCCCCTCTGGGGCAGATCGCGATGCTCGGCTCGTGACTTGTGTGTGGCAACCGGGGGGCGACTGGTCCTCGTGGATCGTAGCAACGTATGTCGGCCAGCCAATCAGGGAATGCCCGAGTCGCGTGTGACCAGCGATAAACAGCTTCATTTCGCCGGCGGTCCGAAAGCTTGGCAAAAATTCGGCGGGAGTTCGTCGAAATCTGGCGCGATGCACACCTTTCCTCGCCATTGCCCGCCCTCGCGCGGACCATCGGCTTGACGGTAGGGCACAAGGCGAGCCACGGGTTTTCCCCCCCGGGCAATAACGACCTCCTCCCCTTTCTCAGCCAAGCCGACCAGTCGCGCAAGTTCAGCTTGGGCCTCATCAATGGTCGAGGTGAGCATGCTTCACTCCTTCCCAGCACCTATTATAACGCATCCGCCGGGGGGCGGGGAAGCAGGAGGGCCGTGGATGGGAAATCGTCGAGTTCTCGCTACGATTGGGCCGAGGCTTCCCGGCGATACCGAATCGCCCTCCCCAAAGGACAGGTCTGACGATGGTTTACTCGCTGGAAGCCCCCTTGTACGATATGATGTTGTCCGAAACGTGACGGTTCCTTTCCGGGTTTCCATTCGAGGAGATGATGCTCATGAGAACGACTGCTGACCGAAATCGCACCCTGTTGCACCGCCGCCGCTGGATTGCCGCCCCGGCCCTGATGGGCGCGGCATGCATGGCCACGTTCTTCGCCTGTGCCGCGCAGGCGGCCGAGTGGAACAGCGGAATCCCCTGGCCGGACCCGCCGGTGGTGGACCCCGGCCCGGTGGGCGGACCGCCCAGCGACGCCATCGTGCTCTTCGACGGCAAAGACCTCTCGAAATGGCAAGGCGGCGACAAATGGATCGTCAAGGACGGCTGCGCCACGGCCGCGGTTACCAGCATCCACACCAAGCAGTCCTTCGGCGACTGCCAACTGCACGTCGAATGGGCCTCGCCGGAGAAGGTCGAAGGCCGCAGCCAGGGTCGCGGCAACAGCGGCGTCTATCTCATGGATCGCTACGAAGTCCAAATTCTTGACAGCTACAACAACCACACTTATGCCGACGGCGCGGTGGCGGCAGTCTACAAGCAGCACCCGCCGCTGGCGAACGCCTGCCGCAAGCCGGGTGAGTGGCAGACCTACGACATCATTTTCGAGGCCCCGCGGTTCAGCCCGCAGGGCGAGCTTGTCCGGCCGGCGTATGTTACCGTGCTTCACAACGGCGTGTTGGTGCAGAATCACTTTGAGATCAAGGGCGCCACGAGCTGGGACCAGGAGCCGAAGTACACGGCCCATCCGGCCAAGGCGCCGCTGCAACTGCAATTCCACAGCAATCCGGTTCGTTTCCGCAACATCTGGATTCGGGAGCAGCCGCCCGCGGATGCCCCGCCGCCCAGCAAGAAATAGATGATGAAGTATGAACGACGAATGATGAATTGTCGGCAATCGGCATTCATCATTCATCATTCTGCATTCATCATTTCTTTCATTGATGCCATGACTCGTTCCCGGCTGGTATTGCTGGTGCAGTTGCCGATTCCACCGGCAGGGCCGGGGCCAGTCGAGGGGAACGTACCCCTGGCGGCGGCGTATCTGAAGCTCTATGCCCGTCGTCAGGGCCTGGAAAGCTCGTACGACATCGAACTGCTGCCGCCCCAGCTTTGCAACGTCCTCGGAGATCAAGGGCTGATCGGCGAGATCCTGGCGCGACGGCCGTGGATGGTGGGCTTCACCTGCTATCTGTGGAACATCGAGCGCACGTTGTGGATCGCCCAGCGATTGAAAGAGCGCCTGCCGGAGTTGAAGGTGCTGCTGGGCGGGCCGGAAATCACGGCCGATAATACGTGGGTGCTCGGGGGCGGTGCAGGAAAGGGGACAGATCCATTTTTCGGTTCCGCCCCTCCCGAAAGAAACGACCTGCCGGCCGAAAAATGGACCAGTCCCCCGCCCGTCGTGGACTACGCCGTGCTGGGCGAAGGAGAAGCAACGTTCGCCGAATTGCTCTCGATCCTTTCGGAGCAGCAGGCGATTTCAACGCCGATCGCCGGATTGTGGCGGTCGGCCCAGCCGTCGCCGCCCCCGCCACGTGCCTTCCTGCCCGACCTCGACGTGGTTTCCTCCCCGCACGCGGAGGGTATTCTGGACCTCGGCGACGGGCAGCGGATGCTCTTGGAGACCGTCCGCGGCTGCCGCTTTCGCTGCAAGTATTGCTACTACCCGAAAAGCTGCAACGTCCCTCGGTTCCTCTCGGCCGGGCAGATGACGGCCAACCTGAACTATGCCATCGAGCATGGGGCGAAGGAAGTGGTGCTGCTGGACCCGACGCTCAACGGGCGGGCTGATTTCGCCGAGTTCCTGCGCCTGCTGGCCCGCCAAAACGCCCAGCGGCAATTGGCGTTTTCCGGCGAGTTGCGGGCGGAAGGAATCGACCGCGACACGGCCCGGCTGCTCCGCCAGGCCAACTTCCACGAGGTAGAGATCGGTCTACAATCGGTCGAGCCGCGGGCATGGGAGTTGATGGGGCGGCCCACGAACCTGGCGGCCTTCGAGCGGGGCGTGAAACTGCTGTTGGCCGAGGGGATCAGGGTGCAGGTCGATTTGATCCTCGGCCTGCCTGGCGATACGGTCGATTCCGTCCGCCGCGGCATCGACTTCCTCGCCCGCACGCAGGCCTACTCCGAGGTACAGGTGTTCAACCTGTCGATCCTACCGGGCACGGCGTTTCGGCAGGAGGCTGAGCAATTGGGGTTGACGTTTCAGCCGTGGCCGCCCTACTACGTGCTCAAGACGCCCACGCTGGACGTGGAGCAAATGTACCAACTCATGGAGGAGGCGGAGTCGGCCTTTGGCATCGAGTTCGACCCGCTGCCCCCGCCGCGGCTCGACATATGTAGAAGCGGCATCTTGCCGCTTCCGGACTTGCGTACTGGCGGCATCGTGCCGCTTCAGCCTCTCCCCGGCCAGCTTATCAATCTGGACAGCCGGAACACCAAAGACCTCGCTGCCAGCGGCGTTCAATCCGAGCATCCCGCGCTCTGCTTCACTCTGTGGCTTCGTTCGACCAACTTCCACCAACGGCGACATCAAGCGGCCGCACTCATCAGTCGGCTGTTGACCGACAACCCCTACACGACGCTCTCGGTGATTCTCGAACCGACCGGAAGCCCCGAGCATCTGACGGCCGATAGGTTGGAGTCGCTGCTGGCCGCCTGCTATCAGACAACAACCTATCTCGATCGCTACTACAGCTTGCACCCCGGCCGGCTCTTGGGCTCGAAACGGCTGGCCGTGTTGCTGCCGCTGGAAATGCGTGACAAGCTGGGAGACTCATGGCGTCAGCAAGTCGCCGACTACGCGACGTTGCTCTGGCAGGGCGATCAGCCGTTGACCGCGCCGCTGGAAGAATACGAGTTCGCCGTTTCGTTGACGACGTAAAGACGCGGAACGGGCACGTGCGGCGCGGCGCAAGTGGGTCTCTTCGCCGCGATCGGCGGCGTGCGGCAGCGGGCCACGTCGCAAGACATGTCCAACTCGTGGCCCAGCTTGTTCGATGCGTACTCGAAGCCGCACTTCTTATAGACGTGCCGCGCCCGTGCGTTCGTCGCATCGACGGGCAGCCAAATCCGCCGGTAATCGAGCTCGTATGCCAGGTCGATGCAGGTTCGCACCAACTCCGTGCCGATGCCGACGTTCTGAAACCCCGGACAAACGACCACGAGCATTTCGCATTTCTGCCGGTTGATGGGGAACAGGGCCGTGTGGCCCACGATGCCCGCCCGGTCGCGGAGAGCGATCACGTTGATGCCCGTGCCGAGCATCTCCCGGACCCAATTGACGCAGACCGCGTCCTTGATGGGGGGCAGGCCCTGGAAGGAGTTCCGCGGCTGAAACGCGAGATACATGTCGATCAGCCGCTGGCCGGCAGTGGCCGGCAAGACCCGCAGTTCGACGGACCAGCCGGTCTTGGTGACGGTCGTGCGGGGCAGGCAACGGAGGTCGGCAAGGGCTGGTAGTTCCATGAGGCGATTCCCCGAAGGGCATTGATCCGGGCGCCGGCGGAAACAAGAGGGGAACGGGCGCGGCAGAAACCGACCGCAACTCGTTCTGCCACTGGTTCCGCGTCCGTTCTGCGAATACCCCCCTATCACTTTCGCCCAACGGGCCGCTCGGCTTGACTGATCTTCGCGCCTTCGGGATGACGCCGCAATTTCGCCCTGTCTGCCGCTCTTCCGATAGGGGATGCAACAGTTTTGCGGCCCTCGGGAGTTCATCGGGCGGCCACGACGCGCAAACCCGGCCAAATCAAAATGTCGCGGCGACCCCCTTGTTCGGCATAGACGCGGCGTGCGGCGATCGTGAAGAACGGGCGAGACAACTCGACGTCGTCGCGCAGGTCACGGCTTGAGGGTCTTCTCCAGCATCTTGGACTTCTCGACCCACTTGCCGTTGGCCAGCGCCATCAGTTGGGCCTTGACGCGAATCGGCTTCCTCACGTCGGCGTTGTCGGGCAACTGGACGGAGCAGGTTCCCTCCGGCTTGTCTCCCAAGCCAATCATCTCCCAGACCGCCGCCGCGCCCGAGGGCTCATGGCTGAGTTTTCCGGAGACCACTTTGCAGAGTTCCGCGCCTTTCGCGGCCGCGTCCTTGATGATGCCTTCCCGGATCTGCTTGATCGAATGCTTGGCGTTGACGCCGACCACCAGAACATAGCCCTCGACCGGCGTGTCGTTGCCGGCGCTCTTGACGACGACCTCGCAGAAGGCCTTGTCGCCGCGACGAATCTCGGTGATTTGGAACGGCAGGTTGGCTGTCTGCGAGAATGCCGGGGCCACGCACAGGGTGGCCAGGGCGATCGTCAAAGCAAGTGTCTTCATCTCGTCCCTCCGATCCTCTTCTCCCGTTCCGCAGCGGTCGCGTTCAGCCGGTTGTCGGGACGCCCGTTGCGAGCCCCTGTACAAATTGAGAGTAGTTTGAGCATCCAAGAAAGTCTAGCACGCTGGAAAAAGAGCTTCTGGAGTGTTAATGTTGGCGGATGCGAGACCTCGACGGCCTTTTTTCGGCATTGGCGCGGAGCAAGTTCCGCAGCCGCTTCCACCTGGGACCGAAGGAGCGGGCGTATCTGGCCGAAAAGACCCTGCCGACGATTTTGGAGCACGGCCGGGACCTTGTCCAAAAGCGGCTGGCGCCGGCTGCGCCGCGAAACGATGGCCGTCAGACGCCGATGCGCGGCCACCCGATTTTCATCGCGCAGCACGCCACGGCCACGTGCTGCCGCAGTTGCCTGGAGAAATGGCACCACATTCCGCGCGGCCATTCCCTCACGCCCGAACAGATCGAGTATGTCCTGAGCGTGCTGGCGCGGTGGTTATCCGCCGATGCCGGCGACATTGGCACATAGCTATAACATCTTGTGTAAACATGTTTTACGACGCAATCTTCAGAATAGTATTGACGGCGGAACGCAAAGCCGATATACTTCATTAGTGCATTACATAGCTAATGCACTCAGGAAGACGCCATGCAAATCGACCCTGCCAGCCATGTGCCGATCTATCTGCAAATCGCCGAGGGCGTCCGCGCCGCCGTGGCCGCCGGCGTCTACCGGGCCGACAACGCGCTGCCCTCGCTGCGGACGATGGCCACGACCATCCACGTCAATCCGAACACCGTCCAACGCGCCTACGACGAACTGGAGCGCGAGGGCCTGATCTATTCGCAACGCGGCAAGGGCCTGTTCGTGTCCAAGCAGGCCGCCGCCTTCGCCCAATCGCTCACCGGCGATGGCGTCCGCCGGGCGTTTGACGAAGCCATTCGCGCCGCTCAGACGGCCGGCATGAGCGCGGCACAAATCGAACAAATCGGCTCTTCCGGTTTTAGGTGCAGAACGCGAGAAATTCAGCCTTCAGGCCACGGACGATCTCGCGTAGCTCGGCGATGGTCCGCCCGGCGGCTTCCGACGCCCGGTTCAAGTCCAGGAGCAGCCGGTTCCAGAGCGTGTCGGCTGACTTCACGCCGTAGCAGCGTTTGGTGATGACGCGGGCCTTGTTGTTGATACCTTCAACCGCCGCGCTGGTGTACCGCCCGTCGAAGTAGTTCAGGATGCCCGTCTTCCAGTTGTCGTAGGTCGTCCAGAACTTGGCGAAGTCCAGCCCCAGCGCTTCGGTCCGCGCGGAGTTCGGCCAACTGCTGTTCCGCTGTGGCGCGATCCGGCGCGGTGTCGAAGATCTCCTTGAACCGCACGCGCACGTCATACACGTCCTTCAACACAGGCAACTCGACGAACAGCCGATCCAGCGACTCGCGTTCCTCGGGCTTCAGGTCCTTCGGGTCGCGGCGGAACTCCCACATCAGCGAGCGGAACCGTTTCTGCTCGGCTTTGGACAACTGGGCCTTGTGCTTCCGCGTGCTTTTTTTTTCGCAACTCATCCACCACCTCGTTGAACTGCTTGGCCACGTGGAACCGGTCCACCACCAACCGGCTGTTGCGAAGTTGCTCGTTGCAGACCGGGCCGTAGACCTTCCCCATGTCCACGCGGTGCGTTTCCACCGCGGTGCGCTGCTCGGGCGTCAATTTCCCCAGGCATTCGAGGGCCGCTGCCGTGTCGCGCCCGCGGGCCACCGCCAGCACCTTCGGCGACTCCGGGTCGGTCAAGTCCGTCATCACCGTCACGTACAACTTGTGCCGCTTCTTGAGGCTGATTTCGTCCATGCCCACGTGCTTGATGACCCGTGCCGGGTCGATCCGCTTGTCGTCCTTCAACTGGTTCTCGACGATCAGTTCCACGGTCTCCGCCGAGATGCCCAGCCGCGCGGCCACCTCTTCTTCGTTGCTGCCGATGAGCATCCGCAGCACGTATTCCTCGAAGCGGTACGTGTACAGCACCTTCTTCCGCTTGAAGGGGGCGAAATGCTCCTGGCGATGCCCACAGCGCGAGCAACGATGGAAGCAAGGCTGGAAGATCAGGAAGCTCGGCTGACCCCACAGGTCCAGGTCGCGGACCACATAGACGGTGTTCTTGTACTCGTAGGTGGACGGCTCTTCGTGGCCGCACTGCTCACAACGGCAAGAGTCGGGCAGGGGGAACTTGACCTCGAAGCCGTGCCCGTCGCGCGAGCGCTCGTATCCCAACAGTTCCACACCCGGCGGCAAATCCAACTTCACTTTGACCTCGACCTGAGCCATCCGTGGCCTCCTTGGTTGGCGGTGTCTTCTGCGACGGGGCGAAGGCAACAACCGCGTTGGTCCGACCGCCGCCGCTTGAGCAAGGTAACGCCGCGGGCGACCTCGGGCCAACAGCAACCTTCCCAACTCGCGAAATCGGCGCCCGCAGGGAGGAGGCGGCGGAACATGTTCCCGGACAAGCACTTACGCTCGCAATCCCTGTTGCACTATATTCTTGTGGGGGGGGCTAATATGGCGAGAATTACGTGCCTGGGGCGTTCAAGCAACCGTCGCGCGTAGTATAACGGCCGCTATTGTTGAGCCTCGGGTTTGTGCGGCGTTCGCACCCAGAACCGGAAGAGCCAACAAATCTTCACGGCAGCCCGAGAACGCGTGGTCCAAGACGGGAGTAAACGCTGATGATCGCTTCGACCCAAGACGGTCCGGCCGTCGAACTCGTCGATTTGACGAAACGATTCGGCCGCACCCTGGCCGTCGATAATCTCTCCCTGGAGATTCCCCGGGGCAGCACGTTCGGCCTGTTGGGCCCCAACGGCGCCGGCAAGAGCACGACGATCAAGTTGCTGATGGGAATGCTGGCCCCGACGGCGGGACAGGCCCGACTGCTGGGAATCGACGTCGCCGCCGATCCCACGGAAATCAAGCAGCGGGTAGGGTACGTCCCCGAGATGCACTACATCTACCGCTGGATGCGCGTCGGCGAAGTCATCGGTTTCTGCAAGTCGTGTTTCCGTTCGTGGAACGACGATACCTGCCGGGAGATGCTCGACTTGTTCGACCTCGACCTGGAAAAGAAGGTGAAGCATCTCTCGAAGGGTATGCAGACGAAATTGGCGCTGCTGTTGGCCGTTTCGCACGATTCCGAACTGCTGTTGCTCGACGAGCCGCTTTCCGGTCTGGACCCGATCGCCCGCGAGGAGTTTTTGGACGGCGTGCTGCGCACGATCTGCGACCGGGGACAGACGGTGCTCATTTCCACCCACATGCTCGACGACGTGCGGCGGCTGGCCGACACGGTGGGGATTCTCAATGAGGGCCGGCTCTTGCTGCACGGCAATCTCGACGCGCTCTTGACCTCGACGAAGCGGATTTGCGCCACGCTCCGCGACGGCGTTCAGCCGCAAGAAGCGCTCGACGGCGTCGTTTGGCAGCGCGTGCAAGGCCGCGAGTGGCTGATCACCGTGCGCGATTTCTCGCCGGAAAAGGCCCAGCAGGTCCGGGCCATCGACGGCGTGGAACACGTCGGCGTGGTCGACCTGGGCCTGGAAGAACTGTTCAAAGACTTCGTCAAAGGACAAAGGGTGGCATGATGACTTGGCTCTTATGGAAAGACTATCGGCACAATCGAGTGATCGTGATTGCGGGGATCGTCCTGCTGTTCGTGCCGTACCTGTTCGCTCTCAGTGCCGCTTGGTTTGGCGGCCCCGTCGAATGGCCGGTGCTCTTGGCCGGGGCGGGCCTTTATAGTCTTGGGCTGGGCCAGGTCACCGTGGCCTTGCTCGGCGGCAACGCGATGGCCGGCGAGCGCGTCGACCGGTCCGCGGAATTCTTGCTCGCGCTGCCGATCTCGCGGAGCAAGATCCTCACAAGCAAGCTGCTCTTTACGCTTGTCGTCGTAGCCGTGATCTGGATCAATGCCCTCCTCGGTTGGTGCCTGATGATGACGTCGCCGGAGCTGGAAAAAAGCTTCTATGACGATCGTATCTATATTGGCATTGCGAACATCGCGACGGTCGGGTTGCTGTTCTTCGGCGTGGGGTGGCTGTTCTCATCGTTCCTCAGCAGCCCGACGTTTGCCGTCGCGGCAGCACTGATGGCTCCCCTGCTCGTAGCGAGCGGCATGGTGACGACAATTTACTTCTTTAAGTTGTCGCCCGGCAAGGTCGAGTACATCGGGTGGTTCATCGGCGTCTGCCTGACGCTCGCCCTGGCGTGCTTCTCGGCCGGAACGTGGCACTATCTGCGGCGGGTGGAACCGTGAGATGATATGGGTGGTCGAGAACCTCGCCCGGTGCTACAATAACAGGAAAGTGCAGGAACGGTTCCGTCATGCCCGAAAGTGTCTACGTCGAAACGTCGATTTTCAGTTTCTACCACGACCGGCGGACATCTCCGGCCGTGATCGCTATGCGGGACTGGACTCGCCAGTGGTGGGATGGGGATGAAAGATGAACACCAGTGAAACCACGATCGAGGAAATTCGGGAAAGCAGGCGACGGATGTCGGAACAGTGTGGGCACGATCCCGCCAAGTTCATCGAATACTTGAAGAACTTCAACAACAGGTACTCAGTCTCAGGTTGCCCGCTACCGCAAGGAGCAGTCGGCCGCCCCGATCGCGACCGTTCCCGCCGACTCGCCGTAGATGGTCTTGCGCACTCTTGATTGGAGCCATCTGCCCGCAACCGAGGGTCACCGCCCGGCCCCTCGTTCCGAAGCTCCAGCTTCAGAGCCTACGCTCGCGAACGCCCGCCTCGCCCTATTCTTTCAACGCCTGCACGATGCTGGTCAACATCGCCTTGGCGTCGCCGAAGAGCATCAGCGTATTGTCGCCGTAGAACAATTCGTTCTCGATGCCGGCGAAACCGGGGTTCATGCTCCGCTTGATGACGAACACCGTCTTGGCCTTGTCGGCGTCGATGATGGGCATGCCGAAGATCGGGCTTCCCTTGTCGTGCCGGGCCGCCGGATTCACCACGTCGTTCGCCCCCACCACCAGCGCCACGTCGGCCTCCGGCATCTCGGGATTGATCGCCTCCATCTCGATCAGCCGGTCGTAGGGGATCTCAGCCTCGGCCAAGAGCACGTTCATGTGGCCGGGCATGCGGCCGGCCACCGGATGCACGGCGAACTTCACCTCCACCCCGCTCTTGCTCAAGGCGTCGTACAGCTCGCGGACGCGGTGCTGGGCCTGGGCCACCGCCATGCCGTAGCCGGGAATGACGACCACGCTCCGCGCGGCGCCCATGATCTGGGCCGCGTCCTCGGCCGTGGCGCTCTTGACGGTGCGCTGTTCCGACTCTCCGGCCGAAACCCGCACCTGGCCGAATGCCACCGAACAGCACGTTGGCGAACGAGCGGTTCATCGCCTTGCACATGATGATCGAGAGGATCAGGCCCGAGGAGCCGTCCAGCGCCCCGGCGGCGATCAGCAGTTTGTTGTTCAAGACGAAGCCCATCGCCACGGCCGAGAGGCCGGCGTAGGCGTTCAGCAGCGCGATGACCGTCGGCATGTCGGCCCCGCCGATGGGGATGATCAGCATCACGCCGAACGTCAGCGCCAGCACGACGATCAATGGAAACAGCAGCCACCAGGTCGGATAAATCACCAACAGCACACCGGCCAGAATGGCGACGCCCAGCAGCGAGAGGTTAATCGCGTTTTGGCCTTTGTAGAGTGATCGGCCGCGTGGGGATGATTTCCATGAGCTTGCCGGCGGCCATCAAGCTGCCGGTGAAGGTCAGGAAGCCCAAGATCACCTCGGCCACCAGGGCGCCGATCCCGAACTGCGGTAAGCGGTTCCTGGAGGATGCCCCAGAACGAAAGGTAGTATTCGGACGCGCCGACCAGACCGGCGGCCAAACCGCCGAAGGCGTGCGACAGGGCGGTTCGTTGCGGAACGGCCGTCAGCGGCACCATGGCCAGCGGAATGCCGAGCACGCTGCCGATCACGATGGCAATGACAATCCAGGTGTAGCTGTGGATTTCGGGCAGCAGGAGCGTGCCGCCGATGGCCGCCACCATGGCGATCACGCCGGAGAACACGCCCCGCCGGGCCGTGCTCGGATGGCTCATCCACATCAGCGAAAGGATGAACAGAATCGCGGAAACGAGGTAGATCGGTTGTATCACGTTGTCCATGTTCATGACTTGCTCGGCTCCCGTTTCTTGAACATCTTGAGCATCCGATCGGTCAACAGGAAGCCGCTGACGATGTTCGTCATCGAGGCCACCACGGCCACGGTGCCGAGGACCGTGGTGAAGCCGGACTCCTGGCTGCCGGCCAGCACGATCGACCCCACCACGGCGATGGCCGAGATCGCGTTGGTCAACGACATCAAGGGCGTGTGGAGCAGCCGCGAGACGTTGCGGATGACCAGCAGCCCGGTGAACGTGGCCAACATGAGCACGTAGAGAAGGGTCAGGAAATCTGCCTTCGGCGCGGCCTCAGGCGGGACGTCCGCCAACAGCGTCAGAAAGTCAAGGGACATCGTTCGACTGGTCCTTTCCTCGTAGGGTGCGTGCAACGCACCATTTGCACGATCTTCGTCTCATCACGTCGCAGCGGCTGGTTGCGCCACACGCCGCCGCCGACCGGCGCGACGCACGGCGCGACCGCCGGTCGCGGCTTTCTATTTCGAGCAATTGTTGAATCCGGGGGTTGACGACCTGGCCGTCGCGGGTGATCAGCGTGTCGCGGATAATTTCGTCTTCGAGGTTGATCTGGACCTGCTTGTCTTTGACCAGGTTCAACAGGAAGGTGGAGATGTTCTTGGCGTACATCTGGCTGGCGTGCTGCGGGGCATCGGCCGGCAGATTGGTGGGGCCAAAGATCGTTACCCCGCTGACCACCACCGTCTCGTCCGCCTTGGTCAGCTCGCAGTTGCCGCCGCGTTCCGCCGCCAGGTCGACGACCACCGAACCGGGCGCCATGCGGGCAACCATCTCGGCCGTGACCAGCACGGGTGATTTCTTGCCCGGAATGGCCGCCGTGGTAATGACGGCGTCGTGTTCCGCCACCACCTTCGTCATCAGTTCCCGTTGCTTGCGGTAGAACTCCTCGCCCATTTCCTGGGCGTATCCGCCCTTGGTTTCCGCGGAACTGGTCTCCAGTTGCATTTCGACGAACTTGGCCCCGAGACTCTGCACCTGCTCCTTGACGGCCGGTCGGACATCGTAGGCCGACACGGCCGCGCCCAAGCGGCGGGCAGTGGCGATGGCCTGCAAACCGGCCACCCCCGCGCCAATCACGAACACCTTGGCGGCGTTGAGCGTACCCGCGGCGGTGATCATCATGGGGAACATCTTGGGCAGGGCAACGGCCGCCATCAGCACGGCCCGATAGCCGGCAATCGTGGCCTGCGAAGAGAGCACGTCCATGCTCTGCGCCGCGTGATGCGCGGCAACATCTCCAGAGCGAAGAGGGAGACGCCCTTGGCAGCCATCTCGGCCGCCAATTGAGGGGAACCCAGGGGGTCGCATTGACCGATCACGATCTGGCCCGGGCGGTAAAGCTCCAGATCGGTTCGGCCGGCCTGGGGGTTGGCCCCGGCGGCGCGGACCTGGAGCAGGATGTCGGCGGCAAAGGCGTCTTTGCGTGCCGGGGCGATCTTGGCCCCCTTTTCGACATATTGCTGATCGGGATGGCCGGCCGATTCGCCGGCCCCAGCCTCAACGACGACTTCCAACCCCGCCTTGACCAGCGGAGGGATCGAGGCGGGGATCAGCGCGACGCGGCGCTCACCAGGGTGACTTTCACGGGGAACTGCAACAATCATGGCTGGCAAAACTCCCCCAAAACTTTGAAGGCAATAAAGCGAATCATGTTAATAAACTTCCACGCCTTCGTAAATCCCCCCTCGCGGGCCACGCCCGTGCGACAAGTGAGGAAGCGATCTTCTCCATATTTTTCAGCCCCTTCAGGGGCGGAATGATGGGCTCCGCCCCTGAAGGGGCTGACGGAACAGGAAAAAACTCGATTGGCCGTTCCTTCGTCCCAGGCGTAGAACGCCTGGGCTAGGGAAAAGGCCGTTTTCCGTGTTTTGCCGCCAACTGTAACCCCAAAGTGTCAAGTCACCTGAGATGACCCATCCGAGCACGGGTAGGCACGCCGGCGAAACGAGGGTCGGCCAAAAAAACCGCTCGATCCCGCCGGCACGCCTTGTCAGCCGTCCAAAAAACGACTAAATTATGAGTTTCCCCCGCTCTGGCAGTTGCGCGAGTAGTGGTATGCAGCAGATGAAGACCTATATGGCCCGGCCCGGCGAGGTCGAAACCAAGTGGTGGTTGGTCGATGCCAGCGACAAGGTGGTCGGGCGGTTGGCGAGCGATATTGCGATGATCCTGATGGGGAAGAATCGCCCCACGTACACGCCGCACGTCGACAACGGCGATTTCGTCATCGTGATCAACGCCGAGAAAGTGGTGCTGACCGGCAACAAGTGGCAGCAGAAGAAGTACGCCTGGTACACCGGCTACCCCGGCCAGCACACCGAGACGGCCGCCAAGCGGCATCAACGGCGGCCCGAGTTGATTCTCCGCGAGGCCGTCCGCCGCATGTTGCCCAAGAACAAGCTGGCCTTCAAGACCCTGGCCAAGCTGAAGATCTACGCCGGCAGCGAGCATCCCCACCAGGCCCAACAGCCCGAATTAGTAGAACTCGGCATCAAGGACTGATCCTGCGTTGGGGCGGCAGTTGAACTGCCACCCCAGCGGTGAGCCGAATTGAAAAGAACTCGGAATCAAGGACTAACCATCCATGGCAGTAGTCAAGAGCAACGACATCCTCGGCACGGGACGGCGCAAGACCGCGGTCGCGCGGGTGCGCATTCGGCCGGGCGAGGGAAAGATCCGCATCAACGGCCGCGAGCTGGAGGAGTTCTTTGCCAATACCCGCCAGCGAAACGCCGTGGTGGCCCCGTTGGAGCAAACCGGCCGCCGCACCCAGCTCGACGTGGTCGTTCGCGTCGACGGCGGCGGGATCACCGGCCAGGCCGACGCCTGCAAGTTGGGCATCGCCCGCGCGCTGAAGAAGTTCGACGAACAACTGGCCGACGGTTTGCGCGACTCCGGCCTGTTGACCCGCGACAGCCGCATGAAAGAGCGGAAGAAGTACGGCCTCCGCGGCGCACGGCGCGGCACGCAGTTCTCGAAGCGGTAATCGCGGCTGGGGGCGACCGATCGCGGCTCGCCCCCGGCATGCTGCTCGATTTGACTTTTCGCCCCCATGACCTAGGTTTTTCTTGGCCGGCGTTTTGTCCGCTGTCTTTGGGGCAGGTCGGCTCAGCTTTTCTCGGCGGATTCGCCCGCCGCGTGGAACAGGTCCTCAGCAGAGCGATCGGGGCAGGAGTATGCCATGAGATTGCCCATGCCACAACTCGAACCCCTCGCTGGGCGTGCCAGCGAAGTGGACGACGAGATTCGGGCCCAAGTGTGGGGGCTGATCACCACGCTGTACCCGCGGAACGACCTCGTCGACCGGCGACAAGACACTCGTTACCCTTTTCCTTGCTTCATGCACCTCACGCCCGTCGGTAAGGACGGAATCACGCCCGACGGCAAGACCGTGGTAGTAGTCGGCAAGGACATCTCCGAACACGGCCTGGGCTTCTACCACCAGGATCCCTTGCCTCATCGCCGAATGATTGCCTCGTTGGAGAGCAGCCGCGGGCGGTGGCACGGATTCCTCGTCGACTTGAACTGGTGCCGATTCGCCAAAGGCGGTTGGTACGAGAGCGGCGGCCGTCTCCTGCAGGCCGTCGTTTCGCCGATGGCGACGTAGGACCCGTGGGACCGGTTGGCAACCTGTCCTACGAGTATACGCCTCTGGACCGCGTCCCGGTTGACAGACACGGCATCCCGGAGACACAATTGGCTCCGAAATGCATCCTGGATGGTGTTTCAACCGAAAGGCGCGGCACGATGACCCCCGAGGAGTTTCGGCGTTGGGGCCGAGAAGTGGTCGATTGGATCGCCAACTACATGGAGCGGGTCGAACAGTACCCCGTGGCGGCCCAGGTGACGCCGGGCGAGATTCGGGCGAAACTCCCCGCCAGTCCACCCGACCAAGCCGAGCCGTTCGAGGCCATCCTCCGCGACATGGATGAGATCATCCTGCCCGGGGTCACCCACTGGCAGTCGCCCAACTTCTTCGGCTACTTTCCCAGCAACAACTCCGGGCCATCGATCCTGGGCGAACTGTTCTCCGCCGGCCTGGGCGTGCAGGGCATGCTTTGGGCAACCAGCCCCGCCTGCACGGAACTGGAAACGCACGTGCTCGATTGGCTGGTGGACATGCTGGCCCTGCCGCCGCACTTCAAATCAACTTCCACCGGCGGCGGAGTGATTCAGGACAGTGCGTCGTCCGCCGCGCTCTGCGCAATTCTGGCGGCCCGCGAACGGGTAACCGGCGGCCAGAGCAATCTGACCGGCGCCGACGGTTCGTTGATTGCCTACGCCTCCGGCCACGTCCACTCGTCGATCGAAAAAGGGGTTCGCATCGCCGGCCTGGGGAGCAACAATTTGCGCCTGATCGAGGCCGACGATCGCTACGCCATGCAGCCCGCCCGGCTGGCCGAGGCCATCGCGGCCGATCGAGTGGCCGGCCGGCGGCCGGCGTTCGTGTGTGCCACCGTGGGCACCACGTCCTCCAACGCCATTGATCCGCTGCCGGAAATCGGCCGCATCTGCCGGCAGCACGGCCTCTGGTTGCACGTCGATGCGGCGATGGCGGGAACGGCCGGCCTGTGCCCCGAGTTCCGCCCGCTGTTCGACGGCCTGGAACTGGCCGATAGCTACTGTTTCAACCCGCACAAGTGGATGTTCACCAACTTCGATTGCGATTGTTTCTTCGTCGCCCGCCGGGCCGAGTTGATTCGCACGCTCAGCATTTTGCCGGAATATCTGCGCAACCAAGCGACTGAGTCGGGCGCGGTGATCGACTACCGCGATTGGCAAGTGCCCTTGGGCCGGCGATTTCGCGCCCTCAAGCTATGGTTCGTGATTCGCTCGTTCGGCGTCGAGGGACTTCAGAAACGAATCCGTCGGCACGTGGCCCTCGCGCAGGAGTTTGCCGGATGGGTGCGCGAGAACCCGCAATTTGAGTTGGCGGCCCCCGTGCCGTTGAGTCTCGTCTGTTTCCGCCATCGCGGCGGAGATGCGGTCAATCAGCAGATTCTCGACCGGCTGAACGCTTCCGGCCGCATCTTCCTAACCCACACGCGGCTCAACGGCAAGTTGACGCTTCGCATGTCGATCGGGCAGACCAGTACCCAACGGAGGCACGTCCAACAGGCTTGGGACCTGATCCGCGAAGCAGCCGCATCGGTCGGATAGAGCGGGTAATCGTTGTGCGTGTAATCCTTGTGGGTGGTGGGTCAGGAATGCGTTGCTGGCGAATTATCCCCTCCACAGAGGTAATTTCGGAAATCTTTCCGGATTTTTTGTCAGGAATCGGGGGTCAGCGGCTAATAGATGCGAAGGGAGATTGCGCACCGTCCCAACTTGGTCACATACCCTCAACGAGTGGGTGTGAGAAATCCCCTGATTGACAATGCGGACTTAGGCAGTTATCTTAGTAATATCTGGGAATTTCTCTTGACGGCACTTCCCCAAACGCGATACGCTGTAAAGCTTTTCGCTTTTTGGGGCGGTGGGCGGATTCTACTGACACCGGACTGAGGACATCCAACGCAAATGACGGACGAAGCTAAGAAGCAACCTGAAGTACCATCAAAATTCGTGCAACTACATTGGGGCGAAGCCGGTATAGTTCTGTTTGTAAACAATGCCATCGCTCAGTTCGACGGGCGATCGGTGTTTCTGACATTCGGTCAAGCGGCCCCTCCAGTTATTCTTGGAGACACTAACGAAGAGAAGCAATCCCAATTGGACAAGCTTGAGTCAATAACCGTCGCGCCCATCATCCGCCTAGCGCTAACTGTTGAAGGCTATCGTGACATCGTGCAAGTTCTGCAAAAACACCTTGGGCTCGTCGACAACATTGTTAGTAGACAGAAGCAGACATGATTGGTTTCCCGCAAGATACTGCCGCCGTCGTAACCACGACAATGGTCGAAGCCGACCGCCCAGTTAACAAAGCCGCCAGCACTAGCACGAACAGGAACTATCTTGTCGTGCAAGCCGACCTTTGTGCCCTGGAGATGGAAGCCATGCTCCGCCCTGACCGCATGATGGTGCCTACGACCGACATGCTTATGTGTCTGAAATCAGAAGCAGAGCAACGCGGGATCAGTGTTGCCGAGCTATATGATGAGGAAGTACATTATAAGCAACTCGCAAGACAGGGTGCGTTTAGCCGCGAAGAATTGCAGATGCTTGTTGAAACCAGTACAGGTGATGAGCGGCTATCGGAAGGCGATGAAGAATCTCCCTTTTAGCCGCGAGGTCGGCGGGTGGCAGACAATCTCTCTCAAGGCACAATCCTGTGGGCTGCCTTCGGACCACGCGGCCAATATAGGAAACGGCCGGCAGTTGTCATAGGCGAGCCAGACAACAACGGAAATCTCTATGTCGTTGTGGGATCGAGAAAACCGCCCCGCGATTCATCGCACGGAATAGAATTGCCGTGGGACCCCAATGGATACTGTCGCACCAAACTGAGAGTGCGAACGATTGTGGATTTGGGATGGAGAAAACAGATTCACCTTAATGACGTGTTGGAGATAGGTGGTGTGCTTCCATCCAAAACTCTCGTAGAAATCCAAGATGGAATCCGCAGAATATTCCCGATTTCTGCGAAACCAAAATAGCCCCAGCGGGTTTATTACTCTAACCCCTTCATTCTGACCTCGGGGAGAGCGGCCCGCGTCTTGGTGGCGCAGCAGCCTTATATCCTGCCGGAGGGGTCCGCGCTGCGCGGAACGGGATCGTAACCCCCTCTCTCCGCTAATGGGCCTTTGGCTTGCGCCGGAGGGCTCGCAAGAGGCGTTCCCGTATCCAAGCGGACAGCTTCACCCCGTCGTGCTCCGCGGCCTGTTCGCAGTCTCGGTGTTCTGAGGGGCTAAGCCGGAACTGAATAATCTCGGATAGTTGATCCTCTTTCGGTACCGGCGGCCTTCCCATGCGTTTTCCCATGCCGTAATTGTACTACAAAAATATTTGCCGTCAAGCTGGTTTTCCTATTGACAGCCACGACATTTTGTAGTACAAATAGTCACAGAGGTTGAACATGGAAATCAACAGAAAACCCCGCCGATGCGTCAACATCAGCGGGGCTGAACTGTACCCAGGCCATCGGCCCGAATACCGTCCCGACAACAGTATTCTACCGCCGACCGGCCGCAACAGCAAAGGCCGGTTAGATGATCGCCCCCGCCTGCAAACACGAGGAATCCAAGCGGTTCGGCCGCAACCGGAACGGTAGCCAGCGCTATCGGTGCCTTCTGTGCGGCATGACCTGGACTGAGGAACGGCCCCGCCCGATCGGAGAAATGCGAATCGACCAAGCCAAGGCCGTCGAAGTGTTGGAAATGCTCTTGGAGGGTGTCAGCATCCGCAGTACGGTACGGCTAACTGGCATCGCCAAGGGCACGATCCTAAGCCTCTTGGAGCTTGTCGGCCGTCGAGCGGCTTACTACTGGAACGTCGCTATCCGAAACGTGCCAGTCGGCAACGTCCAAGTGGACGAGACGTGGGGCTATGTCTACGCCAAGGAAAAGACGTGCGTTCGCAAGCATCTTGGTCCGTACTGCGGTGATGCCTACACATTTCTGGCAATCGAGCGGGATACCAAGCTGATTCTCGCGTGGCACGTCGGCCGGCGTGACCAGACGGATACGATGGTCTTTTCAGACAAC
>CAVWXT010000002.1:0-595001 GCA_963759115.1 uncultured Planctomycetaceae bacterium
ACTATTTTCATCAAAGGTAACCTTGCCGCCCAGTTTCTCGATTTCGGCAATTACGTTGGCTTGTTCCGCATTCGCTTCTGCTGCCCATCCCGATGGCACAGACGCAACCAGCAAGCCAAGCGCCAGCACCAGCATTACAGTTCGGTTCATGGCGTCGCCCTTTCCTTGAACGGTGCGGGGGGTATCATGCCATTCAGTGTAACAGGATCAGACAAGAAACGGAATGGAAGCACCAGGGCCAACAGGGCCGGTCAGTTTGCCAATTTGAACAATTGATTGTCCCTGACCCGGCCCGAAACCTGCTGGCAGGGGCAATGCCCGGATGGTATGCTAGGACGTGTTCGTAGAATTATGGGTCGTTTCGCAGCCGCCGGCACGGCGGACCCGCCATCACAAGCCCCCTGATGACCCGCCATGCACATCTCCCCGCCTCGATGGTTCTTGCTCCTTGCTCTGGCCGCCTTCGGATTCCTCGCCCGCTATCCATCGCCTGTGCAGGCCGAGAACTGGCCGCAATGGCGCGGCCCGGAGGGAAACGGCACCAGCCGCGAGACGAATCTGCCGATCGCCTGGAACAAGACCACGGGCATCGTCTGGCAGTGCCCGCTGCCCGAATGGGGCGACAGTACGCCGGCCATCTGGGGCGACGCGATTTTTGTGACCACCCACGTGGACAATGAAAGGCTCTTGCTGCTGAAGATCCACAAGAAGACCGGCCAGATCGAGTGGACGAAGCAGGTTGGGGCCGGGGCCGCCGAGCACACCAAGAAGAAATCGCAGGGCGAGCAGCGGCGGCAACAGTGGTTCCACGATACGCAGAACCTCGCCACCCCCTCGCCCGTGACCGACGGCCAACGAGTGGTGGTCCATTTCGGCAATGGAGACCTCGCCGCGTACGATTTCGAGGGCAAGCAACTTTGGCAACACAACCTGCAGAAGGACTACGGTACGTACACCATCGCTTGGGGGCACGCCAATAGTCCTTTGCTCCACGACGGCCTGGTGATCTCGATCTGCCTCCAGGACTCGTGCGACAACCTGCCGGGCGAGCCGTCGCCCAGCTACGTCGTTGCCCATGACGTGCGCACCGGCCACGAACGCTGGAAGACCATGCGGATGACGGCCGCCAAGGGCGAGAATTGCGACTCTTACACCACGCCGCTCGTATGGCGCAACGGCGACCGTCAGGAGTTGGTGGTCATGGGCGGACAAGTGCTCGACGCCTACGATCCGGCCAGCGGCAAACGGTTGTGGTATCTGCCCGAACTGATCGGCAACCGCACGATCAGCGGTCCGGTGGCCGCGGATGGGACGATTTACGCCACGCAAGGGATGCGAAAGGCGTTGCTGGCGGTTCGGCCTGGCGGCGATGAGAAGCGGACGCGGCAGGACATCGTTTGGCAGTTCGATCAGGGCACGCCGGACAGCCCCACCCCGGTGGTATGCGGCCAATCGCTGTTCCTGGTGACCAATGACGGCATCGCCCGGTGCCTTGACGCCGCCACCGGCAGGGTACAATGGAAGGAGCGGCTGAAGGGCGAGTACCGAGCTTCGCCGCTGGCCGCCGACGGGCGCATTTATTTCCTCAATACCCAGGGACTGATGACGGTGATGGGGGCGTCGCCTCGCGTCAGTCGCCTGACGGAGAATCAACTCGACGACGAAACTTATGCCTCGCCGGTCGTTTCCGGTGGCCACGTCTTCATTCGTCGGCGCAAAGCGCTGTATTGTCTGGGGAAGTGAGCAAGAGAAATGCCGCGAGATCAACGTCTTTCGCAAGGAGTCTGCTGATGAAATGTCTGAAAGTAATCGGTCGCAAGGGGTGGCTTGCGTTGGTCGCCTTGGCCGGCTGGCTGGCCATCCACGGCACCACCCTCGCTGCCGCCTTGAGAGATGACCAGGCGAGGGCGGCGGAACGCAGTGCCGCTACCGCCGCTTCCAGTGGCGGCGGGACGTTCGTACTGTCCTACACGATAGCCGTCCTCTGCGTCGGACTGGGGGTGTTCTTTGCCTGCCGCCCCTCCCGCCGCCGCGACCGCGCCCGCCCGGAAGAGTTCGTCAACCTTTATAAGGACGAGGACGAGGGCGGGTCAGCGGAAAAACATTAGGCTAGCCCGCGGCGTTTGGTGTTGCCGAAGCCGCTTGGGTGCCACTGGCCGCTTGCCGGCCAGTGCGTGAATCGGCGGCAACACGGGCCGACAAGCGGCCCGTGGCACCCGCCAATTCAGGCCGGTTGAGGCGCTAGCCGGCGGCGTTTGGTGTTGCCGAAGCCGCATAGCGCCGCGCCAGTTCAGAGCACTTCACCCACTCGAGCCGATTGCCGAACACCTTCTGGATTCGTTCGGCCAGGGCGCAAAGCCCTTCCAGACCCAAGCCGGTGCCTTGCGTGTAGAGCGACTGCCAGTGGGTCACCAGCACGACCGGATGGCCCGACTCCATCAACTGGCGAATCCGCCCGCTGCGCCCATCGGCCGACACCAGCCGGTCGATGCCGTCCTTGATGAACTTCAGCCGCTCTTCGCGCGTCGGCCGTTCCATGCTCCAGAAGATGTCGGCCGTATTGGCCGGCACGCTGACCACGATTTGGCCGCGTCCCGCGTCCTGGTACTCCACGGCGCACTGCCGCGGGTTTCCCCAATACGTGCAGTGCAAAAAGTACCAGGTCAGCTTCCGGCCGAACGTCTTCCAGTCGGCCTCGGCCAGGGCTTGGGCGTACTTCTTCTCCACGTCGATGCCCGAGGACCACGGCGAGGTGATGCCGTTGGCCGTCAGGCCGACGTTCTTGAGAATCTCGAAGGCGAGCGCGAAATACTCGACAACTTCCTCCAGCGGCGCCTTTGAGATCCAAACGTCTTCGTAGATGTGTTGGTACCGCTTGGTCTTGAGATTGTAGGCGTTCAGATGCGTCAGGAACTCGGGCGTGATGTCGAACCGCGGCGCGATCCGCTCGCGCACCAGCTTGAGGAAACTCTCCAGATGGTCGGCCGGCACGCGTTTGAGCGATTGGTCGATCCGACCCAGGCAACTCGGCATGGGGATCAGCGTAAACTTCCCCCTTAGGTCGAACCGCTCGAAGGCGTCGCCCACCTGCTTGGTGAACTCGGCGGGAACGAGCAACGGCGTTTCATAGCCCGGGATCTCGTAGAACAGCGGATCGACCGGCGATCCGTCGTCGATGATCAGCGCGATCGGAGTCTTTCCCGAGCTGCTTTCGAGTGCCATCGCGGCGCCGGGCTTGGCCTGGGGGCTGCCGGCCGGCGGCGGTTCGGCGAAGACCTTGCCGATGGTGCCGGAGAGAAGCCCTGCCGCCAAACCCGTGCCGGCATGTTTCAACAATTCGCGGCGGTTCAGCCCGCTGCCGGCGGGCGCCATCGGTTGCTTGCGATCGTTCATGAGGTCCTCCCCCGAGCAGGCCGATGTCCTTCAGCGTCTATCGCATGGACGCACGGGCCGCTACTCGGCCTCGCGCGACCACTCCGCGTCGGATTCCACGGCGGGAGCCGAGGGAGGAACGATCTGCTCGATGATCCAGCGGTCCAGTCCGCCAGCATCTGCGGCTGAAGCTCGTGGCCGCAGGGGTATTGCCGCAGCGTCACGGAGAGGCCCGCGGCGTGCAGCAGCCGCAAGTCCTCGCACACCTGGGCGGGCGGATACTCCTGGCTGCCGCGGCCACTCGCCAGGAACATGCCCAAGCGGCGGGCCGCCACCAAATTGCCGAAGAGCGTGCGGCCCGTGGGCAGCGCCCCGCAAAGAGAGACACCCCGGCAAACCGGTCGGGATGGCTCATCGCCACCCGGAGCGCCATGGTGCCGCCGCCATCGAAGCCGGCCAAAAAGATCCGCCGCGGCGAGACGTGGAACTTCTGCGCGGCCAACTCGATGCTGTCGAAAACCCGTTGCTCCGCTTGTTGGATGTGGTCGTCCGTTTGCAGCCAACCGTAACGCTCGCGGCCCGAGCCGTCCGCCGCGGTCACGCGGATTCCGCGCGGCGCCACGGCCACGTAATTCCGCATGCTCACCAGCGGCATGATCCGCAGCAATTGCCGCTCGTCGCTGCCGCCGCCGTGCAGCCAGACAATCAGCGGGTAGGCGTACCCGGCTCATAGTGCAAGGGGAGCGAAAAGAGCATGGGCAAAATCCAGCGAACTTGCGGAACACGACGCCGAGTCGACTTGAAAGGCGTGATCGAGTTTCGGCGACACGAGGAGAGTGTGGCGGAACGGAGCGTCGTGTCCGTGGCATGTCGGCTGAACCTTCTCGTGAAGGAGGATTCGAGGGATGATCGAAAATGATGCGCAATAAGACGGCGCTACGAGTTCCAAGATACCGAGACTCTACCGCATGGGCCTCCCGCTTGTCAATCGCATCGTCAAAGAAACTCGTCGCTGGCGGGGGGAAGCTATCAGTGCTGGTAAATCTCGGTAGGACGGGCACTGTCGGCCGTCCGATATCGGGGCTCGCCAGCCGGTAACCGCTCTGCATGTTGCGGCTCTTTCCCCCGCCTCTCGTCCCGCGTCCTTCGCCCCTCTTCACATATTCGTCGCGTCGTCCGTCCCGCCGGCGCCGGTAAGCCGGTCCAAGGCGGCGGCCAACTCGGCATTGTGGCGGTTGTCCAGGGCATAAATGCGGCAAATCCGATAACTGATGGCGATCCGGCGGAACAACTCGCGGTCGTCGAGGCTGCGGATCTTGCCCGTGGCCGGATCGTAGAGGAAGTTCTGGCCGGCCGCCGGGGTGTGGGCGCCGGGGCGGTGGACGTGCCGGGCCGTATCGACCTGCAGCGGCAAGTTCCTCAACTCCCGCGGCAACTCCCGCCGCACCGCCGCCTCGAACGCCGCCGCATTGCTCAACACGCTGCTCTGCTCGGCCTCGCCGGGGGCAAAAAACACCGTCTGCTCGCAGGCCATCTTCCATCGCAGCCCGCGACGCAAGAACTGCTGCCAACGCAGGCCCAACTCGCGCAACTCCGGCCGGTCGCTCTCGGGCCAACGGGCCACCTCCATCAGCAGCGACCATTCGGTCAGCCGCTGGTACTCGGTCGAGATGTTCCAGCGGGTTGCCGGGAAACAAATGCTGCTTGCTGTCGAGAAAAAGCTCTTGCAGCCCCAGGTCGATCGCCCGGACCGTGCGGTGAAAGTAGATCGCCCGGAACAACTCCGCCCGCACCGAGATGAACCGCACCAAGGCCGAGAGGCCCCGCTCGTGGATGGTCAGCCCTTTGGGCGTGAACTCGCTGTAGTGCAGCAGCCGGTCGAGGTCGAACGCCCGGGTGCTGTAGCCCGACATGTAGGCGTCGCGGAGCACGAAATCCATGTTGTCGACGGTGTACAGCCCGCTGAACAGGCTCCGCAGGAACCGCAGCCATTGCGGGCCGTCGGCCGCAGTCTTCTTGCGGCCGGGTGATGAGGAACGTGATTTGCTCCGGGATCGAGCGTTTCGCCGTCGGCAAGCCGGGTGTTCGGATTGCGGCGGATGCGGCGGATCAGGTCGGCGAACTCGCGGCGAATGATCTCGCTGCCCACGATCTCGTGGTTCAGCCCGTAGTCGGCCAGAAAATGCTCGTCGAAGAAATGTCCGAACGGGCCGTGCCCCACGTCGTGCAGCAGGGCGGCCAGCCGCATCAGCGACTCGACGTAGCCGCGGCTGGGCACGTCGGGGCAGACCTCGCGGAGGCTTTCGTAGAGCGCCGCCACGGCCCGGCTGGCCAAGTGCATCGCCCCCAGCACGTGCTGGAACCGCGTGTGCTCGGCCGTGGGAAAGACCCACCAGGCCGTCTGCAACTGGTGAATCTGCCGCAGCCGCTGGAGCCAGGGGTGGTCGATGATCTGCTGTTCGGCGACCTCGTCCTCCGGCAGCCCCACGCGACGAGGTGAAGGGAATGTAGCCGTGGATCGGATCGTGGCTGAGGCTCTCGCTTTGGAAGTCTCTCATAACTACGCCTGGCAGGAATCGAATCTGCTCAACACGTCAAGCGGGATTCTAGCAGTACGCCCTTAGCGCTGCAATCTGCGCTGCAAATTGACGCTGCCCGGCTGGCCGAGATGGTCGGCCGGCTTAGCCCGGAAGAGCGGGCGGCCGTGCTGCAAGCCTTGGGGGCGAAGGCGGGACAATGACGCACAAACCGGGAAGGCGTTCGATGGCAACCAGACAGCCCAGACGCAATGCCTCCGGGCGATCCACTGCCACCACCGCGGCCTGCGCTGACGAGGAACGAACAGACCATGACCGAGCGAACGAAGACCCTAACACCACTCAAGGCCATTCGGGCAAACTGCCTCGACTGCTCTGGCGGCAGTCCGGCCGAAGTACGTCTGTGTGTAATTCCAGACTGCCCGTTGTACTGCTACCGTTTCGGCAAGAGGCCCAAAACCGTCCAAAAAGGCCAATGAGAAGCGAGCCGCGAAGAAAACGCGAGTAGGCGTGGGGAAATCTGCGCCAGAAGCCAAATCAGAGCCTACCGGGGGCAACCGGCCGGCGGACGAAGTTACCCAGGCCATGCTCACCGGGCACGGCGGCGAAAGGGGGACTGCATGATTCCACACGTCGCGGGCGGCAAGTGTCGCCAGAACAACGAGAGCGGCTGGTGGACGTGGGAGCCCAAGTTCAGGTTTAGCCCCGGCGTTGGGAGCGACCTGACGGACCGTGGATGCGTTCCCGCGACCCAAGTGGACCTGGGAGCCATCGGCGACCGGTCGGGCGGTGAATCTCATCCGCTGCCGAGCCATGCTGGCGGTCGCAGATGCCTTCAGGACGCCGCGGGAGGACCGGAGAGGTCGGCGGCCGGTAGAAGTCGAAGCCGAGACAGAGAGGCCGACTCCTTTGGACCCCTGGGTTGCTGGAAACCAATCCGGCCTCGCGCGAGCGTGTAGAAGCGTACTTTCTGGCGTAATTTTGACTTTTCATGTTCACACTGGGCAAGATGTGTTGTTGGTCTAGGCAATCTGGGACCCCGAAAATGGCCTCGTCAACAGAATTCGCGGGTAAATTCCGGCTCGGGAAGGTTGCCGAGCGTGTGATATAGGGCAATTTCGATGGCCTCGTAGGTGCGGAAGCCGTAGGCTTTTCTGGTAGTCAATTTGGCTTTGTTGTTCAGGCCCTCGACGGAGCCCGCCGAAACCATCCCCTTGGCACGAAACCAGTTGAGGATCAGGTTCTCGATGTTCACGCAGGCTTTGGGCAACCTTCTTCATCGGCTCGATCTTGCTCCGCATCGTGCGGGTACACCACTCTTCCAAGAACTTCACCGCCCAGCCCGGACTGGTATATTCCCAGAACCTTTGGAAGTCCTCCCGCAACAGGTGGCTGCGAACGCTTTGAAGGTTGTACTGCAACAGCTCCGACAGTTTCACGGTCTCCTTCTCGGTGCGGTTCTCGGGTCGTTTCAGCAGGCACCAGCGGGAGTGCTTCAGCACCGGCTCGTAACCGTCACGCTTCAGGCGAGCGGCCTCGGTGCGGCGAACCTCGTCAATCGCCTCGTTCATCTTCTTCATGATGTGGAAACGGTCCAAGACGTGGATGGCCTGCTTCAGTTGTTCGGCAACCACATTCAAGTAGGGCTGCCACATATCGCTACAGACAAAGCGGATGGATTGACGGGCCTCGGCGCTCAGCGTCTGGAAGAACCGCCGCAGACTCTCCTCCGTTCGCTCTTCGGCCACCCACAACAGCCGCTTCATGCCATCCTCGATCTGGTACACCAACGTCAGGTAATGCTGTCCCCGCTGCCACTGGATCTCGTCCACGCCGATGGCCTCGATCCCATCGAGGTCCTGATGGAACAGGCCCCAAAATACCGCCTGTTTCACCGACTCGAACACGTTTCGCCAGGTAGTGTGGAAGATCGAGGCCACCTCTTGCCAGGACAAATGCTTGGCCCAGCGTGCCAGGAACCAGCGGTAACTGGTTGTAAGATGGCTTTTTCCCACGGCCCAAGGCACTCGCTCCACCGTCACCCCGCAACTTCGACACGCCACACGCCGCAGGGCATACACGAAATACACGGTAATGGCCCAGAGGGGCACGAACTCGAACCGCCGCTCCGGAAGACGATCGTAACCCGGCCCGGGGCGGCCGCAGCCCGAGCAGATCGGCCGACCATTCTTCCGGGCAAGCACTTCCACTTCCAGCGTTGGCCGTTCCGTGCCTTCCACCCATCTGGCTTTTCCGTACACAAAGGACTTGAAAGGTTCGACCCGATTGAGGATAGTCTTCAGTTGCATCCTGTGGTGGCTCCCGGCGAGATGGTTCGTTTTGCAACTCCATCTTTAACCGGAAACGCTACAGGATGCACCTGTTTTCCTGCCTCCTCTCTCCGCTATACTATCCCTGTCTGGCGAAACGGAGTTGGGCTCTGCTGGCGAGCAACCCGACAAGGGATAACCAGACCAGGGCGGGTGAATGACTCGCAGGCCCCGGCGGCTTCCACCGCCAGGGCCTCTTCTTTCCCCTCATCCCCTCATTCATTTGCTCTGTCATGCCTCAGAAAACGCACCTCAACGGTGCTAACCAGCCCTGTTCTTACCCACGAATTCTGCTGACGAACCCGAAAATGACGCCAATGGACACGGAAACGGGGAATTCGGGACAGAGGGCTAGCTCCTCGGGGCAAAGACACGCGAAAAAATCTTCGCACGCAGGCGCAGGCGCGAGGCTACCCCCCCGCATTGGGGTGGTTGTTGAGTCCTGGCCAGCGCCGCCTCAAGCACTCACGTTCGACATCCCGGCGATGATCCGGGCGGCTGGGCGCAAGGGCACGCGGTTCATCCCCGCGTGTACGGGGAACTCCGGCAGGGTCCACTCATCGCCGCCGCAGCGGCCGGTTCATCCCCGCGTGTACGGGGAACTCTCGAACCAGGGCAGGGCAAGGTTTTCGAGAATCGGTTCATCCCCGCGTGTACGGGGAACTCCGCCCAATTCAGCTTGTCGTAGGTCTTCTTCGCGGTTCATCCCCGCGTGTGCGGGGAACTCCCGGCTGCCGACCGCTTCCGTCTTCCGCCGCTCGGTTCATCCCCGCGTGTACGGGGAACTCGTATACGACCTCAGCGAGGCGATGGTCCGCACCGGTTCATCCCCGCGTGTACGGGGAACTCCCCAGACGCAAGTGACCGGCGGTGCCTATGACCGGTTCATCCCCGCGTGTGCGGGGAACTCCCCATGACCGAACCCACAAACGAACTGATGACCGGTTCATCCCCGCGTGTACGGGGAACTCGATGCTGCCTGATTCATCCCGTTCCGAAGCTGCGGTTCATCCCCGCGTGTACGGGGAACTCGCGGAGGCACGGATCGTGTTAACTGGTCTGCACGGTTCATCCCCGCGTGTACGGGGAACTCTCCGGCTTGCGCCGCAACTGATCGGCAATTACCGGTTCATCCCCGCGTGTGCGGGGAACTCCTTTCAGTTTTCGCATGACGGAAACGAGTCGGCGGTTCATCCCCGCGTGTACGGGGAACTCCACATCGGCATCAGGCTGGACGACGCAAAGCGCGGTTCATCCCCGCGTGTACGGGGAACTTTCTTCCAAGCCCAGGCATGTCGGCGGAAGGAACGGTTCATCCCCGCGTGTGCGGGGAACTCACAGAGGACCGTCACGCCGTCTGGGGCAAGCACGGTTCATCCCCGCGTGTACGGGGAACTCAATAGCGCGGACCAACCGCCTTGGTTCATCAGCGGTTCATCCCCGCGTGTACGGGGAACTCTCGGTTCCCACATAGGGAACATTCTCGAAGCACGGTTCATCCCCGCGTGTACGGGGAACTCGTCACCGGCACTCCGCAGGCTAACGGGCTGGCCGGTTCATCCCCGCGTGTACGGGGAACTCAACAACTGCTGCATTCCTGGCGTGGTGGTGTCCGGTTCATCCCCGCGTGTACGGGGAACTCAGTCCGTCGGCCTTCTGGCCCAACCCCAAGAACGGTTCATCCCCGCGTGTACGGGGAACTCACAATCGGCCTACGCGGTGTAGGTGTTCACGCCGGTTCATCCCCGCGTGTACGGGGAACTCATCATCAAGGGAGGGAAACCTGCGATGTTAGTCGGTTCATCCCCGCGTGTACGGGGAACTCTCGGATCGGATTGGCGAAATCGCCACCCGCCACGGTTCATCCCCGCGTGTACGGGGAACTCCCGATGAAGCTAAGGACCGGCGAATCAATAGGTGTCGGAGTTTTGTGGCATATCTGATAGACTGGGGGCTAGTGTATGGAGTTTCTCATGGTCCTTTTGAATGGAGCCAAGGATGGCCTTCGTATTTCAGTTGCAGTACGATCCGGAAGTGGTGGAACAGGTTCGGGCCTTTTATCAAACGTTGTCCGAGAAAGATGGACGACGGTATGCTGCCGTCGAGGCTCGGCGGCTGGGGCATGGCGGGATCGAGTATGTGGCCGAGGTGTTCGGATGCTCGCAGCGAACCATTGAACGCGGACTGGCCGAGTTGGACGAGTTGCCACACGATCCGGCAGCGGGACGAGTGCGACGAATTGGCGGCGGGCGAAAAAAAAATGGTCGAGACCCAGCCCGAACTTGTGGAGAACTTGAAGTCGGTGCTGGAAGTCCGCACAGCGGGCAATCCCGATGACGCCGGCGTGCTGTGGACGGACCTCTCGTCGCGGCAACTCGCGGACACCGTGACGGACATGGGAACTCCCGTCAGTCCACCGGTCGTGCGAGACTGGATGAAAGAGCAGAAGTTGGGGCGACACAAGATCGCCAAGGTTTTGGCAGGCGGACACAGCCCTGATCGGGATGCCCAGTTCCTCCGCATCGCCGAACTGAAGGCCAAGTACTTGGCGGCGGGCGACCCCGTGTTTTCCCTCGATACCAAGGCAAAAGAACATCTCGGGCAACTCTTTCGGGAGGGCCGCGTGTGGACCCAGCAGGCCTTCCGGGCGTTCGACCACGACTTTCCCAGTTGGGCTACCGGCGTCATTATTCCGCACGGCATCTACGACCTCCTTCGCAATCGCGGCCATCTCAACATCGGCCTGAGCCACGACACGAGCCAATTCGCGTGCGACAGCTTCCGCTGGTACTGGAACCGTATCGGCCAACGATGCTACCCGCACGCCAAGTTCCATCCTCTTGTTGTGCGACTGTGGCGGAAGCAATTCGGCGGCTCAGTATCTTTTCAAACAGGACTTGCAACACCTCGTCAACGAATTGGGAGTAGAAATCCGAGTGGCCCACTACCCAAGCTATTGCTCGAAGTTCAACCCGATTGAACGCCGTTTCTTTCCCCATGTCGGTCGCGCCTGCCAAGGAATGCTGTTCGACACGCTCGACACCGTGGTCCGCCTGATGCGCAAAGCCTCGACCACCACCGGCCTGCAAACGACAGTCAATGTTATCCACCGCATCTATGAAACCGGTCGCAAGGTCGCCGACAGCTTCAAAGCCGCCATGACCATTCTCTTTGACGACTTGCTGCCAAAATGGAACTACGTCGCCAAACCCCAATAATCCCGACAGTTATTGATTCGCCGGTCCTAAGGCTTACGGGATGCTTTGCCGGTTCATCCCCGCGTGTACGGGGAACTCCACACGAAACACAATGGCACACGATTACCCATCGGTTCATCCCCGCGTGTACGGGGAACTCGCACTCGGGGCAGGTGATTCGGCCGCGGGGCCACGGTTCATCCCCGCGTGTACGGGTAACTCGGCCTAATACGACACGTTCAAGCCTGCCACCGCGGTTCATCCCCGCGTGTACGGGGAACTCCGTATCCGTTTGGCACTCCCATGTTTCTGATCCGGTTCATCCCCGCGTGTACGGGGAACTCTGCCGCAAAGCCCCGTTCGATCGGTTCCGAGACGGTTCATCCCCGCGTGTACGGGGAACTCTATGCATAGGCACTCCCGGAGAAGTCATCGCCCGGTTCATCCCCGCGTGTACGGGGAACTCCGGCAGGCGGTGGCGGGATTTCCGCGGCCATTCGGTTCATCCCCGCGTGTACGGGGAACTCGATGCCACATAGCGATTACGTCCGTCGATCACCGGTTCATCCCCGCGTGTACGGGGAACTCGGCCATGCCCGAATCGCAGCGGCAGTTGATCGCGGTTCATCCCCGCGTGTACGGGGAACTCGATCGTCCGCGCCTGGGGCGAGGGCTCTACTTCGGTTCATCCCCGCGTGTACGGGGAACTCGACTGTACCTGAGCCTCAAAGTCTTTTCTTTCCGGTTCATCCCCGCGTGTACGGGGAACTCGCCGCGCGGGCGGCTTTTGCACGGTACTGATATACGGTTCATCCCCGCGTGTACGGGGAACTCAGGGGCGACTCGTAGCGGGTCTGCACGTCGGCCGGTTCATCCCCGCGTGTACGGGGAACTCGCCTCAAAGTCTTTTTTTTCCTTGGCCATCATCGGTTCATCCCCGCGTGTACGGGGAACTCTGGCAAATCATCTTCGGCGGAAATTACTTTGACGGTTCATCCCCGCGTGTACGGGGAACTCCCGAATTAGGCCAGGAGCTTGTCGATCGCCACCGGTTCATCCCCGCGTGTACGGGGAACTCCGCTGGCGTGGCACCGCGGCGAGATAAGCATCCGGTTCATCCCCGCGTGTACGGGGAACTCGCCATCGACGCCGGCAGCGACGATCTGGTTGTCGGTTCATCCCCGCGTGTACGGGGAACTCACCGTCTCGGCAGTCGCCAGTTCCGCACGCATCGGTTCATCCCCGCGTGTACGGGGAACTCGTCTGTGAGAACGGTACCGCCTCGCCGGAAGTCGGTTCATCCCCGCGTGTACGGGGAACTCTCTTCTCTCTATCCTCAAACAGATCAACAACTTGCCATTTCTGAAAAAACCTACCAACTATCATCAGTATCATCAGTATCTTCATTATGTTTTTCGTCAGGAGGTTTGAACGCGCAAAGTTTCAGCCCGTCGAGTTCGATAGGGACGCGGCGATTCGCTCCACAGGTATCAAAATCCAAGCCCAAGTCATCCGGATTGGCCCAGACAAGCACGGCATTCCCTTCCCCGATTTCCTCCTTTACCACCGCCCATGTCCGTTCGCGGACCCTTTGCGAATAGTCGCCGACATACACCCCTGCGCGGACCTCCAAAAAGAGCCGCGTCAAGTACCCGCGCAAACGGGGTGGGGCATTTTCAAGAACGATGACCAGCATCTCCCGTTTGCTCCTTGTTTGGAATGGCAATGGGCATGGCTTCCTCATGTGCCTTGGGCAGGGGAATGCCGCCGGCCGCCAGAATCTCTTCGATCGTGGGAATGATCCGATCCAAGAGCTTGATGCTTGCGGAAACTGTTGCGGCAGTACAATCGCGTTTCCCGCTGAGGATCGCCTTGGTTTGCCGCCACCACCTTAAAGGCGATGGGCACGGCAGTCTCAAACTTGAAAAGGTCGGCAATGTCGTACACGAAAGACAAAGGCTTGCCGGTGTGCAGAAAGCCGATGGCCGGGGCGTAGCCGGCCGCCAGAATGGCCGCCTCGCAAAGTCCGTACAGGCAATGGTTTGCCACACTGAGGCAGCGGTTCACCACGTCGCCCGAGTCGAAGTGGTTGGGATCATACTTCCGACTATCCCAAGCAACGCCGTACTGCCGCGCCAAGAGTTGGTACATGGTCCGCACCCGCACGCCTTCGATGCCGCGCAACTGCTCGATACTGCGGCGGGCGGGCGGTTCTTCCTGAAACCGGAAGCGATACATCGCCCGCACGACTTTAATGCGCAACTCGTCATCTAGGGCGAGTTTAGCCTGGTAAAGCAGGCGATCGGACCGCGCCCCGCCAGGTTGACCTGCCGAATAAAGCCGCACGCCGCCTTCTCCGACCCACTGGATCAGGCAGCCTACCTCGGCCGCCAGAGCGACGGCTTCGTGGGTGATACGCGTGCCGGGTTCCAGAAACATGCAGGCCAGTCCACCGACCGGGAGGTGCGTGCGGATGCCGTCCTTGTCGATCAGCACCAGCGCGCCGTCCTGGACTTCAATGCTTCCGCACTGAAGCCAAGCCATGCTTGTGCGCTCTTTCATGGGGATGGGATTGGATTCGAGTCTCATGATGTCCCCTGAGAAGTTCGTACCCTGCGAGGCGCAAACATTCGTCGATCCGAGGCGAAGGATACCGGCTGATCGGGCAGGGAGTCCCGCCCTTCAGCAAAGGATTCGGCATCTTCTTGTCGGGTGAAGGATTCCAGCGGTTGCTGGCCGATGAGGAGTTTCAATGCCTCGTTGCGCAAGTCGCACAATCCGGCCAATACCGGTGCGGACGGAACGCAGGTCTTCCGCCCCAGCCAGACGCCCCATTTCGGATCGGCAAGCGCATCTGCGATTCGTGTGAGCAAGGCCGCGTTGCCTTCGATAAGAACGCCGAAAGAAGCATCCGTCAGGTATTGCCGATAAGTGATATGGCAATCCTTCATCCCACCATCGGCTTTCTTCGTGTTCTGGACGGTGTGGTAATCCTGGAGTCGCCGAACGCTCAGTGTCATTTTTCTGGCGGTGTTTGCGAACTTACTTTCCACCACGCGAGGAATGGCAATGGTAGTCATCCGCACTGCCGCAAAGTCCGCAAGAAATGTCTGTTCTTCAGCGCGGCCGCGTCCGAAACCAAGGGCGGCGCAGCACATTCCGGCCACCGCGCTCTTGGTGGGCATCAGGCCCGTGTTGCGCCGACTGTACTGACTGTCAAAGCCCCAGGATTGAAGCGGCCCTTGCAAACGGAGAGCAAGATACTTGTCTTCAGACGACATGCTTCACCACCTCTTCCAGAAATGAAGGCAAGCTCAGTTCAGGAATCGCTTTCTCAAAGACAGCGTTGAGCCCCCACGTGGTCTTGAGCTTTTCATACTCGGCCTTGAGGCGTTTCACGGATTCCGCGACGTAGCCTTGGCCACGAGGAAGCGGGTTTTCGAAGGCATTGACCAATTGAACGGGATGCCCCTTTTCCCGTACCACGCCAAGAATAAAAACCGGCAACGTATTGCCGTTCATGGTATTCTTGCGGGCACTGGGAATCGCCTTGATGGTCGCCTCAACGAAGGTGCGCACCACGGCCTGTCGCTCTTCCAGTGTCATGGAAGCGAGGTGCCCGGCATCGGCCAGCATATCGAGGTTCAGCGCGGCAAAGCGGTAATAAGTGGCGGAGTTGAACTCCAGAGTGCTGGTCATGCCAGCGCCGGATTCCTCTTTGGATTGAAGCTCATCAACAGCGGCGAAGAATTCGAGCTCATTGTCGGCCTTGTGCGTGGAAAGGGCATGGGAGAACATCGCGGCGGCTTCCACCGTTAAGGAATGGTCGTTGGCGACCATGCGACCGAAAAGAGCGATGTCGGCAGCATCTTTCGGTAAGCTCTCATCTTTGAATGCTTTTCTGATCGGCTTCTTGAGAACCCCTGCCACGAGTTTAGTAAACTGTTTTGGGCTCAGTTTCTTTTCGCCTTTTTTTCGTTTCGTGGCCGTCTCTTCCTCAGCATCATCCTCCCCATCGTCCTCATCTGCGAGCTTTGCCGTGTCCACCGAAGAAACCACTTCGACAAGTTTTTGTTTGTCCACATCTGTGAGCGAGTGAAGAAGTTGGGAAAATGCCTCATACTCCAGGGGCGATAGAAAGACCAGAGTCTTCACCTTTCCCTCTTCCTTCGGATCAAGTTTTGCAAGGTAGTGTCCCGAGCAAAGGGACAAAGCCTTAGCGGTCGCTTCGGCTTCTCCGATTGCCGTAAGGGCTGCGCCAATCTTCTCGATGAAAAGCCGGCTTCGCTGTCCCTTGAATTGTCCACGCAAATCGAAATCTTTCTCGGCCATCATCTCCCGAATCTCGCGTTTCCACGACTGACTTGATACCCGCGCGCGCTGCACACCCCCAAAGACAGCCGTCTTGGGCGAATTGAGGTCATCGCGGTTGAGACAGGCAACCGGGACGGACTGAATGATGTGAAGTTCCAAATGTTTCATGGTCTTTCTCCTTGCGAGGTGGATTGTTTACAAATTGACGGGTGCGAGCAGAAGCAGGCCGAAGCCGAAGCCTTTGGCGCTACCTATCCCGGCGTAATAGGTTTCCGTGAATTTCTTGGCGTCGGTCACTTCCAGTACACCCCGGAACTGGACGCCGCCATGGCAGGCTGCTTGTTCTTTTTTGCGAAAATGGCTCTTCACCATGGGGCCGATTTCCAGCGGTTTGTCTGCGACGATTTGAAACCCGCCCGCCTGTCCCTTGCGGTCTATCCAGGCACGGAGTTCATCGGGCTGGATCAGGGGGACGCGCTTCCCATGACGTTTCCGCTCCCCTTGCTCATTGCGCTGCACGAGGCACTTGACGGGGTTGGCTCGCAGGTCGAAGGCATAGTAGCGATGGGCGAGAAAAGACGGGGCAATTTCCCTGACGGCAAAACTCTCCGGCGGGCACCAGCCCGGGCGGGTCAGCCGGCGCGGCGACAAGAGCCACAGCCGAAATGCCCCTTCCAGCGTGTCGATGCGGGTCAGAAAATCCCGCTTCCGCTCGGGTTCTCCAGGAAAACAATGCCAGAACCACTGATGCCAATCGTAGCTGTCCAGCACACCGGCGGCAAAGACGGTCTCGGCGTCGATTTCCATGCGGGCAAGCCAACTCATGGTTCCGCTCCTTCCTCCGCCGCCGACGGCAATGCAGCGTCAACTCCGGGTGCCCAGAAGGAGGCAGCCCAGGCGGTTCTTGTACGGTCATTCCAAAACTTCAAGTCGGTTTCAAGCTGCTCGTAGTTGACGGGCACACCTTGGGACTTGGCTAGGAACACCATCCGAGTCACTCGTTTATAAAGCTCATCGCCTTTTTCCGCGGCCAGCAAGTGCAGGAAGCGTCGCTCGGTAGGTGTCAGCTTGCTGTCATCGTTGCGATTATCGCCACGATGACTTTGAACAACCCTGCAAGTCGCTCCAAAATTGCCTTCCTGCGTCTCTTCGGGGTGGGTGGCGTAGAGGGCGGCGACCATCGCGGCCAGTGGGTTCGTTACAGCCACACCCAGCCGATGCAATACCGGCCAGGCGCGGTGCTTCTTGCTCTCCACCAGCGTACAGCGAAGATCGGCCATCATTCCCCGGTCTTCCTTGCGTCTGCGGAGTTGCTCCAAGAGTTTGCTCATGCTTCATCCTCCTTTTCCGATAAGTCGCTTTCGTTTTTCCGGTTCATCAATCGTTTCCAGCCTTCGGCGAATGCCCGGATTTGCCGGGGCGTTTCCTGGCCGCAGGCAGTGCGATAGGCATCGCAGGCGGAAGCGAAGAGCATTTTCCGCCAGGCATTGCAAGTGGGCCCGCTGTTCTCGGTGCCGATAGCCTCGATATGCGCCATGAGCAGGGGAAGGTTTTTCTCGACGGCCGTCCAGAATGATAAAAAGGCAGTTTGTGCTAGCCTGTCCTTCAGTTTGCCTTGATCCTTAGGCTGTGTTCTCTTGACGCGAGGAGTCCAGTCCTTATTGATTGCGTTGCGGTATGCCTCAACAGCCCACCGAAGCTGTCTCGAAACATCTTCAGCCTGTTCAACCTTAGCCCGGTAAGTGGCCACATTTGATTGGAGAGCAGGGGAAATATGAAAGACCGACTCGACACCAATATCCATTGATGCTTGATCGCGAGTCATGGCACAAACATGAAAGTCGTACTCCATGTTGTCAGATGCATTTTCCATTGCTAATGGGCCGCCAAGCCCCTCGGCGGAGCGCCTCAGGAGGAGCGACGACAGTTCGCGCCACACCGCCTTATTGGGATTAACCCCAACAACCTTCCGTTCTTGCGTTTGAACGCCTTTCTTGTCCCTCTTGGTTACAACGCGGACTGCCCCTGTCGGCTCGGCCGGGAACCCGTCCTTATAGGTGTCATATTTGAATCCGTTGCAGCAATACATTCGGTCGCTGCCCTCGATCAGGCGAACCCAGCGGGAAACTGGCACCAATCGTCCAACGTATGTTTCTTGTTGCATTTTCGATTCGCATGGAGTCTTGTGGCGAATTTGGGAAGGATTCCCATACGGGCCTGCCGAAATCAACGGCAGAGAACACGTCTCCCTTCCGTTTGTCCCTTATGAAAGACCGATAAGCGAGTGCAACACGCTCGTGGGTTGGCATATTCAGGTGAATAGTTTCAGCCAAGCACCTGCCTCGAAATAGGCTATGGGCCATTGACTGCGACAGGCAAGGCGCATCAGGATTTCCAACCTGCGCGGTTTTCTTCGTTTGCCATTGCGCGACCGGGGCGCCGCCGCCGGGAGAAAAGTTTTGGAAGGTCAGTAGATTCAAGGCAGTTCGTGGCGGTTCAATTTGTCTGCTTTCCATCATTCCTTGATGATCGAAAAGGGTTGAGTTATTGCCTGTGGCCAGCTCCGTGTCGAGCAGCGCAACTGGGGAGGTCTTCCCCGACCTGCTTCCGTCCTTCTCTATACTTTTCAGGCTTGCCACCTGCAACCAGGGCTTTTGAGGATGGAACAACTCGAACGCATCCTTCCATCTTTCGCCTCGTCAACAGAATTCGCGGGTAATTCCGGCTCGGGAAGGTTGCCGAGCGTGTGATATAGGGCAATTTCGATGGCCTCGTAGGTGCGGAAGCCGTAGGCTTTTCTGGTAGTCAATTTGGCTTTGTTGTTCAGGCCCTCGACGGAGCCCGCCGAAACCATCCCCTTGGCACGAAACCAGTTGAGGATCAGGTTCTCGATGTTCACGCAGGCTTTGGGCAACCTTCTTCATCGGCTCGATCTTGCTCCGCATCGTGCGGGTACACCACTCTTCCAAGAACTTCACCGCCCAGCCCGGACTGGTATATTCCCAGAACCTTTGGAAGTCCTCCCGCAACAGGTGGCTGCGAACGCTTTGAAGGTTGTACTGCAACAGCTCCGACAGTTTCACGGTCTCCTTCTCGGTGCGGTTCTCGGGTCGTTTCAGCAGGCACCAGCGGGAGTGCTTCAGCACCGGCTCGTAACCGTCACGCTTCAGGCGAGCGGCCTCGGTGCGGCGAACCTCGTCAATCGCCTCGTTCATCTTCTTCATGATGTGGAAACGGTCCAAGACGTGGATGGCCTGCTTCAGTTGTTCGGCAACCACATTCAAGTAGGGCTGCCACATATCGCTACAGACAAAGCGGATGGATTGACGGGCCTCTGCGCTGAGCGTCTGGAAGAACCGCCGCAGACTCTCCTCCGTTCGCTCTTCGGCCACCCACAACAGCCGCTTCATGCCATCCTCGATCTGGTACACCAACGTCAGGTAATGCTGTCCCCGCTGCCACTGGATCTCGTCCACGCCGATGGCCTCGATCCCATCGAGGTCCTGATGGAACAGGCCCCAAAATACCGCCTGTTTCACCGACTCGAACACGTTTCGCCAGGTAGTGTGGAAGATCGAGGCCACCTCTTGCCAGGACAAATGCTTGGCCCAGCGTGCCAGGAACCAGCGGTAACTGGTTGTAAGATGGCTTTTTCCCACGGCCCAAGGCACTCGCTCCACCGTCACCCCGCAACTTCGACACGCCACACGCCGCAGGGCATACACGAAATACACGGTAATGGCCCAGAGGGGCACGAACTCGAACCGCCGCTCCGGAAGACGATCGTAACCCGGCCCGGGGCGGCCGCAGCCCGAGCAGATCGGCCGACCATTCTTCCGGGCAAGCACTTCCACTTCCAGCGTTGGCCGTTCCGTGCCTTCCACCCATCTGGCTTTTCCGTACACAAAGGACTTGAAAGGTTCGACCCGATTGAGGATAGTCTTCAGTTGCATCCTGTGGTGGCTCCCGGCGAGATGGTTCGTTTTGCAACTCCATCTTTAACCGGAAACGCTACAGGATGCACCTGTTTTCCTGCCTCCTCTCTCCGCTATACTATCCCTGTCTGGCGAAACGGAGTTGGGCTCTGCTGGCGAGCAACCCGACAAGGGATAACCAGACCAGGGCGGGTGAATGACTCGCAGGCCCCGGCGGCTTCCACCGCCAGGGCCTCTTCTTTCCCCTCATCCCCTCATTCATTTGCTCTGTCATGCCTCAGAAAACGCACCTCAACGGTGCTAACCAGCCCTGTTCTTACCCACGAATTCTGCTGACGAACCCATCTTTCCAAGTATTGCCGTGCCGCAGCGGGCAGGCGCGAGGGGACTTCGAGCCACTGGTCGTAATCCTGCGGCCCATCCAGGGCCGCATGGGCGACGCAGAGGAAGAGCCGCATCAACGCCACCCGTTCATGTGGACGCACCGCCAGATCGGCGAACCGCCCGCCGTTGGTCAACACCTCGCAAAGGCTGGCCAATTGTCGCTTGCCGGCAGTCGTCACCACCGGAATCCAATCGTCAAAGGCTACATTCATTACTCCTCCTTCGCAGACGTGTTTTCGATGGTGATCCCCAAATCGTTCGACCAACACAGTCGGATACCACGTTGCAACCCCTCCGCCTCGACCGTCCCCTCATCATGCACCACAGCGACGCTCTGCGCGCCGCGAAGGTAGCGGGCAATGCCGGGGTGCTCCTTCACTTGCACAAAATGGCGCAAGGGGATTTTCACCAGGTTGCGATGAATCGCTTGCGCAGTTGCCAAGCGGAAGTCGTCGCCACCGAGCACTGCCCGAGAACCGTCGATGAACTCGGCATCCGTTTTTGAGATCCGACGGCAAAGCACGAGGGAGAGCGTCGGGATTTCATTGAGGCGGGTTTGCACGCCTTCGTCGTCTTCCAAGGCGACGGTCCAGATATTGCTGCTTTGAAGCGCTTTTTGCTTATAAGCTGTTGCCTTTCCGAAAACGTCGTAAAACAATTTTTGCCACGATGCCGGTTCGTCATAGCGATCCTCATACGTTGCCTCGATCAGGCCGCGGATTTGCGCAGGAAGCAGGATACGTTGCTGCGATTTCCACACCTCCAAGGATCGGAGCAGAACATAAGGATCATACACATAAGCCTTGCTCCCGAGCGCCTCGACGATCGACCTGGGATTCATTTGGCGGAAATCGTCGAGGTTCGCGGCTTCCTCCAGGATCATCAGGCGGGGCGAGGAGGCTGGCAGGCGTGCTCGCTCGTGTCGCCAGAGCCGGCCCGTTCGTTGCAAGAGCATGTCGGTGGGCGCCAACTCGCTCACGAGCAAATCGGCATCAAGGTCCACGCTCTGCTCGACGATCTGGGTGGAGACCAGGATCGACGCACACCGCGTTGTCCCGGTCTTGCCCAGTCGTTCCATCCATTCGTTTTCGAGTTCCTCGCGACGCCAGTAGGGAAACCGGGAATGCAGCAGGCCAAGACGGAATCGCTCGCCCGCCACGGCGCGAAACCTTTGGTACTGCTCCTGTGCCGACCCCACCGTGTTGCAAATCCAGAGGACACAACCGCCGTGGTCGGCAAGGGCGACCGCCTCGTTGGCCGCATCGTCGCTCGCTGCAAAGACGACTTCGACATCCCGCGGCGGCGGCGGGGCTGCCGGAACCGGCGCGAAAGGCTCGCTCTCCCTTCTACCGGTGATTAAAGGATAGGGAAGATTCCCGCCGGAGTCTTCTTCGTCCCCTGAGCAAACCATCTGACGCCGCCTTTTTCCCGTAAGCGTTGCCGAAAGGACGATGACAGTGCAACCAAGCCCTTCCAGGGCGGAAATCAGCTTGTCGATGAGCGTGCCCGTATAAAGGTCGTAGGAGTGAATCTCGTCGAGAATCACGACTTTTCCCGCCAAGGCGTAGCGACGCACGAAGAAGTGTTTCGCGGCGACCACACCCAGCAGCGCCTGGTCAACCGTCCCCACGCCGAACGGGGCCAGCAGCGCCCGCTTCGCCGACGCAAACCAGTCCCGTCCGACCCGGGCATCACTGGCCGCAGCTTCTCTTCCAGTTGCCGCCGGTGAAAAACGAAGCTCCTCCAACAGCCAGGAATTGCCATGTATGATCCGGCTGTCGACGGCCGTGGGCGCAATTCGCCGCACGAACTCCGCCATGCGCCGGTGCATTCGGTTGCTGGTCGCCTGAGTCGGCAGAGCGAAATAGATGCCCCGCGCTTTCTTGTCTGTCAAGAGTTGATAGGCGGCGCCGAGCGCGGCTTCAGTCTTGCCGGTGCCCATCGGAGCTTCAATCACATAAACGCCGGGCTCGGTAATCGTGGAAATCGCCCGCAACTGCATTTCGTTAGGGATGAACTGGCGATCTGGTTGTTGGTCGTCATGGAACAGGTCATGGAACGACAACCCCGCCATGACCTCGGGAACGGCAAAACCAATCGTGGTGACGGCACGCCGGGCAATCGTTGCCACATCCGTTTCCACAACTCCACGGTTGGCCGGGAAGAAATTCTCATCCGAGCCGATCCAGTCGGCTACGGAAGTCAGACCAGCCAGCCACCACAAAACCGGCGACTCGTTATCCGCCACCAGTCCCGCCAGGCTGGCAGCAAACGTCTCGAAAATGGCGCGGGCGGCATCGCTGCGCTGCCGATCCCAATCAATGCCTGTGTGTTGCTCGGAAATCAGTTTAGAGGGTTTGAATCCTCGATCATTGGGTGGATTGAGCCTTCCATGATGGCCGCCCAATACTGCGGAAAGGAATTTGGCCGTGCGGTTGTTCGTTCCGTTGCTAACAAGGAAATCCTGCACAGCAGCGTGGGTCACTTTTCCATGATCGGGTTCCATGGACGTGTCCCAGGCCCAGCTTTGTGCGATTGTCTGAAGATGGTTTCCTTCTAGCCAAGCGGCGCACTTTTGCTGAAAACCTGGGGAAATCTTGCCGAGATCGTGCAAGGCGGCCAATGCACCAGCCTCGGCCGCCCGGATTTGGAAGCGATTTAGCAAGTTCGGCGTGATCTCCGCCAGGCAGCGCACCACGTGCCCCACATTCACCATGTGCGCAGAAACGGAAATTCCCGGTTGGTCACCAAGACCGGTCTTCGCCCAAAACTCCACTTTCATAGCACCCTATCCTTCGCGGAGTCCGAAGACACCATCGGGACCATTCTCCCGACCATGCTCTTGAGACGGCCGCCATTCTACCACCCCCACCTGAGAATAGAAAAGAGGGTCGCACTGAGTGGGGGGGCGGCGAGAGATTGGAAAAGGCGGGGAGGCGACAGCTTGGTCGGCTGGTAAGCCGTGGCGAAGGCGATGTTGGCAACGAAAATCGCGTCTTAACCTGCCAGGAAACCATCACCGTTGCCGGTTTGTGGAACTCGACTCAATTCCCGGCGCACTCCAAGGCAAACCATTCCCGCCACTGCTCGGCCGACCAGCCGGCTTTCTCGTCGATGACGGGTTTGGCGCTGGGACGCTTGCGCGCTTTTCGATGGTGAACCGCCGGAGCTCGGGAATCGTGTGGGCCGTGTCGCAGTAGGGCGGAGGCAGCTTGCCGGCGTGCTTCATCCGGTGAAACCAGCGCGTGGCCCGCCAGTACCACTCGAAACCGTTGCCCGTCCCTTTGCCTTCCTTGTGCTGGACCTGGCCCCACGGCAAACCTCGATGGTCCTTGATCCCCCGCCCCCAGAAGTCGGCCACCACAAGCAGCACGTCCTCGCCTTTGCCCAGCCGCTCGGCGATCTCGGCGATGTAGGCCAACTGCTCGAAGTCCCACTCACTGCCCTTGCCGACCTTCCGCCTGCCAAAGCTGGAGTGGTTACAGGCCAGCCCCTGCTGCCGGCGCCACTGAAGCGACTCGGAGGTCCGCTCGCCGATCATGTCGGCCTCGAATTGGGCCAGCCCAGCGAAGAAGATGACCACCAATCGCCCCACGGTGCTGTCCATGTCGATGTTCTGGCCGCCGAGGAATTGGATCACGATTACCCGCACGTTCCGCTTGGCGAACTGCTCCAACGTGTCGAGGATGTCTCTGGCAGTTCGGCCCAGCCGGTCCAACTTCGTCACCACCACCACGTCGCCGGGTTGGGAGTGAAGCAGCAACCAGCGGCCTCGGGGCCGGTGCCGAAAGTCCGTGCTCCGGCCGGAAGTACCCAGCGGCTCGTCGAGGATGGTCGGCTCGGGCAGTTGGACGCTGGCGCAATGCTCGCGGATCATCTTCGCCTGGACTTCGGGCGATGCCTGCTGCTTCCGCGTGCTGGCGCGGGTGATGCCATAAACGGTCATTGCGTCGTCTCCTCAAGAAAAAGGGGCCGTGCGCGGGCAGCCCGTCCACCGCGTAGGAGTTCGGTTGGACAGGCGTTCGGTGTACCCCTACACCCAGCCCACGCACGGCACGAGTCTGATTCTTACAGTTCTTGGGTGGCTTTGCCATCCGTCTCAAAAAGGTCCTGTTGTCCTTGGCAGCAATCCATGCCTGACAAGAGCACGGTTTGCCGGACGTTTTCGGATTCACGCCCGCGCCAGGGCTTGTTCGACCCCGGGCAATTGCGCAGGGCGAACTCGGCATCATCGGGATTGCCTTCGGCGAGGGCGCGGATCGTCTTTGTCAGACGGCGGTTCGCTCTCTTCAGCCGGCGCGTCTCCCGTTGCAGATCGTGGTAGGACAATCCCAAGAGCGAACTCGAAAGGCAGTAGTCGGCGTCAGAGGCTTTCATGCGGCCACCTCCTTTGCCCGGTGCAACTCGACGGCCGCACTCAAGGCCGCCAGCGCCCGGCGCATCGAGAAGGTGTCATTCCGCCAGCCCAGTTGCTCCACGCCTATAGGCAGCGGCACGTCCGCGCCGACCTCCCGTTGCCAAATCCACGCCAGCCGCTCCTGGCACGCTTCGGCGAAGGTCGGCCCGGCGGAGAAGGGAAACACCTCGAACCGCTGCAACAGGGCTTCGTCGAGCGCGCTGACATCGTTGGACGTGGCCACCACGATCAGCCGCTCGGGCATGTGCTGCTCGCTAAGCTCGTCCTTCAGCGCGGAGTTGACGTGCCGGCTGACGATCAGTTCCAACTCCTCGACCAAGAGGATGTGCCACGGATTGCCAGCCATCGGCCTGTACCGGAAGGTCTGGCCGAACAGCCGCCGAACCTCTTCGATGCTGAGGTTAGCGGCGGAATACTCCACCAGCCCCGAGAACAGGCAGACGCCCAGGTCGTGGATCAGGGTTTTGGCGGTCGCCGATTTTCCCGTGCCTCCCTTCCCCTCAAATAGCAGGCAGCCGGAGGCGGGCGCGGCCACCAGCCGCTTGAGCCGCCGCACAATGGCCGGCTGCCCCACCACGTCATCTAGGGTCAGGGGTTGATACTGATGGGAGAGTCGCATGGAAAGACTCCTTGGGGGTTAGTACGAGCAGAGTTTCATCTTGGACACGGGAACACACTCGATCACCAGGTCGGGGAAGCTGCGACGGAGTTGTTGCCGCTCGGATTGCGGCACGTAGTACAGCCGCCCGCAGCCGTTCTCACAGACCAGGCCGGACCAGGCAATCAGCATCCGGCCTTCGCAGTCCGGGCAGCCGGCCTCCAGGATGTCCGCCAGCGGCCTGCGGGATCGGCGTCTCACGAATGGAACTCCCCTTCCTCGGTGAACAGGTAAAGGTCGTTGGCGGTCAGTTCGCCTTCCAGGTACTCATCGCTGTCGTGGTACTCGATCTCGGCGTAGCCCAGCTTTTCGAGCCGGCGGCAGGCTTGCTTGTGGACCTGATCCAACTCCGCTTCCATCGCCACAGAAAGCTCGCCCAGGACCCGCTCCTCATCTTCGTTTGACCCGTGATAGGTGTAGCAATCGGCGTGGCCGCCATTGGCGTCGATCGACACGGACCACTCCGGCGACCGATCCCACCCGCCCGCGGCCTCCAGAAGCTCGACGGCCCGCATGATCTCCCGAACCGTCTCGTTCTTCCCCGCCACCTTGTCCAGGTTCAGGCTGGCCGTAAAGCTGACGCCATCGCCCTGGCAGTAGCCCAGGCTCCAGCTAAGCTCGGCTTCGTCGATGCCCCACTCCTCCTCCAACTCTTGCTTGAAGAACTCCGTCAGTTGGTCCGAATCCCACTGGTCCCACGTCCAACCCTTTTCGCGCCACCAGTCCCGCGCCCGCGCCTTCGCCTCTTCGGACAGTTCGCCATACGGGCGTGCCGTTGGCAGGCTTTTTCGGCGGCGTTTCGGCTTCGATGTCTCGACAGCACATCCCATACCCCACACTCCCTGTCGAAATGTTGAGCGTAGCACACGTCGGGAATCCCCCGCTCATCATGCGGCCCGTAACGGCAGCGGGAGAACGCCACCCTGTACCGGCGGCATCGGCTCGTCCAGAGCTTTCGATCGGCGGCGATGGTTTGGTCTCGCTGAGGACGCCTGGGGAAGGTCAGCATGGGTTCTCCTCCATTGCTTTCAGAACTCTCTCCGATGGCTCTGGGTCTGGGTTTCGGCACGCTCACCCGGCTCTGGCGGCATTGCCAGAACCGGGAGGCCGGGCCGGGCCGCATCCTGCCACGAATGCCCGCGCATGGGCGGCCACTTGTCAACCGCCTTGTTTCAGTGCGTCTACTCCCTCCGCTTCCAGGTGCTCGAAGTTGGGGAACTTGGTAATCTCAGAAACGGACTGTACCGGGCCGTCGCCAAGGGCATCTTTGAGTTGCCCGGCGAAGGCAGCGAGAAAGCCGTTCCACTCGCCGACTTCTCTGGCCAGCGCCTCGGCGTCCCGCTTTTCCCAGTAGCCGCCTTCGTCGCTGACATCGGCCAAGATGCCCAGTTCCTTGGCATAGTCGAGCAACGCCACCACCAGCAGATGGCAGCGGAGGAAGTTTTGCACGCCGCCGCACTCCGCGTTGCTGGCGTACTGCGTCTTGCAGAAGCTGCGCCAGGACCAGCCGGTGCGGCGGGTCGGAATGTTCCGCCGATGGCCGTGTCGTTCCACGCTGAGAAAGCGCGGATACTGGCAGAGGCCGAGGTTGGCCTCTTCGCAGCCCTCGCCCGGCCAAGTCGAAAAGGCGATGACACGGGTGGGGGCCAGGTTGTAGCTGATGTGGCTGTCCAGCGGATCGTCCACGTACTGGCCGGCCTGGATCAACAGCCAGCGGTTGGGATCGTCGTGGTCGCACTGGTCGAAGTCGCACGCCTTGCCCTTCAACTCGACGGTCTCCCCAACCTCCGCAAAGGGCAGGTCCAGGGCCCGCTGTCGCAGCTTGGCAATCAGCGCACCCGCCTCCTCTGCGCTGCCTTTCAGTTGGTAGTGGATGGTCAATCCCATGCTCAAATCTCCAAGGGTTATTGGTGGCAATTCGGACTCTGGCGGCATCCTGGCTTGGCTCAGCAGCTCGCCTTCCTCTGCCCTGCCTTCTCGATGCCGTCGATTACAAACGCCTCATCGCCGGCCAGCAGGTCGCTGAGGTCGATCACCTCGCCGGCCTTGGCCTTGGCCATCTGCTCGTCCCAGTAGCGGTCGCGCCGCATGCGTGCTTCCGCCCTCTTGCCCTGACGCAGCAGGGCGGCAATCTGCTCGGTGTGCTCAAACATGCTTCACTCCTGTGTCAGCTTCGCCGTGGGAAAGAACGTCCGCTCTTTCGCATCCCACTGCTGGTGTTTGATGTTCACCATCCACTGGTTGCAGAACGTCGCCAGGTCGGCTTGTCCCCGCGGGTGGTATTCCCAAATGCCAGCCTCATCCTTCCATGCCCAGCGGCGATAGATGCCGGGGTCTTGCTGGAAGGTGAGCGGGGCCACGCCCAGCGGCGTGACATGGAACTCCACGTCGGGATCGGCCATCAGGTCGCCGTTCTGCTGGTAGTTGTGGGCAAGCGACACTCTCATCTCATACCAGTCGCGCCCTCCGATCGCGCAACGCTCGACGCTCAGCACGTCAATGCTCACGGGCATGAACGTGCCGGCCGTGTTGTCGATCTTGCGATGCTGGCCGGGCTCGGTCAGCCCTTCGATGAGTTGGCGGAAAATGGCCTCCGCGCGTTTGCTCAGGCATTTCATGCGCTACTCCTCTGGCAGCATGGCCAGTCTGAGGGTTTTCAGGCGCAGGCTGCGCCCAACTTGGCGTATGGATTCCGGGGGTCTGCGACCCTGGCCAAACGCAGCGTCTCCCCACAATATCGAGGAAGATGGCGCTCCCGGCTTTAGGTGCAAGGCGCGAAAAAGATGGCCGTCAGCCCGCCAGTTGTCCGCTACAAAACGGCGAGTAGAGTAGTCCCGCTCGTTCGCGCGTAGACGCCCATCTCACAGGGCCGTGAACAGTCGGAGCGGACAAGAAAGATGTTCTTATCAAGACGGCAAGTAACCCAGGCTAAGGAGCCCGGTAGGCAGCCCTCTGAGTGAGATAACCCATTAGCTGTAACTCTGGAGAGTTAACTTTGGAATCTTTGCAGAATCCGTGTCAGGAATCGGGGTTCGGCGGTCTATAGGTGTATGGAAAGTGGGTTGTGAGCGTCAAGCTTGGCTGTGTGTGGTATGGGAAATGTCAGTGAACATCTTCGGCGGCGACACGACTGCCGCCGGGCTTACGTTCCGGCGCAGAGACGTGAGCCAACAATAACCGCGCCAGATCAGAAAAGGAGAATGAAAATGGCTACATTCAAGACCTGCACTGTGGCGGTAGTGGCAACCGCTCTGACGTGGCTGGCCGCGTCCTACGCGGGCGCCGACGTAGTAACGCTGAACTTTGATAATATTGTCACTAAAGCCCAAGCACAAGCGTTAGACGCGAACGGCAGCTATGTTGGTGCTGACGCAGCGCCCTACCTGGCGCAGTATGGAATTACTCTGGACAATATCAGCCCGAACAACGAATCCGGCGAGGTTCGAATCCTCAACATGGGCGTGGGTGCACCAAACGGTTGGCAGGATGAAAATGCGCTTATGCAACTTGGGTGGAACGCGCCTCCGTGCTCCTACACGATGAACTTCAGCACGCCGTTACAGAGCATCAGTTTCACCCGCATCACCGCCGCCGAGAACCTGGAGACGACGCCGGTATGGTCAGCCACCGCTTATGTTGGAGCAGAAGCTGTGGGTGTGGTGGGCGAGGCTTATGGAAGCTGGGGCTACGGTTCCCCGGCTCAGACTTTCACGCTATCGGGCGACGGAATAACTTCGCTGACCATCTACCAAAATGGGTTCTATTTTACTGGGATAGGTGCGGTGCCGTTGGATCACTTTGTATTGAACGAAGTCCCCGAACCCTCCACTTTCATCATGCTGCTCGGTGCTTTCGCCATCGCGGCAGGCTGGTGGCGGCGTAGGTGGGCCGCTGGCTAGTCTTGCTCCCAGGTCGTTTGACAACAAACGCCCACGTCATTTTCGGCGGCGGGTTTTTCGTGCGCCGTCGGCAGCCGCGTACCGGCTCAAGGATTCGGTGTGCGCGCCGGAAATGGAAGAGCCAGGGTTTTCATGGCCCCTCATCGGGATTCAGAACCACGGTATCAATCCATTGCGGCACGCTGTCGGCCGTCCGGGCTTGCGTGAGGCAGGCCACCACTCGCGGGCCAACACGTGTTTGAGGCCAGCCGGTGTAGCCGTCAGTCACCACCAGGATGGCTTTCGGCGCGGGCCTCTCTTCGGTCGCCGCCACAATCATGGCGGCCATGTCAGTCCCGCCGCCGCCGGCCAGTTCCACCTGCTCAGGCCGAAAGACATTCTTGGCGCAGGCCACGGCCGTATCTCCGGCCAACACCCGCAGACCGCGGGGATCGGGAAGGGACCGCAGGGCATTGCCGATCACGCCCAGCGCCAGCGCAAGGTCGGACTTTTCCATGCTGCCGCTCGTATCGACGATCAGTGTGACGCGGGGTATTGGCTTCACATGGGCCGGCAGCAGCGCTCCGCCGGCTGGCTGCCGTCGGTTGGGCTTGCGGTAGGTGAAGTCCCCAAAGCCCGACGTGCAGCCCACGGCATACTTCACCTTGGCGAGCAATTCCCTGGCCGGGTCGACCTTCGGGTGGAGCAATTCGGCTGCGCTGCGGGCCAGACCGCCGGGCACACTACCGCGGCCCCGCTGCTGCTGGTACTGTTCGATGGCCTTGGCCACGGCTGCCTCGATGATGTTCTGCTCGTGCTCTGCCATGCCGGGATGATCTTCGGACGGCGGGCCATCTTCCCACGGCCGGGCCTGACCATCGGCAGCGCTGCCGCCGATCTCGGCAGCGGTTGGCTCACCTTTGCCACCTCCAGCCTGGCCTTCGCCATCCCCGTCGCCAGCTTCTTGCCCTTCGCTTTGGCCGTCTCCGTCCGAGGCTTCCCCTTCGCTGTCCTGGCCGTCACCGTCGCTGTCTTGTTGCCCCTCGCCCTGACCCTCGCCGGGCTGATCGCTCTCGGCATCTTGCCCTTCGCCCTCCTGATCGCCGGGCTCTTGGCTACCGTCCTGGCCTTCCTGATCCTCGCTCTGTTCGTCCTGATCCTCTTCGCCGTCGCCGGGCTGCTGGTCCTGCTGGCTCTCCTCGCCGCTTTCGTCCTGTTGTTTCTGTTGGGCTTGCTGACGCTGTTGCTCTTCCTCTTGCTTGGCCCGCTCCAGTAGCAACGCGAAGTATTCCTCCGCCGTCTTGTTCCGGGGCAGGCCCAGCTTGGCCGGCGTGATTCCCTCATCCGGGCAGCGCAGGCCGGATTGCTCCAGAACATCGTTCACCGCGGCATCGACGGCTTGCCGCCACAGCGCCAGCCGGTCTGCGGCCGGCTTCTCGCCCAACAGGCGCAAGCACCGCTTGGCATGTCGGCCCCAGACGTGGATCGCCTCGTGCAACACCACGAACGCCAGGTGCTTCAGGTCCCGGCCCTCCAGGAACGCCGGGTCGAAGTACAGCCGGCAATACTCATCCACGGCCATCGTGCCCAGCCCCGCCCGCTCTACGGGGATGAGCGACATGACCTGATGCGTCATGTAGGGCATCTTCCGGGCGGCCAGAATCCGCGCTTCGGCCAGCTTCTGGTTGTTCATGGCCCGTCCTCCCTATGCCGCCGCCATGATGTTCTTGTGGACCTGGAGCACCGTGTTGCTGAAGTCCGTCGGCGCCTTGACCAGCACGGAGGCATGGGGCACGGCGAAGTAGAGCGGGCCGGCCGCCGCAATCGCCGGCTCCAGCCAGCACTTCGCCACTTCGGCAAAGCAGTCCACCGCCGCCAGCCAGCGGTCTTCCGTAGGCTTGCCGTCGGGTCCAGGTTGTAGTTCTTCACCCGGTCCACCAGCGCACCCAGCACCGCCATGACCTGATCGCAACGCGGCGGGATGTCCAACGCCATGCGCCCCGCTGCCATTACCCTTGCGATGGTTGGTTGCAATGACCAGCCAGTCCTCCGGGTCGGGCAGGTCGAGGGATTGCTCCCACGTCTGGAACTCCAGCGCCGCCTCTTCGCCCACGCAGCCGGCAATGGCCCGATAGCGCAAGAGCGGCTCGGCGTCGATCGCCTCCAGCGCCGCGGCGCAGATGGCCGCATTGGTCCAGGAGCGCATCGAGGGCCACGCCCCGGACGCCTTGGCCCGATCTTTCGGATAGGCTTCCAGCAGCCCCGGCTTGTGCTTGTGGAAGGCGCCGACCAGACCCGTGTTGCGGCCGATGCACTTCTCCCAGTCCGACGGCAGGGGCACGAAGCTCGGCTGCGGGAAGCCCAAGGCGTTGCCCATGCCCCGCTGCCACGCCTCGATGTCCGTTTCCCACGTCAGGTGGCAGAGCCGATTGGCCAGCGGCGGCTCCAACTCGGAACCGTTGGCCGCGCAGTCGGGCGGATTGCAGGCGGCCAGCTTCCAGACCGTATCGGGCAGCACCGCGTCGCCCACGCGGTTCTCGGCAATCACGCCCAGCAGCGCGGCTTGCACGGCCGGCGGGCAGGTGGTCAATTCGTCGAGGAACAGCACCCATTGCCCATGCTGGCAGTCCTGCGCCCACTTCGGCGGCATGACGGCCATGTAGGGCTGCTCGCCGTGGACGGGGTAAGGGTATCCGCCCACGTCGGCCGGCTCGCGCAGCGAGCCGATCAGCGTGTAGCACTGGCGGCCCATCGCACGGGCGAAGGCTTCGACGGTTCGGGACTTGCCGCAGCCGGGCGTCGCCGGACACCAGCGGCGTGACCTTGCCGGTCTGCGCCACCGTCCAGAAGATCAGGTTGGGGGTACTCCTACAAACCATAGGGTATCCTCCTGGTTCACGGGGTAAAGGTTGGCAAACCATCCCCGCGCCGGCTCACACCACGGCGCGGAAGGGATTGCCCTACCCTCTACGCACACACTCCGATCCCCGCCGCGGCGAAGTCCTGCATGACCGCTGCCGCCGCCGCGCCGTTGGCCAGTTGCGCCACGCTCTTGAGCCCCTCCAGCCCCTCGTTGAGGATGCTGGACTGTAGAGATTCACGCGGTCCACCAGGGCCTGCGCCTGCCTTGGCTCGGCTCTGGAGTTGGGTGTCGTTCAGCGTGCCCTTGGTCACGTCATCCAAGAGCTTGGCGGCCTTCTCCTGGACTTCGTGGGTCAAGGTATCGCGGATGGTCCGGGCGGTGCCGTCGTCCATCGCCACCCGCGCGGTGGTGATCTTGTTGCCCTCCTGGCAGCCCTCGACCCGCTCGGCCAGCTCCTTCCAGTGCTTCAGGTGGTGCTCGGGGATGTAGTACACGCCGGGCTTCAGGCCGGTCATGCCGTCCATCTTCTCCAGCACAGCTACCAGCGCTTGGCCTACGGCCGTGGTGGTCAGCCTGGCCTTGAGCTTCAGGAACTCCTCGGTCAGAGCGGACTCATTGGCGAAGCCGTAGTCCGCCTTGACCCGGCTGCCGAGCACCTTGGCCCCGAAGTTGGTGACGTAGCCGTTGCGCCGGGTGCTCCGCTCGATGTTGACCAACTCCACGCCGTTGCGCTTGGGCTGCTTGCGGCTGACGATGGTCTTGTTCTTCATGCCGTAGACCGCCCTGATGCTGTTCTCCAGGGCGGACTGGTCCGTCCGCGGATTGGGCACGCAGTCGGCGTAGCCCATTGCCTCGAACACCTCCCGCAATGCTTGGTACGGGGTGGGCTGGAGCGACCAGAACACGATCGCCCCGCTGATGTCATACTCTCGCTCGATCATAGGGAATCTCCTCGGGGGTACGGGAAACAGTTCGGCGCAGGATGTCTGCGCCGCCGGTCACAAGACCGTCGCACTCGGTGTGCGCAGGAATTGGCGCAAGTCGCAAAGCGGCGGTATCGCAAACGCCGTTGCGCCCTTAGCGAACAGGGTATCTCCGCTCTTGATCGCCCGGAGGTTAAGGTCATTGCCGGGCGTGCAGATTATGCCAAGCCGATACGCTCGCTGCACCCCGGCTCTGCGCCCGCGGCAGAGTCGGAGAGTAGAGAGCGTAGCCCGCTGCGGTCCTATGCCGCGACCAGATCGCCGCGCAGCTCTTGCCACAGTCCGCGGGGATGCCGGCTCAGGGCTTCGTCAAGGTCCGCGTGCTCCACCACGGCGCTGACTCCGCCGAGTACCAGCCGCGGATTGCGGCCATGCAATAGCGCGGTGGCCCGGCGCAGGGACCGCTCTTCGCACTCATCCGCTTGCCACCATTGCTGCGAATCCTCACACCAGACCAAGAGATAGAACGCGTGCATGATAGGGCTCCCACGTGAAAGGGGTTGGGGTAACACACAACCCGTAGCCGTGCTCCGCGGCACGGCTACGGGCAGTGGGCTATCCGATCTTGCTCTCCGCCGCGCCTTCGGGATGGTGAATCTCCAGGGGGAAGAACCGGCCCGGTTCACTCTCCAGGTACTCTTCATGCGGCCCGCAGAACACCACCAGTCCACGCGCCAGCGCGTCCAGCACGATCCAGCACGGCATGCGCCATTGGTAGGCGCTCTGGCGTGCCTTGAATCTCGCCATGTCGATGGTCATGGCCCGCTCTCCTACAGGGGTGACAGCATTGCCCACTCCCCAGCGCTCCGATCACTGGGGGTAGGGCAAGGCTGGCTAGCGCCGCTGCTTGCTAGCTCCGCTGCTTGCGGGACAGAGCGGGGTGGCTCTGGATGAAGCCCTTGACTTCCTCCGCGAATGCCAAGAGCCGTTCCCACTGCTCGGCGTAGAGCGTGACGGGCATGCGCTGGAGCCCGTAGACACTGACGGCGCCCTTCTCACTCTGCTTGCAGGACAAGGGGCCGCCGTTGCTCTTCGGGGCGGTCTTGAGTTGGGCAAGGGCCTGCTCTTGGGTAAGCGTGCCGTTGGCAAGCTGCGCCAGAATGTGCGCGTTCCACTCCCGGTCACTCACGACCGGTGATACGCCAGCGCTCTTGAGAGAACCATTCGCAGCGGGTAGAGTAGCGGTAGACATCGTTTCACTCCTATGCAGTGAGATGGTGTTGAGGGCGATTCGGCCGTTTCGCAGACGGCCGGTCGCCCGTTTTTTGGACCCGCTTGGATTCTAAAAGTCGGTCAAGTCCCCCCGAAAGTTGTGGTGCCGAAATCGTCGATCAAACCCGCGCCCGCACGCGCGGTAAATGCAAGCAATTTTTTCGGGTCGGAGTGGACACTTAGACACTTTCGCAAGTCGTTTCTGCAAAAAGACTTAGCGACGTTTGGAAACCGATGGATGGAGGCATAACGGGGGCGTGCGCGCCCGTGCCTGCACGCGGCTCCTGGCGCATGAGGAAAACGCCGAAAATGCAACCGGCCGAAACCGGCCCGTCGGCCGAAAACGGCCGCGCTGACGCCGCTGGCGGGCCGGCCGTTGCGTCGAAACGACCGGCTTGACCCGAAACGCCACCGTCGGCCGAAACGCAAAATCGGCGATTCTGGGGGCGTTAAACGCGAAACGACCCCACTCTACGTGGACATGCGGACAAGCGCACGGAGGTACACAATTGGCAGTGTCAGCGCCTTACTCCGCAACGATTCCCCATGCGTTCGCAAGGCGCGATTCGGCGGCTGAAAAGCACGAACGTTCGTTGCGACTTTTTGCCGCTCTTCGCGGTCTAGCGCCGCGCTTGTCGGACGTTGCGCGATCGGTCATCGACAACACAAGGGGCCCCGCTTCCCTTCGGAAAATGAACCGGACCTCCGCGCCTTCAGCGGCAACACACCAGGTGTCTACACCCCTCCGCACAGAGTGTGTTTTCAAGAGTTAAGATGGGCAGTCTTGCCGTTTACGAAACTCTGAGGGCAGACCGTCAGCCAAGCAAGTGCTGCACGACGAGCGTTGGTAGAAACTGGCCAAAGGTGCGGGGCCCGGCTGGCGTGGTCATCGACGAATGCACGGCGGTGCCTTCAAAGGCCGCCAGCCCGAGTCGCTCGACCGGGCGGAGCGGGGACAAATCCGCGTGGTTCTCGTTGAGCCACCGGCCGCAGAGCGGTGAATGCGTGGGGCACTACTTGGCGTCTCATCAAACGGTGGTTTGAAGGGATTCCCAGGAAACGCATGGCTTGATGAGAGACCGCACCGAACGACCACGCGTCACCTACGAAGAGGCCACGGCCAGCGTCCGCCCCACGGGGGCCCTGCCGGCCCTTTGGCGAGCTTTCGACTTCGCGAGAAGCGGTCATTTGGCTCGTCTCCGCTCCGAGAAGCGGTTATGCCGGGTTAGTGCCGACCGCGGGCGATGATCTCGTGGATGGCCTGACAGGGCTCGGACGACCAGGGTTACCGGCCCACTTGGGCCCAACCCCGCCCTACGCCACCCGCTTGCGCCTTCGCCATACGAAGCCGAGTAGGCTAATTGCCGCGGCGCCGAGAAGCACTAGGGTGGAAGGCTCGGGTACGCCCATAAGTGTAACTTGCCCTGTCGTGTAGAGCGCCGAGCTATTCCAGACGTAGCCGGGGTCAGTCACGAATTGGAACTGACCGGTGTGGCTGATGCCGCTCCAATCGAACAACTGGAAGGTATCGCCCACGAGGCTGCTGGGCAGGACGCTTGACGCGATTGTCAAATCCAGGTTCCCCGCTAACGACACGGACATCCCCGAATCAAACGAAATTGTGGAATGCCAGGGTTGGTCGTCAATAACCACGTGCAGCGACGCAGTGGGATCGAGCGTCATTTGGCTCGAAACGTGGATGGGGATATTTGCGGCGGAGTTCTGGATGGTGAGCCTCTCCCCCGCCGCCAAGTTCAGCCCGGCGATCGACCCGTTCGGCAGGATGGTGTTATGGGTCAAGGCGTCGCTGACCGATGCCCCCAGAGCGCCTCGCATATCGGCACGGCTGAGGTTGGTTTTCGTCAGGCTCGTGGAAGAGAGGTTGGCGCCCATAAAGTTGGCGTCGGTGAGGGTTGCTTCGTCGAGGTTGCTGTTGGAGAAGTTCACGCCGGCGAGATTGGCACCACTGAGGTTTGCGTTAGTCAACAGGGTTATGACGGATGGCCCCGTGAGGTTGATAACGGCGGCCCTGGCGCCAAGTCCGGAGGTCTGCACGCCAAGTCCGGAGGTGGAAGACAAATTCGCTCCCGTGAGAATTACACCGCTCAGGTTTGTATCGGTCAAATTGCTGCCGGTTAGATTCGCCCCGACGAGGTTGGCGCCGGCGAGATTTGCGCCGCGCAAATAGCCCGATATGGATGACCCCGACAGGTTTTGGCCGGCCAGGTTCCACTGGTTCATGACCCCGTTGAGACTAATGCCGTGAAGGTCCTTCGCCAGATAGCTTGCGGTGCTATAGAGCTGGTCGGCGGTTAGTCCGGAGATGGCAAAATTGTCTTGCGCCACGGTCGCCCCCGCCAAGTTGACGCCGGTCAGATTGCTGCCCAAGAAGCTCGCCCCCGTGAGGTTCTGATTGACCAGGCTCCAGCCGGTAAGATTCGCGTAATCAAAGACCATTCCGTGGAGGTCGTGGGCCTGATAGCTGGCCGTGCTATAGAGTCTGGCTGGCCGACAGGTTGGAGCTGCCGAAATTCGCTCCCGCCACCGTCGCACCGGCAAAGTTCGCGCCGGTTAGGTAACTGTTAAAGGAGAAGTTCGCGCCGGTGAGGTTCTGGTTGCTCAAGTTCCAGTTGGTCAAGTCGATGTTCCGCAGCCCGATGCCGTGAAGGTCTCCGGTCTGGTAGCTGGCAGTGCTATAAAGCTGATTGCGGGTCAAATACCACTCGGAGGAATACTGGGTTACCTGGAAATTGACCCCCGCCACGATGGCGTTGCTGAGGTTGGCGTTTTGCAGGCCGGTGTTCGTCAAGTCCGCTCCGCTAAGGTTGGCCCCACTGAGGTTCGCGTTGTTCAGACTCTCCAGGCGTGCGCCACTGAGATTCTGTCCGGCCAGGTTCCAACCGTCGGCATTCGAAAGGTGGATGTTTTGGAGATTCTGCACCAGATAGCTGCCGGTGCTGTAAAGCTGGTCGGACGTCAGGGTCGATTGGGAGAAATCGACTCCCTTCACCGTCGCGCCGCTGAAGTTGGCGCCGGTCAGGGTGACGAGGTAGAAACTTGCTCCCGAGAGATCCTGGTTGGCCAGGTTCCAGCCGCTCCAGTCCGTATGCGCTACGAGTTGGATGCCGTGCAGATCGGTGCCAGATAGCTGCCGGTGCTGTAAAGCTGGGCGGCGGTCAGATTGCTGGAAAAAGCTGCATTGGCGATCGTGGCGCGGTGAGGTTGGCACCGGCGAGGATGGTGTCCTGTTTCAGGGCGGCGCTGGTGAGATTGGCATTGGTGAGGTTCGCATTCGTCAAGTCGGCGGCCTCAAAAGTCACTCCCGTGAGATTGGCGCCGCTGAGGTTGGCACTGTTGAGGACGCTGCCGTAAAGCGTGCCGCCGGCGAGGTTGGCGCCGTTGAGTTGAGCGCTGGTCAGGGTACAGTAGGACAAGTTGGCCCCTGCCAGGTTCTGATTGGCCAGGTTCCAGCTGGCGCGATTGGCCATGCCCGAGGAGAAGCCCGAGCCATTCAACTTGATTCCGTGCAGGTCTTGCACCTGATAGCTGGCGGTGCTGTAAAGCTGGGCGGAGGTTAGGCCACTGCCAAAATTGGCCTGTGCGATCGTGGCCCCAGTGAGGTTGGCGTTTGTGAGACTGCCGCAAGACGCCAGACCGGTGAGATTGGCGTTGCTAGGTTGGCGCTCACCGCGTCGCCCAACGACGCCCCGGTCAGAACGGCGCCGCTAAGGTTGGTGCCGGTCATGGTGCTGAAGGCAAAATTTGCCCCCGTGAGGTTCTGACCTGACAGGTCCCAACCGTTCAGATTGGCTGCGGGATACGAGCCTCCCACGCCGCCCCCGAGATCAATGCCGTGGAGGTCCTTCGCCAGATAGCTGGCGGTGCTGTAAAGTTGGTAGGAGCTCAGGTTTGACTGATGCAAATTTGCTTGTGCGATCGACGCCCCCGTAAAGGTCGTACCGGCCAGCGTGCTGTACGACAAATTCGCCCCCGTGAGGTTGGCGTTACTAAGATTGGCGGAACTCAAGGTGCTGTAGGAAAGATTCGCCGCCGTGAGATTGGCCCCCGTGAAGTTTGCCGAGCTGCTCGTGCTGTAGGATAAGTCTGCCGCCGTGAGGTTCTGGTTGGCCAAGTTCCAGCTAGCGAGATTGGCTTGGGCAGAGCTGGTGCCGCTCAGCACGATGCCGTGCAGGTCCTGCGCCAGATAGCTGGCGGTGCTGTAAAGCTGGGCGGAGGTCAGGTTCGCGCGGTTGAAGTTCGCTCCTGCCACCGTAGCGCCAGCGAAGCTGGTGTTGGTCAGCGTGCTGTACGACAAATTTGCGCCCGTGAGGTTGGCGTTACTAAGATTGGCGGAACTCAAGGTGCTGTAGGAAAGATTCGCCGCCGTGAGATTGGCCCCCGTGAAGTTTGCCGTGCTGCTCGTGCTGTAGGATAAGTCTGCCGCCGTGAGGTTCTGGTTGGCCAAGTTCCAGCTAGCGAGATTGGCTTGGGCAGAGCTGGTGCCGCTCAGCACGATGCCGTGCAGGTCCTGCGCCAGATAGCTGGCGGTGCTGTAAAGCTGGGCGGAAGTCAGGTTCGCGCGGTTGAAGTTCGCTCCTGCCACCGTAGCGCCAGCGAAGCTGGTGTTGGTCAGCGTGCTGGCATAGAAGCCGGCGCCGGTGAGATACTGGTTAACCAGACTCCAGCCGGTCAAGTTGATCAGGCTGAGGTTGATGCCGTGAAGGTCGTTGCCCTGATAGCTGGCCGTGCTCTGAAGTTGGCCGAAACTCAGGTTCGATTCATAAAAATTCGCTGTCGCCACCGTCGCCCCGCTAAGGTTAGCGCCCGTAAGGGTGCTATCGGCCAATTTTGCCCCCATGAGGTTAGCGCCATTGAGGTTGGCGTTGGTCAGGTTGCTGTACGTCAAGTCCGTGTTTCCAAGTTCGGCGCCGCTGAGGTCAGCGGTTGTAAGGTTGGCCGTATTCAAGCTTCCTCCCCAAAATTTGCGCCGATCAAGTAGCCCTGCGTGAGATTGCGGGATGAGAGATCCACGTAAGGCGCGGGTGAGACGCCCGCCCCACCAGGGCACAGCGTGCTGGATGGGATCTTCCCCTGACTCGGATCGCTGGGATTAACCCATTGCCACTGGTAGATGTCGGCCCGCGCAACCATGGCAATTGCGACCCACAGCAGGCCCGCCAGGAAGATCCACTTCGGGCTGCGAAGACATAGTACCGAGCGTCTCATGATTCCCTCCTTCAGCAGAGGCTGTGGGCAACGCTTCAGTCGTGGCTGGCACGTTTTTCCGGAACAGCAGACGGGCGATGCCCGGATCGTGATAAATATCTGCTGATCTGCACGAAGGCCAGAGAGTGCGCATCAAAAGACCCCCCGTAGGAAGAAAGATATGGTCCTAACCCTCTCTGGTGCCAAGGCACGTCCTGAATATACCGCCAGTGTCGATTGGCGTCAATGATCTTGCCAAGGGGGGGTAGATGTTCAGAGTCCAACCCACGCTGGTCGTGGCCTAACAGCGCCGCCATGAGTCTGAATGGGCGGCCTTGGGAAGCGGGTCAATTGCCGGGGCCACCCCCCCAGGAAATCAGCAGCTTCGGGAGAATTTGGCAAAGAATTCTCTGCCCGGCGTTGGTCGGCGGCTATTCCTGGCTCCGGGTGGCCCAACTTGTCACGCGGCCGCAGACATAGCTTTGCCAGGTAGCAGACGCGGAGCACGGCTGCCGTCAAGCCGATCGTCTTAGCAAACGTTCGTTTTGCAGCATCCAACCACCTGCTCCCCGTTTTGCCTAATTTCCCGGCGGGGGGACTCCGAGATCGCCACCTCGAAAATCAAGTCGTTGGAAAGCCGTCGGAATTGGGGTTTCCAACACCGGTTTGCCGCATTGGCGGGGTAAGGCCAGCCATAGCCACGCCAACCGCTTCTGCCAAGTCCGGGCTTCCGGGGAGCCCACCGTCCGACCCCGCGGCCCCCAAAGCCGGCAGCCGCAAGGAATCGACTGCGCTATTGAGAAAGCTGCCACGCAGAAGGCTTAGCGGAGAGAGGGGGGTTCCGATCCCGTCCGCGCAGACGCGGACCCCCCTGGCAGATTATAAGGCGCCTGCGCCGCCAAGACGCGGGTCGCTCTCCGGAAGCAGAGAGAAAGCGACCCGCCACCACAGTCGATGATGGGGCGCACTTCGTAGATTGACCAGCCCTTTTTCGGTAAAATGGCGGTTTCGGGTCGGCCGATGGCGATTGCAACGTTCTGGCCAAGCGGTTCGGGCAGGTCGCGTGGGAACCATCCAGTCGCCTACGCCACCTGCCCGGCGACCCGCGAAAGGACTGGAAGATCATGCTCGCTCTATCGACTTTTGCGGATATTCTTGACAAGGCGGCGGACCTGCTGGTGGACCCCGCTATCACGTCCGACGAACTGTGCAATCGCGGCTTGCCAGGCCAAAGCGGTGCCGAAAACAAGCTGCTTACGCGGACCCGGGATCAGGTTGTGAAAAGGTTCGGCCCATGCGATGACCTAAGTAGTGATGTAGAGATAATCTTACGGGAGTTATCCCGGCCGCTACGTCAATCGGGACTCTTGGAGTGGCAAAGGAAAGATCGGGCATCCCGACTTCGGCAGCAGGCGGAAGCGTTGCGGAAATTTGTGACCACAAGGCTGAAGAAGGCCAAAGAACTTCGGCGGCTGCGGAAGGCCCGGAATGCAGTCTCTTCCGACGAGCAGAAGCGGACGGCAGACGAACAGGGTGGCCCGTGGTCGAAACCCGATTCCCCAAGCCGATGGGCGAAGGTCTTCAATATAAGCACCAGGACGTTCATTCGACACGTCGAAAAAAAGGCAATTCACGCCAAGAAGCTCTCCGACAAGAGCTATCAAGTGGCCCTCTCCGACATTCCCAAGCCGCAAGCAAGCCCGCCACGTTGACAGAAGTGGACGGAAGTGGACAAGGCCCCTTATTCCGTCTTCTAACCGCCAGGAACGCGGTTAGTATGACGGCATGGGACACCTAATTACCGATTCCGAAGCGGCCGAAATTCTCCGACTTACGCCCCGGCAAGTTGCGAAGCTTGCCAAGAAGGGCATCTTGCCGAGCATCAAACTGCCCGGCGATGAAGTCCGATTCGACCCCGACGACTTGCGACGGTGGGTCGAATCTCTCAAACAGCCGGCGACGGCAGGGGCCGACCGATGAAGCCTGCCTCTCACAAACCCGCCAAGCGCGCCCCTGCGGTCGTTCGATCCGGGGAAGTCTATAGCCTTGCCGAGTTGCGGCGGCGGCTTGGGTGGCAAGAACACGCTGTCAGGCAGGCTCGGGTGAACGGCTTGCGGCTGGTCACCTTCGGACGGCAAAAGTATTGCTTGGGTGAAGACGCCTTGGCATTCTTCCGCAGGCTAGCCGAGCAACAGGCGGAAAGGGGCGAACCATGACCAAAACACCGTCCCAAGCCACAAGCGGCACGGAGAGGGCAGATAGCCCCCGTCAGACTCCGCTAGAAGCCGTGCGGAAGCATTGCCTCGACTGTTCGGGATTCTCGTTCAAGTCCGTGCTGTGGTGTCCCTGCACGGACTGCAACCTGTGGATTTTCAGGTTCGGCAGGCGGCCCGAGTCGATGGCCCCGGAGCTGCGTCACCCCCAATCTGTTCATCGAGCCCAGCGCCAATGAAGATGACCTACCAAACGGGGTGGAGGCAGCGGCGGCTTACCTGGCCGATCGACAGGCCGCGGAAGGGCGCGGCGATGATTGACAAGACCGCTACAGCCGCCCGCATAGCCGAAATCGTGGCCGGCGCCCAGACCCGTGCGGCATTGGGGCAGGCTGCCCAACATGCAATCCGCGACGATGGCGGGCACGAGGTGCGCGTCTACGACCGCACCACCGGCCGGCTGCTGGTCGGCATCGGGGCGACGGTGGCCGAGGCCGTCGCCAACATCGCACCGGAGGAAGGAGGCCCCACCGATGCCTGATACCAACGAACAAGGGGCCGGCCGACTGCTGGCCGAGCGGCTGGGGCTGAGAATTGTGGGCGTCGAGGGGCACGATTTGAAGGTCGGCTGCATCGCGTGTAAGAGCAGCGATGCCGGGCGCGTCCATGCCGAGAAAGGCATCTACCACTGCTATGCGTGCGGCAAGAACCTCAACGCCTTTGATCTTGCCAAGGTCGTGCTGGGCGACCACAAGGTGGCAATCGACGTGCTGGTTGCGATAGGCATCTTTGATCCCCCGAGCGGCAACGGCAAGCCGGCCAGCGAGGCCGAGATCATCGACGAGGTGGCGCGGGCCAAGGGGACCACCGCGGCTGGATTCTACGCGATGGGGGCGATGGTGAAGGACGGCGTTGTCCTCTTCCCGACCTTTCGCCTTAACGCCGACAACGCTGAGCGAATCAGCCACTTCTACATCGACCCGAAGATCCCCGGCGACAAGGGCAAGAACGCGAAGGGCAAGCCAGCCGGCATTTTTCTGCCCGCCGAAGTCCACGACGGAAAGGGTCAGGTCAGACGACCAAAGGCGGGTGAAACGTGGTGCATCTGTGAAGGGCCAAAGAACGCGGCGGCCTACGCCACGCTGGGCTATCGGGCGGTGGGGCTGAACGGAAAGAGCGTCAAGAAGGAATTCCTGCCGGGATTCGTTGCAGGCTTCCGGGGCGTCGATGTGGTGCTCGTGCCCGATGGCGACCTGCAAAGCGTCGAAGCTTTCAAAAAGCTGGGCGCCGCACTACACGGGACCGCTAAGTCCGTCCGGCTTGCCTCCCTGCCTTATGGTGACGAGTTGCGCGGGACGGGCGGCGACGATGTACGCGACGTACTGAAGAAGTTCGAGGCCGACGGCGCCCAGTTGGTACGTGATGCAATCGCAGCGTCGAAGCCGATCGGCAAGGACGGGGAAGTGGAGGAGAAGATCGACTTCGGCATCATCACTGCCGCCGAGTTGCTCCGCAAGGATTGCTCCGTCGAGTTCTACATCCCCGGCATCCTGGCCGCGGCCCAGCATCACATCTTGGGCGGCCCCCTCAAGTGCTGCAAAACGCTCATCGCGTCCGATCTCGCTATCTCCCTGGCGATTGGTGGCCGGTTCCTCGACCATTTCGACGTGCCCCGGCCAGTCCGCACCATCCTGTTGTGCGGGGAGGCCGGTTGGCCCGTGTTCCAAGAGAACATCCGGCGAATCAGCGTTGCCCGCGGGGCAACCGAAAAACAGTTGGAGAATCTGCTGGTCGGCGTCCGGCTACCGAAGTTCGGCAACAAGCTCCAAGAGGCGGGGCTCGCCGAGTTCATCGCAGAGCAAAAGGCCGAAGTGGTGATTCTGGACTGTGCCTATCGGTGCATCCCCGGCGACCAGGTGTCAAATCAGTTTGCGATGGGAGAGGTGCTCGATTCCATCGGCAGCACCCTGGAGGCTGTCAACGCAACGCTCATGCTGCTCTGCCACACGCCCAAACACATTCCGGCCGGCAACCCGCTGGGGCTTGACGACGTAGCCTTCGCCGGCTTCGCCGAGTTTGCCGCACAGTGGTTCATCGTGAATCGGCGGAAGGATTACCAGCCCGGCAGCGGCCGACACGAGTTGTGGGCCGTGGTGGGAGGTCGAGCCGGTCACAGCGGCTCCTACTCCATCGACATCGACGAGGGAGAATTCCACCCTGATCAGGATCGGGGCTGGATGGTCGCCATCGCCAAGCCCGACGAAGCCCGCCAGCAGCAGTGGGATGAACGGCAGAAGGCCCGCGAGACGAAGCTATCGGAAAAACGGGAGGAAGTCAAGAAGCGAATCCTTGACGCCGCCGCAAAGTTCAAGACCGGCGAGACCGCGTCCATCATCCGCGATCGCGCCAGCCTGAATGACCGCGAGTTCAAGCCGGCATTAACGGACCTTCTGGACAGCGGGGAACTGGTCCCCATCGAGATCGTCAAGAGCAACCGGAAAACGCCCTATCCGGCCTACATTCTGAGTTGCTATCAAACCGCCCAAGGGTAGCTATGCGGACACAACGGACAAGACCTATCGGACAAACGATACCACTGATGCCACGGCCACCAGTGGAACAACCCCCTTGTATAACAAGGGGTTGTCCGAGTGGTGGTGGTGGGGAAATGAACCACTGCGAACCATCCACGAACTTGTCCGAGAGGTCGCCCCCTTCCCTCTCCCCGGTTTCCACTCCAAAAAGATTCCCCCAGGCCGAGCATAACCGCCGGGCGTGGCGCCGACCTGTTCCGACCAACAGCCCAAGCAGCACCGCGGCCGGAAACGGCCGGCATGATGCGGAGTGAACGAAGATGAGTCTCACGCGGCAATCTCAGAACGACGTCTCGCCCCGGCTACTGCTTCGACCGCAAGAGGCCGCGAATGCGCTAGGGGTGAGTTTGCGGACCTTGATGTCACTTGTCACATCGGGTGAGATTCCGCATACTCGGATCGGCGAACGCAACTTGCGATTCCCCCTTGACGGGCTCCGAGAGTGGGTCGCGCGACGCACAACCTGGCCCACCGAGTTAGTCCCCGGCGCGGATCCCCGAGAACCACAGCAGGTTACGCAGCGGTCTTGCAGCGCAGAGTGCCGCGCGGGCAGTGGCCCGCGAGAACACCACTGAGACAGGGTCGAGATTTCCGATTCCAAGAGGGACCATTGACAGAACTGAGGCAATGCCGATAATGAAGGCGTCTAAAGTCCGAAAGGGTACATTGAGGTTCCTTCCCATGCTGATGCTGAGCAGCATACCGCAAAGCCCCCGTAGCCCGTGCCGACTAGCGATACCGGCCGCGTGGTCTCAATGCCGCGTAGACAGGACTGCGGGGGCCTTGCCGTTTGTTGGGAGAACGTGAAATGGCAAGTCTCATTGCCAAGTGGGGCCGATGGTCCCTGCAATTCCGGCTGCGGCCTAATCAGGATCGGCAGACGATCGCCCTGGGGGCGATGAGCTCGGCGACGGCCCGCAGTTTCCAAGAGCGCGTCGAGGCGCTGGTCGAGGCAATCCGCGCCGACAACCCGCCTGACCCCTCGACGGCAAGATGGGTGAACGGGCTTTCCGATGCCCACCATGCGAAGCTGGCCGCCGTGGGGCTGGTGACGCCGCGGGACAATCCCGAGGCCCCGGCACGCACGACGCTGGGGCGATTCGTAGATGAGTACATCGGCAAGCGAAAGGACGTGAAGCCCCACACAAAGCAAGTCTATGAGCAAATCCGGCGATCCCTGGTCGATTACTTCGGGGCCACCAGGTCAATGGACAAGATCACGCCGGGCGATTGCGACGATTGGCGGTTGTGGATGCTGACCGACCAAAAGCTAGCAGAAAACACCGTCCGTCGGCGCTGTTCGGGGGCCCGGCAATTCTTCCGGGCGGCCGTCCGGCGCAGGTTGATTTCCGAGAATCCCTTTGCCGACATGAAGGGCTGTTCGTCTGTCGAAGTTCGGGACCGAGAATACTTCGTCACCCGCGAAGAGGCCCAACGGGTCTTAGATGCCTGCCCCGACGCCCAATGGCGCCTGCTGTTTGCCCTGAGCCGTTTCGGCGGCCTCCGATGCCCGAGCGAGCATTTAGGGCTACGGTGGCAGGACATCGACTGGGAGCGCTCCAGGGCGACGGTGCGAAGCCCGAAGACTGAGGGCAAGGGCAAGGCCAGCCGAGTCGTCCCCCTGTTTCCCGAGTTGCGGCCATACCTCGAAGAGGTTTGGGAGCAAGCCGATCCCGGTAGCACCTACGTCATCACCCGGTATCGGGACAGCAACTCCAATCTGCGGACGCAGCTACACCGGATCATCCGCAAGGCGGGCTTGGAACCGTGGCCGAAGCTGTTTCAGAATCTCCGCGCGACCAGGGAAACGGAACTGGCCGAGACGTACCCGATGCACGTCGTATGCTCGTGGATCGGCAACACGCCCGCCGTGGCGCGGAAGCATTATCTGCAAACCACTGAGGAGCATTTCCAGCGGGCGACGGGCGACAAAACAGCGCTGCAAATGGCGCTGCAAATTCCCCGTGCTAAGACGTGCAAAGGGATGCACGACGATTTTCAGCCCCAAGCCGAAAACACCGATAATGCACGGGTTTGCAGCGAATCGGAGCCTGTTGCATCATATCCATCTTTCGGGGGAGTACGCCTGGCAGGAATCGAACCTGCGACCTACGGTTTAGGAAACCGTTGCTCTATCCACTGAGCTACAGGCGCCCAAATCACAACGTCTTGCAAGCGATCAAAGTATCGCCATCCGGCCATCCGGTCAAGCCGCACAAGGAGGTAGTGGGTCAACAATGCGTTGCCATCCGGGTAAGCAGTTCAGCCAGCGTCCATACGCGGTCGGCCAGGCCTGAGGCCATTGCTGGCGTTGTCGGTTCCCTGCCCTTCGATAGCGTGGTATGTGGCCGGCAGAAGTTATAGTACAGGAACCAGATCGCCAGGTGGGCTTCGTGGTTCTCCCACTTCTTACTGAAAGCGTTGGTCAACCTGGTCATGCGCCGCACACCCATGCGGATGCTCAGGTTGCTCCGCTCAATATGGCTGGTACAAACGGCATCCATATTCGGCTGGCCCCATACCGCAGTCTTGCGGATACCTATTATGGCGGCCGGGCTGTATCGGGCCTCTGCCTTGCGTTCCTTGATCGTGCCATACTGCTTGATGAGTTGCGCGAAGTCAATATTTCCGCCGAAAGCCTCAGGCACGACGCGGGCATAAGGCTGGAATCCGTCGGTGGTGAGTTGAAAGCGGCCATTGGTTGCCGCTCGCAGCTTGCCCGCTGTCAAGTCTCAATCGCAACCTTTAGGCGAGAGGCGAGAACTTCGTTGGGAGTTCGATAGCCGAGGCGTTTTTTCGGACGGTCGTTGAGAAGTTGTTGGACTTTGGTAAAACGATGATTGGGGATGCCGACCAGATCCGTACCTTTGGGAAAGAACTGCCGGACCAGGCCGTTGGTGTTTTCGTTCGTGCCGCGCTGCCACGCGCAGTACGGCTTCGCAAAGTAGATCTTCAAAGCGGCTTCCTCCGTCAACCGCTCGTGCTCGGCGAACTCCTTGCCGTTGTCCAGCGTCAGCGTCTTCCGCAGCTTCGGAGGCGTGGTCCGATACAACTCGGCGGCGGTCTGACGGACCGTCGCCGCCTGCAAGGTGGGAACCTTGCCCAGCAACAAATAGCCCGACTTCCGCTCGACCAGCGTGACGGCGCCGCCGCGTCGGTTGGCGCCCACGATGGTGTCCCCTTCCCAGTCGCCGAAGCGACGGCGGCGATCCACGACCACGGGGCGTCCCTCGATGCTCGTGCCGGTGCGAATCCGCCCGCGTTTTTCCCAGTTGGGCCGCTGTCGGCCCAGACGCCGCAGATAACGCCGCCAGTGCTTCCCGGTGGCCTCCTCGCCGCCGATCCAGGCGTAGATCGTTGGGGGCGAAATCCACTGTCGCCGATCGCCGGGAAAGTCGCTGCGCGCGACCGGCGATCTGGTCGGGCGACCATCGCCGCCGCAGGCGATCCCGGACATAACGCCGCACTTCCGGCCGTTGCATCTTGGCGACCCACGGACGTTCACTCCGCCGCCGCCGAGCCTTTCCCTCGGCCGCCACCGCCCAATAGCCGTTGCGGCTGCGATTGCGTCGCAGTTCGCGGGAAATCGTGCTCTTGCTGCGGCCGAGCCGGTCGGCGATCTGCGTCTGCATTTTTCCCGCCCTGTGCTCGTGGGCTATGATTTCACGTTCTTCCAGGGTAAGATGACCTGCCATCGCGGGGACTCCTTTTTGCATGGACCTTCCTCAAAAACGCCCATTCAAACGTCCCTGCGATGTTTTCACCTATACCAGTCTTCCATACGGTTGCGATTCAATTCTAACAGCGGGCATCGAGCAGATCACCTTCCTGCTGTTCCTGAAGATGGCCGACGAAAAGGCCATCAAGCTGCCCAAGGGCTGCGACTGGCCCAAACTCCGCGACCAGAGCGGCACTGCCCTGGTGGACCACTACGTGGACCTGCTCCGCACCCTGGGCAAGACGCCCGGCATCCTCGGCGACATCTACGCCGAGGCCCAGTCCCGCTTCACCAACCCCGTCAACCTCAAACGCCTGGTCAACCTCATCGACGAGACGGAATGGACTACCCTCGGCGTGGACGTGAAGGCCGAAGCCTACGAGGGCCTGCTGGAAAAGGCCGCCAGCGAGGGCAAGAAAGGGGCCGGGCAATATTTCACGCCCCGCGTGCTGATCCAGTCCATCGTCCGCTGTGTGAAGACCCGACCCCCGCGCCCATCGGGAGTTCACCATCTCCGACCCGGCCTGCGGCACGGGCGGTTTCCTGGTGGCGGCCTATGAATGGCTGATCCACGCAGACCAAGGGCGGCGCGCTGGACCGCGACCTCGCCAAGCGCATCCGCCAGAAGACCTACTACGGCCAGGACCTCGTGGCCCGGCCCCGCCGGCTGGCCCTGATGAACCTCTTCCTGCACGGCCTGGAGCCCAAAATCGTGCTGGGCGACACGATCTACGAGGCCCCGTCGTCCGACCGCTTCGACGTGATCCTGACCAACCCGCCCTTCGGCACCAAGGGGGCGAACCAGGCCCCCGACCGCGACGACTTCACCATCGCCACCAGCAACAAACAACTCAACTTCGTCCAGCACATCCTGACGGTCTTGAAGCCCAGCGGGCGGGCCGCCGTGGTGCTGCCCGACAACTGCCTCTTCGCCGACCAGGCCGGCGAGGTCTTTAAGATTCTGGCCGAAGACTGCAACCTGCACACGGTCTTGCGTCTGCCCCGCGGCACGTTCACTCCCTACAGCCAGGGCGTGAAGGCCAACGTGGTCTTCTTCACCAAGGGCTACCCCACGGAAAAAGTCTGGATTTACGACGCCCGCTCCAACGTGCCGGGCATCACGAAGAAGGACCGGCCGCTCGTGCCCGAGCATTTCGCCGAGTTCGAGAAGTGTTATGGCGGCGACCCCAACGGCCGGGCGAAGCGGAAAGAGTCGGACTCGCCCGCCGGCAGAGGGCTATTTGGGCGGCGACCGCTGGCGATGCTTCCCGATTGCGGAGGTGGAGGCCCGCGAGTTCAAGCTCGACAGTTTCAAGTGGCTCAAGGACGACGCGCTGGAAGACGCCGACGAGTTGCCCCCGCCGGAGGAACTGGCCACCGACGCCATCGGCGAACTGGAGGACGCGGTCGAGGAACTGAACGCCGTGCTGGCGCTGCTGGAAAATGGCAACGGGACCAACGGCCGCCGGAAGGGGCGGAGGACTTGATATCTCGGCCTGGATTTCGTTAGAATGGAAGGGGACGCAGGAAGGAGCATTTCCATGACGTATCGCGGACATATTAAGAACGGCGTGGCGGTGCTCGAGGAGCCCGTGGGCCTCGCGGACGGGACGCCGGTGACGATTCAGGTAGAACGGCAGGAGAACGATTTCTGGAAGGGCAAGAGCATCGACGAACTGGCCCGCCAAGAAGGCCGCGACTACGAGCCGGCGGCCGCCCTGCTGGAGCGGATCCTGCGCCGCCGGCCATCCCCCCGCCCCGCCGCAAAAAATCCAACGCGGCCAAAAAGCGGGCTTGAATTCCGGCCGGCCGTGTACTATACATGCGACCATGCTCTCCCTCGGCCTTTCCCTAATCCCCATGCGATGCTGTCTCCACACATCGCGGCCGCGGCCCCGGCCGTTCCGGCAAGGTCGATCCGCCCTCGGGGGCCAAAGGGGACAGTCCCACTCTTGTGGCGTCCTGCCACAAAGATCGGGACAGTCCCCGTGCCGTCTGCCGGCGGACGAAATTGCCCATCCTGCCTGTGCAACGTTCCCCCCCGAAAGTACAAATCGACTTACGACGTTGCTGTCGGGCGCAACTCGCATCGCCGCATCGACTTCGGGCGATCGACGCAACTGGTGACGCGATCGTAAGACGCGGCGACAAAATGCCCGCCCGCTTGCCGGATCGTGCCTTGCGGCAGACGCATTTATCGTTGCATCTCGGAGCATTTCTGGCATACACATGTCAATGGGCAGCCGAGCCAGCCACCAACGCACGTCCGCACAACGAGTCGATCATGCCAACCTCCGTCTTCGATCGCGTGGAAGCCCTGTTGAAACAGCAGGGCGTCGCGTTCCAGGTGCTGCGGCACGAACCGGTGTACACGAGCGAGGAGGCCGCCAGAGTGCGCGGCACGCCGCTTTCGAGCGGGGCCAAGGCCCTGGTCTGCAAGGGCGACGAGACGTTCGTGATGTTCGTCATGCCGGCCGACCGGAAACTCGACAGCCTCGCGGTGCGTCAGGCCAAGGGCTGGCGAAAGCTGCGGTTTGCCACCCGCGACGAGGTGCTGCAAATGACCGGTCTCTTGCCCGGCTCGATCCCGCCTTTCGGCAGCCTGTTCGAGCTGCCCACCCTCTGCGACCAGCGGCTGGGCGAGAACGCGGTCATCAACTTCAACGCCGGCGACCACAGCGTCTCGGTGAGCATGCGCTACGCGGACTACGTGCAGGCGGAAAAGCCCGAGCTGGGCCTGTTCGCCGAGTAGTTCGTCGCCTCTTGCGTCCGCCCCGTCTCTTTGCGATGCTGATGGGGTACGAGACGACCGCGGAACTGTCTTGTCGTCCATCAATCAGGAGCGAACGCCGCCATGAATACCGACCGCCGCAAGTTCTTGAAGACCGTCGCCGCATCGACCATCGCCGCCAGCCAATTTCTGCAACCTGGTGATGCATGCGGTGAGAGGCCGCCCTATTCCGCCGACCTGGAAGGGCGGCTCCGCAAACTGCGGGCGAAGACGGGCCTGACCATCGAGAGCATCGAGACCTTCACCCAGGCCCCGGACTTGAGCATCGTGCGCGTCCGCACCAACGACGGCGCCGAGGGCTATGGCCAGATTTCCTGGTCCGACGCCGACATCTCGGCCCAGATCTTGCACCGCAAGATCGCCCGGCACGCCCTGGGCGCCGACCCGGCCGACTTCGACGCCATCTCCGATCGCGCCATCGAGGCGAACTACAAGTTTCCCTGGTCGTTTGTCTGCCGGGCATTGGCCGGGGTCGATACGGCGATCTGGGATCTGTTGGGCAAGCAGGCCGGCAAGAGCGTGTGCGTCCTGCTGGGCGGCACGCCCCGGGCGCTGCCCGTCTACGGATCGAGCATGAGCCGCACCATCCAGCCCGCCGCCGAGGCCGAGCGGCTGGCCCGGCTTCGTGATGCCAAGGGCTTTACGGGGTTCAAGATTCGCCTCGGCAAGGTGTGCGGCCACGACGAAGACCAGTGGCCGGGACGCACCGAGGCGATCATTCCCGCGGTCCGCAAGGCGCTGGGCGACAAACAGCGCTCCTAGCCGACGCCAACAGTTGCTACACGGTGGCCAAGGCCATCGAGGTGGGGCGGCGGCTCGAAGATCAGGGCTACTGCCATTTCGAAGAGCCCTGCCCGTATTGGGAATTGGAATGGACGGCCGAGGTGGCCGCGGCGCTGAAAGTCCCCATTGCGGGCGGCGAGCAAGACAACGAGTTGACCCAGTGGCGGCGGATGATCCGCATGAAGGCGGTGGACATCGTGCAGCCCGACTTGTGTTACATCGGTGGCCTGAGCCGGGCGCTGCGCGTGGCGGCGATGGCCCACCAGGTGAATCTCCGGTGCGTGCCGCATTCGGCCAATCTGAGCATGGTGATCCTCTTTACGCTGCACCTGTTCGGGGCGATTCCCAACGCCGGGGATCGCGTGGAGTTCACCATCGAGGCCGACAAGTTCGGGCCGACCTTGTATCAGCCGGCCCTGGAGGTCCGCGACGGCCGCGTGGCCATCCCCGACGGCCCGGGCTGGGGCGTGACGATCAATCCCGAGTTTCTGGCCAAGGCCCAGCGCCAGGTCAGCACGCGGTCGTGAGATTGTCGCCGTTTCACGGGCCGCGCTTGGCCCCGAGAAAGAAATCGATGCCGGCCCGAATGGCCAACTCCGTCAACCGCATCTGCTCGCGGGGAGGCGTGCGGACGTTGTTGTTCTGAATCTCGATCATCATTTCCGGCCGCGTGGGGAAGATGTCGCCCCAAGCCGCGCGGAAGAAGCGAATCTGGTCTTCGGCGTAGTCCAACGGCCGGGCCTCGGGCATCGGCGTTCCGCCCCCGTCGCGCAATGCCTTGACGATGAAGTCGCCGAGTTGCTGGTTGGCGGTGCGGACCGGCTCGGGCAGGTCTTTCTGCGAGAACGGCAGCACCACGCTGGCGTTGTACTTCGATCGCTCGAACTCCGTCTGGTGCAGATCGAGATGGGCGTCGTAGGCGTATTTCGCCGACATCCGCAGCAAGAGCTTGAAGTAGGTCGACGCCCGGTCGCGGTTTGGCTCGACGTATTCGTCGTCGTTGATCTGCTCGTAGGCGATGCCGAGCCACGCGGGCTGCATGTCGCGGATGTTCCACCGGCCAACCCGCGGAAAGTTGCTCCCGTCCTTGGCGCGGCCAAACATGAACTGGCCGAACTCGCGGTTGGCGTATTTCGTGCCGTCCCACCAGTCGACCGGCGCTCGGGCCCGGCCATCCGGGTTGCCGTCGGGAATGAACGTGAGCACGGTCTTCTGGAGCAAGTCGGGGCCGGCCAACGTGGCTTTCTGACCGTCGAGATGAACGCCGTCGAGCACCTGCGACAGGAAATCCATCATCCCGGCGGTGGATGCCGGCTCGTGGGCGTGGGGCTGCGAAAACACCAGTTTCTTCTTGCCCTTGTCGTCCACCCGGGGATCGGTCACAGTCACCGCGAAGGCCGTGCGCCCGTGGAACGTCCGCTGTTCTTCCAGCGAGACCAGCGTGGGATACTTCTTGGCCCATTGGCGTATTTTGGCCTCGGTCAGTTCGGGCCGCACGAGCCAGAAGGCGGCCGCCGGTGGGGCCGGGACATCGCTGCGTATGCAGTAGACCCGAGCCGACGAGCGGATCAGCAGCCGGTCGCCGACGATCGCCGGCGTGGCCAGGTACATTTCGTCCTCGGGCAACTTGTTGGTGTGCAAGACTTCGAACTCATCGCCCGCCTTGCCGACGAACGTCAGGCCGTCTTCGTTCTGGCAGAACACCTTGCCGCGATAGGCCCAGGGCGAGGAGGTGAAGTGCTGGCCATCGGGCAACGGCTTTTGCTCGTAGATCGGTTTGCCGGTCTGCGAATCGAAGGCACTCAGCATCCCCCGATCGAGAAGCACGTAGAGCCGGCCGTCATAGACCAGCGTCGTCGGGTTGTAGGGGGCGGCGGTCCGATTGCACCAGGCGATGGACAGGTTGCTGTTTTCTTCAGACGCCAGCGAAATATCGCCGGTGGCGCCGGGGCGAATGGCATACAGCGGCTTCTTCTTGTCGCCGACGTAGCCCGAGCTGAGATACAGCAAACCCTGGTCGGCATAGGGGGTGCCGATGGTAATTCCCGACATCCCGCGGAACCACCAGAGGAGCTTCCCGTCGAGGTCGTAGGAGCGGACCTTGCCGGTGCCGGGCGTGACGATTTCCGTGCGTTGGGGGGTCTGCCACACGTAGGGCGTCGACCAGTTGCTCTTCTCATCGCGATCGACGCGCCACACCTCCTCGCCGCTGCGTTTGTCCAACGCCAGCAGGTACGACTGCTCTTCATTGTCGTCGACGAGGTAGAGCCGGTCGCCGTGCAGGACGGGCGAGGCGGCCGTGCCCCAGCCCAATCGCCGCTTGTGCGGCGCGATCGCCTTTTGCCATACGGGGCGGCCTTCCATGTCGAAACAGTACACGCCCACGTCGCCGAACAACGCATACACCCGCTGGCCGTCGGTCACGGGCGTTTCCGAGGCGTAGCTGTTCTTGGAATGCGTCGGGCCGGACGGCGGGCCTTGATGCACCGTCCGCTCCCAGAGCACTTTGCCGGAGAACAAGTCGAGGCAGAAGACCTTCCACTGGTACTCCGAGGCGGGCACTTCCGGCTTCTCGCCGCCGCGATAGAGCCCCTTCTTCGGCAACTCGGAGCTTTCCGGGGCCACGACCGTCGTGAGAAACACGCGGTTGCCCCAGACGATGGGCGAGGACCAGCCCCGGCCCGGAATGTCGGTCTTCCAGGCCACGTTCTCGCTGGCCGACCAGCGATCGGGCAGACTGGGGTTGGCCGCCACGGCCCGCGAGCCCGGCCCGAGGAATTGGGGCCAATTGTCGTCGTCGGCCCGCGTTGCCAACGCAGTCAGTCCGACTGACAGTGTCGCCACGATGATCAGAACGGCGTGGTGTGTTCTCATTCTGGTAGCTCCGGTTGCCCTCGTTGTCTGCGATCCGCCGGCGGACCGACGCCGGATCAGGGATTATTGCCGCTGGACGGGTCTTCTGCAACTCGGGCAGCCCACTCGTCAGGGCCGATCCGTTTTCCCAAATAGGACTTGTGGGAGGCGACTCCCGTCGCCGATTTGCGGCTGTTTTCGGGCAATCGGCGACTGGAGTCGCCTCCCACAGCGAAAACTGATCGTCGCTGGCCCGTTCGTCCCCTTGTTTCCCCCCGCTCGCCGGCCTGTTATAATGGGCTGCGCCCGCGTGGCAAACGTCACGGGGCTGCGAAAGACCCACCTTGACGCCAACATGTCCAATTCTTCCCGGAGCGACACGATGAACAACGGTACGAAGACGAACGCGAACTTGACACGTCGGAAGTTTCTCCAGCGCACCGCCGGCACGGCCGCGGCGGCCTATTGCGTGCCGGCCCTTGTGCCGTCGTCGGTTTTCGGCGCCGCGGCGCCGAGCAACCGGATCAACGTGGCCTTTATCGGGTTGGGCAATCAGAGCCGCATCGACCTGCCCGCCTTCCTCGGGCACGACGACGCGCAGGTTGTGGCCGTCTGCGACGTCAACAAGGGCAGCAACCATTACCTTCGACCCACCGACTTCCTCGGCCGTGAGCCGGGCCAGAAGAAGGTCAACGCTTATTACGCTGAGAAGAAGGGCGTCGGCCAATACAAGGGTTGCGACGCCTGCGAGGACTTCCGCGAGGTGTTGGCCCGCGACAACGTCAACGCCGTCGTGGTCATCGTTCCCGACCAGTGGCACGGGGTCATCACGACCATGGCCGCCAAGGCCGGCAAAGACATCTATTGCGAGAAGCCGCTGTCGCTGACCGTCGCGCAAGGGCGGAAGATGGTCGAGGTGGTGCGCCAGCAGAAGCGCGTACTCCAGACGGGGAGCATGTATCGCTCCAGCCTCAACGCCCGACACGTGTGCGAATTGGTCCGCAACGGGCATCTCGGCCAGGTGAAGCGGATCATCACCGACGTCGCCCGCAACAACTTCAAGGGTCCTGGCCCCGGCTGGCAGCCCATGCCCGTGCCCGAGGGCTTCAACTACGACATGTGGCTGGGCCCGGCCCCCATGGCGCCCTACCACGAAGACCGCTGCTTGTATCGCTTCCGTTTCATTCGCGATTACTCGGGCGGTCAGACGACGAACTTCGGCGCCCACACGAACGATCTGGCCCAATGGGCCCTCGGGATGGATGGCAGCGGGCCGGTGGAGTTCGAGGACCAGGGCTCAGAATTTCCGGAGCCCGGCAGCCTGTTCAACACCCCCTCGAAAATCAATTTCCGTGCCCAATATCAGAATGGCGTGGAATTGATTTGCCAGATGACGCAGCGCGGTTTCGGCATCCGCATTGAGGGAACCGAAGGCTGGATCGATCTGACCTACGGCAAGGTGGAAAGTTCTCCGGCGTCGCTGAAAGACATCAAGATTGGCCCCAACGAAATCCATCTGGCGCAGAGCAACAAAAGCCGCACGGTCGATGCCCAGGAGAACTACATCGTCGATCACTCGCGGAACTTCTTGGACTGCATCCGCTCGCGAGAGGATCCTGTGGCGCACGTGGAAATCGGCAACAGCACGGCGAACCTCTGCCACCTCGGCAATATCGCCATGCTGCTCCATAAGAAAATCCGCTGGGACCCGAAGCAGGGGCAAATCATCGGCGACGAAGAGGCCGCCGCGATGTTGAGCCGGCCGCTGCGGGCGCCGTGGACGATCTGAGACATCCGAGGAACAAGATGACAAAATCCAAGCTGACGCGTCGGCGTTTTCTCGAACGCGCCGCCGCTGGCGCCGCGGCTGCCTTGTGCGTGCCGACCATTGTACCGTCCTCGGTCTTCGGGGCCTTCGCCCCCAGCGGGCGGATCAACGTCGGTTTCATCGGCCTGGGCAACCAGAGCCGCATGGACCTGCCCGCCTTCCTCGGAAACGACGACGTGCAAGTGGTGGCGGTCTGCGACGTCAATCGCGGCAGCAACCACTACCTGCAGCCCGACCATTTCCTCGGCCGCGAGCCGGGGCTCAAGACGGTCAACGACTACTACGGGAAGAAGACCGGCGTGGCCGAGTACAAAGGTTGCGACGCCTACGTCGATTTCCGCGAGATCATCGGACGGGCCGACGTGGACGCCGTGACGGTCGTCGTTCCCGACCATTGGCATGCGATCATCACCGTGATGGCGGCCAAGGCGGGCAAAGACATCTACTGCGAAAAACCGCTCTCCCTCACCGTCCGGCAAGGCCAGGCGATGGTCCAGGCGGTGCGGGAGAATAAGCGGGTCTTTCAGACCGGGAGCATGTATCGCTCCAATCCCTATCTTCGCCGCGGCTGCGAAATGGTTCGCAACGGCCGCATCGGCAAATTGACGAAGATCGTGACCGACGTGAACCGGAACAACGCCGTGAGCCCCGGTCCCGGCTGGAAGCCGATGCCCGTGCCGGACGGATTCGACTACGACCTATGGCTTGGCCCGGCGCCGTTGGCGCCCTATCACGTGGACCGTTGCCTGTACCGCTTCCGCTTCATTCTGGATTACTCGGGCGGGCAGATCACCAACACGGGGCACCACACCAACGACGCGGGCCAGTGGGGCGGCGGCTTCGACGGCACCGGGCCGGTCGAGTTCGAGGACGCCGGCGCCGAGTGGCCCGAAAAGGGCAGCCTCTACGACACGGCCACCAAGACCCACTTCCGCGCCCGTCACAAAAATGGCGTGGAACTGGAGTGCGGCACGACCGACAACCTTCATGCGTTGGTCCGCTTCATCGGCACGGAGGGCTGGGTCGACGTTTCGGATATCGGAATTCAGGCCGACCCCGCCTCGCTCTTGGACACGAAGATTGGCCCCGATGAAATCCACCTTCGCGCCAGCAGCAAGGAGCACCAGGACGATCCTCTGACGTACACCGATGCCAATACGGAAATGAAGCCCAAGGACCGCCTCGGGGCGATGAAGTACTACGTGCCCGACCACGTGCGGAATTTCCTCGATTGCATCAAGACGCGCGAAGACCCGATCGCCCCCGTGGAAGTCGGACATCGCTCGGTGAGCGTGTGCCACTTGGGTAATATCGCCATGCGATTGAAGCGGAAGATCCGCTGGGACCCGGACACGCAGGAAATCATCGGCGACGACGAGGCGGCGGGCATGTTGAGCCGGCCCCTGCGGGCGCCGTGGAATCTGTACGCGCCGGAAAGACGCTCCTTCGATGGTTCCGTGCCTTATGCCCTCCAGCGACGCCACCATCGGTCTGCTCTTGAGCGGCGGGCTCGATAGCGGCATCCTCCTGGGGCATCTGCTCAATAGCGGCCGCCGCGTGCGGCCGTTCTACGTCCGCTCGCAGTTGCACTGGGAAGAGGCAGAGTTCAGGGCCGCGCGGGCGTTTCTCGCCGCCATGAGCGGCGGCATGCTCGACCCGCTGGTCGTGTTGGAGATGCCGCTGGGCGACTTGTACGGAAATCACTGGAGCATCACCGGCCGGAACATTCCCGACGGCGAGAGCCCGGACGACGCGGTCTACCTGCCGGGCCGCAACGCCCTGTTGGCCATCAAGCCGGCGCTGTGGTGCGCGATGCACGGCATCGGGGAACTGGCGTTGGCCGTCTTGGCCACCAACCCGTTCGCCGACGCCACGGCGGAGTTCTTCGGCGAGTTCGCCTCGGCGCTCCACCGCGCGGCCGGCAGCCGCGTGGATCTCGTGCGCCCGTTCGCGGCGTTCGACAAGGGCCAGGTGATGCGCCTGGCCGGCGACCTGCCGCTGGAACTGACCTTTTCCTGCATCGCCCCGGTCGGCCACCGCCACTGCGGGCAGTGCAACAAGTGCGCCGAACGGCAACAGGCCTTTCGTTCGATCAACATGACCGATCCGACCCCCTACGCAACTCCCGTCGCAAACACCATAGGAAAGACGAGGGATTAGGGATTGGAGATTAGGGATTAGAAATGGGGAAGGTATGGTTCTTCGGGCCTGGTCCCCAATCCCTAATCCCTGCCTCCCAATCCCTGCTCCCCAATCCCTAATCCCCAATCCCTCTTCCCATGTTCAACGTCTCTCGTGAAATCGACTTCTCTTACGGGCATCGGCTGCTGAACTACCAGGGCAAGTGCCGGCATCTGCACGGCCACAACGGCCGGGTGGTCATCGCGCTGGAGGCCGAAGCGTTGGACCAGCGAGGCATGGTGCTGGACTTCTCGGAGATCAAACGCGTGGTGAGCCGCTGGATCGACGACCACCTGGACCACCGCATGATCCTCAATCGGGCCGATCCCGCCGTGCCGATCCTCCAGGGGCTCGGCGAGCCGATGTATCTGATGGACGTCAATCCGACCGCCGAGAACATCGCCAAGCTGATCTTCGACGTGGCGGCCGAACACGGCTTTCCCGTGGTGGACGTTCGCCTTTGGGAGACGCCCGGCTGCTGCGCCACCTATCGCCCCCAGCGCCTTGATCCGGGTGCGACTGAATAGAACCGGGACGCACCTACGTACTAGCCGCTGGCGGAAGCCGGCGGCTATCTCGGTAGCTCTGAGGGAAATCTCAGTGACGCCGATCATCCGGTGGGGGACTGGCAGCCGCCTGCGAAAAATACTACAGTAGAGGCTTCGTAACCGTAGGCATACACTACCAGCTTGTTTCCAAGGGAGCGAGTCATGGCCGATTACACGGAACTCTACAATGCCATTCTGGCCGGCAACGCCAAGAAGGCCGAGGAAGTCACCAAGACGGCCATCGCGGCCAAGGTCGATCCGTCCGAGTTGGTGCAGAAGTACATGATCCCGGCCATGGACGAGGTCGGCAAGCGGTTCGAGTGCAACGAGTATTTCGTGCCCGAACTGCTGATCGCCGCCCGGGCGATGAAGATTTCGCTGGAGTTGCTTACGCCGCTGCTCTCGGCGGCGGGGGCCGAGCCGGTGGGCCGCGTGGTCATCGGCACCGTCCAGGGCGACCTGCACGACATCGGCAAGAACCTGGTGGCCTCGATGCTCGAAGGGGGCGGCTTCCAGGTGATCGACCTGGGCGTGGACGTGGCCCCCGAGCGGTTCGTGGAAGTGGCCAAGGAGAAGGACGGCACGATCGTCGCCCTTTCCGCCCTGCTGACTACGACCATGACCATGATGAAAAACGTCGTTCAGGCGTTGGAGAAGGCGAACATCCGCCAGAAGACCAAGGTCATGATCGGCGGCGCGCCCATTACGCAGCAGTATGCCGACGAGATCGGCGCCGACGGCTACAGCGACAATGCCAACGCCGCCGTGGCGCTGGCGCGGAAACTCGCGTAGACGTTTGCCGAGATCTATCCCTCGCCTGCCGCACCACGATTGGAGGCCACATGCCTTTTCTGAGCAAGAACGACATCGAGCGAATCAACGAGGAGAGTCTGCGGGTTCTGGCCGAGACCGGCGTGCAAGTGGACGACGACGCCACGGTCCGCTTGCTCCAGGAGCACGGTTGCTCGGTCGCGGGTGCGTCGCGCGTCGTGCGGATGCCGCGCGAAGTCGTCGCAGCGGGCCGTCAAGCAATGCCCGCCGCAGGTCAAGACTGGCCAGCGTCAGCGGCGAAGAGACCGTGCTCTCTGCGGGCGGAGCCGAGCGTCTTCTGGACCGGCAACGCCATCAATCTGGCGATCGACAAGACAGATGACGCCGATCGACAAGCAGCGGTTTGCCGACCTGGCCCACGTGATCGACGGACTGGAGCACGTCCACGGGATCGTCGGCACGTGCCTGGCCGACGTGCCCCCGCCGGTCCGCGGCCTGACGGGCATGCGGCTCCTGGCGGAGAACTGCGTGAAGCACTTCCGCCCGTGCATCTACAACCCCGCGAGCCCAAGGCGATGGTGGAAATGGCCCAGGTGCTGCTGGACGGCAAGCCGCTGGCCAAGTCGCCGATCTTCAGCCTGGGCTACACGGCCGTCAGTCCGCTGCGGTGGTCCGATTTGGCGATCGGGGCGTTCCGCGAAAGTTCGGGCTACGGCATCCCGATGATGATCAACGCCGAGCCTGCCGGCGGCGTGACGGCCCCGGCCACCTTGGCCGGCGAGCTGGTCCTGGGCAATGCCGAGGCCCTCAGCGGCGTGGTCATCTGCCAGGCCCTGGAGCCGGGCCGGCCCGCTGGTGTTCAACATGGGCTTCGCCCACATCATGGACATGCAGACGACGCTGATGCGGACCGGCGGCGTCGAGAACGGCCTGCTCCAGGCGGCCGGCGCCGAAATCGCCGCCTTCCACGGGCTGCCCAGCGCGGCCTGGCTGAGCACGGAAAGCATCGTGCCCGATGCCGGCGCGGCGGCCGAGAACGTCCTGACCGGCCTGCTCCACGTGCTGAGCCACGCCAACATCGTTTGGGGCATCGGCAACCTGGAGTCGACCAAGTGCATGTCGCTGGAGATGGCCGTGATCGGCAACGACATCGCCGGAGCCATGCGGCGGGCCCAGCAGGGGATTCGCGTCGACGACGACACGATGGCCACCGGCGTGATCCAGGAATTGGGGCAGAAGGCGAATTACCTCGAACATCCGCACACGCGGCCCATTTCAAGCAGGAATATTACTTCCCCCGCGTCATGAACCGCCGCCCGCGGGGAAAATGGGAATCGCTGGGCAGCCCCACGATCGTCGACGAGGCCCAGACGCGGATCGAGAAACTTCGCACGCTGCCGAACCGCAGTGCGATTTCTGCCGCTCAGCGTAAAGAATTGGCGGCGATCGAGAAGAAGTGGACCGAGATGCTCACGTAGCTCAGTGCCAAGAAACGCAACAGTCCGGCTGACCCGTTGACGGGTGCGCCGGACTGTTTCCCCCCCTGGGAATTGGCTCAACTGTGAACGGGTGGGGTAGGCATCCCCTCGGCACCAAAAGGGCAGATAGGAGTTCCTGCTCCATTCGTAGGCCCGCATCTCACAGATGCACATCATCGGTATCCCAGGGCCGCGCACTTTGACAAAGTTTTCCGGGCCCATTCGACGGCGCCCCATCTGCCTCATTCTTCCTTTCTTGACATGGCAGGCCGTGCCGACGTTTCTCGCAGCGAAGTGCGCGGATATCCGCGGCCATCGGCGGGTTTCCGCGGCAGCGGCCTAACGTCTTTCCCGGCTCAACTCTGGCAGGTTTGACGCAACATGGCCCACCGGTTAGCATTATCGTTTCTTGTGCCAGCGTGACCGTCTGCGGCACGCAAATTGCTACCCCTTGGATGTCCGCGTTATCGGCGGAGTGCCAGAACGATTCCCGGCGGGCAAGTTCGCCGACCAAGCAACGAGGTTCAGCACATGGCAGCACATACTGCCGAGAAAAAAGGCACCTTCCTCGAGGAGGTGATCGAGGCCACGCCCGGTGGGGAGCGGCTGGTCCACTGTCTCCAGTGCGGAAGTTGCGGCGGCTCGTGCCCCAGCGGCGCCGACATGGAGTACACGCCCCGCACGCTGATCGCCATGATCAACGCCGGCAATCGCGAGGCCGTGCTGGCGGCCAACACGATGTGGGCGTGCGTCTCGTGCTACTTCTGCACCACCCGCTGCCCGCAAGAATATCCCCATCACCGACATCATCTACACCCTGAAGCGGATGTCGATCGCCGAGCAGCGATACAAGGACACCGACGCCCCGGCGCTGGCCAAGACGTTCACCGATTTCGTGGACAAGTACGGGCGGAGCTACGAGGCCGGCCTGGCCACCGGCTACCACCTGCTGAACCGGCCGATCGGCGCATGATGAAGATGGGGCCGATGGGCATGCAGATGTTCACCCGCGGCCGCATGGCGATCCTGCCCACCAAAATCCGCCAGATCGACCAGCTTCAGGCGATCATCAACAAGGCCAAGGAACTGAGCGGCAAGTAGAGACGAAAGGGTTCAGGGTTCAGTGTTTCACTGCGGCCCGATGCCCAGAACCTGAACCCTGAACCCTGAACCCTAATCACCCTTATGAAATACGCCTACTATCCCGGTTGTTCGCTGGAGTGCAACGCCGCCGCCTACGACCATTCCGTCCGCGAGGTGGCCGATCTGCTGGGCATCAAGCTCCAGGAACTCGACGATTGGAACTGCTGCGGCGCCACCGAATATTTCAGCCAGGACGAGTTGACCGCCTGCGCCGTGATCGCCCGCAACCTGGCGCTGGTCGATCCGCAGATTCGAGCAGCTTGTGGCCCCGTGTGCCGCCTGCTACTTGAACCTGAAGAAGACCGACCGGCTGATGGCCGACCATCCGGACATCGAGCGCGAAGGTCAACCAGTGCCTGGCCGCCGGCGGATTGAACTACAAGCCGGGCCGGGTGACCGTGCGCCACATGCTCGACGTGATCGTCGACGACATCGGCGAGACGGCCGTCCGCGACAAGGTGGTCCGCCCGTTGGCGGGCCTGCGCGTGGCGCCGTACTACGGCTGCCAGGTGGTCCGCCCGATCGCCGACGGCGACAGCACCGAATATCCGATGAAGATGGACCGCCTGTTCGACGTGGCTGGGGGCCGAAGTGGTCGACTATCCGGTCAAGGCCCACTGTTGCGGCGGCCACATGACGCAGATCAGCGAGCCGCAGGCGTTCGAGTTGATTCGCCGGCTGCTGCAAAGCGCCGCCGACTACAACGCCGACATGATCCTCTGCATGTGCCCGATGTGCCAGTTGAACCTGGACGGCTACCAGGGCCGCGTGAACGGCTTTTTCGGCACCGACTTCAAGCTGCCGATCATGTACTTCACGCAGATGTTGGGCATCGCCTTCGGCATCGAGCCGAAGAAGCTCGGCTTCGGCAAGGAGCTGGTGGCCGCCATGCCGGTGTTGAAGAGCAAACTGAATGGCCAATTGGCGGGGGCGTAGGAATCGAGAATCTCGTTACTGCGCTCGACGTGGGAACGTACCCGGGCGACGCTCCGCGTCCAAGACGTGATGCAGACGGGAAACCAGAAATCACCGCTTGCGGCTTTGCACTGAAACGATGCGATCGGTGCGTTTTACGCACCCTACATAGGAGAGATCATCATGGCCGAGAAGATCGGCATTTACGTGTGCCACTGCGGCAGCAACATCGCCGGAACGATCGACGTGGAAGAGGTCGCCCGCTGGGCCGGCAAGAACATCAAGGACGTTGTAGTCTCGAAAGACTACAAGTTCATGTGTTCGTCGCTGGGCCAGCAGATGATCGAGGACGACATCAAGGAGAAGGGCCTCACCGGCGTGGTCGTCGGCGGCCTGCTCGCCGCACCTGCACGAAAAGACCTTCCGCAACACCTGCAAGCGGGCCGGCTTGAATCCCTACCTCTGCCAGATGACCAACCTCCGCGAGCACGTCTCCTGGGTCAACGCCGACAAGGCGGCCGGCACGCTGAAGGCCAAGGCCCTGATCTCGGCCGCGGCCGAGCGGGTCAAGCACCAGAAGCCGCTCGAGCCGATGCAGGTGAAGGTCAATCCGGCCACGCTGGTCGTCGGCGGCGGCATCGCCGGCTTGCAGGCCACGCTGGAACTGGCCGACGCCGGATACCACGTCTATCTGGTCGAGCGCGAGCCGTCGATCGGCGGCCACATGGCCCAGTTCGACAAGACCTTCCCCACGCTGGACTGCTCGGCCTGCATCCTGACGCCGAAGATGTCGGAAGTCGGCCAGCACGAGAACGTCACCATGCTGACCTACTCCGAGTTGGAGGAGGTGAGCGGGTCGGTGGGCAACTTCAAGGTGAAGATCCGCAAGAAGGCCCGCTACGTCGATTACGACAAGTGCACCGGCTGCGGCATCTGCATCGAAAAATGCCCGCGGAAAGTCATCGACGACGTGTTCGAGGCCGGCATGGGCTATCGCAAGGCGATCTACACGCCGTTTCCCCAGGCCGTGCCGCGGACGCCCGTGATCGACACGGCCAACTGCACCTGGTTCACCACGCGGCAAGTGCCAGGTCTGCTCGAAGGTCTGCCCCACCGCCGCCGTGGATTACGACCAGAAGGACGAGATCGTCGAATTGGAGGTGGGCAACATCATCATGGCCACCGGCTGGAAGCTGTTCGACTGCAAGCGGATTCCGCAGTACGGCTACGGGCGGCTGGCCAACGTGTACACGAACCTGGAGTTCGAGCGGCTCTGCAACGCCGCCGGCCCGACCAACGGCAAGATCGTGCTCCGCGACGGCAAGACCGAGCCGCAAGTCGGTGGCCATCATCCACTGCGTCGGCAGCCGCGACGTGAAGACCAACCCCTATTGCTCGTCGGTCTGCTGCATGGCGGCGCTGAAGCTCGGAGCACCTCGTGCTGGAAAAGACCAAGGCCGAGGTCTACGCCTTCTACATCGACATGCGCACGCCGATGAAGGACTACGAGGAGTTCTATCAGCGGCTGCTGGAAGAGGGCATGCATTTCGTCCGCGGCAAGGTGGCCGAAGTGACCGACGCCGCCCGCTGGCCCTCCGAGCAAGGCAAGCTGATCGTCCAGGTGGAAGACACGCTGCTGGGCAAGCAGCGCCGCATTCCGGTCGACATGGTGGTGCTGATGGGCGCGCATGGAGCCGCAGGCCGACGCCAAGGAATTGGGCCTGAAGTGCGGCATCTCGTGCAGCATGGCCGGCTGGTACACCGAGCGCCACCCGAAGCTCGACCCCGTGGCCACGATGACCGACGGCGTGTTCGTGGCCGGCGTGTGCCAGGGCCCGAAGGACATTCCGGCCTCGGTGGCCCAAGGCGCCGCGGCGGCCGCCCGCGTGCAAGGCATGATCACCAAGGGCGAGGTGATGATCGAGCCGATCGTGGCCTCGATCGACGAAGAGAACTGCTCCGGCTGCCGCATCTGCAACAACATGTGCCCGTACAACGCCATCGAGTTCGACGAGGAGAAGAGCGTCAGCCGCGTCATCAGCGCGTTGTGCAAGGGCTGCGGCACGTGCGTGGCCGCCTGCCCGGCCGGCGTGATCACCGGCGCCCACTTCAACAACGAGCAGATCTTCGCCGAGATCGACGGGATTTTGTGGGATGCGAAGGAAGTGGCTAGTGGTTAGTGGCTAGTGGCGAGTGTCAGTACGTTAAGGTCACTTTTTTGTTGAAACAATGGCAAGTGTCAATAGGTTAAGGTCACTCTTGGAAGGGACGTTTTGGCAGGGTGTAGGACACCTTGTTCAAGAGTGGCTGATCGGTTGGCTCGCGGCGTCGCAAGGCAGAGAAGCGGATAGTGTTGTCGTCCAAATTGACCTCCGCACGAACGAGGCGGTGCAGCCAATGTCGATCGACCGCAAACGCATGACCGAGAAGGCTGGTCCGACCGTGGTTGTCGGTACGTCGCAAGAAGACGATCATTCCGCGCGGAGCACGTTGCAGGTCCAGACGCCAATGTTTTGGAAACGGCCGACGGCGCGGCGAGGCTTCGATACGGGCGCTGCTGCGCTTCGCGCCGCCGCGATGTACTTGGCCGATCGCTGGCTCAGGCCGCGGATCGAAGCGTGTGTGAATCGCGACCAGACCTTGGCTTGCCACCGGCCGTTGTAGCTCTCGATGGCCGCCTGAAAACCGGTCTCGTTCGGCGGCGCAAAGACAGGCGTTACGCCCAGGCTCAAGCACAACCGGATCACGCGTCCCACGGTGTCGGCGTACTGCCGAGGACCGTGAAACCGATTGTCGTTGTCGAACTGCGCGTAGGCGGGAAGCCCTACCGAACGCCAGTGTTCCACCAGGGCGTTCACCACCATCTTGGCGCTGACGGCCTGGGCGATCCAGGTTGCGGGCAGACCGCCATGCAGCGATATTCCCGTCAAAACGGCCACATGGGGCCCACCACGAATTGCCAGACCTTCGATCGTGTCGAAACTGTCCAATTCGGCCTTTGCCGCTGCAACCGCGGGAAGATACCAACCTCGTGGCGGCGATGGACGACGAACTCGTCGGCGGCCATCCAGGACACCATGACGCCGCAGAATCCGGCCGATCGTGGAAATCGAGAGCAACGGCGCGATCCCGCGGGTTTCCATTTCGCGTCGAATGGCCGCAGCGCCAAACTCTCCCAGCGGGCTGTGGTCCTTCAGCCGACAACGGATGGTCAACACCTCCTGCTCGCGGGAACCCTTCGTACGTCGCGTTCGATGGGGAGCCGAGGAAAGACCGTTCCAATCGACACGATTCAGCCTTTGACCCTGAGCACGTTGAAACCATCGTTGCACGGTACAAAGCGCAACGCCGAAGCGAACCGCTACGGTACGCTGAGAAGCTCCGCGCCGCACCGCAGCCACGATCTGACGTCGTCGTTCGGTGGGACTGTTTTTGAACCATCACAAGTAACTCCAGGGGTTTCTGGGTTGGTATCGCAGCAATGCGATTCAACCACAAGCCCACCCCTCGGCTCGGCGTCCGGCATGGCCGGGGGCGGAACTCCAGTCGGGCTACGCCCTCCTTCCGTTCCGCCCCCGGCCATGCCCTGTTTTACTCCACAAATGACCTTAACGTACTGACATCTAAGTGACCTTAACGTACTGACACTTCGCCACTTAACCACTAGCCACTATGGACACTTTCGAACCCAAGATCGTGGGCTTCCTCTGCAACTGGTGTTCGTACCGGGCGGCCGACTTGGCCGGCTCGGCGCGAATCAAGTATCCACCGAACGTCCGCATCATCCGCGTGATGTGCAGCGGGCGGGTCGATCCCACCTTCGTCTTCAAGGCCCTGGCCGACGGCGCCGACGGCGTGATGATCGCCGGCTGCCACCCCGGCGAGTGCCACTACATCGAGCAGAACTACAAGGCCATGCGGCGCTTCTCGATGCTCAAGCACACGCTCGCGGCGATGGGCGTCGAGCCGGACCGCGTGCAGTTGGTCTGGGCCTCGGCCGCCGAGGGGCAGCGATTGGCCGAATGCATCACGAAGCTGGTGGACGACGTCCGGCGGCTGGGCCCCTTGAAGTGGCCCGCCAACTGGAAGGAGAACGGCGGCCGACTCGATGCGCTGGAAGCGATCGTGAAAGAACACGAAGAGGCAATGGAGGTGCCGGCATGAGCGATAAACCAAAGGGAAAGCTGGCGATCTACTGGGCGGCCTCCTGCGGCGGCTGCGAAATTGCCGTGCTGGCGATCGACGAGAAAATCCTCGACGTGGCCGCGGCCTTCGACATCGTCATGTGGCCCTGCGCCGCCGACGGCAAGGTCCGCGACGTGGAGAAGATGCCCGACCAGAGCATCGACGTCTGCCTCTTCAACGGCGGCATCCGCACCAGCGAGCAGGAGTACATGGCCCAACTGATGCGGCGGAAGTCGAAGGTCCTGGTGGCCTTCGGCTCCTGCGCCAGCGAAGGCTGCATCCCCGGGCTGGCCAATATGAACAGCCGCAAGGAAGTCTTCGACACCGTCTACAAGGAAGGCTCGGCCACCACGCCGGTGAACCCGCAGGACGTTCGCCCGCAGCCGGAAACGAAAGTGCCCGAGGGCACGCTGCACCTGCCGGTCTTCTACGACACGCTGAAGACGCTCGACCAGACGGTGGACGTGGACTATTATCTGCCCGGCTGCCCGCCCGAGGCCGAGAACATCTGGACGGCCATCGTGGCGATCCTCGAAGGCAAGCTGCCGCCGAAGGGCTCGGTGATCGGCGTCAACACGACCGTCTGCGACGAGTGCAAGCGGAAGCGGGACGAGAAGAAGATCAAAAAGTTCTACCGCACCTGGCAGATCATCCCCGACGAGGAGACGTGCCTGCTGGAGCAGGGGCTTCTCTGTTGCGGCATCGCCACCCGGGCGGGCTGCAAGGCGCTTTGCCCGCAGGTCAACTCGCCCTGCATCGGCTGCCACGGCGCCAACGACGGCGTGGCCGACTACGGCGCCCGGCTGATGAGCGGCGTGGCCTCGGTGATCGACTCCAACGACCCGGACGAGATCGACCGGATCATCGAGGAAGGCATTCCCGATCCGGTGGGCAGTTTTTATCGGTTTAGTTTGGCCAGCAGCCAGTTGCGGCGGAAGAAGAAACTGCAAAATGCGTGAGATTTCAGTGGTTGATAGGCCCGAAGGGGCGAAAGTTCTCCCAGCCCAGGGCGACGCCCTGGGAACGATGGAGAACGAAAAGCGATTTGTCGGTCCAACGGACCAACCTTTCGTGACGTGACCGAACGAACGGTTGGCCCATTGGGCCGATTCGGGAATAAAACGATTTTCCTGTCCCCTGGGCGATGCCCTGGGCTGGGAGAACCAAAGGGCCTTCGGCCCACAGTTCATTGAACATCGACTGTTCTCCATTCAAATAGAGAATGCCCATGAAGCGTATCTCGATTGATCCCATCACCCGGCTCGAAGGCCACGGCAAGATCGACATCTTCCTGGACGATCAGGGCGACGTGGCCAACGCCTACCTGCAAATTCCGGAACTCCGCGGATTCGAGCAGTTCTGCGTGGGCCGGCCCGCCGAGGACATGCCGAACCTGACCTCGCGCATTTGCGGCGTCTGCCCTGAGGCCCATCACATGGCGGCCACCAAGGCCCTGGACGCGGTGTTCCACGTCGATCCGCCGCCCGTGGCCAAGAAGCTCCGCGAATTGTTCTACAGCATCTTTTTTGCCACCGATCACACGACCCACTTCTACGCCCTCGGCGGGCCGGACTTCGTCGTCGGTCCCACGGCCCCGCCCGCCCAACGCAACATCCTGGGCGTCGTGGCCAAGGTGGGCATGGACGTGGCCAAGCACGTCTTGAAGATGCGGCACGACGGGCACGCCCTGATCCAAATGATGGGCGGCCGCCGCGTGCATCCCAACTGGGGCCTGCCCGGCGGCGTGAGCCGCGGCATCAATGAGGAACAACGCGCAGAGATCGAGGCCCGCGGACGCGAGGCCGTCGAGTTCGCCAAGTTCTCGCTCAAGGTGTTCGAGGACATCGTTCTGAAGAACTCCGACTATGTGAAGCTCATCACCGGCGACATCTATGTCCACAAGACCTACAACATGGGCATGGTCGACGCCAAAAACTGCACCAACTTCTACGACGGCAAAATCCGGGTGACCAGCCCCAGCGGCAAGGAGCACGCCAAGTACGATTGCGCCCAGTACCGCGATTACGTGGCCGAGCGCGTCGAGTCGTGGTCGTATCTGAAGTTCCCCTATCTCAAGAAGATCGGCTGGAAGGGCCTGGTCGACGGCGAGGACTCGGGCGTGTACAAGGCCACGCCGCTGTCGCGCTGCAACGCGGCCGACGCCATGGCCACGCCGCTGGCCAACGCCGAGTACAAGCGGATGTACGAAACCTTGGGCGGCAAGCCGATCAACCACACGCTGGCTACCCATTGGGCCCGGCTGGTCGAGTTGCTCTACGCGGCCGAGCGATGGGTCGAGCTGGCCGTCGATCCGCAGATTACGGACAAGGAATATCGCACCCTGCCCACGCAGACGCCGACCGACGGCGTCGGCTGCGTGGAAGCCCCGCGCGGCACGCTCACGCACCACTACACCACCGACGAGCGCGGCATCCTCACCAAGGTAAACCTGATCGTGGGCACCACGAACAACAACGCCCCGATCTGCATGTCGGTGAAGAAGGCCGCCCAGGGCCTCATCAAGAAGGGCAAGGTGAGCGAAGGGCTGTTGAACATGGTGGAGATGGCCTTCCGGGCGTACGATCCGTGTTTCGGCTGCGCCACCCACAGCCTGCCCGGCCAGATGCCGCTGGAAGTGACCATCCGCGATCCGCAGGGCGACGTGATCGAGCGGCTGGCGCAGTACGTTGCATAGTCCTTGACGGCCCCCCGATTGTCTGGTACGATTTTAGTGTTCGGGGAGGGATGAACATGCTGAGTCCTGAGAGTCTTCGCGCTGAGCTTCACCGGCAGCCGTTTGTGCCGTTGCGAATGTACCTGACCGACGGAAAGACCTACGACATCCGTCATCCCGAAATGGCCATGATTACATCGCGCGAAGTATACGTTGGGCGTGAGGAGACGTCTCCCGGCAGCGGCATTGCGAAGGAGTGCGACCTGGTGTCTCTATTGCACGTTGTACGCGTGGAGCAGGTGCCGCTATCGCCTTTCGCGGCGGGATAGGAAGTTGCCGGCATGGAGGCTGTTGGCCGACCATCGGCCTTGATGGAATTCTCGCGCGAAACCATTGCGCGTAAAAAAGGGGGCCTGTGACGTGCCACCTACAGGTGGCTGATCGGGCAGTAAGGGCAAGGTAACCGTCCGATCCCAAGTCGTCAGAGGCCCCACGGGCCAGTCTCGTTCCGTGGCGAACACTCGGTTCGCGCCCCTCTTGATGCATTCGGCGCGCCAATTAATGCGGTCCGAGTCCGATTTTGCGGCGAATCGCCGTAAGTCGCGTATTGTCAGATGATTGCGGCGAAACCACTCGCCGCAACCGTCACGCCCGGACGACGCGACGATGATCGTGGGAGTATCGTTCTGCTACACGCACCGTCTCGTGGCGCTACAAACCGGCTTGCACCGGCTCAGAAACTGTAGCCCAGTTCGCCGCCTACGGTGAGCATTCGGGAGTTGGGTTGGAAGCTGTCCCGGACGACGGCCGATTCTCCCCAGGTGAACGCCTCCAGATAGGCGTCGGCCGTGAACCTGTGATAGCTGACCCCCAGTCTCGCTTGGCCAGTCACGCCCAACTTGGGATACACGGTGGTGTCGAAGTAGGTGGCATGCTGAAAGGTCAACGGCGTAACGCCGAACCGCACGGAGCCGAACGGCGTCAGGCCCGATTCGTCCGACTCCTTGGTCTCCAGCCCTACGTAGGGATAGAAGGTCCACCAGGTCTCCTGATACCCGTCGACCTTAGCCCCGGAAGGGGTAACGGCGTCCCTCAAGTCGCGATTCCAGAACCGCGTCCCGACGCCCAATAAGAGGCGTGCCCGCGACCAGGCGGCCGGCTCGATCAGGAGATCGTACTCCCCGCGGATGCCGAGATAGTTGGTGCCGAACGACTGGTGATAGGGCTCGGATGTGCCGTCGTCGAACATGGCGGCCCCGTCGTAAGACACCGTGCCGCCGAACAATTCGAACCGGAATCGCTCCTGCCCGTACCGATGGAGGTATCCCACCGTCGATATCGGTCCCCTCTCGTTCACGAAATCGACGCCATCGCTCCGCTCGTTCCAGTAGAAGCTCTCCAGCCGATAGTACCAACTCGATTCGCTGGCTTTCTCGGCGGGCGTGGGGCTGGGCACCACGGGCGGAACCGTCGCCCGATCCGTGGGGACGATGCCGCCGGGACGGCCGAGGTCGTAATGATGCGGGTCGAAAGGCACTTGACCGGCGGGGGACGGCCACGCCTGGGCGTCGGCCGACGGCAATCGGGCCGGCCCCGCGCCGGCTTGAGTCGGCGGCGAGACGGTGGAAGGGCCCGGCTGCGGCAGGCCAAAGGACACATCGTCACCCCGCGCAGCTAGGCTGCCCATCATGACAACGGCGGTCAGAGTCGATAGCCGAAGGAGAGAGTCTATTTGGAACATGCTCGACGATCTCCGGGGTACGTGGCGTTCCAGTGCGGCTGCGGATGGTAAAGCGTCCGGTTGGGCGAGTCAACGTCAGCTCGGCCTATGTCATCCCCCATTTGCGTGCTAGGGGATGGGTAGCTGGCGGCGTGCAGCCGTTCGCCCGAAGGTTCAAGACCCCCAACAGGCAGGCCCGCCCGCGACACTTCGCTATGGTGCGCGGCTCGGAGAGGCAGGATCGATCAGTTATTCACTGTGGGAGGCGACTCCTGTCGCCGATTGCTTGAAAAACAACCGTAAATCGGCGATAGGAGTCGCCTCCCACAAGCCATATTTGGGAGAACTGATCGGCCCTGGCCACTGAGAGGTGCCCCGCTGGCGGCAACAGCGGGAACGAATATAATAGAGTGTTTCTCCCTTGGGCTGTCGCCCGCCACCTGATCCGGTACCATTGCCATGACCGCAACCCGTTCTCCCCGCACGATGTTCGAGAAGATTTGGGACGACCACGTCGTCCGCGCCGAGCCGGGGAAACAGACCGTCCTCTATATCGATCTCCAACTGGTCCACGAAGTCACCAGCGCCCAGGCGTTTGACGGGCTGCGGATGGCGGGCCGCCGGGTGCGGCGCCCCGAGCGGACCGTGGCCACCGCCGACCACAACGTGCCGACCACCGATCGCAGCCTGCCGATCGCCGATCCGATCTCGAAGCTGCAACTCGACACGCTCGCCCGCAATTGCCGCGAGTTCGGCATCCACCTCTACGACATCCACGATCCGAACCAGGGCATCGTCCACGTGATCGGCCCCGAGTTGGGCTATACCCAGCCGGGCATGACGATCGTCTGCGGCGATAGCCACACCGCCACGCACGGGGCCTTCGGCGCCCTGGCCTTCGGCATCGGCACCAGCGAAGTCGAGCACGTGCTGGCCACCCAGACCCTCTTGCAGCACAAACCGAAGACGCTGGAGGTCCGCGTCGACGGCCGCCTGCACCCCGGCATCACCGCCAAGGACCTGATCCTCTTCCTCATCGGACGGCTCTCCACGAGCGGAGGCGTCGGCTACTGCATCGAGTACACCGGCGAGGCCATCCGCGGGCTGAGCATGGAACAGCGGATGACGGTCTGCAACATGACGATCGAAGCCGGCGCCCGGGCCGGTCTGGTCGCCCCCGACGACAAGACGTACGCTTATCTGCGCGGCCGACCGAATGTGCCGGCCGACTTCGACGCCGCGGTGAGCCGCTGGCGGCAACTGCCGACCGATGCGGGCGCCAAGTACGACCGCGTCGAGACGTTCGACGCCCGCGACGTGCAGCCGCAAGTCACGTGGGGCACCAACCCGGCCCAGGTGATCGATGTGGGCGGCCGCGTGCCCGATCCGGCCTCGTACGCCGATCCCACCGAACGCAAGGCCGTGGCGGCGGCGTTGGAGTACATGGCCCTCAAGCCCGGCACGCCGATCACGTCGATTCCCATCCAGTGCGTGTTCATCGGCTCGTGTACCAACGGGCGGATCGAGGACCTGCGGGCCGCGGCCGCCGTGGTCCGCGGCCGCCGCGTGGCCAAGGGCGTACGCACCCTGGTCGTGCCCGGCAGCGGACCGGTCAAGCGCCAGGCCGAGGCCGAAGGGCTCGACAAGATCTTCCGCGAGGCCGGCCTGGAGTGGCGCGAGGCCGGGTGCAGCATGTGCCTGGCCATGAATCCCGACGTGCTCTCACCGGGCGAGCGCTGCGCGGCCACCAGCAACCGGAACTTCGAGGGCCGGCAAGGCAAGGGCGGCCGCACGCACCTGGTCTCTCCGCCATGGCCGCCGCCGCCGCGGTGGTCGGCCACTTCGTCGACGTCCGCGAGTGGCAGTACAAGTAGTTCCCTCCGGCGAATCGTAGGGTGAGGGCGTCGCCGGGAACGTCCCCTCGCCCCTTGGGAGAGGGCCAGGGTGAGGGCGTCTCGGCGCGGTTCTCCTGAGTGTTGCTCAACAACTCGCTCCCTTTCCAATTTTTCCCTCTCCCCTTTCCTCTCCCCTTTCCTCTCTCCCCTCTCTCACCCCTCATCTATTGGTCAACACATTCGCGATTTTCCAAGAAGCGTCTCCTCTCCGCCAACCACTAACCACCGCAGTTTTGCACCGCACCTCACATGGACCTCACAAGGTTAGGGCGACGCACCAGCGTGGAAGCCCTTTTGCGACAATGGCTTTCGTCGATCGTCCGCTGGGCAAGTCGGCCAATACCTTTGGATGGATTGGTGCAAAACCCTTCCCTGGCGAGGGGGCTGTAGAAGCGGCATCTTACCGCCGGGCGCCACTGGCTTTGCCAGTGCTGTCGGCGGTTCGACGTTCCCTCGAATTCTTGGGCAAGGTTAGGCAGGCCGACGATGTGCCCATCCATCACTTCTTGGCGGATATGATCGTTTGTCTGTGACTCCACGAAGGCACTGGCAAAGCCAGTGGCACACGCGCGTTCTTTCGGTGGCCGGGGCCGGCGGATTGCCGCCGTGTTCGGCCTGCGGACGGTTCCGGTCGTGATCGGTACACACGTCCAGCATGATGCGCTTTCGGCCGGGGGTTTTCAAGGTGAAAACTTGTGCCACCCGACCGGGTGCTGTCTTGCCGCTGCTGTGGGCGGCGCGGTAGAATCGGCGCTGTAAGGAGCGGGATTTGATATGCGACTATCATGCTACATGATTCTTGTCCTCTCGTGCGGCACGCTTCTTGTAAGCCTGCCGGGTTGTGAGTCTCGCCGCGATCGGGCGGTGATTGACTGGGTCAACGCGCGGCCTGATGCGGTTCCTTCTGGGCTAGACCCCGAGGCGGCCAAAGGTCGTTCTTTTGACTACGAGGCGTGGGAACAACAGGGCCGTGCCCTGGCCGACGCGGAGGAGACGATCGATCGATTGCTGAAGAGTCAGGACACTCGGCTTGACCGTCGGAAAGCGGTGGATGTGCTCTGTATCTTCGGAACGTCCGCTAGCGTGCCAGTGCTTACCGAATTCCTTCGTGATCATGACAGTTTTGTCCGCAGCCAAGCGATGCAGGATCTGCAGCATATTGGCGTCGCTAACCACGTTGTTTTTAGTGCGATCGCGCCGCGCGTAGACGGTGAGACGTCCTCTGACATGAGGGTCAACGCTGCGCGGGTCTTGGCAAGGCTTTTTGGAGAGCGCACCGTCGTAACGCTCAAGTACCACCAGCAAGAGATAGATCGGGAGGCGAAGGAACTCGCGGAAATTTTGGAAGATGTGGAGAACGGTCGAGAAGGACCGGGCAATCGCTCACAGGCGGCGCCAGAAAAGGCAGAGGAAGGCAAATGATTTGCCGAGGAATCCCGTCGTTGCTTCGCCGTTGACTCGGGAAACAGAAGGGAGACCGGGAGCTTTGCCGCCGCAGGAACCGCCGGCCCATTCGCGGGTTCCCCCTTCGCGAGCGCCTCTTGCGGAGCAGCGAGAGCTTCGTTAACGTATTGCCATGCTCCGCCGTGTGCGACACGTTGCCGACGGGCGGGTCCACCATGCGATTGCCTTGCGTCTGGCGGCGCGACGCGGAGCGTTGCGGAGGGGGCGTTCCCACGGAGGACCGCGGGAACGAGAGTTGAAAGCACGAACACAGGGGACGGATTGAAATCCGTCCTACGATACTGCCGGTTTTTTGGCCGGCGAGAAAGGACCACCGATGAAAGTCGCCACTATTGTCACCAATCGCGGCACGATCCGCCTCGAACTCCACGCCGACAAGACGCCGCGGACCGTGGCCAATTTCGAGAAACTCGCCGGCGAGGGTTTTTATAACGGACTCAAGTTCCATCGCGTCATTCCCGATTTCATGATCCAGACCGGCTGCCCCAAGGGCACCGGCACCGGCGGCCCCGGCTACACCTTCAAGGACGAGTTCCACAAGGACCTCAAGCACACCGGGCCGGGCATCTTGTCGATGGCCAACGCCGGGCCCAACACCAACGGCTCGCAGTTCTTCATCACCCACGTCGCCACCCCCTGGCTCGACGGCAAGCACTCCGTCTTCGGCCGCGTGATCGACGGCCAGAAAGTCGTCGACGCGATCAAGCAGGGCGACGTGATGGAAAAGGTCACGGTGGCGGAAGAGTGATGGCGACGTCGCCGGCCATGAAAATGGGGACAGGCACCTCACGACTAGTGTTCTTCGCGGGGCTCTGGTTTGTCCGTTCGGAGCCAGTCCCCTTTTTCACCCATGCGACGGATCATCTCCACTTGCTCGGCCGTAAAGGGCACGGCCGCGCCGGGCGGCGGCGGCTGGGGCACCAGCCGCCGGGCGATCGCCTGCAACAACTCCTCGATGCCGTCGCCGCGCAACGCACTCGTCGGCAGCCCGGCCGGCCGGTCGTCGAGCCGCCGGCGCAAGATCGCACTTGTTGTGGACCACGAGCGCCGCAGGCCACCGGTCCACGAGCGCCTGATCATCGGCCGACCAGGCCGCGCTGCGATCGAAGATGAGGATGGCCAAATCGGCTTGGACCAGCCGTTCTTGGGCCCGTTGGATGCCGGCGCGTTCGACCGCGTCGCCCCCCTGCCGCAGTCCGGCCGTGTCGCAGAGTTCCACCGGCCAACCGTCGATGGCGGTGGCGGCGGTCACTGCGTCGCGGGTGGTGCCGGGGGCATCGTGGACGATCGACCGGCCGTAGCCCGCCAGGGCGTTGATCAGGCTGCTCTTGCCCACGTTGACCCGGCCGGCCAGCACGACGCTCCAAGGCTTGACAAGGTGTCGGCCCAAATCGGCCCGCTCCAGCAAGGTGTCGATCTGCCGGGCCGCGGAAGGGGACAGGTCCATGTTTTCGGCCAGGGGTTTGTCGGCACCATGCGTTCTTTCGCCGAAAAATGGACCAGTCCCCGGGGCGGGCTGGGCGGCGTCGATGGATTGCCGGATTTCCTCCAGAGCGCGGCCCAACGCGCCGTGGTATTGATCCAAGAGAATTGCGGCCGTGCGTTCGGTGCGGGCGTCGGCCAAGGCCATCAAGGCGGTCGCCGTGATCGGATCGCTCTCGCGCGTGACGACCCACTGGCTCCACGCCACGCGTTGGCCGCCGGCGGCAATCAAGGCTTCTTCGATCATCGCCACCGTGGCGTATCCGCCGTGGCAGTGCAATTCGATCGCGTCGCCGGCGCAGCGGCGGACGACGACCTCTTCGCCGCGGTCGCCGGCAAAATGGCCCACCACGGGCCGATCGACGGGATACTCGGTCAACGGTCGGCCGCTCGGCGCGGAAGTGGGCCTGCACGGCCTCCGTCGCGCCCGGCCCTTCGACGCGTATCGTGGCGATCGCGCCGCGTCCCGGCGGGGTGAGTTGGATGACGCAAAGCGTTGCTGGGTCGGGAGGCATGTTGGACTACGCGGCGCCGATCAGTCGTGCGCTTGCCCGTGAGCGATGAGAAGAATGGTTCCCTGCTCGAAAGCGATCGAACGGGAGGGTTGCGTCTCCAACGCCGTCGCTTGCGAAGACTTCCCGGTAGCCGCGTTAGTCTTTTCCCGGCGGGCAGAAGTGGCGGCAGATCTCCAGGCCGGTCATCCACCGGACCTGGTCGCCGTAATGCTTCTGCAAGCGGTCGATGGCAATTTGGAAGACCTTGAAGCCGCTCTTGGTTCCGTTGGCGTACAGCGTCTGGGCGTGGGTGTAGAAGATCAGGCACTTGCCGGCCTTGATCCGATCGACGAACTTCCCTTGGCTGCCGTCGGCGGTGATGTATTGGTCGGCGTCGCGTTGCACGTCGGCTTCCGTCATCTTGCCCCAGGTGTGGTCGTAGACGTCGCGAACGCTGGGCCGAAGGGAAACCGCCATGGCGCCGTCGTCGCGCCGGTAGATGACGCCCGGCTGGTCGCCGCCGTCGTTGAACACCATCACGTATTTCAGTCCGTAGACTTTTTCGGCCGCGCGGAGCACCGCCTCGCCCAAGACGTTGTTCTTCTCCTTGGGATAGTCCCAGCACATCGTCATGCCGCCGATGGTGATCCCCGCGTTCTTCAGCATCTGCATCCCCTCGGCAATGTAGCGCGTCTGGACCTCCAGCGGCTGTTGGGGCAGCCAGTCGCACTCCCGCGGCAACCCCGGCATGGGTTTCTTCCTGTCGATGTCCCAGGCGACCTGGTGGGTAATGATTTCGGGGGTGATCGTGAAGCGGGGCTCGTAGAGCTTCTTGATCATGTCGATCCAGTCGAGGCGTTCTTGCCGCGTGTGGCCGGGAAACTCGCCCAGCGAGCCGTCGATGGCCGCGATGCCGCCGACGCAGGGCACGATCGTGAACTTGCCCTTAACGCCCATCCGCTCGGCCCAGTGGCCGAACTCCACGTAGAACGAGGTCGAAATCTCCTTGCAGACGCTCTTGTCTTCCGTCCAACGGTTGTTGATGAAAGGGGCCGGATCGTCGACGATCATGCAGGTGGGAATGGCAGGTTTGGCGGGCCGCTGCGGGCCTTCACCGGGCGATTGGGCCGCAGCCACCGCCGCGCTAGAAAGTAGAACAACGAACAAACCGATTCCTCGCAGGCGATTCATGGTCGGGTTCCTTGCTGAGCAGTTTGGCCAAGAGCAGCGTCCGCCGGCATTTTCCGGTTGACCGCCGCCGGGATACGTGTCACGCAGACGCTTCCCATCTTCACGGAGAGCGATGTAAATGTCAACCTACCCTGCCGGTTCTTCCGCCGACAACCTGTGCCAGAGACTTGAAAACCGGCGGCACTGCTGCTAGAGTGACCGTCGAATTGCCAGTCCAATGCGGGGTGCGTGAAAGCGATTCTATCCCACTCGGGCTGTGGCAAGTTTTCGCGCGAAAACCTCACATCGGAAGGACACCTCCATGAAACCCGCGTTCCGTGCCCTCGCGTTGATTTTGTGTGCAGCCGGCGCGCCCCTGCTGGCTGCGGAAAGCTGGCCGCCTGCGATCGAGCCGCTCTTCAGGACGGTCGACCTGAACGTCGGCGAATCGTGCGACGTGAAGCTGTCCGACGGCAAGTCGGCCGCGGTCAAACTGCTGGACCTCAAGGAAACGCGGGATGACCTGCGCCAGGCGGTGCGCGCGGCCCTCGTCACCGTCGAGGTCAACGGCCAGAAGGCGACGCTCGCGGCCGGCAATTACCACCTGCCGGTCGCGCTCGGCGACGTGCAAATCGACTGCGCGGTCACCAAGGGCTACGTGCAGTCCCAGGAAAATCCGTGGGCCCTGGATAAGGACGCGCGGCTGCGGCTGTGGCCGGCCGGCTCGCCGTGGGTCCAGCCGGGCACGTTCCTGTACCCGGCGCGGCAGCGGTGGTTTGCCAGCCATACGCAGATGGCCAACGAACCGACCTACGTCGACGGCGGCGAGGACCCCGCCAAGAAGACGATCTACTATCACTACGGCCTCGACATCGGCGGGGTGGAAGGGCTCACCGAGGTGCTGGCCGCCACGGACGCCCTGGTGATTACTGCCGGGACCGAATCGATCACGTTGTCCGACTTGCCCCTGCCCGTCCGGCCGCGCTACGACGAGATTTGTCTGCGCGATGGCCGGGGCTGGTACTACTGCTATGCCCATCTGCTGTCGATCGACCCGGCCGTGAAGCCCGGCGAGCGGGTGACGATGGGCCAGAAGATCGGCGTGCTGGGCAAGGAGGGCAGCAGCGGCGGCTGGTCGCACCTGCACTTCGACATCCGCGGGCCACAGCCCAGCGGGCGATTCGGCATCATCGAGGGCTACGCCTTCCTCTGGCAGGCCTATCGCCACGAGCGGCCGACGCCGCTTCAAGCCGTCGCCCGGCCGCACCACCTGGCGTGGGCGGGCGAAGAGGTTGCCTTCGACGGCAGCCTGTCGCGGAGCGCCGAGGGGCCGCAACACATCACGCGCTACCATTGGCGGTTCGGCGACGATTCGACGGCCGAAGGACCGACCGCCTCGCGCCACTTCGTGTATGGCGGAGAGCACAGCGAGATCCTCAAGGTGACCGACGCCAACGGCCGGATCGATTACGACTTCTCCATCGTGCTGGTGCTCGACCGCGAGCATCCGGAGCTTCTGCCGCCGACGATCCACGCCGCGTATTGGCCCACGTTCGATCTGAAGGCCGGCGATGAAGTGGTGTTCAAGGTCCGTTCGTTCGGCGATGGGCTGGCCGGAAGCCACGAGATCTGGAACTTCGGCGACGGCACTCCGAAGGTGCAAACGCAATCCCTGCCGGTGCAAGTAGATCCTGCCACCGGCGAATCGACCGCCCACGCCAAGGATGGCTACGCGGCCACCACGCATCGTTTCGCCCGTCCCGGCGATTACCTGGTCTCGGTGTCGCGGGTCAACCAGCGCGGCCAGCAGGCCACCGCGAATCTGTGTGTCCACGTCGGGCCATGATCTTCAAACACGGATTGGGCTACGGTTCGGCCCGCGGCACGCGTTACGTCGAGATCTACAACATGTGAGGACCGGCAATGAATGGCACCACCGCCACGAAGCCCACGAAGAGGAGAAGGCGAGTGCTCTGGGGTACGTGCATAACGCTGGGAATCGCAATTCTGTTGGCCGGCATGGCCTGGTGGACCATGATCCGTATGCCGGGGGCGAGTTATCGGGGCGATTTGCCCCCGTCAGACGACCAGTTGGCAGCATTTGCGAGCGAACTTCGCGCTGATGTTGCCGGTCTCGCCGTTGATATTGGCGAACGAAACGTGCGGAACCGTTCCAAACAACTGGCGGAGGCGGCCGAGTACATTGAATCCAAGTTCACTGGCGCAGGGTACAAGGTCAGCCGCCAGGAATACCAAGTTTCCGACACCAAGTGCTCCAATCTGGAGATCGCAATCCCCGGCACCACCCGCCCCGAGGAGATTGTTGTCGTCGGCGCTCATTACGACACGGTGCGCGGCACGCCGGGGGCAGACAACAACACCAGTGGTGTCGCCGCCACGCTTGCTCTGGCGCGAAGATTCTCCCATCGCAAGACGGACCGGACGCTTCGCTTGGTCGCCTTCGTCAATGAGGAGCCACCCTACTTCCAAACGGATAAGATGGGTTCACGGGTGTACGCCCATCGGTGCCGGGAACGGGATGAGAATGTCGTGGCGATGCTGAGCCTGGAAATGCTCGGCTACTACGACGAGACGCCGGGCAGCCAGAAGTATCCTCCGCCGTTTTCGTTCTTGTTTCCATCGGAGGGCAACTTCATCGGCTTCATCGGCAATACGGCGTCGCGCAGTCTGGTACGCCAGGTGGTCAGAACCTTCCGTCAGCACGAGCAGTTCCCATCGGAAGGTGCTGCGGTGCCCGGACTGATTCGTGGTATCGGCTTCTCCGATCATTGGTCATTCTGGCAGGAAGGGTATCCGGCGCTGATGGTGACGGACACGGCGATGTTCCGCTATCGGCACTACCACGAGCCAGAAGATACGATCGACAAGATCGACTTCGACCGCATGGCGCGGGTGGTGCGTGGGTTGGAGAAGGTGATCGCGGAGTTGGTGGGCGGGACGGACTGAAACGAACGCGATATCCAATGTTCGTCAATGTTGACGAAGGTCGGTCCGTGCCCGTAGGAGTGCTGGGCACACCCCCTTGACCATGACGCCATAATTCAGGAAAAGCGAAGGACACTCGACCAGGAGGCGTCGCATGGGCATTTTTGCGAAGACCCTCGCCACCCAGGCACCGTGTTCCACGGTCCTGATACGGCTTATCGTGGGCGGCACGTTCCTCTCGGAAGGCATCCAGAAGTTCCTCTTCCCCGATGCCCTCGGCGTGGGGCGGTTCGTCAAGATCGGCATTCCCTATCCCGAAGTCATGGCGCCGTTCGTCGGCGTGTTCGAGACGGTGTGCGGCGCACTGCTGATTCTCGGTCTGCTGACACGGTGGGCGGCCGTTCCCATGATCGTGAACATCTCGGTCGCCATCATTTCCACCAAGGTCCCGATCCTCTTGGGCCACGGGTTTTGGTTGTTCAGCCTGCCCGGCGTCAAGACCTACGGGTTCTGGAGCATGATGCACGAAGCCCGCACCGATTTCGCCATGCTCCTGGGCGGGATATTTCTGCTGATCGTCGGCGCAGGATGCTTTTCGTTCGACGCCCTGCTGGGCCGTTGTTGCCGGCGGGCATCATCCACTGCCCCAAGGCAAGAGCCATGAACATTTGGGCCGATCCCGACGGTCTGCCAGTCTCGGTAGCGGAGACGGAGTGAGCGGCGATGTCTGCCGGTTCAGCGATTCTGCTCGTCCGCGGGTGAGCCGCTGGCGGCCTTGGTCCTATGCACGACCGCCCTGGCTTCAAGGGGAGTCCATCCCTAGTTGCCGCATTTTGCGATAGAGGTTGGAACGGTGCAGGCCCAGGCGGGTGGCCGCGAGGCTCATGTTGCTGCCGCTCTGCTCGATCTGACGGCGAATGTACTCCACCTGGAAACGGTTCGTCGCGTCGGCCAGCGATTGGCTGAGATCGGCCGCCAGCGGCGTCTGGCCGCGGGGCGAGAGAATGAAGGCCAGGTCCTCGGCCTCGATGCGATCCTCCGCCGACAAGTACGCCAGCCGCTCCATGAGGTTTCGCAATTCGCGGATATTGCCCGGCCAAGGGTGCTCCAGCAAGCCGTTTTCGGGCGGCGGCCGAAAATTGGGGCGGCTTGCGGCGCGCCCGCCGGCAGAAATCGGTCAGAAAATGCTCGGCCAGCAGCAGGGCGTCGTTGCCCCGCTCCCGCAGCGGCGGCAGGTCGAGCGTGACCACGTTCAGGCGGAAGTAGAGGTCTTCGCGGAACCGCTTGGCCCGCACCATTTCGGCCAGGTTCTGGTTCGTGGCGGCCAACAGCCGGGCGTCGGTGTGGATGGGCGTCGAGCCGCCCACGCGCACCAGCACCTTCTCCTCCAACACGCGGAGCAGCTTGGCCTGGCCGCTCAAGCTGAGATCGCCGATCTCGTCGAGAAACAAGGTGCCGCCGGAAGCCAACTCGAACTTGCCCTGGCGGGCCTCGCGGGCGTCGGTGAACGCGCCCTTCTCGTGGCCGAACAGTTCGCTCTCCGCCAGGGTCTCGGGAATGGCCGCGCAATTGACCGCGATGAACGGCTGGTCGCGGCGGCGGCTGAGATAGTGGATCGACTGGGCCACCACTTCCTTGCCGGTGCCGTTTTCTCCCAGGATGAACACGGCGAGGTCCGTGTCGGCCACGCGGCGAATGATCGAGCGCAGGGCCTCGATCGCCGGGCTCTCGCCGATCAGCCGCACCTTCTCCGCCGCTTGCTCGGCGATCTGGCGGTTGGCGGTGAGCAATTGCTGGCGATCCTGGGCGTTTTCCACAGCTACCGAGGCGTGGGCCGCCAACTCGCCCAGCGCGTCTTCGTCCTCTTGGGTGAACGTGCCCGAGTGCCGGTTGATCAACTCGAACGCCCCAAACAGTTCGCCTGAACGGCCTCGCAAAGGGACGCACAACAACGTTCGCGTCTGGTAACGCAGCTGCGTGTCGACGTTGCGGTCGATGGCGTCGGGCTCGGTGGCGGCGTCGACGCGGCGGGCCTGGCCGCTGCGAATCACCTCGCCCACCACGCCGCGGTCGTCGGGAATACGCAGTTCGCCGCCGGCGATGCCCAAGGCCGGCCGACCGACGAGCGTGTGATTGGGGCGGTCCCAGAGAAAAATGCTCGCTCGATCCGCCCCCAAGAGTCGCGTGGCCGCTTCGGCCATCTGCACCAGCAGCGGCTCGACCTCGTGCGTCTGGTACCACTGGTTGGCGATCTCCAGGATGGCCTCCAAGCGGCGGAGCCGGCGCTGGTCGCGTACGCGGTGGCGGACAACGGCAATCGCTTGGCGGAAAACAGGCGCCAGTTGCTCCATCGCCGCCAAGGCATGGGGAGATTCCTCCGCGCGCGGCAGATGGGCGGCGAGAACCTCGCTCTCCGCCGTGCGGGCGGCCAACGGGGCGGCAACCCAGCCGGCTTCCGCCCGCACCATCTCCCGATCGAGCACGTCGGCCAACAAATTGGCGGGCAGGGGTTTGGCGGCCCCCGATTCGGCGACGGCCGGCCAACGCCCCGCGGCGGGCGCGGCCAGGGCGATGTAATCGGCCCCGATGGCCACGGCGATGGTGGGCAGAGCTTGCCCCAGGAAGACATTGGCATTCTCGGCCCGCGTGGCCCGCCAAAGCAGTTCTGCGGCAAGTCCGGCCAGCGGCGGCGGCACTTGCAGGCGGTCGGCCGACGCCGGTTCGGAGGGGCGGTGTGTGGCGCTTTTCATGGATACGCCCGATCAAGCGTGGTGTTTTCGATCGCGCGGAAGCAATCAGAATGATTCCGCTGGCACCGCCAGCATAACACGCGGGAATCGTATTGACAACACTCGCGGTAAGGAGAAGTGACAACAGTTTGTCAATTGACAGATCGGCAATCTGTACGGTATCCTGTCCAATATGGACGCAATCACCTATACCGAAGCCCGCGAGAATCTGGCGGAGACGATCAAGCGCGTCTGCCGGGACCACGACCCGGTGATTATCACGCGAAAGCGCGAGGACTCCGTGGTGATGATCTCGCTGGCGGACTACGATTCGCTGACGGAGACCGCTTACCTGCTGAAAAGCCCGACAAACGCCCGCCGCCTGCTGGCTTCGCTCGGTGAGTTGGAGCAGGGCAAAGGTGCAGAGCGGAAGCTCGTCGAATGAAGATCATCTTCTCCAGCGAGGCGTGGGACGATTATCTCCACTGGCAGCGAACCGACCGCAAGATTCTCAAACGGGTCAACGGCCTGATCCAAGAAATTGTCCGCACGCCCTTCGAGGGAACGGGCAAGCCCGAGCCCTTGCGGCATGTCTTGGCGGGCTACTGGTCGCGGCGGATCGACGACGAACACCGGCTGGTCTACAAGGTCGATGAAGATGCCGTGTTCATTGCGCAGGCACGATACCACTATTGAGCCGGCGGCCGCATCGCGGAATCAGACAATACGTTCTTCCGAGAAGCAAAAAACGTCGCATTTCAGGCCGGCAGGGTGGCAATGTCCAAGCGTACCACTGGCGGAGCCCATTGGTATCTACACAAGTCGCAGCCGCACGGTCCATGCTTGCACTGCCAGCACCGGAGTTCCCGGAAGGTTGCAGGGAGTATCCGCAAATTCAGCCAATCGGCAAGGTTGAAAAAAGTGCTTGTTCTGCGGCGAAAATGAGATGTGTAGATACCAATGGGTGGAGCCAGTGGCACGCAACGTCACTACGTGGCCTTGCGGCGACACAACCGCCGGCGCTCGGCTTCGATGACGCGCATGATCTTGTCCACCGTTTTCGAGTTGGCCGTGTGCTTGCCGGTTTCGATCCGGGAGAGCGTTTCCTGACGTATTCCCGCCAGATCGGCCAATCGCTGTTGGCTCAGCCCGGCGCCCTTCCGGTCGCGAATCAGGTCGCGCGCCAAGGAGACTCGGGCGTACTCGAGACGCGGGAAACCGCCCATGCTTGTCGGGCTTGGGCAAGACCGGCAAACTTTCGTCCTCGATGGCCACTGCCTCGCCCGCGTCCCGGCACAACCGGTCGTACTCGGTTTCAGGCAGGAGGACAAACCGCTTGCCCTCTACTTCGATTCTCTGCAGTCCGATCATGGTCTCGCCCTCACTGATCACGGATCGGTCAAGTCACGAAAACGCGTGTTGCTCGCCGGGGAAGGTGCCTTGGCGGACTTCGTCGCGGAACTGTCCAACCGCCTGCACCACGGTTTGCTTCAGGTTGGCGTACTCTTTGACGTGGCGCGGCACGTGGCCGGAGTTGAGGCCCAGGAGGTCGTTCAAGACGAGGACCTGGCCGTCGCAGCCCGCGCCCGCCCCGATGCCGATGGTGGGAATCTTGACGGCGGCCGTGATCCGCGCGGCCGTCTCGGCCGGCATGCACTCCAACACGACGGCGAACGCGCCGGAAATCTCGGCGGCGCGGGCGTCGGCCAGCAGTTGCCGCTCGTCGCGCTGCACGCGGTAGCCGCCCAATTGATGGATGCTCTGCGGCCGCAGCCCGCAATGGGCCATCACCGGGATGCCCGCCGAAACCAGCGCCGCAATGACCTCGGCCTGTTCCACGCCGCCTTCGAGCTTCACCGCCTGGCAGCGGGTCTCCTTGAGGATGCGGCCGGCGCTGTCGATGGCCTTGTAGGCGCCGAGGTGGAAACTGGGGAAGGGCATGTCGACGACTACGAGGGCGTGCCGCACCGCTCGCCCCACCATCTCGGCGTGGTAGATCATCTCCTCCAGCGTCACCGGCAGGGTGGTGCCATGTCCCTGAACGACCATCGACAGGCTGTCGCCGACCAGGATCCCTTCGACGCCGGCGGCGTCGACGAGGCCCGCCATCGCGTAGTCGTAGGCCGTCAGCATGGTGATCCTCTGCCCGGCGGCTTTCATGGCAGCGAATTGGGGGACCGTAATCTGCCGGTCTTCGGGATTCATGGTTTTGCAGGTCGTTGGCGAAATGGATAAAATGGCCATTGGCGGCGAATCCGCACCCCTATTTTAGCAGTCCGTTGAAAAAGGGGACAGGCACCTCACGACCATTGTTTCTCGCGGGGTTTTCGCTTGTCCGTTCGGAGCCAGTCCTCTTTTTCAACGGACTGTTAGACACAAAGCCGCCGCGGCAACAGTACGCTCGGCACACCCTCCCAGGAGGGTGGAATTCCACGGAATGTGCTGTTCAGAGCCGCCGTAATAGACTATTCTTAAGGTGTCGGCCGATCGCCCTGAAGCCGCAACGCCGTCACCTACCTTCGTCGCGGAGACTATGCCATGTCGTTCCGTCTCACGTGTTGCGCGGTCGTTGTTCTCGGCCTGTTGGCATGGCCGCAAGCCCCCGTCGTGTTCGGCCAACAATATCGTTTGGGCGGCGGGCAGTATGGCCAGCAACAGCAGCAGCAACAACAACGAACGCAACAGATGCAACAAATGCTCCCGCAGCAGGTAAGCATCGATGGCACCATCACGGATATGGCCGGGGGCGCCATCGTGGTCACCGACAAGAGCAACATGGTGTGGAAGGTGAGTGTGCCCGCCGACGCCACGAAGCACGTGACGGGCACGGCGATGATCGAGTACCTTCAGCAGTCCCACGCCAAGCTGACCGTGGACTTCAAGGCTGAGTTTGACGATCAGGGGGCCATCAAGGAAAAGGTCAGCGAGTTGACCCTCGTTTCCCCGGCGGCCGAGAAGGCGGGCATGGTTGCTGACGGCGATGCGGCGAACGTTCCTAACAATGACGCTGTCGGCGGCGCAGGAGGCAAGTCGGCCAAACACGGCCCTGCCAGCAAGAGCGCTGCGAAGAGCGGTATGGTCCATGGCACGCCTCACGCCGGATCGTACCACGTGGTCGGCAAGCTCAGTGACAAGGGTGACAAGTTCTTCGTTCAGATTCATGGCATGGCTCATTCGGTCGAATTGCCGCTGGCCGACCAGGTCACCATCAAAGTCGATATGGCCGATCTCAGCCAAGCTGCCATCGGCGACAGTGTCACTGTCTCTGGGACGGGAACGCGCCCGAAGGTCATGGTAGGGCCCAGGAACACGGCTGCCGCGCCGGGAATGGTCAAAGCTACCGACGTGAAGATCACCTTGGCCGAACCCTTGGCGGGTGCGAAGAAAAAGGGGTCGTCCACCAAGTCCGCGTCGCCGTCTTCGAAGAAGGCCAAGGACGAGGCGGCCACCCCGGCGGGCAGCTAGCCGCCGCAAGGGGCTTGCCAACCGAGTACAGCCTACGGCGGGCAGGGGCGATCCCCGTCCATGTCCACGTGCAGCCGACGCCCTGCTGCCCCCCGCATTTCGTCGGGGAGATTCTTGTCCTTGTTGCACGCACCCAGCATGTTACATACTGCCTGCCGGGAGCGGCTCCGCATGGCCGTGTGGGGAAACTGCGTCGGAATCGCGGAGGACCACCTGCTCAAGAGCGTGAATCACCGCCGGATGATGGTTGCCTTCAAGATCCTTCTTCAGGGCATTGATCGCATCACGCGAATTGCGTGAAGCGGGGATCTTGGTATCGCAACGTCACGTAGCTCCGCACGGTGCGAACGATTCTGGCGCCAAAGGGGCAATGGTCCGAATCGGGAAGGCAATCCTCCGCCTCCTGCAACTCCACGTAGTCGTCATGGTTGAAAAGCAACGGCAAAGCGCCCGTGAGCACCGATCCCAACGACTGTACAAGATCGGCGCCCCGAAAGGTGTGCTCCAGTTGCCTCCTTCCGTTGGTACGCGCCAGATCGTCCACGGCTTTGCGAATGACTTTTGCCGTTATTTCGATATTCTCGATGTCCTGCAGTAAAGCCGCGACGCGAATATCATCGATCTCCTTCTCGGACAGCCTCATCCGGCCAGCGACCTTCTGACTGATCTCGGAGATCTCCGTGACGCGGTCCTGAACCTTCGGGTCGGAACTGTTCAGGTACTGCGACAGCACTTCAACCACCCCCACGTAGGCGTCGTGAAGCTCTGCGATCTTCTCCATTCTTTCATCGCTCAGCGTCCCGACGAGCAGGGCATTGAGCCCCATGACGGCGCCCCAGATCGTCAGGGAAAGGCCAACCGCCAGCGGTGACGTGTAGGACACGACGGTGTCCAAGTCCAGCGACATCACCACCGCAACGCACATCACACATAGCAACGCCAAGACCCCGGCGCGGTAACGTCCCAGGAAGAAGGCCGCCAACACCACGGGCAGGAAGAACAGGTTCAGAACGATCATGCGGCAGGCGCCGACGCTGTGCAGCAGACAACACAGAGCCAAACAGACCAGAATCAGGATGATTTCCAGACACCGCTCTTTATCGCACTTCTTGTGAGACATTTTCAGACTCCCAATCGTTATCGGACGAGCCATTCGTGATGGCCGAATTCACTGTCGAGTTGGAGGGTCGGTCACATAGGGCCGGGGCGGAATCCAGCCCGCGATGGGCCGTGGGGGTAGCAGCGGGAGGACCATCGTTGCATTGTTCCAGCAAGGCGAGGGCGACCGATAAGGTGCGGTCGGGGGAGCTTTCCGTCGCGGGTGTGATCTCCGCGGTGTCCCCGGCCGATGCGGAGCCAGTGTCGCCGGCTGCCTGGGAATCGGCATACGTTCGCGCGATGTCCTGGAACTCCGATTCAATCTCCAGGAAGACCTCCACGATGGTCGGATCGAATTGTGTTCCCGCGGCATCTCTGATCGCCTCGACGCACTGCCGGTGGCGGAGAGCCGGCTTGTAGACTCGCGTTGTGGACAGAGCGTCGTATACGTCGGCAATCGCCACGATCCGCGCTGCCAAGGGAATCTCCTCGCCGGCGAGTCGCTTGGGGTATCCCGAACCGTCCCAGCGTTCGTGGTGGCAGAAGGCGATCTCCCGCGCCATGTCGCAGGAAATTGGACCGTCCCAGCCGAGACTCGATTTCGCAGACACATTTGCCGCCAATCTCCGCGTGCAACTGCATCATGCGCCGTTCTTGCTCCCCGAGTTCTCCCGGCTTCAACAGAATCGAGTCTTCGACGCCCACCTTGCCGATGTCGTGCAGGGCCGAGCTGATTCCAATCAGCTTGACGAAGGACGATGTGAGCTGCCCGCGGTAGCGCGGATCGCGGCGGAGGGCGGACGCCAGGCGGGTGGCATAGAGGGCGACCCGTTCCAGATGGTCACCGGTCTCCGGATCGCGGGACTCCGCGAGTCTTGCCAGGCCAAAGATTACGGCGTCGCGCGTCCGAAGCAAGTCGCTGTAACGCTCGAGCGAGATCCTCTTCACCCGTTCCTGCCTCTTGGACGTCTCCTCTTGGGCTCGTGTCAGGACGAGGTAAGCCACCACGGCTTGGAAGGCCGTAATCCAGACAAACGCCATCGCCCGGATCTCCAGAGCATTGATCGGGTGCTCCACGGCGCTGGGCGAAGCAGACGAGGGGGACTTCGGCGATCCCCGCGAGGCCGTGTCCTCGGCGGCCGATTCCACAATGCTTTGCTGGAGTTGACTCTCACTTTGAGCACTTGACAACACAAAACGCTGTTCCAGCCAGAGTCCCAGCGCGAGACAACCGGCCTGAGCCACTACCAGCACGGCGTAGCGTTTTACATGCTGTTTCATGGGGTATCGTCCACCGCCCTACGACGATGGGACCGAGGTTTCACACATGGCCAGGAACCCCACCAACGATATATGCTGTAACACAATATCGGTGACACACAAATATAGGTCACTCATTCCCACCCTCGATCTGGTGGGTCTCGTCGCGGAGCAGGTAGCTGAGGGTGGCTGCCCAGCGCCATTACCCTTAGGCAGTTAGCAGACGGTGTCATCGGCTGGCGGGGGCGCGAGCACGTTGGACCCTTTCGCTCTACGGGTCACGGCGTATCCGGCCTTGAGTTGAAGGATCTCCGACGACCGGAGCACCAGGGCTTCCAGTACCTTGGGGTCGAAGTGCGTGCCGCTGTTGTCCGCCAGGATCGCGTAACACTCCATCCCCGAAAACGCCTCTCTGTGGCATTGCTTCGTGCTGAGGAGGTCGAAGGCGTTGGCGACGGCCACGATCCGGCCTTCCAAGGGGATGTTGTCGCCTCCCAGGCCGAGCGGATATCCACTGCCGTCCCATTTCTCGTGATGGCTCATCGCGATGATGGCGGCCAGTTCGAGGATGCGGGACTTGCCGACCGCCAGGATCCGTGATCCGGCCAGGGTGTGCGACTTGAATGTCGCGGTCTCCTGCTCCGACATCTGCGGAGGAGTTTGCAGGGGGGCGATACCGTGCTTCTGCAGGAGATCGAACTCCTCCTGGGAAATCCAGTTGGCATGATCGAGAAGGGAATCCGAGAATCCGATCTTGCCCACGTCGTGCAACAAGGTGGCCAGTTCGATGCACTCCACCGCCGGTTCGTCCAGACCCAGCCCTCGCGCGATGATTCCGGCATATCCGCTAACGCGCGTGCAATGTTGCTTCGTCAGGTCGGTGCGGCATTCGGGGCTCTTCCGGTTCTGGGTGCGAACGCCGCACAAACCCGAGGCTCAACAATAGCGGCCGTTATACTACGCGCGACGGTTGCTTGAACGCCCCAGGCACGTAATTCTCGCCATATTAGCCCCCCCACAAGAATATAGTGCAACAGGGATTGCGAGCGTAAGTGCTTGTCCGGGAACATGTTCCGCCGCCTCCTCCCTGCGGGCGCCGATTTCGCGAGTTGGGAAGGTTGCTGTTGGCCCGAGGTCGCCCGCGGCGTTACCTTGCTCAAGCGGCGGCGGTCGGACCAACGCGGTTGTTGCCTTCGCCCCGTCGCAGAAGACACCGCCAACCAAGGAGGCCACGGATGGCTCAGGTCGAGGTCAAAGTGAAGTTGGATTTGCCGCCGGGTGTGGAACTGTTGGGATACGAGCGCTCGCGCGACGGGCACGGCTTCGAGGTCAAGTTCCCCCTGCCCGACTCTTGCCGTTGTGAGCAGTGCGGCCACGAAGAGCCGTCCACCTACGAGTACAAGAACACCGTCTATGTGGTCCGCGACCTGGACCTGTGGGGTCAGCCGAGCTTCCTGATCTTCCAGCCTTGCTTCCATCGTTGCTCGCGCTGTGGGCATCGCCAGGAGCATTTCGCCCCCTTCAAGCGGAAGAAGGTGCTGTACACGTACCGCTTCGAGGAATACGTGCTGCGGATGCTCATCGGCAGCAACGAAGAAGAGGTGGCCGCGCGGCTGGGCATCTCGGCGGAGACCGTGGAACTGATCGTCGAGAACCAGTTGAAGGACGACAAGCGGATCGACCCGGCACGGGTCATCAAGCACGTGGGCATGGACGAAATCAGCCTCAAGAAGCGGCACAAGTTGTACGTGACGGTGATGACGGACTTGACCGACCCGGAGTCGCCGAAGGTGCTGGCGGTGGCCCGCGGGCGCGACACGGCAGCGGCCCTCGAATGCCTGGGGAAATTGACGCCCGAGCAGCGCGCCGCGGTGGAAACGCACCGCGTGGACATGGGGAAGGTCTACGGCCCGGTCTGCAACGAGCAACTTCGCAACAGCCGGTTGGTGGTGGACCGGTTCCACGTGGCCAAGCAGTTCAACGAGGTGGTGGATGAGTTGCGAAAAAAAAAGCACGCGGAAGCACAAGGCCCAGTTGTCCAAAGCCGAGCAGAAACGGTTCCGCTCGCTGATGTGGGAGTTCCGCCGCGACCCGAAGGATCTGAAGCCCGAAGAGCGCGCAGCCTTGGAGGAGTTGTTCGCCAGGTTGCCCGCGTTGAAGGACGTGTATGACGTGCGGGTGCGGTTCAAGGAGATCTTCGATACAGCGCCGGACCGCGCCACGGCCGAACAGCAGTTGGCCGAACTCCGCGCGCGGACCGAAGCGCTGGGGCTGGACTTCGCCAAGTTCTGGACGACCTACGACAACTGGAAGACGGGCATCCTGAACTACTTCGACGGGCGGTACACCAGCGCGGCGGTTGAAGGTATCAACAACAAGGCCCGCGTCATCACCAAACGCTGCTACGGCGTGAAGTCAGCCGACACGCTCTGGAACCGGCTGCTCCTGGACTTGAACCGGGCGTCGGAAGCCGCCGGGCGGACCATCGCCGAGCTACGCGAGATCGTCCGTGGCCTGAAGGCTGAATTTCTCGCGTTCTGCACCTAAAACCGGAAGAGCCGCATTCGGCGGCCCGGGCCAGGCACTGAACTACCTCCAGCCGGGACATGGCCAGTTCCGCCGTGCGCTCTTGCACCCGGTGATCCAGTTCCTTGGCACATCTCGTCAGCTCGTCATGATGCGTCTTGACGACCAGGGCATTTCGAATCGCCGCGAAGAGCTCGGTAAAGTCCACCGGTTTGCTGAGGAAGCCGGTCGCGCCCGTCAGCAAGGCCCGATACTTGATCTCCGGTTCGGACGCGGCCGTCAAGATGATTACGGGCAGGTGCGCGAGCGCAGGGTCGGCACGAACCTCTTTCAGGATCTCGAGACCGTTCACCCCGGGCATCAGAATATCCAAGAGAAGCAGATCCGGAGCTTGTTGACGGATCATCCTCATCGCCTGCCTTGCCTCCGTGGTGGCAATGACGTCGGTATATCCGGCCTGCTTCAAGAATTTGCGGGGCACTTCGATATTGATCGGCTCATCATCGACAATCATGATTCTTGACGTGCCTTGCTTTCCGGCCAGCAACGCGTCGCCCGGCGGTGTGAGGGAGATCGCAGGGATGGTCGCCGCCGCTGGAAGAGATGCTGCTTCTTGCATGGCTGTCCTTTCGCAGTTCGCTGCCAGATACACCCTGGATGCGTCGCGGAAATCGCCGCGCAGGCGGAATCCCCAGGATGTTGGTGGCATATCTCTGCAATGGAGGGGTACCCGTTGCTACCATAGCCTACGCGCCTTGTTAGTCAAACAAAACCTGCGAGGGGGGCTAAGGTGGGTTACGGTTCCACAGTTCGCAAGCGATGCGTGCGTTGGGTGGGCGGCCGCGTGGTGACAGTCGCTGGCATCAACGGAGGGAGAAGGGGGCAAAGACGTCGGGAGTCTTGAATCGGCCGGAGATGCAACATCGGGGGGGTCCTGGGGTTCCGGCGGTGTTCGGGGGGCACCATACACAATTGGGAATAGTTGCGTATGGCGTCGCCGGAATTCCCCCCGTCCCCGGAATTCCCCCCGTATGGCGTCGCCGGAATTCCCTGGGCCTGCCCACGCCCAATCTCTCGTGCGGCGGCCACAATCCCCATTCGCGCCTGGAATGGGCCTGTCTGGAGGAGATGGCCGAGTCGGTCGATTGGCTCGTGTCGCTGGCTGAAGTGTGGGCGGAGGGAGCGTGATGAGGGCGTTGGGTGGCACGCCCTGAGCAGCGAAGGGCGTGGTTGCCGCGGGAAACACGCCCTTCGCTGGGGCTCAGGGACGTGCCACCCTCCATCAGCGCACCGTCTCGTGCGTGGGAGGAACTGTGGCGTCCATTTCGATGCGTACCGGCCGAATTCCCGCGTACCAACGCGCGCTCGACCATTCCCAGTCCTCGACCGACGCCGCCAATCCTCGCCGCACAGGATTCGCATGAATGTAGTCGATCATCTGGTGAACCGTTGAGGGTTCGACCACGTTTCGGTCGTAGCCTCCTCCCGGCTGCCAGAAGCGTCGGCGCATGCGCTGGCCTTCGCAAACCGTGATTCGAGGGAGCCAATGGGGAGCGTGCGCTTCGATGTACGCAATCGCTCGGCGCGCCACCGACTCCTTGATCTGCCCTGCGATCTTGCCGGCCTCTGCCCCCGGCCCACGCGGATAGATCAGAAGATGCACGTGCTCAGGCATCAACGCGTACGCCCACAAATCGAAGGACCATTTCCGGCGGGCAGACTCCAACTCTTCAAGGAACCACATCCGCGTTCTGTCGCGGCTGAGAAACGGGTAGCCGTGGTAGCAGGAGAATGTCAGTTCCCGCGCGTGGCCGGGCTCATCGAAACGCCGACGGGTCTTCCGAAAGAAGGACTTGCCGGTCTTGGAATCGAAGACTCTCATGGCAACCTTTCACCACGGCAGTCTGTTCGACGCCTCAACAGCATGACGCCGGGCCGCGGAAGGTGCAACGCCACCACCACCCTTCACGCCCTTCGTTCCTCAGGGACGTGCCACCCAATTTGACAACTTATTCCTTCACGGGCCCTTGCCCGGCTGGCTGAGATGGAGGAAGGTCCCCTTCTTATTGCTGACGATGATGTCGGGCACGCCGTCGCCGTTGAGGTCCACGGCCGTCACTTGACAGCCCACGCCCGAGTCATTGTCGATCTGGTGGGGAATGAACTGCACGCCCTTGAGCTTGTCGCGCCGCAACTCGAACCAGTAGAGCACCGCCGGGGCATCCGGCTCCACGTCGCCCGTCGGGCCGTGGGCCCAAAACCGCTTGCCGGTGACGATGTCCTTGAGTCCGTCGCCGTTGATGTCCACGAGGTCCACGGCGTGGAGTTGGCTGATCCGCAGGGCGTCGGACTTCAAGTCGGGCTTGGGCGGCAGGATCACGTGCTGCTGCCAGGTGATCTCGCCTTTGTCGCTGCGGAGTTGCTTGTACCACACCAGGCCGTACTCGTGGCAGTGCCAGACGGTGATCACGTCGTTGAGCCCGTCGCCGTCGACGTCGTAGACGAACATCTGCGAGCCGGCCGCGGCGAATTTGAAGGGGTGCCAAGGCCAGGTCTCGCCTGGCGTTATCTTGGCCGGCTGCTCCCACCAGCCGTTGGCTTCGACAATGTCCATGCGGCCGTCGCCATTGATGTCGCCCACGCCGATGCCGTGCGTGTAGCGCTGGTAATTGCCCTTGGGCGTGATGGGGTGAAAGACCCACGGCTCGTCGGGCTTGGCCGGGTCGTAGGTGGCGTAGCCCAGGTAGCCGGTCGTGTTGTAGACCAGCTCGGGACGCCCGTCGCCGTTGACGTCGGCCCACGCCGGCGACTCGTTGCCCACGTCCTTCAGGGCCAGGTGCCGCTTCCAAGGGCCCGGTTTGCCGGCCGGATTCTCGTACCAATAGGCGTCCTTTCCGGGCCACGGCACATACAGAACGTCGGGCCAGCCGTCGCCGTTGAAGTCGCCGGTATAGGTCAAAAAGTTCTCGGAGTAGCCCTTGGGATCATACGCTTCGGGCGGGTGGATCTCGTGCTTCTTCTGGAAGTCGGGGCCTTCGTACCAGAACGGCCCGGCCACGACGTCCAGCTTGCCGTCCCGGTTGAAATCGGCGTAATACGCCCCCTCGGCGTAGAATTTGTCGGTCAACTGGAGCTTCTTGAACGTGGGCGCCGGCCGCTGGGCGAAGCAGACCGCGCACCCCAAACCGACGAACGCAAATGCCAGACTTAGCGTCTTCATGGAAGCTCCTTGAGCCGGATGTTGCGGAACTGGACCTTCATCGGCGGACCGGCGTGGATTTGCAGCGCGATGATGCCGTCTTTCCTGGCCACGGTGTCCTCGTCGGTCACTTCGCACATTAAGTGCCCGTTGATCTTCTCGATGATGTGGTTCCCCTGGGCGATGATGTGGTACTCGTTCCAGCCGTGCTTCTTGATGGCCTTGGCGAGTTCCTTCGAGTCGCCAAACTGCTCAACGACCTTGGGCTTGTGGTCGGCGCCGATCACGACCTTCTGGCCGCGCTCGGCCAGGATGCCGCGATAGTTCTCGCCGTAGCAGAAGCCGGTGTACTTGTCCTCTCCTTCCATGTCGGGCTGGTAGCCGCTGACGCGCCACTTTTCCGGGCCTTCCCAACTGCGGATCTGGATGCCGGAGTTGGCGAAGCCCGGATTGGGCATGCAGAACTCGGCCTTCAGTTCGAAGTTGGCCGGCTTGCCGCCCCGCCAGATCAAGAAGGTGTTGGCCTTGGCGGGATTCTCGGCGGTAGTCTCGCCGGTAATGGTCCCTTTCTCGACGCGCCAGAGCTTGGGATTGCCGTCCCAGCCGTCGAGCGTCTTGCCGTCGAAGATCGGGCGGAAGCCCTCGTCCTCGGCGGCCACGGCCGACGGAGTGTGCCGCCCAACGGTCAGCAACAGAAGGCTTGCCGCCGCGATGCCAACGAGTTTCGCAAAGCGTCCCATCGCCACTTCCTCCCATTTAAGAAGCTATGGTTGCACGTTCAGATTACCGCCAGCACGCCGCGGACGTAGCCGACCGACTCGGCCAGGCCGGGCAGCGGGTCGTCGGGATCTTGCTCGTGCTCGAATGAGATAATGCCCGCGTAGTGAATCTTGTCCAGGATCCGCAGGAGGCGGGGGATGTCGATGACGCCGCGGCCGATCTCGATCTCCTTGCCGTCCGGCGTCGCGGCGGTAACGTCCTTGATGTGGATATCAAACAGTCGGTCGGCGAACTGCTCGGTGGAGCGGTACGGATCGCCGCCGACGCGAATGGTGTGGCCGATGTCGTTGCACAGGCCGATGCGGCGGTCGAGAGTCTTGATCTTCTCGTAGGCCAGGTCGGGCGTGGGGAAGATTTTGTCGCCCGGCCCGTGGTTGTGGATGGCCAGGCGGATGTCGTAATTCTGCACCTGCTCGTTAATCCGCGGGAGCATCGCGACGCTGGGCATGGCAACAATCGTTCGCATTCCGGCGGCCTTGGCGTACTCGAAGCCCTGATCCACCTGCGCCAGGTTGCGCATGACGACCACCCCGCAGCCATACAGGTCGATGCCTGCCGCCTTCACCTTGGCGGCGGCCGCGGCGATCTGCTCAGGCGTGCTATTGAGCGCCAGGTGGACGTCTTTCAGGCAGATGTGTTTCAGGCCCACGCGATTGGTCATCACCAGGGTCTTGTCGAGGGGAAACTTGCGGAGAGAGTAGGAGGCCAGCCCCAGTTCGTAGGCCCGACCGGCGTGCGGTTTGGCGGCCTGCGAGGCAGCCGGAGCGGGGTTTTGGGCAGAACTGGTGCGGGCGGCCAGCGCGGCGGCAGCCCCGGCGCCGGCCCATTGCAGGAAGTGTCGTCTGGTAGGCATGATCTTCTCCGGATGGTCAAGTCGTGGATCGCTCTCAAGCCGCTCATCGTAGACGGGCGAAGGGGGATTGTCAATTATATCGCCCGCGGTCGAAATTGCGACGTTCAGCGGTCGACGGAACGTCGGCCTGCGGGCGGCGCCGCCCTTGAGGCCCATTTCCGCCGGAGTCGCCGGGGCCCGATAACCGGGAACCCCAACCTGGAAGGCCAACTCGTTGAGCAGCTTCTGCCCCTCGGGCTTGGCGACAAAGGCCGCTACCGCGGCCGTCTCCGCCGGCTTGCCGTTGGACCAGCGGGGGCAAACGAGATATTTTGCCTCCAGCCAGTCGCAAGCCACCAGGCCCGCGCCGTAGTCGTCCTCCAACCACTCGCTGCACTCGAACGTGCCCTTGCGGGGATGTTCCTTCAGGGCGAGCCGCTCCTGCTGCGCGGCCGGGCTGAACGCCAGCCGGTACACGCGCTCGTCGAACGGCGCGAGCCAGACGCACAGCCAAGGCACGTCGCTGGGATTGGGCGCAGCAAGTCCATTCAGGCGGAACCACTGCGGGTTCTGCAAGTCGCCGTTCCAGCAGACGGCGGTCTGCGTCTTCACGAACCGTTCGATGTCGCCGCGATCGAACACCAGCCCGCACTCGTAGAGCAAGACCGCTTGCGAGATGGTCATGGCGTGATAGACGCTGCGGTGCTCGGGGCCGATCCAGTGTTTCCACTCGCCCGGCTGATCCGAATCGATATCCCAGGGGCCCGCCGGGTCCCAGTAGTGCCACAAGTAGTGATCGCCGTCGCGCGTCAGACAATGCTTGAACCGGGTGCCCAACTTGATGGCCTTCACCAGGTATTCGTCCTTGCCCGTGGCCATGTACAAGGCCACCAAGGCGTCGAGAATCTTTCCCTGCTTGTTGTGCGGCTGCGTGAGCTGCGCCTTGACCGGCCTCAACTCGTGCTCGGTGATGTAAACCGCCCCGGTGGCGCCCAAGTCCTTGTAGCAGCCGCGAGCGTCCCATTTCTTGATCAGATGGTCCTCCGCCAGCGAAAGATACCGGCGGAGCGGCTCGGCATAGCGCGCCCTCAAGCCGGGTTCGCTCTCGACGATGCACGCAAACTCGGCGATCACGGCCGACATCTCGAAACCGGTAATCTGCACGGCAACCTTCTCTTCGGGCCGGTCGGGGTGGCGGAAGTTCGGCTTCGGCTTGCCGTACCAATCGAGAAAGCCGTCCGGGCCCTTCTCCAGGCACGCACAAAGCGCGTCCATCCGCGCGATAAATTGGTCGAGGTACTTTTTTTCTCCCGTGAGCCGGCAGGCGACCAGCGGCATCCGCACCAACTTCGACGCCCGCCACGCGATCTCCTCGGGATAAGCGGCGAACTCCCGCATCCGTTCGGGCGTACATTGGGCGGCCGACTTGTCCACCTGATCCAAGAATAGTTCGAGCAATTGGCGGTCGGCCGGGTCGGCGATGGCCGGGGCGTAGGAACTGCCGGCCACGGGGTGATAGACCTGAAAGCAGTCCAGCGGGTGCGTGCTGGCGGGGGCATCGATGGGCTTGGCGCCCAGCACTTGCCCGGCCAGGCCCGCCACGAACAGCAGTATGCACCCTACGGATTGAGTCAGCAGATGGCGTGACATGCCCGGGCTCCTCGTAGTTCTCATGATACCACAATTCTACGCACGCGGCGGGCGTTGGCGAGCGTCGTCAACTCCGAGTTTCATCGGTTTGTGCCGCGGGTTCAGCAGGTGCATGATCAGTAGCGCCGTCGGGTAGATCATCGAGGCCAGGATGAACAGGCTCTGATAACTGCCCGTCAACTCCAGCACGGCGCCGATGAGTTTGGCGGCGCACATGCCGCCGACGCCCGCGGCCATGCCGCCGATGCCCACCACCGAGCCGACGGCCTGAGGCGGCGCCGTGTCGCTCAGGACTTGTTCAAAAATAACTTAGCCGTTTCGTTTTCGTGGACAGATGGTGTAGTTCCATTTGGGTAGGACGGTATGTCGCAACAGCCGCACGGTTGCCTTCGCTTCGTCGGACACCTTGACTTTGGTCGGGTAGAGCTTGGTGTCCAACGATGCGCGGCAGCGAAAGCCCGTGCTCGACCGTGTCGTGCGGATGTTCTTCAGCATGACTTCGTAACTGGTCAGTGGCTCGCCGGCCCAATTGGCACTGATGAGGTTGAACATGCGGTGCTCGATCGGGTTCCACTTGGAGGCTCCTGCGGGATAATGCCCGACCGTGATCGTCAATCTGAATTCGTCAGCCAATTCTTGCAGGCCCACCTTCCAAGCCCAACAACGGTTGCCGTTGGCACCTCCGCTGTCGGCTTCGATGGCCAACCGAGACACACCCGAGTACCGACGCCGCCCAACCTTCAGCCACCACGAGCGAATGGCACGCACGGCAAAGGTCGCTGTCTGATGAGTTGTGCCGATCACGACATAGCCCTCATTGCGATTCTCGTCATAGATGCCGTAGGGATAGGCGCGGCCGCGGGCCAGTGTGGGAAAGTCGTGGTCCAGCACGTCGCGGTCCTCACACCGCCAACTGCGTCCGTTATTTTTGAAGTTGCCCACCAACTCCTTTTTCTTCGTATCCACACTGATTACCGGCCACCCTTGCCGTTGGAATCGCCGTCGCCGACGCCCCAACAGGCGGAATTGCTGATCCCGATAGGGATCTCTCTTCCCACCCAACCGCTTGCGGTTCGATCGCAACGAGTACTTCTGTGCTCGCAGCAACCGAGCCACCGTCACGTGCCCGACCGGTACGCCACGTCGCGTCAATGCAGCGGCCAGGTTGCGGGTGGTCTTGTGCGTCCACCGCAGACCACCCATCGGATCGCCAGCCGTCGCATCCCGCAACAGCCCCTTCAACAACTCCCGCACACGTGGCGTTTTTTTTCGACTCGTTTTCGTCCGCCGCCGGGACGCCGTACTCGCTCTGAAGACGCCACCTGTCCGCGTTCGCTTTCGCGCAATCCCCGGCGGATTGTCATACGGCTCAGGCCGGTGATTTCCGCCACCAACTGGACGCCCCCGTGTCCGCGTTGCCGGGCCACGATCCCGGCGAACAACCGCCGACTCCGTTCGTCCAACTCGGCCATCACTCGATTGATGGCCCGATGGTACGCAACCAAATCCGCATCGCTACGCGAGCGACATCCTCGGCAGCGACACCGGCAAATGCGCCTGCAATCCTTGTCTGCCATGACCGTCTCTCCATCCATGGAAGCGGAATACGCAGATTATACAAACGGCTAACTTATTTTTGAACAGCGACTCACCATCGTGAACAGGTTGGCCGCAAAACCCATGTGGGCCGCCGAGGCCAGCCCGACCAGGCATACGGCCAGCCACTGGCTCGCCAGCGGCGTGGCGAACACCGGCACGACGCACAGTGCGCAGATCAGGAAGGCCGTCTTCCTCGCGGCATTGACACTCCAACCGCGCTCGATCAACGTCGAGGAAATCCAGCCGCCGCCGATGCTGCCCAGGCACGTCATCAGCGAGATCATCACCAGGGGCGGTCCCCGGTCGATCAGGTCCAACCCAAATTGCTTGTGGAGAAAATCGGGAATCCAGTTGAGATAGAACCAGGAAACCGGCGCGGTCATGAACATGCCCGTGCAAAACGCCCACGTCTGCCGTTGGCCCAAGAGCTTGAGCCAGGGGATATTCGCCGTCGGCTGCGGCGGGTCGCTCAGGATGTAGGCCCGCTCAGCAGGCGACAGCCGCGGGTGCCGCCGGGGTGATCGTAGAGCAGCAGCCAGAAGATCAACCAGACGAAGCCCAAGCCGCCAGTGACGAGGAAGGCCGCTGGCCAGCCCCAGCGCACCGTAATCCAGGGCACCAGGAAGGGGGCAATCAGGCCGCCCACGTTGCAGCCCGAATTGAACAACCCGGTGGCCAGCGCCCGCTCCTTCTTGGGGAACCATTCGCTGATCGACTTGATCGAGGCGGGGAAGTTGCCCCCTTCGGCCAGGCCCAAGCCAAATCGCGCGGCCGAGAAGCCTGCGGCCGTGCGGACGGCGGCGTGGGCCATCTCGGCCAGGCTCCAGGCCACCACCGACAGGGCCAGACCGATCCGCGAACCGATCCGGTCGATCAGTCGCCCGGAAAGCAGGAATCCGGCCGCGTAGGCCGCCTGGAACCAGAAGACGATGTTGGCAAAATCGGTCTCCGTCCATCCCAGCGATCCTTGCAGTTCCGGCTTGAGGATGCCGAGGATCTGCCGGTCGATGTAGTTGATCGTCGTGGCGGCGAACAACAGCGAGCAAATCAGCCAGCGATAATTGCCGCCGGCCGCCGGCGGATTGGCAAAAGCGCGTGGCCCCGTCGGTTGCTCGGGGGTTGCCGTTTCCTGCGCTGGCATGGTGGCCTGCTACTCGTATTTGACGTCGACGATGGACACGTTCCATCCGTTTTGCCGGCAGATGGCCGCGACGTGCGAGTCCCAGGTGGGCTCGTCGGCCGGCCGCCCGCCCACGAACATGTCGATGGCCAGGTATCTTAGCACGGCCGGGCCAGTGTTTTCCACGCTGTGCAGGATGTTTCGACGGGTCAGCACCACGTCGCCCGCTCGGACGGCGTGTTCTTCCCGGTTCTCGCCGGTCCAGAGCGTGCCGCAGCCCTCGATGACGTACCAGAGCTGCTCGCAGTCGTCGTGCTTGTGGGGCGTCGTCTTTTCGCCCGGCTTCAAGACGGCGAAAAAAACCTCCGCCGCCTCGCTGTCCTGGCGGTCGACGATCAGATCGGTGCAGTGCGTGGGGAAGCAATACCGCTTCAGGGAACTGGTCGGGTAGACGGTCGGTTTCTGCATGGTTTCTCTATTCTGTCCGCGGTCGAGACGGCAACGTTTAGCGGCCGACGGAACGTCGGCCCGCAGTCACACGGCCCCCGCTCAACTCACCGCCAGCCAGTCGATGCCGACTTTCTTCACCGCGTAGCCGACCTCGCGGAGGTGGTCGCCGTAGGCGATCATCCAGTGCCAGCCCCGGATTTCCTCGGTGATGCGGTTCCAATCGCCCAACATGCGGATGTCGAGCTGCGTGCGGCAGATGGGAAAGAACGGCGTGTCGACAATCTCGCCGCGGAATCCCAGCCAGCGGCGGCCGGCAAAATCGGCGTCCACCACCGTGATCTTCTGCCCCTTCTTCATCTCCACCTTGGGCGACGCGCCGAAATCAGACTCGTAATGCGTGACCAGCCGCACCGGCTCCGCCCGCTTGCCGTCCATCTTCCGCGGCGCCGTGCAGTGCGAGGCCGTGACGATCCCCTGGTGGGGCAGCGACGGATTGCAAAAGAAGAACGGCACGCCCGCGATCCGCCGCAGCAACGTGCCCGCGGGAATGCAGACGAAGTCCGACTCGCAATGGGCCAGGTAGCCCTCGTCGTTCAGCAGCGACAACGGCATGCAGGCCGTCGTGCCCGAGATCGGCATGATCGTCCGCATGCAGCCGCGGATGGTGATGGCGTCGGTTTGCGCCTCGTCCAACAGGTCGCGAAAGACTTCCGTGAGCACAAAGGCCCGATCGACGAACTCCCGCTTGGTCTCCAGCGACACGCCGCCGTCTTGCAAATACTTCTCCGCGGCCGCGCGGCAATTGTTCACCAACGCCGCATTGGCTTGCGCGCTTCTTGATCCGCTCCTCCACCTCCTCGTACGAGATCACGTGGAGGTCCATTTTCCAGGTCGACTGGGCCCGCTCCGGCGCCACCGGCACGGTGCCGCTCCAGCCCGAGGGGGCCGATCACGACCACCCGCTTGCCCAGGGTGTTCTTGAGCCCTGAGAGGGCCCGCAGCCGCCAGCGCAGCTCCGCGTAGTCGTCGACCACGACGTCGTTCAAGTCCAGTCCCAGCGGCACGAACTGGTCGCCCGTCTTGCGCAGCACGTGGGCGTGGACGCCGATGTACATGTAGTACATGGGCCCCGAGCGATGGCGCACGAACATCAGGTTCCACTTGTCCTTGGCGGCCAGGGCTTCGACCACCGCCGCGTCGCGACGCGCGGCATAGATGATCATCGCGTCGTACGGGCCCTTGGTCACCGCCGCGGCCTGCTCCGCCGTCCGAACGGTCACGAGCGGCAAAATCTCCAGGGGGAAGTCGGTCGACGCCGCCAACTGGGCAAGCTCGCGGCGGATCACAGCCTCCTCGTCGCGGATCTCCTCTTCGGTGTGGATCGCTCCCGAGTAGCGCCAACTCGTGGCCTCCTTCCGCTCGTCGACGTTGGCGTGGAACACGGGCTGCACCTTGAGCGCCAGGCGAATGGGCTGCTGCCGCGGCCGATTCTCCGTGTCACCGGCCGCCAGCCCCGCCATCGGCGTCAACACCGCGCCGGCGGCCGCAATCGTGCCCGCCAAGGTGATGAAACTCGCGGCGATTGAACCCGGCGTCCGCCGCTTCTTCCGCGGACGGCTGGGGGCAGCAACAACACTCGTGCGGTACGCTCTGGTTCGATTGATGTTCATGGTCCGACATGGACGGTCTCCAGCAGTTGGGGGCTTGCGTGGGCTCTCACAGTACACCGGCAGGAAGGCAGCAACGCGCTGGCAGCGCCAAGTTCGCAGTCACACGTTTACTATCGTACTAATTGGCGTATCTGACGTAAAGCGCCGCCAGCGCGGCGCGGCGGGACGGGGGGGGCTGGTTTGAATTACGGAAGAGGAACCGTCACTCCGCGTTTGCCGCGTCCGACCGGTATCTTGACTACACGCGACACGAGCCTTACACGCCCGACTTGTCAAACAGCCAAGCGGATTTCAGCGCCACTGGCAATAGCGCTGCCGCAAACGTCTCATTTCTCGGTTCCAATTTCCCACCACTTTGGCCAGGATCGTCATCCTCCTCTTCGGTCTTAAAAGGTCGCCGGCCCACGACACCGTCATTTGTCCTCGCTGACTTCCGGAGTGATCACCAAGCCGTCCATCAAAACGAGAATGACAAGGTCGTTCACTCCGCCTCCTTCACCACCCGTCCGGCTGTGCGCTTCGTACGTTACCTCCCACCACCACTTGTCGCGCACATCGGGATCCTCGCTGAAGTTCGGAGGATACAAGCATTCCAGAGTCGCGAACATAAGGTACCACTTGAAGTCGTCTGAGTCCTTGACTAGTTTGTCTTTTGCTGCATTGGCCAACCGAATCGCCTTCCCCGCTGGGAACGGAGGATTATCCGATTGCTCCATGACCCAGGAAGGCGACTTCAGCAGTCTGTCCCGCGATATCCTGCAAGCATATTTTTTTCCGAACGCATAGCTGTACTTGAAATGCACCCCCCTTTCCTCAGCTAACCCGAACATGAAAAGCACGGGAACAACGGAAATAGCAAGGATCGTTTTCATAAATCACCTCATTGACTTCCACATTTCTCTTCTTCTCGTCCGCCGTAGTACGGGCATCCGTATTGGGGCGGATCGCCTCCCGGTAGCCGTAGGTCAGGCACTCGGTGCCTGACAGCCGTTACGCCAAATCTCTTCAACCTCGCATCAGGCACGGCGTGCCTGACCCACTTCTACTTCTTCTTACGATCACCACACATCACGCTTCGCAAATCAAGGCTTCGGCTCTGCCGACGCCCGTTTCGTTTCGACCATGAGCTCGCCCGTCTTCGGGTCATACACGTAGCGGTCGCCATACCGCAGCGTCGGCAGCTCGATGTCGTTGTCCTTGATGATCCGCTGCATGTACTCTTCCTGCGACTTGGGCACGCGGTTTTCGGTGGCCTTGAACAGGTTCATGGCCGCGGGGATCTTGATCGTGAAGGCCATGCGTTCTTGGATGGTGAAATAGACGGACAGCGGCGTAGTCAGCACGCCCGGCCCGTAGTCGTGGCCCCGCGCGCCCACGCCGAACTCGGCCTTCCGCTGCTCCGGCTTGCTGCCCTCGCCGGCGGCCTGCGGCTGCTCTTTCGGGGCCGGTCCCGCGTCTGCCTTCGGCGGCGCCGTCTTGACGGCACTCTCTGCGGCCTTCTTCTCCACGGTCGGAGCGGCGGCCGCCGCGGCCTGCGGTGCTTCCGCCTTCGGGGCCGCCGGGGTGGGCGGCGCGGCCGGCTCGTAATCGCCACAACCGGAAATCAGGATGGCCCCCAGGACCAATGTAAGCGTCACCCAAAGGGGACAGTCCCATTTTCGCGGCGGCAGCGCACTTTGACAGGGCAACGCCGGTCGCGCCGCGAAAATCGGGACAGTCCCCCGCGCCGCGAAAATCGGGACAGTCCCCTGTACACCGTTCAGATCAGTTCTCATGGCCTGTCGCCTTCTCAAGTTGGTGGTGTTGCCTGCGCTCGGTGGGCGGCGACGGCTCCGAGACCTCGCCGCCAAAGTCCGACGCCGTCTCCGGCAACCGGAACTGCCACTGCTCCATCTCGGCCAAGACTGCCTGGCGGGTCATGTTGTAGTCCAGCGGCGTGATCGTCACCTTTCCCTTGGCCAGGGCCGAGAGGTCCGTCTCGTGCCCGGTCATGCTGGCCGGCGGACCGCCGATCAGCCAGAAGTACTCGCGGCCCCAGGGGTCGGTCCGTTTCTCGAAGCCGTCGCCGTAGCGCGTGACGTTCATCGGGGCCACGCAAACCTCCGGCGTCCCCGCCAGCGCGGCCGTCGGGATGTTCAGGTTGTAGAGTTGCGGCTCGGGCCCCTTCCGTTCGAGGATGAGTTGGACGATCCGGCGGGCCAGCCGCGCGGCCTTGTCGAAGCGGGCGTGCTCGTCGAACTGCAGCGACACGGCCACGCTGGTGATGCCGAAGAAGGCCCCTTCGATGGCCGCCGCCACCGTGCCCGAATAGAGCACGTTGATCCCCGCGTTGAGTCCGCTGTTGATGCCGCTCACGACCAGGTCGGGCGGGCGGGGGCAAAACTCGTGGATGCCGATTTTCACGCAGTCGGCCGGGCTGCCTTCCACGGCCCAACCCCACCGCCGGTCGCCCTCGGCGCCGCCTTCGTTGCGGAACACCTTCTTGACGATCAGCGGCGTGAGGTAGGTAATGGAATGCCCCACCCCGCTCTGTTCGATGGAAGGGGCCACCACCACGACCTCGCCGAGCTGCCGCAACTCCCGTTCGATGGCCGCCAATCCGGGGGCGTAGATGCCGTCGTCGTTCGTCAACAGGATCAGCATGTCGTCCGTCTCCGCCCGGCGTCAGTTCGCAGGCACCGTTTGCATCATATCGCTCTGTTTCCGGCGTGGCAATGTACTCCCGGGGCGGGGGCATCCGAACAATTTGCGCGTCAAGTGGCGGTCGAACGGCTGATCACGCAGTACCCCCCAGAGATCCCGGCCGGTCTTGAAGCGGCCGTCGAGGGCTGGATGGCGCCTGTCACCGGTCCGATTTTTGCTGATTTTTTGCGGGAAATCCCTGGCATCCCTTGACCGATGCCGCCCCCAGGTCGAAAATAGGGCCGATCAAGTTGGCCGGACCGTAAGGGCGGCCGAACGGATTCCAACCGAGCCCCGGCTCGAGCCAGCGTGCGGCCCCATCCTGCCTTCGTACCTGACCGCCGCACCTGCTGAAGGAGAGGTTGCCCTCGGGCAACAACGCCGGGCAATCCCAGCCGAAGGAGGACGCGATGAGACTCGGCAAGACAGCGTCGGTCGAAGAGCTTCAGACGGTCGGCCGTTTTGAGGGCCTGCGGAGGCTTCTCCTTTCCGACGGGTATGCCGACCACCTGGACAAGCCGTTGGCCTATTGGGCGTTGCCCAGCGACCGCCGTTTGCCGCTGGCCTTCCTGGGACGCCCGCTCCGCGACCTGTTGAGCACGCCCTTCGCGGAGCTTTCGGCCACGCCCGGCATCGGGCGGAAGAAGATCGTCTCGCTGGTGCTGCTGTTGGCCCGCGCCGCCCACACCGATCCGGCCGAACTGCCCGCCGCCATTCTCGATCCGCCGCTAAACGGCGCGGCGGAGGGGACGGACGGCCAGCCCTGCGACGCCGACGGCCTCGACGTGATGAACATCTCCGAGGTGACGTGGGCGCAGTGGCGGGCGAGCGTCGGCCGCCACGGTTTGGCCCACGAGTCGCTGGGCCGTTTCGCCCCCAGTCTGCAACACATGACCCGCGTCATCTGGAACACTCCGCTCGGGGCCTACACGAGCTCCAGCCTGGCCGAGATCCGGGCGATGAAGACGCACGGCGAGAAGCGCGTCCGCGCCATCCTCGAAGCGTTCCACGCCGTCCATACGCTGGTGGCCGGCATGGGCACGCAAGAGCATCTCGTGGTGCGGATCGTGCCTTGCCGGATCGATCAGGTCGAACAGTGGACGGGCCGCGCGTTGCAGCGGCCGGGCCTGCCCGGCCAACAAGAGATCTTCGCCAGCTTCATTCAGCCGCTGTTGGAGCAGATCCGCACCGACGCCACGCGACAGGTCGCGGCCCTGGCGGAGAGCCGGCTGGGCGTGGGCGGCCTCATCACCAGCGTGCGGCAGGCGGCGCGGAGCACGGGCCTCACCCGGCGCGTGTGTACCAACTGCTCAACGAGATCAACGACATCATGATGGTGCGCTGGCCGACCGGGCGGCATCAGGCCCATGAGCTTCGCGAGAAGTTCCAGGCCGAACGCGCTGGAGTCGGACCGCACGGCCGATCTGGGCCAGTTCCACGCCGCCGTCGAGTTGTTCTATCCCGGCAGCCGCCGCGGCGCGGCCGGATCGCTGGAGCAGGCCCGCGAGATGGCCGAGCAGGAAGAGGAATTGCTGGAAGTGTCATAGACCGCGGGGCGAACGCCGCACAGCGTTGCCCGGCGCAGCGAAGCCTGATGTCTTGACATCACGGACAGTGATGCTATGATGTTAACATGAGGACTACACTGGCGCTGGACGAAGACGTGTTGCAGAAGGCACGGGCCGCGGCCACGCGGTTGCGCGTCCCGTTCAAGACGGTCGTCAATGAGGCGCTGCGTCTGGGGTTGAATGAAGTGGAGAAGCCCGCCAAGCAGCGGCGCTATCGCACGATCCCCCGCGCGATGGGGCTGCGCAAGGGCTACAACCTCGACAATATCCAGGAATTGCTCGCCCACGCGGAGGGAGAGGATTTCCGTTGATTCTAGTCGACGCCAACATCCTTCTGTATGCGGAAGACCTTGAGAATCCTCTGCACCGTCAGGCTTGCGACTGGTGGGATTCCCAACTCTCGGCATCGTCGCCCGTCTGCCTGTGTTGGCCGGTTATCGCCGCGTTCCTTCGGATTGCTACCAACCGCCGGATCTTTCAGCATCCTCTTGCCTTGGAAGAGGCCATCGGCCGGGTCGATAGTTGGCTTGCCCAACCGTGCGTTCGGGTGATACATCCAACAGAAAAGCATTGGCAGTTCTTCCGCGACTTGCTCACGTCGGGAAAGGCGATCGCTAATCTGGTGACGGATGCGCATCTGGCTGCCCTGGCGTTGGAACACGGCTGCGAACTGAACTCAACCGATGCGGATTTCGCGCGTTTTCCGAAGCTGGTCTGGCGTAATCCGCTGACAGATTCTGCCGAGTTGGGGCGAACGGGGCGCCCTCGTGATCCCAGCGCCTGCGATGGGTGTTCACGCCGCCCGGATCGAGTGCTGCTTCTCGTGAAGTCGTGCTGCGGTGAGATGCGGCAGGGCGACGACCCGCGGCGTTTCGAGGGGGGCGAGTGCGGCTGGTTTCGGACGGCGTCGGCCGAACATTGCTCCGAGCGCGCCGCACGCACGGCCCGCCAGTTGGGCGATCATGGATGGCCGCCACAGGCCGATGACGCACTGGCCGAGCAGCATCGCCGCATGCGCGGCCAGCGAACGTGTCCAGCCGTGGGCCGAGGCCCAGCGCCAGAAGAGCCGCTCGGCATCGCAGCCTTGCGCGAAACTCGATTGATCGGAGACCGCGGCCGCATCGACCTGGGCCAGGCACTCCGGCTCCGAGGTGCAGCGGAACCCGGCACTACGGAGCGCCAGCGCCACGTCGATCCCTGCCAGCGCGTCGCCTGCCCACGGCGAAAACCCGCCGACGGCTTCGAGGGCCGAGCGGCGATAGAAGGCCGCCAAGGTGTCGGGGCCGCACAAGTCGCGATGAAGAGCGGCATCGACATCGGCCAAGTTGCGATGTTGACCGATTCTCCACGCTGCCCCCTCGGCGCGGTAGCCGAGGCCCGCAGAAACGACCGTCCGAGGATTACTGCCGGAGAGCACCATCGCCGCGACCGCCGCCACTTCAGGATTCGGGAAGTGCCGCACGGCAGCGCCGGCCCAACCGGGGCGGACTTGCACCCCGCAGGTCAACACGTGAACGATGGGGGCCTGACTGGCGGACAGCCCCAGGTTCAGACAATCGGCCATGCGTGCCCCGCGATCCGCCGCCACGAACAAGACCTCGTCGGCCAAGGCGTAGGGGTCGGCATAGGGCTCGTTATGGACGACGAGGATCTCGCAGTTGACGGGACGGTTTTCCAACACGGAGACCAGGGTGTCGTCCAGTTGCTGCGGATCACCCAACACGGGGATGACGATCGACAACCGAGGCACGGAGAAGCTTCCAGGGTGCGTGTATATCGTGTAGTTATTTCGGTTCTTGCGGGCGGGAAAGTTGATTCAATCGACCCTTTTTCCCGGCTCGCCATTACGCGAGCTTTTCCAGTATGCTCATACTACGTATGTTGACGGGGGCCTCGGGGGACAGCCCAGCCAATCAGTTTTCCCAAATCCGGCTGTAGGAGGCGACTCCAGTCGCCGATTTCCGGTTGTTTTCAAGCAATCGGCGACAGGAGTCGCCTCCCACAGTGAATAACTGATCGGCCTCGGGGGACAGGCTACCTTGCTGTCCGCACGCGTCATCCATGATATGCTGGTGTTATATTCGCCGCCGCTACGACGCCTTGTCTTCTGCAGGAGTTCGAACTATGCCACGTCACTACCGCGTTATGGTGCTGATGGCCGTCCTGTTGATCGGCCTTGTCTTGCCGTCGATCAGCCGAACGGCCGAGCCGAAACCCCGCCCGTCGACGTGGGCGAGCAAACTGGAGCGGCCCGGGGCTGCCAAACCTGCACAAGATCAACGACGGCCTGTACCGCGGCGCCCAGCCCGCGCCGGAAGGCATCAAGGAACTGGCGAAGTTGGGAATCAAGACGATCGTCGGGCTGCGGTCAAACCACTCCGACAAGGAGATCCTCGGCAACTCTCCCATCGCCTATGAAGCGATCCCGATGGCGGCATGGGCACCCAAGGAGGCCGACCTCGTTCGCTTCCTGCAGATCGTCACCGACAAGAACCGCCAGCCGGTGTTCGTTCATTGCCAGCACGGGGCCGACCGCACCGGCGCCATGTGTGCCGCCTACCGCGTTGTGGTCGGCGGTTGGACCAAGCAACAGGCCGTCGACGAAATGACCCAGGGCGGCTTCGACTATCACTCGATTTGGACGAATCTCGTCACGTTCGTCAACGGCCTCGACGTAGAGAAGATCAAGAACAAGGCCGGACTGACGAAGTAGAAGTAATAGAGGCCGGAGGAGCCGGTGGGGCGTTTTCGCGGGCGCCGCGTTGGACCAAAATAGACAAATTGGCCCTCCGCTTCGCTCCTATTTGTGGTCGACCGGATACGGACTCTCTTCGTGCGGCAACAGTCTCAGCCATTGAAGAATCGGATGGCCACTGGCACACTGTATTGCGATTGGCGTCTCTTCTCCACTGCGGTGGGGGTGATGTGCGGTCTCGCGGGGCTACGGCAATCGTATGGCAAGGGGCTTGCATTTTTCGCAGAAGCGAGTAACAATCGGGTGTGGCGGGGCCGGAACCAGCCTTTCTTAGTGGGTACGTATCTTTGGGGGGGAGGCGCTGCGATGAAAATCCCTTCACGGACGTTCTGTCAGGCCCTGTTGATGGGATTGGCCATTGCGGTGTTGGGGCATACGGTCCGTGGGCAGGACGCTCCTCCCAAGGAAGGCGCAGCGCGGCGCCTGCGATGGCGATGCCCGCGCGACCCGGCGGGCCGGCAATGCCTGGTCCCGGCGGTATGCCTCCCGGCGCAAATCAGCCGCCGCCGGGAGAGGCCGGCAAACCGGGCCAGCCGCCGGGCAAGCCCGGCGAGCCCGGCAAGGCCGCCGAAGGCCCGAAGCCCGTGCAGCGTCCCACCAAGCCCGAGACGCCGCCGAATCCCGAAGAATTGAAGGTTCGGCCCGATGCCCAGGGCAAGATCGTTAAGTTCAGCTTCAATGGCCAGCCTTGGCTCGGAGTCCTGGAGTGGTTGGCGAATATTTCCAACATGAGCCTGGATTGGCAGGAACTCCCCGGCGACTATCTGAACCTGACGACGCGACAGAGCTACACGGTGCGGGAAGTGCGGGACCTGATCAACAGCCGCTTGCTGCCGCGAGGATACACGCTGCTGTGCCGCGGCGAGCAGTTGACGGTCGCCGACATCAAGAAGCTCGACCCGAGCATGGTGCCGCGAGTCGAGCCGAAGGACCTCGCCGGGCACGATCCGTACGAGTTCGTCAAGGTGTCCTTTGCCTTGGATTGGCTGTTGGCCGACAAGGCCGTGACCGAACTGAAGCCGATGCTCAGCCCCAACGCCAAAATCAATGCGTTGGCCGACGTCAATCGGATCGAGGTCATGGATTCGGTGGCCAACCTCCGCGAGGTCTACGCGCTGCTGAAATCAGAACAATCGGCCGAGAGCCAACAGCGGCTGGTGAGAAAATGGGTCCTCGAATACGCCCGCGCCGCGGACGTCGACGAGCAACTGCACACGCTCTTGGGGCTGGAGAAGAAGCAGGCTGCTCCCGCAATGCCTCAAAACCCGCAGGAAGCGCAACAGCAGGCCATGATGATGCAGCAGCAGATGATGCAGCAACAACAACAGGGCGGCGGGCCGGGACAGCCGGGCGGAAAGCCGCCGGGCGGCGCGGCGGGGGCGAAAGGCAGCGTGACGCTGGTGGCCAACCAACGCGAGAACAGCATCGTGGCCATTGCCCCGCCCGACAAAATGGCCACCATCGCCCAAATCATCGAGGCCGTCGACGTGCCGACCGACAACAGCCAGTCGCTGCTGAGCAACGTCAACCGGATGCAGGTCTATCGCCTCACCGGCGTCGACCCGGAACCGGTGGTCAAGACCCTGACGCAGATCGGAAATCTGAGCCCCAACACGCGCCTGGAAATCGACAAGAAGAACAAGGCGATCATTGCCAACGGCTCGCTGGCCGACCACGTAATCATTCGAGCGGTCGTGGACAAGCTCAGCGGCAGCGAACGCAAGTTCGACATGTTTCCCCTCCGCAAACTTCGCGCCGACGACGTGGCCGGCACCATCGCCTTCATGATGGGCGTCGACATGAAGAAAAAGAAGGAAAACACCAATCGGTATTACGGATACTTCGGCATGCCTTCTCAGTCCACGAACGAAAAGCCGAACGAGTTTCGCGTGGACGCCGACGTGGAACACAACTGGCTGCTGCTGTGGGCCAACGACGTCGAGTCGAGCGAGGTGCAGAACTTGCTGGTGAAATTGGGCGAGATGCCCCCGAAGGGCGGCAACCCCGCCACGATGCGCGTGATCGACACCGGCGACTACCAGGAGGCGTTGGAACTGCTGGAACGCCTCCGCCACGAGGGGCCCAAGAGGGTGCCCAATGAGCTTTCGTTGCCTCCCTTTTCCTCGCCGAAAAAGCAGGTCGAGGAGGCGCAGAAACCGAGCCCCGCCGAGGAGTCGTTGCCGTCGAAGACCACCGCGCGGCGACCCCCGGACGCCGCTGTCCACTTGGCCCAGCTTCGCCATGAGGTGAACGCCGAGCAGGCCATCGGCGTCCCCAAGGAAGGCGCCGGCCCATCCGTTCCGACGGCGGGCCAAAATTCGGCGCCGTCCGAGCCGGCCAAAGAGAATGGGACGGGCGGCAAGTCGCTGCCGCCGGTGACGTTGAGCGTGGGGGCCGACGGCAAGATCGTCATTTCCTCGGAGGATACACAGGCCCTGGACCTGTTGGAGGAATTGGCTGCCCAGTTGGCGTCGCGGCCGAAGAACTACAAGATCTTCCGCTTGAAGTATGCGTCGGCGTACGGGGTGTCGCTGAACCTCCAGGACTTCTTCAAGGACGATAAGAAGGAGCAGGCGCGGATGCCCTGGTACTATTACGACTTCTATGGCTCCAATCAGGACGACTCGGATAGTAATGATGATAAGCGGCTGTCGAGACGGCCAAAACTCAAGTTCATTTCCGATTCCGATTCCAACACGATCTTGGTGCAAGGGGCCGATCCCACGCAACTGAAAACAATCGACGATCTGATCACGAACATCTACGATAAGCCGCCGCCAACCGACACCGAGACGCAACGCAAGACGGAGACCATCCGTCTGCGGTTCTCCAAGGCCAAGGCGGTTGCCGACACGGTGAAAGACGTGTACCGCGATCTGCTGAGCGCCAACGACAAGGCCCTGATCAATCCGAATCAGCCCCAGGGGGGCCGGGGCGGCGGATTCACCATCAGCTACGACTACGGCTCCAGCAGCGGCGACAAAGGCGAGCAGAAGGTGCCCAAGTTCAAGGGGCTGCTGTCGATCGGCGTCGACGAGACGTCCAACAGTCTGGCCGTCTCGGCGCCCGCTTACCTCTTCGAGCCGGTGACCAAGATGATCCGGGATCTCGACGAGGCGGCGGCGGCCAACAGCACGGTGCGGATGGTGAAGGTGGGCCAAGGCATGAGTGCCGCTCATCTCCAAGACGTTCTCGACGGCGTCCTGAACCACGGTTCTTCCCGCCGCCCGTCTGCGCCGGCCAAAGAGGGCACGTTGCGCCCGCCGGCCGCCAAACCGGGCACGAAATCTGGCGCAAAACCGGCCGCCAACGGCGGGCAGGCAGCGGCCCAACCGGCCGCCGACGGCAAATAGTCGGCGCTGTGCAGACTGCGCAATCTGCACAGACATCCGCACTTCACACCACGCGGCATGTTCCGTCGCCTAATGTATAATTGACAAAACCTCCAGCGATGCGATAATCATAGTCTGGTGTCGAGGGATGGCCGTCTGGCGACAGGAGGTTCCATCATGTCCAACCCGACGTATTTCGTTCAGGAGTGTCCGACCTGCGGTCGGCACCTGCAGATTCGGGTGGAGTATCTTGGCAAGGGCGTGGTCTGCCAGCATTGCCAGGGCGAATTGCTCGCGGCCGATCCCGCCAACCTGCGTTGCGACGATCCGCAGCCGGGCAACGCCTTGCTTCGCCGGGCGGATGAACTGCTGGCGTCGATCGCCCACCGAAAACCGCAGTCTCGCTGACTCCTGCGGTAGGCCCAACCGTGCGAGGCGCCCCGCCTGCGTTCGGCCGTTGGATTTCCGTTGCGCTACAACGCCTTGAGGAGACTGCGATGGCCGCCCAACGGAGGCGCATTCTTGTAGTTGCTGCGCTCCTTGCAGTGCTTTGCTGGAGCAGTCTCTCTCCGGCGGGCGAAGCGACCGGCAACGTAACCAGGCTGAGCGAACACCTATCGGTGTATCGCGGTCCGATCAATGTGGGCATCGTGCGCGACGGAACCAAGGCCCTCTTGATCGATTGCGGCGAGGGGGGCGTGGCCGCGGCCTTGCCGTCCTTGGGCATCGTGGCGGTCGACTCGATCTGGTTCACGCACCACCATCGCGACCAGGCAAATCGTCTCCTCTCCCGGAAGGTGAGGGGACATGCGCCAGCCCTTGCAGGTCGCGGAAGAACTGCGGATAGGTCTTGGCCGTGCAACCCGGATCGCGAATGACCACGCCCGGCACCGCCAGACCCACCAGCGCCAGACTCATGGCCATGCGGTGGTCGTCGTAGGTGTCGATCTCGGCGCCGTGCAAGGGGCGAGGGGTGATCGTCAGCCCATCGGCCCGTTCTTCCACCTGCGCGCCGAGCTTGCGCAGCTCGACGGCCAGGGCGTGGATGCGGTCGGTTTCCTTGTGGCGGATGTGGGCCACATTGCGGATCGTCGTCGGCCCCTCGGCAAACAGGGCCACGGCGGCCAGTGTTTGCACCGTGTCGCTGATGGCGTTCATGTCGACGTCAATTCCCGTGAGCGGCCGGCCCACAACCGTAATCCGATCATGGCCGTCGCGGATTCCGCAGCCCATCTGCTTGAGGCAATCGCAGAAGGCCACGTCGCCCTGTAGGCTGCTGCGCGAGAGGCCCTCGACGGTCACCTCTCCTTGGGTGATCGCGGCGGCCGCGAAGAAATAGCTGGCGGCCGAGGCATCCGGCTCGATGGCATAGCGCTGGGCCTGGTAGCACTGTGGGACGGGAATCTCGAACCGGTGCAGGTCTCCCCTCAAAACCCGAACCCCAAAAGACGCCATCACACTCAGGGTCATCTCGACGTACGGCTGCGACACGAGGTCTCCGAGGACGACGAGTTCCACGTTGTTATTGGCGTAGGGTGCCGCCATGAGCAGGCCACTAAGGAACTGGCTCGAGATGTTCCCGGCAACGCTCGCCCGCCCGCCCGAAAGCCCGCTAGCCCGAACTACTACTGGTGGACATCCCGTTCCCGGTTCCGACACGACGTCGGCGCCGAGTTGCCGCAATGCATCCAGCAGATCGCCGATAGGTCGTTGTCGCATGCGCGGCGTGCCGTCGAGCCGGTACGTTCCGCGACCGAGGGCCAGCATTGCCGTGAGGAAGCGTACCGTTGTACCGCTGTTGGCTACCGGCACATCCACGTACAGGTCGGCTTCGTTGGCTGGTAACCTGCCGCCGCACCCGCACACATTAATCGTGCCGTCGCTGGGCCAGTATGCGATCTCGATCCCAAGAAGTCGTAGTGCCGCGATCATCACATGGGTGTCGTCGCTCCCTAGTACATTTGTCAGATACGAGTCGCCATAGGCGAGCGCCGCACAGACGAGTGCGCGGTTGGTGATGCTCTTCGATCCCGGCGGGCGGATCGTCGTCCGCAGCGGTCCGGTCGGCCGGATTTCAAGGGTATCGGCGTTTATCATTCGATCATTATAGCAACGCGAAGTTTAACCGGCGAGTTTACCCGCCGCGAGTGGTGACGCCAATCCCGACGCACACACAACGGGCAAGCCCGCTGACGAAGAAACTGTTTCACAACCCCTTTTTGGCACGGCCGCTCGCGGCTGTGCCCGACGATACGCACAGCCCAGGGGGGCTTTGGCACGTATTGCCTCTAAACGGCAGGCGATAGCATTGATTTCCCGCGGCAATCCGCTCTAATGGCGCCTGATGAACAGGAGCACTTCGTACGATTTTCTGGCCCCACAGCGGATTGTCTTCGCTTGGGGGGGACGCCGTGAGGTGAGTTCGCTGGGACGAACGCTTGGCCGCGCGGCGCTGCTGGTTTGCGGACTGCCGCCCGAAATCGCCGCCGGGGTTCTCAACGAGCTTGCCGCCCCGTCGCGGGCTGAAGAGATCGAGCCTATCCGGCTAGCCCTCGTTTTGCGTACCAAAAATAGCGTGCGTGCGCAGGTTATCCTCGTACGCCTAACGTTTCGTAAACGATCTCGTACGTGGCACATCGGTGAGTGGCCGGTAGGAATCGCTACACGGAGCCGAGTTAGTGGCGACTGTGCTCTAGGCGGCGCGCTGCGGCGGCACGCAAAGCCACTACAGGGATCGGGCCTGGCGAATAAGGATCTCTAACGTGAAGGAGAAAAGCTTTGTCGGGAGAATCGAAATCGGCGACGGAATTGCTGCAGGACCTCGTTAACAGCGGACTCTTCTGCCACACAGACGAAGCTCTGCGAGAGTTCGTGCGATTCTTGAAAGAGCGTCGATGGCAGGATTTGCCCAACCAGGAAATTGGCGCAAGAATTCTGGCCCGTTGTGTTGAGAAAGGCATTCACGGTCGTAACGACTCGACCCCGAGTAGCAACGATGAGGACGCAAGGTGGTTTGCCGAAAATTTCGACACGCACTTGGACGTGGTTACCGCAGCCCAGGCGTTCGCAGACCTTCGGCGGTCGCCAGAATGGCCCGCCGCCCGATAGTCCAGGCATGCACAAACATGGGGAGCCTAAGACGGGCAGGGTTCCAAACTCGGTGCCGTAGAGAAGGCCATACGTCTTGCCAACAAGAGCGAAGGCTAGCCAAAATGTGACGTTGATGATCGCCAGAACTACGACACAACCTCCCCTCATGGCGCGTCGCTCGATCGCGCCGTAAAGGTCTTCCGCGAATTCAGCGGCGGTGCGCGGATTCGGGTGTAGCATTTCGTTTTGATCCGCAAGTGCTAAATAGTACCACTCAGCCATGTCGCGCAATAGGCGCTCCGAGGCATCGACGTAAAGTTGCCTGAGCAACTTGACGGACTCCGGCGTTGGGGTGCGGCTCGCGGCGGCACCGGGAAATGCACGCAGCAACACAAGCTCCGCGTCACGGGGACGCTCCGAAACTAAGCGAATTGCCTCGTTGATCTGCGCCAACGTCTCCCCATAGTCCTTCCGCCACAACGCGTACTGCTTCGCGAAATGACCGCCGTAGGTAAACCCCGTCAACGCTTGTCTTAACTGCTCAAGATTGGCTTTACGCCCCGTCTCGTCGAGGGCGCGAAGCGAATCCAATTCTTCCCGCGAAACACGCGCATACTCCGTTGGACCGAGTATCCTCGCGAAGTCTGAATCGGAAAGTGGCTTGTAGCCGTCCGTGTGCTTCAGAAGAAACTTCTGCGCCTCCAATCCCAACAACTCGGCAGGAAAAGGCATCTTGGCGCACCCCGTGCTAGGCTGGAAACCTTGGACGCGCGAAATTTATCGCGCACGCGCCGCCAAGTCAAGCGTCGATCGGGCGTCAATCCGCTACAGTTCCCCCAACCGCACCGTGGTGCCGCTGTTGGCCACGTACAAGTCGGCCTGCCGGGCTGGCAAGTTTCCGCCGCAACCAGCCACACCGAGGGAGGAAAAGGGGACAGGCCCCATTTGTGCAAAGCACCCTTCGGGCCGTTTCGGCAAATGGGGCCTGTCCCCTTTTCCTCGCCTTGCCGGATCGTGATCCACAGCGATGCCCAGAAGCCGCAAGGCCTCGATCATGGCGCGGGTGTCTTCGCTGTCGAGTGCGCCAATCAAGACCGACTCGCCGTCGGCCAGCGCAGCGCAAACGAGCGCCCGGTTGGTGATGCTCTTCGATCCCGGCGGGCGGATCTTCGCCCGCAGCGGGCCGGTGGGCCGGATTTCGAGGGCGTCGTGGTGCATCATCTGGTCATTATACCAAGGCAACACTTCTATTTCATCCAAGAACCAGGCTATACTGGCCCCATGGAAAAGAGCCGACGCCGTCGAAGGTACCAGTTGCTGGCGGGCGCCACGCTGTTGACGCTGGTGCTCGTCCCTTGCCTTTGGTTCGGTGAAACGGTGCGACGGCAGCGGGCGACCGTGAAGGCCATCGAGGCGACGGGGGGATCGGTGGACGTTGTCATCAATGAACTCGCGTCGCAGTGGTGCCCCATCAGGCTGAGGAATCTGTTATGGCCCGATCTCCTCGGCAGGGTACTTGCCGTGAATTTTTCCGAATCCCACGTCACCGACGCCGATCTCGCGGAACTCGAGGGGCTCACCGGGCTCCGCGGACTGACCTTCTCCCGCACGCAAATCACCGACGCCGGATTGCGGTGCCTCGAGGGGCTCACACAACTTCGCTACTTGGACTTCTCCAACACCCGGATCACCGATGCGGGACTGCGACACCTAAGGGAACTCGTGGAACTCGAACACCTGGACCTCTCCCGCACCGAGATCACCGATGCGGGGTTGGCGCACCTCGAAGGGTTGATGCAACTCCGCAGCTTATGCCTTGCCGACACCCGGATCACCGATGCCGGGTTGAAACACCTTGAGGGGCTGACCCGGCTCCGCTTCCTCGACGCCCCCAACACTCAGATTAGCGGCTCCGGACTCCCGGACCTCAAGGAACTGCCCCGACTCAGCGGTTTGAACCTTTCCAACGCCAAAATCACCGATGCCGGGTTGGAGCACGTCAAGGAACTGACGCAGCTCCGGAACTTGAACCTCTCGGGCACACAGGTTACCGGCGCCGGGTTGGAACACGTAAGGGAGGCTGACAAGACTCCTCGTGCTCGACCTCCAGGGCACCCAGGTCACGGGGCAGGACGTAAAAAGGCTCCGCGAGTCGTTGCCGACCTGCACGATCGTAACAGATCGCTGATCCGCGCCGCATCGGTCATTTCAGCAGGGTTCCCGAGTGGAACGGCTCCACGCCCGTGGGAGTTTCCAGCAGGAGGGCCCCGTCGGCCGCGATGCCCCGGCAGCGGCCGGTTACGGTGCGGTCGGCCCATTGGAGCGTCAGCAGCCGGCCGCGCTGCAGACATCGCGCGTCGGCGCGGGCGGCCACTACTTTGGGATCGGATCGCAATTGCCGGAATTCGCCGTCGAGACGCTTCAACAACTCGATGAGAATGCCGGTCTGGTCGTGCTCTCGCTGCGACAGGTCGCGGAGCGTGCCGGCCGTGGCCTGCAATTCCGCGGGGGCGTCGGCCAGCGTGTTGTTCACGTTCAGACCGATGCCGATGACGTGCCGCCGGTCGGGCAACACTTCCACGAGGATGCCGCAGAGCTTGCGCCCGTCGGCCAGCACGTCGTTCGGCCAATGGATGCCGACCTCGTGTGCGTCGAGCAGCGGGCCAACCGTTTCGACCACCGCCACGGCCGTGGCCAGCGCCACCAGCGGTGAGCGGCTGAGGTTTGCGCCGACCGTCTCGGCGTCCACCAGGAGGCTGAACGTCAGGGCGCCGCTGCCGCTCCACCAGCGGTTCGTCCCCCGCCCGCGGCCGGAAGTCTGCCGATCGGCCACGACCAGGAGTGGAAGTTGGGCGATCCCCTGGCCCGCACGCTCGGCTGCCCGATCGTTGGTCGAGCCGATCGCCGGATGGTGTTCCGCTTGGGCGATCCAGGTTTGGGAGAGAATCCGGTCGATGTCCAGCGGCCTAGCCATAGCCCAATTTCCGCAGTTCGCTTTCCGTGAGTCCGTGGTGGTGCCCCAGTTCATGGAGGATGGTGATGCGGATCTGCTCCCGCAGCCGGTCGGTGCGGATGCGGCCCTGCGAGTCGGCGGCCGCCGAGAGAATGCCTTCGCGGAAGATCGTCACCACGTCGGGCAGCGTGCCGGAGTGCGACACGCTCTTATCGCCGATGGGAATGCCGGTATACAGCCCGCAAAGGTCGTCGATATACTCGACGCCCAGCCGGTCCATCATCTCGTCGGAGGGGTAATCTTCGACGTGCAAAGGCACCCGCTCAATCAATTGGTGGACCAACGGCGGCAGGCGCTGCAGCACCCATTCCAGTTGCTCGTCGAAGCGGCGGCGCGTGCGGGGATTCACGTTGGGCGATGATTCAAACCAATTCCTTGCGAACGGCCCAGACGGCGGCCTGCGTGCGGTCGGAGACGCCGATCTTGCGGAGGATGTGTTGCACGTGCTCCTTGACCGTCTCGTAGCTGATATGGAGCGTATTGGCGATTTCCTTGTTCGTCAGCCCGTAGGCCAACTGGCGAAGGACTTCGCTTTCGCGCTGGGTCAGCGGCACTTCGACGTCGGCCGTAAGCCGCGGCGTCGCCAGGGCGCCCGTGACGCGGCGGAGTTCCTCGCGGGTCCAGGTATGCTCGCCGGCGGCGGCCGTGCGGATGGCGGCCAGCAGTTCGTCGCGCGTGCAGCCCTTCAGCAAGTAGCCCGCGGCGCCGAGGGCCACCGCCCGCGCGATGTACGTCGGATTGTCAAACGTGGAGAGAATCAGGATCGGCAGATTGGGCTTGTCGAGCTTGATGCGTCCCAGACCGGTCAAGCCGTCGCCGTCGGGCATGCGGATGTCCAGCAGGGCAACGTCCACGTCATTCTCCAACGCATACTTCACCGCGGCCGCGGCGGTGGATACCTCGCCCACCACCTTCACTTCGCTGCCGGCCAACATGCTCTTCAACCCGCTACGAACGACCTCGTGGTCGTCCGCGATCAGCAGCCTGATCTTGTTCGTCATGGAATGCTCCCCGTTCACAAAACCTTGGGGGCCTTCGCGGTTCCCCGCTGGTCGTCCCCTGATTAACCGAAATCGCCTACTACCCCACAATCATAGCAGAGAATCGTGCGGGGGGGAGGCCCCTAATAGAATTTTGGGGGAATAGCCCACCGCCGAATGCAAACAAACCCCGCCCGACAGCGATTTACACCACCATAGGGTGGTCTGCATTGATCGCTCAATCCAATTCCAGCGGCCGCACCCAGAGATTGCGAAATCGCACGGCCGAGCCGTGTTGCTGCAACACGATCGGACCCGTGGTTTCCCGCGAATCGTAGGTGGCCAGGGCCCGATGCTTCGTCGGCCCGAGCGAGGCCGTATGATATTGCACCAGCACCCCGTTCCAGAACACGGTGAAGCAGGCCGGCCGGACCAGCCGATCGCCGTCGAACCGCGGGGCACTGAACACGACGTCGTAGGTTTGCCACTCACCCGGCTTTCGCGAGGCATTCACCAGCGGCGGCGTCTGACCGTAAATCGCCCCGGCGATGCCGTCGGCGTAAATCTTGCTGTCGTGCGACTCGATGATCTGCAGCTCATGCTTGCCGAGAAACAGGACTCCGCTGTTGCCCCAGGTCATGGCGCCGCCGTCGGCCTTGGCGGGCGTGGCCCATTCCACGTGGAGTTGGCAGTCGCCAAGTTGTTTCTTCGTGGAAAGCTGGCCCGTCTTGAGGATGTTGATGCAGCCATCCTCGATGCCGCTGGCGTTGCCCCCTTCCCATTGCGAGAGGTCCTTGCCGTCGAACAGCACGATCGCGTCGGCCGGCACCGCGCCCGGCTCATGGCCCGGCTGGACCATTGCGGGCAGCGGCCGCTGCCGATCGTGTACACGCCAGGGCGAGTTGGGCAGCCGCGGCGTATCGTTGTAGCCCAAGCCGTCGTCGCAATCGCCGCGTTCCGCCAAGATCGCAACGATCAAAGCCGCTGTGCCCACGGCGACAAGCAAGGCAAGCCGCTGCGACAGCGCAAGGCGCGGGTCATTCCTGTTCAACACGTTGAAACCTCCTCGGCAACCTAGTGTAGTGATTCAATCAGACGGGGAATTATCCGCTTGCATAACGGTTGCCGCAGTCGTCGCCGCAGCTTCCCTCTCTAAAGGGTCTATCGTGCCAGTTATTCTACCGCCCTCGCAGGCCCCGTACCACCAAGCGGCGACTCGCTCTGCGACTGCGGCTTGTTGGCCGGAGTGGTCACCATTTTGCAGCTTGCATCCAGGGGACTACGGTTTCGTACCAGGATAAAGGCGATACCAACAACCAGCCAAGGAAGATGAGAAAGAACAGGGCTACCGGGAATGTCATTGCCAATGCCCACAAGCACTTGCGGTTACGAGTCCTGAAAAACGCCCAGGCTGATGCTGCGGCTGTAAACCACGAGAGGCACATTGCTCCGCTTAGTCCGCCAGGCGGAAACACGAAGATCAACAGCACGCACGCCCATGTCAATACGGCCCAGCAAAAAAGTACTCGATGTACACGCCGCGAGATGTCACGCGAAGCGGCAGGCATGTGTCGTGCTCTCTTGTGCGTCTCGGCCAACGAAGTTCTAACGCACTAACTGTCAACTAAACCGGTCAACCTGGATAGACCAGGGGTGATGGCTAAAGTCCACCACAGTCCGAAAGCCAATTCTAAACCTTCTCTGGGTGGCGATGCAACCCGGAGAAACGCACCCACTGATAAGCGATAAGCACCCACAACTGCCAATCACTACACTAGATACTACGGGGAAAGATGTCCTTGAGATATTGCCGGTTCGCCTTGTAGTCGGCAACCAGACTGTGCGGCGCGGCTGCTTCGAGTTGAATCCAGCCGCTGTACTCGATGTCGTCCAACGCCTTGCGAACTTCCTTGAAGTCGATGCGGCCCTGGCCCAGCATGTTCCGGCCGTCCTTGGCGTGCAACTCGCAAATCCGTTTGCCCAGCGTGCGAATCTCCTTGAGGATGTCGCGGCCCTTGTCGGTCGAATTGCCCACGTCGTAATACACCTTCAGCGCCGGCGAGCCCACGCGGTCGATGATCCGCATGTTGTCCTCGGCGCTGAGGTAGTTCTCCACGCCGATGAGAACGCCCTGCTTCTCTGCTTTCGGCGCCACGTCCTTCAGCACGCCCACCAGGTGATCGATCTCGTCCGTCTTGCTCATGTCGAGATTGCCCTTGTTGAAGCAGGCGGGCATCACCAGCGGCAGTCCCAGGGCCTTGCAGACGTCGATGCTGTCGGCCAGCCACTCCGCCGCCCGCGGATCGCTCTTCAGCGGCACGTTGTTCATCTCGCCGATGGCCAGCGAGGCAATCTCCAATCCCGTCCGCTGGGCCGTTTCCCGATATGTCTGCTGGACCTCGGGCCGGCGGAGGTGCATCTGGTTGGCGACGTTGCCCATCTCGATCTGCACGCCGTCCAGCCCGATCTCTTTGGCCACGTCGAAGGCGGCCGGATCGCACCGCTTTCCCAGCGACCAGTCGCAGGCCCCGATCTTGAACCATCGCGAGGTAGCGGCGGCCAGCAGCGGTCGAAATTGAGCGGCCGCTGCGGCAAAGGCGGCCACCTGGGCCGATCGGCCGAGCATCGTGCGGCGGCTGATCTTCGCGGTCGAAAAGTTCATGGCAAACCTCCTTTGTAGACGCGGCATCTTGCCGCGTCATGTGTGTAACGTTTCCGTTTCACCGCAGCCCCAACCGCTACGGCCGGCCACATCCCGGAAGCGGCAGGATGCCGCTGCTACAGCCGGCCGCACCCCGGAAGCGGCAAGATGCCGCTTCTACTTACCACGCCTTGGTCACACCGGGCACGGCGCAGGCGTAGCAGCCGTCGGCGCCGGGCTTCACGCGCGGCTCGGCGTCCCAGGCCAATCGCTCGGGCGACAGGTCCAACTCCGACTTGATCGCCTCGTCCCAAGTGACCACCTTGCCCGAGTAGGTGGCCATCCGGCCGAGGATGGCGGTCATCGTGCTTTCCGCGGCCCAATCGGCCTCGTTGTAGGGCTTGCCCATCACAAGCGCCGCCATCAGATCGTCCATTTCCAATTGATGGCCGTCCCTGCCTTGCTTCCATCGCACCGGCTCCTGGCCGTCAACGAACAACCCCGTCTCGCCCTGGCCCTTGAAATCCGCCTTGCCGAGGGTGCCTTGGGCGTGTTGTGCGAACGAATTCCAGCAGTTGGGGATATGCCGGCAATAGCTGAACATCTTAACTCCGTTGGCGTAGGTGAACTCGACCGCGTGGTGGTCGAAGATTTCGCCAAAATCCTTGCCGACGCGCACCTGCCGGCCGCCCGCCCCTTGGGCCTCGACGGGATGCCCTTGGGCGATCCAATTGCCCACGTCGATGTCGTGAACGTGCTGCTCGACGATGTGATCGCCGCTCAGCCAGGTGAAATAGTACCAGTTGCGGACCTGATACTGCATTTCCGTTTGGCCCGGCTGGCGTTTGCGGACCCACACGCCGTAGGAGTTGAAATAGACCCGCATGAACTGCAATTTGCCGATAGCCCCGTCGTGAATCCGCTGGACCAACTCGAAGTGCTTGGGCTCGTGCCGCAGATGATGTCCGACGGCCACGGCCAGCTTTTTCTTCTTCGCCTCTTCGTTGGCGGCCATGACCCGCCGCACGCCGACCGCATCGGTGGCCACGGGTTTTTCCAAGAAGACGTGTTTGCCCGCCTTCACCGCGGCCTCGAACTGTGCGGGCCGAAAGCCGGGCGGCGTGCAAAGCAGCACCAGATCGACGCCCGAGTCGATCGCCTTCTGATAGGCGTCCAGGCCGGTGAACCGGCGATCCTCGGGCACTTCGATGCGTTCCGGTTGGTCCTTGCACTCTTTCTGGATGGCCGCCAGGCTGATGTCCATCGAATCCTGGAAGGCGTCGGCCATGGCGACGAGTTTCACGTTGGCTTTCGTTTTCAGCGCATTGATCGCCGCTCCCCGGCCTCGTCCGCCGCAGCCGACCAGGGCGATTTTCAGTTCATCGCTGCCCGCAGCATGGGCGCTGCGAGCCACATTCAGCCCGCCGGCCAGGGTGATGCCCGCGGCCACGGCCGCCGTCCCCTTCAGAAAATCCCGCCGCGAGGTGTTCGTGTCGCTCATGTTCATGCTCCAATTTTCAAGCCGTTGTTTGCCAGTCAGCCTCCACCCGGCCCGACGCCGGACATCAAGCGCCCTCAAGCTTGACCGGGGGACATGCGAAAGTCAATCGTTGCCAGTCGAAGGCGATCGGTCGCCCTCGGCCCCACGAGTCGTGTGTGCCGAACCGCTGAACTCACCGACGTTACAGCTACCGCCGGGGGGCTTGCATGCTGCGGGAAATCTGGTATCAAGACGGCGATAAGGCATCGAACTGCCCGTGTTGCGGTTGATTTTCGCTGAATTGGGCTGTCGCTTCGCGTCGAAATCTATTACGTTGTTTGAGGTTACGGCGAGTTGCTTCGCTACCCTTTCTGACAGCCTGGTGTCGCATGAGTTCCAACGGGACGGAATGGAATCCGCTTGATCCTCGCGCATGGGCTCGTGCATTGGGGCTAGTTCACGTCCCGATGTTCGGCTCGCACTCGCCCTCGCTCACGGGGAATCACTCTGTGCTGCTCGACGGCGACTCGTCGAGTTTTGCACATTCGGTCAGTGATGATAGCAGTCTTGCGTACGAAAATGAGCCGCTTTCGTGGGCGTGGTCGGCGAATCTCAGGCACTCGTTGATCATTAACGCGCAAAGCGAAGAGATGTTCCTGCGGCGGTGGGACGCCCCGTCTGGGACTGTCCGCAAATTCCGACTCGCGAAGAACCCTAGGGCCGCTAGCGACTTCTTGGGACTCCTCCAGAAATCCGCAACTCCACGGGGTGAAGACGTAATCCTCTTCGTGCTGCGCGCTTTCCGGACAATTCGCAACTCCTTGGCATCCGTGGATGGTTTGGATGCGATCAAGGTGTTGAACGTACTGCTGCTTGGCACTGAATCCGTGTTGCACGAGCCGAATAGCGGTCGCCGCTGGTTCAAAGCACGAACGGTGCAGGACGCGGTGGGGCAGCTCACCGACGAAAAACGACAACTTGCTGAAACGGAGACGTTGCCGCCAAGCGTATTGCAAACAGTTCTTGGGGAATCGCTTCTGAGCCACTTCCTATCTCCCGAACCCGTAAGTCAGTGTCGCTTGGATCCAGGACTCCTGCTGCGCCACGCTTCTGGCCAATTGTACCAGGAAGCCCATTTGCGGTTGGAACGTGAGGCGAGGCAGATGTCTTTGCCTGGTCTCGCATCCGATGCCGCTGCGACGGGCTTGCTGACAAAAGATGTGCGGTTCACACCTCCATCGTTGGCGAGGGCCCTGGCCCAACAGGCACTGGATGCCGTTCCCGATTTGATTTCTGCGAATCAGCCGATAGCCATTGTTGATCCCGCCTGCGGTTCAGGTGTTTTTCTTCAAGAGGCTTTGCGGGAACTTGTCCAGCGCGGTTACTCAGGGAGTCTGACGTTGCGAGGCTTCGACACTTCTCCAGTCTCCTGCACCATCGCGCGTTTTTGCCTCGAACGTGCGAAGCTTGATTCTCCGTCGCCAAGCGTTGTTATCGAAATACGACAAGAGGATTCGTTGCACAACGATTGGGGACATCCGAACATCATCTTGATGAACCCGCCGTTCGTGCCCTGGGACCGCATGTCTACGGAAGAGAAGGAATCCGTAAGGGAGATTCTGGGGAGCCTCGCCAAGTACCGCATGGATGTGGCGATGGCGTTCGTCTGGCGAGCCGTGCAGTCCCTGACCGATGCGGCTGTTATGGCGTCGGTCTTGCCAGCACCATTGTTCGAGACTGATTCGGGGCAAGAGTGGCGAGAAGCACTGGTCGCCGACAACGAGTTGCTCCTTTTGGGGCGATTTGAGGGGTACGGGTTCTTTCGCAGTTCTTTGGTCGAGCCTGGCATACTACTCTTACGCCACAGAGTGACACAGCCCTCGAGTACCTCCCGAGCGCCTGCGAATTGTTATTGCCAAGAGTGGTCATGAGGATGACGCAATCCGTGGATTGCGTCAAGACGTTGAGTCTTCCAACGTCCCCAACGAATGGGACACGTTCTTCGTCCGCCGATCTTCGATTGAATCTGCCAGTTGGATGCCACGCTTCCGACGGGCAATGAGACTCAGAGAGTCGCTGTCATTGGCCCGCATGACGATGGTGGAAGATCTCTTTGCCGTTCATCGGGGTATTCAAACGGGCTACAACAAGACGTTCGTCTTGTCGTCTCAAGAACTTCAAGGCCTTCCCAAGAGAGAACGGGCCTACTTTCGGCCGATAGCAAGTAATTCGACGATTCACGATGGTATCGTTCGTCCCGACGAGTATGTATTCTATCCCTACGATAAATCCGGGCCGACGATCACGACCGAAGAGGAATTGGCAGAGAAAGTACCGCGCTACCGCGAGCAGTGGCTTGAAGGCAATAAAGCGACACTTGCATCCCGCAAACACGTCCAATATACACAGTGGTGGCTCTTGGATAGACCGCGCCCGTGGCAGATGGTGGGCAAGCCCAAGCTGGTGTCAACCTATTTTGGCGATCGCGGAAGCTTCGCTGTCGACGATGACGGTTCATTTGTGGTTCTGCAGGGGTTCGCATGGCTTTGGAAAAAGAATGCCAACGATCACGCAGTTGATTCTGCGCGAGCAGACAAGCGAGTTCTGGGAGACTCCGCTCCCGTGGGCCTATCTAGGTCTTCTGAACAGCGGCGTCTTTGAGAAACTGCTCGAAGCTAGTTGCCCGCGCGTACAAGGCGGGCAATTCAATCTTTCTAATCAATTCATCAATCGCGTCTATTTGCCAGATCTTTCCGATGATCTTCAGGTTACCGGTGATCTCGTCGTACAACTGGCGCAACTTGGGCGGCGAATCCATGCCGGCGGAATGCCGGAACTTGATCAGATCGACGAACTAGCATCGCGTGCATACGGAGTACCGAAATAGTCCGTCCGTGAACCGTTTTCTGTGGGATTGGAAATGCGATGACTTCCGTCGGCCGAATTGAGATACTTCATCGAAGTCTCGAAGATTGCATACACGATCTAACAGGACTGCGAGTTTCGGTCCGAAGCCATGGTAGCAACTGGGCGCGAGTTGTTAAGGGTTCCACGGTTTCCTTTGACATGGTCTGCGATCGCTTTGTGACAACGGCCGAAAGAAGACTAGGTGGGCGATGTCCCGTCTTTCCGTTGGGCCCGGCCCCAACAACATTCGTCGATCAGGTGTGGGCTAGTTGGCACGAAGAATGGCATTGTCAGCAGCATGCAGAGTTCGATCTGATCGGAGTCGGTTGGACGTTCTTTTGGGGCGTCGAGGGCCGACTCAACTGCGAACAGGAGGTCCTCCGCGCCGAATGGGATCAGATACGCGAGACGGCGCAACAGAAGCACCGTCGTGGGGGCCTTGCGGCGCAGCCACATTGGCATCTTGAAACGGGCATGATGGCTGGCTATTCGCGGCCGATCATACGCGAGGGACCTATCATGAAGCCCACGGAGTTGGAAGAACTCCCGTGCATCACTCAGCCGGAATTGGAAGAAATCGGAGAGCCCGTCGGCCTTCAGGAACTCGACCTGTCTGGCATGCACCTGGGAATGGGTGGTTGGGAAAACCACGACGCGCACCCGCGTTGCTGGCAGATGGAGGTCTCCGAAGATTGGCAGGCACTCGTTCGTTGGGCAGAGCGCACGCTTCAGTCCGCGCGGGAGCAATTTCAGGCGGTAAGGGCTACTGAAATCGCCGTCTAAGCTTTCCACCCGCATGCAGAAGGCTTTGAACTTGCTCCGGGGCATGCTGTGGCCAATTCTTGCGATTGAAAACCGACTTCGCCAAGCGTACGATGTCCTCTGCGAAAATGCGTCTCCTGGCTTTACCTCTACCGCGGCGTTGACCGGCGCTTCAGTTCCTTGGCTCTTCCGGTTCTGGGTGCGAACGCCGCACAAACCCGAGGCTCAACAATAGCGGCCGTTATACTACGCGCGACGGTTGCTTGAACGCCCCAGGCACGTAATTCTCGCCATATTAGCCCCCCCCCACAAGAATATAGTGCAACAGGGATTGCGAGCGTAAGTGCTTGTCCGGGAACATGTTCCGCCGCCTCCTCCCTGCGGGCGCCGATTTCGCGAGTTGGGAAGGTTGCTGTTGGCCCGAGGTCGCCCGCGGCGTTACCTTGCTCAAGCGGCGGCGGTCGGACCAACGCGGTTGTTGCCTTCGCCCCGTCGCAGAAGACACCGCCAACCAAGGAGGCCACGGATGGCTCAGGTCGAGGTCAAAGTGAAGTTGGATTTGCCGCCGGGTGTGGAACTGTTGGGATACGAGCGCTCGCGCGACGGGCACGGCTTCGAGGTCAAGTTCCCCCTGCCCGACTCTTGCCGTTGTGAGCAGTGCGGCCACGAAGAGCCGTCCACCTACGAGTACAAGAACACCGTCTATGTGGTCCGCGACCTGGACCTGTGGGGTCAGCCGAGCTTCCTGATCTTCCAGCCCTGCTTCCATCGTTGCTCGCGCTGTGGGCATCGCCAGGAGCATTTCGCCCCCTTCAAGCGGAAGAAGGTGCTGTACACGTACCGCTTCGAGGAATACGTGCTGCGGATGCTCATCGGCAGCAACGAAGAAGAGGTGGCCGCGCGGCTGGGCATCTCGGCGGAGACCGTGGAACTGATCGTCGAGAACCAGTTGAAGGACGACAAGCGGATCGACCCGGCACGGGTCATCAAGCACGTGGGCATGGACGAAATCAGCCTCAAGAAGCGGCACAAGTTGTACGTGACGGTGATGACGGACTTGACCGACCCGGAGTCGCCGAAGGTGCTGGCGGTGGCCCGCGGGCGCGACACGGCAGCGGCCCTCGAATGCCTGGGGAAATTGACGCCCGAGCAGCGCGCCGCGGTGGAAACGCACCGCGTGGACATGGGGAAGGTCTACGGCCCGGTCTGCAACGAGCAACTTCGCAACAGCCGGTTGGTGGTGGACCGGTTCCACGTGGCCAAGCAGTTCAACGAGGTGGTGGATGAGTTGCGAAAAAAAAAGCACGCGGAAGCACAAGGCCCAGTTGTCCAAAGCCGAGCAGAAACGGTTCCGCTCGCTGATGTGGGAGTTCCGCCGCGACCCGAAGGACCTGAAGCCCGAGGAACGCGAGTCGCTGGATCGGCTGTTCGTCGAGTTGCCTGTGTTGAAGGACGTGTATGACGTGCGCGTGCGGTTCAAGGAGATCTTCGACACCGCGCCGGATCGCGCCACAGCGGAACAGCAGTTGGCCGAACTCCGCGCGCGGACCGAAGCGCTGGGGCTGGACTTCGCCAAGTTCTGGACGACCTACGACAACTGGAAGACGGGCATCCTGAACTACTTCGACGGGCGGTACACCAGCGCGGCGGTTGAAGGTATCAACAACAAGGCCCGCGTCATCACCAAACGCTGCTACGGCGTGAAGTCAGCCGACACGCTCTGGAACCGGCTGCTCCTGGACTTGAACCGGGCGTCGGAAGCCGCCGGGCGGACCATCGCCGAGCTACGCGAGATCGTCCGTGGCCTGAAGGCTGAATTTCTCGCGTTCTGCACCTAAAACCGGAAGAGCCAGTTCCTTGACAAACTATGGGTAAAGGTGGAGAACGGCAGGCGGAACGGGTAAAGCCGATGGCTCTGAGGAGTCCAGAATTGGAAATTTCCGATCTTGATGACCAACAAGCGAACGGCACGCGAAACGCTCATGGCGGATCGCTGACCGCCGATCGCGGACTGGCCTGCCGCGTCTGAAATTGGAAATTCGCGATCCTGTTGACCAACTCCGCATTGGCCGGGACGACCTCAACGCGAACCAAACTCCCGAATCCCTGTTTTGCCCAGCTTGCCTACGCCGGCAACGTTGGGCGTGTGAAGACGCCCGAACGGCTGCTTGCTCTCAGGCGGGTGCGCTTCGCGCACGCGATGAACCCTAATCCCCTTCTCGCCGGTTTCAAGTCCGCAATCGCTCGATCCGGATGTTTTTGATTGGCGAGTCCGCGGCGGCGAGGAGGTTTGGGGGAATGGTGAAGGCTTCTTCGATTTGGCCGCTTGGCGTCCCGAGTTCCTGTCGCCATCGGCCTTTCCATACCCGTTCGCCGTTGACAGAACCCCCCTCCGGCCGAAACAATGACAATACGGGAAATGCCGATCCCAGGAACAGGTATCTTGATGCGATTCTATACCTTCGTCCTGAAAAACGTGGTCCGCCGCCGCGTCCGATCGAGCCTGACCGTGATCGGCATGGCGGTGGCCGTCGGCGCGGTGGTGGCCCTGGTGGGCATTTCCAGCGGCTTCGAGCGGTCGTTCATGGACATCTACCAGCGGCAGAAGGTCGACATCGTCGTCCAACAGCGGGGCGTCAAGCAGACGGCTCACCAGCGTGCTCGACGCCAAGCTGGGCGACCAGATCGCCAAGATCCCCGGCGTCAAGCAGATCAACTCCGGGCTGGTCGACTTCACCTCGATGGACGAATTGGGGCCGGTGGGCGTGCTGGTGCAGGGCTGGGAGCCCGACTCGCCGCTGATGCTGGCCTTGGACATCCTGCCCGGCGGCCGCCGTCTCACCGCCGCCGACGACAAAGCGCGTGTTGCTGGGCGAACGATTGGCCGCCAGCCTGGACAAGCACGTCGGCGACAAGATGACCATCTTCGACAACGAGACGTACACCGTGGCGGGCATCTTCAAGAGCCCACGCGTCTACGAGAACGGCAGCATGGTGGTGCTGCTGCAGGATTTGCAGCGGTTCATGGGCCGCCAGGGCCAGGTGAGCGGCTTCGCCATCGTGGTCGATCACCCCGACGACAAGGCCGAGATCGAGCGGATCCGCCGCGACATCGAGGCCCTGGGCAAGAACGTCGAAGCCACGCCCACCGCCGAGTTCGTCAATTCGACCACCGAAATCCGCTTCATCCACGCCATGGCCTGGGTCACTTCGGCCGTGGCCCTGGTGATCGGCGCCGTCGGCATGTTGAACACGATGGTGATGTCGGTCTTCGAGCGGACCAAGGAGATCGGCATCCTGCGGGCGATCGGCTGGGGACGCTGGCGCGTGGTGCGGATGATCCTCATGGAGTCGATCTTGCTGAGCCTTACCGGCGGCGTGGTCGGCACCGCGGGGGCCATCGCGCTGACCCACGTGCTTGGCCAACCAGCCCGCCGTGGCCGGCATGGTCGATCGCCTACGTCGCCCCCTGCGTCATCGCGCAGGGATTCGTGATCGCCTTGTGCGTGGGGCTGCTGGGGGCCGCCTATCCGGCCTACCGGGGCGCACAACTCCTGCCGACGGAGGCCCTCCGCCATGAATAGCCACGGCCGCGACCCCTTCCTGTTCCGCACCGAACACCTGTCGAAGCTCTATCCCGACGGCCAGGTCCACGCCGTGGAGGACGTCGGCATCAGCGTCCGCCGCGGCGAGTACGTGGCCATCATGGGCCCCAGCGGCAGCGGCAAGTCGACCTTGCTGAACCTGCTCGGCGCGCTGGACAAGCCCACCTCGGGCGAGGTCTACTTCGACGGCCAGCCGCTCTCGAAGGTCCGCAACCTCGACCGGCTCCGCTCGCAGAAGTTCGGCTTCGTGTTCCAGTCGTTCCACCTGCTGCCGATCCTGACGGCGGTGGAGAACGTGCAGGTGCCGATGTTCGAGGGGCCGCTGTCGGCCGCCGGCCCGCGTGCAGAAAGGCCAAGGAGCTGCTGGAGCTGGTGGGCATGGAGCCACCGCTTCGACCACCTGCCGCAGAAGCTCTCGGTGGGCGAGCGGCAGCGGGTGGCCATCGCCCGCTCGCTGGCCAACGATCCCATCGCCCTGCTGGCCGACGAGCCCACCGGCAACCTCGACTCGGTGTCGGCCGAAGGGGTCTTCGATCTGTTCGCCCACCTGCACCGCGAGCAGGGGATGACGATCGTGCTGATTACGCACGACGAGGAGTTCGGCCGCCGGGCGCAGCGGACGATCCGCATGCAGGACGGCCACGTCAAGTCGGACGTGTTCAGCGAGCGCCGCCGCATCCGCACGCCCCTGCCGCCGTTCGCGGTGTGATCGGGGCGGCATAGATTCGTTTTCCCTTCCGAGTGGCTTCGTAGGGCAAGGAAGACTTCACCGACGCCCATTTTTCCACATCGGCGCAATACTGAACCACCAGGTCGATCGGCACTCGCACGCCATACAGGGCGAGGTATCCGCGTGCCGCCAACTCGTGCCGGTCGCCGGCGTCGTCTGACACGACGACCAAGAGATCCAAGTCGCTGTGGCGATGGGCCGTCCCCTGGGCGTGCGAACCGAAGAGATAGATTTCCTCGGGCCGCAGCGCTGCGACCAACCGCCGCACGATCTCGTCCAACAGGCTGGGAGGTACGTCCTTCATGTCGCAAGTATAACACTTGCGGAGGATGCGGCCAAGAGCCAGCCTCCCGCTGGCGGGTGTCTTGCCATACTATGATTCCCCAATAAAATTACGGGAGTCGCCCCACGACGGAAAGGCGATAGAGCATGGACAAACAGACGTTACTTGCATTGACGCCGACAATCCATGAGGAAGTCTGTCGGGCGCGAAGCACCAAGACAAGGGAGGGACCTCCCATGACCGGGATCAGTCGAACTCTTCTGATACTGTTCTTGCTCAGCGGCCCTGGCGCTGGCGGCCTGGCAGCGCCCGAAGAAAAAAACACGGGGAAGGCCGTTGAGTGCCTTCACAAGGCGTTTGATGCTGTGCGCGCCGTGAAGGACCACGCCATCAGGTCTGGGCTGTTCGAGGGAATCGGCCAAGATCTGGCGTGCGCGGGGGACCTTGCCGGGGCTCGCCAAGCGGCCGCAGAGATCGACGACGCGAAGGCGGCCGCGGACATACTAGCCGAAATCGGATGGGCTCAGGCCAAACGCGGTGAAGGCGACGCCGCGAAAGCTACTCTGGCCGAGGCCCTGAGACGATTCGGCGAGGCATCCCGCGACGGTCGACTGCTGCTCTTTCATGCTCATCTCGCGGCCGGGCAGCTCGCCGACGCGGCCGAAGTCGCTTCCAGGTTCGAAAGCCAGTTTGACCGATCCACGGCACAGATCGACATTGCCGAAGCGCATCTCGCCGCCGGTCGGCGGGAAGAGGCAAGGGCAATGCTGCGACGCGTCCCCACGACATCCACAAAGACCTCAGAATCCCACGACATGTGGTGGATTCCCGAGAAACTCTGGCCGCTCTACGTTCAGATGGGTGACGTCGATGAGGCGTTGAAATTGGCCGACGCGATGCCAAAAGGAGAGTGCGCTCGCTGCTGGGTGTTCCGTGACGTGGCTCAGCACTACGCCAAGGCCGGTGACAAGGCCGCCCCGGCAATGTTCGCCAAGGCATTTCAGGCCGCTGAAGAGATTGAGGAGGGCTCCATTCGTGAATGCCAGATGGCGAACGTCGTGCTTTGCCGGGTTGAGGCGGGGGATATCGACGGAGCAATCAAAACGCTCCAACTCATACCGGACTGCTATCACAAGGCGTATGCTTTCGAAGCGGTGGCCGCTGCCCAGGCGAAGGCCGGGAAGCAGGCCGCCGCCCGCGCTACCCTGGAGCAGGCAATCAGCATGGTTGAGTGCGCACTGGCGGAGCAGCAAGACCTCAAGGCACAATCGCTGGCCGAGCTTGCCGAGTGTCAATTCGAGATTGAGGAGAAGGCGGCTGCCGCAAACACCATAGCAAAGGCATTGCAGGCACTGAACCAGGTGGATAATGAGTACAACGTGCAGATACCGGCCGCCGTAATCGCCGCCGCCCAGGTTCGTCTGGGCGACCTGTCGGCTGCCAAGCAGACGCTGGAAGAGGCCGCCCGCAAGGTCAGCACGATCTCGGACGCCGCCGACCGCGCACATGAAGCCGGTCGGATTGCCGCAGCCCAGATTGCACTCGGGTTCAACGAGGCGGCGCTGACAACCGTGCGCGAGATCGTGCTGCCGCTGGTTCCGCTGCCTAATCCGGCGCTTGATGGCCGAGAGGAGGCCGCGATGATCTTGGCCCGAGCCGGGGATCTCGCCCGTGGTTATCAACTGGCGCGAGAGATTCGGGAGGATCCCTACGCTCGCGCCAACGGCGTTCGGAAAGTGGCGGCGTATCACGTGATGGCCAAGGGCCCCGACGAGGTATTGGCCCTTGCTGTCAAGGAGACCGATCCCGTGCTGCGGAGCAGCCTCTACCACGGAATTGCCTTGACGCTCTTGAAGTCCGGCGGGATTGTGGCCCCGACCTTCGTCGAGCAAGTTGATCCGGATGCCTATTCCAATCTCTGGACCCCCGCCACGCATTGACCGGCTTCTCGATGGTCGGTTGCCTGTCTTCAGGGCGACACGTGCGCCTCTTGGCTGCCGCAAGCGGTGCGCTGAGCAGTCGAGAATATACCCATTATGGGTATATTGATGCCTGTGCCACCGCCTCAATGTTGAAGGCAGCCCGCAGGCTTTGCCCAGGCATCACAGCCCGCCACATGTGCCCTGGAATAGTCGATTTTCCAGGGTTTTCAGGTTCCACCCGATCAACAGGAATTAGGCGATATTCCGATAGCACCCTGAGGATGCCGAGAGGAACTACAATCCGCTTTCAAGGATTAGAGTGAACATGAAACGCACTTGGATGAGCGTCGCAGTAGTCGTGTTGATGGTACACCTGCCGGGCATGACGTTTGCGCAGGACGGGACGAGATGGGGACCGGCCAGCCCGTCGCTGACCGCCTTGGCCGAGCCGCCCTTGCCCTACGACAGCGCGGGGGCCGCCCAGGCAACCGACCAGCAAAGCGCCGCCAGCGTGGCGCCGGAAGCCGCTGGCCCTGATCCGGGGGACAAGCCCTGGAAACTGCCTCAGCCACAAGTCCTCCAGAACCACAAGATCGACATGGGCGGCTGGGTGCAACAGGGCATCACCTACGACGGCTGGAACCCCGGGGATCGGTTCAACGGGCCCTTGTGCATCAACGACCGCAGCGGAGAGTACCAACTGAACCAGGCGTGGCTGTATTTTGTGCGGCCCACCAAGACCGACGGCTGCGGTTGGGACATCGGTGGGCGGATCGACCTGGTGTATGGCACCGACTGGCGCTACGGACAGTGCTCCGGCCTGGAGACCCGCATCGATGACCCCAACAGTTTCTATGGCCTGATTCTGCCCCAGTTTTACCTGGAGGTCGCGTACAACGACTTGACGGTGAAAATGGGCCATTTCGCCAGTCTTACCAGCCTGGAACTGGTGCCGGCGCCGTTGAACTTCTTCTACTCGCACAGCTACTTGATGACGGGTTACTACGATCCGTTGTTGGTGACCGGCCTTCAGGCCGAGTACAAGCTCAACGACAACTGGACGGCCATCGGCGGCTTCAATCGCGGCTGGCAGGAGTTTGAGAATCCGAATGACACCTTCAATTTCCTCGGCGGCGTCAAATGGGCCAGCGACGACAAGAAATCGGCCCTCTCCGTGATGGTGACCGCCGGGCCAACCATGACCTTCGCCGGGTACCACGACGTCGACAACTGCATCATGGTCTACAACCACCAGTTCACCGAGCGATTGGGTTCAGGGACGCAGGTGACCGTCGGCCGTGAGAACGATGTCTTCGATTCCGGCCACGAAGACACTTGGTACGGCTTCGAGCAGATTTTCACCTACAAGCTGAACAACCCCAAATGGGCGGCCGGCTTGCGATACGAATGGGTCCAAGACAACCAAGGCTCGCGGGTTGGCGGCATCGGCAACGTGCTGGGGACCGATCGCGGATGGACCGGCGCGCCCGGCTTTGCCGGCGCCTTCAGCGATCTGAGCCTGGGGCTCAACTATCGCCCCAATAAGAACTGGGTCGTGCGTCCCGAGATCCGCTGGGACTGGTACGCCGGATCGAGAAACCTGGCGGGCCAACTGCCCTTCAACGACTTTACCGCCAGCAGCATGTTCACGGCGGCCGTCGATGCGGTCGTGACGTTCTGACGCAGGACAAAACTCAACACGCGAATGTCTCTGACGGGGACGACCGGCCGGGTCGCCCCCGTTTTTCATGCGCGGGCCTTTGCGAAAATCAGCGGGAGAGGTTAGCCCGCATTTCTCACCACGCGAGGGAAGTTGACGACGTGCCACTGCTCCGCAGGAGCAGTGCCGGCAGTAACCCAGCGGCACTGCTCGGCTTGCGCCGAGCAGTGGCACACTATGGTGAGAAATGCGGGTCAGCCGTCCCACCGGTTGCGGCCCAAATGCCCAGGAGTTACCATTGGGGTTGTTCAGGATCGGGCGATGGCCCCGGCAGCGGAAACGGTTCGCACGGCGGACCCTACTTGCTACGCGGGGAATAGCGGATTACGAACCGAGTAAGCGTGAGGTCGCACCACACAAACGAATGTACTGAGGTCAAGCAATGACACGAATCACCCGCAGGGATCTCTTGAAGGCGTCGGTGGCCGGCGGACTGGCAATCGGGGCGCCGAGCCTGGTCCACTTCGGCGCGCGGCGATCAGATGCGGCAGGTCCCAACAGCGAAATCCGCCTGGCCGTGATCGGGCTCGGCGGGATCGAAACCCCGGGCGGAGTCGGCGGCCGCGGCCGCCAGCTTATCGGCAACTTCCGGCAAGTGCCGGGCGTGAAGATCGTTGCCCTGTGCGACGTCGACCGCGAGGTTCTCGACCACGAGGTCGGCAAGTTCAAGGACCGCAAGGAAGAAGTGGCCGCTTACACCGACCTCCGCACGGTGTTCGACGACAAGTCGATCGATGCGGTCGCCATCGCCACGCCCAACCACTGGCACGCCTTGGCCACGATCTGGGCGTGCCAGGCCGGCAAAGACGTCTACGTGGAGAAACCGTTCTCCTACAACATTTGGGAAGGCCGGCAGATGGTGGCCGCGGCCCGCAAATACGGCCGCATGGTCCAGGTCGGCACGCAGCGCCGTTCGAGCGCCGAAGTGCGGCAGGTGATCGAGTTCGTGCGGAGCGGCGAGATCGGGCCCGTGCGCTCCGCTCATGCCCTGATTCTCCGCGCCCGCGAAGGCATTGGCAAGGTGACGGCGCCGACGCCCGTCCCGTCCACGGTCGACTATGACCTTTGGAGCGGCCCGGCCCCGGTTCAGCCGCTCATGCGAAAGCAGTTGCACTACGAGTGGCACTGGTTCTGGTCCACCGGCAACGGCGAGATCGGCAACAACGGGGCCCATCACATCGACATCGCCCGGCTGGCGCTGGGGCAGGAGAAGCCGGCCCCGCGGGCCATCAGCATTGGCGGGCGGTTCGGCTTCCAGGACGGCGGCGAGACGGCCAACACGCAGATCGCCTTCTTCGACTATCAACCGGCCCCGCTGATCTGCGAAGTCCGCAACTATCGGGCGAAGAAGGGGGCCGACGCCGTCGGCAACTACCGCGGCGCCACGGTCGGCGTCGCGATCAATTGCGAAGGGGGCTGCGTCGCCGGCGACTCTTCCGGCAGCACGGTCTTCGACAAAGAGGGCAAGCAGATCAAGAAGATCCCCGGCGACAAAAAGCCGCAGGACCAGGAAGTCGTTCACGCCACCAACTTCGTGGAGGCCGTTCGCAGCCGCGACTCTGCCAGCCTCCACGCCGAGGCCCGCGTGGGTCAGGTCACCGCCGCGTGCTGCCACACGGCGAACCTCTCGTACCGGCTCGGCAAGCAGACGCCTCCGGAGGCGATCCTCGAAACGGCCCGAGCCAACCCCGAATTGGCCGACGCCTTCGAGCGCTGCCGCGAGTACCTGGGTCAGAACGGAATTGATCTTGGCAGCACGCCGGCGACGGTGGGGCCGTGGCTCACGCTGGACGTCGAGCGGGAGCAATTCACCGGCGAGTTCGCGGACCAGGCGAACCGGCTATCTCGGCGTGTTGGCCGCGAGCCGTTCGTGGTGCCCGAAGTGGCGTGAGCGGTCCGTACTCATCGGGGATTACTACTGATGTAATCCTTCATGAACCGGTTCTCCAGCGCCAGCCAGTCGTGCTGGGCCTTGACGACGTCGCCGATGGAGATCATGCCGGCCAACTGCCCCTCGGCCAACACCGGCAGATGGCGGATGCGCCGGGTGGTCATCAGGCCCATGACCACCTCGACTTCGTCGTCCGGCGAGCCGGTGATCAGCGGCGCGCTCATCGCGTCGCACACCCTCACTTCCGCCAGGGGCCGCTTTTCGGGAGTGCAGGCGTGGAGAATGTCGCGCTCGGTGATGATGCCCAACAGGCTCGCCGTTCCCGCGGCGTCCTGCCGGCAGACGACCAAGGCGCCGATGCTGCGTTCCACGAGGGTCCGCACCACCTCTTGCAGCGTGGCGTCGGGCGAAATTGAGTGGACCGTGCTGCCCTTGACACTGAGGATGTCTTGGATTTTCATGAGTTCCCCCTCCGGCTGGGTCCCGCCCCAACAGCCCGTTGGCGCGAGACGGCGCATCGCCACCGCGAGGAATTGTAGGGGGCCGGCCGCCAGCGGTCAAACGGCCCAACGGCCCGTCAGCAGGCCTCCATGGCGGCTTCGTGCCGCGCGGCGTCGCCGGCCGGACCGCCATCGCAGACCATGCGGTTGCGTCCGTCGCTCTTGGCACGGTACATGGCCTCGTCGGCGCGTCGGAAGAGGGTTTCCGGCGTGTCGGTGTCGCACGCCGATGCCACGCCGACGCTTACGGTGAAAGACATCTTTTGCTCGACTTCGGTCCGCAGGCGTTGGCCAAGCGCCGCCCCGCCGACGAGGTCGGTCTGCGGCATCACAACCACCAGTTCATCTCCCCCATAGCGAGCCACGATGTCGACGCGGCGCAACGCATCCGTGAGCAATTTGGTCAAGTCGCGCAACACCTGATCGCCGTGGAGGTGCCCATGCTGGTCGTTGATCTCTTTGAAGTGGTCGATGTCGATGACCGCTAAGGCAAAGGACGTGCCGTAGCGATGGAGCATGCTGAACTGTGCGCTCAACACGTGGTCCAACGCTCGACGATTGCCGAGTCCGGTCAGCGGATCGGTCCGCACCTCCGAAAAGGTCATCAGATAGCTGCTCTGGTAGCGAATCCGATCCTGGCTGTTGGCGATTTCCTGGACGAGTTGGACGGACGGCTCGAGGATGGACTCGACTTCCTGGCACAATTTGTGCCACACGGCGTCGCCCTTCTCATTGCCCAATCCGGCCACCCGGCGCTGGAACCTCTTCAGGCGGGAATGGTGCCGGGCCGAGATCTTGCGGAGCAGGCCGATCACGGTTTCCATCTCGCTGACGGCCATCTGGGCGCGAGACAATTCGTTCTTCAGCCGCAACCACGCTTCATTCGTGCCGGCCCGGCGGCGTTGCTGCAAGGTGCCGAACACGTAGCCCAGCGTGGCCATGATCGCCAGCGCCAGGGTTGTGGGGATCTCGATACTGTTGAGGTGGAGTTCCACGCGCACGCCTCCGTAGCATAGCCCCCCCAAGCCCACTTTCTACGCAGGAAACGATCGCTTACCGTCGTGGCCCACGAACATGCCCCGTCACGCCAGCCAACCTGCTGTGATAATGTACGTTGCGGAATGGCGGGCGGGGGGAATTTCGCGCGGCCGGTTGTAACGGTTGCGGCGAAAAGGAGGCGAAACGGGCCGGCCAGTTCCCCTCACGGGCAAGCCTTGCCCTGCCGCGGCTCTTCGGGGGCAGATTGGACCTTCCCCCGCAGAGGCAACGGCCGGCTTTCACGCCCACCGCTGACTTGGTAGACTAATTAGAATCTGTTGCGGAAACGTAGGGTGGGACGAGCAAACCGGAATCTTGGTGGGACTTCGGTCGCGGATCAGGCCGGTTTGCGAAGTCCCACCAACCCTCCGCGACCTCGTCCCACCCTACCCCACCTTACCGCAACAGAAACTAATTATCGCTTGCGAAACCGGCAACGAACGTGCGCGTCGTCAAGACCCTTTCACAACGTTATCGGGGAGCGACACGATGAGATGTTTTCGGCATGTTGTGGCCATCGGGCTGGCCGTCGGTTTTATGGGTTTCGCCCACGTCCATCGGGCTGCGGCCGCCGACCCCGGCCAGCAGAAGGCGTATGACCTGGACCGCACCATCCGGGTCAAGATGAAGTATCTCCTCTATCTGCCGAAAGACTACGACGCCCAGCTTTCCTCTCCGCTGCTGTTGTTCCTGCACGGGGCGGGGGAGCGAGGGGATAATCTGGACGCCGTCAAGATCCACGGACCGCCGAAGCTGATCGAGGTGGGCCAGGCTCTTCCCTTCATCGTCGTCTCGCCTCAGTGCCCCAAGGACAAGTCGTGGGAGCCGTTCGAGCTGTCCGCGCTCTTGGACGAAATCGTCGAGAAATACAAGGTGGATCAAGACCGCATCTACGTGACCGGGCTGAGCATGGGCGGCTTCGGTACCTGGTCGCTGGCCGCCGCTTCTCCCTACCGCCTTGCGGCGATCGTGCCGATCTGCGGCGGCGGCGACCCGCAGTCGGCCCGGCGGATTGCCCACCTTCCCGTGTGGGTGTTTCACGGGGCGAAAGACTCGACCGTGCCCCTGGAAAGGTCCGAGAAGATGGTCGAGGCCCTGAAGAAGAGCGGCGGCAACGTGCGGTTCACCGTCTACCCCAATGCCGGGCACGACTCTTGGACCGAGGCTTACGCCAATCCGCAGCTTTACGAGTGGCTGCTCCAGCAGAAACGTGCGCCGAAAAAGTCCGAACCGTCGAAATAGCGGATGGTAGAAGCGGCATCTTGCCGCTTCCTGCCGGCTCCAAGAACAACGACTGCCGAGACAACGCGGCAAGATGCCGCGTCTACCTAGTGCCCCAACCGGCCTGAATTGACGGGTGCCACGGGCTGCTTGTCAGGCCCGTGTTGCGGCCGGTTCCCGCACTGGCCGGCAAGCGGCCAGTGGCACCCAAGCTGTCACTACAACACGGTCGGGGCACTAGGCCGTGAACGGCTACCATTATTGTACTCGGGGCTTCAACCCCTCGACGGAACTGACCCCCGGCCCGAGCGACATGGCCGACGAGCTTTCCAAATAGGACCTGTAGGAGGCGACTCCAGTCGCCGATCCGCGGCCGTTTTCGGACAATCGGCGACTGGAGTCGCCTCCCACAATGAAGAACTGATTGGCCCGGGCCCGAGCGATCGGCCGCTTGTGGACCATGCGGCGAAGAGGTATAATGCCGGCTGGATCGTATAGTCGGGTCAATCGTGTAAGTGGTGGCGTCCAACCGAAAGAGACAGCCCCATGCCGAAGCGAGACAAACTGAAACGAATCTTGAAGAAGATCACCGACGACGAATTCAACGCCGTTTGGAAGGACGCCTACGGCTATGTTCCCAACGGCGAGCGTTCGGAATTGATCGCGGAATTTGTCGAGGAACAGTACGACGGGGAATTGGACGGCTGCATTGCCCGGGCCCAATCCTTTCTGACGTCCACTCCCAAGCCCAAGCCCAACCGGTGGCTCGCTCCCCGCTGATCGGCGCAGCAACGAGGCCCTGTTGGGAATGAGGCTGATTTGGGTTCCGGGACCGTTCTCCGCGTCCCTTGACTGCTGCGTCTATGACACCTGGCTCATCCGCTTCAGCGTGTCGTCGACTTGCTCGGTGCTCAACATGCCGACCGTGATGGCATCGACGAGCCCGTTCGAAAAGACGTACTTGAGCGAGGCGTCTTTCTCCTCCGGCTTGGTCAGTTTGCCGGCCCCGAAGATCTTCATCCCCACCACGGCCTTGCCGTTGCCGCGGGCCGTCTTCAGCACGCTGGAGACTTCTTCCACCGTGCCGTCGCACAGGTACTCCGTGCCGCACTTGTTGTTGACGCGGGCGAAGATCACCTCGACCCACGGGTGCGTGGACGCGACCTTCAAGGCGCCGAGGTCGTGGCACGAAACGCCCACCGCGCCCACCACGCCCTTCTGCTTCAACTCGGAGAGGTCGTCGCGGATGCGTTCGTATTCCGTGGGCCACTTGTCGTTCATCATGCAGTGGAGGAGGCAGACGTCGATCCGCTCGACGCCCAGCTCCTGGAGGTAGCGATCGACTTCTTTCTTGGCGCCGCCGGAGGGCGTGTTCCAGGTTTCCTTGCGCGGCCAGAGCTTGGTCAAGAGGGCCAGTTTCTCGCGGGGCAGGCCCTTGATCACGTCCTTGACGAAGGGCTGCGAGCCGTAGCCGTCGGCCATGTCGATGAAGGTAATGCCCTGGTCGAGGCCGCGGCGGAGCACGCGGTCGAAGCCCGCCTTGCCTAGCCGCGTCAACTCGGACGAATGATTGTAGCCGTTGAAGCCGGTGCCCTGCGCGAGGCGCGAGACCTTAATGCCGGTCTTGCCCAGGGGGACAATGTCGGTGCCCCGGAAGCCGGCGGCCGTCGCGGCGTCGGCGGCGTGCAACAGACGAGGGGCCGTGACCAGCAAACCGGCGCCCGCCAACGACGTTCCCAGAAACTGACGACGAGTGAAGCGCACCATGGCTCTCCTCCTACAAGTTGCAAGGAATTGGTTTTCCAGACTGGTGGACGGCCGACGAGGATGCGGCCGCCGCCGGTGGTTTTGGCATCGCTTGACCCCCAAACGACGCATCCGCGGCGCTTTCGGTTATACACCGGCCGGCCGGTCTCGGCAACGACCTGAATGGCGCGGCCGGCCATTGTCTTTCCGACAGTGCGCATAGAATTCCTAATGACTACGGTGCGTATTCAGAGCGACGACGATTTTTGGCGGTTTCGGCGACGGCGGATTCCTGTGCCAGATTCACAACTCTTTGTGCGGTAATTGGTTGCGGCAATACGCCGGCATTTTTGGCATGAAATATGCTCAATAATCCATTGCGAGTTCAGTTTATCCCTAACGACAAGGCTTCCTGGAATGAAAGAGTGCCATGATGAATAAGCACTTTCGACTTCTCAGTGTCGTGCCAATAGGCGTCGCGTTACTGTTCTGGTCGGCCTCCGCGGCGAGTGCCGCGTCACACGGAGGCGGCGGGGGCGGCCACATGTCGGGCGGCGGCGGCCACATGTCCGGTGGCTTCTCGGGAGGCCACATGTCCGGTGGCTTCCACGGTGGCGGCGGCCATATGTCGGGCGGCTTCTCCGGGACGCACATGAGCAGCGGCTTCCACGGCGGCGGCCACGTGCCGAGCGGATTCTCCCACGCTCCTTCGTTTGGCAGCTTCTCTCATGCCCCGTCGTTTGGCGGCGTTTCCGGCGCTCATTTCAACAGCGGCTTCAGCGGCGCTAGCCACGCGACCAACCACAACTTCGCGGGCAGCGCGACCGCGTCACACTTCACGACGCCGCACAACTTCGCAGGCAACGGACTGGCCGGACGTTCCGGCGGCGGCGGCAATTTCTCCAACGCCGGGCGAAATGTCGCCGGCGCGCATTCCTGGGATTGGCATCACGGTCAGTCTTGGTGGCATCCCGAGAACTTCCGGCACGGCTTCCACGACTTTGACCACTTCCATAACTTCGGAGGGGTATTCGCGGGTTTCGGGTTCCCCGGCTGGTACTCTCTCTACGGCTGGCCGTATTACGGTTACGGCGACTATGGCTGGCCGTATTACGGCGACTATGGCTCTTACGGCTACGGGCCGGGGGCCAGTTACTACTACGACTACGGGCCCAGCGTCAGCAATTACTACGACTACGGGCCGGGCGCCGGCTACGACGTGGCGACGTATAGCCCCGCCAATCCCGCGGTATACGTGACGCCATCGGACGCGACCTCCGATCAGACGGCGTCCACGGGCGAAGACTATGCCACGCAGGCGCTGGATGCGTTCCGCAGCGGCGACTATCGCGATGCCCTGCGGTGGGCCAGTCACGCGGCGGTGGAGATGCCGCAGGATGCGAGGGCGCATGAACTGATGTCGCTCTGCCTGTTCGCCTTGAAGGACTACCGGGGCGCCGCGATGGAAGCCCACGCGGCCTTGACTCTCGGGCCGGTCATTGACTGGCCGACGTTATACGCGTTCTACGGAAACGTCGACACGTACACCGGCCAACTCCGCGCCCTGGGCGCCTTCGTAACCGACAACCCCAAGGCGCCCGAGGGCCGCTTCCTTTTGGCCTACCACTTCTTGATGACGGGCCACAAGGACGCCGCGAAGAAGGAGTTGACGGAGGTGCTGGCCCTGGCGCCCGGCGACAAGTTGGCCGAGGAATTGCTGAAGCAACTGTGACCGGCGTTCTTCCCGCTCATGGCCTCCCGTCACGCGGGCGCAGGGTTGCCGCCCTGCGCTCGCCTCTTGACATCTGCGGCGCAGCAGGTAGAGTCGTGGCAGTGCGGGGCTGGCGCCGCTAGTAGTCCGACACACATAAGATGTCGGGTTGGGTGCCACGGGCAGCTTGTCGGCCCGTGTCTCTTGCACGGGCAGACAAGCTGCCCGTGGCACCCGAGCTGCCCGTGGCACCCGACAATTTCGGTGTGTCAGACTACTGGCGCCCGCCGCGGTTGTTGTGACCGCGCTGTCTGACTCGTACCATTCCGTTCAAGTCCTGTGGAAAAGGAGACTGCCATGATGTGTCGCACGATTGTCGCGGGTGTGGCGTTGTCGGTTCTGTTGGCGATCCCGGTTCGGGCGGCCGACCAGCCGGCGAAGGAGGCGGCCATGAAGAAGGCCGCCAGCGAACTGGTCATGCCGGCCAAGAAGGTGACGTTCCTCGATGCCAAGCACTTCATCAACAAGTGGCTCATGGTGGGGCCAATCACTTTCGGCGAGAACGAGTTCGGCGGCGGCGAACAGACCAGCGCCGCCGACAAGGAGTTCATCCCCAAGGAGGCCGAACTGGACGGCACGCAGGCGGCTCCGAAGGGCGCCAAATGGGAAGCCAAGGACTTTAGCGGTTCGAGCACGCCCGGCGAAATCGACCTCGGCACGGCCGAGCACGCGGTGACCTACGCCGTGGCTTGGGTCAACTGCCCGGAGGCCGTTACTAACGCCAAGCTCATGGTGGGCAGCGACGACTACATCAAGGTCTGGATCAACGGCAAGTTGGTCCATACCTACAAGCAGGCGTCCCGCGGCGGCGAGGCCGACCAGGACACGGTCGCCGGCATCAGCCTCAACAAGGGCGAGAACCGCATCGTCGTGAAGTGCGTCAACATCCTGTCGGCGTGGAACTTCTACCTCCGCTTTGCCGACAAGGACGGCAATGCCTATGCCGTCAAGACCACGGCTGCGGCCAAGTATGCGCGGGGCCATCGGCAGTCCGCGTAGGGCGGGCACTGCCTGCCGAAACGAGATTGGGTCGGCTGGGTCATGAAGGTCGCCGGCAGTTCCTCAGCCGCCGGCGGTTTTCAGGGCCCAGCCGACCGTTTTTCTTGTTGCTTGCGATCTGCCGCGCAACGCCTTGGCCGCCAGTCTCGTAGGGTCCGCCGTGCGGGCCCACGCTGGCTATGCCTCGGGCGGCAGCAGATCAGGATGGGCGCGCTTGAGCCAGCGAATGAGTTCAGTGCGCAACTGGTCGGCAAGCTCCATCATCTCCCCCGCCTCCCGGCTCGACACGCTGCCCGCACGCTCGTAGTCGCTGATGTTGCGTTTCTTGCGGAAGGCATCGAGGTGTGCGACCAACGTGCAGTCGCAACTCAGGGTGAACCCAAGCGATTGAATGGCCCGATAATGATGTGACTCGCGGGCGACACGATACCCTTCCGCAGCCAATCCGGCGATGGCGACTTGAAGGGCCGAGTTGTATGCGATCGCCAACTGCCAATCCGGGCTCAGCCCCGGCGATCGGCAGTCGGCAAGGTCCCGATCGATCACGGTCAGCAGGTCCGAGATCTCCTGCGGGCTGCTCTCATGCTCAATCAGCCAGGCGCTTTTCAACCAGTCTTTCAAGCTCACGCTGGTCCCCGATGAGAAAGACCTTTTCCCTCTTCAGCACGTCGCTGAGGAAGTGATGCCGAGCCGACAACTTGGAGCCAAACTCGGCCGCCGCATAGACCGTCGGATTGACTTCGCGTCCCAACTGCGATTGGGCTTCGGCCAGCGCCGCCACCGTCTCGCGAAACCCCACGTCGCCGATCACGAGCACGTCCACGTCGCTGCCGGACCTCTGCTGGCGGCGAGCCATCGAGCCGTAGACGAAAGCGATCCTGATCCGGTCGCCCAGCGGCGCCAAGGCGGCTCTCAGCAGGTCGGCCGCTCCCGCCGTCTTCACGACGATGGCTTTGAGTTCTTCGAAGACCGCGCACCGGGTGTTGGCCTGGAAGTAGACCTGGCCGTTTCGCTCGTCGCGTCGAAGGACTTCGGCATCACATAAGTGCTTCAGTTCTCGTTGAATCGCTCCGTGTCCGCCGCCGGATGCGCGGACCACTTGGCGGAGGTAGAATGCCTGGTCCGGATGGCCGTAGAGCAGGCCGAGCACGGCCCTGCGGCTCTTGCTGAATAGGGTCTTGGAGAGCAGATCGGCTTCGAAGGCTGTACTCATATCTGGTACAACTGTACCATTTTCTGGTGCGGGACGCAAGGCCAGGGGCCTCGTGCAACTGACGGTCGTCTCTGGGGTCGAAGCCCCGCCGGTCCATCACGGCCGTCGCATGATCTGCATGCTGGGACCGAAATAGGGCCGATGGCGTGTGTCGGATTTCCGATGGAGGATTGTCGGGGCAAGGCGCGGTTGTGCGACTTCCTGGCCCTTTTTGCATCCAGTCGTAAAAGGCGACGCAGCTCATTTCGCATGCAGTCCTTTTCCTTTTCTATTCTCAATCTTTCCCCATCTCCTTGCGCGAAGCTTCACGGTTACGACCGCAACGACTCCCCCGAGGATCGTGGCGGGAACGACCATGAACGGATAGACCTCGTCGATATAGAATCGCGACACGCCTTTAGGTGTCATATTCGGCGCTGGAGCGAGCAGCCACAGGAGACCCGCAAGAAGCAGCGGGAACGCAATCAAGCGAGGTAGCACTTCCCGCTGCTTCCTTGCGCCAATTACTGCCGTCAAGATCATCGGACCCACCATGACGAAAAAGGTGCTCAGGCAGTCGTAGCAGGGGTTCAGGTAGCCGGCGTGCCAGAGAAGCGTGGACGCCGCCCATCCAGCAGGCGCGCCAGCGCGAGCCACGTGACGAGTTTCAGAGCACATCGCCAGGAGTATTCCGAGTACGCTCTTGCATCGTTCGCGGCCTCGCTCCCGGACTTCGAAAGGTCAAACTGGCTGTCTGACATGGTTACCTCGACCGTGGTCTACTGCCTCTACGGTCCGCGTGGCGGACCCTGCGGACTCGTTCCACGCCCCTAGTTACGGCTCGATCAGATACGCCTGATTATCAAGATTCAACAACACCGGCTCGTCGAACACGAGATACTGCGAGAGCCGCCGGCCCTGCGTGCGGGCCAGCTCGAAATACTCGTCGCTGAACTGCTTGACCCGCCGGGCGTTGGTTTCCTGCGCCTTGGTGACTTGGGAATCAACCCACTGCCCGTCGCGGCGGAAGAAGGTGCGGTTGCCCACGTTGCGGACGTTCTGTTCGGCGGCCTTGGCCTCGCGGTCGGCATCGGCGGCAAATCGCAATTCCGCAGGGGCGTTGGCGGCCGGGCCGCCGCCGCCGGCGCGGCGGGCGAGGCCGGTAGCGCGGCCGCCGAAGCCGGCACTCATTGGTTTGCCAGCGTCGGGCGCTTGCTCAGCCCGCTGCATGTCGTTCTTCAACTCCCGCTGCACGAATCCGCCCTCACCCGAGGACATGCTCAACGCATCCAGGCCGACCCTCGGCGCGAGTCACGTTGCCCGCCAGGTCGTGGACGTTGGCCCGGTCGTCGGCCATGAACGAAGTGTAGGGCGTGAGGATGCCGTGCTTGGTGGCCAGATCGACCAGTTCCTTGACCAGTTCTTCGTTCTTGCCTTTCAGGTCCAGATCGTCGAGGATTTCGCCCACGCGGCGGACCGCCCAAAGCTTCTCGATGAAGGCGAAACTGTCGTCGTTGCTCTTGTCGATCAGCGTGGCGGGGAAGTCGAGCTTCTGCCGGCCCTCGCCCACCGTGCCCTGGACGATTACCTTGACCGCGCCCGGCTTCCGGTAGCGTCCGACCACCACGAGCTGCTGGCCGGCGAACAGGTCGAACGAGTCCTTGGGATAGACGCGGTTGATGGGGCTCGCCTTCTTCGGTCTTGATCTCGTCGTAGACGAACTCCAGTTGCACGCCGGTCATCACGGGCGATTCGATGCGGTTGTAGAGCTTGCTGACGCGGTCCTCGATGTCCTCGTTGGGCCGAACGTACTCGCTCTGGCCGAAGTTCTCGCGCACCAGCTTGTCCAACAGCCGGCTGTTCACGTCGTAGCCCACGCCGAAAGTGAAGATCCGGGCGTGGACCTTGTTCAACTCCTTGGCGTTGGCGACGATCTTCATCTCGTTGGTCTCGCCGGCTGGTGGGCAGGCCGTCGGTCAGGAAGATCACGTAATTGGGCCGCTTCGAGTCTTGCAGTTGGCTCAGGGCGGTGCGCAGGGCGCCGTCGATGTTCGTGCTGCCGCCGGCATAGATCCCCTCGACGAAGCCCAACGCCGCCTTGCGGGTCTCTTCGTCGAACCGCTGCAACTCGGGCCGGAACGACTCGCACCTGGTTGTCGTAGGCCACGATGTTGAACAGGTCGCCCGGGCGAAGATTATTGAGCACGTACTTCAGCGCCGCCTTCACTTGCTCGATCTTCTTGCCGCTCATGCTGCCCGAGCGGTCGATCACGAACATCACGGTCTTGGCCGGCCGCTCTGGTCGGCGGCCTTGATCTCGGGGCTGGCCAGCAAGAGGAAGAAGCCGTCTTGGCTCTTGTCGGGCCGGTAGCTCAAGACCCGCGTGCTCACCTTCCCCTTGCCCACGTCGTAGAACAAGCGGAAATCGCTCGTGGGCACTTCGTTCTTGCTCGTGAAGGTGATCGTGGCGTGACGTTCGTCGGGCCGCTTGATCTCGATGGCGTGCGTGGGGCTATAGACGTTCTTGATCTCCTCCTGGCTCTCGATCGTGGCGCGAATCGTCACCTTCTCGACGGCCTCGGAGGTGTACTTGGCCGTGCTCAGCGGGAAGAGGAAATCGGTCAGGCCCTCCTGCTTGCGGCAGAGCTGCGAATAGCGGAGCGAGACGGTGCGGCTCGCGCCGGCGGGCACCGGAAAGACGCTGGTGCGGAACAGGCCCGTGCCCATCCACTCCAACAGGGCCGGGTCGCGGTTCTTGCGCACGATTTCCTCGTAGAGCCGCCGGGCTTCCTTGGCGTCCAAGCAGCTTGGCCGGCATACTCCTTGCCGTCGACCATCAGCGTCATCTGCTCGATCGCGCCGTCGTAGGGCAGCGGAAAGACGAACGCCACTTCCATCGGCCGGCTGCCCGTGTTGACGAACGTCTGCGACACCTGCACTTGGGCCACCTGGTCGATCAGCCGGGCCTGCACGTCCAGTTCCTTGATCTTGTAGCTCACCGGCGGCAGCGGCGGCACGGGGCGGGGAATCGGGTGCGGCGGCCAGATGATGATCGGCCGCGGCAGCCGCACCTGCTCGTTGGGATCGACGACCACCAACAACCCTTGCGCCGAGGCCAGGGCAGGCATCAGAAAGAACAGGATCGCGGCAACGCGGACGAGCGGACGGTTCATGGCTATTTCTCCTGCGAAATAGAGGGCCGGGGGCGGGCGTGGGCTCCAAACACCAGTTGAGACGATTGTCGTTGGCAAATAGTTCCCCGAAGCCGTGCGCGACATCGGGCGACCCTCATCACCCTCCCGCTAGGGTAGGGATAGCTGGCAAATTCGGGAGAGTTGGGCAAACTGTCCCCCAACGTTGGTCCCGTAGTTGCCACGCCTGGTTTGACGCCTTCACACTGCCTGCTATGATCCTGATAGGAGCTACTACGATCCAGATTGAGGCTTTTCGGTAGTCTGACAATACGTTTTCCTCTCCCTTCGGGAGATGGTCAAGGTGAGGGTGGGGCGAGCCGGAGCACTCCGATTCGTCTTTGCCCCGGTCTCTCCTAAGGGGAGAGGGGGGATTCTTCTCAAACTCCATGAAAGGATTAGCGAGATGCAAACCGCCAAACAACTGTCGGTTCTCGTTGGTCAACAAGCCCGGGCGACTTGCTGACATGCTCGCGGCACTCGGCAAGGGGAAGGTGACCTTTCGGGCGTTGACGGTCATGGATTCGGGCACCAGGGGCACCGTGCGATTCGTGCCCGACGACATCGCTTCGGCCATGTCGGTACTCGAGAAAGTCAACATCCGCTGCGATGCCTCCGACGTGTTGTTGGTAGAGATTCCCAGCCAGCCGGGCGGGTTCCGCAAGATCTGCGAACGACTGGCCGCCGAACACCTGAACATCGACTACGCCTACTGCTCGTTCAACGGGTCTGGAAAGGCCAAGGGAGGCGTGTTGGCCGTCATCAAGGTCAATGATCTGGCCAAGGCCCAGCGGCTGTTGAGCGAGAACGGCACCAGTAAGAAGAGACTGCCGTTCCGCCGCGCCGTGCTCGCGAGGTAGAATATAGGCAATTGGCAAAGGGCGCGAAGAACACGAAGAAGGGGTGGGCGGTGGTCGTTTAGCCCCGGCATGCGTGCCGGAGTTTCGGGGGAGGAAGTCGATTCAATCGTAGGGTGCGTGGAACCAGCCCTTTCAAGGTGAGCCTAAGTGATGAAACCAACGGGAGTTCAGGCGTTTTCGCGCTTGGTATCGTTTTGGCGACGTGACAGCGCCAAGTTGCTGGCCGTTGCGACACGGAGCGTGCGTTGCGAAACGACTTGCTTCTAGCGTGTTTTCGTTCTCCAGTTTATCCAGGCAACCAAGTCAGCACCTTGAAAGGGCTGCGTGCGTGGAACGCACCAACAATGGCCGCATGGAGCGGATGCTGGTGCGTTTCACGCACCCTACGGCATCTGCTCTTGCTCCGGGGAGCCGTTTCGGCGAAACTTCCGGCCCAACTTCAGGTGGAACGTGTCCAATGGCAAGGATCGCCATGCGCAACGCGGCGGCGGCAGGAATGATTGCGGTTGCCCTGTCGGGCTGCTGTGGGGTGAGCCCTGAGTGCCCACCCCCGCCCGGATATCCCGCCGGACAAGGTGTGCCCGCTCAGCCTGCGGCGATCAGCCACCCCAACCCGATCTTCATTCCCGTTGCCGATGTGCAATGTGCCTGGGAACTGGTGGTTGACGTGGTTGACGACTACTTCCGCATCGAACGCGAGCAGCCGGCCCGCATTGTGGGCAACCTGCCGACGACGGGCACACTGACATCGGTGGCCGAAGTCAGTCCGACGATCTTCGAGCCCTGGCGGCGCGACACGGTCGATCCGGAGCAGCGGCTTGAGAACACCTTGCAGTCGATGCACCGTCAAGCGATCGTCCACGTGACCCCCGCGCCAGCCCAGGGCGGCCATTGGGTCGAGGTGGCCGTGTACAAGCGGCTGGAGGACGTTGCGAAGCCCGACCTCTCGCCCGCCGGCGCCGCCACGTTCCGCTACGACAGTACGCTCACCCGCGTGGTCAATCCGGTTACCGGCGAGCAGGTCACCAAGCACTGGATTTCGCAAGGCCGCGACACCTCGCTGGAGCAGAGCATCATCGGCGATCTCTTGAGCCGCTGCGGGCAGCCCGCCCGCCCCGTGGTCGCTCCGGCGCCAAGTGCGGCGTCGGCGTATCGGGGCGCCGGCGCGGGGAGATGACGCACGTGCGTCGCCATTGTCTACTCCAAGAGCCTTATCGGCCCCTTCGACCTTCAGACCGTATCGCTTGGTGGGCGTGTTGTCGATAACCGCCGCAAGCCGATCCGGAGGCGGCAAGGTCCGAAGCACCAGAACCGGCAACCGGCGTCTTACCGTCTGGCGTCCGTGGCCCCACGGGCATAGAAGCTCAGGACCAGGGCCTTGTAGAGAATCTTGGGCATGGGCAGTCGCAGCCTCCGGTCGAGAACGTCGGCCAGCGGCATCAGCCCCCTAGCGCGGCCGTCAGACGGCGGACGCGGCGCAAGGCGCCGGTGCTGAGCAGGACGGCGCCAACTTCCGGGTGTTTGCCAAGGAACTGACGGGAAACGCGGCCCACCTCCAGGGCACGACGGCAGAAGGCGGCCAGTGTCATCGGATGGTCATGGTAGGCGACCGCGGCGGGGTGATAGTGCAGCACCATGCCCCGCTCCGCAAGCCGGTAGGCCAGGTCCGTGTCCTCCCACATGGCCGCCGTGAAGGACTCGTCAAAGGGGCCATCCAACCCGTCCAGCAGAGACCTCCGGAAGGAGAGATTCGACGTGTAGAACTGCCCGCGGGACAACGGTCTTCCCGGTGTCATGTGGGCGTAGTTGAATTGCGGTCCCTCCTCGCCCACGAACCGCAGAAACGGCGTGGGTCGCATATCGGCGGGCCAGGTGGTGTAGCCGACCACGACCAGGCGACCATCGGCGTTGTGCTCCCGATGGTAGCGGAGGTGCTGCTCCAGGAAATCCCGGCGAGGGACGGTGTCGTCGCCCAAGAACACGATCAATTCGCCGCCGGACGCCGCCAGACCCGCGTTCCGCGCCGCGGCAGGCCCGCGATTGGTCTGTCGCAGGTAGCGCCGCGCCGGTCCCGGGCGGTCCAGCCGCGGGCGCACGGCGTCGGCCGTGGCGTCGGTCGAGCCGTCGTCGACCACGACGATCTCGAACTCGCGGTGCGGGAGACCCTGCGCTCCAAGGCCATCGAGCACCTTTGCCAGGGTCGCGGCCCGATTGTACGTCGGGATGATCACGCTTACCGCAGGAGGCATCAGGTTTCCCTCCGCCGGCGACTGGCCGAGGATCAAGTTCCTCGCGTTTCCCGCAGCACGGATTGCTTGGCCGGCGCGCTTTTCGTGGACGGTTCAGGAGACCCGTGCCGTGGCGAATGCGGCGCCGGGACGTGGCGCCGCACGAGCTTGTGCGAGGTCATCTCGCGGAGGTGCCGCACCGTGGCCTCGCCGAACTTGCGTTCGACGCGGGCCAAGTAGGCCGGGTCGGTGTAGTAGCGCTGGAACGCCCGGTCGCGGAAGGCGAGCACTTCGGGACCCGAGAGGTAGCGCGTCGGAAGCGGCAGGGTCTCCACGGAGTGTTGCGAGTAGGCTACCCAGGTCTTCGGCAATTCCCAGCCTTGGGCGATTGCCTGGTTGTAGAGTTTCGAGCCTGGATAGGCCATGGCGCAGTAGAAGTTGCCGAACTCGCATTTGAGATCCAGGGCGAGGTCGAGCGTCTGCTGCATCGTCTCCAGGTCATCTTCGGGCAAGCCGAAGATGTAGTTGCCGATGACGTGAATGCCGGCGTTCCAGACCTTTGTCAGGGTCGCGCGGATGTCTTGCTGATCGAAGCCCTTTTGGACGTTGTCGCGGACCTTGCTGTTGGCGGCCTCGATGCCAAAGGCGAGCCAGCGGATCCCGGCCTTGGCGAGCATGTCGATCTGGTCGTCGCGCACGGTGTCGACGCGGGCGTAGGCCCAGATGTTCAGGTCCAAGCCGCGCTCGATGATTCCCTCGCATACCGCCTGGACGTGGCTCTTGTTGAGCACGAATAACTCGTCGGCGAACTTGACGTTCCGCACCCCGTAGCGTTCGACGAGATGCTGAAGGTTGTCGACCACTCGCCGGGGGTTCCAGTAGCGGTAGCTGTTGCCTTTCATGCCCATCGTCTGCGCGCCGCTGCGGAACGGGGCCTGGATGCAGCAGAAGCTGCACTTGAAGGGACAGCCCAGCGTCGTATAGACGGCGGCGTAGGGCGACCGCGCCAGTTCCGCCCGGGCATCGGCAGTTCCCATGCAGTGCCAGTTGTGGGCCCGGTACTTCTCCATAGGCAGAAGGTCCCAGGCGATGCCGGGCATCTCGGCATCGAGGTCGGCGATCAGCGGCGCGTGCCTGGCAGGGGAGACCACTTGGGCCCCGTCGCGATAGTAAAGATCGGACACCTTGGCATAGTCCCGGTCGCCGGCCTCAATCGCGGCGAGCAGTTCGACGAGAGTGACAAGTCCCTCGCCTCCGGCCACGAAATCGGCCGCTTCTTCGCGAAGCGTCCGCTCAGGCAGGGCGGACACGTGCCCGCCAATCATCAAGACCTTTGACTCCGGCGCCAGGTTCTTCAACTCGCGTACGACGGCCCCTGCCGAGGGCATGACTTGGGTCGAGGCCGACGGCTGGTGCCCGTAAGCCACTACCGCCACCAGCGCCGGCTTGAGGTTCTGACAGCGCTGGGCGGTTTCGGCGGCGGTCAGGCCCTCGGCCTCGGCGTCGATGATTTCGACTCCGAAGCCCTTGTTGCGAACATAGGTTGCCATCAGCCCGGCCCAGATCGGCGGTTCGATGGCGCTGAGATTGTCAGCGAGGGATTGATACACCCTCGCGCGGCTGGCGGGGTTGACCAGCACCAGATGGGGATGGGCGTGTGGCATGATGGTCGGCCTTACACCTCGTTGAGAATGGCACAAAGCCGCAGGATTTTTTCCTCTTCCAGGCAGGGGTAGTTCCCCAGGTAAAAACCGTAGAAGTGGATGTGATCCGCGCGGGGGCACTGCCGGTACGCGTCTTCGCCCAATCGCTTGCGCAAGTACGGCTGGCGGAGTTGGTTCCCGCCGCCGGACGTGCCGCGGCGAAACTCGACGCCGCAGCCCCGGAGCGTTTGCACGACGCGGTCGCGGAACCGGTTGTCGGGCTCTTGAAGCACCAGCGTGAAGGCGTAGTTGCAACTCCCCGCGGTTCGAAGTCGGTGCGGTACTTGGCGGGGTCGAGGTGGCCGAGGAAGAGGTCCAGGTTGCGCCGTGCGCCGCGTTGTTGGCATCCAGGCGCTTCAGTTGCGAGCGGCCAAGGACGGCGTTGATTTCCGTGGAGCGCATGTTGTAGGCCGGGAAGGCGAAAATGAAGTCCGGCGTCAGGTCCGGGTAGCGCTCGTGGTAGGGCTCCTTGAAGGCCGCGTCGCTGCACTCCCGCACCATGCCGTGCGAGCGGAACATCCGCAGCATCTCGTAGAAGCGGCGGTCGCCGGTCGAAACCATTCCGCCCTCGATCGTGCTCATGTGGTGGGCGTAGTAGAACGAGAAATTGGACATCAGGCCGAAGGTGCCCAGCTTGCGGCCGTCCATGCAGGCGCCGTGCGACTCGCAAACGTCCTCGATCAAGGGAATGTCTCGCCTGGCCAGTTCGTCGATGAGCCGCGGGCCGAGGGCATTGTAGCCGAGGACGTGGGTGATGAAGACGGCCCTGGTGTCCGCCGTGATCTTATCCAGGATCAAATCGTTGTCCATGCCGAGCGTGCGGGGGTCGATGTCCGCGAAGACTGGCGTGAAACCGCACTGGATCACGGCGGCGACGTCGGAAACCCAGGTGATGGGCGGCACGATTACCTCGCCGGGCCCGAAGGTTCTGCGCAGGGCGGCCATGGTGATCAGGTTGGCCGAAGCCCCCGAGTTGACGAGGACGCTGTGTTTCACCCCCAGCCACTGCGACCATTCCTCCTCGAAGGCCCGGACCTGCCTGGATTGGGTCAGAATCAACCCGTCCTCTCCGGCATCCCGGGAGAGAAACCCGATCACGGCGTCCAGGTCGGCCCGCGTGATGTTGTTCTGCATCAACGGCCAATCGAGTTGGGAGGCAATCGCTGTGCTCATTGTGTGTCAGTGACCTCCGTTAAACGGAGCGAAGGGGCATCTGCCAGGCGGCCCACGGCCTCAGGTCGGCAGATCCTCATAGTTTCGAACCCAAATACAGTACTTGCACAATTCGTAGGGGGGCCGGTGTTCGATGGCCGCAAAGTCGCGAGCCGGGCCGAGAATGTGACGCCCCGCGTAATCCCAGCAACAGCCGCTGACCCGGCCGTCCCACCCGGCCAGAAAACTGTTCTGTTGGACGAAAGGGCAAGTGGCGGCGTGGGACTGCGGGTCCGCGTGGACCACGCGATAGTCGGTCAGGAACCCGGCCCAATTGGCAAACTGGTCGTGATGGAACTCGTCGCGTCGCAGACCCAGCGACAGCGCCAGGAGTTGTTCCTGGGTGGTGTCCGTGTCGCCATAGACGTACAGCGCTGCTCCGCGGGCGTCGTTCCATCGCATGGCCTCCCGGAAACGCCGCACGCTCTCCTCCGTATGGAGCGAAACGTGCAGCCAATCCAAGCCGGCGTCGATCAACCGCGCGAAGCAATCCTCCGTCAGCAAGATGCCGTTGGTGTGGAACCCCAGACGCAGGGACCCATTCGTTTGTTTGGCAATCCGTACGAAGTCCAGCAGACGCGGATGGAGCAGCGGTTCGCCCCGCCAGTTCAACTCGGTGTAGCCGCTGCAATGCTGAAGGCACTCGCGCAACGTCTGCTCGTCCATGAATCCTTCGGCCGTCGAAACGCGCCCCTGGGGGCAGTGCCGACAGCGGAGGTTGCAGGAGTTGGTTAACTCGATGGCGAGGATGCGTTTCCTCGGGGTTGGACCGGGTGAACTCATCGCGCACCATCCTGTCCCGGCGATGGGCGCCGACTCACTTCGCAGGGTACTGCCAACGGGGGCGCAACCAGCCGACGGCGATCGGTCATCCCCGGACCCGATGCCCGTGGGCGAGCGTGATCCCGGACGAAGGGCCGATCTCGACGCTCAATTGGGCGGCCGTCATCTTCGGAAATCGGGCGGACAACCTCGCGCGTGACGTTGTTCTTCATCAACGGCCAATTCAGGCCCTCGGCGGCGGGCGTGCCGCGGGCGACTAGGTTTCGAGGCCGGACTTGGGTGCTAGTCATAGCGACACTCCTTGGAGCAGGCCGACACTCGCGCGTCGGACGGAACCTGATGGGGGCGAAGCAGGGGCGCGACCGTGCGCTTTGCCAAAAACACCGGGGGATCGCACACCGCGCGGACCGGCGCCGGCGAGCGCAAGTACCGTTGGAACACGGCCGCCAACGCTCCCCTCGCGCGGTCCGCAAGCCGTTGTGTCCGCGGCCGTCCGGAAGGCATCACTCGCTGTCCTGGCGGCGGCTGCCCGGACTGCGGATCCCTGAGGCCGAGCTTGACGTCTTCCGCGCGGACGCCGAAGAACGCGTTGCCTTGGCGCGTCACGAGATAAACCGGCTCTTCGCGAACTCCGCGGAGGGCGCGGATGGTCGTTTTGACCTGCGCGACGGTTTCTCCGAGAAGAACGCCTTCCTTGCGACGGTTGCGCGGGTCGCCGAGATCGACGGGGCACGGGGACCGCGGACCGGCATAGTACGTTCCGCCGAAGCGGACAATGTCGTAGGACAGGTAGGTTCTCGACAAGTTCGGGGGAGAGCGAAGCCCGTTCGATGGTTGGCGCGTCGGGGCGCGGCTGTTCGAGAGGGCCGCTCGAAGGGTTCACGCTCGAGCCCGCCTCTCCGCGGCTGCTCGTGACCTGATCCGTCATGAAATCCGTCCAGGCCGTCGTCGGGACCTTCAAGTCGTGGAGGGCGGTGACGAACTTGCGGAATCGCCGGCAGCGCACCTCGGCGTCGATATGGGGCGACTCGCTGTGCCACTCCGACTCCGGGATGGCGACGGGGTACGTGCGGTAGAGTTGTTCCTTGTCGGAGTGGAATACGATATGGAAGTCCTCGGGCTTCTCCCAGAACTCGGAGCCGCGGAACAACATCAGCGGATTGACGAACGGGACGCGGCCGATGTAAGGCTTCAACTGCTTCAGGAATTCGATCGACTCGTCGACGTCCTCGTCCGTCTCTCCCGGCACGCCGATCACGCAGTTGGCCTCCGTAAGGATTCCCGCTTCGGTGGCATCGCGGAGGTTGTCGAGAACGATCTGCTTGGTGTAGCCCTTGCGTTGGATCTTGCGGGCATTCTCCGACCAGCCGTCGATGCCGAACCGCAAACACCCGAAGCCGGCGTTGGACAGCTTGCGGAAATAGGACTTGCCGACCCGGCCGTTGCAGCGCAGTTGGGCGGTCATGCGGATCTTCAGACCGCGCCGGACGATCTCGTCGCAAAGTTCCTCGATCAAGTCCGGGTCCCAGTGGAGGTCGCTTTCGTTGAACACGAAATCATCGCAGCCGTGACGGTGGAAGAACTCGATGTCGTCGGCCACTTGCTTCGGAGGCCGCGGCCTCCAGGAGAAGCGTTCGCCGCAGAAACGGCACCTGGACCAACCGCATCCCCGGCTGCCCACGATGGGAGTCAACCAATGCGCGTTCCAATTGCGATACAGCCCGACGTCCGTCCACTCGAAGCGGGGGTGGCCCAGAGGAGCCAGGTCCCTGGGGATCTCGCCTGGAGCAAACGTGCGGTGCGGCGAATCGTAACGCGACCACACGCCGGGCCGATCCGCGACTTTTTCTCCGCGCAACACCGCTCGCACCAGTGGCCCGAGGGTCAAGTCCGCCTCGCCCACGACCGTATAGTCGGCCAAAGGAAAGATGGTCCTGGCCGCACCGGGCTGCAGACAACTCATCCCGCCGACCAGGACGACCGCGTCCGGCAGGCCCTGGCGCATGCGCTCGATGACCCGTTGTGCAAAGCACAAGCTGGCGTGCTGGATCGAGCAGGCCACGATCTTCGGCCGGGCGGCAATGAGCTTGTCGGCGATCTCGGCGACGCTCTCCTCGAAGTGATCGAGGAAGTCGGCCTTCTCCCACAGTTGATAGTGGACCGGCAGCCAGGGGTCTTCGGGCATCGGCTCGCCGGCGGGAGTGCAGACTTCCGGCACTCCGTCCATCAGCCGGTCGCCGTGATAGCGATGGTAGATGATGATGTCCGTGTCGACCGTCTGAAATCGAATGCCTTCCCGTTTCAGGGCGTCGTGAACGTAGCCAAGCCCCACCGGCAACTGGGCCAGGGTCCGGGCCGGGAAGTCGAGGAGGATCAGTTCCTGGTCTGGAAGGAACTCGATGTCCGGGACATTGATGGGATAAATGCTGTCCCGTGCCGGCAGCCACGCCCGGTTCGGTGCTGCGCTCCAATCGAGTTCCAACAGGGTGTCCAGCGAAACCGCCTCGACGCCCGCGCGGAGGGTTTTTCGCATTCGCCGCAGGGCCCGCCAGTTCGTACTGCACAAGAACGCCGCCGCAATGCCGTCCGGCAACTCGCGGGGACCGACGACGGGGATTCCGTCGATCGATCGGCCGGCCTTCCGAACATCGTCGTCCAGGACCACCTTCACCCGGGTCTTGAGTTCCGGGATTTGGAAGAGCAGGTAATCGCAAAAACTGCCGCAGCCGAACAGCGCCAAGCCTCCGTTCCTGGAGAGCAAGTGCCGGGCCAAGACTGCGCAGGCAGCGTAGATCCTGCTGGCCGCCATCGAAACGCAGACAGCGGCTGCGCGAGAATGCCAGCTTCTGCAGCGGCGCCTCCAGGCTGAGCCAATTCGCCGCCATCGTCGAGTCAGCTTGCATCCGGCACCTCCTGGCGAGCCGAAACGGCGCGGGGAATGGCGTTCCGAATGCCGATCGCGTCGATGCCGCAAATCCGGTGCAGCCGCTCCCGGCCGCCGAGTTCGAAGAGGCAGCGGCCGGCGACTCCCAGGCTCGTCCATTTCGCCTGCCCGCCGCTGTCGGCGACGACGCGGGCGCCGAAATGTCGAGGCCGGACTGGGGTGCTAATCATAACGACACTCTTTGGAGCAGGCCGACGCTCGTGCGCCGGACGAAACCTGGTGGGGGCGAAGCAGGGGCGCGACCGCTCGCTTTGCCAGAAACACTGGGGGATCGAATACCGCGCGGACCGGCGCCGGCGAGCGCAAATACCGTTGGTAGACGGCTGCCAGCCCGGCCCTGGCGGCCACCGCAAGCCGCCCGGTCCGCGCTTCCCGCCATATCCGGGGCGTTCCCCAGAAGGCTTGAACCGGCGGCGCTCGGCAGTCGTCGAAGTGCTGCGAAAGGACGGCCTCCGGGTTGCAAAAGTGCTCTTGATCGAGACGGCTGTTGAAATGGCTGTTGTCGAAGTTCTGTTCGTAAAGGACACCACCCTCCGCAAGATGAGTCCGCAGGAATGCCGCGTAGTCGTGCACCACCTTGGCAGGCATTTCGGCAAACGAGAGCGTGTTGATTGCCAAGTCGATCTTGAGTTCACCGAGCGCGGCAATCAGTCCCGGGATGACGGCGGTCACGGACCGCGGCGGAAGAGCGACGCCGGGACCGTCGAGGACTCGTATGTCCTGCTCCGGAAGAGTTGCGGCGAGATAGCAGGTCGAGAAGATGAGGCTCTGCGGCAGGTCTACCACCACATAGGTCGAGTTGGGAAGGATCTGTTTGATGAAATAGGCCAGGGCGCCATAGCCGCCGCCGATCTCCAACACGACCGGAGATTTCTTGTGAAGAAGGGGTTCGAACAACCCCGCAGACCGCATGATGTTGATGCGCTCCTGGTAGGCGACGACGTCCCGATTGACGCAGTGCCCGTTGACGAGGAAGCCCACTTCTCCCATGACCAGCGGCGGGGAACAGATGTAAGGCGGTTGTTGCTGGCGAGTCAGCATTTTGAATCCCGCGACGCTCCAGTCCAGCCCCTCGTTGCCCGGTTCGGGAGGGAAGTGCTCGACGAAATGCATCATTCCAATTCGTTTGGGTTTCGCCCAACAGGCTGGAGAGGCGATACCCTGAGAACACGTGGGACTCCAGCCTCAATTGATTCAGGAAGGCCCGGTCCACGCATGAGAAGCCAACGGCCGAGACCTTCCCATAGATCGTCGTCCCAAGGGGAGAAACCCAGGACTCTGCCTGCTCCAGGGCGGGACCGTTCTTTTGCGCGACGTGCCGCAGGCACTCAACAAGAGCTTGGCAGCGGCCGACTTCCTCGTCGGAAAGAGGACGATTACGTTCGAGCCCCAAGAGAGGATACTCCGAGCCCTGTACTGCTGTGGCCATCATACGCGCCCTTTCCAGTCTGATCGTGTGGTCACGGCCTGCGGTTGAACTACATGGGGTCCGCACGGCCCGAGCACCGGCGAGTCGGCCGGGCCTCCACGGAGCGAAGAACGGACGCCACCACCCGCGGACTTCGCGCGAACGACACGTGCCGCGGAAGCCGAAATCGCCCTGAGAATCCCTTCTTCGTCGATGCCGCAAATCCGGTGCAGCCGCTCCCGGCCGCCGAGTTCGAAGAGGTAGCGGCCGTCGACTCCCAGGCTCGTCAATTTCGCCTGCCCGCCGTTCTCGGCGATGACGCGGGCGATGAACGCATCCAGCCCGCCGCGCTTGATGAAACCTTCTTCGAGGGTGACGATCGAGTCGTAGCCGCAGAGCGCTTGGGCCAGCGGCCGCTGGTCCGCCGGTTTCAGCCCGAAGACGTCGATGACGCCCACCGGCACGTCCGCGCGCAGCCGCTCGCAAGGCCACGTGCGTCATGTAGCCCGTCGCCACGAGGCACGTCTGCCGGCCGCGGACCAACTCGTGGAAGCCGTCCTCGATCGCGACCTCGTCCTCCGGGCCGTAGATCGGGGGCGTCGGCTTGCTGTCGAAGCGGAAGTATTTCGGACCTCTCCGCTCCAGGCAGTAATCGGCCAGGCGCGCGGCCATTGACCAGTCGCTCGGCGAATACAGGTCGACGTGCGGCAGAAGCCTCAGCAGGGTCAGGTCTTCCAGGCAATGGTGCGAAGGCCCGGACACGTCGTAGCTCATTCCCGCCCCGACCCCGACGATGTTGAGGTCCAGCGGTCTCAACTGTGAGGTCATCGACACGTTCATGCGTATCTGTTCGAAGGACCGCATGCTCATGAAGCAGGCGATGCCGTAGGCAAACACGGTGAATCCTTCCAGGGCCAGGCCGGCGGCGACGTTGATGCAGTTCTGTTCGGCGATGCCGACGTTGATGAAGCGGTCGTCGAAATCGGCCCTGATCTTGTCCAGCACGCGCGAGCCGAAATCGTCGGACACCAGGAAGATGTCCTCGCGCTTCTTCATGGCGAGGTAGATCCGTTCGAGGAAGACGTCGCGCATGCTTTTCAATTCGTGGGCGCTCATGGGACTCCCTCGATGGCCGCCTGGGCCTCTTGGGGCGTAAGAGACCGGACGTGGCAGAGCACGTCCTGTTCCAAGGTGGGCACGCCCTTGCCCTTGACCGTGTTGGCTACCAGGGCCTTGGGGCGCCCTCCACGCGTTGCCTTCAGGCGGCTGAGGTGCTGGTATACCGCCTGCACGTCGTGCCCGTCGACCGTGACGACCTCCCACCCGAAGGCCGCGAACTTCTCCTCCAGCGGCGCCAGGTTCAAGATCCGCCCGCAGTAGTCGAGCATCGAGATCTTGTTGCTGTCGACGATGAGGACCAGGTTGTCCAGCTTGTGATGGGCGGCGAACATGACGGCTTCCCAGACCGATCCCTCGTACAGCTCTCCGTCGCCGGCGAGTACGAAGACCGAGGCGTCCGATTTCTTCTGCCGGAGCCCCTTGGCCATGCCGCAGGCCACGCCCAATCCCTGGCCGAGCGAGCCGTTGATCGTCTCGAAACCGGGCACGAGCACGTCGGGGATGGCCCCCAGGAAGGAGTCTGACCGGCACACGCGCGACAATTGGCCGCGGTCGAAGAAGCCGAGGTCCGCGAGGATGGGGTAGAGCGACACGCCGCCGTGGCCTTTGCTCACGATGAACCGGTCTCGGCCTTGCCAGCCCGGGTCGCGGGGATCGCAGTTCAGGATCCCGCCGTAATAGAGGGCCACGAAAATCTCGACGTCCGAGAGCGACGACGCGATCCGCGTTTCCGGGGCGAGCTGATGGATCTTGAGCGTCTCGCGCCGCACCCACCGCGCCTTCTGCGCGAGGTCCTCGACGGGCCGCCTGCTCTCGCCGCCGTCAGATCGCCGCATGAGTTTCCTTTCGTACGCCGCCGTTTCTCGATTGGTCAAGGTACCACTCGTACGTGACGGCGAGGGCCTCGTGGAATGCCACTCGCGGGCGCCAGCCTAGTCCTTCGAGCGCGCTGCTTTCCAAGCCCTTCATCGGCATGCCGTCCGGCTTGGAGGGGTCGAACTCCAGCCGTCCCGTGAAGCCTGCGACGCGGCCGGTGGCCTCCGCCAACTCGCGGATGGAGAGCACGGGTCCCCCACCGAGATTGATCGGCGCTTCGTCCGAGTAATGCAGCATCACGTGGATGCACGCGTCCGCCAGGTCGTCCGCATAGATGAACTCCCGCCGCGCGGAGCCCGTCCCCCACACGCTGACTTGATCGTCGCCTCGGAGCACGGCCTCGTGCATTCTTCGCAGCAGCGCCGCGATCACGTGCGAGTTCTCAAGACTGAAATCGTCGCCGGGGCCGAAGGCGTTGGCCGGAATCCCCACGATGAAATCGTCCCCGTACTGCCGCCGGTAGGCCTGGCAAAGCTGGATGCCGGCGATCTTCGCCACCGCGTAGGCCTCGTTGGTCGTCTCCAACGGGCCGCTCAACAAGTCTGCGACTTGCATGGGCTGCGGGCATAGCTTGGGATAGCTGCAGGAACTGGCCAAGTACAGCAGCTTCCGCACGCCATACCGATGCGCCGCATCCACGACGTGCGTCATGGTAAGGAGATTGTCGTACATCAAGTCGGCCGGGAAGCGCACGTTGGCCCCGATGCCTCCCGAGCGGCCGGCCGCGTGGAACACGTACTCTGGCCGGACACGTCGAAACCAGGCATCCACCGCGGAGGCCGACGTGAGGTCCACCTCGTCCTGGGCGCAGTTGCACAGGTGGTCGTATCCCTGGTCTTCGAGGCGTCGAACGAGCGCGGCGCCAATGAGCGACTCGCCCCCCGTCACGCAGATTCTTGCGTTGCGCTCCATCACAACTCGCGTGCCCATCAAGGGTCCCCCCGGCGGCTTCATGCCGCAAACCGGCTCGTGGCTTCCGACAACTCCAGGAACGGCGCGCTGGGACTGTTCTGGCGCGCCAGGTCTTCGTTCGAGTAGTCGGTCTCGGGATCGAAGAATACGATCTGGCTCCCCAGCGACTCGAACTTGAAGGGAACGTGGATCAGGCGGTCGAGCTTTTGCTTTACGTTCTCTTGCCGGTCGGGCGGAACGAACAGCATCATGAACCCGCCGCCCCCCGCGCCCAGGAGTTTGCCGCCGATTGCGCCGGCGTCCATCGCATCCCGGTAGATGCCGTCCACGCACTCATTGGTCACCTGCCCGCTCAGGTTACGCTTGACCAGCCATGCTTCGTGGAGCAGTTCGCCGAAGAGACGGAGGTCGGTGTCGGCAGCCAGGACGGCAAGCCCTTCCTCGACCAGGTCCCGCAGGACGCGCATCTGCCGGCGGCGGTCCTCGATCTCGCCGACGTAGGTGCTCGCCACCCCGGAGGCCGTGCGCTTGATGCCCGTGTAGTAGAGCATGAGAGAGGCGTTGAACTCGGCCAGGCGGTCGGCCGACATGATGATCGGCCGGACCGAAATCTCGCCGCTGGGGAGGAAGCGGATGTGATTCAGACCGCCGTAGGCCGTGGCCACCTGATCCTGCGAGCCAACCGTCTCCTTCAGGAGTTCCTGCTCGACGTGGATGCCTTCGGCGGCGAGTTGGTGTTTGGTGACCATCCGCCCTTCCAGGGCGTGCAGGGCGTGCAGCAGCCCGACGGTGAACGCCGAACTCGATCCCATCCCGCTTCGGGCGGGCAGGTCGCCGTCGTGATGGATCTCCACGCCCCGGGTGACGTGAAGGTACTTCAATGCCTCCCGAACGGAAGGATGCGAGACCTCGTCGGCCGTCTGGCAGTTCTCGATCTTGGAATACACCACGCGAATGCGGTGCTCGAAGAACGGCGGCAGGTAGCGGCAGGTCAGGTAGCAGTACTTGTCGATCGTGGTGGCGATCACCTCGCCCCCGTGAAGCCGATACCAGCTCGGATAATCTGTTCCGCCTCCGAGGAATGACATGCGAAACGGAGTGCGGCTAATGATCATCGACGTGACTCCCCTCCCTGGCAGTTGCGGATGACGCGGCCCCATCTTATATCAGTTTGCGTAAAACGGGTCAATGGTAGGGATTCCGCCAGGGCCGATCAGTTTTTCACTGTGGGAGGCGACTCCAGTCGCCGATTGCCCGAAAACAGCCGCACATCGGCGACTGGAGTCGCCTCCTAGTGCGCTTGTGAGTGTATCGAATCAGCAAGGTGCAAGTCCTTGTCGAAATTGGGTTTGAACTTCGTAACCGAAAGTAACTGCGTCCTCGCGAGAGGGGGTGGAGAGCAACTGAAGGTGAACGGCTGGTCCGCAGGATGACGAACTCGATTCGGCCGGTTGTCGTGGCGAGCCTGCTAGGAAAAGGCGAAGCCCAAGTGACGCTGTGGTCCTCGCAAGGGATGCGGTCGGCAGACCGCGCGGTAAGCTCCGGGGGGAAACCAAACCAAGCCCCAGAGGCGGCAACAGGTGGTTGGAGGCGGAACGGTCGGAAGGTTTGATACATGAAGCAAGGAGACCTGGGCGGGTACAAGGACGAAGTTCATTGTCCCTGATAAGGATACGAAGAATCGACCGCCCAGGAGTCAGAGCGTCCATACGAGCGAGGAAGCGGGGCAATGCCCGTCGAGCAAAGGGACGCAGGAAAGTGGATGAAACATGACGCACGGCCAAAACCACACCGTACCGCGAGTGTCGGCAACGACTAGCCACGACGGACTGCGTCAGGCACACGTAACTTGGCTCAGATTGGCCGCACCGTCGATGTTGCATGTTGGTGGCCTTCCCGTGAAGGTCAGGGCCTTTCGCTTCTGCCGATCCCGAGAAGGAACCTTGTTTCCTTCCCGCGCTCGGTTCACCAATCCTCTACGAGGTAACACCACTAACCGGAGAGCCGGATGCGGGAAATCCGCCAGTCCGGTTCGGAGGGAGGGGAGGCCGGGAACTTAACCGGCCTTCCCTACCCCTATCAAGTCCTATTTGGGAAAATTGATCGGCCCTGATTCCGCAGCGGAACATGGAACACCCCCGGCCTGCGCAACGGCACAAAGACAGCAATGCTAGCAGTGGCGGCAACGCTCGTCGCTGACCCTGCAACTGCTGATGGGGTTCCTTTTCAGAAGGGATCCGATCACGGTGGCCCCGAAGGCCAGGTCGTCCACAACGTAATCGGGCGCGACCGTGCCCGTCCGGGCCAGCTCTTCGCCGTAACCCGTCCGCACCAGCAGGGTGGTCGCCCCGACCCGTTTCCCCAAGTCAATGTCGCAAGCCTTGTCGCCGATGACGAAACAACTCCGGGGGTCGAAGCCCAGTTCATCGGCGGCCTGCTCCAGGAGTCCCGGCAGAGGTTTGCGGCAGCGGCACTGATCTTCAGGCCGGTGCGGGCACACGTAAATCGGCATCGCCGGCACCGCTTCCGCCGCGAGCAACTCGCCCAGACGCCGGTGAACCAACGCCAGCCGCGTCTCGTCGAAGTAGCCCCGGCCGATCCCCGACTGGTTGGTAAGGATGACCAGCCCCAAGCCCAATTCGCTCAGCCGGCGCAGGCCGCAGGCGGCGCCCGGCAGCAACTCCACCTGCGCGCGGTCGGAGAGGTAGTGCCGCTCGACGATGATCGTGCCGTCTCGGTCGAGCACCGCATAACGTCGGGAATTCATGCGGTCGCCTTCGCGGAAAAGAACTCGTCGGCCGCCGCGTAGGAGTCGGGCGTGCCGATGTCCAGGAAGGGCCCCTCGCTCGGGCAGCCGTACAGGCCGCGCCCGAGCCAGCCCGGAAAGACCTCTCGTTCCAGCGATACGGCGACCCGATCGGGAATCTCCTGGATCACGCGGCGGCCCAGCAGATAGACCCCGGCGTTGATCCAACCGGGGCCGGCGTCTTCTCCCTTTTCGCAGAAAGCCTGAATCCGGCCGTCGTCATCCGTTTGCACGCGCCCGTAGCGCCGGGTGTCGCCCACGCGGGTCAAGAGCAGTGTGGCGGCGGCCTGTTGCTCCTTGTGACGGCGCCAGAGACTGTGTAAGTCCGGCCGGCAAAAGGAATCGCCATTGGCAACCAGCACCGGGTCCGACTTCAGCAGGGGCAAGGCATGTCGAATCGCGCCGCCCGTGCCCAAGGGCGAGGGCTCACGCGAATAGGCGAGGTGCAGGCCGGCGTAGCCGCGGCCGAAGAGGGCCTCGACCTGCTCGCTCCGGTAGCCCACGCAGAGCACGGCTGCACGCGAGGCCTTGCTCGGCCAGGTGCTCCAGCAGGTAGGCCAGGAACGGCTTGCCGCGGACCGGGGCCAGAATCTTGGGGCGATCGGCCATCACCGGGCGCAGCCGAGTTCCCAATCCGCCTGCCAGCACCGCTGCCGTCAGATTCTCCAGTGTGCTCATGGGCCGTCAAACATTCTTCAGGGGCGAACACGGTTTCATGCGATAGCTCTTCAACAATTCCGCGATCCCGTCGTCCAGCGACCGCCGCGACTCGAACCCCGCATCGCGCAGGCGCTGGTTCGACACGATGTAATCCCGCTTGTCCGGATCGACCCCGATCTCCGAGTAATGGACGACGAAGCGCGGCACGTGCTTCTGCACCAGCTTGGCCAGCCCTTCCTTCGAAATGTTGGCCGCATCGAGCCCCACGTTATAGGGCCGGCCGATCATCTGCGGGGCATGGGCGATGCAGTGCAGGAAGCAGTCGGCCACGTCGCGGATGTGTACGAAGTTCCGCTTGAAGTCCTTCTCGAAGACGATGATGTAGCCGTCGGTCACGGCCACGTACACAAAATGGTTCACCAGCAGATCGAGACGCATCCGCGGCGAGGTCCCGAACACCGTGGCCAGCCGCAGTGTGATCGTGTTGGGGCTGGCAAGCAGCCCGGCCTCTGCCTGGCACTTCGTCTGGCCATAGAGCGAAATCGGATTCAGCGGGGTCTCCTCCGTGCAATGCACCTCGCCGGAGCGCGTGCCGTAGCCGCTATTGGTGTTCGGATAGATCACCAACTGCCGCGGGGACCGGAGTCGGTTGAGCATCCGGACCGCCTCGAAGTTGACCGAGGTGGCCAGCCAGGGGTCGCGATCGCAGGCCGGGGCGCCGACCACGGCCGCCAGCGGGATGAGCACGTCCGACTGGCCGATCAGGCGGCCCATGACGTTCTCGTCGCGGACATCGCCCCAGACGAAGTCGAAATTCGGGTTCGAGCAAAGGTGAAACAGCGACGGGCAGTTGTGGACGAGACGGTCCACCACGGTCACGTGGTGCCCGGCATCGAGAAGATGCTCGCAGAGCACCGAGCCCAAGTACCCTGCTCCACCTGTCACCAATACGCGTTGCGACATCGTTGTTCCTCGTGTTCTTGCTGCGAAATCACGTGCATTCTCGGGCGGGACGGATGTCCCGATCCGTCCATTTTCTTGGGACGGACCAGGTAGTTCGTCGTGCGCAAAGGTGGAGCCTGTTCTTCGGCGGGTTCCTATTTCCGTCGGAATACCAGTTCGAAGCCATGTCCCACCAGGTCTTCCTGGACAATGCCCGGCGCCTCGGCGAGCACCTCCGCAGTCAGCAAGTCTTGCCCTTCTGAGGTCCGCGTGAGACTCACCAGACTCATGTCGGGGGCCTCGATGAACTCCGCGATGCGGTACTCCTGGAACGCCAGCGCATTGAGGTGCTGAGTATTCAGCATGCCCGCCACGTACTCCGCCGGATCGCGACCCAGGGTACGGCGGATTTGCTCGTCAATCCCGTGGGTCCGGGCATAGTCGAGGATGCCCCGGAGGTCTTTGCGGAGATGGATCCAGGGGCAGGCGTCGAAGTAGCCGAACATGTGGTGCCCGAACGGCGAATAGAAAAGCGGTCCCGCCTGGGCGCTGACCAGGCCGCCCTTCTTCGTGACCCGCTTCATCTCTTGAAGGACCTGGAAGGGGTCCGCACAATGCTCCAGGGTGGCGATCGAATAGCAGACGTCAAACGACTCGTCGGGGAACTCCAGGTGCGCGGCGTCCATCTTCGCGTAGGAGAGCCGGGGATGGTGATAGACGCAGCCGACGCTCTCCATCACGTCGATGCCGACGACCGCCGCGGGGTCCTCGTTGAGCAGCAGGTCGCAGGCCAGCCCGTCGCTGCACCCGACGTCGAGGACCCGCATTCCCGTGACCGAAGTATAGCGCAGCAGGGCCGCCAGGTACGCTTTGTTATAGATCACCCGGTGGATGTCCTCGCCCCGGTAGCTCCGTGAGGTTCCGTCGGGCAGGGCCACGTCCAGCCGTCTGGCCTTGGCGGCCGCGAACCGCTCGAAGCCGGCCCCTCTCCAAAATCTCTCGCGCGAATAGGGGACCACGAGCGCGTCGTAGGGCGGTTCGGCGTCGGCCTCAGCGGCGTTCGGCGCGGCATTGACGTACTCGTAGTCTCCCTGCACCGACCGGGGAAAGCAGCGGGTCTTCAGACCCCAAGAAGGCCCGCGGTAGTCCTCGGGCACGAAGAGGGTCACGTCGTGGTCGTTGAGCGATTTCAGGCACGCCGGAGGTTGGTCCACCGCGTCCTGGCACACGACTAGCGCCCGGGGCTTCACGGGCGCCCGCTCCCCGTGGCCCTTGCCGCGGTGGAGTTCGTCGACTTGCGTCCGGATCTCGTCGAGCGAATGGCCGACCAGGCAGGACGGGTGCTTCTCGGCGCGAAGCGTTTGGGGATCGAAACCGTGGCCATTGGTGAGCCCAAAATAGCGCCCCTCGAAGGCCAGGATGCGAACTCCCTGGTACTCGCCGGCCGCCGCCGGTTGCATCGACCCGACGTGCGTGGTGAGCAGGCGATCGGGTCCCAAGGGCTTGGCGCCGAGCCGGTCGATCGCGGTCGTGAGTTGAGCGAGGCTCTGCGCGGTGAGCACCCTCCGGAAATTCTGCGCGGAAGGCTTCGCCCCGGGCATGGGCATTGGCAGCGCTCGCTTTACCTCGCCGTCCTGGACCAATTGATAGCCCTTGTACATCCCCGCTTTGAGGTCGATGGGAGGCTTCAGCAGCGGGCCGAAGGCGCGTTTGGCCCGAACGACTGCCGGATCGAGGATGCGGCGAACGCCCACCGGCAAACGCCGATAGTGCTCGTACGCCTGACGGATCTGTCGTCGCGTGGCCGACACGGTCTCTCGCAGCCCCGGAATTCGGCCGAGAGTGAGCTTCGCCCGCGACAAGGTCTGACCCTTGACGGTCTGGACCAGTCGCCGCTTGACGCGCCGGGCGATCCGCCGCACCGGCGATACGGGCCGGCAACGCTCGATGAGCCGTTCGGCCCAGGCGATTCGCGCCTGGTCTCCTCGTGCGTGCCAAAGCGGGAGGTACTCAAAGAGTCGTGCGGCAATCGATTCGTATAGTAAGGGGAAGGGAACGACCGCCGCCATCAGCGGCTCGACCGAACGCCGCATTTCTTCCGGACTGCGTTGGGCGGCCGCGTCGAAGACTTCCCGGATCTGCTTCCGCAGTCGAGCGAGGTTGCCGAGGAAGTCGTATTGCGCCCAGGAATCCCGCTCGATCTGGGCCAGGCGTCCGCCGGCAATCCAGGTGGCGACGAAGGTCGCGCGGTCGCGCTCGACGGCGGCAGCGGACTCGGGCGATTGGTACGACATGGTTCCGCCACCCAGGTGCGTCACCACCGAATGCGGCGTGACGACGACTTCATAGCCTGCCTCCCAGACCCGCAACGCGTAATCCAGGTCGAGGAAGTACTTCCGGTAGGCTTCCTCGAAGAACAAGTCGCCGCACTTCCGCCGGTCGATCAATACGGCGGCACTGCACATGCACTCGGCCACCCGCGGCGCCGACGGGACGTCGACCGTATGGGCATGCCGTCCGGTGCCGTCGCCCAGCAGATAGACCCCCGAGTAGGACATCCGGCCGCGGCGGTCCTTGTGCAGGGGGGTAACGATCCCGGTCCGTTCGTTCACGGCGGCCACCAAACCGTCGAGCCAGCCCGGCGTTACAAAGACGTCGTCGTCCAGCAGCGCCACGAAATCGGTGGTTGCCGTGCGGAGCACGCGGTTCATTTCCCGGGGGTGACTGAAGTTCTGGCTGCGATGGTTGTCGAGGACCATCAGGTCGAAATTCGCGGTGTGCTCCTTCAGCCGGGAAAGGCACAACCGCGTGTGCTGCTGGCGAATGTCGGCGGTGACCACGGCGACCGTGACGCGCTGCGGTCCGACGACCGGCGGCGCCTTGGCAAGCGCCACCGGCGGCGGGCACTGGGCCCGGTAGCCGATCGAGTCCTTCAGCCCGCCGAGCCGCGCGGCGTAAGCCGTCTGGCGGCGCTCCTCGGCGGCCTGTTCGATCAGCCCGGCCAATTTGCGGGCGTCGCTCTTGCGTTCCTCGAGCCGCTCGTTGTAGGCCTGAGAATCGGCCTCGAAGACCTCGGGCTTGGGCACGTACACCTTCCCCTCGCGGGACTCGAAGAAGGAGGCGGCGTCTTCAACCGGCGGGGGACTGTGGGCGTAGTTGTCGTGCTCGAAGACGACGTCCTCCAGGTAGACCCGCCGATTGTGTCCCAGGTAGGAGAGCAGGTGGTACGTGTCGCCGATGTGGTCGTCGATCCGGTATCGCTTGTAGCACCCCGGGCACAGTCCGATCGCGTCGCAGGCCCTTCGCGACAGGATGGGGAAGGTGCAGAGCCGCTCGCGAAAGAGCAGATCGTTGACGTGGACCAGGGCCACGTCGTCGTGGAAGCGGGCGAAGACGCGGTAGATCGTGCTATCCCATCCCTTCGTGCGCACGATGACGTCGTCGTTGATCAACATCACGTACCGACCCGACGAAGCCTCGTAGCACGCCCGGTTGAGGCTTCCCATCGTCAGCCCCGCCGGCAGAAGGAGCGTCTTGATGCAGAGTCCCTCTTGCTCGATCCCGTGGCTGGCGGGGTCGTCCTCGTCGACCCCGAGGACGACTTCAATTTGCTCGGGATGGTCGGCCGTTTCGCAGGCGCTTTGCAAGAACCGCTTCGCCAGCGCCGGATTCCCCCGCGTGGGGAGCAGAAAAGAGAAGACCTTCATGCCGAACGCCTCCCCGACAGGCGGTTTCGAATGCCGGCGAACCTTCTCGCCAGGCGGTACGAACGGCTCGCCTTGATCGTAGTCAATTCCGACTGGACATCCGACAAGGCGGTTCGGGTCCCGGTGAGTTCCAACTCCAACCTCGCCTGCTCCTGGGATGATGCGGCCACGGTCCCGACGAGTTCCGCGTAACGCCTGGCCTGGTCCAGGGAGTCGGTGACCAAGCATTGGTCGGCCAGGCACCACTGGCGGAGGCTCTCGTGATCGACCCGGCCAAGATCCACGTCGCCAAGGCGATGGGCCAGGACATAGTACCGTCCCAAATACCCGATAAGATTGAATCCGTGCAAGGTCTCCAGCACGCGCGGCGTCGATGCCGGGCTGCCGGCAACGAGCATCCGGTAATGCTGGGCACCGCTCGGGACCGCGTCCTCGGCGGGCAGTCCCTCCTTGTCGTGGCCGTTGCAGCCGGTAAGGGCACGGGCACGACGCGCGGCGGCAATCGACTCGGCCAACGCGGGCGACGTCTCCGCCTGCTTGCGCACGTGCCATACCCGACCGGCGTGCTGGACCTCCGGGAAGAACTCGCTGACGGCGCGAATCACGCCATAGTGGCAGCCGTCGACGTAGTCGGTTTCGCAGTGCTCGAGGGCCCGCGCCGCATCGCACTCGTTCAGGTGTTTCTCGAAGTCGTGGCCGAACACCAGTCCGCCCGGCTTCACCTTGGGATACCAGTCGATGATGTCCTGCCGCACCGGGCTGTAGCGATGATCCGCATCGATGAAGACCGCGTCGAGCGACTCGTCGGGGACCAGCATCGCGGCGTCGGTGGTCGGGGCCACGATCGTAGTGACCCAGTCTTCATATCCCGCCGACCGCAGGTTCGCCCGGAAGGCGGCCAGCACGTCTTTGCTCTCGTAGCTCCGATTGAGTTCCGCGTCGCAGTCGAGATTACCCCGGAACCAGTCGACGGCGATCAATCGCCCTCGCACGCGCTTCACGTGGGGGAGCATGATCATCGTCGACAGGCCGGTATAGGTGCCCAACTCGGCAACCACCATGTTCGGCACCGCGCACCGCCGCAACAAGTCGTCGATGGCAATAGCGTCCCGCTCGTCGATCTGCGGTATCAGATAGTCCATCCAGGCAATCCGTCGCCCTAGCGCAGAGGTTATCGTTGCTGCTTCCGAGTTCTGCCATGATAGCCGCGGTCACGGCAGACCGTCAAGATCGCTTCTGTGGGGTGCATGCCCACATGCCCACGGAGTTCTCCGAGCCGGCCGTCATCAAGGATTTCGTCGACTTCCCCGAGCCGGGAGCGTTCGATGCGAAATCGCAAACGGCACAGGACGAACTGAAGCGGGCGCTCGAAGAGCGGCTGGGACGCGGCGATTTGCGCCGGCGCGATGACTACTTGGACCCGTCGCAGGCGGGCTTGCCGCACGCCGCAGCCGGAGCGCACGGCGCACAGACCGTCTTGGGCACGCATTGAATGAACGTGTACGGCACCTGTTTGACTACCACCCGCGGGCGCTCCTCGGTCTTCTGGTACTGCACTTCGCGGAACACCGTGTAGGGCACCTTCCTGAGGACCTGCACCGGCACCAGTTCAGCGCAAGTGGCCGGACCGCACGTGTTGCACGGGGCACACGCCTTCGCCGCGCGCAGGCCGGGGCGGGCGGGGGCTGCATCACCGTCACCGGAACACAGCGGTAGGCCGTCTCCTCGACGTACTTCACGGCCGGAACCTGCACCTTTTCGATCACCTCTTCGAAGACCGTCTTGTAGGCGGTAACCTCTTTCTCCTCGTATTGAACGCAAGGCTTCGACGGGGCGCAGCACGCCGGGCCAGACTCGCACGGGGTGGCGCAGGCGCACGGGATCTTCCCGCATTGGCCGCGGCACGCGCCGAGACAGGCCACGTCGGCCGTGATCGCTCCAATCACCACCAACACCGCGGCAATTGCCAATGTTTTCGCGAACCCATTCATCCTAATTCTCCTTCAAGACTCGGTCCGACGGCGCTTCCAGACGACGATTGGGCCTATAGCCTCCTGCAAGAGTATTCCGCCTGCTGACGGCAGTTGCGTCAGCTATTTTGCCCAAGCTGGTTCAGACTGTCCAGACGGTGGATACATCGTATTCCACACAATCGGAAAACTCAATACTCCCGCCACTTTCTGAAGGGTGGCCGGCTTATCCGCTAAAGGCCGACACAAACGCTACCGAACAATAGAAGATAGGTAACTTTAGGAACGCAAGGCTTCTGACGGATCTCGGGATTCGTCGGGTTCTCTTGGCGGATCAGCAACCCCGGGGGGGGATGACATGAAAATCTCCACGTATTGCGCGCGAATTTGCGGCGTCATCGCGTTCACAGTCAGTCTCAGTGCCCTCGCGGCCGACCCGCCCGTGCCGGCGGCCCCGGCGCCAGCGGCGCCGAACACCCTCTGGAGCTTCCTGGGAATTCCCCAGGCGTGCAATAAGATCAAGGACGCCCACATCAACAAGAAGGGGGATAAGCCGTGCAAGGAGCGGGTGCCGCCCTTGAAACGGATCGCCGATCCGGCCAACCTGGAGTCGCAGAATCCGGCCATCAAGGAGGCCGCCAAGGTCAAGGCTGACGAAGACCTCGCCCCGCAGAAGATCAAGGCCATCAAGTATCTGGCCACCGTGGGCTGCGGCTGCTACCCCGGAGTGCGCGAGGCCCTACTGGCGGGCTTAGACGACTGCACCGAAGAGGTGCGTTACCAGGCGGCGGTCGCCTTCTCCCAGGCGGCCGGCAATCCCTGCGCCACTGCAACCGTAGCGGCTGCTGCAACGCGGCCGTGATGACCAAGCTGGAAGAAATGGCGCACGGCCAGGACGAGAAGGGCTGTTTCAAGGAACCGTCGCCGCGCGTGCGCCAGGCGGCGGAGAATGCCTTGCACGCCTGTCGGCAGGTGATTCCGCCGTCTCCCACGCCGGCGGCGCCGGAGACCGAGCCGAAGAAAGAACTGCCGATCCAACCCGCGCCCGAGTCGTTGCCGAACCCGCCGGAAAAGCCCGCGGCGACCACCGGAGTCACGTCCGCGGTGATTGTCCAGCCGGTCAGCATGGCCGGTTTTGCGGAAGCCGACGACAAAGAGTCGTCGCCAGCGGGCGACGAGGTGGCGATGGTCCTCCGGCCGTTTGGCCGACGTTGCCCACCGGGAACGGTCATTTGCCCGTCTCCGGCGGAGGAAGGCAAAGCGGCGCCCGGCGCCGCCACGGCCGAAGGCGCTGCGGAGCAAGCCGCTCCGCCGACGAACGCCCTGGCCGGCAACTACGGGGCGGCTTCCGGACCGGCCTCAACCGCGCCGAACATGATCGGCGATTTCTTCGGCGGCGGGGCGAGATTCTTCGGCGCCGGCCCGCTGGGAAGCGTCCAGAACGCCTCCGTCGGCATTGCTGGTGGCGACCGCCGTTTCAAGATTGTGGAGGGTGAGAGTCCCCTTCCCACGGATCGTGTGTTCTTCGACTACAACAGCTTCCAGAATGCGCTCCAGGATGTTCAGAACCAGTCGCGCAACCTGGATCGATTCACGTTCGGCGTGGAGAAGACCTTCCGTGATGGACTATGGTCGGTGGAACTTCGCGCTCCCCTCTCCGGAGACTACAACTCCTCGCAATCTTTGAGCCCAGGGGCATCGCTCTCCGACACCGAGTTCGGCGATTTGTCGATGGCGGTAAAGCGGTTTCTCATTCGTCGCGAGCATTTCAAGGTGTCCGCCGGTTTGGGGATCGTCTTTCCCACGGGACAGGACTGGACGGTCGCGGACAGCAGCGGGACGATTGACATCAAGGTGCGGAACGAGGCAGTGCACGTGCAACCGTTCTTAGGGGCGGCATGGGAGCCCAACGATCGTCTTTTCTGCCTGGCGTTCACCCAGGCGGATTTCGACACGCACGGCAACACGGTGCTGATGCGCGGCGTCAGTACGGCTCCCGACCTTAGCCCCGTGGGCATCTTCCAGGAACAGAGTCTTCTGTTCCTTGATCTCAACATTGGCTACTGGATTTACAGGAATGATAAAGCCACGTGGCTGACGGGTATTGCTCCGGCCGTGGAACTGCACTACGCGACTACGATGCAGGACGAGGATCTGGTGTCGGGGCCGGTCGGCTCGATCGGCGCCGGCAATCCGCAAGACGGTCCCGTCGGTGCCGGACGACGCGACGTATTGGATCTTACCGGCGGTCTATACTTTCAACTGGGGCGCTGTTCCATGCTTACGGTGGCCGCCGTAGCGCCGCTGAAGACCGGAGTCAACCGCGAGTACGATTCCGAATTCATCGTGCAGTTCAACCGGAAGTTCTAACCGGTGTCGTCCGCCATGGGCAGCGGCGGATTTTTTGACCACAGAAGATTGGGAGCTAACGTTAGGGGGGACTGAAATGCGAATGACCCGATTTGCCGGAATCATTTTCGTGATCGTCGCGGTGGAAGGCGGCTTCGTCGCCCTCGCCGCCGACGCGCCGGTGCCCGCAGCGCCAGCGGCGCCAGCCGCGCCGAACACCCTCTGGAGCTTCCTGGGGATTCCCCAGGCGTGCAACAAGATCAAGGACGCCCACATCAACAAGAAGGGCGATAAGCCGTGCAAAGAGCGGGTGCCGCCCTTGAAGCGGATTGCCGATCCCGCCAACATGGAATCGCAGAATCCGGCCATCAAGGAGGCCGCCAAGGTCAAGGCTGACGAAGACCTCGCTCCGCAGAAGATCAAGGCCATCAAGTATCTGGCCACTGTGGGCTGCGGTTGCTACCCGGGAGTGCGCGAGGCCCTGTTGGCCGCCCTGGACGACTGCACCGAGGAGGTGCGTTACCAGGCGGCGGTCGCCTTCTCCCAGGCGGCCGGCAATCCCTGCGACCACTGCAACCGTAGCGGCTGCTGCAATGCGGCCGTGATGACCAAGCTGGAAGAGATGGCGCACGGCCAGGACGAGAAGGGCTGTTTCAAGGAACCGTCGCCGCGCGTGCGTCAGGCGGCCGACAATGCCCTGCACGCCTGCCGGCAGGTGATTCCGCCGTCTCCCACGCCGGCGGCGCCGGAGACCGAGCCGAAGAAAGAACTGCCGATCCAACCCGCGCCCGAGTCGTTGCCGAACCCGCCGGAAAAGCCCGCGGCGACCACCGGAACCACGTCCGCGGTGATTGTCCAGCCGATCAGCATGGCCGGTTTTGCGGAAGCCGACGACAAAGATCCGGAGCAGACAACCGAGGCCGTGGCGGTGGCCCTCCGGCCGTTTGGCCGTCGTTGCCCGCCGGGATACGAAACGGTCATTTGCCCGCGTCCGCCGGAGGAAGGCAAAGCGGCGCCCGGCGCCGCCGCACCCGAAGGCGCTGCGGAGCAGGCCGCTCCGCCGACCAACGCCTTGGCCGGCAACTACGGGGCGGCCGCCGGACCGATGTCGGCGGCGCCGAACATGATCGGCGATTTTTGCAGCAGCGGTGGGAACGTGATTTTCCGCGGGTTCAACGCCCAGGAACAATTCGCGGTCTTGAGCCAAGGCAACGTGGCGATCTCCGGCGGCGACCGCACCTTCAAGATCGCCGAGAACGATAACCCGATCCCCACCAACCGCGTCTTCTTCGACTACAACCACTACCAGAACCCGGTGATCGACGCCCAGGGCAACGTGCGAAACCTCGACCGGTTTACGTTCGGCGTCGAGAAAACGTTCTTCCACGATCAATGCTCGGTCGAGGTCCGCATCCCCTTCGACAACGGCTTGAATTCGACCCAATCGCTCGCGCCCGACGCGGGGCTGATGGGGACGGAGTTTGGAGACATCCCCATCGTGTTCAAGGCGATCCTGCGGAAATGGGACAATGCGATACTGGCGGCGGGGTTCGCGGTTACCCTGCCCACGGCCAAGGACGCGAGCCTCTTCGATCAGTCTGGAACCGAGCAGATCCTGGTGCGAAACGACGCCGTCCACGTCGGCCCGGTCGTGGGCCTGCTCTGGACGCCCAGCGACCGCTGGTTCGTGGAAGGGTTCGTCCAGGCCGACTTCGACACGCGGGGGAATGACGTGTACGTGAACACGGGAGCCAGCACAAACGCCGGCGCCCTTACGAAGGCGGGAACGGTGCAAGACCCGAGCCTGCTGTTCATGGATCTCGCCGTGGGGCGATGGATCTACAAGAATCCGTGTGGCGCTGGATTACGGGCATGGCTCCCGTCGTCGAACTGCACTATGCGACCACCATGCAGAATGCTGACAGCGTCAGCGGAACTACGCTTGGCCCGAACGGCCTGCCCACGCAAACCGTGGGATGCCTGGACAACCGCCAGGACGTTCTGGACCTCACCGCCGGCATTCACTTCATGATGGGCCCGTGCACCACGTTCACCGTGGCGGCGGTGGCGCCGCTGAAGACCGGCGACAACCGGGACTTCGACGCCGAGATTGTGGCCCAATTCAATCGGCGGTTCTAAGGCCTGCCGGCCTGATACTGCTTGAGGCGAGAGACTGTACTCGGCCTTGGTGTCGGCATCGGGAGCCAGTTTGACGGCCTCCGTCTCCCATTGGGCCGCCTTCGGCCACTTGCGTTCTTCGGCGAAGCCGGCGGCCAGTTGGTCCAGCAGTTCGTGCAAGTTGCTGACGCCCTTCGAGTCGCCGCCCATGATTTCCTCGCAGTCGTGCGCGGCGAGCTCGAATTGCTTGGCCAGCAAGTAGCAGGAAGCTCGAAAATACAGCACGGGCTCCAGCGGGAAGTTGACGTCGCTCTTCTTCCGGCCCAGCTCCACGGCGTGAGTAAGATCGTCGACGGCGTGGTCGAGATCGGCCTGGGCTTCACTCTTGCCGTACTTGGTCATGTAGGCAAGGCCGCGGTTGGCATAGGCGTCCGCGCTGGCGTTTGCGGCGATCGCGTCGCTGAAGTCGGCCAACGCCTTGTCGAGATCGCCCATCTTTTCGTACACGTTGCCGCGGTACACGTAGTCCGCGGGGTCGTTTTGCAGCTTGATCGCGGCGCTGTAATCTTCGACGGCCTTGTCGAGTCGGTCCTTGCGGAACCACGCCCCCGCGCGACGAGAGAATGTCAGGGCATTGGTGGGATCATGCTTGATCGCCTGGTTGAAATCGGAGATGGCCTTATCGTAGTCACCCTGCTTCAGGGCCGCGAAACCTCGCTCCAGATAGGCGTCGGAGTATTCCTTGCGGGTCGCGTATCCCCGTTCACCGCGGGGATCGAGCGCCATGGCCTTCTCGAAGTCGGCAATCGCGGCGCCGTAGTCCTTCTCCGCCAGCCAAGCGGTTCCGCGGAAGAAATGGGCCGCGGCGTTCGCGTCGTCCAATTCGATGGCTTTCTTGAAATCGGCCATTGCCTGCTTCGGCTGCTTGAGTTGCAGGTAGCGCGGCCCCGGTCGGTCAGATCGCTGGCGTTTTCGCGGGCGGCCAGGGCGACATTGAACTGGTCGACGGCCTTCTGAAACTCGTTCTGGGCCAGACAAATTTGGCCGAGACAACTGGCGACCGTCGCGTCGTTCGGCCGCAGTTCCATCGCCCGCCGCAGATCGGGGATCGCCCGCTGGTAGTCTTTGTCGGCAAAGTGCTTCTGGCCGCGGGCGAGATAGGCCCCGGCAACTTCCTTGCGGCGGGCAAAGCCCTGGGCGTCGTGCGCGTCGAGGCGGATCGCTTGCTCGAAGTCGTCGATGGCCTGGCCATACCGGGGAATGCTCAGCAGACAGAGGCCGCGGCCAAAATAGGCGCTGGCCTTGACGTCGGCCGGCGTGCCCTCGCTGGCGATCAGGGCGGCGTAGACGGCCATCGCGCCGTTTACGTCGCCGCGGGCGACAAGGTCTTCCGCCTTTTGGAGTGTGGGCGGCGGCGGCGTCTCGGCTTTCGCGGGAGGATGATCGCCCCTGCCCGGCTCGACCGGCGGATGAGGCGGAGCTGGTATGGTCAAGCCGCCCTCGTCGCGGCCGCCAAGGAGCCGATCGCCGTAGTTGGTCCAAAGAAACCAACCGCCCGCCGGCACGCCCGCCAGCACGGCCAGCAGCACCAGCGGCATCACGACCCGCGGACGGCGGCGAGCCGCAGGTCGGACGTCGCGTTGGCCGGCGCCCTCGGCGCCGGGGCTGATGGCGGCGGCGCGCAACTCCTCAACCATGATGGCCGCCGAAGGGAAGCGGTCGGCCGGCGCCGGTGACGTGGCCCGTCGCAACACGGCTTGCTCCGCCGCATTAAGCCGAGAGAAATCCAAGTCGCCTTGGTCCTTGGCGTTCATGACAGCCGCCAGGCTCTCGTCCTCGTAGGGCAACAGGCCGGTTCTCAACTCGTAGTAGGTCACGGCCAGCGAGTACTGATCGGTGGACGAGCTGGGCTGGCCCGTCTGCAAGCACTCCGGCGCGGCGTAGGCGACGGTAGCGGCCGCGGTGGTCATGCGGTCTGCGCCGATCATGCGGGCCAGGCCGAAATCGCAGATTTGGGCCGCTCCGCCCACGATCATGAGATTGTGCGGCTTGATGTCGCAATGCTGGATGGCGGCCGGCCCCGACCCCAAGTCGTGTACCGGCCGGTTGAGAAAGTCGAGGGCGTCGGCCACGTCTTCCATGTAGCGGAGGAGCTCGTCCTGCGGAATTCCGTCGAGCCCCTCGGCCCGGCACTGTTCGAGCCGGTCGAAGAGGCTCAAGTCTCCCAGGCCCATGGCGACAATCAACTCGGCGGCTTGCAGGCGCCCGGCATCGGCCGGCGCCACCATCGTGGCGCGAAGCGGCGTGGCCACGGTCTCACCCGGCGGCAGTTGCTGTTGGCCGACCAAGGCATCGTCGAGGATCGAGCCGTCCTGGCCCTTCAGCCAGAAGCCGACGATGGGCACGAGATTGGGGTGCCGCACGCGCTTGACCAACTGCAACGCGCGGAATTCCTTTCGCCCCTCTTGGCCGCCCAGGCGGATGATCTTCAGCGCGGCCTCCGCGCCGCCCGGCGCCGTCGCTTTCCACACCTCGCCGAAACCGCCGCGTCCCAGGAAGCTCGACAAACGATAGCCCGAGCCGGGGACGGGTTCATCGCCTTGGCTGTAGGTATGAGGCATAGCGGCCTTCCGCGCCCGTGAACGGTTTCCCTCATTCAGTGTAGGCGCCGTAGCCCACCAGAGCAAGGTCTGCCGCCTCCGCGCAGCAGTTCCGCAACGGAAGATCGGTGGGGGTAACGCGGGAGGTGAAATGACCGGAGGACAGCGACATTTGCGGTGTGCGTACCGGGATGACGGTAAGCGGGGCATTTTCCAAGAGGGGTCAAGGACCAGACGGGGCGCGCCACGTGGGAGTCCCCGGAACAGCCGTAGCTGTCAGGTTGGGACAGGCGCGAGGGGCCGCTTCTACGGCAGGTACCGCACGAGGAGAGGCAGAACGGTCATGGCCGGCACGTGGACCGAGCTATGGTCCTCGGGCGTATTGTCCGCCGCACCGCCGGGAGTGGACCAAAGCCGCGTAGAGTTCGGCGGCCAAGCCGATCAGCGTGAAACGATCACGAAAGGGCGGCTTGAGGTTCCGTCGCCAGAAGCATTGCAGGAGAATGAAGGCCAGAAACAGCGTGAGCACGAAATTGACGATTGCCGTCGGTTCGTGCTTGAAGACATGATCCAGGCCCCAATGGGTCGAGGTGCTGTTGAAGCAGCCATTCTCGATGTCCCAACGCCAGTGGCCTGCGCCAGAACGACCGCGCGGATAACTGCCGACGGCTGAATGTCGTGGCCCAGTACCACGAGGAGATCTGCTCGGTGTTCTTCCCTTGAGCGGCGATCCGTTCTCGTCGTTGTTCGGTCTCTTTGGTGTGCAATACCCGCAAGGGCTTGGTGACGCCTTCGGCAGAGGTAAAACCCTCGTCGTCCCAGTATTGGACGGTTCGCCGACCCTCGGTCCACTGGCCGTCGGCGGTGCGTTGGGAGAACAATCCTTGGGCGTCTTGAAGCCAGCCGCAAACATCCAGTCGCCGCCGCCGTGGAGCACCTTGTTGCGTTTGATGCGGAGGTGGACATCGCGGAGCACCTCGCGCAACAAGCTGCTGTCCCACTGCGCGTACACCCGGCCCACGCTGTCGCCGCTGGGGACGCGGGGTCCGACAAAGTTCCGCAGTTGTCCGGGGAAGTGGCGCTCCTTGTCGATGCCGTTGAGACTGCCGCGGCCCGTGGCGAACATGGCAAACGCGGTGCCAAAAATGGCTGCGGTGGGAATCACCGCCGCGGAGCGCGAATCGCTAAGCAGAGCCGTCAGCCTGCGGAAGTCGAACACTTTGTCGAGGTAACCATAGAATCGTGCCATCATGGCGGTTTCTCCTTCCCTGGGCGCGCCAGGGCCTCCTCTTTCTTGGCCAGGAATGTTTCCAGGCACTGTTGTGAGATCGCATCCAGCAATCCGTCCACCTCTTGGCCGGTCTGGACCCAGCGGCGGACGGTTTCTTCCAGGGCATGGGGAACATAGATCATTTTCCGCTGTCCGCCCCAACGGATCGCCAGACAAAGAGCCGGGTGTTTCTGCCCCTGTTGGCAGCGGCAGCCTTTCTTGCCGCAGGTTCGTTGCATTGCGACCAGGCTGCCGCGAAGCAGTGCGCGATCGGCGACCCGTTGGACCGCCTGGGAACGGGCCTCGCGTTCTTGGGCGGAGCGATGAGTCCGCGAGGCCGGCCGCGGCATTCGTCGCGTCATCGGAGGGCTCTCCTGTCTGTTATATATAATTATAACAGAATACGCGACGCCACGCAAGAGATTCTTGGATGCGAATTTGCCCTGCGCCAGGCCGGGAGCTACAAAACGGGGCCTGGCGAGCGGTTACGGCATCAGAAACGCCTTAGTTGCGGAACTGCTGAGGACTCATTCCCACAAATCCCCGCGTCGCAGAATCACTGCTTACACTGGCTCTTCCGGTTCTGGGGGCGAGCACCGCACTGGCTACTGCATTTTTCCCTAGCCCAGGCGTTGACGCCTGTGGAACGGAAGGCCGTAATCCAATTTCCTTTTCCATTAGGCCCCGTTCACGGGGCCGTGGTTCTGGCGAAGATCGCCGCGAACCCGGGACTCCCGCCGCCTGAAGGCGGCTAAAAGGAAAAAAGGGGATGGTCGCTCCTTCGTCCCAGGCGTGAAACGCCTGGGCTAGAGAAAAGATGCCACTCGGCAAGAAAAACCGTTGGCCCGAAGATGGCGAAAACGCATCCACGCCCCTCAGGGCGTTGCCCTGGGCTGGGAGAAACAAGGGCCTTCGGCCCAGAATGCCCTTGCGTTACGCGCAACGAAAACGGTCCACATCCTACACTGCTCCGACGCGGAATTCTGCATCTGTTGCCCCCGGTCGCTATCCGGCACGCGGTCCGGCGGAGTTCGGACCCGCCGTCAAGTCGCGCTCGGTGCGAACCCAGGCACGCTGCCGGCGGAAGAGGAACGCGGTATAGATCGGCACTTTGCGGAGCATGTAGTGCGGCACGGCCACGACGGCCCGCAACGGTACCTGACGACGGCAAAACACGGCCCAACCGAGGCCGACCGCGGCCGTCAGCGCCGCCCCGCCGCCGCCCAACAGGCCCAACGGCAGCCACGACGCGCCGAGCCAGCCGGCCAGCGCACTTAGAATGGCAGCGGCTAACCACAAGGCCACCAGCAGCGTAAGCGGCGGGATGCTCAGGTCCAGGGCCATGGCCAGCAGCGGCCACGACCGCCGGCCGACGGCGGCCGCCAACAGTCGAGGGATTTGCGTGGCGGCCGTACGCAGATGACCATGTTCCCACCGCGTGCGTTGGCTGACGAACGCGCGGTCGCCGGCGGGCAGCCCGCTGGTGACGCGGGCCTCGGGGCAGAAGATCGCCGTATGCCCTTGCCGCGCCAGGTCGATTCCCAACTGCATGTCCTCGACCAGGTTATCGCCCCCAAGTTGCACGCTTTCGGTCAACGGCCAGGGGATGGCCATGCCGGTGCCCATCAAACGGCACGGCGCGCCCAGCCGCAGCAACCCCAGGGGCCGGATCAGGTTCGTGAAGCGATTGCCCAACAACGACACCACCTGGATCGGGCCGGCCGCCGGGTTGCGATCGGTGAGGTTGATCGCTTGCACCGGCCGTTGCGTGCGGCCGGCAAGCCGGCTGAGGACGTCGACCGTCTGCGGCTCCACCAGGCAGTCGGCATCGACGACGATGACCACCTCGGGCGGATCGTGCCGCAGGACGCACAGCCCATATTCCAGGGCGTACCCCTTGCCGCGACGTTCGCGATCCTCTCGCGCGGCGACTTCTGCCCCCGCGGCGCGGGCCAACTCGGCCGTCTGATCGTCGCAGTTGTCGGCCACGACCAATACCCGATCGCCCGCGGCGAGCGTGGGAATCAGGGCGCCGAGCGTCTGCTCGATGACCACTTGCTCGTTGTGGGCGGGAATCAGCACGGCCGCCCGCGGTCGCGGCGCGGCGACCGAACGCTCGGGGGTTGCAGTCGAACAGCCGTCCGAACGTCTTCGCGGCAGCAACGCCGCCAAACACTCCAGACAAAACACCGCGATCGGCAGGAGCACAAGGATGCCGAGCGTGAGTAGAATCGCATTGACTGCGTGCAGAGCCGTCATTAGCGGAGGCTCCTCGACTCGATCAAGGTGCGGAGGATTCGACCGGGCGCCAACAGCGGCCGCCGCAGGGGCGACTGGCGGGCCCAACGATAGGCCCGGTGCCAATTGTGCCGCGCCAGACGCGCCACCGGCCGCAGATCGACCGAGCCCTCGGCCACGTCGATGGCCCCCGACATCAGGTGCGTCTTGTACTCTTCGGGCCCCTTGCCGAGGTCGATGCGGCGGATGCCGACCGCCGGGCAGGCCTTCGCCAGTTCCAGCCAGAAGACCAGGCCCGGCGACAATTCGGCGAAGTCGGGACGATAGGCGGAGAACCAGGCGTGCAGCACGTCGTACGACCGCATCGACAGGAGGATCGCCGCCACCATGTCGCAGACGTACAACACCGACATCACGCCCGAAAAGCCCTCGCCTTGTGCGGCGAGGACGCGCTCGAGCAGCGCCACGGTCCAATCGAAGCCCAGCACGTTCGTGACCCGCGTGCGGCGATACTGCTCGATCTTCCACTTCAACAGCGTTTGCAGAACGGCTGGGTTACTGGAGTGGATTTCGACGCGGAGCGGCCCGGCCTCACGCTCGGCGTACCGCAGTTTGCGGATCGCCCGTTTGAACGATTCTCGGTGGCAGGCCAGTTGTTCCGACTGGTAGCCTTCCCAGCCGCGCGACAAATCGAGGTAGGGCGACGGGGCGACGTTCCAATAGTAGGGCCGGAAGGGGGCTTGCGAGGCCACGACATGATCGAAGTGCCATGCCGACAGCCGGCAGCCCTCGAGGAGCTGCCGCGGATGCCACGCCACATGCGGCCGGGCGATCACGCCTTGGAAGTCCGACATCTTTCCGCCCACGGGCCGTGCCACGTTCCGGCGGGCCCGCTGGAAGGGGAAGAATCCGACCGGTTCGCCACCCTCTTCGAGCAGGCCGATTTCCACGTCGCTTCGCACCGCCGCGACGGCCTGGGTAAACTCGGGCCGGAAATAGGGACTCGCCAGCGCAGCGTCCGCCCGCACGATGGCGGCCCACGCCGCCAAGTGCTCAGCAGTTAACTGATCGGCGGGAATGCAGCGGATGTTCATGGTAGCGTGTAAGTGAGGGCAGCATCTCAGTCAAATCGCGATTCACCATCTGGGTGCCACGGGCAGCTCGTCTGCCCGTGAGGCACTGGCGGACAAGCCGCCAGTGGCCCCCCCCGCGGACAAGCCGCCAGTGGCACGCAAGTCTCCGAACCTTCCTCCAGAAACGCCAATTGGACGACTCCGCTGCCGGCCATGAGGGCGATGAAGTTGGGGCTCACATTGCCGCTCTCCAGGCAGGCGTTCACCAGGCCGAACACGAGCAGGCTGAGAGTGAGAGCGAACCCCGGATCGGCGGTTCGGCGAAACGCCGCCGCGGCCTGGCCCAGGCCAACCATCACGACGGCCAGAAAGGTCGCCGCCCCGATCAGGCCGACGCTCAATATGGCGTCGATGTAGGCATTGTGGGCCTCGCGCAGCGGCCACTCCAACTCGTCGGAAATCACCTCGATGTGCTTGGTCGTCCAGAACGATTCGTAGCCATAGCCCTCTAGCGGCCTTTCCCGGATGTAGTTCGCCAGTTCCGTCCAAATGGGAAGCCGTCCGGTCAGGGCCTCCGATTCCTCCTGCCGGCCGAGCATGACGACCTCGGCGATCTTGTCATCCGCGTCGACTCCGAACACCGATCCGGCCAACGCCCCGGCGCAAATCACGAACACCGCGGACGTGGCAACCAGCACCTTCGTACGGCCGGAAACGCCGGCCAGCCATAACGCCGTAAGCGCCGACGCAAACGCCGCACAAGACGTCCGCGACTTGGTCAGCAACAGGAATACCAACCCCGTGGCGAACAGCGTCCACAGCCAGGCCTTTCCGCGCGTCGTGGCTCGGGCCAGGCAAAACGACGCCAAGCAGAGGACCGACAGGTTGGCCCCTTGCGTGTTGGGGTGGACCGTGCCGGCGAAGCGATAGCCCGGCGACCAGGGGCGGAACGTGCCCAGCGCCAACTCCGTGCCGACGCCCACCAGCAGATAGGCCCCCGCGATGACCATCGCCATCAAGGCCACGTCGCGGGGCCGGAATTGCCGGGCGAATCCCAACGCCCCCAAGACGCAGAACATCAGCACGGCCAGCCGCCGGCAACTCAAGCCCGGATCGATCGACCACAACACGCTTGCCGCCGACCAGGCCAGGTAGAACAGCATCAGCCCCGGGAGCCAACCGGCGGCCCGCAACGGCCGGCCATCGCGGCGAACAGTGAGGCACATTCCGAGGAGCCCGATGGCCGACAGTGCCAGGCCCTTGACCCAGTTCTGGCCGGCGGCCGTCAACGTGCCGTCCGCATCGGACCAAGGGGCGAACCGCTCGTACTGCGAGACCTGGAAGTTGTGGGCCACGAAGAAGAACACGCCGCCGACCACGATGATCGCCAGCCACAGCAAGCGAGGATTGGCCGGGGTCGCCGGAGCGCTGGCCGCTCGGCCGGCAGCCGAACCGGCGCCGGCGGTTGTCAAGCGGTTCACTGGAATTTGTGCCGAGTTCGACATGATCTCACGCCGCCTTGGGTTCACAAGGTGCAAAGCCAATCAGCCACCAGAGGGTAAACCAGCGTACCGCGGCGCCGGCGGCCCGGCCGGCCACCATGGCCACGGCGATGCCCATCGCACCCCAAGGAGACACCAACCACAGGGCCGACGCCGAGCGTGACCACGAGTTGCACGACGTCGCCGACAAGGCTGGTCGAGGGGCGGTCCATGGCCCAGAGCCCCGTGCTGGCGGTCAGGCCCAATGCGTCGGTAAAGCGTGGCCAGCGCGAGCATGGAAGACCAGCGGTCCCGTGTCGCCGTACTCGGGGCCGTAGAGCGTCGCCGGCCACCAGTTGCCCGCAAAGAGGACGACCACGCACAGGCTGCCGAGCACGGCCACGGACCAGAGCGTTGCCTTCCGCAACACGCCGCCCAGGGCGTGCGAGCCTTGCCGGGTGAAGGCCTGGGCCGCCTTGGGCATGAGGAAGTTGTTCAGGCCGATGACGAACAGGTTCGACAGGCCGACCAGCGTGCCGCACGCCGCCAATTCGCCGGTCTCCGCCTCGCCGTGGACCGCCGCCAGGATCCACGGCAGCAGGTAGAACGCCAGCCCGGTCAGTTGGCTCGTCAGGGCCCACTTGCCGAACGACCAGTTTCGCCGCCAGTCTTTCAAGAAGCGCTTGCGGCGAGAAACGCATCGGCTGGCCGTTGAGCAACCACCAACACAGGCAAGCAACGGCGCATGCCGCCCCCATCGCACCATAGGCCGCGGCCGCCGAAAGCACCTGAAATTGCCGCAATGCCAACAGACTCCCGAGCTGCAACGCGGCGACCACAATGTCGATCGTGACGGCGGTCGTCATCGCCAGATGCGCAAACGTGAAGCGGCGGGCATACTCTCGCAGCAGGAGGAACGGGATCACGCCGACCAACACGCCCGTGGCGGGCCGCACGCCCGCGGGACCAACCCCCAGCGAGAACAGCACGTCCAGTCCCAGGAAACAGGCCATGGCCGCCAGCGAGGTGATCAATTGGTGGGCCAACGTGCTGCCGGCATATTCCGCCAGGGCGTCGCCGCGGCGGCGGTGACAATACATCGTGTACGGCACCGAAATCAGGTTTCCTTGCGCGGCGCGTCAAGAACAGCACCACCGTCCACGCCAGCGAATACACGCCCAGCTCGTCTTGGGAGCAGGAGCGGGCGAGGATCAGCGTGGTCAAGAAATTGGTGCCGCTGACCACCCCTTGGTCAAAGATCGCAAAGGCGCCGGCTGGGACCATGCGATCGGAAGCGCTGGCGGCGGCCGGCGCGTCAACGCTCGGCGCCAGGGCCGGCGAGGCCTCGCCCGGCTCAAAACAGTCCAGAACGGTTTCGGCGATCAGCTTCATAAGGAGACCATCTTGCCCGGCGCCGCGGCGCGGTCTTCGGTTGGCAGGGGGCAGCCTGTCCGCCGATCCATCGGCACCTGGCCCGCTTTATGTGGCCGGTCAAGCCAATGCCAAGCGCCCGCAGCGTCGTATACCAGCCGCTGAGTTTCCACGCCAACCGTCGCCGCCGTATCGCCGCCGTCGACGTCAAACCGGCCCCAACCGAAGGGATCGGCGTGAGGCAATACCGGTTCCTTCTCCGCCGTGAGCGCACATGCCACCCCGCAGGAGCGTGCCGCTGCGATCAGGTCCGTTGCGAAGTGGCCAAACGGAAAGGCGAAGGCCGCGTGCTCCGTCCCGAATACACCCTTCAACACGTCGAGCGATCGCGCCAGGTCACCTCGAAACACCTCGGGCCGGCCTCTGAAATCGACGTGGGTGTGGGTGTGCGAACCCAGCTCGATCAGGCCCTGCTCGCACCATCTCGTGCGCATTGGGCGGTGGAGAGCGGCTTCCAAGCTCGCGGCGGGCACGCCGGCCGAACCTGCCGCCGCCCAGTCGTCAAACGGAAACGGACGATCGGCGTCAAGATACGCGGTCACCACGAACACCGTCGCCGGGACCGAGAGCTCCTTCAGGATCGGCCAGGCGTTGTGGTATACGCTGCCGTAACCGTCGTCGAAGGTGACGACAAAGGTGCGGGGAGGAATCGGCTCTCCCGCGCGGCGGCTGGCGATCGCCCGCCGCAGCGGCCAAGGCCGGTATCCGCGCGCAACAGTCCCTCCAACTGTCGCCGGAAACGGTCCGGCGTGACGTTCCACGTCGGTTGGCAGACCCCGGCCGTCCGCGGCGCGACGCGGTGGTACATCAAGATCCCGAACGAATTGTCTGGCCTTGAGTGCATGATCACGCCGCAAAAGGGGACAGGTCCACGTCTTCGGCCGATGCTTTTCTCGCAAAACACGATTCCTCGCCGAAGAATGGACCAGTCCCCAACTGGCCCTCGCGCGGAGAGGGAGTTTGCGGGCAGCCGAGTGCCCGGCGATACACAGCCATCATCTCGCCTTCCTGGCGTGACCAGAGGTACTGGCGAGCCCGCTGGATGGCGCCCCGGCTAAGCCGCTCCCACAAAGCGGCATCGTCGCGCCAATCGCGCGATGGATTCGCTCAGCCCTGCGATGACTTCGCCTGGCGTGCCGAGCGGCACCTTGATGCCGCACTCGTCGGTGACGATGTCGTGCATCCCTTGATGATCGAGACAAACGACCGGCACGCCCGCCGCCAGGGCCTCCAACACGACGTTGCCTGAAGTGTCGCGGAGGCTGGTGAACGCGAACACGTCGGCCCAGGCATACTTGCGCAGCGCTTCGCGATACGGCAGGCGGCCCAGCCAGGTGGTGTGCGCCGCCACTCCGGTCCGCTGGGCCATCCGCTGCCAGCGGTCGCGCAGCGGTCCCTCGCCGAGGATCCTCAATTCGTAGGGCACGTCTTGCGGCAGCCGCGCCAACGCCTCGGATCAGCAGGTGCAGCGCCTTGCGATGAACGAGCAGGCCCGACCAGAGGATTCGCAAGGGACGCGGCTTGGGATCGCGGGTCCTCGGCAATCCGTCCACCGCGGCCAGGCCGGTCTCGATCAGCACTTGCGGGACAACTCCGTGGGCCCGGGCGAACTGGCGCTGGCACGCTCGAATTGGCCGCCAGAATCACGGCGGCCTTGCGGCAGGCGCCGCGCACCCGCCGACTCAGCCGCAGTTGCAGATGGTTCAGCACGCTGCGGCAAGTTTCGTGAATGGCGCCGCCGAAGCCCGCGCCGGCGAGAAACCGCCACGGGTAGTTCTGCGTGCCGCCGATGGGGCCCCAGACGAACGGCGCATCCAGCTTCCAGAGATAGCCCGGCTCGCGATACCCGCAGAACGTGACCTGATGGACCAGGTCGAAACCGAGTTGCTCGTGCAACCGCCGGGCCACCCGGTAGGCCCGGCGGTGCCAACGGTGCAACACCGCGTACCACACGGAATCGTGGATCTGCCCCCACGACCACTCCCGCCGGTCGATCGGCACGAACACGAAGTGCAGGCCGGGAATTTCGCCGTGGGCGGCAAGATGCGCGCGGATTTCGCCGGCGAACTCGTGCTCCTCGCAGATCACCCAGGTGTCGAAGTGCCTGGCCGACTGCACCGCGCGATGCCAGCCCACTCCCGCCTCCGACCCCCGCACCGGGCTGCACGCGTAGGAGAGCTGGAGGACTCGCGGTCGGCGTTGGAGTTCTGGGGCAATGATGGTGGCCATCCGTTGTTCGCCGGGGTTACGACGCGCCTCTCCGCGACAAGACCGCCGGCACGGTTTGCAGCAGCAGCTTCACGTCGCCGCCCAGCGAGCGGCGAGCGGACGTACTTGCACGTCCATGCGGACCCAGTCGGCGAAAGAGACCGTCGATCGCCCTCGCACTTGCCAGATGCACGTCAGGCCGGGGGTCACGTCCAGCCGCTGGCGGAGCCAGCCGCGGCAGGCCTCGGTCTCGTCGCAGGGCAAGCGGCCGCGGCCCCACCAGCGACATCTCGCCGCGCAACACGTTCCACAGTTGCGGCAACTCGTCGATGCTGGTGCGCCGCAGGAATCGCCCCAGGCGCGTCGTCCGCGGGTCGTCCTTGATCTTGAACGCCGGCCCGTCCTGTTCGTTCAACGCCGCCAGTTGCGATTTGCGGGCCTCGGCGTCGACGACCATCGAGCGGAACTTCAACATCACGAACTCCCGCCCGCCCAGTCCGCTCCGCTTCTGACGAAAGAGCACCGGCCCCGGCGAGGTGGCCTTGATCGCCGCGGCCACCAGCGCCAACAGCGGCGCCAGCAACAACAGGCCCAACGACGCCGCCGGCCACGTCGATCAGCCGCTTCCAAACCGGCAGCCGGCGAATGAACAGCGGTTCCATCGCCCGCGCCGGCCCCTCGGCGGCCGTTCGCTCGCGATCGTCCTCTTCCTCGTCGCTCTCCTTGACGGGCCAGTCGGTGGGATAGCAGTAGACCGCTGCACTCCGGCAAGGAGATGCCGGCGGGAACGCACACGCACACGTCGTCCACCACGGTCCACGCGCCCGAGGCGGACGTGGCCGGCAGGACGACGCCAATCCGCCGCCGGTCGAGCAGCCCCGCGTCATCGGTCGCGCGCAATCGCTGCCGCAGAATTCGCGCCAGGTGCGGCAAGGGGTCCCCCTGTGGATTCTCCTTGCCCAGCGCGAAAACAATCAGCGAAAACATTTCACCCGTCCGATCGCTGCGCGCCCGTTCGCGGGCCAAAACGCGTGCGAACTCGTCCGGGGAACTCAGGCCGCGCAGCATCGAAGCCGAAGCGCGTTGGGCAATCTGCCATGCTGCAAAAAGGAGTCTGGTGAGAAACATGGTTTCCATCTCTCGTGGGGAATTCACCGTGTCCGCGATAGCCAGGCGGGGACGTGCTGTTGCCACTTGTTCAACACCGCGCCGAGCGGATGCCCGCCGGCTCGAATGAGCAGTTCGCTCACGCGTTGGGCAGCCTCGCGCCGCACTCGCCCCGCTTCGACCACCAACAGGATGCCGTCCAACCGGCCGGCTAACGACAGCGAGGCGCTCGATTGCCCGACCGCAGGCAGGTCGACGACGACCAGGTCGAACTCGCCGGCCAACTCTTTGATCAGCCCCTCCCAGCCCTCCGCGACATAGACGCGGGAATAGCCGCCGGCCGGCCGGCCGCTCACGAGCAACGAGAGGTTGTCGACGGCGGACGGTTGCAGGACCTCGGCCAGGTCGCGGCCGCCTTGAAGCACCTCGGCCAGCCCGGGACGCCCACGGACCCCGAAGATCCGCGGCACGCAAGGCCGGGCGAAGTGGGCATCGACCAGCAGAATTTGCCGGTCGCTCATCAATGCCGCCGTGACGGCCAGGTGGGCGGCCACGGTGCTGACGCCCTCGCCCCCTTCACAACTGCTGACGCCGAGCGTCCACGGCGTGCCGGCGGATCCCGTGCCCGGCCACGGCAAACGGTGCAGGAGCGTTTCGTAGTGCTCGCGCACCTCGCTTCGCAACCTTCGCCCTCGGGCAGGTTTGGTCGGCACTGCGGCATCGGTCGATTGCCGGATCATCGCGTCATCCTTTCCCGTTGATGACCAGTTGGTTGGGCCTCAGCCGTGGAACGACGGCCAGGATCGGCATCTTCAGGTTCGTTTCAATATCCTCCGGCGTGCGCAGCGAATGGTCGAGTTGCGCCGAATACCAACGGCAACGCCAGGCCGCCGAAGGCGCCGGCGCAAAGGCCCAACAGCAAGTTCAACGCCACGCGGGGGCGAACCGGCCGCGGCTCGTAGCTGGCGGGCTGCGCGATGCTGATGTTCGACATGCGCTGCACCTCCAACTGCTGGTCGATTCGCGCCTGTTCGAGGTTGGCTGCGTATTTGCGGTAATCGGCCTCGATCAGGTCGACGTCGCGCTGCAACGCCGCCAGGCGCACTTCGTTTTCATTGAGCGTGTTCAATTCCTTGCGCACCGTCGCCAGTTGCGCCCGCAGTTGCTCCGTTTGAGCCGCCAACGACGCCAGCGCCGGCTCCTCGCCGAGCAACGACAATTGGGCCTGGTGACGCAGCCGGCTGGGCTCCTTGGTGACTTGCCGGCGGCCCCCCTCTTCTTCGTTGAGAACGGCCCGAGAGGCGGCGATTTGCTCGCGGACCTGCTGCATCCTGGGGTGGTCCTCGGTGTACCTTGCCTGCGCCTCTTTCTCGCGTACTTGCAGGGCGTAGAACTGGTCGCGCATCCGGTCGGTGCCTTCGTTGCCGAAACCGCTGGTTTCGTTGGTCACCTCGGTCTCGGGCAGCGAGGCCAGCTTCTCGCGCAGCTCTCGCACATTGGCTTGGGCCACGGCCCGCGCCGCCTCGGCGTGGAGCAAGTCGTCTTCTAGCCGGCCCGCGCGAGCGACCAACATCTGGCGCTGGGCGGCAGGAGATGCCAGCCCCGTCTGGTTCTTGAGATCGCGCAACTCGTTTTCTTTGCCTGCCAACTCCTCGCGCAAGCGGCGCGTTTGTTCGGCAAAGAACTCGTGCGAGCCGTGCGTGCGGTTCAGGCGGAGGTGTTCGTCGAGATAGGCGTCGATAAGTTTGGCCACGACGGTCTGACAGAGATGCGGCGTCGGCCCTTGGTAGGTGATTTGGATCACGCTGGACTTCTTGGCCGCCTCGACCTTGAGGTTCTTGCTCGCCTCGAGCACGGCCCGCTCCCGGTCGTCCAGACCGGCGCTCGAGCCGAGTTGCCCCAGCAGGCTTTTTCCCTCGGTCAAGACCATGGCGAGTTGCACGCCGGCCCGCTCAACCGTGCCGCCAGCGCTGGCGTTCTTGGCTGCCCCCGCGTCGTCCGGGGAATCGCCGCCGGTGGGGTTGAGAATGGCCGCGGGCCCCAGTGCGTCAACCACCTTCTCCAACAGCACCCGGCTCTGGAGGATCTCCACCACCGAGTTGATCTCGTTCTCGCGCGACTGGGGCACCGCGATGATCGGGCTGGGGCCGAGCGTGGCCGTCGGATCCAAGGTGGCGTTCTCCCGTCCGAGCCGGAGGAACAGTTTTCCCTCGGAACGGAACTCCTTCGGAGACAAGAACGTGTACAAGGCGACCGCTGTTGCCACCGTGACAAAGAACGAGACGGCCTTCCCCTTGTGACGGAAGAAAGCGTGGTACACGTCCCGTAGCGTATCGCTCGAAACCTCACGGCTCGCCATAGTCGAGTTCCTTCAGCAAGCTATCAAAGTGCCGCCGAACGCCGATTGTTCGGCGCCAACCGATAATCAAAAAGAGGTATGTCAAAAAGGAGTATGTATGGTGGCCTCCGGAGCCACAATCGAGAGAAACCCTACGCAGGCATCAGGGATCGCCGCAGGCACGTGAACCCGGCCTGGACGCCCGGAAGCCGGTTCAATCGCGATCTGTGCGGGTCTTCCGGAGCGTTAGGTGGAACATCCGAGCGCCAGCACGTGATCGGCGATGGCCCCAATCCCATGTTTCTCGCCCTCTGTCGAGAACCAGCAGATGGATCGTAAGTCACTGTTATGTTAGATAAGATAGGTAATCTGGATATTGTACACACCACCTCGGAATTGGGCAATTGCCCGCCACCGTGATCTGTCCGGTCGACAGGACATGACCGATTTACCCATCAATGGTCAGGTTATGTTCCCCCCCTATCATCCAACCCAGTAATCGCGGTGATGTTGTCACAAGCATTTGATACGTAAGCGGTTGAAGTGATTCTTCTGATCGGATCTCCGGCAACGATATTTGCATCGGCCCGTCGCCACGGCCTGTCGGGGGCATGTTGGCGTCCTCTTGCGGGCGATCTATAATGACTTTCCGGCGGCGTGTGGGAACGTTCTGGCATCAGGCATTGCCAAACAATGACAGCGAATACACGGTATTATATTGTCGGGATCGGAGCGCGCCTTGGCGATCTCGTCGATGCGAGGCCTGCCTCCCGTGCTCCGAGCCGGGCGATGCCCTCGCTAGACAACATTCGGGCCGCCTTCGATCTCCTTCCCGATGCCGTGTTCTGCATCGACCGCCAGACGATGACCTTCGCCCTCGCTAACCAAGCGGCCTGTGCGAGCCTCGGCTACACGGCGCAGGAACTTCTGGCGGCGGGCCCGTGCCACGTTTGCTCGCAGGAGGACGTGGCGGCCCTGGCGGCGCGGCTCGATGGGGCCGCGGCTGGGGAGCAGCCGCCCTCGGCCATGATCCGCACGCGACAACGACGAAAGGACGGCCTGGCGGTGCCCGTCGAGTGGCACGTAACAGCCGTCCGAGAATCGGGGGCGGAATACTGGATCGTCGTCGCCCGAGAGCTTTCGGCCAGCGGCGCTGCGGGCGGATTGGTCGGCGAGGCGTGCCTGGAATCGCGTGAACTGGGCATTCCTGGACACGACCCGTTGACAGGTCTGCCTGACCGTCGCCTGTTCGAACGACGGCTCGATCGGGCGCTGGGGCGGGCACGGCAGCACGACGACTACAAGTTCGCCGTGTGCTTCATCGACCTCGACAACTTTAAGGAGATCAACGACGCTTGCGGGCACCTGGTGGGAGATCGCGTGTTGTGTGAAGTTGCCCGGCGGCTGTCTGGTTGCGTTCGGCCCGGCGACATGGTGGCGCGTTACGGCGGCGACGAGTTCACCGTGCTGGTCGACAACCTGCACGGCGACGGCGAGGCGATGCTCGTGGCCCGGCGAATTCTCGGCCAAATGGAGATGCCGGCGACCATTGACGGACGTTCCTTGAAGGTGGCCCTCAGCATCGGGGTTGCCGTGGGCTCGCGAGACGATCGGCGGATCCAGGATTTGCTGCACGCCGCCGACCGTGCGATGTATGGCGTCAAGGCGATGGGGGGGAACAATTGCCAGTTCTCTACCGACGCGTTGGTCCCTGGCCATGTCAAGCCGCGATGACAGCCGGGCGAGGGAATGGGGACTGGCTCCGTCGCCTCGATCGGCCAGACTGGCCGAAACGGCTTGCGGCGACGGTGCCTGTCCCCTTTCCCGCGACGGTCGGCGCCGCGCGGCGGAAAAAAAGGGGACAGGCACCGTGGCGGCAGCGTTTCTCCCAATGCCAAACCGACTTGTGCCACGGAGCCAGTCCCCCTTTTTCCCCACAGCCGCTGAGGTTCTGTTCCAAATGAAGATCGGCCCGGTGCGACTTCCACACCCGATCACGCTGGCTCCCCTGGAGGAGCACAGCAATCTCTGTTTTCGCACGCTGATGAAGCGGTTCGGCGCGAGTCTGGTGTGCAGCGAGCGGGTCGATGCGGCACGGGTGGTTCACGGCGACCGCCGCGCGCTGCGAGCCCTCAGCACGGCCTCCTTCGAGGCGCCACGGGCAGGCCAGATCAGCGGCGCCGACCCGACGACGTTGGCTGCCGCCGCGCGCGTCGTGCAGGAAGTCGGGTTCGACATCGTCGATCTCAACTTCGAGTGTCCCGTGCGACGACTGCTCGAACGCGGCGAGGGAGGTTCGCTGCTGGCCGATCCACCGGCCATCGGACGGGCGGTTGCCGCGGTGGTGCGGGCTGTTTCCATCCCCGTGACGATCAAGATTCGCAGTGGTCCGGACGGGCGACGCGAAACGGCCGTCGAGGTGGCACAACGCGCCGAGGAGGCGGGCGCGGCGGCCGTCAGCGTCCATGCCCGCAGCGTGGCCCAGGGTTACGTCGGCGGCCCTGATTGGGGCGTCGTAACACGCGTGAAGCGGGCCGTGAAGATCCCCGTGATCGGCAGCGGCGGAATCCGCCAAGCCGGCGACGCCATCCGCCGGCTGCGGGAAAGCGGCGCGGATGCGGTAGCGGTCGGCCGCGGCTGCCTGGGCAATCCGTGGATTTTCCAGCAGGCCCGTGCACTCTGGTCGGGCGGCCAGGAAACCACCGAGCCGACGGCGCAGCAGCGGGTCCGCGCGATGCTGCAACTCGTGGAAGATGAGTTTCGCTTCTTCGGTGCGACGGTGGCTCGGCGTCGTTTGCCGCGGACCAGTGGATACTTTGTGCGGTTCTTGCCGAACCACGCGGCCTTTCGCGCATCGCTGCCGCAGGTGAGGAACCTCGCGGAGTTTCGCCGTCTGGTGCGGAAGCAATGGGGGTGACCACCGCGCGAACGTCTCGCTTGATTGCACATCCACGCAACACCCGCGCAAAAAACGCGCCACTGACGCAAGCTGAAGGTGGCGTTGGCCTTGATCTGAGCCGTCGTTTCCGTCCGCGGCTGCCTGCGTGAGAACGGCGGCAGAAAATTCGCGTCAGATGGCCGACGGTGAACGGAACAGGGCGAGTAGCGGCATCTAACCAAGGGGTAGGCCACTATCGAGGGGATTGATACAGTGTTGCAGAATGTAAATCGTAACTTCTTTGTAGAGAATGTCTTATGACATCACGATGCCAGGTTTGCTATACTTTCAGGGGGGCTTGGATGTATGCGTTTGGGGTCGGAGAAATTGTGAGAATTCCCGACCAAATGCTTGCAAGATTTGTAGCCGCTTGTTAAAGTAAACGCTGTTGTGGGGTGTATCAGCTATGGCGGTTGCAACGAGAAATGGGGTGTTTCGGAACGACCGGCCAAAAAGTGTTCTTGACGTTTTGCCCCGTACTGCATTGTTTCACGTTTCTACCTGAGGAGGCAGTCATGATGAGATTTGGTAAAGCAATTGCGACCAGTTTCCTGGTTGGGAGTTTTGTGTTGATCTTTGCTGCGTTGGCGCAGGCCGGCCCCGTCGCTATTGATGTCGTGTGGGTGCATGACGTGGGTAACACGGCGGACACCACCACCTATGGCGCAGTGGCCTACGTTTACGCGATTGGCAAGTACGAGGTTACCGCTACCCAGTACACGGCGTTTCTCAACGCCGTGGCCAGCAGCGATCCCAACGGATTGTACAACGCAGCTATGGCCGGTTCTACCGGGTGCGGGATTACGCGGAACGGCACGTCGGGCAGCTATACTTACACCTTGAATGCGACCTACGCAAATCGCCCGGTGAATTTCGTCAATCAGTACGACGGTTTTCGCATGGCCAACTGGATTCAAAACGGCGAGCCGAACGGTCTGGGCGAGGTCGCCGGGAGCACGGAAGCCGGCACGTACACGATGAGCGGCCCCAGTTCCACCAGCTTCGCCCCCGATGCGACTTACCGGCTAAATAACTATAATTCGCCGGCCACGGCCCACTGGGTCGTGCCCACCGATAACGAGTGGTACAAGGCCGCGTACTATAAGGGTGGCGGCACCAGCGCCGGCTACTGGTCTTATGCGACTCAGTCAAACTCCTTGCCAGGCACGACTTATCCCGACCTGACCGGCAACAACGCGAACTTCAATAACGCGGGGGGCAGCCCGACCGACGTAGGACGTTATGCCCTCTCGGTCAGTGCGTATGGAACCTTCGATCAGACAGGGAACGTGGCGGAGTATGTCCAGTCCGGTTTCGTGCGCGGCGGGGAATACGATTATTCAGGCATCTCGCCGTTTCTGATCGACAAGACCAGTCGCTATGCACCTGGCGGCGTGGGCGGAGAAAATGCCTTTCAGGGGATCCGCCTCGGCTTAGTCCCCGAACCGGGCACCATGGCCATGCTGATCGGCCTCGCTTTGATGGGTATGGTCTACTGGCGACGGCCGAAGGCCTGACTACTGAACCGTGTTTTTCAGAGATAACAGAAGAGCGGGCGCATGGACGACGCGCCCGCTTTTGTTTTGCGCCGACAAAGAGGACGCCTCGCAATTAGGTGCGTCCAACGGCAGGACGGACTTCCCAACCGTCCGGTTTGTCGGAACCGGCCAGGCACATGTCGATGTCCTGTCGTCCTTTCCAAAATGGATCAGCGAATGTTCCTTGATAATAAGCTGATCTTATGATAAGATATCCTTATGAACGTCGAAACGCTGCGGATTTTCTGCGATGTCGTACAGCACCAGAGCTTCTCGCGGGGCGCCAAAATCAACGACGTCAGCCAATCGGCGGCCACTCAGTCGATCCACCGCGTCGAGGAGCACTTTGGCGTCCAATTGGTCGATCGCTCGAAGCGACCGTTTGTCGTAACTCCCGAGGGACAGGCGTGTTACGAGGGGTTTCGTGAGGTCCTGGAGTTCTACGACTCGGTCGAGGCCCGCGTGCGGTCGCTGCGGATGGAGATCAACGGCTCCGTGCGGGTGGCGGCGATCTACTCCGTCGGTCTGCACGAGATGAGCCGCTGCATGCAGGACTTCATGCGACGCTTTCCCAAGGCGAAAGTCCGCTTGGAGTATCTGCGCCCCAACAAGGTCTACGACGCCGTGCTCAACGCCGAGGTCGACCTGGGCATCATGTCCTATCCGAGCGCGTCGCCCGACCTGAACATCATCCCTTTGCGTTCCGAGCGCATGGTGGTGGTCTGTCCGCCGAGCCATCCCCTGGCAAGCCACGAAGCGGTGACGGCCGAGCAGCTTCAGGGCGTGGATTTCGTCGGCTTCGACCGCGATCTGAGCATCCGCAAGGAAATCGACCGCCACTTTCGGCAGCGTTCGGTCAATGTCCAGGTGGTGATGGAGTTCGACAACATCGAGACCATCAAGCAGGCCGTGCAGATCGGCGCCGGCGTGAGCATCCTGCCCGAGCCGACGGTCCGCGAGGACATCCGCAACGGTTCGTTGACCGCCGTTCGTCTGATTGCGCCGAGCTGTTCCGGCCGATCAGCATCATTCACCGCCAGCGCAAGGTGTTCACGCCCACGGCGGCCAAGTTCGTCGAGCTCCTGCTCCAGGTGCAGAATCATCCGCCGGAGGCAAACTGATGCGCGATCCGGAAGTGTTGGTGAGCTTCCGGCCGTCGGGCAGGGAGGCCTACGTGTTGCCCGGCACCCGATTGGTCGAAGCGGCGGCCGAAGCCGGCTTAGTGCTCGAACTTCCTTGTGGCGGCGAGGGGCTTTGCGGCCGGTGCCGGGTCATCGTGACCACGGGCGCCGCCGAGCCGACGGCCGTCGAGCGTCAATGGCTCTCGGCCGAGGAACTCGCGGGGGGCTGGCGGCTGGCCTGCCAATCGGCCGTCCACGGGTCCACCGAAGTCGAGATTCCGCCCGGCGTGCGGGCTGCGGCCGATCATAAGATCCTTGTGCATTGGCAGGAAAAGTGGCAGGAAAAGGGGTCGGGAGTCGTTTTTCGGGACGGCCCAGAGGGTGCTACGCATAAACGACTCCCGACCCCTTTTCCTGCGGCGGACGACCCGCCCGTGCGAAAACAGTACGTCGAACTTTCTTGCCCCCGCCGCGGCGACGATCTGCCCGACGTGCTGCGTTTGGAGCGGGCGGTGAATGCCGGGCCGCTGGAGGCCGATCTCGCGCTGCTGCGCGAGATCCCCGCCCGGCTGCGCGAACTCGAGTTCCGCGGCACGGCGGTGCTTGCCGACGGCCGCCTGTTGGACTTCGAGCCGGGCAATACGGCGGCCGACGCCTTCGCTGTCGCCCTCGATATCGGCACCACGACGTTGGTGGCTACGCTGCTCGATCTGGGCACGGGCAGCGAATGGGCCGTCGAGGCGCGGCTGAATCCGCAAACCCGCTTCGGCGACGACGTGCTGACGCGCATCCTTCAGGCGAGACAAGGCCCCGACGGCCTTCGGCAACTGCACGCCGCGATCACGCTGGCCGTCGACGAGATGATCGGCCAGTTGTGCCGGCAGGCGGGCATCCCGCGGGAGCGGATTTACGAATTGACTTTCGCCGGCAACACCACCATGCAGCAACTCCTTTGTGGAGTTGATCCGAGCTCGTTGGGCGAGGTGCCGTTCGTGCCGGCCATGGCACGGGGCCTGGCCTTTCCCGCCGCGGAGCTTGGGCTGCACATCCACCCCCGCGGCAGCAGCTACGTCATGCCGGTGATCGGCGGATTCGTCGGCGGCGACACCGTGGCCGGCATTCTGGCTACCGGTCTGGCGGACGCCGGCGGGCCCGCCTTGCTCTTGGACATCGGCACCAACGGCGAGATCGTGTTGCTGGCCGACGGAAAGCTGTCGGCGGCCTCGACCGCGGCGGGGCCGGCGTTCGAGGGCGCCCGAATTTCCTGCGGCATGCGGGGCAGCACCGGGGCGATCGAGAAGGTCGTCGTGGACGGCCGCTTGCGAGCCAACGTCATCGGCAACGTACCGCCGGCGGGACTGTGCGGCTCGGGATTGATCGACGTGGCGGCCGAACTGCTCCGCCATCAACTGCTTACGCCCCAGGGCCGCCTGCAAACGCCGGACCAACTGCCGTCCGACGTGCTCCCCGACCTGGCCCGGCGGGTCGTGTTGCACGAAAAGCAGGCGGCGTTCGTGCTGGCCTTCGCGTCAGAAACGGCCGATGGCCGGCCGATCGTCCTCACCCAACGCGACCTCCGCGAACTGCAACTCGCCACGGGCGCGATCCGCGCCGGCATCGCCATCCTTCTGAAGCGGACCGGTCTGGAGCCGCGAGACCTGACGCGGGTGTTCGTGGGCGGCGGCTTCGGCAATTTCATTCGCCGCAGCAATGCCCAACGGATCGGGCTGCTGCCCAGCCAGATCGAACACCGGCGGATCCGCTACATGGGCAACACGTCGCTGGCGGGCGCTCGCTTGGCGGCCCTCTCGCAACGTGCCCGGCAGATGGCCGAAGAACTGGCCCGGCGGACCGAGCACGTCGATCTCTCGACCGACGCGGAGTTTCAGCGGGCGTTCGCCGAGGCGATGATCTTTCCGGAAGCGTAATTGGCTGCGTCTCTGCTCCCCTTCCGTTTCCAACGGCAGACGGCTAGAATGCCCGCTTCCGGGGTGTGCGGTGTGCAGTGCATCAAAGCCCCTGCCAGGAGACTCCCGCATGGCGTCGGATACCGACAGCGTCAGATCCATCGCGGGACTGGTTGCCGGATTTCGCGCCAACCTCGCAGCCCTGCGCGATCCTCAAACAAGTGAAGCGGTCATTCGGCAGGAATACATCGACCCCTTCTGGCTAGCTCTCGGCTGGGACATGGCCAACGAGAGCCACCGCTCGCACGCCGAGAAAGACGTGCTGATCGAAGCGCCCGTGGGCACAATCGAGAATGAGCGCGTCCGCAACCGTCGACCGGACTACCTGTTCCGCATCGACGGCTTCCCGCGTTTCGTGGTCGAGGCCAAGAGAACCGGCGGTTGATCTAAGGACCGATAAGGAGTCGATTTTCCAGGCGAAGACGTATGCCTGGAGCGCCCAGATTCCTTTTGCCGTCCTTACCGACTTCGAAGAGTTCCGGCTATTCGATACCACAATCAAACCGTACCTCGAAGAGCCAGGTCGCGGTCGGGTTGAAGAATTCGACTTGCGATTCGAGGACTTCGTTGCCCAGTGGGACGTTCTGCGGCAAACGTTCAGTCGTGAAGCGGTTGCCGGCGGCTCTCTGGAGCGGTTGCTGGCGAAGCTCAAGAAGGTCCGCGCGGGACGGCGCATTCGCGGTTTTGACCGTATGCTCTCTGACCTTCGCGGAACAGAGCCCGTTGACCAGGTGTTCTTGAAACACCTGGAGGACTACCGGCTTCGTTTTGCCCGAGAAATCTATCAGGAGAATCGCACCCGATTCCACGAGGCCGAATCTCGCCACGGCGCGGCAGAACTGGCCGAAGCCACGCAACGTCTGATCGACCGACTCGTTTTCATGCGGGTGTGCGAAGACCGCGGCATCATCGGCTACGGCACATTGCGCGGAGCCGTCGAGGACGCCGCCAACCACCGCCTGGACCTATACAGTGCCTTGGCGGGGCAATTTCGCGAGTTCGACGCCCGCTTCAACGGCTACCTGTTCAAGGCCCATTTCAGCGAGGAGTTGGCGGTCTCCGCCGAATTGCTGGCCGACTTCATCCGCTCCCTCTATCAGCCTGAAGGCCCCTACCGTTTCGACGCCATCGGCGACGACCTGCTGGGGATCATTTACGAACGATTCCTGGGCAGCAGCATTACCGTGCAGCATGGCATCGTTGAAGCGGAGGCCAAACCCGAGGTTCGTCACGCCGGCGGGGTGTATTACACGCCGCGATTCGTCGTCGATACCATTATCCGCCGCGTGGTTGCGCCGAAGGTCGAAGGCAAGTCGCCGTCGGAAGTCTGCGACGTGAAAATCCTTGACCCTGCATGTGGATCGGGCTCCTTTCTGATTGCCGCGTACCAATACCTGGTAGATTACTGCTGCCGGTACGTGGCCGACCAACCGGAATCGGCCGAAGTGCCCGCCTCGCCCCGGGCGCAGAGCCGAACGCGCAAGATCGCCACCAAGAACGGTGAGGGACGTTGGCTCTTGACGCCCGATTTCAAGGCGGAACTGCTCACCTCGTGCATCCACGGGGTGGACATCGACGCGCAAGCGGTCGAAGTCACCATTATGAGCCTCTACCTGAAGACTCTGGAGAACATGCCGGAGGGATGGCAGCGGGCACTGCTGGAGCACCGCCTGCTGCCGCCGTTGGACAACAACATCCAGTGCGGCAACAGCCTGCTCTCGCAGACCGATTTCGACAGCTATTGGGACCAGAAACACGGCAAGCTGTTTTCGCGCGATCCGGACATTACGTTCCGCATGAATGCATTTGACTGGTCGAGCGAGACGCACGGTTTTGGCCGAATGTTCGCCAGCCGCCGGGGGTTCGACTGCATTATCGGCAACCCGCCGTACATCCGCGTTCAGGAGCTAAACCACTGGGCCCCCGAGGAGTGCGAATTCTACAAGAGCCGCTACAAGTCGGCCGCTAAAGGAAACTACGACATCTATGTGGTGTTTATCGAGCGGGCGTTGGAACTGCTGGCCGACGACGGCTTGCTGGGGTTCATTTGCCCGCACAAGTTCTGGCAGGCGACCTACGGCGCGGGCATTCGCAAAATCATCGCCGACGGCCGACACTTGCGATCGGTGATTGACTTCGCGGATCAACAGGTGTTCCAGAGGCGCAACAACCTACACGGCAATCCACGTCCTATCGAAGAACGCGAACCGCGACGGGGTCAAGTTGGGCCGTGTCATTCAGTTGACGGATGGAGAAAGCCAGTGCCATGCATTAGAAGGCCGAAAGAGTGTGGAAGGGGTGGTCAAGTTTTCGGCTTCATACCCGTCCTCCTCCGATGCGTTCCTCTTCGTGGACGCCTCCCAAGCCGATCTGCTAAAGAAGATTCGAGAGGCGGGACCGCCTCTGTCTAAGGTTGCCTCGGCCATCTTTGTGGGGCTGCAAACCAGCGCGGACGGAGTCTTTATTCTCGATCGCTCCGAAAGGCAGTATCGGAGCGCTGCTTTGGCGATGCCTGTTGACATCGAGTCAGGCCTCCTGCATCCGCTCCTGAAAGGTTCGGTGCATATCCGACGATGGCTGCCCGATGCGACCGCGCAAGTGGTGCTCTTTCCCTATGAATTGGCCGCCGGAAAGTGGCGGCTGATGGACGCCGAGAAGGTCGCCCGCAAGTGGCCGAAGACGTGGGACTACTTGACCCGGTGTAGAGAACGGCTTGCCCGCCGTGAGCGAGGCTCCTTTGAAGGCGATCGCTGGCATGGTTACGTATATCCCAAGAACCTGGCAAGAATGAACATGCCGAAGATTCTGACGCCATCGCTCGGGCGCAGGTCGGAGTTCTGCCTGGACGCGGGCGGCGAGTTCTTCTTCGTAGGAAGCGGCGGGGGAGGCGGGGGAGGATACGGGATCACGATTCCTTCCGACGTTTCATCACACTACGTTCTCGGCGCGCTCAACAGCAGACTTGTTGACTGGTTCGTTAAGCAGATCACAACGCGATTTCACAGCGGATGGTACGCGTACAACAAGCAATACATCGAACAAATCCCGATCAAACTTCCCGAGACGGCGCAAGAGCGAAAGCTGGCGGATCAAATCGTCGAACGGGTAGAACGGATCATCGAGGCGAAGAGGCAACTACAAAAGGGCGCAGCCAGCGACCGCGCGGTGGAACGACTGCAGCGCGAGATGGAAGCTGACGAGAAGCGAATCGACGAATTGGTCTGTCGGCTCTACGGTGTCGTTCTTCCCCCGTGAATCCGGACGTGGGAGAAACAGCATCAAACGTTCCATGTCCGAACCGCCATAATCCATTACTGCGCCCCGCGAAAAGGTCGTGTGGCGTCGCAGACTCCCCGGCGGTATACTGGGGAGCTTGATTTTCCGCTTTGGCCCCGGCCCCCGATCTTTCCACACACACGATGATCCGTCCGAATTCCGCCGAGCCCGAGGTGCCATTGCCGCTGCTGATTACCGGCGTGGCCGGCGTGCCGGGCTATAACGCCATGGCCTATTTCGCGCGCGAAGTATCCGGGCCAGGTCGTCGGCATCCGGCAGGTCGACAACTTTCGGCTGGTCGGGCCGGGCATCGTCCCCTGCAATGCCGAAGACCGTGAGGGCCTGGCCCGGCTCTTCGAGGAATATCGGTTCGCCGCGGTGCTCGACTGTGCCGGCAACTGCGCCCTGAAGCAGTGCGAACTGGCCCCGGAAATTGCCTGGCGGATCAACGTCGAGGGCGTGCGAGAACCTGCTCTCGCAGACCGTGCCGCGCGGCGTGCGGCTGGTGCACCTTTCGTGCGACCTGGTCTTTTCCGGGCGCCGACGGCCGCGGCGGCTACGTCGAAACCGACGCCACCGACCCGGTCACGGTGTATGGCCAGACGATGGCGGCCGGCGAAGAGGCGATCCTGGCGGCCGATCCGACGGCCTGCATCTTGCGGATTTCGCTGCCGATGGGCGTCAGTTTCAGCGGCCACGCCGGGGCCATCGACTGGATCGCCTCGCGGTTCAAGAAGTCGCGGCCCGCCACGCTTGTACGTCGACGAAATCCGCACGCCCACCTACACCGATTGCCTCAACCGGCTGTGCGAGCAGATGCTGGCCAACGAGTTGGGCGGCATCTTTCACGCCGGCGCCCGGCGGCGGCTGAGCCTCTACCAGATCGCGCAGATCATCAATCGCGTGGGCGGCTACGATCCGGAATGCCTGATGGGCATCCCGCGCCATCAGGCCGGGCCGATTCCGCCTCGGGCGGGCAACGTCTGCATGGATTGCAGCAAGCTCATCGCCGCACTGGGCTACGATCCGTTCGACCCGTGGCCATACTGCGATTCGTTGGTGCCCACGCATCCCGATTGGCACCACGAGCGTCCGGCCGGCGAGCCGCGCTCGCCCGAACATCTGCACCGCGTGCTGGCCAGCAACCCCAATGCGGCAAGCGCGCGTTCGCTTTTGCCCCAAATGACGAACGGGGCGAATCGGTTCAACGGGTCACGCCCAGACTGACGTCTTCTGCATGACGTGCAACTGATCGACGACGTTCGCGACGCCCTCGACGTCGCGCACGATGCGGAGCACGGCCGACCGCTGGTGCTCGTACTCGACCTTGCCCGAGACGGTCACCGTGCCTCGGGCGGTTTGGACCTCGACGGCGCAGGGCGCCCGGATGCCGCGGCTGATCAATTGCTGGGTGACCTTCTGGTTGATGATCCGGTCGGGAATGGGGCTCTTGTGCAACATGGTCGCTTCTCCCCGAAAGAGAATGGGAATGATTCCACGCACACAATCAAGCAGAAGGCGAGGCCGCCGCATCGCTGAGGGTCGGTCAGTGATCGGGGGAGCCTGACCCTCTATGCCGTCATCATAACCTAAAATCGTCGCGGGTGGAAGTGGACCCCCGAATGACGGGGATCGACGATCGTGTTGACGGCGAACGCCGGTCGAAGACATCGAGCGGAGGTAGCGCCATCGACGTGCGGAGTCAGAGCGATGATGGGGCGGGCCGTTCCGGCGCGACCGCCGGTCGCGGCTTCGTGTGAGTGGTCCTACCGCAGCGGCGGCGCGCTGCGGTCGGCCATGCGCGTGCCCATGTCAACCGTGGGCGCCGAGACCCCGTTGGCAGCGCCGCCGGGAGAGCCGGTCTGCAATGCGGCCACGCGAGAGGCCACCAGCGTTTGCCGGTTGTCGTACCAGAGCGACCGCTGGTAGTTGGCCAGCGCTTGCGCGGTGTCGCCGGCGTCCTCGCGGATCTTGCCCAGCGCGGTCAACGCCCGGGGGTTGTCGGGCTGAATGGCCAAGGCCTCGATGAGATGTTCCTTGGCGGCCTGGCGGTTGCCGAACTCGTCGTTCAGCCGGGCCAACTCGATCTTGGCGTCGGCCGAGGTCGGCTGTCGTTGCACCCAGCCCTCCATTAACCGAAAGGCCTCGTCGCGCCGCCCTTGTTCGGCCAGCAAGACGGCCAGCCCGCGGTAGCACTCGGTGTGATTGGCGTCCCGATCCAGGCAGAGATTGTAGTAGCTCTCGGCCTGATCCAGATCCGCCTGGCGATGCTCGAGCCGGCCCATGCGATGGTAGGTGGCCGCGATGTTGTAGTACCCGTCCGCATTGTTGGAGTCGGCGTAGGTGGCCTCTTGAAACTCCCGCAGGGCATCCTGGTATTGGGACTGCTGATAGAGCCGCACGCCCTCGCAATTTCGCCCTTGGGCGGCGAATCCGCCGCAGCCCGCTAGCCCCACGAGAACTCCGGCCAGCAACAATCCGACCATGCCAGAGAGCGCACGGCCAAGCCGGCAACCAGCAGCGGATTGAGTGGACCTTGTCACGGCGTTCGCGTCCCGACTTGCAGAACTGCCTCGCAGCGAGATACCGGCGGCGCAGCCTGGGGCGTCCGCCGGAATCACAAGCACGCGGGAGGATAGCGATCGCCGCCGCCCGACGCAAGAGCGGTTTTGGCGAGCTTGCACCCACCGCGGAGGGGCAACCCTTCTGCCGGAATCCGTCGCCAATTCCTTCAGACGGCCGTGGGAAGCGCGTCGGCGGCAACAGGCACGTCAAGGGCCGGCAGAGCGACGTCCGCCGTCTTTGGACCCTTTTCATAGCCGAGCGACTTGATGACTTCCAGCACTTCGCTGCACGTGGGGAACATCCGCCCGTTGCGACGCTTGTACTCGTCCATGGCGCTCATGAACTCGATTTCCTCGGGCGTGTAGTCGCGTTCGCACGTGGTGGGATCGATCTGCCGCCGGCGGTTCACTTTTACGCGCCGCTCGAGCACCCGGCGTTCGACGGCCACCGGAACGTCTTGGACGCGGCGATCCGGTATCGACCGGCGGTCTCCGTTCCCCCGGCGGCTGACGGTGAGTTTCGATCCCTCCTCCGCCACAGGGCGAGGTTTTGCCGCGGCCTTTCGCTCTACGGCAATTCGCTTTCCTTTGACGGCATTGCTCGCGGACTTCTTGATGGCAACCATGAGAGAGACTCCCCTACAATCGAAAATGAGCCAGTTGAGCGTCTGTCAATGTAGGAAGGATACATCATGGTTGACAAAAGGCATCAAAAAACCGGTGAGGAAACATTGCCCGGTTAGAGAAGACGTGCGGATGCGCCGCAAGAAACGGAATTCGCAGACGTTAGCGTCCGCGCAATAAGTCCGATTAGGCCGATCTTGCCGGCGGAATGCAGCGGAGCCCGATGGGAGAAAGGCCGGTGGTTTGCCAGCCTGAGACGGGCAGGTTCGTCGGCATTACGAACTGAAACGCTAGGGCGATGAGGGGCGGATCGATTCCGTCACGTCGCGGCAGATGTCGCGCAGCTCGCCGATCGAGACGTCTTCCAGCCGTTTTCCGCGTTTGTCGAGATGCTCGTTGACTTTGACGGCCGTCTCTTGCATCACGGCGTGGGTTTCCTGGCTGCCACCTGCCAGGAAGAAGTTCTTCCCTTTGGTCAGACGAGTGTGCCCGTCATCGTTGTCAAACGCCAGTCCCAGCAGGGCGGCCGACTTGCGGACTTCGCTAGCAGCTCTCACGGTGCTCTCTCGCGGCTATCTCTTCCTGGAGAAGAACTGCTTCAGCATGTCACTGGCTGCTTCTCCACTACTCTCAGCCATCGGCTTGGCCTTGCGTTGAAATTGACCCACGGGCTTGGGCGGCGTTTTTTCTTTTGCCTTTCCCCCTTTTTTCGCCGGGGGGCCAGCCACGGTGGTATTCTCGGTCAGGCCCTTGCCCGTCAACGTGTCGTCGTCCGCCTCCGGTTTCTTGATGGGCCACGTGACGGTTTCGTTGTCCTCGTTGTCGCCCTTCTCAAGCCAACTGCTGATGTCCAGATCGTCGCCGCTGGCTGCCGCCGAGGCCACCGTGCGGGCAGCGGCCTCGTGAACGTTGTGGACCTTGGGCTTCGTCACGCCTCCCACGCTGACCGCCAACAGAACGTCGAGTTCCAACATGCCCACCTTGATTCGATCGCCGCTCTTCAATTCGCGCCGCTTGTCGACCCGCTCGCCGTTGACGTACGTGCCGTTGGTGCTGTTGTAGTCCTCAATCGCCGCTTCCGCTGTCCCCACCACAATCGCGCAATGTTTCCGGCTGATCGCATTGCTCTGGGGCCGAAGTTGACATTCTTGTCCCCGCCCGATCAAGAACTCGCGTGTTCGGATCGGGATCTCTCTTCCCGCTAGCTTGCCACCCACGATCACCAGTTTGACTTCCATTGCCCTGTTCCCCTACCGCGAACAAATCCGCCGGTTAAACGAGACAACTTCTTTGCGGCGAATGAGCGTACCATTCCAACAAGATCCGAATATGCTGCACCCCCACGAAGCATGGCATGACGCCATTGGCCTACCTTTGCCCACGGTGCATCCTAGCAGTTTTCGTCCCCCAAGTCAAAGGGGGGCAACGGGTCTCAGCCTCTCCGTCCAGGTCGGGCATACATACTTCTGGGTGGTCAGCCACTCAGCCCGGCGGCGTTGCGGCTCCGAGAGCCGCCCTTCCTCACACGCGATCGACAGCGCTTCCGCCACCTTTTTCCGCCAAACTTCGAGCAATTCACCGACGGCAAGCCGTTTGCCGGTCAATTCCTCCAGGCCGGCCAATTCGGGCGCCGCGGCCGATCGGGCCAGCAAAACGCTGCCATGCTGGAGCACGGCGCCACGGCACCGTCGCTGCGCACTGCCGGCGACCTTCGCCCCGCCCACCAAGACATCGCCCGGCGAACGCCGCAAAAAACAGAGAAACGGCTGCCGCTTGCGAATCCCTCCCGCGTCCGCCTGCGGGCGATTGGGCGGTTCCAACATGCTCGCCTCAATCTCCCACTGGGCCAAGGCCTCGATCAGGGCCGAATGAACGGCCGCGTACAACCGCAGGCGGCCGAGGGCCAAGGGGTGGCCGGCGGGGACGGCGAGACTGTAGGTCAATTCGTGGTCGTGCAGAATGGCCCCGCCCCCGCTCGCACGACGGACCACCGCCGAGCGGCTGCTGGCCGCGTGTTGCCACCGATCATCGTAAGATTGAAAGTATCCCAGCGACAGCGTGGGTCCGTCCCAGCGGTAGAACCGCAGCGTACATTGGCCGTCCGCCGCCGCCGACTCCAAGAGCGCCTCGTCGACGGCCATGTTCCAGGCGCCGGAGGCCGGCGGATCAACGAAATGATGGATGACGAATGATGAATGATGAGTTGCCACGCCAGGGCGTGTTCTCTCATCACTGATTAACCGCGCGATACACTCATCATTCATCATTCACCATTCACCGTTGGTTTCCATCTCAGCACCGGCTTGCGGGCGGCCGCCACTTCGTCGGGGTGGCAGATCGGCGTGCCGTGCGGCGCTTCGTGCAACAGTTCGGGCGATTCCGCGATGATCCGCGCCAAGCGCCTCGGCAAACGCGTCCAGCGTGGCCTTGCTCTCGGTTTCCGTCGGCTCGATCATCAGGGCCTCGCGGACGATCAGCGGGAAGTAGACCGTGGGGGCGTGGAAGCCGTAATCCAACAGCCGCTTGGCAATGTCCATGGCCGAGATGTCGCGTTCCGACTTTGAGCTTCGCGGCCGAGGCCACGAACTCGTGCATGCAGCGGTCGCCGTGGGGCACGGGCAGGACGCCCTTCACCCGCGCCAACAGATAGTTGGCATTGAGCACCGCGTCTTCGGCGATTTGCCGCAGGCCGTCCGGCCCGTGCGAGCGGAGGTAGCAGTACATCCGCACCAGCACGCCGACGCTGCCGAAGAAGCTCCGCACGCGGCCGATCGACTTGGGCCGGTTGTAGTCGAGGTGGTAGCCGCGGCCGTCCTTGACGACGATCGGCACGGGCAGAAACGGGGCCAGTCGTTCGGCCACGGCGATGGGGCCCGCCCCCGGCCCGCCGCCGCCGTGCGGGCCGCTGAAGGTCTTGTGCGGGTTGAAGTGCATCAGGTCCGCCCCGAAATCGCCGGGCCGGGTGATGCCCAGAATGGCGTTCATGTTGGCCCCGTCGAGATACACCAGCCCGCCGGCGTCGTGGATCATCCGCGCGATCTGCTGGATCCGCGGCTCGAACAGCCCCAGCGTGTTCGGGTTGGTAATCATGAACACGGCCACCTGATCGTTGAGCTTGGCGGCCAGGTCGTCGATATCGACGAACCCGTCGAGCCGTGCTCTTCACGGTGACGACACGAGAAGCCGGCCATGGCGGCGCTGGCGGGGTTCGTGCCGTGGGCCGCGTCGGGGATCAGCACGACCGAGCGTTGGTGGCCCAGGTCGCGGAAATAGGCCGCGGCCACCAGCAAGGCCGTCATCTCGCCGTGCGCGCCGGCCGCCGGCTGCAGCGAGACGGCCGGCAGTCCGGCGATTTCGGCCAGGTTGTGCTGTGCCAGGTGCAAGAGGGCCAGCATCCCTTGCAGCGTCGCTTGCGGCTGGTAGGGGTGCAGATCGGCCATGCCCGGCAGGGCGACCAGCCGCTCGTTCCGCTTGGGGTTGTACTTCATCGTACAAGAGCCCAGCGGATAGAAGTGCGTATCGACCGACATGTTTCTCGTCGATAGATTAACGAAGTGCCGCACCACGTCCGGCTCGGAGAGTTCCGGCAGCGGCAGCGGCGTATCGCTCATCGCGCCTCTCGGCAGCAGATCAGCCAGCGGCTTTTGCGGCACGTCGCATTTCGGCATCCGCACCGCGCGGCAGCCGGGTTTGGAGAGTTCGAAGAGGAGTTGGGTGGATTGAGTGTTATGCATGGTACTGTCAGTTTGGCCCTACCCCTTGTTTGATCTTGAATGCCTTCTTGATATATGCATCGACGTTGTCCACTATTTTGTCGTACTCGGACTTATGAACCCTTCTCGAATTGAAGTCGATCTTAACATCTTGCAGGAACTTCTCAAAATCGGGGTTCTGCTCACAGAGTTTGTTGATCGTCTCCCAGTCCAAAGATTCTTTGACCCTCGGCTGGAACAGAACAGTCGAGCTGCCAATATCGCCTGGGTCGAGGTGAACGATCCCGATTCCAAAGGACCGCGACAATCGCTCCAATTCGGACAGAAGCTCATCATCCTGCAGAATCTCTGCCGCAACGAGATAGCCTTCGTGGGCCCATGACGAGTTGGATACCGCCTGGAAAAATGCCTCTCTGTAGTTTCCCTTTGTCAACGATCTCTTCAGTTCAAACGAGAACAGCCGCATCGAGTTGTTGTCAGACATTCGGTTGAGCTCAAGAACATCTGCAGCCCAATCGTCCAGCGGCAGATAGAAGCCCACCATGTCCGGATGAATCCACTCGTTGTATCCGGCCTTCTTCGACTTCTCGTGATAGACCGTCTTTGTGAAAATGGATCGTCCGTGGTTAAAAGACGGGTTTGAGTACGCGAAATAGGCGAGGAGCGGGTGGAGGTCCCGTTCATCGTATGGGGCTTTCCGCTCGGGCTTCGCTATCTCTTCTTTCTCAATCTTGGCAACCACATTGGAGGTAATCTCGGATTGACGTTCTTTGAGGAAGAACCTGGTGGGACGCTTACCGACGCCGATGAATTTGGATGCCTCGTTGTCGCGAACATCGACGTACAACCTGGCACCAAGAGTTTGCCAAGGGGTCTTGCCCGCGGTCTCAACCTTGGTTGCCAAACCTTTTTCACTCGCGACCTGCCACACCTCTTGGTATGTGAGGGGCTTGGGCGAATGCTCGAGTACATCGTAGGCAAGGTCGATGAACGAGTAGCTCATCTCAATTTCCCCCTTATCTGGATTCGGCTTGAGTTGCATCCCGTGCCCGTAACCACCGCCCATCCACGGCCGGGTGGCACACCACCTCAGCCCCTTTCGTCAGTGCCACATAGCGGCTCTCCTCAGAACAGCGACGCTTGCGCGTCTTGGGGCTCTGCCGGGAGACCCTGCGGACCGCCTTGCTCGTCGCGCTCCTGGCAGACATATTCGTGCTCAAAGGGATGGCCGTTTTGCCATCCCACGCGGCCGGTCCGTCGGAAATGCTCCAGACGGCGGATCGTAATCTCGCAAAACAAGGGATCGATATCCATCGTGATGCACCGTCGCTGATTGATGTCCGCAGCCAAGAGGGTCGTGCCGGAATGCGAAAAAAAATCAACGACGAAGTTGTCCGGATCAGAGCTTGCCCTGACGATACGATCAATGGACTTCAGAGGTTTCTGCGCGTAGCAACCGGAAACGTTCTCCTCCATTCGATAAAACACCTGCTGAATGTCCACCCACACGTTCCCGGCCCTGATGTTTTCGGACTTGCTTCGCTGAAGGTTTTCGGTGATCTGACCGTTCACCTCCTTGTAATAGCCGCGGAGAATCTTGGGAATGTCCGTGTATTCGGCGTCGACATTGAACGTGGGATGCCCTTTGACGTAGTAAAGGAGTTCCTGCCGGACCGCCATCCAATTCTTCTGCGTGCCGTATCCACGCTGATTTCGCATCGTAATGAAGCTGCGAGCCCGGAACGGCTGGCGCCGCATCATGAGCATGAAGTCCGGCAAGGGCTGGAACCCATTGTTCTGGTCAGCCCCAAGCCACACGTACATTGAGGAATTGCCGGACAATACCCGATCCGCGTTCCGCACCCATTGCGCACACCAGTCAATGAAGTTCTGCAACGGACGTTCATCGAAAGCGACGAGGTTATACGGTGGATCCTGGATGGCCAACGTTGCCTTCTGGCCGTCCATCACAGACTCGACCTGATCCACGGACGAAGCGTCAAGACATCCAACCCGGTGCCCTGCCTGAGCGTCTTCCCACACCTCGCCGGCTTTCAGCCGACAAAACGGGAGCAATGCGTCCCGTATTTCCGGGCTTGTATCGAGCCTGGGCAAGGGGTTGTTCTTCATTTTCGCCATGATCCGCTGTCAGCGACCCTCTTCCGTTCTCAACGGTCAACCAAGTACAGTCGCCAACCGCTCACTCTCGTCCTTAGTTCGCTTCTGCGTCGCCGCAACCAACAGGCAAATCGGCCAGTTGCGGATTCCGTCGGCCCGGCAGCCACACTGGGCAGCCATCGGAACTGCCTTTACACACAGTGGTTACGTCAGTTCGCCCATTCTAGTGGCGGCGCCAGAATGACGCAAGAGGCGGCCGGCGGCAGTCTGTCCATGCTCGCTGAAGCGGCGCCGGCCAATCCGCCGGCCGCCCAACCGAACGCCGTTCTTTGTCGTCTTGTCGCGCATCCGCGATGGGCGGTAAGATGGCGGCATGCTCGGCTCGCTCGTGCTAGCATTGCTGTCCGCCGTCTCTCCGGGCACCGACGTTGCCGCCAACGACGCCCGGTTGAACGACCTCTGTTTCGTCGACGCCCAGCACGGTTGGGCGGTGGGCGACCGGGGCGTAATCTTGCACACCGACGATGGCCGCCAATGGCTGCCGCAGGCCTCGGGCGTCTCCTACCCGTTGCGGGCGGTCCGCTTTCTCAACGAGCAGATCGGTTGGGCGGCCGGCGGCTTCGCCCATCCGTATACGCACGCGAGTACGGGCGTGCTGTTGACGACTCGCGACGGCGGCCAAACCTGGACTCCCACGCCGAAGTTTGAACTGCCGGCCCTGCGACGGCTGGGCTTCTTCGATGCGCAGCACGGCTGGGCAATCGGCTGCCCATCGGCCCTGTATCCGTCCGGCGTGTTCGCCACCGACGACGGCGGCCGAAGCTGGCGGCCGCTGCCGGGCGGAAATACGCGGGGGTGGCTGGCCGCCGACTTCATCAATTCCCGCACCGGTGCGCTGGCCGGCCGCAGCGAGTCGCTGGCCAGCGTCAATCGAGGCGCGATCGAGGCCGCGAGGTCCGCGGGCCTCGGCCTGCGAAGCCTTGCCGGCATCCGGCTGGAGCGGTCGGGCTTCGGCTGGTTCGCGGGCGACGGCGGCTGGGTGCAAGTCACCGCCGACTTGGGCGCTACGTGGCAAGCCCCGCCGGGCGAACTGCCGCCCGTGGCGCGGAATTTCGATTTCGCCGCCCTGGCGGTTCGTGGGCCAAAGTGTTGGATCGCCGGCACGCCCGGCACGCGCGTCTTCTACACACCCGACGCCGGCCGGACGTGGACCGCGTCGCCGACGGGCGTCACCGTGCCGTTGCGGGCCATCGCGTTTGCCGACGACCAGCACGGTTGGGCCGTGGGCGACCTGGGCACGATCCTGGCCACCGCCGACGGCGGACAGACCTGGCAGCGGCAGGGAAACGGCAATACCCGCGCCGCGCTGTTGGGCCTCTTCGCCGAGCCGGACGATGTCCCGCTGGAACTGATCGCTCGCCTTTCAGCCGGTGAGGGCTATCTCTCCGTCGTCGACGTGCTGGGACGCCGCGACATTGAAGTCGTGCCCCGCGATTGCGTCCCGCTGGCCGACCGCCTGCACGAGGCGGTGGTTGGCGCCGGCGGAAGCGGGGCCGACGTGGCGTGGCAGTTCCCCTTGCGCCAGGCCGGCTTGCGATTGCCGTCGCGGCAGATCGTCGAAGCGTGGGACCGCGTCAACGACGGCCGCGGCCTGGAGACGTTGCAGGCCCACCTCGTGCGGCAGATTCGGCTCTGGCGGCCCGAGGTGATTGTGACGTGCGACGCCGGGGGAAAAAGGGGACAGTCCCCATTTGCCGGAACGGCCCAAGGGGTGCTTCGCACAAATGGGGACTGTCCCCTTTTCCCCCCGAGGGCGATGACCCGCTGCTGGCGCTGGTGCATCAGGCGGTGCTGCAGGCCGTCGGCCGGGCCGGTGACGCCGCGGCGCCCGCCGATCCGATTGCCGATGCCGGATTGGAGCCGTGGCCGGTGAAGCGAGTCTATGCGGTGCTGCCGCCCGGTGTGCACGGCATCAACGAACTGGCTACGGCCCAGTTTGTGCCGCGACTGGGCCGCTCGCCGGCCGATGCAACGGCCGAGGCCAGCGGACTGTTGCACGACCGCTTCACGACGCCGCCGCCGGTGCTGGCGTTTCAGTTGTTGACGAGCAACGCACCGCAGGAGCCGGGCGGGCGGGACTTCTTCAGCGGCATCGCCGTGCCGCCCGGCGGTCCGGCGCGGCGGGAAGTGTCGCCGGCGCCGACGGAAAACGTCGACGCGCGACAGCGCATCGCCCGGAAACGCCGAAACGTGCTGGCGATTCTCGAACAGGCCAACCGTTCGGCCGCCTCCGCCGACCAGTTGTTGGCCCAAGTGGACGACCTCACCCGCGATCTGGACGACGAGCGAGCCGGCCAGATTCTCTACCAGCTTGCCGATCAGCAGTATCGCGCTGGCCGGTGGGCGCTGGCGGCCGACATCTTCCAGGTGCTTTCGGACCGATACCCGCAGCATTCGCTCAGCCCGCCCGCGCTGTTGTGGCTGCTCCAATACTATGCCAGCCGTGAGGCCGCGCAGCGGACCGGGGCACGCGACCCGCAGAAACGTTTCGAGCGCGCGGTCGCGTTGGGGCAGCAGATCGAACGGACCCGGCCGGAGTTGTTTGCCGACCCGGCGGTGCGGTTTCCGCTGGCCGCAGCCTATCGCAGCTTGGGCCAGCCCCGCCAGGCCGATCGGTTCTACCAGGCTCAAGACCATGGCGGCGAGCGCGACGCCTGGTCGCAGTGCGCCCAAGGCGAACTGCGCCTGAGCGATCCCAAGAGCCGCCCGACGAGGCCCACGCTCGTGTGCGTGAAGGCCGAGGCCAAACCTCGTTTGGACGGCCGGCTCGACGATCCCGTCTGGCAACGGGCCAAGCCGGCCGCTCTGCAAAGCATGCAACACGACGACGGCGACTGGCCGGCCGTCGTGATGCTGGCCTACGACGCCGAGTTCCTCTACATCGCCGCGCACTGCCGGGCGGCGCCGGGGGCCGCGGCGCCCTTGGCGACGGGATCGGCGTCGCCCCGCCCGCGCGACGCCGATCTCTCGGGCCACGACCGCATCGAGGTCCTGATCGACGTCGACCGCGACTACGCCACGTATTATCGCCTGGCCATCGACGATCGCGGCTGGACGAACGATAGCTGCTGGGGCGACGCCACGTGGGACCCGAAGTGGTTCGTGGCCGCCAGGCGGGACGACGGCTTCTGGACGGTGGAAGCGGCGATACCGCTGGCGGAACTGACGGGCGGGCCGCCGCCGTCGCACGACACGTGGGCCATCGGCATCCAACGCGTCGTCCCGGGGGTCGGATTCCAGTCATGGAGCAGCCCGGCCGCGGTTTCGGTGCTTCCGGAAGGCTTCGGGCATCTGGTGTTCGAATGACGATGCTTGCGTTCCGGGATTCTTGCGACCTGGGCCGTGAACGGTTACAATCGTAGTTTGAGGCCGGGGGGGTACTCACCGGCCGCGGAACAGGAGCGATCCAACGATGTGCCGGCATCTTCGTTTGGCATCACCGGGGCGGCGACGGCGAAACGTATTCTCCACTCTTCGTCTCGCGCTGTGCGCTGCCGGCTGCCTGCCGTTGTGTACTTTCTACGGCTGCGGCCGCAGCGAGTATCACCCATCGACGCCGAGCCGCGCTGCCCAAGATGCGAAGCCGTCGCCGGCGGGGGATGAAGCGACCGGCGCGTTGCCACGTTCCACGGGGGCATCCGGCGCGCCCAAGGGCCAGCCGCCGTCGAAGCTTGCGCGGCGGCCCTCCAATCAGCCGGTGATGCCCGGTGCGCCGGCCGTACCCGGCATCGAGGACGGCGAACTCGACGACGGCAACGACAAGGCCAGTGCCCGCGCGGCGAGGGAGGCCGCGGAGGCGTTGTTGAAAGCCGGCGGACCGACTCCCAGCGCGGGTTATCTGCTCGCCGCCCGAACGTCAATCGCCCAAGGACGCGACAACTGGGCCGCCCCGTTGTTGGCGGCCGCCGCCATCGCTGGCAGCGAAGAGGCGCTGGGCAGCCTGCGCTGGTCGCCGTCGCTACAGCGGCCGATGTTCGCCCTCCGTTGGGGCTTGGCCACCGTGGTGTTGCCGGCCGCGAAGCCGGGCGAAGCGCCGACCGCCGCGCCCGCGGCAAAGCCCGGCAACATCTTCAGCGGCGCGGCCGGCGGCGCCGCGCCGCCACCTCAGCCTGCCGCGCAGGCAGAAACGTCAGCCCGTCGCGCCGGCAAGCGGCGTCCGGGCGAAAGTCCGCCCGCCGAGAAGAAGGCCCTGGACTTCTCGCTGCCCGATCCGATTGCATTCTGGCGGCAGTTCGTGGGCGTGCCGTTGAGGGAAGCGATGCAAGCCGGCGTGCGCCAGGGCGACTTCAGCGTTTTGCTCAAGGACTCCGACGAAAAGTTGACCAAGGCCATGATGAGATCGCCCTCGTCGGGCAGCCTGGCGAGGTTTGCACTGCTGGAAGCCAGCAGCACGGCGGATGTCCGCGAAGCGGCGCAGCGGGAGAATCTGGACTTCGTGCTGGTGGCCACGCTCAGCACCAAGGCAATTCGCAACGGCCCGACGCAGTCCGTCTTGGCCATCCGCGTTATGGACATGAGCAAGGACGGTGACGGTTGGGGTCCCAAGCCGGTGAATCACGTGCAGGTGATGGTGGCCCAACAGGCGCCCGGCAAGGAGGAGGAGCCCGCCGCGGCCTTGATCCGGACCGTCTTGACGTACATCGGCCGCCAGTATCGACTGGTGGAGATGCCGGAGTTCAGTCACGAAGCGGCCCAACAGCGGGCCGCCGCCCTCAGTCTGTCGAGGCCGGCGAACCCCTTGTCGGCGATCCTGGAACTGCGTTATTACCAATGGAAGAAGCTGTTGACGGATCAGGAGTTCGCCGAGCGCGCGGCCGAAATCGCCGGCGCCGAAGATGGCCAGCGGCTGGCCACCGGCACGGAAGTCGAACGCAAGCAGGTGGTCGACCGGTGGATCCGCGCCATCCGATAGGGGCCTCTTGCTTTTCAGGAAAGGATTTCGTTCCAGTGCTTATGTGGAGTCAACGGACTGTCTCTGCCGGCAAGCTCGACGGCTACGGCAACATCGCCCTTCCTCGCGCGTCCGCCATCCGCCAGTGCCACATCGACTAGCCCTTTCAACGCGACCGACGGTCGCGGCTTTATGAAGACCATCGCGGCCCTATGAATATCGACACCCTCCGCCAATACCTCGACGACTCCTACGCCGCGAGCGTCTGGCTTTGCGGGCTGGGAATCGTCGACGTGCGGCGGGCGCATGGAAACCTGCTGGGCATGGCCCGGGCCGGCATGACCTTGGACCTCTTGGCCGGGCTGTGCGAGCAACTCGAACGGCACTTGCCCGGCTGCGCCGATCCCGACATGGCCCTGCACAACCTGGAGCGGTTCGTGCGGGCGGCGCGGAATCCGCTCTCGGCCGGCACGCTCTTCGAACGCGATCCGCAGGCGCTGCCGACGCTGCTGCAAATCTTCGCCGCCAGCCACTACCTCAGCGACGTGCTGGTGGCGGATCCCGAGGGGTTCGACCTGCTGCGGCTGACCGAGGGGCAGCCGGTGGCGCGGCAGGCGCTGGCGGACGAGTTGGTGGCGGAAATCGCCGCCCTGGAACACGAGCCGGCCGTGCTGCGGGCGCTGCGGCGGTTCAAACGCCGCGAAACGCTCCGCATCGCCTATGGCGACATCGTCCGCGAGCAGAGCCTCCGGACCGTCACTTCGCAAATCTCATTCGTCGCCGACGCGATCTTGGAGGCCGCGTTGCGAGCGGCCCGGCGAAAGTTCCAGGCCCTCCGCGGCACTCCGCGGCGACCCGACGGGGAGCCTGCCCGCTTCGTCGTGCTGGGCATGGGCAAGCTCGGCGGCCTGGAACTGAACTATTCGAGCGACATTGACCTGATCTTCCTTTGCGAAAACGACGGCCGCACCGACGGAATACGCCCCATCTCCAACCTCGAATTCTTCGACCTCGTAGCCCGCGAGACCGTGCGGCTGTTGACGGCGAAGACCGAGTTGGGCGGCACCTACCGGGTGGACCTGCGGCTGCGGCCGGAAGGGCAGCGCGGGCCGATGGTCGCCGGCGTCCAGAGTGCGCTGGCCTACTACGACAACCGCGGCCGTACCTGGGAGCGGCAGGCCTACATCAAGGCCCGGCCCGTGGCCGGCGACCTTTCGCTGGGCCGCGAGTTTCTCGAAACCCTGACGCCCTGGGTCTACCGCCGCTACCTGAGCCATGCCGACATCAGCGGCATCAAGGCCCTGAAGCGGCGAATCGAGCAGCACGCACTCGGCGAGGGTTCTGCGCAGCAACGGGGACCGTCTACTGCTTCTGGCGGCGCCCGCGACGTGAAGACGGGCCGCGGCGGCATCCGCGACGTCGAGTTCGTCATCCAGTTCCTCCAATTGCTCAACGGCGGCGACCTGCCCGAACTGCGCACCGGCAATACGTTGGAGGCGCTGGCGCGATTGGAGCGAGTCGGCTGCCTGACGAATCTGGAGCGGTCGATCCTGGAAGAGAACTACGCGTTTCTGCGGAAGATTGAGCACCGGCTGCAGATCATGCTCGATCTGCAAACGCACGTCCTGCCCGACAACCGCGACGAACTGCGCAAACTCGCGCTGCGGATGGGTTATACGAGTGGCGACGACGAGCAATCGGCGTTGGAGGGCTTTCTAAACGATTATCGCGGCAAGACCGAGCTGAACCGCAAGATTCTCGATCACCTGCTGCACGACGCCTTCAGCGACGATACGCAGACGCGGGCCGAGGTGGACCTCGTGCTCGATCCCGATCCGCCTGAAGAGCGGATCGTGGAAGTGCTGGGCAAGTATCCCTTCCGCGACGTGAAGCAGGCCTACCGCAACCTGATGTCGCTGGCCGAGGAGCGAATCCGATTTCTCTCGACGCGGCGCTGCCGGCACTTTTTGGCGGCCATTGCGCCGCAGTTGCTCGCGGCCATCGCCGCCACGGCCGATCCCGATTCCACGCTGGTGAACCTCGACAAGGTAAGCGATTCGCTGGGCGGCAAGGGCGTGCTGTGGGAGTTGTTCAGCTTCAATCCCCCCAGCCTGCACCTCTACGTCGAGCTTTGCGCGTACAGTCCGCACCTTTCGGGCATCCTCACCAGCAACCCGGGCATGATCGACAGTCTGATGGACAGCCTGGTGCTCGACAAGCTGCCCACGCGGGAGACCATGCAGCAGCAATTGGCCGAGTTGTGCCGCGCCGCCGAAGACATCGATCCGATTCTGCACAGCTTCAAGAACGACCAGCAGTTGTGCGTGGGCGTGCGCGACATTTTGGGCAAGGAAGACGTTCAGGCCACGACGGGCGCGCTCTCGGACATCGCCGAGACGTGTTTGGCGCAGATCGCAGAGCGGGAACACCAGCGGTTGGCCGCCCGCTTCGGCCAGCCGCAGGCGGTCGAAGGCCGCCGCGCCGGCCGGCCCTGCGAGATGGTGATCGTGGCGCTGGGCAAGTTCGGCGGGCGGGAGATGAATTACCACAGCGATCTCGACGTCATCTTCCTTTACGAGGCCGACGGGCAGACCGCCCCCGATGCCGCGCCGGCCGTCACACGCGGCACCACGAACCAGCACTTCTTCAGCGAGCTTGGACAGCGAATCATCAAGGCCGCCAGCCAGGCTCAGCGGCTATGGCCGGCTGTACGACGTCGACGCGCGGCTGCGACCGACGGGCAAGAGCGGCACGCTGGCCACGACCTTCGACGAGTTGCGCGGTACTTCACCGCCGGCGGCGGGCAGCTTTGGGAGCGGCAGGCGCTGTGCAAGGCCCGGGTGATCTACGGCTCGCCGCGGGCCGCCAAGGCCGCGATGGGGGCCGTCGCCAAGGCTGCCTTCGCGCACCGTTGGCGACGGAAGGACGCCGCGGAAATCCGCCAGATGCGGCAACGGCTGGAAGACGCGGCCCCGGCGGCCGGCGATCTGAAGCGCGGGCCCGGCGGCATCGTCGACATCGAGTTCGTCGTGCAGATGCTCCAGTTGAAGAACGCCCGCGGCAACCCCAGCCTGCGCGTGCCGAACACGCTGGCAGCCCTGGGCGAGTTGTACCGCGCGGGCCTGCTCTCGGTCGACAACTACGAACTGTTCGACGTGAGTTACCGGCTGCTGCGAACGATCGAGGGCCGGCTGCGGTTGATGAACTCGGCGGCCCGGGACCAGCTTCCGCGGGATCGCGTCGAGTTGGCGAAGCTGGCCAACCTGTTGCACTATGCGGGCAGCGATGGCTTGCTGATGGACTACGACAACGCCACGCGGCAGATTCGCCGGCGGTTCGAGCGGATCTTTGAGGCGGAAAGCACTGGGCGGTTATAACTGGGCGGTTGCAGGAGGCGACTGCCGTCGCCGATCGAGTGGCTTGCCGGAAATATGCGTTTGACCTAGAATTGCAATTAGATAAGTTGCCGCGTGTGCTTACCGAGGAGCCTGCCATGATAGCCCAATCCTTTCCACCGGAACTCGAACGCTTCGTCAAAGAGCAGATTGCGGCGGGCAACTACCAATCGGAGCAGGATTTGGTGGTCAGTGCCGTGCGAGTCCTTCGTGATGTTCAGGTTCGTCGTCAACTGTTTCTAGAGGATCTGCGAATCGGCGTGGAACAGCTTGAACGCGGTGAGTATGTAGAGTATGACGACGCGGGGATGTGCCAGTTGTTTGAGGAATTGGAGCAAGTCGCTAAGAATCGTGCCGAAGCCGCTGGGGGCGGCAAATGAGCCATTTTCGCCTCTCCCACCAGGCTAAGGCCGATCTCCACGCGATTGCTGCTTACATTGGCGATCGCAATCTATCGGCGGCGGGACGCGAAGTGAGAAGACTTCGGGACAAATTCGCCTTGTTGGGAAGAAATCCGCTGCTTGGTGAAATGCGGAACGACGAACCGGCGGGCATCAGCCAGAACAAGCTGGCACGAGACCTCGACGTGCCGGTTACTCGCATTGGCGACATCATTCACGGCCGGCGCGGGATCAGCGCCGACTCCGCCCTGCGACTAGGTCTGTATTTCGGCACGACTCCCGAGTTCTGGCTCAATCTGCAAACGCGATACGACTTGAAGATATCCAAGCGGGACTTGTTGCCCACCATTGCGAAGAACATTCGCCCGCTGCAGGAAGCCTCGTGAGAGCGGGCCTCTCGTGTGTCGGCCTTGTCTGAGTGTCGGAACTGCGATACGATAACGGGGAATTCCACGTGTCTGTGCGGCCGATGTCACGTATCGGGAGGGTCCTATGAGACACCACTCGACGGTCACTTACATCGCCGTCGGATTGCTCTTCGGCATGCTGATGGCTTCTGCCACGGCACAGACGATTTCCGGCGATAAGCTCAAAGGGGCCGAGGGTTTCTTCATGCTGAGCGGCGTTCCGATGGAACGGGACGCGGAAGGCCGCGTGGTCAAGATGAGCCTCAGCGGCTACCACGGCAAAGACGGCATGTTGGAGCGATTGCCTGAGTTTACGCACCTCGGCGAGCTTTCGCTAAATGAGGCGCATTTTACAGACGCGGGACTGGCGAATCTCAAGAAGCTGCCGAATCTCAAGGTGCTGACGCTCGGTGGATGTGCCACGGACGGCGGGCTGGAAATTGTCGGCGGGCTAAAGGCGTTGGAAGAGCTCCGGTTGAGCGGTTCGATAGATTGGGCGCCTCTTACAGAGGCGGGACTGGCGAATCTCAAGAAGCTGCCGAACCTCAAGTCGCTGACGCTCGAAGGATATCTAGCGGACGGCGGGCTGGAGATTGTCGGCGGGCTAACGACGTTGGAGACGCTCTGGCTGAGCCATTCGAACGTTACTGATGAAGGTCTTGCACGTATCGGCAATCTCAGCAAACTCCGCACGTTGGGGGTCTATGATACGCGGGTTGGCGATGCCGGTCTTGCTTATCTGAGCGGCCTCAGGAACCTGCGGGAACTTTATATCGGAAGCTCCTCGCAGACCGGCACGGCGTCACAGGGCGCTCGGAAGGGGACTCTTGCTCGCCCGCGCAATGCCGAGGCCGCCGTCACCGACGCGACCCTCGCGACCATCGCGAAGCTGTCAGCCCTGCAATCTTTGCATCTCGACGGCACGTTGGTCACGGATCGGGGGCTCGCGGAGCTTGTCAAGCTTCACAACCTCAAGGAACTCTCCGTGTCTCACAGTAACGTGACCAATGAGGGACTGAAGAGCATCCGGGAGCACCCACGGATCGAAACGCTCGATCTGGAGGATCTACCGATTACCGACGACGGAATTGCGCATGTGGCCAAGATGCCTCGGCTTCGGGAACTTGGACTGAGTGGGGACCGGATAACCGACAAAGCTCTGACGCATCTGTCAGCACTGACTGGGCTCGAAGTCCTCAGCCTTGAAACGCCCCAAGTGACCGATCAGGGGCTGCCACAATTGGCGCGCTGTACCAAGCTGAAACAGCTTGTCGTCCGAAGTCCCAAGGTGTCGGAAGAAGGCGTGAAAACGCTGCGGCGCTCGCTCCCACAGTGCGAGATCGAACTGGTGCCGGACAAGTGAGGCCGAGCGCTGGGGAACGTCCTGCGGGGCTTGGGCCCCAGGCAGTTTCAAAGGGCTGGCCGGCATGGTATGATCAGCCGCGTTGGCGACCTTCCAACGGGTGTGCGGCGTTCGCGCGCTGAAGACGGAAGGGCTGGAATATCTGCTGGAAAGGGCGAGAGAACATGAAACGGACCACGAAGAGCGTCATGCTGCTGGCGGTGTTGTTCGTCGCCGGATCGAGTGCATTGGCCCAACAGGCCGCGCTGCCGGTCAAGGTCAGTCCGAACGGGAGATATTTCGTCGACCAGAACGGCCAGCCTGTGTTCTGGTTGGGCACCACGCAATGGGAGCTCTTCCGCAGGTACACCCAAGACGAGGCCAAGACCATACTCGAAAAGTCACGGGACAACGGCTTCGTCTTTGCCCAGGTCATGCTGATGGGCGTCGGCGACGGCACGGCGCCCAACGTCCACGGCCAGAAGCCCTGGCTCAATAACGACCCGCTCATGCCCAACGAGGCGTATTTCGAGAACGTGGACGCCGTGCTCCAGATCGCCCGCGACAACAACGTGATCATTTCCATGACCATCTACCATCAGCGATACCGCAAGCACATCACGCTGGAGAGGGCGCGGCGTTGGGCCAAGTGGCTCGCGGAGCGCTATAAGGACGTGCCCAACATCGTGTGGTCGGCCACTCCCGAGGCCAAGCAGGAGTTCGTGCCGATCTTGCGGGAATTGGCCGCGGGCCTGCACGAAGGAGACGGGGGCCGGCACCTGATCACCTTCAAGCCCGATCCGGCGCCCTACTCGTCCAGCTTCATTCACGACGAGAAGTGGCTCGATTTCGACTCGATGCAGACGTGGAAGGACGTCAAGCTGATCTATCCGATGGTGACGCACGACTACCATCTCAAGCCGGTCAAGCCGGTCCTGATGGCCGAGGGCGCCTACGAGGCGGGCAGCGAATACGGCTTCGATGTCACGCCCCTGTGGGTTCGCCGTCAGGCCTACTACTCGTATCTCGCCGGGGGGCACCACACCTACGGGCACAACGACAGTTGGCGCGTGCTGCCCACGTGGAAAAAGGCATTGGACGCGCCCGGCGCGGTGCAAATGGGCGTGCTCAAGAAAATTTTCCTGGCCCGCAAGGAGTGGTGGCTGCTCGTGCCCGACGAATCGTTGTTCACCTCGGGCGGGCAGACCGATGGCAACCTGCTTCACCTGGCGGCCCGGCATCAGGATGGCAAGCTGGCGATGCTCTATCTGGCCGACAAGGCTTCATTCTCCGTCAACATGAGCAAGCTGAGCGGTACGAAAATCAATGTGACTTGGGCCAACCCGACCACCGGCGAATTGACGCCCGTGGGACAGGAATCGAATACCGGCGTGAAGTCTTTTTCAACGCCCGACGGCTGGGAGGATGCTCTGCTGATCTTGGAAGCCGCCCCCGAACCGGATCGCTAGAACCCTGCGGGCACGGGCGGCAGGTCTTTGGTCAAGCTCGGCGGCGTCGTGCGGCCGGCCTTGGTATAATCGAACGGCTGGAAGCCGACCTTGAGGGCCGGAGAATCGGGCTTCAGGTGGAAGTCGCCTTTTTGCGGATCGACAAACAGCGGATCGGCCACAATCGAGTGCTGGTCTTGCCCACGCTTCTTGCGCCACGCGTCGAGCGTCAGCCCGCCCGGGAAAAGGACGGGCTTGCCCGCCGCCTGCCAGTAGACGTTGCTGTCCATCTTGAAGTTGTTGTCGTTCCAGTTTGAGCCCAAAAGCGGACTATCATTGTCCCAGTAGACGATGTTGCGCTCGAACGTGAACGACGTGTGGGGCTCCGTTCGCGTGCGCTGGAGTCTGTTGCTCGACGGCGAAGGCGAGAATATTGTTGCGAATGACGTTTTCTTTTCCGTAGTGTTGGTGGAAACTGCCGCACTTGGCGCGGTACACGAGATTGTTCTCCATGACGATGCCGGTCGAGCCCTCGTCCGTATAGAGTCCCCAGCCGCCGTAGCTGAAACTCTGGATGTCGTGGAAACAATTGTCGTGGACCACGGTGCCGGGCTGAATGCCCAGGGTGTAGATGCCGCCCATGTCGGAAAGGACCTTCTGGCCGAGCGTGTGGACGTGGTTGAAGCCGATGTCGTTGTGATGGGCGCGGCTCGGACCATAGCCCCACGTCCAACCGACGGAAATGCCGGTGTAGTAGAAGTCGAAGATGTCGTTGTGCTCGACGACGTTGTAAGGCGACTGCCCGATCCACACGCCGACGGCCGCGGGATGGAGCCGGCCGCCGTGGGCGATCAGGCAGTTGCGAATCGTATGGTGCGAGACGAGCTCCTCGCTTTCCTCGGGCGGCATGCGGCCGACGTCGTCCCAAGTGCCGGCGTTGGCATGGCCGATCTTGATTCCGCCCCCGCCCAAGTCGACCAATTCGCAGTTCTCCACGCGGTTGTGGCGACAACCGATGCCGAAGGCCAGGGCATAGCCGCCGGTGTGACGCACGGCACAGCCGTCAAAGACGACGTTTCTTGCGTCCAGGGCGACAATGGCCGAATCCAGGCCGATTTCTGCCTGGGGAAACGCCTGGCCGGCGGGCGGCAGAACCCAGTTGGTGTGGGCGAAACTGAGGCCGCGGAACTGGATGTGCTGTACCCAAGCATTCTGAAGACGTTTCTCCAGTCCGGGTATATGATTGCCATCGCCAAAGCGGGCGTCCTGAAGCCAATGTTGAGCGTTTGCGTAGCCCTGAAGAACCAGAAGTCGCTCCAGCCGCGGCGCAACGACCACGGCCTTGGCCGGGTCCTCTCCAGGTAGCGGGATGTAGGTCAGCGTGCCGGCGGGCCGATCGAGGTACCATTGCCCCGGGTCGGCGAGGGCCTCGCGCACGTTCTCGACGAGGTAGCGGTGCCCCTGCTGGAACGACGCCCATCCTTCCACGCCGCGCGTATGGCCCTCAAAGGTCACGCGGTGTTCCTGCGGATGCACGGCGGCAATGTGCATGCGCGAGACAGCCCACTCGTGAAACGGAATGACTTCCACGTCGTCCCGGTTGGCCCAGTCGAAGCGGATCTCCTCGTCCTTGAACTCAAACTGGTTGGAACCTTTGCCGACCGCCTCCGAGGTCGGGGGCAGTTGCTTGGCAATCTGGTAGTAGCCTTGCTTGGGCAGGCGCGGCCGAAACCGCCGGCCATCGTCGACAAACAACTGCGCGAAGTTCCACTGGCCCGCCTTCACCTCTGCCAATTTCACCTGCCAGCGACCATCGCCGCCGACTTGCCAACCGGTAATCTGACGGCCGCCGCTAAGGACAGGGCGCTCGTCGCCATACGCCTGGAAGATCGTCGGCGATTTCTCGGTGCCGGAAACCTCGGGCCCCAGGGTGATCGGTTGTTCGAGATAGTACACGCCGCCGCGGATCGCCACGATGACCGGCCGCTCGCGCTGCGGCTCTTTCTTTCGCAGTTCGGCGACCCGTTGGACGGCGCGCTGCACGGTGGCCAACGGTCCGACGGACTTGTCGGCTTTGGGCTCCGCCAAGGCGCCCGACCAACTGTCATTACCTTGCGTGGATACGAAGAAATCGGCGGTTTCCGCGCCCTCGGCGAAGGCCACCGCCCACCAAGCAAAGGTCGCAAAGCCCAGCACGATGATTCCGCTAGTGCGCATGGAGGCATCTCCAGGAGGCTGGTTAGGAAGGTGTTCCCCGCCCGTTCATGATTCTCGTATCGAGGTTAGCCGGATCGTCGCCGGAAGTCAATCACCGGCCTCGTCCGCGGGGCCCCGTTGCCACAGACGCCTGACAAGGGTTCGGGCTGAGTGGAGCGATTCCGCCAAGTTGTCGCCCTCTACCGGCGGTACCACGACTGCACTTCACACGACCAGCGTGCCGGCGTCCGGGTGGTCCAGGCAGAGGAGCATCGTGAGATAGTCGCGGAGGTTGCGCGTCAGCAGAAAGTGCTCCCGCACGAACTCGTGACCCGTCCGCCCCATCTTCTGTCTCTTCTCCGAATAGCGCAACAGGTAGCGGATGCGGTACGCGGCCCCCGCCGGCGAATGAACCAGGAATCCGGTCTGATAGTCGTGGACCTGCAAAGTAATTCCGCCGCAGGCGCCGCCGATCACCGGCTTGCCCTTCCAGAGGGCCTCGGTGACGGTCAGCCCGAAACCCTCCTTGAGCGATTTTTGCAGCACCACGGTTGCCGAGCGTTGCAGGGCGTTGATCGTGCGGTTGGCATTCGGTGGCAACAGCAGCACTTTCAGGTCCTTGTCGTCGCCGGCGTGATCCATCACCTGGCTGAGAACCTCGGCCCCTTCGGGATCGTCGTCCGCCGTGCCTCCGGCCAGCGCCAGTTGCATCGTCGGATAGTAGGGTTTCAGCAGGCGATAGGCCTCGATCACACCCAACGGATCCTTGAACCGATCGAACCGCGAAACCTGCAACAGCAGCGGCCGCTCCGGGTCGATGCCCAGTTCCGCCAGCGTCGCCAGCCGCTCGCTCTCCGGAATCGCACAGTTCTTGTCGGAAAGCGGGTCGATGGAAGGCGGGATGATGAACATCGGGCAGGCCAAAGGCCGCGTGAAGGCGGCCATGGAGAAGATCGCGGCGTTGTAGCGCGGCGATCGCCGCCTCCAAGTATCTCCAAATGGCGCGGTCGGGACGTGAGGCGTCGATGTGGCAGCGCCAGATCCAACGCCCCACCTGCCCCGGCGGCGTGAACTCCGGCAGGTAGATCGGCTGCGGGTCGTGGACGAAAACGATGTCGGCCTCCAGGTTCAAACGCTGGGCGTTCTCCCGGTTGACCTCGTAGTGCAAATCGAACTCGCTCCTCTTCAGCGACACCGGCAAACCCTGTAGCCCGTTGTGAAAGGCCTTGGTGACGCGATAGAAATCGGGCGGCCCGTTGATCACCTCCCAGCGGGCATTGATTCCCAGTTCCTCCATCAGCGGAATCATCCAGCCCAGGATTTCGGCCACGCCCCCGCCGCTCCGCGTGGAGTTGACGTGTACGATCCGTTTGCCGGCCAGCCGTTCGGCCAGCCGGCGCAGCCGCTCCACTTCCAGGTGGCCCACGATCTCTTCATAGCGATCCAACAGCGTCATGGGGCAGTCCTCGCGACGGGTTGACCTTCGGCAACGTATCGCTGGAACGCCTCGATCAGGGCCTGCCGCAGTTGGCTCAGGTTCAGGAAGTAGAAGTCGATTCCCCGCAGGGCCGTCACCAGGGACGCCTCGGCGCCCATCTTCTCCAGCCACAGCGAGAAATCGTCGGTCTGCCCTCCCGTACGCCGCCGCGCTTCGTGGACGTGGAAGAACAGCGACCGCAGCGACATGCGTTCGATGGCTTCCAGCAGGGCCGCGGGCGTGTGAATGCGATCGCCCGTGTCGTAGGCAATCAGCCGCGATTCGATCAGGTGCAATCCAGCCCGGGGTGGCACCACGGCACGTGATCCAGGTCCCACAGCCGCTCCTCAATCGCGTTGACCAGCGCCGCGCAGGGGAGCCGGCGACGGCAGGCTGGTAAGGGTCGATCAGCGCCAAGTTGCTCCCCCAACACGTTGTCGCCCAAGGCGGTCCAGCACCAGCGGGCCAAGTCGTTGGGAAACTCGTACAACTCGAAGTGGTCCTCCAAGGCGCATCGCATCATGTGATGCTCCAAGACCGCATCCGGAACCGTGCGGACGGCCTCCAACAGTTCGCGAAGGTTGGAGCACACCCGCCCCGTGGCGCAGCGGACAAGGCTGCAATCCATCAGACAAAAAGGCTCGGCCGCGTCCATCGCACGTATCTCCCTATCCTTGCCATCGCCGCCCGTGTAGACGCGGCATCTTGCCGCGTCGCCTCGGCCTGAACGCTTCTTGGGATACGGCCCTGAAGCGGCAAGATGCCGCTTCTACCGCGGGTCCCTATCCTTGCCAACTCCGCCCCGGCTACGATAATTGTATACGGTCGGCAATAGCCGGCAGTCGAAACGCGGGGGCAAACATGCAGCAGGACGCCGAGCATCGTCCGCAGGGCGCACGCCGCGAGAGCGACGGGAGCACCGTCTGGCGCGTGTGGGCGCCCCTGTGCGACTCGGTGTCGTTGGTCACCTGGTCTGCCGGTGTGCGCCGCGAAACCGGGATGACGGCGGAGGGTTCCGGCTGGTTCGTCCATCGGCAATCGGACGTATCGGAGGGGTTGCGGTATGCCTTCAAGCCGGCCGATGGCCGCGAGTACCCCGACCCGGCGTCGCGTTGGCAGCCCGATGGCGTGCATCGTCCCTCCGCCGTGTTCTTTCCCCAGTCGTACTCGTGGTCGGACGAGGGGTGGCGTGGCGTGGCCCGCGAAGACCTGGTGATCTATGAGTTGCACGTCGGGGCGTTCACGCCGGAGGGCACGCTGCCGGCGATCATTCCGCGTCTGCCGCAACTGCTCGCGCTGGGCGTAACGGCCATCGAACTCATGCCGGTGGCCCAGTTTGCGGGCGACCGCAACTGGGGCTACGATGGCGTCCACCCTTATGCCGTGCAACACAGTTACGGGGGCCCGCGGGCCTTGCAGCAACTCGTCGACGCCGCCCATCGGATCGGCCTGGCCGTGATCCTCGACGTGGTCTACAACCATCTCGGCCCTGAGGGGAACTACTTCGGCCTGTTCGGTCCCTACTTTACGGATCGCTACCGCACGCCTTGGGGAAAGGCGATCAACTACGACGGGCCCGATAGCGACCCGGTGCGGCAGTTTGCGATCGACAACGCCTGCACGTGGGTGCGCGACTTCCACGTCGACGGCCTGCGTCTCGATGCGGTTCACATGATCTACGACTTCGGCGCCTGCCACGTGCTGGCGGAGATCCAGGCCGCGGTGCAGGAGGAAGCCGCCAGGGCCAATCGCCTGGTTCACGTCATTGCGGAGAGCAATCAGAACGACGTCCGCCTGGTGTCGCCGCCGGACCGGGGCGGCTATGGGCTGGACGGCGTGTGGAGCGATGATTTCCACCACGGCGTCCACGCGCTGTTGACCGGCGAGCGAGACGGCTATTACCAGGATTTCGGAGGGCCGGAACAACTCGCCAAGGCACTGAACGACGTGTTCGTCTACGACGGCTGCTACAGCCCGTTTCGCCGCCGCCGCCACGGCAGCCGGGTCGGCACGATCGACCGCACGCGGTTTGTCGTCTGCATCCAGAACCACGATCAGGTGGGCAATCGGGCCCGGGGAGATCGCTTTGCGACCATCCTTCCGCCGGCGGCGCAGCGGTTGGCGTGCGGGCTGCTGCTGCTTTCGCCGTGCGTGCCGCTGTTGTTCATGGGCGAGGAATACGGCGAGCCTCGGCCGTTCCCCTTCTTCTGCTCGTTCGGCGATCCGGCACTCATCGAGGCCGTGCGGCGCGGCCGGCGCGAGGAGTTTGCCTCGCTGGCGTTTGCCTGGAAGGTGGAGGTGCCCGATCCGCAGGACCCGCAGACGTTTGCTGCGGCCAAGCTCGCCTGGGCATGGCCGGAAGGCTCGGCGCAGGCGCAACTCCGGCAATTGTATGCCGATCTGTTGGCGGCCCGCCGCCAGTGGCCGGCGCTCCGCGACCGACACCAAACCGTCGCTCGACTGATACCAGCTCTCCCCTCTCCTTCCGAAAGAGGGGCCGGGGGTACGGGCCTTGTCACCGCGAATCCCTGTAAGCCAGCGATCTTGGTGCTCGAACGGGGCGGCCCCGACGGACTGTTGGCTGTGGCGAACCTGACTCCGCAAGCGGCGCCGCTTGCCGCGATCGAACACGGCGGGGGAAAGCTGTTGCTGAGCACGGAAGACGTGCGTTATGGGGGAATCCGTGATCTGCTCCCCTCTCTCTTTGGGCCAGGGGCAGCGGGCGAGAGCATGGTTGGCGAAGGGCGTCAAGACTCGCAAGGACCGCCCGTATTGCACGCAGAGGGCCCTCACCCTAGCCCTCTCCGGGCACCGAGCGCAGGTCGGTCGAGAGAGGGGACAGGCCTGCCAATGCTCCCCTACGAGCTGCTGGTTTTCAACCGCGGAGGGCGGCCATGAACGACGTCTCTGCGTACGCCGAGTCGGTTGCCGATGCCGTCGCACGGACGGTGTGCCAGCGTTACTGCCACCCGGTGGCGACGTACCGTCTTCAGTTCGAGCCGGGCAAGTTGACCTTTCGCGATGCGGCCGCGCTGGCGTCTTACCTGGACGAACTCGGCATCAGCCACCTCTACGCCTCGCCCTGCTTGAAGGCCCGTTCCGGAAGCGCGCACGGCTACGCGGTGGTCGATTACGGTCAACTGAATCCCGAGTTGGGGAGCGAGGACAACTACCGGGCGATGATCGAGTCCTTGCACGCCCGCGGCATGGGACAAGTTCTGGACACCGTATCCAATCACATGAGCGCCACCCCCGCCGAGAACCGGTGGTGGAACGACGTGCTGGAGAACGGTCCCTGCTCGCCCCACGCCGCCTACTTCGACATTGATTGGCGGCCCGTCAAGGAAGAACTGCGGAACAGGATTCTTCTGCCGATCCTGGGCGACCAGTACGGACAGATCCTCGAATCGGGAGAATTGAAGTTGGAGTACCGGGACGGGGCGTTTTTCATCCGCTATTTCCAGTCGCTATTGCCGCTGGATCCGCGGACCTATCGCACAATCCTGACTCTCCGGTTGGAAACGCTCAAGGACGCCGTGCCGGCCGATTCCGAGGAACTGCGCGAATTGGAGAGCATTGTCACCGCGCTGGAACACCTGCCGGAACGCACCGCGAGCGAGCCGGGCCTCGTAGCCGAACGGCAACGCGAAAAGGAGGTGATCAAGGGGCGGCTCCGCAAGCTGACCGAGCAGGCCCCCGCGATCGCCGAGTTCATTCGCCGAAACGTGGAGGAGCTTAACGGGACTCCCGCCGATCCGCACAGCTACGATGCGTTCGACAAACTTCTGGACGCCCAAGTGTATCGGCTCTCGCACTGGAAGGCGGCCGCCGATGAGATCAACTATCGGCGTTTCTTCGACGTCAACGAGTTGGCGGCCGTCTGCACGGAAGACGCCGCGGTCTTTGCGGAGAGTCACCGCCTGGTGTTCGAGTTGATGGTCCGCGGCGACGTGGATGGGCTGCGCATCGATCACATCGACGGGCTGTACGACCCGATGGAATACCTGCGGCGTCTCCAAGGCGCTTACCTTCGGGCCCTCGGCAAGGCGCAGTACCAGGGGATCGGCGCTTCGTCGCTCCGTGCGGCCGACGGTGATAAGGAGAGCAACGGCTTGGATGCCGCCGAGCGGCCGCCGTGGAACGACGTGGAACCGGTGTACTTGCCTAAGGTGACGGCCCTCTGTTGCAGCGACCGCACTCGGCTCCCGCTGTACGTGGTAGCGGAAAAAATCCTCGCCGCCGCCGAGGCCCTCCCCGATCAGTGGTTGTTGGCGGGCACGACGGGCTACGACTTCTTGAACTCCGTCAACGGCCTGTTTGTCGACCCGGCGGGGTCGGACGAATTGCTCAAGATGTACGGCCGTTTCATCGACCAGCGGCCCAATTTCCGCGAAGTGACTCACCAATCGCGCCTCTTGATCCTGCGAACGGCCATGTCGAGCGACCTGCAGTTGCTGGCCCATCGGCTCAACCGCATTTCCGAGCAGCATCGGCGATCGCGCGATTTCACGCTGAATACCCTGCGGGTCGCCCTGCGCGAAATCCTCGCCTGCTTTCCCGTGTATCGCACGTACGTCCGCACGGGTTACGTAGCCGATCGCGACCGCCAGGTGATCTGCCGGGCGGTGGCGCAGGCGAAGCGCCGCAATCCCGCCACGAACGCCGCCGTCTTCGATTTCATCCGCGACGCGCTGTTGCTGGAACGCCCGCCGGAGTTGGACGAGGTCGGCCGCCGCGAGCGGGAGTTGTTCGTCGGCCGTTTCCAGCAGGTCACAAGCCCCGTGATGGCGAAGGGGATCGAAGACACGGCCTTTTACCGCTACTTCCCCCTGGCATCGTTGAACGAGGTGGGCGGCGATCCGGCCCGCGGCGTCACCTCGCTCGACGAGTTTCATCGCCATAACCTGGCACGGCAGGCGGAGTGGCCGCGGTCGCTGCTCTCGACCACCACGCACGACACGAAGCGCAGCGAAGACGTCCGCGCACGAATCGACGTTCTTTCGGAGATTCCGCGCCTGTGGCGCAAGGCCGTGAATCGCTGGGCGCGGTTGAACCGGCGGCACCGCCGCGAGGTGGACGGCCAGCCCGCTCCCTCCCGCAACGACGAGTACCTGTTCTACCAGACCCTCGTGGGCGTCTGGCCGCTGACGCCCCCGCACGGCAAAGACCTCGGCGAGTTGGCCGATCGCATGCGGGCGTACATGGAGAAAGCCACCCGCGAGGCCAAGGTCCACACGAGTTGGATCAATCCCGACTCGGAGTATGACGCCGCGGTCCGCGAGTTCGTCGCGGCGGTGCTCGACGGCCGGCCCAAGAACCGGTTTCCGGCGGAATTCGGCCGTTTTCACCAGCAGATCGTGAACTGGGGCCTGTATGGCGCGCTTGGGCAACTGCTGCTGAAGCTGACCTCGCCCGGCGTGCCCGACATCTATCAAGGCCAGGAACTGTGGGACTTCAGCCTGGTCGACCCCGACAATCGCCGGCCCGTGGATTTCAGGCGCCGCCGGGAAATGCTGGCCGAACTTCAGGCGAAGGTCGCGGACGGCGATCCGTCGTTCCTCGCGCTCGCACGCCAACTTGGTCAGGACCCGCGCCACCCGCGTCTCAAGCTGTTCCTCACCTGGCGGACCCTCCAGTTCCGTCGCCAACATGCCGATCTGTTCCGCTTCGGGGACTACATCCCTTTGGAAGCGCAAGGAGCGAGGGCGAAACACGTCTGCGCCTTCGCCCGGCGCTGGCCGAGTGGCAACGCTGGCGAGCAGGCCGTGGCACACGACGGGGTGCCCGGAAGGTCGCTGGCAGTTGTGATCGCGCCGCGATGGATCGCGCAGTTGACGCCGTTGTCGCCAGAATCTCTCGCGGCGCCGCCGCCATTGGGGCGAGCCGTGTGGGAAGACACGCACCTGGGACTGGACCAGTGGGCGTTGTCGCGGCTAAAGAACGTGTTTACCGGCCAGGCCTACTCGCCCCAAGATTCCTTGCTCTGGTTGGCCGACGCGCTCTCCGATTTTCCCGTGGCCTTGCTCAGCAATGCCGGCAGCGATTAACGGGTGTGGCTCTCGATGAACTCGGCCGCCAGCCGGGCATACTCGGCCAGCTTGTCCGGTGTCGCGCCGGATAGCCCGTGCCCGGCCCCCGCGACCGTAATGAGCTCGTGCTTGACGCCCACCTCGGCCAGCGTGGCGTCCATGTTCTTCGATTCGGCGTAGGGCACGTCGGTGTCGTCGGTCCCGTGGATCAAGAACGTCGGCGGATACTTCGCCGTGACGTTGCGAATCGGGCAATAGGCGTCGAACCACTTCGGCTCGGCCTGCGGATCGTGTCCCGACACTTCCTTTGGCCAGAGGCCGTTCTGACGGCAGTACAGATAGAATCGTCGCCGCTGGTTCGCGGGAGGAAGTTCCGCAAGAACCGCGCTGCCGACGCTCTGATACGCCTCTTCCTTCGGCACCAAGGGCTGGCGGCGGTAGAACTCGTCGGGCTGCGAGTACCAAGGGCCGGTAATGTCGCCGTAGCCGAAGTACGAAACGAGCGCCCGCGGGCGGGGCTCCAAGCAGAAACCCGTCATCAACGTCAGATAGCCCCCGGCCGACCCGCCGGCGGTTGCCATCCGCTCAGGATCGATGCCGAACCGTTGGCTGCCCTCCCGGCGGAGCCACCGCCAGGCATCCTGCACGTCCTCGATGATGCCCGGCAGCTTCGTCTCGGGCGCGAGGCGGTAGTCGATCGACGCAACGACGAACCCACGTTTGCCCAATTCGGCCAGGAGGCGGGCGTCGGGCGGCTTTCGCGAGCCCATAATGAGGGCGCCGCCGTGGATCCACATCACTGCCGGCTTGCGGGCGCCGGGCGCCGCATGAAACACGTCGGCCTTGATCTCGCAGCCGTCCACGGTTTTGTACGTGTAGGTTTCGGCGGCGGCGCTTTGGGCGAAGACAGAGCGCGGAAGCACCGCGGCGATCGCCCCGCCCGCCACGAGTCTTAGGAATTCATGTCTGTTCATGGGATTTGCGTGACGCGTCTCTGCGGTTTCGACCCGGCGAGCAACTGCCAGGTGATGCTATCCGAGTCGTTTGCGCCTGTCAAGCAAGCAACTGGGGGCTGCTATGGGGTCGAACCAGCGAGCAGGTTTGCCAGTAATCTCGCGATTTCCCGGCCGCCGGGTGCTTGCCTTTCTCGCCGGGGCAATCCATAATCTCGCTTGTCCCCGTGCCGTTTGATTGGGTTCTCCGGCATGTGCTGGAGATTGAACGGCTGGGGAATGTCAATGTCGTCTGGACGCGAAAGAAAGGTCAGAACCATGAGAAACCTAATGTTGCCGGCTGCCATCCTGTCAGTGTTCGTCGTGAGCAGCCTGTTGATGGCCCAGGAGGCCGCCAAGAAGGACGCGGCGTCCAAGACCGTCGACAAGGACGTCAAGAAGGTGGAGAAGATCGTCAAGGACATCGTGTTCGACGGCGACGAGAAGGGCGAGAACGCCAAGGGCTGGGGTGTGCCCGAGGGCAAGTCCACGGTCAAGACCCAGGATAAAGAAGTCCGCACCAAGGGCAAGAAGACCATGGAGTTCCACGCGGAAGGCACCGAGTGGCTGGGCTGCGGCTGGAACTGGTTCGGCTGGAATCCGCAGGACGGCGGCACCGACATTTCCAAGCAAAAGAACCTCAGCTTTTGGGCGAAAGTGACCGGCGACAAGAAGCCCGCCGAGCTTTCGGTAGGACTGGGCTCCAGCGACAACAAGGCGACCGAGACCATCGAGATGTCGACGTACTGTCCCGACCTGATGGACGGCAAGTGGCACGAGGTCGTGGTCCCGATCAAGGACCTGGACACCAACAAGGAACTGAACAAGGCCAAGGTGTGGGACATCCGCTTCGGCAACTGGTCCCAGGAGGATCGCAACTTCAGCCTGTTCGTCGACGAGATCGGCTTTGACAGCCGGCCCGAGAAGAAGAAATGACGGTAACCGTTCACAGGGGACTGTCCCAATTTTCGCGGCGAGGAGAACGTTGCGACGTGAATAGGCTTGACCGCCGCGAAAATGGGACTGTCCCCCTTGTGCCGCACAGGAAAGGGAGAACTCATGGATCCTATGGTAACCCGGAGAGGATTCTTGGCGTCAACGACCCAGGCGGCCGCAGCCGCGATGTTGGTTCCCGCCGTCATCGACGTCCGCGACTATAAAGCGGCCGGCGACGGCAAGACCGACGACACGGCCGCCATCCAGAAGGCCCTCGATAAGGCGGCCGAGACCAAAGCGACCGTCCACATTCCGGACGGCGTCTTTTGCTGCTCGACCCTGAAGATGCCGCCCAACGTGGGCCTCTCGGGCAACCCGACCTGGGACTACCGCACCAACGCCGGATCGGTCTTGCGGCTGGTCGACAAATCGGCCGCCTGCCTGTTGGACATCACCGGCGCCTTCGGCGTCCGCATCGCGGGGTTGTGTCTGGAAGGCGCCCGACTGGGCGAGGGGATTCACGGCGTCTTCCTGAACAAAGCGGGCTACGGCAAGCGCGAGGACACGATCTTTATCGATCACTGCCGCATCAACAACTTCACCGGCGACGGCGTCCATCTCGCCCGCATCTGGGTTTTCACCATCCGGCACAGCATGATCGGCCACAACCAAGGGAACGGCCTGTGGTATCGCGGCTGGGACGGCTTCGTGATGGACAACTGGTTCTCGGGCAATGGCGGGGCCGGCATCGGCGCCTACGAGGAGAATGCCTCGTGTACGTTCACGTCGAACCGCATCGAATGGAACCGCCGCGGCGGCCTGATCTTCCGCGGCGGCAACCAGTACAACATCACCGGGAACTACTTCGATCGCTCGGGCGGGCCGGCCATTTCGCTGCTGCCGCGGGCCAAGAACCCGTGCCAGGTAATCACCCTGACGGGCAATTGCATCTGGCGGAGCGGCGCGCCCAACTGGAAGACGATCACCGATCCCTATCAGAGCACGCACATCCGCTTCGAGGGCGTGCGCGGCGTCACCTTCGTCGGCAACACCATGAACGCCGGCCGCGACGACAACGGCAAGGGCACGTACTCGCCGGACTACGCTATGGTGTTGAAAGACTGTGCCCACACCGTGATCTCGAACAACACGATGTTCGAGGCGGCGCTGAAGGAACTGATCTGCGACCTCGGCGGCCACGGCGAGGGTTTCGTGCAGAAGGACAACGTGGGATCGCTCCGGCAAGTGCCGCCGCCGGCACAGCCGGCATCCTAGTCGCCGACACGTGCCGAGCCCGTGAGTCTCTGCCGGAGAGCAACTGTAGGAGGCGACTCCAGTCGCCGATTGTGCGGTCAAACATCGCAACTTCGGCGACGGGAGTCGCCTCCCACAGGAACCCTTGCACGCGAAGTGTGCCTGCTGCCTACGGCTGAGGCGCCTCGGGCTGCACGCGAGTCCTCCGCCCGCCGGGAAAGCCCCGTTGTTGCGGAGAAGTTTGGTTGCCCTGGTCCTGCGAGGAGGGCCCGGACTGCCGGCCCGGCGATTGAGAGGCCGCCGGCGCACCCGCCTCGCCCGTTGTCCGGTTCAAGCCGTTGACCTGCACCGTCTTTCCGCCGATCGCCTCGATGGCCCGCCCCACCGCCGCGAGGCTCGTACCGTGCATCGCCACCACCACCGTCTGGTCGTGGCGAGTGGCGGCCGCCGTGTCCAGTTGGCCGACCAGTTGCCGAACCTCCTCGAACAACGAGTCCGGCGCGCCGACAATCACCGCATTGGAGCGGGTGTCGACTCCGAGTGAAAGCTTGACCACGTCATCCCGCCCGCGCTGCCCGTTGCCTTGCTGCTGTTGCCCTCGCATGTTCCGCACGAACATCGCCGCCATCGGCCCGCCCGGCATCATCGGCTGGTTCGCATCGGGGCTCTCGAGGAGCCGGTCGACGTACACCTGCCGGAGGATCTCGGCGATTTCGCTCGCCCGCGTGTGCAGCACGGGGATCATCCGCGGCTTCGACGCCAGGGCGATCGGACTTTCCGGCACGTCGAGCACCTTCAGCAACCGATTGATGGAGTCCAGGTCGGCGCGGTTTGCCTGGACGAACAGGGCGTTGAGCCGCTTGTCGGACGTGATTTTGATCGGACCGGTGGCTAGTGCGCTTTGCCCGATCGTGGAGTTGCCCACGGCGCCTCCCGAAAAGGCCTGGCTACCGGTGGGCGATCCTTGCGAACCCGACGTCCCGCCGTTGGCGCCGGCGAAATCCCGGCGGCCAGCCCCGCGACGTCCGGCGGCGCCGTCACCACTCGATTCGTTGCCGGCATACGATTGGGCCGAGAAGCCATTGGCTGCGGGTCGCTCTGGAGCCGTCGTCCCGCCGCCCATGATCTGGTCGAGCATCTGGGCGACGGTTGCGGCCTGCGCGTGCTTGATAAAGAAGACGGCAATCTCCCGGCCCGCCGTCGCACTCTCGGCCATCGCGTTGAGCAACTGCGCGAACTCATCGAGGGCCTCCTCGTCTTCCGAGATGATCGTCATCCCGTCCCGTCCGGCCACGACCGAGATCGGCGCTGCCGTCTTGGCGGGCAGTGGCGCTTTCGCATCCGATTTCTTCGCAACGTATACGATTCGGGCGCCGTGGAGCAATTGCGTCGAACGCTCGTCGTCGGCCGCCGGCTTGATCGGCTCCAAAGCGGCCGGCTTGTCGGGCGCCGCGGGCTTCTCCTCGGGCGCCGAGATTCTCTCGGCCGCTTCGGCGGGGGACTTTGCGCCAGCCGGCGATCGGGCGACATCGGCGGCTGGTCGGGTTCTCTGGCATTGCCGCTCGGACCGTTGGAAATCAAGGGCGGCGGAGCGACAATGCGGAGATCGTTCCCCCGCAGGGTCGGCCAGATCGCCCGGATTCGCTCCAAGGCCGGGCCGGCCGCGGACGCGTTCATCGTCAGGGTACGCACGGGGCCGCCTTGGGTCGAGCCGCTGGCGAAGAAGGATTTCTCGCCCAGTTTCTCCAGTAGCTCGCGAATCTGGGCAATCTGCAGGTCGGTGCCGCGGATCATCAGTTGCCGCGTGGCGGGGTCGGCGTCCACTTGAGGTCCCGCGGCCGCCCCCTTGCTGGCATCGCCCACGCCGAACAGCTTGTTGATTGCGAGGACGGCCGTCTGCGGATCGACGCGGACGAGGCGGATCACTTCAACGCGCTGTCCGTTTTCCTGCAATTGACGGAGCGTGATGGCGATCGTGGTGTGTTGCGCGGGACGAGCCAAGGCGATCAGGCAGTTCGTCCTGGAATCGACCGTGAGATGCACGTCCGGTTGACCGGCGAAGAGCATTTGGATCGCGGCCAGCAGCGACTGCGGATCGGAACCCGCGATGGGGTACATCTTCAATTGGGGCGCGCCGCCCGTCGATGTCCCCGTGGGCGGTTCGATTCGTTCGAGCACCTGCTGGACCACCCGCAGTCGTCCGGCCGTGCCCGTGACCAAGACCTGGCGGGACTTGATCAGCGGCACTACGGAGCCTTGGGGTCCGAGCAGCTTCTGGATTTCCGTCTGAGCCTCTACTGGTGTGAGTAGTTCCAGGTTGAACAGGACGCGGACCAACTCGTACTCGCCTTTCTTGGGGAGATCTTCGAGCGGCACGGTAGGAACCAGATTGTCCGGGATGGGATCTTCCAGGTTGACGACCATCAGCATCCGGCCGTGGCGAATGAGCGTGTAGCCCTTTGTCGATAACACGCCGTTCAATACGTCGATGGCCTCCGCCGGCGTGTACTCGCGATCATCGCTGTAATTGAAGGTGCCTTGCGGGAGCGGATCCGCTACCAGAGATAGGTCCGCTTTTCGGGCGAACCAATCGAGCACGTCTCTCCACGGTTGATAACGAAACTGAAAGCGAATCTTCGGCTCGCGGGACGGAACCGGCTGGGTCGCCGAAGCGGCTGCCGGCCCCTCCGTTGCCTTGGCGTCGAGCTTCTCGGCCGCTTGGTTGTCGGGCGCTTCGGCCGCCGGCGCCGGCTCGTCTGGCCAGGCCGTGCCGCCAAGCGACAGCCATACGACCGCGGCGAACGCAATGGCCATGCGGTCGAGATTGAGGCACGGAAGACTTCGCATCGTCACACCTCCGAAAGGGCGGTGAAATAGGCGGGACGCCAGGCATAGGGCCGGCGGGTTACAGGGCACGGCCGGCGGAACCTGGCGACAGACCCCGACCGCGGCACGCACTACGAGGAAACGCCGTCCCCGCTCCGAGAGCCGTCACGACAGCGGCTCGGAGTCTTGCGGCGATGGCGTACCCGACAAGCCCCCCGGCAAGCGGCGCACGGCCCTTCGGCCCGCCTCCCCAGCGGTCGTTCTCTCTATCCAGTATTTAACCCCAGAACCCTCCCAGGGTATCGCGGGCCGAGAAAAATCCGTGCCGCCGCACAATTTCCCATGGCGGCTTGCGGAGATGGGGCACCGCCGATCAGTTTTTCCAAATAGGACTTGTAGGAGGCGACTCCAGTCGCCGATTTGCGGCCGTTCTCGGGCAATCGGCGACTGGAGTCGCCTCCCACAGTGAAAAACTGATTGGCCCTGGGGGATGCGTCGGGAGCGTAGACTGGCGGGCAGCCGAGTGCTAAAATCGCGGCGCTGGCATTTGGCGGCCGGCTTGATTCCGGCCCGGACGCCGCGGAGTTGTTTCTTTCCCCATTCCTGTCCCCGGTTAGGAGATGCACCAATGTACCGTGTCCTTGTAGCGATGGTGGCGGCAATTGGCCTGCTGATGCCCGTGGCGTTGGGCCAGACAGCGCAGAAGGTCAAGGAGGCCCCGGCCCAGAAGAAGTTTCACGAGCCCGACGTGATCTATGTTCCCACGCCGCACGAAGTGGTCGAGAAGATGCTCGACATGGCCAAGGTCAAGAAGGGCGACGTGGTCTACGACCTGGGTTGCGGCGACGGGCGCATCGTGGTGGCGGCGGCCAAGCGGGGTGCCAAGGCGACCGGCTGGGACATCGACCCGGTGCGGATCAAGGAGGCCCAGGAGAACGTCAAGGAGAACAAGGTGGAGGAGAACGCCAAGATCATCCAGGACGACATCTTCACCCTCGATCTGAGCGGCGCCAACGTGATTACGCTGTACTTGCTGCCGACGCTCAACGTGAGGTTGATACCCCAGTTGGAGAAACTCAAGCCGGGCTCGCGAATCGTCTCGCACGACTTCGACATGGCCGGAGTCACGCCGGACGAAGTCGTGGAGATGGAACTCAAGGACAACGGAGGCAACGACTCGACCGACGAGATCCGCGGCTCGAGCCACACCGTCTACCTGTGGACGACGCCGCTGAAGAAAGAGAAAGAAGCGCCGAAGGAAAAGCGGTGAGGCCTATCGGCCGCGCCGGCAACGGGTAGGACGTGCATCGCCCACCGAACCACGGCGCGAAGCTCGTAGGGTGCGTGAAACGCACCGCCGGCCGTGTCTTCCCGGTGTGTTGCGGTGCGTTTCACGCACCCTACGACTGGTGCGGCCGGGGAACGGAACCGCTGGCCCAGTACAAGGGGAGGCCGATCAACAGCGGCACGACTCCGATCAGCGTCAGCGACTTGGCGTAAGCCAGGCTGCTGTAGAGCATGTAGCCGCAGGTGCAGCAGAAGATTGCCGGCGGCAGCGGAAACCAGGGGACGGGGCAGGCCCGCTCTCGTGTCCTGTCGGTGAGCCGCAGCACAAACAGCGACACGCCCGTCAACAAGAAGAAGGTCCAGAAGACCGGCGCGGTCGCGGGTACCAGTGTGGCGAATCCTCCGGGAAAATCCTTCCACGGGAGTGCCGAGAGCCCGGTGGTCGTCAGGGCAAAGTCGACGGTGTTTCGACCCCAGGGCGTGCCGACGGCGAAGATCATCAGCAAGGCTATGCCGCCTTGGATCACCAGCGCCGCGATGGGCGTCGCCGTCTTGGAACTGCGGCGGGCCAACCAGGCGAAGATGCGATGGTCCTCGCCCACGGTCGCGTAGACCCGCGAACCCGCTAGGATCAGGCCGTTGATCGCGCCCAGGGCGGAAATCATCACGAGCACGCTGACCGCCTTGCCGCCCCACGCCCCGACAGCCCGTTCCAGCACGGCCGAGGCCGGCGTTTCACACTGGCGGGCGTCGTCAAATCCCAGCACGGCCAGGTACGCGACGTTGACCGCCAGGTAGATGAGCGTAATACCGCCGATGCCGAGAATCAGCGATCGCGGCATGTTCCGCCGCTGATCGCGGACTTCGGCAGCCACGAAGACCGCGTCATTCCAACCGCCGTACGCATAGAGCACGAACACCAGCGCGAGCCCGAGGCCGGGGCCGGCCAGTTTGCTCGCGGCCTGCCCGGACAGAAACGGCTCGCTTTGGCCGCAGAGCAACCCGGCGGCCACGACACCGGCGAGCCCCAGGACTTTGGCAACGCTGAGCACGTTTTGCAGCGACTTTCCCACGACCAGGCCAAGAAAATTGAGCGCGGTCAAGGCGGCCACGGCGGCCGCGGCGATCCACGCGATGGCCCAAGGCGGCACCGGCCATAGCGCGCTGGCGTAGTCGGCGAACGCGTAGGCCATCGCGCCGATGCTGCCGGTGAGGATCACCGCCAACTGGGCCCAGCCGAAGAGGAAACCCATCCAGCGGCCATACGCGCGGCTGAGATACTCGTAGTCGCCGCCATTCCGCGGGTAGGTGGTGGCGAGTTCTGCGTAGCAAAACGCCCCGAAGATGCAGAGCACCCCGCCTAGCAACCAAACGCCCAGCGCGTACCACGGGCCGGCCGTGTTCATGAACACGAGCATCGGAGATTTGAAGATCGCGGTGCCCACCACAATCCCCACGATGATGCTCACGGTGTCCCACAGCCCGAGCCGCGCGGCAACTGCACCGCCGCTGGGAATCGCACTGGCCGCAACACCGGCCGGCGACACGCTCTCCGTCTCAACGCCCGCAGATTTCATAGTTGCCTCTTCTCACCAGCGGAAGAACCGGTACGGATCGTCCCATTCTTCGGGCTGGTCAAGGTACAAGCCTGTGAGAAAACGCTTCTCGGCCTTGGCGGCGTCCACCGGACTATTGAAGCGAGCCAACACCGGCGTGACGCCCTCGACGCCCATGTTGCCCAGCAATCGCGTCAGCAGGAAGGAGGCACGGCGGAAGGTCTGCTTGACGTTGTGCTTCTCGTTGCTGTAGTCGAACTTCCAGGGCACGAGTTGGCAGAAGACGACGTTGGCGCCTTCGGTGGTGGCCAAGATGCCGTCGCCGACGACCGTGGCCCCGCCCGTCACTAACGGGAACTCCTGCGGGTCTCGGTTGTGGACGTCGGCCGGCCCGATGCCTGCCAAAAGCGAGCCCGAGCCGAACGGTTCGAAGTAGGCGGCGATGTGCTCGCCCTTCTTGATCGTGAGGTTGGCAGACGTCGCCTCGATGTCCGGCTGGTCGGTTCCGATGGCCAGCAGATGGCCGCCCGCCTTGACCCAGTCCACGACGGCCTCGGTCTTGCCGGCCAGTTGCGGCGTGCCGCCAGGACCGACGATGAGCACCTGCTCGGGCGAGAGCTTGCCGCCCTCGTAGGAAGCGACCGACACGCCCGTCTTCTCCAGGTGGGCCTTGCCCACGGGATCGCCGACATAGAGCGCCTGCCGGACGGCGGCGGGCCGCCAGCCTGCCACGTAGCCAATGATGTTCCGCGCCAGCCGATCGGCCGCCGGATCGGCCTCCGAGCGGCCCGTCACGTCCATTTGGCAGAACAGCACCAGGCCCTTGCCTTCGCGGTACTCCATCAAGGGGCTGTACTGGAGGCTGTAGCCGCCGTCGATAATGGGGAGGAAATCGCCGCAGGCCGGCTTCTCGATCAACACGCTGGCCACGCTGCCGCGATTGCCGCACCGCCACACGCGGGTTACCGGAATGTCGCACCAAGTGACCGTCGGCGAACCGAACTTCTGGCTCAGTTCATACTTCAAACGCGGCGGGAGGATGGTGGCCTCGCCGCGCCAATCGCGGAGGTTGTCCACGTCGAGCCCGGCCAAGGCCGGATGATCCGTCAGCCGCTTGTAGACGTTCCGCAGTCCGTATTCCTCGACGCGAAAGCCGAACCGCTTTTCGAGCACGTCGGAGGTCTGCTCGAACACGAGCACCTTCAATCCATTCTTGACGCCGGCCACGTTCGGCCCGGGGCCATCAGGCGTTAGCGCGGCCTTGCCGACAATGAGAAGATCATAGCCGGAGAGATCGGCGTTGGCCTCGACCTTCTGGCACTTGACGCCCATGCCGTCGAGCAACTTGCCCGTCTCGCCCTTCGGGTCCCATAGAGCGGTCCTGGCAGCCCATTTGGCGGCGGGAGGCGTCGGGAGCACGTTGATGGGGAACGAGTCCTTCTGGGTCTCGCCATTGCTGAACCTCACGCTCGCATTGATTACGTACTTGCCCGACGCAAGTTCGGCCGGAAGATTGAAGCGGAGCGGAACCCGCTCTTGTTGGCCGGTCGGCAGATTGGCGACCGTCTTGCTGCCCGCAACGGCCGGTGTCAGACCCAACGACCAACTGCAGTTCGCGGTAACGGTGCGGCGGGAGTTGTTGATGACGATCAGTTGTTTCTCGACCGTTTCGCCGGGCAGGAAGTTGTGGTCTTTGCTGGTGACGGCCGCCGGCTTGCCGCCGATGTAAGCCAGAAGCGGCCGGTTGTTCTTCACGAGCGCGTCGGCAGCCACGGTGGGAATCCCATCTAGTCGCTCGCCGCGCGGTCCGCCGCCGTCGACGCTATAGCCGGGCCGTTGCAGATTGTCCCAATCGGTCGTGCGGGTCTCTCGGGCGCCCTCGCCGCGGGGCCGCTCGGCGCCGGCCGCCGGCTTCCAATAGACCGAGTATTGCCACGGCGAATTGGCCGACATGCCCCAGGTGCGGAAGGCCCGCCAGTTGTCGGCCATGTACATGGCCATCACCGGGTACTGCTCGTCGAGTTCTCTGGCGCCGATAGCATGGGGGTAGTCCCATCGCTGCCAAATCTCTCCGGCCCGGAACTTTTTGCTCTCCCAGCGGAGGTTCTGTTTTTCCGCCTCGCTGATCTGGTAGGCTTTGTCGCCGAGGAACTGCGCGTTCCACTCGGCCAAGCAGTATTCCCAGGGCGCCACGGCGCTGCCGAACTCCCGCTTGCCCTTGTACCAGCCGCGATAGAGGGCCCAGTCCCACGTGAACGGCGCGCCGAATTCGCAGGTGAAAACCGGCTTTACGCCCACGGTGGACCAATGCTCAAACCAGTCCGACATCTCTTGGACCGGTGTCCAGTTCGGGTAGAAATTGCTGGTGTGCATCGAGCCGAGGTTGCCCGACGAATGGTGATAGACGATGCGGCTGGGATCGAGGCGATGGATGATCGCTTCGGCCCGCTGGGCTTCAGCGGCCCTTCGCTTGGCGGCGTCGTTGCGCGGGTTGGCGATGCCGTCGATCATGTCGGGGTTCATGTCCTCGGCGTAGCCGGTGGCGTTGTGGCTCGTCGAGTAAAACACGACCGACGGATGGTTCTGCGCCGTGCGCACATAGTATTCAACGTGACGGGCGTAACCGTTCTTTTCGTCCGCGTCGGGCGTTTTCCAGTTGTACTCGCCAAAGTGCGGTTGCGAGAGCGAAATGAGCATCCCCACGTCGTCGGCGGCCCGCAGAATCTCGTTGAAGCTCGAATGGCTCCCCGGCGAGCAACTGTAGTTGTGGGTGTAAACGAAGTTGATTCCCGTGCTCATGTATCGCAGCATGGTTTCCTTGGCGGCCTCGTAGGTGGCCTGCGCCGTGCCGCCGTTGCCGTTGTTCAAGGGGATGCAGGAGAAATAGATGCGCGTGCCGTTCAAGTAGAAGTCCTTGCCGTCGATCCAGAACTCGCGGAAGCCGAACCGCACGGGAATGTACGTGTCGAGCAGCTTGCTGCCCTCATCCAGCAGCGAAAGGGCCACGACATACTGGTTCTGCGGCGTGATCGTGTCCCAGAGCTTTTCGGCCTTCCATTTCTCGGTGACGGCGACACGGCCCTCCTTCAGATCGCTCCCCTTAAAGGGCTTGCTCGTCAGTTCGACGACCTTCGCGCCCTTGTCGGTGATCGCGGCGCGAAGCACATACTTGGCATCCGCGGCCAATCCCTCCAGCGCCGCGTTGAAGATGATCTCGCCCTTGCGGACCGACGTATCGATCTTCACGTCGGCGATCCGGGCTGCCGCGGGACTGCCGACCAGATACACGTCGCCGTTGAGGCCGGGCCGTGCCACGGAGCCCTTCCCCTGGCGGGGCGCGTTGCTGTCGCTGAAGATGGCCACGACCTCGTTCAACGGCAATGCGGCGACCTTCATGCCGAGCATCTGTTTGCTGCCCGGCCGGCAGAGCGCGGTGATGTCGACCTCGCCAGCGGGATAGAGCATTTCGCCCGCCTTCTTGCCGTCCACGTAGACCACGGCGCGGGAATACACGCATTCGGCCGTCACGGCGATGCGGCGGCCGGCCCATTGCGAGGGCACGTTGATTTCGCGTTGGAACCACGCCGTATTGCCCCCTTGCCGCGCGTTTCTCCAGCTTGGATGGGGATAGCCTGCACCGTCTGCGCCGCCTCGTTGGCCGCCCTTTCCGCCCTGTCCACCTCTCGGCCACGGTCCGGGGATCTTCAAATAGCCCCAGTTCTCGGCCGGCGGCTGGTCGGCCGTGGCCTCACCCGGCTGCCACTGCCAGAGCCCGTTGATGCAGATACGCTCGTGGGTCGGCGTCGTTTCGCGGTGCGCCTTGCCCAGGTCCCAGACTGCCTTGACGCCTTCGGGCAAGGTCACGGCGGGCTGGTTTTGGCCGAATCCCGCATGGACGTATCCGATCGCGCACATCATGGCTGCAAGCGAAACACACAGACGGCTTCTCATATTGCACCCCTAGGCAGGAAGGAAACCAGGAGGAAAGGCAGGCAACAAACCAGGCAAGACGCGGACACGAGGTTGAGCTTATCCTCCGCACGAAAGCGCGTCAAGTAGGCGTGGAATAGGGCCCCACAAAGCGGTGCGCCGTTGACCGGACCGCGCCTCCGGGCGAAAATCGCGGGCTGTCAGGCCGTGCTGCCCGTGGCGAACGGGGAGGGAGCTTTTGTCTTCTGGAATCACCAAGGCTGAAAGGTCCCGAGAAGGGACGATGGTTGGGCGTCCACACCACGATGGACGAGAACAAGAGCGACGTCGATATCCACTTGACGCGCGCCGGCACCCTCGGGCCGTCGCAGTTGACTCTGCCAAGCCACAATCGTTCGTGACGCCATCCCGGGGCGCAGGACTATGCGGCCGCCCCTTGGTCGGCGTCGACGGCAACGGTTTTCAGCAGCTTGCCCTGGTCGTCGAAGAATGCGATCTTGTCGCGGCCGGCCGGCAGGATCGCGTGGCCGCCGTCGTAGCGGAATTTGTAGCCCACGAAATAGCCGTCTTGCAGCAACAGCGTCTGGATCAGACTGGTCGGGGCGGACACTCCGAGTTCGGTCAGAGTTGCCGTTACCAAATCGTGCATCGACGTGGACTGGTCCATGGTGCCGCCTCGGGGTGACTGATCCAGATCATCGCAAGTATCGGCCCATTTTCCGCAGGCGATTGGTCTAGGCCAGCGTGCCATCCGGCCTTTCCCGGCTTATCCATCTTGTCGCAATCGCCACGTGGCTTGCAGTCACTTCGGCATTCCAAGCAGAACGATGTTCTGATACCCGTCTTTCAGCGTGCCGCGTGAAGAACACGGCCGCGGCGGCCACCAGCGCCAAGAACATCAGCAGGCCGACGGCCAGCATCGCGATCTGCCAGCGCCGGCGCACGACATTGCCTTGGTGAAGCTCGATCAGGCGATGCGTCAGGCGATCGGACAGCTCTCGCGAGTCGCCCCCATCCTCTCCCCCATTCTCCCCCGCGACAGATTCGTCCCGATGAGCGCTTTGGGCCTCGGCAGCCAGGGGTTTTTCAATATCGCGACGGACGTCCGGGGGAGCGCCGCGGACTGTAGCTTCCGCGCCTTTGGGCTCTGCCGGTATAACGGGATCCTCATCGTGTCCCGGCGATTCCGCCGGTGACGAGGCGGCCGGCTGCGCCTCCTGCGATTGCCGTTGTTCGAGGGAGGCGCGCTCCCGCTCGACGGCCTCGCGCTCGGCCGCGATGCGGGCAGCCTCTTCCTCGATTCGCCGCGCCCGTTCCGCCAACGCGGTCTCCTTGCTCGCGCATTCCGCCTGCCATGCTTCTCTCTGCCGACGGAGTTCCTCCCACCGCGCATCGTGCTCCTCGCGCTGTTGCTGAAGTTCCGCCTGACGGGCCTGTTGCTTCGCCGACCGATCCTCTAGCTGCCGCTGCTCGCGGGTGGCGCGTTCCCGCTCCACCGCCTCGCGCTCGGCCGCGATGCGGGCAGCCTCCTCCTCAATTCGCCGCGCCCGCTCTGCCAACTCGGTCTCCTTGCTCGCGCACTCCGCCTGCCACGCTTCTCTCTGCCGGCGGAGTTCCTCCCACTGGGCATCGTGCTCCTCACGTTGCCGCGGAGGTTCTGCCGGGCGCGTTTCCGGCTCCGCCGAAACGACCTCTGACCGCTGCCGCGCCGGACTGCGCGGACCGCTCAAGTCGGTCAACCGCTGCGTCACGGAATCCGAACTCGCGTCTGCCGCAAGGGCGGGCGTGGGCAGTCCGATTCCGGCCGTCGCGGGGGGCGGATGTCTCTCGTCGGGCTCCTCGTCGAGAGCGGGCTCCTCGTCGGAAGCCGGCAAATCATAGGTAATCAGGATGTCTCCCAGCATGAGGGCGCTGCCGGCGGACCACTCGGCGGCATCCACAGGGCGCCCCGCCAAAATCGTTCCGTTGGCGCTCAGCAAGTCAATCACCCACAGCGTGTTCGCACTGCGGTAGAGGATGCAGTGTGCCGTCGACACACGGCTGTACGGCAATCGCATGGTGCAGTGTCGGCCGCGCCCCACGACGGTCAAGCGACGCCGCAAGCGGTGTTGGGCGATCTCCCGGCCTCGTCGCGAGAAGGTCAACACGGGACAAGGCAGGCCGGACGATGCTCTGCTCGTCGAGTTTTTCGCCGAGCTTGCTTCCGAACCGGCAGCGGCCGACAATCGTGCCGAAATCTGGTAGGGCCCCAGCGGGACCTTCTGCTCCGGAAGGAGCCAGCCGCGGAACGGTCCCCCGCTCGATGCTTCGTGACAAAGCCCGACGCAAACCACGCCGTCATCTGTTGCATGGAGATACATGCCGCGCGAAGCCACTTCGCCCTCGGGCAGGACTATCTCCGACCCCGCGTCGGAACCGATCCGGGCAAACGGCGTCATCACGGTCGTCGTGGCCTGCCCACGCGGGCCGGCCACGGTGACCAGGAGATGTCGCTTGCACCAGTATCGTGAGTTCTTTGTCACGGCGCGACCAACTCCCCCCGCCTCACCGCGGAATGCGGCTCTACTGCTGCTGTTACAAAATAATACGTTTAACTGTCGCCGGTTCGACGATGGCTCGATGGCATCAATGCAGCCGCAGCCGACGTTCCGCCGGCCGCCAAACGTTGCAGTTCTGACTGCGGACAGTGTAACAACCGAACACGGGATTCCCGGGACGGAATATCCCCGCACATCTTCTCATATTCTCATATAGCCAGCCAACCGGCAACGATCTATGCCCTGTACGAGGGGGAGAGTCGCTGCCGGCGCAGGCGGCATATTCGGACCCGACGATGGAATTCCAAACGACGCGTACGGCGGCCGCAGGGGGTCGCGGAAAGACTCCGGCGCCCCTCCAAGCGCTCTCCCTTCCTGAGTATAGCGGCTCCGCCAGATCTTTCGGCTCTCGCCATAAGCTAGAGTTGTGCGGACATCCGCTGCGACGGACTGACGTCGTGCGGCAAACTCGCCCCTACACCCGCATCGAGCAAATCCGATGACACCAATGCCCGATCTCTGCAATGCGCCTTGTGTTGCCGCCGAAGACCAACGGACTTCGGAGTCTTCTCGCGCCGCCGTGTTGGACCTGGACGGACTGCAACGTCGCTGCATGGGAAACATCGAACTTGTGCAGCGGGTGCTCAGCGCGTTTCAACAGCGGCTTCCCGAGGAGTTGCAGGCGTTGGACGAGGTGCTGGAGGTTGGCGATGCGAAACAAGTCGCCCGCGTTGCCCATCGCATCAAGGGAGCCTCCGCCAACGTGTCGGCCGAGGGCCTTCGGCAGGTGGCGGCGGAGATTGAAGAGCCGAGTCACTCGGAGCGCGTGTCCGAAATTCCCTCGCGCGTTGAGCGCCTGCGCGACGAGTGGGAGAGGTATCTGGGCGTCGCGTCGACTTTGATTGCGGCGGCCGACGCCGGGTGAGGAATCCCCGTGGCGGCCGATCAGGCCGGAGTCAACAATTTGGAGCCAATATCGTGCGCATCCTGATCGTAGATGACGACAACCTCGCCACCGAGATGTTGGCGAACGCCCTGGCGGAGTTCGGACACCAGGTGACTCCCGCGAGCAGCGGTCCCGAGGCGTTGGAACTGATGCGAAGCGGCCAGTATCGCATGGTGGTTTGCGACTGGGAAATGCCGGACATGAGCGGACTCGACTTGTGTCGGCATATCCGCGAGCGCTATTCCAGCGGTTACGTCTACATCATCTTTCTCACGGCGAGGCGGGGAACCGAAAACATCGTCGAGGGACTGAATGCCGGCGCCGACGACTTCATCAGCAAGCCCTTCGAACCCCAGGAACTGTGCGTCCGCATTCGCGCCGGCGAGCGGATTCTCTCTCTCGAAAGCCGCGAACTGACCATCTTCAGCATGGCGAAGCTCGCCGAGTCGCGCGACCAGGAAACGGGGGCCCACCTGGAGCGCATTCGCGAGTATTGCCGAGTGGTCGCCGATTCTCTCGCGCAACAGAAAAAGTTCCGCGATCAGATGGACGGCGACTACGTCCAGTTGATCTACATGACCAGCCCCCTGCACGACATCGGCAAGGTGGGCATCCCCGACCGGATTCTGCTCAAGACGGGTCCTCTGACCCGCGAAGAATTCGAGATCATGAAGCAGCACACAATTGTCGGGAGCAGGACCTTGGAGGCCGCCGCCTCCGCTCATCCCGAAGCCAGGTTCTTGGGCATGGCGCGGGACATCGCCCGCAGCCACCACGAACGCTTCGACGGCAGCGGGTATCCCGACGGTCTGGCGGGCGAGGACATTCCGCTCTGCGGCCGGATCGTCGCCTTGGCCGACGTCTACGACGCCCTGACGACCAAGCGCGTCTACAAGCCGGCATTCCGCCACGAGAAGGCCCGGGCGATCATACTTCAAGAGAGCGGCACGCATTTCGATCCCGACGTGGTGGCCGCCTTTCTGGACAACGAAGACCGTTTCGTCGAGATTCGGGACCAGTTTGCGGCACGCGAGGAATTCGAGGCAAGGGCGCTGCGAGAACCCCAGGCCGAGTTGGCCTTGAATTGCTGATTGCCTTGCCTGACCTGTTCTACCAAGGCCGGCCGCATTGGATCGCGCAAACGCAAGTGCCGGCACGGCATGGGGAAGCGCAGCTCACCCGCACGTCAGAAGCCGTGGAGCACGTCCTACGGGTGCGCCTTGCTCAGCCATTTCACCCGTAGTCTGCAACAACGTCACTTTCCTGCGAGTCGATGAACCCGGCGCCGAGCGCGTCGGCAGACGCCTTGCCGGCGACCGGAGTCTCGGCAAGGGAGCCCGCAAACTGCGAAGGAATGTGCGGGGGTGGAACCGTCCGCAGGTCGCGATCGCGGCTCTCCGCCGGCTTGGCCGGGGCGATGGCGGCCGAAGCCACGCAGAAACTGTAGATCGAGTACACCGGGTCGACCTCCCCGGCGAGGAAGAGGCTCGACGGCGCGATTTCGACGCAACCGAAACCGTTGCTCTCCATGAAGGCTTCCAGCGAGTCGGTGCCAAACACGAAGGGCTCGCCCAGCAACTGCATTCCGTGCATGAACGCTTCCACTTCAGGGAAGATGCCGGAGTTGACGATCGCCTGCTCGGTGACGAAGTCGGCCCAAAGCCGGCTGCGGGGGTTGCCCAAGACCGGGGCAATTCCTCGCAGGATGGTCCGCACTTCCGGTTCGCGGAAGTACATGCTCATGCCTTCCCACGCGACGAAGACGGGGCCCATGGGATCGACCAGACCTTTCAGCACGGCCGAAACCGTCGCGGCGCGGAGATCGACGGGAACCGGCACGCGGCGAACGCCGGCCGGATCGCGGACGGAGAACTCGTCCAACCGGCGTTGCCGATCGATCAGGACGGTGGGGAAATCCAACTCGAAGACGCGCGTCCCCGCGGGCAGTTCCAGGCGGAACGGCCGCATGTCGTATCCCGTGCCGACGATCACGAGGTCTCGTCCGCCTTTACGGACGAAATCCATGATCTGCCTGTCCATGTGGCGCGTTCGGGCCGCGACCATCCCGCCAAGCTGCGGAGACTTTTCGCAAAAACGATTGGCCAACGCCAGGCCGTGCTCGCCGGCGATCCGAGACGCGTACGGGTCCTCGAAAAGCGTGCCGTTCTCCCGGGCCCGCACGCCGGCGATCAGCTCCGCCGAGGAAATCAACTTGTGCTGGTAGAGGATGTTGACTCTCTCCGGCGAGACGCCGTCCGTGCGCAGCTTGTCGGATTGACGGGCATAGTAGGTCATCGTGGCCTCGGCCACTTCCGTCCCCCCGTTGCAGAAACGGACGATGATGGATTCCAGCACCGGACGGCCTTGGCCGAAGCGCCTTCGGACCCTATCGTGCCGTTCGGGATCGACCTTCGCGATTACGTCCAGACGGCCGACGCTCGGGCGGAGATACTTGATCTCGCCCTTGACCAGCCAGAGCGCCATCGACTTGTCCGACGATGCCACGGGATGCACGCCCACGACCGGCCAGTCGAAAATCAGCGAGGCCAGGGCGATGCCGCCCGTGTAATCCGCCGCCAGAAAGAACAGCGCCGCCTGATGCGTGCAATGCTGATTCGTCGACGAGGCGATCAGCGGCAGTATCGTATGGGCCAGCCCCTGCTCGATGGCGTTGACCTCCCACTTCACGAAATCGAGCACGGGGACTTGTTCCCGCAAGATCGAGGTGAGGAAACTGCAACTGTAGTGAGATCGCTTGGCTTCCTCCCAGCAGCCCGTCGCCGGCGGCGTCGCACAGCAATCATCGACTTGCCCGTTGACCATTCCTTCACCGTTCTTGATGAGCAGAGAGTGATTTGCGGCAGGCGCCGCAAAGCACTTCCGCATTCTCGCAGTGCGCACTGCTTGCGTCAATCATTGCCGCCGCCTGCGGCGCCGATATTTCGCAGAAATCTCGTTGACGCATCGGCATCGTCCGAACAACCGTTACAACTTACAGGCTCGCTACAATCCATGGATGACGAATACCGCGAGCTTAACAAGAAGTGGCAACGCGCCGAATTGGCAAGCGGGGAAAGGTAGAGTTGCTTTGAGCGGGAGGCGTCACTATGCGCTCGGACCACTAATGAGCAACACGATCAATAAACCTGTAAGCCCGGAATTGGACGCTGGGGCAACGGCCGGCGGCAACGTGGGAAGGTTGTTCGGCGATCGCTATCTCGCAGTGCAGGTTCTCCACACCAGGCGGAGCGTCGAAACGCTGTTGGCGACCGATACCGCGAGCGACGAGCTGGTAGTCGTGACTGCGTTGCCCGTCCAATTTGCGCCCCCCAATGCGCAGTTGCGGTTGGAACGCGAGGCCGCGGTGCTGCGCGAGGCCGCGTGCCCCTTCTTGGCTCCCCCGCAAGTCGTCGGATGCGAGCAACAGCGTCTCTGTCTGGTTCGTCCGTTCGTTCCCGGCGTTGCGCTAGAAGACCTTTTGCGCCGCGGACCGCTGAACCTGGTCGATTTCCTCACGGTGGCCACCTGCCTGCTCTCCGCGTTGAAAGAGGCGCACAGCCGCCGAGTGCTCCACGGCGACATTCGCCCCGCCAACATCATTGTCGATCCGGACACGCCGTTGAGCAAGGCCGTTGCGGTGGACTTTGACTTGGCGCGAGCCCTTCCGCTGCCCGCGCCGAGCAACGAGGAATCCGCGGAAACAGCCCGGTACCAATCGCCGGAGCAGGCGGGCTCGCTCGATCATTACGTGGCCGAGCCTTCCGACCTGTATTCCGCGGGCGTGGTGTTGTTCGAGTGCCTGGCGGGGCGCGTCCCGTTCGACGGCGAGAGCGTCGGGGAGATCCTGTTCGCGCACATGACGGCGCGGCCTCCCGAGTTGCGGAGCTTGGGTCTGGAAATTCCGCGGGCGTTGGATGAGCTCATCCAACGACTGTTGCGCAAGGCCCCCGGCGATCGCTATCAATCGGCCGAGGCGGTGCTGGCGGACCTGGCGAATATCGCGGCCGCGCTGAGCGCGGGCGTGCACGAACCTTCCTGTGTGGTCGGTTCGCACGACCGTCGCCCCACGCTGACCGAGCCGGCTTTCGTGGGCCGCAGCCATGAGCTGCAGGAGTTGGACGAGCAAATCCTCCGGACTCAGGCGGGGTGCGGAACGCTGGTTGTCGTGGAAAGCGAATCGGGCGGCGGCAAGACCAGGTTGCTCACCGAACTGGCGTCGCGCGGCGCCCAGAAAGGCCTGTGGGTGCTTCGCGGCCAGGGGTGCGATCAGGTGGGCCAGCAGCCCTTTCAAGTCCTCGGCGGCGTCGTCGGCCAACTGGTCGAGGCCACGCGCTCGGACCCGGCGCTGGCCGATGCGGTCCGCAGCCGCCTCGGCGACCATTGTGATGCCGCCGTCGCCGCCGTCCCCGAACTGAAGGCCGCGCTCGGCCGGGAGACTTCGAGCCTGCTGGGGCCGGAGGCGTTCGCGGAGAACCGCAGCATCCAGGCGCTGGCCGGCCTCCTCGACGCACTCGGATCGAAGAACCGTCCGGCGATGATCATCTTGGACGACTGCCAATGGGCCGATGAGTTGACGGTCAAGCTCATCGTGCAATGGCTGGCGAACCGCAACAGCCCTTCGCGCAGCGGCGACCACGCGTTGTTGGTTGTCGCGTTCCGTTCGGAGGAGGTCCCGGCCGACCATCTGCTCCGCAAGATTGCCGCGACGTTGCACCTCCGCCTGGCCCGCTTTGAAGCGGACGACGTGCGGCGTTTGGCGGAGTCCATGGCCGGGCCGTTGCCCGCCGAGGCCGTCGACGTCGTTGTCGAACTCGCCGAGGGCTGCCCGTTCATGGCGTCCGCGATGCTCCGCGGGATGGTGGAATCGGGAGCCCTGGTCGCCGAGCCGCAGGGCTGGCACATCGAGCCCCTGGCCATGGCCGACCTCCATTCCTCCAATTGGGCCGCCGGGTTTCTCTCGCGCCGCATCGAGCTCCTGCCGCCGCCGACCATCGACCTGCTCGTGGTGGGGGCGGTGCTGGGCAAGGAGTTCGACTTGACGTTGGCCGCAGAAATCGTCGGGCAGTCGCTCCCGGAGGTCGTTCGCGTCTTGGACACGGCGCGAGAACGGCACTTCGTGTGGGTGCGGCCGGACGGCATCCACTGCGCCTTCGTACACGATAAGATCCGTTCGGCGTTGCTGGCGCGCCTGTCGAGCATAACCCGCCGGAGGCTGCACGAGCAAGTGGCCGTTTCGCTGCAACGCAACGCTCCCGACCGCGTGTTCGACCTGGCCTATCACTTCGATGCCGCCGGCCAGAGCGAGCGTGCCCTGGTCTATGCGCTGATGGCGGCCCACCAGGCGCGATCCCAGCATTCTCTGGAAGTGGCCGAGCAGCAGTATCGCATTGCCGAGCGCGGCGCGCCGGTGGCCGATCGGGCCACGCAGTACGGAATTGCCCAAGGGTTGGGGGACGTGTTGATGCTGCGGGGGCGCTACGATGCGGCCGCCGCGCTGTTCGAAAAGGCCGCCCGGCTGGCGGAAGGCGAGTGTGCCCTGGCCCAGATCAAGGGCAAGCTCGGCGAACTGGCCTTCAAGCGCGGAGACATGGAACGCGCCACGCTGGCTTTCGAGGAGGCGCTCCGCCTGCTGGGAAGGACCGTGCCGCGACTGACCGTCCTGTTCGTCCTGATGCTGGTGTGGGAGGTGGCGATCCAGGTCCTCCACACGCTCCTTCCCGCCGTGTTTGTCGGCCGGAGAGAAGACCAGCCTTCCGAAGCCGAGTTGCTGGCGGTGCGGCTGTTCAGCCGGCTGGCCCACGGATGCTGGTACGTGCGTGGAAGACTACAGGCGCTGTGGGCCCACTTGCGCGGCCTGAACCTGGTGGAGCGCTATCCGCCGACGCCAGAGCTGGCCCAGGCGTATTCCGAGCACTGCGCCGGGGATGAGCCTGATCGGCTACTACAGCCGCGGCATCGCCTACGCGGAGAAGTCGTTCGCCCTGCGGCGAGTCGTTTGGCGATTGGTGGGGGCAGGGACAATCGCGCAATTTCCACAGCATTCTGCTCTATGCGGCCTCGCGTTTTCCCGAGTGCGTGGAGAAGTCGCGCGAGGCGGTGCGGCTGCTGCAGCGCACCGGCGACTACTGGGAACTCAACATGGCCCGCTACCAAGGCGGCGCCGCCCTCTATCGCATGGGCGACCTCCGCGGCGCCCTGCCAAGCCGCGCAAGACATGCACCAGTCCGGCCTGGAACTGGGCGATGAACAGGCCTCCGGCATCAGCCTCGACATCTGGGCCCTGGCCACCGGCGGCGGCGTGCCGGAGGAGTTCCTCAAGCAGGAATTGAAGCGGGTCCGGCACGACGCCCAAGGGACCGCCCAAGTCATGCTCGCCGACGGCCTGCGGCTGATGGCCCAATGGCAGTACGAGCAGGCGGCCTACCGTTTCGCCGATGCCCTAGCGGTCGCCAAGCGGGCGGGAATCGTCAACGCCTACGTCGCACCGAACCTGGCGTGGCTGGCCACCGCCCTGCGCTGTCGGGCCGAGAGGCAGTCGGGCTTTGCGCCGCAGAAACGGCGCGCCCTGTTGTACCGCGCCGAAACGGCGGCCCGCCGCGCGCTCCGCACGGCACGCTGGCTTCAGAACGACCTTCCCCACGCGCTGCGCGAATGCGCTCACATTCTCGCGCTGCAAGGCAAGAGCCGGCGGGCCTGCCGCCTCTTCGAAAAGAGCATGGCGGTCGCCGCGCGGCAAGGCGCGGAATACGAGCATGCTCAGACGCTGCTGAACTATGGCCAGTTGCGGCGGGAACTGGGGCATCCCGACGCGGACGAGCAGATCGCTGCCGCCGAAGCCGTGCTGCGGGAGATCGTCATTTCCGGCGACGACGCCGATGCGTACGGCCGCGCCGCGGCCGCGCCCGCCACGCTCTCGCTGGCCGACCGGTTCGACACGGTCTTGGAGGTCGGGCGCAAGATCACGTCCGCCCTCTCTCCGGCGATGATCTTTGCCGAGGTCCGCGCGGCGGCCCTGCGGCTTCTCCGTGGCGAACATGGCCTGGTCCTGGAGGTGGTGCGGGAGAATGGGCAGGACCGATTCACGCCCGTCGCCGGGTGCGGCTGCGCTGGAGTTCGACAGCGCCTTGCTCCGCCGCTCGCTCCGGGCGGGCAGGGCGGTGGCCTTTGCCGAGAGACGCGGCCGACGACGTCCTGCCGAGGAGCGGTCGACGCTCTGCGCGCCCATTTTCGTGCGCGGCCGCACGGCCGCCTGCCTGTACGTGGCCCACCATCACGTGCAAGGCCTGTTCGGCCCCGACGAGGAGCGGCTGGCGGATTTCATCGCCACGATCGCCGGGGCCGCGCTGGAGAACGCCGAGGGCTTCCGGCAGTTGCAGCAACTCAACGAGACTCTGGAACTGAGGGTCGCCGAGCGAACGGCCGCCGCCGAGGCGCGGGCTCAGGAATTGGCCGCTCTCCAACCGCGAACTGGAACGCGTGGCGACCGAACTGAGGCAGACGGAAGAGCAACTGCGGCTGGCCAAGGAGTCGGCCGAAACGGCAAGCCGCGCCAAGAGCGAGTTCCTGGCGATGATGAGCCACGAAATCCGCACGCCCATGAACGGCATCATCGGCATGACCGAGCTGGCGCTGGCCACGTCGCTGGATGCCGAGCAAAAGGGCTATCTGAACATCGTCAAGCAATCGGGCGACTGCCTGCTCCGCCTGATCAACGACATCCTCGATTTCTCCAAGATCGAGGCGGGCAAGATGGAACTGGAGAGCACGGCCTTCGATCTTCGCGAGGTGGTGGGCGATGCGACCCGAGTGCTGGCCCTCCGCGCCTCGCAAAAGGGCCTGGAGTTGATCTTCCACGTCGCTCCCCAAGTGCCCAAGACCCTGATCGGCGACCCCGGCCGCGTGCGGCAGATCATCGTCAATCTTCTCGGAAACGCCATCAAGTTCACCGAACGCGGCGAAGTGTTCATCGACCTCTGGCTGGACGGGATGAGCGATGACGTCGCCCGATTACAGTGTGCCGTTCACGATACGGGCATCGGCATCCCCCGCGACCAGCAGCAGCACATCTTCGAGTCGTTCAGCCAGGCCGATCGCTCCACTACGCGGCGCTTCGGCGGCACCGGACTTGGGCTGGCGATCTCCTCGCAATTGGTCGGCCTGATGGGAGGAGACATCTGGGTCGAAAGCGAGTTAGGGCCAGGGAAGCACCTTCCATTTCACGGCCAATTTCGGCCTGCCCCAGAACGAGGCGAACGCCGAATCTCCGTCGCCACAGGTATTCCAGGATTTGTCCGTGTTGGTCGTGGACGACAACCCCCGCTGCCGGGAGATCTACGCCGAGTTATTGAAGCAGCATGGAATGCACCCCGCCACCGCGGCCAACGGTGTGGCGGCCCTGGCCGAAATGGTTCGCGCCGCGCTGGCCGGTGAGCCCTTCCGCCTCGTGATCCTCGATGCCGTCATGCCGGAGTGGGACGGCTGGAAGTTCCTCGACCGAATCCACGAAGGCCGATCCTATCCCGAGTGCCCGGTGATCGTGCTGGTTCCGGCCAGCCAGGCAGGAGTTCCCGCCCACTATCGGCAGTTGCCCGACACGCAATTTCTCACCAAGCCGGCCAAGTATTCGGAACTGCTCGGCGCCATCGCATCGGCCCTTGACGCCGACGCTCCGCAACAACCCACGGAAGAAGCGGCCGTGGCGAATGTCCGCCCGCTTCATATCCTGCTGGCGGAAGATGGACTCGTGAATCAGGAAGTTGCGGTCGGACTGCTCGAAATGCGAGGGCACCACGTCGAGGTGGCCGGCAACGGCCGAGAAGCTCTCGCCGCGCTCGAACAGCAACCGTTCGACGTGGTGTTGATGGACTTGGAGATGCCGGAGATGGACGGTCTCGAAGCGGCCGCGGCCATCAGGGCCAAGGAAGCAACGGCCGGCGGCCATATCCCCATCATCGCCATGACAGCTCATGCCGTGAAGGGATTTCGCGATCGCTGCCTCGAAGCCGGCATGGACGACTATATCACCAAGCCGATCCAGCCTGAAGAATTGTTCCGAGCCGTGGAGGCTGCTGCGGCGGGACCCCCGCAGGTCAACGTTTAGCGAGCGGTCCTGCTCGCCGCGCCGTCCGGGCACGTGCCTTCACGTTTTTCACCTATTCGGCCGCCAGGCTGGCGCAAACCAACTCGCGGTCGTTTCGGGCGAATACGTGCTTGTAGGCGAAGGCCGGGTGCGACCAGCAAACGCCGCCGCGCTGCCCCAATTGTTGGGTCGTCGGCTCGATGAGTTTTGCCCGGCTGATCTCGTGAAAGCCCTGCGGCGAAAGCGTGCCGATGATCAACTCGCCCCGTTCGTTGAAGATCCAGGTTTGCCCGCCGTTGCGGACCATGTGAATCGTGCTCCAGCGATCTTTGGGCACGGCAGTCAGGTCCTCCCAAACGCGTTTGCCCGTGGCGGCCTCCAGGCACCGCAACTCTCCGTAGCTGTCGGCTCCGTAGACGTAATCGCCATCGAGGCAGGGCGTGGTGATCATAGCATGGAGCCCGTCGGTCTTGCGTTCGCTCGTGCCGCGGCGGCGCCACACCTCGTCCACTGCCAACTCGTCCTGACGGAGTTTCAACATCAGCGCACCGTCGTAGAAAGAGGAAACGAAGAGCCGGTCGCCCTGCACAACCGGCGTGGGGACATTGATCACCATCTTCTGCGGGAAGGGATGCTGCCAATAGACTTTGCCGGACGCCGGATCGAGACCCGCGATTTGCTGCGCCGTCCAGCAGATCAACACCCGCCGGCCGGCCTGCTCGATCATCACCGGCGCCGAATATCCCGCCCCGTCATTCAGGGCGTGCCATCGCTCTGCGCCGGTCTTCTTGTCGAACGCCATCAGGCACGCGCCATCGACGCCGCCCGTCTCGACGATCAGCAGGTCGCCATCGACCAACGGGGCCGCGGCGATTCCCCAGACCGGCACGCGGATTTGATAGTCGGCGCCGGGCTGTTTCTGCCACAGCCGCTCTCCGCTGGCCGCGTCCAGGCAAACCAGGTGCCCCATGGTGCCTAGCGCGTAGGCTCGACGATCGTCGACGGTAACCGAGGCCCGCGGCCCGGCCGTGTATTGGATTTCCTTGTAGGCACAGTCGTACGAGTACGTCCACAGCGGCCGGCCGGTCTGCCAATCGAAGCAATGCACCCGCTCGACCTCCCGCGGCTCGGTCTCCCGATCGGTGACATAAACCCGCCCCTCGGCCACCGTCGGGCCGCAGTAACCGCTGCCGATCGGCACCTGCCAGCGGAGTGGAATCTTCGCGGCCGAGAAACTCTTGATGATCCCCGTCTCCTTCCAGACGCCGTCGTGCGCCGGGCCGCGCCACTGCGGCCAGTCGTCGGCGCACAGGGGCCGATCGCATACGGCCAGGAATGAAAGTAAGCCGAGGACGGATAGCAGTATCGAGTAGCTTCTTCTGTGCATTTGTGGCATGGCCTGTGCAGTAACCAATGACCGTCCGGAAATCACCAATCATTCTATCAGAGTGCCGTTTGTCGGGCTAACCGGCCAAGGTTCAGAGCGGTTCCGCCGTCTCGCGCCGTTTATTTGGCCGACTTCCCTGCCGCGTGGCATCTACCCCCGAAAGCGGCGGACAAGCCTGCCGGTTGAACGGTGATACGTTGCTCGCCACCAACGCCGCAAGAGACTTGCGGAGACGCCGTTCGGCCGTGATAATGAATCGTTCACGCCTTCAAGACCCACCGATCAAAGGACTACAGGAGCCAAACGATGTTGTTCTCTCGAACGTCGCTCTCTCGCCGCGAGTTGCTGACCCGCGGCGCTCAAGCCGTGGCCGGTCTGGCGGCTGCTTCTGCCCTGAACGTACCCGCGCTGGCTGCCGGCGTGCCCGGCGCAAAGCCTGCCGCGAAGATGCGGTTTGGACTGACGGCCTACCAGTGGGGCGACCGCTGGGACCTTCCCACGATGATTGCCAATTGCACGAAGGCCGGGGCTTTGGGCGCGGAACTGCGCACCAGCGAAAACTACGTCCACGGCGTGGAACTGGAGATCGGCGCCGATCGCCGCCGCGAGGTCAAGAAGCTGTTCGCCGACAGTCCCGTCACCCTGGTGGGCCTGGCCACGAGCGAGAAGTTCGATTGGCCCGATCCCGAAAAGCTCAAGGCGGCCATCGAGAATACCAAGCTCTATCTTGACCTCAGCCGCGACATCGGGGGCTCGGGCGTGCGGGTGTTTGTCAACGACTTCCAGAAGAACATCCCCCACGAGCAAACCCAGGCGCAGGCGGCTAAAGCGTTGAACGTGGTGGGCGCCTACGCGGCCGACTGCGGCCAGCAGGTGCGGCTGGAATGCCACGGCACGGCCGGCGATCTGCCGAGCATCCGGGCGATCATGGACCAGGTGACGCAGCGCAGCGTCCGCGTCAAGCTCAACAGCGAACCGCGCAACACCCTGGGCCAAGGTTTCGAGCACAACTTCAATCTCGTCAAGGATTTCCTGGGCAATACGCTGCACGCCCACAATTTCAAGGACGACAAGTTCCCCAACCAACTGCAGATCAACCTGCTGGCGAAGATGGGCTGGACCGGCTGGGTGCTGATGGAAGCGTCGATGAAAGTCCCGGATCGAGTCGCGGCACTCGCAGAACAACGGGAGCTTTTCGAGCAGATGCTGGCCAAGGCGACCGGACAATAAGGCCGGACGCGGCCGAAAAGACCGCGGCGCGCGAGGTACTGCTGTTCGTAGTAGTCTGACACATCGAAATTGTTGGGTGCCACGGGCAGCTTGTCTGCCCGTGTCCCCTGCACGGGCAGACAAGCTGCCCGTGGCACCCAACCCGACATCTTATATGTGTCAGACTACTAGGCCTGGCACATGCTCACCCAAGAGAATCTGTCGGGCCCTGCGCCGGAAGTCTGCGCTTCAGCAGGAAAGGAAGACTGCGGCAGAGCGACCAGAACCGCCGCGGCCCGCTGGGCGAGAGGAAACTCAGCCCGTACCGCCAGAGAATCCGCGGCCGCAGGTAGAAGCGGCGATAGAACTCCTTGTGCTTCTCCAGCAGGAGTTCCCGGGTGAGCCCAAACGGAACGAAGACCGGACACCAGTAGTTGAACTTGCTCCAATCGGTTCTCGTCGAGAGTTCCATATTGCTGCACCTCGGCGTGCTGTTGCGAACCGGGGATTGGCGTGTTGATCGTCACCACCACGTCGTCCAGCGGCAGGTCGAGGCCGAACTGGATCGACTGTTCGATCGTCTCCGGCGTCTCTCCGGGATGGCCGATGATAAAAAACCCCTTGGTGCGAATGCCCAGCTCGCGGCACCAGGCCACGACCCGGCGAACCTGCTCCAGGGAGATGTGCTTCCTGATGCGGCGGAGGATTTCTTCGTTCCCCGATTCGATCCCAAAGGAAATGTGCCAGCAGCCGCGATCGCGCATGAACTGGAGCACGTCGCGGTCGACCGTGTTGATGCGGCTCATGCAGGTCCAGGGAAAGGAGAGCTTCTTCGCGTCGAGCAATTGGAATAGTTCGCGGATTCTCGCCGGCCGGATCGTGAAGGTGTCGTCGACGAAGGCAATCTCGCGGACGCCGTAGGTGCGGTGAAGGTCTTCGATTTCCGCCGCGATGTTGGCCGCGCTCCGCTGGCGCAGGCACTGCCCGAAGACCGAACGATCGCAGAACGTGCAGGCGTTGGGGCAACCGCGGCTGGTGATGACGTTGGCGACCGGCCGTTTCTTGTAGTTGCACGGCGGAGGCGCGTATACGGCGAGGTCGGGAATCAGGTCGTACGCCGGACAGGGCAGGCTGTCGAGATCCTGGAGCGGCGGCCGCGGCGGATTGACGATCAGCTCGCCTCCGCGCCGGAAGGCAAGCCCTTCGACGCGGGCCGGATCGCCTCCCGTTTCGATCGCGCAGGCCAATTCTTCCAGCGTCGCTTCGCCTTCGCCCAAGACGGCGAAATCGAACACGGGAAAGGACATGGCATGCCGCACGTTTGACGAGACGTGCGGGCCGCCCAACACGATCGGCAGATCAGGCCGATGCCGCCTGATTTCGGCGGCCACCTCCAGAGCGCGATGAAACGCCACGGTGGTGGAACTGATGCCGACCAGCCCGGGACGCAGCGATTCCGCCTGCGCGGCGATCTCCTCGGCGGTCGAGTTGCGGGCCTCGCCGTCGATCACGGACGCCTGGTGGCCATGCTCGCGGAGATAGCCCGCGAGGTAGTAGACGCCCAAAGGGACCTGATTGCCGCCGGCGCTGCCGATCGCCGAGGAGTAGCGTTCCCTCTTGGAGATGGGCGGATAGACCAATAGGACTCGCATGCACGTTGTTCCGCTGCGGCAGTTCCTAGGGCTCGCGGCCCGGCACGCTCAGTACCGACTCCGCCAGGCTTTCCGGCCTTCGACCTCTACGCAATTGAAGTTGTCGATGGATGGGGTTGTGGGGGCCATTGGCCATGTCGAAAGCGACAAAGTTCAAGAGAAGCTGGCAACCGAGGATCACGGGCAAGCCGGCCAACATGACCGTGCCGGCGGATGCTACGACGCTGCTTTCCACCCCTCCCACCCACTTGACCGCGCCAAAGAGCACGCCAAACAACAGCAACGCCAGGCCGGCGACAAGATTGACCGACGCGATGCTGAAGCCCCGCAGGAAATAGTTGTAGAGAATCCGCTTCCAGCAATTCCTCGCGTGGCAGAACGGAAACTCCAGCAGACTCTTCAGCACGCTCAGACTGCTCGCCTCTTCCGCATAGCGGGCGTCCATGGGCGCCTCCGTCACCACGGCACGCAGCGTATTCAAGCGGAAGAGGATGTCCGATTCAAAGAAATACCGCGGGCTCAACTTGTCCAAGGGGAGTTCCCGGGCGACCGCCGAGTGGATCGCCGTGTAGCCGTTCGTCGGGTCGAATAGCTCCCAGTAGCCCGTAGACATCTTCGCCAGGAACGAGAGCCCGGCATTGCCGATCAGCCGCAGCAGGGGCATCGACTTGAGACCGTCGAGGTGAAAGAACCGATTGCCTTTCACGTAGTCCGCCTGCCCGCGAAGGATCGGCTCCACGAGCGAGGCGATGGCGGCGGGATCCATTTGCCCGTCGCCATCCAGCTTGACGATCACGTCGGCCCCGTCCTGGATTGCCTGTTTGTAGCCGGTTACGACGGCGGCGCCCACCCCCCGGTTTCGCTCATGGACCAGGCATCGAATTCGAGGATCTTCGACTGCCGCCCTTTCCACGACACGGCGGCTGTGGTCGGGGCAGCCGTCGTCGACACAATAGATTCGCCCCACTTCGGGCCCGATCGCCTGAAGCACACTGGCAACCTGCCCGCTGACCCGGTAGCATGGAATGACCACCGCCACTAAGGGTTCAGCGGGTTTTGCGGGCTCATGATCCATGACGACAACCGAATGTCCGACGGCGGCAACCTCGGCGACGTGCCGGTACGCGGCTCCAACAGGGCCACTACTACAGCGTAGCTCAAACCCCAAGAATCTACCAGCGGCTCGGCATGCCGCTCACTGGGGACTGGCCCCCTTGCGCGGGCGGATAGGATGGATAGTACGGTTGTTCGACTCGGGCGGATGGCGGCCGGGCACTCCGCCACGATTCCCAAGGCGGGACAACACTTGGGGTGCGAAATTCCTGTTATGCTTGGGGAGTCGGCCCTGGGAAGTCTGAGGTTGTGAATCTTTCCAGAAACACCATTGTAGGAGGCGACTCCAGTCGCCGATTGTGCGGCGCAACACTGGAAATTCGGCGACTGGAGTCGCCTCCTAGTGCGCTTGTGAGTGTATCGAATCAGCAAGGTGCAAGTCCTTGTCGAAATTGGGTTTGAACTTCGTAACCGAAAGTAACTGTGTCCTCGTGAGAGGGGGTGGAGAGCAACTGAAGGTGAACGGCTGGTCCGCAGGATGACGAACTCGATTCGGCCGGTTGTCGTGGCGAGCCTGCTAGGAAAAGGCGAAGCCCAAGTGACGCTGTGGTCCTCGCAAGGGATGCGGTCGGCAGACCGCGCGGTAAGCTCCGGGGGGAAACCAAACCAAGCCCCAGAGGCGGCAACAGGTGGTTGGAGGCGGAACGGTCGGAAGGTTTGATACATGAAGCAAGGAGACCTGGGCGGGTACAAGGACGAAGTTCATTGTCCCTGATAAGGATACGAAGAATCGACCGCCCAGGAGTCAGAGCGTCCATACGAGCGAGGAAGCGGGGCAATGCCCGTCGAGCAAAGGGACGCAGGAAAGGGGATGAAACATGACGCACGGCCAAAACCACACCGTACCGCGAGTGTCGGCAACGACTAGCCACGACGGACTGCGTCAGGCACACGTAACTTGGCTCAGATTGGCCGCACCGTCGATGTTGCATGTTGGTGGCCTTCCCGTGAAGGTCAGGGCCTTTCGCTTCTGCCGATCCCGAGAAGGAACCTTGTTTCCTTCCCGCGCTCGGTTCACCAATCCTCTACGAGGTAACACCACTAACCGGAGAGCCGGATGCGGGAAATCCGCCAGTCCGGTTCGGAGGGAGGGGAGGCCGGGAACTTAACCGGCCTTCCCTACCCCTATCAATAAATTCACAAGCTCTCTGGCGTCCATGAATCGTCGCAGCCACCGATCCAAGTTGACTAAGAAAGCCGCCGCAGCCCTGCCCGGCAAGAGCGCACCTGCCGGCGGCAAGCAATCCACGCCGCCTCCGAGTCGCCCCGCAAGGGGATCGTCGTCACGGGCGATCATGTTGGCCGCGGCCGTCCTCGTGCTGGCGGCGATGGCGGCCTACCACAACAGTTACGGCGGGGCGTTCGTCTTCGACGACAATCTCTGGATCGTGGAGAACCCGAGTATTCGGCAGCTTTGGCCGATCTGGCAGGTGCTCTGGCCGCGGGACGCGGGAATGGTCGGCGGCCGTCCCGTGGTCAGTCTGACGCTGGCCGTCAATTACGCCTTGGGCGGAACCGATGTCTGGGGCTACCATGCCGTGAACCTGGCCATCCATATCCTGGCGGCCCTGGCGCTGTTTGGCGTCACGCGGCGGACGTTGATCTCGCCTCGCCTCCAGGAACGGTTCGGCGCGGCCGCCACGCCGCTGGCCCTCATGGTAGCGACGCTATGGACGGTCCATCCCCTGCAAACGGAGGCCGTGACCTACGTGATCCAGCGCACCGAGGCCCTGGTGGGGCTCTTCTATCTGCTGACGCTCTATTGCGTCATTCGCGGCGCGACTTCGGGCAAGGCGACACTCTGGTACGTGGCGGCCACCGCGGCGTGTCTGGTAGGCATGGCCACCAAGGAAGTAATGGCCACGGCGCCGGTGATTGTGCTGCTGTACGACCGGACTTTCCTGGCCGGCACGTTCCGAGAGGCGTTGCGGCGACGTTACGGTCTGTACCTGGCGCTGGCTGCCACTTGGAGCGTGGTCGCGGGGTTGCTCATCTCGACGGGTTTCCACGGCGGCACGACCGGCTTCGAGTTGCACAAGTTCACCTGGTGGTCGTATCTCCTGACGCAGCCGGGCGTGATCGTGCATTATCTTCGGCTGGCGTTCTGGCCGGCAGGGCTATGCCTGGAGTACGGCTGGCCCGCGGCACGCACCGCGGGCGATATCGCTCTTCCCGGGATCTTGGTGCTGAGCTTGCTCGGTTTGACAGTGTGGGCGCTGGTGAAGCGGCCGGTCTGGGGCTTTCTGGGGACCTGGTTCTTCGTGATCCTTGCGCCCTCGTCGAGCGTTGTGCCCATCCAGGACGCGGCCTTCGAGCACCGCATGTACTTGTCGCTGGCGGCGATCGTGGCCGGTGTGGTGGCGGGCGGATGGCTGGCAGGCCAGCGACTCGTCCGCCGCGGGCTGATTTCACCCTCGGCGATGCAAATAGCCGGCGGCTCTCTGGCCGTGTTCGCCGTGTTCACGCTCGCTTATCTCACCGTCTCACGTAACGAAGACTACCGCAGCGATCTTGCGATCTGGCAGGACACGGTGGACAAGGCCCCCAACAATGAGCGGGCCCGCGTCTTCCTTGGCTTGGCTCTCTCATCACGAGGAGGGGTGGACGAGGCCATGACCCAGTTCAAGAGGGCGCTGCAAATCAACCCCGACTATGTGTTCGCCTACGTCAACCTTGGTTCGGCCTCGGCGGCCCGCGGGCGGGTGGACGAGGTCGTCACCTACCTCCGCAAGGCCGCAGAGATCAGGCCCGACTTGGCAGAGATCCGCAACAATCTCGGCGTGGCCTTGACGCGCGACGGAAAACTGGACGAAGCCGTCGCCCAGTTCGGCAAGGCCCTGGAAATCGACCCCGACTACGCCGACGCGCACAACAATCTCGGCCGGATTCTGGCCGAAGCGGGGAAAACGGCCGAAGCCATGCCGCATCTTCGGAGGGCCCTGGATATCAACCCGGATTATGCCGACGCACACTACAGCCTAGGCGTGGCTCTGGCCGGCCGCGGACGGATGGACGACGCGATGACCCATTTTCAGGACGCCCTGAGAATCAGGCCCGACTTCGCGGAGGCCCACTATAATCTCGGCGTGGCCTTGGCCGGTCGCGGACGGGTAGACGATGCCATAAGCCATTTCCGGAGGGCCCTGGCGATTCAACCCGACTTCGCCGCCGCCCACTACAACCTGGGCGTGGCCCTGGCCAGTCGCGGATTCCGAGACGAAGCCAACCTGCATTTCCAAAAGGCCCGGAAGATCACGTCGCAGCAGGAGCAACATCGAGCGGCGGGCCCCGTCCAAGCCAAGGTTCCGCCTCTTGGCGCGGGCACTCCCCGCGGAGACGCGCCCTCTGCGCCGGCGCTTCCGCCCACGCGACCTTGACCCAGTCGGTCATCGGCCGCCGAAAGGGCATGTTCGCAAGGCCGTGCCTCTGGTCCCCTCTCCCAAAGGGCGAGGGCAGGGCCGATCAGTTTTCCCAAATACGACTTGTGGGAGGCGACTCCAGTCGCCGATCTGCGGCTGTTCTCGGGCAATCGGCGACTGGAGTCGCCTCCCACAGTGAAGAACTGATCGGCCCAAAGGTTGAGGGGAGATTTACTTGACGACCGGCCGCAGCACGATGTTCCGATACTCGATGCCCGTGTGATCGCCCTGCAAGTAGATCGGGCCGGGCCGAGATTGATCCGCCCACAGCGCACCGCCGGTGCATCCCAGCAGCGGTTGGTTGTCGATGATCTTCGTGCCGTTGAGGATCACGGTGACGTGCCGATCGACCAGCGTGATGTCGAGCGTCTGCCATTCGCCTGCCGGCTTCTCGGCCGCCACGGTCGGACAGATGCGGCTGTAGATCGCGCCCATGTTGTGCGGATCGAGCTTCTTGCCGTAGCTGTCAAACACCTGAACTTCGTAGATGCCGCGGAGGTACACGCCACTGTTGCCATTCTTGGGAACGCGGGTTTCCAGCTTGAGGTTGAAATCGTTGAACTCCTGCTCCGTGCGGAGATTGCCGAACGATTTGCGCGGTTGGCCCGGCTCCTGCGCCACGCGGTTCACCAACACCCCGTCCTGAACGCTCCAGCCGCTGGCCGCGTTGGCATTGGTCAGCTTCCAGCCGGTGAGGTCTTTGCCGTTAAAGAGCACGACCGGCTCGCCGAACTTCACTTTCGACAGGTCAGGCGTCGGCGGCACGGGCGGAGTGCGACTGCCAGCGAACTTCACGCCGCCCGCTTCCCGGCGGGGATCGTTGAGCGTGAGGTCGAGCTTGTCGCCGGTGGCCACGGCGGTGATCGTCGTGGTAGCGGTCGTTGCCTTGCCTTTGCCGCCGGACCTCTGCACGCGGGTGAGCACGAGCTTGCCGTCTTCCAGCTTGGCGCTCGCGACCGGTTCGACGCTGCCGCCGCCCCAGAGCAGGCTGGCCTGCAACTGGCCGTCCTTCTCCGTCACGCCCAGCCAGCCGGCCCCGCCGCCGGGAATCGTCAAGTCCCAGCCGCCGAGATACGGCTGCGCAGCGTCGGCGGCAGACGCCTGGTCAGCGGCACCGCTCAATACGGCCGTCAATAGACCACAAACCGCGACGAAAAGCATTCGCCGGCCGGACACAGAGTTCCGAACGTCAAGCTGACAGAATTGCGCGTGCATGGTAGCTCCTTATGTTTGTTCAAGGGAAATATCAGCGAGAATCAGTGGAAATCAGTGTTCCCGCCACACGGACGCTTGCCCGTGCGGCTGCCTTTGGAACTTCGAGCCAGTTGTCTCTCAGCGGGCCGTTACTTGGCCAACTCGGCGCAGGTCTTGTCGAAGAACGCGATGCACAACGGCAGGCTCTTTGCCAGATCGTCCAGGCTGCCGCGCTCGTACTCGATCGAGAAGTAGCCCTTGTAGCCTTGCCGTTTGAGCTCCTGCATCATGCCCTTGGCGTCGGCAACGCCGGTGCCCCAGGGCACGTCTTGGGCCTTGGGGCCGTACGTGTCCAGGTCCTTGAAGTGCAAGTGCATGATGCGGCCTTCCAGCATCTTGAGCGTCTCGACCGGCTTGTGATTGGCCCGCATCCAGTGGCCCGTGTCGGCGCACGAGCCGATCAACTTGCAGCGATCCTTGCAGGCGGCCAGGACCTTTTCCGGCGGCCAGCTTTGCGGGTGGTTGTGCAAGGCCATCTTGATGTTGTACTCGGTGCAGAGCTTGTCGTGGACCGCGTTGGGCACGACTTCAGTCACCAGGACCTCGATGCCCATCTTCTTGGCCCACTCGAAGACCTTCCGCGCCCGGCTCGTCGGTGGGTACGGGACCGACGCCGAAGGCGATGACCTTCAGCCCACCCGCATCGGCCAGCTTCTTCTTGATCTCGTTGCAGGTCTCGTCGCTCATGTTGTTCTCGGTGGTGGCGCTGGAGCCGGCGCGGACTTTCTGGCCGGGGTACATCTCCAGATACTTGATGCCCATTGCGGCCGCCTTGTCGATCGTCTCGAAGAGCGTCAGCCGCCGAAGGGTCCAGCACTGCAACGACAGCTTGAAGCCCAGCTTCTCGGACGCCGAATCATCCCGCTTGCTCGCGGCCGGATCGGCGGCCAGGCACTGGAGCGCCACCATCATCGCCAACAGGGCCACGATTCCAGAGCAGTAGAGTCTCATGCGTTTCTCTCCGTAACTTGAGGGGACCATCGTTGTTTGGCCATCGCCCGAACCGGTTCCGGGCGAACGCCGGCCATTATCGCATACCGCAATGGGCGCCGCAAGCGCCCCGCCGCCCATCGCGGATGGATGGGCCTAACAGTCCGTTGAAAAAGGGGACTGGCTCCGAACGGACAAGCGAAAACCCCGCGAGAAACAATGGTCGTGAGGTGCCTGTCCCCTTTTTCAACGGACTGCTAACCCCGTTCTCAGCGCGGCACGCCCGTCATTCTTCCTTGGCGGCCCTCCGCGTGGTCACCACCATGTTGTCGCGGTGAACGATCTCGTCGTAGGGACAGTAGCCCAATACTCCGGCGATCTGCCGCGTCTTGAGCCCCTTGATGCGGCGGATGTCCTCGGCGCTGTAGTTGGTCAAGCCGCGGGCGAACTCCACGCCCTCGGGGCCACGCAGCGCGACGACGTCGCCCTTGTGGAACTCCCCTTCGGCGTCCACCACTCCGGCCGCCAACAGGCTGCGGCCCTTGAGCTCGATGGCGGCCCGTGCCCCCGCGTCGAGGAACAGCCGGCCCGAGGCTTCACGGTCAGTCCGATCCAGCGCTTGCGGGCGGCCACGCTCTGCCCTTGCGCCAGGAACAGCGTGCCGACCGGCTCGCCGGCAATGATCCGCGGCAGGATGTCGGGCGTTCGGCCGGAGGCGATGATCACGTTCTCGCCGCCGGTCGTGGCCAGCCGGGCCGCTTCCAGCTTGCTCGCCATCCCGCCCCGGCTCAGTTCGCCCGATCGATCGCGCACCAGCCCGAACACCGACGGATCGAGCCGGTCGACCGTCCCGATCACCTGGCTGCCCGGGGCACGCGGATCGCCGTCGAACAGGCCGTCCACGTCCGAAAGCAGCACCAGCAGCGGGGCGCGGATCAGGTTGGTGACGATCGCCGCCAACCGGTCGTTGTCGCCGAAGGTGGTTTGCAGTTCCTCAACCGCCACGGTGTCGTTTTCGTTGATGATCGGCACGGCGCCGAGTTCGAGGAGCATCAGCAGCGTATTGCGGGCGTTGAGATAGCGGGTGCGGTGTTCGAGGTCCTCGGCCGTCAACAGCACCTGGCCAGCGTGATGGCCATGCTTGTGCAGCGACCGCTCGTAGGCCTCGACCAGCATCGTCTGACCGACGGCGGCCACGGCCTGGAGATGGGCCAGATCGGTGGGCCGGCTCTTCAGCCCCAGCCGTCCCATGCCGGCCCCGACGGCCCCGGAGCTAACCAGCACCACCTTTCGGCCGGTCGAGAGCACGCGATGGATCTGATCGGCGAGCCCTTGGATTCGCTCGGGGTCGAGCTGTCCGTCCTCGCGGGTGAGCACCCGCGTGCCCACCTTGACCACGATGGTGGTGGCCAGGGCGGCAATCTCTTGTCGTAGTAGATCGGTCATAGGCATCCAAGATACCCCACTTCCGGCCGATGCAAAAGGGCGGTGCGAGTTTGTCCCCTGGCGTTCACGCCTCTCGCCCCTCTCGACTCGCCGCCGCGTCCTCTTGTCTAACAACTCGCTCCAATTCCAATTCCTATCTCCGTTGCTTCCCAACGCTCTTCCCACGGTTCTGAAGTCTGGACTCCACGCCGTCGACCATCATGCGCTCTTGGTCGGGGGGGGGGGGGTTCAAGATCAGGAAGTGTGCCACCCGAATGGTCGGTATATTGCAGTCATTCCGGGCAGCGCGGTAGAATCAGTGGTTCTGCGATGCAGGACGGAAAGGCGTGATGGCACGGAGGCGGAACCGAAACCTTCCAACAACGAGCAAGGGCCACAAGGCAAAGACCCGTTTGGTCGTCCCCCGTAGGACAAGATGAACAATCAGTGATGTCCGCTATTCAGCCCTCTTGGGACTCCCATACAGATAATGGTCATGGTTCTCGGCCATATCATGCGGCAAGCCGATCGCCTTGCCAGCGTGTTTGAGCAGCCTTTGGCCGAGCGTCTCGCCGTGCTCATCTCTCGCTGATTCTTGCTTTCCGACGGGAAACGGCTCGACAATCACCGCCAGCCCCTCGGGCAGCGTGACCAAATCGTCCAACACCACCACACCTTTTTCCACGTGACCGTGGTACGTCATGTCGACCTCCTAATTTCGGAGAAGCTCTCCTCATTGTACCATGCCGCTGCACGTGTTACAGTGCGAAATCGGCCCACAAACAGCATGATTGACCATCTTCCCCAACTCCAACTCGGCCCGGTGGCCGTCGATTTCCCCGTCGTCCAGGCGCCGCTGAGCGGATACAGCGACTGGCCGATGCGGGTGATCGCGCGGCGGCTGGGGGCGGCCTACACCGTGTGCGAGGTGATGCTCGACCAGTTCATCCTCAACGTGACCAAGGGCCGCAAGGCGAAGCGGTTTCTCCGCGTCACGGACGACGAACACCCTTGCGGCGCCCAGTTGATGGGGGCGCTGCCCGAAGAGTTTCCGCCGGCCGCACTGAAACTCGTGGCAGCCGGCTTCGACGTGATCGATCTGAACTTCGCCTGCCCGGTGAAAAAAGTGCTGGGCCGCTGCCGCGGCGGGTTTCTGCTGAGCGATCCCGACACCGCGCTCTCGATCGTCGGCCGGGTCCGCGACGCGCTGCCGCCGCACGTGCCGCTCACGGTGAAGATGCGCCGCGGCATGGACGACAGTCCGCAGAGCCGCGAGCGGTTCTTCGCCATCTTCGACGGGGCGTTTCGCCTCGGCGCCGTTGCCGTAACGGTACACGGCCGCACCGTTCGGCAGCGTTACGAGGGGACCAGCTCGCGCGAGTTCCTCCGCGAGGTGAAGCAGCACGCCGGGCCGCGAACCGTGCTGGGCAGCGGCGATCTCTTTGCGGCCCAAGACTGCCTCGACATGTTCCGCGAGACCGGCGTGGACGGCGCCGCGGTGGCCCGCGGCGCGATCGGCAACCCGTGGATCTTCCGCCGCGTTCGCGCATTGGCTGGCGGCGTGACGTTGCCGCCGCCGACTCTGCACGAGCAGCGCGAGGTGATCGCCGAGCACTACCGCATGGCCGAAGAGATTTACGGCCCCAGCCGCTGTTGCCGGGTGATGCGGAAGTTCGGCATCAAGTACGCCCGGCTGCACCCCCAGTTCCAGCAAGTGCGCGACGCCTTCGTGGCGGTGAGCCAGCCGGGCCACTGGCGAACGGTACTGGAAACGTGGTACGCCGAGGACCTTCCCGGCGTAGAGCCGTCGTCTCCGTCCGATGGCTACTACGCATCGTGAGTCTCGGGCCCGGAATGCGTTTGCAGCTCGGCCGATCTTCCGGCACAATGGCGATTTCGGCCAGAGAAGAGGCGCCCCGATGCCGCTGAGAAGCGCGACAACGCGACAAACCGACAAGACCGTTGGCGGGCCGGGGGCTTCGCATCCTGACGGCGAGACCGAGACGGGGCAATCCGCCGACGCGGCTTTGCGGCCGCGCTGGCCCGGTTGGACCTTTGCCCTGACAATTCTCCTCGGCGCGTTTCTCTTGTTCCAAGTGCAGCCACTGATGAGCAAGTTCATCCTGCCGTGGTTCGGGGGCTGCCCGGCGGTTTGGACTACCTGCATGTTGTTTTTCCAGGTGCTGCTCTTTGCCGGTTACAGCTACGCGCATCTGGTGGGCAGCCGGCTGTCGCTCCGCCGCCAGGCGATCGTGCAGGCCGCGATCTTGGCGGCGGCAGTGGCCCTGCTGCCCATCGCCCCTGGGGCCGGCTGGAAGCCGGTGGACAGCGCAGCGCCAACCTGGCGGATTTTGCTGGTCTTGCTGGCCACGGTGGGCCTGCCGTACTTCGTGCTTTCGACGACCAGCCCGTTGGTCCAGGTCTGGTTCAGCCGCAGCTATCCGGGCCGCTCTCCCTATCGCCTGTATGCGTTGTCGAATTTCGGCGCGCTGGCGGCGCTGTTGAGTTATCCCGTTCTGTTCGAGCCGGCGTTCACTCTGCCCGTGCAATCGTGGCTGTGGTCCGGGACGTTTGCGGTTTACGTTCTGCTATGCGGGCTCTGCGCCGCGTCGGTCTGGCGGCCGGGCGCTGCTTCCGACTCAATCGCCGAGGCCGCCACGGAGGCCCGCAGCGCAGGAATTGCGATTGCCAACGAAACCAGCGGCGACCATGGCGCCGCCGGAATCGGCTGGGGGCGGCGGATGCTGTGGTTGCTGCTGCCCGCCTGTGCTTCGCTGGTTCTGTTGGCCACGACGAACCACGTTTGCCAGGACGTGGCGGTCGTGCCTTTCTTATGGGTAGCACCGTTGTCGCTGTACCTGTTGTCGTTCATCATCTGTTTCGACCATCAACGATGGTACGTGCGGGGCCTTTGGTCGACGCTGGCAGCCCTGGGAATTCTGACGATCTGCGACAATAGCAAGTTGCTGGACAGGCTTGGCGGCCTGGTGCAGCGGGACCTTTCGCTCACGTACGTCCCGGGGCTCGTCCTCTGCCTTGCGACCATGTTCTTCATTTGCACGGTGTGCCACGGGGAACTGGTACGGCTGCGGCCGCCCCCGCGGCGCCTGACCGAATACTACTTGATGATTTCCGCCGGCGGGGCGGTGGGCGGCGTGCTGGTGAGCCTGGTCGCCCCGCTGGTGTTCACCACGTTCTTCGAGTGGAAGATTGGCCTGGCAGCTTCCTACGTCATCGCTGCGGCAGTGTTGACGTTGGCCGCCGCTCGGGGTGCTCTTCGACTCGGGCGCGAACCTGCCGGCACGCGCGCCGGCCGGGGCAGGCTCGCTGCCCGCGTCGCCTGGACCGCGGCCGTCGCCATCGTGGCAATCGACGGGCCAGCAACCCTGATCGATTGGCAGACAAACGGCGCCAAGGAGCCAGTCGAGCGGACGCGCAATTTCTATGGCGTCATCTCGGTCTGGGAATATGATCGCGACGACCCCGAACAACACGAATTCCGCCTGTGGCACGGCGCCATTACGCACGGCGAGCAGTTCGTCGCTGCCCAGAAGCGGCGGATCCCCACGACCTATTACGGCTACCGCAGCGGCGCCGGCCGCGCCATAGAGTATCTCCAAACGGAGCGACCGCAGATGCGCGTGGGCCTCGTGGGACTGGGCGTGGGAACTTTGGCCGCCTACGCTCGGCAGGGCGATAGCTACCGCTTCTACGAAATTAACCCCGAGGTCGCGCGGTTGGCCGAGAAGTACTTCTATTACTTGGCCGATGCACGACAGCGTGGCGCGAGCACGGAGATCGTCCTGGGCGACGCGCGCCTATCGCTGGAGCGCGAGCCGCCCCAGCAGCTCGACATGCTGGTGCTGGATGCCTTCAGCGGCGATTCGATCCCCACGCACCTGCTTACACGCGAGGCCTTCCAGATCTTCCGCAAGCATCTGGCCCCGGGCGGGGTGATTGCCGTCCACACGACCAACAGACATCTCTACCTTGTGCCCGTCGTCCGCGGCGTGGCGACGGATGCCGGTCTGAAGGTGGCTCGGGTCTACACGGTGCGAGACGACGCCTCGCATGTGCTGGGGAACGACTGGGTGCTATTGACCGAGAATGAGGGGCTTCTCTCGGCGATCCCTTCCATTCCCCCGCCGGAAGTCCACGACGACTTTTCCGTCCCCGTGTGGACCGACCATTACAGCAATCTGTTCCAGATTCTGAAGAAGGCGGGTTAGGTTGTTCTCGGAGGGCTGAGGTTAAGGATCAGCAAGTCAACAAGTGTTGCGTTTCGGGACGTACTCCTCACGCTGCGCGTGAGGTTTTTGGCTGCGACTCGGCCTCACGCGGAGAGCTTGTGAAAAAATTGATTTGTACGTTGTGGTGCTTTAGCTGGAGCCGTGTTTTTTTGCGACTTTCGCAGTGGCCCAGCGAAGGTTCGCGAACTGTTTACGGAGGCCGTGACTCGCGGGAATGGCAAGGATTGTGGTGCATGCTTTGCGCAGATTCTCCCATGCCGCTGTTTTGTGCTGCACGCCCGCTCGACGGGAGCTTAGGCGGCGGCTTTCGCCGGCTCCGGCGCAGTGCCACCCAGCGAAACAGGTTGTGGACCAACACGTACCACAGCACCACCGCTTTGACCTTCTGCAGCCCGCGGACCACAAACTGGTAAAGCCCGCGGTTGCGGCACTCGGCGTTGGACCACTCACATTTGCCGCGCTGTTTGTATTTCTGCTGGGCCTCCGGGGTTCCCATCCGCCGGCGCCACTCGGCTACCTTCGGGCTGTCGCCGGGCTTGGCAGCGTACGGGTCTTTCCCTTGCTGCTGCTGTTGCTCCACCTCTTTGGGCGGCGCGAACACCGTTACACCCCGCTGACCCACACTTTCCAGATCTCCCTTGGTAGCAAGGCCGCCGTCCACGTAATACTCGGCGTCCTTCGGCAAGGGCGCTGTTCGGCTTCGATCTGTTGCACCATCGCTTCCATCTGGCCGGCATCGGCGACGTTCAGCAGGTCGGCCCCCACGATCACCAAGCTGTTCAAGTCGGTGGCAAGTTCGACGTTGTAGGCGGGGCGGGTGCCGCCATCGCCCATTTTCATCCGGCGGGCTTCAGGGTCGGTCGTGCTGGCACGAGCCGAGGCCCCATCTCCCTTCTTCCTTTTCTCGCGGGCTTCGGCCACCTTCTGGACTTCTTCTTGGGCCTGCTTCAGCCGCTCGATTCTCTCCTCCGCCGAGCGCTCCTGCGCCGCTTGTTGGGAGGCCGAGCGGCCCGTCTCCTGCTCAAACTCCTGTTGCAGACGGTCCCATCGCTGTTCGGCTTCTGCCAGCAGTTGTTGCAACGTTTCCTTTCGCTTAAAGGAGTCGTTGCCGGCGTTGGCTCGCACCCGCATGCCGTCTTGCCCGATCCTTTCCAGGTTTACCAGACCTTCGGCCCTCATCACCGCCACGTTGTTGACCACTTGATCCTTCAGCCATTCCAGATGCGCGGTGCGGAAATCGGACAACGTGTGGTAATTGACGTCCACCCCGCCCCGAAGCCACTTGTAGGGATCGCAGTCGTAGCACCGCCGCATCAGTTCGCGGCGCTGCCCATGCCCTCGTCTGTGGCGTAGGTCCACAAGGCTACGAGGAGCCGGGGATCAGTGGCCGGACGGCCGGCATGGTTTTCCACGGCCTTGATCCCCGCGTACAGGGGAGACAGGTCCAATTGTTGGGTCAACTCCCACACCACGCGTGCTTTGTGGCCGGGCGGAATCAAATCGTCAATCTTCTTCGGGTTGGGGTCAACCCGCGTGCGGTCCGGCGATTTCATGCGAGGCGCCGCTTCCGTGCTAGCATCCTGGGGTTCCATGGCGGTTGCCGAATTTCGAGGGGAAAACGTCTCCGTTCAAGGAAAACGCCCCAGTATGTTCGAATTCAGCAAACGCTCAAATATCGATTTCTTCACACGCTCGGAGCGTGAGGAGTACGACAGTAATTGATTCACCAGTACTAAGGTTGCTTCGGCTCCTTCAGCTCGAAGGTAATCGTCACAGTTGCCGTGATGGTAATCGTTCCCGGCGCGATTGTTTGGCGGGCATCCGGCGTTGTCTGGGCGGTGACTTTCGTTCCCGCACGGTCTTCGCCCATGCCGACTAGAACGACTCTTGCTCTGCCAGTGTTTGTTTCGGGATCCCCCGCCATTCCTCCCATCGCGCCTCCAAAACCACGCGTGTGAATGTCCCCTTCGACTTCTTCTTCAATCGTAATGGCTTTGCCGAGCGCCAGGCCGTTGAGTTCGGCCAAGTGGCCGGCCTTTTCTCTGGCGTAAGCCACGGCGAGTCGGCGCGCCTCAAACTGATGTTCCCGATGCTTGGTCGTGCGGAATAGAATACCGCTAACCCTGTTCGGCCCGCCCCGAGTGCATCGGAGAGTATCGGCTCAAGGAGGTCGAAGTCTTGGAGGGTGACATCAATCCCCCGACTTACCGTGTACTTGATCAACACCTCATCGCGGCGCTCGTACACGGGCCGAATTTCCAGACAGTCGATCTTGATGTACTTGTCCTCGACGCGATGGCTCTTGACCGTCTTGAGAACGGCCCGCGTGCGTTTGTCGTTCTCGGCCTTGGCAGGCAGCGGACTTTTCCCATCTTCGGTGATTACCGACAGCGACAGAACCACCTCGTCGGGAACGATTTCGATCTCTCTCATGGCGGATATTTTGATGGTCCGCGCGGTCGGCTCGTCGACCAGGGTGACCCGCAGGGGCGCGTCGGCGGCCAAGGCAACCAGCGCCGAAGCAGCAACGATCAAGACAGCGGTTGGACACAACAACGATGCTCGCAATCGCATGGCACAGTCTCCTCGATTGAAGGTTGGAACCGTGAAAATCTGAGCGCATTCTAAGCCGGCGCGGCACGTGGAATCAATTGCCTGAGGGGAAAACGCACGGATGATCGGGTGTTGCCGTTCTGACCGAAAAGTCGCGACGCAAGTAATTATGCGCCAGTATCTTACGGCGGCTGTTTTCACCGCTTGGGCGTTGTGGCTGAAAGCGAAAATCGCTATACTGTGACCTTTCCCGATGACCATCAAAAAAGCTGCGCCGCAACCTTCCAATACGGAGGGGGGTGCTGCGGCGCTTCGTGGTTTGTTTGCTGAAAGGATTCGTGGTGTCGACCGACTCAAATCTCCCCCCCGAGCCGCCTGATCCCGAGGAGACTCCCCCGCCAGAAACCTCCCCCGCCGGGCATGGCGGGATGTCCGCCAAGCGAATGATCGACATGCCCATCGAGGAGGAGCTGAAGGGCAGCTACCTGGTCTACTCGATGAGCGTGATCGTCAGCCGCGCGCTGCCCGACGTCCGCGACGGCCTGAAGCCTTCGCAGCGGCGGATCCTGGTCGCCATGAACGACCTGAACCTCACCCCGGGGGCCGGGCGGGTCAAGTGCGCCAAGATCTCCGGCGACACCAGCGGCAACTACCATCCGCACGGCGAGAGCGTGATCTATCCCACGTTGGTCCGCATGGCCCAAGAGTGGAACATGCGGCACGTGCTGGTCGACAAGCAGGGAAACTTCGGCTCGATCGCCGGCCTGCCCGCGGCGGCCATGCGGTACACCGAAGCCCGCATGTCGCCGATCGCCGCGTTGATGATGGAGGACATCAAGCTCGACACGGTGGATTTCATCCCCACCTACGACGAGCGGCGGACTGAACCCACGGTGCTGCCCTCGACGTTCCCCAACCTGTTGGTGAACGGGGCCAACGGAATTGCGGTGGGCATGGCCACCTCGATCCCCCCGCACAACCTGGGCGAAATCTGCGACGCGATTATCCGCGTGATCGACGACCCGCAGGTCTCCATCGACGAATTGCTGGAGATCGTCCCCGGGCCGGACTTCCCCACCGGCGGCGTGGTGTGCGGCCGCTCGGGCATCCGCCGCGGATACTACACCGGCCGGAGCACGATCGTCGTCCGCGCCCGGGCGTTCATTGAAGAACACAACAAGCGAAACCGCATCGTCGTCACCGAAATCCCCTTCCAGCAATCCCGCGACCGCATCGAGGAACGCATCGCCGCCTTGGTCAACGAGGGGAAGATCCCCGGCATTTCCGGCATTCGCAACGAGAGCGACCTGAAGGAGCCCGTGCGGCTGGTCTGCGAGTTGAAGCGCGACGCCGATCCCGAAATCGTGCTGAACCAACTCTACCAATTTTCGCCGCTGCAAGACAGCTTCTCGCTGATCTTCCTGGCGCTGGTGGACGGCAAGCCGCGGGTGCTCTCGTTCAAGGAGCTATTGCAGGAGTTCGTCCGCCACCGCGAGACGGTGATCCGCCGGCGGACGCAGTTCCTGCTGAGCCGGGCGCGGCAGCGGAAGCACACCGTCGAGGGTTTGCTCCTGGCCCACGCCAACATCGACGAGGTGATCCGCGTCATCCGCGGTTCGTCGACCCAGGCCGAGGCCAAAGAGCGGCTGATGCAGATTCAGACGCCGGCCGCGCTCTGCGCCGGGCCCTGGGCGACGAAGGCTTTGCCGTCTTCCTGGAAGATCGCGGCCAGAGCGAGTTCTACACGCTCACGCCCGTCCAAGCCGACGCCATCCTCCACATGACGCTCGGGCAGTTGGTCAACCTGGAACAGGAGAAACTCTCCGGCGAGTATCACAAGCTGCTGGAAGAAATCACCGAGTACCGCCGCATCTCTCCGACCGGCAGAACATCCTGAACATCATCCGCGACGACTGCCGCGAGCTGAAGCGGAAGCACGGCGACGCCCGCCGCACCGAGATCAGCGGTGAGGAGATCGGCGAGATCGACATGGAGGACCTGATTACCGAAGAGACGATGGTCGTCTCGATCACCAGCAACGGCTACATCAAGCGGACTCCCGCGTCGGTCTATCGGTCGCAGCGTCGCGGCGGCAAGGGGCTGACCGGAGCCAAGACCGAAGAGGAAGACCCCATCCAGCACCTCTTCGTCGCCAGCACGCACGCCTACCTGCTGTTCTTCACCAACAAGGGCAAGGTGTATTGGCGCAAGGTCTACGATCTGCCGCAGTTGGCCCGCGACGCCCGCGGCCGCGCCGTGGTGAACCTGCTGAACCTGGGCGAGGGCGAGCAGATTACCGACTGCCGCGCGGTCCGCGACTTCGACAAGCCCGATCACTTCCTGGTCATGGCCACGGCCCGCGGATTGGTCAAGAAAACGCCGCTGGAAGCCTACAGCCGACCCTTGAAGAGCGGCATCATCGCCATCAAGCTCCGCGAGGGCGATGCCCTGGTCGACGTGGTGGTGGCCAAGCCGGGCGACGAACTGGTGCTGGCCACGACGCACGGCATGGCCATTCGCTTCAAGCAGTCGGACGCCCGTCCCGTGGGCCGCAACTCCAGCGGCGTGAAGGGCATCCGGCTGGTGGGCGACGACACCGTCGTGGGCATGGTCGTGGCCGATCCCGCCGCCACGCTGCTGACCGTCTGCGCCCACGGCTACGGCAAACGCACCCCCTTCGGTCCGAACCTGGAAACCGAGTTCGAGAGCGAATTGCCCGAACAGGGCGAACACGAGGACGAGGCGGCGGACACCCCGGACGAGTTCGAGCCCACAAAGCCGCGACCGGTGGTCGCGCCGACCGAGTGGGAAGAGCACGAAGAGGGCGAGGAAGGCGAAGACCTCTCCTCGCAGCGCAGCTATCGCACGCAGCGCCGGGCCGGCAAGGGACTCCGCGACATCAAGACAACCGAACGGAACGGCCCGGTGGTCGCCATCGTACACGTCTCCGATGAGGACGAATTGCTGATGATGACCGCCCACGGCAAGCTTCAGCGGATCGCCGCCAGCGACATCAGCATCATCGGCCGCAACACCCAAGGCGTGAAGATCATGAGCCTCGACGAGGACGACACGCTGGTCGCCGTCAAGCGCGTGCCGCAGGAAGAGAACGGGAAGGTGGAGGAGGCGTAGAGCGGCTTCCCGAAATTCCTTTCCGCCGGAAACCGGGAGTCTCGACCGATGCGCGACATCCGCATTGCCGCGGCGCAGTTTGAAGCCCGCGACGCCGACAAGGACTACAATTTCGCCCGGATGGCCGATCTCGCGCGACGCGCGGCGGCCCAAGGAGCGGAGATCGTCAGCTTCCACGAGTGCTGCATCGCGGGCTATACCTTCTTGCAGACGCTTTCGCACGACGAGGTCGCCACTCTGGCCGAGCCGGTTCCCGATGGGCCGAGCACGCGCCGTTTGATCGAGCTGGCCCGGCAATGCGGCGCGGCCCTGTTGGCCGGCTTGCTCGAACGCGAGGGCGACAAGCTCTACAACACCTATGCGGCCGTTTCGCCCGACGGCTTCGTGCAAAAGCATCGCAAGCTCCATCCGTTCATCCATCCCAGCATCCAGCCGGGCGGCGGCTTTGCGATTTTCGAGTTGTGCGGGGTGCGTTGCGGCATCCTCACGTGCTACGACAACAACCTGCCGGAGAACCCGCGGATTCTGGCCCTGATGGGCGCGGATGTGGTTTTTGCCCCGCACGTCACCGGCGGATTGCCCAGCGCCATGCCGGGCCGCGGCACGATCGATCGCGCGTTGTGGGAAAACCGCCACCGCGATCCGGTCCCGCTGCGGCTGGAAGTCATGGGTCCCAAAGGACGCGGCTGGCTCATGCGCTGGCTGCCGGCGCGGGCCTACGAAAACGGCCTGTACTACATTTACAGCAATGCCGTCGGCGTCGACCACGACACCGTCAAGCCGGGCAATGCGATGGTTTTGGACCCGATGGGCGAGATCGTGGCGGAGAGCCACGCCTTGGGCGACGACGTCGTGGTCGCACTGTGTACGCCCGAGAAGATCGCCCTCTCCGGCGGCCGTCGATATCTCAAGGCCCGGCGTCCCGATCTCTACGCCAAGCTCGTCGAGCCGCTGCCGCCGGGTCAAACGTCGGTGGTCGATCCCGGCTGGCGGTCGCTTTCCGGCAAGTGAGGCGGTGCGCCAGGTCGGCCATTGCGGCCAAGGGGGGTTTTCACCATGTCCAGGTGCGGTCGACCGGAACTCTTCGCTGACGTGGGAGGCGGGTTCCAGGGCCGATCAGTTTTTCACTGTAGGAGGCGACTCCAGTCGCCGATTGCCCGAAAGCCACCGCAAATCGGCGACAGGAGTCGCCTCCTAGTGCGCTTGTGAGTGTATCGAATCAGCAAGGTGCAAGTCCTTGTCGAAATTGGGTTTGAACTTCGTAACCGAAAGTAACTGTGTCCTCGTGAGAGGGGGTGGAGAGCAACTGAAGGTGAACGGCTGGTCCGCAGGATGACGAACTCGATTCGGCCGGTTGTCGTGGCGAGCCTGCTAGGAAAAGGCGAAGCCCAAGTGACGCTGTGGTCCTCGCAAGGGATGCGGTCGGCAGACCGCGCGGTAAGCTCCGGGGGGAAACCAAACCAAGCCCCAGAGGCGGCAACAGGTGGTTGGAGGCGGAACGGTCGGAAGGTTTGATACATGAAGCAAGGAGACCTGGGCGGGTACAAGGACGAAGTTCATTGTCCCTGATAAGGATACGAAGAATCGACCGCCCAGGAGTCAGAGCGTCCATACGAGCGAGGAAGCGGGGCAATGCCCGTCGAGCAAAGGGACGCAGGAAAGGGGATGAAACATGACGCACGGCCAAAACCACACCGTACCGCGAGTGTCGGCAACGACTAGCCACGACGGACTGCGTCAGGCACACGTAACTTGGCTCAGATTGGCCGCACCGTCGATGTTGCATGTTGGTGGCCTTCCCGTGAAGGTCAGGGCCTTTCGCTTCTGCCGATCCCGAGAAGGAACCTTGTTTCCTTCCCGCGCTCGGTTCACCAATCCTCTACGAGGTAACACCACTAACCGGAGAGCCGGATGCGGGAAATCCGCCAGTCCGGTTCGGAGGGAGGGGAGGCCGGGAACTTAACCGGCCTTCCCTACCCCTATCAAGTCCTATTCGGGAAAACTGATCGGCCCTGAGGCGGGTTCCAATGCGCAGGGAATTGACGTAGAATCAGAGTAGTGGTGTCGTGGCCGATGTCGCCGCCGAGTTGCCGAGGAACCACGGCATTCCCGGGGTGCAAGGGTTCTCTCGACGCTTGGGTTCGCATGGAGCCGCGGGGATGATCAACGGAATCATTGCTGGCAAACTGCAATCGCTGGATGAGACCCTCAACGAGTTGGCCTCCCTGGGCCAGGTTAGCACGAGCCAGCTCGATGCCGATTGGCGTACCAGACGCGCCGTGGAACGCGACCTGCAGGTGCTCGTCGAGATCGTCATCGACGTTTGTCAGCGGATCGTGTCGCTGGCCGGACAGACGCCCGCTTCATCCGCGGGCGACGCGCTGGCCCGTTGTATCCAACTCGGCGTTCTCTCCGACAACGAGGCCTACCAGAAAATGGTGAGGTTCCGCAATTGGATCGTTCATCGTTACGAGCGGATCGACCTCGCAATACTGGTTGACATCGTAAACAATCGGCTCGACAACTTGCGGCGGTTTCGCGACGAGGTGCTGCGCTATGCAAGCGGTGGCGATTGAGAAAGCCGAGACCGTGTTGGCGGCCGATGCGAACGTCGTGGCCGCCTGGGTCTTTGGCTCGGCCCAGGATGGCTCGGTCCGCCCCGGTTCCGATCTGGACATCGGCGTGCTCTTCCGATCCAAGCCCGTACTGGACGAACTGACCGATCTGCTCTTGGGCCTTCAGCGGGCACTTAACTTCGAGGGAGTCGATTTGGTCGTCCTCAACGGCGCCTCGTCGATCCTGCGGTTCGAGGCGATCTCCGGCCATGCGATCTACTGCCGCGACGCGAATGAGCGTGCGGAGTTCGTATCCCTGAGCGCGCGAGTACGAAGACAACATGGCCCTATTCGAGCGGGGCCTTCGCTGGCGGCAGAATCGTATGGAATCAAGCCCAGCCTTGCCCCCCGTCTCTCTGGAAAAGCCGAAACGGCCCCCTGCAAACCCCCGGCAGAGTAGCATGTCTCCCGATTCTCGTTGCAAGGCGTTGTCTGTCTTGACGATTCTTCTGCTCCTGGCCGGTGCTTCCGCCGTAGCCGGAGACGACCTGGATGCGCCGCCGGAGAAGATCGAAGGAGGATCGCCCGACGGCATGATGCGCCGCTACCTGCTGCGGCAAGTGGATCAGGCGGCCCAGCGCTGGAAGGACGATTATGAGAAGCGGAAGTCGCCCGCCGAGATCGCGGCGTACCAGAAGCGCCTGCGGGAGAAGTTTTTGGAGGCGATCGGCGGCCTGCCCGACCGAACGCCGCTAGAGCCACAGGTTACCGGCGCGATCGTCCGCCCCGGCTACCGCGTGGAATACGTCCTCTTCCAAAGCCAGCCGAAGCACTATGTCACGGCGCTGCTGTTCCTGCCCGACGTCGAGCGATTCCCGCCGCCGTATCCGGGCGTGATCGTGCCGTGCGGCCATGCCCTTCCTGCCAAGGGCCACCCCGAGTATCAATCGATCGGCGCCCTGCTGGCGCTCAATGGCATGGCGGCACTGGTCTATGACCCCATCGACCAGGGCGAGCGCGGACAATACCTGGGTGAAGGCGGCTGGCCCAAGCTCTGGGGCGTCGCCGCACACATCGCGGTGGGCACCGGCAGTATTCTGCTGGGCCGTAACACGGCGCGATTTGAAATCTGGGACGGCATGCGGGCGATCGACTACCTCCAGTCGCGCCCGGAAATCGACCCGCAGCGCATCGGTTGTACCGGCAATAGCGGCGGCGGCACGCAGACGGCCTACCTGATGGCCCTGGACGATCGCATCCGCGCCGCGTCGCCAAGCTGTTACATCACGAGCTTGCCTCGGCTGCTGACCACGATCGGCCCGCAGGATTCGGAACAACATGTCTTCGGGCAATTGGCGTTCGGAGCCGACCATGCCGACTTGATCATGATGCGAGCGCCGTCGCCCGTGTTGATCTGCGCGGCGACCAAGGACTTCTTTGACATCAGCGGAACCTGGGACGCTTTCCGCTGCGCCAAGCGGCTTTACACCCGTATGGGACTGGCCGAGCGCGTCGACATCCTGGAGAACGACGCCACTCACAACTACAACACGCTTCAACGCGAGGGCACGGCCCGGTGGATGTCGCGATGGCTCTTGGGCAAGGATCAAGCGATCACCGAACCGCCGATCACGTTGCTCACGGAAAAGGAGTGCCGGTGTACGCCGGACGGCCAGGTGATGGCGCTGCCAGGGGCACGCTCGGTCTACGACCTGAACGAAGACTGCGAGAACGAGTTCGCCCGGCAGCGTGCGTCGTCGTGGGCCAACGGCGATCGGGCGGCCCTGTTGCAGCAGGTGCGGCGGCTGGCCGGCATCCGCCAATTGTCGGAGTTGCCGAATCCTCAGATTGAAATGCTCGGGACCGTGACACGGCAAGGATACAGCATTGAGAAGCTCCTGATCAAGCCCGAGGAAGGCATCACGTTGCCGGCCTTGCTCTTCGTACCTGAGAGGCCGAAGCCCAACAGCGTGGTGCTGTACCTTCATCAGCGCGGCAAAGCGGCCGACGGGAGCCCTATTGAGCGGCTGGTGCAAAACGGCGAGTCCGTTCTGGCCGTCGATCTCCGCGGGACGGGCCAGACGCAGCCGGCCACCAGCGATAGCGGCTACTCCAACGAATACCGAGACGCGTATCTCGCCTATCTGTTGGGCCGCTCGCACGTCGGGATGCGGGCGGAGGACGTGCTCGTCTGCGCCCGATACGCAGAGGATCGGGCCGGCGGCGGACGAGAAGGCGCGGTACAACTCGTGGCCGTCGGCAACGTCGGCATTCCTGCCCTTCATGCCGCCGCTTTGGAGCCAAGCCTGTTCCGCAACGTGAAACTCTCGGGGACGCTCGTCTCTTGGTCGAACGTGATCCACAACCGCCTGAACAAGGGGCTGGCGGTCAGCGTCGTTCACGGCGCCTTGCGCGCTACGATTTGCCCGACCTGGCAGCGGCCGTGGGCGACAAACTCACGATCCAAGAGCCCGTTAACGCCGTGGGGGCCGCATGGTAGAGTGCATCGACCGGTGCTTGAAATGCGTTAACATGTGGGGCAAACGCTTTCCGTTCCTTGACGAGAGTTTCGGTCGGCCTCTCTTGTTCGTTGACTCTGTGCGGAGCGAACGGTGCGGACACCACCCAATCCGGCGACCGAACTCACCGCCAACTTGCGCAGGCATGTTGACCGTTTGGCCGGCTTGATCGGACCCCGACATCTCGGCCGGCCTCGCGCTGGACGCCGCCGCCGTGTTCATTGAGCGGGAACTGTTTTCAGCAGGATACGCCGTCGCACGCCTGCCGTACCAAGTTGACGCCCATGAGGTTGTCAACCTCGTAAGCGAGCTGCCCGGAAAGCATTGTGCTCAAGAGATTGTAGTCGTAGGCGCCCATTACGACACGGTCGAAAGCACCCCTGGCGCCGATGACAATGCTTCCGCAGTTGCCGTCCTCATGGAAGTGGCACGGATGCTTCGGCCGCTGACGCCGCAGCGAACGGTGCGATTCGCCGCCTTCCCCTGCGAGGAGCCGCCGCACTTCTCGATGGACGGCATGGGAAGCCAGGTGTATGCCCGGCAGTGCCGAGAACGCAACGATCGCATTGTCGGGATGTTGTGTCTGGAGATGGTCGGTTTCTATTCGTCCATGCCGGGCAGTCAGCGGATCCCCGATGAAATCCCGCGTGCATTGCGTTGGGCGTTCCCTCGTCGCGGCAACTTCCTGGCCGCCGTTGGCAACCTCCGCTCGTGGCGGCTGGTGTGGAACTTTCACAGGGGATTCAAGCGGGCCGTGCGGTTTCCTCTGTACTCGATCGCGCTGCCCGAGGCCGTCCATGCCATCCGGTTCTCCGATAATAGCTCGTTCTGGGATCAGGGCTACCCGGCACTGATGCTCACGGACACCAGTTTCCTCCGCAACCCGCACTACCACCAAGCATCCGACACGCCGGAGACGCTTGACTATGACCGGATGGCCAACGTGGCCATCGGTGTCGCGGGGGCGGTCGCCCATTTGGCACGAGCGACCCAAGGCGGCCAGGCTGGCCGATTCACCCGACCTGGGTGACAAGTTCCAACTCGAGGTTGAGGGCAGCGGCGACCGATTGCAGGTTCGACAGCTTCACATCGCCGCCCTGTTCGATGTCGCGGATCGTTGCCTGATTAGGAATGCCGGCCAGTTTGGCCAGCGCGTACCAAGTCAATCCCTGCGATTCGCGGGCCGCACGAACCTGGGCCGGAATGCCCGGGGGAGAAGGCCGCCGTCGCGCTCCCGGCCGGGGAGGAATATCCCTCCGTGCCGATTCCCGAATCTGCGCGTGCCGCAATCGTTCTTCATCCGTCAAGTGCCGATTCACGTGTCTCAATTTCTTCTGTGTCATCGCAAATCCCTCCGGTCATGACTCCGGCACTTCATACGCGGTCCCTGGAACGACTGTCTCCTCGTCGATTTCTTCGTAGATCACGACGACCTATCGACCATCAGACGCGTGGCCGAAAATGCAAGGCTGACCGCTTGACTGGCTAACCCCGGTTGATTCGTAGTTCTCCAAAACGTGATCCACCTCGTCGGTTGTCAGGTCATGTTCTTCCACGTGTTCCACGTTTCCGCCGGGGGTGGGGTCCCAGATGACGCGGGTCCAAGCCATCCGCCGCTCCACTTCTGTCTCATGCCATTATAGCATCCTGACGCAGTAGTGCAACACGTTGTAGTATGGGCTAGAGCGACAGCAGCACTTTTTCCATAATGTCGCAGCTTTCGTGCGATTGGGCCTCGGTGATGACCAAGGGCGGGGCCACGCGGATCACGTTGCCGAAAATGCCCACCGAGCCGATCAAGAGCCCGGCGGCCGCGCAACGGTCGATCAGCGGACGGATCAACTCGGGGGCCGGCTCTTTGGTCTTCTTGTCCTTGACCAGTTCCATGCCCATCACCAGGCCGCGGCCGCGAACGTCGCCCAAGTGGCGCGACTTCTCTTGCGTTTGACGCAGCCGGCCCATGATCAACTCGCCCATCTTGCGGGCGTTCTCGCAGAGCTTCTCGCGCTCCATGATCTCCAAGACGGCGATCACGGCCGCGCTGCCCACCGGATTGCCGCCGTAAGTGCTGCTCATTTCGCCCTTGTTGAGGCAGGCGAACACGTCGCCGCGGCCGGCGATGGCCGCCACCGGGAAGCCGCTGCCGATGCCCTTGCCGATGCACATCAGGTCGGGCGTCAGGCCTTCCAGCGTGTGGCCCCATAGGGCGCCCATCCGGCCGTAGCTCGATTGGACTTCGTCGATCGTAAAGAGCAGTCCCTTGGCGCGGGCCCAAGCCTCAAGCCGTTTCTGGTATCCCTTGGGCGGGAAGATGAAGCCCGCGGCCCCCTGATAGGTTTCCACGAGGATTCCGGCCAGGCTGCCGCAGGAGTTGGCCCGCACGACGTCGTCAAGCAACTCCAGGTGTTTGTCGGCGCATTCCGCTTCGGTCTTGGAGCCGAAGGGGCAGCGATAGAAGTAGGGGAAGGGGGCGCGAATCACGCCCGGCATGGGCGGGCCGTAGCCGCGTTTCGGGCCGGCCAACCCGCCCACGGAGGCCGCGGCGTAGGTCCGGCCGTGAAATCCGCCCTGAAAGCCGAGGATCTCAAAACGGCCCGTCTTCCGCTTCATGATGCGAATGGCCGACTCGGTGGTCTCGCTGCCGGTCGAGAGGAAGAAGCACTTGTCCATCTGCGGCGGCAGCGCGGCGGCCAGCTTTTCGGCCGCCAGCACGCGATACTCGGTGGGACACTCGTAGTTATTCAGCAGTTTCTCGGACGATTCGCAGATCGCCTTCACCAAATGCGGGTGGGCGTGGCCGACGTTGGTCACCAGGACGCCGCTGGTCCAATCGAGGAACGTGTTGCCGTCCACGTCGGTCACAACGACGCCGCGGCCACGATCCCAAACCACCTGGGCCTGGTAGCCGGTGGTGTCGGCCTCGACGCGATGCCAGCGTTCAATCAGTGCTTGCGATTTCGGCCCGGGAATTGTCGTCTTTACGTTGGCACATGTCATGGGTGATTCCTTCAGAGTATGCAAGCTATTTCATTGATTCAATTTTGCCAGCTTCTCGTTGGGCTACGAAAGCGGGCTTTGTCGTAAAGTAAATGCCTACTGCCAAAACTAGGTTGAACGTCGCGCACAATGCGATAGCAAAGGTGCCCATGTGCGGATTGGTGCTTATCTGCGGATCGAGGATCTCAGCAACAACGCTCCAAGTCGTACCGATTAGCATCCAAACGAAGAAACCCCACCATGCGATCTTGCTACGCAAGCACAAGCCAACACCAAGTGGTAGTAGGGGCAATGCGATCCCCGCAATGAAGACGCGTTTGATCAACGGGTCTTGGAATGGAGGAGCAATAAGTTGTTCCGGTGGCGCGAGCATCGCACAGACGGGCACAAAGATTGCACCGAATGCTAGGAAGAGCCCGAGTGGCAAGACAGACGTTCTATACGCCCGTTGCGGAGTGTAAGGCTTACGCATTTCAACTCCCTTCACCCGCACAGTGTTTTCCAAGCCCCGCTCATCTTCCACAGCCACTTTACTTGGCAAGTACTTCCTTATTAACGCAATACCGCGGCGGCTTGCCGGCGAGGGCCAGGTCGATGTCCTCGACGATTTTTTGGCGAATGGTCCAGGCGGCGTCCTCGCTGTACCAGGAAAGATGCGGCGTGAGGATGGCGTTGTCTAAGCCCAAAAGCGGATACGTATCTTCCGGCGGCTCCTTGTCGTAGACGTCGATGCCGGCCCCGGCGATCACCTTGGCACGGAGGGCTTCGGCCAGGGCCTCGTGGTCGACCACCGGCCCGCGCGAGGTGTTCACCAGGTAGGCCGTCGGCTTCATCAGCGAGAGCGTCTGCCGGTTCACCAGGTGCCGCGTCTCGTCGGTCAAGGCCACGTGAATCGTGATGAAATCGGACTCGCGGAAGACCTGCTCGTGCGAAACCAGCGGGATGCCCAATTCCTCAACCCGTTTCGGCGAGAGATAGGGATCGCAGATCAGGATTTTCTGAAAGCCGAAGTGCCGCATCTTTTGCAGGAACCGGCTGCCGATCCGCCCGCAACCGATGATGCCCAGCGTCTTGCCCGCCATGCGGTAGCACTTGGCCAGCGGCGTGAAGTCCCATTGGCCGCGGGCGATCGAGTCGTCGAGAATCTTGTGGCTCTGCGGGACTTGCCGGGCGCAGGCGAAGATCAGGGAAATCGCCTGCTCGGCCACCTCGTCCATGCAGTAGTCGGGGCAGTAGGCCAGCGGGATTCCTTTGGCCGTACAGGCCGCTGCGTCGACGTTGTCGTAGCCGGCGCCGTGGCGAATGATCCGCCGGCAACGCTCCAGCGCGCCGATCACCCGCGGGGTCATCTTCACCATGTTGACCACGAGGACGTCGGCATCCCGGATCGCGGCAATCACTTCGTCGTCGGGGCGGAACTTGAGCTGGTGCGCCACGAACTCGACGCCCCGTTTGGCCATCTCCTGGGCTTCCCAGTCCAGATCCGGCTCGATGTAATCGGTCACTACGACGTTCGGTCGATCGCCCATGGATGTTCTCCGTGAATGTTCTTGGCGTCTTGTTGTTCATGCCTCACAATGACGGCCGTAATTCGGAAGCATAACTGCCCTCTCGACCCAGAGGGTCGTTTGACAATAGCCCAGCGATTCATCGCTGGGTTCAGGTTCGCCAGCCCCATTTCCTCGTCCCGTAGGGACGATTGAAAAATGCCCCCTCGTTTTCGATCGTCCCTACGGGACTTGTCGCGATTTGTCAGACCGCGTCCCCAGCGATAAATCGCTGGGCTAGTGTCAAACGCCCCTACGGGGCAAAAACATCTGCTCCCGTCCTATGTCAGTTCTATTGTGGACTGCAATTTCAGTTCCACCACGCTCCCCGTGTTTGCCGATTGGTAGATCGCCTCGACCACTTCGAGGGCCTTGATGGCGTCCTGGCCGCCAATCGACGGCTGCCGCTGGTTGAGCACGTCGTCGGCGATTTCGGCCACGTATTCCAGCCCTAGCGAGCCGCTGTAGCCGGGCGTGTTGTCCAACTCGAATTGGATCGTCTTGCGCGGCGCGCCGCCGAACCGCGGGTCGTTGCTGCAAACGAAGAGCGTCTGCCGGGTGCCCTCAAAGGCCGGCGCGAAGCTCATGCACCCTTCCGTGCCGCGGATGGCCAGATACAGATCGCGCCCGAAGGGGTAGCTATCGGGCACCGTGTAACTGATGTCCAGGGCCAGCGTCGCGCCGTTGGCGAACGTGCAGAGGGCGAAGGAATTGTCCTCGATGTCGTAGGTCTGGTTGACGTGGACGTTCTTGCCGATCACGGCCGAGACTTCGCTCTGCAGGAGCCAGCGGTAGAGATCGATCCAATGAACGCCTAGATTGTACATCGGCCCGCCGCCGCTCTTCTTGGGATCGAGCATCCAGGGCGCGTGGCCGTCGATGTAGCGGTGCAGGCCGCCGGCGGCGCAGCGCCCTTCGCAGCCCACAATCCGCCCGAGCACACCGGAATCGACGAACTTCTTCATTTCCCGGCAGACCGGGTGATAACGCCAGACGTAGGGCGTGCTGAACAGCACCTTGTTGCGGCGGCAGGCCTCGACGACCTCGCGGGCGCTCCGGGCCGTGTTGGCCACCGGCTTTTCCACCACCACATTCACGCCCTTCTCGGCACAGGCGATGGCCGCCGCGGCACACTCGTCGTGCGGCAGCCAAATATAGGCCAGGTCAATCTTCTCGGCGGCCAGCAACTCCTGCCAGGTCGCGTAGGCCCGCAGGCCGAAGTCGCGGGCGAAGCCGGCCCGCAGCGATTCCGCCGGGTCGCATACCGCAACCACCTCGATGGTCTTTGTGGCTTGGAAGTGCAGCATGTAGCTGCGGGGATGAAGGTGTCCCAGACCGATGACGGCGACCTTGATGCGACTGGCCATGTGTGCGTCTCCCTAAGGCGGCCCGACCTCCACGGCGACAACTGAGATTACTTCGGCGGCACCGGGTTGCCCTTGAGCAGCTCCGCGCTCCAGACGGCTGAGCGGGTGTCGTAGAGCTTCTGCGAGCAACCCGTGATTGTGGCAAGAAACCGGCTGGGCGTCAACCGGCCGGTTGCCCATTCAGGCCGATCGGTTCTTCAGGGGAGGGGGCGACTCTTGTCGCCGATTGACCGATCGTGCAACCCGCTTTTTGCGACGCGTGCGATGCTTACGGCCTGTGCGCGATGATGATCTGAGACTTCGGCATCACGGCCTCCAAGGCATTCTTGACGTCCTTCCCTTGCGGCAGATCCAGAAGGGCGTTCCACGTCGCGCACCAGGCGTCGAGGAGACGGTGGTGCGGCGCCTCAAAATCCACGTGGCAGGGCCAGAACAGTGCGTGGTACATGGCCCAGAAGAAGCCGTAGGAGGCCCGCATTTCCACAACCAGCCCGGCGCTGGTCACAAGCTGCGCAAACTCGTCGCGCTCGATGACCCTGATGTGATTCGGTTTCCGGAACGCTGCTTCCGGAGCAAGACACTTCTGCACGCTCTCGGCGGCAGGATCGGGCACGGAGAGCAAGTATCGGGCGCCGTGCTTGCCCACTCTGACTAATTCGTTCAGGAACCGAACCGGATCGTCGACGTGCTCGATGACTTCGGTTGAGATGACCTTCGTGGCCGTTTCATTTTCGAGCGGCAAGGGATTCGCATCGGTCACGATGGCCGTGACGATTCGCGCCGGCTCCTGCCGCACGAGTTTCTCGGTCGACGCCACCCGGACCGGATCGATGTCGGCGATAATGATGTGATCGCAGATGCTGGCGCAGAATCGCGCATTGCCGCCCGCACCGCATCCGACGTCGAGCACCGTGTCGCTCGGGTCGATTTGGAACCCCGGACATAGTTCGCGTGTTTCGCTGCAGAACCATCCCGACGCCGAGGCGTCGCGCAGGCCCAGGAGCCGGTGGTCGGCAATCTGCGCCGACCGCGGGGCGGCGACGGGTGAAGAAAGGTCCTTCGGCAGGGCGTCGGCTCCCATGTCCAGCCGCCGAGCCCCGACGCAGCACCTTGCCAGCGCGTCTAACCGGTACAGCAACGTGCCTTCGTGAGCACCGCTCAAGCCCGTCGTGTGGTAGAACCTTCTCAATGCCGTGATCATTCTTGTTTCTCCGGTATCATGACCGTCGTTTCGATTTGCCCAAGGCAACTACCATGGTTAACGTGACAACGAAGCGTCATCCGCATCGGCCCGCGCAACGCATGCGCGTTCGCATCGGCCCGCCCTCGCGCTTCCGGCTCGGTGTGTTCATTCAGCAAATACCTCACGCCGCCTTCCCGGCAGCGAACGGCAAGATCGTGGGTGGCTCCTGAACCTCGCCCTTAGCACGGCTCGGCTTAGTTTTGCGAAAGTACCACCGCTCGCAAACGGCAAATGAGACGACTGCGACACTCAGCGATAGGGCCATGCAAGCCGCCAGGAAGATGGCGTACGCGGGGACCAACGGCAGCGACCGCAGAGGCTGCCGCAACCAATCCGTCACCAAGATGACGCAGGAAATGTGCGTCAGATAGAACGAATAGGATATGTTGCCGAAGCCGCGCAGCGCGGACAGGGAGAACAACCCATTGAGGAACCCTCGGCCCCAACAAGACTTGATGAATAGGATCGACGCAGCGGGTCCAAAAATGGGAATGAAGTATTCGGTGCGCAGGGCGCCGAAGGAAAAGGCCGCGCACGCCGCCAAGTAGGCCGCCAGGACCCATCGCGTGGAAAGCTGTTCGGCCAAACGCTTCAGGACATTGTCGCCGAAAGAGCCCACCATGACGCCGAAAAAGAACATGACAAACCGCGGCATCTGGCCATACACCAGCAGCGCGACGGATAGAACCAGGGCCGGTCGCAACAGCCTTGCCAGCGGGCCTCTTCCGCCCGCCCGATCCGCCGCCAGCAGCAGGCAGGGCATTGACAAGTAGAAACAGGCCTCAAGGAAGAGCGTCCAACTCGCCTCGGCATAGGCCTCAATTCTCCCCATGAAACCGGGGCAGCCGTTCAAGAAAACCAAGTTGCAGAGAAAATCGTAGGTCCGAAACGGCGTGTCCTTCACATACCAAACACGCACCGCAACGCCCAAGGCCAATGCGAACAAGAACGCCGGATAGATCCGCAGACAACGTTTCTTCAAGTAGTTCCGGTAGAAGGAGCCGTTGTCGTGGTGGGCCCTCTGAAGAATACGCATGATCAGAAAGCCGCTGAGCAGAAAGAAAAGGTCCACGCCGTAATAGGCGTTCGACAGGCAGGCCAACGCGGTGTCCAACGGCGAACATCAATGCCATACCCCGACCACCGAATGGTGGTGCATCTCCGAGACGGAGACGCCTTGATGGAAGAAAAGGAAGCGTCCGTTCGCGTGAATCAGGAATACAAGCAGAGCGGCATACCCGCGGATTCCCTCCATCGCCGCATTTCGGCCCGGATCGCGACCGATCAGAAAGAACTGCCGCACCCGTTCGGCGAGCCCGACCCTCGTGTTCGTCTGATCGCCGACTTGGAACATGAAACATTTTCCCCGCGGCTTACCGACCGATTGAACTAAGCAGCTTTGACTGAAGGCATGGTGTCTTGCAGGTGGGGCCGCAACGCCTCGACGATCACCTCGGGAGGCTGCTGCGATAGACAGCGGGGGCCGTCCAACCCTCGCGGGCAATTCCGGAGCCAGTCTCCCGTGGTCCACCAACAGCCGCCGCAAAACGCGGGGGGAATGTTGATGTTCTCCTCGTAGCCAAAGTAATCCAGAGAGGTGGGCCCGAAGACAACGCACGACCGGGTCCCAAGGCAACTGGCCACGTGAACCAGGCCCCCTTCGTTGTCGATGTGCAGTGCCGCCGAGCCGAGGATCGCCGCGGTCTCCGCCATCGACGTGCGGCCGATCAGGTTCAGGTCGACCGCGTCAATGGGCTGGCTCGTGTCGGCTCCGAGTTGAACGATGTAGACGTTGGGACATGCCTCGCGAAGACGCGGCACGAGCTCCGGGAATCGCGGATAACATTTTGTCGCGGGCCGCCCTCGGCCCACGTGGCCGGCCTCCTCGGCGTCGAAACCATTATGAAGCGTCACGTAGCGTTTGCCTTCAAGGCCGAAGCGAGGCAGTGCATGCTCGTCGGTCGCCAGCGGCAATCGCGGTCCGCCGTACTTGATGCCCGACATCCCCTGCAAAAAGTTGTATCGGTTCATGTTCATGAACACGGCCGCCTGGCCCAAAGCGCCATCCAGGCGGGGATGATTTTCGATGAACACGTCAATCTTTGGCTCGAACCTCTGCAGCGCACCGCAAATGTTCGGCAGCCGCTTGTTGTACCTGCGGACCGCGCCCCAATTGGCCCACCGCGTATAGGCCACAACAAAGGACATGATCCACATGGTCAACGGGTAAGAGTGGCGCCTGTTCTCCCAGGAGAACGCCTCGTCATAACATTCGTTGAACTGCTCGAATTGCGAGAAGATCCACGCGGCGGAATCGGGGCGGGAACTGAAAACGTCGAACCTGAAATCGCCGGCCGCGGCGAGAAGGTCGCGGACGTAGCGCGCCGCGATCAAGTGATCGCCGATGCCCCCGGTAATCCTGAAGGCTAGGATCACGTCCTTCTCCGGGAGTTTCTCGCCGACGGGGACCGCCGCGACACGGGAGCTCAACGCCAGGGCGGCCTGGTGGATGCCGTACAACACCGTGCCAGGCGGCGCCGCGTGAAGGCCGATTCGTTTGTAGAGGCGCATGAGGCGATTCATTGCCGGAATCCTGATTCGTGGCAGGCCTGCGGTGTGCAGAACGCGACAAGGCTCTCGCGCTGCCGCTAAGGCCGTGGATCGTGTCCGCTGGCAAAAAAGGAGTTCCAAAGACCCCGGAACGGGAGAGCACGGTAATTACCAGAACTCGGGGCATGAAACAAGGTCACTTTCGCCTACCCCCCAGGGGGTCAACGGCGAGTACGCCCATGAATGCCACGCGCGGGGAACGGTTGTAGCGATCCAGAGGAGACTTTGTGATTGTCGGTTGACTCGGCGGTCCGGCCGTCTCGTCGCCGGGTGTTGTTGGAGTGCAGCCGATGCGCCGGCGCTGAGGACTAGTGCCCCGACCGACCTGACTTGACGGGTGCCACAGGCTGCTTGTCAGCCCGTGCTGTGGCCGATTCCTGCACTGGCCGGCAAGCGGCCAGTGGCACCCAAGCTGTCAACACAGCACGGCCGGGGCACTAGTACCGCGTTTCATAAATCCGTCGGTTATGCAGACGTCCAGGAATTCAGCGGAAAATCATCGACTTCAAGCGGAAATACCGGACTTTCGATGACCGACGAACTTGTGAAACGCGGTACTAGGCCGCGCGTCGTTTGCCTTCCGTACTGCCGCGGATCTTGTCGATCAGGCCGGTGGTGGAATAGTTCGATTTCATGGGCACAGTCACTACGCGTCCGCCGCGAGCGGTGACCAGTCCGTGCCCCACGACCTGTTCGACGCTGTACTGGGCCGCCTTCACCAGCACGTCGGGCCGCAGGCGGTCGACCAGTCCCATCACGCTGGCCTCGTCGAAGATCACCACGTAATCGACGCACGCCAGCCCGGCGAGCATTTCGGCGCGGCCCTGCTCGTCGATGAGCGGCCGGTCCGGGCCTTTCAACTCGCGCACGCTGCGGTCGCTGTTGAGCCCCACTACCAGACAGTCGCCCTGCTTCCGGGCCTCTTGCAGCGAGGCAACGTGCCCGGGATGCATCAGGTCGAAGCAGCCGTTGGTCATTGCGATCCGCCGGCCAGCCAGCCGCAGCCGGTCGAGCTGCTCTTGAAGCCGTTCGACGGAGAAGATTTTGTGCTCCGTGCCGCCGCTGCCGTGCGCCAGCTCGGCGATGATCTCCTGTCGCGTAAACGGCATCACGCCGAGGCGTTCCACCTCCAGGCCGCCGGCGGCATTGGCCAATTCGATGGCCGCCGGGAAGTCGGCGCCGGCCGCCAGCGAGTAGCTCAGCGTGCTGAGAACCATGTCCCCCGCGCCGGTGATGTCGCACACGTGCCGTGGCCGACAGGGGAAGAGCCGGGCGTTGCCCCGCTTGTCGGCCCAGGCGATGCCGTCGCGGTCGAGCGTGACCAACACGGTCTCGATGCCCAGCGCAACCAGTTGCTGCGCCGCCTCCAGGCCGTCCTGCGGCGTGGCGATTCGCCGGCCGGTGGCCAACCCCGCCTCGCTGCGGTTGGGCGTAATGCACGCGCAACCGGCGTAACGGCGGTAGTCGGCCCCCTTGATCGGATCGGCGATGACGCGCACGCCCGCCGCCCGGCCGAGTTCGACCAGTCGCGGGATCATCGGGCCCGCGCACACGCCCTTGTTGTAATCGCTGACCACGATCAGATCGACGCCGTCGAGGCAGGCTTCGATGCGTTCGAGCAGTTGGCAGCGGATCGCGTCGGCGATCGGGTCCGTGTCCTCCTGATCAACGCGCATCATGTGGTGCGGACTCCGCTGCTGCGCGGCCCAGCAGGCGTTCCTTCACCGTGGTGATCCGCTGCGCATCGGTCAACAAGCATTGGCAATCGACGCCGGTTTTCTCCAGCAATTCGCGGATGGTGCGGCCTTCCGGGTCGTCGCCGGTGACGGAGGCCAGCACCGTTTCGGCCTCCAGGGCGACCTGCATCGAGGCCACGCTCCCGGCCCCGCCAAGTCGATGTTCCCGCTTGCCCACGCGGAGGACGGGAATCGGCGCTTCGGGGCTGATGCGTTCCACGTCACCCCACACGTAGCGGTCGAGCATCACGTCGCCCACCAGCAGGATCCGCGGGCGGAATGGCCGTTTGAGCAACGCGATCAGATCGTCGGACGGCATGAAGAGAGTCTCCCGTTTCGCCGAAGGTGCATGACTTACCCAAGCGGGCGGAAGATAACTCCCGCCAGGCTTCCCGCCAAGAGCAGTTACGGCTGCCAGCAGGCTTTTTTCAGGGGCTCTCTGCTCGAAAGGAAACCAAGCCTCATGCGTACCACCCAAAAGAGTTGTTCGTCGGAGGCGGCGTAACGAGAACGGCCTGCACGACGATCTTGAAACATCGTCTCACACTGTCGGCGCTGCGCCGGCACTGCGCCACGCGGCAACATGCATCAGACAATGCTGTGCAAGCCGGAAAGACCACGCAATTGCTACAGGTTGACAGTTCGCGTGCCGATAAGAAAACCGCATTCTCAAGCAGTGGGGGGCTCTTCGCCCTTGTGAATCCACTCAGTTTCGCCACATTCACGCGTGACGCCGGTGACTGCGGGTTGTGGGGTGACTAGCTAGCTCGGGATGTCCGAAAGAGAGAATGAGCGTGCCGCACCTTCGCGTATTTCCCGGAGAGGACGAGTCTGCTTCACCACCCGCTTGGGCCATTCTATTGTCGTCGTACAGCAGCGGCGCCACGGAAGGCAGCCGGCTGGGTACGGCCGGCTATTCCTACGATTTTGTGGCCCGTCTGTTCGCTCCCCTGCTGCGACGCTTGGGCAAAGTCGTCGAGGTCCGAAATCCGCGGTCCGAACTGTCGGCGGCAATCCAGGACGCTCATCGTCAAGACCTCGAACCGATCCACGTGAGTTTTCGCCCCTTCCAGGACGCCTATTTGAGTTCTGCCGCACGCAACGTCGTCGTGCCGGCGTGGGAGTTCCCCGACATACCCGACGATGCGTTCGACGGGAATCCGCAGAACAATTGGATCGAGACCGCCAATCGTTGCTCGCTGGTGTTGGTGGGCGGGCCTTTCACGGCCAAGGTATTGGACGCCGCAGGTGTAAAGACTCCCATCGGGATTGTTCCCGTGCCGACGCCGGACACCTACTTCAACATCCCGCGGTGGCAATCCGACCATCGCACGGTGCTGGACTGCTCGCCCTATGTCTTTCCCGACACGGATGCACCGGCCTGCGCTGACCGACGATCCAGCGAAGGGCCGGCCTCGGAAAGACAATGGCTGGCCGAGGCCCTTCGCGTCGGCGGGCTTCAGGCGTATCGACGCCTTATCAAGCCATGCGTTCCGCGCAGGATCGGATCCGTGGTGGCAGCCGCCTTACGGGCCGGCCTCACGGCGTGGCAGGATCAACGCCTGCCTTGCCGCGCTTCTCGGAGGCTGGAACTCGGCGGCGTGGTCTATACCAGCATTTTCAATCCCGACGACGGCCGCAAAAATTGGCAAGACATGATTACGGCCTTCCTCCACGCCTTGCGCGAATGCGAAGATGCGACCCTGGTGCTGAAGTTGATTACGAGCAACCCTTTGGCCACCGGTCGCGTTCTCTCCTTCTACCGTCGATTGGACGTCTCTCATCGCTGCCGCCTGGTGTTGATCCCGGACTTCCTGGGCGAAGCCGACATGCTACGACTTGCCCAGGCCAGCACGTTCTATCTGACGACGACGCGGGCCGAAGGGAATTGCCTGCCACTGATGAACTACCTGGCCGCGGGACGGCCGTGCGTCTCGCCCTCGCATACGGCCATCGCCGACTACTTTGATGCCGACGTGGGTTTCGTCGTCGAGTCGCACCCTGAACCCTGTGCCTGGCCGCAAGATTCGCGCCGCCGCTGGCGAACGACGTGGCATCGCTTGGTTTGGCCGTCGTTGGTCGAGCAGATCCGCCGAAGTTATCGGATCGCCAAGAAGGACCAGGCGGCTTACGAAGCACTTGCCGTTACGTCGCAAGAGAGAATGCGGCAATGGGCCCATCCGGACGCCGTTTGGCGCCAACTCCAATCCGCCATGGCATTGCTCCCCGCGGGCACGCAGCCGGCGTTGCCGAAGCAACACGCGGCAGTACCAGGCCACAACGCCGGCCACGGAACCGGGCGGGACGCTGCCGCCGCTAAGGCGACCGTGTCGCTGTCATCCCCGCGAATTCGCAAGTCCGTCTCTGCAGAACGGAGCGCCGCGGCCGAGCCGCGGCCCGACGCCGCGCCCCTGAGGGTAGTCGTCAGCCTGCTCAACTTCCGGCCGGGCAAGATCGGCGGGACCGAAACCTATCTGCGCCACCTCATTTCGCGACTGCCGGAAGTCGATCGACGAAATGAGGTCGTCCTGCTGATGGACCGGGACCTCGCCGACGACGACGTCTTTTCCGGCATGGAGCGGGCAGTGGTCGATTGCAGCGCCCGAGAGACCCTGTACCTGCGGGGACTCGAGGCCGCGAGTCCCTACCGTGCCCGATCCGTGGAGACGGTTCTGGAAGGTCTGCGGCCGGACGTCGTGTTCTTTCCGCAGCAGTCGATCTTTCCCAAGCGCGTGGCCGCCCCCTGCGTGCTGGTCGTCCACGACCTCTACCATCTGCTGTTGCCGCGGTATCTTTCGGCGGCGCAGCGGATCTTTCGTCGGCGGAGCTATGCGGCTGCCATCTCCCGCGCGGAACGGATCATCGCCATCTCGCAGGTCACTCGCAGAAGCATCCTTCAGCACTACGACGTGGCCCCGGAGCGAATCGCCGTCGTGCCCCACGGCTGGGAACCCGTTCGATTGGCCTCGGTCGAAGGCGATGCAGATTTTGGCGGCCGATACGTTTACTATCCGGCGATCACCCGGCCTCACAAGAATCACCAGGTGCTCTTCGAGTCGATCGCGGCGCTCCGAGCGCGGGGATTGTTCGATTATCAGTTGATCCTATCGGGCATTCAAACGTCTTATTGGAAGACGCTTCGCAAGCAGATTCACAAGTTGAACTTGGACGAGACGGTCCGGCACGTGGGTTACGTATCGTACGACCGCGTGCGGCAGCTTTATCAAGGCGCCGAGTGCGTGGTGTTTCCCACCTCGTTCGAGGGTTTTGGACTGCCGGTCGTCGAGGCCGTCGAGAACGGCAAGAAGATTCTCGTATCGCGACTCGAAGTCTTCGGCGAGTTGGGCGTGCCCGAGAGGTTCCAAATTGATTTCGCCGATCCCGAGCAGTTGCACCGGGCCCTTCAAGAGCCGGGCGCGACCGAGTTGGAAAGCCGCCCCTGGACCTGGGAGGAATCGGCCGAAGCCACCATGGCGCTGCTGAGTTCGGCCGCCGGCCGCGAGTGCCGCGCCCGCAGTTTGGTCCGGGCCGCCTGATTGCCAGGATTGGCGGCCGGCGGAATATCGGCTTACGGCGGAATATACGCCGCCGAGCCGTCGCCACGCCGCCGACAGCTAAACGTCTCACTTCGTCCCGCGAGCAGCATCTCCTCCGGCCGATTCCAAATCGGCCCACTGGTGGACGAATAGCGTCCCGATTTCCCACTCGACCGCGCAAGCCGCCACGTATTCTCCTGCGCCCGGCGACACGTCGTACAGACGCCACGGCGTGCCCGAACTGCACGGGTCGCTGCTTTGAACCAGGCGCGCGGGCTCACCTGGTACAAAGCTGACTTCGCACCGGTCGAGTCCCTGCGAGAGGCCAATTCCTCGGGCCTTGAGGTAGGCCTCCTTGCGAGTCCAGCAGCGGAAGAAGGCGGCGAGCCGCTCGTAGTCCGGCAGCGCCCTCCATGCGGCCCGTTCCGGGACGGCAAAATACCGTTCGACAATAGCCCCGACGTCGGGCATCGGACGTACGCGCTCCACGTCGACGCCAACTTCCCGGTCGAGCGTCACCGCAATCATGGCCAGCCCGTCGGAATGCGAGAGATTGAATCGCAGCGGCGGCGCACCGGGCAGCGACGCCAACTCCGGCTTGCCGCCAGGACGGACTGCCACTTCCACGCCCGCGGGCGGAAGGCCCAGATACCGTCCGAGAATCGTTCGCAGAGCGGCGTGACTCGCGACATATCGCCGGCGGTCTGCCTCTCGAACAAACCGATCGGATCGCCGTCGTTCCTCGGGAGACAGATGTTCTGCCAAGGCCGCCAGCACGGGCGGCGCCGCGTCGAGATCTACTTGCCACACGTGAAGTTCTCCCGGTGACAATCGCGGAAACATGGCTGGCGGTCCCATTTCCTGTCCTCTCCGACCGTCCCAGTATAGTCCTGCCGCAAAGATAGGCAAGTTAGTGGGGCTTTTACGAAAATTCCCGTTTCGACGGCCTGGAGAGACTGATTGTTCCCGGTTTAGCGGCTGTGTCGATTCTGAGGACTAAGCCGGCCATGGCGCGCGTGCCGCGATTCCGGCCGCCGAGGAGGCCGTCATGGTCACTGTGGCGGCGGGCGGATGGCCTGAGAAAACCGAAACGACGGGCGGCGAGGCGACCTTCGCATCGTGTGCCTCCGTTCCGAGCACGCCCACAACGTGCGTGGGCCGGCTTGGCCTCCAATCTGAGACTGACTTGACGCAACCAGAGGGGCTTCCGTGAGCAGTGGTGACTGTAAGCAGGGGCTGGTCAACTCCGAGTCGGCGAGGCTGCCGGGCTTGAGCCCGTCGGTCGGCAGTGCGCCTCGCGATAAAGGAAGGAAGGGGCCTGGGGCACGATGGCACCGGTTCCGTCTTCTGATGCTCGCCGCGATCGTCCTTTCGGCGAGCGGTTGCACGGGCGCCCGCGAGTACGTGCGGAACGGCTTCAAGGTGGGGCCGAACTACTGCACTCCCAAGAGTTGCCCGGCCCAGCGCTGGATCGATGCGGCCGACGTCCGCGTACGCGACGACGCGGTGGACTTGAGTCAATGGTGGACCGTTTTCCAGGACCCCGTGCTCGACGGTCTCGTTGAGTGCGCGCGAGGCCAGAACCTCTCGCTGCGCGAGGCCGGCTTCCGCATCCTGGCGGCGCGGGCCGATCTGGGGATCAAGCAAGGGAACATCTTTCCCCAAACGCAGATGGCTGAGGGAGAGTACCTGCGCGGGTCCCAGAGCGGAGCCGTCTTCGGTCTGGGGGGCATCCCCGCCCAGTTCTTCGACCAGTGGGCCTTCGGCTTCAATCTGAGTTGGGAGCTGGATTTTTGGGGCCGTTTCCGCCGCGCGATTGCCGCCGCCGAGGACACGCTGGATGCCTCCGTGGCCAACTACGACGACGTGCTGGTCACGCTGCTGGGAGACGTGGCGAGCAACTACGTGCAGATCCGCACGCTGGAAACACGCATTGAATTCGTGCGCAAGAACGTCTCGCTGCAGCGCGAGATCGTCGACGCCACCGAGAAACGATTCGAAGCCGGCCACAAGGGGACAAAGCGACTGGACTTCTACCAGGTCAAAAGCAACCTGGCACAGACTGAGTCGCAGATTCCACAACTGAAAATCCAGCTTCGCCAGGCCGCCAACCGCTTGTGCGTGTTGTTGGGCAGGCCACCCAAAGACTTACAGGAGGAGCTTGGCCCCGGCCCCATTCCCGACGCGCCCAGCGAGGTGGTCGTGGGAATCCCCGCCGACCTGCTCCGCCGCCGCCCCGACATCCGCCGCGCCGAACGTCTCGCCGCCGCGCAGGCCGAGCAGATCGGCATCGCCGAGACCGACTTGTATCCCATCTTCGCCATCAATGGCACGCTGGGCTATGAAGCCGCGGAGTTTTCGCATCTCTTCGCGCGCAACGCCTTTTCGGGCGCCGTGGGGCCTTCGTTCCAATGGAATATCCTGAACTACGGCCGAATCCGCAACAACGTGCGGCTGCAGGACGCCCAATTCCAGGCGTTGGTGGCGACTTACCAGAACACGGTATTACAGGCCAATGCCGAAGTGGAAGACGGCCTGGTGCGCTTCCTGCGGGCCCGGGAACAGGCCGAATTGCTCGACAAGAGCGTGCTCTACGCGGAGAGGGCGGTCGCCGACATCGTAGCCCAACGGGAAGGCGGCGCCGTCGACTACAACCGGGTTGCCGTGATCACGCAGGCTCTCGTCCAACAGCAAGACCTGGAGGCCCAGGCCCGCGGCGACATTGCCCAGGGATTGATCCAAGTCTACCGGGCCCTGGGAGGCGGGTGGGAAGTCCCCGTGCGTGCCGACGACTCGGCGCAGGCCGCACCCGCGCAGGCGGCCCCGGCGCCGGCGGAAGAAGTCCCCCCGCCGCGGCCTGAAGTTTTGGAATCACCGGGGTGGCCGGCTCCGAGGCGATCGAGCTGAAGAAGGCCCATTCCCGAGGACGCCGCGAGTCGGCGTACGGGCGGCCGAGTCAATGTCGGGCCTCACTGCCGAGTCGGCGCGCGAAGCGGTTCGCCCGCCGGCAGTGCGGCACGTCTTGCGCCTGATGGTTTTACTCAGGCACGTAGCACGGGGCGGCGCGAAGTCAGGGCCTCTTCCGCGATGTCGGCCGCCCGACGGACCCCGCCGGCGGCAAGCATCGCCTGCTGAAGTTGCCGGGCTCGTTGGCGGAAGCTCTCCCCCGTCAGCACCCGTTGAATCACCTCGCGGAGCTCGCGGGGAGTGCCGCGTCGGAACGAGGCGCACAGGCCGGCGCCGGCATACACGACCCGCGCCGCGTTGGCCGGCTGGTCGGCGCTGCGGGGCAAGGCCACGATCGGCACCCCGCGGCTGATGCCCTCCAAGATGGTGTTCAGCCCGGCGTGCGCGATCAGCAGCGACGCCCGCTCCAGCAGGGCGAGCTGCGGTGCGTAATCGACCACCAACGGGTTACCGGGCAGATCGTAAGAATCCTCGCGGCCGCGCACTTCGTCGTTCCACTTGCCGCGGGCCAGGACCAACTGGGCTGGCAAGTCGGCGCACGCGGCGGCGATCTTGGGATAGACCGCTCGGTTCATGGGGTCTGCGATCGTTCCCAAGGAGGCATAGATCAGCGGCCGTCCATCGAGCCGCTCCCAAGGGAATCCGGCCGTGCTGCAGGGGCGGCCGGCCGCCAACGCGCCCACGTAATGAAAGCACCCCGGCAAAGCCTCGTGCGGATAATCCAACTCCTGGAACAGTTGGGACATTTGCGCCAGCGGCGAATAGGACTCGTCGATCTGCGTCCAGCGGTGCAAGTCCCACCGTTTTCGATAACGATTGATCACCCGGAGCGTGGGCGCGATGAACCAGCGCCAACCGGCATAGCCCAAGCGGTTTCGCAGCCGCGCCCGCAGACCGGTCGCGTAGTGCCAGGCCGTGGACGGGGGCGGTACGGCGACGTCGACGTTGTACGGCGGCGCCGTGCAGACCGTGACAAAGGGCAAGCCGCAATGCTCCGCGGCTGTGCCCCCGGCAAGAATGGCCTGATCCATCAAGACGCCGTCGACCGCCAACTCCCGGAGGACGCGCGGCACGGCTCGAAGCGCGAATTCCGCCTCCAACCGGTACCAATTCCGCAGAGCCGCGACCCAGCCCGAACCGACGGCGTTGAACGCCGTCCACAGGAGTCCCTCCCATCTCGTCCAATCGCCCTCCGTCTCCAACTCGTAGAGGGGCAAATTCCATTCCCGCACGAGCGGCGCGACCCTGGGCCGGGCCACGACCGTGATGCGGTGTCCGCGGCGTGCGAGTTCACTGCCGAGCGCACCCATCGGTAGAATGTGCCCCGGGGCCGGGGGGCTGAGGATTGCGAAATGCGCGATGGGTCGATTCCCTCAGGCACGCAGGACGGGGCGACGTTGGGTAAGGGCTTGTTCTGCGAGGTCGGCCGCGCGGTCCGCGCCGCCGGCAGCGATCATCGCCTGTCCCAGTTCCTTCGCGCGTCGCTGGAACGATTCTTCCGTGAGTACCCGTCGCACCAACCCGCGCAGTTCTTGTGGCGTGCCGTGACGGAACGAGGCCCGCAGCCCCACGCCGGTGTGCGCGATCCGCGCCCCCATTGCCGGTTGATCGACGCTTCGCGGCAGGGCCACCATGGGCACGCCGCGGCAGAGTGCTTCGAGCACCGTATTCACACCCGCGTGCGTGATCAGCAACGCCGCCTTGTCGAGCAACGCCAATTGAGGCGCGAAGTCCACCACGAGCGCGTTGTCCGGCACCGGGCCTAGCTTCGCCCGCACCGAATCTTGTTCGTCATGCCACCTTCCCAACGCCAACACAAGTTGCGCGTCCAAATCGGCGCAGGCGGACAGGATCCTGCGAAAAACGGGCAGATTGGAGGGATAGGGATCGGTCCCCAGCGACGCGAATATCAGGGGCCTGCCATCCAGTCGATCCCAGGGAAACGGCTGCTGGCTGGCGACGCGGCGATTGGCGGCCAGCGAGCCGATGTAGTGAAAGTGCGGCGGCAACTCCCGCGCGGAAAATCCAACTCCGCGCACAACTGGGAGATTTGCGCCAGCGGGGAGAACGCATCATCGATGCGGGCAAACGGCCGCAGCTTCCAAGCCCTCCGATACCGATTGATGACCTTGAGTTCCGGCCGTTCGAACCAGTGCCAGCCGGCGTAGCCCAGCCGATTGCGAAGCCGGGCGCGGCGTCCTTCGGCATAGGGCCACGCGGTAAAGGGCGGCGGCACGCCGATCTCCTCGTTCCATAGCAGCGCCGAACAGATCGTGACAAAGGGGATGCCGACGCGCTCGGCGGCGGTGCCAACGGCCGGGATCGTCTGGTCGGCGATCACGCCGTCAATCGCCAACTCCTGCAGCGCTTGCGGCGCTCGGCGGAGAATGGCCTCCGCACGCCATCGGAACTTGTCCCTCAGGCCGATCTTCCAACCCAATCCGAAGAGGCTGAACGCCAGCCACAAGGAGTGCGAAGAACGCCGCGGGACGTCATCCAGTTCTAATCGGTGCAACGGGATGCCCAGTTGTTCAGCCAGCCCGGCGGCCCTCTCGCGGGCGACAATGGTGACGCGATGCCCGCGGCGGGCCAGGGCATTTCCCAGGGGGCCAATCGAAAGCAGATGGCCGGCATCCTCCGGGCAAATGATTGCGAAATGTGACATGGGCTTTGCCCCCTTCGATCCCCCGGGCAGCGGACCTACCCACCAAGCAGTGATGCGTCAGTCGTTCATTCGTAGCGCAAGGCGTCGATCGGATTCAGACGCGAGGCCTTCCAGGCGGGATAGTAGCCGAAGATGATGCCGACGGTGACCGACACGGCGACGGCGACCGCGGCGGCGCCGGCCGAGGCCTGGGTGGGCCAGCCCATCATCGCGCCGACGAGCAGCGAGCCGCCGCGTCCCACCAGGATGCCGATGAAACCGCCCACCAGGCACAGCACGACGGCCTCGACGAGGAATTGGCGCAGGATGTCGCGGGCGTCGGCGCCCACGGCCATCCGCAGGCCGATCTCGCGGGTCCGCTCGGTCACCGAGACGAGCATGATGTTCATGATCCCCACGCCGCCCACGATCAGCGAAACGGCGGCGACCGACATGCCCAGGCCGGAGAGCATGCTGGATCGTCTTCTTCAGGGCGTTGGAGACCTCGGCGTTGTCGTAGATGCGGAAGTCGTCATCGTCCCTCGGCGAGTCGATGCCGGTCGCGGAGCAGGCGGGTGATCTGCGTCGGTGGCCTGGGGAATGGCGTCCGGGCGAACTGCGCCTTGACCAGGATCTGATGAATGGTTTCGGTGCGCATCCAGATGCTGCCGCGCCGGGGAGCCGCTCGGCCAGCGACGGGCCGGGCGGCGAATGACCTGGTTCCTTGGCCGTCGCGCGGGCCGCGCCGACCCGCCGCCGCTGATCCGGTACTTGACCGTCGTCCACGGGGCCAGGAGGATGTCGTCCTGGTCGGTGCCCAGCAGGTTGGCGCCCTTCGCGCTGAGCACGCCGATGACCGTGAAGGGCACGTTCTTCACGCGGATTTCCTCGCCGATGGGGTTGCGGTCGCCGAACAACTCGCGGACCAGGGTCTGGCCGATCAGGCAGACCTTGCTGCCGCTGAGGATTTCGCGCTCGGTGAAGACGCGCCCCAGCTCCAACTCGGTCCAGTTGCGCGTCTTGAGGAAGGCCGCCGTGCTGCCGGTCAGGTAGATGGGGCTCCAACTGCGGTTGCCGTAGACCACCTGGCCCCAGGCGTTGACGATCGGCGCCGTGCAGACGACGGCCGGGCATTCGCGCTCGATGGCCTCGGCGTCTTCCGGCGTGAGGGTGTCGATCTTCTCGCCGAAGCGCGCCGAGCCGCGCTGCGGGGCGCCGGGCGTCACGACCAGCGTGTTGGCGCCCATGTTGGTCACGGTCACCTGGATCGCCGTCGAGGCGCCCTGGCTGATCTCCATCATGGCGATCACGGCGGCCACGCCGATGATCACGCCCAGCATCGTCAGCACCGTGCGCATCACGTTGCGCCGCAGGGCCTGCAGCGCGATCCGCGTCGCGCCGGCGGCCACGCGCAGGCCGTGTGCCGCGCCCGGCGCAGCGGGCACGGCGGCCTGGCTCGCGCCAGGCGCGGCCGCCGCTGAAGCCGACGAACGCCTGCCGCTGCCGGGAATCCTCCACGATCTGGCCGTCGGCGATGCGGATCACGCGGTCGGCGTGGCGCGCCACTTCGGCGTCGTGGGTCACCAGCAGGATCGTGATGCCCTTGCTCCACGTTCAGGCGGCGGAAGAGCTGCAGGATCTCCTTGCCGGTCCGCGAGTCCAGGTTCCCCGTCGGCTCGTCGGCCAGCAGCATCGATGGGCTGGTTCACCAGCGAGCGGGCGATGGCCACCCGCTGCTGTTCGCCGCCGGAGAGCTTGGTCGGGCGAGTGGTCCAGGCGGGCCTCCAGCCCGACCGTGGCCAGCAATTCCCGGCTCCGCTGCTGCACCTGGCGACGCGGACGCCTTCTCGGCGGAGTAGGCCGTCGGCATCCGCACGTTGTCCAAGGCCGTGGCGCGGGGAAGGAGATTGAAGCTCTGGAAGACGAAGCCGATGCGGCTGCTGCGAAGCTGGGCCAATTGCGCGACGCGAAAGCCGCGTCACCTCCACGCCCGTCGAAGCGGTAGGAACCCGCCGTCGGCCTGGTCCAGGCAGCCCAGCAGGTTCATCAGCGTGGTCTTGCCCGAGCCCGACGCGCCCATCAGCGCCACGAACTCGCCCCGCTCGATCGTCAACGAGACGTCTTTGAGGACGGGCAAGTCCACGTCGCCGATGTGGTACGTCTTGTCGATGTGTTGCAGTTCGATCAAGGGCATGGCAATGTTGTCTCACTTGGGATACTCTCGTTCCCACGCTCGGCGTGGGAACGCGCCATCCGCGACGCTTTGCGCCGCCCCATCCGACGCGGAGCGCCGCGAAAGCCTGGTTCCCACGCGGAGCGCGGGAACCAGGAAACGTTTCCTATTTCTTCTTTGACGTAACGCGGGAGACGAAGCTGGAGACGAAATCGGGGGCGGCCTGCTTGATGGCGTTGACGACCACCGCCGTTCCGACTTCCAACTCGCCGCCCGTGACGGCCGTCTGCATGCCGTCCGAGAGGCCGAGTTGAACGGTGACGGGCGCACCAGCCCGTCGTCGGCCAGCACCCAGACGGTGGGCGAGCCGACTTCCACTTTCGGTTCCGACTCGTCGTCTTGCCCTTCGTCCGTCTCCTTCTTTTCCTTCTTTTCCGCGGCCGACTTCTTGCCGGCGGCCGGCGGCGTCAGACCGCTGCGGGCCGCAGGCGAAGTCTGCGCCCAGGTGGGCCGCCAATTGCAGCGCCTGATTAGGGACGAGCAGGGCGTCCGGGCAGCGGGAGACCTCGAATTGGAGCTTCGCCGTCATGTAGGGCATGAGCGTTCCATCCGCGTTGTCGACGTCCACGACCACGCCATAGGTCACGACGTTTTGCAGCAAGCTGGCATTGAGGCGAATCTGGGACACCTTGCCCGAATAGCTCCGGTCGCGGTAGGCGTCGACCTTGAAGTTGACTTTCTGCCCGACGTGAATGTCGCCGATGTCGGCCTCGTTGACGGCCGCCCACACCAGCATGCGGTCCAGATCCTTGGCCAGCAGGAAGAGGCTGGGGCGCATTCAACCCGGCCACGATCGTCTGCCCGACGTTCACTTTGCGGTCGATCACCTCGCCGTCGACTGGCGAGAGGATCTTAGTGTAGCCCAGATTGATTTCCCGCCAGCGTCATTGCAGTCTTTGCCTGCTCCAAGCGGGCTTCACTCATGGCCAACTCGGCCGTGGCGATCGCGAAGTCAGACCGGGCGTTTTCGTATTCGGCCTCGGGATTTGTGGCGCGGAGCTTTTCGGCGCGTTTGAGGTCGCGCTCCAATTGCTCGCGCCGCGAACGGTACCGGTCCAACTCGGCTTCGGCCAGCTTGAGATTGGCGCGGGCCTTCTCCAGTTCGGCCCGGTAAGGCAAATCGTCGAGCGTCGCCAGCAATTGTCCCTGCTTCACCCGGGAGCGGTAGTCGATCGTCTTGCCCGGCCGGTCCGGATCGGGGCCGAAGCTCACAATCCGGCCAATGATCTGGGCGCCCACTTCGATGAGTTCCACCGGCTCGACGGACCCCGTGGCGTTGACCGCGTTGAGCAAATCGCCGCGGGTGACCGTCAGGGTGCGGAACGTCGGTTGGCTGGTCTCGCTGGTGCGCCAGTAGTGGTAGCCGAACAGGCCGCCCACCGTGGCCAGGACTACCAGGCTCAGCATCGTTTTCATGGCTTTTACCCCTCCCTCCTGAGTTCATGCACTGGTCCAACTCCGCGATCACGCTTTCTCCAGCACCGCCGCCGGCTGCGATTCGTGGAGGAAGGCCTCCACCACCTTCCCTTCTTCCAGTTTGATCACGCGGTCGGCATGCGCGAAGTACCGGTCGTCATGGGTGATCGCCACCACCGTCTTGCCGCGGCGCTTCAACTCCGGCAGAAGCCGCAGGTAGAAGATCTTGCGAAACACCGGATCCTGGTCGGCCGCCCATTCGTCAAACACGTAGATCGGTCGGTTCTCCAGGTAAGCCGTCAGCAGGGCCAATCGCTTGCGTTGGCCCCGCGACACCGCCGTCGTGGAGAATACCCCGCCAGTCACCGTCACTGCGCGATCCAGTTCGAGCTGGCTCAGGTACTCCTGGGCACGCTGGTCCAGGTCGGCGGCGTCCAGGCCCCACAGGCTGTCGAAGACCACCGCGTCGTCAAACACCACGGAGAAGAGCTGCCGATAGCCCTCGCGGTTTTCCGCCGTGATCGGCTGGCCGTCCAAGCTGCATCTGGCCGGACTCGGGCATGTACAGGCCGGTGATCAGTTTGGCCAGCGTGGTCTTGCCGCTGCCGTTGCCGCCGATGATGAACACGATTTCGCCGGGGCGGAGCGTCAGGTCGATGGGGCCGAGCACGAAGCCGTGCGGCTGCCCGTCGCGCTGGTAGGCGTGCGTCACGCCGGCCAGCTCGATCTGGCCCCAACTAGGGATGGGCGTCAACGTCTCCGTTCCGGCCTCCTCTTCATTCAGTATCAGGCCCAATCGCTCGATCTGCGCCACCGAGCCGGCCGCCCAACTCAGAAACGGCAGCCAGCCGATGATCTGCTCCAGCGGCGACATCAAGTACAGAACCGTAAGCACGTAGGCGGTCAGCGTGGGGGCGTCGACGGCAAGTAGTCTCGGCCACGCGAACAGCAGCAGGCCGATGGCGATGAAGAACGTCAATCGCCCCCAACTGATCGCCGCATCGTGGAGGCAATCGCCGACGAACTTGCTCTCGCGCAGGACGGCTTCCGACTGGACGATCCGATCGACGAAAACGCGGCGGCGGTCGTGGTGCATTTTCATCTCTTTGACGCCCTCGATCATTCCCCGAATATAGTTGAAGAGGACGTCCTGGGCCTCGCGGGAGCGGCGCACGTACTTCTGCGCGCCCGCGAGGAGTACCAGTAGCTGGCCACGCCGAGCACGCCGAACAACACGGCGCCCAACAACAGCCCCGGCGATAGCCAACCCAGAAATCCTGCTCCGCAGACAAGAATCACGAGGTTGACGCCCAGCACGGGGACGCCGTTCATGGCCTGCGAAATCACGCCTACGTCGCCCGTGAGCGAACTCAACAAACGAGAGACGCCGATCTCTTCCAGGTGCTTCAACGGCGATTCGAGGATGCGCCGGCACAAGCTGATCCGCAACTTCGAGATGCTGCCTTGCGTGAGCCGGGAAAGGAGCACGTGGGAAACGATCTGCGTCGTGAGGACGACGGCGCACAAGGCCGCGAACAGCGCCACGACGGCCAGCGATGAGACCGTCGGCGCGCGGAGCGCGTGGAGGATCACGACCACCAGCCCGAAGCTGGCGGCGCCGCTGATGGCCCCCACCACGCCGGCCAACAAGACGATGCGCCAGGACGCCCGCAATAAGAACAGAATCAGTTTCATCGGTTTCCCGCCCTCTCCTTGAGAGCACTGCCTTCCCGGAGATAACCTTCCAGGCGCTGGGCCAACACGTCCACGTCCGGCTTGCGCAACATGCTGTAGTGATTGCCGGGAACCGTTTCCACGCGCAGCCGGGGACAGAGCGATTTCCACCGTCGGTCGAGGCCGCTGCCTCCCAGGTCGGCCTGGAACAGTACGGCCCGCCCCCGGTACGGTTGTGGCTGATAGCGCACCGCCGCCGCTACGTGCGCCTTGCACACCGCGGCCAGCCGGCGGATTTCGGCCACGCCGATGCCTTCCGCCGCCAAGTCTGCCTGCTCCGCGATCCGCTGCCACTGCTGCTCCAGCGGCAGCTTCTTCAGTTCCTTTACCGAAAGCTCCAGGTGGGGCGCGATCCACCGGATCACCGACTGGTCATCCAGGTCCAGCTTTTCATAATCCATGATCGAGAGGTGGGTGTCAAACAGGGCCACCAGGGCCACGTCTTCGCCGGCCGCGCGCCACTGCTGGGCCGCTTCCAGCGCGATCAGGCCCCCCAACGACCAGCCGGCCAGCAGGTATGGCCCGCGGGGTTGAACCTGGCGCATCTCGCTTACGTAGTAGGCGGCCATGGCCTCGATGCTGTCGTGGGGCTGTTGCCCGGGATCGAGCCCGAGCCCCTGTAGCCCGTACACCGGCCGATCGGGGGCCAGTTCGCGGGCCAGGGGCAGGAAGGCGGCGATGTGCCCGCCCAGCCCATGAATGCAGAACAGGGGCGGCGCCGATCCGCCGGTCCGCAAGGGGGCCAACGACTGCCCGCTGCCCATGGACGGCACGAGCAACGACGCCGCAAACTCGTGGATCAACGGAATGTCCTGCGGGCGGCCCTCCGGTTCATCCCGGCCGGGGGCTTCCCCGCGTTCTGTTGTCTCGGCGGCTGCCGGTGCAGGCGGGGTGGCATGCGGCTCCCGGTCGCACAAGCTCGATAATTGCGAGAGACGCTGATCGGGATCGGCGATGATCGCCGCCAGCAGGTTCTGGAACTGCCGCTCCAATCGTGCGATCGTCGCGTCGTCGAACAGACTGCCGTCGTACCGTAGTTCGCCGATCAAACCGTGGTCCGTTTCGGTCACGGTCAGCCACAAGTCGTACCGCGCCACCAACGGGTCCATTTTGGTGGGCCGGTAGGCGAACTCCAGTCCTCCGTGACGCCGCAGTGAATCGGCGCTGGCCCGCTGCTGGTAGTTGAATCCCACTTGCACCCCCGGGATCCTGATCAAGTCGTCATCGGGTTGCAGCTCCCGCATCAGCAGCTCCACCGGCAGCTCTTGGTGAGCGAACGCTTCGAGCACCGTCCGACGGATGCGGGCCAGCAGGCCGCGGAACGAGGGATCCCCCGACAAGTCGCTCCGCAGGGTGAGCGAGTTGGTGAACACCCCGATCACGCCTTGCGTCTCGCGGCGGTTCCGATTCGCGACGTTGAAGGCCGTGGCGATGTCGTCCGAGCCGGTGCATTGCTGCAACCACACCTGGTACGCGGCCATCAAGAGCATGAACATCGTCACGTTCTCGGAGCGGGAGAGGCGTTGCAAATGGGCCTGCGCGTCGGCGGAAACGTGGATCGCATGGGTTTTCTGGAGGTGCGTCGCTCCGGCCTCTCGCGGTCGGTCGGTCGGCAGTTCCAGGGGCGTAAGATCGGTCAGTTTGTCTCGCCAGTAGCCCATCAGCGCGGCCAGGACGTCGCCCTGCACATACTCGCGCTGCCAGAGGGCGTAGTCGGCGTACTGGATCGGCAACTCCGGCAACGGCGAAGCATGCCCGAAAGAGAAGGCATCGTAGAGCTGCGCCACCTCCTGGAACAACACCTGAACCGACCAGCCGTCGCTGATGATGTGGTTCATCGTGGCCAGGACCACGTGCTCGATCCCGCCGAGCCGCAACAACCGGATACGGAACAGCGGTGCGCGGCTAAGGTCGAACCATTCCGACCCCTGCTCGCGCGAAAATCGGTCGACCTCTAGGTCGCGTTGGTCGGCAGGCAGATGGCTCAGATCATCGACGGGAATCTCCACCCGCAACTCGGGGGCAATCACCTGCACCGGTTGCCCGTCGTCGCCCACGACAAAGCTCGTGCGCAAGGACTCATGGCGCCGCACGACTTCGTTGAGGGCTTTCCCCAAGGCATCGACGTCGAGTTCTCCGCGGACGCTGATGGCCGCGTGGATGTTTATCAGCGGAATCCCCGTAAACCGATTGTGTACGGCCCAGTACCGCTCCTGGGTAAACGAGATCGGCATCGGGCCGCTGCGAGCGCGGGAGTATCGGCGGCGCTTGGCTCGCGGGCCCCGCCGACTGCAGCGTCAGTATCTGCTGGGCCAGATCGCCCAGACCCGGCGTCAGGAAGAGGGTCGTGAGCGGCAGGTCTACCGAAAACACATTCCGCACCCGCGCGACCAGCCGCAGCGCCAAGAGCGAGTTCCCGCCCAGATCGAAGAAGCTGTCCTGCGTGCCGACCCTCTCCACGTTCAACAGTTCGGACCAGATCGCGGCAAGTTGCTGCTCCGTGGCCGTCCACGGCGCCGCGAACTCGCGGCGCAACGATGCCTGGCTCCAGTCCGGATCGGGCAGGGCCTTGCGGTCCACTTTGCCGCTGGACGTAGTGGGCAGGGCGCCGAGCGTAACGAACGCCGTGGGGATCATGTAGTCGGGCACGTGCTGAGCTAGATACTGCCGCAGTTCGGAAATGTCCGGCGTGGCCTCTGCCTGGCCGACAACGTAGGCAACAAGACACACGTCCCCGGCGGTCCGTTGCGCGCCGCAACCGCGGCGTCGGCCAACAATGGATGTTTGCGCAGCACCTCTTCGACCTCGCCCGGCTCGACGCGGAATCCGCGAATCTTCACCTGGTTGTCCGCGCGGCCGAGAAACTCCACCTGGCCGTCGGCCCGCCATCGGGCGCGATCGCCCGTGCGGCACAGACGCGCCTCGGGGCCTGCCGCAAACGGGTCCTTGAGAAAACGCTCGGCGTTCAGAAGCGGATCCACGTAGCCACGCGATACGCCGTCGCCGCCAATGTATAGGATGCCGGGCACGCCGATCGGCGCCGGTTCCATCCGCTCATCCAAGACGTACAACCGCACGTTGGGAAACGGGCGGCCGATGGGCACCAGCGCCGTATCCGGAAGCGAACCCACGTCGCCCTCGAAGTACGAACTGTCGATGGTGGTCTCCGTGAGACCGTAGGAGTTCACGAGCCGCGTTTGGGGCCCCAAGACCTGCCGGGCCCGCCGGTGATCGGCCACGAACCAGGCGTCCGAGCCGACGACCGCCAACCGCAGGCAGTCCAGCGACGAGCCGGTCTCTTCGAGATGCTGTACCAGGTTGCGCATTACGATCGGCACAAATTCCGCCGCGTCGACCCGTTCGCGCCGCATCAGGCCGCAAAGCGATTCGGCATCGAGCAGGATTTCTTTGCGGCATAGTACCAGCTTTCCACCGGAGCAGAGGGCTCGCACCAGATCGCCGGCAAACACATCGAAGCCGAAGCTGGCCATTTGGAGGTGCGATTGGACTTCGGAGCCTAGGCCGTACTTCTGCTCCCAGCCGTAGTAGGCGTTCAACAAGTTCCCCTGCGTGACCATGACGCCCTTCGGACGGCCGGTCGAGCCCGACGTATAAAGGATGTAGGCGAGGCTCTCGGCCGTGGCCTTTGTCCCCTCTCCCTCTGGGAGAGGGCTAGGGTGAGGGCGATCGGCCATAGCAATGCCCTCACCCGCAATACCCTCACCCCCTGCCCCTCTCCGGGCACCGACCGAAGGTTGGTCGGGAGAGGGGAGAATGCCATCCAACACGATTTGTTGGGATTGGGCCACAGCCAGTGCGGCAGACAGTGCCGCATTGGTCACCACCAGCGATACCCGCGCGTCCTCCAACACGTACTTGAGGCGCTGCTCGGCGTCCCGCGTGTAGGCGGGGTCCAGCGGCACGTAGGCGCCGCCGGCCTTCATAACAGCCAGCACGGCCATCAGCAGTTCCGGCGAGCGTTCCAGGCAAATGCCGACGCGCACTTCCGGCCCCACGCCTTGCCCTTGCAGGAATCGCGCCAGTTGGTTCGACCGCTCGTTCAATTCCCGGTAGGTCCACCGTCGATCGTCCAGCACGACGGCCGTGGCGTCGGGCTGCTTTTCGGCCTGCATCTCGAACAAATGATGGACCAGCCGGGTCCGGTCATAGTCGCAGGCCGTATCGTTCCACTCGACGACGATCTTCCGCCGCTGCTGCTCTTCCAGCAGGGCCAGCGACGAGATGCTCCGCTCCGGTTCGGCGACGGCGGCCGCCACGAGCACCTGGTATTGCTCAACCATGCGGTCGATGGTGGCCGGGTCGAACAGATCGGTGCTGAAGTTCAGCCCGCCCTGGAACCCCTCTTCCCGTTCGAACAACTCCAGCGTCAAATCGAAATTGGCCGAAGGCGGCGCGGGGCTGTCGTCCAGCGGCGTGATTTGCAGGCCCGTCTCCGGCGACGGCGGCAAGCGGATGTTCTGCAAGGCGAACATTACCTGGAAGATCGGGTTCCGGCTCAGGTCGCGCGGCGGCTTGACGGCGTCGACCACCTGATCCAGCGTCATTTCCTGGCGCTCGAAGGCGTCAATCGCGACTTGCCGCACGCGCGCCACCGCTTCGCGGAAACTTGGATCGCCGCTGAGGTCGGTCCGCAACACCACGACGTTGACAAAGTAGCCGATCAGCGATGCCGTTTCCGGCCGGTTGCGATTGGCCACGGGCGCGCCGACGGCAAAATCGCTTTGGCCGCTGTAGCGCCCCAGCAGCACGTGAAACGCGGCCAACAGTGTCATGAACGGGGTCACGCCCTCGCGGCGGCTGAACTCCACGACCGCGGCGCTGGTTTCCGGCGATAGCCGGCAGGGCCGGGCCGAGCCGCGCGTGGTGCGGATCGCCGGCCGCGGGGCATCCGTGGGAAGCTCCAGGGCCGGCACGCTCTGCAATTGGCCGCGCCAGTAGGCCCGCAGCCGCTCCAGCGTCTCGCCTGCGAGCAACCGTCGCTGCCAGGCCGCGAAGTCGACGTACTGCACCGGCAATTCTGGCAACGGCGAGGCTCGCCCCGACGCGAAGGCCGGATAGAGGACCGAAAGCTCGCGGAGCAAGACTCCCATCGACCATCCGTCGTGGATGATGTGGTGAGTGCTGGCCACCGCGGCGTAGTCGTTCTCGGCGCGCCGCAGCAACGTGATGCGGATGAGCGGCCCGTTTTGCAGGTCGATCGGCCGGCCCATTTCGGCGGCGATCCGGCGTCGGAGTTCCACTTCGCGCTGCGACTCGGGCAAGTGGCTCAAGTCAATCACCGGCAGCGTGCGCGACTCGGGGGCGCGATCACCTGGACGGGACTGCCGTTGACTTCCGGGAATGTCGTGCGCAGAACCTCGTGCCGTCGAGCAATTTCGAGCAATGCCCGCTCCAACGCCGGAATGTTGAGCGGCCCTCGGACGTTCAACGCCAGGTGCAGCATGTACGTCGGACGGTCGGGTTCCAGGCGGTCCAAGAACCAGAGGGCCTCTTGGTTGAGCGACAAGGGCAGGTCGCCGTCGCGAGGAATCCGGACGATCGGGCCTTGCGACGTGGCGCCACCGCCTTGCAGCGCCGCCTCGATGCGGCCGGCCAGCCCGGCGATCGTGGGCGTCTCGAACAGTTCGCGGAGCGGCAATTCGATCTGCAACTGGTGGGCGATCTGCGAGACGGCCTGGGTGGCCAGCAACGAATGCCCGCCCAACTCGAAGAAATTGTCGTGGATGCCGATGCGGTCGATTTCGAGGATGGCCGACCATGATTGGGCGAGGTTTTGCTCCAATTCCGTTCGCGGGGCCACATAGGGTGTGGTCAGGTCGGGCCGCACGTGGATCGTGGCGGCCGGCAACGAATCGGATCCCGCCTCCGGCACGCCCGACAGGTTCGGCGCCGCGGGCGTCTCAACCGTCGCCGCGGCCGACTCCGACGCTGCGGAGGACGAAGCCGCCAGCCATTTCCTCGTTGGCGCCCAGAACCGCTGCCGCTGCCAGGGATAGGTCGGCAGACGCACGCAACGGCCGGTCGCCGCGACCAGCCGTCCCCAATCCAGATCGACGCCGGCGGCGTACAGGGCGGCGACGGTCGTAAGTACGGTCGTGCCACCGCCGCCCGCCTCGCGCAACGAGGGCAGGGCAACACACGGCGACATGTCCTCGGTGAGAAGCCGCGCGATCGACTCGGTCGGCGATCGGGGGCCGATCTCCAGGCAGATATCGACGTGTCGGTCGCGGAGGGCCGTCAGCGCCGCCGCCAGGCCCTCGGAGTGTCCGGCGTACGACTGCCAACGCGTCGCGCTGAGATCGGGAACCGAACGCAATTGCCCATCCGCGGCCGACAGAAACGGGAGCGACGCCGGCCGGGGCTGAAGGCCATCGAGCGTCCTGGCGCCATCGCCGCGACTGCCGGCCACCGCGCCCCGCAGGGCCTCCTCGGCGGTGAGGCTGCCGGCCGCGCAGGCCGCCGCCAGTTCGCCCACTCCCTGGCCCAGGACCACGTCCGGCGCAACGCCCGCGATGCGCCAGCAGGCCGCCAGCGCCAGTTGCAGGGCCACCAGGCCGGGGGTCGCACACGCGGGATCATCCCACCGCGCATCGTCGCCGAGCACGGTTGCCAAAGGCCAGCCCGCCACACGTTGCACCACGACATCGATTTCTTCCATCGCGGCGCTGAAACCAGGGCGCAAGCGGCCAGACGCGAGAGGTGCGGCCTCCAACTCTCGGCTCGGCCATCGTACACGAAGGCGATCTTGAGGTCGCGCCCATAGGGTTTCCGACCGCTGAAGACGCCCCGCTGCGACTCGCCGCCAAGAAAGCCCTGTAGCAGTTCCAACGCCTGCTGATGCGAGTTGGCCAATACGGCCAGCCGGCAGTCGTGATGATCCCGGCGTTGGGCGGCCGTATAGCACACGTCGGACCACGCCGGCGGATCGTCGCGGAGCAATTTCTCGTAGCGCGCGACCAAGTCGTGCAAGGCCCGCTCGGTCCGGGCGGAAAGGGGCAACAGGCACTCTCCGCGCTCGCCGCCCGCAGCACTCGTATCCACGGCGCACTCCGGGGCCTCCTCCAGGACCACGTGGGCGTTGCTGCCCCCGAAGCCAAAGGCGCTGACGCCCGCCAGCCGCGGCTGCGCGGCGTTCGGCCAGGGTTCGAGTTTCTGTTGCACCTGCAACGGCAGTTGTTGGAACGGAATGTCGGGATTGGGCGTCTGGAAGTGCAGACTGGGGACAAGCTGCCGATGCTTGATCGCCAGGGCGACCTTCATCAGGCTGGCCACGCCCGCGGCGGCTTCCAGGTGGCCGATGTTCGTCTTCACGGAGCCGATGGCGCAGCGGCTGCCCGGCGCACGATTCTCGCGCAATACGTTGCCCAAGGCCATCGCTTCGATCGTGTCGCCCAACCGCGTGCCGGTCCCCTGGGTCTCGACGTACTGGATCTGCCCCGACGACACCTGCGACCGCGCATACGCCTCGCGCAGCACTTGCTCTTGCGCGGCGCGGCTGGGGGCGGTCAAACCGTTGCTCGATCCGTTCTGGTTGACGGCGCTGCCGCGGATCACGGCGTAGATGGGATCCCGGTCGCGCAATGCGGCCGTGAGCGGCTTGAGCACGATCAGGCCCGCGCCTTCGCTGCGGACGTAGCCCGTGGCGGCCGCGTCGAAGGCATGCACCCGCCCGTCGGCGGCGCAGAAGCCGGCCTTGGTCAAGTTGATCGTGCCGATGGGCGAGAGCAGCAGGTTGGCGCCGCCGGCCAAGGCCGCGTCACATTCGCCGTTGCGGATGTGCTGGCAGGCGAGATGAACGGCCACCAGCGCGGAAGAGCAAGCCGTATCCAAAATGAGGCTTGGTCCCTGCCAGCCGAAGGCGAAGGAGAGGCGGTTGGCCGCCAGGCACAGCGAGGTGCCGGCGGCAGCGTGGGCGTTGGTTTGGGCAGGATCGCTGGAAAGCATCATGCCGTATTCGCTCACGGAAATGCCGACGAAGACGCCGGTCTTGGAGCCGCGCAGCCTGGCGGGGGGCAGGCCCGCGTCTTCCAAGGCTTCCCAAGCCAGTTCCAGCAGCATCCGCTGTTGGGGATCGATCCGTGCCGCTTCGCGGTCGGAGATGCCGAAGAAATGATTGTCGAACTCGTCGATGCGGTCCAGAAAGCCGCCCCAGCGCGTGCTCATCTTGCCGGGGACGGCCGGGTCGGGATCGTAAAAGGCATCGACGTCCCAGCGCTCCGGGGGAATTTCACGGATGGCGTCCACGCCGTCGCGCAAGAGCCGCCAATAGGCCGCGGGATCGTTCGCTCCGCCCGGAAAGCGGCAGGCCATGCCCACAATCGCAATCGGCTCGACGCGCTTTTGCTCCAGCGAAGCCAACCGCGCCTGCGTTTCCTTCAACGCGAACACCGCCCGTTGCAGCGGCGTCATCTCTTTCAAACGATCCGACAGTTGATCCATGTGCAGCGCATCCTTGACTCGAAAGGCGATTGCCGCCGCCGACCTGCCGGCCAGGCAAAACGCCCAATAGCGGAATCCGTTCCTTCCCTACAGCCGACTCACAACTGGAGCTTCGCAAGCTGCTCGGTCACCAAGGCATCCATTTCCTCGTTCGACATGCCTTCGACGTCGGCCAGCGCCTGCATGCGCGTTTCTTCGACGGCCTCGGCCGGTTTCTCGCCCGCCGGTTCCGCGCTCGCCGGCTCGCCGGAAGTCTCCAACTGGAGCAGGTCACGGACCACGTAGCCGGCGAGACTTTCGAGCGTGGGGTAGTCGAACAACAGGGCGGGATTCAGATGCTGGCCGATGGAGCGGCCCACCCGGTTGCAGAACTCGACCGCGGTCAACGAGTCGAACCCCACTTCATTCAGCGTGCGGCGCGGATCGGGCAGATTCGCCTCGTCCATCGACAATACCCGCCCGGCCTGCTGCCGGAGGTGGGTCACGGCGACCTCGATCCGTTCGGCCGGCGTGACGCCGCGGAGTTGCTCCAGCAAGACCGGCGGACCGCTGTCGGCGACCGCACCGTCTGCACGGGCCTCGCCGGCCAGCTCCGCGAGCCAACTCGGCTCGCTGCCCGGCGGGATACGCTCGAAGAACTTGGGCCAGTCGATCGGCAGCACTCCCGCCTGAACGCGATCCTCGACGATGAGTTGTTCGAGGGTCTCCATGCCCTGCGCGGGCTCGATCCAGCCCACGCCGGCGGCCGACCAGCGTCGCCCCTCGGTCTCCTTCAACCGCGCGGCCATGCCCACTTCCGCCCAGGATCCCCAATTGATGCTCAGCGCCGGGCGCTTCTCCCAGCGGCGATGATGGGCCAGGGCGTCGAGGAAGGCGTTGGCCGCGGCGTAGTTGCCCTGGCCGGGAGAGCCCAGCAGAGCGGCGGCCGACGAAAAGAGCACGAACAGGTCGAGCGGCTGGTCGCGCGTCAGATCGTGCAAGTTCCATGCCCCGAGCACCTTGGCCGCCATGACCCGGTCGAACCGCTCGCGGGTCTGCTCGCGGAGGACGCCGTCGTCGAGGACACCGGCGAGATGAAAAATGCCGTGCAGCGGCGGCAGCTCTGCGCCAATGTCGGACAGCAGCTTGGCCACCTCCTCGCGGTTGCCGACGTCGCAGCGACGGACGACGGCGCGGACGCCGGCCGCTTGGAACGCTTCGATCTGCACACGAGCTTCTTCCGACGCCCCCGACCTTCCGACCAGCACCAGGTGCCGTGCCCCGCGGTTGACGAGCCACTGGGCCACCTTCAATCCCAATCCCCCCAAACCGCCGGTGATGAGGTAGGCGGCGTCCCCGTGCAGGGAGAACGATCGCTCGCCGAAGCCTTGCGGCGCGGCCGCTTGGATCACGACTTTGCCGATGTGCTCGGCACGCGCCATGTGCCGCAAGGCATCGACGGTGTGCTCGATGCGGAACGTGCGCAGGGGCAGCGGTTCGAGTTTCTTCTCGACAAACTGCGAGAGCACGTCTCGCAACACCTGGCCGACGCTCTCCGGCTGCTCGGCCATCATGCGGTCCAGGGCGATGGCGTGGAACGTCACGCCCGGCTTGACTGCGTCCACGCGCTGCTGGTCCCAGAGGTCCGTTTTGCCGAGTTCGAGGAAGTGTCCCCCTTCCCGCAGCACGGAAAGGCCGGCGCCGATGGCATCGCCGGTGAGCGAGTTCACCACCAGATCGATTCCTTGGCCGTTGGTGGCTTGCATGATCTGGGCGGCGAAATCGAGGGATCGAGAGTCCATCACGTGCTCGATGCCAAGGGACTTCAGATACTCGCGTTTGCGCGGGCTGCCGGCCGTGGCGAAAATCTCCGCGCCCACCTGCCGGGCAATCTGGATGGCCGCGAGGCCGACGCCGCCCGAAGCCGCATGGATCAGCACGCGTTGGCCGGCTTGCATCCGGCCCAGCCGTCGCAGGGCAAGCTCCGCGGTGGCAAAGCCGATGGGGATCGTGGCCGCTTCTTCGTAGCTGAGATGCTCCGGCTTGGGGAGGACGAACTCGGCGAGGGTCATGGCGTAACTAGCAAAGCTGGCCGGGGCCAGGGCCACCACCGGGTCGCCCGGCTTGAAATGCTCGACCCCCGCGCCCACGGCGACAACCTCGCCTGCGCACTCGCCGCCCAGCGGACCGGGATCGCCCGGATAAAGGTCCAGCACGTTCAGCACGTCGCGGAAGTTCAATCCGGTCGCCTGCACCTGGATTTCCACCTGGCCGGGCTGCGGTTGTTGACGGACGACGGGGTGTAGGGCCACGCTGTCGAGTTGACCGCGGGCGATGATTTCGAGCCGATAGGGTTGTCCGCCGGAAATCTTCAGGGCGTCAGCGTCGGCCTGCCGCAACCGCCGCAGGCGTGCCGTTCGGCGCTCGCCGCCACGATAAGCGACCTGGTCCTCTGCTTGCCCGCACTCGATCTCTCGGGCAAGCCGGCCGGCCTCATCGCCGCGATCCAGGGGATCGAGATCGACGCGGGTGCAAGCCAGTTCGGGATGCTCGGCCGCGACGACTCGTGCCAGGCCCCACACCGGCGACTGCGCCAGCGAGACGGGCAGGGGCTGATCTCCCACGGCCTGGGCGCCGCGGGTCACCAGCCACAGGCGCGGCGGCTTTGCGCCGCCGGACGTGGCCAACGTCTGCACCACGTCCAAGACGCCGCCCCAACCGTGGTCGCGCGCCGCCGCGAAGTCGGGCGTCTCTGCCTGGCCGTGGACGTCCAGGCCGGGCAGATAGACGACGCCGCGGCGTCCGAGTTGGCTATCGCCCGCGAACTGCTGCACCGCCGCGCGCCGCGACTCGGGATCTCCGCCGGCCGGCACAACCGTGCAGTGGTGGCCCTTGGTCTCCAACTGCTCGGCCAAGGCGGCCCCCAGTCGGTCCTGCGAGTCGAAGATCAGCCATTGTCCAGGCTCGACCGGCTTCTGTTCAGCAGGGGTCGCGTCGAGCGGTTGGTTCACCCAGGCCAATTCGCAGCACCAGTCGGGCAGCGGCCCGGCTACCAAGCGGGCAAGCCAGTCGCGCGGCACCCGCCGCAGCCGCACTTTCTCCATTTTCATCAGCACGCGTCCCGTGGCATCGACCAATCGGATGTCGCCCACGGCAAGATGGCTCTCCAGCGACGTAATCGAGGCCAGACACCAGGTGGGGCCCTGCGGACGCTCGTACACTTGCAGACGATCAACGCTCATCGGCACGTAGGCGTCGATTCCCGTTCCGGCGCCGGGCAGGGCGGCTCCCAGCAATTGAAACGTGGTATCGAGCAAACCCGGGTGCATCTGGTAATCGTCCGCCCGGTCGCTCTCCTGTGCCTCCCGCATTTCGCCCAGCGTCTCGCGCTCGTTCACCCAGTGCAGGCGGGTCCATGAGAAGGTCGGCCCGGGCTCGAAACCGGACTTGCGCAGGGCCTCGGCCCGCCAGGCGTCATCGCGCGGCTCGCCCGTAAAGCGGGCGCGCTCGGCGGCCACGTCGATGGTTTGCGCCACGGGCTCGGGCGGTGCTTCAAGACGTCCGGCGACGTGGACCGTGAACGACGGCGCCGCGTCCTCCTCGGTCTCCGCCACGCTGACGATTCGGAACAATGCCGCCTTCGGTCCCTCGGGGGTGAGGATCGTCTGGACCGTCTTGGGCTTCTTGGTCAGGATCAGCGGTTCCCGCAGCGACACGCCGCAGACGTTCCAAGGTTTGCCGTGCAACGCGGCCGATGCCGCCAACGCCATTTCCAGATATGCGGCGCCGGGCATGACCACCACGCCCTGGATCTTGTGATCGGCCAAGAGCGCCGGGCGATTGGCGGAGATTTGCGACTCGAAGACCTGCTCGCTCACGGCGGCCACCAAGCGACGACCGAGCAAAGGATGAAGGACACGGCCGTTTCGCTGGGTGGCCGACGTGCCATGCAGGGAGCCGTCGATGGCGGCCGCGTTCGCCCAATAACGCCGCCGCTGGAAGGGATACGCGGGCAGCGTCGTCTTCCGCCGGTGATAGTCGCGATCCAGGCCGGCCCAATCGACCTTCGCCCCGCGGACGTACAACTGGGCCAGGCTGTCCAGCAAAGTCTGCCAGTCGTCGCGCCCGGGCCGTAAGGAGGGCAGCCAGGCAAAGTCGCCCTCCGGCAAGCAACGCCGTCCCATGCCGATCAGAGTGGGGCTCGGACCGATTTCGAGGAACAGTTGGCAGCCGCGGTCGGCCAGGGCCTGGATGCTCTCGGCGAATCGCACCGGCGACCGCGCGTGGCGGCTCCAGTAGGCCGGATCGGCATACGTGTGTTCGTCTGCCGCTCGGCCCGTCAGATTGGAGATGATATCGATCTTGGGCGCCGCGTAGGTCACCGATGCGGCAACCCGGCGGAGCGCGTCCAGGATCGGCTCCATCCGCTGCGAATGGAAGGCGTGCGATGTGGCCAACGTCTTCGAGCGAATCCCCAGTTGGTCGAAGCGGGTCAGCAGTTCGCGGACGGCCGGCTCATCCCCCGAGATGACGATGCTCTCCGGCCCGTTCCGTGCGGCAATCGACACGCGGTCCAGGTACGATTGGAGCGCGGCGGTCACGCGGCCTTCGGGAGCAAGAACGGCGGCCATCAGACCGCCGGTCGGCAGCGATTGCATGAGCCGCGCCCGCTGGGCGATCAGCCTCAAGCCGTCGGCCAGCGAGAACACGCCCGCGACGCAGGCGGCGGCGAACTCACCCACGCTGTGGCCCATCACGGCCGCCGGTTCGATGCCCCAACTGCGCCAAAGCGTGGCCAGCGCGTATTCGATCGCGAACATCACCGGTTGCGTATAGCCCGTCTGGTCCAACAGCGAGCCGGCTTGCGGATCGAGCAGGGAGAGCAACGGACGATCGAGTTGGGGCCGTAGCAGTTCCGCGCATTGATCGATTGCGTCGCGAAAGGTGGGCTGGGTCTGATACAGCGCGTGTCCCATGCCGGCGTATTGGGCGCCCTGGCCGGTGAACAGGAAGGCGATGGGAGGCGGCCGGTCATGTTCGGCCTCACCGTGGTGAAGTCCGGCCGCGGTCCCCTTGGCGCGGAAGGCTTGCAGTTTGTCGCGCAGCTCGCCGAGAGATGCCGCCGCCACGGCCGCCCGATGGGCGAAATGCGTCCGCCCGACATTGGCCGTATAGGCGATGTCGGCCAGCGAGTCGGAGGGGCCCGCCTCCAGATAGTCCCGGTAGCGGCTCGCCAGTTCGGAGAGCGCCTGCGGGGATCGCGCCGACAGCGTGAACAAGTGGCACGGCCGTTCCACGGCGTTCGGTTGCGGCTCTTCGACGGGCGGGTCTTCGAGAATGACGTGGGCATTGGTGCCGCCAAATCCAAAAGCACTGACGCCCGCTCGCCGCGGCGCCGCTCCGCGCGGCCAGGCGCGCATCTCGGTCGGGATCACGATGGGCGAGTCTTCGAGCTTCAGCAGGGGATTGACCGTTTGCAGGTGCAGATGGGGCGGGATCTGACCATGCCGCAGCATCAGAAGGATTTTGACGAGCCCCGCAATGCCGGCCGCACTTTCCAGGTGGCCGATGTTGGTCTTGACCGAACCGACCACCAACGGCTCGTCTGGGGATCGGCCCGCGCCGAACACCGAACGCAGCGCTTCGACTTCGATGGGATCGCCCAGACGGGTTCCCGTGCCGTGTGCCTCGATGTAGCCGACGTCGGTGGGGGCCAGGTCGGCGTCAGCCAGCGCGGCGCGAATGACGGCCTCCTGGGCCAATCCGTTGGGGGCCGACAGCCCGTTGCTGCGCCCGTCGTGATTGACGGCGCTGCCGCGAATCACGGCGATCATCCGATCGCCGTCGGCCAAGGCGTCGCTGAGCCGCTTCAGCACGACCATGCCGCAACCTTCACCCCGCACATAGCCGTTGGCCAAGGCATCGAAGGTCTTGCAGCGGCCATCGGGCGCCATCATGTGGGCCTTGGTGAGCGCCAAGGTCATTTCCGGGCTTAGGATCAGGTTGATGCCGCCGGCCAGCGCCACGTGGGATTCCCGCCGCCGCAGACTCTGGCAGGCCAGGTGTACCGTAACCAGCGACGACGAGCAGGCCGTATCCAGGGCAATGCTCGGTCCGTTCAGGTTCAGGACATAAGACAGGCGGTTGGCCAAGATAGCATGGCTGCTGCCGGTCCCCGAGAAAACGTCCATGTCGGTGAGGTCTCGGGACTGCATCAGCGCGTAGTCGCTGCCGATCACCCCCACGTAGACGCCGGCCTTGGTCTGGGCGAGATCCCCGGCGGGCAATCCGGCGTCCTCGAGGGCCTCCCAGGCCACTTCCAAGAGCAGGCGGTGTTGCGGATCGACGCGAACCGCCTCGCGCGGCGAAATGCCAAAGAAATCGGCATCGAACTCATCGACCCGGTTCAAGAACCCGCCCCAGCGGGTGTTCATTTTTCCCGGCGCCGTGGGATCGGGATCGTAATAGTCGTCGATGTTCCAGCGGTCCGGCGGAACCTCGCCGACGGCATCCCTGCCGCCGCTGATGAGTCGCCAGAATGCCTCGGGGTTATCGCCCCCGCCGGGAAACCGGCAGGCCATGCCAATGACGGCAACGGGTTCCGATTGGGCGCGCTCGCAGGCCGCCAGTTTGGCCTGCGTTTGTTTGAGCAGGAAGATCGCGTTCTGTAGCGGACTGAGTTGCTCGATAGGTAGCTCGGCAGCCATGGGATCCTTCCTACGTGCGAGTCTGTCTTGCCATCTCCCGCTGCACAAATGCCTCCAGTTGTTGCTCCGTCATCTGCTGGACCTCGTCGAACAGCCGTTTCGGATCAGACTCCAGGGAAGGCGATTGCTCCTGCCGGGCTCCGCGAAGCGGTTCCAAGTCCGTCGGCGGACTGGCGATCCACTGCGCCAAAGCAGCAATGTTGGGATGATTGTAGATGGCCGTGGGCGACAATCGCCGGCCCAGCCAGCGCTCCAAATCCGCGGCGATCTCCACCGCGTCGATCGAAGCCATGCCAAAATCGAGAAACGGCGTCGTGGCGTGGACCTGCGCCTGGGGAAGCCGGAGGCGGGCCGCCACGCGCTCTGCCAACCACGACTCGACCTCGTTGGCGGTGACCGTCCGGGGGCACGGTTCGGCCGGGGCATCCGGCCTCTCGTCGTCCACCTCTGTCGGGTCCGCCTGCCACCGGGCCACGATCCTCAACTCTCCGTTCAGATATCGCTCGCGGCAAGCCGACCGCCGGGTCTTTCCGCTGGAGGTCTTGGGGATCATGCCGGCCTTGGTCAGCACGATTTCGTATACTTCCACTTCGTGCCGGGCGGCGACGGCCCGGCGAATGGCCCGCAGGGCCGCCACGGTGTCAACGCTGCGCCGCCGCAACTCGACTTCCTGGACGATGACCAGACGGTCCTGGTCGTCCACTTCGACGGAGAAGGCCGCACAGTACCCGGCACGCAAGTCCGAGTGAACGCCGTCAACCAAGTGCTCGATGTCCTCGGGATAATAGTTCCGGCCGCGGATGATGATCAAGTCCTTCAGCCGGCCGGTCACGAACAACTGGCCGTCCCGCAGGAAGCCGAGATCGCCGGTGCGCAGGAACGGGCCTCGGCCGGCCCCGGCGACGTAACCGCCGAAGGCCGCCTCGGTGGCCTCGGGGCGCTCGTGGTAACCGTTGGCGACGCTCGCGCCTTGGACCCAAATCTCGCCGATTTGCCTCTCGGCACACGGCAGGTGCGTTTTCGGGTCGACGATCGCGATCTGCTGGCCTGGCAAGCACTGGCCGCATCCGACCAGGGTCCGCGACGAGGCATCGTTGGGGGCAGCCTCCTGCACCCGATTTCGAGCGAGCGCGCCGGCGTCGACGTGAACGATGGTCGGTGCGGCCCGTCGCGGACCACCGGACACGATCAGCGTAGCTTCGGCCAAGCCATAACAGGGGAAGAACGCCTCACGGCGAAACCCGCACGGGGCAAAGGCGGCGGCAAAGCGTTTCAGGGTCGCGGCGCAGATGCGCTCGGCGCCCATGAAGGCCACTTCCCAACTGCTGAGGTCCAACCCTTCACGTTCCTGGGCGGATACCTTGCGAACGCACAAGTCGTAGGCAAAGTCGGGCCCTCCACTGACGGTGGCCCGCTTCCGGGAGATCGTTTCGAGCCACAAGGCCGGCCGCTGGAGGAAGGCCGCCGGCGCCAACAGCGTACAGCACCCGCCGCAGAAGATCGGCTGGATGACGCCGCCGATGAGCCCCATGTCGTGATATAACGGCAGCCAAAAGACCGCATTGCTCTGGGGTGTGTTGCCAAAAGCCGTCTGAATCAGCGCCGCGTTAGCGAGGAGGTTGTCGTGGCTCAGCATTACTCCCTTGGGGGATGATGTCGATCCCGACGTATATTGGAGGAAGGCGGTCTCCCATCCGCCGATCTGCGGATCGCGCCACGCGTGGCGACGGTCATCGTCGATCCGGTCGACGGCGATCCACGGCCGACTAAGCAGCGCCGGTAGGTGAGCGTAGGATTGTCTTGCCAACTCACAATGGTCGGCGGTGCTCAAGACCACCGCCGGGCTCGAGGCGTTGAGTATCGCCTCGACCGACGAAGTGGAACGATTTCGGGCCGGAGGGGCAACGGGCACGGCCACAATACCGGCATACAGGCACCCGAAAAATGCCGCGATGAAATCCAAGCCGGGCGGAAACAGCAGCAGCGCACGCTCTCCCGGGGCCGCCAACGTCTGCAACTCGCCGCCGATGGCCAAGGCCCGTTCGTGCAGCGCGCGATAGGTCAGGCTTACCTCATCGCCCGCATGGCCGCGAACGAAGCAGAAGGCTTGCCTATCACCCATCGCAGACGCATGCGTCTCGAGCAGATCGATCAGCGTGCTGGCGACGCGTGGTTCCAAGGCATATTGTCCAGTAGAACATCGCATCATAGGCACCTGGACCGAGCTGCTACTTGCTGTGTTCGCCTGTGTCGATTCATGTGATGGGCGGACGCCTGCGTAAACAGGGAACGGCATTAGTCCCCCTTGGGGAACTGGGACGTTATTGTCTTCTTAAAGTCTCCAATATACCAACGCGCGCCAGTCCTACAATGGGTCGGGATGTCTGGCTGGATTGGATAATCTTTGCCCGTTCGATGATTCCGCCCGAACCGTCCGCAACATCCCTCCGCCGTTGGGGGCCAGCCGTTCTCCGCTCGCCTTCCAGCGCGGCGAGGTCGTGCCCCCACGCAACAACGGACCGTCCGCCATCCATCGCCATCATCACTGGAAGTATGCCCGATATTAACAGGATGTGTATCGGGCAATTCCTGAGGCAAGTTCCGAAGAAACTCGTCTGCCGTCACGCTCGCGCCCAACTGCTTTCCTGATCGGAACAGCTTCTCAACAGACGGTTTGCGCCGACCCGGCATCGGCGGTTTGGCGCGGCCGGCGTCTGCTGTAAGGCCGCCTAACGGCGGTACTACGAACGGCGCAAGACCTCGAACGGTGCCCCTGGACGCCGTGTTGGCAATCGCGGGTACGCGCATCCCGTCCTACGCTTGACTCTCACCCCTTCCATTCTCCCCCGTCCCCCTCTATGCTGAGGATATGCCTGCTGCGCGTCCCCATAAGCCCAGAAATCGTCCTGCCACCGCGCGGCAGGGGGGCTGCGCCGAGCGGCGAGATGCAGCGGTTGCAGAAGGTGTTGGCCGCAGCGGGCCTGGGCAGCCGGCGGCAATGCGAGGAATTGATCACCGCGGGCCGCGTGGATGTCGATCGCCGCGTGGTCACCGAGTTGGGCACGCGGGTCGATCCCGCCGGCCAGCAGATCCGCGTCGATGGCCAGCCGCTCTCCAAGCCGAGGCTGGTCTACTACGCGGTCAATAAGCCGGCCGGCGTGCTGAGCACCAACCGCGATCCATCGGGCCGGCCGCGCGTCATCGACCTCCTGCCCGCCAAGGGCGCCCGGCTTTTCACCATCGGCCGGCTCGACCTGCACAGCGACGGGCTGATCCTGGTCACCAATGACGGCGAGCTGGCTAATCGGCTGACGCATCCCCGCTACGGCGTCGGCAAGACCTATCGCGTCGCCGTGGCCGGCCGGCCCACGCGCGAAGTCTTGGCGAAATTGCTCGAGGGAGTGCATCTGGCCGAAGGGCTCGCACGGGCCGAGCGCGTGACGGTCAAGTCGCACCACAAGGAGAGCACGGTTCTGGAACTGGTCCTGCGCGAGGGCAAGAACCGCGAGATCCGTCGAATTCTGGCCCGGGTGGGACACAAGGTGCTGCGGTTGACGCGGACGGCCGTCGGTCCGGTGCGGCTGGGCACGCTTCCGTCCGGCGCCTCGCGACCGCTCACTCACGACGAAATCGCCGCGCTGCGGCGAGAAGCCCATGGGACTTGAGCTGGTCGAAATCGTCATGGACGTGGAGCAGACGTTTGGGGTCCATCTGCCCCGCGCCGAAACGCCGGCGATGGATACGGTCGGCCAATTGCACGACTTGCTCGTGAAGACCTTGGCGGAGAGGCCGGAAGCGGCACGCCTTGAGTCTCATGTATTCGAAAGAGTGCGTAATGCCCTGGAGTCCGCCGGGAGAGCAAGCCCGGGGCAAATTGACCCGAGCACGCCGTTGTGCGATATTCTGCCGCTAACGACGCGCCGCCGGGCGTGGAAACGGCTCCAGGGATCGTTGCCGTGGGTCGTTCCGCCGCTTCGTCGGCCTCGGCTTGTCGGTGCGCTCGTGACGGTGGCTGCCATCGCCCTGGCATGGGCCTGCACGTTTGGCCCACGGAACCCGAACTGGCTGACGGCCAACCCTGCCGTCGCCATGGTTTGTCTCTTCTACATCGGTCCGCTGGCCGCCTTCTTCGTGGTGGTGGGGGTCTGGTTTACCACGCCGTTGGCGGTTGTCTGGCGTCCCGACATCCCGACCGTGGGCGACCTCGCAAGCACGGTAGTCGCCATGAACTACGGCAACCCGGCTGAGCAGAGGACATGGAGCGCGGAGGAGATCTGGAATACTCTGCGGCAGATCATTGTGGACGTTCTCGGCGTCGATCCGGCTCAGGTGACGCCAGACGCCCGGTTCGTGGACGACCTTGGCACAGGCTAAAATGGCTTGGCCCAAGGCAAGTAACATGCAGGGCGCGCTGTAGCCCAACTTCTAACCCCCACCGTGGGGATGCCGCCATCGGGTCGCGCAGGCAAGGCAAAGCAATTCTCCGTGCCTCCAACACGTTTGCTGCCGATAATGACTTTGAGGGAAAATCACCTCATGGAAGAACCGCCGAAATAGGCGGCGCAGTTTGCCTGGCTTACCGGAAAGGAAACCGCAATGCCAGCTCGATGGCTCTCGATCCTGGGTTTCGTCCTCATCGTATTTGCCTCCGCCACGCAGGTGTCGGCCGACTGGTGCTTCGGCATCTTCGACAGCTTGGCGACCGACACGAAACGTCGGCAGTGCTGGCCCGACCCGTTCCAGGGCCCCGATCGGGCGACGGTTCGCGCGCCCTATGCGACGATGGTGGCCAATGGTTGGCGGCGACAGAACTTGTTAGGGGAGTTCCACTTCGAGTCAGGGACAGGTCAGTTGACCGAAGCCGGACGGCTCAAGGTGCGTTGGATTCTTACTGCCGGCCCGCAACAGCATCGCCTGATCTACGTCCACACCGCCGAACACGAACAGGAGACCTCTGCTCGGATCGCCGCCGTAAAGCAATTGGTGGTACAGATCTCCCCCCAAGAGTTGCCGCCCGTGCTGCCGACTTCAATTTCCGATGATGGCTGGCCGGCCGATCGGGTCGACATGATCGGGCGGAAGTTCCAGGCAGCGACCCCCGCGCCGAAGCTGCCGGCGCCTTCAAACAACGTTGGTGGCAGCAGCAGCAGTGGCAATGGCAGCGCCAATTGAGGGCGTTCCGGCCGACACTCGTTGCTGAACCGCGCGTTGCCGACAGCCGGCCCGCTGGGCGGACGCTTCATTTCATGCTGCTCGCGAGGACGCAACGAAACGGCACGGCGATGACGCCGCAGTGTCAATGCGGCCGCAGGCCGACGTTCCGTCGGCGGCTAGACTTCGCTGCTCTGACTGCGGACAGTCGGGCAATTCACCGAGACCTCCCAGTTTCGCAGTGCGCCCTGGTGTGAATCCCAAGGAGTCTCTTTTCGCTTCTCAATGTCCCCATTGCAGAGGGGGCGTTTTCCCGATCACAGGGGCTTTCGGAATACCGATCCCCCGGCGACACACCCGCACACTCGTCAAATCTTGCCCAGCCGACAAATTCAAGTGCAGGTCTCGGTGTTCCGGCGTCGATCAATAGAACGGCGCCCGGAGGGCAGTAATCGGCCGGTTTGCGCATGCAAGTATGGAGGTGTCGCTTGGCAAGGGGCTCGCCGAGGTTCTGGATGGTGCCGCTGACGCTTCTCGCGTTGGCACTGGCGGGAGTGATGGGAACACCATTGCCTTTCGCTGGGGCCGACGAGACGTCTTCCTCGGGCAGTATGTCGTGGACGGAGTCGATGTCGTCCAGCGTCAAGAAGGGCTTCCGCAAGCTCGGCAACGCCCTTAACCCGAAGTCCTCGGCCGCCGCGCCCGTCGCGGAAGACGATGCCGTTTCGCTGAAGAACAAAGGCAAGCCGGGAGCCGAGACGTACGTGGCGATGGCTCGCTGCTTTGAACAGTCGGAAACAATGCCCGAGGCAGAGCGGCTGCGTCAAGCGGAGCAGCAGTATCAAGCGGCGTTGAAGGATAAGCCCGATCATTTGGCGGCGTTGTTGGGCTACGCACAACTGAAAGAACGCGCGGGAAAGCCGGATGAGGCCCTGCGGCTTTACCAACGCGCGGTCAAATCACATCCGCAAGAGGCGTCCGTCCACAACAACATCGGTCTGTGTTATGCCCGCCAGAACCGGCTCGACGAGGCCCTTGCCGCCATGAGCCGCGCGATTCAATTGGAGCCGAAGAATCGGCTGTATCGCAACAACATCGCCACGGTGCTGGTCGATCAGGGCCGGATCCGCGAGGCATTCGATCACCTGCGCGAGGCCCACGGCGACGCCGCGGCACACTACAACCTGGGCTATCTGTTGAACAAGAAAGGGCAGACGCAGCCCGCGATGGAGCAATTCGCCTTGGCATTGAAGGCCGATCCGTCGTTGGATGCCGCACGGCGGTGGGTCGACTACTTGCAGACGACGACGGCCCCGGCCCAGCCGGCCAAACCGGCCAAACCGGCGGCAGTGGGGCAGCCGATCGCCAAAGGGCCGGTCATGCCCTCGGACAGCGGATTGCTCTTGCCGGAGGAACCGAGGCCGCGGCGGCTGCCCCCCATCGCCTTGCGTCAACCCCAGCGCGAGTCTCCGCCGTTGCCGGGCATCTCTTACGAACGCCCAACCACCCAGACGGCTCCCTTGCCTCCGCCGTCGGCAAGCTCTCCGACGTTGCCCGTGCCGCGCCGAACTGACGCGCAGCCGCGCCACGGCAGACCTGGCCGCCGAGAATTGTAGAAGCGGCATCTTGCCGCTTCCAGAAACGGCGACTTCCACACCAGCCTGACGCGGCAAGATGCCGCGTCTACTTGGCGCGTCTACGCGGCTCGGGCCGTTGACGGGGGGACGGCCGTCTGTTATAAGAACGGTTCTAGCCGTCCCATTTCGTCTCAAGGAGCTACTACGTGAGTTGCAGTGAACGCAAGAGAGAACTCCGGCGTCGTCGACACCGCCGCAAGAAGATCTCCATTTTGGCGCAAAGCTTGCAAAGGCCACGGTTTCGGAGAAGGCGGTCATCGCCGAGAAGCTTCGTGCCTTGACCCCCGGCGGCGAAGAAATCGTCGCCCGCTGGGAACTGGAAAAGCGTTAGGTCCCGGGCCTGGCGGGCCACGGCTGCATCTCACCTGGCGGCCCGCTCTGAGCCTTCCATCGGTTTCGTCGTGTCATCCGGTCCCATCGGCCGGCCGCATTGCGGGCAGGTTGCGGCCAGCCGCGACACCATGCGGCCGCAGTCGGGACACGCAATGAGCCGGTCGCCGCGCGAAACGTCTTCCTGTCTGCGCTTGGTCAGAAGCATGATTGCCACCACGGCCATGGCGATCGGAATGCCGAGTGTTACCAGACATATCATGCCCAAAATGAGCCAATGGAGCGGACCGAAGGCCCCCATGCTTTACCTCTCTTTTCTCGTGTGCCGGTTCTCGTGCGGTCGTCACCCTGCGAGGTAGTCGCGAATCTGTCTCAGCGAAGCCCTGTGATCCTTCATTCGGGGGAAGTACTCGAGGCCGAAACAGCCTTGATACCCTAGGGCGTCGATCCGCTTGACTATCGCCGGGTAGTTCAGTTCCGTGTCGAACAGCTCCGCTCTGCCGGGCACGCCCGCGGCATGAAAGTGGCCGATGATGTCGATATTCCGCTCGATCGTGGCGATCACGTTGCCTTCCATGATCTGCGTGTGATAGACGTCGTAGAGCAGCTTCAGGTGGGGGCTGTTGAGGCTGCGGCACGATTTCCGCCCCTTCGGCCGCCGAGTCGAGGTAGTAGCCCGGATGATCGACCAGCGTGTTCAGCGGCTCCAGCAGGAGCGTGAAATTGGCCCTCCCGGCGATTTCGACCGCATCGGCCAAGGCCCGGGCGAGGTTGTCCCGCATTTGGTTCCGCGACAGGGCCAGATCGACCGTGCCGGAAAGCGTGATCCCCTTGGTGCAACCGATGGCGCCGGCAAACGCGATCATCTTGCGGATCTGCGTCAGATAAGCGTCTCGTTCGGCCACCTTTACGGGCGATCCGCCGATCGAACCGTCCCAGGCGTGCAAAGCAAAGTCGTTGATCGAGACTCCATGCTCCTGGCACGCCTGGCGAAGGGCGGCCGGTTCCTTGGCCCAATCGAAGCGGAGTTGCTTACCGTCGAAGGTGGCCTCGGGATGCCAGAACTCGACGTGGCGAAAACCGGCCTCAGCGATTCGGGCGATCCGTTGGCGAACCGGCAGGTCGGTGAACAGGGTCTCCAGACATACGGACAGCTTCACCATTTCTTTAGCCCCACTTTCTCGCGCTAGAGTCTTCCGTGCAATAGGCCGAGAGAACCTTATTGATTCCCGCGGCGATGTCTTGGCAGTCCAAGTCCGAGTAGCACGGATCGAGCCAGATCATGATGTTGCGGTCAAACAGATCGTCGGCTACCGGACAGTCGCCGCGGCGATAGTCGACGCGGCCGCCTTTCTCGCGGTAAATCGGGCAGCCGAACGAGCATCCGGAGGCGGTCGCATCGCTCTTGAGCATCAGCGGGAACATGTGCGAGTAGACGTGCCAGTCGGGCGAGGCATCGCTGCCGCGGATCGAGCACTCCGACGGCCAAATGAAGTTGCCCACGCCGATCCCCTCGGCATTCAGCGCCGCCGCGATCTTGCGGCCCAGTTCCACCGATTCCGGGAAGAAGCGGATCGTGTAGCCGGCCTCTCCCTCCAGATCGTTGATCTTCTGCGGGACGATTTCGCGATAGGTCTTCAGACGGCCGAGGATGTTGCGCTTGATGGCGTTGTACTGTCGGACGAGTGCCGGCATCTTCTGGAGTTGCACGACGTCGACCGCCGCCTCCAATTCCGACATGCGATAGTTCGTGCCGCAGAACAGCTCGCCTTCGTATCGCGGCGGGGCAAACCGGTCGGGCCGCATCAGGCCCCCGCACTCGGCCAATTGCGAGGCCCGGTCGATGCAGCCGCTCGTCGTTGGTCAGCAGCAATCCCCCCTCGCCGCCGCCGACGATCTTGTAGGCGGAGATGCTGAAGCAACCCAGGTCTCCGAGCGTGCCCATGTAGCGGCCCTTGTACTTCGCCCCCGGCGACTGGGCGCAGTCCTCGATCACTTTGAGGCGATGCTTGCGTGCAATGGCCAGGATCGGGTCCATGTCGGGCACGGCCCCCATGACGCACGTCGGCGCCAGGGCCACAGTCCGCGGCGTGATCGAGTCGCTCGATCTTCGTTGGGTCCATGCCCAGCGACTCGTCAACGTCGCAGAAGACGGGCACGCCGCTGGGACATCACCACGGCCGCAGCCGTGGCAAAAAAGCCCGATGGCCGGCACGATCACTTCGGTGCCCGGGCCGACTCCGGCGGCCACGAACGCGGCGTGCAGCGCCCCGGTCCCCGAACTACAGCCCATCGCGTATTTCACGCCGAAGATTTCTCGGGCAGCCTTCTCGAAGGCCGCGCCCTTGGCGGCCGGCGGCTGCGCGGTGAGGAACCGCGAGAGCGTGGGGCCGGCCCCCAGGTCTGCGTCGGAGATCGCGGCGCCGATGCGATCCAACGCTTTCCGAGAGAAGCCGAACCGCTCGGCAATCGACATGAACTCCTCGACTCCGATCTTCGGGCGCTTCGCCCCGTGCATCTTGGGAAAGGCCTTCGGTCCGCCCTCGATGGCCAGTTGTTCCGTTTGCTCGATGGTTGCCATGATGATTCTTTCACAAAGGCCATCAGTTATCCGTCTTCAGTTATCAGTCTTCAGTTGTCAGTTATCAGTGGGCAGATCCAATAACTGAGAACTGACCACTGACAACTTACGTGCAATGGACCAGGTTCCCCAACTCGGCGGCCAGCAGGTTATCCTGCGGGTAACCGTGGCCGAGGTGTTGCCGGAATCCCTCGGCATACTTCACGCCGATCGGCCGTCCGCGCTGTTCGCTTCGCGCCAGCATCGCGTGAATATATTCGTCGAGCCCGTGCTGCTTCAGCAGCCAATCGCGCTGGCTGGCGTGACAACCGAGCATCTTCGATTTGATGTCGATCACGGAGGAGACGTCGACGACAATGGGAGCCTCGACCGGGCGGCCGAAGATGTCCTTGGCCTCGACCGGATCGCCATAGTACACGTGGGGCACCGGCCGGAAGGGCGCCAATCCTTCGGTCTTCAGGTTCGGCACGCCGACGAAGAAGGCCGCGTTGCGCACGATCGCGCTGGCGACTTCGTGATCGATCAGGTAATCGCTCGGGCTCATGGCGAACACCACGGCCGGCCGCACCTTGCGCATGAGCCCCACGGCCTTGACGGTCGTCTCGCGGTCGTAGGCAATGAAGCCGTCACGGCATTCGAGGCAGTGGTACGTGCCGTCCAGGACGGCCGCGGAGTTGGCCGCCTCGATGCGGCGAATCTTGCTGATCTCCTCCGGCCCCAGTTGTTCGGAGCCGCAATCGCCCGGCGTCATCGTCGCCAGGTGGATCTCCCAGCCCCGTTGGTGCAACAGGGCCAGCGTGCCGCAACAAGTGAACTCCGCGTCGTCCGGATGGGCCATCAGGGCCAGGGCACGTTTGTTCTCTGTCATAGCTGCTCGTTCCTTCCCTAATGACTATAGTCATCGACGGATGGGTTGCCCAGACTAGGGGAAGAGCAACTGCGGCCGACTCATTGCATTCCTCGGCGAAACCGGCGATAATACGGGGTTTACCCCTTCGTCCACCGCGAAGGAGCGGACGCCATGAACCACAAAGTGTGCGAGTATCAGGGCCTCACCTTCGACGACGTGCTGCTGGAGCCCCGCTATAGCGAAGTGGTGCCGGCCGACGTCGACGTCTCCACCCAGCTGACCCAACGCATCCGCCTGAACATCCCGCTGCTCAGCTCCCCGATGGATACCGTGACCGAGAGCGAGATGGCCATCGCACTGGCCCAAGAGGGGGGGGTCGGCATCATCCATAAGAACATGTCCGTCGAGCGGCAGGCCGAGGAGGTCGAGAAGGTCAAACGCAGCGCCAACGGGATCATCTTCAACCCGGCCACGCTCCAGCCCGACGCCACCTTGGGCCACGCCCGGGAGATCATGAACCAGTACAACGTCTCCGGCCTGCCGATCACCACCGCCGATGGCCGGCTGGTGGGCATCATCACCCGCCGCGACCTCCGCTTCCTCGAAAACTGGGACCTGCCCATCTCCGAGGTGATGACCCGAGAAAACCTGGTCACCGCCACGGGGACTGTAACGCTTGAGGAAGCTGAGAAGATTTTAATGGCAAAAAAGGTGGAGAAGCTTTTGCTGGTTGACGAAGATTTGAGGCTGACCGGACTGATTACCATCAAAGACATTGATATGATGCGGCGGTTTCCGCAAGCCTGCAAAGATGGGCAAGGCAGGCTGAGGGCGGGTGCCGCCGTCGGAGTACACGATTACCAGCGGGTCGAGGCCCTCATCCGCAAAGGCGTGGATGTGCTGGTGGTCGACAGCGCCCACGGGCACTCGGCCAACGTCATCGAAACCGTCAGGAGCATCAAGAAGCAGTGGGACATCGACGTCGTGGCCGGCAACGTGGCCACGGCCGAGGGGTGCAAGGACTTGATCGCCGCCGGGGCCGACGCCGTGAAGGTCGGCATCGGGCCGGGATCGATCTGCACCACGCGGGTGATTTCCGGCGTCGGCGTCCCACAGATTACCGCGATTTACCATGCCGCCCAGGTGGCCGAGAAGAGCCAGATTCCCATCATCGCCGATGGCGGAATCCGCTATTCCGGCGACCTGACCAAGGCGATTGCCGCCGGTGCGCACGTCGTGATGATCGGAGGACTGTTCGCAGGATTGCAGGAAAGCCCCGGGGCCCAAATCCTTTTCCAGGGCCGGACGTTCAAGGTATATCGAGGCATGGGTTCCTTGGGGGCCATGGTCCAAGGCTCCAGCGAACGCTATCGCCAAGGCGAACGCCGCGGCCCGGACAAACTGGTCCCCGAAGGCGTGGAAGGGCGCGTCCCCTTCAAAGGCCAGTTGGGACCGTTCGTCTATCAGCTTGTGGGCGGATTGCGGGCGGGCATGGGATATTGCGGAACACGAACCATCGAGGAGTTGCGCACGGAAGCGCGATTCATCCAAGTCACACCAGCCAGTGTACGGGAGAGTCACCCTCATGACATCACCATTACGCAGGAAGCGCCAAACTACAGTACGGAGTACGTCGCCGGCGACAATTCATAGCGCGCCGGCCGGACGAGATGTCGTGGGGAGTGGTTTGCCCGGCCTGAATCGTTGGGCCCTGTTGGTGATCGCCGGGCTGTTGGGCGGACTGGTGGCGGCGGCGCCGTCGGCTTCGGCTGCCGGCAGCGATTCCAACCCTGACGCTGCGGTTCCGGCGGTCCGTTACAGCACCGGCAAGAGCGGCGGCCGATTGACGTGGCTTCCGCAGCGGCCGGAGTCGGCCCAAACCGAGACGGCCGTAGAGGCCGTTCAATACGCCGCGCCGTTGGCTGCGCCGCGCCCGCTGCGAATGACGCAGAACCAGAAGCCTTCCTCCCCGGCGTTCAGCGACCCGTTCGGCGACAAGAAGAAGCTCACCCCCGCGCCCGCGGAACTTTTGAACGAAGGGCCTCTCTCGAAGATGCCGGCGGAGCCGAAGGCGGAAGGATCGTTGCCGGCCCTCACGCCCGAGCTGCCGATGACCCCGGAGAGGCCGGCCCTTTCCCCGGCAGAACAGCCGCTGGGTGAAGCCAAACCCAACAGGGAAAGCACCAGGCCTTCGTTCGTCGAGCAGGAGTATTCACCGCAAAAACTTGACCTCCCGGAGAAATGCCCGTCGCCGAAGGACCTCAAGAAGGTCGCCGACTTGTCCACGAACATTACGTCCCTCGGAGGGCGATCTGCCGCACGATTGTCCCTTGGGCAACGACGTCTTCCAGCCCCGCGCCTTCGCTCCGATAACCTATACCTGGACGGCCTCGGGCCTGTGCCACAAGCCGCTCTACTTCGAGGACGTGCAACTGGAACGCTACGGACACATGTGGGGGCCGTGGCTGCAGCCGTTCATGTCGGGAGCCCACTTCTTCCTCACCGTCCCGATCCTGCCTTACAAGATGGGCCTGGAGCCGCCGACCGAGTGTCTCTACACGTTGGGATACTACCGGCCGGGCGATTGTGCCCCGTACCTGATCGATCCGCTTCCGCTGAGCGTCCGCGGCGCCCTGTTTGAGGCGGGCGCGTGGGTGGGCGGAGTGGTTCTAATTCCCTAATGCGTTCGGCACCGGAAGGGCGTTGACGCGACCGCCGGGGCAGGCCGGCGGTTCGCATTTCTTGGCCGGCGCAGAGGTACGTCATCCGCAAGAACTTCGCTGTTGCGTTGTCGTGTCGAGTGACACCGCGTGAGGCAGCACGCAACGCATCGAGCTTATGCTGTTTTTTTACGTCATTGTTGCAACACCCAAGTAGATTCAACGCATCTCAGCATTGTTGCATGGTTGTAGGGGGAACATGCGAAAGAGGGACCGGGCGCGCTCCTTCGCACGCAGTTCAAGTGCAAAGAGACACGGGAAAACAAACCTCGGCGAGAATTCGGTCCAATCGCTGAAATTTTCCATCCACAAACCTTACGCTCACACTGCGGAGGGCCGACGAACAAACCGCCGTTGCCCGGCCGGCGTATAGTCGATAGAATCCGCCTTGCTTCTGCCAAGCGCGTTGCCGGCAGGGTGAGATTCCTCGGCCGCCCGGAGTGCCTTCATGAAAACGATCGCGATTTTTTCCGCCCTGGGGACTTTTGTCCTATCCGCGCTGCTGACAACGCCCTTGCCGGCGCAAATCAAGGAAGGGGCCGTGGTGGATGAGTCCACGGGCGTGCTCGACGAAATCATGGCCACCCCGGAAAAAGGCATTCCGGCCTCGCTGCTGGCCGACGCCCAAGGCATCGCCATCGTGCCCAACGTGGTCAAGGGCGGGCTGGGCATCGGCATCCGCTTCGGGCGTGGAATCCTCCTGGTACGCGACGAAACCGGCAATTGGCGGCCGCCGTCGTTTATTTCGCTCACGGGCGGCAGTTTCGGCTGGCAAATCGGCGTCCAGGCGACCGACGTGGTCCTCGTCTTCAAGAATCGCAAGAGCGTGCAGACGCTCCTCTCAGGCAAGCTTACGCTCGGCGCCGACGCCGCAGTGACGGCGGGGCCGGTGGGACGCCAGGCCGCGGCGGGCGCGGATGTAACGCTACGGTCGGCGGTCTTCTCCTACTCGCGGAGCCGCGGCTTGTTCCTTGGCCTTGCCCTGGACGGCACCGCGATTACGATCAACAACAAGGCCAACGCTGCCTACTACGGCAACAACGGACAGCCCACCTCGATCCCCAGCCCACAGCATCCTGATGCGACACCGCCTTCTGTCGCCCGGCTGCTGGAGCACGTGGAGAAATACACGACGGCGCCGGTGCCCGTGCCGCTGCCCGCCCAGCAGCCGACCGCGGCTTCTCGCCCGACGCTGCGATAACGAAGTCGCCGGGCCGTTCTCGCCCATCCGGCGCCGGCGAGAAGGGCATATTCCTTCGGCCGGCAGGCCCAACGCATCACCCACGGCCGTGCCCAGCAGGATGCCCGCAAGGCGATCGTTCACGGCGCGCTCTCCCAACACGGCGGACGCCAGTTGAAGGTTACCTCTGGGCGAAGTGCAACGCAGAGTAAATTTTCGGGCTAATCATCATGCCCTCTTGACGTTTCGATTCGAGCCACTCAGGTACCTCGTCGAGCGGCACGACGTGGACTAGGATGTTTTCGGTCGTATCGCCGCCGCCTGGGCCAACTTGTCGCACGTCCCTGGCCAGCAGCAGTGTGTAGACTTCGTTGGTCAGGCCGGCCGAACTGGGACCTTCAATCAGGTAATCGAGGCGTGCAGCCTCGTAGCCGGTCTCTTCGAACAGCTCGCGGTGCGCCGCTTCCATTAGGTCCTCTTCCTTGCTCTCCGCCAGATCGCCAACCAAGCCGGCAGGCAACTCGATCACCCGGCTATTCAGTGGAATGCGATACTGTTCGACGAGCACCAATTGCCGCCTCTCGGTAATTGCCACGACCACGACGGCAGCGGAAGTATTCGTTCGCTCAACCCACTCCCAACCGCAATGGCTGAGCAAGCGGACGAAACGGCCTTCCGCGAGAATTCGGGGCAGTTCGGGCATTTTGTCTGACTGGACTACGATCACCCCGTGCTCACGCATCGCGGCAATCGCCCGCCCAACGTCGCCCTCTCGAAATTCTACACCGCGGGAGGCGTCCTCGACAAGGTACGCTTTCAGACCCAGCTCGACGGCATCCAGGGCGGTCGCCTTCACGCAGTAGTCGGTCGCCAGGCCGCAGACGTAGACTTCGCTCACGCCTTGGTCCTTCAGATATTCGCCCAGTCCGGTCGATGCGCGGCGGCCGTTGTCGAAAAAGCCGCTGTAGCTGTCGACACTCGGATCGGTGCCTTTGCGGAACACGCGCGCGATTCGGGAGCGGTCGAGCCCAGGATGCAGCTCAGCCCCGGCAGTATCTTGGACGCAATGGGCCGGCCAAAGGATCTGCGGCAGGCCGGCCAGTTCGATCTGTTCGCCCAGGCTGTGGCCTGGATGATTCGCCGCGAAGCTGCCGTGAGCGGCCGGGTGCCAGTCCTGCGTGGCCACCACCAGGTCGAATCTCGCCTGGATGCGGTTGATGATCTCGACGACCCGATCGCCCTCGGGCACGGGCAGCGCCCCGCCCGGGCAAAAGTCGTTCTGCACGTCCACGATAATCAAGGCTTTCATGGTCTATCACCGATCATCGCTCGAACAAAAATCTCTGTTTGACCAGTCGCCGGTACTATGTGTGAGGCATGTCGCGTCTCCGACAACATGTTTTGCTCGTTGCCCGCCCGGTCCGAGGGCGTCCGGTTCAGAACGGCTGCGGCAACTCGGACGCGTGTCATGGGCCGAAACCTCGCGCCTTGAGGACAAGCTCCGTCTTCCGCTCGTGCAGGCCCAGCTCCAGGCCCACGGGATACCGATGGGGATTCACGAACCGCTTGACGCCCGCGTGAAACAGTCCCAGTTGCTCCTGCACATGGCGCCGCGATTCCTCCAGGCTGGGCACGCGGTAGACACATTGCCCCCGGCAGAAAACGGGCACCAGCAGGTCCTCGCTCGGCGTGCCGGCCGGGATCACCTTACGGTGGGTCATGTCCAGCGGATCGACCATCGTGCAATCGCCTTGGACGGGAAACTGCTCGTCGAAGATCACGTCGCCGATCGCTTCGCCGCCCTGGCAGTACCGCCGCACTTGCAGGATGCCGGGATTGGGGATCTTGATCGCCTGTTCCGACAGCTTCACCTTGTATTGCCAGTTGCCTTGCCCGTCGCGCACGGCCGCGAGTTTGTACACTCCGCCGAGGGCCGGCTGGTCGTAGGCGGTTATCAAGCGGGTGCCAACGCCCCAAACGCCGATCGCGGCGCCTTGGTCCTTCAGGCTGGCAATGACTTGTTCGTCGAGCTCATTGGAAGCCACGATCATCGCCTTCGGGAAACCGGCCTCGTCAAGCATCCGCCGCGCCTCGATGCTCAGCCAGGCCAGATCGCCCGAATCGAGCCGGATGCCGATCATCTCGTGCCCCTCGCGGCGCATTTCCTGCCCGATCTCGATGGCATGCCGCACGCCGGCCAGCGTGTCGTAGGTGTCGACGAGAAAGACGCAATTGTTGGGCATTGCCCGGGCGTAGGCCCGAAACGCCTCAAGCTCGTCGTCAAAGCACATGACCCAGCTATGGGCGTGCGTTCCGCGGACCGGGATGCCGAACGACCGGCCGGCCAGGACGTTGGAAGTTGCCGCGCAGCCGCCCAGGTACGCCGCTCGACTAGCCGCCAAGGCCCCGTCGATTCCCTGGGCACGGCGAAGGCCAAACTCCAAGACCGGCTCGCCCCGCGCGGCCAATACGACCCGGGTCGCCTTGGTCGCCACCAGCGTCTGGAAATTCACGATATTCAAGAGCGCCGTCTCCAAGAGTTGGGCCTGCAGCAGCGGACCCGTGACCCGCAGAAGCGGCTCGTGGGGGAAGACGACCGTACCTTCGGGGATGCCGTGCAGGTCACACCCCAGGCGCATCGGGGCCAGGTAATCCAGAAAGGCCGACTCGAAGAGCGGCTGCTCATCGTTCCCCCGCAGACGGGCCAGATACGCCAGATCTTCCGGCTCGAATCGCACCCCCTCCAGGTACTCGATGACGGTCGCAAGACCGGCGGCAACCGTGAAACCACCGTCGAATGGGTGCTCGCGAAAGAACAGATGGAACACGGCGCCTCGGTCGTGGTTGCCCGTCTTCCAATAGCCATAGGCCATCGTAAGCTGGTAAAGGTCGGTCAGCAGACCTAAGGAGGACCTGTAGAGCGTATTCAATGTGCTCATGTATCCCTCCGCGCTCTTCGTGTGACGAGTACACTAAGATCTGAGCCCTGTCAATGCAACTTGCAGCGGCGTCGCGCCACCGTGCCGTCCTGTTCAGTGCATTGTCATCCAGCAGGCCGAAGCCGATCGACGACTCGACGCGGGCCAAAACGCCCAGCGTGCGGCAGACAGAGGGCAGGAGAAATGCGGGCGACGACGTGTACGCGCCGCCGTTCACCGGCGCTGCGCGGCAACCTCACCAGCGTCAGCCAGAAATCCTCGATCGACTTGACCACTTGCATCAGTCCGGCGAAATCGACCGGCTTGACGATATAGCAATTGGCGTGGAGGTCGTAGCTCCGGGCCACGTCCTTCTCGGCGCTGGAACTGGTCAGAACCACGACGGGGATCCTGCGCAGCTCGGGGTCGGGCTTGATCTCAGCGAGCACCTCGCGGCCGTCCTTGCGCGGCAAGTTCAAGTCCAACAGGATCAGATCGGGACGCGGGGCCACGGCGTACTTGCCTTGGCGGCGCAGGAACTCCAGGGCCTCGACGCCGTCGTGGACGACGTGGACGTGGTTGGCGACTTTGGCCTCGTTGAGCGCCTCCATCGTCAGGAACACGTCGCCGTCATTGTCTTCGACCATCAGGATTTCAATCGGTGTCGGGTCCATCGTGGCCTCAGATGGGAATGGTGAAGTAGAAGGTGGCCCCTTCGCCCGGTTGCGATTCCACCCAGATCCGGCCGCCGTGGCGATCCACGATCTTCTTGCAGACCGCCAGGCCGATGCCCGTGCCCGGGTACTTTTGCCGGGTGTGCAGTCGCTGGAATATCAGGAAGATGCGCTCGCGAAACTCCGGATCGATGCCGATGCCGTTGTCGCGCACGGAGAACAGCCAATCGTCTCCTTTGCGGCTGGCGTCAACGTGGATCTTCGGCGGCGCGTCGCCGCGGAACTTTAGCGCGTTGCCGATCAGGTTCTGGAAGAGTTGCGCCAGTTGCGTGCCATCGGCCAGGAGGGTCGGCAGTTCGCCGTGCGTGATCTCGGCCGCCGTCTCCTCGATGCCGGCGTGGAGATTGCCCAGGGCGTGGCGGAGCGTCGCGCCCAGGTCGGTCGGGGCCCGCTCTCCACCGCGGGTGCCCACCCGCGAGTAGGCCAGCAGGTCGTTGATCAAGGTCTGCATCCGCATGGCGCCGTCGACGGCGTAGGCGATGTACTGGTCGGCGTCGGCGTCGAGCCGGCCGCCGTATTTCTTTTGCAGCAGTTGCACGAAGCCGGTCACCATCCGCAGCGGCTCCTGGAGGTCGTGCGAGGCGACGTAGGCGAATTGCCCCAGGTCCTCGTTGGAGCGACGCAGTTCTTCGGCCGTTTTCCGCTCGGCCTGCTCGGCTTGCTTGCGTTTGGTGATGTCATGCACCATTCCGATGGAGCGGACGACGTGGCCGGAGTGGTCGCGGAGGTGTTCGCACCGTTCGAGCACGACGCGGACCTCGCCGGTGGTTTTCTGGACGACGCGGTGCTCGATCTCGTAAGCGTCGCGGTTGTCCCGTAGCGAGTCGGCATAGGCGGCGTCCACGGCTGCCCGATCGTCCGGATGCACGAGATCGAGGAATGCCTCGTAGGTCGCTTCGAACTCCTGCGGATGCAGCCCGAAGATGCGATACACCTCATCCGACCAGGACAGGCGATTGTTCACCACATCCAATTCCCAACCGCCGAGATGAGCGATTTCCTGTGCCCGGTTCAAGCGTCGCTCGCTCTCGCGCAACGCCTCTTCGGCGCGGAACTTCGCCAAGGCCACGGCCAACTGACCCGCCAGCCGCTCCCAGCGGGCGATGGCTTCGGCCGAAAACCGCCCCTTTCGCCGGTCGTTCAGTTGCAGCAGTCCCAAGCGATCCTCGCCCACGCCCAACGGCACCAGGGCCACCGACTCGTAGCCCTCGCCGTTGCAGCGGTTCCGCGTGCGGGACTGGCGATCCGCGTCGCTGGTGGTGGCCAGCAACTCCGTCGTACAGTTGGTCCAAAAACTGCCGTGGGCCGTGAAGAACGGCTTCGAGGGGTCGAACCGCCCGCAAATCACGTTGCCGCACATGCACTCGATGAGGGGATTGCCGGCACTGTCGCGGATTACGTCGCCGGCGCCGTCTGCGGCAAAGGCTGTTCTCCAACAGGACGAACTCCGCGGGGAACCCACGGGCTTCATAATAAGGATAATCGTCCCCTTCTTTCACGCGGATGCCGACGGCCTCGCAGCCGGATTGCTGCTGAAAGAAGGCAGCCGCCGCCCGGATCAAGTCTTGGGCGTCCGTGCTCTCATTGACGAGTTGCAGGAACTCGGCGGTGATTTCGCGCTCCTGTTGGGCCCGTCGCCGCTCGGTGATGTCCATGCCGTAGACGCGGAACCGCTCGGTTTGCTCCACGTAGTGGATCATCTGCTGATACCAGCGATCGCCGACGGCCACGTCGCGGGTGATTCGCTTCGCCTCGCTCGAAAGCAACTCGCCAACGACCGCGTCCCAACCCGCCAACCACGGATGGTCCGCCGGCCGCTCCCGCAAATCGGGAAAGAGCCCCTCGGCGGCCGGATTGAGGAAATGAACGTGCCCCTCCAGGTCCGCTTCGACGATGGGATTGGGGTTGAGTTTGGGGAAAGTGGCCAGCCGGACCGCCTCCTCTTCCGCCCGCTTCCGCGCGGTGATGTTGTTCATGGCCAGGATAACGTGCCGCTTGCCGTCCAACTCCAGCGGATCGGCGCTGACCTCCAGCCACAAGCGGGTTTCGTTGCCATTGACCGAGAGGATGGCCTCGGTCTCCACGTCGTGGAGCGGCTGCCCGGTGTGTAAGACCGATTCGAAGGTGTGGCGAATGCGGCAGGTATTGCAGTGGGGCGTCCGTCCGCAGCCGGTCGGATCGCCCAGGGCATGGACGCAGCCCAAGAGGTCGCCCGGTTGCTCGTCGCTGGTCGCGGTAAGCCCTCTTCCCACCCATCGCGGAACCGTGTCGTTAACCCGCTTGACGACGCCCTCCTCGTCGATTACCAACATGCCGACGTTGACCACGTCGAAGACGGCCTGGAGATTGGCCCGCTCTTTGGCCACGGTTTCTTCGGCCGCTATACGAGGGCTGATGTCTTGCACCAGCCAGCGCCACGCGTCCTGTCCCTCGGGCGCGGCCGACACCGTCAACAGGGCATCGAAGACTTGCCCATCGGCCCGCCGGAGTTGCGTCTCCCACTCCCGCCGCGCACCGCTGGCGATCGACTGGTCGAACTCCTGCCAGAAGGCCAGGTTGTGGTCCACGGCCACGAAATCCGTCAGCGAGGCGTGTCGAATCCGTTGGGCCGGCGCCCCCAGCAGCCGCGCCGCGGCCTCATTGGCCTGCTGGATCGTGCCGCGACCATCGGTCACCAGATACCCGCCGGGCGCAAACTCAAACAGGCTCTCATAGCGGCGCTGCTCGACGTCCACCGCGTGCCGGGCCTCGATGAGCTCCTGGTTCTGCGCCAGCAGTTCCTCCTCCGCCGTGCGCGTCTCCTCAAGCTGGCGCTGCAGCGCCTCTTCGGCCTGCGTGCGCTGGCTAACTTCCTGTCGCAATTCGGCAGTGGCCTGTTCCGCCCGCTGGCGGGCGGCCACCGCATCGTCCATCAGATTCAGCGCGGCGGTGCGGGACTCGGCCAACGTGGCGTTGGCGGCCTGCAACTCGGCGTTGAACTGGCGCAGATGCTCTGCGTGCGTGCGCGCGGCCTTCTCGGCGCGGCGGCGCTCGCTGATGTCGGTGAGGAAGGAGTAGTAGTATTCGGGTTTGCCCTCGGCGTCGCGCACGAGGTGGACCAGCAGTTCGATGGGCACGCGCGAGCCGTCCTTGCGGAGGAATTCCTTTTCATAGCGGACGGGCTGGCCGGTGCGGTGAAGTTCGTCGAGCTTTTGTTTTTCCATCTCCCGCCACTCCGGCGGCGTGAGCGTGGCGGACCAATCGAGGGCGCGCAGTTCGGCGGCGGTGTAGCCGGTGAGTTGTTCGAAGGCGCGATTGAGACGGCCCAGCCGCCCGTCGGGGAAGCCCACGGCGAATGCCTCGTCGGCGTGTTCAAGGAGAGTGGCCAGGAGTTCATTTTCCTGGCGGGTTTCGCGCAGCGCCGTTTCTCGGTCGTAAGCCGCCGCCTTGTCCCGCCTGCGCCGGTAAAGGTCGGCCACCACGCTCATCAACAGGCCCATGCCGGTGAAAATCGCCAGCGCCAAGCGGTCCACGGGCGATGCGATGGCGAACTGTCTGACCGGTGGCAGAATCCAGTAGCACACCACCAAGCCTGCCAATGTGGTAGTCAGCAAGCCCGGCCCGACGCCGGCCAGCAACGCCACCACCATCACCGCCGGGTAGAAGGTGATGTAGGCGGGCAATGCGTCGCCGACCCAGGCCGTCAGCGCCTCCCGCAACTCCATCGCCGCCGCCACCGCCGCCACCGCCAGGCCGTAGCGCAACGCCCACCCCAGCGGCGTCTGCTGCCGAAGGCCCGCCAGCAACTCGCCATTTTCCGTTCTCATGGCTGCTCCTTCTCGAAGTCGAGCGAATAGCGCGGCGGCTGCCCGCTTGAGCGGCAGACTTCGTTGACTTCCTGCTTCAGTTCAACCATCCGCAGTTCGCGCCCGACAGCCGCGCGATTGAAGCGGCTCAGTTCCTCGTTGCGGGCGCTGAGTTCCGCGGTGCGTTCGGCCACGTGCTGCTCCAGCGTTTCGTTGAGTTGCCTGAGCGCCGTTTCGGCCTGCTTGCGCTTCGTGATGTCGATGCCCATCTCCATAATCAGCGGCGAGCCGTTGGTGTCGGTGAAGGGGAAGTCGAAGATGTCGTAGTTGCGGCCGTCGGGCCCGGTCCACTCCCAGTGATGCGGCGCGTCGGTCTTCAAGACCTTGTAGGTTTCGCAATTCTCGCACGGCTCGGTGCGATGGAACAGATATTCGTAGCAGCGGCGGCCCTCCGACTTGCCAAAACGCTCCTCGAAGAAGCGGTTGGCGAACGGCACGTGGTAGTCGGGCGACAACAGCACCAGGTAGGCCGGCAACTGGTCCAGCACCTTGTGGAACCGCTGCTGTTCGGCCCCCAGCAGTTGCGTGGTGTTCTGCAGTTCCGCCGTCCGCCCCTGAACCCGAGTCTCCAATTCGTCATACGCTGTTCGCAGCGACTCCTCGGCCCTTTCGCGACCAACGATCTGCTTCGCCAAACCGCTCCGCGACACCACGATGCCGGCGAGGCCGACCAGCCACAAGGAAAGGTGGGCCAGCCAGATTCCCGCCAAATGTTGTCTCCCAATGGCCTGCAACGCCGCCATCGGCACCGAAACGCTGATTCCTCCCCGGATGTCTCCCTCAGTGACCTCGGCACTGTTGCGGGCGATCTTAGCGTTGGTCTCTCTCTCCTCGTGAACGTTCCACAGCAGGGAGGCCGCGACGCAGCCCGTCCACAACAGCGTCAGGAACCAGGACTGGTATCGCAATCGTTCATAGAGATTCTGGCTTATCTCGGGGACTTCCGTCGCGGACTGATTGCTGGCCATAAGACCTCCTGAACTGAAAGGCGCCGGCAAGTGCTTTCCCTGTTGGCGTCGTGCGGCACGATTGCCGTCATCACGTCGGTCCCCGGGCGAGAATAAGGAGAAAGCCCGTTTTGAGTGGCGCATCCCTGCCATGTCAAAGTATCCATTCTATTCCACCACATCGGGTTACGCGAGCGATCAGGAGAATCCTTACCCATTAGGAATTATCGCTGTTCATCTGTTGTGGGGGAACGGGAATACGAGTCGATCGGGGCGGCACAGCTTGTGGTACCAAGGGCGTGATCGATCCGGCGCACACGCCCTGCGGTGCGCTCAGGGACGCGCCACTCTTGGGAGCGCGCCATCTGTTGCGACGCCTCCAGGGCCGATCAATTCTCAAGGAAAAGGGTTGTGTGAGGCGACTCCTGTCGCCGATTTGTGGCTGGTTTCGGACAATCGGCGACAGGAGTCGCCTCCTAGTGCGCTTGTGAGTGTATCGAATCAGCAAGGTGCAAGTCCTTGTCGAAATTGGGTTTGAACTTCGTAACCGAAAGTAACTGCGTCCTCGTGAGAGGGGGTGGAGAGCAACTGAAGGTGAACGGCTGGTCCGCAGGATGACGAACTCGATTCGGCCGGTTGTCGTGGCGAGCCTGCTAGGAAAAGGCGAAGCCCAAGTGACGCTGTGGTCCTCGCAAGGGATGCGGTCGGCAGACCGCGCGGTAAGCTCCGGGGGGAAACCAAACCAAGCCCCAGAGGCGGCAACAGGTGGTTGGAGGCGGAACGGTCGGAAGGTTTGATACATGAAGCAAGGAGACCTGGGCGGGTACAAGGACGAAGTTCATTGTCCCTGATAAGGATACGAAGAATCGACCGCCCAGGAGTCAGAGCGTCCATACGAGCGAGGAAGCGGGGCAATGCCCGTCGAGCAAAGGGACGCAGGAAAGTGGATGAAACATGACGCACGGCCAAAACCACACCGTACCGCGAGTGTCGGCAACGACTAGCCACGACGGACTGCGTCAGGCACACGTAACTTGGCTCAGATTGGCCGCACCGTCGATGTTGCATGTTGGTGGCCTTCCCGTGAAGGTCAGGGCCTTTCGCTTCTGCCGATCCCGAGAAGGAACCTTGTTTCCTTCCCGCGCTCGGTTCACCAATCCTCTACGAGGTAACACCACTAAGGACCGGCGAATCAATAACTGTCGGGATTATTGGGGTTTGGCGACGTAGTTCCATTTTGGCAGCAAGTCGTCAAAGAGAATGGTCATGGCGGCTTTGAAGCTGTCGGCGACCTTGCGACCGGTTTCATAGATGCGGTGGATAACATTGACTGTCGTTTGCAGGCCGGTGGTGGTCGAGGCTTTGCGCATCAGGCGGACCACGGTGTCGAGCGTGTCGAACAGCATTCCTTGGCAGGCGCGACCGACATGGGGAAAGAAACGGCGTTCAATCGGGTTGAACTTCGAGCAATAGCTTGGGTAGTGGGCCACTCGGATTTCTACTCCCAATTCGTTGACGAGGTGTTGCAAGTCCTGTTTGAAAAGATACTGAGCCGCCGAATTGCTTCCGCCACAGTCGCACAACAAGAGGATGGACTTGGCGTGCGGGTAGCATCGTTGGCCGATACGGTTCCAGTACCAGCGGAAGCTGTCGCACGCGAATTGGCTCGTGTCGTGGCTCAGGCCGATGTTGAGATGGCCGCGATTGCGAAGGAGGTCGTAGATGCCGTGCGGAATAATGACGCCGGTAGCCCAACTGGGAAAGTCGTGGTCGAACGCCCGGAAGGCCTGCTGGGTCCACACGCGGCCCTCCCGAAAGAGTTGCCCGAGATGTTCTTTTGCCTTGGTATCGAGGGAAAACACGGGGTCGCCCGCCGCCAAGTACTTGGCCTTCAGTTCGGCGATGCGGAGGAACTGGGCATCCCGATCAGGGCTGTGTCCGCCTGCCAAAACCTTGGCGATCTTGTGTCGCCCCAACTTCTGCTCTTTCATCCAGTCTCGCACGACCGGTGGACTGACGGGAGTTCCCATGTCCGTCACGGTGTCCGCGAGTTGCCGCGACGAGAGGTCCGTCCACAGCACGCCGGCGTCATCGGGATTGCCCGCTGTGCGGACTTCCAGCACCGACTTCAAGTTCTCCACAAGTTCGGGCTGGGTCTCGACCATTTTTTTTTCGCCCGCCGCCAATTCGTCGCACTCGTCCCGCTGCCGGATCGTGTGGCAACTCGTCCAACTCGGCCAGTCCGCGTTCAATGGTTCGCTGCGAGCATCCGAACACCTCGGCCACATACTCGATCCCGCCATGCCCCAGCCGCCGAGCCTCGACGGCAGCATACCGTCGTCCATCTTTCTCGGACAACGTTTGATAAAAGGCCCGAACCTGTTCCACCACTTCCGGATCGTACTGCAACTGAAATACGAAGGCCATCCTTGGCTCCATTCAAAAGGACCATGAGAAACTCCATACACTAGCCCCCAGTCTATCAGATATGCCACAAAACTCCGACACCTATTGATTCGCCGGTCCTAACCGGAGAGCCGGATGCGGGAAATCCGCCAGTCCGGTTCGGAGGGAGGGGAGGCCGGGAACTTAACCGGCCTTCCCTACCCCTATCAGTGAAGAACTGATCCACCCTGGCGACGCCTTAGGCTCCCTTGCCTTCCCGTGCCCCGCGGGGATAGGATTGGAAAGCCATGTGGACTGCCGTGTGTCGAATGTTGGCTGTCGCGCTGATCGTTGGGGCGGCCGCGCCCCGGGACGCCGTGGTGCGCGCCGACGAGGCCGACGACCAGTTCGCCGTGGCGGCCGGCCACTATGATCGCCAGCGCTGGAAGCTCGCCGTCGAGGAATTTCAGACGTTCCTCCAGAAATACCCCAACGACGGTCGGGCCAGCAAGTCTCTCTTCTTCATAGGCGAGGCCCTGCTGCAACTGAACCAACTCGACGACGCCCAACGGAACTTCCGCGCCTGCGTCGAGCGCAATCCAGAAGGCGAGTTCTCGAAGCAAGCCCTGTTCCGATCCGGCGAAGCGGCCTACCTGTCGGGCAAGTTGGACGTGGCCAAGCCGGACCTGGCGAGCTTCCTGGCGAAGTACCCCGATGATCGGCTGAACGCCTACGTGTTGCTTTACTTGGGCGAGATGGCACTGACCCAAAACGACGCCGCGGCGGCGGCCGGCTATTTTCGGGATGGGCTGAAGCGTTTCCCGGAGGGGAAGCTGCAAGATGACTGCCGCGTGGGACTCGCCCGCGCCCTGGAAAAACAGAACCAACTAGAGGAGGCCGAGCGGTTGTATCTGGCCGTGGCGGGCAAGCCGGGCAGTCCCATGGCCGACGCCGCCCAATTCCATCTGGGCGCCCTGCAATACGCCGCCGGCCGCTACGACCAGGCGGCGGAGAGTTTCCTGGTCTTCAAGGATCGGTGGCCGACCAGTCCCTGGCAGCCCAATGCACGCTTGGGGTATGGCTTGGCGGCGCTCAAGCTCAACCGGCCGGCCGACGCGGCCCACCAGTTCGACGTCGTGTTGGCGACCAATTCCGCTGGCGACGAGTTGCTGCAGCAGGCCATCCGCGGCAAGGTCCAGGCGGCGCTGCTCATGAAGGATTACGCCACGCTCGAACGCGAGGCGGCCCAGCTCGAAACGCGGTTTCCCAACAGCGCCGCCAAGAGCGACGTGCAGCGAATGCTGCGCCCGGTCGCTCGTGGAACGCCAGGAATTCACCCGGGCTGTCGCCCTGTTGGAACCTGGGGTGGGATTGTCCCCTCTCCCAAAGGGAGAGGGGACCGCGCAAGAGGACCTGGAAAACCGCTATCTGTTGGCCGTGAGCTACGAGGGGCTGAAACGCTACGGCGAGGCCCTGGCGACCGTTCGGCCGGTCGTCGATGCGGCCGGCGGACAACTGAAATCGGACGCCCAACTGTCCTGCGGATCGCTGCTGCTGGCGCTGAAAAAATATGCCGACGCCATCGGACCGCTAGAAGCCTTCCTGGCCAGCAAACCCACGGGCGACGCCGCTGTGAAGGCCGCCGGCGAGCTTGCGATATGTTATGCCCGCCGTGGCCAACTCGACAAAGCGAAGCGTCTTTATGTCGAGTTGACCGAGAAGCACCCCCAGCACCCGCTGATTGCCCCCACGACCGAGCAGCTTGCCGAAGCGGCCTACGACGCCAATGATGCGGCGTGGTCGGCGGAACTGTCGGGCCGATTGGCGGCGGCCGGTGATTCGGCCCAATACGAACTGAAAGGGAAGATGGGGCTCGGCTGGAGCCAGTTCAAGGCCGGCAAGTTGCCCGAGGCCGCCGCCACGTTCGGCGAGGTGCTCGACAAAAATCCCCCTGCGGCGATGGCGGCCGAAGCGGCATTGGTCCGCGGCCGGATTCTCGATCAACTTGGCCAAAGCGAGCCGGCCTTGGGCATGTATGACCTGGTGATCGACAAGCATCCCGCCAGCCCGCAGCACGTCGATGCCCTGCTGGCCGCTGCCCAGTTGCAGGTCAAGCTGAGGCAGAACCAACAGGCAGCGGCGTTCTACGAGCGGCTCGCCGAGGAATATCCCCAATTCCCCAAACTCGACACCGTGCTCTACGAGTGGGCGTGGGCAACGCAGGAATTGGGCAAGGCGGAAGACGCCGATCGCCTCTTCGAGCGCCTACGCAAAGAGCATCCGCAAAGCCGCTTCTGGGCCGATGCCACGTATCGCCTGGCGCAGCGGGCCTTCGACGCGAAGGACTATGGCCGTGCCAACGAGTTGCTCCACAAAGTACTGGAGAATAAGGCCGCAGCCGGCAGTCGCGCCGAGCCGGTCGCCCCGCAGGTCCGCGAGTACGCGATGTTTCTCCGCGGCCAGGTTGCCGTGGCGAAGGCCGATTGGCCGAAGGTGCGCGAGGCGTTCGAGGGGCTGGTCCGTGAGTTTCCCGAAAGCCGGCGGCGGCTGGCCGCTGAGTTCTGGATCGCCGAGGCGTTCTATCAGCAGGCCGACTACGCGGCTGCCGGTTCCCGTCTGGAGCGGCTCGTCGGTCAGATCGAGGGCAAACACGAGCCGTGGATGGCCACAATCTTGCTCCGCCGTGCCCAATTGCTGGTGCAGCAGAACCAGTGGGACGAGGCCCAGGCGATGGCCGCCAAGATCGAGGCGGATTTTCCGAACTTTCAGCAGCAGTACGAGGTGGATTACGTGTTGGGCCGCTGTTTGGCCAATAAGGCCGACTTTGAGGGGGCTCGCCAGGCATACCAAAAGGTGATCCATTCTTCGGCGGGCGCGAAGACCGAGACGGCCGCTTTGGCCCAATGGCGGATCGGTGAGACCTTCTTCCACCAAAAGAACTACCCAGCCGCCTATCGGGAGTACCTCAAAGTGGAGATTCTCTACGCGTATCCCACCTGGCAGGCGGGAGCCCTGTTGCAGGCCGGCAAGTGCCAGGAGAGGCTCGGCGACCCCAAGCAGGCCATCGAACTTTACGATCGCCTTCTCAAGGATTTTCCCAGCACGTCCTTTGCCGAGGAGGCCAACCAACGGCGAACTGCCCTGAAAAAGGTGCCCTGAATGGCAGCATTTCTCACCCAAACCGCACCGGCAGTACGAAAATGACTATGGGGCAATATGCTCCGACTATGCGTTTCGTGGCGGCGGGTTCGCCGCGTAGGAGTCGTCGAAGATGAACAAGCCAGTCCGATCCGTACTGTTGCGAGGTACTGTTGCTCGCGATGATTGCAGGCATGTTTTTCGCCGTGGCACTCCAGGGCCGTGCTGAGAATCGAGCCCGCGGCCCCCTCAGCCGCCGGCGCCAAGTCGGTCGAATCGCCCGAGGGCGGTACAACCGACGCGTCCAGCGTCATTGCGACCCGAGAGCTTGTCGAGAATCATCGAGCAGGCTGGCCCCCTGATGTACGCCATTCTGTTCTGCTCGTTCCTGCTGGTGGCCTTCCTGTTGGAGCGGACGGTCAGTTTGCGGCGGCGGCGGGTGATTCCGAAGCCGTTCGTGACCCGTTTCCTGCAACAGTTGCGCGAGGGGCAACTCGATCGCGAGGAGGCGTTGGTGCTGTGCGAAGAAAACGGCAGCCCCGTGGCCCATGTGTTTGCCGGCGCCGTGCGCAAATGGGGCCGGCCCGGCGTCGAGGTCGAGCAAGGCGTGATCGACGCCGGCGAGCGGGTGACCAATGGCCTCCGTCAGTACCTCCGCGTGTTCTACGGCGTGGCCACGGTCGGCCCCCTGTTGGGGCTGATGGGAACGGTGCTCGGCATGATCAAGACCTTCAACGCGATCGCCGCCTCCCCGGACGCGCTGGGACGATTTTCAACGTTGGCCAACGGCATCGCCCAGGCCCTGTTGAACACGGCCGGCGGTCTGGCCGTGGCCATCCCCGCTTCCATCTTCTACGTGTTCTTCGTCAGCCGCGTGGATCGGCTGGTGATCGACATCGACAAGTTGGCGCAGGAAGTCGTCAATGTAATCTCGGCCGAAGACCTGCTCGATCGAAAGGTGGCCGCTCCGAAATCGCGCCGGACGAACTCCGCCGTGGCATCGTAGCGGCTGGTGAATGCGAAACCGCAAGCGGCGAATATGCGTTTGACAGTCATTATTCATCATTCAACATTCCTCATTTTCTTCTGTTATGCCCCTGAAAACCCATCTCGACGACGAACCGACGCTGAACCTGACGGCGATGCTCGACGTCATGTTCCTGCTGATCATCTTCTTCATGCTGGGAACGCGTTTCATCGACGACGAACGGAAGATCGGGCTGCGCGTGCCGGAGGTCGTCGATCGCGGAACGCTCACCGCGGCCCCCGCCCGCAAGGAAGTCAACGTCTTCCGCGACGGCAAGATTACCTTGGACAAGAAGGCCGTCACGCTCGATGAGCTCACCGCGCATCTGGCCGCCGCGCGGCGGCAATACAGCGACTTGGGAGTGCTGGTGCGCGGCGACGCCCGCGGCGAGTTCCAAAACGTGGCCGCCGTGCTGACCGCCTGCAAACAGGCGGGCATCCAGGACCTGGGAATCACCGTCCGATCGGTGGCCATGATGGAACAAAGGGGTCGGGAGTCATTGTTTCCTGAATCCAGAGGGGCCGACGGCGCGGCAAAACAATGACTCCCGACCCCTTTGTTCACCTCTGGGAGTTCCTCGCGGGCATCCAATGGCTGATCGCGATGCTGTGGCTCGGGCTGGCGCTGTTTACGATCGGGCTGGCGATCTTGCTCTATACGCGGTGGGGGCAGTATAAGGCGTTGCGCAAGTGCATGGCCATGTCGCTGCTGGCCCATCTACTCCTGGCAAGCTATGCCGCGAGCGTCCAGGTCACCACCCCCATCCCGCCGCCGCCCGAACAAGTCATAAACGTTTCGATCGGCGATGCGGCTACCGAAGCGGCTGCGGCCGAGGGGGGCGCGATGGCGTCCCCCAAAGGAAGCGAGAAGCCTTGGGAGGTGTTCCACAACGACGCCGTCGCTCCGCCGCAAGAGGCGGAGTTGGAACGCGGCCCGACGGATCAGCCGGCCGAGCCGAAACGCCTGGTTCGCACCGCGGTTTCAAAGCTGCCCGGCGACCCGGTCGTGGAGCACGTGGCCGTGGCCGAGGCAAAACCTGTCGCGGCGGCGGTCGAAGCGGCGGGGCGGTCTGCGCCGGGTGAATCGCCGGCGGCCATCGAAGCCCCGCCCTCGCAGCGCCGCGAGGCCGCTCCGCCCGCCACGCCGGAGGCCGGCACGCCTCCGGAACGCCTGGCCGGCGAGGCAACGCCCCAGCCGCCCCGGACGACGACGGACGATGTTCCCGTGGCATTGCTTCAGCGGGTTGAGATGCTGCCGAAGATGAGCGAAAGCGACGCCAATCCGCTCGCTGCCGTCGCCGATTCGCCCACAGGGTCCGTAGCCGTGACGCGACTTAGCCGAGTCGAGCGGTTGAGCGCCAAAGCGGACGGACCATCGGGCAGTGACCCCGCCTACCAAGCCCGCGATGACGCGTCCGCGATCAGCCCGGCCGAAACCGCCGGGACCGCACCCAATACATCCACCGATCGGCTCGCTGCGCCGTCGATTGCCGGTCTGATCCGAAAGGACTCGGGGAGCGAAATCGGACAGGGAGACGTCGGTTTCGCCGGTTCGGGCACGCTCAAGATCGGGCTGCCGCCCACCGCGCGGCCCCCGGGCGACGACAATCCGCAACCGCTGCCCGACGCCTATCGGCTCCGCGTCGCGCCCGATCATGTGGGTGTGGCCGAAAGCCACGGCGGCACGGCCGAAACCGAAGCCGCGGTCAAGGCCGCCCTGAAATGGCTCGCCGACAACCAAGCCGCCGACGGCCGCTGGGACCCGCGGGTCCACGGCGCCGGCAAGGAGACGCACGTGCTTGGCCAAGACCGCAAGAACGCCGGCAGTCGGGCCGACACGGGCATCAGCGGGCTGGCGCTGTTGGCGTTTCTCGCTTCCGGCCATACGCACCTCGACGGTCCCTATCGTGAAGAGGTCCGCCGCGGCCTGGAGTTCCTGATGCGGAGCCAGACGTCCGACGGCAGACTGAGCGGCCAAGCGGTCTTGTACGAGTCGATGTACTGCCATGCCATGGCCACCTGCGCCTGAGCGAGGCCTTCGGGATGACCCGCGACCAACGGCTGCGAGAGCCGGTCCGCCGGGCCATCGCCTATACGGTGGCATCACAAGACCCGCGGAGCGGCGGTTGGCGCTACCGGCCGGGCGAGCCCGGCGACACCAGCCAACTCGGCTGGCAACTGATGGCGCTGAAGAGCGCCGAATTGGCCGGAATTCCCTTGCCTGAGTCGACCCGCCAAGGCATCATCCGGTACCTGCAAAGCGTTTCGGCGGGCAAGTACGGCGGCCGGGCGTCGTATCGCCCCGGCGAACAAACCACCCGGCCCATGACCGCCGAAGCCCTGGTCTGCTGGCAATTTCTCGGCCTCGACCGAGACCATCCGGCCTGCAACGAGGCGGGCGACTATCTGTTGGGCGAACTTCCCGGCAGCGGGGAATCCAACCTGTATTACTGGTATTACGGCACGCTGGCCACGTATCAGTTGCGGGGCGTCTACTGGCAACGGTGGAACGATGCCCTGAGGGCCGCCCTGATTGGCCGGCAGGTGAAGGACGGGCCGCTGGCCGGCTCTTGGGACACGAATGACCTTTGGGGGGGCCACGGGGGCCGCGTCTACACCACGGCGACAGCCGCCCTGACGCTCGAGGTTTACTATCGATTCTTGCCCCTCTACGCGGGGGGTGCTCGCGAGGAAAATCGGTCGAAATAGGGACTTTGGCGAGAGGTGAAGAGGGGAAACCGTCGTTCCCACGCTCTGCGTGAGAACGCTTCACCTGCGATGCTCTGGGGCGCCCGTCCGACGCGGAGCGTCGGGAAAAAGCGGATTCCCACGCAGAGCGTGGGAACCAGAGTTGGATAGATCGCCGACCGGTTTGACACCGGGCCAGGGTCCGGTACAATGGGTGTATGAGCAGGTAATTGCCTGCCCCCGCCTGTTTCCCTTTCTGGAGCTTTGTCGACATGGGTGCATTTGGCCCGATGCATTGGTTGATCCTTGCAGCGATCGTTTTTCTGTTGTTCGGTAACCGCTTGCCGAGCGTGATGCGGTCGCTGGGTCAGGGAGTTGTGGAGTTCAAAAAGGGCCTCCAGGGCATCGAGGATGATGTCAAGAACTCGGCGAATAAGATCGAGGATCAGCCGAGTAAGCCGCCGGTCAAGGAAGAGGAAAAGGGCGGTTGAGGCCGAGTCTGTCACGAGGTAGTGCGATGTACCCTGTGTTTGCTGATCTTGTTAGTCCGACGATGATGTTGGTGCTCGGCGCCATCGCCGTGTTGCTCTTCGGCGAGCGATTGCCGGAGGTCGCCCGGTCGTTCGGAAAGAGCTTCATGGAGATCAAGAACGGGGTCCGTGGGCTTCAGAACGAAATCCAGAACGCCGTGAACTCCGCGACTTCGATCACCCCGTCCGCTTCCAGTTCCACCAGTCCCAGCACAATAAGCTACGGGGAGCCGGAAGAGCGCGAGGAGGCGACGGCGCCGAAGTTCGAGCCGCCCCCTACCTCTTAGTCAGCCGGCAAGAAGCAGTCTGCCCGGGCCGGAGCGTATCGCGTGACTCCCTGTCTGACGCTATGTCGTATTCTTGCGACATGCTCATCTCCTGATTGACGAGCGGCCTTCCTTCCGCTAACAATAGTGGCTTGCAGTGCGCTCCGTAGGACGAACTTCCTAGTTCGTCCAGTCTTCCCGGACGGATTGGGAAATCCGTCTTACACGTGTACTCTTCCCCCGGACAAGACGCTCCCATGAACTACGTCGAACGAAAGACCCCGAGCTTTGGGCCGCCATCGCCGGCGAAATCGACCGGCAGCGGAGCGGCCTGGAAATGATCGCCTCGGAAAACTACACCAGCCCGGCCGTGTTGCAGGCCGTGGGCAGCGTGCTGACGAACAAGTACGCCGAGGGCTATCCGGGCCATCGCTACTACGGCGGCTGCGAGTTCGTCGACGTGGCCGAAGACCTCGCCCGAAACCGCGCCAAGGAAATCTTCGCCGCCGAACACGTCAACGTCCAGCCGCATTCCGGCGCCCAGGCCAATACGGCCGTGTATTTTTCGACGTTGCAGCCGGGCGATACCGTGCTGGGGCTCGACCTGGCCCACGGCGGACACCTCACCCACGGGATGAAGCTGAACATCTCGGGCAAGCTGTACCATTTCGTCAGTTACGGCGTGCGGCCCGACACGCACCGCATCGACTTCGACCAGATCGCGGCCTTGGCCCGCCAACACAAGCCGAAGATGATCGTGGCCGGCGCCAGCGCCTATCCGCGGGAGATTCCGCACGCGAAGTTCGCCGAGATCGCGCGGGAGTGCGGGGCGAAGCTGATGGTTGACATGGCCCACTACGCCGGGCTGGTGGCCGCCAAACTGCACGACGACCCGGTGCCGCTGGCCGACTACGTGACCACCACGACCCACAAAACGCTCCGCGGCCCGCGCGGCGGCATGATCCTCTGCAAAGAGGCGTATGCGAAAGACGTCGACCGGGCGGTGTTTCCGGGCATCCAGGGCGGCCCGCTGATGCACGTGATTGCCGGCAAGGCGGCCTGTTTGGGCGAAATCTTGACCCCCGCGTTTAAGCAATACGCGCGGCAAATCATCGACAACGCCCAGGCGCTGGCTGGCGTGCTCCTTTCCGGCGGCGTGCAGCCTAGTGAGCGGCGGCACCGACAACCATCTCCTGCTGGCCGACGTGACCACGCTGGGCGTCACGGGCCGCCAGGCGGAACAAGCGTTAGAGCGTTGCGGGATCACGGTCAACAAGAACATGATCCCCTTCGACCAGCGGAAGCCGGTGGACCCCTCGGGCATCCGCCTCGGCACGCCAGCCTTGACCACGCGCGGCATGGGCTGCGACGAGATGTGCCGCATCGGCGGCTGGATCTTGGAGGTGCTCCGTGCGCCGGACGATGAGGAGTTGACTCGCGACATCCGCGGCCGCGTGGCCGAGCTATGCCGGCAGTTCCCGGTGCCGGGAGAGAAGAGGGGAGAGGGGTTGAGGGGTGAGAGGCAGTAACGTCGAGCCGCATCCATGCGGCGATGGGAGCAAAGTTGCATGGTGACCAAGGTGCGAAGCTGGGGTGATAGCCAAGGGCTCCTATTGAATAAACAGATATTGGAGGATGGCCACGTCGCGGTTGGAGATGACGTGGATGTTACAGTCCGAAACGGCGTTATTGTTGCAACACCCATCACGCGGAGACAGAGGAAAGTGACCCTTCGGCAACTCGTCGCGCGGATTCCTAATCGCTATAAGCCGGAAGAAACTGCCTGGGGAATGCGGGTTGGGCGGGAGGTCTGGTAGATGGCCGCATACATTGCCGGCATGTTGCGGTTGGGGATGGCGCGACACTGACGGGATTCATCATGGGCAGAGAGGAGATCGAAATGTGGAATCCTTTCAAGAAGAAACCGAAACCGAGCAACGATGCGGAAAAAGCTGCGTGCTTGGCCGGCAGAAAAGAAGAAGTCAAAAGAGCCCTCAAAGCAAAAGGGATCTTTCCGTACACCGACCTGACACGCAAGAGCACAATGTAGTATTTGAAATGGGCACATCACGTATATTGGCGCACTTGACAACGAACAATCAGCGACATTCCCTTTGCCTCCTCAGGAGAAGTCATGGACATTGAGAAGATCGTTGACGCGATTCGCACGAGCCGAATTCGCATCAGCGATCACGCTGACGAGGAGGCAGAGGCCGATGGGCTCACGTTCGATGAAATCTGCTTCTCGGTCCTTCACGGAGAGATTATCGAGGACTATCCGACCGACAAGCCCTTCCCAAGTTGCCTGATTCTCGGGAAAACCTTCAGCGGCGCTCCCGTCCATTCCGTTTGGGCGTATAATGCAGGAGTCCAGTGGGCGGTTCTGATCACCGTCTATCGGCCGGATCCAGACCGGTGGACCAATTGGCGAGAAAGGAAGAAACCATGATGCCCTTCGAGAAGTGCCCCGTCTGCGGGGGCGAAGTCGTCGAGAAGGAAGTGGAAAAACTCCTAAGAGGCGGCGGGAACACCGCGGCCGTAAGGGTCTCGGCCGAAGTCTGTCTCAAGTGTGGAGAACGGCTGTACGATCAAGAAACGATCCGGTGTTTCGCACGCATTAGGGACAAACTGAAACGAGATGACGTGGCAGGTTTCAATCCCGTGGGGCAGTCCTATCAGATTACGAGCTGTGATTTGGAGAGTATGGTATAGCCACAAGCGATGGGATTGCAGAAAAGAATGCGTGGTTTCGAGCGTCTCATGATCTGTCAAGCCACTCCTCCGACATTCGGTTAGACCTCATGCCCAAGAGCAGAATTCTCATCGCCGACGACAACGTTCCCAATGTCGAGTTGCTGGAGGCCTACCTGGAGGGCGTGGACTGCGAGGTCGCCGTGGCCGTCGACGGCCGCGATACGCTCGCCAAAGTAGCCGAGTTCCAGCCCGACCTGATCCTGCTGGACATCATGATGCCCAAGCTCAGCGGCTTCGAGGTCTGCAAGACGCTCAAACGCGATCCCCACACCCGGCACGTCATGATCCTGATGGTCACGGCCCTGAACGAGTCGGGCGACATCGAGCGGGCCGTGGCCGCCGGCTGCGACGACTTCCTCAGCAAGCCGGTCAACAAGCTGGAGTTGGTCAAGCGGGTGGAGATCATGCTCAAGCTCCACCACGTGACGGACGAGTTGGAACGGCTTCGCCGTTACATCGACGGCATGGAAGAGCCGCCGCCGGTTCGGCCCACGTAGTGATCCTGTTCCGCCGGGCCTGGCTCGATGCCTACATTGACGCCGGCACGCATCGCCCCGAGACGGCCCCGCTGTTGACGAAGATCGCCAAGCCGAAGCTGTCGCGCGCGACGGCGATCAAGGGGGTCTGCGAGGCGTTCGGGCCGCTGTTGGATCGCTAGTGTAGTGATTCAACAAGATGGGGAATTAACGGAACGCCTGTCCGACGCCGCCTCTGCCGGAGCGATCAGCGTCGAGCTACGACTGATTCTACTACTCCACGGCCGCTTGCACTACGCCCAAGGCGTGCCCGAAGGGCCTCAGCGGACAGGCGCTGTTGGCCGAAAGATACTCTCCCTAATCCCACTGTCGACTCTTCAGGAACTGTGTAGCCTCATCGACTGCTCCGGTGGCGGAAGTTGCACTTATTGGATGTCTTTCAATGGGTTCAAGAGCGATATGTGGAAATCTAGTCCGGTCGATAAGGGATCGAAAAAAGCCGTCCGGCGTCGTTTCCACAAAGAAGTAACTATGATCTTCATAGAGCACCGTAACACCACTGATGCAGGCCGAGGTCGCTCCGTGATGGAACATGCCGTAATGACGGGTTTTCGTAACATTCCCGACCAACTGGACGCCCGGTGAATCTGAAACTACTGGCATTTCGATGCGAGCTGACAGTTCATCCCAGGTGAAGAGTGGACAGTCACGTTGGATGTCCCTAAATGCAAAGAACGCAAGGGAAAGGCCCAGTCCGACGAACGCCAGTCCTGAGGCACGACTGAACCGTAACCGAGAGCCGGGGTCGCCTGGCTGGCCCTCAACGTGCTGTTGCTTTTCTGTCATGCTTCAGGCCCCAGGTTTTCATGCGAGCTTGACATCGGACGTCCATTGGGGCCAACGGTTCGCCTGCCCGACGCCGCCCCGACCGGAGCGATCAGCGTCGAGCCGCTATTCTACTCTCCAACGCCACGGTCGCCTGCACAACGCCCGGCGGCGTCCCGCTCAGCGGGCAGGCGGTGTTGGCGGAGCGCGCGCGAGCAAATACTTGGTGATGCTTACGGAGGCACCTGCCTTCAAGACCGGCTCGGGAATCGCGGTCCCTTCCTCAAAGGAATGCGGGCGTTCGGCCCCCGGCGACGCCTGGACGATGCGGACCCGTGCGCCTTCCCACCGGTAGATGCACTTGGATTGTCCGCTCGGGCCAGGAACGTTGAAGTCCAACCACCTTGGTTCCTGGAAAGGATTAGCTGCGTACTGATCCTGCTTGAATTCGACGGTGGCCATTTGGCCATTCGGGAGCATGACAGGGGTCCCGTTGTCGGAGACGATTTGCCATATCCCATCAAGCAGTGCCCGCTCGTGGCGGACTCGCTGGACGCGGTACGCGTACCAGCTACCAATGCAGGCGACGATGAAGAGGAAGAGCAGCAATGTCCGCAACGCGAATTGATGTCCGTTGGTGTGCGTTGTCTGCATGGCGCCTCCAATTGCCGGTCAACGGGTCTTTAGCGCACTAACTGTCAACTAAACCGGTCAACCTGGATAGACGGGGGGCTATGGCTAAAGTCAACCACGGTCCGAAAGCCAAGTATACACCTTCTCCGGGTGGCAATGCAACCCCGAGAAACGCACCCACTGATAAGCACCCATAACTGCGAATCACTACGCTAGCACGCCTCCCAGAGCGCCGTGTTGTACGCCTCGCACCATTGGACGTAATACTCCTAGCAGACTTGCGGCGTGTTGCCCACTATCCGATGTTAATCTGGGTTAGCACGCAGCAACGATCCTGCCCGACGACGAGATTCGCACTCCCCATTAGATGGGTACTTGACGCCTGATGAAGTGCGCATTTAACTGAACTGCCACATAATTGCCCTTGAACGTGGCCCTTGGGAACCTATAATTTCGGGATTCGCCACCATGCGGGTGTAGCTCAGTTGGTAGAGCACGACGTTGCCAACGTCGTTGTCGTGGGTTCGAACCCCATCACCCGCTCTTCGCGTTCGACGGAATCTTACACCCCGGCACGATCATGTCCGACACCGACAACGACAAACTGGCTGAGGCCGTCTCCACTTCCGACGAGGCCGAGGGTGCGGAAGGCGAAGAAGAGGCCCAACGGCTCGCGCTGGAGGTGAAGGTCGACAACCGCAGCACGTGCGAGCGCCACGTCACGGTCACGATCCCCCGCGACGACATCGACCGCTACTTCGACAAGGAATTCACCGAACTGATGCCGACGGCGCACGTGCCGGGCTTTCGGCCGGGCCGGGCCCCGCGGAAACTGGTGGAGACCCGCTTTCGCAAAGACATCGCCGGGAAGGTCAAGGGCGAACTGCTGATGAAAAGCCTCGCCCAGGTGAACGAGGAACAGAAGCTGTCGGCCATCAGCGAGCCGGATTTCGACTTCGAGGCGGTGGAGATGCCCGAGGACGGGGCGCTGACGTTCGAGTTCGACATCGAGGTTCGCCCCGAGTTCGAGATGCCCAAGTGGAAGGGGCTGGCGATCGAGAAACCGACGCGGGCCTACAGCGACGCCGACGTGAGCCAGACGCTGGAAGGCATTTTGGCCCGCCGCGGCCGGTTGGTGCCGTTCGCGGGGGCGGCCGAGCCCGGCGACTACATCACCACCAACCTGACCTTCAAACATGAAAACCAGGTGTTGGCCAGCGCCAACGAGGAAGTCATCCGCATCCGCCCCGTGCTGAGCTTCCGCGACGGCAAGATTGAGAATTTCGACGGTTTGATGGCCGGCGTCCGGGCCGGCGAGACTCGCCAGGGCGAGGCTCAACTGAGCGACGACGCCCCCAATGCCGCGCTCCGCGGGCAGAAGGTCACGGCCGTCTTCGAGGTGCTGGAGGTGAAGAAGCTCGAAATGCCCGAGGTGACGCCCGAGTTGCTCGACGAATTGGGCGGCTTCCAAGACGAGGCGGAGCTGCGCGACGGCATCCGCGACCAACTCGCCCGGCAGTTGGATTACGAGCAGCACCGCCGGGCCCGCGAACAGATCACCGCGGCCCTGACCGAGGCCGCCCATTGGGATCTGCCGCCCGCCATGTTGCAGCGGCAGAGCCGGCGGGAGTTGCAGCGGGCCGTCATGGAGTTGCAGCGGAGCGGGTTCAGCGAGGAGGAAATCCGCGCCCACGAGAACGCCCTGCGGCAGAACAGCGCGGCCGCCACGGCCCGGGCGCTCAAGGAGCACTTCATCCTCGAACGCATCGCCGAAGAAGAGGAAATCGACGCCAGCGAAGAGGATTACGAGGCCGAGATTCGGCTGCTGGCCAGCCAGAGCGGCGAGTCGGCGCGGCGCGTGCGGGCGCGGCTGGAGAAGAGCGGCTCGATGGACGTGCTGCGAAACCAGATCATCGAGCGCAAGGTGATCGAGCGGATCCTCGCCGACGCCAGGTTCAAGGAAGTGCCCTACGAGATCCGCCGCACCGACGAAGAGGCGGTCGACCACGCGGCCGGCGGCGGCGAACACGCCGACATCCCCGAGGCCAAGTACGACGAAGAGGAAAAGGTGCCCGAGGGGAAGTATGAGGGACCGGCCGAGCGCGAGGAAGGGCGGGAGCCCAGGCACTAGAAGGTGGGATTGAAGGCGAGGTAAACCACGGATCAACGCAGATCGACATGGAAGTAAATGACAGATTGCAAATTGAAGACTGACGATTTGCAGTTGGCACTTTTCAATTTGCTGTCCCTGATTCCGATGAAGGACCATCTATGAGTGAATTTCCGGGGCCGATGATTATGGATCCCCGCCTGGCCTACCGCGACTATCAGCGCCAGCGGCAAATGACGCTCGGCGATCTCTTGCTGGAGAACCGCATCATCCTCCTACAGGGCGAGATCCACGACGGCAACGCCAACGAGTTGGTGATGAAGCTGTTGTACTTGCAGAGCGAAAACCGCCGCAAGGACATCCACTTTTACATCAATTCGCCCGGCGGCAGCGTCAGCGCCACCTTGGCGATCTACGACACGATGCAGATTCTCAGTTGCCCGGTGGCCACCTATTGCGTGGGACTGGCGGCCAGCGGCGGGGCCGTGCTGCTGGGCGGCGGCGCCAAGGGCAAGCGCTTCGCCCTGCCGCACGCCAAGGTGATGATCCATCAGCCCTACGGACAGGTCGGCGGCCAGATCTCCGACATCGAAATCCAGGCCAACGAGATCCTCCGCACCCGCGAAGTCTTGAATGCGATCCTCGCCCAGCACACCGGGCAGCCCATCGAACGCATCGGCAAAGACACCGACCGCGATTTCTACATGACCGCCGAACAGGCCAAGGAATACGGCATCGTCGACGATATCCTCACCAAGCAGAAGGTGGACGTGGAGGATGACAAGTAAATGACTCTCATTCCTTTTGTCATCGAGAAGAGCGGCCGCGAAGAGCGGGCGATGGACATCTACAGCCGCCTGCTCAAGGATCGCATCGTCTTCATCGGCTCGCAGATCAACGATGACGTGTCCAACGCCGTGGTCGCCCAACTGCTCTTCCTCCAGTCGGAAGACCCCAAGGCCGACGTCCACATGTACATCAACTCGCCGGGCGGGAGCATCTCGGCGGGGCTGGCCATTTACGACACGATGCAGTTCATCAACTGCGACGTGGCCACCTACTGCGTCGGCCAGGCCGCCTCGATGGGGGCCGTCCTCCTGGCCGCCGGCGCCCAAGGCAAACGCAAGGCCCTGCCCAACTCGCGGATCATGATCCACCAGCCCCTGGCCGGCGCCGAGGGCACCGCCGAAGAAATCATCATCCACGCCAAGGAGTTCATCAAAGTCAAGGAACGGCTCAATCGCATCCTGATCAAGCACACCGGCCATCCCCTGGAAAAAATCGAGCAAGACACCGATCGCGACCGCTTCATGTCGGCCGAGGAGGCTTTGGAATACGGTTTGATCGACCACGTGATCGAACACGCGGGACAAGCATAGTCGCTAGTGGTTAGTGAGTGTCAGGAAAGCGACCTCGGAGACAATAGCCGTCGGCGGAAGCCGGCGGGTGGCGCCATCACGGGCCTGAAACCGCCGGATTCCGCTAGCGGCTGCGTCTTATCTGACAATACTCTTATCATCGCACGGGTATCGAGCTTTCGCGGGCATGGCCAAGGATGGCTGTGTGCTGGATGGCCGTTCGGCTATCGAGATGCAAGGAAGCAATATCATGAAATCCTGGCAGTTCGCCGTCGTGGGCCTGGCCCTATTGGCAACCAGCGGGTGCCGGAGCGATCCCAACGTCGCCATTCTCGAGCGGCAGCTCCGTCTCCAGGAGGACGAAATCTACCGGCTGCGCGACAGGGTGCGCGATATCGCAGGAATGCACGCCGGCCGGAGACGATCGGCCCGTGAGGTCTTCGAAGTCGGCCGAGGCTGCGGAACCGGAGTCCCGAACGCCGCGTCGCAGGGGCGGCTCCGCTGCGCCGGGCAATGTGGCGCCGCCGAGCATCGAATTGCCCTCGAAGCCGGCCGGCGAGGTTCCCGACACGCTGAAGATCCGGCCCGGCTCGACGCCCCCCAACGTCCCCGAGGTGCCCGACGTGCCCGAGAACTTGCGCGGGCCGTCGAAAAACGACCGGCCCTCGCGTGGATGGTCCAAACCTGGAGCGGGCGACGAGCGAATTCCGCGGCCGGCCGGGCAGCCTCACCATGGCCTCGCAATCGGCCGCGGCCGAGCCCTTCACACCTTCGGGCGACAGCCGGCGGGCCGCCTCCATCACCCTCAATCGCACGCTAACCGGCGGCATCAACGCCGGCGACCACTCGGACGATCAGGGGCTGCTGGTGGTCGTCGAGCCGCGCGACCGCGCGGGGCGAACGGTCGATGCCCCGGCCGACGTGAGCATCGTCGTCTTCGATTCGGCAATGCGGGACGAGGAGGGACATGCGGTGCGGGTGGCCCGCTGGGATTTTGCCGCCGCCGAAACGGCCGCCATGTTCCGCCGCACCGGCGCGACGGGCGCCATCCACCTGATGATGACCTGGCCGGAAGAGCCGCCCAAGCACGGTAAATTGCACCTCTTCGTGCGTTACGTCACGGCCGACGGCCGGAAGTTGGAGGCCAATCAGCCGGTCGAGGTGGCCGTAGCGGGCGAGAAGACGGCCCGGTGGAACCCCGCCGAGTCGCCCTCCCGAGGCGAGCGGCTTGCAGAGGGCGAGCCGGCGCCGGAGGCGTGGCGGCCCAACGAGTTGCCCACGGCCCGCGTGCCTGGCCCGTCGCCGTACCTGACGACCGGCGGCGACGCCGGGAACCCCGCTCGGCCGATTTGGTCGCCGGAACGGCGATAAACTGGAAAACCTGCCGAGGAGGCGGGGAATGGGACAAAGAAACCCGTATAGGGCGTCCGGCTGTTTCTTGCTACAATCGCCGCCCAATCTGCGTTCCTTGTCAATGGGAGAGAACCCATGAAGCCCAGCTTCCGCCTGTTTGCACTGTTCGCCTTTGCAGTCATGGTAATGACGGTTCCCGCGTTGGCCCAAACCCACCCGTTGCGCGGGCCGCAACCGTCGGGCAATGCCGCCGAAGCGGATCAGCCGGTCCGGCCGCAGACGCCGGTGCTCGTGCCGCGCGTCCGCCAGGTGCCCGGCGAGCAGCAGCCGGCTCAGTCGCAGTTGGCCGCGGCGCCCTTTACGTTGACGCCGCAAGAAGAAGCCCAGGTCGATCGCGTGCTGAACCTGTGGGAAAAACGGAACCGCGACATCAAGACCTTCGACTGCCAGTTCAAGCGTTGGATCTATGATTTCGTGTTTGCCGCTCCCGAGCCGAACCAGCCGGGCCGGCCCACGGCCACCATCGAACTGGGCTCGATCAAGTATGCCGCGCCCGATCGGGGAATGTTCCGCGTCGAAAAGATTGAAAAGGACGGCAAGTTGGCGCCGATCGACGACTCCCGCGCCGAGTACTGGATTTCCGACGGCAAGTCGATCTTCGAGTACAAGTACACGGCCACTCCGAAGCAGTTGATCGAGCACAAGCTGCCGCCGGAGCTTCAGGGCAAGGCGATTGCCGACAGCCCGCTGCCGTTTCTCTTCGGCGCCGAAGCCAAAAAACTCAAGGAGCGGTATTTCCTCCGCATTGTCACGCCGCCGGACGTGAAGGACCAGATCTTCCTGGAGGCGTTTCCTCGCTTCCAGCGAGACGCCGCCAACTTCCATCACGCGCAGTTGATCATCAAAACGGAAGGGATGACGCCCTTCGGTTTGATGCTGATGCAGCCCAACGGGAAGGACTACACGACGTACCAGTTCTACGACATCGTGGTGAACGATCCGTTGCGGCTGTTCAAGGGCGATCCGTTCCGCCCGTTCACGCCCTTGGGCTGGCAGAAGGTGATCGACAACTCGGCGCTGGCGCCGCCCGTCACGCTGCAGCAGGCCCGCCGCCCGACCAACGGCGGTCAGCGATGAGTTGAACCTTGCTGCGGGATGCGGACCGTTGCTGCTTAACGCCGACAACCGTCCCGGTAGGAGACTCTTGACAGGGGTCGATCCCATGCTCCAACGCATCGGTTTGCACACGTGGATTGTGGTGTTCTTGGCGGCTTCAACTGCGTACGCCGGGACGCCTGACCCGTCCGATGGCGCACCGGCAGCATCGCAAACAACGGCGCCGCCACGACCGGCTCCTCCTGATCGCTCCGCCGATCAGCCGCTCCCGCCGCCCTTCCAATTGACCGCCCAAGAACAAGAGGAACTCGACCGCCTCTTGGACCGCTGGCAACAGTGGAACGCGCATGTGAAGACCTTCGACTGTCGGTTCAAGCGATGGACGTACGACACGGTGTTCGGACCGACCGGTCAGCCCAAGTGGGTCGACTCCGGGATCATCAAGTACGCCGGGCCCGATCACGCGTTGTTTCGCCTCGAACGGGCTATAAAGGATGGCAAGGAGGCTCCGATCGAAGATTTCCGCGCCGAGCACTGGATGTTCGACGGCAAGTCGGTCTTCGAGTTGAACGCGGTAAAGAAACAATTGATCGAACACAAGCTACCGCCGAAGTATCAAGGGGGCCGACTCGTCGATGGCCCACTTGCGTTTGGTTTTCCCGCTCCGTTGTTCTTCGAGCTGTTCGGGCTGCTTGGCGGCTCGCCGGCAAAGCTGCAACCCTTTCCCTTTGGCGCCAAAGCCAACGAGCTGAAGCAGCAGTCCTACATCCGCGCCATAGCCCCGCCGAACCAGCGGAACGGAATCTGGCTGGAAGCATATCCCCGATTCCGCCAAATGACGTGGTACTGCCAGAAGCTTCAATTGGTATTCAACGCCAAAGATGTGTCGCCCTTGGCCCTGATGATTGTCCAGCCCAACGGGAAGGACTACACGGCGTATCAGTTCTATGACGTTGTGTTGAACGGTCCGTCGTCGCCGGCGAACGACGATGTATTCCATCCGATGGCTCCGCTGGGCTGGCAGAAGGTCATCGACGAGCCACCCATCACTCCGCCCGTCACGCCGCAGCAGGCCCGCCGCCCGGCCGCCGGCAATCCGCGATGAGCGGACATTCGCTGTGCCGTGCGGGCCGACGTACTGTCGGCGACTGAACCCACGCCACGGGCCGCGGTCATGGGTGCGGCAAGATTTCTTGGCACTGGTTGTGAGGGCCAAAGGCCCTTCCGTTCGCCCAGCCCACGGGCAACGCCCTGGGGAACGGAGGCGATCCTGCCGATCGTGCGGCCCAACGGGCCAATCACTCGACGAATGATTGGTCCGTTGGGCCGACAACATTGGTTCCATTGGGCCAATTCTCCAGGGCGTTGCCCTGGCCTGGGTGAACTGAGCCCCTTCGGGGCAGGCAGACCGACGCCAAGAAATCTTGCCACGCCCGCAGTCATTGCAGTGGCGCCACTTCTGGGCTATTCTGGGATCATGCAAGATCTCGAAGAAGCGGTTGTTCGTCTCGTCCACGCCCCCGGCTATCGGCCCGTCAAGCCGCGGCTGATCGCCCAACAGTTGAAGCTGTCGAAAGAAGAGACGGTCGAACTGAAACGGGCCGTTAAACGGCTCGTACACGCCGGGCGGCTCTGCTACGGCTCAAACCATCTGGTCATGCCCGTCACGGCCGCCAAGGGAAAAAGGGGACAGTCCCCGACCAACCTTCGGTCGGGCACAAAAGGGGACAGTCCCCTTTTTCCCAAGCCGCCGAAGAGCAACCGCCTGATGGGCGTGTTTCAGCGGGCGCAAAAGGGCTTCGGATTCGTCCGGCTCCGCGGCGAAGGCGTGGCTGCCGACGCCAAAGACATCTACATCCCCGCCGACCGCACCGGTGACGCTGCCACCGGCGACATGGTGTTGGTGGAGATGAAGAAACGCGGGCGCGGCGATCCCGGCCCGCGCGGCGAGATCGTCGAGGTGATCGAGCGGCAGACGCAGCAGTTCGTGGGCACGTATTTCGAGTCGGAAGGGGCGGCCTACGTGAAGATCGACGGCCCGCTGTTCGCCCGGCCGATCTACGTCGGCGATCCGGGGGCGAAGAACGCCCGGGCCGACGACAAAGTGGTGATCGAGATGATCCGCTTCCCGTCGCCGCTGCACGACGGCGAGGGGGTGATCGCCGAGGTGCTCGGCCCGCGGGGCAAGCCGGGCGTCGACACGCTGTCGATCATCCGCGAGTTCAACCTGCCCGACCGCTTCGCCGAAGACGCCCTGGCCGAGGCCCGCGGAGAAGCCGAGAAGTTCGACGAGTCGCTCGGCCCGCGGCAGGACTTCACCGGTGAGACGATCGTCACCATCGATCCGGTCGACGCCCGCGACTTCGACGACGCGATCTCGCTGGAGCAGCTCGACAACGGCCACTGGCGGCTCGGGGTCCACATTGCCGACGTGTCGCATTTCATCCGCCCGAACACCGCACTAGACCGCGAGGCCCTGGAGCGGGCCACGAGCGTGTATCTGCCCGATCGCGTGCTGCCCATGCTGCCGGAGGTGATCTCCAACGGCCTGGCCAGCCTTCAGCCGGGCAAGGTCCGCTACACGAAGTCGGCCATCATGGAGTTCACCGCCGACGGGCTGCGGGTGGCGACCGACCTCTACTCCGCGGCCATCCGCAGCAGCAAACGCCTCACCTACGAACAGGTCGACGGGTTTCTGCAAGACCGGGAGACTTGGCGGCGCAAGCTCGGCATCAAGGTGGCCGACCTGTTGGGCCGCATGCACACCCTGGCCATGATCCTCCGCAAGCGGCGGCTGGCCAACGGGGCGCTGGAGTTGAGCATGCCCGAGGTCAAAGTGGAACTCGATAAGCAGGGGCGCGTGGCGGGGGCCCACGTCGTCGAGAACACCGAGAGCCACCAGATCATCGAGGAGTTCATGCTGGCCGCCAACGAGGCCGTGGCCGAAGCGCTTCGCGACCGCGGGCTGCACTTCCTCCGCCGCATCCACCAGGCGCCCAGCCCGCAAAAGCTCGCCGTGCTCACCGAGTTCATGACGGAGTTGGGCTACAAGACGGAGAGCCTGCAAAGCCGCTTCGCCCTGCAAAAGCTGTTGGACGCGGCCACCGGCCGGCCCGAACAACATGCCGTCCACTTCGCCGTGTTGCGGTCGCTGCAACGGGCGATCTACAGCCCGATGGAAGAAGGCCACTATGCCCTGGCCAGCGACTGCTATTGCCATTTCACCTCGCCCATCCGCCGCTATCCCGACCTGACGGTACACCGGTTGGTCGACGCGATTCTGCGCAGAAAAGGGGACAGGCCCCATTTGCCGGAACGGCCCGAAGGGTGCTTCGCACAAATGGGGCCTGTCCCCTTTTCCGCAAAACTGCGGAACGACTACGAAGAGTTGGTCGTCCTCGGCCGGCACTGCTCCGACCGCGAGCAACGGGCCGAAGCGGCCGAACGCAACCTCACCAAGCTCAAGCTGCTGGCCTATCTGAGCGACCGCATCGGCGAGGAGATGGAGGCCGTGGTGACGGGCGTGGAGAGCTACGGCATCTTCGTCCAGGGGATCAAGCTGCCGGCCGAAGGACTCGTCCGCGTGGAGACCCTGCGCGACGATTTCTACCGTTTCGACCGCGCCTCGCACACGCTTTCCGGCCACCGCGCCGGCAACAGCTACCGGCTGGGCGACTTGCTGCGCGTCGCCGTGGCGCGGGTGGACCTCGAACGCCGCGAGTTGGATTTCCGCGTGGTGGAACGGGAGAAGAGGAAAACGACTGTATCGACGAAGGTGGCGAAGAGCGGCGCCAAGGCGAAGAAGGAAGGAGGCCACAAACGGCCGAAACGCCGATCATGAGATTTTCGACGGCGGTCTTGCTTGTCCTGGCGGCCAGAAGCTGCCGACTTCCAAAACTCTCTTGACTTTATGTCGCATGAACACTATAAGTAGCACGATGCTGCACGACGCTCTGCTTTCGGACAAGATCTGCGATCTCTTGGGCAAACCCTATAGCGCCGGCGAAGGGTACGCTATTTATTGTGCTGATTGTCTGCGAGTCCTGCAAAACATGCCCGGCGACATCTTCTCCCTCACGGTTACTAGCCCACCATACAACATTGGAAAAGAATACGAGAACCCGCTGCCTCTTGAAAAGTACCTGAGTTGGTGCGAGCAATGGATGCAAGAGGTCTATCGCGTCACGCGACCAGATGGAGCGTTCTGGCTCAACGTCGGATACGTTGAAATTTCGGGGAGGGCGAAAGCGATTCCGCTGCCGTATCTGCTGTGGGATAGATCGCCGTTCTATCTGATTCAGGAAGTGGTGTGGAACTATGGTGCAGGAGTGGCTGCCAGCAAGTCTTTATCGCCCCGGAATGAGAAGCTCCTCTGGTACGTGAAGGACCCAGGGAACTACACATTCAATCTCGACCTCATTCGGGACCCGGAGGTGAAGTATCCTCTCCAAAAAAAGAACGGCAAACTGAGGTGCAACACAATCGGGAAGAACCCATCGGATGTATGGCAGGTGGCAAAGGTGACTTCGGGAGAAGACCGCGCCTCACCGGAGAGGACACCCCACCCTGCACAGTTTCCTCTTGATCTTGTGAATCGTGTGGTGCTCGGATTCTCAAATCCGGGCGAGTTGGTGCTGGACCCCTTTATGGGTTCCGGCACCGTAGCTGTGTCTTGCCTTCAATCCGGGCGGAGGTTTCTCTGGAATCGAGATCAAACCCGCCTATTGTGAAATCGCGGCGAAACGAGTTGAGAGGTTTCTGGCAGACAAACGATCACGGCTCTTCGATTAACGAGGCGGTATTTCCGTGCATTCGTCCAAGAACTTCTGATTGTTCGGCTTGATCCTGCGCAAGCGCCGGGAAGTTCTCCCTCAAAGCGAAGGAGGTCCCCAATTGTGTTAATGCCAAGCTGAGCGAGACGTTCCGACGTAAACGGCCCAACTCCATCCAACAGCAAAACAGGCGCATGTTGTCGATATGGGCCGGGGATCGGAATGAGCTTGTTATCGTAAACCGCTTGTTTCAACCCGGCCATCTGGCCGGTGGGCGCTTCTTGAGGATCCCAGTCGGAAGCGTCAATCCAGCCGAATCGGATCAGGGTCATGGTTTGACTGAAGAAATTGACCGTGATGTAGAACCCCGATTTCTCCTTCTTGGGGACAACATCGCTTCCTGACTTCTGGCCGTAGCTCCGATTGCCATATACCTTGAAGCCTGCTTGGCCAGACGTTTTGATTTCGATTGAGAACGTGGATCGGGTACGTAGACAATATCCTTATCCTCTTTCGATTGGTTCCCGCGCCACTGCGTGGGTGCGCGTTGCTCCAGTTCGCGGGCCAGCAAGACCTCGAAGAAGTAACCGACAATTGTCGCAGGAACCTTGAGGTCCGAGAGTTTCACGGAGATCGAGCCCGTTCCTACAGTGGATTGCCAGAGCGTAGCCCACGCCGTGGTCGATGCGTCCAGCAACTCGGTTGACTTGAGCGGGTGACTGTTGACAAGCTGCCGGGTAATGCTGAGCCAAGACGATTCTGGCTTTCCCGAATAGGGGCTGGTTGTCATCTTCCCTCCGGCCCGCCGAACAGATCGCGTGGATGAACGCCGAGGGCTTCGGCGAGACGGATGATATTTTTGAGGGCAATGTTTCGTTCACCGCGTTCCACGCCACCCATGTACGTGCGGTGTATTCCAGCTTTGGCGGCGAGAGCTTCCTGGCTCAATCCTGTTTTTTCTCGCAAGGCGTGTACGCGATCACCGAATCGTTTCAATTGGGCGTCTTTCATCGAAGTGCAGTTTGAGTAATTGAACACAATGAGTCTACACCCTATGAGTAGCACACGCGTCGGACGTTCGGATGTTCCTCGCCTTGGTCGTTGCCTTGCCCGCGAGCAGAGCGTCTGCTACTATCAGTGTGGAAGCGGATTGATGGGAGCTGACCGATGAGCTTCGTGATTCAAGCCATCTATGAGAATGGCGTTCTAAGGCCATTGGAAAAGCTGGCCTTACGCGAACGCCAGCATGTCCGACTTGAGGTCGAGACGAACGTCGCGTCAAGCGGCGACGGCCCGGCGCAGGATCGTGCCGATCTCCTTGAAGGTGTTCAGGCAGCGACGGGCATCCTCGATCTGGCAGAACACTTCGACGACTACCGGTTCGGCCGCCGCAAGCGATGAAGCCCGTACCCTCTGATTCCAACAGTTCGTCTCCGTACCCTCCGCGCCACCGCAGTGCGATTCCCGTGTGTCTGTTCCCCCCCACTAGCCCCCTTTCCGCTGCCTGCTAAAATGGCGTTCTACGCGGCGGACAAATCCGCCCGGCTTAACGGAACATTCGCAAGCAGGAAAGGTCGGCAATGGACGCGCCGCTCTCGCGGACCCCTCTATATGATTGGCATATTTCCCACGGCGGCCGGATGGTGGACTTCGCCGGCTGGGCCATGCCCGTCCAATACAACTCGATCATCGACGAGCACCGCACGATCCGCTCCGCGGTGGGCATGGCCGACATCTCGCACATGGGCCGGCTCCGCTTCGAGGGGCCCGGCGCGGCCGTCTTCCTGGCTGAACTACTCACCCGCCGCGTGGCCGACATGGAGTTGGGCCAGATCCGCTACTCGCTGGTGACCAACGACGAGGGGGGCATCCTCGACGACGTGCTGGTGGGCTACTACCACAATTCCCACGGCCAGCCGTTCTTCCTCGTGGTGGTCAACGCCAGCAATCGCGCCAAGATCGTCGACTGGGTCCACGCCCATCTGCCCAAAGAGCGCGCCGAGCGGCCCGGCCACGAAGTGATTTGGGCCGACGTCAGCCGGCTCTGGGCCATGTTCGCCATTCAGGGCCCGCGATCCGTGGAACTGTTGCAGCCGCTTATTGACGACGACCTGAAGTCGATGCGTTACTATCGCGGGGCGCAAGTCGCGCTGCTGCACCCGGCCGCCCAACGCCAGGGCGGCATCATCAGTCGCACCGGCTACACCGGTGAGGACGGCTTCGAGTTGAGCGTCGGGGCCAGCATCGCGCCGGGCGTTTGGGAAGCGCTGATGGAACTGGGCCGGCCCTTGGGCGTCGTGCCCGCCGGACTCGGCGCCCGCGACACGCTGCGGCTGGAGGCCGGCATGCCGCTGTATGGCCATGAGTTGTCGGAGCAGATCAACCCGTTTCAGGCGGGCCTGGGTTTCGCCTGCCATTTGGTCGGCTACGACTTCCCCGGCCGCAACGCCCTGCTGCGGATACAGAACGAGCCGCAGCGATCGGTTCGCATCGGCTTGGAGATGGCGGGCAAGCGGGCCGCCCGCCAAGGCTGCCCGATCCTCGTCGGCGGCCAGCCCATCGGCGAGGTCACCAGCGGCAGCTATTCGCCCACGCTCGACCGGCCGATTGCGATGGGTTACGTCGCCGCCGAGTTCGCCCGGCCGGGCACGGAGTTTCAGATTGACATCCGCGGCCGCCTCGAGCCGGCCCGTCTTGTCGAGCTGCCCTTTTATGGCCGCAAGAAGGCCGCGAAGAGTGGTCATGGCCCAACATAGAACCGCGACCGGCGGTCGCGCCCCAACATAAAGCCGCGACCGGCGGTCGCGCCTCTTAGCAAGAAAGGATCACACGACTAATGCCTCAAAATCTCCTCTACAGCAAGACGCACGAATGGGTCCGCGTGGAAGCCGGCTCGTCCGGCGAGAAGACGGCCACCGTGGGACTGACGGCCTTCGCCCTGGAGGCCCTCACGGATCTGGTACACGTCGAGTTGCCCGAGGTCGGCCGCCACGTCAGCGCCGGCAAGCCGTTCGGCGAGATCGAATCGGTCAAGGCCGTCAGCGATCTCTATAGCCCCGTGGATGGCGAGGTGGTGGCCGTCAACGCGGCGCTGGCCGAGAACCTCGAACACCTCGCCGACGATCCCTACGGCGCCGGCTGGTTCGTCAAGATCAAGATCGGCAACGAGGCGGGCCTGGCCCAGTTGCTCGACGAAGCGGCGTACAAGAAACAGTGTGAAGAGGAACCGCATTGAAGGAATGATGATGTATGAATGATGAATGATGAATGGCGATTTCCCGGCAAGACATTCATCATTCAGCATTCATCATTCATCATTTCCCGGAGCCACCATGCCTTATTTTCCCAACACCGATGCCGACCGCCGGGCGATGCTCGAAGCGATCGGCGTCCGGTCGATCGACGATCTGCTGGCCATGGTCCCGGCCGAGCTGCGGATGAAGCGCGAATTGTGCGTGCCGCCGGGCCTGGGCGAGATGGAGCTGACGGCCCACGTCGCCGGGCTGGCGGCGCAGAACACGCCCGCTACGGCCGCCGCCTGCTTCCTCGGCGGCGGCAGCTACGACCATTTCATCCCCGCCGTGGTCGACGCGGTGGCCGGCCGCAGCGAGTTCTACACCGCCTACACCCCCTATCAGCCCGAAGCCAGCCAGGGCAGCTTGCAGGCGTTCTTCGAGTACCAGACGCTGATCGCGCAACTGACCGGCATGGACGTCTCGAACGCCAGCCTCTACGACGGCGGCAGCGCCGTGGCCGAGGCCGTGCTGATGGCCATGCACGCCACGGGCCGCAACCAGGTCGTGACCGCCGCCAGCGTACACCCGGAGTATCGGCAGATTCTGGCCACGTACCTGGCCAACCTGAACGTTGAGCTCATCACCCTCGGCGCGCCCGAGGGGACAATTTCGCCGGCCGAACTGGCCGCTGCGGTCAACCCGGCGACGGCCTGCGTGCTGTTGCAGCATCCCAATTTTTTCGGCTGCCTGGAGGAAGTCGAGCAAGCGGCCGAGATCGCCCACAAGGCCGGATCTCTGTTCGTCGTCTCGGTCGATCCGATCAGCCTGGGGCTCTTGAAGCGGCCGGGCGAATACGGGGCTGACATCGTCGTCGCCGAGGGGCAGTCGCTGGGCAACCCGATGGCCTTCGGCGGCCCGTACCTGGGAATCATGGCCTGCCGCGAGCAGTTCGTCCGCCGCATGCCCGGCCGGCTGGTCGGCCAGACGGTCGACCGCCGCGGCCGCCGCTGCTGGGTGCTGACGCTGCAAACCCGCGAGCAGCACATCCGCCGCGAAAAGGCCACGAGCAACATCTGCACCAACCAGGGCCTGTATGCGCTTCGGGCGACGGTCTACCTGTCGCTGATGGGGCCGGCCGGCATGCGCGACGTGGCCGAGTTGTGTCTGCAAAAGTCTCGCTATGCCGCCGAGCGGCTGGCCGCCGCGCCGTCGTTCTCGCTCAAGTTCGACCGGCCGACGTTCAAGGAGCTCGTCGTGCGCGTCGAAGGCCGATCCGTGGATGAACTGATTGAGCGCGCCCGGCAGCGCAACATTTTCGCCGGCGTGCCCTTGGGCCAGTGGTATCCGCACCTGGCCGATTGCCTGTTGGTGGCGGTGACGGAGAAACGAACCAAGGACGAGATCGATCGGTTGGCGGCCTGTGGTTAGCCTTCCGTACTCGTCACGCTCCGCGTGACGTTTTCCCTCTCGCGGAGCGAGAGGAGTACGCGGGAAATGCAGAACTCGTTGATCGATCCTTAGTCGGCAATCGGTTTCGATCAGCGTCGATTAGTGGCAATTAGCGGCGATCAGCGTTCCCTTGACTGCTTCGTAGGTTCTGCATCGTTCTGCAAGCCGGCCGCGGGCTCGGCAGGCTTTCCCGGATCGGGACTGTGAACATTCGCTGGTCCCGCCGCTGGCGGAGCGTTTTTCGCCTTGAACGGCTTGGGGGCGAAGGGGTTGTCAGTCTCGCCGCTCGGCTGCCCGGCGGCGGCCTCGCCCACGACCACTTCCGTCCCTTCGTTCACGTCCGGGCCGCTGACCTCGGTGCGCGTCCCGTCGGTCATACCCACTTGAACCTCGATCGGCCGGACATGCTGCCCGTCCGGTTCCTTCACCCAGAGGCGGCCGAGAATGAGTCGATCCTTGGCGTCTTTGGCAGCTTCCGGTGTCCCGAGCACTGCCAGCTCCGGCCGCGACGGTTTCCATCGCAGCGCCGCATTGGGCACGCGCAGCACATTGGGCCGCGTCTCGAAGATGAACTCAAGGTTCGCCGTCATGTAGGGCATCAATTTGCGGCCCGGGTTCTCGCAGGCGACCACCACCGTATACGTGACCACGTTCTGCGTCATCGCCGCGTTCAGGCGGATCTGCGCCACTTTGCCCTTGAACGTCTCCCTGGGAAACGCATCGACGGTGAACCGCACGTCCATCCCGTTCTTGATCCGGGCGATGTCGGCCTCGTTGACCGCAGGCCAGACCTGCAGCTTGCCGAGGTCCGTGGCGATCAGGAAGAGGCTCGGCCCACCGGGCGCCACGTTCTGGCCCACGTTGACGCGGCGATCAATAATCACGCCTTTCACCGGCGATATGATGGTCGTGAAGTCAAGATTGGTCTCGGCTCGCGTGAGAACGATCTTCGCTTGTTCGACGGCCGCTTCGCCGCCGGTCACGCCGGCCTTGGTCGTCTTGTAATCGGTCTCGGCCTGGTCATAATCAATGTCGTTGATGGCCTTGGTATTGCGCAAGACCTGCACCGCTTCCATCCCTTCTCGGCTTGATCGAGTTTGGCCTTGAGTTGCAGCAAATCGGCCTTGGCGCGCAGCAGGGCCGCCGCGGCCTCGTCGCGCGCCCCCTGATACACAGTTGGGTCGATCCTCGCCAGAATCATGTTCTTCTCGACCGGCGAATTGTAGTCGATTGTCTTGCCCTTGTAGTTCGGATCGGTCTGGCCGCGGGGATCAAGGCCGAACTGGATGACTCGCCCGGCCACTTGGGCCCCCACGTCAATCACCTCTTCGGGCTCGACCGTTCCCGTAGCGCTGATCGTGGCCACGATATCGCCGCGGGTTACGGCGGCCGTGCGGAAGGTGGTTGGTTCTGAAGCTCCCTTACTGGTCGGCGGCGTCAGAGTCGGAGCTTTCTTGCCAGTCGGCGGAGGCGACGTCGGGCTTGACTCTGGCTCCAGTGCGACCGGCTTGACGGTCATCCCCGGCCGCAGGTTCTGGATGCCGGACGTGACAACCCAATCATCGGCGGTCAACCCGTCCGTCACGATATGCAGTCTGTCGTCCTGTAGCGGTCCCACCTGCACTTCGTGGTACTCGACGATGTTCTTGTCACTTACGACGTACACGAACCTCTGTCGTTGGTCGCGTCCGATCGCTCTCTCTGGCACCAGCAGCGCCTTGTGGGGCGCGCTGGTCACGAGCCGCACGCGGGCGAACAGGCCGGGCATGAGAACGCCATCGGGGTTCGGCAGCAACGCCCGCCAATGGGCCGAGCCGGTGTTCGGATCAATTTGATTCGCCGTTGACTCCAACTTGCCGTGGCGCGGAAAGCCCTTCTCGTCGCCCACCCCGCATTGGACCGATAGTTTCGACTCCGGGCCAGCCTTGTTATCGCCCGCGCGACGGAGTTTCAGAATGGTGCGCTCATCGACGGCAAAGGTGACGCACATCGGATCGACCAAGACGATCGTGGCCAATAGCGTCTTCTCCGCCGTCACGAGGTTGCCTGCGTCGACCTGGGAGCGGCTGATCCGACCGCCGATCGGCGCAGACACTTTGGTGAAGTCCAAGTTCAGTGCGGCGAGGCTCAACGCGGCCTTCGCCGCTCGCACGGCCTCCGCGGCCTCTTGCGCTGACTGGCGATCCGATCGACTTCCGGCTGTGCGACGGTGCCGGGCGTTTTCTCGTTCGCCTGCTTTGCCCGCTTCAGGTCGGCGTCGGCCCGATCCAATCGGAGTTGCGCAACCCGCTCCTCTCCCGTACGTTGGTCGACTTCAAGCAGATACTGTCGCGGGTCGATCTCGAACAACAGTTCGCCCGGCTTGACCGTCGTCCCGTCCTTGAAGAGGGTCTTGATGAGATGGCCGGTAGCGCGGCGCGGACCTCGACGACTCGGGCCGCTTCGATCCGGCCCGCGAAATCCTCGTGATCGGTGACTTCGCGGAGCACCGGCCGCGCGACGGTAACCGTGGGCGGCGTTTCGGTGGTTTTGGCCGGCGCGGATTGGCGCGAGGGGTCTCACTCATTTTCATTTTGGTTACCGGGGGCGGCTCGGTGGACTTCGATTGGCCGGGCAACTTAATGTCGATTCGACCGTCGTCGCCGACGGTCGCACTGCTACCGTCGGGGATTTCGACGCTGGATTTCTGCCCGTCTCTCGTGATGGTGATTATGATCCCCAGAGCGAAGCCAAAACCGCCGACGAACAGCAGCAGCACGATGAGTGTTACAATACGAACGCCAACCGTGCAACGCCGCGAGCGGCTGCGGTGAACTTTTGCCCTCACCCCGACCCTCTCCCGGCGGGAGAGGGGACCGAGGCGCGCCGCCCTCACCCTGGCCCTCTCCCGGCGGGAGAGGGGACGATTCTCTTGTTTCGACCGCTTGTCGCAACAGCGCCGGCAAATCCGCGCCGGCGCAGAACGGAGCCAATGCCTCGGCCACTTCGGCCGGCGTGGCGTATCGCGATTCGGCGCGGGTCTTTGGCCAACATGCGATCCAGCACGGCCGCCAAGCCCGTCGGGAATCTCCGGGCAAAACTGGCGGATCGGCGGGATCGGCTCCTGGCGATGGGCCAGCATCTTGTCGAACGTGCCCTGGTACTCCGGCCCGCTGAACGGGGCCCGGCCGGAAAGCAGCTTGTAGAGCGTGGCCCCGAGGCTGTAGATGTCGGCGCGGATATCGACCGCCCGGCTGTCGGAGGCCTGCTCGGGGGCCATGTAGTCGGCCGTGCCCATCGCCTGGCCCGTGCCGGTCATATCGTCTTCGGGCGGCTCAAAGGCTGAAGGGGACAGTCCCATTTTTGCGGCGGCTCGGATCCGTTGGAGAAGCAACGTTGCTGGGCCGGCAAATTGGGACAGTCCCCCGTTGCGAATCGGGCCAGCCCCAGGTCGAGCAGCTTCACTTGGCCCTCGGGCGTGAGCATCAGGTTCGAGGCTTGAGTCGCGGTGGACCAGGCCGTGTTCGTGGGCGGCCTGCAGGCCCAGGGCCGCTTGCCGGGCCAGCTCGCAGGCGTCGGCCACGGGGATCGGGCCGGAAAGGGGACAGCCTTGTGCGCAGCACCCTCGGGTCGTTCCGGCAAATGGCGCTGTCCCCTTTTCCGGCCCAGCCGGCGGACGATTTCCGCCAGGTCGAGCCCCTCGACGAACTCCATGACCAGCACCAGCCGGCCTTCGATTTCGCGGGCGTCGTAGGCGCGGACGATGTGGGGATGATCGAGCCGGCCGATGGCCTTCATCTCCCGCTCGAAGCGGACGACCGCCCGCGGGTCGTCGGTCCGGCCGCGCGGCAGGACCTTCAGGGCGACGACCCGATCGAGCCGGTTGTGCAGGGCCTTGTAGACCGTGCCCATGCCGCCGCTGCCCAGCCGCTCGATCAAGCTGGTACTCGCCGAGTTGCTGGGGCAACGAGGGCTCGGAAGTGCCCGGCAACGTTTCGTCGCGGGGGGCGGCAGTGCCGCCGCCACTCCAACGCTGCGAATCGGCGGCCGCCTCGACTCCACCCAACGCCGCCTTCGCCCGGGCAACGGCCTGGCCGCACTCGGGCTCATCCAGAACGGGTCCGGCGCGATCGGCGCCGCGAAGCCGGGCGACCAGCGTGTCGTCGGCGTCGGCCAGCGTGGCCAACTCGGCCTGGCAATCCGGGCAGGATTCCAGGTGGCCGGCCAAGGAGTCGGAGGCGTCGTCGGGCAGCTTGCCGACGAGATAATCCATCAGTTGCTCGCGGCTCGGGCAGGTTGCGGTTGGCATGGCGCAGTTCCTTGGGAAGAGCGGTATCTGTAGGACAGGTTGCTAACCTGTCGGGACAGGGCTTTGGGCTTTGGTCTTGGGGCTTCGGTCTTTGGGCTTAGACCCAAGGTCCAAGGCCGAAGTCCGAAGGCCCAAGCTCGAAGACCCCTCTATAAGGACTAACGGAGTCATTTGACACCATTTTCCCACCACCCCTTCACGGAACCAATCACTCCAGCAGCCCCTGCAACTGCTCGCGGAGCCGCCGCAGCACGCGGGACTTCGCCTTGTAGACCGCCATGAGGCTGAGGCCCAAGGCGGAGGCAACCTCGTCGGGCGACTGGCCGTCGACCACGATCCGCCAAAAGGCATCCCAGGTGCGGTTCTCGAACTCGACCCGCACCAGATCCAACATGCGGCGGAGGAAGCCGGCGTCGGTTTCCATGCGCTCGGCCCGACTGCCCGAGACCGATTCGTCGACTGCTTCGGCCAGGTTCAGGAGTTGCTCGTAGGCGTGCGTGCCCCCTTCGGCATCGGGTTGGCAAAGGCGCTGGCGGTAGAGATCGCAGACCTTGTTGCGGGTGATCGTCCGCAGCCAGGCCCCGAAACTGTCGTCCGGCCGGTCGCGGCGGAACTGATCGAGATGGGCCGCGACGGCGCCAAAAACCTCTTGGGCGACGTCGGCGGCGTCGGTGCGATCCACCCCCAGTTGGCGACACCAGCGATAGACGACCGGTCCGTAGAGATCGACCAGCCGCTGCCAGGCCTCGGGCCGCCGGGCGCGAATCCGCTCCAGCAGCGTCGAGGAGATCGAACTCGGCTGCGATCCGCCGTTCCGGCTGCTGTCGATCCGCGCGTTCATTGGCCCCCCGTCCGTCCACAATAGAGCGGATTTCAATCCGCTTGAACGGAACGAATTCCGTTCTACCAGGCTTCTAAGCCTCCTTCGATTGTAATGCGGGGGAAGACGGAGGCCAAGCGCGCTCACTCGCCCAACTGCGACTTTCGCCGCAAGAGGTGATGATAGTGTTGGGCGAAACGGTGGGCCTCGTCGCGGACGTATTGCAGCAGCCGCAGGGCATAACTGTGCCGGCTCAGACGCAACGGCTCGTCGGCCTCCGGCGTGAAGACCAGTTCTTCGCGCTTGGCCAAGGAAATCACGATCGTTCGGCCTTCCCGTGTGCCACTGCCGGCTTGCCCAGCAGTGTTCGTACGAGGACGGAATCCGGCGTCGCTTTCGGCACTGCCGGACAAGCCGGCAGCTGGCACGCCAGCGCCGCCAGCGCCGCGTTGAGTTGCCCCTGGCCGCCGTCGATCAACAGGATGTCGGGCGGCGTTTCGCCTTCCTGCCGGATGTGCTGGAACCGCCGGGCGACGGCCTCGTGGATGCTGGCCACGTCGTCGGGCCCTGCCACGCTGCGAATCTTCATCCGCCTGTAGCCCGGCTTGAACGGCAGGCCGTCGATGAACTGCACCACGCTGGCCACCGTCTCCGTGCCGGCCAGTGTGGGCGATGTCGATGCCTTCGATCGTCCGCGGCCGCTTCTCCAGGTGCAGCACCTTCTTGCAGCCCGGCCAGCCCGCGCTTCGGGTCGATCGGGAAAGACCTCGGGCTGGACGTGCGTTTCCAGTTCGCCGCGGTCGTCGAGCGATTCGAGCATGTCGATTTCGTCGCGCAGCCGGCCGGCCTCCTCGAATCGCAGCTCCTTGGCCGCGGCGGCCATCTCCTCGCGCATCTCGCCGAGCAGCCGGTTCTTGCCGCCTTCGAGAAACCGCTGGAGGCGGTGGATGTCTCTTGCGATATTCTTCCTTCGAGATTCGCAAATTGCACGGCGCCGTGCATTGGCCGATCGAGTGCAGCAGGCAGGGGCGGAACCACCGCCAGCGCTTGTCGCTCTCGTCGATATCCAGCGTGCAGGTGCGGAACTTGAAAATCTTCTGCAACACCTGGATCGCCCCGCGCAGGCCGCGGGGATTGGCGAACGGCCCGTAGAGCTTCGTGCCCCGCGCCTTCGGCTCGCGGGTGAAACGCACGCGGGGAAAATCCTCGTGCGTGAAAATCTCCAGGTAAGGAAACGTCTTGTCGTCGCGCAGGTCGCGGTTGAACTTCGGCAGGATGTCCTTGATCAGCCGGGCTTCCATCAGCAGGGCGTCGATTTCGCTCTCGGCGTCGAGATAGTCGATGTCGCGGATTTCCAGGACGAGCTTGGCGGTCCGCGGGTCTTCGGCGGCCGCCTTCAAGAAGTAGCTGCCCGCCCGGGCGCGGAGGTTCTTCGCCTTGCCCACGTAGATCACCCGGCCGGCGTCGTCCTTCATCAGGTAGACGCCGGGCGTCTGCGGGAAGGAGCGGACCTTCTCGGCAGCCAAGGAGTTGTCGGCGGGGGGAAGGGTTTCAGCCATCTCTTTCATTTTCACTCGAGTCGCGCGTGAAAGAAAGGCTTGACGGGAATCTGTTTCGACAGATACAATTACAATGCTATCGACGGAGGCATCCCATGCGAGCCGAGGAAATCCGCAATGCCCAACGGGCGCAGCCGTTTCTCCCCTTCACCATGCACTTGGCCGATGGTCGGGAATTCACGGTAGTTCATCCTGACTTTCTTTGGGTTAGCAGAGGCGGCCGCTTTGCCATTGTCGAGGACTTGGCCGGCAATTCGGAGCATATCGACCCGCTGATGGTCGTCAGTTTGACCATCCCGACAGGGCGAGCGGAATCGCCGACCACTTGAGCGTCGCACCTCCCGCAAGGCTGCCTGTTCCGCTTCCCTGGTGAAACGCACGGTAAACGGCTTCGCGCGTCGTCTCCCAGCACTTCTTCCAAGGAGAGCACGTCGCCGCGTTTCACTTGGGCTATCGAACGTTTCATGCCGGCGCGAAGGCCGGGGATCGAGAGCAATTCGAGCGACTCGATGAGACTCTCGTAGTCTTCCTCGGACATCAGCACCACCGACCCTTTGGGATCGCGGATGCGATAGACCGTGTGCCCCGCGTGGTGCGCCTAACCAAGGCGAAGAACCTCCTTCGCGCGTCGGTGGCCGATATCGTTGTCATGACGGGCTCCTTTAATGTATGCGGACAGCCAATTATTTTCTGACATGGGGACTACCACGTCAACCTGTCAAATTGGCAGATGCTCAGCCGCCTTCCCGAGGCCTTTTGCCAGCCTTGGCGAGCGACAACGGGCGACAAACCCGCACAAATCGGTCTAACTCCCATACTCCAAGCGGGTTACGCCAACCGCCGGCGTTTTGGCGCGCCAATTGCTTCGCTTGCTGCGCGGCGTTATCGTGCGCGCCGCTTTGGCAGACGGAATCCCCTTACCGAGCAGTTTCGGAGACAACCACGCATGGCAAAGAAGAAAGAATCATCGGACCCAGGCAAGATCAAGCTTCAGCCGTTGGGCGACCGGGTGGTCGTCGAGCGCGACGAGTCGGAGAAGGTCACCGCCGGCGGCATCGTCCTGCCCGACACCGCCAAGGACAAGCCCACCCGCGGCAAGGTGGTCAGCGTCGGCGACGGCCGCCTGCTGGACAACGGCCAGCGCAGCCCGCTGCAAGTCAAGGTCGGCGATCACGTATTGTTCACCTCCTACGCCGGCGACACGTTCAAGCTGGGCACCCGCGAACTGCTGCTGTTGCGCAAAGAGGACATCCTGGCCGTCATCAAGTAATCCACAACCTGTAGGAGGCGACTCCAGTCGCCGACAGCCTTTCCAGTCGCCAGCGGCCTTGCGTCAAGTTGGAAATGCCGCGAATCGGCGACGGGAGCCGCCTCCTGCAAGGAACCAAACCAAGATATACAAGGAGTATCCACCCTATGGCGAAAATGATTGCGTTTGACCAGGAAGCCCGCGACGCCCTGAAACGCGGCGTTTCCAAGTTGGCCCAGGCCGTGAAAGTAACGCTCGGCCCCCGCGGCCGCAACGTCATCCTCCAGAAGAGCTTCGGCTCGCCCACCGTCACCAAGGACGGCGTGACCGTGGCCAAGGAGATCGACCTCGAGGACGTCTACGAGAACATGGGCGCCCGGATGGTCCGCGAAGTGGCCTCCAAGACCAGCGACGTGGCCGGCGACGGCACCACCACCGCCACCATCCTGGCCGAAGCGATTTTCAACGAAGGTCTGCGGGCCGTGGTGGCCGGCGTCAATCCCATCCAGTTGAAGCAGGGGATCGAAAGGGCGGTGGCCGACATCACCGACAAGCTCAAGAGCATGTCGATCTCGGTCAGGAACAAGAAGGAAGAGATCGCCCAGGTCGGTTCGGTGGCCGCCAACAACGACAAGGAGATCGGCAAGCTACTGGCCGACGCCATGGAGAAGGTCGGCAAGGACGGCGTGATTACCGTCGACGAAGGCAAGAGTCTGGCCACTGAAGTCGAGTGGGTCGAAGGCATGCAGTTCGACCGCGGCTACCTCTCGCCCTACTTCGTCACCGATCCGGCCAAGATGGAATGCGTGCTGGAAGACGCCTACCTGCTGATCCACGAGAAGAAGCTCTCCAACATCAAGGAACTTGTCCCGATCCTGGAGAAGGTGGTCAACTCGGGCAAGCCGCTGGTGATCGTCGCCGAGGACGTCGACGGCGAGGCCCTGGCCACGTTGGTGATCAACCGGCTCCGCGGCACCTTCAAGGTGTGCGCGGTGAAGGCCCCCGGCTACGGCGACCGCCGCAAGGCCATGCTGGAAGACATCGCCATTCTGACCGGCGGCACGGCCATCTTCGAGAGCCTGGGCCGCAAGCTGGAAAACATCACCCTGGCCGACCTTGGCCGGGCGAAGAAGATCATCGTCGACAAGGACAACACGACGATCATCGAGGGCGCCGGCAAGAGCGCCGAGATCAAGGGCCGCATCGAGCAGTTGCGGCGCGAGATCGACAACACCAAGAGCGACTACGACCGCGAGAAGCTCGAAGAGCGGCTGGCCAAGCTGGCCGGCGGGGTGGCCAAGATCAACGTGGGCGCCGCGACCGAGAGCGAGATGAAGGAGCGGAAGGCCCGCGTCGAGGACGCCCTGCACGCCACGCGTGCGGCGGTTGAGGAAGGCATTCTGCCCGGCGGCGGCGTGGCCCTGTTGCGGGCCTCGGCCAGCGTCAAGCCGGATGGACTGAACCAGGACGAAGAGGTGGGCTACAAGATCGTATTGCGGGCCTGCCGTGCGCCGTTGACGCAGATTGCCGGCAACGCCGGCCAGGACGGCGGCATCGTCTGCGAGAAGGTGGCCGAGGCCAAGGGCGCCACCGGCTACAACGCGCTCACGGGCGTCTACGAGGATCTGGTGAAGGCGGGCGTGATCGACCCGACGAAGGTCACCCGCACGGCGCTCCAGAACGCCTCTTCGGTAGCCACGTTGCTGTTGACCAGCGACGCCCTGGTGGCCGAGAAGCCGAAGAAGGAAAAGGCCCCGGCAATGCCGCAAGGCGGCGAAGAAGATATGTACTAACACAAAGCCGCGACCGGTGGTCGCGTCAGAGGGATTAGGGATTAGGGATTAGGGATTGGCTTCGCTCTCTCCCCTCTCCCTCCGGGAGAGGGGCAGGGGGTGAGGGTCGGTTGCGGCGGCGAGATGCCGCGACAGTTCGTTGGGGTGGTAGGTACAATGCCACCCCTCGCGGCCATACACAACATCACCTTGGATTTGCACCTTGAAACGCCCCGGGACTCCGGTCCCTGGGCGTTTTTCGCGCAATTGAGTGAATCGGGAGTCGAAGCGGGGACGGGGGGGCGAAAGAGGACGCAGCTAATTTCCTTGTCCAACATCTCGCGTCACGCATCGTTGGTCATTCCTGAAAGAGCCTCTGGAGTCAAGGGCCTTCCGGTGAGTTGTTGGTGGTTGGATTTTGTTTTTGGGCACGTACATTCCCCGACAAAGCCACAAAGGGGCTTTTCTTGGTAGTTTGAATTGGTTGGGGGGATCGATGGCAGAGTTCAGTTGTCACGGTCATATGCGAGGTTGTTCGCGCCGTTCTTTTCCGTGCGGCGGCACCCCTACCCATTCCTTCGTGAATCCGTCTGCCGCTAGCGGCAGCCGTTCAGACCCCAACGGGCCTGACACCGAATATGCTTTGCGACCGTCTCGCAGAACACCAGCCGTCCCAATCAACAAAACGCTCGACAACAAGGCCGAGTCCATTGACCAACTCGGACTGACCAAGTGTCCGCGAGGGCCTCTCCTCGCTGCGAGGAGGGCCGATGCAACCGCTACTCTCCCTTCTGGCCTCCCTTGTTTTCTGTAACAGGTTCCCCGCCCACCTCTTCCTTCCTATAATTCCGCTGCTTGGTGAAGCGGAGTCGGGCTCTGCGGGGACGCAACCCGACAAGGAATAGCCAAGTCAAGGTGCGCCAAGAGCGTGCGGGGCCTCTGACGAGGGCTTCTCGCCAGGGGCCGTTTTCTTACCCCTTGGACACCTTGCCATCCCTCCGAAAATCCGCTGCCGCAAAGCACCATCGGGCGATCCTTTCGTGTTCAGCCGGATACGGCCATTCCCTCGCGTTGCTCTTGCCGGAGCCCGCCGACGGCATACGCCTCGTGGTACTTGACCATGTGCCAGATGATCGTCGCCAGTCGACGCATCACCGCCACGCGACCGATTTTCGCTCCCCGACGCTTCTTGATCCTCTGATACCAGGCCCTCATGCGCACATCCCGCCGCAGGACGTGCAGCGTGATCTGGGCCAGGATGAAGCGCACTGTGGCACTGCCTTGCTTGGTGATCGAGCCCAGCCGGTCGGTCGCCTCGCCGGAATTCCGGCATCCGGGCGTCAGGCCCCAATAGCTGGCCAGACTCTTCGATCGCGGGAACCGATCAATGTCGCCGATCCGCGAAGCCAAGGCCAGGCTGCCGTAGGCCCCGGCACCCGGAATGCTGGCGATGACCGCCGCCGCCACGTTCTCCGCCTGCCGCCGGCGAATCTCCGCCCCCATCTGCTCGATCTGCTCGTCGCACAGCTTCCACTCCCCCAAGAGTTGATCCATCTCCCGCCGGTCGATCGGACTGAAGCACACCTGGGTCAGCCATTTCTTCCCCGCGATGGTGTCAATCCCCTTGGTGGGACACTCCTGCTCCAGATTGTGTTTTCGCAACAAACGCTTGACGCGGTTGATGATTCGGGTGCGGGACTGCCCCAGACGCTGACGCCGGGCGGTGAGTTGGCGGTCCTGCGCGTCTTGCTCCGTGGGCGGCACCACCCGGCGAATGCCTTGCACCTTCGTGCCCGCCAGCAACCGATGACGATTGACCCAGAGGATCTCGCCCAGGGCATTGGCGTCGCGGCGATCGGTCTTCTTCTTCGACTGCTTCTCGGGCTGAATGAGGATCGTCTCACGGCAGCCATATCCCGGCAACAGTTTCAACAGCCAGTCGTTAAAGCCGCAGACCTCCAAAATGGCGATGAAGCCGCCTTCCGGTTGGCTCTTCTGTCGCAACTCGGTGAAGAAGGCATGCACCCGTTTCCACTCCGTGCTCACCTGCCGTTTGTCGATCACGTCACCGGTCTCCTGGCGAACATTCACGGTCAACTGCTTGCGGTGCTGGTCGATGGAAAGGTATAACATCTCTCGGTCCTCCTGTTTGTACTTTTGGTGGGTTCACCACGAACCACACCGTGAATAGTACCGGGAGGACCGCTCTTTCATAGAATCAACAAGAGCCTACTGCGGTAACGAAAACGATCCGCACGGCGGATCCCACTTTACTTGCTTCCGTGGGGTGACTCGTGCATGGGCAATTTATAGAAATTGCGAAGAGCGCATTGTGGCCTTTCGTCGTTCTTTTTCTAAGTTGGCAGTACAAGGATAATATTCGGCGCTCCTTCGAGCGCGTTTCTTCCGCGAAGCTACCGGGGGCGGAGTTCGGTTTTGGAGACCTGCCGCCTACGGCGACAAGCGCGGTGGCAGACAAAACGCCGGTCACACCATCCAATGCGACGGCAACGGTCGCGAATTGCGCGCCGTCGAAGGACGTCCGGCGATGGAGCTACTACTGGCTCGGCCACGATCTCATGTGGACCGAGGACGGACTTTACCGGGGTGCCTCGAAAGAGTTCATTGTTCACGGCTTGAGTACATCGCTTTCTCATTTGGGGTCTTCGGCAAAATCTGTGGGTGAAAAATGGGCCTACGGGGGATTCGTCCTGGCAAGGTGGATTTTCTGAGGGATGGCAGGGCAAATAAATGACGGTGGAAACAGCCGCAAAACCGGGGTTTTCTTGTTGTGTAACGGCCCTCGTCGGGTCTCCCACATCTGCAACGCACGGACCTTTGCCACGGAAAAACGGGGATGGAATCTATGAATCAGATCGTTGAGGCTCCCGAAATCACGAAAACCCCTGAAAATCCAGATTCAAACTGAGTTTCACGGCCCAAATCAACCCACAGATTCTGCCGAGGAGGCCTCATTTGGAGGCTATCGAGGTGCCGGATACCGATTTTAAGTCTAAGCTATCTACACTTCGCGAACGGGTCTCCGCGATGCTCGAAGTCGATCTCAACCAAGGAACCAGAGGTCTCTTGCGCACGATATTGCGGAACTCAAGGTGCGCCTCGGCAAGTATATCAATGAAACCAATCGAGAGTGATTTTCCGGCAGCCGCCGGGACGGCTAAAGGATTGGGAGTGGAAGTGGGAACGGGGGACCAAGAGATGTCAGGAACCGACTCTCGGGAGATATCAGGTGATTCATTCCGGAAATGGTTCCTGACACCTATTTCCGCTCCTGACACGTGTTTCCACTCCAGTTATGCCGCGGCCATAATTTCCCGCGGCACACGCCCCCGCGCGAAAAGGGAGTCAAGATTACGTGGAGCGCTAGGTTTTGTCACATAACGACGGGAGGGATCGAATGAGGCTCATGCGGAATCCACATAAGTGCGCTGCTTGCGGTCGCGAACTTGATGGCCACCATAGGCACTGCATATCCTGTCGGTCAAAACTGCGGGCCACCGGTAAGTGTGAGTGGTGTGGCATGCTGCTGCCGTCCATCGGCGACGACTACCGGCGCACACAGCCACGTGCGCTGAAGCGGAACGCGCGGAGATCGCGCGGCTTGATTTGGGCGACGAGCATTTCTCCGCGCGGGAGCGCGACGCCAATGCGCGGGAGAACATCAGGGAGACCAAATTCGGGAGGGATGGCTGATGGGGTGTCCTCGTTCAGCGGAGTCGAGACAGGGACGGGGCTAGTCTCTAACCAAGCGGAGGAACAACGGGGTCGCCCATAACCGCCGGCGTGTCAAGGCCCAGGCCAACGGATTTCTTGGGAAACTGCTAATTCGCTTGTCTCGCTGTTATAATGTGTGTGCCTGGTGAAGCGGAGTCGGGCTCTGCGGGGACGCAACCCGACAAGGAATAGCCAGGTTAGGGCGGGTGAATGACCCGTGATGCCCTGGCGGTATCCACTGCCAGGGCAGTTTTGTCTCACCGACTCATTCATTTGCTCTACTATGCCTCCGAAAATCCGACCCTGCCAAACACCAGCACACCCGCCGCAATTGGCAACGGCTTGTCACTCGTCGTCGCGCACCTAGTAGTCACCCATTCGTGCCGTCCGAGCCGAAGCCCGTCGCATATTGTATTGTTCACCGGTCACAGTGCCCAATCAGGAGGACAGTGCAGACTTGCGTCTCACGAGAACCCCTTTGCGGGCCAGCCGCGACCGTACTCGTGCGCGATATCGTGTTGCTCTCTACGCCGCCTGGTGGGCGTGCTCACGCTGCCAACGACGCAGCCGCTTCCAACATATCTCCGCCAGTTTGCGGGCCACCGCCACCCGTGCAATCTTTGCGCCGGATCGCTTCCGCACCCGCGTGTAAAAGTTCTTCAAGGCCGCGTCCTCGCGGATCGCCTTGATGGCCGCCTCCACGAGAATCCATCGCAACCACGTCGACCCTTGCCGTGTAATCGAACCGCGGTAGCAGTGTCCGCCCGACTGATGCACACGGCAGGTCAGCCCGGCGTACGCGCCGACCTGTTTTGCCATGCGGAAACGCTCCACTTCGCCGATTTCCGCCACGATCAACAACGCCGAGTACAGGCCGATGCCGTGAATCTCGGTCAAGGCTTCCGCTTGCGGAAAAGCCGCCGACATCCGCGCGATGTGCCGGTCGATGATCGTCGCTTGCCGTCCGAAATGTTTCAATCGCGCCAGTAGTTCGTCGCGGACCAGATTCTCGATCCAGCCGAAGTCTTGCCCACGAAACCAAGCTAAGCCGCGGACGCCGAAAGGAACCCGATAAGGGGCTTGCCGATTTTGCCTGGCCAACAAGGCCCGCAAGTGGATTTTCGCCTCGGCCAACTCGCGGCCCAGACGTGCCCGGCGGCGTGTCAGCTCGCGGAGTTGCTGGTACGGCTCCGGCGGAATGTAGGCCAGCGGAATCTGGTTGATCCGCAACAGGTTCGCCAACAATTGGGCGTCCAGCTTGTCCGTTTTGGTGCGTTGTTGTACCATAGCCCGCAGACGAAACGGATGGGCCAATAAGATCGTACCGTACGGTCGGAGCAGGTCGTACAGCCAGCGATACGTTGCGCTGGCCTCGATGACCGCCCGAAAGGATCCCAACGCCTGGACGACGTTCACGATGCTGGCGGTGTCTTCACAGCGAACGGTGACGGGCTTGATAACTTCGCCCGTGTCGTTCACGGCGGCAATCACCACGGTCTCACGGTGCAAATCGATACCCACGTGCCACATGAATAGGTCTCCTTGTTTGGTGGAGGAAAGATGGATTCGTTACTGCTTCCATCCTACTCCACCAGCAAGGGGCCTATCACGCGGCGGTTATAGTATCAGGAGTCTTTAATTGCTCCCCTCACTCGGCGCGGCTCAGCTAACTTAGCTCAGGCACTCGCGTGCCTGACCACTCCCTCACGTGGCGTCCCGGACGGCCGTTCGATCCCATTTGGCACAATTTCTGCCCTAGACAACGCCCGGCGACCAGCGCATCATAACGAGCGCGGGACGCTGTAGCCACAGCCACAGAAAAGGGGACATCACTGATTACGGGACGTGATGTTCAGACATATCAGTGATGTCCCCTTTTGTCTCGCCCGACGGGGGGACCGAACTGTTTCCAATTCTTGGGAGAACGCCATTGCCGCTACAGAGGAGTCGCGGCCCTGTGCTGGCGTGCGCGTCCTTACTGGACTGCCCGCACGGAGTATAATCGTATACAGGAGTGAGAGCCGTGCGATTCCAGGTGACCCTGACGCCCAGCGCGGATGAAGACCTCAAACATTACCGTGCATTCGAGCAACGAGCCATTGTCGACGCGATGAAGATTCACTTGAGGGCCGATGCGAACGTCGAGACCAAGCGCCGAAAGAGATTGGCCGGACATCCGGTTGCACCCCTGGGAACTGCGAGTCGGCAACTATCGCGTCTTCTACGAATTGGAAGCGGAAACTCGCGTCAAGGTCGTTGCCGTTGGACACAAAGAACACAACGACCTGTTCATACGGGGAAAGATGGTGAATTTATGACCAAAGTGGACGTGCGTCAAAGACCCGTCAGCGTCGATGAACTGCTGCAATTGGCCAGCGATGACGCAGTGCTCGTCGTCAGCCGCGACGGCCACGAGTTCGTCGTCGAGGCCGCGGATGCCTTCGACCGCGAGGTCGCTCGACTGGCCGAGAGCAGGAACTTCATGTCGTTCCTGGCCGAACGTTCCCGAGAATCCGGCAGCGTGCCGCTCGAAGAGATTGAACAACGCTTTGGCGCCGAGCCGCAATGACAGCCAACGTAGATCAGGCACTCCCGTGCCTGACATCTCCCTCACGTGACGTCCCGGACGGTCGTCCGATCCGCTTTGGCCCAATTTCTGCCCTAGACAACGCCCGCCGCCCGGCGCATCATAACGAGTGCGGGACGCTGTATCGGCAGCTTCTGCGGGGGCCTGCGGCGACGAACGTGAAATTGGAAATCTATCGCGTTGTTGAACAACGCAAGCGACGGCCATGAACAAGAAACAACTGCTCGCTTCGCTCGAAGGGCAGGACTCGTCCACGTTGATCGAGTTCCTGGAAGCGGCCTACGACCAAATGAACACCGACCAGCGGCGGGCGGTCTTCGGCAAAGCGGTGAAGAAGGCCAAGCCGCCGGCTGTCGACGGCAAGTCCCTGTTGGCAGACGTGAAGCATTTCCAACGCGATTCCCTGGCCCGCGCCTACTACGCCCCATTCGACATCAACTCGAAGAACTTCAGCCACGTTCCCGAGCAGACGAACGCCTGGTTTGACCGCCTCGGCGATTTGTTGAACGATTGCGCCCGCCTGTCGCAACAGGGCGACCACGCGGGCGCCGTGGAGTGCTTCCGAATCCTGTACGAGTTGGTCGAGGCGATGGGGCGCGGCGAGGAGATCGTATTCGCCGACGAATATGGCACGTGGATGATCCCCGTGGATGAAAGGAAGATCATCGCCGCGTATCTGGCGTCTCTGGCGGCGATCTCGACGCCCGAGCAATACGCCGCCGCCGCCCTGCCACTGGTGCGACGGGACAGCATGGAGTCGTTCAGCAAGAAGACGTACAGCGCGGCATCCGTGCCGCCAACAAGGCCCAGAAGGCGCGATTGAAAGCGGAGGTGCAGCCCGACGACATTCCGCCGCGGCGGTGTGGCAATGACGAAGCGAACTGAAACGGCGTGCCGCTGGCTTTGCCAATGCTGTGGGCGTTTCACGGTCCCATCGAGGCTTGAGCAAGGATGGGAAACCGGCAGGGCAGACAGGAGGCAGAGCGACCGGCAGGGAGGAAGAAGTACGGAGTACGGAGTACGGAGTGCCAGGCAAGCAGCGCAGAGAGGGCAAGTGGTCGCTTCCTACTCCGTACTCCGTACTGGGTACTCGGTACCTGAGTGTTTCTCCCCCTTGTCAAAACGGCCCTCACTTGCTAGCCTGACCCTGCACTTTACTTCACCTTGTATCCGCAGCACTCCGTACTTGGTACTCCGTACTCTTTCTCGCCAAGGAGCCGCACATGCCCGCCGCACGGAGCTTTACGGAGCTTCTGTTCTGGCAGCGGGCAAGACAATGGTCGAAACGGATCTTTCAGTGTACCGGCCGCGAACCGTTTCATGGCGACCGGCGCCTGACGGTGCAAATTAACGATTCCTCCGAATCGATCACGGCCAACATCGCCGAAGGGTTCGGCCGCGGCACACAGGGAGAGTTTGTCTTGTTTCTCGGCTATGCGATCGGGAGCCTCGACGAGACCCAATCGCATCTTTGCACCGCTTACGACCGCGAGTATCTGACAAAGACCGAGTTCGGCGAGCTTTTTCAGGAGGGGACGGAGATTCGCAAGATGACCGTCGGCTTCATTGGCTCGATGGTCAAGCCAGGGTCGGGCGTCAAGCACTTGCGCAAGATGCCGAGTTGGACCGAACAGGTTTGGGAGTTGTATGAGCGGACCACCGGCAAGCCTCGTCCGCCGCTATTTCAGCAACCGAAGCAGGAGTGAGAGGGCGGCGTGGCGAGAACGAAGTACGGAATGAAGAGTACGAAGTACGGAGTACGGAGCAGAAGAGTACGAAGTATGAAGTACGGCGCAGAGAGGTACGAAGCACGGAGTACAAAGCACGGGCAAAGAGTACGGAGTGCGCAGTACGGATGGTGCAAGTAGTCTCGTATGGGAGGATGCTATGGACAAACTGACTCGAAGATCAATGTTGCGACGGTCGTCCGCTCTGGCGGGAGCGGCGCTGCTGCCGTCGGCGACGGCCCAGGCGCAAGAGAAACCCGCCGCGGCCGACCGGAAGCTGACGATCGTTGCCGTGGGTGGTCACTTCGACAACCCCCAGTCCTGTGCCGGCGGAACCTTGACTCTATTCGCGGACCAAGGGCACGAAGTGGTGGGGCTGTCGATCACCGGCGGACCGCCTCCTGCCCCCGGCGCAAATCCCGAAGACCGCTCCGTCAAGAACCGTTTGAACGCCATGCGGATGGCGGAAATCCTGAAGATTCGGCTGGAGTGCCTGGACTATGTCGGCTCGAACAGCGGCCAGTTTTCGCCTTCCGTCGGCTACGCGACCGGTTGTGAAGTCTCGGGACAGCGGTATAAGGAATTCACGGAGATCCTGCTGGACAAGTACAAGCCGGACCTAGTCTTCACCCACTGGCCGATTGATTTCCACATGGACCATCGGGCCGCTTCGCTGTTGACTTTTGAGGCCTGGTTGCGGGGCGGGAGGAAGTTCCCGCTCTATTACATGGAAGCGGAACTGGGGACCCAGACGCAGAACTTCTACGCCACGCATTACGTGGACATCACCTCCGTGGAGGAGCGCACGCACGAGGCGTGGAAGGCCGACACCTTGTGGTACGACGCCTGCTGGCCTCTCCACGACCGGATGCGGCGGATCCGGGGCGGCGAACACGGCTGCAAGGTGGCCGAGGCCTTCAACCACCACCCCCAAAGTCCGCGGGCGCCGGCGTTGCCGGCGTGAGCAGATTCGCATGATTTCACATTGCCTGGAGATGCCGAACATGAGCGTCAAAACACTTTTCGCGTCGGTCTTGGCCGCGTTCGCGTTGGCTTGTTCCCTGGCCGCCGCCGCCGACAAAGACGACGGCTTCACGCCGCTGTTCGACGGCAAAACGCTGCAAGGATGGAAGCAACTGGGCGGAAACGCCAAGTTCACCGTGGAAGACGGCCAGATCGTCGGGGCCTCAGTGCCCAACTCGAAGAACAGCTTCCTCTGCACCGAGAAGACCTACCGCGACTTCATCCTCGAATTGGAGTTCAAGGTCGACGACGAGTTGAACTCGGGCGTCCAAATCCGCAGCGAGAGCACGCCGGAATACCAGAAGGGGCGGGTCCACGGCTACCAGGTCGAGATCGATCCCGAGTCGCGGGCGTGGAGCGGCGGCATCTACGACGAAGGCCGCCGCGGCTGGCTCTGCGACCTCAAGAACAACGAGCCGGCCCGAAAGGCCTTCCGCCACAACCAGTGGAACAAGTTCCACATCGAGTGCGTGGGCGACTCGATCAAGACGTGGATCAACGGCGTGCCGGCCGCCGAACTGAAAGACGGCATGACCAAGGAGGGCTTCATCGGCCTCCAGGTCCACGCCGTCGGCAAGCTTGAGAAGCCGCTCTACATCCGCTTCCGCGAGATCCGGCTGAAAGAGCTGCACCCGCAGGCGAACACACCAGCGAAACCGCACGTCCTGGTGACGATCTCCAAGGAGACGACCTATATCACCGAGCCGCTGCGGGCCGACGGCTATCCGGATTACGTGGCGGCCTTGAACCAGCGGGCCAGCGAGGGCGTGACGCCCGAGAACAACGCGGCTGTGCTTTTCTGGAAGGCGATCGGGTGGCCAGAGTGGGTCGCTGCCCAGGATCGCGACCAGTTCTTCAAGATGCTCGGCATCCAGACGCTGCCGGAAAAGGGAGACTATTACGTCGCGTTCTATGAGTACGCCGGTCCGCCGAGTGACACGAAAAAGCTTGTGGACGAACAGGCGGCGAGCAACAAGGCAATGGGAACCTTGGACGACCAGATGGATCAGGCGGCCAAGCGGCCCTGGTCCAGACGCGAGTTCCCCGCGTTTGCCGGTTGGCTTGAGGCCAATGAGAAACCGCTGGCACTGTTGGTCGAGGCCTTCAAGCGACCGCGGCGGTATGATCCGGAGATTGGCGAGAAGAACGGCTTGGCGTTTCCGCTCGTCCCGCCGGCCCTCCCGCCGGAGCGCGAGGCGTGCCGCGCGTTACTCCCCCGGGCGATGCTCCGCGCACACGACGGGCAGGTTGACCAGGCGTGGGCGGACCTGCTGAGTTGCCATCGGCACGCGCGGCTGGTCGCTCAGGGCCCCTGGTTCATCGAAACCTTGGTGGCTTATGCAATCAACGCGCAAGCCGATGCGGGGAATCAAGGTATGCTGCAACATGCGAAACTCAGCGCAGCGCGGCTCATGAGGATGCGCGACGAACTCGACAAACTGCCGCCCATGCCCAGGATGGCCGACAAGATCGACGTGGGCGAGCGGTTTACGTATCTTTCCATCGCGTCGTACGGAGCAAGGTCCGGAATCGCGTCAATGATGGAGTCCCTCGGTAGCGAAGCGCCCAAGTACAAGGACGGAATCTTCAAGAAAATGGCCGATTCGCTGGCCGAAGGGGCGATCGACTGGGACGTGGTGCTCCGCACGGGCAACTCCTGGTACGACCGGCTGGTCGAGGCGTTTCGCAAGCGCACCCGCGGCGAACGGAAGGCGGCTCTGGACAAGATCGCCGACGGTCTTCGCAAGGCAGGAAAGGAAGCCGAGGACTGGAAATCATTGCCCCTGTCGGTTTTCGGCGAGCCCCGACGGGACATCTCGGAGCGGGTCGGCAAAGCCCTTGTGTCGTTGTGCTGTTCGGGCATCCCACGATGCGTCGATTCGGAGGATCGCGCGGCGATGCAGTTCGAGTTGACCAAACTGGCCTTCACCCTGGCGGCATACCGTGCCGATCATGGCTCGTATCCGGCGAAGCTGGCCGGCTTAGCGCCGAAGTACGTCGCCGAAGTCCCTAAAGACATCTTCATTGATGCAGAGTTGCGCTACAAACAGGAAGGCGACGGCTACTTGCTTTATAGCGTCGGCCCCAACGGCAAAGATGATGGGGCAAGAGGCTTCGACGACCGCAAGGAGGACGAAGACTGGGACGACCTGGTTGTCCGCATGCCGGCAGCCGTAGAGCAGAAACAGAAGTAGATCGCGGCTGGTCGAAGTTCACCACCGGCAACGATTGGCGTTTTTCGTTCCCAATTCCCAATCTCAAATCCCTAATCCCCAATCCCTCTTCGTCGCACACGGAACCTCCGCCCCATTGTAGGCAATTAGCCCCCCCATCATAATGGAGGAGCAGGCCGGACATCGTAGAACGGAAGTCATTCCGTTCGTTTTTCGGGTGGGTCCGTTCTTCTTTGCAGGACCAAATAGGTTTCGTCCTATACTTTCCAAGATGGAGCGAATTACCTACTAGTGTCCAGGCGTTCCGCGTTGAGGAGGTGCGATCATGGCGTTCCTGACGTTCTTGGCGACGCATTGGCTTCTGACGGCCGTGGTGGCCATCATCGCGGTGCTGGTGATTCCCTCGATCCGCATCATCGGCCCGACCGAAGTGGGCCTGGTCACGAAACGATTCTCGAAGGAGAAGCTGCCCGAGGACAACCCGATCGCCTTCCTCGGCGAGGCGGGCTACCAGGCCGACCTCCTGATGCCCGGCTGGCGTTTCAAGTTTTGGGTGCTCTACGCGGTGGAAAAGCATCCCTGGGTGCAAGTCCGGGCCGGCGAGATCGGCGTGGTGGTGGCCCAGACGGGCAAGCCGTTGCCCGTGGGCGCCAAGTCGGCCGAATCCGTCAGCGAATTGAACCTCATCACGGACCTCCGCGCGTGGCTCAAGGCCGGCGGACAGAAGGGCGTGCAGCGCCCCGTGCTGCCGCCCGGCAGCCTCATGCCGGTTCATCCGGTGGGCTTTCTGATCATTACCCGGGAACGCGTGTACGGCGTGCCGGTGGCCCAGGAGTTCCAGCGCTTGCAGGCCCACGGCAAGTTCACCTTCCAATCGTTCGGGCTGACGGAGGAGCAACTCAAGGTTACGGTGATCACGCCGCGCACGGCGGGCAGCGGCGGCGTGTTGGATACGTGCGGCATCGTCACGGTGCTCGACGGCCAGCCGCTGCCGGGCGGCGCCATCGCCAGCCGCCTCGGCGAGTTCGACGACATCAAGCGGCTCGAATCGGAGGATGCCACCGATCAGGCGCGCATCGAGGCCCTGATCGGGTCGAAGTCGGTCGAACACAACAACTACCAGGACTTCGACGCGTTTCTGAAGGCCGGCGGCCGCATCGGGCTCCAGCACGACCCGCTGCTCTACGGGGCCTACCTGCTCAATCCGTTCCTGGTGCGGGTCGAAGAAGTCCCCATGCTGGTCGTCAAGCAGGGCGAAGTGGCGGTCATCAAGGCCTACGTGGGGCTGCCCACCCAAGACACTTCCGGAGCGGCCTTCAAGTTCGGCTCGATCGTGCGGCCGGGCCACCGCGGCATCTGGCAGGAACCGCTGCGGACCGGCAAATACGCCATCAACCCCCGCTGCTACGAAGCCGAACACGTGCCTACCGCCATCCTCAGCCTGAACTGGTCGGAGGCGGTCAGCGAGGCCCATAAACTCGACGAGCGACTGTCGAAGATCGTCGCCAAGAGCCGGGAAGGCTTCGTCTTCAGCATCGAACTGGTCGTGCAGATCCACGTGCCCGATACGACGGCTCCGCGAGTCATCAGCATGGTGGGCACGATTGCCAACCTGGTCAACGAGGTGTTGCAGGCGGCCGTGGGAAACCACTTCCGCGACACGCTCCAGAGCATGCCGGCGGTCCAGTTCATCGAGACCCGCCGAGAGGTGCAGCAGAGCGCGCTGGACCACATCCGCGAGCAACTGAACCAGTACGAGGTGGAAACCCGCGGCGTGTTCATCCAGGACGTGATCCTGCCGCAAGAACTGGTCCAGGTGCTCACGCAGCGCGAAATCGCCAACCAGGAGAAGGCCACCTACCGGATGCAGCAGGAGGCCCAACAACTGCGAATCGACATGGAGAAGGCCAAGGGCACGGCCGACATGCAGGCCAAGTTGGCCCAGGCCCAGGTGGGTGTGGCCATCGCCACGCAGACCGCCGAAGCCCGCAAGAAGCAAGCCGACGGCGAGGCGACCTACATCGCCGAAACGGGACGCGCCAAAGGGGCCGAGGTCGAGGCGGTGGGACTCGCCCGCGCCAAGGGCTTTGAGGCCCAGGTCCGTGCGTTGGGCCAGGGGCCCACGGCGGTCATCAACGTGGCCACCGCGCTGGCCGAGCGGGGCATCAAGATCATGCCGGAGATTCTGGCCCTCGGCGGTGGATCGACGCTGGAAGGAGTCGGCGCGACCCTGATGAAGTTCCTGGCAGAGCGGACGGGGGCGTCGGCCAGCCCCAGCGCCGCACCGCCTGTTGCCGAAACTCCTGCACAAACGTGAGAGAAGCCCAATGACATCCTCCGATCCTTCCCAGCCGCCGCCCAGCCCGCAAGAACTCAAAGCGGCGCTCAAGGCCTTCAAGAAACGCCTGAAACTGACCTGCCTCGACGACCAATCGCGGATTGGCGTGGGGCCGATGAGCAGCGGCCGCGCCTCGGGCATTGTGGCCATCACGCCGCCCGACCAGTATCCGCCGGCCGTTTGGGAGGAGTTGGCGCGGCAGGGAAAGCTCAAGCGGGCCGGCAGCGGCCTTTACGAACTGGGGCAGCCGTAGCAGCCCCCGCTTGACAAGCAGCCACGTGGCGGCTATTTTCTCGTGCATTGTGTCGTCGTAGAACGGAATTCATTCCGTTCCAGCGGATTGATACTACCAGCGTTCGAGCCCAACACTAACCCGAAGCGCAAACGAGGGATCGTAACGCACTGCCTCGCTTGCGCTTCGGGTTAGTGTGGGCCAGTGAGCAAATGTGCCATCCTTAGCCGCTCGCAGTAAAAATCCGCTCTACGACGCAAACGTGAGGATCAAAGATGAACCGAGAAGACTTCGTCAAGTTGGTCGGGACGGCAGCCGACGAATCGCAGTACCTGCCTGTCGCCTTTCTGTTGTGCAACGGCTATGCCTGCGCGGGATACTACCACGCGGCGGTCAATGAAGGCATGGCGAGCACGTGCGTCCTGCTGAACGCGCGGCTGATCGAGATGCAGGGCGAAGGCAAGCTCAGCGGCCGGCCGAGCATCAACGACTTCAACGATTTCCTGGAAGAAGTGGTGGTCGACTTCTGCGAACCCAGCGGCGAGAACGGGGCGTCGCACCACAGCGACACCTACGGCAAAAGCATTCCCCTGACGGCCATTCCATACGACCAGATTGCGGTCGTCTATCCCGTGGCGCATATCGGCGCGTTGATGCGCCGGGCCGGCGAGCAACAAGAGCAGCGCCGATCGCCAAGCTTCTTGGATCTCAACAAGAGCGAGATTCTCAACTTGATTCGGACGAAGCTGTGGTAATCCGTCGTAGAAGCGGCATCCTGCCGCTTCATGCGTCTTCCGCGACCGACGATTCCCGATCCGGCGCGGCAAGATGCCGCGTCTACTGTGTCCGTTTCCCGAAGCCCGGCGGGAATAGCGGCTCCCGCCATTTCGCTTGCATGGCCAGCAGCCGCTCGTAAGACGGCTTCGGCGAGCAGTCGGCACGCAGGAAACCGCCGTTTGGGATGAAGCCCGGATCGGTGAAGTCCCACCAGGTGACGGCGTCGACGTAGGGCTTGCTAAAGGCGATCGTGTAGAGCCACTCGACCCACTGGGCCTGATTCTCTTCGGTGAATCGCTCGTGCCAGACCATCTTGGCCCCGCCCACGCCGCCGCCCCACCACTCGCTGGGCCGGGCAATTTCCGGCGACGACGAGATGCCCAACTCGGTAATGTGGATCGGCTTGCCGAATCCCTTGAACGACTCCAGGTTGCGCTCGAACTCCAGCAGGTCGCGGCCGGAGTGGTAATACTGCAAGCCCACGGCGTCGTACTCGGCCCCGGCGTCTTTCAGCCGCTCGAGATAGTCGTAGACGCTCTGTTGCCAGGGCTGCGGCTTGCGGCCCATGTAATAGTCGCACCAGGTGCCGGTTGAGTTGACCACGCGGAAGCAAGTGGGATCGGCCAACCGGGCCTCCTTGAGCGCGGCCAACGTGAGGTCAACGTTCTCGTCCTTGCCGAACCACTTCATCTCGTTTCCCGGCTCGTTATCCGGCTGCACGTGGGCTTCGTTGATGACGTCCCAAATGTGGATTCGGCTGCGAAACTTCAGGATCGACCGGCGGATATGCTCCATGCAGTGCTTCTTGGTCTCCTCATACGACAGGTTGCGGAGCCATTTGGGCGTCGAGGCCGGCACCAGGAAAATAAGCGGATGGCCCTTGACCATGATGTCGGTGCGGGCGAGGGCTTCCAGGACGCCCTCGGCGCCCGAGTAATCCGGCTTGCCCAATTCGCGCTCGGTCTGCCCGCGATAGAAGGGCAGCGTGGCGAAGTTGAAGGCGGCGTCAAATCGTTCGATGTACTTCTTGCGTCGGTCGGCCGATTTGTCCGTGTCTTCTGCCGCCTGGCCGCGGCGCTGGCGGCTCCGCCCGTAACCGAAGGCCTGGCAGCCGAAGAGGAAGCCGGGCCGGGGGCCGTTTCGCGAGATCGCCAGATTGGCCCGCTCGACGACCAACATCTCACCGGCCCACAGCGATTCGCACAACGAGGACATGAGCGTGGCGACGTACGCCGGGCGGTCCTGCTCCTCCGCCTTCTTCAGCAAGGCGTCGGCCTTCTCGGCGCGCCCGACGGCGGCCGTCGAGACGGCGATGCCAGAACGTCGACATTCTTCCAACAGCTTGCGGACCGTCGCCAGGCGGTCGGCCGCGAATTCATAATTCAGCAACATCGGCTTCTCGGAGAAGGATTGCGCGGTGTAGCCGCGGCCCCGGTTGTCGGCATAGACGAAGACCTCACCGAAGCCCGGAACGGTCATCGGCAAGGAAATGCGAAACGGCCGTTCGGGGGCCTGGAAGGCGGCGGTGCCCGGCTCGAACTTCGGGTCGATCGTAAACGGCCGCATCTGCAGGTCGCAGGTGTGGAAGCGGGCGAACTGCTCGACGGGCAGGGGCTCGCCGCGCGAGTTCAGCACGGTACACCGGGCCGTCGCCGGGGCAACGGCGGCCTTCGCGGTCGCCGCCAAAAGCTCGCTCCCGGCAATGACCCCCAACGAAAGCGACTGCAACATCTCTCGGCGGTTCCAATGGCGACTCATCGTGGGTGTTCCTTTCTGAGCGGCCGCGCTGCGGCCCACCTGCGGCAATCATGGCCCATGCCCGGATACGCTCCGAGCGGCAACTTGGCACCATGTTACCGGAGACCGGCGGGTTTCGCAAACGGGGCACCCAGAAAAAAAGGCCGCGCCGACACGTCGGCGCGGCCCTCTTCGGGAGCCGCAGCGGGGGACTGCGGACATTCCCTCGTCTACTTTTCCCCGTGCTCCTCGGGGGCCTTGGAGCGGGAACGGCCCGTCCGCACGTCTTCGATCGTTTGCATCAGCTTATCCATGCGGCGCTCCATCGCCTCCAGCCGCTTCTCCAACCGGTTCTCCAGCGTGCTGACCGCCCCCTGCGGTGCGCCGGCAGACTCCGCGGTCGGCGCTTGGGCGCGGCCTCGGGCGGTGCGCCCGGCGGCGGCGGAGCCGGCATGTCATGCAGCACCGTGCCGAACAAATTGCGGCCGAGCATGTGCTCGACGTGCGGCCGAACGTCGGCCGGCAGCTTGTCCAACTCCTTTTCCGTCACTTCCCACTTCTCGTCGCCGCGTTTGACCACGATCTTTGCCGGCTGGTTGCCTTCCTTGCTGATGACCACGCTCATGTTCGGCGGCAACGGCGATTCGACGCCGGCGTCAACGAAGACGCCGGGCGGCACGATCGCCCCGGGACGGACGAACCGGAAATGCATCGGCGGCATGTGACCTTCGCCCTCCGGCATGTGCTCCAACCACTTGCGCATCGTCTCCCAATCGCCCGGCGCAGGCATGACGCTGATTTGATGTCGGGCCTCTTCGGGCCGCTTGACCGGCGTCGCCTCGATCGTCTTGCGCTGGCCGCCGTGGATCACTTCGATGGCCAGCTTCTCGCCCTTGGCCGCGTCGACGGCCTGAACCAGGTCGCGCAGTTCCGTCAACGGCTTGTCGCCGGCACGCAGCAAAACGTCGTATTGCACGATGCCGGCCTTCGCCGCCGGACTCTCGGGCATGACGCTCTCGACGAAGATCCCCTCGTTCTCGGGCAAGTTCAACTGCGCCCGCACCGCCGGCGGCACGGGGACACATTGAATCCCCAGCCAGTAGTCGCGGGCTTCCGTGGCCGGATCAGCGATCAAATAGCTGCGCCACGTCCGGGGTCGCTCGGAATTGGGTTGTGCCATTGCCAAGGCTGCGCCCAACAGCACCAGCGACACGCCACCTATCCACGATGCTCTTGACATACCACGCGCTCCTTTCCGGAAAAAGGCGGAGAAGATCGGCCTCTCCAATTCTCGTTCAATAGCTTGTATCCGGGACGTATTTCACGTCGACCTGATCGACGGGCACCACCAATCGCCGCCCGTCCTTCAATGGAATATGCACCAATTCGCGCCGCTGCTGGACGCGGTGGCCGGTGCGGCTGAGGGCCTGCACAACGTTGTCGGGGATGGGCGACGGCAGGCTTTGCAGCCACTGCGGATCGACCTTCTCGCGTTCCACGGCGGGCACGTCAAACGATACTCCCGCGTCTTGCGTCCCCGGCGGCCCGGAGACTGTGACGATTCGCCACGGATTGGCGTCCGGATGAATCGGCAAGGCGCCACGCGGCTGATCGACCGCGCGGTCGGCGAGGTCGGCAACGCTCGTTGCCCCCGGCCCGTCTACAGGCGCGGTCGGAGTTTCGATACGAGTCGGCTGAAACAGCGTTCCCAACCACAGCGCCAAGAGGAAACTGGCCGCTACGGCCAACGGCGTCCATAAGCGACCGAGCCAAACCGTGCGACGCGAGCCAGTCGTCCTGGAGGCGATTGCCGCGGGCTCGCTTGCCTCTACGATCGGGGCGAGTTCTTTTCTCCAGCACTGGGCCTCAAGGAACGCCAGGGCGCAGCGCCGCCAGCCGCCCGGCTCCTTGTCGAGACTGGCCAGCAACTCCCGCCGCTCCTCTTCGCTCAATTCGCCGTCGACCAGCCGGTCACAGCGGGAATCATCCACCGGCATCTTTCCAGCGTTCGTGTTCATGACCGTCTGCTTCCCGTTAGACTTCGGCCGGCGTTACGTCGAGCGCCGCCAATTCCGCCCGCAATCGCTGCCGCGCACGGTGCAGCCGTGCCTCCACGGCGCTGTGGCTGACGCCCAAGTGCTCGGCCAACGCTTGATAGTTCCAGTCCTCGGTGTACTTCAACAACAGGATTTCCCTGTCGCGTTTGGGCAAGCGGCTCATGGCCGCCCGCACCCGGGCGCGACGCTCCTCGGCCAGCAACCAGCCCAAGGGGTCAGCCTGGCGCTGATCGGCCACGCTGGGCCGGTTTCGCTCAGCGTAGCGGTCGATGAGTTTTCGCCGCCGTCCCTGCTTCCGGCGATACAACAGCGACTGCCGCACCGCCAGCCGGTAGAGCCACGCCCCGACTTTCGCCGGATCAGTCAACGGCGCCTGTTGCCGCACGGCCGCCAGCGAAATGTCCTGCATCACCTCGTCGATCGCCTGCGGCTCGCCCAGCCGGGCGCAGACCACCGTCCGCAGCCAACGGCCGTGCTCGGCCAAGACGCTAGGCCAGTCGATACTGGCCGCGCCCGCTCCGGCATCGGGCTGTCGGCGAGGGTGAGGCATAGTCATGGCCAAAAGAATAGTTTCCACGGCCGGCCGAATCTTGCACGAGCCGCTGCATGTGGCTATTCTAACATTAGTTACGATACGCGAGTTGTCTACCCCCAACAAAGGGACGCGATAGCGATGGAACCGTGGGTCTGGGCCGTATTGCTGCTGGTGCTGGGAACCGGCTTGGCGCTGCTGGAGGTCTTCTTTCCGTCGGCCGGCATCTTGGGCTTCCTTTCGGCCGTGGCGTTGTTGTCGGCCGTGGTGATGGGCTTCAACCAAGGCCCGATCACCGGAATTCTGATCCTCTTGGGGGCATTCGTGGGCCTGCCGACTACGGTCGTGCTGGGCTTCAAGTACTGGCCGAAAACCGCGATGGGCAGACGAGTCCTGTTGATGGCCCCCCAAAGCGAGGACGTCTTGCCCGACGACCCCGAGAGGAAGATGCTGAAGGGCCTGATCGGCCGGACGGGCCGGGCGAAGAGCAAGATGCTGTTGAGCGGCGTCATCACAATCGACGGCCGCACCGTCGACGCCGTCAGCGAAAGCATGCCCATCGAGGTAGGGCAGGCGGTCCAGGTGGTGCAGGTTCGCGGCCGCGAGGTCGTGGTCCGGCCGGTGGAAGCGGAGCCGGCGGCGGAACGCCCCATTGACCCCCTACAGCGGGCTTACGACGAGCCCTTCGATGTTCCCCCGGCTTGACACTTGCCCCCACCAGGCCGAAGATAGGCTGGGAGCGAAGACCGAGGAACTAGAGACAATAGTAGAAGCCCGGTGGTTGATCGCTCCTAGCTTTCGTCCCTGGTTTTCCTTTCGGAGCCGCCCATGTATCGCCTCGCTTTGGTTCCTATAGGCCAAGCCATCCAACGTCTAAGCCTTTTCGGTGCGGCCGCGGAGGCGCCGGATGCCGCCGGGCGGATGAGCGGCCAAGCGATCTCGATGCTGATCATCATCGGCAGCGTGATCGGTCTTGTGTTGGCGTTGATCGTGGCAGCCGTCTTCGCCAGGTACTTTCGCCTGTGGATCCAGTCGGTCACCACGGGGGCGGGCATCGGCATCTTCGATCTGCTGGGCATGACTTTTCGCAAGGTCAACCCGACGGTGATCGTCCGCAGCAAGATCATGGCGGTGCAGGCGGGAATCGGCGAGGAGCAGGGCGTCACCTCGAAGGCCCTGGAGGCCCATTATCTAGCCGGCGGCAATGTCCCGCTGGTGATCCGTGCCCTGATCGCCGCCGCCAAGGCCAAGCTCGTGGACCTCAACTTCAAGCTGGCCACGGCCATCGATCTGGCCGGCCGCAACGTCCTGGAAGCCGTGCAAACGAGCGTCAATCCCAAGGTAATCGACTGCCCCGCCCGCGGCAGCGGCAGCAAGGAATCGTTGGACGGCGTGGCCCAGAACGGCATACAATTGAAGGTGAAGGCGCGGGTGACCGTGCGGGCGAACCTGCGGCAGTTGATCGGCGGCGCTACGGAGGAAACGATCATCGCCCGGGTGGGCGAGGGGATCGTCAGCGCCATCGGCTCGGCCAAGTCGCACCTGGAAGTGCTGGCGAACCCCGATCGCATCTCCAAAACCGTGCTCGCCCGCCGGCTCGACTCCCAAACGGCCTTCGAGATCGTCTCGATCGACATCGCCGACGTCGACGTGGGCGAGAACATCGGGGCCCGGTTGCAAGCCGATCAGGCCGAGGCCGACGTGCGCGTCGCCCGGGCGAACGCCGAGGGCCGCCGGGCCATGGCGGTGGCGGAGGAACAGGAAATGATCGCCCAGATCGAGGAGAACCGGGCGAAGGTGGTCGAGGCCGAGGCCGAGGTGCCCAAGGCCATCGCCCACGCCTTCCATTCGGGCAAGCTCGGACTGATGGACTACTACCGGCTCCGCAACATTCAGGCCGACACCGACATGCGGTCGTCGATCGCCAAGGCCGGCATGACCTCGGCCGGCCGAAAAACGAGTGCCACGGCATGAACCCCTTTGCTCCGCTACTGGCCGCCGGCGATTTCGAGATGTGGATGCGGGTGGCGTTGCCCCTGCTTATCTTCATTGCCCTCGGGATTCGGCAACTGCTGGCCAATGTGCGGCAGGTTCGGCCGCCGGGCGGCGCGCCGCCTCAGCCGGTCCAGCCGCGGCCCGTGCCCCGCGACGTGGCCGACGAGATTGGCGAGTTCCTGCGTCGCGCCGCAGAGCGCCGCCGCGCCTTGAACGCGCCGCCAGCCGCCGCACAGCCGCCGCAGTTGCCGCCGCTTCCGTCCGCCGAAGCGCCGGTTCAGGCCGAGGTGGTCGCCACGGCGCCCGTCGGTGGACTGGTCGCCCAGCACGTCGACAAGTATCTCGACGAGCAAGAATTCGGCCGGCGGGAGGTCGAGCTGGGCAAGGAGGTCGCCCAGGCCGATAAGGAGATCGACCAGCATCTGCGTCAGGTGTTCGAGCACCGCGTGAGCAAGTTGGAAGCGGTGCCAGGCGAAGCCGCAGCGCCGCCCGTGGCCTATGAGCCCCCGGACCTCGTCGGCACGGGGGCCGAGATCCCCGCCACGTTCGCCACCGGCTTGCTCGACCTCGTGAGCAGCCCTGACTCGCTCCGCCAGGCGATCGTGCTCAACGAGATCCTCCATCGGCCCGAAGAGCGATGGGGATAAAGTCGCGGGGGCGAGAGTGCAACCCACGTTGGGGTGGCAGTTCTCAATCGGCTCCATTGCGACGTAACGGTACGTTCGATTGGCCGGAGATCGTTGTCGTACCCAAAGGACGTGTGCGATTGCCTTGTGTCCCATCTCCACCAGCCCACATGAAAGCTCTATTCAGGCCGCGCATCGATGGGGCCGAAGCGCCGCTCCGCTGTCCACGGCACCTCCACTGGATACCCTCGCCAAACGTACATTCCTAATACAGCGGCCCGGCAACGGCGGCAATCGGATGCAGCCATTGCGAGCACTGCCGGCCCTGGGCGTCCCGGATAGTCGCCTTCAACACGTAGTCGCGCGGCTTTAGCTCCGGCAAAGCCAACGCGATCCGATTCGCCGTGAGCACGTCCTGTTGAGCCTCGGCACAGGCCGTCCCTTCGGCCGTCTCCAGCGTGGCGGTGATTGTGTGACTTCCCTGGGAGATCGACTTGTGCCCGCCACGTCAAACGTGAAGCTCAGGGTGTGCCGAGGCAACAGCACGAGGCCAGGGGCTTCCAGTCCGACGAGCGTCGGCTCCCGCAATCGCTGGACCATCGCCTCGCCTACGTCGAAGGTCAGTTGCGTGCCGTGCGGATAGTCTCCCTCGGAGACAAAGAGCTGCACGAGGCTGATCGACTTCCACGGCTCCAGGCCGCCGCCGGCCGCCTCGATCATTTCCGGCACGGAGAACCGCAGGGGGACCCAAGTGTGCTGCCGGCGGCCCAAGTCGATGGTCTTCTCGTACAGCGGCCTTTTCAGGGCGTGCGACCGAATGACCACGCCGATGGGCGTCCGGCTGATGCCCGCCTCATCGCGGCTGGAGTCCACCCGTATCCAGAACACGAGCGACTCGTACCGGCTCAGGTCGAGTTCTCCGGCTTTGAAGCTCCGGCTGATTCTCGGCCAGCCGATCGGATACTTGCCGCCTTCCCCACCATCGTGCTCCCAGTCGACGGCAACTGTCCAGCGAAGTCCCGTCCTTCCCTCGTGCCGCGCCTTTTCGGTGGTCTCGATCTTGCCCTCGGCGGTGCCGTTGACCCAGGAAGTGAAGCCGCCGCCAAGGTCGAGGGTTTCGAGTTTCCCGGAGTTGGCGGGCTGCTCAAACGGCGAAGGAGCCTCCGTCTTGGCCGGCGGCGTAATCGTCGAGTCGATCAAGACCGACGGAGCGATTGCCTTGTTCGTGGCGGGGTACTTCAGCAACTCTTGCGTCGCGGTCGCCAGGCGCCAACGGATGGCGTGAAACTCCTCGGAAGGCCACATGCCGCCGGCTAGGTACTTGGGTTGAACGTGGATGGCGTCCCACGTCTCTTGCAGGGTCTTCCGCCCCGCGCGAACGGCTGCCTGGCAGGCCGCCGGATCGCCGGAGTCTTGGCGCTCGACGATCGCTTGCTCCAGCGTGTAGATATAGCGGGCGTCATCGTAGCCCTCGCGGAAGCAGGACCAATACACGGCGGGAATAACCTCGCCCTCGTCGTCCATCCGCTGTCCGCAACCCGATTGCCTCCCGCCCAGATAGTCGAACGGGTCCGGCGCGGCCGTCCAGTTCCAGTTCCAGGGTATCAAGGTGGTGTAACCGCTTCGCCAGAAGCCGAAGCCATAGGTCATCCGCCCCCCTTTGCACATCGTCAAGCGATCTTTGATTTCGCCCGCGTTGTGGTTCGGGTAGCACCAGTATTCGTACCTTTTCTGGGCCGGGATTCGCTCGAAGGGGACGGAGTACGGCTGCGAGCACCAGATGTCCAGGTAGGGGGCGTAGGCAGCCGCATCCGGGGCCGCGGGGTCTTTGGTCGCATACGTTCTCACTCCGGCGGCCTTCACCGCGGCATAGACCTTTACGCCGAAGTCCCGGCACGAGGCATCGACCTCATCCATGGGACAGTAGATGAACTCCGGCCAGCCCTTGGCCTTGCGTTGGACCTCGAACTCCCGAAACATGCTGGTGATGCGGTCGTAGAACTCTGGCGGCGGCATGGGGTCGATCTGCCAATGATTGCCGCGCTTTCCGTGAGGCGTGGTGTCGCGATAGACCCGATCGATGACCCCGTCCGCGGTCACCGGTGCCGGCCCTCGCAATCCGGCCGCCAGCATTCGCTGGATTTCGTCGGCGTGACGCACCACGATCGCGCGGCCGTCTTCGCAGCCCAGATAAAGCGTCGGCAGCATGTCCAGGCCGAAGTCCACCATGGCTCGATAGTCGTTGTCGGCAGCCCGGCGGACGAAGGCCTCGCTCCGCCCTTGGTAGAAAGACTTATTCCTCACGTAGAAATAGGTCGAGTAGTGCTTGGCGGGGTCTTTGGTCAAACGGAAGCCCAAGACCCGGAGGGCAATCGGGATGCTGAGCGCGCGGTCGAACCCCTCGTCCCATAGCATCACGGTTCCCTGGTAGAGGCCCGGCTTAGCGTCTTCGGGGACGTGGATGGTCAGCCAGTATCGTTGGCACTCGCCGGCCGGGGAGGAGTTGACCGTCACGCGCTCGAGGAGTTCCGGCGTACGTCGATACGTCTTGACGGTCGTGTAGGACGGGTAGCCGACGTTCCAATAGGTGGCCAATCGCACGTCAACCCGCTCGGCGGGAATCTCCCCCGCGGGGCACTTGAGCGACGATGCCCGGATCTTCAGGTTCACCAAAGGACGCACCGGATAGAGGGCCAGGTTGACCGACTCAAATTGGCCCGGTGCGGCGAATGCGACCAGCGCCTCCAGCCGTTCGTCCGCCGACGGACGGGTGCTGGGATAGACGGGTTCCACGGCGGAACGAGTAAACAGCAGGTATCCCCGTTGCTTCTCGGCGGCCGTCAGCACGGGCTCGGGCGCCGTCTCCACGTAGGGAAGCTCCGTAGCGCCCGCCGGCACCGTGGGCTGAGCGTGTGGCGCCGCTCCGGGACGCCATCGACCGGCTTCACAGTGAGCTTGGGTGGCGGCAATTCCGCGGGCGATGCCCCACGCTCAACCTCGTCTACGGACTTCCCATCCATCGCTCGCGGCAGCGGTCCTCGCGGCGCCGGCTGACTGCCCTTAGCCGCCGTTGCCGTGCCGACCAGCACGAGAGAAACGATGATGGCACTTGTGAGTGGCCCGTGACGGTGCATGGTATCAACTCCTTACGCAGGGTTGGTTACTCGGCTCCTGTTTTTCCGCCAACACGAGACGACTGTTCGCCGGCGGGGCGATGCGGCCAGCGAGACTGTCTCCGCGCCCAGATCTCGGAAAGGTCCCAGCCAGCGGAGGAAGATGGGCCGTGCCGCCTCGTCGCCTTGCAGGTAGATGCCGCGGAACTTGTCCGCCCTCAATGTAGTGGGTTGCCGCCACATGTCAAGAATCGTTCCATTCTACCTCCACGGTCAGGCCCAGCAGGACCTCGCCGCGGGCGAGTACGATCTCACACGGCTGTTGAGCACCGTGGACATCCGCGGCGAGCAAGGCCAAGCCCGCTACCTCCGCGATTTTCTTACGGCCGTCTTCAGCCATCCGGCCGCCGATGCCATCGTGCCGAGGCCCTCGACTTTCGGTAGAATGGATGGCGAAAATTGACCCCAAGGAGGTGAGCTATGCGGACCCATAAGTCTCACGCCACCGTTGCGGGAACCCTGTCGGGACTTGACCCCGCCTATCTCATGGCAAAGGAGAAGCTGGCGGCGGGCAAGGCCGCTCGACGGCCCATCGCCCGGCGGCCGTACGGGCGGACCAAGGAACGGCTTTCGATCATCGGCTTCGGCGGCATGGTGGTGAAGGACGTGACGCCCAAGGAGGCGGCCAATTACGTGGCCGAGGCCGTGGATCGGGGGGTGAACTATTTCGACGTGGCCCCCTTCTACGGCAACGCCCAGCGGCGACTCGGCCCGGCGCTCAAACCCTATCGCGCCAACAGCTTCCTGGCCTGCAAGACCCTGGAACGGGATGCCGCCGGTTTCGGCGAAGGAACTTCGAGAGTCGCTCAAATTGCTGCGAACCGACTACTTCGACCTGTACCAGCTTCACGCGCTTTGCGACGTGGAAGAGGTCGAACAGGCCTTCGGCCCCGGCGGAGCGATGGAGACGCTCGTGAAGGCCAAGCAGGAGGGCACGGTGCGGTATCTCGGTTTCTCGGCGCACAGCGAGGAGGCGGCCCACGCGGCTCTCGCTCGCTTCGACTTCGATTCGATCCTGTTCCCCTTGAGTTTTCCCATCTGGTTCAAGACAGACTTCGGTCCGTCCGTCTACAAACGGGCGAAGAAAGCGGGCATGGGCATTATGGCCCTCAAGGCGATGGCCCATCGGCAGTGGCCCAAAGGCAAGCCGCACCGCTGGAAGAAGACGTTCTATGAGCCTTTCGACGAGATCGACCGGGCCGCCTTGGGGCTGCGCTTCACGCTTCACCTGCCCGTCAACGCCATGTTTCCGCCGGGTCATTGGGAGCTGTTCCAGATGGCCCTGGGATTGGCCCAGGCAGGCGCACTTACGCCGTTGAGCGCGAAGGAGCGGACGCTCATCAAGCAGATCGCCGAGGATTCCGACCCGATCTTCCCGTAACCGTGTAACGCAGCGAAATTGTTGGGTGGCACGGGCAGCTTGGCTGCCCGTGTCGGGTGGTGCAGGCACTTTGTCCCTCCTCTCGCCTCACGGGCAGACAAGCTGCCCGTGCCACCCAACCCAACAATGCGTGTCAGAATACTGTCCGGCGAGGCATCGCGTGCGGAAGAGGCGACGGCCGGGCGACTGGACGCGGCGGGCGCACCGCGGTACGATGGCTGCTTTCAGCAACCCGTGTTCGTTGGCTCACTGTTCGAAGGAGGATTCTATCGTGCGCACACTCGACTGGGTCCTGGCGGCGATTGTCGCGGGCGTGGTTTTTGGCGGCGAACTGAGCCGGGTCGGACAGTCGGCGGCCAGCGGCGCCGAGGCAACGCCGACCGTTGTCGCGGCCAAACGCCCCGACGACGGCAAACTGCGGGTCATCGTCTTCGGGGCCCACCCGGACGACTGCGAGATCCGCGCCGGCGGCGCCGCCGCGATGTGGGCCGCCCAAGGGCACCACGTGAAACTCGTCTCCGTCACCAACGGCGACGTGGGCCATTATCGCATGTCGGGCGTGGCGTTGGCCCAGCGCCGCAATGCCGAAGTCCAGGCGGCCGCCAAAATCCTCGGCACCACCACCCAGGTGCTCGACATCCACGACGGCGAACTCATGCCGACGCTGGAGAACCGCCGTACGATCACGCGGTTGATCCGCGACTGGAAGGCCGACGTTGTCATCGCCCACCGGCCCAACGACTATCATCCCGACCACCGCTACGTGGGCGTGCTCATGCAGGATTCGGCTTACATGGTGACGGTGCCCTTCTTCTGCCCCGACACGCCTTACCTCCGCGATAATCCCGTGTTCCTCTACTCGGCGGACAATTTCCAGCGGCCGAATCCCTTCCGCCCCGACATCGTCGTGGCGATCGACAGCGTGATCGACAAGAAGGTTGACGCCCTGGTGGGCCTGGAGTCGCAGTTCGTCGAGGGCGGGGCCAACGGGTATGCGATCTCGTTGCCCGACAACGATCCCGCCGCACGGGACGCCCGGCGCAAGCAGGTGCGAGAGAATTTTCAAGCCCGCTTCGCGGAGACGGCCGACCGCTACCGCGCCAAGCTCGTCGAACTATACGGAGAGGAGCAGGGGAAGAAGGTTCGCTACGCCGAGGCGTTCGAGATCTGCGAATACGGGCGTCGCCCCAACGCCGACGAGGTGCGACGACTCTTCCCATTCTTCCCCAAGAGCAATTGAACGACGCACCGCTTTCAAGAAGTGTGCCACTGCTCCGCAGGAGCAGTGCCCGGCGGGATCTGGCCCTGGGTCTTGGGTCTTGGTGCGAAGGCCAAAGACCCAAGACCCAAGGCCGAAGAGCTAAAATCCTCACTTCCGCTGCTCGCCGGCGACGCCCTTGGTGTACTCGCGGAACTGCTCGGCGAAATCCGGCGGCGGGGGCGACTGGCCGCCATCGTGGAGATTCTGAAGCTTGTCGCGTTGCACTTCGCCCAGGGCCAGTCCCGTGCCGCGGGGGCGGAGGCCGAGGCTCTTCAGCGCGTCGTTGAACTGCCTTCTCGCGGCGTCGCCTACGGGCCCCTTCTGCGCCGCGGATTGCCTCATCTTCTCCCAGTGTTCGAGGAACTTTCGCGCGTCTTCCTTGGTCCATCCGAGTCGTTCCAACAGCGCGGGCTTCTCCTTGGCCAGTTGATCGCGGAGGTGCTCCAGGGCCAACTCGGTCTGCTGGCGGCTGTACTCGCCATTTGCGTCATCGGCCGCGTCGTCGACGGGCTCCGGCGGCGGTGACGCCTGGGGGCGTTCGCGGGCCTTGCTGCCAGGCGTCGGATTGCCCGTGCCGCGGGCGGCCGGGCCCTCGGAGGTCTGCTGGCCCGGCGTGCCGCCATTGGCCGGCTTCTCTTGCGGCGCCGCCCTCCGCGGAGTCGTCTTGCGACGACGGTTTCTCGGCGGCTTCTTTGCCGTCGGCCTGTTTCTTCTCGCCGGTTCCGCCGCCCTTCCCGGCGGGCGTTTTCGCCGTGCTGCCGGTGGGCTGTTTCGAAGCGGCTTTGTCGCCGGCCTTGCTGCCGATTTCGCCTTGGCCCGGTTCATCGGCCTTTGAGCCGCCTTGGTCGGCAGGGGTCTGCGTGCCGGGGCCGCCGATGCCCTTCTGATTGGTCTGTTGACCGCCGCCCTCCTGGCCCCCGCCGGAGCGGTCGCCGGCGGTGTCGCCCCGCGAATCCGACTGATTCTTGCTCGTGCTGGGCGACTGAGGTTGCTCGCCTTTCCGCTCGCCCGGCGCCGAGCCCGACTCGCCGGGCTTCTTCTCACGCGGCTGGTTGTCTCCCTGCGGCATTGGAGCGGCGGCATTATCGCCGGTCTTCTGGCCGGCGCCGGGCGATTGCTTGGCGATGGGCTGTTGTTCGCCCGGCTTCTTATCGCTGGGTGCCTGATTGTCGGCGGGCTGCTCTTGCTTCTGCCCATCCGCCTTCGAGCCTGAGTTCTCCGCACCAGCCTTTTCCGCGCCAGCCTTCTCAGCACCGGCCTTCTCAGCACTCGCCTTCTGATCGCCGCCAGCCTTTTGATCGCCGCCGGCCTTCTGATCGCCGCCAGACTTCTGATCGCCGCCGGCCTTCTGATCGCCGCCAGACTTCTGATCGCCGCCGGCCTTCTGATCGCCACCAGACTTCTGATCGCCACCAGACTTCTGATCGCCACCAGACTTCTGATCGCCACCAGACTTCTGATCGCCGCCAGACTTCTGATCGCCGCCAGACTTCTGATCGCCACCAGACTTCTGATCGCCGCCAGACTTCTGATCGCCACCCGCCTTCTGATCGCCACCCGCCTTCTGATCGCCACCCGCCTTCTGATCGCCACCCGCCTTCTGATCGCCACCGGCCTTCTGATCGCCGCCAGCCTTCTGATCGCCGCCGGACTTCTGATCGCCACCAGCCTTTTGATCTCCGGACTTCTGATCCCCCGCCTTCTGATCGCCAGACTTATCGGCACCCGACGGCGGTTGGTTGCCCTGCTGGTTGTCGGAGGTGGATTGCTCGGTCTTCGACTGCTTTTGCTGTTCCTGTTGGCGATCCTTGATGATTTCCTGCATGGCGTCGCCGTCGTTGACGCCCGGCTCGATGCGCTCGTTGGGCTTCTCCGACGGTTCATTGCCCTGTTGTCCGCCGGACGTTTGTTCGGGACCTTGTTGCTTGCCCTTGTCTTGGCCCGATTTGCCAGACTCCGACTTGCCGCCGTCCTGGCCGGACTTGGCGGAATCCGATTGGCCGCCATTCTTCCCGGCGTTTTGGCCGCCCTGGGAGGAATCGGACTGTCCCTTGGTCCCACCCTTGCCAGGTTCCTCTTGGCGCTGCTGGTCCGGTTGGCCCTCTTTGGGCGGTTGCTCCTCGGGGGGCTGCTGCCTGTTCGCTAAAATGTCTTTCGGCCGTTCCTGCGATGGTCGCTCCGGGCTAGCCTGTTCGTTCGGCGGTTGTCCCTTGTTGGGCTGTGCCTGATCGCCCTGCGCTCCCTCGGGCGTCTTCTTTGGTTGCCGAGGGCCATCGGAAACAACCACGGTGATCCACTGCCTTTCGGTGGCGGAATGGCCCGCCGTTGGCTCCTTGTTGTCATCCGCCTCGGCCCAATACGGCACGCGGTCGCCGGCCTTCAGCCCCAACTTGGCAGGTTCCAACGTGTACGCCGCTGCGAATTCACCGGGCCACGCCTTCTCCGGTTTCTTCTTGTCCAACAGCGGGGTATTGAGCACGCTCCGGCCGTCGCGTTCGGCCCGCAAGGTCACGCGCCGCAACGCAAAATCCGGGTCCTCTGCCCGCACGCCGATGGTGAGCTTGCCATTTTCCGGCACCTGCACCTCTGCCTTCTGCGGCTCGGTCAGTCGCACGTCCGGCGGCAAGTCGCGGATCACGTCGATGTGGTAGCGGATCGGGTGGGTATTGTCGCGGCCGTGGGTGTCGGTGAAGCGAAGCTGGTACGAATCGTAGGCGGCGCCGGCGGCGTCCTTGGCACTCGCCCGCAAAGTGATGCGGCCGATGGCCGTGGCGCCGTCAACGGTCATTCCCAGGCCGCGGCGGCCGGTGCAACCGACGTCGATCTCCGCCGTGCCGGGTTTGATGTTGGTGTTGGCGGTCGCATAAAGCGTGACTTCGGTCCCTTCGATCGCCCGCAAATCGCCCTGCCGTTGGACCGTTTGGTCGGCGATGCCCGTGTAAGCCGGGTAGCGGTACGAAACCTTGTCGACCACGATGGCGGGCGCGATCTGCGCATCGATGCGGTAACGGCGGGTGCGATAGTCGCCGGCGGTCAGATAGTATTCGCAGTCCTGCTGCAAGCCCAGGTTGCCCGGCGGAAAACGGCATTGATAGCGATACTCGCCAGGGGACCGCGTCAGAGGAATCATCTGATCGATGGTCTGGCCATCGGCCGTGCTGTAGATCAACAGGGGCGACTCGCCCTCGCGCAGGCCGGTCACCTCGGCCGAGACGGGAATCGAATCGCCGAGGAAGGCGGGGGCATCGCCCGGCTGCACGTCGCGGATCGTGACTCGGGTGGGCGCTTCGACCGACGACCACGGGAAAAGCACCCGGATGGCCGAGCGGATCGGGTTCTTGGGCGAGATCGCCAGGTACAGAATGGACACGGCCAGCAATCCCAACAGGATGCAGCCCAGCCGGACTACATGCGCTCGGTCTACCGCTGTGTCGATGGGCACTCGGGAGATGTCGGCAGCGGCGCGGTACTCCACCGCCCGATACACGGGCGGCGCGATTTCCTGGCGTCGCCCCCGGAGCAGCAGGAAATTGACGAGGCTGTTCTTCAGCGTGGGCTGGCTCTTTTCGATGGTGGCCGCGGCGAAGATTGGATTGATCCGACGGACCAACGGCCGCCACAGGTGCGCGGCGAAGTAGGTTCCGGCCGTGACCACGAGCACCAGCCACAGCACCAACCGCCCCCAGAACCCCAGCCCGCCCGTGATGAGCCAGTGGTCGATCGTCGCAGCCGCCAGCAAATAGGCCAGCACTCCGATCGCAAGCGTGATGAACCCCCCGACGATGTCCACCGATTTGACATGGTGACGAGTCTTCTCGAGCCGCCGATCAATGACAACCTCGTACTCGGTCCGCGGCGCGGCCACGTCTTCTGGCGGCAATGATGGAGGGGGTCCAATTCCACTCGACATAGGGGGTGCTCCGGGCACTTTCACGGCTCTCTCTGTATTATAGACGCGATTGGGCCTGCGAGGTTCCCCTCGCCGCGCATTTCCGCGTCAGCTTGCCCTCGCGGGCCGGCACATCTCGGCGAACCGCCCGAAAATCTGCCTCGCCAGTGCCTGTAGCGGCGGCAATTCTTGCGGCGTTTGCCGGCGAATCCTGTCCGGGTCGATGTAGTCCAGGTGGGCCATTTCGCCGCCGTTCTCAGAATCGGCCAACCAGGTATCGATCATGGCGGCTGTCATCTCGACGTGGAATTGCAGCCCGTACGCACTCGGGCCGTAGCGAAACGCCTGGTTCTCACACAGCGGGCTGCGGGCCAGGTGGACCGCCCCATGCGGCAGGTCGAACGTGTCGCCGTGCCACTGAAAGACCGTTCTCGTGCCGGTCTGGGCCAGCAGCGGATCGTCGGCCGCTGCCGGCGTCATTTCAATCGAATACCAGCCGATCTCCTTGAAATCGGCCGGGTACACCCGCGATCCCAGCGCCTTTGCCAACAATTGCGCCCCCAGGCAGATCCCCAGCGTGGGCACTCGGTTTTCGACCGCCTGTCGAATCCAAGACACTTCGGGGCCGAGGAATGGATATCGGTCGACCTCGTCGACGTTCATCGGCCCGCCGAGGATCACCAGTCCCGCGGCCCGATCAAGCGGCAGTCGAGCGGGGATCTCCTGGTACAGGTCGACGTAGCGATAGGCCAGTCCCGCGGCGTCGATCACGGTTTCGAGTGTTCCCCCCGATTCATGAGCGGCCTGGCGAAGGATGACGATGGTGTTTTTCATAGGCGCTCCCGTCCCGTGCGGTGTATCATATCCGTCAAGCAAAGCGGCGGCAGTCCCCTTTTCCCGGTTATCCCGGTTTGCTAGGCTGTAGACGCGGCATCTTGCCGCGTCATGCCTATTTTAGGAACAACGAACCGTTTCGAGATAATGCGGCAAGATGCCGCGTCTACTTAGGCTATGCATGGTGATGGAAGCGGAAATACTGCCTGGAGCAAATCTCATGCCCGAAGCTGCCCTGCCGACCATCTCACACCCCGCCGGCCGGTGCAAGCCGCGCCGCCAGGACCTTCGGCCGGGCGAAAGACTCTGCGACCACTGCACGGCTAAGTGCTGCCGCTACTTTGCCTTGCCCATCGACGAGCCCAAGGATTGGCAGGACTTCGATTATATCCGCTGGTACCTGTTGCACGAGCAGGCGGCCGTGTTCGTCGAAGAGGATTGCTGGTACCTCTTGGTGCAGAACGGCTGCAAGCATCTCCGCGACGACCACCTCTGCGACATCTATGAGACCCGGCCGCAAATTTGCCGCGACTACACCACCCGCAACTGCGAATACGAAGACGACTGGGTCTACGACAAGCTTTGGGAGACCCCGGAACAGGTCGAGGAATATGCCGAGGCCGTGCTCGGCCCGCGCGAAGGAGAGAACGCACGTAGCGCGAAACCGCCAGCGGCTCTCTAATCCCTAACCCCCAATCTCTAATCCCAAATCCCCAATCCCCCGTCACCCGTGACTGAAGCGAAACGCATTACTCCCCGCACGCTGAAGGGTTTCCGCGATTATCTGCCGGAAGCGATGATACCGCGCGAGCGGCTGATCGACACGGCCCGGCGGGTCTACCGTTCGTACGGCTTCAGCCCCATCGACACGCCGGCGCTGGAGTACCTGGAAATCCTGGCCGGCAAAGGGAGCGAGGAGACCGACAAGCAACTCTACAAGTTTCAGGACCACGGCGGGCGGTGGGTCGGTTTGCGGTTCGACCTGACGGTGCCGCTGGCCCGCTTTGCGGCAGAGCACGTCAACGAGTTGGGCACGCCGTTTAAGCGCTACCACATTGCCACGGTCTGGCGCGGCGAGAACACGCAGCGCGGCCGCTACCGCGAGTTCATGCAGTGCGACTTCGATACCATCGGCACCCGCAGCGTGGCCGCCGACATTGAAACAATATTGGTCGTCGACGACCTTATGCGCGCATTAGGGTTTACGAGATCCAAGATCGAGGAAAAACCGCGCTTTCAGATACAGTTGAACAACCGGATGCTTTTGAGTGGCCTACTGGAAACGATCGGTTTAGCGGATCAAGCCATGGCGGTACTCCGCGTGCTCGATAAAGCGAACAAGATTGACCGTGCAACCTTTTTGGGCGAGTTAGGGTCAGTTCACGGCGTAACGGATAAGCAACTTGACGTAATCGACAAGTTCGCACTGATACAACAAGGGCCGTACGACAACGAGGACGCGCTAATGGAAGCGGAGAAGCTTGTCCGCAATAGCGAGTTGGGGCGGCAAGGAATAGAGTGCCTCCGCGAGGTGCTTCGGGGCGTAAGCGCGGCTGGTGTCCCCGTCGCCGGCAAGGGTGAAGAGCCAGTCGTGCGTGTAAAGCTGTCAATCGCGCGCGGCTTGGACTACTACACCGGCACAGTTTTCGAGACAGAGCTAGTCCATCATCGCCTGCCTGGCGGCATCGGCAGCGTCTGCTCCGGCGGACGGTACGACAACCTGGCCGAGTTGTTCACGTCGCAGGGATTGCCGGGCATCGGGGCCTCGTTGGGTCTGGATCGGCTGCTGGCGGCGATGGAAGAGTTGGGCATGATCGAGAAGATCGCCACGCCTGCCCCGGTCTTCATTCCTTTCTTCGACAAGGACCGCTTGCACGACTATCTGCGGCTGGCCGCGTCGCTGCGCGCGGCGGGCATTGGGGTCGAGGTATTTTGCGATCCGAAGAAACTCGGCCAACAACTGAAATATGCCGACCGCCGCGGCTTCCGCGTCGCCCTGATCGCCGGCCAAAGCGAGTTCGAGTCGGGCGTGTGCCAAGTGAAGGATCTGCAAACCGGCACGAAGCAGGACGTCCCCCTGGAGGCCGACGCGGCCAGCGTCATTGCGGCGGTGAAGGTAATCCTGGATGGCCAACCGCGACAACCACTACGAAGCGGCCTTTGAGCAGTTCCTTCGCAGCCGCGGCGTTCCCTACGTGGCGGTGGACGAGGCGAAGCGGAGCCTGATGAGCGACGGCGCCTCGATCAAGAGCCTCGACTTCATCGTGTCCTCGCCTGGCCCTACGACGTGGCTGGTCGACGTGAAGGGGCGTCGCTTTCCCTCCGGGGACGTGCAGAAGCAATATTGGAAAAACTGGTCGACGCGCGACAACCTGCAAAGCCTGGCGCAGTGGCAGGAGCTGTTTGGGGCCACTTTCCGCGGGCTGTTCGTTTTCGCCTATGACGTGTTGGGCGACCGCGCTCCCTTGCCGGCCGAAGAACTGTTCGAGCACCGCGGTAGCCTGTACGGTTTTGTTGCGGTGCCGCTCTCGGACTATGCGGCCCACGCCCACCCCATCTCGCCGCGTTGGGGCACCTGGGCGATGTCGGCGGGCGATTTTCGCCGGCTGGCGCGACCGTTGGCGGAGTTGTTGGGATTGTCCGCCGGGTAGGATACTGCTTGTGGTGCAGCGAGTACCATCCCGATAACTGCCCAACGAACGAAGAAAGGGGCGGCAGCACAACTGCCGTCCCTTGTTCGTGACAATGTCCCGGCGTTGGCTGCCGGCGCCTCGCCGCCTGCCCGCTAGAACCGGCACTCGATGCCCAGACCGCCGCCGTAGTAGAACACGCCGCCGTTGGTGATGACCGAGGTCGTGCCGGCCGTGAAATCGTTCGCGCCGATCTGCTCGGGCGCCAGGGCCACGCCCTCCAACCAGGCCATGTCGACCGAGGCCCGGAAGGCCACGTGGCGGGTCAAGGCGTAGACGGCCACAACGCCCGCCTCGCCCAAAAACGCCGCACGCTGGCCCTTCGCCGCCAGCGTCTGGTCCGTGAAGTTGTCGGGGTCGGTATTGACCTGATGACTATTCTGGCTGGCGACGTTGCCGTAGATGCCGGCCCGGCACAGGGCGCTGATCTGCAACGGGCCGCCGAAGTCGATCACCCGCACGTCGGCCCCAAGCTGGAAGCCGTAGAGGTGGTTGAACGCGTTGGCGTCGAAGGCGATCTGCGTGTCCGGCACGTTGGCACCCGGGCCCGCCACCGAATAGTGCTCGTTCAGTTGGACCATGCGGAAGCCGGCCAGCAGCGTCAGCCAGTCGGTGTATTCGTGCCGCACGTTCACCTCGCCGCTATAGAGGGCCGAGGCGTAGCGGGCCGCCGCGTCGTCGATGGCGAAGTTCGCCCCGTTGACGTCGGTCACCAGGAACGACGTGCCGGGCACGGCGAAGTGGGCGGCAAAGCCATTGACCTGGAAGTAGGCGACCTCCAAATCCCAATCGCACCCGCCGCGAAAGATGCCGCTGAGCTTGGGGCCATAACCGACGGGAAAGTCGACGAACTTTGAGTCGACCAACACGTTGGAATCCAGACCGAAGTTATCGCGGAACAAGGCTTGGGTTCGCGTGGTCGAGCGTTGCAGGGCCACGGCCTCGGCAGTGAAGACCCAACGGGGGCCGCCGTCGCCGGGGTCGCAGAGCCCGGCCAGGATGTTGTCGAAGACACCCGGCTCCTCGCCCTGTTCCTGGCCTGCTTGGCCTTGGTCTGCGCCCTGGCCCTGGCCCACGTTCTGGCCTTGGCCCCCATAGGCCAAGTTGCCCGCATAGGCCAAGTTATTGGAATATGGGTACCCAGCCGGGGCTTGGGCCTTGACCGGAAGGGCCGACCCGCCGAACCATGTCACGGCGGCGGCAAGCGACAGGATTACGGTTGGCAGGGAAGCACGCATGTCCGAATCTCCTTGCTAGGACGATCGTACGCAATGGGCAAAGAACGAGGGCGCTTTTTTTCCCTATCGACCCCTGTAGACGGCAGGATTGGCACAAGTGGAAAGCGCGGAAAGACCATCGCCATTCCCCGCAGCCTTCCTAATATTCGCACATTACCTCGGTAAGGGGAGTCGACCGGCCGACTGAAGGCCGGAAGAGCCGACCGGGGCGTCAGGGGATAGGTCTGCGGGCTCCTTTCGGGTGTTACGTTTGCACGAAGGTGGGCAAACGCGAAGTTGACCGTGGACGGCCAGCCAACCGTCATTCGGCCCGCACAAGTCCCTGCCGAGAGCGCCGGCTACTTCCGTCGGAAGACGTGCTTCACCTGCTCCAGGGCCTCGCCCAGCTTGTCGACCTCGGCCAGCGTGTTGTAGAAGTAGAAGCTGGCCCGGGCCGTGGCGGCCACGCCGAACCGCTTGTGCAGCGGCATCGTGCAATGGTGGCCGGCGCGGATCGCCACGCCGTAGCGGTCGAGCACCTGGGCCACGTCGTGGGCGTGCGGCCGGCCGGAGTCGAACACGAAACTGACGATCCCGCTCTTGTGCTCGCGGCGCGGGCCCGATGATCCGCACGCCGCCGACGGCTGTCGAGCACTTCATGCGCCCGTTGGGTCAGCCGCTGCTCGTGCTCCGCGATGGCCTCCAGCCCGACGGCGTTGAGGTAGTCGATCGCCGTCGCCCAGGGCCACGGCGGGCACGATCGGCGGCGTGCCGGCCTCGAACTTCGCCGGCAGAAACAGCGGCCGAAACCCTTCGAGCGTCACTTCCTTGATCATTCCGCCGCCGCCGAGGAACGGCGGCATCGCCTCCAGCAGCTCCCGCTTCCCGTAGAGCACGCCGACGCCCGAGGGGCCGAGCATCTTGTGGCCGCTGAAGGCCAGGAAGTCGCAGTCCAGGGCCTGCACGTCGGTCTTCTGGTGCGGCACGCTCTGCGCCCCGTCGACCAGCACCACCGCCCCGGCGTCGTGGGCGCGGCGGATGATCTCGGCGATCGGATTGATCGTGCCCAACACGTTGGAGACCGCCGTCACGGCCACCAGCTTCGTCCGCTTGGTCAAGCAGCCGGTCGAGGGCGTCGAGTTGCAGCCGCCCGTCGTCGGTCAAGGGAATGTGGCGGACCACGGCGCCCGTCCGCTCGGCCAATTGATACCACGGCACGAGGTTCGAGTGGTGCTCCATCTCGGTCAGCAGGATTTCGTCGCCCGCGCGGACGTTGGCGTCGCCCCAGCTCCGCGCCACCAGATTGATCGAATGGGTCGTGCCGGAGGTGAAGATGACCTGTTCGGTGGTGGCCGGGCTGTCGCCCTCGGGCGGCTCGCTGGGGGCGTTGATGAAGGCCCGCACCTTCTCCCGCGCCCCTTCGTACAACTCGTCGATCTCTTCGGAAAGCGTGTGGATGCCGCGGTGGACGTTGGCGTAGTGCTGCTCGTAGGCGTCGACGATCGCCTGGATCACCTGCCGCGGCCGCTGGCTGGTGGCGGCGTTGTCGAGATAGACCAGCGGCACGCCGTCGTGGACCGTGCGGGCGAGAATGGGAAAATCGGGCCGATAGCGTCTCGGGATCTGAAGGTCGCGGTTAGCGTGGCATTGCTCATGAAGCTTCCTCTGCCGACGGCGCCGGCGTGCCGGCTGCGCCGTTGCCTGCCGCGGGCGAATAGATGGCCGCCTGCAACACCCGCCACGACAGCAGACAGCACTTCTGCCGGTTGGGCGTCAGCCGCACGCCGAACAGATCGAGCATGTCCTTGGCGGTGAACTTCTTGACGTCGTCGACGCGGCTGGCCGTCGAACTTCTCGACCAGCATCGACGCCGCCGCCTGGCTGATGCAGCAGCCGTCGCCGTTGAAGTACACCTCCTTGAGCGTCCCCTGGTCGTCGATTTGCAGTTCCAGGCGGATCACGTCGCCGCACAGCGGGTTGGTGTCCTCATGCGCGTGCGTGCAGTGCGGACACCGCCCGCGATGGTACGGGTCTTCGTAGTGGTCCTGGATCCGCTCCTGGTAGATATTCTTCTTCGTCGGGGGCCATAGCGTCGCCCAACTGTCAATGGGAATCTCCCTACTAGAGTTTACGGCGGGAGGCCACCCCCGGCAAGGGGAGGAATCGACTGGGGGACGAGGCGATATTGGCCAGTCGAGCACGGGTGCCCCTCAACCGTGATTAGTCGCGTACAATGTTGCAAGGAATTCCGGCTCCGGAAAATCCCACATCCAGTCGCTGGAGAAACGATGCGTCATCAGGCGCGCCCTTATCAACGATTTTGACCGAAGTCTGCCGTGAGAAGAGGCTGCACGGCCGAGAGCAAATGATCTCCACATCAATGCGTTTGTCGTATTGAAGCTTGAAAGGAATCTGAGAGAAGTCTGTCTCAGCCGAGAGATGCGGTTGTGATAGGCACACCCTCCATGAGTGATCTGATCCAAAGTAGTCTCCTGCCTGAGCCTCACTGGAACCTTGGTTGCCAACGAAAGCTTCTGGATATAAGAGTTCCTTGGGAATCGTCGAAAAGGTCGGGTTGCTCTTCGCTACATCCATCCAGCGAGTGAAAAGCTCTCGCCTAAGTTCCGGAACCGCTTGATTTATCAGTGACCGCGCTACTGCCGTTTTCGATAAGAAATCAAATTGCGCGTTCATCTCCAGCTTCATCAGAGCAAACGCCACTGCGAAGCCTGCGAGAAAGGCCAGAACCGTCGCGGTACTGAACAGTGACCGAAGCTTCATGATAAGTATTCCCACGTAATGCGGTTCTAATTGTACCACACCTTCCACGGGGGCTCAACATCCCAGCACTTTTGCCGTCACCAGCCATTGCAGTTCGCCGACGCCGAGGATGGGCAAACCATCGAAACGGATGGCGGCGATGGCCCCCTTGGCAAAACGGATCATGCCATCCGGCTGGCCAATCAGTGTGGCAGCCATGCGGTCCACGTCCGGGGCGTGGCCTACCCACGCCACCTGCTGATGCTTGTGGTTTTGCCGCGCCGTCCAGGTCAGCAGTCCCTCCAGGTCGCTGCCCGGCCGCAGCTCGTCGAGTTCAATCACCTTCGGCTCGTCCTGAGCGCCCGCGGCCAAGAGCTGCGCGGTTTGCAGGCAGCGGACCAACGGGCTGGTGCCCACCACCTGCGGCGTCATGCCGCGCCCGGCCAGCTTCGCCACCACTTGAGCAAACCGCCGCTGGCCTTCTTCGGTGAGCGGCCGCAGGTCGTCGTTGGGCCATTCCGGGCCGCGCTCGGCGGCCCACGCGTGACGAACAATGTAGAGGTCCATGAGAGTCACCAGGGGGCAGGGGGCAGAGATCAGGGAACTGGAAAAACGCATAGCCGCATCCAATATGGCTCACTTTGAACATGAGGAAACGGAGAAAACGGAGGATTGGCCTGTCTCAGTTGCCTCTGTTATCTCCTGTTCAAACCCATCCCAGAAACTTCTTTGAGGATATTTTCTCAATCCCGAAGGCTAATGGCATAACGAATCCGCCAACCAGGGTGCGTCATGCTGAAGCATGGCCTACTTCATTCGCCAAAGAACTCGGTCGTCAATGTGCAGCCTGGCTTGGGTCTCCGCGATGTCGGCGCGGAACCGCTTGGCGTCTTGCGGGTAGCCCGCCGTGGGCGCCAGGTTGGGCACGCGGCGGCGCCAGTAGTCGTTCAGCGCCCGCATCGCCAGCTCGCGGAGATACTTGGAGGCCATCGAAGCCAGCGCGGCCGGCAGGCACGATTCGGCCTTCGTGCGGAAACAGACCTCCACGCGCCGCTCCGCCGGCCCGAAGCGGTAGGTGCTTCTCTGCGCCCTTCGCCGCGGATTTCGACGAGCCACTCCGGAAAATGCTCGGCCAGCAGCGGCGCGTAGCGATTTCGCCCGCCGTGCTTGTCGCAAACGAGCGAGATCGGCGCCCGCGGCAGCGTTTCGACCATTTGGGCTGCCAAGGCGAGCGTTTGCTGCGAGAGCGCGGTTCCTTTCGACCCGTAGCGATCGATCAACGCATTGAATCGGTCGGCGAAGATCGCCCGGCTCCGCACGGCCACCAACCGAACTCCGGCCGCAGCCAGGCCCATCTGCAAAGCCTCGACGAACGATTCGATTTCCTCCGCGTCGCAGTCCAAGGGCGCCGGTGCGTCATAATTGACGTACCAGGGAATCGACGGCATGTCGTCCAGCGCATCCGGTGCGAGGCAGTGCCAGACGTTACGCCAGGTGCGCGGGCGGAATTCCAACAATCCCAAGGCGGCCCACAGCCCGCGTTCCAGGTTCCGCAGGCTGCCGCCCGATTGGTAGAGCACTTTCGAGTCGGCCATCGCGATGCGCGGGCCGCCGTCGGCTGAAACGCGACTGAGTTCCCGCGCGATGACGTGTCCGACCTGATCGAACAGGTCTTCGCCGCTCACGCCGTCGGGCGCCTCCCAAACCGTAGCCGAAATCACCAGCGGCCCCAAGTTGGGCCCGTAGCCGGCCTCGTCGGTTCCGATCAGGTATCCCATGCGCAGCCTATTCGCGCGGTTTGTCGCTCGCCGACGCGCGGATCATCTCGCCTGCCTTGTGCAACGTCTTCACGTCAACCTCGCGCAACCGGCCGGCGCGATCGGGAGCCACGTCGAGCGTGAAGATGTTGCCAACCTTCACCGCGCCTTGATAGAGCTGAACGATGTCCTCCGCGGGCATGGCCTGATCGTCGTATTCAGGGCCGGCGTAGAACCAGCGGCCCGCCTTCCGCCCGCCCAGAATGGGAACGCAAAACTCGGCCGCCAGGAATCCCGTGTAGTTGCGAATCTCCGGCTGCTTCGCGCCGACGCCGGCCCCGCGCGGATCGTCCAATGGCGTGGGACTGCCCATTTCGCCGAGGCGCAAGTCGCCGGCCGGCGGGCCGTGGTTGAAGCCCACGAAGCAGCCTGGCTGGAGACTCTTCACGAAGGCCGCGGTGGCCGGCTGGTCCAATCCGCCGTCGCCCAACGCGTGCTCGAACCAGATGAACTCCACCGGGCCATACTGGGTGAGCAGCTCTTTGAGTTGGGCCTTCTTGACTTCGGGATTGCTGCCGCCGCCCTGATCTACGCCGCTGGTCATGCCGCCGGGGTACTTCTTGCCCTTGGTGGCGCCGGGCCAATTGGCGCCGCCATCGATGGCGTCCGGCCAGGTCCAATCGCCCTGACCGTAGTAAAGGGCCAGCTTCAGGCCGTGCTTGTCGCATGACCTCCGCACCTCGGCCAATACGTCCTTTCCCAGAGGGCTGTTGGTCACTTTGCGGTCGGTCGTTTTGGTGTCCCAGAGGCACATGCCATCGGCGTGCTTGGTGACGAACAGCAGGTAGCCCATGCCGGCCTCTATGGCTACGCTGGCCCATTGGTCGGTGTCGCACCCGCCGGGGTTGAAGAGCGATATCTTGGTGCTGCCCAACGCGATGTCGCTGCCGGTGAACGTGGCCAGCGACCAATGGATGAACATGCCGAACTTCAGGGCCTTGAGTTCCTCGGCCCGTTTCGTCATTTCAACCTCCGCCGATCGGGCCGTCGGGGCGGCTATAACAGCAGCGCACAACGCAACCGCAACACAAACTCGTAACATGCAGCACCTCCCTCCGGTTATTTCTCTGAAGGCAGCTCTCGAATCAGTCGCCCGACCTCGCGGAGCGTCTTGACGTCGATCTCGCGCAGCGCCTGGCGATTGGGGGCCACGCTGAGCGAGAAGATGTTGCCGTACTTCACCGCGCCTTGGTAGAGTTCGAGAATATCGGCCGCCGACATGGCCCTGTCTTCGTTCTCCGGGGTATAGAACCAACGGGCCGGCTGCTTGGGGAGATTCTGGATCGGCTTGACGAACTCCGCCACCAAATACCCTTTATAGTCGGCAATCCCCTTCTGTTTGAAGTTGACGCCGGCGCCCTTGGGGTCATCGAGCGCGGAGGGGCGGCCGCCTTCGCCCAGCCGCAGGTCGCCGCCCGGCTCGCCCGAGTTGTAGCCGACGAAACAGCGGGGCTGGAGACTCTTGACGAAGGCCGTGGTCGCGGCGTGATCCAAGCCGCCGTTTCCCAACGCATGATCGAACCAGATGAACTCCACCGGTCCGTATTGAGTCAACAGCTCACGAAGTTGCGCTTTCTTGACTTCGGGATTGCGGCCGCCGGCCTGCGGGATGCCGGCGATCATGCCACTGGGATATTTCTGCCCCTTGGTCGCACCCGGCCAGTCGGCCCCGCCCTCGATGGCCTCGGGCCAGGTCCAGTCGCCCTCCTCATAGTAGAGGGCGAACTTCACGCCGTACTTTTCGCACGACTTCCGCGCCGCGGCCAGGATGTCCTTGCCCCACGGGCTGTTGGTCACCTTCCGGTCGGTCGTCTTGGTGTCCCACTCGCAGAAGCCGTCGCAGTGTTTTGCGCAAAAGACACAGTAGCCCATCCCTGCTTCTTTCGCCACGCTGGCCCATTGGTCGATCTCGCAGCCCGTGGGGTTGAAAAGGGACAAGTCCTTGGCCCCGATGGTCTCGTCCTTGCCGGAGAAGGTGCTCAATCCCCAGGGGATGAACATGCCGAACTTGAGGTTCTTCAGTTCCTCCGCCCGTTTGACTGCATCGGCATCGGCCGATCGGGCGGCAGGCACGGCAGTGAGACTCGCACACACGGCGAGAACAAGGGTTCGGAACATGTGACGCCTCCGTTTCGCGTGGTTCGCCCGTATCTTGGGCGATCCGACTGCGAATGTCAACATGCGGGGTTCTCGCCGCAGGGCCAATGAGTTCTTCGATGTGGGAGGCGACTCCAGTCGCCGATTGTCCGAAATCAGCCGCAAATCGGCGACTGGAGCCGCCTCCTAGTGCGCTTGTGAGTGTATCGAATCAGCAAGGTGCAAGTCCTTGTCGAAATTGGGTTTGAACTTCGTAACCGAAAGTAACTGCGTCCTCGTGAGAGGGGGTGGAGAGCAACTGAAGGTGAACGGCTGGTCCGCAGGATGACGAACTCGATTCGGCCGGTTGTCGTGGCGAGCCTGCTAGGAAAAGGCGAAGCCCAAGTGACGCTGTGGTCCTCGCAAGGGATGCGGTCGGCAGACCGCGCGGTAAGCTCCGGGGGGAAACCAAACCAAGCCCCAGAGGCGGCAACAGGTGGTTGGAGGCGGAACGGTCGGAAGGTTTGATACATGAAGCAAGGAGACCTGGGCGGGTACAAGGACGAAGTTCATTGTCCCTGATAAGGATACGAAGAATCGACCGCCCAGGAGTCAGAGCGTCCATACGAGCGAGGAAGCGGGGCAATGCCCGTCGAGCAAAGGGACGCAGGAAAGTGGATGAAACATGACGCACGGCCAAAACCACACCGTACCGCGAGTGTCGGCAACGACTAGCCACGACGGACTGCGTCAGGCACACGTAACTTGGCTCAGATTGGCCGCACCGTCGATGTTGCATGTTGGTGGCCTTCCCGTGAAGGTCAGGGCCTTTCGCTTCTGCCGATCCCGAGAAGGAACCTTGTTTCCTTCCCGCGCTCGGTTCACCAATCCTCTACGAGGTAACACCACTAACCGGAGAGCCGGATGCGGGAAATCCGCCAGTCCGGTTCGGAGGGAGGGGAGGCCGGGAACTTAACCGGCCTTCCCTACCCTTATCAAGTCCCGGTTGGGAAGGACTGATCGGCCCTCGTTCTCGCCGCACGCCGAACCTGGGCGCCTCAACATAACGCGCCAACACGCCCATTTTGCCAAATCAACCGTGTTTCGCGCGTTTGCGCATGCATGAAAAGCTATTCAGCCGTAAGGGTTTGCTCAAGCCGCAGCGTCAATTCGACGAAGTAGGAGGGAGAAGGCCCCGTCCGAACCGCGCGGGCGGTCTGGACGTAGGTTCCAACTGCCTGGCGCCGCGCCGACGCGCCACCCCAACGCAAGCGCAATGGTATGGCTCAACGAAGCAGCCCCATTCCGAATCCCGACTGGTCCGACCTGGGCCCGCAGCCCGGGGGACTGCTGCTGGCGGTGGCCGACTGGATCGCCGACTTCGGCGGCGTGGTGATGGATTGGATCGTCGGCCTGGGCAACATCTCCACGTTCTCCCTGCGGACCTTCGGCTGGATGCTGACGCGGCTGCCGCGCAGGGAGACGATCCTGCCGAACTTCTACCAGATCGGCGTCTTGAGCCTGCCGGTGGTGGCCCTGACGGGCACCTTCATCGGCATGGTGCTGGTGGTGCAGAGCTACGTGCAGTTCCGCAATCTGCACCTGGAGGCGAAGCTGGGGGCGGTCATCAACATGTCGCTGGTCCGCGAGCTGGGGCCGGTGCTGGCGGCCACGATGCTGGCCGGCCGGGTGGGCAGCGCCATGGCCGCCGAACTGGGCACCATGCGCGTCACCGAGCAGATCGACGCCCTGGTCACGCATGGGCGCCAATCCGATCCATTACCTGGTCGTGCCGCGGTTCCTCGGCTGCCTGCTGCTGATCCCGGCGCTGACGATCATGGCCGACTTCATGGGCGTGGTCGGGGCGCTTGTTCTACGCCGTGCAGCTGCTGGGCATCGACTCCCATCATTACCTGGAGAACTCGCAGCACTTCGTGGGCAATTTCGACCTGTTCGCCGGCGTGTTCAAGAGCCTGTTCTTCGGCGCCGCCATCGCGTTGATCGCCTGTTATCGCGGTTTCCATTGCGATCCCGGCGCCGAGGGCGTCGGCCGGGCCGCCACCGCCGCCTTCGTCTATTCGTTCGTGATGATCTTGTTGTTGGACTTGTTGTTGGGCATCGCCCTGGACGGAATCTACTTTCACCCTCTGGCCGGAAGCGCCAAAACTGTTTTAGAGCGTCACTCTCCATTGAGAGAGGGTGAGATGGTCATGGTCGCCTATCGTCCCCAACATTCGCCGATCCGCCAACAACCGCTGATCCGACTCGGACGCAGGTGGGCGTCGATTTCGGGCGGCAGCAGGTGCTGCGCGACATCAACCTGACGATTCCCCGCGGCCAGACGTTGGCCGTGATCGGCGAGAGCGGCTGCGGCAAGACGGTGCTGCTGAAGACGATCATCGGCCTGCTGCGGCCCACCCGCGGCGCGGTCCACTTCGACGGCCGCAACCTCGCCGAACTCGGCGAGAAGGAACTGACCCGGCAGCGGATCCGCTTCGGCTTCCTCTTTCAGCAGGCGGCGCTTGTTCGACAGCATGACGATCGCCCAGAACGTCGCCTTTCCGCTGCGGCAGCACACGCAAAAGAGCGCGGAGGAGATCCGCCGCATCGTCTTGGCCCGGCTGGCCGAGGTGGGACTGCCGGAGAACATTCTGGGCAAGAAGCCGGCCGAGCTTTCCGGCGGCATGCGGAAACGGGTGGGCTTGGCCCGGGCGCTGGCCCTGGAGCCGGAAATCATGCTCTACGACGAGCCCACCACCGGGCTGGACCCGATCATGGGCGACGTGATCAACGAATTGATCCTCGGCACGCGCCGGCAGCATCCGGTCACCAGCATCGTGGTGACGCACGACATGCGCACGGCGCAGAAGGTGGCCGACCGCGTGGTGATGCTCTATCCGCTCTCGCGGCTTGGGGCCGGACGAGCCGCAGATCATCTACGACGGCCCGCCCGACCGGATCGAACAGGCCGCGCGACAGCCGCGTGTCGCAGTTCGTCCGCGGCGAGGCCGGCGAGCGGCTGATGGAAATGCGGCAACAGAACGGAAGGTGAGTCATGGACGAACGTGTGATGCAGTTCCGCGTGGGCGTGATGTTTCTGGCCGCGTTGATCGTCACCGCCATTCTGTTGGTGATGTTCGGCAAGCTGCCGACCCTGATGGGCCGCACCTATTCGATTGAGGTCCGTTTCGACTACGCCGCCGGCGTGACCAAGGACACGCCCGTCCGAAAAAGCGGCATTCTCATCGGCCGGGTCGAGCGACGTCAAGCTGACCGACGACGACTCGAAGGTCCTGGTGACGCTCGAAGATCCAGTCCGACAAGAACGATCTACCAAAACGAAGACTGCTACATCACGCGGGACCTGTTGGGCGACACGGCCTTGTCGTTCATTCCCGACCCGAGGAAGGCCGGCTTGCGGGGAGCCGCATCGCCCGACCAAGCAGTCCTCAATGGCCAGGTCTCCGACGATCCCACGGGATTGAAGACGGGCCTTGCAGGGCCCGATCGACACGGTCGAGAACACGGGCAAGGCGTTGACGGAGGCCAGCAAGCAACTGGGCGAAGCCGCCCAGCGAGTCGAGGATATCCTGAATGAAGATGCGCAGAGGGACGTTCGGGACATCCTCCGAGACGCCGCCCAGATCGCTCAAGATCGTCCAGAGAGTGCTCGGCGACGAAGAGAATCAGGCAAAGCTCGCCGAGGCGTTGCAGAAACTGCCCGACACGCTCGACAACATGAACCACACGTTCCAGGCGACCGACGAAACCCTGCGGAAGTTCACGCAGCGCTCGCCCTCCGACGGAAAAACGCCGATCGAACGCATGGTCAGCACCATCGAGATGACCGAGCGGACGCTGCGCAAGTTCAGCGAGCCGCCCGAGCCCGGCAAACCGGCGCCCGCCGACCAGATCGCCAACGCCATGGACAACATCGGCGAAATCACCAGTCTCATGCGGTCGGTCATCGGCCGCATCGACGAAGGGCGAAGGATCGCTGGGGGCACTGTTGAACGACCGGCAGTTGTACGACCGGCTCAACCATGCGGCCAAGAATATTGGAGGAGGTCAGCCAGAGACTCAAGCCGATCGTCGACGACGCCCGCGTCATTCACCGACAAGATTGCCCGCCACCCCGGCGTCATTGTCCGCGACGCCGTGAAGCCGGGGCCGGGAATTAAGTGAAACCGAACTCGAATGGCAGCGTACGCTCGTCAGCGGCCCGGATGTTGGTTCGCGTACGATTACTTGGCTGGGCGGTTTGCGCTCAGTACAACGTGCGCCTTCATACGACGTAACTCGTCAATCTACCGGCGGGCATAATGACTACATGGAGGTAGGCCGAAATGCCACATAGCAGAATTTTTCATATCCACGGCGACAACATTGTGGAGTGTGAGCGGACTCTGGAACTCATTAAGGCTGCTCTCGGTTCCGACCTGGCCTCTGTCAGCAAGCCATTGGGATCGCCCGTTTGCCCCGAGTACAAGCTTCACCTCCGATCTGAGGCGCAACAACTCCACCTCACTTTCTTCCCCGGTTTCGGACGGTGGAACGAAGACCTCCTTGAGTTCGTGCGCAATCGCGGTGGCACTCTGAGGGAGGCCGCAGATGCGATCTTGACCGAAGTGTCGATGGGCAGCGAGGAACCGCTTATCGCAATCGAGTATTGCGGGGCGCTTCCTGCTGGTAACCAAGCATGGCAACGAAATGGTAGGGCTTACTCGTTCGGTCTGGCGGGAGTTCCATTCCTCTATGTGGCAGAATTGGGCGGTTTCGAGTTGGACAGTGCTCGCCGCAGAAAAGCTCCCCGGATGCCGAACCCCGCCGTGCCGTTCAGCTACTTGACTTTCTCGGTTGAACGGCAGAGCCCCGTGCTGCCGGTTTTTGTGACCAGCCCTGGGGCCGACCCTTCTTCACGGAAACAGTACGGCCAGGTCTTCGCCGACGACGAGCTGCGTGCCCTGGTGCGAGCAGTCGTCTTGAAGGAGCCGCCTGATGCCGCATTGACCGCACTGCGGCAGAAGGTTTTGGCCTTTGTTCGATTGCGTGCTGGTTTATCCGCGCCTAATTCGACCTTGCCTCCCGATGTCTGGTCGGAGGCATACAAAGCCGCTAACAGCGGTATCCCTCTCGTAGCATTTCTTCGCACGCAGCAACCAGTTATTGCTTGGAGTAAGACAGCATACATCGCGGCGTTGACTCCGACTGCGCGAGTTAATAAATATTGCGGCGAAGCACGCGGCAGGTCTGACATCGCGCAACTTGCCAATGTGCATCATTTCCAAAGAAAGGCGGCGGGATTTCGCGCGCGAAGTGGACCACAACTACAAGCGTTTGCCCAAGGAGTTCGTTGCCTGGCTGAACCGTGGCCGAGATTTGGTAATCTGCTGGGTGATGGGATTCAAGCCGCGCGGTGACGACGCACGACCTGATCGTGGCCTCCCGCCTTTGGCCCGAATGTTGGTTGGTGCCGAGGAAGATCTTCTGACCGTGGTGTACGGCCCCGCCCCGGCAGCCACTTGGCCTGCACTACTGACAAATCCCTCCGGCCTGATTCGGCAAAACGGCCTGTGGGAAGCGATCCTTGAAGTGAGTGACGCGATCCTCGTGGACTCTGCGACCGACAACGTGACGAGTCATGGTTTTTTGCGCGGTCACTGGGAATCAGCATACTCATTGCGGGCACCACGTCCGATTTTGGTGGGCCCGACGCCCGTTCGGCTCGGCGAGAACGATGTCGATACCGTCCTTCACACGCTCCTGTCTCGGCTAGCGGGGTTGGACGTTTACGAAGGGATGTGTAACCCGCCCGGCGGCGATTGGAGTGGAATATCGCTTTACAGTGAGGATCGTTCGCTAGAACTCCGTTGGCTCTCGCTCCCGCGCGTGAGCGGGTCGGGTGCGAAGCGCCCGGACCACGTATTCCAGTTCTTCGGCATTACCGCACGGCCGATCATTCTCGCGGTAGAGTCGAAGGAAACCGGGCGCGCGGTGGAACCCAACATCGGCCCACGACTTAATGCCTATCTCACCAGCCTGATTTCCTCGTCAGCCAGCATTGAGCGCAGCGCATCTGACAAGGCTTGGACGCACTCGCAGCACTACTTGCCCCCGGAGAGTTTCACGTTCGCCTCGGCGGTTGCCTTCGTGTCAAACTCTGACGCCGATACGACGGCCGTGGTCGCCAAGGCTAACGCCGATTTTGTCATGGCCTTCACGTTTGCACCAAGCGGGAAGACTTGCCGCATCCACCTGATCCCGACCAGCGACATTGGGCGCGAACTTGCGGGCTACATTTCCCGATTGACCATCGCAGGGATCGGCATTTCGATCACAAGTACCTAGTAGTTGAGATAAAGCGACTCTTCTACCGCTTCGACCGGCCCATTCAAAACCTTTCCAACAGCCGAGTTTCCGTTGTTTAGAAGTAGCTGTTGCTGGTAGAGTTCTTTCGGCACGCCATGTGTTAGGTCCACACCGCCTCGCCGGCCGTCAAACGACAACGCCCACTTGACACGGCGACTGTTCAAGCCATCGAGAGTCTTGAAGAATCGGTCCAATTCAAGGCCCTCGATGTACCGTTGTCGATTCCCGGCATACGGCGGATCAAAGTAAACGAAATCGCCGCTTTCGGCTTCAGCCACCGTGTCACCGTAATCCTGGCAAACGAACCGCACTCCCTGAATCACGCGATGCCACGATTGTACCGCGTGGGCAAAACGTTCCGGCTCCATTCCCTTGCGCAACAAATGGAATGAATTATTGAATCCCCCTTCGTCATTGAAGCGGACAATCCCGTTGACGCACGTTCGCATCAGAAAGCTGAGATCAAGCGCATTGCCTGCCTGATTGAATCGAGTCCTGACCCCGTAGTAGTACCGTGGCAGACCATTCCCTTTCTTCATTGTTCCGACATCAATGTCGGCAAGGTCCTCTTGGAGCAGGCCCCATTGCCTTTCATAGTCAGCCACTACTTTATCCGGGTCCGACTGTACGAGACGCCACAGTTGGATCAACGGCTCGTACAGATCGCTCGCGACCGACCCTGGCACGGCCGCAAGGTAAAGCACGGCCCCGCCACCCACGAAAGGCTCGAAATAGCGCCGATAAGATGGCATCTGACTCGCTATTGCCTGCGCCTGGGAGCGTTTGCTGCCGGTCCACTTTATCAGCGACGGAATGTTCTTCACGCTTCGCGGTCGAAACCAGTGCTTGTCGCTCTCCTCGTCCGTACTCGGCTCAACGAACAAAGGCAACGATGCGTTGCTGGCCGGCACGCCGCATCGCAATCGCTTCCTGCTAATTCCTACATATTCCTCGTCGGTCTCAAACGCGAGGAAGCGGATTCCTAGTTCCCGTGCGGCCACGCAATCCGATCCAGCCCCGCCGAACGGGACGAGCAACACATCACCCTCTTTCGCGGAGATAGAAAGCATCCGCTTGAGCAGGCGAATGGGTTTCTGGGTGGGATGCTTTCCGTGCTGAATCTCCTCTCGCTGCTTGTTGTTGGGAATGTCCCAAACTGTCCGCATCTGTTTGCCCGGCTCTTTCAGGCCATCCTCGGGACACGCCATGTCTTTCGAGCCGTCATAGTTGAAGTAGTATTTTCTGTTCTTTGGGCCGCCAGTATGCGCCAGAGTATGGTTTCATGGCTCGCGGTAATGCGGCGACCCGAAAGATTCGGAAAGCTGTTCCGCTTGTACCAGACAACCTCGTTGATGATCTCGATTTCGAGTAGTTGCAGAGCGAAGTTGATTACGCCGATGTTGTGGTACGTCCCGTGAATCCAGAGCGAACCGGTCGGCCGTACCACGCGCTTGAGTTCAGACAGCCATGTGAGAGTGAACGTGAAGTATTCGGCCAGTGGCATATCGTCCCAGTCTGCCATGACCTTCTGCCAATCCCCTCCAAAGCCAGGAAGTCGAACCAAGTTGTCCCACTTCCAGATATTTCCCTTGCTGGCATTGTAAGGCGGGTCGGCGATGGCAACGTCAACCGACTGGGGCGGAAGTTGCTTCATGGCCTTGATACAGTCCATCGCATGAACTGCATCAAGGGCGAACGGCCCCACCGATTGACCGTTTTCCGGTGTCTTCACGCCGTTGCCGGGGACCGACCTGCGTTTGCCATTCTCTGTCACACAGGGCTCCTCGAATAGCCGTCCTTGCATTTCAGTTAGCTCCTCTACTGACCTGAGACAGCAACCGCTCCAAGTCTTGACGGCGGTATAGCCTGTAACCATTTAGTGGGTGCCGACTGGCCTTGAGCTTCCCAGAACGATCCCAATTCCGTATGGTTGACGGCGATACTCCGAGCAAAGACGCGGCCTGCGCCACTGTAAGGTAGTCACCGAGTCTTGGCGGTTGCTTCTTGCGGTCCAAGGTAGGTAAACCTTGTTAAACATTGCATCAGTGTACTTCACCATCTGGATTTTATCAAGAGGCAACCTCCCGTGATAGCACTCGGGGCAACTATCGCCGCACTTCGATCAGCGGTCGTGCGGTGTCCCGTCCCTTTCTCCAAACCGGGTTCTCCCTTATACTTAGGGGTATGAATCGCGTCCGTCGAGCTTATGGCTGGGTAGCGGTGTTTCTCGTGGCCGGAGGATTTCTGGCAAGGGGAGCCGGGCTGGCTCGCGCCAGTTCATCGGGCCGATGACTAGCGGCCAGTTCGAACTGGCCGAGGCCGTGCAGCTCGATCAGGCCGACAACGCCGTTCTGGCTCAATTGGAGCGAGTCAAGGCCCTGCTGGCCGACCGGCAATGGGACGAAGCCGATCGAAATCCTCCGCCAAGTCTGCTGAATCGTCGGAAGGGAAGCTGCTGGGCGTGACCGGCCGGCGGTACGTCGGCCTGCGCGATTGGTGCCAACTGCGGTTGGCCTCGTTGCCGCCCGAGGCCCTGAAACTCTACCGCGGCCGCGTCGATCCCGTCGCCAAGCGATGGTACGAGCAAGGGGTCGCCGCAGCGGAACCGCCAAGCTGCTGCAAAACGTCGTCCAACAGGCGTTTGCCAGCAGTTACGGCGACGACGCCCTGATGGCCCTGGGCGAGATGGCGTTGGAGTCGGGCGATTATGCCGCGGCGCGATGGTATTGGGAGCGGATCGTGCCCAGCGCCGCCGGAGGGGGAAAAGGGGTCAGGTCCAATTGGTGCGAAGCACCCGGAGGTCCGTTCCGGCCAATTGGACCTGACCCCTTTCCCTGGCCCGGCTATCCCGACACCAAGCTCGATCTGGCCGCCGTCCGGGCGCGGCTGGTGCTGGTGTCGATCCTCGAAGGCGCGACGGACCGGGCGCGGGCCGAACTGGCCGCAACTGGCCCGGCTGCACCCCGACGCGCGTGGTCGGCTCGGTGGGCAGGAAGGAAAATGGAGCGAACTGTTGGCGGCGCTGTTGGTCGAGAGCGCGTCGTGGAAAAAGGGGACAGTTCCAATTTGCCGGAACGGCCCGACCAACCTTCGGTCGGTGCCCGGTGCTTCGCACAAATTGGACCTGTCCCCTTTTTCCGATCCGCCCGATCCCAACTGGCCCACGTTGGCGGGCAATTCTCGCGGAACAAGATCGCGCCGCGATTGGCGGACGTCGGCGCCGTGGCGTGGCGGGCGGCGTTGCGACCGGCGGATTCGCCGACCGCTCGGCGAACGCCGCCACGAGCCGTTGAGTTTCCATCCGCTGCTGGTCGGCAACCTGGTGCTGGTGAACGATGAGCAGCGGATTCTGGCGGTGCGCTTGGATAACGGCCAGCCGGCGTGGGGCCAAGCCGCGACGATCTATCAGAGCCAGCTTGCCGGCGTCGTGGCGCCGCCGCTTGCCGGCCGAGACGCTCGGCACGCCGCGGTTCACCATGACGGTCTTTCGCGAACAGGCTCTTCGCCCGGATGGGCTCGCCCGTGACCGGTCAGCCCCAGGACGCCACGGCGGCCGTCCGGCCGGGCTATCTGGTGTGCCTGGACCTGGCGGCGGAAGGCCGGCTGCTGTGGAAGGCCGAGCCGGAGGAAGGCTGGGCGTTCGAAGGCTCGCCGGTGGCCGACGACCGGGGCGTCTACGTGGCCATGCGCCGCCAGCGACATCCGCCCGCAGGCGTTCGTGGCCTGTTTCGACGCCGACACCGGCCGGCTCCGCTGGCGGCGGTTCGTCTGCGGCGCCGAGACGCCCGCCCGCGGCCTCTTCCCGAAATGCACGCACAACCTGCTGACGCTTGGCCGGCGGCACGCTCTACTACAACACGAATCTCGGCGCGGTGGCGGCCGTGGCGGCCGACGACGGCCGGCTGCTGTGGGTCAGCCTGTATCCCCGCGACCGGCGCGGCGACCTGGCCAAGCTCGCGCCGCACTGGCGGCGCGAGCTGAACCCTTGCGTGTTCGACCGCGGCACGCTGCTGGTCGCCCCGGCCGACAGCCCCCGCATCTTCGCCTTCGATGCCGCCACCGGCCAGGCCCTCTGGCAGACCGGCACCGAAGTGGAGGACGCCGTCGACCTGCTGGGCGTGGCCGGCGAATGGCTGATTGCCGGCGGGCGGAAGCTCTATTGGATCAGCCTGAGGGACGAAGACCGCGGCCGGGTGAAGCACGTCTGGCCCGACGGCGCCGAGCGGCCGGGCTACGGCCGCGGCGTGCTGGCCGGCGACAGCGTCCTCTGGCCGACGCGCGACAATCTGTACATCTTCGATCAGCAGACCGCCCAGCCGCGGAAGGTCGTCGATCTGGCGCGCCCGCGGCGCCGCCGGCGGCAATCTGTTGGTGGCCGACGGGCGACTGCTGATCGCCACGGAAAGCGAGTTGATTGCGATTGGGCCGCACGGCGGAGAAGCACAAAACGGGGAACAGATCGCTTATTGAGAACAGAACGCTGCGAATGTGCTCGTTCCCACGCAGAGCGTGGGAACCAGAAACTGATCACGGAAATATCGCCATGCCTGAACACATGAACACGACGACCTTCAAGCCGTACAAGAACTGAACGAGGCCTACCGACTCATCACCGAGCAACTTGGCCGGGTGATCGTCGGCCAGCAGCAGGTGATCGAGGAACTGCTGGTGGCCATGTTCGCCCGCGGGCACTGCCTGCTGGTGGGCGTGCCGGGGCTGGCCAAGACGCTGATGATCCGCACGCTGGCCGACGCCCTGTCGCTGGAGTTCCGCCGCATCCAGTTCACGCCCGACCTGATGCCCTCCGACATCACCGGCACCGAGGTGATCCAGGAGGACCGGCGCTCGGGCAGCCGCGAGTTCCGTTTCCTCAAGGGGCCCGATCTTCGGCAACGTGATTCTGGCCGACGAGATCAACCGCACGCCGCCGAAGACCCAGGCGGCGCTGTTGGAGGCGATGCAGGAGTACCAGATCACCGTCGGCGGCCAGCGGCACCAGCTCGGCCAGCCGTTCTTCGTGCTGGCCACGCAGAACCCGATCGAGCACGAGGGCACCTACCCGCTGCCCGAGGCCCAACTCGACCGCTTCATGTTCAACACGTACGTCGATTACCCGGAGGAAGAGGAGGAGTTCGACATCGTGCGGCGCACCACGGCCGACGTCACGGCCACGGTGACGCCGACCCTCTCGGGCGAGCGGATTCTGGAGTTGCAGAAGATCGTCCGCCGCGTGCCGGTGGCCGATCACGTGGTGCGCTACGCGATGAAGCTGGTGCGGCTGACGCGGCCCGGCAAGAACGACGTGCCGCCGTTCATTCGCGACTACGTCAGTTGGGGCGCCGGGCCGCGGGCGAGCCAGTATCTGGTGTTGGGGGCGAAGGCCCGGGCCGTGCTGCACGGCCGCTTCTACGCCGGCACGGACGACGTCCGCGCCGTGGCCCTGCCCGTCCTGCGCCACCGCATCGTCACCAATTTCAACGCCGAGGCCGAAGGCATCAAGCCCGACGAGATCATCCGCCGGCTGATCGACACGGTCGGCGACGACGGATGCCGCCGCACGCGAGAAGCTGCCGCCGGTGTTTCGGAAGAAGGAAGACGGGGAAGCAGCGGCAGCGCGGACGCAGCATGCCGGTGGAAACACGCCCAACGACTGCTCGATCCGCAGATGCTCGCCCGCTTGCAGGGGCTGCCGCTGCGCGCGCGGTGGATCGTCGAGGGCTACGTGTCGGGCGTGCACCGCAGCCCCTTCCACGGCTTCTCGATCGAGTTCGCCGAGCACCGCGAGTACGCCCCCGGCGACGACCTCCGCTACCTCGACTGGAAAGTCTTCGGCCGCACCGACAAATACTATCTGAAGCAGTTCGAGGAGGAGACCAACCTGGTCTGCCACCTGCTGTTGGACACCAGCGAGAGCATGCGCTACCAGAGCGACGCCGCGCCGATGTCGAAGCTGGAATACGCCCGGCGCGCGGCCGCCGCCCTGGCCTACCTGGTGCTCCATCAGCAGGACAGCGTGGGCCTGGTCGCCTTCGACAGCGAAATCCGCTCGCTGGTCCGCGCCAGCAGCAATCCCTCGCACCTGAAAGACATCCTGCACGTGATGGAAGAGGCGTCGGCCGAGCGCAAGACCTCGATCGGGCCGATCTTCCACGACCTGGCCGAGCGGCTGAAGAAGCGGGGAATCGTGATCGTCCTGAGCGACCTGTTCGACGACGTGGACTCGATGATGACCGGGCTGAAGCATCTGCGCCACCGCCGGCACGAAGTCGATCCTGATGCACGTGCTCGATCCGGCCGAGGTGGACTTCCCCTTCGAGCAGATCACGCTGTTCCGCGGTCTGGAGCAGTCTGCCCGACGTGCTGGTCGAGCCGCGGGCGCTCCGCAAGGCTATCTGGCCGAGTTCGGCCGCTACCTGCGCAGGCTCAAGGCCGGCTGCCGGGCCCAGGCCATCGACTACGTGCCGATGCGGACCGATCAGTCGTTGGAGGTGGTGTTGTCGAGTTATTTGGCGTCGAGGGGATGAACGGAAGAGTGGCCAGTGGTTAGTGGATAGTGAATCACGCCAATTCGCCTTCGCTCTTTGTGCAGGCATAAGGACACCGCTACTCGCCGACCACTGACCACTAACCACTATCCACTATCCACTAATGCCTCTGCCTCCGCCGCTCTTTGCCTTCGGATGGGCCAACCTGCCGATGCTCGGCTGGCTGGCGGCGGCGGCGGCGCCGATCTTGATCCACCTCTGGAGCCGGCGGAAATACCGGGAGATGTCGTGGGCGGCGATGGAGTATCTGCTGGCGGCCGTCCGGCGGCAGACGCGGCGGCTGCTGGTCGAGCAATGGCTGCTGCTGGCCGTCCGCACGCTGTTGGTCGTGCTGGTGGTGCTGGCCGTGGCCGAGCCGTACGTCGAGCGGGCGGGCTTGGCCTTCGCGCCCGGCGGACACGCCCATCGCGTGCTGGTGCTCGACGGCTCGTACTCGATGGCCTACAAGCCGACCGACAAGACGCGCTTCGAGCGGGCGAAGGAGCTGGCCCGGCAGATCGTCGAGGAGAGTCCGCAGGGCGACGCCTTCACGCTGGTGTTGATGTCGTCGCCGCCGCGGGTGGTGGTGGGCACGCCGGCCTTGGAGCCGAGCGCGATCGTCCAGGAGATCGACAACCTCCAGCTTCCGCACACCACCGCCGACCTGCCGGCCACGATCGCGGCGATCCGGCAGGTGGTCGAGAACGTCGCCGACGCGAGAATCCGCGGCTCGTCCGGCACGAGGTCTACTTCCTCACCGACTTGCAGCGGGTCACCTGGGCGCCGAAGCTGTCGGAAGCCGCCGCGGCCGAGTTCCTGCAGCAGACCGACGAGTTGGCCCAAGCGGCGACGCTTGTTCGCTGATCGACCTGGGCCAGCCGTCGGCGGAGAACCTGGCGATCACCGTCTTCGCGCGGCCGATCCGCTGATGACCGTCGGCCGCAACGTGCCACTGGAGGTCGAGCTGAAGAACTTCGGCCGCCAGGCCCGCAGCCGTCAGCCGGTCGAATTGCTGGTCGATGGCCGGCGGATCGAGCAGAAGGAGGTCGACATTCCGCCGGACGGGACGGCGTCGGTCGGGTTCTCCTACCGGTTCGATGCGCCGGGCGATCATGCGATCGAGGTCCGCGCCGCCGGCGACGCCCTGGACGTCGACAACCACCGTTATCCTGGCCGTGCCGGTGCGGCAGGCGATCCGCGCGTTGTGCATCGACGGGCGGCCGTCCGGCACGTCCGTTCCGCGGCGCCGCCGACTACCTGGCCGTGGCGCTGGCGCCGCAGGGCGCAACAGGCCGACCACGCGCCTGGTGCAGGCGGAAGTCGCCGCGGAAAGCGCGCTGCTGGAGCGCAACCTGGGCGGCTACGATTGCCTGTTCCTCTGCAACGTGGCCCAATTCACCGCCAGCGAGGCCCGCGCGCTGGACGCCTATCTCCAAGGCGGCGGCAGCCTGGTGTTCTTCCTCGGCGATCAGGTGCTGGCCGACCGCTACAACCGCGAGTTGGGCGTGGCGGGGCAGGGCAGGGCAGGGGGGCCGCACATCTTGCCCGCCCGGCTCGGCCGCCCTGGTCGACCAGCCGCAGTTCCGCCTCGATCCGCTGGGCTATCGGCATCCGATCGTGCAGGCGTTTCGCGGCCGCGGCGCAGACCAGCCTGCTGACCACGCCCGTCTTCAAGTACTACAAGCTCGCGCTGCCCGCCGACAGCTCGCGGCCGAAAACGGTCCTGGCGCTGGCCAACGGCGATCCGCTGGTGGTCGAGCAGCCGATCCATCGGGGGCGCGTGGTGCTGGTGGCCACCTCGGCCGAGCCGTCGTGGACCGCCATGCCGCTCTGGCCGAGTTTCGTGCCGCTGGTGCAGGAGATCGTGGCCTGGTGCGCGGCGGGCAGCTTCAGCAGCGGAACGTGATGGTGGGCGAGCCGCTGGAGGCTTCTGGTCGCCGCCTCGGCCGCCGAGGTCGCCGCTGAGCGTGCAGACGCCCGACGGCCGCACGCCACACCGCCCAACTCCGCGCGGCCGGCGACTACTCGGCCCTGAGCTATGCCGACACCGCGCAGAGCGGCATCTACGTGGCGCGGTTCGGCCCGCCGGTCAACCGCAGCCAGACCTTCGCCGTCAACGTGGATACGGCGGAAAGCGATCTTGCGCCGATCGATCCGGAGGAGTTGCGCACCGAGGTGTGGCCGGGCATTCCCTTCGTCCACCAGACTTCGTGGCAGGACCTCGGCGCCAGCCGCGCCCGGCGGCCCGATCCGCGGCGGGAGCCGCCTGCACGTCGATCTGCTCTACGCCGTGCTGGGACTGTTGTTCCTGGAAACGTTCTTGGGGTGGAAACTGGGATGCGATGAGGGATGAGGGATGAAGACGAGGGATGAGGGATGAGCGATGATACCGCCGACGACCGCGTTGAAATCGACGATCACTGGATTCGCACTGACCACTGACCACTGACCGCTGACTCCATGACCACCACCGTTCCCAACTGGATCGAACGCCTGCTCGGCATCAGCAGCCGAGGCCGGCGAGGGCACGGCCTGGGGCATCGAGTACGCCTGGCCCTGGCCGCCGTGGGTGACGCTGCTGTTCGCGGTGTTGGCCGTGGTTTTCGTGGTGGCGATCTATCTGCGCGAAGGCCGCCGCGGCTCCCGGCCGTATCGGATGATGCTGGCGGCCGTGCGGCTTGGCGCTGATCGCCATCGTGCTGCTGATGATCGCCCAGGTGACGCTGTCGCTGAAGCGGACCGGCCTGCCCTACGCGGCCGTGCTGATCGACGACTCGCTGAGCATGACCATCGTCGACCACTACGCCGACAAGCCGCGCAAGGCGATGGCCGAGCGGCTGAAGCGAGCCGGCGTCGGACAGCGCCGAATTGAGCCGCTGGAACCTCGCGCGGACGCTGCTGACCGAGAACGACGGCGAGTTGCTCCGCGGCATGGCCGACGAGCCACAAGCTGCGGGTCTACTTTCTCACCGGCGTCCGGCCCAGCCGGCAACAGGACGTGCCCGGCATCGTCGAGGAAATCCGCTCGACTGCGCCCAACGGCGAGAGCACGCGGCTGGGCGGCGGCGTGCGCGCCGTGCTCGACGAACTGCGCGGCACGACGCCCGCGGCGCATCGTCGTTGCTGACCGACGGCATCAACACCGACGGGCCGCCGCTGGCCGACGCCGCCGAGTACGCCCGCCGCCGCGGCGTGCCGCTGTTTTTCGTCGGCCTGGGCAGCGACCAGCCGGTCCGCGATCTGAAGCTCTCCGACCTGCTGGTCGACGACGTGGTGTTCGTCGACGACGTGGTGAACTTCGAGTGCAAGCTGACGGCCACCGGCTTCGAGGGGCGGAAGGTGCCGGTCGTGCTCCGCGAGAAGGACAAGCCGGCCGTGCTGGCCAAGGTCGAGGTGACCGCCGGCGCCCGACGGCCAGCCGCAGCAGGTCCGCCTGCCGTACCGTCCCACCCAGGTCGGCCAGTTCGAGTACGTCGTCGAGGCCGAGCCGCAAGCCGGGCGAGCTGCAGACGGAGAACAACCGGCAGACGCGGACCGTCCAGGTCCGCAAGGAGAAGATCCGCGTCCTGCTGGTCCAGGCCTATCCGAGCTTCGAGTTCCGCTATCTGCGCAACATGCTCCAGCGCGACGAGACGATCGCGCTGCACACCGTCCTGCAAGACGCCGACCTGGAACATGCCGAGCAGGACGCCTCGGCCCTGCGGGCCTTTCCGCTGCGGCGCGACGAACTGTTCGCCTACGACGTGGTGATCCTCGGCGACGCGAATCCGGCGCTGCTGAGCGCCGCGGCCCTGCAGAACCTGGCCGATTTCGTCGACCAGCCGGCCAAGGGCGGGGCGCTGGTGTTGATCGCCGGGCCGTCGTACATGCCGGCGGCGTACCGCGACACGCCGCTGGCCCGGCTGCTGCCGTTTTCGCCGGAGAGCGTGCGTTATCCCGATCCGGCCGCATGTGCTCACGCGAGGGATTCGTCGTGCAGCCGACCGACCTCGGGCTGGCCAGCCCGGCCATGCAACTGGGCGACACGCCCGAGGAAACGCAGGCGCATCTGGCGGCAGCCTGGCGCCGCTCGTACTGGCTGCTGGAAGTGCCCGAGCTGAAGCCGGGCGTGCGGGTGTTGGCCGAGCATCCCACGCGCGTCGGCCCCGACGGACGCCACCTGCCGGTGTTCTGTCTCCAGTACGTGGGGGCGGGCAAGGTGCTGTTCCACGCCACCGACGAAACCTGGCGATGGCGCTATCGGGTGGGCGACGTGTATCTTCGCCCGCTATTGGGTGCAGACCATCCGCTACCTCTGCCGCTCGAAGCTCGCCGACGCCGGCCGCTCGGCCACGCTGACCACCGATCGCCGCGAGTACGCCCAGGGCGAGCCGGTGCGGTTGCGGGTGCGATTCGCCGACGAGCGGCTCGCCCCGGCCGAGGACGACGGCGTGACGGTCGTGGTGGAACTGTCCGGGCCGGCAGACGCAGCGGCATCCAACTGCACCGCACGGCGGCCGGCCGGGGCGTCTTCGAGGGCGTGCTCGACCGGCCCGCGCCGGGCAGCTATCACGCCTGGATCGCCGTGCCCGCCGTTGGAAGGCCAGTCGCCGGCGGCCGATTTCACCGTGGCCCCGCCGGCCGGCGAGTTCGCCCAAGTGCGCATGGACGCCGCCGAGATGCGCCGCGCCGCCGAGCAGACCGGCGGCCGATTCTACACGTTCGACACGGCCGACCGGCTGCTGCGACGACCTGCCGCCCGGCCGCCAGGTGCCCATCGAATCGCTGCCGCCGCGGCCGCTGTGGAACCGTGGCCCGTGCTGGCGCTGTTCCTGGCGCTGCTGATTGCCGAATGGATATTACGGAAACGGCGAGGAATGGTATAAAATGAAGAGTGCCCGGTTGCGAAACGCATCTCAACCTCGTACGATACGATCCTAATCCCTAATCCGATGCTCCATCCGCTGGAACAGAAGATCGTCGCCCTGCGGCGCCGCGTGCGGCGGATGGCGGCGGTCTACGGATTGAGCATCGTCGGCCGCGATTCTGCTGGGCACGATGGCCGCGCTGGGGCTGATCGACTATCTGCTGCGGTTCCAGGACCGCGGCCTGCGGATCATCGCCTCGCTGGCGGTGCTGGGCGTGCTCGGCGTGGAGCTTCTACCGCTTCCTCGGCTCGACGCTGTTCGCACGCGCTTGCGCGACGTCGATCTGGCCCTGCGCGTCGAGCGGCGGTTTCCCCACCTGGACGACCGGCTGCTCAGCGCCGTCGAGTTCCTGCGCCAGCGGAAGACGATCCGGCGGCCGGCTCGGCCGCGCTCCGCCGGGCGGTCATCGCCCAAGCCGCGGCCGAGACCGAACGACTCGATTTTTCCGACGTGCTCGATCCGCGTCCGGCGGCCCGCGCCGCCGCGCTGCTGGCCGCGGCGTGTCTTGCTGGCCGGCATCCTCGTCGTGCTCGATCCGTCGGCCTCGCGGATCGCCGTGGCCCGGCTGGTCAATCCGCTTCGGCAACACGGCCTGGCCGCGGACGACCCACCTGGCGATTCGCCGGCCGGTGGAGCGGGTCGCCCGCGGACAGGCTTTCCAGATCGAAGTGGTCGACGCCCACGGCGCCCGGCTGCCGCCGGAGGTCCGCATCCACTATCGCTTCGAAGGGCCCGACGGCGGCGCGGTCGAGGAGACCGAGCGGATGCGTTTCGCCGACGGCGCGATGATCGCGCGGCGCGAGAACGTCCTGCGGCCGTTCTCCTATCGCGTCGAAGGGGGCGACGACCGGTCGATGCCCTGGCTCGAGTGGAGGTGGTCGAGCCGCCGGCGGTCGAGTCGCTCTCCATCCGGCTGATTCCGCCGGCCTACACGGGCTGGCCGGCCGTGCCGTCCGAGCGGCACATCCGCGCCCTGGTGGGCACGCACGGTGCAAATCGCCGGCAAGGCCACCAAGCCGCTCCGCTCGGCCACGCTCTGCCTCGAAGGCGGCCGAGAATCCCCGCCCAGACTCGGCGACGACGGCTACGTCACGTTCGCACGGTCGGCCGTTTGTCGTCGAGAAGTCCGGCGCCTACTGGTTCGAGTTGACCGACCGCGAGGGCTCCGCGGCGGCAGCGACGACCGCTGGGAAATCCGCGCCATCCCCGACGCGCCGCCGACGGTGAGCATCGAGCAGCCGACGGCCAATCTTTTCGTCACGCCGCGGGCCGTCGTGCCGATCCGCGTGGCGGCCAAGGACGACCTGGCCATGCGCGACATCGCGTTGGTGTTTCGCCGCGGCGGAGTCGGAGCCCGAGAACGTGCGCTGCCGCTTTGGGCGGTCCACGGAGCGGCCGCGCCTCATCCCATGCCCGATGGCAAGGGGACGCCGGCAGGGCGACCGCCGCGTGGTCGATTATCGCTGGGACCTCGGCCCGCTGGAATTGAAGCCGGGCACGCAACTGACCTTCTACGCCACGGCCAGCGACTATCTGCCGCAGACCGGCAAGAGCGAGCCGCGGCGGCTGATGGTCGTCACGCCCGACGAGTTGCAGGACCGCCTCGCCGGCCGCGAGAAGCTCATCGTGGCCGAGTTGGAGCGGGCGTTGAAGATGCAGCGGGCCTGCCGGTCGCAGGTCGAGTCGCTGACGATCCGCCTGGCCGAGTTGCGGCGGTTCGAGCAGACCGACGTCGACCACCTGCAGGCCGCCGAGCACAGCCAGCGCGACGTCGGCCAGGTGCTCACCAGCCGCAGCGAGGGCGTGCCCATGCACGTGCTCGGCCTGCTGGCCGACCTGGAGAACAACCGCCTCGACAGCGCCGACGTCCAGCGGCGAATGGCGGCCCTGCTGGCGGAGATCGATCGGCTCGGCCGGGAGCACCTGCCGCCGATGGGCCGCGAGCTGACCGCCGCCGTGAAGACGGCGCAAGTGGAGCGGGAAGGGCAGGGCAGGGGGGCACGGCCCGACCGAAACGATTGTGCCGCGTCGCTGGCCGCCGCCGGCAAGCACCAGGACGCCGTCATCGCCTCGCTGGAGCAACTGCTCGGCCAACTCGCCCGCTGGGACAGCTATCGCCGCTTTCACCGCGAGATCGGCCAGTTGCTCCGCGACCAGGAGGACGTGGCGCGCCGCACGTCGGAGGTGGGCCGCCGCACGCTGACCCAGGACCTGCGCGACCTCTCGCCGCAGGACGCCGCCGATCTGAAGGTCGCCGCCGGCCGCCAGCTCGAACTCGCCCGACTGCTCGACCGCGTGCTCAGGAAATGGAGCAGGCGGGCGGCGAACTGCGGCAGAACGATCCGTTGGCCGCCGAGACGGTCGCCGACGCCCTCGACGAGGCCCGGCGCCTGGCCATCAGCGGGCAGATGCGCACCGCCGGCGGACAGATCCAGCAGAACCAGATCGGCCAGGCGGCCGCCGGGCAGAAGCAAGTAGTCGAGAGCTTGCAGCAGGTCCTCGATATTCTTGCCCATCGCGGCCAACACGAAGCGGCCCGGTTGGAAGACACCGCTACGCGCCTCCGCCGTCAGCAGGAGGAAGCCTTGAACGAGACCAAGCGGCTCGATGGGCTCGAACGGTCCCAAGGGGCGATGACGCGGGCCCTGGCCTTGGCGGTCCGCGATTTGGCCCGGTCGCAGCGCAAACTCGAGTCCGATGCGGCTCAGGTCGGCCGTCAGCTTGCCGGGGCGTTGGGGCTGGCCTTGGCCGGCGTCGCCGGCGATATGAGCCAGGCGGGCGACCTGCTCGATGCCCGCCAAGTCGGCGCCGCCACGCAAGCGTTGGAAATGAGTGCAATGGAGCGTCTCGACATGCTCTTGGAGGCCCTGAAGCCCGAGACGCCGAACGTGCCAAGCGGGATCGCTCAAGACGAGGGCCCTAGCGGCGGCGGGCAGGCCGGGCAACAAGGCGCGCCAGATGTCGGCGGGCCGACTCTCGCCGAACTGAAGCTTCTGAAACTCTTGCAGCAGGAAGTCAACCGCCGCACGCAGCGGCTTCCTCAAACGATGCCACCGGCCGAACCGACCGACGAGCAGGTCCGCCAGTACAAGCAGGTGGGCGGCGACCAGGGACGGCTGGCCGACGCCGTGCTGCAACCGCTGCACGCCGAGAAGGAAGCGGACGAGCCGCTACGGAAGATCGGCCGGCAAATGCGCGAGGCCCAGCATCGAATCCATCAGAACGATTCCGGCCCTGCGACGCAGAATCTGCAAGGAGAAACCGTTGCGGACTTGGACCGCCTGATCGAACAGGCCCACCGAACCGCGAAGTCGAGTTCGCCGGGCGAGAGCCGGCCTCGGCCGGTTGCCGAGCGCACACCCGATGGTTCGCCGCCGTCGAAGCCCGCTGCATCGGGAGAACAGAAGCCCGGCGGCAACCCGACCGTTGCCGGTTCCACGCGACCGTCGGGCGACGGCAAGGTTTCCAAGTCCGACGTGGAGGCGATGCGTGCCGCGGTGAGCCGGCATTGGGGCCAACTGCCGGAGCACGCCCGCCAGCAGATGCGGCAAGCGCCATTCGAGGAGTTTCCGCCAAAGTACGAACTGTTGATCGAGGAATATTTCCGGAGACTCTCGGAGGAAGAGGGGACGCGATGAAGGACAACTATCCGCTACCAACGCACCGTGCCATCGGCCTCGCTTTCGCCTTCTTCTGTTGTGCCGCAACCGCCACGGCCGAGGAGAAGGACGCGGAAAAGTCGGCGGGCAAGCTGATCACGCCGGCGGCCGAGCGGTCGATCGACCGCGGGTTGAAATGGCTCGTCTCCCGGCAACACGACGACGGCGGTTTCGGCACCGGACCGGCCCGCGGCAACGTGGCGGTGGACGCGCTGGCGGGGATGGCCTTGATGTCCGGGGGCAGCACGCCCGGCCGCGGCCCTTACGGCGGCCAGACGAGCCGCTGCGTCGACTACCTTCTGGCCAACAGCCAGCCGAGCGGATTCATAGCGGGGCACGACCCCAGCCACGGTCCGATGTACGGCCACGGCTTTGCCACCATGTTCCTGGCCGAATGCTACGGCATGTCGCCTCGGCCCGAGCTGCGCGAAAAGCTCTCGAAGGCGATCACAATTATCGTCAACAGCCAGAACAAGGACGGCGGCTGGCGCTACGAGCCGATCCGGCGCGACGCCGACATCTCGGTCACGGTCTGCGAGATCATGGCCTTGCGGGCGGCGCGGAACGCCGGCCTGTTTGTGCCCAACGACGCCATTGACCGCGCGATCGACTACGTCAAGCGCAGCCAGAACGCCGACGGCGGATTCATGTATCAGATCGAGGGGGGCCCAGAGCGCTTCCGCGCTCCGCCGCCGGCATCGTGGCTCTCTACAGCGCCGGCGTCTACCAAGGGCCGGAAGTGCAGAAGGGGCTCGATTACGTCATGCAATTCCTCCCCGCCGAAGGCGGCGCCCGACGCGAAAGCTACTACTATTACGGCCACTACTATGCCGTGCAGGCCATGTGGCAGGCCGGCGGCCAGCGCTGGGCACGCTGGTACCCGGCCATTCGCGACGAACTGATCGGCCGGCAACACAATGACGGTTCCTGGCTGGCTTCGACCGGAGAGGAGTCCGCTGGCAATGAATACGCCACGGCGATGGCGTGCCTGGTGCTGCAGGTGCCCAACAACTATTTGCCGATCTTTCAGAGGTGACAGAGTGTTGCGGAAAAACAGATTGCACGCAAAGGCGCAAAGGCGCAAAGGCGGCCGGAAACACTCGTTCCCGCGCTCTGCGTGGGAATGCACCGTCGGCAACGCGCCGCGTCGCCCCGCTCGACCCAGAGCGTCGGGAAGAAGCTGGTTCCCACGCAGGGTATGGGAACCAGGACCCCATAGCGCTGCTCAAGTCTCGTGTCTTTGCGCTTGCGCCTTTGCGTGCGGCACTTCTCCTCGGCATATGTGCATTTCTCGTATCGGTGGCTCGGGCCGACTCGCCGCTGGCCGTGCCGGCCGCCAGCGAGCCGTTCCGCGCGGAACTGACGGCCATTGACGCCAAGTGGCAACTCACGTTTGCGAGCGGGCCGAAGCGGCGAACCCTGTCGGCGGCCGATCTGGTTTGCTGGGGCGAGTGTGCCGAGCAGGGCAGGGGAGGGGCGCTCGTGCTGGCCGACGGCGGTCTGCTGGCGGCCGAAGTCGTTGCCGCCGACAAGGAACGGCTCAGCGCCAACTCCGAACTGTTCGGAACGCTGAAGCTCCCGCTGGAATCGCTCGCGGGGATCGTCTACCACGGGCCATCGAGCCGGCCGGATCGCGACAGGCTGCTGGACCGCATCGCCGGGGCAGGCAACGGTTCACTCTCCCCTCTCCCTTTGGGAGAGGGGCCGGGGGTGAGGGCAGTCGCCGACTCAGACCGTCTCTTGCTGGATAACGGCGACGAACTCCACGGACTCATCACCGGCATCGCCAACGACTCGGTGACGATCGACACCGACGTAGGCCCGGTGCCGGTCGCTGCCAGCCGCGTAACGGCGATCATTTTCAATCCGGCTCTGCGGTCTCCCAATGTAAAGCCGCGACCGGCGGTCGCGCCGTCAGTCGTTGAGAGCGGGCCGCCGTTGGTGTGGGCCGGTTTCCGCGACGGCAGCCGTCTGCTGGCCACGAAGATGCTCTTGGAAGGCCCGTCGCTTACGATCACGGCCGCCGGACAGTCGTTTGCCGCCGCAGCCCGCGATCTCGTCTTCCTGCAACCGCTGGGCGGCCGGGTCACTTATCTTTCCGACCTCAAGCCGGCCGCCTACCGCCAAACGCCGTTTCTCGATCTGCCCTGGCCGTACCAGCCCGATCGCAACGTGACCGGCGGGCTGTTGCGTTGCGGGGGCCGGCTCTACTTGAAGGGTCTTGGCGTTCACAGCGCCGCCCGGCTGGAGTACGAAATCTCCCCTCGCCCTTTGGGAGAGGGGCCGGGGGTGAGGGCAAGACGCTTCGAAGCCGAGTTGGGCATCGACAACTCTGCGGCAGGGCAGGGGAGCGTTCAATTTCGCGTACTGGTCGATGGCCAGGAGAAGTTTGCCAGCCCCATCATTCGCGGCGGCAACCCGCCGGCGCCGGTTTCTGTTGAGGTTAACGGCGCGAAGAAACTCGAACTGGTGGTCGACTACGCCGATCGCGCCGACGTGTTGGATCATGCCGATTGGCTCAATGCACGTTTGACGCAATAGGAGGGAAGGAAGAGAGCTTACCGCAGAGGCGCGGAGGACGCAGAGAGGAAGGACCGTTGACATGCTATCCCGATTGTACACGCTTTTGCTGATATTTGTTGTTGCTTGGTCGTCGTACGCCGTGCTTGGGACGGAGGGCTTCGGCGTCTGTATTATCGTTTTCACTCTGGCACTATTCATCGCACGTTCATGGTCACTGGTACATTATGTTCTGCTGCTGTTGTGCGTGCTAATCCTCATCGCCCTCTTACTGCCCGCCGTTGCGCAGCCGGAATGCTGCTCTCCGCGCAGTGCGCGAATAACTTGAAGCAAATCAGCGTCGCGTTGCACGCGTATGACAACCACTTTCACAGCTTCCCGCCGGTGTACGTCGCCGACAAGGGCGGCAAACCAATGCACAGTTGGCGAGTATTGATCCTGCCCTATCTTGGCCAGAAGGAGCTTTACGACCAATACGACTTTGAAGAACCGTGGAACGGCCCAAACAACAGGAAGTTGTCCCGCGCACGCCCTTCGGAATACGTTTGTCCGGCCGACGAGGGAGCGCATGCAGAAGGCGCAACCCAAACGAGTTATGCCGCTGTGGTAGGCTTGAACGCCGCATGGGGCAAAGAGCAACCTCGAACTCTTGGCGACGATCAACTTTGTGGACATGCCTCGACAACGGTAGTGTTGGCGGAGATCGCGAGCGACATTGACTGGATGGAACCCAGAGATATTTCGCTAGACGCACTTCAATCGAAAGTTCTTTCGCCTGGTGTCGTGACGGTTTCAAGCGAGCACGGATGCTATCGTCACGATTTGTTCTATGACTACGAATGCGACACACCGTACGTAGCCAATGTTGCAATGGCCGACGGCAGCACATACGCCGTCCCGGCGAATATTCTCTCGACCACGAAGCTCCCGGATCTGCTCAAAATTGGTGGATTCAAGAAAGACGAGATCGAATACTCGGACACTAATCGCGAACCACAGTTTCGAGCAAGCCTTCGATGGCGAACGTGTTTTGCCGCGGTGGTTTGGCTCGTTTCGGTGGGACTGCTGCTGTGTCAGGCAGTGCGAAGCAGAAAGACTGCGCAGAAGTGTGCCGGACAAAGCGACCGTTAACAGTTCCCCGTGGCGAACAAGTTCGCCGGCTAAACAAAATCGGTTCTGTCACTTTTTCTCGGCGTCCTCCGCGCCCTCTGCGGTGAGCTTTCTCTCTACGCCCCAAACTTCGCCAACCTCTCCGCATGTGCCATCGCCAGCGGCATGAGTTGAACGGCCGAGAACTGGCCCAGGCCGCCGCGCAACGCCTGCTTCTCGTTGAATGCCGTCAATCCGTCGGGCCGGCAGGTTTCCGAAACCAACAGCGTCGGCACGGAATGCCAACTGTGGCCCGACAGCCGGGCGGGCGTGCTGTGGTCGCCGGTCACGATCAGCACCATCGGCTTTAGCGCCACCACGCGGGGCACAATGGCGTCGAACTGCTCGATCATCCGCACCTTCTCCACGAAGTTGCCGTCCTCGCCCCGGCTGTCGGTGTACTTGAAGTGGACGAAGAAGAAATCGTAGTCGTGCCACGCCTTCTCCAGCACGTCGATCTCCTCGGCCAACGTGCCGGGCGTGCCGACCACTTCCATGCCGACCAGTTGGGCCAGGCCCTTGTACATCGGATAGACGGCGATGGCGGCGGCCTTCAGCCCGTACACCTCCTCGTAGCTGGGGATGGCCGGGGCGGCCGCGAAGCCACGCATCGTCAGTCCGTTGGCCTTCGGCTGGCCGGCCAGCAGCTTTTGGGCCTGAACGACGAACTGCCGGGCCACCTCGGCCGTGCGCTGGCTGCCCGCATCGTGGGCGACCGGATCGAGAGGCAATAGGCCCGTCTGCTGCGGATCGGTGTCGGCCACGTTGCCGCCGAGCCCCTCGCCGCGGAAGATCACCACGAAGCGGTGCTCCTTGACCGGCTCGACGAACACCTCGACGCCGGGAATCTTCACCTGGCGGAGCTTGATGGCCAGCGGGGCGCTCTCTTCGCTGGGGATCCGCCCGGCGCGGCGGTCGGAGATCTTGCCGGCCGCGTCAAGGGTGCAGAAGTTGCAGCGGACGGCCACGTCCTTCGGCCCGAGCTTGAAGCCCACGCCGGTGGCCTCCAGGGCGCCGCGGCCGATCAGGTATTTGACCGGATCGTAGCCGAACAGGCCCAAGTGGCCCGGCCCGCTGCCGGGCGTAATGCCCGGGGCGATGGGATTCATGCTGCCCTGGACGCCGTGTTTTGCCAGGGCATCCAAATTGGGGGTCTTGGCGGCCTCCAGTTCCGTTGGCCCATCGAGTTCGACCGGCAGTCCGCCCAGCCCGTCGGCCACCAGCATGACGATTTTCGACTTGTTGGCGACTTTCAGTTGGCGGACCAGTTGTTGAATATCCATGTTCAGGCTCCTTTATTTTCCAGTGGGGGTCGGTAGAATGTCACGGTAACAAATGGCGGAAGATGGCGAAAGGGGAGGGAAGATGAATGCCGAATGACGAAATTCAAATGACGAAGGAATGACGAATGACGAAATTCAAACAACGAAGGTAAGGACCGGCGAATCAATAGGTGTCGGAGTTTTGTGGCATATCTGATAGACTGGGGGCTAGTGTATGGAGTTTCTCATGGTCCTTTTGAATGGAGCCAAGGATGGCCTTCGTATTTCAGTTGCAGTACGATCCGGAAGTGGTGGAACAGGTTCGGGCCTTTTATCAAACGTTGTCCGAGAAAGATGGACGACGGTATGCTGCCGTCGAGGCTCGGCGGCTGGGGCATGGCGGGATCGAGTATGTGGCCGAGGTGTTCGGATGCTCGCAGCGAACCATTGAACGCGGACTGGCCGAGTTGGACGAGTTGCCACACGATCCGGCAGCGGGACGAGTGCGACGAATTGGCGGCGGGCGAAAAAAAAATGGTCGAGACCCAGCCCGAACTTGTGGAGAACTTGAAGTCGGTGCTGGAAGTCCGCACAGCGGGCAATCCCGATGACGCCGGCGTGCTGTGGACGGACCTCTCGTCGCGGCAACTCGCGGACACCGTGACGGACATGGGAACTCCCGTCAGTCCACCGGTCGTGCGAGACTGGATGAAAGAGCAGAAGTTGGGGCGACACAAGATCGCCAAGGTTTTGGCAGGCGGACACAGCCCTGATCGGGATGCCCAGTTCCTCCGCATCGCCGAACTGAAGGCCAAGTACTTGGCGGCGGGCGACCCCGTGTTTTCCCTCGATACCAAGGCAAAAGAACATCTCGGGCAACTCTTTCGGGAGGGCCGCGTGTGGACCCAGCAGGCCTTCCGGGCGTTCGACCACGACTTTCCCAGTTGGGCTACCGGCGTCATTATTCCGCACGGCATCTACGACCTCCTTCGCAATCGCGGCCATCTCAACATCGGCCTGAGCCACGACACGAGCCAATTCGCGTGCGACAGCTTCCGCTGGTACTGGAACCGTATCGGCCAACGATGCTACCCGCACGCCAAGTCCATCCTCTTGTTGTGCGACTGTGGCGGAAGCAATTCGGCGGCTCAGTATCTTTTCAAACAGGACTTGCAACACCTCGTCAACGAATTGGGAGTAGAAATCCGAGTGGCCCACTACCCAAGCTATTGCTCGAAGTTCAACCCGATTGAACGCCGTTTCTTTCCCCATGTCGGTCGCGCCTGCCAAGGAATGCTGTTCGACACGCTCGACACCGTGGTCCGCCTGATGCGCAAAGCCTCGACCACCACCGGCCTGCAAACGACAGTCAATGTTATCCACCGCATCTATGAAACCGGTCGCAAGGTCGCCGACAGCTTCAAAGCCGCCATGACCATTCTCTTTGACAACTTGCTGCCAAAATGGAACTACGTCGCCAAACCCCAATAATCCCGACAGTTATTGATTCGCCGGTCCTAAGGATGAAACGCCCATGACGAAGCCACATCGGCCGCTCTGACATTTGGACTTTGGATTTCGTCATTCCTTCGTCATTTGGATTTCGTCATTCGCCATTGTCGCTGCCCCTGACTCCTTACCTCTGACTCCCAACCCAGCCATGAAACCCCTTGCCCCGATCACGTACGACTATTCCGCGCTCGTGGCCCCGAAGGACATGCCGCCCTTTGTGCGGCAGACCGGCCTGGTCGACGCCGACCTGAAGTGGCTGGCCCCGCGGCTCAACGCGGCGCGGCAGGAACTGCTCGACAATCTGGCCCTGTACCAGCGCGGCGGGCCGGTGCCCGAGGAAATGCAGCCGCTCGACGCCGGCTTCTTCGATCTGCCCGAGCGGCTGATGGACGAAGATCGGCCGCTCTTGGATCGCATCATGGCCGCGGGCGACCGGCTGGCGAAGGAGGTGGATCGCGTCGTGGTGCTGGGCATCGGCGGCTCGTACATGGGCGCCCGGGCGCTCATGGAGTCCTGCTGCCATCCCTACCACAACGAGCTTTCGCGGCAGCGGCGGGGCGGCCGGCCGCGGATCTACTTCGAGGGCAACAACCTCGACAACGACGCCGTGCAGGGCCTGCTGGATATGGTCGATGGCAGCGACAACTGGGGCATCATCGTCATCAGCAAGAGCGGCGGCACGCTGGAAACGGCCGTCGCCTTCCGCGTCTTCCTCGACTCGCTCCGCAAATCGTGCGGCGGCGACCAGCAAAAACTCCGCCGCCGCGTGATTCCCATCACCGGCGAGTCGGGCAAGCTCCGCAAGTTGGCCGAAGCCCTGGGCTGCCAGGACGTCTTCCCCATTCCCGAGGGCGTGGGCGGACGCTTCTCGGTCTTGAGCGCCGTCGGGCTGCTGCCGGCGGCCGTGATGGGTCTGGACGTCCACCATCTCCTCGAAGGCGCGGCGGCCATCAACGAACGATTCCGCACTGCGCCGCCGCTGGAGAACCCCGTCTTGAGCTACGTGGGCATGACGCGACTGATGGAGACCCGCCGCGGGGCCACCATTCGCGTGCTCTCCACCTGGGGCAAGGGCCTGGAGGCCGTCGGACTCTGGTACGACCAACTCCTTTCCGAGAGCCTCGGCAAGAACGGCCAGGGGGCCACGCCGCTGACGGTCGTCAACACCCGCGATCTCCACTCCCGCGGCCAGCAGCACCAGGAAGGCCGCCGCGACAAGCTGATCACGAACCTCGTCGTCGAGAAAACGCACCGCGACTGGATCGCCATCGAGCCCTCGGAGTTCGATCAGGACCATCTCAACGCGCTTTCCGGCAAGACGCTGCCCGAGTTGCTCCAGGCGGCGATTGCCGGCACGAACAAGGCATACGCCGACGACCTGCGGCGGACGGCCACGATCACCTTGCCCCGGCTCGACGAGGGCTCGCTCGGGCAGTTGTTCCAGATGTTGATGTTGGCCACGGTGGTCGAGGGCCGGCTGGTGGGCATCAATCCCTTCGGCCAGCCGGGGGTGGAGGCGTATAAGAAGAACATGGCGGCGATATTGCGGAAACAATGAAGACCAACCCCGTCAAAGCGAAACTCCGTTCCGGCCAACCCACGTTCGGCACCTGGCTCTCGCTGGGCAATCTGCACGCCACGCGGGTGCTGGCCCGGAGCGGCTTCGATTGGCTCACCCTCGACATGGAACACGCGGCGATCGACTGGTCGCAGGCGGCCGTGATCTTTACCGCGGTGGCCGATGCCGGCTGCGTGCCGCTGTGCCGCGTGCCCGAGGGCGACCACTACTGCATCAAGCGGGCCTTGGACGCCGGCGCTTGGGGCATCGTCGCGCCGATGGTCGATACGGCCGAGCAGGGCAGGGGGGTCATCGCCGCCGCCAAGTACCCGCCGCTGGGCAATCGCAGCGTCGGCGGCGGCATGCATGCCCTGAACTTCGCCGCCTCGGCCGGCGAATATTACGAGCGGGCCAACGACGAAATCCTCGTCGTCCTCCAGACCGAAAGCCCCGCCGGCGTGGAAAACGCCGAGGCCATCTACAGCCTGCCGGGCTGCGACGCCATCTTCATCGGCCCCAACGACCTCAGTTTCAACATGCGCACGCCGGAGGGGGGCAAACCGAGCGACGCGGAAGTGGAAGCCATGATCCAGCGTGTGATCGCGGTGGGTAAGAAAGTGGGCACGCCGACCGGCATCCACACGATGGACCCGCACGACGCCTTGCGTAGGGCAGGGCAGGGGATGCAGTTTCTGGCCATCGCCAGCGAGTTGCGGATGATGAACTTGAAGGCCCAGGAATACGTCAAGGTCTTTCGCGCGGAAGAGGGCGGCAAGGATTTGGCGAGGTATTGAGCGGGACGTGGGACTTCGGTCTTGGGACTTGGGGCGTGGGGTTGTTGGTCAACGACTTCGCAAATTTCCAATTTGCGGGCGCGGCAGCCGGTCGGTTTGTTGTCTAACAACCTCGCCGTTTTCCAATTTCTTGCGGCTCCGTCGCTGGCCGTTCCGTTGGTCAACAACATCGCCGTTTTCCAATCCGGCACTCCGTCGTGTCGGTCATCAGAACGCGTAGGGTGGGCACCGCCCACCGAACCCGCGCGAACCGGCGGTGCGCTGATGAATTGCCAAGGATCGCCGCATCGGCGCATCGCCGGGCGACACCGGACCTGAGTTTCGGCAATGGGTATCCTATCGCTTGGTAGCGCGGAATTTCAAGCCCAAGAATTGGGCCACCCGCGGCCTACTCTGGTGCAGTAGTGTTTAGGATGCTGGCGTTACGGCATGGGTGCCGGCCCGTATTGCTGCAACCATTCCACTGATTGCAGATTCGAGACGGCGAAATGAACGCATCTTTCGGCTTCGAACGGCGTTCAAATCCACCAAGCGGGTCAGCTCCGCTTGGTCACGGGTGGGCTTGTATCCCGTCGCCATCACCTTTCGAAACCATCCTTTCGCGTCGCGGGGAGCGGACTCGGGATCGCCGGGAACCGGCTCAGTCAGTTTTTGGATCTCCCTCCGACCGTCTGAGAAGACCCCACCGACGAGAGAATCGACGCCGCCGATCAACCATGACTCGAATTCCATGCACGCAAAGACAACGGCCAGCGAGAAGAGCTTGCCGGCGCCAACCTTCTTGGCCTCGGCAACAAGGAGTTGTGCCGCCCGCATGGCGCAAAAGGGCTTCCCGGCTACTCCGGCTGGGCTGTCTCCGTCAAGAAGCAAGACGCATCCCCCGACGTCTGGTCTTCCCGCAGCGACCCGTAAGAGACGACGCCATTCGCCGAAATCGAGTTGGCGAGTCACGGTGTACTTGTCGCTTCTTTGAAGCTTGGAGTACTCGCCGACACGTAGGGGCCTCCCATCGAGGAAAACCGCATCGAACGCTTCGTGCTCTTGGAGTACCCTCGCAATCAGGATCGGAGCAGCCTCAACGTCACCCTGTCCTTCGACGAGCAGCACGAGTCGCTTTGGACTCATGATTCCGTCCTCCGCGCGGGATCGACGGTTAGAAGCTCGCCCGCGTGCAGCAGTTCCTCTTGAATCGCTTCCTTCTGTTCTTCGGCCAGGGGACCGATTTTGGTTTCAAGATCGACAAGCTCGACAACGCGAATTTGCTCAACCGAGAAGTGATCGAGCAGCGCCGGGCTGTGCGTCGTCAGCAACACTTGCCCTCGGTCGGCGTCGGGGGCAGCCTTGAACTCATCCGCCAACAGTTCCAGCGCGCCAGGATAAATGCCGTTCTCCGGCTCTTCGAACACCAACGTCTGTTTGGGCGGCAATTGATATAGGGCCAGCAGATGCGCGTAGAATCGGCGAAAACCATCGGATTCTTGGCGAAGATCCAACGTCAACGTCTTATCGCCCAAACGGTGCGCCACGATCGCATGTTGGGGGTTCTGATGGGAGTCCAACTCGACGCCCACGACGGTCTCGTTGATCGCGCTTCAGTGTGGCGGCAATGGACTTCTTTCTGGCAATCCCTTTTTGGAGATCACGAGTAATCGCCTTGAGCACTCCAAGATAGTTGTCTCCCTTGTCGGCGAACCCGGCGGCACCGTCTGGCCCGGAAGCGTTGGCACTTAGAACATTGAGAGGAAAGGCATAAACACCGATGCCGGCCGTCAATGCCGTGTGGGCGACAACGGCTTCTTCGAGCCCTGGAAGCCGTCCCAAGGCCACGGCCCCTGGGTTGGGCACGGATACAAGGCCGGGCTTGACCTCCCATTGGTGAGCTTGCCCCGTTCGTCCCGCCTGCTTGTAGATCGTCTGGCCCCCGTACTCCAACGATTCTGCTCCCGGAGGATGCGCGATATGCTGTTCGTTAAGCATGAGTGAATACGTGAATCGCTCCGGGAACTCCGGAACGCTAAACACGATCTGGAATCCCATTGCTCCGGACGGATTAGTGACGCATTTGCACGTCTCGGGATGCTGGCCCGCCGCCTGAGCGCCGACCGTAAGGTAATCTCGCAGAAACCGGATTGCCGACGCGAAGTTCGTCTTTCCCGTGCCGCTCTTGCCGATGAAAACGGTCACCGGTGAAAGGTCGACCGTAACGTCTCGCAGGCTCTTGAAGTTCTGAATCCGAATCTGATAGATCATGCGTCAGGCTCCTTATTATACTGCGCTGAATTCCACTGGCGGCAGCGTATATCTCCCTCACGCCGTAATCCCCTTCGTCAGCGCCATGAACGCCGTTTCCAGGTTGATCTCGTCCTCCTGGAAGAGCGTCAGCTTGTAGCCGGCGTCGATCAGCAGCGTGGGCAGGTCGCTGTAGTCGGTCACGTTCTCGGCCAGCGTGACGCGAATCTGGCCGTCGCTGAATCTCGACGCTCTCGACCAGGCTGCTCTGCTCCAGCAGCCGGGCGGCCGGCTCGGGATCGCCCACCACGCCGACGTTCAACAGCGTCCGCTGGCGGACCTGCTTCATCACGTCGGAGACGTTGGCGTTGACCAGCAGCTCGCCGCGCTCGATGATGCCCACCTTGTTGCAGATGTCGGCCAGCTCGGGCAGGATGTGGCTGGAGACCATGATCGTCTTGCCCAGTCTTGCCCAGCTCCTTCAGCAGCCCGCGAATCTCGATCCGCGCCCGCGGGTCCAGGCCGCTGGCCGGCTCGTCCAGCAGCAGCACCTTGGGATCGTGCAGCAGCACGCGGGCCAGGCCGAGCCGCTGCGTCATGCCGCGGGAAAGGCTGGTGACGAAGGCGTCGCGCTTGTAGCCCAGATCGACCAGTTCGAGCATCTCGTCGCAGACCTTCCGCCGCGCCGGCCCCTTGATGCGATAGGCCGCGGCGAAAAACTCCAGGTACTCGATCACCTTCATGTCGTCGTAGACGCCGAAGAAGTCGGGCATGTAGCCGATCAGCGCGGCGGATTTCCTTGGGGTGGGTGTAGATCGAGTAGCCGCAGACGCTGGCCTCGCCCCAGGTGGGCTGCAAGAGCGTGGCCAGGATCCGCATGGTCGTGGTCTTGCCCGAGCCGTTCGGGCCGATGTAGCCGAACAGGTCGCCCTCGGCCAGGTCGAGGGTGAGGTTGTTGATGGCGTGCAGGTTGCCGTAGACTTTGGTGAGGTCTTGGGTCTTGATCATGTCAGTGGCTAGTGGTCAGTGGGTCAGTGGATCAGTGGTCAGTGAATCGCACGATCGGTCACTAGCCACTGACCCACTGACCACTATCCACTCTTCTCCTTCTTCACCGGAAACACGAACCGATACATCGTTACGTGTTGATCTTGCGGGCCGCCCAGCGGCTGGCCGTCGCGGAGCAACTCGGCGCCGTGGCGCGTCTTCGTCCGGCCGTGCCGGCGCCTGGGCCACCAGGATCGCGCGATCGGCCTTCAACAAGTCGCTCAGATCGACGAAACTCCTGGTAGGCGTTCCACAGGCCGGTGTAGCGGCGCCCGCCGGCCGCCTCGTAGAACATCATCGTCCGCAGGATGTAGGGAAGGTCCGTGCTCGACTGGTCGTAGGGCGTGGCTTCCTGGCGATACTTGTCGCCGGCTTCGGTGAAGACGACCTTCCGGCCGGTCAAGCAGCGTCTTCAGCTCGCTCCGCTTGGTCATCGGTCCCAGCCGGGCCGACTCGCCGGGCGCGAGCGTGCCCAGCTCGTAGACCGAGCGGCCGTAGGCCAGGATGCACTCGTCGCAGCGGGAAAGGCGAGCGTGTTGGTGATCGTGCCCGAAAGGAGCTGATCGGCGTCGGTCAGATCGGCCGCGGGGCAACGCCGGCGTGGGCGCGTCCCAGCGGGCGGTGAGGCTCTTGGTCGACCAGACCTGGATCGGCACGTCCGAACAGGGCGTCCAGGTCGGGCGCGTAGCGGAACTGTTCGGTCCAGAGCAGCGGGACCGCCGGCGCGCGGGTTCATGCCGCCCAGCGCACTGCCGGGCAGTCCCAGCCAGGCCATCCACACGCGGGCGATCGCGTCCGGGCACGGCGCTGCGCCGTCGCGAGCCGCCGCGGCTGCGACCGAGAAATTGAACGATTCCATCCGCGGGCTGAAGACGTTCAGCCACGTCGTGCCGCGCATCCGGCCCGAGGCCGCGTCCACGTCCACCAGATCGACCTGGTTGACCCGAAGCTGATCGCCCTTGAGCCGATAGGCCAGCACGTAGGCCCCCAGGCACACCAGCAGCACGACCAGCGGGAAACGTCAGCCACGTCCACTCCATGCGGCCGACCAGCTTGCGGAGGAAGAAGTAGTCGCCCGGCCCGATCAGCAGGATGTAGACCACGATCAGGCCCGCCACGAGCCAGAACGGCACCAGCCGCACGCCGGTGAAGCGGTCCAGCGCGCTGCGCAACTGGCCGGCCAGGTCGTTGTAGCCGTAGTGCATCATGGCCGCGTTCTCTTCCGACTCTTCGGCGCGGCCGGTGGGCATGTCGAGCAGCCTGGCCACCAGCAGCGGCCGGTCCGACCACTTGCTCAACGGCGGCTGGTCGAGATCGGCGGCCACGAAGATGACCTGGCCGAAGCCCCGCGCCGTGCGGACCACCAGCGGCAGATCCGCCTCGCGGGCCTCGACGTTCCTTGCACGTCGGTCAGCCGAGGGACGCGCAGCGTCAGCGTTGGCGCCGCCGGCCACGGAGATCGCCGACCGGCTGCCGCAATAGCTCTCCAGCGCGCCGGTCTGGCGCAGCGGGACCGATCTTCTCCAGCCGGCCCGGGGCAAACTGCCGCAGCGGCGCAGTCGGCGGCAAGGATTTCGTCGGCCTGCGAGCCGACGCACAGCACCAGCCGCCCGCCCATGCGGACCCACTGGTCCAGCGCCTGCACTCGGGCGTTGTCGGCCGCGAGCTTGCGGTAGATTTCCGGCCGGCTGGTCGAGAGGATGACCGCGTCGACGCCTTCGTAGCCGCACCAATGCGTCGGCAGACGCTCGACGTCCTCAAGTCGCGCCGCCACGGGCCGGTACTCCGGCTCGACGCCGCCGAGCTTGCCCGTCTCCTCCACTCCCAACGCGGAAGTCTCCGACCGTAACGATCAGGTCTTGGAACTCCAGCGCCGGCAGGAAGTGCTCGCCGTCGGCCTGCGACGCGGTCTCGAACGTCTTGCGTGGCCAACACGTCGCCGCCCACGCGGAACTCGGCCGTCAACGTGCCGTGGACGCGGCCGAAGCGGGTGATCAGCCGCACCGTGGTCTCTCGGCCGGGCGAGACCCGGCAGGGCTCGCCGGGGGCGTGGAGACGCGGCCGGGCACGCCGTCGCCGTCGGGCACGATCACCGACAGCTCGCCGGCCAGCGGCTCGCTGCCGCCCCGCAGCGTGACTTCGACCTGCGTCCACAGCCCGGCCTTGTAGCGATCGGCCAGGCCCACGCGGACGCCGACGATCTTCGGCGGGCCGGTCGGCTCGGCCGCTATGGCCGGCCAGAGCCAGCTCAACTGGAGAACGGCGACACAGGCAAATCGGCTCAGAATGGGCACGCACAACCTCTTTTGGGTGGAACGCAGGAGTCGGCTCCAGGTGCTCCAACAAAATGGGGACAGGCACCTCGCGGTCATCGTTTTCTGCGGCGCCGGAGGTGGTCGGCCCGGAGCCAGTCCCCGTTTTGTTGGAGCGTCCGAACTCTTCATGCTATACCAATCGCTGCAATTCGTCGAGGAGTTGCCGGATCATCGTTTCGGTATGCGTGGCGAAAACGGCCATTCGCAGGCCGCCTTCCGGGCCGAGGCCGGAATAGGCCGCCATATAGGCCACGGCGATGCCGCGGGCCATCAATTCGCGCTGAATTCGCCGCATGTTCTCGGCGTCGCCGACGACCAGGCAGACGATGGGGACGGGCGTGTCGTCCGCGTCGAGCCCCAACCGCCGCAGGCCGTCTTTCAGCAGGCGGACATTCGACCGCAGCCGCGTCCGCAGGCACAACTGGGGACTGTCCCCTTTTTCCCGTGCAAGATCGGCCAGAACCAACTCGATCGCTCGGGCAGTGGCCGCGGCAACCGGCGCAGGGGCGCACTGGCGCCGCCGAAATACGGCGATCGCATTTTGACGCGATCGATGAATTCCCGATTGCCGGGAATGATGCCGCCAAATCCGCCGACGGCCTTGCTGAGCGTGCCCGAGACGAGCAGTTGCGGGCACTGGCCGGCGTCGCCCAAAACGTTCACTCCGTGGCCCCAAAGCCCGGCATGCTCGAAGGTCCCGCGGCCGTGTTCGCCCAGCACGGCCAGGCCGTGGGCGTCGTCGAGGCATAGCGCCGAGCCGGGGTAGCGACGCAGAATCTCGTGGTACTTGCCGACCGGGGCGATCTGGCCCGTAGCGGCAAAAACCCCGTCGCTGAGCACCAGCGGCAACTGCGTGCGACCGACATGTTCCTCCAGCTTGGTGCAAAGGTCGTCGGGATCCCGGTGCCGGAACGTGACCTGGAGCGAGCCGTTGAGGCGCGCGGCCTCGAACATGCTGTAATGGGAACACTCGTCGATGAAGATCAGCCCGGACTCGCCTGAGGGCAACCCCACGAGGATATTGTTGCCCATCCAACCGGAGGCAAAATAGAAGGCGTCGTCCAGGCCGAACAACTCGGCCGCGCGGGCTTCCACGTCCAGCACGGGCGGGGTGGTGCCAAACGCGGTGCGCGAGTTCGCGCTGCCGATGCCGTAGCGCTCGGCGGCCTCGCAAGCGGCCCGGATCACCTCAGGATGGCCCTGGAGACCCAGGTAGCCGGTGCCCACGAAATACAGATACTCCCGGCCATTGATCGTGGTAATCGGGCCGGGCGGTGTTTCAAGTACGGGCACGGGCATGGGGAAGCAAGGGCAAACACAATCCTGTTTGATCCGATCTTTTTTCTCAAAACGGTAATACTTATTGAGTTAGATTCGTCGATACACTTCTGATCGATGTTGAATCCGATACACTTTCAAAACCTCTTGTTGACGATAAGGCCAGTAGAGAAGTCGATAATCGCCGACGCGCAGACGACAGAGGCCGAGAAGCTCCTCCGGCATATTCGCAAGTCGATGATGAACGACCTGCGAAGCATTTTCGCCGAGCCAGACCAAGCGTCGAAGGATTCTTCGGCGCGGCTCGGGGTCAAGCTTTTCGAGATCGCTTTCGGCCGAAGGGAGAACGATCAGTCGATAGGCCACCGTTTCAACACCTCCGTGATGTCCTTGCCCGAGCCGGCAAGATCTTCCTCGTTGCGGATGCGGCGGACCTCGCCCAAGAATTCAGGCTTATTCGCGGCAAGCCAGTCTTCCAAGTCGTCGAGGCTTTGGGCGCTAATCAGGACGCTTTGCGGTATTTCGACGGTGTTTTGCGTTTGCATGGCCGAAGGGTCCTCGGGCTGGAACCACATGTTACAAGCGATACCACCTACATGAAGTATAGCAGGACGTAGTAAAGCAAACAACGAGGAGGTAATCGAGGGATTGGGGATCGGGGATAATCCCTAATCCCTTCTTGCTTCACAACGCCTCGCACACCAAATCGCCGACCTGGCTGGTGGTGTAGCCCATCTTGCCGGCGGCCTGGCTCTTCATCTTCGTGCCGGTGACGGTTTGGATGGCCTTCATCACGCGGGCGGCGGCCTTCTCGTGGCCGGTGTGCTCCAGCAACATGGCCGCGGCGCTGATGGCGGCGATGGGATTGATCTTGCCGGTGCCGGTGTATTTCGGGGCGCTGCCGCCCATCGGCTCGAACATGCTGGTGCCGCCGGGCTCGGGATTGATGTTGCCGCCGGCGGCCACGCCCATTCCGCCCTGCAAAATGCCCGCCAGATCGGTGATGATGTCGCCGAACATGTTCGTGGTGACGATCACGTCGTAGTGGTCCGGGTTCTTGATCATCCACATGCAGCAGGCGTCGACGTGGTTGTAGTCGGTCTGGATGTCGGGATACTCCTTGGCCACGTCCTGGAAGGTGCGCCACCAGAGGTCGTGCCCGTAGGTCAACACGTTCGTCTTGGCCACCAGCGTCAGCCGCTTCTTCTGGTTTCGCTTGCGGGTATAGTTGAAGGCCCAGCGGATGCAGCGCTCGCAGCCCTTGCGGGTGTAGACGGCGGTCTGCATGGCCACTTCGTCGGGCGTGTTCTTCTTGAGGAATCCGCCCATGCCGACGTACATGTCCTCGGTGTTCTCGCGGACCACGACGAAGTCGATGTCCTTGGGGCCCTTGCCGGCCAGCGGCGTCTCGACGCCGGGAAACAGCTTCACCGGCCGCAGGTTGATGTACTGGTCGAAGCGGAACCGCAATTCCAGCAGCAGGCCCTTTTCGAGGATGCCGGGGGCCACGTCGGGATGGCCCACGGCGCCCAGCAGAATGGCCGGGAACGGTGCGCAGTTCGTCGAACGCCTCGGGCGGCAGGATCTCGCCGGTCCGCAGATAGCGCTCGCCGCCGAAATCGAAATCCTTCAACTCGAGCCGGATGCCCTCCAAGGCCGCGACCGCCTTGAGGACCTTGACGCCTTCGGCGGCCACTTCCGGCCCCGTGCCGTCGCCGCCAATCACCGCCACGCGGAGAATATCGTTACTCATGTTCGTATCTGCTCGATGTTGTCGGGATCACGCCGTAGAAAGTCCCATTTTAACGGGCCACCGATACGCCCACAAGTGACGGCAATGGCCCCAAGGGAATCATCAGGGACGGGGTACCCGACCTGCTCGATTGTGCTATAATCGCAAGGCGGGAGACTTGCTTATGGTTAGCCGGGTCGGTCGTGAAACGTTCTCGGAAATCGTACGGCGGATTTGTTCAGTTGCCGCTCCGAAAAAAATCGTGCTATTTGGCAGCCGGGCGCGCGGCGACCACCGTTCCGACAGCGACATCGACCTCTTGGTCATCGAAGATTCTCCGTTGCCGCGACACCGCCGCTCGATCCCTTTGTACGCCGCATTGGCTGATCTGCCGCTCGACGTGGATACGGAGGTCATCGTCTACACGCCTGCCGAAGTGGACGAGTGGCTCGGCGTCGGCTCGGCGTTCGTCACCACCGCCTTGCGCGAAGGAACGGTTCTGTATGAAGAATGATCGAGACGTCGCTCTCGGCTGGCTTCGCAAGGCAGACAGCGATTTGGCGAACGCCGAGTTGTGTTTGGCGGCGGGAAAGGCGCTCGACACGGCGTGTTTCCATTGTCAGCAATCGGCGGAAAAATCCCTCAAATCCTATCTCATTGCCAACAAAGCCACGTTTCCTTTTATTCACGATCTAAAGCGATTGTTGGATATTTGCTCGCGACTCGATCCCGCGTTTGACGCCCTTGCGGCAGATGCGCTGCGTCTAATGCCGTATGCCGTGGCGACACGTTACGACGACGCTTTCTGGCCGGAACCCGAAGAGGTTCAAGTGGCATTGGACTCGGCCCGCACGATCCGCCGTTTTATCCAAGAGCGGTTTTCTTGAAGTCCGGCCCTGTTGGTCAGCGACTGAAAGCACAAGCAGCTCAAACACCCCGTGTTCGACCATCTTCCAAAGCGGCGATCAAGGGGATCTGAAAAGGGCAATGTCAGGCGCGGGGTATGTGACCGACTCGACTACGGCTTCTGCTTTTCGTTCGCCTTGCGCAATTCGTTCATGGCCTTCGTGGCGTCTTGGATCACGACCACGATGTCATTGGCTGCGATGATTATCGTGAAGCACACGGCGCCCGCAGCCAAAACAACGGGGCCGGCGGTCCAGTTGCTGCTCACGCTCAACCCGATCAGCCCGAGTATCATGGCGAAGACGCTTAAGACGGCAATCAGATCTCGCATTCTTGCCCTCCGCTTTGATTCCCGTGCGATGCAGTTTGCACCCGTCTCCAAAGACACGCTCGCGCGTTGCCAGCTAGCCCGCACGTCGCCTTCGCGATTCGAGGCTGTTAGAATCGGGCCGCTAGTTCGAACTGAAGCCGAACGCCTTGGCCGGTCTCGCGTCCCAACGGGTTCTTGATGAACCTCTTGCGGCACTCCGGGCAAAGATCGAATCGCAATTGCTGATAGACGTCGTCGCCGATCTGGTCGTCGGCCGAGTCTTCCAGCCGCTCCAAGATGTCTTGGATTTCTTCGAGGTGGTCGCGGTCGTCCTCCTCGCTGTCGGCCGCCGCCGGATCGAACGCGGCATAGACCTCCATCTTGACGACGTAACGGAGATCGTCTTGTGGATCAAGTTCCCGCTTGCACAGGTCACATGAGTACCGGATCATATCCCCGCTCCCGCGTTGAAGGTCGGCGAGCGCCGACGTGCGAAAGGTTGGCTCCACAACGGACATCCGTTATCCTAATGCCAAAGCTTGGGGCCTGACAAGACGGTTTGCCGAATTTCTTTCCGCCGGCATCGGAAAAAAAACGGGTGCTGGCAGGCGGCGCGAAAATCGGCTACAATCCAGGGGTGCCATGGAAGCGGCGAGCACCATCCGTCCAGCTTGGATGATTCCAATGCCTGGTCCAGCATGGGGGTTTTGCACGTGCAAGCGGTTCAGACGGCCGACCCGCACATTCCACGGGCGCATAGCCCCCGGCGAGGGGCCGTTGTTGCCCGGCACACCCCTTCCACCCCCCCCAGTCCCGCGTTAGCCTGTAGCGTCCTGGTGCTCAATCGGCTCTACATGGCCGTCCACGTGGTGAACGTGCGGCGGGCATTTGGCCTGCTTTGCCGCGAGTTGGCCGAGGTCGTTCATCTCGAAGAAGGGAAGTTCGCCACGTATTCGTTCGAGTCGTGGCGGGAGATGAGCGAATTGCGTGCCGAACTGAAACAGCCGCACGACGATTGGATCCGCGCCGGTCAACTTCGAGATCCAGGTGCCGCGCGTCATTCGCCTGTTGACGTTCGATCGGCTGCCGAAGCAGAAGGTCCACCTGAACCGCCGCAACGTGCTGGCACGCGACGGCCACCTGTGCCAGTATTGCGGCCGGCATTTCCCCACGCACTTGTTGAGCATCGACCACGTGGTTCCGCGGAGCCGAGGCGGCGAAACCACTTGGGAAAACGTGGTTTGCGCCTGCCTGGCGTGCAACGTGAAGAAGGGCGGCCGCACTCCCGCACGAAGCCCACATGAAACTGGTCGCACTCCCGTCCGTCCGAAACGCAACCCGCTGTTGCTCCTGAAGCTCAGCAACCCGAAGTACGAAAGCTGGCGCACCTGGCTCGACGGCGTCTACTGGGAGGTAGGGGCGAAGGAGTAGCGGCGGCGGACAGATGAATGATGAATGATGAATGAAGAGTGATGAGTGATGAACGACCGATGATGGCCGGTGAATCATGAAGATCGCCCGCCGACTGCGGTCGAGGGCGGGCGGTTTGGGGTCGTATCGGAACAACTTACGCAATCAGAGGTAGACGGATTTCCTAACACGTTCCAAAAACCTGGACGGATTAGGAAATCCGTCCTACGGGCATCGTGTATGTAAGTGCTTATTATTAAAACACTTGCACGATTCTGTGCGGTACGTCTGCTGGCGCCCTGACCGCCCGACCGCGGCTCGCGGTCTGCGTTTCAGCGGCCATCCCCCGTCCGTTGGTCGATCTAATCTACTCTCGACTTGTTTCTTTCGCCGATTGGGTTTACAATCGGTAAGAGTGGGGGTGTGAGCATTTCGGGCAAGCCCACTCTCTTCGCAGAAGAGGGAATCGAGCGTGGCACTCTCCGAGATCGACCGCAACCTGCTGGAACGCTGCCTGCAACGGAAGCCGAGGGCATGGGAGGATTTCGTTGACCGGTTCATGGGCCTGGTCGTGCATGTGGTCAACCACACGGCTCGGGCGCGGAGCGTCCGCCTGACGCCCGCCGATCGGGACGATCTCTGTGCCGAAGTCTTCTGGCGACGATCAAGAACGACTTTGCGCTGTTGCGCAATTTCCGCGGCAAGAGCAGCCTGGCGACGTATCTGACGGTGGTGGCGCGGCGGATCGTCGTCAAGGAGTTGCTCTCGCGGATGTCGGCGGCCCGGCTCGGCGAAGGCGCGCTGGTTCCATCTGCCCAAAATGTCCCCGACCCTCATCGCTCCGTCGAGGAGCGGCTCGGCGATCGGGAGGAAGTGCAGCGGTTGCTGGGCGGTCTGCAGGGCACCGAGGCCCAGGTGGTGCGCATGTACCATCTCGAGGGCAGGAGCTACCAGGAAATCAGTTCGGCGGTGGGCATGCCCGAGAACAGCATCGGCCCGATCCTCAGCCGCGCGCGCAACAAGATGCGCCGCGCGGGGGTCGACTCGGTGGCCGGCTAACACCGCCAAGCAAGCACACCAACAATCCTTCCTTGTGTCCCCACGAAGCGATCCTGTCTAGCCGCCGGCTACAGGACATCGCTCTTCTTGCCGCCAATAAACTACAAAGGAGCAGGCATGTCGCGTTCTACTGCGAGTCGTCGCGAGTTTCTTCGTTCCACGGCCGCGCTGGCCGCCGCCGGCGCCGTCGTGCAGTATTGGTACACGGGCAGAACGCCCAGGCCGCTGAGACGCAGTCGAAGAACGATCGCCCCAACGTGGCGCTGATCGGCGCCGGTGGGCGGGGCACGTACGACGCCCAGTGGGCGACCGGCATGCTCGGCCCGTCGGGCCGCGTGCGAGGCCTCACCGACCCCCAATGGACCACCGCGTTCGGCCAGATCGTGGCCATCTGCGACGTCGACAGCCGTAAGGCCGAGAGGGCCAAGGAGACCTTCGGCGGCAAGGCCGAGATCTATCACGACTATCGCAAACTGCTGGACCGCAAAGATATCGACCTGGTGATCAACGCCACGCCCGACCACTGGCACACGGCCATCACCATCGCCGCTTGCAAGGCGGGCAAGGATGTCTACGCCGAAAAGCCGCTGACGCTGACCATCGACGAGGGCAAGCATCCTCTGCAAGGTCGTCCAGCAGACGGGGCGAATCGTGCAGGTCGGCACCAGGCAGCGGAGCGAACGAAGGTTTCACTCCGCCATCGAGCTGGTGCGCAACGGCCGCGTCGGCAAGCTCAAGCAGGTTTGGGTGGCGATACCGCACTATTCCAGCAAGGGCGGGCCGTTCCGTACCGAGCCCGTGCCGCCGGAACTCGACTGGGACATGTTCCAAGGCCAGGCGCCGCTGCACGACTACTGCCGGCGGCGGACGCAATTTCCGCTAGTGGCGCGAGTATGCCGGCGGCATGCTGGCCGACTGGGGCAGCCATCACATCGACATGGCCCACTGGGGCATGGATTGCGATCTGGGCGGCCCGATCTCCGTCGAGGCTCGCGGCCAGTTTCCCAACCCCGAGGGGCCGGAGTACTTCAACACGCCCAACCGATTCTTCTCCCGCTTGCTGTATCCTGGCGGGGTGGAGATGCTGTTCTTCGTCGTCGCCACTGGAGCCCGACCGGCCCTGGCACGCCAGTTGATACATCGCCCGAAGAGACCGAACGGCTCTTCGGCAAGGACGTGCCCGAGGAGGTCAAGACGCTCAACCGCAACGGGATCATGTTCATCGGCGAGAAGGAACGGCTGTTCGTGCAATCGCGGCGGCGTCTACGGCAAGGCGGTCGAAGAGGCTCAACGAGAACCCGCTGCCGGAGAACGCCTGGCGGGCCTTTCCCTATTCGACCCCGGACCACATGGCCAATTTCTTCGAGTGTGCGAAGAGCCGCCGGCAGCCTTCCGCCCCCGTGCCCATCGAGCACCGCGCGGTTACGGTCTGCCACCTGACGAACATCGCCATCCTGCTGAAGCGGAAGATCACTTGGGACGCCGAGAAGCAGCAGATCATCGGCGACGAGGAGGCCCGGGCGATGCAGCAACGCGAGCAGCGGAAGCCGTGGGTGGTGAGTGGATAGTGGTTAGTGGAGAGAGGAGAGAGGAGAGTTGATGGCTGAGAACTGAGTACCTGGTACCTGAGAACTGAGTACCAGGTCCTACTGTCGCCCGCGGCAAACCCCAGACCCGTCGAAAGGAGCCGCTCATGACCGACGATCCCAATGCTCCCCGCGTGCTGCTGTCGGTTGCCAATGAGGTCGAAGCGGCCAGCATCGTGACCGCACTGGATGCGCGGCATCAAAGCGACCACGACGGGCAGTTTCACGTTGGGTTTCCGGGCCGAAGCCCCCGGCGATGCCAAGATCGTCGTGCGCAGGCGCCGACCTCGATCGAGCGCGGCAGGCTTTGGAAGAGATTCGGGAGGAGCGGAACGACGTCGATCCGTTGGACGATGGAACGGAACATTCCGGGACGGCCGCGCATGTGGACAGACAGCGGCGTTTCGTGGCGGTGACGATCGCTGGCATGTGTCTTCTGCAGGTCGTTGTACTCATTATTACGTCAACACTTGCGGTGGCGAAGACGTCCGCACCGGAACGATGGCGTAACGCGATTGTGGGCCTGCTGGCCCTCGGGATTGCCGCACTGGCGCTCAAGTTCCTCCGACAATCTCCTTCACGGGATGAAGAGACGCGGTGATGGACCTCTCGCGACTTAGGCGTCGGTGACCTGCTCAGCAGCAGGGCAGGGGAGGGCAGGGGGGAGGAGCAATGATAGGGTGACAAGGTGACTTCACATTCATCACCTCATCACCCCTTCATTCTTCCTCCCAGCCTGTGGAACGATCGTCGCCGCCTCGCCATTCAACACGCTGTTTCCACTCTTGGGTCGGCTCCGCTGCTCGGTTCGTTCCCCGCCTGCTTGAAGAACCCGCGAAGGTAGAGCAAGTATCCCAAGATGGCCACCAGATACAGCACGCCAAAGGTCATCTGCCAGATCTGGTGCGTCGGCGCCAAGAGCCTCTCGATTCCTGATGAGACACCCCAGATCATGACCATAATTACGGCGCACCACCACGCGCGCATACTCAATCGGTAGGCACCCCAGGCAAGATAGCCCAACAGCACTGTCCATGCCAGGAATTCCAAGTTGCCAAGTATCTGATTATAGATGCCTTCCAGAAGAGACTTTGCCGACAGAAAGGACTCGGCCAACACGGATATCTGAACCAACGCGTGAAAACACGCCGCGAATGCACACGCGGCACTCATCACCAGAACGGGCACGGGGCACTTGTCCGTCCAGCGAGCGCGGATCCCGCCGTTCTACGGTGGCCTTGACGTGCTTATTGCTGTAGAAAAGCACCAGCATGCCCGGTATGAGAAACGCAAGACATCGAAGTTATGATGACGGTGGAGACCGTAAAGGCGGTGTCCATGTCGGAGAGCGAGTCCGTGCTCTTGGGCCGCCGCGAAAGAAAATACCACATGAACAGTGCCAGGTGAGTCCCCGCGATCAACCAAAGCCAGCAGAGAACGAGCGAAAGCGCCCTGCCCCAACGTCGGCAGAGAATGGACCCGAGGCCGCAACAAATGAACAGTATTGCCACCGCGCCGGAGATGATTGGGACGAGGATCGTCATCCTTGCGTTGGGCGGCGTAGGCGCACTGACGAACGGTGGAACGAAAAGGAACACGCCCGCCAGCACTTCTATGATGCCATTGCCGATCAGGGCGGATTTTCGGTCCCTAACGTCCGAACCCGGCAAGGCGGTTCCGTCGGTCGCCATTTTCTCGCCCTCAACGTCAGACGGCACACCAGTTGGGGCCAACACGGCACTAATTCTAGCAGGCACCGCGGATGCGTCAATCCGTCGTCCGCAAAGCACACCGAATAAGCGGAAAGAGAACGAGCGACCGGCGGGAGGGACTGTGGCCGTGCCCTATTCAGCGGTTGTCGTCTCTTCCCACCGCCAGCCGGCTGGCCACGCGCAGCGCCTCGATCATGCTGCCGGTCTCGGCCTGACGCTGCCAGGCGATGTCGAAGGCCGTGCCGTGGGCCACGCTGGTGCGGATGATCGGCAGCCCAAGCGTCACGTTGACCGCCCGGTGCATCCCCAACAGCTTCAAGCGCGATGTGGCCCTGGTCGTGATACATGGCCACCACGGCGTCGAAGCGCCCGTCGCGGGCCCGGACCATCAGCGTGTCGGTCGGCAGCGGCCCTTCGAGCCGCAGCCCCTCGGCCAGCCCGCGCTCGACGGCCGGGCGGATGATCGTTCGCTCCTCGTCGCCGAACAGTCCGCCTTCGCCGCCGTGCGGATTCAGCGAGCAGACGCCGATCCGCGGCCGAGCGAAAAGGGGTCAGGTCCAATTGGCCGGAACGGCCCGACCGACCTTCGGTCGGTGCCCGGTGCTTCGCACCAATTGGACCTGACCCCTTTTGCCGCTCCGGCTCGGCCGCATCAGCCGCGACATGAACCGATCGGCCAGCCGGGCCTTGGCCAAAATCGCCTCCTCGGTCAACTGGGCGAACACGTTCCGCATCGCCGTGTGCAGCGTCACGTGGACCACGGCCAGGCCGGCCGGCGAGAGCAGCTCGTCGTCGGGCCCCAGGTACAGCATCATGGCGTAGTCGTCGACGCCGCAGACGTGGGCCAGCAGCTCGGTGTGGCCCGGATAGTCGTGGCCCGCCCGGTGCAGCGCCTCCTTTTGCAGCGGCGCGGTGGTGATGGCGTCGACCTTGCCGGCCAGCGCCAGCCGGATGGCCGTGAGCACGGCGTCGTAGGCCGCCTGGCCGGCCCGGGCGTCGAGCGTGCCCGGCGGCACCGCCAGCACGTCGGCCGAGCCGCAGGCGATGCAAGGAATCACGTCGGGCGACGGCTGGGCCTGCTCGGGCGAGTCGATCTCCACGACCTGCAAGCCCGTCTGCCAGAGCTCCACCGCCCGGCGAATGATCTCGGGATGGCCCACCACCACCGGCCGGCACCACTCGTGGACCACCGTTTCGGTCCACGCGCCGACGATGATCTCCGGCCCGATCCCCGCCGGATCGCCCATCGTCACGGCAATCAGAGGTTTCTTTGTGTCCATTCGTTTCATTCTATGCCATCGGCAGCGCCTGCCAAAGGGTGACGCGGGGCTGGGCTTGGGTCTTCGGACTTGCGACGGCACTTGGCATTCGGGCCGCGACAGGCGGTCGCGGATTGTCTACGGCCGATGAATCACCTATGCTGCACGTATCTCAGTCTGCGTGAGGCCCTGGCGACGTTCGCCTCACGTGGAGCGTGCGGAATACGACAGTCACTGAATCGCCGATCCTAAGTCCCCAATCCCTCTGCCCCATGCGAGCCTGCATTCAACGAGTCCGTCGTGCCGAGGTCCGGGTGGCCGGCGAGGTCTGCGGCCGGATCGGCCCCGGCATGTTGGTGCTGCTGGGCGTGGCCGCCGACGACACCGAGGCCGACGCCCGGCAACTGGCGCAAAAAATCGCCGGCCTGCGGATTTTCGAGGACAGTCAGCAGAAAATGAATCTTTCGCTGGCCGACGTGGGCGGGGCCATGCTGGTCGTCAGCCAGTTCACGCTGTTGGGCGATTGCCGCAAGGGCCGGCGGCCCGACTTCACCGCCGCCGCCCCGCCCGAAGTGGCCGAGAGGCTCTATCAAGTCTTCGTCGACGCGGTCGCCGCAGCAAGGCGTGCCCGTGGCCACCGGCCGCTTCCGCCAGCACATGGAGGTGGAACTGGTCAACGACGGCCCGGTGACGCTGATAGTGGAGAGTGGAGTAGTGGATGAGCCGGCTTAGCGGCTTCGCAAAGCGGTCGCACCAGTGCATCAGCGATGCAGCACGCGATCGATCAACCGCGTGGCGGTCTGCTGGACCGACGGAGGATCGCCCGGCTGAGTCGGCGATTTGCGGCCACTGCGGCTCGAAGAGAATCACCGCCGTCAGGATGCGCCAGCTTGGCGTAGGCCGAGAGATTGGCCCAGCGGTCGTGGCCGAAGAGCTTCAGCGCCGTGCCGAACGAGTTCTTCAGCCGCAGCGCCGTGGCGCCACTCGAAGCTGTAGATTTCGTCCAGCACCAGGTGCGACAGGTAGCCGAGCACGACCGCGCCCGGCCTTGTAGAGCCCGCAGCCGCAACGTCGTCGCCCGAGGCCAGCAGGAAGGCGATTTCGCCGAAGACGACGGCCGCCGGCAGGCTGTGGAACATCCCGCGGTGGACCGTGTAGCGCTTCAGCAGTGCCGCGATGCCGAAGCGGATCAGCAGGTAGACCGCCGCGCCGGCCAGGATCATCAACTCGTGCGACATGCCCCAGTGCTGGAAGCGGTGGAGCAGCATCATGGGCACCACGGCGGCGGCAAAGGCCATGCTCTCGCTGCAGCGGCGTGCCGGAATCGCTGTCGATGTCGGGCAACATGCCCGAAACGCCGCACAGGCCGCCGGCCAGAACGCACGTCGGCCAAGGCACGCCGTACATGAAATACGCCGCCCCGCCGTATCCGGCGCCCAGCAGACTGCTGACGGTGATGTGAGTCTTGAAGCCGGCCATGATGGAAAGGGATTGGGATTGGAGATTTCGGGGTTAGGAGATTGCAAGCCCGCAAGGGACCGCTTGTAATCGAAGTCGTGGATCGAGACAAGAGCGATTGGCGAGCGAGCGAACAACACCCCAGTTTGCCGAGTTCCTATACGCTTCAATCGCAAATCCCCTGCCCTCGCCCTGCCGCCGGCAATGCTCTTCGCACCGTCTGCGGTTCTCGCTATACTCCGCTGCCATGATTCAGCCTTACGACTATCGTGATGCTGGCAGTGCTAGCGGCCGCCAGCGCTGTATGGGGCGTCTGGAAGGGCATGGCCTGGCAAGTGGCCTCGCTGGCCTCGGTGGTGGTCAGTGCGGCCGTGGCGGTCCACAGCAGCCCCGCGCTGGCCCCGTATTTCGGCAAGCAAGAACCGTGGAACCGCTTTCTCGCCATGTGGTGCTGTACGTGGTCACGGCGGCGGCCATCTGGCTGCTGTTCCGCCTCGTGTCGGGCATCATCGACCGCGTGAAGCTCAAGGAGTTCGACCGGCAGCTCGGGGCGATCTTCGGACTGGCCAAGGGAGTTCTGTACTGCGTGGTCATCACGTTTTTCGCCGTCACGCTGTCGGAGTCGGCCCGGCAAGCCGGTGCTGCAGTCGCGGTCGGGCGACCTGATCGCCCGGGGCATTCGCAACGCCAATCCCGATCCTGCCGGAAGACATCCGCACGTATCTGGGCAAGTACATCGACGAGTTGGACGAGAAGCTGCACACCCCCCCTAAACAGGTGCCGAAGCGCGCAAGCGCCCCGCAGCCCGGCAAAAGCGGGGGAGAGGGCACGAAAGCCACCACCGGCGAGGCCAAACGACGAACCGACCAGGAGAGCGACAAGGCCCTTGAGGCGCGGCGGTGCGGACGGCCCGATTTCCGTTTCGGCGCGGCCGGCTCCCGACGCTCAGTGATCGCCCGCTGCAAAGCCGGCCGCCGACGGCTGATTGCCGATCGCTTTACGTTGCGGGCGTCAGGGCAAGGCCGGTCTGACCCCCGCTTTTCCCGAGGAATTCGCCCTCCGCGACCGAACATAAGAAACATTATCGGACGTTGGAGACAGGCTGGAAAACGGCTGCCGGCGGCGTGGCGCGTCGCAAAAAATAGCCGGGAGCTAACAGCTCCCGGAGCGACCGGGACCGAAATGGCGGCCCCGCGCCCATTCCAGGAGCCGTTGGCTCCCGGCCATCCCCGTCGGCCGCCCTGCCCGCCGATCGCCCGACGGACTTTTTCGGTTTCAAGGGGCTCGTTGCGTTATATTCTTGTGGCGATCCCGCCCTAACTTTCGGGGCATACTTCGATAAAGGAGATGGGCGATGTGGCGGCACGGCAAAGCACCCAAAGCACCCCGACCCGTTCTCGCATGGCACGTTTGTGCTCTGCTACTTCTGCTGTCCATTGCTTCAGGCTGTGGAACCAATCTCGGTCCTGTCGCGGACACAGCGCACGACGTAAATCGTTTACCGGATACGACGCGGTCGATTCGCGCGCAGGACTCGCGGACAGTGATATTCCTTCTCTTGCGCTTGCACGAGCTTAGCGGTCTCGATTTCTCGGGAGGCATGGCCGTCGAGGAGGCACAAATCACCGATGACGGCTTGGCAGAGCTTGCAAAGCTCAACCTGCCGCGCCTCGACACCCTGCTTCTCGGCTGGTGCGAGCATATTACCGATGCGGGCCTGGAGCACGTCAGCCGGATCCAAACGATCCAGTATCTCGAACTGGCCGGCAATTCACATATCGCAGACGCCGGACTCGCTCAGTTAGCGAGCATGAAAAACCTCACGGGTCTGAACATTAGCGGATGTCCGGGCGTAACCGACGTTGGCTTGCTTCGCTTGGCGGCCAAACGCGACTGGCAGTACGTCGACCTCAGTGGGTGCGAAAACGTTACTGCGGACGGGATTGCAAAACTCCGAGCGGCGCTACCAAATGCGCGGATCAAGAAAGATGACCTGGAATGGGAAAAGGAAGTCAAACATCTCAGGCAGGAGTACGAGAACCGCGGACCACTTAATAAATTCCGCGAACCCGGATACAAGGGCCCGTGATGACTTGGGCTTGGCTTCCCAAGTTCGTAATCGCCTGCTTCACCATTTTCTTGGGTCCGCTACAGCAGGTGGCAAGAACCGTAGGTCATGCTTCAACATAGCGGTCTTGCGAATCGCGCAGGTGTTATGCCAAGGCATAACCTACGAGATGCGCTACCGCACGGTTTCCGCCTGACGAGCCGGCGAGGCATGAGGGCCGGCGGGCGATGTAGCGTCGGCCGAAACGGAAACCGCCTCCGACAGCGAATGCCCGTTGACCTCCGCCGCCTTCCAGGAAGACGCCCATGCGGCGGAACTTCTGATAGCGTTCGTCCAGCAGTTGATCGATCGGCTTGCCGACCAACTCGCGGAGCGTGCTGCGGAGATAGAGCTTCAAGCCGGCTGGCCATCAGGTGGTGGTCGCGGTGGGCGCCGCCGAGCGGCTCGGGGATCACGGCGTCGATCACGCCCAAGCGGCTGAGGTCCTTGGAGGTCATTTTCAGGGCCTCGGCGGCCTGCTCCTTGAAGGTGTGGCTCTTCCAGAGGATGCCGGCGCAGCCTTCGGGGCTGATGACCGAGTAGTAGGCGTGTTCGAGCATGGCCACGCGGTCGCCGACGCCGATGCCCAGCGCCCCGCCCGAGCCGCCTTCGCCGATGACCACGCAGATGACGGGCGTCGGCAGCCGCGACATCTCGAACATCGAGCTCGGCGATGACCTGGGCCTGGCCGCGCTCCTCGGCGCCGATGCCCGGATAGGCCCCGCCGGTGTCGATCAGGCAGATCACCGGCATGTGGAACTTGGCCGCCAGCCGCATCTTGGCCATCGCCTTGCGGTAGCCCTCGGGATGGGCGTAGCCGTAGTTGCAGAGGTTGCGTTCCTTGAGCGTCTTGCCCTTCTGATGGCCGACGACCAGCACCTTGTAGGCGTCGAGCTTGGCCCAGCCGGTGCGGATCGCCCGATCGTCGCCGAAGAACTTGTCGCCGTGCAGCTCGACGAACTCCTCGAAGACCAATTCGAGGTAGTCGGTGGTCATGGGCCGGTCGGGGTGCCGGGCGACCTCGACCGTCTCCCACGGCTTGAGGTTGGCGTAGATCCGCTTCTTCAGTCTCGACCAGCTCGCGCCGCAGCCGGCGGATTTCGTTGCGGACCTCCGGCGTCGGCTCGGTCTTGGTGTCGAGCTTCTCCAGCCGGGCTTCCAGCTCGTAGATCGGCCGCTCGAACGATAGTCGGTGGTCGCTTCCTGCCATGATGTCTTGCGACCAAGTCGCGGCTTATGGTCCCTGCGACTATCCGCCTTCGATCCTTCTTACAGTTCGTCGGCTCCGGACGGGGCTTTTCCAGGAATTGCCGGCCGGGGTCATCTTGAAGACCCGTATCATACGAAATTCCCGGAGAAAATCATCTACCGATTTGGGGCGTGCGTCGGGGTTTTTGGCCAGCGACCGCCGAATCAACTGGGCGAACTCCGGGGTGACGTTCGGGTTTAATGCCTCCAACGAGGGGGGCGACGACTTGAGGTGCTTCGTCAGCAGCTCGTTCGCGCTCGTCCCCGTAAATGGGGGCTTGCCCGAAAGCAACTCGTGGATCGTGCAGGCGAAGCTGTAGAGGTCGGCCCGCCCGTCCAGGGCCTCGCCGCGGATTTGCTCGGGCGACATGTAGCTCTTGGTCCCCTGGACTTTGGCCTCGGGCGTGAGCCACTTCGCCAGCCCTGCGCCGGCGGCGTTTGGCCAAGGCGAAGTCGATCAGCTTCACCTCGCCGTCGTCGGCCACCAGGAAGTTGTCGGGCTTGATGTCGCGGTGGACCCAGCCCATGCGGTTGAAGTAGGCCAGGGCCTCGGCGGCCTGCTCGATGATCTTGGGGATCAGCGGGGCGATCTTCTCGCACGCCCTTGCAGAAGCCGCTGCTTCATGTTCGGCGCGGAGAACCACTCCATGGCCAAGATACGGCTGGCCGCGGTCCCAGTCGAAGGCGTACATCTCGATGATGTGCGGATGCTTGATCTTCTGCCCGACCGTGTACTCCCAGCGGAGGTAATGCACCTGCTCGCGGTCTTTGTCGATCCGTCTCCAGCAGGGTCTTGACCCCCACCATCCGCTGCTGCGCGTCGTCGTAGGCCTGCCAGATCAGGCTGGCATGGCCGGTGTGAACGACGTTCAGCAGCCGATAGGGACCGAGATAGCCGGGAGTTCCTTGCGACACGTACCGCGCACCTTACGAAGTTGCCGAATTATGCCAGGCCATAGCCGGCGGATGAGAGCTTCAGAGGGGACAGCAACCCACCCCTATTGAGAGGATTATCTTATCTATCCCCATTTAGTGTAGCTAGTCGGATCGCATTCGGCAACTGTGGCGCCCGAGCTAACGGATCGTGCCCCCCTGCCCTTCTGCGTGGTCTCTCGGCCGCCCTGAGTCTACTTGCTGAACAGGTCCGAGTGGGATCCAGTCCTCTCAAAGATGACTCGATCGCTTTCGATCTTGTAGATTAGCAGCCAGTCTGCCTCAACGTGACACTCACGCCGACCGCGATAGTCGCCCACGAGCAGATGGTCTCGCTGCAATGGGTCGAGTTTCTTGCCCTCGATCAACGCTCGGGCGATAATTCTCAGCTTGGCGAGGTCCTTCCCGCGTTTCCTGGCCCTCTTCACGTCGCGCTCGAACTGGCGGGTGTAAGGGGAGTTCGCATCAGAACTTCAACTTTCTGAACATGTCGTCGGCGTCTTTGCAGTGGACCAAGTTCCTGCCGTTGTCCGTATCGTCGAATGTCTTCCGCGTGGTGCCGTTGGGAACCACCACGTCGAATGGAAGTCCCCCACGCAACGCAACTTGCCGATAGAACAGCGTGATTGCTTGCGTGGCAGAGAGTCCCAGTTGCTCAAACAGGCTTTCGGCGTCGTGCTTGAGTTTGGGTTCCACTCGGGCGCGAACCATTGCCGATTTGGACATATTACGAATCCCCATCGTTCCGTGCCACCCCTCGCATCATAATTGTATCCCATGTGGGATACAGAATCAAGTCCGCTCCACCAGCAGGTTCTGATACAGGTGTCGCAGTTGCTCGGTCATCCGCTCGTGGCGGAAGACGTCGGTGAATCGCCGACGGCCCTCTAGGCCGAGGCGGTCGCGCAGGGTCGCATCGGCAACCAGGCGCTTCAGCGCAGCGGCCAGCCCTTTGACCTCGCGGGGAGGGACCAGGAAGCCCGTCGCGCCGGGGATGACTACTTCCCGGGCGCCGTCCACGTCGTAGCTCACCACCGGCTTGCCGGCGATCAGGGCCTGCGGGAGCACCCGGGCCAAGCCCTCGCGGAGACTGGCGTGAACCACGATGTCGCTGGCGGCGAGCAGCTCGGGGATTCGCTCGGGCAATACCAAGCCCGTGAACCGGAAATGGCCGGCCAACCCCGCGGCGGCGATCTGCCGCTCCAACCGGCTGCGGAGGACGCCGTCGCCGACGAGGAGAAACCGCACGCTGGGCTGGGCGGCCACGACGCTCTGGGCCGCTTGAATCACGTCGTCGTGGCCCTTTAGTTTGAACAGCCGGGCGATCTTGGCGACGACGACGTGTTCGGGCCCGTAGCCCAACTCGCTCCGCACGCGCTGGCGATGTTCGGCCGAGCGGAGGAAGGGCTCGACCTCCATGCCGCTGTAGATCGTGGTAAACTTTTCGCGCGGGGCCACGCCCGCCGCCACCATCAGTTCGGTCATCGCATCGGCCACGCTCACCAGGGCATGACATCGCCTGGCGGCCCAACGTTCGCAGGCCCGAAAAAGCCATCGCGCCCCCCTGCCCTGCCACGGGTGGAACGGGGCGCCGTGAACGGTGTGAACCACGGCCGGCACGCGGAGCGACCAGGCGGCGGCGCGGCCGAGCAGTCCGGCCTTCGCGCTATGGGTATGCACCACGTTGGGCCGAAAGCGGCGAATGGCGTCTTTGATTTGCCAATAGCTCGCGGCATCGCGCCAGGGGTGAATGGGCCGGCGAAGTTGAGGGATGATCTCCAGCGGCACCCCCCCTGCCCTTGCCCGCTCCAACAGACTTCCTTCCGGCCCCAACGGCGGCCCGGTCACCAGCAGCACCTCGTCGCCGTAGCGGCGCAGCAGGTCCTCGCAGCAGAGCACGGTATTTTCCTGCGCTCCGCCGAGGATCAGCCGGGTGATGAGATGGAGGACACGCATGTTCGGACACGGGCGGCATGCTCTCTTAAAAACTCCCATGTGGAAGGCGGCCAGGGGGCCGGTTCGACGGCGGGCAGCCCCGCAGCGAGCCGACTGAGTTGGATGGCGGCAGCCGTCGCACACGCCGACTCGATCAGAATGCCTCGCTCGCGCACGCCGAGGGTCTGCAACCGCTCGGCGTCCCGCTCGGCCGCCGCAGCGTGGGCCTCGACCGCGTTCTGCATGACTGCCGCCGACTGGTGAACCACGTGCTTGCTTCCCCCGCTTCCCGCGTCTCTCGACGATGCGACGCCTAAGTTATTCTAGCATTTGACCCCTGGTTCGCCAGATTGTGTCCGCAGTGGGGTTTTCGTACGAACGATTCACCCCCCCGACTGTCGGTCAGAAGCAGCCATTTTGTCACACCCCAGAATTGTCGGAGTCTGGTTGCCATACGGAACTTTATACCATGCAACTGCCATCTGCTTATAACGACCAACATTGTCGAGGGGGTGATGCTTGACAGGCTGCTTGTGGATGAATATTCTCCGAAAGGTTGAGAACCAGTCAATGAATAAGTTCGGCCGCAAACAACCATGCGTTACCATTTTTTCATTATCGGTGAACCATATACGGACGAATGGTGGGCACGCCAAATTTCAATGGGCGTCATAACTGCGGGATTTGATAACAAGATCGGCGATCGCGGACACATTTTCCTGAACGACATGGACCAGGATGATTGGGTCATCGCCTATGCAAAAGGGTATGGAGCGATCGGTGCGGGTACGGTAGGCGGTGAGGAAACGTACCGGCTGCTGCGTTCGCGAGAACTCCCTGCTGACTTTGAGTCACGACATCGACAGTTCAGGTCCGTTTCATGGCTCCATTACGTCGAAACACTTGCTGACGCTGTGCCTTTCGGCGAGCTGCACCTCGGCTTTGCACCCCGCCATACCAAGACCGAATTTGTTGACCATGAAAATGCGCGTCGGATCATTCGCTTACTTGCGTCGAAATTCGCTAGCAAATTGAAACGGCATCCGCCATCATCAACGCCCGAAGCAGTCGACCTTGAACCGCCGGAAAGAATTCCGACCACCACATACCGGATTCTGCGTGACACCGTGAAATCCCGTAGCGTCAAGATGTTGCACAAATTCAGATGCCAGATGTGTGGCAACACCATCGAACTTCCAGACGGTTCCCGTTATGCGGAGGCTCACCATATTCGGCCGCTCGGCGGCGACCACAAAGGTCCGGACGTTGTCGGGAATATTATTTGCGTATGCCCCAACCATCACGCTGAGCTCGACCTGGGCGTATCACCGCTCAAGCTAAACGCCCTTTGGTCTGCCAAAGGTCATGTTGTCGATTCGAAATACGTCGACTACCACAACCGATTTGTTTCCAATTCGCAGGGAGAATGATGCGTCTGCGGCTTGCAGCGAGATGCGGCCGAACCAGGCGCTGCACCTGACTGGGGCCGCCCGACTGCTTTCACGCGGCCGGGTGGCACGCCCTGGGGCTTTGCGAAGGGCGGGGCCTAGGAGAGCCGACGCACGGAAACCACGCCCATCGAAGACTCTGGGCGTGCCACCCGCCCCGAAGGGTCGAAAACCAATCAATGAATAAGCTAGGCATCACTACGCTCTCAACGATATGGCACTAACAAAATGCAGCGATTGCGGCAGAGGGGTTTCTACCTCTGCAGCCTCGTGCCCACACTGCGGTTGTCCTGTTCTGGGGACACCACCACAGCGACAGAGCCAGGCCGGCATGACTTGCCCGCACTGCGGCTCTCACTCCGTCGGCAAGGTCAGAGGACTTCAGGGCATCGGAGAGGTTTTCATCGGTATTATCCTATTCTGTTTGTTTCTCATTCCCGGCATCATTTACTATATTTACATGGAGTCAGTGCCGTATTGCTCTGGTTGTGGTCGGAGAGTATGAACGTGACCAAGCATAAAAGGAGAGTGTCCAATGTCTATCGACGCCTCTCTTCCAATGACTGCGCCTCTTACGCCCGAGCAACGGGAGGCGTACCTTGTTGAGTATCAGAAGACACAGGATTCCGCGCAACACCACGACACCCTTGTCTGGAGCATCACCAGCCTGAACTGGGTCGGAAGTGCCCTGTTGATGGGATTCGTACTGAGCGGTCTTGGCACGGCAAAATCCATTCCACAGAAGGTCGCACTTATCGTAGTTTCACTGGTTGGAATTGTTCTCGCGATGCTCGTGTGGTGTTGGGCGCGTCAAATGCGTGGCGTCAAAGTGGCGAAGTACGAACGATGCAAAGAACTTGAGGCGCTCTTCGGCATGAAGCAACACACGGCCCTCACGTACGAAGTTGGCTCCCACGCGAGGACCTATGGCTTCTTGATGGGCCTCTTCCTCTTCGCGTGGTGTGTACTCGTCGTTCTCGTCATCGGCGCCTAACTCGTCGTTGCAGCGGACTCGCTACGCTCGCCGCTGGCCGCGCTGCAAGCCCTGGCGGGCAGCAGTCAATCGGTTCTCGGGGCATGGCAATTCACGGCCGACAGCGGCTACACGCCAGGCGATCCGGCCTATTTGTCGTTTGCCATCGACCCGAGTTATGATCGCGACGACTTGCACTTGTGGCACTACGACGGGGCCCTTTGGACGCCGTACGACGCCTCCGACCTGACCTGCAACGGAAACTACGCCAGCTTCACCGTGACCGGCTTCAGCCGCTACGCCGTGACGGCGGTTCCCGAGCCGGGCACGCTGGCCCTGCTCCTGGCCGCCGCGCTGGGGCTGCTGGCCTACGCCGGGCGGAAAGGAACGCGGATTGTTGGGGCCCGGTTGCCATAAGGATTGGTCAGATCGATTTATACCCCACCACTTGCCCGCCCGCTTGCCGGCGTTTACACTAATAGCAGTCGGAAATCTGTTGCAGGGCAAGTCGCGCTGGGAAGGGACTGGTGCATGATGCCAGACATGGAAACCCAAGGTGTCAAGTCGGCCGTTCGGCAATTGGCTGATGCTTTGCCGGATGACGCAACCTGGGACGACGTCATGTATCGCGTCTACGTCCACCAAGCCGTCGACGCCGGCCTGCGAGACTCGGCTGAAGGGCGTTTGGTAGACGTCGCCGAAGTCCGCCGTCAATTCGGGCTGGCTGAATGAAAGTCCGCTGGGCGCGCACAGCGATCGGGCATCTCGTCTCGATTGGTGGCCGACGCATCTCGTTGCCGCCGGATGGATAGCGCTGGCCGCAAACGATCTGCCCCACACCGGCCACAAGTGGCCGGGCTAAACGTTGCGCCCCCCTGCCCTGCCCTCGCGGTCAACGTTTCGGTACGATCAAATCGGGGCAGCAAGCCGCCCCCTCACGTTGCACGTCCCGCCGGTCCGAACGGGTTCACCAGCGCGACGCCTGCGTAGCGGTAATCGTGCGCGTTTCTGGTGGCGATGGTCAACCGGTGTTGGCGCGCCGTGGCGGCGATGAGGCTATCCTTGATGGGCATCGACGCCCTTTGCGTTTCAGTTCGGCCAACAGGGCGGCCCAGACCTTTGCCGTGTCGGCGTCGAAGTCCAACACGCGGAGCGTTCTCGCCCCGGCGGCGAACCACTTTTCAAGCCGCGTCCGTCGCCGCCCAGCGGGCAGAATCAAGATTCCGTATTCCAGCTCCCCCAAAATGATCGGATTGACGCGCAAACGCGGCTCGTGAAGGCGAAGCCAGTTCACTGCCGACGCCGTCGGCTGCGGCTTGGTTGCTTCGCTGAGCACGTTGGCATCGACGAGGAAGTCCATCGCCGGCAGCCCTTAGATTGCCTCGGTCGATTCGGAGGGGAGAGGACAAAACCAGTCACTTTCCGGACAGGCCAACAGCCAATCGACGATGCCCACGGGGCTCGCCTCGGAACGCTTCGTGAGCAGATACTGTCCGCAATCCAATCGCTCCACGTCGAACTGTTGGCCGGGGCGAATGCGATCCACCCGACGCAACTCGGCCGGTAAGACAATCTGGCCTTTGGAGGAGACCACGGTTCTCATAATGGTAAGATAGTGTCTTACATCAGCCGTGTCAAGCTACCCGAGGCTCCCTTCGTACTCCACCCTCACCAAGCAAAGCCCTTGCGGCGGCGCGGTGGGACCGGCCAGCCGGCGATCCTCCGCACGGAGCACTTCGCCGGGGCAATGCAGCGGGTGTGCGCCTCGGCGCCCTTGACCAGGATGCCTAATCTGGCTATAATCTTCCCAGAATGAGGTATGTTGTCGTGATCGCCCGAAATGCGCAGACACAGTTCAAAGAACTGGATGCCCGCTGGCGATCGACTCTGAAGCAGGCCATGCGGGAACAGTTGGAGGCGGCTCCCAGGCACCAAAGCAAGAGCAGGATCAAGCGGCTTAGGGGGTTGCGCCAACCGCAATATCGCCTGCGGGTCGGTGAGATGCGAGTGTTCTACGATGTCAATGAAGTCGAGAGACGGGTTGAAGTCCTAGGCTTCGTCAAGAAGCCGGAGACTCTTCAGTGGTTGCAGGACTACGGGGTGCCGGAATGAAGACACGTACTATGACCGAAGCCAAGAATGACATTTGCAGTATTGTCCGGGAGGCCGAGACGGACGAAGTGCTGATCACTCGCCACGGCAAGCCCGCCGCCGTCGTGATCGGTTTCCGCAATGAGGACGAGTGGTTCGACTACAGACTCGAACACGACGAGAAGTTCCTTCGCAAGATCGCCAAGGCAAGAGAAGACATCCGCCGTGGCCGCTTCGTCGCGCTGGACGAGCTTCCGGATTGAGGGCGGGTGGAGGCACTCGTTTTTGGCCCCCTGTCGTGCCCATTCAGTACGCGACCGATACAAGGAGAAGCCCTTGGGGCGGCGCGGTGGGGCCAGCCAGGCGGCGGTCTTGGGCGCGGAGCACCTCGCCGGGCCAGTCTTCGGGCCGCTTGCCCCGGCCCACTTCCACCAGCGTGCCGACGATCGCCCGCACCATGTTGTAGAGGAATCCGTCGGCCTCGACCTCGAAGGTGATAAAATCCGCCCCCCCTGCCCTGCCCTGTGCAACAGAGAGTTCGTAGGGTGCGTGCAACGCACCACGGCATTCGGAATTCACGCCGGCATCAACGGTGCGTTGTACGCACCCTACTCGCTCGACGAAAATGTCGAAGATCGTCCGCACGCTCGTTTGTCGTTCGGCCCCGCTGGTCTCAAAGCTGCTGAAATCGTGTTTGCCCAGCAAGGCGGCGGCCGCCCGCTGCATGGCCTCGGCATCGAGCCGGCCATAGCGATAGTGCCAGGCGAACTGTCGCCGAAAAACGTCGCGGACCGGCCCGTCGTGGATCGCGTAGCGGTATCGCTTACGAACCGCGTCACGTATGGGGTGAAAGCCGTCGGGCACTTCGGCCGCTTCCAGCACGGCCAAGTCGTGCGGCAGTGTTGCATTGAGCGCCTTTCGCAGGACGTCTGGCGGCAGCGGCGAGTCGGTGCGGAAACCGACCACCTGGCCCTGGGCGTGAACGCCGGCGTCGGTCCGTCCGCTCGCCAGCGTACTCGAATGCTGGCCGGTGACCTTCTCGATGGCCTTTTCCAGCGTATCCTGCACGGTCGGCCTGCCGGGCTGAATCTGCCAGCCGGCGTAGTTCGTGCCGTCGTAGGCGATGGTGAGCTTGAGGGTCCGCACGGTCTTCACACCAAGAGCAGGCGTCGGGCGACGCCCTATCGGTCGCCGCCTGAACTTACGACCGCGTGACACTCGAACCAGGCAATCTCCTCTTTCATCTGATTGATCATCCGCTTAAGCGATTGCAGAGTAAGGTCCTTAACATGTTCGCTCTCGCAGGGCTCTTCCAGCGTTTCCCGGTAATGTTGTTCGAGCATCTGCAATTTTTTCCGGGTATTGTCCGCTTCGCGTTGGCTACGCAGTCTCATAGGATCACCTCCACCATCCCTTTGGGCAACCATTCTCGATCCGTCGCAAAAACGTTGCTGACCATGAAATCGAAGGCCTTGTGCCTGACCAGATCAATCTGCAAGAAAGGCAGTCCGCTACGTATCTCGTCCTCAGCAACCGGATCGCGGGGAAAATCCGCGCCCGTCAACAGTACGCAATCCACGTCGTTCGGCTCGGCGACATCGGTGACGAAGCTCCCGTTGATGACGAGCCGTTGCACGCCGGCCGCCTGAGCCAACTCGACCAGCCATCGCAGGGACTGCATCTCGGCGCGGCGGACCTCGGAACCTCGCCCAAAACGGGCTTCGATTTCGCCGAGCGATGCAAGATGAACACCCGCCGGCAAGTAACCCCGCTCGTCGAAATCGGGAATCATGCGTGCCCCAATATGATTCTATTCCCACCAACGATACTGTCAATTCGCGGCGGCTGGCGTGCTTGCGGTCCACGTTGGCGGTTGACTGCCGCAGGATTCCTTGATCTCCCAATGCAGTTCGTACACGTCAGGAAGCGATTCGTAGTACTGAACGTTCTTTGCGGCCGCCACAGGGGTCTTCGGGCGCTTCATTGTGGCCCGAACGATGCCTTGGTGACGCGCAAATTCGTAGCGAAAATCAAAGGCGGTCACCAAGCCGCCTTCGCACGACCAGTGGCCTGGAAAGGCCTTCGCGCCCGCCCGTTGAGCGACAAACGCGGACCAAATCTGAAAGTTGCTGGCGATTTCTTCGGCAACTTCGGGTGAGCATCGAATCAACCGGCGCTGATCGGAAAACCACTCGCCCTTACCGCTATCACCACCAGAAGCCGACGTGCTCTTGAGAATCTGTGTCGGCGGAGATGCTTCCGCCAGTTTCGCCATTGCCCTGGAAAGATGAAGGGGTGACTCCTTCACCAATCGCAACAAGACAAGCTGGAAAACGGTCTCCAGCGGGTCGCCGTTGGTCGTGGTGTCCGCAATAAAGGGGCTCTGTCCACGCGGTCGCCAAAGCCAACCCGCCAAGGCGACGACCGCCAATAGAAGTGCAATGAGCAGAATCCACAAGCCGTAACGCGGCCTGGCATGACCGGGTGTACCCGCACAAGATTGAGCTTCCGGGGCGTTCATCGCACGCGCACCCCCTTCTTCGCAAATTCTACCCTTTCACCAGCAACTCGGCGATCTGCACGGCGTTGGTGGCGGCGCCCTTGCGGAGGTTGTCGCTGACGCACCAGAACGCCAGGCCGTTGGGGCAGGAAAGGTCCTCGCGAATCCGGCCGATGAACGTCTCGTCGCGGCGGTCGCCGTTGATCGGCATCGGATAGACCTTCTTGTCCAGGTCGTCCATCACCACCAGGCCCGGCGTGGCGGCGAAGAGCCTGCGGGCCTCCTCGACCGTGATCTTCCGCTCGGTCTCGACCAGGATGCTCTCGCTGTGGCAGTTGCTCACCGGCACGCGGACGCACGTCGGGCAGACCTGAATCGAGTCGTCCTCCAGCATCTTCCGCGTCTCGTACACCATCTTCATCTCTTCCGAGGTGTAGCCCTTGTGCTTGGGCGAGCCGATCTGCGGGATGCAGTTGAAGGCGATCGGATGGGCGAAGCACTCGTACTTGTAGTCTTCGCCGGCCAGCAGGGCCTTGGTGCCGCCGACCAGGTCGCGGCTGCCGGCCAGGCCCGCCCCGCTGACGGCCTGATAGGTGCTCACCACCACGCGGCGGACGCGGCCGGCGTCGTGCAGCGGCTTCAGGGCCTGGACCATCTGCGTCGTCGAGCAGTTGGGGCTGGCGATGATCCCCTTGTGCCGGCGGACCGCGTGCGGGTTGACCTCCGGGATCACCAGCGGCACGTTCGGGTCCATCCGCCAGTAGCCGCTCTCGTCGATCACCACGCAGCCGCGGCGGACGGCGTCGGGGATGAAGTCGCGGGCCACCTCGTCGGGCGTGCTGCTGATGACCAGGTCCACGCCGTCGAAGACCGGGCCCTTCAGCTCCTCGACCACGATCTCCTGCCCGGCAAAGGGGATCTTCCTGCCCGCCGATCGGGCCGAGGCCACGAACTTCATCTTCCGGAAGGGGAACTTGCGGGCTTCGAGCAGCTCGCGAATGATGGTTCCCACGGCGCCGGTGGCGCCCACGACCGCAACACAATCGAACACGGATGGTCTCCTGCGAAAAAGGAAGATCTCACCAATCCCCCCATTATCGCATTGCCGACCGCGAACCTCAACACCAAATCGACCTGGGATGGGGGATGAAGCCGCGACCGTGCTGCACTGACAGGTTGGGTGCCACTCAATGCCGTTTCCAGTTTGGTTTGCTAGGGAAGGCTCATAAGCAGGATATACGCGCCCGTGCCGTAAAGCAACCCGGTTTGGCCATAACATCGTGTGGTTACGGTCATCGTCTCGTGACCAGCGGACTCAAGTCCTGGCGAAACTACACCGGCTTGACATTCTCAGCACGTGGGCCTTTCGGACTCTGGCCTTCCGTGTAAGACACTTTTTGGCCTTCATGCAGGTCGTCGAAACTGACCTCTTGGACACTCGATGAGTGGAAGAACAGGTCTTTTTCTCCCCCCGTGCTGATGAACCCGAATCCCTTGTCTGTCAACCTCTTGATGATGCCTTCGGCCATTTGTACGTTTCCTGAAGTGATTGCTTGGACTGACGCCGCCCGGCTTACGACTGCCGACTGGTCGCCATCCGTTGATTGAAAGAAGTGTACAACACCACGGTCCCACCGCACAAGTGGGGTGCGGATCGAGGCGGCCCGCTCGATCGAGTGCGGCAGACCAGGTATCCCGTACCTGACACGTGGCTGACACCGAGGCGCGAACAGTCAGGCACGGGGTACCTGTCTACTTTCTACTTTCCGACGCCGCTAGGCTGGACGAAATTCCTGGCCTTTTCTCCCCGCGACGTCAGATCGCCCCGGCCAACGCCGCTTTCTTCCGATCGGCGATCACCTCTTCTTCGAGGTTCCGCGGCAGGCGCTTGTAGCGGGCGAACTCCATCGTGAACGTGCCCTGGCCCTGCGTCATGCTCCGCAGGTCGGTGGAATAGCCAAAGGTCTCGGCTAGCGGCACTTCGCCCTCGATGCGGGCCTCGACGCCGCGGACCTCGGTCGACGCCACGATGCCGCGGCGCGACGTCAAGTTGCCCACCACCGATCCCTGAAACTGGCTGGGGCACTCGATCTCGATCTTCATCACGGGCTCCAGCAGCATGGGCCGCGTCTTGGGAAATGTCTCGCGCATCGCCGTCTGCGCACAAACCTGGAACGCCAGGTCGGAACTGTCAACCTCGTGATACGACCCGTCCTCAAGATACACGGCCAGCCCCACCACCGGATACTTGGCGATGGGACCTTTGGCCAGCATCGAGCGGAAGCCCTTTTCCACGGCGGGGATGAACTGTTTGGGAATCCGCCCGCCCACGACCTTTTCCTCGAAGAGGAAACTCTCCTCGGCGTCGGCTGGCAGCAGGTCGAGCCGGCCCACGATGTGCGGCATACTGGCCGGAGCCGCCCGTCTGCTTGCGATGGCGAGTGTTGAAGGCCGCGGCCTGCGTGGGCGCCTCGCGATAGTTGACCTTCGGCGCGCCCGACTTCGACCTCGACGTTGTACTCGCGGCGGATCCGCTCGACGTAGATGTCGAGGTGCAGTTCGCCCATGCCGGCGATGATCGTCTCGCCGGTTTCGTCGTCGGTGGTCACCAACAGCGTCGGGTCTTCGCGGCGGAAGCGGTGCAGGGCCTTGCTCAGCCGGTCGGCGCCGTCGCGGCTCAAGGGCGCGATGGCCATGCGGATGACCGGCTCGGGCACGAACATGTTCTGCAAGGTGCAGTACTTGCGCTCGGAGGCGTAGGTGTCGCCGCTGGCACAGTCGACGCCCAGCACGGCCACGATGTCGCCGGCCTGGGCCTCGTCGATGTCCTCGCGCTGGTCGGCGTGCATCCGCAGGATGCGGCTGAACCGCTCTTTGCGGCCGCTGCGCTGGTTGAAGTACATCCCGCCCTTGACGATGCGCCCCTGGTAGAGCCGCATGAACGTCAGCGTGCCGTAAGGGTCTTCGACCATCTTGAAGGCCATGGCCACCGCGGGCTTTTCGGGGTCGGGCACCAGTTGGATCTCGTGCTGCTGCCCTTCGCTGTCCTTGGCAAAGGCATTGGTCACGCAATCCAGCGGCGAGGGGAGCAGCCGAACCACCGCGTCCAGCAGCGGCTGCACGCCCTTGTTGCGATACGCCGAACCCAGAAAGACCGGCGTGAACTCCAACTGCGCCACCGCGTCGCGCAGGACGCGATCGATCAGCTCGTGCGGCGGCTCTTCCTCGGCCAGCAACATCTCCATCAGCTCATCGCTGTACATCGAGAGCGATTCCAGCAGGTGTTGCCGGGCCGTGCGGGCCTCGGCGGCCAACTCGGCCGGAATCGCTTCCAGGCGAACGGCCTCGCCGTTGGCGCCGTCAAAGTAGCACGCCTGCTGAGTCACCAGGTCGATGACGCCCTGGAAATCGGCCTCGCAGCCGATGGGGAGTTGCATCAGGGCCGCATCGCAGCCCAGCTTGGCTTTCAATTGCTCGACAACCTTCAGGGGATTCGCGCCGACGCGGTCCATCTTGTTGATGAACGCCAGGCGCGGGACGTGATAGCGGCGCATCTGGCGGTCGATCGTCAGCGATTGGGCCTGCACCCCGCCCACGGCGCACAAGACCAGCACGGCGCCGTCGAGCACGCGGAGGCTCCGCTCCACTTCGACGGTGAAATCGACGTGGCCGGGCGTGTCGATCAGGTTGATCGTGGCATCGCCCCACGCGACCTGCGTGGCGGCACTGGTGATCGTGATGCCGCGTTCCTTTTCGAGCTCCATGTGGTCCATGGTGGCGCCGCCCCCCTCGCCGTGAACTTCCTGCATGCGATGGATGCGGCCGGCATAGAACAAGATCCGCTCGCTCAGCGTGGTCTTGCCCGAGTCGATGTGGGCCGAAATGCCGATATTTCGCAGTTTTCTGAGATCCATAATCCGTACCCGCCAGCGGGATGAAAGGGGGCGGGACCAAGTCGCCGCAGGGACCGCGACCGACCTCCGGTCGGCGCCTGGCTCTCCACGAGCCGGGCCGGTCCGCCTTTCTCCCTGAGAAATGCCAAGCCCTGTACTATACCACGATTCCGATGCTCCGACAAGGGGGGTGATATTGGCCGGCGGACGGGCGTGTTAGGCTTGAATGCTATCGCAATGTGCAGCAGGATGAGACACCCAAACCAAAGTAGTCCGAGGACTCCTACGGTTCGATTCGCGGCCCCTCCCCTGGCGATTGTGAAAAGACTACCGCCCACGCCAACAATCGTGTCAAAGAGTAGAATTACGCCAACAAAGCCGGCATTTGTGAGCTGGAAGAGTACGCCATAAGCCACCGCGCAGACACTTACGCCGATACAGCACATAACAACCTTCGCCGCGCTGCACATTTTGGCGCTCCGTGGCCACTTTCCCGACGCGATCATCCTATTCCAGCACTCTGGGCTTCGCAAGGGCGGGACTTCAAACTGACCCACTACCTATTGGCCGGTGTACCCGGAGCGCAAATCACGTGCCGTCAATCGCAGCGTCCGCCGTGCGGACCTTGCCCTTGTCCGTCTTACTGTCCGTGGCGCGCGTGGCGGACCCTACCAGCTTGGTGCGAGGAGCCATGTTCAGCGCTCCTTGGTGGTGGCGCGGCTGAACGCCCGGATGACGTAGAAGAAGACCGGCGTGAGAAAAACGCCGAAGAGGGTCACGCCGAGCATCCCGCCGAACACAGCCAGCCCCAGCGCACGGCGCATTTCCGCGCCGGCCCCCTGGGCCAGAACCAGCGGCACGACGCCGAAGATGAAGGCCAGCGAGGTCATCAGAATCGGCCGCAACCGCAGCCGGGCGGCCTCCAGCGTGGCTTCGCGCCGCGGCTGGCCCTGCTCCTGCCGTTGCTTGGCGAACTCCACGATGAGAATCGCGTTTTTGCCCGCCAGGCCGACCAGCACCACGAAGCCGATCTGCGTAAAGATGTTCACCTCCATGCGGGCCAGGAGGACGCTGGTGATCGAGCACAACAGGCACATGGGCACGACCAGGATGACGGCCAGCGGGAGCGACCAGCTCTCGTACTGTGCCGCCAGCACGAGAAAGACGAACACCGCCGCAAGCGTGAAGACGTAGATTGCCACGTTGCCGGCCTGAAGTTGGAGGTACGTCAACTCGGTCCAATCGTAGGCCATCGAGCGCGGCAGTTCGCTCTCGGCGATCTCTTGCACGAGCCGGATCGCCTGCCCCGAGCTGATTTCCGGCGACGTGCTGCCGGTGACGGCGGCGGCGGAATACAGGTTGTAGCGCATCACCATGACCGGCCCGCTGGTGTTGCGGACGGTCATCAGCGTGCCGAGGCGGATCATCTGCCCCTGATTGTTGCGGACCTGGAGCTGCGCGATCTTGCGGATGCGGTCGCGGAACTGCTGGTCAGCCTGGATGTTCACCTGCCAAGTGCGGCCGAACTCGTTGAAGTTGTTGACGTAGAACGAGCCGAGATAGACTTGCAGCGTGCTGAAGACGTCGCTCACCTGCACGCCCAAGGCCATGCACTTGGTGCGGTCGATTTCGAGGTAGAGCCAGGGCGTGTTCGCCCGCGAGCTGTTGAACAGGCCCTGCAGGCCGGGGGTCTTGTTGCCGCGGGCGACGATCTGGTCGCTCACCCGCTGCAAGGCCTCCAGGCCGAGATCGCCGCGATCCTCGACGATCAGCTTGAAGCCGCCGGTGCTGCCCAAGCCGTCGATGGGTGGCGGGCCGAAGGCCGACACGACGGCCCCGCGCACCTGCTGCCGGCAGCGGCCGACCAGTTCCGCGGAGATGGCGTCGGCGGTCCGTCGGGGGCCGCGCCGCTGGGAAAAGTCATCCAGGATGACGTACAGCGAACCCAGGTTGGGCGCGTTGGCCCCCAGGATCAGCGATTGGCCGGAGATGCCCACCGTGTGCTTGACGCCCTCCGTCTGGCGGGCCAGCGCTTCGATGCGGGCCATGATGTGCTCGGTGCGTTCCACCGAGGCGGAATCGGGCAACTGCACGTTGAGGATCAGATAGCCCTTGTCCTGCTGCGGAATGAAGCCCGCCGGGGCCTGGTTGAATTGCCACCAGGTCAGCACCATCAGGCCGCCGTAGACGAGCAACACGAGCAGGCTGATGCGCAACAGGCCGCGGACAAGGCGCATGTAGAGGGCCGTGCCGGCGCCGAACAGCACGTTGAACAAGCGGAAGAACCAGCCCAGCAGAACGTCCAGCAGCCACGTCACGGGGTCGCGGCGGGCGCCGCGCGGCCGCAGCAGAATCGCCGCCAGGGCCGGACTCAGCGTCAGCGAATTGAAGGCGGAGATGACCGTCGAGACGGCAATCGTCACGGCAAACTGCCGGAAGAATTGGCCGCTGATGCCGCCCAGGAAGGCGCACGGCACGAACACGGCGCACAGCACCAGGCCCACCGCAATCACCGGCCCGGTCACTTCGTCCATAGCCTTGCGGGCGGCCTCGCGCGGCTCGACGCCCTGGTCCAGCCATCGCTCGACGTTTTCGACCACGACGATGGCGTCGTCGACGACAATGCCGATCGCCAAGACCAGGCCGAACAGCGACAGGTTGTTCAACGAGTAGCGCAGCGCGGCCATGAAGGCAAACGTGCCCACGATCGCCACCGGTACGGCGATCAGCGGGATCAGGGCCGCCCGCCAGTTCTGCAAGAACGCCAGCACGACCAGTGCCACCAGGATCGTCGCGTCGCGCAACGTAAAGAAGACTTCGTCCACGGATTCACGGATGAAGGGCGTCGTGTCGTAAACGATTTGATAGTCCACGCCGTCGGGGAAGCGGGTCTTCAGTTCGTCCATCTTGGCGTATACCGCGCCGGCCGTGTCGAGCGCGTTGGAGCCGGGAAGCTGAAAGATCGACATCGCCACGCTGGGCCGGCCGTCCAGCGTGCAGGACTGGTCGTATTGCTGCGACCCCAACAAGACGGTGGCCACGTCGCGAAGCCGGACGATGGCCGTGGAAGGCGCGGCCGGGGCGCTGGCGGTGCTCGATCCGCTCTGTCCGCTGGAGCCGTCCTCGCCGATCGAAACACCCGGACTGCTCGATGCGCTCGAACTACCCTGACTGCTCGAAGCGCCCGAGCCGCCCTGAGCCGACTTGAGGATGATGTCGGCGAACTGCTCGGGGTCGGTCAGCCGGCCCAGGGTATTGATGGTCAGTTGAAATTGCTGTCCCTTGGGGACCGGCTGCTGCCCGATCTGGCCGGCGGCAACCTGCAAGTTCTGCTGGGCGATGGCGGTCACCACGTCGCTCGCGCTCAGACCCAGGGCCGCCATCTTGTCCGGATCGAGCCAGGCCCGCAGACTGTAATCGCGCTGGCCGAAGTAGGTGATGTCGGCCACTCCGGGAAGCCGCCCCAGTTCGTCGCGGATGTAGATCGTCGCATAGTTGCTCAGAAACGTGGCGTCGTAGCGGCCGTCGGGCGAAATCAGATTCACGATCATCAACGTGTTGGGCGACACCTTCTTGACGTCGATGCCTTCGTTCTGCACCAAGGGCGGGATGACCGGCAGCGCCAGCGAGACGCGGTTCTGCACCAGCACCTGGGCCATGTCGGAATCCATGCCCAGATTAAACGTGACCAGCAAGCGGTAGGCGCCGTCGTTGGTCGACTGCGACAACATGTACATCATGCCCTCGACGCCGCTGACCTGCTCCTCGATGGGCGCCGCCACGGTATCGCGCACGACCTGGGCATTGGCGCCGGGGTACAGGGCCGTCACCAGCACCGCCGGTGGCGTCACTTCCGGGTATTGCGCCACCGGCAGGGTGAACACGGCCACGCCTCCCGCCAGCACAAAGACGATCGACAACACGGAAGCGAAGATCGGCCGGTCGATGAAGAAGTGGGAGATCATGGTCTGCCGGGCCTTTCCCGCCGATCCCTCAGGCGGCGTCGAAACTCCATCAACAGCAACATGACGAGGACTCCGGCGGCGCCGCCGATCACGGCCGCCAGGGGAAGACGGACAACGCCGATCCGCCCCAGCAAGAACCCAATGGTGGCCCCCAATAGCCCGCCCGCCAGGCAGGAGCCGACCCAACGGGTGGCGCCTGCCACGAACAGCCGTGTTTCGCCGAGCCCCTGGATGACGTAGAAGAAAACAGGGGTAAGGAAGATGCCGAACAACGTCACGCCGATCATGCCGCTGAACACGGCCGTTCCCAACGACTGGCGCATCTCGGCTCCGGCCCCGCGGGCGATGACCAGGGGAACGACGCCGAGGATGAACGCGAACGAGGTCATCAGGATCGGCCGCAGCCGCAGCCGGGAGGATTCCACCGTGGCTTCGAACCGCGGCTGGCCGCCCATGTGCAAATACTTGCCGAATTCCACCATCAGGATGGCGTTCTTGCACGCCAGCCCCACCAGCACCACCAGCCCGATCTGCACGAAGATGTCGACGGACTTGTGGGCGTACTGCACGCCGGCAACGGAGCACAGCAGGCACAACGGCACCACCAGGATCACGGCCAGCGGCAGCGACCAGCTTTCATACAGCGCCGCCAGGGCCAGGAACACGCTCACCACGGCCAGCGCGAACACGTACATCGTGGTGTTTCCGGCGCGGATCTGCATGAACATCAGTTCGGTCCAGTCGGTTTTCATGGCCAAGGGGAGAGATTCACCGGCCAGTTTTTCGACGTCCGCGATGGCCTCTCCCGAACTGACTCCCGGAAGCAGGTTCCCCGTGACCGACGCCGCGGTGTAGAGGTTATAACGGTTGACGAAGATGGGGCCGCCGATTTCGCGCACGTCGACAAGGGTGCCAAGGGGAACCATCTGCCCTTGGTTGTTGCGGACTTCCATCAGGTTGATCTTCGAGACGCGGTCGCGGTAGTCGCCCTGGGCCTGGATCGTGACCTGCCACAGGCGGCCGAAGGCGTTGAAGCTGGTGACGTAGAGCGAGCCGAGGTAGATGCCCAGGGTTTGATTCACGTCGCTGAGCGATACTCCCAGGGAGGCCACCTTGGCCCGGTCGATGTCCATGTAGAGTTGCGGGGTGTTGGAACGGAATTGCGTGGACACGCCGACCAGCATGGGCTCCTTCTGCAGTTTGCGGATGAGGCGCTCGGTCTGCTGTTCCAGCGTGGTCAATCCGAGGCCGCCGCGGTCTTCGACCATGAGCTTGAAGCCGCCGGCGACGCTAAGTCCCGGGATGGGCGGCGCCCCGAACACGAGGACCTGCGCATCTTTGACTTGCTGCTGCCACGCTCGCCGCAGCCGCTCCATGATCGCCGTATCGCGCAAGTCGGGGCTCCTTCGCTTCTCGAACGGTTCGAGGGTAATGAACATCGACCCGAAGTTGGAGCCGTTGGCCCCCTGCACGAACGAATAGCCCGCCACGGTGATGGTGTGCGCCACGCCGGGCGTCTCGCGAGCGATCCTGTCGACCTGCGCCAAGGCTGCCGTGGCGCGCTCGAGCGAGGCGGCGTCGGGCAATTGGAGGCTCGCGAGGATCCGCCCCTGGTCTTGCTGCGGGACGAAACCGGCCGGCGCCGCGCAAACGTCCACTCCGTCAAGAAGAGCAGGCCGCCGTAGGCCACCAGGACCAACAGGCTCACCCGCAGCAGCCTCCCTACCGCCCAAGCGTACCCGGCCGTGGTCCGAGCGAAGGCCCAATTGAAGCCGCGGAAGAACGGTTTCAGCAGAAAGCCGAACGGATCCCGAATCATGCTGGAAAAGGGCCGCCGATCTTCCGGCTTCTCCCTCCTCAACAGGATCGCGGCCAAGGCCGGACTCAGCGTCAGCGAGTTGAAGGCCGAGAAGACCGTGGAAACTGCGATGGTTACCGCGAATTGCCGGAAGAACCGGCCGGTGATGCCGCCGATGAACGCGCACGGAACAAACACGGCGCACAGCACGAGCCCTACGGCAATGATGGGACCGGTGACTTCGTCCATCGCCTTGCGGGTGGCCTCGCGCGGCGGCAGACCGCGATCCAGCCAGCGATCGACGTTTTCGACAACCACAATGGCGTCGTCCACGACGATGCCGATGGCCAACACCAGCCCAAACAACGAGATGTTGTTCAGGCTGAAGCCCACCACGGCCATGGCGGCGAACGTGCCCACGATGGCCACCGGCACGGCGACCATGGGAATCAACACCGATCGCCAGTTCTGCAGGAAGGCCAACACCACGAGTCCCACCAGGATGACGGCCTCGAAGAGCGTTTGCACCACGTCCGCCACCGACTCGCGGATGAAGGGCGTGGTGTCGTAGGCGATCTGATACGCAAGCCCATCCGGGAAGCGAGTTGCCAACTCCTTCATCTTGCGTTGCGCCCGTTCGGCGATGTCCAGGGCGTTGGTGCCGGGAAGTTGGAAGACGGCGATGCCCACGGAGGGATGGCCGTCGAAGGTTTGAGCCTGCTTGTAGTTTTGCGCGCCCATTTCGACGTAGCCCAGGTCGCGCAGACGGACGATGCTGGGCGCCGGGGGGCGGGGTTGGCTGGCGGCGGCCGCGGCGGCGGCCGTGGTGTCGCTGATGGCCGCCGTGTTGGCCGACTGGCTGAGGTCGATCGTCGGACCAGTCCCCGCCGTGGCCGAGGGGTTGGTCGTGGCCCCGCCGCTTGTGGTTCCGCCGCCGACGGTCGTTGCGCCACCGCCCGTCGTTGCGCCGCCGCCGGTTACACCGCCGGTCGTCGTGCCTGGCGCGGTTGCACGCGCGGTCGTCGCCACGGGGGCGGCGGCCGTGCCGACGCTCACAGTGCCGCCGGCCAAGGGGCTCGTAGCCGGGGTTCCCACGACCGATGCGGCCACGTTCGTCGCACCACCGATCGCGCCGTTCGAGGTTCCGGCTTGGGTGGGATTGGCAAGTACGGGGTTTGGCAGCGTTGAACTGCTCGGGACAGACGCCGCGGATGCCGCGGAAGCCGAGACCGGCGCGCCGCGATCGACCTTCACGACGATGTCGCCGAACTGCGCGGGCTCGCTGAGCCGGCCCAGCGTGTCGATCGGCGTCTGGAAGGGCTGGCCCGGCGGCGCGGGCGGCTGGCCGATCTGTCCCGCGGGCGCGTCGATGTTCTGACTGCCGATCGCGGCCGCCACGTCGCCCGCATTGAGGCCGCAGGCGGCCATTTTCTGCGGGTCGAGCCAAACGCGGATGCTGTAATCCCGCTCGCCGAAGATGTTGATGTCCGAGACCCCGTCCACGCGCAGCAACTCGTCCCGGATGTGGATCATGGCGAAGTTGCTCAGGTAGAGGTCGTCGTACCGGCCGTCGGGCGAGTAGAGGCTGATAATCAGCAAGATGTCGGGTGTCCTCTTTCGGATCGTAATCCCCTGGTTCTGGACCTCCGTCGGCAGCAGCGGCATCGCCAGCATCACGCGGTTTTGCACCATCACCAGGGCCGTGTTGAGATCCGTACCGACGTCGAACGTGACGGTCAGCGTGTACGTGCCGTCGTTGCCCATCTGCGAAGACATGTAGAGCATGCCTTCGACGCCGTTGACCTGCTGCTCGATGGCGCGGCGACCGTGTTGGCCACCACGTCGGCGCTGGCGCCGGGATAATTGATGGATACGGACACGGCGGGCGGCGTGATCTGCGGATACTGCGCGATCGGCAGGTACAGCAAGGCGATCGCCCCCGTGAGCGTGATGACGATCGACAGCACCGCGGCAAAGATCGGACGGTCGATGAAGAAGTGGGAGATCACGGCCGGCACTCCTACCCCTCGGATTTTCCCGTCGGCGGCGTCGAACTGGGCTTTCCCGTCGTCGTGGGCGTCGATGGGGGGTTTTCTGCCGGCGTCGACTTGGCGGGCTCGGCGGGCGGCGTCTCTCCCTCAGCCGCTTGAGTCAAGGACGGCATGGCCATCCGTTCCAGCCGAACCTGCATGCGGGGACGGACTTGTTGCAGCCCGCCGACGACGACCCAATCGCCGGGTTTCAGTCCCTCGGAGATGACGCGCAGACCGTCGCTCTCCGCCGGCCCGGTGGTTACGCGGCGATATTGGACCTTGTCCTCCGAATCCACCACGTAAACGTACTTCAGCGTCTGGTCCGACCCGATGGCCCGGTCGATCACCAGCAGGGCCGGGTGGGGCAGGCCGATGGGCAGTCGGACCCGCACGAACATTCCCGGCAAGAGCAGTCGGCGTCCGCCCGGCGGCAGCGGGTTCGGGAACACTCCCCGCAGCAAGATGCTGCCCGTGTTCGGGTTGACCTGGTTATTGACGAAGTTGATGCTTCCCTCGCGAGGGAAACCGTCTTCGCCCTCCAGCCCCATCAGCACGGGAAATCGCCCGTTCGCGTGCGGTTTGATCCTTCCCTCGTTGATTGCCTTTCTGACGCGCACCACGGTGCGTTCGTCGACGTCGAAGTAGACGTACATCGGATCGAGCGATTGGATCGTGGTCAACAGCGTCTGATCTTGAGTGACCAGGTTGCCGACCGTGAGGAAGTAGCGGCCGACCTGGCCGTCGACGGGCGAGGTCACCTTGGTGAACGCGACGTTCAGCTTGAAGACCTCGACGTTCGCTTCGGCCGCCTTGACCTGTGCGTCCGCCTCGGCCTCCGCCGCCACCAAGGCGTCGTAGTCCGACGGGCTGATGGCGTTTGATCCCAGCAGTCCCTTTCCGCGTGCCAGATTCGTGGTGGCCAGCGTGAGTTGGGCCTTATAGAGATTGACTTGCCCCAGCGCCTGGTTGAGTTGGGCTTGATAGGGCCGGGGATCAACTTCGAAAAGAAGGTCTCCCGTCTTGACGTCCGCCCCTTCCATGAACGGCATCTTGACCAGGTAGCCCGTGACGCGGGCGCGAAGGTCGACGGAGTCGATCGCCCCGGATCGGCCCGTGAAGTCCGAATAGTCGGTTACCTCCCGTTGAACGGGCTGGCTGACCGGGATGGTCGGCGGTTCTGGAGAGGCGGGCTGGGGCATCGCGCTGACATCCGGGCAGTGCCACGGCCGAGAGCGCGAGCAGCGCCGAGGCCCAAACCGTGATTCCCGATCGGCCCGCACGCTGCTTCCGCGGTAGTATCGCACTCATGAGGAATCTCCCTCGGTTCGCTGCCAAATTGTACGCTAATTGCACGGGCGGGGGCAGAGTGGCCGCGGGAATGGGGACAGGCACCGTCGCCAGAGTCCGTTTCGGAAAAGTCGGTCAGGGAAGGCGACGGCGCCAGCCCCTTTGTACACAACTCTATCTAGTGGTCCGCCAAGTTCACTTTGACAGCTTTTTGGGGTGGCAGTTGCACTGCCACCCCTGGGTGCGGCAGTACAACTGCCGCACCAACGAACCTATCAGTTTCAGGTTGGTGGACCACTAGGCCACCGCTTTTACCCCTCTATTCGGTGCCGTCTTGCACCTTTTACGGACGGCGCGGTAGAATCCATCCGCCATTCGGCTGCGCATTGGAGGAACGGCCATGTCGTGCGTGCCTCTTCAGATCCTGCTGATCGAGGACAACCCTGCGGACGCCGAGTTGCTGCGCCAAGCTCTGGCAGAGGCCGCGGGGCAATTCGACGTGAGACACGCGACCACGATGGCCGATGCCCTCGCTCGCCTGCGAAGCACGGCCTTCGACGCGGCGCTGGTCGATCTCTTTCTGCCGGACAGTCGCGGCATCCGCACGCTCGAGCACCTGGTCGCCGCATCTCCTGCCCTGCCGACGGTCATCCTGACGGGCTTGAACGACGAGGCAATCGCCACCGAAGCCATCCGCAAAGGGGCCCAGGACTACCTGGTGAAAGGAGACGCCAGCGGCTCGCTGGTGGCGCGCGCCATTCGTTATGCCCGAGAACGCAAACGAGCCGAAGAGGAACTGCGAGGGAGCGAAGAACGTTACCGCGCCCTGGTCGAAGGGATCGACCTCGGCATCACGCTGATCGACTCGTCCCACAACATCGTGATGGCCAACCGAAAGCAGGCCGAACTCATCCACAGCACCCCCGAAGAACTCGTCGGGCAAAAATGTTATCGCCGGTACGAAGGGCGACAGGCAGTCTGCACGCATTGCCCCGGAGTCAAGGCGATGAGCAGCGGCAGCGCCGCCGAAATCGAGATCACGGACCGGCGCGACGATGGCCGGACGATTGCCCTCCGAATCAGGGCGACGCCGCTGGTCGATCAGCACGGCCGGGCAACGGGGTTCATTGAAGTCGTCGAGGACGTTACCAAGCGCAGGCAAGCTCGGCAGGCACTGGAGAAGGAACGGCACACGCTCGAACATCTGCTCCGATCGAGCGACCATGAACGGCAGTTGATCGCCTACGAGATTCATGACGGTTTGGCGCAGCAGTTGGCCGGCGCGATCATGCAGTTCGACGCCTACTCTCACCAGAAGGACACCGACCCTGGGGAAGCAGACAAGACCTACGACGCCGGGATGGCCATGCTGCGCCAAAGCCACTTCGAGACCCGCCGCCTCATCAGCGGCGTCCGACCGCCCATCCTCGACGAATCCGGCGTCGTGGCGGCGGTTGCGCATCTGGTGAACGAGCAAGAGCTTCGCAAGGGGCCTAAGGTCGAGTTCCGCAGCAACGTAGCCTTTGACCGGCTGGTCCCGATCTTGGAGAATGCGGTCTATCGCATTGTCCAGGAGGGGCTGGCGAACGCCTGCAAACACAGCGGCAGCGAGCGAGTGTTGGTGGAATTGCGGCAGCGGGGCGATCGCCTTCGCATCAAGGTCCAAGACTGGGGAATGGGTTTCAACCCCACCGAGGTCGAACGGGAACATTTTGGCCTGGCCGGAATTCGAGAGCGGGCCAGACTGTTGGGCGGCAAGACAGCCGTGGAGAGCACGCCGGGACGCGGGACGCGCATCACGGTGACGCTGCCCTTGACGCTGAAGGATTTTACGGCCCGCGGCTGAATAGTCACCGTTGCGGAAAACCCGTAAGGTCCGCCGTGCGGACCGCGATGGGCTGAGTGAGGCAGAAGCGCAGGCCTTGCGGAGCGGCCGTGCCTCGGGTAAACCATGCAAATGCCTGGTCTGCCCCCCATCCAGAAATTCGTCTCCAATACCGGCGTTAGAATCTACCGCATTCCCTGTCAGGTGTTCGAGGCCCTTTCCGCCCGCGTGTACCTGTTGTTGGGGATGCAGACGCCGACGCTGCTGGACGCCGGCAGTGGGCGGGGCGCGTCGACTCGCCACATCCTCTCCGGGCTGGAGACCGTTCGCCGCGAGTTCGGCGAGCGGGTGCGGGCCAGCGACATTGGGCGTATCGTCGTCAGCCACAGCCACGCGGATCACATCGGCGGTCTGCCGGACCTGGTCGCGGCGACCGGGGCCCGAGTGGCCGTCCACGTGTTGGGCCGCGGGGCCCTCGCCACGCCGCGGGAGCACGCCATGTTGCGAAGCAGCCGCCTCAACGACTTTCTGCGGCAAGCCGGCATGGACCGTGCCGCGCCGGGCCGAGTTGCTGAAGACGTGGTATTCCAGCGGGAAACCCATGGAAGCGATCGAAGTAGAAGAGACTTTGAGCGACGGCGACGAGTTGGACAGACTGCGGATCATCCACACGCCTGGCCATTCGCCCGGTCACGTCTGTCTGGGCGTGGGCGACGTGCTGCTCTCGGCCGATCACATCCTGGCGCGAACGATTCCCCAGCAATGGCCGGAGAGCATTGCGGCGTACACCGGCCTGGGACATTACCTGGAGTCGCTCGACAAGGTGCAGCGTATGCCCGGCTTCGTGCTCGCGCTGGCTGCCCATGAGCAGGCGATCCACGACGTTTATGGGCGGATCGACACGATTCGTGCGGCGCACGTGCGGCGGCTGGATCGTCTGCTGGAGATGCTTCGCAAGGTGGGCCGCCCCCTTTCGGTGTACGAGATCACCACGGAACTGTACGCCGAAGTCACGGGTTATCGCGCCATGCTGGCCATCACCGACGTGGGCTCGCGCGTGGAGTATCTGCACCAGCGCGGCCGGTTGACGGTCGCCAATCTCGACCAGTGCGAGCAGGAAGAAAGCCCCGTGTATCGCTACGGCGTCTCGTGAGTTGGGACGTGCAATTCAGCAAAGAGGGAACAAATGTCCGTCGCACGTCATCCCGCGCTGCTCTTGCTCGGTCCCACCGGGTCCGGCAAGACTCCGCTGGGCCAAGCGATCGAGGCCCGCGGATTGCCGGGCATGAAATGCGTTCACTTTGACTTCGGCGAGAGGCTCCGCGAGGTCGCCGCACGCCACGCGGCCGACGGGATACTGTCGCCCGCCGATATCGAGGTCGTTCGGGGAGTGCTCGCGTCGGGCGTGCTCCTGGAGGATGAACAGTTCCCACTTGCCCAGCGGATACTCCGCTCGTTCCTGGCTCGCCGGGGCGTCGATTGGCAGACGTGCGTGGTTCTCAACGGGCTGCCTCGTCACGCGGGCCAGGCCCGCGCCATCGACGCCATCCTCGACATTCGCGTTGTTATTTGCCTGGAGTGTTCCGGTGATACCGTGTTGCACCGGCTCGCAAGCAACGTGGGCGGCGATCGCGCCGGCCGACCGGACAACGGCCTCGATCGAGTCCGAAAGCGATTGGACATATTCCAGCAGCGGACCGCGCCGCTGGTGGACCACTACCGCTGCCTGGGTGTGCCGATCAAGACGCTTCCGATCACGTCCACGACCACGGCGGAGGACGCCTGGAGGATGCTCGCCGCCGCGTTGTGAGATGCGACTCCTTTCGCCGGCGGGCATTGCTCGGGTGACGGCGCCGCGGTCGCTCCCACGAAGGGCGACTTCACCGGTTGTCTTCGACCATTCGCGTCAGGCGGATGACCTGAGCGCGGACGCCTTCCAGATCGGGATTCAACCGGAGCGCCCTACGAAAGCACTCCAGCGCGGAAACGGTGTTCTGGAGTTGCAAGTAGGCTTGGCCCATGCCCGTGGCGGCCACGAAATGATAAGGATTGATTTCCAATGCCTGGTGGCAGTCGCGGATCAATTCGACGAACCGGCCGAGCGCGAAGTGCGCGACGGCCCGCTGATGCCAGGCCTCGGCGAACCAGGGCGCCCGCTCGATCAGCTTCGTGGCGAGGACCAGGGCTCTCGGGTAGACTTGCGCGGCATTGAGCCGGATGACGACGCCCAGTTCGTCGCGTTCGGATTCGTTGCCGGCCCTGGCCCAGATCGTGCGAATGCCATTCTCGGCGATGGTGCGGACGGTACGGTCGTCGTCCAGCAGGGCGCAGCCCAGGGTGTGGTTGGCGTCGTAGTCGCCCAGAAAGCCCAACGCCAGCACGGCTCCCCGGCGAACCTCGCGGGTCGGGTGACGCGCCAGACGCTGGAGCGTGCCCGATGCGTAGGACTGCGACACCCGGCGAATGAACTCGGCCGAATCCTGGTGGTCGAGGTACTGTTGATACAGGACCAACAGGAAGGGCGGCCGCACGTGATCGCTGCTCACACCGCTGCCTCCCAAACCAAGACACAAACCACTTCACTACACTTCGATTGTAATCAGAGAACGCAACGAACTCCAACGGAAAACCGCCCCCGCCCCAACACAGTTGGTTCCTCCCGGCGGGGTCGAGTGGTAGAATAGGGAGATGAGCCCTCGTGTCTCGCGGCCAAGGGGGGGTGAAAATGCAGCCGTTGGCGCCAAAGACCCGCAAAACGCTGATTGTAATTGCCGCGGCGCTCGCCCTGCCCGCCCTGGCTCGGACCAGCGCGGCCGATGCCGCTGACGATGTCCATTGGGCTACCGGCGCGGCGTTCCGCAATGCGCTATCCCGAGAGATCGACATCTTCTGGTCGAGCAACCCCCTGCGTCCGGCCATCGGGAGCCTCTCGCGCGCCCAGCGGGTGGCGATCCTGATCGATCGGCGCGTCGATCCCAGTCAAAGGCTGGACCTCAAGCTGGAGGGCGTGCCGCTCATCGCCGTTTTGCAGCAGGCTGCGGATCAGTCTGGCTTGGGCATTTCGCAATTGGGGGCGGTAGTTTACCTCGGCCCGCTATCGGCCGCCAATCGCCTGTCTACCGTCGCGGCCACGCTGGAAAAGGACGTTCGGCGCCTGCCGGCAACCGCACAGCGAAAGTTTCTGCAACAGAAACCGCTCGCCTGGGAGGATCTTGCTACCCCTCGCGACTTGTTGGTGCAACTCGGACAACAGAGCGGGGTGAAACTTGCCGGGCTCGAACGCGTGCCCCACGATCTCTGGGCGGCGGCCGACCTTCCCAGCCTTTCGCTCGTCGATCGGCTGACGCTCATCGCCATTCAGTTCGATCTCACGTTCAGCGTGGCCGCAGAGGGCTCGCGGGCCGACCTCGTCTCCCCGCCGGAGAGCCTGCCAGAAACGGCGGGCGACCACCGGCGTCTTGTCTTGCCGCAGACCGCTCCGAAACGGTATTCCGTTGAGCCGCCGGCGAGCGTGGAGCGGACCCGCATCAAGGGATTGGCGGTGAAGCAAGAGCGGCTTGGTCCCGTTCTGCGGCAATTGGCCAAGCAACTCGACCTGGAACTGGTCCTGGACGAGCCAGCGATTCGAGCGGCGGGCATCTCGCTGGATCAGCGGGTCTCGGTGAACGTCGAAAACACCACCGTGGATGAGGCCCTCCGCGAACTGCTCAAGTCAACCGGCTTGACGTTCCAACGCCGCCAGAAGGTCGTGACGATCACCCCGGCCAAGTAGCCGGCACGTGCTGGGTTCGTGGGCAGGTTGCAGCCCTGCTCGACAACAGACTCGGGAGGTCATCTCCCGACCAATCCTTCGCGGCAATCGCTACCCCGCATTTCTCACCACGCGCGCATAATTTGGCACATAGCGTTCAACACCAACCCAAAGCGCGAGCGAGGGCGACCAATTGTCTGGCCCTCGCTTGCGCTTCGGGTTGGTGTGCGGCCGGTGAGAAAGGCGGGCTAGCCCCGGCCGGCGGCCATCGAGGGCGCACGGCCGGACGAGGCCGGCGGCGGCTTCCAGGTGCCGCGGCGATTCGTGGGCGGCCCCGCCGTATGGGCTCCTTTGGCCGTCGGATAGTAATGCGAGTAGTTCATGTACCTCACGTACTCGGTGGCCGATCCAGTAGGCCGAACGCCGGCGTGCTCCTCCTGGAGCTGAGTCATGTCCTGGCCGAGCGAATTGACCCCCGCTTCGTTGCGCTGGATGTCGGCTTGCTGCCGCTGGAGAGTATCGTTCAGGTCAACCCGCGGGCGGACGAACGTGTGGTAGTTGTCGATCGGGCCGCCGTTCTTTTGATACAGGCCAAACCAGGGGCTCAGCGTCGGGCGACTGCCGAAGTCGGTGGCCTGGCCCTGTGCATGCGTTACCTGGGCGATGGAAAGGACTGCCCCAACGGTCAAAGACGCTACCACGGTCTGCAATCGCGTCATGGCTGCTTCCTTTTCTTCAACCGCCCCCGCCCGCAATGCCCAAAACATCGTATTATTCTATAGCGGCAGAGCAATAAGGACAATGCTCACGCGCTCTCGTCTATTGTTGACCTATCGACATGAGGCAAGTGATGGCTTTTCGGTTTTTTCTGAATTTGCCGGACTGTAGTCTGGTGGCCGAAAACGCCGTTGGTTGCCGCAGGGACAAATCAACCCGGTTGGCGTTGGAGATTGCCCACCCAATCGGATACGCTGTAATTATCGTCATGGCACACGAAATTGCCAAGCTCATGCTGGAGCATGCAGGCACCTTCTTGGAGCGGGCCGAGGCGATCCGAGTCGCGCTTTCCCTAGGCATGCCCCTTCACGATATCGAGGAATACCTCGACTGGCTGGATGCGACCAGGGGTCCACTGCCCGATTCGTCTAACGGAGGGGCTCAAGCCGAGCAGTGAGAACGGATCCCCGTCATCGCAGTGCCTCTCTCCTCGCCTTATCCCGCCGACACCACTTTTCGGCAAAATTCCGGGTTTCGGCGTTTGACAGGCCCGCGGTGAATCGGTAGACTCGATGCTATGCGGGCGGTTAGATCGCCTGCACCAGGGAGGGGGGCGACCTGTGCCGAGTCGCCCTGTCGTCTTGCATTCCGATTTGCTTGCTGTGAAGAAGAAGCAATCACAACCTGACGCATGTGACGGCCCGATCGTCGCATCGCCGATTGACAAGCCGACCGTTCAGGCCGGCGAGGAAGACACTGACGTGACCGGAACGCACGGGGACGGTTTGCTGGCCGAACGATGTCTCGCCGGCGAAGTGGCCGCGTGGGAGCAGCTTTACGCACAGTGTCACCAGCCGCTGTTGGTCTCGATCGGGATCTTGCTCGGCCGGCAAAGCAGCGATGCAAATCTGGCGGACGAAATCGCCGCTCGTGTGTGGTACGCCCTCGTGGCCAACGACGGCGAACTGCTGGCACGCTACGATGCCACACGAGGTGCGCGGCTGATTACGTTCCTCAGGGCGCTGGCGAAGAATGAAATCGTCCGTCACTTTCGCGAGGAAGTCCGTCGCCGGAATCGTGAGTTGTCGGCGATCCGCGAGAGACCACGGCACCAGGAGAGGACTCTGAGCCAACAGGTCAACTCGCTGACCAAGTTCCTCTGCACGCTGACTCCTCAAGAAAAGGTCTTCTGCAGCGATTACCTGTTGGCCGAGCCGGCCGCGGCGGAAGGGCCGTACTCCTCAGCCAGCATCTGGCAACTGAGCCACCGCGTCTATCACAAGCTGCTCCGCTTTCTGAACGTCGGTCGGTGATCTTCGGGCCGTGACTACGGATCGACGCAATCCCACCCAAAGAAGGCTGCCACGTTGCGGACGCCGGGATCGGCGCCGCCGGTGTCGCGCGGGCATCGCGCATCGGCCAGACTCGCACCGCCGGAGACTCCCGGCTGCGAGGTCCGCGGCGCGGGGGGCGAGATCGACCGCCGCAACGCGGCCAACTCCCGCGATCCTTCCACGTCGCCGCTCTCAGGGACTCGCCTGACACTGGCAACCGCACCTCGCCGAAGCGCGGCCCCGCGCAGGGCGTGCGGTTGGCCCGTCTTGGCATCCTCTTTCGGCGGCGCGTCGGGCTTGTCCGGCATCGGGGCCTGCAAACTGTCTTCCGGCAGCGGAGGCGCGGCCGGTAGTTTCGCCGCCGCCGGCCCTTCCTGCGGCGGCGGAGGCAAGTTGAGCACACGCGGCTCTTGCGGCGTTGGAACCACCTCCAAACCCGACGGCGACGTGCTCGTGCCCGCCCCTGCGCCGCCGGGCGGCAGGCCCGCGCAATACTCCGACCAACTGTGCCAACAGGTCGGATGGAATCCGTAGCAAGGATCGCACGGCGTCACGCGACACTCCTGTCGCTGCTGCGTGCAGGAGAAAAAATCACTGGGGTGGCCCAGGCTCTTCACACCGTCCCGGTAGGCACAACCGCCCACGGCCAGACTGGCACTCAGCAGCAACGCGATGCCGAGCGTCCGAACGGTTCTGCTGTTGGTGCCGTGCTGGATCATGGTAGTAGAGCCGATTTCAATCCGCTCGAACGGAAAGAATTCCGTTCTACGACGCAGAGTGCCACTGGCTCCGCCAGTGCTGGTTTGTGCCTTTGCCGGCAGCGCACTGGCAAAGCCAGTGGCGCCCTCGCCGGACGAACTGTCAGCTTTCACTTGTCAGACCACTAGCCTAGAAATTCCCCTGCGGGTTTCCGCCTCCCGACAACACGTGTCCGGAAAATCTCGTGACGGTGCCCACGCCCAAGAGCGAGAAGCCCATGAGCCGCTCCAGCGGGGCGGTGACCTTCGACAAGCCCGTGTCGAAGGCGATCAGCTTGTCCTCGGCAACAAACACGCGGTCGCCGGGCAGGATCTGGTAGTTCGTGCCGGCCGAGGCCTGGGCGGTAATGTCTTCCCACCGCACCGGCAGCACCTGCACCTGGCCCGGCTCGTCGGTGGGCCGGGCGATCCAAATCCGCGTCGAGGAAACCTGCCCCAGCCCGTTGATCTGCGAAATGGCGTCCAGCACCGTCTCGTTGCCGGTGATGGGGAAGCGATAAACGCCGTCGCCCAGGCCGGCCCCCTGCGTCACGATGTAATAGACCTTGCTGTTGTAGGCGAACACGTCCAGGGAGATTTCCGGGTTCTCCAGGTACTGCGAGAGGTATTGCTCCAGGGCCAATTTGGCTTGGGCGATGGTCATGCCCACCACCGGCACGCTGCCGTAGCTGCCCATAGTCACGGTGCCGTCGGGGCCCACGAGGTGCTGGCCGGCGATCTGCTGCTTGGCCGCGGTGTCGGCCAGCGTGACCGAGACCACCGGCTCTTTCAGATAGGCCGCCAGGTGCTTGTTGATGGCCGCCTCGGCCTCTTCCACGGTCAGGCTGCCGACCTGGACCGATCCGTAGCGTACACCCAGCTTGACCAGTCCGCCCGGCTCGACCGAGTACACGCCGGCGATGGGGGCGTCGGGCAGCGTCCCTTGCACCTGGATGGAGAGCAGATCCAGGGTCCGCAGGTGATACGGAGGCTTGGGCACGACGTGGATCGCGTCGATCAACAGCACGTCGGGCGGTTCGATGACGTAGGTGGGCAGCACGACCTTGCAGAGTTCACGCGGCGGCGCGGCGTGGGCGCGGACCGGCGTGTCGGCTGACGCGCGCATGTTCGGCTGACGTTGCAGGGCCTGGCAGCCGGTCCCTGCCCCCAGGGCGGCCAGTGTCAAGGCGTAACAGACGTAGCGGAGAGGGCGGAGGGAAGACATCGTATGTCCTGCGAAGCCCAACGGGTCCAGACTTGTAGGGTGCGTACAACGCACCTCTCTTAGGGCAAGTGACACGAACTTTCGGGTTGTGGTGCGTTCCACGCACCCTACGAAAACTCACATGTCCTGCTGTAGGCGGCAAATCGCGTCAAAGCGGCAAAGGCGGCACGGCACGAATACCTGTTTCTTTGCTTCCATTCGGCACAACAGTTACGACCGTTTTATTCCCACCGCACCAATTGGGCGAGGATTGGCACTTGCGCGGTCCGGTTGTAGCGGCTATTCCGCAAGGGAAAGCTGGGCAGACTTTAACGGCCGGGCAGCACAACTGCCGCGCTAAGAAGGCCCGCTGCCCCGATGGATGGGTGCCGCCGAAGAGGCGACCGAAGTGGTGGTCGCGCAACGCGGAATTGCTGCGCATGCTCGCGCAGTAGGACTAAGGACCGGCGAATCAATAGGTGTCGGAGTTTTGTGGCATATCTGATAGACTGGGGGCTAGTGTATGGAGTTTCTCATGGTCCTTTTGAATGGAGCCAAGGATGGCCTTCGTATTTCAGTTGCAGTACGATCCGGAAGTGGTGGAACAGGTTCGGGCCTTTTATCAAACGTTGTCCGAGAAAGATGGACGACGGTATGCTGCCGTCGAGGCTCGGCGGCTGGGGCATGGCGGGATCGAGTATGTGGCCGAGGTGTTCGGATGCTCGCAGCGAACCATTGAACGCGGACTGGCCGAGTTGGACGGGTTGCCACACGATCCGGCAGCGGGACGAGTGCGACGAATTGGCGGCGGGCGAAAAAAAAATGGTCGAGACCCAGCCCGAACTTGTGGAGAACTTGAAGTCGGTGCTGGAAGTCCGCACAGCGGGCAATCCCGATGACGCCGGCGTGCTGTGGACGGACCTCTCGTCGCGGCAACTCGCGGACACCGTGACGGACATGGGAACTCCCGTCAGTCCACCGGTCGTGCGAGACTGGATGAAAGAGCAGAAGTTGGGGCGACACAAGATCGCCAAGGTTTTGGCAGGCGGACACAGCCCTGATCGGGATGCCCAGTTCCTCCGCATCGCCGAACTGAAGGCCAAGTACTTGGCGGCGGGCGACCCCGTGTTTTCCCTCGATACCAAGGCAAAAGAACATCTCGGGCAACTCTTTCGGGAGGGCCGCGTGTGGACCCAGCAGGCCTTCCGGGCGTTCGACCACGACTTTCCCAGTTGGGCTACCGGCGTCATTATTCCGCACGGCATCTACGACCTCCTTCGCAATCGCGGCCATCTCAACATCGGCCTGAGCCACGACACGAGCCAATTCGCGTGCGACAGCTTCCGCTGGTACTGGAACCGTATCGGCCAACGATGCTACCCGCACGCCAAGTTCCATCCTCTTGTTGTGCGACTGTGGCGGAAGCAATTCGGCGGCTCAGTATCTTTTCAAACAGGACTTGCAACACCTCGTCAACGAATTGGGAGTAGAAATCCGAGTGGCCCACTACCCAAGCTATTGCTCGAAGTTCAACCCGATTGAACGCCGTTTCTTTCCCCATGTCGGTCGCGCCTGCCAAGGAATGCTGTTCGACACGCTCGACACCGTGGTCCGCCTGATGCGCAAAGCCTCGACCACCACCGGCCTGCAAACGACAGTCAATGTTATCCACCGCATCTATGAAACCGGTCGCAAGGTCGCCGACAGCTTCAAAGCCGCCATGACCATTCTCTTTGACGACTTGCTGCCAAAATGGGGTCTTCGGCAAAATCTGTGGGTGAAAAATGGGCCTACGGGGGATTCGTCCTGGCAAGGTGGATTTTCTGAGGGATGGCAGGGCAAATAAATGACGGTGGAAACAGCCGCAAAACCGGGGTTTTCTTGTTGTGTAACGGCCCTCGTCGGGTCTCCCACATCTGCAACGCACGGACCTTTGCCACGGAAAAACGGGGATGGAATCTATGAATCAGATCGTTGAGGCTCCCGAAATCACGAAAACCCCTGAAAATCCAGATTCAAACTGAGTTTCACGGCCCAAATCAACCCACAGATTCTGCCGAGGAGGCCCAAAATGGAACTACGTCGCCAAACCCCAATAATCCCGACAGTTATTGATTCGCCGGTCCTAAGCGATGTGCCATTGTCGCGGAAGTAGGATTACGCTTCCGGCGGGGCGGCTTCGCCGCCGACGATCTCCAGGGCTTGTTTCAACTGGCCGAACCCGCCCGTCATCTCGATCAGGCCGTGTACGCGAGTTGCCGCCGCAAGGGCCTTGTCCAACGCACCGTGTTCCTTGATGAAATCCTGAAGCTGCTTTACGGTGGCAATCGCATCAATCAGTTGTTGAGAACTGCCCGTGGTCTGCTGCTTCAGAGCAGGTGCTTTCTTTGCCATGGTGGTTGATCCTTATTGAGAAATGTGCGTGCGGAACAAGAAAGAACTCATACCCGTCGCGCCGACGGCAAGCCGGCCGAAGCGGGAGTCAGTGGGCTTCACGAGATGCTCCTCCAGCCAAGGATGATGGTTGTGGTAATTCGCGATCAAGCGGGCCCCATGGCCGAATAGACTTTCCGAATGGCCCGGATGACGTCCCTCACCTCGTCATCGGTGAACTTGGGATTCATCGACACGCCGGCAGAGGCGCGAGGATGTTAAGGGTCCGCGGGCAGCACTCGCGGCCGTAGCGTATGGCGCGGCCCTCAGGGCTCTGAAAGGTAGGCCATGCCGGGTGGGCGGTCGCTTTCTTCTCGATTCGGGCAGCGACGGGAAGAACGGCCGATCCGGCGGGCGGCGAAGCGGGAAGCCCCTCGGCAGTTATCGCCTTGAGGAACTTGTCCCGCCGATCGGCGGTTCTCAGGTCGAGGAAGACCGCCACGCCCAAGTCGCCGTCCACGTCGTTCGATTTGCGGAGCTTCAGGCCCGGCAGGTCGGCAATGCCCTCGCGGACCTTGCGGGCATTCGTCCGCAGGCCCTCGCAGATCGTTTCCAGCTTGCGAAGCTGTGCGCGGAGGACCGCGCCGGTGAATTCGCTCATGCGGAAGTTGGGCGCCGCGAATCCCTGGAGCGAACCTCCGCCGACGGTCTCCGCGTGGGGCGATTTGATCGTGCCGAAATCGTGGTAGCGGACAGCCCGCTCGAAGAGCTTTGGATCACTGGTAATGACGGCCCCGCCCTCACCCGAGGTGATGGTCTTGCTCTGCTGGAAGCTATTGATGCCGATGTCGCCGACAGAGCCCACGTATTTCCCCTTGTAACGTCCGCCGGCACACTGGGCGCAGTCCTCCAAAACACGCAGACTATGTTTTCGCGCGATGGCGAGGATCGAGTCCAAGTCGGCCGGCCCCCCCTGGAGGTGAACGGCCATAATTGCCTTGGTCCGCGGCGTAATCTTGGATTCGATGTCGTTGGGATCGATCGCGAACGACTCGTCGATCTCAGCGAAGACCGGCAACCCACCCGCCAACACGATGGCGTCGTAGCACGCGTACCAGGTCCAAGCGGGGAGAATCACCTCGTCGCCCGGCCCGACTTCCAGTGCCACGATCGCGGCCATTAGGGCCGTAGTACCCGAGGTCACACCCACGGCGTGCTTTACGCCGAGGTGCGTGGCATACTCCTTTTCGAACTGCGCCACTTTGGACGGGCGGGCCGATCCTCGGAAAGGATTCCTCGATTCGACGACCTCGATGAGTTCCTTCTTCTCGTCGTCGTCGAAGAACTGCGGACCCGTATTCGGAGCGCGGAGTCGGGTCGTGCGGACCGGCGTCCCGCCGTCGATGGCAAGCTTCTCCTTGTCATCAGCGGCGGCGGCGCCCAGGAGTCGCCCGGACCCTATCAGCAGCGACGCGGCGCCCGCGCCTCCAACAGTCTCCAGAAACGCACGGCGGTTGGTCACGGCCTCGCTCATCGCGCTCTCCTTTTCAACTTGGCGGGAAGGCTTGATTACGCTCATGAGTATAGCGGTTTGCCAATGCCGCGAGAAGCGGGAGCCGCCAGCGCCGAACACGGTTGAACGGAAGATTCCCCTGAATTTGCGGTTTTCTTTGGGGGACGTCCACCAATTCGCTTGACATTCCTGCACTGCCTATTCATACTCAGGGCAGTTTGGCCAGGTTGAGTTCGGCGTGAACTGGATCTTGACTCCGCTACGCCGCGGCAATGTCGCGGGGTGGCGAGGAATGCCGGTTGGGCAGGGCCGTGCCGCCGCGAAGGGCAGTGGCGATGCGTTGATCTTTGCCGGCGACGCTTGGCTTCGGCCACAAGGAGGGAGAGATGTCGCAGTCACTTGGGCATCGTGTGTTGCTGGCAGCGTGTCTCCTGGGCATTCTCTTGTTGCCGGCCGCTCCGGCAGCGGCCATCGACATAACCGACGTGCAGTCCGGCGCTCGATCAGCCGCAGGTCAACGTGTTGCTCCGGACGACGCCCAACGGAGATCCGTTGGTGGCCGACTTCGGCATCGATGGCAGTACGATCAGCATTCAGGCCTATCTCGACACGGGGGCGAGCTGCGTCCTTTTGAGTCGCGACACGGCCGAAGCGATGCAAGTGAGCAAATTGTATTCCGGCGGCAATCCGGTCGTTTATCAGGACGTGACCGGCAACGGCGTCGTGCCTTTCGACGTTTCCCAGCAGTTGTACGTCTCCGTGGCGCCGTTCCACCCGGATGTCAACCTCGAAGCCCCCTCGGGCTACACCCAATCGTTTGGCCCGGTCCGCACGCAGATCAACCAACAGTACGCGCTGTCGCCGTCGCTGGCGCTCGACGTGGTGGGCATGCCCGCCATGGCCGGCAAGGTCGTGGTGATGGACGCACGGCCGGTAGACAATGCCATCGCGTTTCTACAGAATCCCAGTTGGGAGAACTTGAACCTGGACATGCAGATCCACACGTTCTTGGTCAATCCGGGCACGCCGTTCAATCCGAGCAATCAGCTCGCGCCGGGCATTCCCACGACCAACCATCACGTCGCGCTGAGTTACGGCGATTTCAGCCGGTTTACGGAGATTGTACCCGGGGGAGCCGAGGGTCCGACGCTCTACAAGAATCCGATCATCGGCCCCAACCCGGTGGCCAAGATCGACAACACTCTGCCGCCCGACAATACGCCGGGCATCACCGTGTCGTTGGGCGGGTTGTCGTCGACCGGCAGCTTTCTGTTCGACACGGGGGCCGCCGCGTCGATGATCTCCACGCACGTCGCGGCCGACCTGCACGTTCGCTACCGGGAGGGCACCTTTGGCACCAGCTCTTCCCTGTTGGAGACTTTCGATCCCGCCCACCCCGCTTCGCCCGGTTCGCTCATGCCAAATCAGTTTCAATTGACCCTCAGCGGACTTGGCCCGGACGTGAAGACGGCCGGGTTCTTCCTCGATTCGCTGCTGCTGCCGACCGTGGAAGGCAATCCCGGCAATGCCGCCGATCCCAATAACATCCGCTTCCTGGCGCCCCCGTATTGGTGTTGGACGTGAGCATGAAAGACCCGACCAGCGGGCAGACGCTGACGCTGGACGGCGTTTTCGGCATGAACTACCTGGTGGGCAGCGTGGAGTTGTTGGAAGACAGCAGCGACCTGTTCGGTGCGCTCTCGCCCGGCGCATTCGACTGGATCACCTACGACGAGCCCAACGGCGTACTCGGGCTCAACGTTCGCGACGTGCCGGAGCCGGCGACCCTGGTCCTGCTGCTCGTTGGTTTGATGGGGCTGGGGCTGCGGCGGTTGATGCGCCGGTGAGAGCCCACAACGGAGGAGACTGTTGAGCTTCGCTGGCGCGCCCTGCGGAATGAAGGGCGTGCTGGGTGCCAGCATCACGCCCTCCCGGTCCTCTTCGTCGCCACGTATGCGAGGCGCCGAGCCAATGAACGGAATAAGTAGTGATCGAACCCGTAGAGCCTCTTTCACTTCGCTTCGGGTACGATGAGAAGCAGGCGTCCGACATCCTCTGGGCAAGACGCCCTTGGGAGATTCAAAAAGCGCGTTCGGAGTCCGCACCCAAGCGGTAGTGGAGACAACGCGACGCCAGTTGCGCTGACGCGGCTGTCGTGGGTAGGCAATCAGGCCGGATTCCGTCTGGGGGCTTTACGGAACTCCGCCCGATACACCGGCTCGTTGGCCAGCCGCACGCGGCGCTCGAAGTGGGTGCGATAGGCCATGTCGTGCTCGGCGGGGGTTTCGGGCACGGGCAGCGGACCCTGCAACGTCGTACATGCGGGCATCAGTTCCAGCGTAGTCTGAAAATACTCCTCCACGTCGGTCCAGAAGTGGAGCAAGCCGCCGGGCCGCAGGGTCCGCTCGACGTCGCGCAGAAACGATTCCCGCATCACCCGCCGCTTCTTGTGCCGCTTCTTCCACCACGGATCGGGAAAATAGACGTGTACGGCCGCCAGCGAGTTGTCCGGGATTAGTTCGTGGAAAACTCGCAGGGCGTCGGCGCTGACAACCATCGCGTTCTGAGACCGGCCTTGGCAAGTCCCGCGGCCGAAAACTCGGCGTACTTCCGCACGACCTCGATGCCCAAAAAGTCCACGTCCGGCCGAGCGGCCGCCGCGCTGCGCAAGAAAAGCCCTTTGCCCGAGCCGACTTCCACCTCCAAAGGGGCAACTCGTCCGAACAGGGTCACCGCGTTCCAGGGCTGCGGCAACTGCTCGAACGTCTTCAGGCGTCCGGTCAAGTCGATCGAAGGGTCCAGCTTTCGGAGTGCGCGACGGCCCATTTTCAAGCGTCAATCGTGTGTTCTTCGTTCGTCGATCCGCCGGCCACGAGGCTCAGCAGCGGCATCAGCACGACGCCCGCCACAAAGCCGCCGACGTGGGCCCACCATGCCACCCCGCCCGCGGTCGCCTGCCGCAACGATTCCTGGCCCGCCACCAACTGGGCAACGAACCAGGCGCCCAGCACCACCAAGGCCGGCACGTCGATGATGGTAACGAAGATCAGCAGGAAAACCAAGGTGCTCACCCGAGCCCAGGGCCAGGTAATCGCGTAGGCCCCGAGCACGGTGGCAATCGCGCCGCTCGCGCCGATGACCGGCATCATGCTGCCGGGTTCGACCACCCAATGGCTGACGCTGGCGATCGCGCCGCCCAACAAGTACAGAAACAGATACAGCAGCGGCCCCAACCGGTCTTCGACGTTGTCGCCAAACAGCCACAGAAACTACATGTTGCCCAGCAGGTGCCACCAACTGCCGTGAAGGAACATGCAGGTCAGCAGCGACAACCAGATTTGCCGCGGCACCGGGTCGAGTTCGATCTGCCGCCGCACGACCTGCGGGCCCCAGAACCGGTCCTGCACCACCATGTCGACGGGCACGAACATGGGCTGGGGCCGGCTCAGTTGTTCCACTCGCGCCGGCACGAACCCATAGCGGTAGGCCAGAACTTGCTGCTGCGGGTCCGGCAGCCGGCTCGCCCAAAAGAATACGAGCACGTTGATCGCCACCAGCGCGTATGTGACCACCGGGGTCCTCTGGGTGGGGTTATTGTCGTACAACGGGAACATGGGGCTCTCCAACTCAATGGGGGCGGGCCGCGGCCGCGCTCAATTCTAGAGGGGATTCCGCCGTTTGCGAGGGGTTTTATCGCCGAGGGACCTTTCCCGGCCACGCCTCACTGTTAGAATGGGTTTCTGAAATGGCCGATCGGACTGGCGGAAAAAAGGGGGACAGGCTCGGTTTGCCGCACAGCGGCCTGACCAACCTACGGTCGGTGCCCGGTGCTTCGCACAAACCGGGCCTGTCCCCCTTTTTTTCTGTCGGAAAGTCCGATCGCAACAAGCAGGTGGCCGATTGACAATGGGTGGATTCCATTTCCCGCAGTGGATCGACCGCGCGCGGCCCCTGGCCGGCGTAGCGCTGGTCGTCGTGCCGGTCTACGTCGTCGGCGTCGTCTATTACGCCGGATCGCCCCAGACGACGGACGTCGGCTATTCTCCCGTGCAGCCGGTCCCCTATAGCCATGCCCTGCACGCCGGCGAACTGGGCATCGACTGCCGCTACTGCCACACGACGGTGGAGGACGCCGCATTTGCCGCCGTGCCGCCCACCTCGGTCTGCATGAACTGCCACGCCATCATCGCCGCCGACAGCCCCAAGCTCGCCGCCGGTGCGCGAGAGCGCGGCCAGCGGCAATCCGGTCCACTGGGTTCAGGTCCACGACTTGCCCGAATTATGCCTATTTTGACCATAGCGCCCATGTTACACGCGGCGTGGGATGCGTTTCGTGCCACGGCCGGGTCGACAAGATGGAGCAGGTCTCCCAGGTCGAGCGGCTCAGCATGGGCTGGTGTCTGGAGTGCCATCGCGACCCGGAGCCGCACCTGCGGCCGCAGGAGTTCGTCACCGAGCATGGACTGGGTGCCCAACGAGCCGCAGAGCGTGCTGGGGGCCAGACTGCGGCAAGCAAAACAACATCAATCCGTCCACGGATTGCTCGACATGTCATCGATAGAACAAAGAGAACTGTAGCAGCAGGCATCCTGCCTGCTGCCGACAACGCGGGCATCGTCGCCAGAAGCAGGCAGGATGCCTGCTCCACCGAACGACGATCCGCAGGGCCTATCGCGCCGCCGTTGGCTGCAGTTGATGGGGGCGTCGCTGGCGTTGGCCGGCGCGGGCGGCTGCCGCTGGGAGAAGACCGAACTGCTGGCCTTTGCCAAGCGGCCGCCCGGTCGAATCCCGGGCAAGGTCGAGAAGTTTGCCACGGCGATGGAATTGGGCGGCTCGGCGCTGGGGCTGATGGTCACGTGCGTCGACGGCCGGCCGATCAAGATCGAGGGCAATCCGAAAGCATCCCTACAGCCTCGGCGCAACCAACGCCTTCGCCCAGGCGGCCATTCTTGGAGCTCTACGATCCCGACCGCAGCAAGAACATCATCGAGCGAACGCCCGAGGGCGACCAGGTCCGCACTTGGGACGAGTTCGCCGCGTTCGCCAAGCAGCATTTCGGCGAGCTTCGCAAGACCGGCGGCGAAGGGTTCGCGGTGCTGGCCGAGCCTAGCAGTTCGCCAACGCTTTGGGCGATGCGGCAGAAGCTGCTCGAGGCCTTTCCAAAGGCCAAATGGTACGAGTATGACGCCGATCGAAGGCGACTCGCACGCCGTGGCAAGTTCTCGAGCTCTGTCGCATCGCTCACTATGCGATTGACAAAGCAGACGTGATCGTTTCGCATCGATGCCGATCTGTTCGGATCCCATCCGGCGGCAGTGCGGCACGCCCACGATTTCGCCGAGCGTCGTGATGATCGACGGGCGAGCAACATGAGCCGCCTGTACGTGGTGGAGAGTTGCTACACGATCACCGGTGCGATGGCCGACCACCGGCTTGCCTTGCGCAGCGAGCAGATTGCCGATTTTGTGGCGCCGATTGATCCGACGACGCTGAAGGCGGACGAAGTGCCTCGACCACAGGCTGGCGATCATCCGGCCGCAACGATTCATTCGGGCCTTGAGTCGACGATATTCGTGCGCACCGCGGGAAGCTGTGCCTTCGTTGCCGGACTGCGGCAACCGCCAGACGTGCAAGAGGGCACACTACATCTGAATGCGAGCTTTGGAAAGTTCGGCGAGACTTTCGTTGACCAGATCAAGGCTATGAAAACGATCTCGATGGTAGCGGAACTCGGAGCTATCGAGGCATTGGCATCGAATATTGATGCCGGCGCGTAAGAACGCTTCTCATTCTCGCCGGCAACCCGGCCTACAACGCTCCGGCCGATCTAAGGATCGCCGAGTTGCTTGCTCGGGTCGAAACAGCCGTTCACTTGAGTCTTTACCGAAACGAGACGTCGCAGCAGTGCACATGGCACCTGCCGCAAGCCCATTTCCTCGAATCCTGGGGAGACGTTCAATCGCGAAAATGGGATGTTACAGCGTGGTGCAGCCGATGATCGAACCGCTTTATGCGGGCAAATCGGCAATCGAAATTTTGGCCCTGCTGCTCATTTGCCGATCATCGCAGTGACAGCGAGTTGGTGCGAGACCAGTTTCGCAAGTCCGTCGGCGCCAAGGAACTCGAAAGTCGTTGGCGCATGATACTGCATGATGGGGCTTTTCGGTGGCAAGACACCTCGTTCCTCTTCTGCTCGCAGCAACGGCAGGAATCGGGCCCTTATACTCCGACCTCCGACCTGCAATCGGGATGGCCGCACTCTGGAACTCATCTTCCGCCCCGATGCCAAGCTCTACGACGGCCGGTTTGCCAACAACGGCTGGCTGCAAGAGATGCCCGACCCGATGACCAAGCTCACCTGGGACAACGCGGCCCTGATGAGCCCGGCCACGGCGGAAAAGCTGGGCGTTGCCCATGAGGACGTGGTCAAGCTGAAGTTCAAGGGCCGGGAGGTCGAGGCCCCGGTGTACGTCATGCCCGGCCAGGCCGACGGCACCGTGGCCGTCAGCTTGGGCTACGGCCGAACGGCGGCCGGGCAAGGTCGGCGGCAGCGCGGCCGACGGCATCGAGCCGGTGGGTTTCGATGCCTACAAGCTGCGCACGAGCGAGGCCATGTGGTTCGGCACGGGACTGACCGTCGAGCCGACCGGCAAGAAGCACCGCTTCGCCACCACGCACGACCGTTTCGGCATCGACAAGGTGGGCTTCGAGGGCCGGGCGGAACGCGTCGGAGAGTTGGTCCGCGAGACGACGCTGGAGGAATATCGAGGAACGACTCTCCCCTCGCCCCTTCGGGAGAGGGGCCGGGGGTGAGGGCGGCAGGACGGAGAGCCATCTGCACCGCACGGCCCTCACCCTAACCCTCTCCCAAAGGGAGAGGGGACGAGTCGCTCTCCAAGGGAGAGGGCGAGACGAATCGCTCTGGCAGGAGCCCGACGTACACAGGGCCATCGCTGGGGCATGACGATCGACCTGTCGAAATGCATCGGCTGCGGGGCGTGCGTCGTCGCCTGCCAGGCCGAGAACAACGTGCCCGTGGTGGGCAAAGAGCGGGTGCTCCGCGGCCGCGAGATGCACTGGCTGCGGATCGACCGCTATTTCCAGGGCGAGCCGGCGCGATCCGCGAGGTCGTCTTTCAGCCGGTGCCGTGCCAGCAGTGCGAGATGGCCCCCTGCGAGCAGGTCTGTCCGGTGGCGGCGACCGTCGCACAGCAAGGAGGGCCTCAACGACATGGTCTACAACCGCTGCATCGGCATGCGCTACTGCGCCAACAACTGCCCCTACAAGGTGCGGCGGTTCAACTTCTTCAACTACCACAAGGACCTCGAAGACCCGGCCAACGAAGTCGCTCAAGATGGCCTACAACCCGGAGGTGACGGTCCGCAGCCGGGGCGTGATGGAGAAGTGCACCTACTGCGTGCAGCGGATTCAGGCCGCCAAGATCGAGGCCAAGAACCACCGCCGGACGACGCATCCCCGACGGCGAGATCAAGACGGCCTGCCAGCAGGCCTGCCCCACCGGGGCCATCGTCTTCGGCGACCTGAACGACACGGACAGCCGCGGTGGCCAAGCTGCGAGCGGTCGCCGCGGGCCTACCAGATGCTGGCCGAGTTGAACCTCAAGCCGCGGACGTCGTACCTGGCGCGGATTCGCAATCCGAATCCGGAGTTGGAAGACGTTACCCGGCACTGTGGACGGCGGATGACGACAAGCGATGAGCATCGCCGCCGAACTCGACAACACGACCGACGATCCGCTGCACCGGGCGCCGCTGGTGACCGGGCGACCAGGACTTCGCCTCGGTCACCGAGACGGTCTGCCGCGTGGTCGAGCGGCCGCAGCCGCCGCGGACTGGTACATCGCGTTCGCCATCACGTCGGCGATGACGGTCGTCTTCGCCCTGCTGATCGCCTACCTGATCGGCACCGGCATCGGCGTGTGGGGCAACAACAGTCCCGGTGTTCTGGGCCTTCGACATCACCAATTTCGTCTTCTGGATCGGCATCGGCCACGCCGGCACGCTGATCTCGGCCATCCTGTTCCTCTTCCGCCAGAAATGGCGGACCGCGCATCAACCGCTCCGCCGAGGCGATGACGATTTTCGCGGTGATCTGCGCCGGCCTGTTTCCGGCGATCCACGTGGGCCGGGCGTGGTTCGTCTACTGGCTGGCGCCGTATCCGAACCAGATGTCGGTCTGGCCGAACTTCCGCAGCCCGCTGCTCTGGGACGTGTTCGCCGTGAGCACGTACGCCACCGTGTCGCTGCTGTTCTGGTACCTGGGCATGATCCCCGACCTGGCCACGCTGCGCGATCGGGCCACGACGCGGCTGCGGCAGATTGCCTACGGGCTGTTCGCCCTGGGCTGGCGCGGCTCGGCCCGGCAGTGGCACGTCTACGAGCGGGCGTACCTGCTCCTGGCCGCGCTGGCCACGCCGCTGGTGCTGAGCGTCCACTCGGTGGTGAGCACCGACTTCGCCGTGGCCCAGTTGCCCGGCTGGCACTCGACGATCTTCCCGCCGTACTTCGTGGCCGGGGCCATCTTCAGCGGCTTCGCGATGGTGGTCACGCTGATGGTGCCCGCCCGGGCGTACTTCGGCCTGAAGGACCTGGTCACCATGCGGCACCTGGACAACATGAACAAGCATCATCCTGGCCACCGGCTGCATCGTGGGCTACTCGTACGGGGTCGAGGTGTTCATCGCCTGGTACAGCGGCAACCCGTACGAGCAGTTCGCGGCCGCTCAACCGGGCGCTGGGGCCGTACGCCTGGGCCTACTGGATCATGATCTTCTGCAACGTGGTGGTGCCGCAGGTGTTCTGGTTCAAGCGGTGCCGCACCACGCCCTGGATGATGCTGATCGTCGCCCTGCTGGTCAACGTGGGCATGTGGCTGGAGCGGTTCGTGATCATCGTGGTTTCGCTGAGCCGCGATTTCCTGCCGAGCAGTTGGGGCATGTACTAGCCGACGTGGGTCGACCTGTCGATGTTGGCGTGCAGTTTCGGGCTGTTCTTGACGTTGTTCCTGCTGTTCTGCCGCTACTTGCCGATGGTGGCCATGGCGGAGGTGAAACAGGTGGTGCGCGCACGATGAAGTCGAACCGTGCACAACGTCGTTTGCCGCGAGTGATGCGTGATGACCATGAGCAACGTCACAACGCCGAACGATGCCGAGCGGCCGCCGCGTCGTGGCCGGGCTGCTGGCCGAGTTCGACGGCCCGGAGGCGCTCCGGGCCGCGGCAGCTCGCGTCGCGCGAGGCCGGCTTCACGCGCTGGGACGCCCACAGCCCCTTCCCCATCCACGGCATGGAGCGGGCGATGGGCATCCGGCCCACGCTGCTGCCCTGGCTGGCGCTGGCCGGCGGAATCGCCGGGCGCCGCGGCGGCGCTGCTGATGCAGTGGTGGACGAACGCCGTCGACTATCCGCTGGTGATCAGCGGCAAGCCGCTGTTCAGCCTGCCGGCCAACATCCCCATCACGTTCGAGCTGATCGTGCTGCTTGAGCGCGTTCGCGGCGTTCGGCGGCGGTGCTGGTGCTGAACCTGCTGCCGCAGTTCTGGCACTGGGTCTTCGCCGGCGGGCGTTTCGGCGGGTGACCACCGACGGATTCTTCCTCTCCATCGAGGCGGCCGACCCGAAGTTCGACGCCGCCGAGACGCCGAAGCTTCGTCGAATCGCTGCGGCCCAAGGCGGTGGAGACTGTGCTACGATGCGGCGGCGCGGCGCGAGATTTCCTTCGGCGCTCTATTGGAGCGTGGCCGTGCTGGTGGTGCTGAGCCTGCTGCCGCCGCTGTTGATCGCCCGGTATCGGGCGGTGCCGAAGTCGCAGCCGCGGATCCATCCCATTCTGGACATGGACTTCCAGCCGAAGTACCTGCCGCAGGCGGCCAGCCCGCTGTTCGCCGACGGCCGGGCGATGCGGCCGCCGGTGCCGGGCACGGTTGCCCAGGGCCGGCTTGGAGGCCGACGACCATTTCTACCGCGGGCAGATCGGGCGGCAAGTGGGCCACCACGTTCCCCATGCCCGTCACCATGGCGCTGATGGACGCGGCCAGGAGCGGTTCAACATCTATTGCGCCGCCTGTCACGGACTGGTCGGCGACGGCGGCGTCGAGCAGCGTCACCTCGGCCCGGGCGATCCGCCGCGAAGACAAGGGCTGGGTGCCGCCGCTCTCGCTGCACGGGCCGAGTCGGTCCGCAAGCAGGCGGTGGGCGAAATCTTCAACACGATCACCAACGGCATTCGCACCATGCCCGCCTACGCCTCGCAGATTCCCGCGGCCGACCGCTGGGCCATCATTCTTGTACATCCGGGCGCTCCAGCGGAGCCAGAACGCGACGTATTAAGGACGTGCCGGACGATCTCCGGCCGCAGTTGCGATAGGTGACACAAGTACGATGAACACGCGATCTGCCCACAATTCGGCTTCGGCCGGCCAATCCGCCGGCGGCGAACGGCTCACGCTGGGCGCTGTTGGCACGGCCGCTGTTGCTGGGCGGCCGCGCTGATCGGGGCGATCGGCCTGGCCGGCGGCGCCGTGCTGGGCTGGCAGCGCGGCGACCAGTCTGACGTACTTCTCCATTCCTACCTGCTGAACTACTGCTTCTTCCTGAGCATCTCGCTGGGGGCGCTGTTCTCCGTGGCCGTGGACCACGCCTGCCGGGCCGGCTGGAGCGTCGACCGTGCGGCGGCTGGCCGAGATCATGGCCGCGAACATGCCGCTGCCTGACGCTGCTGTTCCTGCCGATCATCGTGCCCGTGTTGTTGGGCAGTCCATAGCCTGTACGCCTGGAACGATCGGTCGGCCGTGGCCGGCGACCCGCTGCTCGGCCACAAGGCCCCGTATTTGAACCCGGGCTTCTTCGGCGATTCGCTGCGTGGTCTACTTTGCCGTGTGGTGGCTTGTTGGCGACGGTTCTACCTGACGCGATCCCTGGAGCAGGACGGGTCGGGCGATCCGGCGCTGACGCTGCGCATGGAACGCATGAGCCCCCTGGCCCTGCTGCTCTGGCGGTCACGGTGACCTTCGCCTCGTTCGATTGGCTGATGTCGCTTTCGCCGCGGTGGTTCAGCACGATTTTCGGCGTCTATTTCTTCTCGGGGCCGTGGTCGGGTTCTTCGCCGCCGATCATCCTGGCGGCGCTGCTGCTGCAACTCTCCGGCCGGCTGAAAACGTCGCATTACGATCGAGCACTACCACGACCTGGGCAAGCTGCTGTTTGCGTTCGTGATCTTCTGGGGATACATCGCCTTCTCGCAGTACCTGCTGATCTGGTACGCGAACATCCCGGAGGAGACCGATTGGTACCTGGTGCGGCAATCCGGCCCGTGGGCTGTGGGTGTCGCTGGTGCTGCTGTTCGGCAATTTGCTGATCCCGTTTTGCGGGCTGCTGTCGCGGCACGCGAAGCGGCGGAAGTGGTCGCTGGCGTTTTGGGCCGTGTGGCTGCTGGCGATGCACTGGATCGACCTGTATTGGATCGTGATGCCGAACCTGGGCGTGCGTGCCGGCACGCACCGCGGTCTGCCGCTGGGCGCGATCGACGCCTGTTTGTTCGTGGGCATCGGCGGAGTATACTTGGCGGGTCTGCTCCACGTGGCCGGCAGCGCCCGCTGCTGCCGCTGGCCGATCCGCGGCTGGGCGAATCGTTGGCGTTTGAGAATACGTGACAAGGTAATCCCCTCTCCCGAAGGGAGAGGGCACAACGGGACCGACACATGGCGACGCGCGACGACGTCAACACGCCGGTGATTGCGCTGGTCGGATTGATCAGCGCGCTGTTGTTCTTTGCGAGCATCATCCTGTTGCAGGTGATGTTCTATCGCATCGAGGCCCAGCAGCGCTACGAGAAGGACATCAGCCAGCCGCCCGCCGAACTGACCGCCCTGGTGCAGCAGCAGCAGGCCCGGCTGGCCGAGTACCGCTGGGTGGACGAGAAGAAGGGCGTGGTCGCCATTCCGATCGACCGGGCGATGGAATTGGTCGTGGCCGAATCCGTCAAAGAGTGCGGAGCCGGTGATAACGAAAGACGAGAAGGAGAAGGCGAAAGACGATAAGGAGAGAGCGAAGGACAGAACCAGGAGGAAAAGGGACAGAAGGAGGGGAAGCGATGAATGGGACGGGGCGACCAAAGGCGAATCGGGCGTCCGACGCGGAGCGTCGCGGCCAGCGTTCCCACGCAGTACCGTCGTCACCGCATCGTTCTCGCGGTCTTGGTCATTTGGGCCGCGTGCGCCGTCCCCGCCCTGGCCGATCGCAAGGAGCCGCTGCCGCCGGAGTTGGTGGACGTGGGCATCACGGAGCTGCCCGGCGCGCGGCTGCCGCTGGAACTGCCGTTTGTCGATTCCGACGGCCGCAAGACCACGCTGGGGCAGTTCTTCGACGGCACGCATCCGGTGATCCTGACGATGAACTACTCCGATTGCCCCATGCTGTGCAGCATTCAACTCAACGGCCTGGTCGACGCCCTGAAGGCGATGCCCTGGAACCTGGGCGAGCAGTTTCAGGTGGTCACGGTGAGCATCGACCCGCTGGAGACGCCCATGCGGGCCGGCGTTGACGAAGGAGAAGTACCTGAAGGTCTACAACCGGCCGGGCAGCGCCGCCGGCTGGCATTTCCTCACCGGCCGGGAAGAGGACATCAAGAAGCTGGCCGCCGACGGTGGGATTTCGCTACAAGTACATCCCGCAGCGACGAGCAATTCGCCCATGCCGCGGCCTTGATCCTCTGCACGCCCGACGGCCGCGTGTCGCGCTACTTGGGCGGCGTGCTCTACAATCCGCAGACCTTGCGGCTGTCGCTGGTCGAGGCCTCCGAGGGCAAGGTCGGCTCGGCAGTCGACCAGTTCTTCCTCTCCTGTTTCCACTACGACGCAGAAGGCCGGCCGCTACGGGCCGTTCGCCTTGGGACTGATGCGGATCGGCGGCGGGCTGACGTTGCTGGTCTTCGGCGGCGTGCTCGGACTGTTCTGGATTCGCGAAGCGCCGACAAGGCCCGCAAGCCAAGCGCGGAGGGATCGCCCTGATGTGGCCGCTCCGCCTGCCGCTGCCCGTCGACTTGTGGTCCGCGACGCTGCTCGCGCAGAGCGAGGAATCGTTCTGGCTGCCGCCGCCGGCCTCGACGGATTCGGCCATCGTCGACAACCTGTTCTACATCCTGCTGGGCGTGTCGATCTTCTTCTTCACGCTGATCGTCGTGCTGATGACGGTGTTCGTGATCCTGTTTCGCCGCCGGCGAGGGCGTCGAGCCGTCGCCGTCGCCCAGCCACAACACGGCGCTGGAGGTGGTTTGGACGGCGATCCCCATCCTCATCGTCGGCTTCATTTTCTACGAGGGCGTGACGGGCTACATGGAGATGCGGACCTCGCCGCGCCAGGCCTACGAGATCCGCGTGGTGGCCCGGCAGTGGCTGTGGATGTTCGAGTATCCCAACGGCCACAAGGACGAGCAGTTGCACGTGCCGGTCGATGAGCCGGTGCGGCTTGGTGATGCGTTCGGAGGACGTGATCCACGGTTTCTACGTGCCCGATTTCCGCGTGCAGATGGACGTGGTGCCGGGCCGATACACGACGATCTGGTTCCGCGCCAAGGAGCCGGGCGAGCACGACCTGCTCTGCGCCCAGTATTGCGGCACGAACCATTCCGACATGTTCACGAAGGTCGTGGTCCATCCGCCGGGCGAGTTCGAGAAATGGCTGGCCGAGGCGGGCAACCTGTTCAAGAACCTGCCGCCGGCCGAGGCCGGCAAGCAGTTGTACAGCCGCCGCGGCTGCTCGCAGTGCCACTCGATCGACGGCACGGCCGGCACGGGCCCGAGTTTCAAGGGCATTTTCGGCCACACGACCTATCTCGAAGGCGGCGGCTCGGTCACGGTCGACGAGAACTACGTCCGCGAGTCGATCCTCGAGCCGGAGGCCAAGATCGTCCAGGGCTATAAGCCGGTGATGCCCACCTACAAGGGCATTCTCAGCGACGAAGAAATCACGGACCTGATCGAGTTCATCAAATCGCTCAAGTAGGTATTGACAGCAGCACTTGGCTGATCTCGCAACAGTGGAGCGAGGCGCTGCCATCGCCATGTGCGGAACCATGCAGGCGGCGACGCCTGCACCACAAATCCGAGTACGGGAATCGCAATGACAGCGGCGCACGAGACAACCGATGATCACGCCTCGGCCGGACGGCCGGAGCTACCTGAGCTACTCGCCGCACACGCTGTTTCCCGGCGCGGCGCGTCATCCGGTCACCTCGTGGCTGTTCACGCTCGATCACAAGCGGATCGGCGTGATGTACATGGTCTCGATCCTCGCTCGTTCGCCCTGGGCGGGGTGTTCGCGCTGTTGATGCGGACCGAGCTGATCGCGCCCGGCCCGACGATCATGGCCCGCGACACCTACAACCAGATGTTCACGCTGCACGGCACGGTGATGATCTTCCTGTTCCTCATTCCCGGCATGCCGGCGATCATGGGCAATTTCGTGCTGCCGCTGATGCTGGGCGCCAAGGACGTGGCCTTCCCGCGGCTGAACCTGCTGAGCCTCTACCTGTGGTGGATCGGGGCCGTGTTCTTCCTGGTCGACGCTGGCCACCGGCAGCCTGGACACCGGCTGGACCTTCTACACGCCCTACAGCACGACCACGCGCACGGCCGTCGTGCCGGCCTTGCTGGGCGTGTTCATCCTCGGGTTCAGCTCGATTTTCACGGGGCTGAACTTCATCGTCACGATCCACACGCTGCGGCCGCCCGGAATGACCTGGTTCCGCATGCCGCTGTTTCTCTGGGGCCTGTACGCCACGGCGATCATCCAGGTGCTGGCCACGCCGGTGCTGGGCATCACGCTGCTGCTGCTGGCCGTCGAGCGCGTCGGCGGGCGTCGGCATCTTCGATCCCGAAGCTGGGCGGCGACCCGATCCTCTTCCAGCACTTCTTCTGGTTCTACTCCCATCCGGCCGTCTACATCATGATCCTGCCGGCGATGGGCATCATCAGCGAACTGATCTCGGTCTTCAGCCGCAAGCACATCTTCGGCTACAAGTTCATCGCCTACAGCAGCGTGGCCATCGCGCTGGTGGGCTTCTTGGTCTGGGGGCACCACATGTTCGTCAGCGGCCAGTCGCCGCTGGCCGGCATGATCTTCAGCGCCATGACCTTCGGCGTGGCCATCCCCTCGGCGATCAAGGTCTTCAACTGGCTGGCGACGATGTACAAGGGCTCGATCTGGCTGGCCACGCCGATGTGCTACGCCCTGATCTTCATCTTCCTGTTCGGCATCGGCGGGCTGACGGGCCTGTTCCTCGGCGCGCTGGCGGTCAACGTGCACGTCCACGACACCTATTTCGTCGTGGCCCATTTCCATTACGTCATGGTCGGCGGCACGATGATCGCCTTCCTGGGCGGGCTGCACTACTGGTGGCCGAAGATCACCGGCCGGATGTACAGCGAGTTCTGGGGCCGGCTGGCGGCGCTGGTGATCTTCGTCGGCTTCAACCTGACGTTCTTCCCGCAGTTCATCCTCGGCACGCACGGCATGCCCCGCCGCTACTACGACTACACGGCCTTGGCCAAGAGCATCCCGAAATCACCGCCTACAACGTCCTGTCGTCGCTGGGGGCCTATCTGCTGGCGGCCGGCCTGACGATGGTCGCGGTCTACTTGCTCTATTCGCTGTTTGCCGGGCGCCGGGCGCCGGCCAATCCCTGGGGCGCGGCCACGTTGGAATGGCAGTGCAGTTCGCCGCCGCCCTACGACAATTTCCCCACGCCGCCGGCGGTCGGCGATCCCTACGACTTCAGCGACATCCAGTACGATGCCAACATTGGCGGATACGTGCGAACGCCACAGGCGGACTGACCGCAAGGATACATTCCGAACGAAGAAAAGAAGATAAGAGAAGAAGATGAATGAATGGGGCTCACGCCAAGGCGCAAGCGCAAAGAAGATGTCCGATGTGATGATCCAACAAGTTCATTCTCTTGCGCTCTGCGCTTCGCGTGAGACCTGTTTTCGCTCGACGCTCTGGTACGCTTCGGTGGCAACCATCCCTAATGATGTGTATGGCTAGACAAACCTTTCTCGCCGATCATTTCGAGACCCCGGAGCAGCAGTATGCCGCGGGCAAGCTGGGGATGTGGATCTTTCTGCTGACCGAAATCCTGCTGTTCGGCGGGCTGTTCTGCGCGTACGCCGTCTATCGGGCGAATCATCCCGAGATCTTCGTCTACGCCCATCAGTTCCTCGACAAGAACCTGGGCGCCATCAACACGGCCGTGCTGATCCTCAGCAGCTTGACGATGGCCTGGGGCGTGCGCTGCGCCCAGCGCGACCAGCAACGCGGTCTGGTGTTGTGCCTGGTGATCACGCTGATCTGCGCGTGCGGGTTCCTGGGGATCAAGTACGTCGAGTACAAGGCGAAGTGGGAGCACGGGCTGCTCTGGGCCAGCCGCTACAAGCCTGCGGAGGCGGCCGCCGATGCCCAGAAGGCCCACCCGCCCGATCCCGGCCACCCCGCGGCCGACCTGGCCAACGAGCCGCGAAACGTCGGCGTGTTCTTCAGCATCTACTTCCTCTTGACCGGACTGCACGCGCATCCACGTGCTGGCCGGCATGGGGGCCATTACCTGGGTTCTGTCACGGGCGCTGCGGGGCCATTTCAGCAGCCGCTATTTCGGCCCGGTCGACTTCGTCGGCCTCTACTGGCACCTGGTCGACATGATCTGGATTTACCTGTTTCCACTGCTCTACTTGATTCACTGATCCGAGAGTCGCCATGAGCCACGACATCCCCGAACATTCAGGCGGCGTCGTTACCGAGGCGCCGAGCCACGTCGTGCCGCTGCGGGTGTTGCTGGGCGTGTTCGCCGTGCTGTTGAGCCTGACCTTTCTCACGGTCGCGGCCACGTGGTTCGATTTTGGCGGTTGGGCCTTGGCGATTGCCTTGGGGATCGCCACAGTCAAGGCCGCGCTGGTGGCGCTCTACTTCATGCACCTCCGCTACGACAATCCGTTCTACGCCGTGGTTTTCGTAACCGCCCTGATGTTTCTGGCCTTGTTCCTGTCGCTGACTTTGCTGGACACCCTCCAGTACCGGCCGGACGTGGAGAACTGGCGGCCGTTGAGCCCTTAGCTCTGCGGCACGCTTGACTGGCTGGCGCAATTAAGCAAAAGTAATACGGTCGTCTTCTGGGTCCCGCAACGAAGGAAAGGAAACTTGCTGCCGATGAGCCATCCCGAGTCGAACCTGCGGGCAGACACGCTGAAGTTGCCTTCCGTGATCATGCAAGCGGTCACCCACATTGCTCCCGGAACGGGGGTGATTCTGACTCTTCAATTGATTACCAAACACGCCGGGCAGACCGTTCCGCTGGCGTTCGCCATCGGCTTCGTCATCATGCTCGGCCTCGGCATGTCACTAGCCGAGTTGGCCAAGCACATTCCCTCTGCGGGTGGATACTACACGTACGTCAGCCGCACCGTCCATCCCCGGCGGGTTTCCTCACGGCTTGGCTCTATTTCCTCTACGATCCGGTGGGAACCGCCATCAACCTGACGTTCGTCGGCTTCTTGACGGAGAACGCTCTGTGGGCCGCGTACGGCATCTATCTCCCCTGGTGGGCGTTCATGATTGTCACGGCCCTTCTGATTTCCTATTTGGCCTACCGAGGAATTGAAATCTCCGTTGAGTTCACGATGGTGTTGGGCATCGCCGAGGTTCTGCTATTGTTGGCCCTGGCGGCCAGCGGACTGATAAGGCCCGGAACTGGCGGCGTGAATCTCCACTCCTTCGACCTCCACAATATTCCCTCCAGCAGCGGTTTGGCTCTGGCCGTGGTCTATGCGATATTCTGTTTCTCCGGCTTCGAAGCGGTCGCCCCCTTGGCCGAGGAAAGCAAGAATCCGAAACGCAACTTGCCCAGGGCCATCGTAGGATCGGTGCTGATCATGGGCGTTGTCTACGTGTTCTGCGGCTGGGGACTGCTCGTGGGCTGGGGCACGGATGCGCTGCCGAGCTTCGTCGCCATTCCCGACGACGCCGAGAACCCGCTGTTTCAGTTAGCCAGGCAACTGTGGGGCGGGGGTTGGATCGTGATTCTGTTGGCCCTGGTGAATTCGGCCATCGGCGTTTCCATGGCCTCGACCAATGCGGCCACGCGCGTCTTCTTCGCCATGGGGCGAAGCGGGGTGCTGCCGAAGGCCCTCGGCCGAGTTCATCCCGTCCACCAAACACCCGCGGTCGCCATCGCCTTGCAGACGATTCTGACTTTCGCGATTGGACTGGGCCTGGGGTTTTGGATGGGCCCAGCCAACGAGTTCAGTCTCTTGGCCGTCGCGCTGTCGTTGGGAATGGTCTGCGTCTATTGTGCCGGCAATTTGGGTGTCTTCCTCTTCTTCTTCCGCGAACTCCGCAGCGAGTTCAGTGTCTTTCGGCACCTCGTGCTGCCGTTGGTTTCATCGGTGGGCCTGCTCTATGTGGGCTACAAGACGATCGATCCCGCACCCGATCCGTTCGACCCGCCCGCCAGCTACGCTCCATACCTCGTGATTGTGTGGCTCGCGATTGGCGTCGGGCTGTTGGTAATCATGAAATTGGCGGGCCGCGAGCAATGGTTGCTCAAGGCAGGCCAGGCCGCCTATGAGCATCCGGCCGCGTCGCAGGCGGCGGAATAAAATACTCACCCGCGCCCTGCGCGGCGAGGTTGTTAGACTCTCCAGTTGATCGTTCGACAACTGGCTCCCAAGCTGGAGCTTGGCAGCGAGGTTGAAGGACTACCAATCATGCCTTCCGACTCCCAGCCACATCGACCACATCGCGGCTTCGGTCTCTGGCAGTCCACCGCGATGAACATGTCGTACATGGTGGGCATAGGTCCATTCCTGACCATTCCGCTAATCATCGCGTCCATGGGCGGGCCGCAAGCCATGCTGGGATGGCTCCTCGGCGCCGTGCTGGCCATTTGCGACGGCATGGTCTGGGCCGAGCTCGCCTCGGCCATCCCGTCGTCGGGCGGAACGCTCGAATACCTCAAGGTCGCCTTTGCCGGCACGCGGCTGGGACGCTTGCTGCCGTTCTTGTTCATTTGGCAGTTCATTCTCTCCGGGCCGCTGGAAATTTCCACGGGCAACATCGGCATCGCCCAGTATGTAAGTTATGTCGTAAAGCAAGTGCCGCCGCACGTCGAACTGGCGCCGATTTACGTGAAATGTCTGGCCGTGGGCGTGGCCGCGCTGATGGTGTTCTTGCTCTACCGCAAGATCGAATCGGTGGGAAAGCTCATGGTGGTGTTATGGGCGGGAATGATCGTGACCATTGCGGCCGTATTGATTCCCGGCGTATGCCATTTCGACGCCGGCATCGCTTTCGACTTCCCGCCCGAGGCCTTCAGCCTCTCCAGCGGATTTGCCCTCGGGCTCGGCACGGCGATGAGCATAGCGATGTATGATTTCCTCGGTTACTACGGCGTCTGCTATATCGGCGAGGAAGTTGTCAACCCCTCGCGCATCATGCCCCGCTCGATTCTGATTTCCGTGATCGCCGTAGCCGCCATCTACTTGACGATGAATCTGTGTATCATCGGCGTGGTGCCGTGGCGCGAGGCTATGGAGTCGAAGTTCATCGCGTCCGATTTCATGGAAAAGCTGTACGGCCCGACCGCGGGCACGATCATTACCGTGTTGATCTGCTGGACGGCGTTTGCCGCCATCTTTGCAGGCATGCTGGGATACTCGCGGATTCCGTACGTGGCCGCCCGAGACGGGTTCTTCTTCGCCGCCTTTGGCCGGTTGCACCCCCGCGGCGACTTCCCGCACATTTCGTTGTTGGTGCTGGGCGCGGTCTCCATCGGTGCGAGTTTCTTGTCGCTGGGTGAGGTGATCGACGCGCTGTTGACCACGCGCATCCTGGTCCAGTTCGTAGCCCAGATCGTGGCTTTGGCGTTGATTCGCAAACAGGGACGTACGGCTCACACTTTCCGGATGGCGCTGTATCCGCTGCCCAGCATCATTGCCGAAGTGGGCTGGCTGTTCGTTTTTGCGACCAGGCCCCTGCTGTACATCGCCGTGGGCTTGGGCACGCCGATTGCCGGCGTGGGCGCCTATTTTGTGTGGTCGTGGTGGCAGACGCGGTGGCCGAAAACGACGTAAGGCCGTCAGTTGGCGGGCCGCGAGCCATGGTTGCTCAAGGCGGGCCAGGCCGCCTATGAGCACGCCGAGACGCCAGCGCCGGCAACGAGAACCGATCGCGGCGCCATCCCGGCCGTGGCCGGGCGCAACCGATCGAGGAATGACGCCGGGTACACCGGGGGGCGGAGGTGTTCCGTCAGGCCGTCAACCGGCCGGCGCAGGCACCATCAGCTTGCCCACTTCCTGGCGGAGGCGTTCCTCGATCGCGCCCTTGAAGAACGCCGCGGCCAGCGGCAATTGGGTCACCAGTTTCACGGCGGCGTCGTCCACCGCCACGGTGCCGCTGATGGCCATGCCCAGCACGTGAAAGCCGAACGAGAAGGTGTGGTCCTGCCACTCCTCGCGAAAGTTGCTCACTTGGCCCTGATACTCGGCTCGCGCGGCGGCGAACTTCTCCTTCAACCGCCGCGTGGCCTCTTCCTGGCCGAGGGAATGCGGGATGTCGAGCACGAGTTTGGGCATGGCGAATAGGGCTAGCGATTAGAGGCAATGCCCTGAAAATTGCTGTAACTAACGGATTTGGGCTTTGGTCTTGGGGCTTCGGCCTTTGGCCTTTGATATGGGAACGGAACTCTGTCGCAGGTGATGCACGGGTAGCTAAGACCCAAGACCCAAGTCCTAATACCGCACCTGACACCAATCCCTAATCCCTCTCGTTACTTATACCGCGAAACGTCCGGCTTGTCACCCTCCGGCGTCTCGTCGCTGTCGATGTCGAACCACTCCTTCTTGAACTCGATCCGGTCGCCTTGCCGGGCGGCCATGTTGGCCGTCAGGGCGATCACGGCGTCGCCCAGGGCCACCTTGGGATGGCAATGCGGCAGGTTCTCCGGGGCCCGGTTGCGGATGCACCACGCCCAGTGCTCCAACTCCTCGGTGTAGCCGCGTTCGGCGGGCAGGGTGCCCAGCGTGCCGATGGCCGCCGACTCGGGGTCGCCCTTTTCGTCGATCTGCAAGGCGACGGTGTCTTTCTTGTCGGTCGTTTTGGCCGCCACGACCTTCGTCTTGCCCTTGGTGTCGTGGGTCTTGAAGAGCATGGCTTCCTTCTCGGTCTCCAGCAGCAGCGTGCCCTCGGTGCCGAACACCGTTTCGCCGTAGCCGCCGAAGCCGTTGCCGTTGATCGAGGCGTATTGCACGCCGATCTTCTTGCGGCTGCCCACCGGATCCGGGGATCGGGATCGTAGCCGGGCGCGGGGAACTCGAAGATGCAGTAGACGTGGTCTTCGACGTCGCGGTCGGCGGGGAACAGCGGCCGGTTGGCGGCCGCGGCCACGCTCAGCGGATGCTGCTTCTCGGCCTGTCGCGGGCCGTGCAGGCGGGGATGAAGATGCTCGCCGCGTCGAGTTGGTGGCTGCCCAATTCGGCCATCAGGCCGGCGCCGGTGCGGTCCCACAGCCGCCAGCGGATCAATTCCTCGATGGCCGGCCGCGCGTAGACCACCTTGCCGGAGGCGTCCTTGATCTCCAGGTCCTCGTAGCCGAACTTCTTGGCGTCGACCATGTCGTCGATCTGGGCTTGGACCTGGGCCACCTTCTTGTCCCACTCGTCGGTCGACTTGCCGTTGTCCTTCTCGGCTGCTCGAGCGTGACAGACCACTCAGTCAGTACTTCTCCGGGATGTCGGCTTCCTTATTGTTGCGCGAGCCACGCGGCGATCGCCTTGCCGGCAGCTTCTCGTCCAGATCGTCGGCCTGGAGATCGTCGGGCTTGGCCGCCTTGGGCATCGGCTGCTGCCAGCTATCGTTGCCCGGCAGGTTGCCGCGGTGCCACTGGGCGCGGATGTGGTGCAGTTCGCCCAGCAGCCCCTTGCGGATCATCTCGACCGCGTCGTCGTAGAGGATGTTGTAGTGCCGCTGGTGGCCGGTGGCCAGCAGCAGGTTGGTCTGCTTGGCCACGCGGGCCATCTCCTTGCACTCGTGGACGCTGTGGCCCATCAGCTTCTCGGTCATCACGTGCAGGCCGGCCTTCATGGCGGCGACGGCCGCCGGGGCGTGCAGGTGCAAGCGGCAGGGCGATGATCACCGCCTCGATGCCGTCCTCCTTGGCGTTGGCGATCAATTCCTCGTACGGCCCGTAGACCTTGACGTTCTTGCGGGCCTCCTCGTCGGTCTTCCAGCCGTAGACGGTCATCAGGCCGGGCCGGGCCTTGCGGGCCGTGTCGCTGTAGTAGTCGCCGTTGAAGGCCCGCCAGACGTTGTAGGGGCGGATGTCGGCGATGGCCTTGACCGCGATGTACTTCGGGATTGATCGCGCCGAGCAGCACGCTCCCCTCGTCGCCGGTGCCGATCACGCCCACGCGCACCGGCTCGGAGACCGACGTCGCCGTAGCCGAAGTACAGCGGCCCCAAGCCGCTTGCCGGAGGCGACTTCGGTCTTGATCGCTTTCTTCAGCAAGTCGCGGCGGATCAGCTTGCTGCCGATGGCGGCGTAGAAGTTCTCCTTGCCGATCGCTTTTTCTTCGGGGCTAAGATACATCGAATCGTTCGTCCGGTGCGAAACGCACCGCTATGATCGTGGTTGGTGCGTTTCGCGCACCCTGCAGGACATTGTGTTCAACTCGCACGAACGCTGGGAGGATCGCCCTCCGGCGTCTCGTCGCTGTCGGATGTCGAACCACTCCTTCTTGAACTCGATCCGCTGGCCCTTGCGGGCGGCCATGTTGGTGGTCAGGGCGATCACGGCGTCGCCCAGGGCCACCTTCGGGCCGCAGCGCGGCTGGTTCTCCGGTCGCGGGTGGCGGATGCACCACGCCCAGTGCTCCAACTCCTCGGTGTAGCCGCGGCTGACCTTGGCGCCGCCGCCGCTCTTGGCGGCCGGCCGTCGGCCGCGCCGCTGGCCTGCGTGTCCAGCGTCGGCCCGCCGGCCGCGCCGCCGGACACCTTGACGCTGCTCGGCGCCGCCGGCCCCTTGATGATCGACAGCTCCTGCTCCTGTTCCAGGATCAGCGTCCCCTTGGTGCCGAAGACGATCTCGCCGTAGCCGCCGAAACCGTTGCCGTTGATCGAGGCGTACTGCACGCCGATCTTCTTGCGGCTGGCGAAGGGGTCCTTCGGCGTCGTAGCCGGGGGCGGGGAACTCGATCACGCAGTAGACGTGGTCCTCCACGTCGCGGTCGGCCGGGAACAGCGGCCGGTCGGCCGCCGCCGCCACGCTCAGCGGATGCGGCTTCTCGGCCTTCGGGTCGTGCGCCTTGTGCATGGCGTGAATGAAGATGCTCGCCGCGTCGAGCTGATGGCTGCCCAACTCGGCCATCAGGCCGGCGCCGGTGCGGTCCCACAGCCGCCAGCGGATCAACTCCTCGATGGCCGGCCGGTCGTAGACCACCTTGCCCGCGGCGTCCTTGATCTGCATCGTTCTCGTAGCCGAACTTCTCGGCGTCGACGATCTCGTCGGCCATTTGGGCCTCGACCTGCTCCAGGCGGATGCCGCCACAGGTCGATCGCCGCGCCGCGGGCCGCGGCCAGTTGCTTCTGACACTCCTTCAGCTTCTTCGCCAGCTCCTTGGCCATGCGGATCGTCGGGCTTGACCTTCGGCGGCATCGGCTGCTGCCAACTGTCCTTGCCGGGCAGGTTGCCGCGGTTCCACTGGGCGCGGATGTAGTGCAGGTCGCCCAGCACGCCGCGCTGGATCGAGTCGACCGCGTTGGCGTAGAGGATGTTGTAGTGCCGCTGGTGGCCGGTGGCCAGGATCAGGCCGGTCTGGCTCGGCCACGCGGGCCATGTCCTTGCACTCGTGGACGCTGTGGGCCATGAGCTTTTCGGTGATCACGTGCAGGCCGGCCTTCATGGCGGCGATGGCCGCCGGGGCGTGCAGGTGCAGCGGCAGGGCGATGATCACCGCCTCCAGGCCGTCGTCCTTGGCATTCTTGATCAATTCCTCGTAGCCGCCGCTCTGCTTGTCGTAGACCTTGACGTGCCGGCGGGCTTCGTCCTCGGTCTTCCAGCCGTACTTGGCCATCAGGCCCGGCCGGGCGGCCAGCGCCGTCTCGCTGGAATGGTCGCCGTGGAAGGCCCGCCAGACGTTGTAGGGGCGGATGTCGGCGATCGACTTGACCTCGATGAACTCGGGATTGATCGCGCCGATCAGCACGCTGCCTTCGTCGCCGGTGCCGATCACGCCGACCCGCAACGGCGAGCCGACGGCCTTGTCGTAGCCGAAGTAGAACGCGCCCAGCCCGCCGCCGACCACCACGCCGGCGGCCACGGTGCCCTTGATGAAGTCGCGGCGGGTGACGCCGGCGGCCGACGGCGACGTCGGCGTTTCGCGGATATCGGATTCATACGATTCACTGCTATTCGTGTCCTTCTTGACGTTGCGCGAACAGGAAGGCGGTTGAACGATCAAGTGGTACGAGGAAGAAGTCCAAGCCCGCCCCAGCGTCCCGCCGGCACGCTGGCGACCACCAACAGGGCGAGCATCTCGACGAAATCCTTGTTCACCAACAGGGCGTGGCCGACCACGGGCGGATCGGGCGGATAGATGCCCGGAAACGCCGGCTGCGTCATCACCACGAAGCACATGAAGGCCGCCCCGCCCAAGGCCGCCAGCCGCGTGCAGAAGCCCAGCATCAGGCACAGCCCGATGGCCGTCAGCCCGTAGGTCACGGCGAAGTTGATCTGCTCCATGCGGCTCCAGCGGAAGGGATTCCAACTGGCCGGCACCTGGCCCCGCTCCTTCTGCTGCTCGTCCAGCAGGCTGTACAGCGAGTTCTCGAAGGCCTTCTCCTGGGCTTCGATGTCCTTGATCCAGCTTGTCCGGCCTCGCGCGCGCAGTTCCATCATCCGGTCCCAGCGCCGCTGCTTCTGGAACGGGGCCGTCTGATTGCGCTCCTCGTCGTTCTCGAACCGATCCAGGGCGCCGAAGATAGGCGGCGATGTCGTCGACGTTCTCCTTGAGGTACTCTTCGAGTTGCTTGCTGAAACTCGTTCGTAGGTCCGCTCGGCCTTCTCGTTCCAGCCGCTCGTCGGCCGCCGCGTCGCGTCGGCCGACTCGGCCGGGCTGGTAGTAGTCGACGAACTCCTGCCGGATGGCGTTCCAGCGGGCGGCAATGCCGCTGGCGTCGATCGACTTCTTGCCCTTCGCGTCGGTCTCGACCCGCAGCCGCTGGCGGCCGTCGATGTCGGGCACCATCGCGTAGAAGAAGCCGGCCATCGGCCCTTTGGCCTGCGTCAGAAACGGCTCGGCCGTGAACGGATCGTGTGTTGGGTCGAGAACTTCTCGATCGGTTTGATCTTCCACACGCCCTCGTAGAGGAAGTGGCATCCCAATGCCAGCCGCAGCGCCACCAGCACCACCACGGTCAGCACGCCAATTTGGAACCGGTGATTGCTCAGGGGAAACCTCCTTCGCCCGCTGCGGTGCTCAACGGATTGAACGCGCTTGGGCCATCGTCGGACGCGGTCGCTTTGGGCGGGATCAATTACGAGAGCCGTCGACCGCACATTCGGTGGGGTGCCGCCGCTTGCTCACTACGACGTATTATAGTCGGTCGCTTTTCAGCCCACCAGGGTGGCGTTGCCGGTTTCCTCAGGCTCCAACAGGCACTGTTGTCAAAAAATGGCCGGGGCCAACAGCCGCCGGCAGGCGGCATTGGCTGCATGTCGGCCTGTGACACAAACACGGGCAGACAAGCTGCCCGTGGCACCCGACACGTTCGGTGCGTCAGGCTGCCGGCCATCGGCTCGTGCGACGTGGTTGCGCACATGTTTTTCAGATTGTCACGATACTACGTAGTTTCTGTTGCGGAAAAGTAGGGTGGGACGAGCAAACCGGAATCTTGGTGGGACTTCGGTCGCGGATCCGGCCGGTTTGCGAAGTCCCACCAACCCTCCGCGACCTCGTCCCACCCTACCCCACCATACCGCAACAGAAACTACGGAGGACTGGCACTTGCGCCGCGAATTCATCAGAATATCCGATTCTTGACGACCTGCCCGCGATCCGTACACCCACAGCCGAGAGCTTCCTCCGGCGGCCATATCAGCCCCCCTTGTTATACTTCCCATGTCTACGCAAATCGTCCTCTGCTACCCCGTTGAAGCGAAACACATCGAGCAAATCGCCGCCGCCATGCCGGAGGCCGAAATCATCGACGCCGGCCAGCAGCGAATCGCCGAGGAGCTGTTTCGGGCCGACATCTTCTGCGGTCATGCCAAAGTGCCGGTCGATTGGGACGGCGTGGTGCGGCAGGGCCGCCTGCGGTGGATTCAGTCGTCCGCCGCCGGCATGGACCATTGCCTGGTCCCCTCGGTGATCGAGTCGGACATCGTGGTGACCAGTGCCTCGGGCGTGCTGGCCGATCAGGTGGCCGAACACACGATCGCGCTGGTGACGGGCTGGTGCCGCAGCCTGCCCACGTTCTTCGTGCGCCAGCAGAAGAAGGAGTTCATCCGCCGCCCCACCCGCGACCTGACGCGCAGCACGGTGGGCATCGTGGGCCTTGGCGGCGACGGCCGGCGGTTGGCTCGAGTTGCTCAGGCCTTCGACACTCGCATCCTGGCCACCGACATGTTCCCGGTCGACAAGCCGGACGGCGTCGAGGCCCTTTGGCCGGCCGATCGGCTGGACGACCTGCTGGCGGCTGTCGGATATTCGTCGTGCTGTGCCTGCCGCTGAACGACTCTACCCGCGGCATCATCAACGCGGCGAAGTTGGCGAAGATGAAGCCGGGACGCCCTGCTGGTCAATGTGGCCCGCGGGGCGATGGTGGTGACCGACGACCTGGTGGCCGCGCTGGAAAGCGGCCAACTGGCCGGCGCGGTGATGGACGTGACCGACCCCGAGCCGCTGCCGCCGGAGAGCCGGCTCTGGGAGATGCCCAACGTGATCATCACCCCGCACGTGGGCGGGCAGAGCAGTTGGCGGATCGACAACATGACCCATCTGTTTTGCCGCAATCTGCGGCGGTGGCGGGCGGGCCTGCCGCTGGTGAACTACCTGTCCGACAAGCGGCTGGGCTTTCCCATCCGCGGCGGCGGATACCCACTGTGGGGTGAAACGGTCCAGCCATGACGGACTGGACGGCCAAGCGGGCGAGAAGCTAAAATGGAGGTGGTAGAGTTCTCGAAAGAGAGACGCACGAGGTGGCGCGATGAATGTCGAGGTGCTGACAGGGTCCAAGCAGGAGATCGCCGAGGGCGTCGCCCGAATCCGCGGCGACGTTCGCGAGGCGATCGTGTTCGTCGAAGAGCTATCCGATACGGCCCGTTCTCAAGGCGAAGACATCTTCGCTGAAATGGAGCCTTTCACGGTAAGCGTCGGCGACGTTGATTACTCGCGTGAAGCGCTCTACAGTCGGATGGAAGGGGAATGATCCTCCTCGACACCAATCTGCTCGGGCGGATAACCGACTCGGCCGATCCGCAGTGCCCCCTCGCTCGCCGGGCAATCCACGCGCTGCTGGCCAAGCGCGAACGCCTCATTGTTACTCCCCAGAATCTCTACGAATTTTGGGCCGTGGCTACGCGAAAACCCGGCCCGCCACCGGCTGGCCAGAACGGGCTGGGCATGACGCCCGAGCGGGCCAGCCAATGGCTGCGATTCTTCCAGCGGCGATTCACGCTCCTGCCCGATCGCGAGGACTTGCTCGCTCGCTGGCACGATCTGGTCAGGACGCTCGGCATAAGGGGCCTCCGGTCGTACGACGCGCGACTTGTGGCGGCCATGCAGAGCTATGGGATCGCCCGACTCCTCACCTTCAACGCAGATCACTTCAGAGGCTTGCCGGTAACGCTCATGGATCCGGCGTCTTTGTGATCGTGATCGGGCGGGGCACCGGCGGGAGGAGCGGCGCGATCGGCTGCCTTGGCGAAACGGCACGCCCGTCAAACGTGGGAAAATGGGCGAATCGTGCAAACCATAGCGGTCTGGACGCCCAGCCCGCCGAGGAGCTAGAATGGGGCCGCAATCAGCCATCCCGGCACCAAGGACGACCCATCCATGACGACGACTTTTCTGGAGGGCAGCGCAACGCGAACGTGGGGGGGGCACGACTCCACACGCTGTCCCGGCGAGTTGCTCGACCGCTACCAACAGATCCTCGAGGAACAACGCCTGAACTGGACCGAACACCATCGGTTGATCAGTCTGTTGGGCTCGGGGGGACAGGGAGTGGTCTATCTGAGCGAACGCCGCGGCACCGACAACTTCACGCTGCCGGTGGCGCTTAAGATCTTCTCTCCCGAGCGTTACGAAGACGAGCGGTCGTACGACGAGGCCATGGCGCGGATGGCCCAGGTTGCGGCCCGCGTGGCCCAAATCCAGCAGGACAACCTATTGGACGTCCACAATTGGGTGGATCGCAGCCGCATCCGCATGATGGAAATGGAGTGGGTCGACGGCTACGACCTTTCCCGGCTGTTGACGCGCAAGATGCTCGAACACGTGCAGCAACGCGTCAGCAACAAGCGCTGGAACTACATCAACCAGGTAATCGTCACGGCCGGGCCGACGCAGCCCCGCGTCAAGCCGGGCATCGCCATCGCCATCATCCGCGACTGCCTGGCGGGGCTGGCGGCCCTGCACCGCGAAGGCATCGTCCACGGCGATATGAAGCCGTCGAACATCATGCTCAAGCGGACCGGCAACGCCAAGATCGTGGACCTCGGTTCGGCCTTCGACTTCGAGAAGCCGCCGACGCGGCGGACCTGCACGCCCACCTACGCCGCGCCGGAAGTGCTCGACGGCGGCGAGAGCTCGCCCCGCAGCGACCTGGCCAGTCTGGGCTACGTGTTGATCGAGATGCTCGCCGGCACGCCCCCCTTCGCCGGGCTCACGAGCTACCGCGATCTGTTGGAGGCCAAGCGGTTTCTGGCCCAGCGGCTGCCGCACGTCCTGCCCAGCGAAGTGACGTGCAACGAGTTGCTGATGAGTTTTTGCCGCGGCCTCATCGCGCCCGATCCGACACGGCGATTCCCCAGCGCCGAGGCGGCCGACCTCGTGAAGGAAGGGGCCGCCAGTTTCCACCGCCAGCTCATCAAGGGCGACCTGGCCAGCGAATACGACAACGAAATCCGGCTGTGGCTGGAAGAGCTGAAGGACCTCGACTAGCGCGGCGATGCACAGGCGCGGGTGCTTGTGAGCGGGGTGCGGTTCACTGGGTTGCGTTGGCGTGGTGAGACGGCGTAACATAGCTATCATGCGGAAGCTTGGCCACATCACCCCGTCCGTCCAAGTTCAACATTCTTGTTGAAATTCGGTGCAATAGGACGTCGTTTGGGACGACCAGACAAGTGAAGTCAAATGACCAACGCCACCAATAAATGGCTTCGGCTGATGCTTGCGTTGGGGCTTATGACTTGCTGGGTCGGGTGTGACCAAGCTAGCAAACACATTGCCACGGAGACGCTTTCTGGCAAGCCGCCGCAATCGTATTTCTCTAACGTCTTTCGCCTTGAATACGCCTTGAACCCGGGTGGTTTTCTCAGCCTGGGCGGCAACCTTACGCCCCAACTTCGCTTCTGGGTTTTCGCTGTTCTTAACGTGCTGCTCCTTTTGGGAACCCTCTCTGTGCTCGTTGCCAGATGGAACATGCATCTCTTCAGGTTCGTAGCCGTCGTCCTTATCGTAGCCGGCGGTTTTGGAAACCTGATTGACCGCGTACGTAATAACGGGCTTGTCACCGATTTTGTCAATCTTGGCATCGGGCCGCTGCGCACGGGGATTTTCAATGTCGCGGATGTCGCGCTGACTACCGGTGCGTTGGTACTGCTGATTATGAGTCGCGGCAAGCAGGTCGCCCAACAGGTGCATACTCGCTGAGCCCACTTCGCGGGATAGTTGCGCCGTCGGGTGTGCCCAACGTCGCGCGAGCGGAAGACTTCCCATCTGATTAGATCACTACGCTAGTCGCCCATGTATCGCAACCTTCGCGAGTGCGTCAATGACCTGGAAGCAACCGGGCAACTGGTGCGAATCGACGCGCCGGTCGACGCCAACCTCGAAGCGGCCGAGATTCAGCGGCGGGTGTTTCGCGCGGGCGGGCCGGCCTTGTACTTCTCCCGTGTCGCGGGCTGCCGCTTCCCCATGCTGGGCAACCTCTTCGGCACCATGTCGCGGGTTCGGTATCTTTTTCGCGATTCGCTGGAGCGGTTGCAGCAACTGGTCGCCCTGCAAGTTGATCCGGCCGATCTGATGCGCCGGCCCCGGTTGTACTTCAAAACACCTTGGACGGCCCTGTTGACGCGGCCGCGGAAGGTCCAGACAGGGCCGGTGCTGGCCTGCGAAACCACGCTGGGCCAACTGCCGCAACTGAAATCCTGGTCCGACGACGGCGGGGCCTACGTCACCTTGCCGCAAGTCTATACCGAAGACCCCGACCGGTCCGGCCTGGCCCACGGCAACCTGGGGATGTACCGCGTGCAGCTTTCCGGCGGGCAATACGAGCCGGACCGCGAAGTGGGCCTGCACTACCAGATCCACCGGGGAATCGCCGCTCACCATGCCGCGGCCTTGCGGCGGGGCGAGATGCTGCGGGTCAACGTGTTTGTGGGCGGGCCGCCCGCGATGACCGTGGCCGCCGTCATGCCCCTGCCGGAAGGGATGTGCGAGCTGGCCCTGGCCGGCGTGCTCGGGCGGCGGCGCGTGCCGATGATCTGCCGCAGCGGCGAACTGCCCATCCACGCCGAGGCCGATTTCTGCATCACGGGGCAGATCGACCCGTCGCGGTTGAAGCCCGAGGGCCCGTTCGGCGATCACTTGGGCTACTACAGCCTGGCGCACGAGTTCCCGGTGATGCGCGTCGAGCACGTGTATCATCGGCCCGACGCAATCTGGCCGTTTACCGTGGTCGGCCGCCCGCCGCAAGAGGACTCGATCTTCGGCCAACTGATCCACGAACTGGTCGGGCCGGTGATTCCGAAGCACATACCGGGCGTGCGGGCGGTCCATGCCGTGGACGCCGCCGGAGTGCATCCGCTGCTGCTGGCCATCGGCAGCGAACGCTACGTGCCCTACGAGGACCGCCGCCAGCCACGGGAACTGCTCACGTTGGCCAATGCCCTGCTGGGTCACGGGCAGTTGTCGCTGGCCAAGTACCTGTGGATCGTCGCCGCCGAGGACAACCCCGAGTTGGACGTTCGTGACGTCCCGCAATTCTTCCGCCACGTGTTGGAGCGGGTCGATTGGCGGCGCGATCTGCATTTTCAGACGTGTACCACGATCGACACGCTCGACTACAGCGCCGGTCGGCTGAATGAGGGCTCGAAACTTGTGATCGCGGCGGCCGGCCCACCGCTGCGACCCTTGCCGGCCACTTGCGACAGCCGGTTGGTGCTGCCCGAGGACCTGGGATTTAGGGACGCCCGTGTGGTGCTGCCGGGAGTATTGGTGGTCGAAGGGCCACCGTATTCCCGCTCCCCTCGCCCGACCAACCTTCGGTCGGTGCCCGGAGAGGGGCCGGGGGTGAGGGCGGCCGATTCGGCGATCGAGCAATTCTGCAGCCGCTACAATCGGCACGACGCGATCAACGGCTTTCCGCTGGTGGTGGTGGCCGATCGCAGCGATTTTGCCGCGGGCACGCTGGAAAACTTCCTTTGGACTACCTTCACGCGGAGCAATCCGGCCTCGGACATCTACGGGATCGAGGCGTTTTGCCGAGATAAACACTGGGGCTGCAGCGGACCGTTGGTGATCGACGCCCGGAGCAAGCCGCACCATGCTCCGCCGCTGGTCGAGGACCCGGCCGTGACGCGGCGCGTCAACGCGCTGGCGGCGCCAGGCGGCCCGCTGCACGGGATCATTTGATATCCGGAAAAGAAGATGGGGGAAAGGAAAATGAGTGACAATGAAAGGTTCAATAGGGATAGGCGACTGTGGCGAGTTACGTCTTTTCGCTGTTGGCCCTCGTATAGCTGATAGCTGACTTCGTCATCTTCCTTTCCCCCATTTTCCTTTCCAGAAAGACAAGCCATGCCGATTCACCTTGGAGCCGAGATGCGTCGCATGGATGACGAGGAATACAAGGCTTGCGTCTACGAGGCGATGCGTTACATCTTCGATGTCCAGCGCGACCTTGGGCGATTGTTCCACGAGAAGATCTACCAGCGCGAGGCGGCCTTTCGCATCCCCGGGGCTCAGCGCGAGGTGTCTATCGAGGCGCGGTTTGAGGGCTTCTGCAAGCTATACTACCTTGATCTTCTGGTTGGCGGCGGCGCGATCTTCGAGATGAAAGCCGCGGAATCGCTTTCCGAGCGGCACCGGCGGCAGTTGCTGCACTACCTGTTTCTCACCGGCCTGCCACACGGCAAACTGGTGAATCTTCGGCCAGAGCGAGTCGGACACGAGTTCGTCAACAACTGCTTGAGCCTCTCGGACCGCACCTCGTTTCAGGTGTCCGGCGATGGTTGGGAAGAACTCGAAACGACGCGATTGCAGGAAGGCATGACTGCTGCCCTTCGCGATTGGGGGACGGGCCTGGACTTGCGGTTGTACGAGGAAGTCGCCTTGCACTTGTGCGGTCAGCCGCCGGATGCCGAAACGGACGTTGCGATCCGACTGAACGGGCGCTTCCTGGGTCCACAACGCATGCCGTTGGCTGCGCCGGGCGTCGCATTGCGAATTACGGCCCTGCCAGCCAAGCAACATGCGCGATACCGGGCCGATCTGCAACAGTTCCTCGATCACACCGATCTCCGCGCCGTTCAGTGGATCAATATCACTCGGCCCATCGTCGAATTCACGAGTGTGAGAAGAGCGGGATGAAGGAAAGGAAGATGAGGGAAAGGAAAATGAGTGACGGGAAAGTGTGTTATAGTGGGTGTTTACGGTCTGCTCGTTGCGAGTTTGTTTGTGAGCGTTCGTCGCTTCATCTTCCTTTCCGCCATATTCCTTTCACCATCTAATCGCTGATTTCCATGTCTCCTCTCGGCTTGCCAATCTGGTTGATGGTGTTCTGGCTGTTCGCGGTCGGCGGGTGCGTCGGCAGTTTCTTGAACGTGGTGGTGTACCGGCTGCCGCTGGGAATCAGCCTGGTTTATCCGCCCTCGCACTGTCCGAAGTGTGGGAAACACATTCCGTGGTACGACAACGTGCCGATCTTCGGCTGGATCATGTTGCGGGGCCGCTGCCGGCAGTGCCACAATCCGATCTCCGCCCGCTATCCGATCGTGGAAGCCATTACGGCCGCGATGTTCGGACTGCTGGCAGTCGCCGAGTTGAATCAGCTTACCACCACCTACCCGTTTCACATGCTGCTGCTATGTACGCTGATTTGCGCGGGTCTGATCGAGTACGATGGCAATCGGCCACCAGCGAAGCTGTTTGTGCCGGCATTCATCGTGGGCGCTTTGATGCCGCTTATCTGGCCCGCGCTGCGGTGGCTGCCGGCACGAGGACTAACTCCGGCTTCGCTCGATGGAATGGTCGACGGTCTGGCTGGGTTGGCCGCGGGCGCCCTGTTGGGCGGCCTCGCTTGGGGAACGCTGACCGCGGAGAAGCCGAAGGGGTTGGCGCTCGGCCTGGTCGGCGTGGGTCTGTTCCTCGGCTGGCAGGCGGTTCTGGTGATCGCTGCCGTCACCGCGCTATTGATTGCGCCAATGTGGCTTCCCGAGCACGTCTCGCCGCGTCTGCGTGTTCCCAGCAGTATCGTGCTTGGCTTGGTCACGTTAGGTTTGATCGTTGTCTGCGCGAGGCTTGTCTCTTTTTAGCGAAATCGGATAGAATCGCGGCGTGGCGACCGTAGACTACGCACATGTTTCCCCGGACTCGGGAACTCGCCGCTTGCCAGAAAGCTCAAGGTGCTAGAGAACCCCGCGTGAGCCTTCGGCCCACCGTCCCGCCTCCTCTACTGTAAAAGAAGTCCCACCCAACATGCCCAACGATCCCGCCGCCCACCTATCGAAGATTCTCGAATCGCCCAGCTATCGCGTGGCCTACAAGGACGTGGATTTCCTGATGCGGCCGGAGATGCGGGCCGCACGGATCGAATTGGAGTTGCTCAAGCCGGAGCTGTACCTCCGCGAGCACGACGTCCGCTCGACGATCGTGGTTTTCGGCAGCACGCAGATCGTCGAGCCGGCGGCCGCCCGGCGGCGGCTCGACGAGGCGCGAGCAAGAACTGGCCGAAACGCCGAACGACCGGCGCCGGCAGCGGGCCGTGGCCAGGGCCGAAGCGCCTGCTGGAGCGAAGCCACTACTACGAGGCGGCCCGCGAGTTCGCCCGGCTGGTTTCCAGCACCTGCCAGATCGAGCGGTCGCGTGCGACTACGTCGATCGTCACCGGCGGCGGGCCGGGCATCATGGAGGCGGCCAACCGCGGCGCCTACGACGTGGGGGCGAAGTCGGTCGGGCTGAACATCCGCCTGCCCCACGAGCAGCAGCCCAACCCCTACATCACGCCCGACCTCTGCTTCCAGTTCCACTACTTCGCCATGCGGAAGCTGCACTTCGTCTTGCGGGCGAAGGCCCTGGTGGCGTTTCCCGGCGGCTTCGGCACGCTCGACGAACTGTTCGACGCCCTGACGCTCCGCCAGACCGGCCGCATGCAGGCCATTCCCATCATCCTCTTCGGCCGCGAATATTGGCAGCAGGTGATCGACTTCCAGTTCCTGGCCGACCAAGGAACGATCGCCGACGAGGACCTCGACCTGTTGGACTACGCCGAAACCGCCGCAGAAGCCTGGGCGATCGTGCAGGAGGGGCGAAGGAAAGGATGAAGGATGAAGGATGAACGGTTCACGCCGCAAGCTATTCATCACTCATTATTTCTGCGCGCCACGATCACCATCCCGTTGCGATCCGCGAATTCGATTACCGCAGGCTGATCGAGGAGGATCGTGCGACCGGCCTCGACCGCCAGCACCTTGCCGCCCGCGGCGTGCAGGGTTTCCAGCGTGCCTAATCCGACGGTAGGCACATCGAATCGCATGTCCTGCTGCGGCTTGGCCACCTTGACAAGGGTGAAGCCGCCGGCCCGGCAGAGCGCCCCGGCCCGGCGGATGCACTCGTCGGTGCCCTCAACCGCCTCGACCGCCAGCACGGCCTGGTCCTTCACGGCCACGCTCTGCCCGATGTCGAGCCGGCCGATCTCTTTGGCCATCTTCCAGCCAAAGTCAATGTCCTTTTGCTGCCAGGCGGTCGGGCCGCGGCGGGTAAGCTGTCCTTCGGTCACGAGCAACTCCGGTGCGTAATTGGTGGCCGGGGCGAAGTGGATCCCTTCGGAAGCGAACTCCTCGACGATCGCCGTCAACAGCGAGTCGTCGCGGCAATCCTTGCGCCGCGTCCAGAAGTGCGGGAGAAACATGCGAATCGTGCGCAGGTCGGGCAGGTGCCGCAGCCAGGCGAAGCGTTGAAACAGCCGCACCTTGAAGATCTTGCCCGCCATGGTGACTTCCGTGACGCCGTGGCGGCGGAAGTAGCGGATAGCCGAGCCGAACTTGGCCAGCCCGAGCCAACGGAAGTCGTGGCACACTTCGGCCAGCGCGGGGTCGGCGTGACCGATGGTGCCGAGGCAGTAGACTTCGCACCCCTGCCGCCGCAAGGCCTCGGCGATCACCAGCGGGTATCGCCCCCAACCGGCCAGAATGCCGACGCGACGAGGATTTGCTGGGGTAATCTTGGACATTGCAGATTGATTTGCAATGGCACGTTACGCCACTGCTCGTCGCCCGTCGGCGTCCTCGTCGTCCGGCGTTTCAGCGGGCTTGAAGCTCAGCTTGTCGCCCGGCGTCTCGCTCAGCAGCCTGTCAACGGCCCGCTGCAACTGTTTCAACTGCCGCCGCATCTCCGGCAGCTTGCTGAAGGCGGCTTGCTTGACTTTCTGGTCGCGCTCCGGCGTGGCGGGGATGCCAATCATGCGGGCGCCGTCGGGCACGTCGTTGGTTACGCCAGCCATCGCGCCCAGCACGGCGCGGTGGCCGATGTGGACGTGATCCCGCACGCCCACTTGCCCGGCCATCACCACGTAATCGCCGGTGGTGGTGCTGCCGGCGATGCCGACCTGCGAGCAGAGCATGTTATGGCGGCCGATGCGGCAGTTGTGGGCGACCATCACCAGGTCGTCGATCTTCGTGCCTTCGCCAATCACGGTCGGTCCGTAGGTGCCGCGGTCGATCGTCGAGCCGGCGCCGATTTCCACGTCGGCCCCCAGCACGACGTTGCCCAACTGGGCCGACAGGACGTGCCGCCCGTCGGCGAACCCGTAGCCGAAACCGTACGCTCCCAGCACGGCGTTCGCATGGATCACGCACCGCGAGCCGACGATGGTGTCTTCGTAGAGCACGGCGTTGGGAAAGATCGTCACGCCCTCGCCGATCTGCGAACCGGCCATAACGTGTACGCCCGAATAAATCGTGGCGCCGGCGCCCACGGCCACGTCGTCGCCAATCGTGGCGAAGGGGTGAATGTCGACGTCCGGGCCGATCCGGGCGGTCGGACTGACCGCCGCCAACGGGCTTATGCCGATGCGCGGCGTTTGGGAGCGAGGACTGAAGTGGCCCACGATGGCCGCGAACGCCTGGTGTACGTCATCGACTTGGATGGCCGGCAGATTTTCGGGCGTGAAGCTCCGCGGCGCGACCACAGCGGCGGCGGAGCAGTTCTCCAAGCGCTGGTTCCTCTCGGCCTGGTCGACCAGCGTGATTTGGCCCGGTTCCGCATCACGTAACGTCGCAGCCCCGTAGATTGTCAACTGGCCGTCGCCGACGATCTGTCCGCCGACCAGCGCCGCAAGCTCGGCAAGGGTGGCCTGCATACTGCGGATTCCTTTCCGGGATGAGCCGATCCGTGACTGCCCCGCTCATGGGAGCCGAGTCATCAAGACATCGGAATGTACCGAAATCTGCGTGTGCGGGCAAGGCCAGTGCGAAGGAAGACGCTTGGTGGCGACGGTGTCTACAACACATTCACTCTGGCATCAAAGTCGCTGAAACATTAGAACTACCGCCAACCAAGAGAAGTGGCCTTCGGCGTTGACACAAGTCGGCCGCTACAAGCCCCCTGGGGCGTTCCGCAATGGCACCCGTCGCACGCAAAGTGCTGTCCGTCTTGCGATCCCCCGCCGTGTGGGTGCCATTGGTGGTGCTGGCGGCCGCGACGGCCGTGTTTTGCTGCACGGACCTCGATATTGCACTGGTGCAGCCGTTCTTTGCGGGCGACGCGTCCGGCCCACAATCTGACGCCCGCTGGCCGCTCAAATCGGCCCAACCGTGGAAAGCACTCTATGACTGGGGGGAATACCCGGCACTATTGATTGGCTGCGGGGGCATGGTCGTTTGGGTCGTGAGCTTCGTATGGCGGCGGCTTGAGCGTTGGCGCGACCCAGGGCTGTTCCTGGCCGTGCTACTGATCGTGGGGCCGGGGGTCCTCGTCAACGTCGTGATCAAGCCTTGCTGGACGAGGCCCCGCCCAAAAGGCACCGTCGACTTCGGCGGCCCCCACCAATTTGTGCCCGTCTGGCAACCGGGCCAGGGAACCGATGACTGGTCGTTCCCCAGCGGACACGCGGCGATGGGCTTCTACCTGATGGCCCCCGCCCTCCTCTGCTATCGCCGCCGGCCCAGGCTGGCAGCGGGGTTCCTGCTGTTGGGACTTGCCGGCGGCACCGCAATGGGGCTGGCGAGGATCGTTGCCGGGTGCCACTTCCCCAGCGACGTGCTTTGGGCCGGCGGGGTGGTCTATTTCACGGCCCTGCTCTTGGCCGCGCCATTCCGGTTTGGGCGCGGCAAGCCCGTGTGGTGCAAGTAGCCGAGCGATCGACGGTCAGAAGACCTCAGTAGGTCCTCGCACCGCGAAACCAACTTGTGCTCCGAGGCTCAGGGCCGATCAGTTTTTCACTGTAGGAGGCGACTCCAGTCGCCGATTGCCCGAAATCAGCCGCACATCGGCGACTGGAGTCGCCTCCTACAATTCGGATTTGGGAAAACTGATCGGCCCTGCCCCGAAGCCCCCCTATTTCCGCCGAACCGGCACAAGTAGTATTATTCCGGCCTGGGAGATGCCGCCAGGCAACGTGAATTGCCTTGCCCATCGGAAACCGCAGGAGGAACGAATGTACAACAATATGAGAAGCCACGTGAAATGCCTGCCGTCTGCGTCCCGATTGCCACGGCGTGGTTCGGCAAAGTCATTTCTGCCTATCTGGGTTGGCATCGTGCTCGCGTCGATTTTGGGTACGTCGTTCGGCCAGGGGACTACGTCGGAAAAGAGTTCCCCAAAGCCGACCGGCGAGTCGGGATCCGCCGCGAACGGTCCCACCTATCGTGCGACACTTTCAGACAGCGTTCACCAGCCGATCACCGGATGGGGTTGTTTTCCAGGTTTCATTGACTGGGGGGCAAAGATCGTCGCCGACAAGGCGCTGCAGGAAGCGATTTACCGCGATCTGGGAATGACGGTCGCGAGGGTCAAAATCTATCCGACGTACGGCAATCCGGACGGCTCGCTCAACACGGCGGCCATTGATCGCGGCCTTGCCCGGCAGATCGAAACCATGCGCGAGTACGGCTTGACGAAATGGTTCATCACCACATGGTCGCCGCCGCCATTCATGAAAACAATTGACAGCGACAAGGGCAAGGTGAACGGCCTGGCCAACCATCTCAAGCCCGAGTGCGAAGATGCCTTTGTCAAGTATTACGCCCAGGTGCTCGTTTACCTTCGCGACGTCAAAAAACTCGGCACCCCGCTGTACGCCACGATCCAAAACGAACCGGATTACGCCGCCGGTTGGGATGGGTGCCAATACGAGCCGGACCAATGGCGACGGGTCACGAAAAAGCTCCGCAAGGCGCTCGATGACCAGAATCTCACGGCCGTCAAGATTCACGGAACCGACCATAATCACAATACGATCGGCAAGTTCTTTGGGCCGGGCCTGTCGGCCTTGACGGCCGATCCGGAACTGCTCAAGGCGGTCGACGGGATCGCATTCCACTCCTACGACGAGGGAACCGAATCCGGCGGCGCTCTGGCAACCGAGGCGCGCGATCTCATCCTGAAGTTCAAGAACGAACTGAAGAAAGGGAACGAGATTTGGGGAACGGAATTCAGTACGGTCAAATCGGAAGAGCTCACGATTTCGGCCATCCACCATCTACAGTCGATGATGCGGGACATCGGCTATTTGGAGGCAAACTGTTACGTTTACTGGATGGGCTCGCACGACGGAAGGCGCTTCTCGGGCCAGGAGCTCGTCTCGAACGGCAAGAAGACCAAGCTCTACTACGTGTTCCAGAAGCTCTGGCATAGTGTCGTTCCGGGAGGCTTTTTCGTCAAGACTTTTGCCAGTACGGATGATCCCGGCTTGTCGAGCTTCGGGCCGGATCCGATGGACATGCTCGCGTTTGTCTCCAAGGAGAAAACGGTCGTCCTGCTCACCAATGGCACTGCCGCCGCGAGAAACCTCGCCCTGAAAGGCCTTGCCGGAACCCAGATGTCGGCGTTCCGCACTTCCGAGAGCGAAGACATGGCCGCTCTTGGATCTCAGGCGATCGTCAACGGAGAGTCGGCCGTGGCGCTGCCGAGCCACTCGATACTGATCCTGGAAACCAACGGGGGCATGTAAGTCGTTTCTGTTGCGGAAAGGCCGGCTGCCGTTAGAACTCCAATTCCATCCGATCTTCGCCCAAGATCGTGTTGGGGAAGATCGCCCGGGCCGTGTCCAGCCCGACGGGATCGTCGGCCATCGAGAGCGGGTTCAGATGGACCAGTACGAGGCGTTTGACGCCGGCCCGCCGAGCTACTTGGGCAACGGGCGTGGTGTGGCTATGACCCGTCTTCCGCGCCCATTCCGCTTGGGTGTCGGGGAAGTAGCACTCGTGTACGAGCAGATCGACGCCGCGGAGCTTCGCCACGTAGGCGGCGCCGGCGGCCGCCGTCGTGTCGGTGACGTAGGCCATCGAGTGGCCGGGCCAGTCGAGCCGGTAGCCGATCGACCCGCCCTGGTGATCCAGCGGGAAGTGCGTCAACTGTCCGCCTTGGGGCAAGGCGAACGTCTCTTCCAGTGGGCGGCACTCGAACGGCGGCCGCGCGGGAAACAGGGCCTCGGAGAAGAGGTGCTCTTCCACGGCCGCTAGCTTCGCCAACAGACCGTGCAGGGTGATCCGCGTCAACGGATGGGCGTACATCACGCTGAACAGGTACGTCAGGCCGACGACGTGGTCCAGATGGGCGTGGGTGATGAAGATGTCGAGTTCCGGCCTCGTGAGATACTCGCCGGCCCGATAGGTCGCCGTCCCGGCGTCGAGCATCACGCCGCACTCCGGCAGCAGCAGGCACGGCGTGTGCCGCCGATCGTTCGGATGATAGCCGGTGGTGCCCAGGAGAATCAGTCGCATGATCGTCAACGTGGTCCTGGCGATTCTAGCCGTTTCTTGCGCCGCACGCGATAGCCCCTCATCCACCCCGCACGGCCACGATGGGGATGTCCAGGTCGTGACGCACGCCCGAAATCGTCGCCCCGCGGAGCAGATGCAGCAGCCCGCGGTGGCCGTGGCCGCCCAACACCATCAAGTCGATTTCCTTGAGGTGCCGCAAGACGCCTGCCCGGCGGGCTATCTACGGAATGCCAGTCCGCATCCGGTAAAAAAGCCATCGGCCGCAGGGTTCAGGCCGAGACCGGCCCGCCAGTCCAACTGGAAGTTCGGGGTAACCAGATAGGTCAGGCCCGCGTCGTAGTAGTGTTGCGGGCGATTGTCGATCGAATCGCGGAAAAAGAAGGCAAACCACTCGTTGTAGACGTGCAGCTTCTGGGTCAGTTCATACTCCACGGAGGCGGACTGCGAAAGCCGCGAGAAGTGATCGTCCGACTCGGCGGTCCACAGATTGCCCGTGCTGCAATTGAGCGAGAGCTTCTTGTTTAACTCCCAACTGTAAAGGTAGTTGACAAAGGCATCGACTTGTCGGCTGCTCAGGGCGGGAGCGCCCACCGGGGCCGAAACTTCAACTTGGAGAGCCGATTGGGGTCGCCATTTGTCCTGCTTGCTGATCGCATACTTGAATCCCGCGGCCACGTCGGTGCTGCCGTTCTCCGTGACAACGCGGCCCGAATCGCGATCCGCAAAGCGATCGAACACCATTCCCTCGTCCCAGGCGAGACGCAACTCCAGCCGTTCGGCCGCTCCGTAGCGTATGAGCAGTTCCGGCAGATCGTGCGCGTCATGGGTGCGATCGCCCGCGATGGCCTGGGTGTACGTATAGCCGCTCTCGATCTGGAACCGCTGGTATCCCACCGTGGTAGCGGTATTGGTGAAGTCGGGGCGATCGCTCTCCAACGGTTCCTCCTTCGCCTCGTCGCTGTTCCCCTCGTCCTTATTCCCTCCGCCTTCCTTCTCCTTGTCGCCCTCGTCCTTGGGCCATGTCAACAGGCCGTGGAACAGCGAGCCGCGTTCGCGAACCTCGGGCCGACCGGCCGTCAGCCAGTTCTCGTCTTCGGCCGCACATGCCCCAGCGGCAGCCAGCGCGAGCACGACCCCCGCCGCGGACACAAAGCAACGAATTGCCGCTGGGATTTTGATGACATGCACACTACGTTAATCGGCCTTGTCTCGCCGCACGGGTGAGGTAATGAGCATCGTGTTCGGCCTCCAGCCACAGCCGCCGCCCGCATTTCTTGCCCAGCCGCCAAAGTCTATTTGGCCCTGAGAAGAAGGACGGGCACGTTGACGCTGTGTTGGACCGGGCTGGCCGTGCTTCCCAGGAACAGGTCGGCCACCCCTCGGTGCCCGTGCGTGCCCATCGCCACCAGATCGCAGCCTTTGTCCTGAATCCGTTTGACGATTTCCCGCACGGGGTCTCCGTAGGCGAGTTCCGCTTCGGCCGGGATGCCGGCGGCTTCGAACTCGACTTTGATCTTGTCCAGATACGCCTGGCTCTCTTCAACGGCTTCACCACCGGCGTCCGGACCGTGCCATTGGGCGGCGACGCTCGTGGCCACGTGGAAGACCACGACGTGGCTGTGGAGGACCTTTGCGAGTTGTATGACGTGGTCGATAATGGCTCGGTCCGTCGGTGTGCCGTCCAACGGCATGAGAATGGTTTTGTACATGCATATTCCTCCGTTTTCTCGCGGAAAAAAGGGGACAGGCACCTCACCGTCATTGTCTCTCGCAATGTGAATGCTTGTCGGTTCGGAGCCAGTCCCTTTTTTTCAAGTCATCCGCCGGTGATAACCTTCCACGCGTCGGCAATCGAATCGGGCAGACCATAAAGGTCCATGGCCGTAATCAACAGTGCGCTGCCCCAACCGGCAATCGCCAAAAACCAACCGTTCTTCCACGCTCCCATCCGTTTTCGCGATGACGTGAAGTGCAGGAGCGGGAACATGGCGAATGGAAGCTGAAGGGCCAATACGACCTGGCTCAAAACCAGAAGGTCGTTCACGCTGCTGTCACCCCGCAGGCCGATGATGACAATCGCCGGCAGGATGGCCAGCACACGGGTGATGAGCCGCCGAATCCAGGGCGCCAGCCTCCATTGCATGAAGCCTTCCATAACCACCTGCCCGGCCAACGTGCCCGTGATCGTGCTGCTCTGACCGCTGGCCAACAGGGCCACGGCGAAGAGCGTGCTGGCGGCGGCGGTTCCCAAGAGCGGCGCGAGCGTCAGGTAGGCAACGCGAATCCAGTCGCTCTCGGGGCTGAAAACAACCACGTCGCCGCCCGGCACGGTCACGCTTTCCTTGCCGAAGAACACCATCGCGGCCAACACCATGATCGCCGCGTTAATGAAGAAAGCGATGGTGAGCGCCACGGTCGAATCGATGGTGTTGAACCGCAGGGCCCGCCGAATGGACCTCTCGTCTTTCTCCAGCTTGCGGGTCTGAACCAGGGCCGAGTGCAGGTACAGGTTGTGGGGCATGACGGTGGCCCCAATGATCCCGATGGCCACAACGATCATCCCCGCTTCTCGAAAGTTGGGGGAAAAGAGCGCGATCCCCATCTCGGCGAAGCTGGGGTGGGTCTGGGGAAGTACGAAGATCTCGATGAAGTAGCAGACGGCGATGGTCGTCACGAACAGCGCGATCACCGCCTCAATCGTTCGCATGCCGAACCGTTGCAGGGCCAACAACAGCAAGACATCCAGAGCGGTGATAATGATGGCCAAGAACAGCGGGATATGGAACAACAGGTTCAGGGCCACGGCGCTGCCGAGCACCTCGGCCAGATCGCAGGCGCCGATGGCGACCTCGCCCATCAGCCAATTGGGCCAGCGCGTCCAACGCGGATACCACTCGCGGCAGCATTGGGCGAGATCTTTCCCGGTCACGACTCCCAACCGCGCCGAGATCACTTGCAGGAACATGGCCATCAGGCTGGCCAAACCGACGACCCACAGGAGCCCGTACTTGAACTGGGCGCCGCCTTGCAGGTCGGTGCCCCAGTTGCCGGGGTCCATGTAGCCGACGCTCACCAGCATGGCCGGCCCGATGAATGCCCGAATCTGCCGCCAGAAGCCGGCCTGATGCCCGGGCAATGGCACAGTGCCATGCACCCCTTCCAGCGACACCTGCTCCGTGGAACACGGCTCGGTTCCGTCGGCGACTGACTCGTTGGAATTGGCGTTCGCCACTAGGTCCGTCCCCGCGTCAGAAGCTACTGCATCGAGATGGCCCGGCCTAACGGCTGCAGGATATGCTCGATCACGTGGTTGTGAATCGTCTCATCGCACAGTTGGCCGAGCCGATCGAGCGTCTCGACGAAGGTTCGGTCCGGCGACAAACTTCCGTACTGGCGGGCGGTGACGTACACGCTGAGTTGCTCTTCGGGATAATCGCCCATGCGGACCTGGTAGGCATTCGTCCGCGCCTCGACGCTCACGCGCAGTTGCGTGCGGCAGTCGACGTCCAACGCGATGGTCAACGACGGTTCATAATTGATCACCGTCGCCCCGGGGATCTGCAAGAGCGGCTCCATCGACGGGCTGACTCCCAGAACTTCCGCCATGAGTTGGTTCTGGTTCCCCCGATACGTAAAATCGAAGCCGTACAGCAGATCGAGGGCCTCGCAGTCCAACGGGCTTACGGAAAGCAGGTAGGGCGCCAGTTCGAGGACCAGCTTGTGCTGCTCAATGGCCCCTTCCACGGCATCCGGATTGACCTGGCCCGAGCAAACGCGGCGAGGCTCGATCGTACACCAGCGGTAGTTGCCTCGATCCTTGTCTTCCTCCAGCACGAAATCCCCCCGCTCGCGGCAATAGAAGTTCCTCATGGTGGGATACGTCTTTTGCACGCGCTCGAAGAAATGGAGGACCGTCTCCCGGTTTGCCGGCAGTTCCATCTCGGTGCCGAGATTCATGTTGACGTAGAAATCGTCGCACAAGGAACCGTAGCGATTCATGCGGGCAGCCTTTTTGCCTCGTGTGTCCCGATCGGATATCATCCGAGTTAGCGCCGCGGCGGCCGGATGACGTTCGGGACTTCCCAGAGTATAGGGCCGCCGGCCACCAACTGTCAAAGGTCCGGCAGTTGAGGCCGTCAGGGGGATGGTCTTGTAGCTTAGGACTTGGGCCTTCGGACTTGGGTCATGGCTACCGGGAACATGGGGGAAGACCAAGTTACCGTCGTCGGTCCAAGACCAAAGTCCCAAGACCGAAGTCCCGCGGATAAAATGGTTTACCACTTTTTCAATGATATCGGTTCTGACTCCCAGCCAGTGGCCAATCCATGTCAGCCGCCAAGACACGTACAGAGCCCGCGTTGACGCTAATGGTCTTTCCCAGCCGTTTGGGTTGGATGGCTATCGCGATGGCTGGGCCCACGGTCAAGCGTCTTGCCTTCGGGCATCCTTCGCGAGCGGCCGCCGAAAAGGCCCTGGGCCTGGGAAAGCCCAAACGTGCGGCGGCTGGCAAGCGGGAAGCGGCCCTGGTGCGTCGGCTCCAGGCCTACGCCTCCGGCAGGCCGGACGACTTCCGCGACGTGCCGATCGACCCCGGCCCGCTAAGCGAATTCCAGTCGCGAATCCTGGAGCAATGCCGCCAAATCCCGTTCGGCCAGACGCGCAGCTACGCCGAATTGGCAGCCAAGGCCGGGTCCCTTCGTGCGGCCCGCGCGGTCGGCAATTGCATGGCCGGCAACTGCATTCCCCTGATCGTGCCATGCCATCGGGTGGTATGCTCTGATGGTCGGTTGGGGTCCTACTCGGCCCCGGGCGGCGCGAAAACGAAGCGTCGCCTGTTGGCGTTGGAGGCGGGAGAATTGGCCTAGAATTGAATAGCGGTTATGGGCACAATACCGCCGCTTCGTTCGGCCCCCCCCTCAATCCCACGCCATGCACGCCTCGCAACTCGACTCTTGGGACGTCCAACAGCGCGACGATGGAGCGGTCCTGGTCCGCGTCCATTCCTGCGACCGGCAGGGCCGTCAGTTGCCCGATGCCGTGTTCGCTTTTCGCCTCGGCGATCCCCAGTTTGACTATTGGCAGAAGCAGTTCTACGACCGGGTGCAAGCGATGCCGGAAAGGGAATTGCGTTGACCCGTGGTTGTCGCTGGGGTAGGATTCAGTTGTGAGAACTCTTCGCCGGTCAGTCCGATTCCTTTCGCAGGGCCTTGTGTGGCTTGCGGTGGCGATGTTGCCGGTCAACATTGCCGGGGCCGGATCCTGCGGCTGCGGCTGCGGCTCGGCGGGACGTGATGCCGGCGCGGCAGCGGCCAAGTCTCATGTTGCCGGATGTTGCGGCAAACACGCGGTCCATGCGTGCTGCCGGGCTGCCGGCGCCGCCAAACGCACGTGTTGCCAACCGAGCGGTTCTAACTCGCCGTCGTCGGCTTGTCATTGCGGCGCTTCGTGCCAATGCCGGCAGCCGCGAGACAATTCGCCTACGGCGCCCGCGCCGTGCGAGGAACGGCCGGGCAAGGAACTCTCCTGCCAGTTCGTCGTGGCGGCCGTGATGCCGGAAGCGGTAGAGCCTGCTCGCCTCTCTCTCCACGGGCGCCAGGCATGGTCGCCGATGGTGGTGACTCCGCTGGAACTCTGCAGCGAACTCTGTCGCTTCCTCCTCTGATCGTCTCACTCTGAGAGTGACACTGCGCACCTATCGCGCAGGGCGACTCCCATTTCTTGATTCCCGTGGTGGACGTTTGCTGATTGGCATTTCTTGATAGGAGAAGAAAGATGTGTTGCACGCGCAGGTTCGGATGTGTGCTGGCGGTGTTGGGAATGCTGTTGGTCACCGGCGGGTGTGGCTCGCCACGGGCGAAGGAGCCGGCGAAGTCGCCCCCTGCACCCGCGGCAACTCAGGAGAAAACCGCGGAAGCCGCGAAAACCCCGAGCGAAGCCGCGCCCGAGGCCGACGAAGCGGCCGTATCGGAGGGCTTGAAGGAATTATCGGCCGAAGATCGCGCGGCCGCCGAGAAGCAGAAAGTCTGCCCGGTGACCGGCGAACCGCTCGGCTCGATGGGGAAACCCTACAAAATCACGGTCGAAGGCCGGACCGTCTTCCTGTGCTGCTCGGGGTGCGAGGAGCAATTCCGCAAGGACCCCGACAAGTACTTTGCCAAAATGAAGAAATAGGTCCAAGTCATGACTAACGAAAATGCTTCTCATCGGGGCGATGACGCCCCGCAGGTCGGGCCGTCGGAATCGCCGCTGCCCGTCGAGGCGCCGGCCTTACCGGACGAACGCCTCACCGGCCGGCAGAAGCTGCGGCTCGTGGGCCTGGTAATCCTGAAGCGGCTGCGATTCTTCGTCATCTTGCTGGCCGTGGGCATGTTCATCGGCTATTGGGACACGATTAAGAACTACTGGGACAAATGGACGCGGCCGAAGAGCGCCGTGGCCCGCCAACTGGAGCCCGACCAGGAGTTCTTCTGCCCGATGGACCCGCAGGTCGTCGCTTGGGATTACGAGCCCAACGGCGACGTGCCCCACTGTCCGATTTGCGGCATGCCGCTCTCGTTGCGCAAGAAGGGAGAAAAGGTCGTGCTGCCCGAGGGCATCACCGCCCGCGTGCAATTTTCGCCCGAGCGCATCCAACTGGCCGGAATCAAGACGGTGCCCGTCGACTACCGGCCCATGGTCCAACAGACGCAGACCGTCGGCTACGTCGCCTTCGACGAGAGCCGGCTGTCGCGGATCGTCAGCCGGGTGGAGGGCTACGTGGAGAAGCTGTACGTGGACAAGACCTTCACGATGGTCCACAAGGGCGATCCGCTGGCCGAGATCTACAGCCCCGAGTTGTACAGCGCGGCCCAAGAGCTGATCATGGCCAACAAACGTGCGGGGATCGCCGACTTGGGCCAGACGCCCGCAGGAAGCTGATGCTGTTGGGCGTCGGTCCCGAGGAGATCGACGCCATCGCGGCCTCCGGCCAGGCGGCGCCGCGATTGGTGATCCGCTCGCCGCAGACCGGCTATGTGGTCGACAAGAAGATCGTGGCCGGCTCGAGCGTGGAGACGCGGATGACGCTGTTCGAGGTGGCCGACCTCTCGACGGTGTGGGTCGAGGCGGACGTCTATGAGAAGGACATTGCGCTGCTGAAGCCCGGCCAGGCAGTCGAAGCCACGGTCGAGGCCTTCCCCAATCGCACCTTCGCCGGCAAGCTCGCGCTGGTCTACCCGCAACTCGACACGGCCACGCGCACCAACCGCGTCCGCTTCGAGTTAAACAATCCGCAGCGCGAGTTGCGGCCGGGGATGTTTGCCACGGTGCAAATCAACGCGCCGTTGGAGAGCATCGAGCCCTACAAGAGCCTGGCGGTCAAGAGCGGAACTATTCTGCTGACCGGCCATGGCGAAGGAAACGCCGCGGCAGGGTACGAGTTTCTCGTCGTGCCGGAGCGGGCCGTGGTCGATAGCGGGACCAAGAAGGTCGTGTACGTGGAGCGCGAGCCGGGACTGTTTGAGGGCGTGGAAGTCGAACTCGGGCCGCGCAACGGCCAATACTATCCGGTGCTCAAGGGGCTCAGCCCCGGCGACAGAGTCGCGGCTGCCGGGGGCTTCTTGATCGATGCCGAAACACGGCTCAACCCGGCCGCCGCTTCGACCTACTTCGGCGCCAGCGGCGGACCGCAGGTCAGCGCGCCATCCATGATGCAGACGGCCCCCAGCCAGCGCCGCGGCGAACAGGCCCCGGCTGGGAAAGACAAATCGGATTCCGGCCAAGCCACGCCGCCAAGAGCCGCGGCGGCCACGCCTTCCGCCGAGGACCGCAAGAACATCGACCAGTTGCCCGAGGCAGACCGACAATTGGCCTTGGCGCAGCGGGCCTGCCCGATCACCGGCGCGGCGATTGGCTCGATGGGAGTTCCCGTCAAGATCATTCTTCGTGGCCAGCCGGTCTTCGTGTGCTGCAAGGGATGCGTTGCCAAGGCCAAGAAGGATCCGGATGGCACGTTGAAGAAGGTAGCAGAATTGAAGCAAGAGAACTCGAAAGGGAAATGATACTCTCTCGTTCCCACGCAGAGCGTGGGAACCAGAACCCAAGGAGTCGCATTTGTGATTGAAAAAATCATCGAGTTCTCCATCCGCAACCGCTTCGTGGTGATCCTGGTGGCCCTCGGCGTCGTCATCTGGGGAATTCACGCCGTCATCAACACGCCGGTCGACGCCATTCCCGACCTGTCGGAGAACCAGGTGATCGTGTTCACCGATTGGATGGGCCGCAGCCCGCGGGAAATCGAGGATCAGATCACCTACCCACTCTCCGTGAACCTGCAAGGGTTGGCGGGCGTGAAGGCGGTGCGATCCTCGAGCGAGTTCAACTTCTCGATGATCAACGTGATTTTCGAGGACAACATCGACTTCTATTTCGCCCGGCAACGGGTCTTGGAACGTCTCACCCTCGCCGGCACGTTCCTGCCGCCGGGCGTAATCCCTTACATGGCGCCCGACGCCACGGCCCTGGGGCAGATTTTTTGGTACACCGTCGAGGGCGAAGGGCAGGACCTCGGCCGGCTCCGCGCGATCCAGGACTGGTACGTCCGCTATCAGCTCAACTCGGTGCCCGGCGTGGCCCAAGTGGCCTCGGCCGGCGGATTTCCCATCGAATACCAGATCGACGTCAATCCCAACAATCTCCGCGCCTACAACGTGACATTGGGCGAGCTGTTTTCGGCCGTCGCTCGCTCGAACTCGGCTGTCGGCGGCAAGGTGATTCAGAAAGGCAACGCCGAATACATCGTCCGGGGCGTCGGTTGGATTCGCAACACCAAGGACATCGAAAAGATCGTCGTCAAGGCCGACCCGAAAAAGGGGACGCCCGTCTATGTTTCCAACCTGGGAGAAGTAAACTTGGGCGCGGAGTTTCGCCGCAGCGTGCTAGAAAAGGACGGCAACGAGGCGGTCGGCGCCGTGGTGATGATGCGGCACGGCGAGAACCCCTTGCAAGTAACCAAGCGGATCAAAGACAAAATCCTGGAGCTCCAGGCAGGGCTGCCCGAGGGTGTGCGGATCGTGCCCTTCTACGACCGCACGCGGCTCATCCACGGCGCCATCGATACGGTGAGCGAGACGCTCATGCACGAGATGATCATCGCCTCGGTGGCGATCCTGTTGATCCTGATGCACTTCCGCAGCGCCGTGCTGATTTGCATGACGCTGCCATTGGCGGTGCTGGTGTCGTTCATTCTGATGCGGCATTTCGGCGTGTCGTCGAACATCATGTCGCTTTCGGGCATTGCCATCTCGATCGGCATCCTGGTGGATCAGGCCATCGTGATGGTGGAGAACGCCACGCACCACTTGACGGCCCATTTCGGCCACGGCAAGCGGATCAGCGGCGACACCCGCGAGATCGTGATCGGGGCCTGCCGCACCGTGGGCCGGCCGATCTTCTTCTCGGTGATGATCATCCTCCTGTCGTTCGTCCCCGTGTTTGCTCTCACCGGGCGCGACGGCAAAACCTTCCATCCGCTGGCCTTCACCAAGAGTTTCGCCATGATCGGCGTGGCGATCATTTCGATCACGCTGGTCCCCTCTCTGATTCCCAGTTTCATCAAGGGCCGGCTCCGCAGCGAGGAGGAAAGCTGGCTGGTGCGGAACCTGATCGGCATCTACAAGCCCTGGCTGACCTGGTTGATGCCGCGGCGGAACTTCGCCATGTGGTCGTTTTCGGCCCTGCTGATCGTCGGGGCCGGGCTCTTCCCCTTGGACGCGATTCTGGGCATCGAGTGGCGCACGTGCTTTCTCGTGACGGTCGCCGTCACGATGTTCTTCACGATCATCTTCATTGTCGGTTGGCGGTGGCAAGTCTTGTCGTTTGTGACGCTGGCGGCCCTGGCGCTCATGGCCTACAACTTCCCCAAGATCGGCGTCGATTACATGCCGCCGTTGGATGAGGGGAGCATTCTGGACATGCCGGTGACGGTCCCGCGGGTTTCGGTCACGCAGGCCACCGACGACCTGAAGGCCCGCGATGCCTTGATCCGGCGGTTTCCCGAGGTGGAAATGATCGTGGGCAAGGCGGGCCGCGCCGATACGCCCACGGACCCTTCCCCCTTGGACATGGTCGAGAGCGTCATCACGTTGCGACCCAAAGAGTATTGGCCCCGGCGCAAAATGCGGTACCAGGACGCCGAGGCGCAAACCGCGGTGGTGTTAGCGGCTCTGCAGAAACGCGGATTGATCGAGCCGATCGAGGACGAGAAGGACCGTCATGCGTTGCTCGATTCGGCGACCATGAACGCCGCCCAGCGATTCGACGAGGCCATGCGGGAACTGGTGCTCCAGCGGTTCGAGGAGTTCGCGGCCAAGCTCGGGCCCACGCTGCTCCGCGAGTTCACGGCCGAATTGGTCCGTCGCTGGAACGAGGCCGGCCAATGGTTGGGCGTGGTCAGCGAAGACGACGTCGCGCGCATCGCGGCAGACTTGAAAAAGGAGTTTGCCCCCATCCTCGCCGCCGGACCGGGCCAGGAGGACATCAACCGGCTCATGCAGCAGATCGCCGAGAAACTGGCGGCCGAGAAGAAGGTGGAACTTGGCCCGGAACTGATGACCGCCCGCTTCAGCCCCCTTCATGCCGCCTACCTCGGGCTCATGAACGTGTTTGGCATCGAGCAGCCGACGTTGTTCACGCAGATGTTCGACTTCATCGACAAACGGCGCAACGCGCACTGGCGCGAGCAGGGCCGCCCGTTGGATTACGAAATCTTCGACTGCGCGGTCGGCGCCTACGACTGGTACGCCATCGAGGAACTCCGCAAAGCGGCCGACGAAAAGGGCTTGTGGGCGGAAGTTCAGTCCCCTCTCCCAAACGGAGAGGGCCAGAGTATCTCCCCTCTCCCTTTGGGAGAGGGGCAGGGGATGAGGGATTCGCAAACGACGCAACAGACCGGCAGCGTTCCGGCTGACGGCCCTCACCCTAGCCCTCTCCGGGCACCGACCGAAGGTTGGTCGGGAGAGGGGACCGAATTACAGTCTCTTCGCGCGGAACTGGACGCGGCCTGGGCGCCCCACCTCTTCCTCTGGAAGAGCACCATGTATTCGCGAAACAAGAAGGACGTGGGCACCGATCTGCTCAAGGAACTCGACAGCGTGGTGCGGATGCCCGGCTGGTCGAACATCTGGACCCAACCGATCATCAACCGCATCGACATGCTGGCCACCGGCGTGCGGACGATGATTGGCGTGAAGGTCTTCGGCAACGACCTGGACAAGATCCAGGAGGTGTCGGAGCAGGTCGCCGAGGTGCTCAAGCAGATCCCCGGGGCGGTGGACGTGTTCCCCGATCAAAGCCGCGGCAAAGGATACCTGGAGATCACCGTCGATCGCGAAAAGGCGGCGCGCTACGGCGCGAATGTTGGCGACATCCAGGACGTGATCGAAACCGCGCTGGGCGGCCGGGCCATCACCATGACCGTCGAAGGCCGCGAACGCTACCCGGTTCGCATTCGCTACGCCCGGGCGTTCCGCGAGGATGAAGAGGACGTCAAGAATCTGCTGGTGAGCGCCAGCGGCGGGATGTCGACCGGGGGAATGGGCTCCGGCGGCACGAACGCTGAGAACATGGGAGCGGCATCAAGCCGTGCGACGGCTTCGCCATCGCCCGTGCAGGTCCCTCTGGCTATGGTCGCTGACGTGCGGATCGTCGAAGGGCCGGGGATGATCAAGAGCGAAAACGGCATGCTGCGGTCCTACGTCCAATTGAACGTCCGCGATCGGGATATTGTGGGTTTCGTCGAAGAGGCCCGGCGAGTCGTAGCGCAGAAGGTCAAGATGCCGCAAGGCATGTACCTCGGCTGGAGCGGCCAGTTCGAGAACCTGGTCAGTTCGAGAGAAACCATGCGGGTGGTCTTCCCGGCGGTTGCCCTGGTGATCTTCATCATTCTCTATCTGACCTATAACGATTTCGCCGACGCCGTGCTGATGATGATGTGCGTGCCGGAGGCGCTGGTGGGCGGGGTCTTTTTCCTCTGGCTCTTCAATTATCGCTTCAGCGTGGCCGTGCAAGTCGGCTTCATCGCCTGCTTTGGCATGGCCACCGAGACGGGCATCATCATGCTGGTGTACCTGCGGGAGGCCATCGAAAAGCGGGGCGGGCTGGAAAAGATCGGCTCGCTTATGGAACTCAAACACGCCGTCATCGAAGGGGCCGTTCACCGACTGCGCCCGAAACTGCTGACCGAAGGCGTGGCCATTGTCGCCCTGGCGCCCATGCTCTGGGCCTCGGGCGTGGGCCACGAGGTGCTCTCGGCCATGGCGGCCCCGGTGTTGGGCGGCCTGCTGATCGCCGACGAAGTGGTCGACATCTTCATCCCCGTCCGCTTCTACTGGGTCCGCCGCCACCGTTGGCTGAAGATGCGCGGGATCGACCCGGCGGCCGCGGGTTACGATCAAACTTCCCCGGCCCAAGTGCCGCACGAAAACGTGAGCGTTTCCGCGCCGTCTTGACGACGTCGCATTCTTCCCCGTTCCTCAACCGAAGGAGACTTCATCATGTCCTGGAAACTCAGCATCCTCTCGATTGCCCTGTTCGGCATGCTCGATCTTACCTGGGCGGCCCGCGGGCAGGATTTTCTCAAAGATGTGGCCCCGCAGAACCACGACCCGGCAGTCACCGCGGACGATACGAGATTGCTGGCCGCGCTCAGCAAGGCCGACAAGGAGCTCATCGAGAAGCAGAAGACCTGCCCGGTGACCGACCAGAAGTTAGGCGCGATGGGCCAGCCCGTGAAGGTCGTCGTCAAGGGCCGCACCGTCTTCCTCTGCTGCACCGGCTGCAAGAAGAAATTCGCCGCCAACACGGACAAGTATCTGAAGAAGCTCGACGAGCAGAAGCGGGCAGCGGACAACAAGTGACGCGATTTCGATCGCGACACCCTGCCATCGGACCGCGGAACGCGACGGACCTGTCGGGGGGAATGGTCTGCTACGCTGGCCGCCGGGCGCGATTGTGCCGAGAGTGCCGGAAAACCTGATTAGACGCCCCATACCGCGCCGAAGCACGATGAAGAGGAGCATCGCGTCCCGACAGAGTTGACTGCAATATCCCCCGCAAGATGTATTCCACCGTTTCAAGGATGATTCGGGCGTGACACATCGTTGGACCACTATTCTTGTCCTGTCGATGCTGTCGCCGTGCGTCGGTTGCGTTTCCCACGGGGGGAGCTGCCGACCCGCCGCTTACACGACAGCCTCCCCAACGCCGATTGGCAACAGTGTTGTTGCCGCCCCTGAGGGTCCGCGGCCGATCACGCCCGTGGCCTACCAAGAACCCGGTTCGAGGGACGACTCTCCCGCCGCCGGCCTCTCGCGCCAAGTGGCTCCCGCCAACCTCGATGACCCGTTGCTCGGCATCGAGGAGTTGTCGCTCGCCCAACTGACGGCCGAGGTCCAGGCCCGAAACCCGAGCGTGCAGGCGATGATTGCCGCCTGGCGGGCGGCCTCCGAACGCTACCCGCAGGTGATTTCGCTCGACGACCCCATGTTCAACTTCATGCTGGGCGCGGCCGGCCTGGGGCAAGACGGCGGTTGGATGGTCATGGCCTCGCAAAAAGTCCCCTGGTGCGGCAAGCGGGCGCTCAAGGGCGCCATCGCCCAGGCCGAAGCCGATGCCGCCAGCCGGGACGTCGACGACGTGCGGCTCCGTCTGGCCGAGGCCACGGCCATGGCGTTGGCCGACTACTATCAGGCCCGGCGGGAACTGGAGATCAATACCGCGAACCGCGAGTTGACCGGGCAGTTCCGCGACATTGCCAAGGTGCGATATGAAAGCAACCAGGTGCCGGAGCAGGACGTGCTCCAAGCCACTCTGGAACTGGCCGACCTTGAGGGCCGCCGTGCGGAAGTGACTCGCGAAGAGAAGGTCGCCGTGGCGAGGATCAACACCTTGCTGCACCGTGCGGCCGACCATCCCTTGCCTCCTCCGCCCAGCAAATTGGATACGTCGGGCGACCTGCCGCCGGTGGAGACGCTCCGGGACTGGGCCGTCGAACGCCGGCCCGACCTGGCCGCCGAGGACGCCCGCATCCGCGCCGACGAGGCCTCGCTGGACCTTGCCGACCGCGAGTTCTACCCGGACCTGGAAGTCGTGACGAAGTACGACGCCTTCATGCCGGAGAACATGCGGCCGCAGGTAGGCTTGAATCTGAACGTGCCGATCCGGCGCACCCGCCGCTGCGCCGCCCTGCAAGAGGCGGCCGCCAAACTGCAGCAGCGGCGGGCCGAACTGCAAAGCCGCGTCGACGAAGTCCACTTCGAGGTGCAATCGGCGAGCGACCGCCTCGCCGAGCAGCGGAACATCATTCACCTCTACGCCGAAAAAACCCTGCCTGCCGCCGAAGAAAACGTCCGTCACGCGCGGGCCAACTATACGGCGGGCAAGATCGACTTCCTGCGGCTGATCGACGCCGAACGGCAACTGTACCGCCAGCAGGAGAAGTATCAGCAGGCGATCGCCGACTACCAGCGACGGTCGGCCGAGTTGGAGCGTGCGGTGGGCGGCCCGCTGTCGGCAATGTAGCCCCCTCTCCGTCGCGGCAATCGACATCCGGGCCGTTCCCTGCTAAAACATGGAGCGTGGGGGGGCGTGCAGCAACGGGCCCCGCCGTGCGACCATGAGGGAATCGCTGTGAGTCTCGTCGAACTGGCCATTATCACCGTGATGGTGATCTTCAACGGCATTTTCGCCGGCTACGAGATTGCCCTGGCTTCGGTCACCGTCGCTCGTCTGCAGGTCCTGGTCCGCGAGAATCGCGCCGGCGCCAGGGCCGCCCTGTACATGAAGCAGAACATGGAGGCCAGTCTGGCCGCCGTGCAGGTGGCGATCACGCTGTTGGGGGCCACCGCGGCGGCGATCGGCGGCGCCGGCGCGGCCGAAAACATCCAACCGTCTCTGCACGCCAGCTTCGGGCTTTCGTCCGGCGTGGCGCGGGTGTTGGCGATTGTCCTGGTCGTGGTGCCGCTGACGATCTTCACCATTCTGTTCGGCGAGCTTGTGCCAAAGGTCTTCTCGCTGCGAAACAAGGAGTGGGTCAGCCTGCGGCTCTCTCCCGTGATGCGCTGGTTCTGCTTCAGCGTCTGGCCCGCCGTCTGGCTGCTCGAAGCGATCGTCATGACCCTGATGACGTGGAGCGAGCGCCGATGGCGGCCGCGGGTAAGTCCCACGGCCAAGTTGGAGGCGGCCGAACTGCTGGAGCTTCGCGCCCATGCGGCCCACGCGCGGGCGTCGCGGCTGATCGGCGAGCGGGAGGAGAGCATCATCCTCGGCGCGGCGCGTTTTTCCAGCCGCACGGTCCGCGAGATCATGCTCCCGGCCAAGTACATCAGCATGCTCAACGTGCAGGCCTCCCTGAGCGAGAGCCTGATCGTGGCGCACCTGGACATGCACACGCGATTTCCGGTGGCCGAGCGCCCCGGCGACCCGGAGTCGATCCTGGGCTACGTCAACTTCAAGGACCTGGTGGCCCTGATGCGGTTGAGCCAGCCCCATGAGGTGTCGTTGCGGGCGGTGCTGCGGCCCATGCCCAACCTCAGCGCCGATCTGATGCTCACGGCCTGTCTGGAACGGTTGATCCACGAGCACACCCACATCGCCCTGGTGCGCGACGCCGCCGGCAAGGTCGTAGGGCTGATCACCCTGGAAGACGTTCTGGAGGAGTTGGTCGGCGAGATCCAGGACGAGTACGACCGTCTGCCCGTCCACGCGGTGCCATCGGGTTGGGGATGGGTAGTCGGCGGCGGAATCAGCTTGGAAAAGCTGAAGGAACTCACCGGCATCGATCTGGCGGCCGACCCGCCCGCCACGTTGCCCGAAGGCGGCGTGCGGACCGTCAGCGACTGGATCATCGGCTGCCTGCCGGGTCCGCCTCGTGGCGGCGACGTGATCGAGCGTGCCCACGTCCGCGTGGTGATTCGCAAAGTCCGCCGGCAGAAAGTGTTCGAGGCCCAAATCGGCCGGACCGACACGGGCCTTGGACGCAACTCGTAGCCTGAGACGGCGAACTTGTCGGGTGGCACGGGCAGATTGTCTGCCCGTGGCGGGTGCTGCCGCGGCGAGACGATCTTCCCATGTCGCCTGCACGGGCAGACAAGCTGCCCGTGGCACCCAACCCGAAATCTTAGGTCTGTCAGACGACTAGCCGCGTCGCCCCCCTCTTGACTTTGCCCGCGCCGGACGGCATTCCCGGTGTGGTATAATCACAGTGTGTCGGCAAAATCAACGGTGTTGCAGAAAAGGAATCGAGGATGGCCGATCCGCAGAATCTTCAGCGCAACGTCGATGCCCGAGTTGGGGCAATCCATAACGACCCCATGCTGCGGGCGGCGTTGGGGGAATGTCTCCAAATCCAGTGTTCCGCCGCGAAGGAGATTCTCGGCAACCGCTCGGCCGATGACCGCATCGGCGACCTGTGCCGTGCGACCATGACGTTTCTCGACGGCCGTGCCGAGCGATCGCCGCTGCAGCAGCAATGGGCGTGTCGGCCCGGCTGCGGGTTTTGTTGCACGGCGAGAGTGGACGTAACCGCGCCGCAGGCCATCGGCATTGCCCAGTACCTGGACGAGCGACTGTCATCAGACGAGCGTGGGGACCTGCGGCGGCGATTATCGGAGCGCGTGCGGCAGATCTCCAAAATGACTGCCGCCGAACACGCCGTGGCCAAGCTGCCGTGCGTATTTCTCCAAGACGACAGCACGTGCCTGATTCATCCCGTGCGCCCCGCCAAGTGCGCCACTTTCTATTCGTGCTCCGCCGAGAGGTGCCGCGAAGCATTTGCTCGTCCGGAGGACAGTTCCATCGCCGTTCCGTTCGACCTGGTGCAGGCGGCGGTCGGCGACGGCGTGTCGGCCGGACTCGGCTTGGCCTGCGTCGAGCTGGGACTCGATCATTGGACCTACGAACTGCACAGTGCGGTTCTCCGGGCGATGGATTTGCCCGACGCCGGAGAAAGGTGGCTGGCCGGAGAACCCGTCTTTCGATCCTGCCTCACGCGGGGCGCCGATGCGAATGCCACTGTCGAGAGCATCCGAGAGGCGAAGGCGGCCTCCGAAGGGCGTGCCGGCCGCAACGCCCCCTGCCCCTGCGGTTCCGGCAAGAAGTACAAGAAGTGTTGCATGCGCCGCAGTGCTTCGTGAGGGCCGGACCGGCTTTGATCCCTTGCCGGCGCATCTCGGTTCGGCCGTTCAAGAACCACTTCGCCTTTCTATTGCGATGCGCCCTCACCCGGACTCTTTCCCCGAAGGCAAAGGGGCCGCCGGTACCAGGCGCACGGGAACCAGCGACTGGTCCGAGTGGCCTTGGCCGGCCAGGTCCTGGTTCCAAACCGCTACCCAGCGCTGCCACGGCACCGGAAGCTCGGCGAAGATGAGTTGCCAGCTCGCGAGCGTCGGCAATGCCTGCCGCGCCAGCCCGCGAACGGATTGGGGGGCGACCCACGGACCGTCATGGAGGTCGTAAACCGCCTCCACGTCCCACTCCCGGTCGGGCCAAAGCACCAGGCCCTCGCCCAAAATGTCGTACCGCGGCGCGAGCGGCGGGAACTGGTCTTCGATCTGCTGGCGCACGAGATCGACCCCCGCGGTCTTGTACAGACCCACCAGCGCCGTGGTGAGCACCTGGTACTGGTGGGGAAGGAGCCGCTGCGTCCAGCCCGGACTGGTCACGCCGGCCACCAGCCAGCCCGACTCCATGTCCATCGCCACGTGCAGGTCGTCCGGGCCGATCTCGGGACAGCCGATGGCCAGCCGGACAGAGTTCGTGCCGAGTCGGACCTCCCCGAGCGTGATCGCCGGTCCCTGCCAGCACCGGCTCTGGGCGAACAGTTCCAACAGTTCGCGCTCGACGTAGCGGCGGATGGATAGCTCGGCGCGACGCAGCGCCCGCATGTGCTTGTGGACGGCGCGCCAACTCTTGCCGGCCCGGGCACGTCGCTCGGCGCGGCGGAGCTTGGCGAAACGCTTGGGGAGCGTGCCCGAGTGGAAGCCCATCTTGAGTAGGCGGGTCATCGTTTCGCCGTGCGCGCCGATCGGCACTGGCGCCAAGTTTGGCGGCCGGTTGGCCGCATACAGCCGCCAGTTCTCCGTCAACTCCCACACCAGGAATCCAAAGAGTCCCGGAATACTGGTGATGATGGCGGTCGCCGTGATTCCCGCCAATGCCTTTTCCAATCCTACACCAATGAGGACCCCGGTGAAGTGTGGAATCAACGGCAACAACAGCTTGTGCGAGACGGTGACGACGGGGAAGTGTTTGATGGGGTTGAACTGCGGCTCGATCAACACGTTGACGGCAAATCGCAGCACGTATGCTACGACCGACCACAGCAGACCCAAGAGCGCCTTGGCCAGCAGGGTAACGCCGCTCTCGCCGCTCTTGAAGCGGAGCCATTCGTCCACGGAGTACATCATCCGCTCGACGGCTTCCAGAATGGCGCGGAAGACGTCGATCACGAGCCAGAACAGGCCCAGGATGACCCGCAGCCCGAATCGCTGCCAGCCCTGTACGATCCAGTCGACAACCACTTCTTCGAGGTTGCGCCCCAGCCGCGAGTTCAGCAGCAGATTGACCAAGAGGAAGATCGACGCGACGGTTCCCGCCGTGGTGCCAATATCTCTCTCGCCCGAGGGCAGCAGCCGCCAGGCGATGCCGGTCCAGATCAGCGGCTTGATCAGGAAGCGGAACACGAGCGTGAACGGCCGGCTGTGCAGGATCTGCTGCAAGAGCGGCCATTGCACGAACCATCGGATGGGCTCGATCACCACGGCTCGGAAAACGTCGTAGGAAGTCGTGAAGAACCGGCCCACCGCCCTGCGGAACGCGGCCGAGTTGACCAGGCACAAGAGGAACAGCCCCAACGCCAGCACCAGCGCCGGCGAGGTCAGATGAAATCCAGCTTCAGTTGCTGCCTCGGCCAGCCCGGCAACCTCCTCCCCGGCCGATTCGATCGGCGGAGGCCGCACTCCGGGCACGAATTCCCAGAGGTGGTGGAGACCGGCCAGGGCCACGTACGCGCCGCCGAAGGGCACGACGGCGAAACGGGTGAGAAAGCGGCCGGTGCTGGTGCCGAACCCCAGCGAACTCAGCCGCTGCATCCATCGCAAATAGAACTCGCCCCGGCGGTACACGCCGTCAAGAACCGTGGCGAGCCGGCGATCCGCCCGCAGCAACAGGTCGCCCCGCAGGAGGTCCCGCGGCTCGGAAAGATCGGGCAATTTAAGGTTGTTGCGGGAAATCGCGTCGCGCAGGTCGCCCATCGCCAGAAATCCCCGCTCGCCAATCTTGTCGAGCAGTTCCTCGACCAACTTCTTACGGGCCACTCGTTCGGGCAGATTCTGGGACGTCAGGCCGACTTCATCCAACGCCTCGGCCACCTGCGGCCGCAGCCGCTGGCGCAGCCGCGCCTCCACGCGCCGGCTGGCCTCATGCACGAGCACGGCTAGCTGCCGCCGCTGGGCGTCGGAAAGCCGCACCACGGCCAATCGCTGCGCGGCGCTCCGCAGGTGCTTCAACATGAGCACGTCGCACTGATTGGGCAGGTGCCGCTTGATGGGCCGGCGGCCCCACGACAAAGCCCACTCCACCAAGTCCACCGTGTAGATGTCCCGCTCGTGGTCCACGCACACCTTTTGCAGGTCGTAGAGCAGCCGCGCCTCGACGGTCCAGATCCCCCGCGGCGTCTGACTCACCAACGCGAAGAGCGATTCCTCCCACGGTTGCGGGCCGGCGTCGTCGAGTTCCAACGCGGCCTGAAGCCGGCGAATCAGCCGGTAGACGTCCATCTTGATGGCGGAACGCACGCGGTCGGCGAACTCCGGCGGCGCCCATTGCTCGGCCCGCGCACGGTAGATGGCTGCCCGCACCACGTTGCCCAACGATGCCGGCCGCTGCGACTTGCGCATCAGCGCCCGGTACTTCGTCTCCGACGGCACGAGCGCCGGCAGAGCGGGCGCAGGCCGATGCGTCTCCGATTCCGGCGGCGCGTCGGTCAACTCGTCCAAGTCGCGGCAGTCTTGCGGGTCGGGCGCGCCCGCGGCCGGGCCGCCTCGAACAGGCTCTCGGCATCCACGTCCTGCCGGATCACTTCGTCGACGGCTTCCAGCTTCTCCAGCCCGGGGAAGTACCGCGGCAGGAAACTCCCGGCGAAGTACCGCAGTTCGAGGTACGTGGCGGCGAACTCCACGTAGGTCGATTCGTCGCTGGGGGGCGGCAACAGGAGATCCTCCTGACCGAGCACCATGCGCACTTCGTCGAACTCCACCGGGCCGATCTGGAAAATCCGCTGGCGAATGATCGCGGGCGAGAGTTTCCCCTCCCTGATGCGGTCCTCCAACGCGGCGTGTACGCGGGCGTGAAAGAGCAGGCGCCAGCAGCGCGTCAGCACGTCGCCGGCGGGCGTGTCGATAAGCCGTTGCGGACTCGGCCGCGCCAGGAGAATGAACCTCTCCGGCAACACGTCCATTTCGGTCAGGCCGAGTTCCTCCTTCTCGACAATCTCCAAGAGCGGCTCGCGGGCGATGACGTAGCTCTTGCGGTGCGGAATCTTCAAGCCGAAACCGGAAAGTCGCCGGTCGTTCTTGATGACTCGCCGCAAGATGCGGGGCAGCACGAGAAACGCCGATGCGTCGGCCGCCCGCACCGCGCGCTCCAGGTCGTCGAGCGTCAGCCGCAACATGGTTCGTTCATCGAAAGCCAACGGCAACTTCCTGGAAAAGGTGGAACGATGCAAGGGAAAACGGCACTCCTAGCCCGTTGAAAAACACTGTAGGAGGCGACTCCCGTCGCCGATGACCTGGCGGAATCCCGAGAATCGGCGACTGGAGTCGCCTCCTACAACAACGTGCCGACATAATCGTCGGGCGGCTGAATTTGCTCGGCGGGCCGTATTATAAGGGGGGAGAGCGGATGGCGAAAGCCACGTCTCCCCCTTCCCCCTTCCCCCTTCTTGGTGTACAGTGACTTGGTTCGTCATGCACCGGATTCAACCATGAAGTGCCCCTATTGCCTTGCGGACAACGATCGGGTGCTCGATTCGCGGGCCAGCCAGGACGGGTTTGCCATCCGCCGGCGGCGCGAGTGCCTGGACTGCAAGCGGCGATACACGACCTACGAGCGGATCGAAGCGACCACCGTCAAGATCGTCAAGAAGGACGGCTCGCGCGAGCCTTTCGACCACGCCAAGATCAAACAGGGGCTGGAGAAGGCCTGCTGGAAGCGGCCCATCAGCGACGAGCAACTCGAGGCGATCATCGCCGCGGTGGAAAACGAACTGGAGGCGAACTTCGAGTCGGAGGTGGAAAGCCGCCACGTCGGCGAGCTGGTGATGCAGCACCTGCGGGAACTCGACGAGGTGGCCTACGTCCGCTTCGCCAGCGTCTATCGGCAGTTCAAGGACGTGCAGGACTTCGTCGAGGAACTGCGGCCGATGCTGGCGGACTCGCGAAGAACGGAATAGCAGTGACGAGTGCTGATGTCAGTGTGTCTCGGATCCGCCATATTGTTCGATCGTGCCATCGTGCGCCATGTTGGACTGGCTGCGAATCGCACGAGGTTTTGCTGGGCTGGCTGATGCGGCTTCCGTGCTGATGTTCGTCGGCAGCCTGATCGCCGTTCCCTGGCTGGTGGTCCGCATTCCCACCGACTACTTCGTCCGCCGGCGACACTTCGTCGACCGCTGGCAGCCGCGGCATCCGTTGCTGCGGATCGCGTTTCTGGCGACTGAAGAACCTCTGCGGCGTCGTGCTCGTTCTGGCCGGCGTGGCCATGCTGGTTTTGCCGGGCCAAGGGATTCTGACCATCCTGGTCGGGCTGATGTTCCTCGATTTTCCGGGGAAATTCGCCCTGGAACACCGATTGGTCGCGACAGCCGCCGGTGATCCGGGCCATCAACTGGATGCGGGCCAAAGCCGGCCACCCGCCGCTGGAATTGCCTGGGATTAGCGATCACATGCTCACGTAATCCACCCTCGATCCACCCCTCGCCCCTCACTGATGCCGCGTGACCACGAAATCGGTCAGCCCGAGCAGCGAATCGCAGGCGGCCGTGGCGGGCAGCAACGCCAATTCCCCGCCGGCCCGCCGGGTGAACCAGCGGGCCTTCTCCCGGGCGTAGGAGATCGCGTCGTACCGCTCGAACCACGGCCGCAAGGCGTCGCGATGATGGTTGCCCGGAGCGGGAGAGGACGCGACACCAGTTCCACGCGGTCTTCGGCGGCTGACGGTGCCCAACAGCCGAATCAGCGGCAGGGTGGCCTTCTGCTTCACCAGGTCGGTGCCCAGCGACTTGCCCACCACGGCCTCGTCGCCCGACAGGTCGAGCACGTCGTCGGCGATCTGAAAGGCGATGCCGAGGTCGTGGCCGTAGCGGGCCAGCGCCTCGCAGACGGCCGGCTCGGCCCCCGCATAGTGCGCCCCCAGCCGGCAACAACAGGCCGTCAACGCGGCCGTCTTGCCGGCGATGATCTCGAAGTAGTCGGACTCGGTCAGGTCGTAGTTGCCGCGGCTTTCGATCTGCCGCAGTTCGCCCTCGCACATGTTGCGGGCCGACTCGCTGACGACCCGGCAGGCAAAAGTGTCGTCCAGCGAGCTGGCCAGGCACATGGCCCGGGCGAACAGGTAGTCGCCCAAGAGAATGCTGGCCTCGTTGTCCCAGCGGGCGTTGATCGTGTCGAGATGCCGGCGGATGGTGGCCTCGTCGAGGACGTCGTCATGCACCAGCGTGGCCGTGTGGATCAGCTCGGCCATCGCCGCCAGGGTCACGTGCTCGGGACGAATGCCGCCGCACGCCTGGGCCGACAGCAGCACCAAGGCCGGCCGCAGCCGCTTGCCGCCCAAGCCGAAAGCCGTGCTTCACCAACCGGTCGACAAAGGGATTGTCGCTGGAAAGCTCCCGCCGAAGGAGGCCTTCGACCTCATCGAGTTTCTGGGCCACCGGCGCGTACAGCGCGCGGAGAGTCTCCGGAACCGTCACCCGCTGGTCGGCCGCCGAGTCCATCAGCGCCCTTTCAGGCTAGTCTATCAATTCTAATCCACCCAACGGGCGTGTCGAGGGGGGACGCTATTCCACCAACGGCCAGAGCCCAGCGCACCCGAGGCGACGCCCTGTTCCTTAGCAGTCCGTTGAAAAAGGGGACTGGCTCCGAACGGACAAGCGAAAACCCCGCGAGAAACAATGGTCGTGAGGTGCCTGTCCCCTTTTTGAACGGCCTGTTAGGGGGGGAAGGGCACGACGGCCCGTCAAAGTCTCGACCGTGGGCAGAATATACCCAATTCGCCGTTGGGGGCGAACATCATTTTCCGTCCAGGCCGCGGCCCGCGGCGGCCGCCGCCGCACGAATCGCCGCGGCACGGTCGAAGGCCTGCTCGCGGGTGACGCCCGCCTCCTGGTACATGGCAAAGATGTTCTCCAGCGGCGTTTCCGGCGGAATCGTGTGCGAGGCGGCCAAGATGTAGCCGCCCCCGTCGCCGGTCATCTGGTCGATCAACTCTCGCGTCGCCCGGCGAACCTCGTCGGCCGTGGCGCGGGGCAGAAGGTCCTGGGTGTCGACGCCGCCCATGAAACTCAACGCCGAACCGAACTCGCGTTTCAACTCCCCCGCGTTCATGCCGGGGCAGTTGCACTGGATCGGGTTGAGGATGTCGAGCCCCATTTCCACCAGGTCGGGAAGGATCGGCCGCAGGGCGCCGCAGCAGTGGTAGGCGACGGCCAGCCCGTGCGACTTGCCCACCGCGAAGGCCCTTGCCAGGTGCGGCTTGATCAGCCGCCGCCACGCCGCGGGGCTCATCAAGAGCGACCGCTGACTGGCCACGTCGTCGCCGGTCCAAAGGCAGTCCAGCGGGAACCGGGCGCAGGCGGCCTGGGCCAGTTCGACGGCAAACTCGCCACAGCGGCCCAGCATCTCATCGGCCAGCGCCGGCTCGGCGGCCATGTCGACCATTGCCTGCTCCATCCCCCGCAGGCGCAAATACATCTCGAACACGTTGGGCGAGACGTCGCAGGCGATGAAGTAGTCGGCGGCGCAGGCGGCCACCGGTGCCATCTTGGCCAAAAGTTCTTCCTGGCGGTCGCGGGGGAAGCGGTAGCGGCGGAGTTCGTCCGCCGACGCCCGCGCCAGCGGGAAGGACGCGATCTGGTTGTAGGGGCCTTGCTTGACCCACTGGATGCCCCAGGGATCGACGTGCCCCTGGCCGTCGCGGTCGTGGACGATGCCCTCCATGCAATAGTTGTTGTTGACCCACGTCATCCGCACGTCGTTGCCCAACACCTCGTCGACGCACGCCGGGGGAACCTCGAAGACCCTGGCCAGCAAGGCCCGCGTCTCGGGGTGGAACCACATGAAGATGGGGATGCGGTCGGCCGGTTCGCGCCGCAAAGCGGCCTGCACGCGCCGTTTCCCGGAGAAGGCAGGAGTGGGGCCAGAACTATTTTTCATGCCACGCCAGATTCTCTTCGGTCCTTCGCGGCCCAGAACAATGGCGAGCCGTTTGATGCACCGGTCGTCGGTAGCGGGTCGCAAAGGGCAAGGAACGGCGACAGGCTACCCGATTCCGTTGTCTTCGGCAAGCGGATCAGTATTCTGACCGTTTCGGATCCACCCTCTTTTCGCTCTCTTCACGCCCTTTTTCGGTTCGGGAATCTTGCTTTTCTTGGCCGCTGTAGTGAGAATATTCGTATGGTCATTCCCGGTCGCATCCAGAACGGCGTGGTAGCCCTCCTGAGTGATATCTCCTTGCCGGACGGCACGGAGGTCACGGTGCTGGTTCCTGCGAGGCCGCAAGCCGCCGACGAAGTCCTGCCGGAGGCCGAGCACCGCCGCATCTTGGAGATCATGGACCGCATCGCCGCCCTGCCCATCGAGGGGCCCGACGAACCGTTCAGCGGCGCCGATCACGATAAAGTGGTGTATGGGAACCCCTGATGGATTTCGTGGACACGAGCGCTTGGTTCGCATACTTCCTGCCGATTGACCCGAATCACCAGCTCATACGGGCCTGTTTTCGTTCCCGCCAGCGGTTGCTGGTTTCGACCGACTACTGCATCGATGAGACGCTGACGCTTCTGGCCGCACGAGGGGAGCTTCGCCGCGCGCTGGATGCGGGACGCGCGTTCTTTCAAGAAGAGATTGCTCAACTCCGCTTCCTGACTGCCGATCAAATTCGTCGCGCCTGGATCCTCTTTCAGCAACGTGCCCCGGCTGGCTGGAGCTTCACCGACTGCACCAGCAAGGTCGTCATCGACGAACTGGAGATCAAGACCGCGGTGGCGATTGACGCCCATTTCCGCCAGTTCGGCATCGACGTTATCCCGTAGGAGGGACAGGGGGACAAGCATCGTACGTCTGGCGCCCGTGCCTGACGTCGGCTGCATTGTCGTGGAATCTTTCCTGAAACGGCCCCCGCTGTTCTCACTTCTTCGCTTCCCCCTTCTCGTCCGGCTGGACCTTCTCTCGGGACGTTTCCTTGGACGCGGACTCTTCTTTCGGCGGCTCCCACCGGCGAAATCGCACGTTGCTGACGCGGACCAACATGCCGGGCCACAGGTAGGAATGACACCCCATATCGAATGCAAGCAGCGGATGAAAGTCCTTGTCGCTGCGGTCGAGGCAGAATCGATCGTTGACAAAGAGCACGGCACGCCCATCGGCGAGTTGAACGCGGATGCGATTGACCGGCTTCAAGTCGCAGGGAACGGTCTTTGCCTTCCCGCCGATGTCGATGCCCGCTACGTTGTCGCGGGTCCGCACAAAGAACTGCTGAACGGCTCCTGCTCCCGGGCCAGCCTGGCCCGCCACGGGAAGGAACAATCCCAGGGTCAAAGCACGCTCGGTACGCGCAGGCCCCTCCACGTCGAACTCGATCTCCAGCGGCAACAGGGGGACGACGCCGGGCGCAGGTGGACGTAGGACTGTTGCCAGCGAGGCTGACCGACCACCGTGCGCTCGCTTTCCACCGACCACGTTCCGTCAACAAAGTTCCACGAAAGCAGCCCGGGATCGAACTTCTTCTCGTACCACTTGCCCTCGCCGTATGCCAGTCGGCCATCGAATTCGTTGATCCAACATCGACAGAGCGCTTCGAGCGCTCGTGGTCGTCGGCTGCCAGGGCCTTCTCATAAAGGCTCTTCACCTTCTCGATCGCTTCACTGGTAAGCGGCCTTGGCGCTCCACGAACGTCTGCCACGCTTTCGTGATATCCGTGGCGCCCTTGCCGCTGAAGGCGTAGATGTTCGTAATCTCCCATTCCGGATGGGAACTCCAAGGGTCAACGATGCGGCGGTCGAAGCGGTCGCCCAATGCGTCGATCAGCCGCCGGGCCTCGGCAAATTCCCCCGCACGTCCCGCCACGATGGCGTGGAGGCTCATCACGCTTGACCGCCAGGGATATATGCCCGAACCGTCGACGCGCGAAGGGTCGTTGGCCATCCCTTCCAGCATCTTCTTCAGCCGCGGATAAACGCCTTCGCGGCGCCAAATCTCGCCCTTATAGTCCGATTCTTCATCAATGTCGTTGACAACCTGCAACAGCACGAAGGGAACGTCCGTATCGTAACGGCGGGTGTCGGCGCACTCGCATCCGAAACGGTACATCTCCTCAAGGCTGCCGCCCCAACGCGGGCGCAGCGCCCATCGCAACATCCCATAGGCCGGCATGTAGTCGATCTGAGCGGCCACGGCCTGGTCGAACCACTGCTTGGGCGTTCGATCGCTTCCGCCTCCCATCGCCACCCGGATCATCGAGGCGGCCGCCTCGGGGTAGTCGGGATGCAGTTTCATGGCCTCGCCGTATTCGTGAGCGGCCAGCCGAAGGTTTTCAGCGAATAGCCGCCAGCCCTCGGGCTTCACCTTCTCGGCCCAGTCGATGCCGCGCTGATGCCAGGCGTCCGACACGAATGCCCGGCCGGCCAGTATATGGAGAATCCACGGGTCCGCATTGGGCTGCTTGCTACAAGCGTCGTAGATCGCTGCCCCGTCTTCCCAATTTCGACCGCTGTCGTCGTCCACCAGCGGCAACAACTCGCGCAATATGTCCCGCGGCGTTTCGGGGCCGGTTGTCGCGTCGCCCACGCGCAACGCCGCCAGCCTGGAGGCCTCCTCGCGAAGATGAGGCCACGGCAGCGTGCCGGCAAATGCCTTTGCTTCGCCAAACAGAGTGAAGACGCCGAGCCTCCGGCACGGGAGCGGATACATCGGTTGCCCCCAGGCATTGAGGCCTGTGACGAGTTCGTGTATGGCGGCGAACGCCCCCCGGTCGTAGAAAACGGCCCTGCCGTAGTAAGTCCTCAGCAGCGGATCTTGACAGCCTTCGTCAAAGAGTTTCTTGCCCATGGCCGCCGTCTGGGCGATTCCCGGCCCGCTGGGATGCGGCGACATGCCCTGCGCGACGGCCCGCATGAACTCCTCGGCCCGTGGGCGGAGCGCCGGGGGGTCTTGCGTGTGAGACCGATACAGGAGGATGTCGCGCTGCCCCGGGCCTTGGGCCGGCTCCGGCAACGTCGCCGTCGCCGTCTTCGGCTGCGGAGATTCCTCCTGTTTTGCCGTCTGTGGCTCGTACGTTGAACAGCCCGCGCACACCAATAGCCAGACAGCGGTCAACAGCCGCAGGTGGATTGCCGTACGCCGTGTCATGAGAGTGCCTCTTGTTCGATTAAACCGCAGAATGGGTAGTGCGGCGCGAGTCTCTGTTGCCGTCTCGCACCCGCAGAACCACCGTGACGTCAGATCAGATTGCCATTTCCATTCGCTGTCGCCACACGCAACGATTCCGGTAGCCTTACTCGTACCCTGGAAGAGCACCTGCGGTCAAGCACCCCCCGCGTTGACCGACAACAATTCTCGACCCCTTTGACGGTCCGCAAGCGGCTCCAGTTCGCCAAGACTGTGTTTCGGGCGATGGTCAAGCATCGGCTGATCGACAGCAACCCGTTCGCCGAAGTCGGCATCCAGGCGAGCATGGATCCCGATCGTCAGCAATTCATCAGCCGAGAGGACACGTCCAAGCTGCTGGAGCACGCCCCGGATTCGCACCTGGCGAACGATCATCGCCCTGGCCCGCTACGGCGGGCTGCGGTGCCCGAGCGAGGTTCTCAGCCTGCGGTGGCAGAGACGTCGACTGGGAGGGCGGCCGGATGCGAGTGCACGCAGCCCCAAGACGGAACACCACCCGGGCAAGGACTCTCGCATGGTGCCGATCTTCCCCGAGTTGCGGCCGTACCTGGAGGAAGCCTTCGAGTTGGCCCCGGAGGGCGCGGTGTACGTGGTCGAGCGGTACCGGGAAGCCTCGATGGGGCCGAAGGGCTGGAGGAACTGCAACCTGCGGACCCAGTTCGAGCGGATCATCCGGCGGGCCGGCCTGACGCCGTGGCCCCGGCTGTTCCACAATTTGCGGGCGCCCGGGAGACGGAACTGGCCGAGCGGTTCCCGTCGCACGTCGTTTGCGACTGGTTGGGCAACACGCGGACATCGCCCGAAAGCACTACCTCCAGACCACCGACGAGCACTTCCAGCGGGCCCTGGAGCCGGCGCCGTCGACCAGCCCGGTCGACCGAATCCGTGCAGCGCCGTGCAGCGCGCTGCAGAATCCGGTGCAGTCAGGTGCCGTAAGGGCCGGTAACGACCCGCACGAAACCCGCGAAAATCCCGGGAAATGCGGGATTCCTGCGGGTTCCGTATATCCGAAGCGGATGGGGAGGGATTCGAACCCCCGGTGGACTCTCGCCCACAGCGGTTTTCAAGACCGCCGCCTTAGACCACTCGGCCACCCATCCAAACGCCGTGAAAATAAGGGGTATTGACTTTCATGGCAAAGCTAAGATCCCTATGACACCCGATATGACACCTGATAGCAACTAAATAGTGGTTCCTTATACCTCGTAAGGATTGTCTCACCGCGAAGGCTTCGGCAAAAGAGGTTTTCCTGGCCACTAAGTCTACCTCAAAGCGAGTTGACCACAAGCCTGAGAAACCGCGCGAGGGCTTTCCGCTCTTCGCGCACGCCACCCGCCGATGGGCAAAAAAGATTAGAGGTAAACTACACTATTTTGGGCCTTGGAGCGATCCGGAACTCGCACTGAATCGGTGGCTGGCATCCAAGGATGGTCTTTTGCCGGGCGCAGGCCACACGTGATGGGCGGCGAGGGCCCGACGATTCGCGACCTAGCAAACCACTTTCTGAGCCACAAACGGAGCCTTTTGAACACGGGAGAGTTGAACGATCGCACGTTTCAAGACTACCACGCCACGTGCGCCAGATTGGTCAAGGTCTTGGGACGATGCCGGCTTATTGATGATATCGTCGCTGAAGACTTCCTACGTTATCCCTATCACCCGATTCGGCGCCGAGTATAATACACTGTTCCAGTCAACCCCTGGGTGACGAGAAGTGTACGGCTTTCTGCGACGCCCTGCGGCTCTTCCGGCTCGACCTACACACGGTGTGTTGGCCTTTTGCTTAGCCCAAGCGTTTGCGCCTGTGGAGAGAAGACGGTTCTGTGCAAATCGCGTCCGATCCGCCGCATCAGAGGCGACGCGGGAGGTTTCGCGCCGGAAGGCGAGAGAGGAAACAGAAGATGTAGATCGTCGTCACTTCGTCCCTGGCGTAATCGCCGGCGTTCTCCGACTGCTCTGGCGATTTTGCTTCTGGCCGCTCCGGCCGCGCGGGCGGGCGAAGAGCGCTACTTCAGGAAGGCCGGTCGGGCAATGCCGAACTGAAGTACCTAGGTGGTCTGCCGGTACTGGTCGTGGCCGGCACGCCCGACGAAATCGGCCGCCAGAAGGCTGCTCTGACCGCCGAAACGGTCAAGAAGCTGGCCGACTATCCCCGGCGGTTGCTGGAGCGGTCCGATCGCAAGGACCATCTGGCAAAGTGCCTGGAGGCGAGCAAGGAACTGGCGCCGCAGATTCCGGCCGATCATCGCGACGAGATGCGGGCGTTTGCCAAACTGTCGGGAGTCGACAGCGATTTGGGCGTCCTCGGCAACACCATGGTCGACGTCTATCGCGGCCGGTTGGCGTGTTCCTCGATGGTCGTCGAAGCCGAGTATAGCGCCGACCGGCCCGCTGTTCGGCCGCAATCTCGACTTCTACACCCTGGGCATCCTCGACAAGTACAGCCTCGTCACCGTCCATCGCCCCAAGGGGAAGCACGCTTTCGCGTCGGTCGGTTTTCCCGGCATGTTCGGGTGTCTGTCGGGTATCAACAACGCCGGTCTTTGCCTGGCGGTCCACGAGGTGTTTGTTTCTCGCGACGGGCGTCGATGTTCAATCCAAGGGCGAGCCCTACATGTTTTGCTTCCGCCGGATCCTAAGAATGTACCACGATGGGGGACGCCGAAAAACTGCTGCGCGCCGCCCCGCGGACCACGATGTTCAGCCTGGCTCTGTGCGACCGCGAGGCGGCGTGGTGTTCGAGACGACGCCGAAAAACGTGTCGCCGCGTCACGGCGCGTACGGGGAATTCTCGCCTGTACCAACCATTTCCGCAGCGACGAGCTGGCCATGTGGCTGTTGCAGGGATTGTCCACCGTTACCAGAAGCTGATCCAGTGCCGCAAGCTCGACCATTCGGCGTCGCCGACGTGGCCAAGAAGCTGGACGAAGTGAACATGGGGCGGCTGGCGGTGTAGACGATGATTTTCGAGCCCGCCGCCTTGAAGCTGCACCTGGCGATCGGTTCGTGCCCTTC
>CAVWXT010000003.1:0-214168 GCA_963759115.1 uncultured Planctomycetaceae bacterium
TGACACCCGATATGACACCTGATAGCAACTAAATAGTGGTTCCTTATACCTCGTAAGGATTGTCTCACCGCGAAGGCTTCGGCAAAAGAGGTTTTCCTGGCCACTAAGTCTACCTCAAAGCGAGTTGACCACAAGCCAGAGAAACCTCGCCAGGGCTTTCCGCTCTTCGGCACGCCACCCGCCGATGGGCAAAAAAGATTAGAGGTAAACTACACTATTTTGGGCCTTGGAGCGATCCGGGAGTCGCACTGAATCGGCGGCTGGCATCCAAGAATGAATTTCTTGCCCGGCGCACGCCACACGTAATGGGCGGCGAGGGCCCGACGATTCGCGACCTAGCAAACCACTTTCTGAGCCACAAACGGAGCCTTTTGAACACGGGAGAGTTGAACGATCGCACGTTTCAAGACTACCACGCCACGTGGGCCAGATTGGTCAAGGTCTTGGGACGATGCCGGCTTATTGATGATATCGTCGCTGAAGACTTCCTACGTTATCCCTATCACCCGATTCGGCGCCGAGTATAATACACTGTTCCAGTCAACCCCTGGGTGACAAGAAGTGTACGGCTTTCTGCGACGCCCTGCGGCTCTTGCGGCTCGACCTACAGACGGTGTGTTGGCCTTTTGCTTAGCCCAAGCGTTTGCGCCTGTGGAGAGAAGACGGTTCTGTGCAAATCGCGTCCGATCCGCCGCATCAGAGGCGACGCGGGAGGTTTCGTGCCGGAAGGCGAGAGAGGAAACAGAAGATGTAGATCGTTGTCACTTCGTCCCAGGCGGAATCGCCAGCGTTCTCCAACTGCTCTTGGCGATTTTGCTTCTGGCCGCTTCGGCCGCGCGGGCGGGCGAAGAGGCGTACTTCAGGAAGGCCGGTCGGGCAATGCCGAACTGAAGTACCTAGGTGGTCTGCCGGTACTGGTCGTGGCCGGCACGCCCGACGAAATCGGCCGCCAGAAGGCTGCTCTGACCGCCGAAACGGTCAAGAAGCTGGCCGACTATCCCCGGCGGTTGCTGGAGCGGTCCGATCGCAAGGACCATCTGGCAAAGTGCCTGGAGGCGAGCAAGGAACTGGCGCCGCAGATTCCGGCCGATCATCGCGACGAGATGCGGGCGTTTGCCAAACTGTCGGGAATCGACAGCGATTTGGGCGTCCTCGGCAACACCATGGTCGACGTCTATCGCGGCCAGTTGGGATGCTCCTCGCTGATCGTAGCTGCCGAGTATAGCGCCACGAAAGGCCCGCTGTTCGGCCGCAATCTCGACTTCTACACCCTGGGCATCCTCGACAAATACAGTCTGGTCACCGTTCATCGGCCCAAGGGGAAGCACGCCTTCGCGTCGGTCGGTTTTCCGGGCCTGTTCGGATGTCTTTCGGGCATGAACGACGCCGGCCTGGCCTTGGCGGTCCACGAAGTGTTTCTTTCTCGCGACGGCGCCCGATGTTCAACCCGCAGGGCGTGCCCTACATGTTCTGCATGCGGCGGATTCTTGAAGAGTGTGCCACGGTGGGGGACGCCGAGAAGCTGCTCCGCGCCACCCCACGGACCACGATCCTGAGCGTGGCTCTGTGCGACCGCGAGCGCAGCGTGGTGTTGGAGACGACGCCGCAGAGCGTTGTGCCGCGTCACGGCAGCGCGGGAATTCTCGCCTGTACGAATCACTTCCGCAGCGACGACCTGGCGGTGTGGCCGGTGCCGGGATTGTGCAACCGTTACCGGAAGTTGATTCAGAGCCGCAAGCTCGACCAGTTGGACGTCGCCGACGTGGCCAAGAAGCTGGACCAAGTGAACCTGGGGCGGCTCACGGTGCAGACGATGATCTTCGAACCGGCCGCTTTGAAGTTGCACTTGGCGGTCGGCTCGTGCCCTTCGTCAGCGCTGCCACTGACGCTCTTGGAACTCAAGCCGCTGTTCCGCCGCAGGGCGGATTTTAATCATCCGCTCGATCGGAATGGATTCCGTTCTCCGAGGCGGCTATGGGGCGGGTTTGGCGGCCGGCGCCCGGCGTTGTACTTCGAGATGTCGACGTACACGTAGCCGCCGCCGTTTTGCCGGGCGAGGTCGGCCAAAAAGCTCGCCTCGGCCGGCTTGGGGCCGGGACCGAACTCGATGGCGTTGATGATAATGCCGGCCGCCAGGTTTCGGATTTTCTCGAGTTGAGCCGCCGTCAGCTTCGGCTCGTCGGCGTCGGTGAGGAAGAAGATCACGTCGGGCCGAAGACGGATGGCCAGGCGGACGGCTTCTTCGTGGTTCGTGCCCCCCTCGGCAGAGATCGACTCGATGAAGCGGACGGCCCGCTGCTTGTTCTGCTCGGTGGCGAAGGCCAGGTGGCCGGGCATGCCGCTGGGATTGAAGAGTTTCGCGTGTTCGTTGTAGTAGATGATCTGGAACTGGTGGACGGTATCGAGATACTTGAGGCTTCGCAGCAGTTCGGCCTTGACGGCCCGCAACGAGTTTCGCCCGTCTCCGCCCATGCTCCCCGAGCGATCGAACACGTAAACGAACTTGTACCCCTCGCCCACGAGGCCGAAGAGACTGGTGCGGGCCTTGCCGCCCTCCTCCGGGGCGACGGAGAGGCCGAGCCCCTCCCACTGTTTCTGCGGCGCCGGCTCGGTTGGGGCGGCCTTCTCGGCGGCCGCTGCGGGGCCGAGCGTGCCGGCGGCAAGCACCAGGAACACACAGACTGTGAGACTGTGTGTTTTTGCGCGGAAACCGTCGCAAGAACCACTGTAGGAGGCGACTCCAGTCGCCGATGGCGTGGCGCAACACAGGGAACTCGGCGACTGGAGTCGCCTCCTAGTGCGCTTGTGAGTGTATCGAATCAGCAAGGTGCAAGTCCTTGTCGAAATTGGGTTTGAACTTCGTAACCGAAAGTAACTGCGTCCTCGTGAGAGGGGGTGGAGAGCAACTGAAGGTGAACGGCTGGTCCGCAGGATGACGAACTCGATTCGGCCGGTTGTCGTGGCGAGCCTGCTAGGAAAAGGCGAAGCCCAAGTGACGCTGTGGTCCTCGCAAGGGATGCGGTCGGCAGACCGCGCGGTAAGCTCCGGGGGGAAACCAAACCAAGCCCCAGAGGCGGCAACAGGTGGTTGGAGGCGGAACGGTCGGAAGGTTTGATACATGAAGCAAGGAGACCTGGGCGGGTACAAGGACGAAGTTCATTGTCCCTGATAAGGATACGAAGAATCGACCGCCCAGGAGTCAGAGCGTCCATACGAGCGAGGAAGCGGGGCAATGCCCGTCGAGCAAAGGGACGCAGGAAAGTGGATGAAACATGACGCACGGCCAAAACCACACCGTACCGCGAGTGTCGGCAACGACTAGCCACGACGGACTGCGTCAGGCACACGTAACTTGGCTCAGATTGGCCGCACCGTCGATGTTGCATGTTGGTGGCCTTCCCGTGAAGGTCAGGGCCTTTCGCTTCTGCCGATCCCGAGAAGGAACCTTGTTTCCTTCCCGCGCTCGGTTCACCAATCCTCTACGAGGTAACACCACTAAGCGGCCGCGCACGGATAACTTGAACAAGTTTACTTGCGTGGTGAGAGCGTGTAGTTCCATTCGCCGTGGAACTTGTGATGTTTGAGACGCAGCTTTCTCAGTTGCTCGTCAGTGACTTTGATTTTGGTCGGATAATGGTTTGTGTCAATGGCCGCTTTCACAGTCAATCCCGTTCGCGTCTTCGTGTTGGCGATGAGATTCACGATGACCTCAAGGCTGACCAGGGGGCGGGCACGCCAGTTCTTCGTGATGAAGCTGAACAGGCGATGCTCGATCTTGTTCCATTTGCTGGTGCCGGGTGGGAAATGACAAACGAACAGCTTGATGCCCAATTCGTCAGCCAACTCTTGCAGCGACACCTTCCACAACCGGTTGCGACTCCCGTTGCTGCCTCCGCCATCCGCTGTGATCAAAAGTTCGCGGGCGCGCGGAAATCGCTGCTGCCCCATTTCATTCCACCATCGACGGATACTGGGGACGGCAAACTGCGCTGTATCGTGATCGATGCCGACGCTTACCCACCCTTCGTTCCGCAGCAGATCGTACACGCCGTAGAGAGCCGCCTTCCCCAACGACTTGATCAGGAAGTCGTAAACGCGCACTTCTTCGGGCGTTCCCTGGGGGAACCATTCCCTCCCGCCATTCTTGAAATCGCCCACGTTTTCCTTCTTTTTGGCATCCACGGAAACCGCCGGTTGGCCGCGTTTCAAGAACCGCTGGACGCTCGCATTGATGTACTCGAACTGGGCATTGCGATCCGGATGCGACGATCCCTCCCGAGTCTTGCGGTTTGCCTGCAAGCTATAGTCCGCACGGTGCAACAATTTGGCCACGGTCCGTGCGCCGACCGGATGGCTTTGACGCGTCAGTTCCTCGGCCAAGTTGCGCGTGCTCTTACACGTCCAGCGCAACGGCGACTTGGGGTCGCCACGGGTCGTTGGTTCAATCAACGTTTCGAGTGCAGCCATCAGACCCGGATCGGTCTCTGTCAAGGACTTGTCACCGCCACCCGGTCGTCGCACGCGACAGGCCGCAACCGCACGCTCTTTTTCAGGCAGTTCCAACTCATGAAGCGCGGCGGTGATCGTGGTACGAGACATTCCGCTGGCCTGCGAAACCGCTGTAATCCCACCCCAGCCGATATCACAGGCTTCTGCTGCCGCCCACTGTCGCCGTCGGCGTTCATCCAACTCCGGCTCCAGCAACCGATACTTGGCTTCAATCCGTGCAATTACCTGTGCATCCTGCATGCACACGTTATCACACAATGCAATGAACGCCACAATAGCAATTTGTTCAAGTTATCCGTGCGCGCTCTCTAACCGGAGAGCCGGATGCGGGAAATCCGCCAGTCCGGTTCGGAGGGAGGGGAGGCCGGGAACTTAACCGGCCTTCCCTACCCCTATCAAGGAATCACCGCCTCGCCGCGGGGCAGACTGTTCATGGCCTCTTCTCGTCTTTCTTTGCGTCCTTCCCGTCGGGCGAACGGCCCTGCAATTCGATCGCCTTCTTCAACAGGGCCCTATACTTGGCGGCCGTGTCGGGGTTGCCATTCAGTTTGGGGTTGAGCGTCAACGGCGACTTGAGCACCTTTTCGGCCTGATTGGCCTTTTCCGTCGCCGTGGCTTTGTCTTTGTTCCTTTCGGCCTCATGTACGAGGCAGTTGGCGACGTTGTACATCACTTCGTAGTACTCGTCGGGCTTCTTCTTCAGCGGCTGAAGGCGGTTCCGCACCATGGCCCAATGGGCCACGGCCTCGTCGAACTTGGCCGGGTTCTTTTCCGCCCAAGCTTCCAGGATCTTCCCCTTCTCCATCAGGGGCTCCAAGGCGTTGGGGTTGTCCTTGACGAGTTGCTCCACCTGCTTCATTGCTTCGTCGAATTTCCCTTGTTCGCGAAGCATCTTGGGCAGTTGCGTGCGAATGCGCGGCATGGCCTTTTCAGCGGCCTTGGCGAATTCCGTGTCGGTTTTCGTGCGATCGATGATCCTTTGGAAGAGTTGGCTGGCCTCGGCGGTCATGCCGACGGCGTTGAGAGTCTCGCCGAGGAAGATCATTCCCGGCAGCGAGAGTTCCTGCCGGTCCGCCAGTTTGAGCAAGATCTTGCGCAGCAAGTCCTGCACCGAATTCAACTTCACCTTGGCGGCATTGAGTTCCTGGTCCTTGGCGGTGCTCTCCAGTTCGGTCACGACGGCGCTGGCCTTCTTGCGCTCGTGGTCCAAACGGCTGGCAAAGATGATCAGCGCGTTGTTGACGTCGAGCGTGTCGGGGCCGAGGTCCATCAGCACGGCGCCGACCTCGCCGGCCTTGCCTAACTCGTTCAGTTCGCAATAGGCCCGGACGGCGCCCAGAAAGACGCGAAGCGTGGCATTGTCGAGGGATTGGGGCTTCTCGGCCTTGATGATTTCGACCAGCGGCCGGTAGATCTCGGCGGCCTCTTTGGTCTCGCCGGCCTCCAGACGGATCTCGGCCAACAGGACCTGCGTTTCCAGATAGTGTTTCGGCAGGGGGCGGCCCGGTTCGACCTGCTTCTTGAGAGCTTCCAGGCCCGCATTGAGGCGTTCGACCGCCTTGGCGCGGTTGGCGTCCATTTGGCTGTTGATGCGGGCGTCGTCGGGCCTCCCCCTTTCGGCAAGGTACAGCCCCGCATAGATTTGCCCCGCCTGGTACATTGCCATGGGATACCGTTCCGATTTCGGGTTCACCCTTTCGAAGATGGCCAGCGCCTCGCTCGGCTGACCGTCGAAAAGCTTCGCCTGTGCCCGCGTCATGCGGGCGTCGTCGGCCTCGGGCTTATCGGGCCAATTCTTCTCGGTGAATTCGGCCAGTTTCACCAGCCTGTCGAGCGCGGCCGGTTTCTTGTCGGCGGAGGCTGCCTCGTAGAGGTTCCGGGCCGCGAACAGGCCCACGGCCGACGCCCTGGCGGCCGCCTCGCTCCCCTTCTTCGCGTTGCCTTCGTCGTCGCGGACTACCTTGCCCACCATCTCGACGCACTCGTTGAACTTGCCCTTGATGTAAAGCTCCCGAGCAATCTCAAGTTGGGCGTTGTTGATGTCCTCTTGCACCTTGTCCATGCGGGAGGGATCCCTGGGGGAAGTCTTCGCCGCGAGTTTCAATGCCAGGTCGTACCACTCCAGGGCCTTGTTCCAATCGGAGACGCTCGCGCAGTCGTCGCCCATCCCGACCGCCTCGTCGAAGGTGCTGGCGGCAACTTTCCCTGCACCGGCCTTCGCTTGGCTGCTCGCCATCTTGAGGTCGTGCAGAAGTCGTCGCGCCACCGACTGGTACGGGCTGCGAACCGCGACCATGTCGTTGAGGATTCGCATGGCTTCGCCGTTGAGCTTGGTCTTTTCCGTGGTCGAGGCCGTTGCCGCCCTCTTCGCCAGCGACCTGGCCAATTCCAGGGAAATACCCTGGTAACCGTCGGTGGGCTTGAACCGGCTGGAGGATTTCAACCAGGCCGTGGCCTCGGCAGCGAAGTCTTGCGGTTTCCGCTTGGCGAGGATGAGCAGACGGAAGTACTCGGCTTGGGCAACCAGGTCTTCCACCCAGGTGGGCACGTTGCCCTCTCCGGCGTCGGGACTGTAAACCAATATTTCGTTGTAGATTTCCAAGGCGGTTTCGGGATCGCCCAACTCGTCGCGCGTTTTGCCTTCCCACAGCTTGGCCTTCAAGCCGGTGTCCGAGCCGCGCAGCCGCTCGTGCTGGAAGACGGCGTTGAACGCCTGGGCGGCCTTCTTGAGCGCCGCAAGGTGACCGGCCGACTTCGGATCCGTGTAGGTCTGGGCAACGTAGTAATCGATCAAGGCCAACTGGAGCTCGGCCTCCTGTAGGTTGGCGTCGGTCTGCTCGCGCGCCTCCGCCGTTGCGTCGCGGCGGCCGTTCTTCTTCGGCGTCGACTTCGCTGTCGACGGCGGCGGCAATTCGGCAAGCTTGGCCTTGAACCGTTTCTCGGCGTTCTCGATCTTCGTTCGCGCATCGGCCAAGGCGGCGCGGGCATCGGCGAGGTAGCTCTCGCACTGGGCCTTGTCTTTTCCCTCCGCGGCCTTTGCTTGCTGGATCAGTTGCAGGGCTTGCCTCGTCAAAAAGCTGGCCCACCCGGACATGGCCGTGACGGCCTCCGGGTGGTCGGGCTTCTCCTTGATGAACTTGTCCAGGCATCGCTGCGACTCGGCCATCAACTGATCTCGGTCCTTCTCGTCGAAGGCCGCGGCGGCGGCGGCCCGGCAACTGTTCGACATCTCCAGGTCCCAAACATCCTGGATCTCGGGGGGCACCGCGCGTTGCTTTTCGAGCGATTTGAGGTATTCGATCGCCATGTCGCCATAGCCGTTGGCCTGTAGGGCGTGCAAGAACCGCAGCGGCGAGTCTTGGGCAAATAAGCTGGCGGCCCCCAATGCCACAATGGCGGCGAGCAAGAGTGTCACAAAAGTTCGGACCAGTCTCATACGGCGTAGCTCATCCAAGACAGCAAGGGGGGTATTCGGGAGGGTGATACGAAGTTCAGCCTTCTTTCACCGGTGGATCGTCGGTGGGCTTCTCGGCCGGGGCGGCCGGCGCGGTTGGAGCGGCCGGGGCGGCGTTGCCGCTCTCCTTGTCGAGTTTGTAGAGCGGCAGGTAGCGGTAATACACTTCCAGTGTCAACGCCGAGAGACTGGTCTGCAGCACCCGGCCGGCCCGCGCTCCCCAGAGGTCGTTTCTCGGGTCCCAGCTTCCCATGGCACAGCCGTCCCTGCACTGCGTGTCGATCAACAGCTTCCGCATCTTGCGGTTCCAGGTGTCCCAATCGGGGCCAGGCTGATTGTGCAGCACCTGAGTGGCATAGTACCAATAGTAGATATTCGAGTTGCCCGAAGCTGAGGGCAGGTTCTGCATAAGATAGGCGGTTCCATCGACCATCGCCGGATCGGTCCGCGGCACGCCCAGATATTCGTAGCAGAGCAGGCCGACGGCCGGCAGCGTAACGGTGCTGCCGGGGTTTGGGTATTCGCTCCGATGGACGTACCCGAAGCGTCCTCCCCCGGTGGTTTCCCCTAGCGGCCCCGAGGAGACCGATTCGAGGAACGCCTTGGCCCTTTCGAATACGTCCCGCCTTACGTTCAAGTAGGCCATATCGCCGCTCTTGAGCGCCATGACTTGCCAGCCGGTGACAGACGTGTCGCCCGCGGTCTTGGGGATGTATCGCCATCCGCCGCCATTGGGATCTTGGGCCTCCACAATATAGTCCAACGCGGCCTGCGCGGCCTTGCCCACCCTCTGGTCGCTGGTCATGCCGTAGCACTCGCACAAGGCAATCGAGGTCAGGCCGTGCTCATACATTGATTCGCTGCCGACAAAACTGCCGTCGGGCTTCTGCTTCCCAATCAGGTAGTTGATGCCGGCACTGATGGCCTGCCTGTAGGGGCCCTTGGACTCATGGGTTTGTCCAGCGGCCAGGAAGGGGAGCAACCCTAGCGCCGTGCCCGCAATATCGTACGCCTTGGCCGCCGTCCCGGTGCATGCGGTGCCCTTGCAGCGAGCCGTGAATCCACCCATGCTCCAACTTCCATCGGTCGACTGGTGGCGGGCGAGCCAGTGCAGCGCGCCGGCAACGGCCCGCTCCGATTGCCGCGTGCCGCCGCCGCTGAAGAGCATGGCCTTGCGGCTGCCCGTGCTGCGGCCGCCGAACCCCAGACGGCCGTCGCCCAGGCTCTCGCCTACGCCTCCCTTGCCCCGCAGGGCCGGGCCGGCCCCGATCCCCTTGATTTCGAAGCCCCCAATGCCTCCCAGGTTCGGCTGGTTGGTGGTGAGGGCCTTGCTCAGTCCGCCCCCCTCGGAAAACACGGGATTGTCATCGTGATATACCGCCTCCTGGGCCATCTGGCCAGGCTTCTCCAGCGTCAGGGTCTCGGTATTCAATTCGGTAGGGTCTTCCGGCGTCTCGCCCAACTCGAAGGGCTTGATCTCTGGCGGCGCTTCCTTGGGTTGATTGAGGTCTGCCTCGCTGAAGCTCGGGGCGTTATCGACGATCGCCACGACCGCGCCGCTGCCCACCAACGCCAGCGAACAGACCAAGACCATGTGGAACACAAAGCTGCAAAGCCACCAGGGGCCCTCTTCCTGGATCCAAATCTGCACCAGCGCCGCAATGTCGGTCCCGGCCGGCGCCGGCGGCGCCTCGACGGGCATCGCCATGGCCTTGGCCGTCTGACTGGCCTTCGTCGCCGCCTTGTTTCCTGCCGCTTGTTGGGGTGTCTTTTGTTGGCTCATGATCGCCTTCCTCCCTGAGAGAACCGTGTGCCTTACGACGGTTTCCGCTTCCGACGCCGGGCCGGGCTATCACCCCCGGCCGCTACGATCCGGATACCAGGGGACATCCGGATTCGGGTATCCCCCAGGGTTGTCCTCTCCAGCAATGTAATCGTTTTCGCTCTCGGCGGCATCCCCCGCCCTGCTTGCATGTCGGCTCGATCGTTCCAGCCACGTGTCGATGGAAATCGGCTCGCCGGTGGCCGGATCAAACTTCGGCTGCGGCGCCGCGACCTTCTTGCGCCGGCGCTTGAAATAGAGAAACTGGAGGAGCCACGCCGCGGCAATCACGGCCACCGCCGCGGCTCCCCACTTGAGTTCCTGCGTGTTGTCGGGCTGGATCGCCGCCATGGTCGGTTCCCATTCCAAACGGCCGATCAACAGCGGGGCCGTCTCAGGGCGCTGGCCAGGTTTGGCCACGCCGGATTCATAGCCTTGCAACTTGAGGAAGTAACCGGCGAAGCGGGCCTTCTCTCGGATGCTCGGTCCGACGGGCATGTCTTTCGGATAGTCGACCACCATCAGTGCGTACAAGCGCCCCGCGACTCCTCGGTAGCCGCCCAGACTTCCCGCAAGTCGATGCCGTAGGGGTTTTCGGCGGGCATGTTGTCGGCGCGGCGGACATCCACATCCAGCGCCACCAATTGGCCGCGATGCATGCCCGGCGAATCGTGCAAATGGGTGTACCACAGGTCTCTCCTCGCCCGCCGGTCGAGTCGCGCGAACGACTGGTTCTTCACCCATTCCACCAATCGGTAGTAGGGCACCATCTCTTCCTTGTGGAGCGACAACCGGCCATCGGTCAACGCCTGAAAGTCCTCGCGGGCCGCGTCGGCCTGGTCCGGGTCTTCGTCGGTGGGACCGGTCGCCTCGGAGATCGGCAAGGCCGGCGGTTCGCCCTGTCTTTCACGATCCGCCGGCATTGCCCCCCGGCCTTGGTTCTCTTGCCCGTTCTTCGGCCTGTTGTCGGCGGGCGCGGCGGTGGCGCCGGCCGGACGCTTGCCGCCGTCGCTGACCAGCCATCGCCAGGTGCTCGGATCGCCGGCGCGAACGATCAACATGAACAGCACGGCCAGCATCGCTAGACCCGTCAAGAGCCGCGGCAGTTCCGCGCCGCGAAAGGTGCGTGTCGACGGTCGTTCTTGCCAGTAGCGGCGCATAGAAGAACTTCTCAACTGGGACCGCTAACCACAAAGCCGCGATCGGTGGTCGCGCCCGCGCTATGACCAGCGATCGACTCTTACAGCGCGACCAACGGTCGCGGCTTTGTGTTAGCCGCTGGGTCACGAAACTCAGTTTCAACTTCTTGCCGTCCGGCGGTTTCTGATGCGTGCAGATGTCGACGATCTTCATCAACTCGTCGTAGCGGCAGGCGTCGCTGACCTGGATGATCACCTGATCGAACGGGTTGCCCGGGTCGGCGAACACTTCCTTGAGTCTTCCCTCCAGGGCGGCGATGCCCGGCAACGTGCGTCTCGCCCACGCCCAAGGCTGTCGATCGTGCCCGTTCTCGGATCGGCGAACACGCTGATCGTCAGCGTGTTGACGCCCTGGACGGGATTGGTGTTGTTGAAGTCGGCGCCGGCCTTCTCGGCCGTCTCTTGCACCACGACCGCCTGCGGCGGCGGCAGCCGCAGCGAGATCTGCCCTTCGACCGGGGCCGGCCGGAACGTCAAGATGAAGAACGTGAGCAACTGGAACGCCATGTCGAGCATGGCGGCCAGATTCAGCTCCACCTCCGATTGATTGTGCCGTTTCCTTCTCTTGCCCATCGCAGCGTTCCTGGTTCAGCGTTCCTTCCGGCGGCTTGTCCAAGGCCTTCAGGGCGAACTTGCGAAAGCCGTTGTCCTGACACGCCTTGATCACCCGGTTGAGCATCTTGAACGGCGTGGCCCGGTCGGCCCGGATCACGACCGTGGTGGGCAGTTCCTCGCCGGCTTCGAGGTTCGCCGCGGTCATGCCGGCCGACATCTGGCTCCGCACCGCTTCGCTGGCGATGTAGCGCTCGATGTCCTCGACAGGCCGCCCGTAGAGCTTCAGATTGCCCGTTGTCATCGATGTTCAACACCAGCAGGTCCCGCTGCCCCTTGGTGTCGACCGGCCGGGCCGACCCGACCACCGGCAATTTCAGGCTCAAGTCCATCTCGGCCGACTTGAAGTTGATCACCAGCATGAAGAAGGTGATCAACTGAAACACCATGTCCAGAATGGGCGTGAGGTTCGGTTCGGCCTTGACTGTCCTGCGACAACTTTCCTGCCATGCGCGTCGACTCCGTCTACTTTGTGGCAACCTTGGCGGTGGCTGCGGCCGGCGCGGCGGTCGAGGCCTTCGCCCGGCCGGCGTGGGAGAAATGCCGCAGGAACTGGTCCGCCGTCAGCATCACCGACGTGGCGATGTAGATCACGCGGTTGCGGAACAAGGCGAAGAAGTAGATGGCCGGCACCGACAAGGCCACGCCCTCGAACGTCAGCAGCAACGCTTCCGAAATGCCGCCGGCCACTTCGCTGGCCTTCAATTGCGCGCCGCCCCGGGCGATCACGCCGAAGCTGGCGATCATTCCCTTGAGCGTGCCCAGCAGACCGATCATCGGCCCCAGCGTGCCCAGCACCGCCAACATGCTGATCTTCTTCTCCATCTCGGCGGTGATCGCCTCGCCCACCCGCTCCATCGCCTCGCGGGCCTCGGCCAGGCCGTTGGGCAACTCGGTAATGCCCGTGGTCAGCAGCCGGCTGAAGAACGAGTCGTCCTCCTCGGACCAGGTTATAGATTCCCTTGAAGTCGCGTTGCTCCAGAAGGCTTTCGCACTGCGGCACCATTTCGGGCGGCGCAGCCATCTCCACCCGCATCTCCCAGAAGAGCCGTCCCACCGTCGACACGAAGTAGATCGACAGCAGCAGGATCACCAGGCCGATGAACCCCGAGCAGCGAATCACCCAGTGCAAGAACGACTCCGTCTCTTTGGCCGATGCTCCGGCGGCCGGCCTCGGCGCCGCGGGGGCCTCTTTCTCGGCCGCTGCTTTCTCTTCCGGGGCTGCGGCCTTCTCATCTGCGGCCGCCGCCTTGTCTTCCCCACCTCTTTGGGCGAAGGAGGGCTGCGGCCACGCGATCGTGACCCACGCCGCACACAAGACCAGTCCCAGCAGGACCCATGCCCTCCCTTGCAGACTCCTAGACTCCAAGTTCATTGCAACTCGCCCTTCTCTCAGCGCGGTTCTGTCCGTTGGGACCTGGCTGGTCGGTGCGTGACACCCGCGCCGCGGTGTCACAATGACCCGTCTCGCCAGGGAAACGAGGTTCCGGTGTATCCTGGAGACGCGCACGTTTCGCCGAAATCGGAAGAGACCTCGATACTTGACAGTATGCCGCCCCCCCCCGGTATTGTCAAGAATGGGTCGATCCCGACCAGGGCCGATCAGTTTTCCCAAGTCCGAGTTGATAGGGGTAGGGAAGGCCGGTTAAGTTCCCGGCCTCCCCTCCCTCCGAACCGGACTGGCGGATTTCCCGCATCCGGCTCTCCGGTTAGTGGTGTTACCTCGTAGAGGATTGGTGAACCGAGCGCGGGAAGGAAACAAGGTTCCTTCTCGGGATCGGCAGAAGCGAAAGGCCCTGACCTTCACGGGAAGGCCACCAACATGCAACATCGACGGTGCGGCCAATCTGAGCCAAGTTACGTGTGCCTGACGCAGTCCGTCGTGGCTAGTCGTTGCCGACACTCGCGGTACGGTGTGGTTTTGGCCGTGCGTCATGTTTCATCCCCTTTCCTGCGTCCCTTTGCTCGACGGGCATTGCCCCGCTTCCTCGCTCGTATGGACGCTCTGACTCCTGGGCGGTCGATTCTTCGTATCCTTATCAGGGACAATGAACTTCGTCCTTGTACCCGCCCAGGTCTCCTTGCTTCATGTATCAAACCTTCCGACCGTTCCGCCTCCAACCACCTGTTGCCGCCTCTGGGGCTTGGTTTGGTTTCCCCCCGGAGCTTACCGCGCGGTCTGCCGACCGCATCCCTTGCGAGGACCACAGCGTCACTTGGGCTTCGCCTTTTCCTAGCAGGCTCGCCACGACAACCGGCCGAATCGAGTTCGTCATCCTGCGGACCAGCCGTTCACCTTCAGTTGCTCTCCACCCCCTCTCACGAGGACGCAGTTACTTTCGGTTACGAAGTTCAAACCCAATTTCGACAAGGACTTGCACCTTGCTGATTCGATACACTCACAAGCGCACTAGGAGGCGACTCCTGTCGCCGATTTTTGGCTGATTTCGGGCAATCGGCGACTGGAGTCGCCTCCTACAGTGAAAAACTGATCGGCCGTGCGATCCCGACGAAGTATAGCATCTTCGACGCCCATGAGCACTCGGCAGGACGCGCCTCGCCCGCAACCAACACGGCCTTTTTTCAATTTTGCATTGACCGGCACCGAATAGTTTGTAAAATAAATCAGTATGTTTGTTGTCATGCTAATGTATACGGCCGCCCTTGACCGATATTGACGGTAATAGCGATTCAAACGTAGCTCGTTGGAGGCCCCAGAAATGTCCTATCGCAAGACCTTTGCCAGCATCGTTGAAACCACCTTCAACACGCCGTTGGTGCGGCTGAACCACGTCGTTCCCGTCGGCGGCGCTACTGTGCTGCTGAAAATCGAGTTCTTCAACCCCCTGTCCAGCGTGAAGGACCGGATTGGACGTGCCATGATCGAGGCCGCCGAGAAGGACGGCCGCATCAATCCCCAGACGCACATCATCGAGCCGACCAGCGGGAATACGGGCATCGCCTTGGCGTTTGTGGCGGCCGCACGCGGTTACCGGCTTACGCTGACCATGCCCGAGTCGATGAGCCTCGAGCGTCGAGCCCTGTTGCGGGCCCTCGGCGCCAACTTGGAACTCACCCCGGCCAAGGACGGCATGCGCGGCGCCATCGCTCGGGCGCAGGAGCTTGCCGCTGCGACCGCTGACGGTTGGATTCCGCAGCAGTTCGACAACCCGGCCAATCCGGCGATCCACGAACAGACCACCGGCATCGAGATCTGGGAGGACACCGGCGGCCGGGTCGACATGATCGTCGCCGGCGTCGGCACCGGCGGCACGATCACCGGCGTGACTCGTTGCCTCCGTGCGAAAAACCCCGATTTCCAGGCGTTTGCCGTCGAGCCCGCCGACTCGCCCGTAATCTCCGGCGGCAAACCGGGCCCGCACAAGATCCAGGGCATCGGCGCAGGGTTTATTCCCAAGAACCTCGATACCAGCCTGTTGAACGGCGTCGAGACGGTCAGCAACGAGGAAGCATTTACTTGGGCGCGGCGACTGGCCCGCGAGGAAGGCATCCTCGTCGGCATCAGTTCCGGCGCCAATGTGGCGGCCGCGGCCCGATTGGCGGCGCGACGGGAGAATCGCGGCAAGGTGATTGTGACCGTCGCGGCAAGTTGCGGCGAGCGTTACCTCTCGACGCCGCTCTACGAAGGGCTGATGAACCAGTCGGCCACGGCGGCGCCGCTGGCCGCGGCGGCAGCCGTGTGAACTTTGGGCATGAAGAGAGCGTCGCCTGCCCTTGCCCGCAACCCGGAAATGAGCACAATACCGGGTATGGTAGACGATCTTCAACCGACTTCGTCCCGAGGACAGCCCGTCGCGCATCCGTTCCGAGGAGCCGTGCTGCGGGGACTGGCGGTGCTGTGCCCGCCGCTGCTGACCGTGATGATCATCGTATGGGTCGTCAGCACCACAAAGAGCTACTTCCTCGAACCCGTCATGGCTTGGGCGCGAGAGGGGATCGTCTGGGCGGTCGCCGACATCCGCGACATCGTAGAGCCCATTGATCCGCTCTACCATCGGCTCGACAACGGCAAGTTCATCCCGCAATCGGTCTACGACAAGGTGTACAGCGCGCATAAGGCGTCGGGTGAGCCGCTGCCTACCACCGCGGACGGCTACTACCGCCAGTTCGTCGACCTGACCTACCTCCGGCCCTTCTATGCCATCCCGTTTTTTCTCTCGGTTTTCATCCTGCTGCTGTACTTCCTGGGCAAGTTCATGGCGGCGGGCATCGGCCGCTTCTTCGGAACCCTCTTCGATCACCTGATGCTGCGCGTGCCCGGCGTGCGGGCCGTCTACTCGGCCACGAAACAGGTCACCGACTTCGTGTTTTCCGAGCACGACGTCAAGTTCACCCGGATTGTCGCCGTCGAATATCCGCGCAAGGGCATCTGGTCGATGGGATTCGTGACCGGCGAGAGCCTGGCGTCGATTCACGCGGCGGTGGACGAACCCGTGTTGACCGTGCTGATACCGTATTCGCCCCTGCCGGTGACCGGCTGCACGATCACCGTGCGAAAGAGCGAGTGCATCGACCTGAATCTGACCTTCGACCAGGCCTGTCAGTTCATCGTCAGTTGCGGCGTCGTCGTTCCACCGCATCAGGTCTGGCACGTGAAGGGGGCAAGCAGTGGATAGTGGCTAGTGGCTAGTGGTCAGTTACGAACCACTAGCCACCAGCCACTAGCCACCAGCCACTAAAATGACTTTTCGCATTGGTACCCGTGGCAGTGCGTTGGCCCGATGGCAGGCCCAGTGGGTCGCTGAGCAGTTGCGGCAGCGCGGCGTGGAGGTCGAGTTGGTGCCGATTGTCACGACGGGAGACCAACGCCAGGGACCGATCGAGGCTATGGGCCGCGAGGGCGTCTTCACCAAGGAACTCCAGCGGGCCTTGTTGGACAACCGTATCGACTTGGCCGTTCACAGCCTCAAGGACCTGCCGACCGATGAAGTGCCCGGACTGTGCCTGGCGGCAGTGCCCCAACGGGCGCCGGTCGGCGACGTGCTGGTTTGCCCGAAGTACGCGTCTGTCGAGGCGCTGCCGGCGGGCGCGACCGTCGGCACCAGCAGTCTGCGGCGGCGGTCGCAATTGTTGCACTTCCGCCGCGACTTGCAGACCAAGGATATCCGCGGCAACGTCGACACCCGCTTGCGGAAAGTGGCCGAGGGCGAGTTCGACGCGCTGATTCTGGCCGAAGCGGGCCTCCGCCGCCTGGGGCTGGCCGAGCACATCACGCAGGTCTTGCCGTTGGCCGTCCTTCTGCCGGCCGTGGGACAGGGGGCGCTGGCGATGGAGACTCGCCATGACGATCCATCGTCGCTTCGGATCGTGGCGCCCTGGACGATGCGCCCACGCACGCGGCCGTGCTGGCCGAACGAGCCATGCTCGCCGCGTTACACGGGGGCTGTTTCGCCCCAATCGCGGCGTTGGGTCGGGTGGAGGGGGAGACGTTGACGCTCACCGGCCGCGTCCTCAGTCGCGACGGCAGCCAGATGCTGGAAGACACGCAAGCCGGCCCCGCCGCCGAGCCCGCCATGCTAGGAGGCCAAGTCGCCAATGCCTTGCTGGCCCGCGGCGCCGGCGAGTTGATTCGCACCTCGCGCGGGTAAAGCGGAATTCATTCCGTTCTACGTACGTTCGGTCCCGCTACTAATCGGGCGGCTGCACGGTCTTGGTGTCGGCCATGCTGCCCAACAGGGCGAAGATGTCCGAGTTGATGTCGTTGGTGATCAGTCTTACCGAGCCGTCGGCGAAGCAGAAATGGCCGCCCGTGGTATGATCGCTGCCGGGCGAGCGGAAGTCGCCGTTGTTGATCAGCCGGTTGTTGGCCATCACGGCCGTGCTGAACAGCGTGGCGTCGCCACCGACCGCCCAACCATCGTGGCTGGGGCCCATATACGTATACACGTTGTTGGGATTCGTTGTCGTTTTCGGCTGCGAAATCCGCTGCAACTCGCCGAGAAGAATGGTATTGGATTGGCCGTCACGAATGGCCGCGGTGGGAGTGCCGGAGTTGGGCGTGAAGAAAATGCCGATCCGTCGAGCCACACTGTCCGGATTGGCCGGATCAAAGTAGTAGGGGCTAGCTGGCGGCCCCGCGTTGGTATTCTGGTAATACACGGAGAACGTGGTACCGGTAATCGCATTTGTGGCAGCGTCCACGAACGGATGGTTCGTCCCCGGAAAGGTCGTAACGCTGTCTTCGAGGGTCCAGCCGACGACGCGGCCGGCGCATCCGCCGTAGTCGGTCCCGCCCGTCGGAAAGTTCACCGGGGTGAGTGAACTGTTATTTGGGAACATCATGTTCGAACCGGCCCCGCTGCGAGCGGAACTCCCGCGTGACGGACAATAGAACAGCTTCACGTCGAAAGACGCCGCAACGCTGTTTACCGCGGGCCCGTTGCCCCATACGTTGGTTGTGTACTTCCACTGGTCGTACAGCGTCCGAAGATCAATGAACGGCAGGATGCGGAGCATCCAACTGGTGCCATGGAAGAGATTCCCAGCGGGAGTCCCTGTAGTGTCCTGCGCTTCACCCCAAGGATCGGCAGACATCGTCGCGCCGGTACCGTAGTAGATACCCGGGTTCCGCATAATGCAGCCTGGCGGCAGGACCTTGTTCAACTCGTCGTATTCGAGCACGGCCAAGCCGATGTTCTTGAGATTGTTCAAGCACTGGGCCCGACGGCCGGCTTCCCGCGCCATCTGGACCGCGGGCAAGAGCAGCCCCATCAGGACGCCGATAATCGAAATCACGACCAGCAACTCGACCAGCGTAAACGCCCGCCGTGCAACAACTCTTGAGTACATAATCTCCCCCGTGTTTCCAAGATCCGGGCGATGGTCGCCGCCCTTTGCGACTTCACCCCTCTTATTAGACCATAATTCGCCGCCGAGTCAAGCAGAAAAGCCGCCCCTTCAGCCGGCGGCTTACCCTGCATGTTGGGTGGCCGTGGGACAGGTTGCCAATTCGATTGGTCTTGGGGCTTTGGTCTTAGCAGCCCGTTGAAAAAGGGGACTGGCTCCGAACGGACAAGCGAAAACCCCGCGAGGAACAATGGTTGTGAGGTGCCTGTCCCCTTTTTCAACCCAAGGCCCAAGACCTCTCCTACGCCCGATGTCCTGCCGGCCGCTTCAGAACCCGTACTTCGCCACGAACTCGCAGCGGACGGAATCGCCCGGCAGTTGGCCGACGTAGAGCGTCTTCCACGAACTGACTTCCATGCCGACCAGGAAGTTCTTCGTCAGATCGTAGATCAGGTTGCCGAAGTAGAACTGGTTGTAGCTCCTTTCGCCGACGGTGTGCAGGTCGTGGTTGTTCGGATCGTCGACGGAGTAGCCGACGTGGCTGTGGAGCGCGGGCGTCCAATCGTACCAGACTTCGAACCAGCCGCCCGCGTCGCGGATGGTGTTGAGGGTGGTCGGGTCGATGCCTTGGCCGATGCCGCCGAGGAACGTGCCGAGGTTCTCGCCGATTTGAGCATTCTGCCCTGGACTCCGAACCGCTCGGTGATCGGGCACGCGGACGTCGACGTTGCCCGACCAGGTGCGGCGGTGGTTGTCGGGACCGACGACGTTGCTATCGAACTCTTCATTCGCCGATGTGGCCGGAGAGCCCGACGGTGATCGGCAGGCAGCCCGGGCCGCGCTGCCCGACCGTCCAGGCGACTCGTCCTTCGACGATCGGCCAGTTGGGCGGCTTCGCCGGCGATGTGCGCGGCGTGGCGGTGCTATCGGCGAACACCTGCTGGTTGATCGAGAGTTGGGCGGTGACCAGCGAAATGTCGGAGAACGTCGAGATAGCGCTCGCCGCGGAACTTGTGCCCGGCGGTAGCCGATGTTGCCGCCGTCCCAGCCGACCGAGTACAGCAACATGCCGGGATACAAGCGGCGAGATCACGTCCCACGTCTGCCCGACCAGCAGGCGGAAGTCCTCGTCCTTCACCTCGACATAGGCGTGCCGCAGCAGGATGGTCGGCTTGTTCTCGCGTCGAGAGCACGTTGAGCGTTGTTCTGGAAGTCGATTTCCACTTTGCCGCCGCTCTGGGCGCAGTTGAAAAACGGAATCTGCGGGCCGCCCACGTCGAACCCCAGCCGGGTGTTCCGCACGTCGACGATGAACTCGCTTTCCGGCATCGTGCTGGCCGACAGCACGAACAGCGTGTAGGTGCCGGGCGAGGTGCGTTCGGTGGAATAGACCATGTTGCCCCAGAGATATCCGTACGGGAGTAATGGTGAAATCGCCCTTCTTCCAGGAGAACTTCTTCATCTCGCCGCGAAGCTCGTCCGAGGTGAAGTAGTCTCCTTCCGGCGGCACTCGAGGCCGCCGGCAGTCGGGAGCCGGACGCCATGGCCGACGCGCGTCGCGTCGACCGCCGGCAGACGAACCGGATGCTCGCGCAGCCACTGCACTTCCGTCCGCAGGGCCTGCGTCTCGGCCTCCAACTGGCTCACACGGCTGGCAACGTCCTGCGCGGAGGCCGGCGGAGCAGGGGCGGACCGGCAGCTTGGGCCAACAACGTCCGCTGGGACGACAGAAATGCCAACACGGCAAGCTGAGAAGATGAGGTTCTTCATTAGCGATCGCGTCCTGTGCAATATGCCCCAAATCCCTCAAATCCAGTATCGTCCAACAAATCAGTCAGACTTGATAAGTTAAGCAGAATTAGGAAACTTCGCTGGACAGGCATGACCTATACTTGTGATGCGGATGAAGGATTGCACAGCATGATCGAATCCCATGCCAGACAAGCACCGCATCCATCAACAGTGGTCGTTTCAGGGGGTCTGGTATCGCCTGTCCGACGCGTTGTGCATCGTCGCCGGGCTGGCGATCGCCGTCTGCCACGGGCTGACGACCAGCATCGACCACTACATCATCGCCGCCGCCGTGGCGATCATCGTCTACTACCTGCTGGCCGAGATCGGCGACATGTATCGGAGTTGGCGCGGCGTCTCGGCGCATCGCGAGGCCGTCGGCACGCTGATTTGCTGGGGATGCACCTGCGCGATCGCTCTTGGCCTTGGGCTTCGTCACCAAGCACACGGCCGAGTTCTCGCGGATCTCGATGCTGGCGTGGTTCGCCGTCACGCCGGTGCTGATCGTCGCCAGCCGGATCGTCACCCGCTGGATTCAGCGGATCCTGCTCTCGTTGGGCTACAACACCCGGAAGTTCGCCATCGTCGGCGTCAACGAGCTGGGCTTCCAGTTGGCCCGAAACATCGAGGCCTCGCCCGAGATGGGGCTGAAGCTGGCGGGCTTCTTCGACGATCGGCCCGAGGAGCGCAACCCGGACATTCCCGCCGACCTCGGCCGCCGCGTGGGAACGATCCAGGACCTGGTCGACCAGGCCCGGGCGGGGACGATCGACCGCATCTACATCACGTTTCCCATGCGGGCGGAAGATCGCATTCGCGGCGTGCTCGACAAGCTGGGCGACACGACCGCCTCGGTCTACGTCGTGCCCGACTTCTTCGTCTTCCAACTGCTCCATTCGCGCTGGACCGACATTCTCGGCCTGCCGGTGGTCAGCGTGTTCGAGAACCCGTTCTACGGCATCGACGGGCTGGCGAAGCGGCTCTCCGACCTTGTGCTTCGGCGGCGTGCTGCTGCTGCTGGCCGCGGTGCCGATGGCCGCGATCGCCGCTGTTGATCAAGCTCACCTCGCCCGGCCCGGTCTTCTTCCGGCAGCGGCGGTACGGCCTGGACGGGCGGGAGATCCGCATGTGGAAGTTCCGCACCATGACGCGTGTGCGAGGACGGGCCGCAGGCCGTGCAGGCCAAGCGCAACGATCCCCGCGTCACCTGGCTCGGCGCGATCCTGCGGAAGACCTCGCTCGACGAACTGCCGCAGTTGTTCAACGTGCTGGAGGGAAGCATGTCGCTGGTCGGACCGCGGCCGCACCCCCACGCCCTGAACGAAGAGTTCCGCACGCAGATCGGCGGCTACATGCTGCGCCACAAGGTGAAGCCGGGCATCACCGGCCTGGCCCAGGTCAACGGCTGGCGCGGCGAAACCGACTCGCCCGAGAAAATGCAGAAACGCATCGAGTTCGACCACCGCTACATCCGCGAGTGGTCGCTGTGGATGGACGTCAAGATCCTGGCGAAAACCGTGTTCGTGGTGCTTTCGCGAAAGAATGCGTATTAGATGGAGGGGGAATGACGAATGACGAGGATCAAATGACGAACAACGTGGGCAGATAGGCAACAGGTCTTTCCGTCATTCGTGCTTCTTTCGACATTTGAGTCTCGTCATTCGTCATTGCCCGCTACGATGCTCCCCACCGACAACCTCTACCAGCCGACTTTGCTGCCTACGTTGCCGTTGCCGGCCGTCTTGCCGCCGGCCGAACTGGCGCAGCCGACGGCCGTCGAAACGATCCGCGTCTGCACGTGATCAACGGCGAACACTACGCCGGGGCCGAGCGCGTGCAAGACCTGCTGGCCAAACGCCTGCCGGCGCTGGGCTTCTCGCGTCGGCTTCGCGTGCGTCAAGCTGGACCTGTTCGACGAGCTGCGCGAGTCGCGCGACGCGCCGCTGTACGACGTGCCGATGCGGACGAAGGTTCGATCTGTGGGCGGCCTGCGAAGGTGGCCCGAATCGTGCGGCGGGGAGACTATCGCATCATCCACGGCCATACGGTGCGGACGGCGATGATCGGCAGCATGGCTGCGGCCGTTGACGGGCGTGCCGATGGTGTATCACGCCCATAGCCCCACCTCGCACGACACCACCCGGCGCTGGCGGAATCGGATCAACGGCCTCATCGAGCGGCTGAGCCTGCGGCGCGCATCGCGGGTGATTGCCGTTTCGCAAGCCATGGCCGAGCACATCGAGCAGGAAGGCTTCGATCCGGCGCGGATTCGCGTCGTGCCCAACGGCGTGCCCGGATTGCCGGCGCTGCCCGATCGTGTCGAAGCCCCGCGGATGCTGGACGCTCGGCGTCGTGGCCCTGTTCCGGCCGCGGAAAGGGATCGAGGTCCTGCTTGGACGCGATGGCGATGCTTCGCCGGCAGGGAGTGCACGTGCATTTGCGGGCGGTGGGCGCGTTCGAATCGCCCACGCTACGAGGCCGAAATCGCCGCCCGCGTGCGGCGACTCGAACTGGGCGACGCACGTCACCTGGACGGGCTTCACCCGCGACGTGGCCGAGCGAACTGCGGCAGATGGACCTGTTGGTGTTGCCCAGCCTGTTCGGCGAGGGCCTGCCGATGGTCGTGCTGGAGGCGATGGCGGCCGGCGTGCCGGTGGTGGCCACGCGCGTGGCGGGCATTCCCGAGGCCATCCGCCACGGCCGCGACGGCGTGCTGGTCGACTCCCGGCGATCCCGAAGACCTCGCCCGGGCGATCGCCGACGTGATCGGCGGGCGACTACGATTGGTCGGCCCTGCGCCGCAGTGCCTTTGCACGTCATGCCCGGCACTTCTCCGATCGCGCCATGGCGGCGGGAGTGGCCGCGGTGTATCGCGAGGTGCTGCACCAGCGAGCCGCGTCACAATAAGTCCGTCCTCGTTCCGTTCGGCCGGCGTCGCAGCAGGGTTTTACGCCGCACCATCTAAAAGTCCGTCTCTGTCGAGGCCTCGGGGCTCGTGGGAAGTGGTGCCACCGCAACGGGTTGCGGCGACGGCTCGTCGTCGAACTCGTCATCCTCTTCGGGCGTCCGTGGTGCAAAACCACTCCCTGTCGGGTGGTAAATGTGGTCGTAGTTCGGCTTGTCCGGTTGACGCTGCAACAGCCGTTTGATGGCCTCCGGCTGCTCGTCGAGCGCCTCGACGGTCTCGTCGATCTGCTTGAGGATCGCTTCGAACTCATCGTCCGGGAGATTCTCCGTCAAGGGACCGGTGAGGATCAGGAATAGCTGGTTGAGTTCCTCCTGGGTCAGCATGGCGGGCGTTCGCGGGGCGAAGTCGCGGGGGTTCTTGCGTTCGACCAGCCAGGCGCCGGCCCGCCAATAGCGCCCCGAGCGCGCGGCGCGGCGGATATTGCGGAGGACCTCGATTTCCACGTTGTGCTCGGCGGCATCGAGTTGGGCGGCGAACTCGGGATCGCGCGCGGCGGTTCGCGTGATCGTGCTATGGGCACAGCCGACGATCCGTGCGGCCACCCGGCGGCTGCTGCCGTTGGCCAGCACGGCGATGATTTTCCGGCGTTTGTTTTCGTCGAGGGTCGGCGGTCGTCCCCCGTCGTCCTGTTTCTCGATCGCATCGGTCATGGCGGCTCCTTTGTATACAGTTGGACACTCTATACCAGGGGCCGGGGGGATTTCAAGAGAAGTTTTTGTGCCAGCGTCGGGAAAGAGACAGGTGGCGAACGACGACGCCGTACGAAGCGGGATTGTGCCGCAGTCGGGCTCGGCAGCGCGAGGAACACTGGCCCGTCATGACTGGGCAAAGTCTGGCGCACGAGGTAGAATAGGGGTAGTGAGGAGTATCCCCTGGAGCACGATATGAGCACCGCGACCATCCATCTTGACCGTCTGCTGGAGCCGCTGGCCGAGTGTCTTTCGCCGGAGGTCGCCGCCAAGGTGGCCGACCTGCGGGCGGACGAGACGATTCAACAGCGCATCGACTATCTGGCCGACCGTGCGAACGAGGGCTTGCTGAGCGACGAAGAGCGCGAGGAGTATGCCGGCTATCTGCACGCCATCGACGTGATCGCCGTATTGCAGGCCAAGGCCCGTTCCCAACTCCGCAGACCATCGTGATGGACAGCGCCCTGCGGTCATTGGTGCGTTATCGTGCAGGCTCTCGGTCCGCGCGAATCTGAGGACCGTACAACCGCACCAGCGCCTCGGCCACGGCCGCCGCGAGAATCACCTGCCCGCGGGCGTTGGCATGTATTCCGCCTTCGTCGGTGAAATACGGTTCGCCCAGCCAACTGCCCGGCAGAAACATCGGGCTGCGAAGAAACAGCGTGCGCATGGCCGTGTCGGGAATCAACTCGACGTCTTCCTGTCGCGCGATCTCTCGTTCCAGACCCCAATACGGATCGCTCATGTAGGCCCGCGGGATTTCCATGAGCACAACCTCTGCGCCCGCCTGCCGCACCGCATCAATAATCGTCTTCAGATTCGCCTTCGTCTCCGCCCGACTGTAGCCCAGCAGAAAATCATGCGCGCCTAGCTCGATGACGACCACTTGCGCGTTGCGTCGAAGGAGTTCCGGCAAATGGTATTCGACGGTTCGCTTGGCCGAGACTCCCCCGATGCCGGCGTTCACGACCGGCACTGAGAGTAGCGGGCGAAGATCATCCGGATATCCTCCAAACCGACCCAACGACGTCATGCTATCGCCGAAGCATACCACGGGCTGGTCCGGCTTGAGGACCACAGAGTGATGGCAATGGGTAGCGGCATACCAGTCCACGGCCATAACGGCCCAGACGATCCATAACAGGAGCGCGCTGGGCCAGGCAAACCGTCGTGACAGAGTCGATTCGCCGTTGCGCACTTTCCGGATGCCGAGCACAAGGACCGCCAGCATCACGGCCATCAGCAGGAGAAGCCCCGGCGCGGGCGTCAATCGCTTGGCCACCAGAATGGCGAGACACGCCCCCAGACAGACAAGTCCGCGCCGTCTGAACAGAACCAACAGCGTGTAGGCCAGCAGCCAAACGGCAATCAGCCAGGGGACCGCGTTGGGGAAGACCAACAGAGATGCCGCGACAACCAGGCAGGCGAGGATCGCCCGGCCTACCTGCCGCAGGGCGGAGGCAACTCGGATAAGGACCGATGAAGTGCTCATTGTCTCTCGGCGCGCAAAAGCGAGGCAGGCGCGCTCTTTGCGAGCCTTCCCCAATAAGCGCGCCTGTCCCCCTTTCGCTAAGCCTCTCGCAGTCTCGCCCGAATCTTCTTGAGCCGCTCGGCTAACTCCCGCTCGAAGCCGCGATCGGTCGGCCGGTAATACTCGCGCTCGACGCCCAGATAGTCCTGCGCGGCGATGGCGTCGGGCTGGTCGTGGGCGTATTGGTATCCTTCGCCATGCCCCAGCCGTTTGGCCCCGCCGTAGTGCGAATCGCGGAGATGAATGGGCACGGGCAGCAACCGGCCCTCGCGGACGTCGGCCCGCGCCTCGCCGATGCCGATCGTGGCCGCGTTCGACTTTGGCGCGCAGGCCAGATACGTGACCACCTGGGCCAACGTGAGCTGACACTCCGGCAGGCCGACCAGTTCGCAGGCGTGGGCGGCCGATACGGCCAGCGGCAGGGCCGCCGGGTCGGCATTGCCCACGTCCTCGCTGGCCAGGATCACCAGGCGGCGGGCAAGAAACCGCACGTCTTCGCCCCCTTCCAGCATCCGCGCGAGCCAATAGAGCGCCGCGTCGGGATCGCTGCCGCGAATGCTCTTGATCGAGGCGCTGATGGCATCGTAGTGGGCGTCGCCCTCGCGGTCGTATTGCACGGCCTTGCGCTGCACCGACTCTGCGGCCAACTGGGGGGTGAACTCGACCGGCGAGGCGCGGCTGGAAAGCACGCCCACCTCCAGGGCCGAGAGCGCCCGCCGGGCATCGCCATCGCTCACTTCGGCCAGGAACTCCAGGGCGTCGTCGTGGAGATGAATCGCATGTCGGCCCAAGCCGCGGTCCTTGTCGGCCACCGCACGGCGGATCAACGTCTCGATCTCGTCGGTCGAGAGCGGTTCGAACTGGAACACGCGGCTGCGGCTCACCAGCGCGCTGTTGATCGTGAAGAACGGATTCTCCGTGGTGGCGCCGACGAGGATCACCACGCCATTCTCCACGTCGGGCAGGAGCACGTCTTGTTGGGCCTTGTTGAAGCGGTGGATTTCGTCGACGAACAAGAGCGTCCGCTGGCCGTCGGCCGAGAGACGATCGTAGGCCGCGGCCGAAAATCTCCCGCAGTTCCTTCACGCCGGCGGCCACGGCGCTGAGTTGTTGGAAGTGGCTGCGGGTGGCGCCGGCCAGCAAGCGGGCCAGCGTGGTCTTGCCCGTTCCGGGCGGGCCGTAGAAGATCACCGAGCCCAGGCGGTCGGCCGCCAGCAATCGGCGGAGTAACTTCCCTTCGCCGAGGAAGTGCCGCTGACCGACGAACTCGTCGAGCGTTTGCGGCCGCATCCTTGCCGCCAAGGGCAGGGCTTGTTGCCGATTCGCGGTTTCGCTGGCATCAAACAGGGACATGTTCTTTCTCTCGCTTGGTCGCCGTGCCGGCGACCGCTAAACGGTCGGCAGCGTCGGTGTTTGGTTTAGCGGTGGTGTTTGTGGTTAGTTTAGCGGCCGCCGGCACGGCGGCCTAGATATCAGGCGGCAGCGGCGTCACGAACTCCCAATGTTGCGGTTGTAGTCCGGCTCTCTCTGGATTGGCGTCCACGTACTCCGCCGCGGCTCGCAGCGACGGCTCATCATTGATGTACACTTTCCAGCAGCCCCTTGTCCATGGAGTCCGATCGAGTCCCAGCGCCAAGGTTGCCCCACCCTTCAGTTGATTGACCAGGTACTCAATACTGTGCTTTGATCGCCACACCAGAAAATGGACGTGGTCGTTCATGATCGCACAGGCCGGCACGCTCAATTGCAGCCGAGCGACAACTTTGCTGAAGGCGCCGGCAACGACCACACGCGACTCATTGGTCAGGTGAAACGGCGGCTGCGAGAGGCGTGGCGTTGCCGCCGCACGAAACCGCCGCATCGAAAGCCGATCCGGCTGTGGACACTGTCTGCCGTAACGGATGTCGCCCAAGGCCGCCAGTTCTGCATTGTAGATGGCCTTCGAGTAGGAACCGCGAGGATCGTTGGGAAGCCACGTGCCGTACGTTGTAAAGATGGCGTGATACGCGATGATCATAGCGAGTCACTCCACCGCAGGTCGCCGTGCCGGCGACCGCTAAACGACTTTAGAAACGCTTCTTGATCGCCGTGCCGGCGACGGCTAAACGGTCGGCCGTGTTCGTAGTTGGTTTAGCGGCCGCCGGCACGGCGGCCTACTCCGGCTCCAGCGGCCGGCCGTGGGGCAACAATTCGCGGAGCGGACACTCCGCGCACTTCGGGTCCGTCTTCCGGCAGTAGTTCTTGCCCAGCCGAACCAAGAGGGCGTGGAACTCGTTGTACTGCGGCACGTCCTGCGGCAGTTCGCTCTGCACGTAGTCTTGAATCTGGTGGTAGTCGGCGTCAAAGCCGATCCACCCGTGCCGCGCGAAGACGCGATGCGTGTAAGCATCGACCACGAAGCTCGGCAGCCCGCCGGCGTAGAGCAGGATCGAATCGGCCGTCTCCGGCCCGATGCCGTGAACGGCCAGCAACTGTTCGCGCAACTCGGGCAGGCCGGTCTGAAACATGGCGTCCAGCGAGCCGTCGTACCGCTCGACGAGAAACTTGAGCAGACTCCGCAGCCGCTTGGCCTTGACGCGGAAGTAACCTGCCGGCCGGATCAACTCCTCCAATTCTTCCTGCGGCACCGCGTACAAAGCGCGCGGCTCGAGCAGGTCGGCCTCGCGGAGGTTGCGGATCGCCCGCTCCACGTTCCGCCAACTCGTATTTTGCGTCAGCATGGCGCCGACTATCATCTCGAAGCGAGTATCGCCGGGCCACCAGCGTTGGGGACCAAAGGCGTCGAACAGGCGGTGGTAGACCTCGGTGAGCATGGGAGGAAAATGATGAAAGATGAATGATGAGTGATGAATGAGTAGACGATGCGGGCGGCGGATGCTGTCCCCCAATACACCGGGTTTGGCATTCATCTCTCATCACTGATCCTTCATCATTCCCATTATGCTGCCCAGCTTGCTCCGGCTCAAGCCGGCCAAGGGACGGGGCCGACGAAGACGAAGATGGCGACACCCTCTGAACCGACGCCCATCGGGCAACTGGCCGAGACGTATTGGGCCGAATCGCGGCGGCCGCTGGCGGGCCTGGTGTTCATCGCGCCCCTGCTGGTCATCTACGAGGTGGGGGTCCTGCTGCTGGGGGTCCAGAATGGCGCCGACGCCTTCATGCGCTGGCTGCTGAACTCGATGGGCTTCGGACAGCATTTTCTGCTGCCCATTCTGATGGTGTGCATCCTCCTGAGTTGGCACTACGTGTCGCGCCAGCCGTGGCGGCTCTCCGGCGGCGTAATCTCCGGTATGGCGATCGAGTCGGTGATGCTTGGTATCGCGTTGCGCGTGATCGCGATGCTGCAGAACGTGCTGTTTCAGGTGCTTCGCGAGCCGGTGGCCGCCGGCATTGGCGGCACGCTGGGCAACACGCTGAAACAGTCGGTGGGCTTCCTGGGCGCGGGCATCTACGAAGAACTGCTGTTCCGGCTGATCTTCCTGTCGCTGGCGGCTTGGACGCTGCACCGCGCGGGAGCGACCCCGCGGGCGAGCATGATTCTGGCAGTTCTCTTCAATAGTCTGCTCTTTGCCGCCGCCCACTACGTGGGGGCCGGCGGCGACGAGTTCCTTTGGTTTGGTTTCGTCTTCCGCTTTCTGGCCGGAATCTTCTTCTCGCTGTTGTTCGTTTTCCGCGGTTTCGGCATTGCCGCCGGGAGTCACGCCGCGTACGACATCCTCACCAGGGTGTGCTAGCACCGCGCGGAACACGGCGGCGGCGTCTTGTCAAGGTGAACTGCCGCGCAAATTTTTCGCGCCGGTTTTTGAGAAAATCGCCCTTTGCGCGGATCGCGCGGCGCGCCTATAATGGGGTGGCGTCGGAAAGGAACCAATCGTCCCGTTCGGGGACATTTGATATCAAGGAGGCGTCGACGTGCTCACCGTTCGACCAAGAGTCGCGGAGCTGGCCTTTCAGCTTTACGGGCGTCCTCTGCATCCGGAACTATTCGAGGTCTTTGAAACCTGTACGATCGAGCGCGGCGGCTACACCGCGAAGATCGACATTATCTCCGCCGGCCACGTGGTCACGTGGCGCTACGGCGGCCTGACGTTGACTGAAGTGGCGGCCTCGGCCCATCATCCGCTGCCGAAAATGCGGCGGCTCCTCTCGTACGGCCTGAAGGGGCATCGCAGCGACGGACTGGAATGCCGCGGCGGCGTGCTCTACCAGATGAATTTTCATCTCGAACCGACCGACCCCGACGTCTTCTGGACCTACCAGCAGGAATTGATCGGCCAGGGGGAACGGCAAGGCATGTTGCACCGCTTCGGCGCCAGCGGCCGGATGGCGCTGGGGGCGTTGAGCTACATCAACGTCGAAGCCCGCAACCGCAGTCTGCTCGTCCAGGCCTGCCACACCTTCCCCGACGATTACGCGATCGTCAAGAGCCAGTCGCTCTTCCAGTTGCCGTGACGGAAAAAGGGGGACAGGCCCGGTTTGCCGCACAGCGGCCTGACCAACCTTCGGTCGGTGCCCGGTGCTTCGCATAAACCGGGCCTGTCCCCCTTTTTCCGTCACCTTGCGTTGAACCGCGCAAGAAAATCGGCGATGGCGGCGTTCACGGCCGCCGGGTTTTCCAGCGGCGACATGTGACCGGCGTTGGGAATCTCCACGAGCGTTGCCCCCGGAATGGCCGCGGCCATGCCGCGCATCTCGGCCGGCGGCGAGATCACGTCGCTTTGCCCCACGATCACCAGCGTGGGGCAAGCGATCTGCCCCAGTGCAGAGGTCACGTCGGGGCGCTCGGCCATGCCGCGGGCCGCGGCGGCAATGCCCCGCGGGTTGGCGGCCATCACCACGCCGCGCATGGCGTCGATCACGTGTGGTTGCTGCCGCCGCGTGGCCTCGGCGAACAATTTCGGCAGCATGGTCTCCACCAGCAGCGCCGGCCCTTCGCGGAGAACTCGCTCGGCCATCGCGCAGCGCGGCGGCAGCCTCGGGCGTGTCGGCCGTCGCGCGGGTATCGCACAGAATCAGTCCGCGCAAACGGGCCGCGTGCCTCCGCCAGAACTGGAAGGCGACGTATCCGCCCATCGACAGCCCACAGACGACGGCCGGCTCGCGGATCTCCAGTGCGTCCAATAGCGCGGCCAGATCGTCGGCAAACTGGTCCATCGTGACCGTATCGTCGCCTTCTCTTGCGGGACTGCGGCCAAAGCCGGGCAAGTCGGGGGCGATCACGCGGCATCGCGCCGAGAGCACGTCGATCTGGCCGGCCCACATCGTATGGTCCAGCGGAAACCCGTGTACCAGCAGCAGCGGCAGCCCGGCGCCGCGGTCCATGCAGCAGAGGTCCGTCCCGTTGACGGAAAACGACTTCACGGTTTCTTCTTCTCCTCGAGCTTCTTGCGGAAGAGGTCGAGTTGGTGTTGGATCAAACCGGAGTGCGGCTCCAGTTCGACCGCCTTGGTTTGATACTTGACGGCGTTCTCCAGGTCGCCCTTGGCGTAGTAGACGCGGGCCAGCGTGTCGAGCATGCCGCCTTCGTCGGGCCGAAGCTCCACGGCCTTCTGCGCACTTCAAGGCGCGGTCAAAATCGCCCTCCGTATTCCCGATCAGCCAGGCAAAGTTGTTGCAGGCGGTCGCGTCGTCGGGCTTCTTGGCAAGGTCCTCGCGGAACGTCGAAGCCGCCCGCCGAATCAGGTCGACGATCTTGGCGTGATATTCGGGCGTCTGCTCGGGCAAACGATAACAGGCGATCAGCACGTCGACGTCGGTGGGGTCGGTCTCCAGCGACTTGTTGAGGCACTCGCGTTGCTTGGGCAGATCGTTCTTGGCTTCCCAGTGACACGCGAGGTAGTAATTCGCCTTGCAGCGCAGTTCCTGGAGTTCGCGGTTGCCGCGTACCGATACCCTCATCTTGGCAACGTCGATGCCCGTCAGGAGCTTCTCAACGAGCGTGGCGGCTTCGAGATCCTGCTCTTGATCGTGAAGCATGTCGGCCAACCATCGCCCCGCCATCAGGCCGTTCGGTTCGCCGCTTGCTTGGGCCATCACGTGCTCAAATTCCCGTCGTGCCCAGGCGAATTGGCCCCGCCCGCGGAGCCGCTGGGCCACGAGGAGGTGCTGGAACAGGTACGCTTCTTCCTTGCCGGGGTACAAGGCGAAGGCGCGGCGGGCGGTCTCCTCGGCCCGATCCTTCTGCCCCTGCTGGGCATAGGCGTCGGCCAGCACGTACAACAGGCCGGCGTCATCGGCGAAACGCTGGGGGAATCGCTCGGCCAGCTCGTCCACCGCTTTCCACGCCTTCTGGTCCACCATCCAGGGAAGGAGTTCCGCCAGGGTCTCCGGGTCGCCGGGCTCCACGTCGACCAACCGGCGGATCGCCGTCATGGCCGCCTCGGTCTTGCCCAGCTTCTTCAGCCGGGCCGCCTGAAAGCGAATCAACCCCGCCACAATCTCCTGGTTGGTCTCCTGCGGCGCCTGCCGCAACGATTGTTGCTCGTCGTCGACGAACCTGGCCCATTGGGCCATTACGGCCTCAGGCTCGTCGCCCAGCCGAATCCACGCCAGCAGCCAAGCGGCGCCCGGCCGCTTGCAGCCCGTCAGAATCTTGCGGACCGCATCGGCCGCAGCAGACTTGGGTGGATCGGCGGCCATTTGGCTGCGGAGGAACGCCAACGCCGCCGCCTTGGACAGCAGCAAGGACTTCTCGAAACGCACCAGCCGGCACAGGGCCGACGCGCCCTGCCCATTGGGCAGGGCAGCGAGCGCTTGCAGACGTTCCTCGCGCGAAGCCACGTCCGCCGACTCGTAGTCGCGCAGCAATTGCTTCACGGCGGCCGAGTCGGTCTCCGTCGCCCACTCCACCCGCATCAACTTCAGCAGGTATTTCGCCCGGGCGGCAATTTCCAGATCGCCATCGTTCGTGGCGGCACTGACGGCGTCGAAGGCCTCGAATCCCAATTGGGCCAACTCGTCCTGTGCCCGCTGGCGGACGAAGTAATCCTTGTCGCCCAGTTGGCGGATGAGTCTGTCAATCTGCTCGGCGGAGGCCGCCTCCTTGGGAGCCGGTTGCGGCGCTTCAGCGGCTGCCGCCCCGCTACCGGAGAGCAGCACCGCGACGAGCGTCAACGACGCGATCCGCGTGCGAAGCAAAGAGGCAATGCCAGTCATACCCTGAGAATACCACAAATCGTGCAATCCCTGAAGTGACGGCAAACGGCCGACAAAGAACCACGTCACCAAAAGAAAACCGGCGGGCGATACCCGCCGGACATTGTTGGGGGCAGACTTGCTGCCACACCAACGCATACACATCGAGCGGCCTTTCAACTGCGGCCACTGTCCGACTCTACGGCACGACCGCCCGAACCACGTTCCGCACCGGCTGCCCATAGATGTACACCCTCGGGCTGATTCCGATGACTGGCGGGCCGATCCAGGCGGCGCGGGAGCGACCACCGGCGCCGGCACCACCGGAGCATAGGTTACATAGGGCTGCGCCACCACCACCGGCGCGGGCTGTACGTAAACCGGTCCCACGGGCGGATAGTAGGCGTAGACGGCGCGCGGGCCAACGTACCACCCCGCGCAGGCCGTCGAACTCAGCAGCAACACCACCACCAGGGCTACGAGAACGTTTCTCATGCGTGCGTTCCTTTCCAAATGAGTGCTTGGAACAATCGAAACACCCTCCACCTTCGCCTCCTCGCGAAGATGCTCACCGGGGAAATTTCTATGTCGGGAACTCGGAGCGTGCAAGCGGCCGTCCGGGCAGATACAGTGGCAAATGTAGTCATTCGGAGCGACAGAAGAATCACATAGACGGCGCTCTCGTCGGGCAGCAAGCATCCAACACAATACACGGCTATTTCGCAAACTCTTATGCGGAAATATGTTACGAATCGCTCTCGGCCGGCTGGCACACCGTATGCAACATAACCAAACTCAGACAACCGTCCCCCAAGTCGAAAGGAGTCCAGCAATGAGACACGTTCTGTTGATTCTAGCGACCTTTGGAATTCTGGGTTTGGCCGCCAGCCAGGTCCAGGCCCATGAGTATCACCACGGCCACCACGGCTATTACGGCGGCTATCGCGCCCCGATTGTGGTGCGCACGCCCGTCTTGGTTGGTCCGACGGTCGTGGTGCCCGCCCCGGTGTATCCGCAGGTCGTGTACCCGCCGGTATACCGATACCCCTACTATCCCCGCCCGGCGTACGGCTTCTATTATCAGGGCCGCGGGCTGTCGATTGGCGTGGGATTTTAGCACCGGCGATGAGCGTTCATCGTCCCGCCTTCGGGCAGTTTCCGTGGCACACGCGATTTCGCCTCCGCCTAAAGTGTGGCACAACCGAAATGCTGGCTTGATTGGGGCGACAGTCGAGCCGAACCGCTGGGGCGACAGTTGGACTGCCGCCCCAGCGCAAATTTCGACCGAGCCGGCCGTATGATGCATCTCGGCGAGCCACTTGTAGGGTGCGTGAAACGCACCAGGAACCGGCAAGATAAGCCTCTGCCCTCTCTTGACCGACACGCCGTTGTCGTGTTACTACATATCCCCACCGGTGTTCGACTATCGGTTTCGCGTACCCCGCCGATAAATGTCCGACTTCATTCGCGTCTGCAAAACATCCGACATTCCCGACCCCGGCAAGGCCGTGTTCGAGGTGGACCAACGGTTCGTGGTCGTGTTCCACTTGGACGGCGAGTTCTATGCCTTGGACGACGCCTGCACCCACGACGGCGGCCCGTTGGGCGAGGGAATCATCGACGGTTTTCAGATCATTTGCCCGCGGCACGGCGCCCGGTTTGACATCCCCACCGGCCAGGCGATGACGATGCCCGCCGTGCACGCAACGCCGGCGCACGAGGTGAAGATTGACGCGGGAGACGTGTTTGTGAGAATTAGGGAGTAGCCATGCCACTATCAGAAGAATCCATTCTCGCCGCCATGCAACAGGTCAAAGACCCGGAATTGATGGTCAACATCGTTGACCTAGGGCTGGTCTACGGGATCGGCGTGGACGAGGTCGAGGGCAAGACGAACGTCCACGTCATCATGACGATGACCACGCCCGCCTGCCCCTTCGGGCCGGAGTTGATCCAGGAAGTCAAGGACGTCGTGGGCGGTCTGGAAGGCGCGGGGACCGTCGAGGTGCAGATCACGCTCAGCCCGCCCTGGACGCCCGAGCGGATGACCGAAGAGGCGCGCGACGAACTGGGGATGTTCTGAGCCGGAGACTGGTCCGTTTTTCGGCCGGCGAACGTCTTCCGGCCACAGACGCTGGCCGAAAACACGGACCTGTCCCCCTCGCGGCGCCTTGGAGTGCGGCGATTTATCGCCGCTTTTATTGCGTTGGGTGGCCGGTGAGAGTCAGTTCCAGTCCTTCCACGGAAAGCGGCGATGAATCAGCCTTTTTCTAGGGCTTATTAATTTTACCTTCTGTCGGCGGGGGCAGGCTACCGGAAGCGGAAGTCGAGTTCGAATCCATAGAGCCAGGGGATGCCTGGCGCGACGCCTTCGGCCCTGAGCTTGGCCGGCAAGTCTTCGTACTCGGCCCGCAGGCGTTCCGCGTTAGGAGCATTGTAGTAGGTAACGAGGATGGTATTGTCCTTCACGCGGATGTCGCCGTCCAGTCCGCGGAAGATATCGGACGCCAAGTGTCTGGCATCCCAGTGTGCGAAGGGCTCTCCAAGTCGCTTGCGGAACTGATGGATCACGGTCTGCGCCACCAAGACCGTCGTCATTTGGCCGTAACGGATGTTGGTGTTCATCGTGCCCGCCCGTCTCCAACCTAACGACTGGTCGAAGTTGAAGAACTCCTCGATGTGCCAGCGATGGGGATAATCGCGGGTGAGGGCGTCGAGCGGATCGCGGTTGGTGGTGGAGAAGAAGCCGTTGAACTGCCAATCCTCGGGCGCTCTCCCTGGCGTTGCACGAGTTCGTAGTACGGGCCGCCGCGGCTATGGTGGGGCGTGTAGCGCAGGACTGCCGTGGCGTAGCCCGCCCAATGGGGCTTAAATACCGCGGCCGGAATCTGCCGCCAGCGCTTCCGGTCGCTCTGCCGGTTGGGGATGGGCGTGATGAGGTCGAAGGAGGTCTCCGTATGGACGTAGTCTACCAGTTCCACGGCGAAGTGCTCCGTGTCGGCGGCCACCAACGTGTGCTCCGGCAGCGGCGCGAGGATTTCCCCGGCCATGCGCAGCAACTCAGGCGTCGCCTGGCTCACGGTCCGGGCGGAATTGGCCACCGTGAAACACAGCGGCTGCGCGCTGTCGCCATCCAGGCAGAAGAAGGTCTGCGCCGTCTTGATGGGCCGGGAGCCGCTCTCCTTCTGGCTCTGCGCATGTGCCGCTGGCTGTAGCTCGGCGCGCGGTGCGGGTCGATCAGCAGCAGTTTTCCTTGGTAATGCCCGGAGGCACGGCGGAGTTTCCCCAAGGCCACCTGCAGTTCCTGGGTGTGGGCCACGCTCGCGCCGCCCAGCACCTCATGCACCGTAGTGTCCTCCGCCAGGAAGGGCAGTCCGTTGAGGGTCTCGAAGCCGCGGAGCGTCAAGCAACGCCCCGCGCGGAGCCCGTTGCTGCACAGCGCCGCTTCATGCACCAGTTGCAGCGCCAGGCGCGGTTCGATCCGCTCGGCGGGCTGTTGCGTCCAGGCGCGGAGCAGGTCCCACGTCCCCAGCCGCAGGTGTTCTGCGACCAACAGCCAGAGGCCCGCCATGTTGTCGCTGATCTTATCGGCCAGCCGCTGGCGGACGCCGCGTTCAATGCTCCTCGGATCGCCTTCGACGTGCTGGACCAGTTTGTGAGTGAGCCGCGCCTCGACGGGTTCGCTTTCCGGCCTGGGGCGGAACCTGTGGAGTTTTTTTTGCAGGCCGTACTCGGCCAGCACCCTTTCCACGCTGCGGATGCTGATCGTCCAACCGCTCTGCACGAGCTTTTGGGCGATCACCTGCGGCGAAGCCTCGGGATCCAGGAAGCGGTGCCGCACCACTTGGCGGACAACTTCCGCCGTGCGGCGGTAATGGGTTTTCGGGCCGCGCTTCTGATTGTCCAGCGCCCGTGCGCCCTGTTTGGCGAAGGCGGTGCGGAGTTGGAAGTAGCGCTGGCGGCTATAGCCGAACTTGCGGGCGGCCTGGAGTGGCCCCAGGCCGTCGCATTCCCCTTCCGTGAGCATCAGCAGTTTTGGGGTGATATGGTCGTCGTCGGGGACCTTCAATTGACCGGCGAGGCCGACCAGGACGTGTTTCTTCCGATCGAACTGTGCCATGTCTGCCTCCTCCATAAACGCAGTGGGCTTGCCCGGCCGCGCGGCCGGTTCTTCTGCCAAGATGATAACAGGAAGGGGCACAAAAGGCTAATTAAATATGGCGGATTATGCCTCATTACCTAACCATTTGCTGCGTATAGACTTACATTATCCGCCATTTTAATTAGTCTATCAAGTGCCCGGCGTGGCCAGTATCGCGACAAGAACCGGACGGCTTGCTATGATAGGGGCCAATCAATAAGCCCTAGAAAAAGGCTGATGAATCGCCGCACTCCAGAGGCACCTTGGCAAGAAGTAGAAGTAGAAGTAATGGGATAGGGTGGGCACGGCCCACCAACTCCCTGAGTTGCCTTGTGCCGAAAATATGGTGGGCCGTGCCCACCCTACGGACTCGATTAGTCCCTTTTGTGTCCGATGTTTGCCATTATCCAGATTGCCCACACCAACCAATCGCCCACAAAAAGGCCGTTCACGCAACACCCCTCTTGTGAGCGTAGCGACTTTACAATTTTGAGGATTGACGCAAGAGATTGACGCAATGGCACTTCCGTCGGTGCAACAGTGACGTAAAAAAACAACACATGCTTGATGCGTTGCGTGGCCGCATGACTTCGGGTCTCGCGACGGGGCGATTGCCGCTCGTCATGCTCTACGGACCACTTTACCATTACGCCGCTGCTCCGTTTCGAGCACTTTGGGCAGATCCACATGCGAGTTCCCTTGCCTTGACGGAAATTATCCCGCTAGGGGATGGACTTTTCCAGAGCGGCGGCCGCGGCTTCGATGGTTCCGCTCATCTTTTCCAACACCTTTCCGGCGCGGACGATCTGCTCGTCGGCCTCCTGCCAGCGGCCCTGCTCGATGGCCTCGCGAACGCCGGGGATGGTCTTGACTCCGTAGCCGGTATACAGGCCCGGCGCGTAGATCTGGTGTCTGAACCAAGGGCGGCCAGGCAATCCGCCGGGCAGGGTGAGCGCCCGCTCGGTCTTCATCAGCGCGGCGTTCACCTCCCGCAACGAAGCGCGAGCCAGTGCGGAACCACCGTCGGCCGAGGCCTTCGCCAGCGCGCGGTCGTAATGTTCGGCCGCGCGGGTGAGCGAGGCCATCGCGTTCTCCAGCGGGGCGAAGTTGAGGAACGGAGGAACCGCTTCGCGTCGCGGGGCGACGGAGACCTTCTGCGGGTCGGCAATCGCGTCGAAAACACCTTCGTCGAGTTCCCGGTTTTGCTCGATCGCGTGGTCGCGCTTTTCCTTGGCGAGCTTCTGCAATTCGTCCCCATAGCGCCGCATCGTGTCGCTAAAGCCGGAGAACTCGAAGGGCAAGAGCTCGGCGTCGGCCAGGCGCATCACCGCGGTTCCGACGGTCTGAGCCAGCGCGCGGCAATAGACGAACCCCGGATCGCCGAAGCGGCTGTAGGCGTAGAAATCGTCGTAGATCGAGTGGTAGAGCCCGTCCCCCGATTCTCCGCCATAGCCCAGATCGAGACTGGCGATCCCCAGGTGGTCGAGAAAGGCCGTGTAGTCGGAGCCGGAACCCAACGCGCCGATCCGCAGATCGGCTCGCTTGCGGACTTCCTCGCGCGTGGCTGAGCGGGCGATCGTGGCCAGTTGCAGCCGCTTCCAGACCGGAATGCCCTTTTCCGGGTCGGTGATGTCGCGGGCCACGCCGTTGATGAACTTCTCCAGCGTGTGTGAGCCCGACATGCTCAAGAAGCCGCGGGCACACGAATCGGTGTTGAGGTAGGCCACGGCCTTGCGGCCAAGCTCCGCGGCGTGCTCTTCGACCCACTCGGTCGAGCCCAGCAGGCCCGCTTCCTCGCCGTCCCAAACGCAGTAAACGATGGTGCGTTTCGGTTTCCAGCCTTGACGGGCGAGTTGGGCCAGTCCGCGGGCCTCTTCCATCAGCGCCGCGGCGGCCGACACCGGATCGCAAGCGCCGTTGACCCAGGCGTCATGATGGTTGCCGCGGATGACCCATTGGTCCGGGTCGGCCGCGCCCGGCAGCGTGGCGATCACGTCGCAGATGCGCTTGATGTCCCAGTTCGACTTGACCTTCAGATGGACCTTCGCCGGCCCGGGGCCAACATGGTAGGTGATGGGCAGCGCACCGCGCCAGCCTTCGGGCGGGACCGGGCCCTTGAGCGCAGAGAGCAACGGCTGCGCGTCGGCGTACGAGAGTGGCAACACCGGAATCTTGGTGAGCGTCTGCGCCTCCTCAAGCCGCAGGCGCTTGGCGGAGGCCGTGGCCCCGACGCCCGGCGTGAGCGGGTCGCCCGGACATATCGGCAGCTCGATCACGCTGCCGCGCTGCACCCCGTCGCGGGGGCGCCAGGGACCGGCGGGGAATGCCTCATCGTGGAAGTAGCCGTCCTCGTGCGGGTCCGAGTAGATCAGGCAACCCACCGCGCCGTGCTCGGCCGCGACCTTGGGTTTGCTGCCGCGCCAGCAAGCGCCGTAGCGCACGATGACGATGGCGCCCTTGACCGATACGCCCAGCCGCTCCAACTGCTCGTAGTCGTCCGGCACTCCAAAGTTCGCATAGACCAGCGGCGCGGTCACATCGCCGTCGATCGAGTAGGCGTTGTACGTGGGGAGTTGCTCGTCGCGTTGGCCGGAGGTGGGGTCGCCGGCGACGGCGGGTTCCTCGAGTTTCGCGGTGAATTGCACGGGCTCGACCAACTCGACGGCGCGCTCCTTGGGAGTGGGAAACAACACGTCGAACGTCTCAATGTGGGCGTCGAGCCCCCACTGCTTGAACTTCGCGACGATCCACTCGGCGTTCTCCTTGTCGTAAGGCGAGCCGATGTGGTGGGGGCGGGCGGAAAGATGCTCAATGTACTCGCGGAGGTTGTTGGTGTCCGGGATGGCCCGGAATTTCGTCTCCCACTCGCGCCGGGCGCGGGCCCCGTCGGACGAGAATCCTTGGAGGGGCGGGACATCCGGGGGCGGAGCGGACCACGCTGGGGCACCCAGCAGGCCCACCCCGGCCACTACGATCACGAACAACCCCCATCTGCGATGATTCACGGCGACGGTTCCTTTCGGGCTAATGGAAGTGGCCGGCGCTGAGGGTTAGCCGGCGGCCTCAATCTTGGTATTGGTGACCGGCGTTGTCAACTGTCTTCCGGTTCCGACCAGGGCCACTCAGTTTTCCCAAATCCGGGTGTGGGAGGCGACTCCAGTCGCCGATTTCCGGTTGTTTTCGAGCAATCGGCGACAGGAGTCGCCTCCCACAGTGAATAAGTCGCCTCCCACAGTGAAGAACTGATCGGCCCTGCGGTTCCGACGCCCCCAGTATCAATCAGCGAGGCGCCGGACCGGCCGGCATTAGGCGTCAGATCATGTAGTACAACGCCCCTTGCTCCGGCTCGCGCGTCGGCCGGCGAGGGCAGACGTCGCACACGTCGTCGCCTAGCAACTCGTAGGCGTAGCGCACCGCCGACAAGGTCGAGGACCCCAGCGCGGCCGCGTCCTCCAAGAAGATTCGCTCGTTGGGCAGCCAATCGTCGAACCGCAGGTTCTTCATGGCTTGGGCAAAATCCGCGCGAACCCCGCAGAGGAGCACGGCAACGCCCTTCTCCTGCATTTCCAGCAGAAAATGCTGTAGCCGTTCCATGCACACGATGTCGGGATTCCGCGTCCGCTTGACGCGAAGGACCAGGATGCGAACGCCGGCATTGGTCCTCTCGCGGAGATCGGCGAAATAACGGTCCAGTTCCGGAGCCGCCCCAAAGAAGAACTCGCCTTCCAGGTCCAACAGGACCATGCGGGTGCAGCGCGGGTCGGCCGGTTGGCGGTCGCGGACGACCCGGTCGGCGCCGACGACCATCTCGGCGGCCTTCAGCTGGGCGGCGCGGGGAACGAACATGAGGATCGAGAGGGTCACTCCGATGAGGATCGAGAACTCGACGCTCACAACGACCGCGGCCAGCGCCGTGGTCAGAACCAACAGCGCGTCAAACCGCGACGCCCGCAGGGCGTGCCGCAGCCGCCGCCGGTCGATCAGGCCGGCCGCGGTCACCATGAGGAGGCCGGCCAAGGCCGCCGTAGGGATAAAGCGCGCCAGCGGAGCGAAGAGGAGGACCACCAAGGCCACGGCCGCCGCCGCGAACACCCCGGACATCCGGCTGACCGCTCCGGCCTGGAAGTTGATGGCGGAGCGCGTGAGCGACCCGGAGCCGGGCAAGCACTGAAAGAAGCCACCGATGAAGTTGGCCACGCCCTCCGCCAGGCACTGCCGATTATAATCGAGCGGCTGCCGCGTCTGGTTGGCAATGGATTTTGCAATGGCCAATGCCTCTTGGAGTCCAAGGAGGGCGATCGCCAGGGCGCTGCCGGCCATCTGTCCCATCCACTCCAGCTTGATCTCCGGGATGTGCGGCATGGGCAAACCGGCGGGCACGGCGCCGACCACGGCCACCGCCGACTTGCCGTCGCCGTCCGGATCGGACCAGCCGAGCGCGGCCACCAGCAGAGCGGCCATGCCCAGGGCCAGGAGCATGTCCACCCGCGGCAAGCGGTGCTTGCGGAACACGCTTCGCAGAGCCACCACCAGGACGACCGTTCCCAGGCCGATGCCGAGGGCGCGAGGGTTCGGCGGACCGTTGCTGGCGAGGGTGAGCCACAGGCGATAGAGAATGTGCTGGTGGCCGGTGCCGCGGTCTTGCAGGCCGAACAGGTTGCCGACCTGGCTCAGCGCGACCAGAGCCCCAGCCCCCGCCATAAAACCCAAGACCACCGACTCTGAAACGTATCGCGTCAGGTCGCCCAACTTGAACACGGCCACCGACACCTGGATGCCGCCGACCATCAACGCCAGTAGGAAAGTGGCCTCGTAGAGATCCATGCGCGCGTCCGAACCGAGGAAGGCCAGGGCGCTGAATACGACCAGCGAGATGGCATTGGTCGGGCCGTTGATCAAATGGGACGACGAGCCGAAGATCGAAGCGATCGCCGTCACCACAATGGCCGAATATAGGCCGAAACGCGGGTCGACCCCGGCGATCAACGCGTATGCCATCGCCTGAGGCAGCGAAATGGCGGCCACGGTCAGGCCGGCGATCAGGTCTCGGCGTGCGCTGCTCCACCCGTATGTCGAGGCCATTGACTGCGACTTCTGCTGTGCGGTTTCTTGATCGGCCGTTAACCGGGCTACGCTGTGGCGGCAACCGGTCCATTCTTACGGAGATCCGAACGAAGGTCAACGTGCCAGTCTTGCTGCTCCAGAGGGCAGCGATCAGGGACGCGACAGGTTGAAAATCATCGGGTTCTTGGTTAACATGGGGCGATTCTGTTCGCCGAACCGGGCGAGGGCACCTCGTATGTCGCAATCGCGCAGCACCTTGCCACAGCGAATGCGCTGGTTCCTGAGCCGGTCCGTGATGGAAATCCTGCTGCTGGCGCTCTGCGTGGTGCTGGCCTGGCGGCGCACCGGGATTCCTCACGCGGGCCAATCTCATCAACGTGCTGCGGTCGGTCTCGGAACAGGGGATCATCGCGTTCGGCATGACGATGGTCATCGTGGCCGGCGAGATCGACCTGAGCGTGGGCTCAGCCGTGGCTATGTCGGCCTGCCTGGTCGCCTGGCTGGTGCAGGCTGGGTGGCCGATCCCAGCGGCCATCGTAGTGACCGTCCTGGTCGGATCGGTAAACGGCGTCTTGATCGGCACGATGCGGGCGCGCTTCCAGGTGCCCTCCTTCATCACCAGCCTGGCCTTGATGCGACTCCTCAGAGGCGTGGCGCAGTGGCTTACCGGCCGTTTCCCCATAGCGCTCTCGGCAGACACCGGCTACGACGTTCTCAGTGCGGGGCATGTCCTGGGGGTTCCCGTGCCGGTCCTGGCGTTCCTGGGGGTGTTTGTCGCTGTGCATCTTCTCATGAACTACACGTCGCTGGGGCGCATGATTTATGCCGTCGGCGGCAACGCCGAGGCGGCGCGCCTCAGCGGCGTCAACGTGGGCTTGGTAAAAACGGCCGTACTGGCCATCACCAGCGCCCTGGCTGCCGCCAGCGGCGTGCTCGTGTCCTCGAAAATGATGTCCGGAAACCCACAGGTCGCCGACGGCTGGGAACTGGGCGTGATTGCCGCGGTAATTATCGGCGGCACCAGCCTCACCGGCGGCGCCGGCACGGTCTGGGGGACCATGATCGGCGTGATCTTCGTCGGCGTCATCCTCAACGGCATGCAACTTCTGGACTTCTCCTCGCCCGCGCAATTGTGCGTCCAAGGAACCGTCATCCTGGCCGCCGTGCTGATCAACCAGCCTCAACCAGCCTCGTCGGGAATGAATCGGCGGGGAGGTATTTACATAGGGTTCGGTCCTTATTGTAGGAGGTGACTCCTGTCGCCGATGAGCGGGGGGACATAAGGCAATCGGCGACGGGAGTCGCCTCCTAGTGCGCTTGTGAGTGTATCGAATCAGCAAGGTGCAAGTCCTTGTCGAAATTGGGTTTGAACTTCGTAACCGAAAGTAACTGCGTCCTCGTGAGAGGGGGTGGAGAGCAACTGAAGGTGAACGGCTGGTCCGCAGGATGACGAACTCGATTCGGCCGGTTGTCGTGGCGAGCCTGCTAGGAAAAGGCGAAGCCCAAGTGACGCTGTGGTCCTCGCAAGGGATGCGGTCGGCAGACCGCGCGGTAAGCTCCGGGGGGAAACCAAACCAAGCCCCAGAGGCGGCAACAGGTGGTTGGAGGCGGAACGGTCGGAAGGTTTGATACATGAAGCAAGGAGACCTGGGCGGGTACAAGGACGAAGTTCATTGTCCCTGATAAGGATACGAAGAATCGACCGCCCAGGAGTCAGAGCGTCCATACGAGCGAGGAAGCGGGGCAATGCCCGTCGAGCAAAGGGACGCAGGAAAGGGGATGAAACATGACGCACGGCCAAAACCACACCGTACCGCGAGTGTCGGCAACGACTAGCCACGACGGACTGCGTCAGGCACACGTAACTTGGCTCAGATTGGCCGCACCGTCGATGTTGCATGTTGGTGGCCTTCCCGTGAAGGTCAGGGCCTTTCGCTTCTGCCGATCCCGAGAAGGAACCTTGTTTCCTTCCCGCGCTCGGTTCACCAATCCTCTACGAGGTAACACCACTAACCGGAGAGCCGGATGCGGGAAATCCGCCAGTCCGGTTCGGAGGGAGGGGAGGCCGGGAACTTAACCGGCCTTCCCTACCCCTATCAATGAGAGCCCAACGGACGTGGGTATTTACAGGAACCACTGCGGCGCGGTATTGATGATGATTGTTTGAGAACGTTGGCCCCCAACGAGTACAGGAGAATCAGGCCGTGAAGTCGCTCCCATCCGATCATCCAAGGCTATTCGTGGGGTTGGCCGCTGTTGCGGTAGTGGCCGCAGGTTTGTCCGCCGGCTGCAACTCGCAGGGCGGGAAGACGGCCGACCGGCTGCAGATCGCCGCCGTCATCGCCAATGAAGACCAGTTCTTCCGCCTCGTCGAGTTGGGCATGAAGGATGCCGCCAAGCGATTGGACGTCGACCTGTACACGAACAACAGCCAGGGCCAACTCGACAAGGAGATTTCCGCAGTCGACACCTACGTAGTGCGCGGCGTCAAGGCCATTCTGATCTCGCCGTTGAGCGAGAAGACCTCGAACACCGCCTTGAAGCGGGCCAACGACAAGGGAATCAAGATCATCACCTACAACGCCAACGTGGAAGGCGATTTTCCCATAAGCGCGATAGAGAGCAACCAATACGAATTGGGCCAATCGACCGGCCAGGTCGTCGCCAGATACGTCCAAGACAAGCTCGGCGGCAAGGCCACCATCGCCACGGTGGGCTTCATCTCGTTGCTGCCCGACCAGGGCGGCGCCCGGGCCAAAGGCTTCAAGGATGAGATGGCCAAGCTGCCGGGAGTGAAGATCGTTGCGGAGCAGGAGGCTTGGATGGCGCCCGAGGCTGACGTCGCGGTCAACAGCATGTTGACGGCCCACCCCGAATTGGACATCGTCTGGGCCGCCAACGAAGGCGGCACCGTCGGCGCCGTGACGGCGGTCAAGGGCTCCAGCCGCGCCGGAAAGGTCGTCGTCTTCGGCACCGACGTAAGCGGGCAATTGGCCGATTTCCTGCTTTCCGACAACAACATCCTTCAGGCCACCACGGGGCAACGCCCGTTTGAAATCGGCACCCAAGCCCTGCAGGCGGCGGTCGATGCGTTGCGCGGCAAACCGGTAGACAAGAAGAAGTCCTTGTCGGGGATACTCCTGACGCGTACCCAGCCGGACGAAGTGCGAAAATACCGCCAGGAGCTCGATGCCCTGGTGAAATGATGATCCCGCCCCGAGCCCGCTTGCGGAGTCCGCCAACTCGGTCCCCTCTTCCTTTGGTAGAGGGGAGACATTTGAAGGCTCTCACTACGCCCGCACGCCCTGGACCCGCCGCAGGGCTTCCAGGTAATGCTCCGTGACGGCGTCCCAGTTGACGACGTTGAAGAACGCCTTGACGTAGTCGGCCCGCCGATTCTGGTACTGCAAGTAATAGGCGTGCTCCCACACGTCGATGCCCATGATCGGCGTCCGGCCGGACATCCAGGGGCTGTCCTGGTTGGCGCTGCTCTCGATCATCAGCCCACCCCGGCGATTGACGCAGAGCCAGGCCCAGCCGCTGCCGAAACGGCCCAAGGCCAGCTTGGTGAGTTCGTCGGCAAAGCGATCGAAGCTGCCGAAATCCTTGTCGATCACCTCGGCCAGATCGCCGCGCGGCTGCCCGCCGCCCTTGCTCGACATGATGTTCCAGAACAACGTGTGATTGGCATGTCCGCCGCCGTTATTGCGGACGATCATGCGGATGTCCTCGGGCAGGTTGTCGAGGTTTGCCAGCAAGTCCTCGATGGTGGGCTCGCCCACGTCGTGCCCTTCCAATGCCTTGTTGAGGTTGGCCACGTACGTCGCGTGGTGCTTGTCGTGGTGGACCTCCATAGTCCGGGAGTCGATATGGGGCTCCAAGGCATCATAGGGATACGGTAAATCGGGTAATTTGTAGAACATGATCCGTTTCCTCTCCGGCTGGGTGCTACGTGCTCTCGGTCTCGGGCGGGATGTCGCTTGCGGCTTTCCACAATGCGGCGGACCACCAACACGAGACCTCAGCGAGATTTCTAACAACCACGGCTGTGATTATTATAGGCCCGCGTTCCCCTCAGGCAAGGCAACGGTGGAACAGGGCCGTCAGTTTTCCCAAATCCGAGTTGTAGGAGGCGACTCCAGTCGCCGATTTGCGGCTGATTTCGGGCAATCGGCGACTGGAATCGCCTCCTACAGTGAAGAACTGATCGGCCTGAACGGTGGAAGGGCCGGCCCGGTGATCAGGGAGCCAGCCATGGGGCGAGGATTCGCTTCGCACGGCTCACGGCGCCCGCCGGCTTGGGAGGCTCTTGCTCCGACGCCATCAGATACGCCCGGAAGCTTATCAGCAACTCGCGGGCGCGGACCATCGTGTCGTTGCCGCGCCGGTCGCGGCCCGCCTGCGGGATGACGGCCACCTTGATCCTCGTTTGCGTCGTGCCACCACTCGACGACTGCGATTTGGCGTCGCGCTCGGCGCCTTTCGGCAAGCGCTCCTCGTCGAAAGTGATGTCAATGCAGAAGGCAGCCGGGCGATCGGCCGAACGACGAAAGCGGCTGGTTGGCTTGTCGTCAATTTGCAGTTGTACGCAGTTGCCGTCGCTCGAAATGATCGTCGCCTGGTGGTCCGCCACGAATCCCCGCAGCTTCTCGATGGCCATCTTGATTGGCACCGGGGAAACCAGATCCTGTTCGAGGAGTCCAGTGGTGCGGTCGGCGTCGGCGTGCGAAGAACCCGGCCGGCCAGCCGCATACTCATCGTTGCTGCCCATGCCGAGCTGCACCACGGTGTTGCGGCCGTTGGCCTTGGCCATCAGCAGCGCGCGATCGGCGCGGCGGAGCATGGTTTCCGGCGTGTCGCCCGGTTGGATCTCCGTGACGCCAAAGCTGACGGTCACGGCTCGCCCGTCCATCTTGGGCTGGGGAATCTGGCTCAGTCCCGCGCGGATCTGATCGGCGCGGCGGGCAGCCGTGGCGTTGTCGCAGTCGGCACAGAGCAGGACGAACTCCTCGCCGCCGTAGCGGGCCACGAGGTCGCCGGGGCGGCAAGAACTCTTCAGCAGCGAGGCCAGGCTCTTGATGGCGTCGTCGCCGGCCTGGTGGCCGTACGTGTCGTTGACCAGCTTGAAGCGATCGAGGTCGCCCATCAACAGGCTGCACGGCGTCTGCTGCTGCTGGTGGGCGGCCACGAACATGGCGTGAACGCGATCGAACTCCGCCCGGTTGGCCACCTGGGTCATGGGGTCCTTGGTGGCCCTCTCATGAAGGCTCTGGCAGCGCTGCTCCAGGGAGGTCTCCGAGGAGGCGTCATGGAGCATGAGAATCGCCCCCAGGGTGATCCCCTGCTGGTTGATGACGGGGATGGCGTGGGTGTCGACGGCCACGGGCCGCTGACCGCGGCCCAGGATCGTCAATCGCCGCAGCGACTGCGCGCCGCAGCCGATAGCGGTGTGTACCGGGCAATCCGACTCGCTGATGGGGCGTCCCTTTTCGTCCGCCAGCCCCAGCAGCTCGGGACGCCACGGCTGTCCTTGCACGGCGGCCGCGGCCATGCCCGTCATGCGCTCCGCCCCGCGGTTCCACAGCACCACGTGGCCGGCCGTGTTGATGAACATCACCGCATCATACATGTTGTCGAGCAAGCGGCCTTGAAACAACGCGTCGATCGTGGGGTCGGCCAGCAGTGGAGCCGCGTCATTGAGTTCCCAACACGAAGCGGCGCCGGCCGGATCGAGCGACCGCAGCCAACGATCGGCCACCTCCCAACGAACCGCGGTCTGCGCGGTCGCGCGGAAGTCGGCGAATTGCTTGACCAGTTCGAGATCGAATTGCGTGCCCGAACATTCGAACAACTCGGCCATCGCCCGTTCCTGCGACCGGGCCGGCCGGTAGACGTGGTCGGTGGTCATGGCGTCGAAGGCCTCGACGATGGCGATCATCCGCGCGCCGCGAGGTATCTGCCGGCCTCGCAAGGCGGATTCGCTCCGGCTCCCGTCATGCCAGGCCGACACGTTTTCGACGATCTCCAGAATCTGCGGCGAGCTGCAACTGCGGCGGAGGATTTGCAGGCTCATCTTGCGGGAGCGCGACATCACGGCCGCTTCATTCGCGTCGAGCAGCCCCGGTTTCAGCAGGATGTGGTCGGGCGCGCCGATCGCGCCGATGTCGTGCAGCAAGGCGGCGATTTCGATGGCGTCGCGCTCCTCGTCGGGCAGGTCTAGGCTCGTTGCCCACGCCGAGCAGCTTAGCGCCACCCGCAACCCGTGGCCGGCCGTTGCCGCGTTCTTGCACTGCAACGCCGCAAACAGACCTGCCGCCACGCCCAAGCGAGTCTGCACCAGCCGGTCGTCGATCTCCGGGCTGAACACCGGGGGCAGCGTTTGACTGGCCGCCGTCACGGCCTCCAACTCTCGCAGCAGGGCGTGGAGTTCCGCCAGCCAGCGATCAGCCGACGCCGGAGCAGACAGGACCTCGGCAGCAGGGAGGACTTCAGCAGGGAGGACTTCAGACTCGGTTACAGGGCTGGGAACAGTGCTCATCGATGCAGTTCATCCCAAGTTGCTTAGTAGGGCCGACAACGCACGTGTCGCCCCAAAGGCTTGCATACACCACCCCCCAACAGTGGTTTGTTGAGGCTGTGTTCCGCCTAAGAAAGCCTAGGTCGAATACGGACTTGTCGCAAAGTTTTGCAGCGGAAAATAGGGCCACAGGCCCCGATTGTGCGGAGCATCCAAAGGTCCACGGTACAGCGTGCTGGCGATGACCCCCTGCAATGGGTGGGGAAAATGCCTCGCAACGCCGCAACGCTCGGCAAACAGTCGTTCCGACCAGCCGTAATCAGCGCGATATGCTTCCGTCACTCTCCCAATCCAGAAATCGAGCCTTGTCGGCCTTTTTTCGGGGGGTATTGCGTCATTGAGAAGCGACAGATGCTTGCCCAGCGAAGACGCGGGGGCTAAACTCATCCACTTGCACGATTCATCCACTTGCACCCGACCCTCAACCACCGGCCTCTGCCGGTGACGACTGATCTTTGACCCCGGACCTACTCCATGCGACTCATAACCTATCAAAGCCCCACCGGCCCGCGCGTGGCCGGCCTGCGCAACGGCGCCTGCGTCGACCTTAACCAGGCCGACAAGAAACGTCCCTCACTGCATCAAGACCTTGCTGGCACAAGGGCCTGCGGGCCTGCGAAACGCCGCCGAAGCCCTCGCGCACGGCAAACCGCTACCCGCCGAGGGACTGAGATTGGCCCCCATCATTCCCAGCCCCGAGAAGATCCTGTGCGTGGGGCTGAACTACGCCGACCACGCCCGTGAAAGCGGCCAGGCGCCGCCGGCCGAACCGGTCTTCTTCAGCAAGTTTTCCGCTGCGATCCGCACCGACGGGCAACCGATCGTGCTGCCGCGAGTCAGCCGCGAGGTCGACTACGAGGCCGAGTTGGTCGTCGTCATTGGCACGGGCGGCCGGTATATCGCCGAAGACCGTGCCCTGGAACACGTCGCCGGCTACTGCTGCGGCAATGACGTGTCGGCACGCGATTGGCAACTCCGCAAGCCGGGCGGCCAGTGGTTGCTGGGCAAGTCGTTCGACACGTTTGCCCCCGTCGGGCCGGCCCTGGTAACCGCCGACGAAATCCCCGACCCCGGCCACCTGGCCATCCAACTCCGGCTGAACGGGCAGGTGATGCAGCGGTCGAACACCGCAGAACTGATCTTCTCCGTCGCCAAACTCATCTCGTATGTCTCGCAGGTATGTACGCTGGCGCCAGGCGATGTGCTGTTCACGGGCACTCCGGCCGGCGTTGGCTGCACTCGCAAGCCGCCGGTATTCCTCAAACCGGGCGATACCGTCGAGGTGGAGATCGAGAGGATCGGCGTTCTCCGCAACCCAGTTGTGGGTGAGTGATCGGTAATTTGCGCAATTGCGGCAAGACGGGATAGATGTCGGCGTCGTAGTGGAGATGCCGGCGTGGAAGTGCCGAAGTGTATTTGTGAAACACTCCGCACTCCAGTCAACGCCCATGCCGCTGCAATCTTCCAGTTCGTTCCGCGGATACGGTTACCGCGACAACCGTCGCCGTCGGCTGTTGACCGATGAGCTGGCCAATGCCGGCTCGCAGTCTGCCCGCGCAGCTTGGCCGGAAGCTGATTCCCCGTCTGTGAAGTCAGAACATTATGGGGAGGCCGCCTTTCTGGAGCAGCAACTGCGATTGCTCGACTTGGTTCCTCGGGGGCTGGTGGCCGTCACGTTTCTGCCCGCGGTCGTGACGGGCATCCTCGTCGGCCTCGAAGCCTCTTATGCCTGGATGGTCGAACGGGTTGCCAACGGCGGCGCCCGGCTGGCGGCGCTCGATCTGGCCGCCAAGGGCAGTCTGGGCTGCTGGCTCTCCACGCTCTTGCTGCTGGCGGCCTCGCTGGCGTCGCTGCTCGTCTACGCCGTGCGCCGCCATCGCACCGACGATTACCAGGGCCGATACCGCATCTGGCTCTGGGCCGCAGCCTGCTGGTTTGTTCTGGCCAGCGATCAAGCAGCCAGCCTCCGCGAAGGGTTCCGCGACCTGATGATCGCCCTGACGGGCACGCGCCTGGTAGGCGACGGTACTCTCTGGTGGGCCGCCCTCTACGTCTTGCTGTTGGGGGCGGTCGGCTCGCGGCTGTTGATGGACATGCGTCCGTGCAAGATTTCCATCGGCGCGTTGCTGGCCGCCGGCAGCATCTATGCCATCGCCGCGGCCGGACGGCTGGGTTGGATCTTCACGAAAATCGGCAATCGAGAGGTCATGTTCCTTGCCGGGGCCGAGATTCTCGGCAGCCTCATGCTGCTGGTGGCCATGCTGTGGCACGCTCGACATGTTCTCGACGACGCCGAGGGATTGCTGCCCCATAGTGAATCGCAGGAAGAAGAGGCATTGGCCGAGCACGAACCGATCGGCCGTTTGCTGGAAACCTCCGCTTCCGACGGGGACCGCTGGAGGAAGATCGACCCGCCCCACGCCGCATCGCAACCGGCGTTTCAGCGGGCGGCCGCCGCAGCCACTCCGTCCCCCACATCCGCCTCCGGCTTGTCCCCCATCAGTCGCAAGTTGACCAAGCAAGAGCGCAAGGCCCTGAAAGAGCAGCTTCTGCGGGAACGCCTGGAACGCCAACGGCGGGGCCTGTAGGATGGCGGATGTTGGATGGTGGATGGCGGATTTGACAATCTCGATCTACTGCCCGCGATCCACCATCCAAAATCCACCATCCACCATCCAAACTTCCCATGGTTCGCACCCGATTCGCCCCCAGTCCGACCGGCTACCTGCACATCGGCGGCGTCCGCACCGCACTGTTCAATTGGCTGTTCGCCCGGCAACACGGCGGACAGTTCATCCTGCGGATCGACGACACCGATCAAGAGCGGAACGTCGAGCAGGCATTGCAGCCGATCCTCGACGGCCTGCACTGGCTGGGCATCGATTGGGACGAGGGGCCGGTGATCGGGGGGCCATTTGCACCCTATTATCAGTCGCAGCGGTTGGATCGCTACCAGGATGCCGTCGCCGAGCTTCTCGCCGGCGGACACGCCTACTACGACTACGCCACGACCGCAGAACTTCAGGCCGAACGCGAGGCGGCCGAACGCGAAAAGCGGCCGTTCCGCTACAGCCGCCGCTTCCTGGCTGAGACGTCTGCGGATCGGGCCCGCTTCGAGTCGCAAGGCCGGCAGGCCGTGGTGCGCCTGAAGATGCCCACCGAAGGAACGCTGGCGCTCGACGATCTGGTTCGCGGCCGGGTGGAGTTCGATTGGGCCCGCGAGCAGGACCACGTCGTGCAGCGGACCGACGGCACTTGTCTCTACCACTTGGCCAACGTTGTCGATGATTACGACTTCCAAATCAGTCACGTCATCCGTGCGGAGGAACACCTCTCGAACACGCCGCGGCAGGTGTTTATTCTTGAGGCCCTCGGTTACCCGCGGCCGATCTACGCCCATCTGCCGTTCGTGGCCGAACCGGGCAGCCGCAACAAGCTCAGCAAGCGGAAGCTCGACAAGTATCTGAAGAACCGCGACTTTGCCCAATTGGTCGAGCACGGGCGGAAGATCGCCCAGGCCATCGGCCACGCCGTCGAGGCGGATGCCTTCAACCCGGTGATCGTCGACTTCTACAAGACGGTCGGTTACTTGCCCGAGGCGATCATCAATTACCTGGCCCTGTTGGGTTGGTCGTTGGACGACAAGACGGAGCATTTTTCGCGGCAGGAATTGATCGAGAAGTTTTCGCTGGAGCGGGTCGTGAAGTCGCCGGCCAGTTTCGACCCCAAGAAACTCGCGGCGTTCGAGGATTGGCATTTTCAACGGCTCGCCCCCGAGCGAAAACTGGCGTTGGCTCTGCCCTTTCTCGAAAGTGCCAAGCTCGCGGCCTCTCCGCCCAGCAGCGACCAACAGCAGACGGCCGAGAAGATCATCACCGCGGCGGGCGACCGGATCAAAGTGGCCGGCGACATTTTGCAGTTCGCCGATTTCTTCCTGCCCGACGATCGGTTGGAGTACGACGAACAGGCTTTCGACAAACATCTCCGCCAGAGCGGGGGCGCCGAGTTGCTGGCGAAGTTCCGCGATCGGTTGGCGGCCGCCGAACGATTTGATGCGGCAAGCCTTGAAGCGTTGATGCAGCAGTTCGTGGCGGCCGAGCAGATCAAGATCGGTCAGGTGATTCACGCCGTGCGGGTGGCGGTGACCGGCAAGTCGGTCGGCCTGGGGCTCTTCGACACGCTGGCGATCGTCGGAAAAGATCGGTGTTTACGGCGGGTTGATCGGGCGATAAATTTAGCAGTGCTGAAAAGGGATCGCCTGGTGCCCTGAGTTTGTCGTACAATGGGAGGGAGAGGTCCATCAATTCGTATCGGAGGTTCGGCCATGACCAGTGCCACTATCGAAGAGGTCCAGGCGACCCTGCCTTCCCTCATCTCCAACCTCAAGCCGGGCGAAGAAGTTGTGATATTGGAGCACGACCGACCTGTCGCGCGGCTGATCGGGGAGCCCCGCCAACGGAAGTTGGGCGGCGGCATCGGGAAGTTGGTAATCGTCGAGGACGATGACTCGCACCTGGAAGACTTCAAAGAGTACATGCCGTGAGACTGCTGCTGGATACCCACACGTTTCTTTGGGCCGTGCTTGACGATCCTCGCCTCAGCGATCAAGCCAGGGCGCTGATGCTGAACGCGGACAATGAGATTCTTGTCAGTCCGGCAAGTTACTGGGAGATCGCCATCAAGATCAGCCTTGGCAAGTACACGCTAAACGACGATTTTGAGGCGTTCATGCAGCGGCAAACTATTTACAGCGAGTTTACCCCGCTTCCGATCTCTCTCAAACACACGGCGGTCGTGGCCACGCTGCCGTTCCACCATCGCGACCCCTTCGACCGACTGCTGGTCGCGCAGGCGATATCTGAAGGGGTTCCTATCATCAGCACCGATCGTGCGTTGGACGCGTATTCCGTGACGCGGATCTGGTGAATGCCACAATGTCTTTTGGCTTACAGGAATGGCAAGAGTTTCCACGGGTGGCAGAACCGTGTGGTGGGAAAACCTGAACCCCAACTCCGCTGGAATGCCGACATGACAACACCGATTGCCATCAAAGGGAAAGAAGACGTCGACATATTAGTCCGGATTCTCGAGACATTCTCGCAATTGGATGATATGCGTTGGAGCACGCAGGGCAAACGCAACCTGATCAATTACTGCTGTAATGACCTAAGCGATGACGAGCGATTGCTGACTCATTGGTTGAGTTATATCAGCGACCGGCAAACACCCTACGAGCGCGTCTGGGAGGTCGGGGGATACGCCATTTCCCACATGGTCCGGGCCTTTAATCCGAAATACGATCGAACCGTTCGCGAATTGTTCGGCACGTACTGCATTCGGCCACCACAGGAAAGCAGTAAACTCCGACTCAAGTGTGATAAGACCAAAGATTCGGCCGCAAACTTGCGCTGGCGCGATTTGGAATTGGGGAGAGCAAGAAGGAGGTCACGTTTGCGCCTCGGTGCCCCGCCGACGATTTTGTGAGAGTCTTCCGCACTCTTGATATACTGGCAAAACATTATGACAGGAGCTTTGCCTGTTTTCTCGCAGCCTCGTTTCAGGGGGAAAACGATTTCCGACGAGCCATCCGGCGTATGGCTGTAGCTCTTGACCGACTGACCTATCCGGCCAAGAGATTCACGGTCGCGCGGTTTGACAGGCATTTAGGCGAAATGGAAGTCGCGGCAGATACATTCACCATGCCAGCGAATATAAACGAGGAAATGTTCAAACGAAAGCGACTTTGGTGCTGCGTGCGCGACTATCTGAAAAGCCCGGAATTCAATCCGGAGTTCGTGGCGGCGCTGAAGGAACGCGGCGTTGGGAGCCCGGAGAGATGGGGAAAGGACAACCCAGAGCTTAAGATGGCCCTCCATAGGATTGAACTACCTGGCGACGTGTGGAATAACAACGAGGTGTTTCGTGATGGATTATTCACACCGTACCTGAGCGACGAAACACAATCTCTGGACATGCCGCAAGCAATCCGCAATGTGTATGAGGAACTTCAAGGGAAGAAACACGACCTCCAGTTCTACCCCGAGCAACTCGACGTGAGTTTTGATTTCGTGCAACAAATGTGCGAGCGCAAGATGTGCGACGTGTGTCTGTTTGACGGCGGCATAAGCAAAGTCTGCCATCGAACTCCTGGCCTTTCGTGCCCGGTTGCTCTCGTTTCGTGCGGATACCGACATGATTGCGATCCCCTGAGATGTCGGATGAAGGAAGATCGGACGAAGGGCTACTGTAAACACGATGACGCCCGTGAACGGGCGGATGAAATAACCGGCAACAACATGCCAAGGGAGGTATGAAATGAGCGCACGACAGTTCCTCCAGCAATGCACTTCAATCCACCGACTTCATCCGCGCGATCATTCAAGAGGATAATCGCACCGGCAAGCACAACGGACGGGTGAATACGCGTTTCCCCCCGAGCCGAACGGCTACTTGCACATCGGCCACGCCAAGTCGATCTGCCTGAACTTCGGCATCGCCCAGGAGTTCGGCGGCCTGTGCAATCTGCGATTCGACGACACGAACCCCTGCAAAGAGGACGTCGAGTACGTCGACTCGATCATGGAGGATGTCCGCTGGCTGGGTTTCGACTGGCAAGATCGCCTCTACTACGCCTCCGACTACTTCGAGCAGATCTATCAGTGGGCGCGTGCAACTGATCAAAGCCGGCAAGGCCTACGTCTGCGACCTGACGGCCGACGAGGTCCGCGAAACCCGCGGCACATTGACGGCTCCCGGTACGAACAGCCCCTATCGCGACCGCTCGATCCAGGAGAACCTGGACCTCTTCGAGCGGATGAAGCAGGGCGAGTTCCCCGACGGCTCGCGGACCTTGCGGGCGAAGATCGACATGGCCTCGCCCAACCTCAACATGCGCGACCCGGTGATGTACCGCATCCTCCACGCCACGCACCACCGCAGCGGCGACCACTGGTGCATCTACCCGACCTACGATTTCACCCACGGCCAGTCGGACTCGATCGAGCGTATCACGCACTCGATCTGCACGCTGGAGTTCGAGAACCACCGGCCGCTCTACGATTGGTACATCCGCGAGTTGGGTATCTTCGCGCCGCAGCAGATCGAGTTTGCCCGGCTGAACCTGACCTACACCGTGATGAGCAAACGGCGTCTGCTGGAACTGGTCAAGCAGGGATTCATCAGCGGCTGGGACGATCCGCGGATGCCGACGATCTGCGGGCTGCGCCGCCGCGGCTACACGCCCGAGGCCATGCGCACCTTCTGCGCCACCATCGGCGTGTCGAAGGTCGATAGCGTGGTCGACATCGCCCTGCTGGAGCACTGCCTGCGGGTCGACTTGAACCGCCGTGCCCCGCGGGTGATGGGCGTGCTGCGGCCGTTGAAGGTCGTGATCGACAACTACCCGGAAGGTCAAGTCGAGGAGATGGACGCGGTCAACAACCCGGAAGACGCCAGCATGGGCACGCGCAAGGTCCCCTTCTCGCGCGAGATCTGGATCGAGCAGGACGATTTCCGCGAGGCGCCGCCGAAGAAGTACCATCGGTTGGCCCCCGGGCAGGAGGTGCGGCTGCGGTACGCGTATCTCGTTCGCTCGACGCGCTGCGTAAAAGACCCGCAGACCGGCGAAGTGGTCGAAGTCCACTGCACGTATGACCCGGCCACCCGCGGCGGCAACACGCCCGACGGCCGCAAAGTGAAGGGCACGATCCACTGGGTTTCGGCAGCCCGAGCGGTGGCGGCCGAGGTGCGGCTGTACGACCATCTCTTCACCAAGCCCGACCCGGACAACGTTCCCCAGGGGCAAGACTACAAAGTGAACTTGAACCCCAACTCATTGCAGCGATTGACCGGTTGTTTCGCCGAGCCGAGTCTGAAAGGCGCCGCGCCGGGCAGTCGGTTCCAGTTCGAGCGGCTTGGTTATTTCTGCGTTGATCCCGATTCGACAGCCGAAGGGCCGGTGTTCAATCGCACGGTGTCGCTGGTGGATACGTGGGCGAAGATCGAGAAAAAGGGGTGAGAGGCAAGGGATTAGGGGTTGAGGATTAGGGATTGGTTTCGAAGCCACGCGCCAGCCCATGAACAGCTTGGTTGTCCGAGCCTTTCGTTTAGGGTACAATCGCGTGAGGTCGTGATTTTCCGAGGACACAGAAAAGCAGGTGGGCTGATGGAACTGGGAAACTTCGATCACATTCTGAAAACGCTCAAGGAACAGAAGCCCTACCGGCCTTTCACTGTGGCATTGGTCAACGGCGACCGTTTCGAGGTGGACCATCCAGACGCCCTCGCGGTTCGAGACGGCGTGGCCCTGTACATCGGCGCGGGAGGCGTGCCCGTTCTATTCGATCACGAGGGTGTTAGTCAGTTTGTCGGCGATCTCATGGGCCAATCGGACACGTGACGGAGGGAAAACCATGGTCATTCGCTTGACGTCCGACATCGAGGCTGCGTTCGCGCGAGAAGCCCAGCGCCAGGGAACGACGCCCGAACGGTTGGCGCTGGACTCGTTGGGGAAGCTGTTCCTTCAAACGCCGTCAGATACTTCCTCTCAAGAGTCGAGCCTGTTCGATTTTCTTTCCGGCTACATCGGCACGGTCGAGGGAACGGGGGAAGCCCTGTCGGAAAACTGCGGTCAGCGTTTTGCCGACGGTCTGGTTGCTAAGCAAGAACAGGGACGCCTGTGATCCTTACGGATACTGGCCCTTTGGTGGCGCTGATGGACCGAAAGGATCCGAACCACGCAGTCTGTGTGGAGGCGGCACGTCATCTGCCCACCGGTCCCTTGGTGACAACTTGGCCGTGCTTCACGGAGGCGATGTATCTTCTGCACCGTGCGGGAGGTTATCCCGCGCAAGACTGCCCTGTGGAGGCTCCTTCGTGGCGGACGCTTGCTCGTACATGATCTGGATTCGGGAGAGAAGGAGCGGATGGAGGTGCTGATGGACAAGTACCATGATATGCCCATGGACTTGGCAGACGCATCCCTTGTTGCGGCGGCGGAACATCTCGATACGCGGCGGCTGTTTACGCTTGATAACGACTTTCGGGTCTATCGCTTGTCTGATGGCTCGATGCTGGATATCATGCCTTGACCTGGCCGTTTCCGTCTGAAGGATCATCGTCATGCCCTTATGCGTCGTCGGTTCCGTAGCCCTGGATAGCGTCGAAACGCCTACCGAAAAGCGCGATAACGTGCTGGGCGGCTCGGCCGTGTTCTTCTCCTACGCGGCCAGCTTCTTTACCACCGTGCGGCTGGCCGGCGTGGTGGGCGAAGACTGGCCCCCGCAATACACCTACATGCTCCAGGCCCGGGGCATCGACACGGCCGGCCTGCAGGTCATTGCCGGCGGCAAGACCTTCCGCTGGCGGGGCAAGTATCTGGCGAACATGAACGACCGCGAAACCCTCGACCTGCAACTGAACGTTTTGCAGAACTTCGCCCCGGTCCTGCCGGAGGCGTATCGCCGCTGCAAGTTTCTCTTCCTGGCCAATGGTTCGCCGGCGCAACAACTCAAGGCCCGCGATCAGTGCGCCGGGGCGTCGCTCGTGGTGGCCGACACGATGGACCACTACATCCGCACCGAGCCGGACACGCTGCGGCAATTGCTCAAGCGGATCGACGGCCTGATGTTGAACGACAGCGAGGCGAAGCTGTTGACCGGCGACGGCAATCTGGTCCGGGCCGGCGAGGCGGTGCCGCAGATGGGCCCCCGCTTCGTCGTCATCAAGAAGGGCGAGCACGGGGCCATGTTCTTCAGCAAGCACGAGATCTACGTACTGCCGGCCTTCCCGACGCCGCAAGTGGTCGATCCGACCGGCGCCGGCGATAGCTTCGCGGGCGGCATGATGGGCTACCTGGCCGAACAGGGCAACTTCGACCCCAAGACGCTCAAGGAGGCGTTGGCCTACGGCACCCTGACCGCCAGCTTCACCGTGGAAGATTTCAGCCTCGACCGTCTGCGGAAGATCCATCGTGAGGATCTCGACCGGCGGATGGAAGAGTACAAGAGGATGTTGAGCTTCTAATCCCCATGAAAAAGAGCCTTCGCACATTTGTCGCCGTTGAAATCACCGGGCCGGTCCGCGCCGCGCGGCGTCGCTGATCACCGCACTCGGCGTCACGACCGCCGACGTAAAGTGGGTCGAGCCGCACAACCTGCACCTGACGCTGAAGTTCCTCGGCGACGTTCAGCAAACGGAAATCTCCGAGGTGTGTCGGGCCGTCGCGCACGGGGCGGCCGAGGTGGAACCGTTCGACCTGGAAGTCCGCGGCGCCGGGGCCTTTCCCACCATCGCCCGGCCCCGCACCGTCTGGCTCGGCGCCGAAGCGGGAGCGGAGCGAATGGTCGTGTTGCACGACCGGGTCGAGGCCGCCTTGGCCAAATTGGGTTTCCGCGAAGAGCACCGCCGCTTTCAGACCCACCTGACCATCGGCCGGGTCCGAGGCGTCGGGCCGGGCATCGCCGAACTGGGAACGCTTCTCCAGCAGCACGCCGACTTCCTGGCCGGCCGCGTGGGCGTGCAACAGGTCACCGTCTTCGCCAGCACGCTGACATCCAGCGGTCCGATCTATGAAGTGCTGGGCACGGCGCCGCTGGGAGGATAGGGCGCGCGGCAGAAGCGAACCGCACAACTTTCCGTAGGACGGATTTCCTAATCCGTCCAGTTCATCGGGACGGATTAGGAAATCCGTCCTACAAGAGTCGTCAGCTTACTCTGACCCGCCGCGTTACTTCGCTCGTCGTCCCTTGCGGCGAGCCGGCACTTGCGTTCCTCCAACTTCTTGAGGGCCTCGCGTTTGCCGATCCCCCGGACGGCCACCAGCGCCGCGAGTTGGGCCTTGCGGGGTCGGGCCTTGCCATGTTCCCAATTGTAGATCGTCAGCCCCGACACGCCGACCAACGTGCCATAGTCGGCCGCCGAAAGGCCCAACCGCTTGCGCTGGGCCCTCACCGATCGGGCCGAATAGCGCGCGGCGGCCAGCGGGTCCTCTTCGCCCGCCGTGGCGACCGTCTCCCCTTGCCGTTGGGCCGCGAAGGAGGCGATCCTTTTCTGCTGTTCCTGTACGAGTCGCTTTAGCTGCGCGATATCCTTTCGGTATCGGACCACGGCCTGGCGGGTGGCACTCGTGTACTCTTTGACCTCCTTCTTGGCCAGACGGCGGATTTCGTCCTTCAGGACGGCGGCGATGTTAGGCATGAGACGCTCCTTTAGAATGTGATGCGGATGAAGACGGTCATTCTACCCTCGATCTATAGAAACAGCAATAAAGTGGATTGACCATTCCGGTTCAGGCTGCCAACGCTCTCAGGCTGTAGACGCCACCGGGTCTGTCTCGGCCGGGCGACGATTGGCAGCTACCCGCGCGGCCTGTGCGGGCGTCTCGCGTCGTCTCGTCCGCTTCGGCCAGACCACCAGGCGGGCAGCGTGAACGAAAGACGCAAGTATAAGTGGGGAAAGTGGTTGTGGCTGCCAAACATCGGTCCAGCGACGCCATGTCGCCGGCGGCCGCGGATTGAGCCGCGCTGCGGAAAGACGGCTACAGGCGATCGTCCGGCAGGCCGTAGCCGCACTCCGCAGCCAGCAGCCCTTGGGCCTGCTTGAGTTTGACCTGGGAGTCCTTCCAGGAAATTACGCGCTGAAGCGTGTCGCTCCCGACGTGGAGCAGTTCGACCCCGGCGGCACTGAGGTCGTCCCTCGGCGAGCGCCACTCGAATTGCACAGCCAAGTTCCTCACCGGCCCTAACGCGGCTGCGGTTGGGCTTGGGGCTGGTAGTAGTTCACTCCTTGGACCTTCAACCGCTTGACGTGCGTGTCGATGCGTTTCTGAAAGTCCTCCCAATTCTTCTGCTTCGCGTCGAGCCAGGTCAACTCGGCCGTCGCGCAGGCCCGCGGATACGCGAGGTTTTGCAGGCGGGCGTAGTTGGGGATGCCCTCGCTCCAGAACGCGCCGCCCGAGCCGATGATGTGCTTCGTCTTGTCGGCGGCAATCAGGTCGCTCACCGGTTCAAAGCCGTACACCAACTCCATCGTCAACGCCCCGCGGCGGGCCTTGCCCGGAGCGGCCGGCCTCGCCGCCTGGCCGCTGCTCAGGTAGCAGCGGTAGCCGGGGAGCATCACCACGTCGTAATCGGCGTTGGCCGCGGCTATGCCCACGTCGCCCTGGCGCCGCCAACTCATCACGGCCGCGCTGGGGGCCAGCCCGCCCTCGAGAATCTCTTCCCAGCCGATGATGCTCCGCCCGTGGGCGGCCAGGAACTTCTCGATGCGGCGAATGAAATAGCTCTGCAGTTCCTTCTCGTCCTTGAGGCCTTCCTGGCGGATGCGGGCCTGGCATTTCGCGCACTTCCTCCAGGCCACCCTTTCCAACGGCACCTCGTCGCCGCCGATGTGGATGACCTTGCTGGGGAACAAGTCGAGGACTTCGCCGAGCACGCCTTCGAGCAGTTCGAAGGTCTTTTCGTTGCCGGCGCAGAAGACATCGCCGAAGATGCCCCCGCGGATGTCCGTCGAGTATGGTCCGCCCGTGCAGCCGACTTCCGGATACGACGCCAGCACCGCCATGGCGTGGCCCGGCAGTTCGATCTCGGGCACCACGTTGACGTAGCGGGCCTTGGCGTAGGCCACGACCTCGCGGATATCGTCCTGAGTGTAGAAGCCGCCGTAGCGGCCGTCGGGACCGTATGCCTTGCTCGACTTGGGATCGAGCCCGAAGCCGATGTTCTTCCGCCACGCGCAACTTCCGTGAGCTTGGGATATTTTTTGATCTCGATCCGCCAGGCCTGGTCCTCGGTGAGGTGCCATTGGAACGTGTTGAGCTTGTGCTGGGCCATCAGGTCGATGAAGTTCTTAATCTCGTCCTTCGTGAAGAAGTGGCGGCCGCAGTCCAACATCAACTGCCGCCAGCGAAACCGCGGCTGATCTTCGATCTGCACGGCCGGCACTGTCCACGTGGTCGGTTCCTCGACCTTGGCAGGGCTGAAGACTTCCGGCGGCAGAAGTTGCAGCAAGGTCTGCGTGCCGTAGAACAGGCCGGGCCCTGCGGCGGCGGTGATGATGGCGCCGTCGGGCGTGACCGTCAGTTGATACCCTTCGCTGCCCAAGGCGGTGTTGGCGTACTCGGTGGTTATGAGAATCGCCTTGTCCACCGGAGTGGTGCGAACGGCCGCGGGTTTCACAGGGGCCACTGGCTCCTCGCTCTCATGCGTTATCACCCTCAGTCCCAAGCCGGTGCTGCCATTGATCCGCTCGGCCAACAGTTTGCCAACGTTGGCCGCGTCGGCCGAATCCTTCTGGACGAGAATCCGCGTGTCCTTGTTCAAGGTAAACGCCCCCTCTTTGCGTTCGACCCGCAGAGGGCGCGGCACCAACGCCAGCGGCGCGTCGCTCGGATCGGCCGCAACGCCGATGCCGGCTAGCACGCCGAAAAACATTCCGCAAGCGCCAATCGTTGCCAGCAAGTATCTCTTCATTGTCGTGGGCTCCTGTGCTTTGATGAAAGTACGCGAATTATAGCGAGGGGTAATAGTTCACCGCCTGGACCTTGAGCCGCTTCAGGTGCGTGTCGACGCGCTTCTGAAAGTCCTCCCAGTTCTTCTGCTTGGGGTCGAGCCAGGTTAGCTCGGCGATCGCGCATGCTCGTGGATACGTCTGGTACTGGAGGCGGGCGTAGTTGGGAATGGTCTCGCTCCACAGACATCCGCCGGCGCCGAGAACGTGCCGGGCGTTATCGGCCGAAACCTCCTGCGGAACCGGTTCGTAGTTGTACACCATTTGCAGCGTCAGCGTTCCGCGGTTGGGCGGGGTCTTCTTGCCACCGGTCGCGGCCGGCATCGGCACCTGGCCGCGATTGATGTAGAGAGAAGTGTTCGGGCACATGACCACGTCGTGGCCGGCGCTGGCGGCGGCGATGCCCCCCTTGATGCCGCGCCAACTCATCACGATGGCGTTCGGCGCCAGTCCCCCTTCGAGAATCTCGTCCCAACCGATCAGGCTCCGTCCGTGGGCGTTGAGGAACTTCTCGATTCGGCGGATGAAATAGCTTTGCAGCTCTTCGTCGTTCTTGAGCCCTTCCTGGCGGATCCGCGCCTGGCACTTCTCGCATTTGTGCCAAACGGTCTTGGGGGCCTCGTCGCCGCCGACGTGGATGATCTTGCTGGGAAAGAGATCGAGGACTTCGGTGAGCACGTTCTCCAGGAACTCGAAGGTCTTGTCATTGCCGGCGCAGAAGATGTCGGGAAAAATGCCGCCCTTGACCGCCGTGGTGAACGGCCCACCCGTGCAACTCAGTTCCGGGTACGCCGCCAGCGCCGCCAGCGCGTGGCCGGGCATTTCGATTTCGGGCACCACGGTGATGTAGCGGGCCTTGGCGTAGGCCACGATCTCGCGGACGTCGTCCTGCGTGTAGAAACCGCCATAGCGGCCGTCGGGCCCATAGGCCGTGCTCGACCTGGGATCGAGATTCCAGCCGATCTCCGAGCGCCAGGGCGCCGATCTCGGTGAGCTTGGGGTACCGCTTGATCTCGATCCGCCACGCCTGGTCCTCGGTGAGGTGCCAGTGGAACGTGTTGAGCTTGTGCTGGGCCAACAGATCGAGAAAATTCTTGATTTCGTCTTTGGTGAAGAAGTGGCGGCAGGCGTCGACCATCACTCCGCGCCAGCGAAACCGCGGCTGGTCTTCAATCTGCACGGCCGGCGCGGACCACGTTACGGCCTCCTCCACCTTGCCCGGACTGAAGACCTCCGGCGGCAGGAGTTGCAACAGGGTCTGCGTGCCGTAAAACAATCCGGCCCCCTCGGCCGCAGCGATCGTCACGCCGTTGGGTGTGACCTCCAACTGATAACCTTCGGCGCCGAGGTTGGCGTTGGCGCTCTTCGTCGTCAACACAATGGCGTTGTCGACCGGGCCGTCACCTTCGGCCGATTTCGCCTCGATGCCCAGGCCGGTGCTGCGATTGATACGCTCGGCCAACAGTCTTCCGACGTCGTCCGCAACCACCGAATCCTTCTCGACGAGAATTACGGTATCCCTATTGAACGTGAACGCGCCTTCTTTGCGTTCCACCCGTGCAGGTTGCGGCACCAGGGCGAGGGGGGCGGCCGCCGGCTCGGCCGAGACGCCAACGCCGCAAAGCACGCCGAGAATCACTCCACAAACGCCGATCGCCAGCGGCAAGCACTTCTTGGTCACGGTAGGCTCCTGTCGTTAGGTGGGATTGGGTGGGGGGCATTTTGGCTCGGATGCCATCCGGGCCGAGCGTTGGCTATTATGGCCGCTGGGAGGCCGGGCCGCAACCTTTCCGCCCACTTTTCTCGCCTCAGACTTGGGGAGTGATAGGGGTAGGGAAGGCCGGTTAAGTTCCCGGCCTCCCCTCCCTCCGAACCGGACTGGCGGATTTCCCGCATCCGGCTCTCCGGTTAGTGGTGTTACCTCGTAGAGGATTGGTGAACCGAGCGCGGGAAGGAAACAAGGTTCCTTCTCGGGATCGGCAGAAGCGAAAGGCCCTGACCTTCACGGGAAGGCCACCAACATGCAACATCGACGGTGCGGCCAATCTGAGCCAAGTTACGTGTGCCTGACGCAGTCCGTCGTGGCTAGTCGTTGCCGACACTCGCGGTACGGTGTGGTTTTGGCCGTGCGTCATGTTTCATCCCCTTTCCTGCGTCCCTTTGCTCGACGGGCATTGCCCCGCTTCCTCGCTCGTATGGACGCTCTGACTCCTGGGCGGTCGATTCTTCGTATCCTTATCAGGGACAATGAACTTCGTCCTTGTACCCGCCCAGGTCTCCTTGCTTCATGTATCAAACCTTCCGACCGTTCCGCCTCCAACCACCTGTTGCCGCCTCTGGGGCTTGGTTTGGTTTCCCCCCGGAGCTTACGCGCGGTCTGCCGACCGCATCCCTTGCGAGGACCACAGCGTCACTTGGGCTTCGCCTTTTCCTAGCAGGCTCGCCACGACAACCGGCCGAATCGAGTTCGTCATCCTGCGGACCAGCCGTTCACCTTCAGTTGCTCTCCACCCCCTCTCACGAGGACGCAGTTACTTTCGGTTACGAAGTTCAAACCCAATTTCGACAAGGACTTGCACCTTGCTGATTCGATACACTCACAAGCGCACTAGGAGGCGACTCCAGTCGCCGAAAATGGGCGGAGTTCAAGGCAGTCGGCGACAGGAGTCGCCTCCTACGAGGAAGAATCGAACGCCCGGCGAGACTCGCCGCGGATCAAACTAGACATTGTTCACAAACTTTTGTACAATTGCGGTCTGCTTGGGGTGAACATCATGAAAATCTCCGCAAAGACCGAGTATGCGTGCATCGCCATGCTCGAACTGGCCTCCCAGTACGGCTCTGGCGAGCCGGTGCGGATTCGGCGGATTGCCGAGCGGCATGGCGTGCCGCCGCGATTCCTCGTCCAAATCCTGCTGCAACTGAAGGGGGCGGGGCTGGTCAACAGCGTTCGCGGGGCGGCCGGCGGCTATCAACTCGTCATCCCGCCCGACAAAGTCTCTCTCGGCCGCGTGATGGAGGTCATCGACGGCGCCGCGAAGGAAGAGAGCCAGACCAGCAGTGCCTCGCCCGACTCCCTCGCCGTCAAGGTCCTGGCCCAAGCCTGGAAGGACGTCGCCGCCGTGCAACGCAAGATGCTCGACGAGATCACGCTGGCCGATCTGCTCGAACGGGCGAAGGGACAGTACGAACAGATGTATAACATCTGAGAGTCGAGAGTTGAGAGTTGAAGGATCTTCTTCTTGGAATGAAAAGGAACTGTGAATGACTTCCCTGGTGCCCCCGCATGGCGGACTGACGGAGCCGGTGTGCCGAACCGTCGCTGCCGATGCCATCCCCGATTTTCTCGCCCATGCCAAGACGCTGCCGCAAGTGCCCGTTTCGGACGCCGACCTGTCGACCGTCTACCGACTCGGCGACGGGGGCTTGAGCCCGCTTGTCGGACCGATGGATTCGGCCACCTACGACCGCGTACTCGATGAGTCGGTAATCGAACACGAGGGCGAACTTTCCGCCTGGACGATCCCGTTGGCCCTGCCGGTGACCGAGGCCCTGGCCAAGGGGCTTCGCCCGGGGCAGCAAGCGGCGCTCGGTGAATACCGCCGGCGAGATTGTCGCAGTGCTGGATGTTACGGATGTCTATCGTTGGGACAAGAAAAAGTACCTGCGTAGCGTCTATTTGACCGAGCGGACCGACCATCCCGGCGGCGACATGGTGCTGAAGGCCGACGCCGACAAGACGCACCTCGTCGGCGGCACGATCCGAGTGCTGCCGCAGCCGAAAGATCCTCGCTTCGGCAAGTACGTGCTCACGCCGCGCGAGGTCCGCAAGCTGCTCGGGCAAAAGGGCTGGGAGCGCGTCGTGGCCTTTCAGACCCGCAATCCGCTGCACCGCGCCCACGAGTACGCCCTGGTGTACGGCCTGGAGACGCTGTTGCGAGCCGGCTGCAACGCCGGGGCCTGTCTGAACCCGTTGATCGGCGAGACCAAGGGGGACAACGTGGACGCCGACGTCCGCATGCACACCTACGAGGCCCTGATCCAGAACCGCTCGCTGGGCGACGGCGACAGCGATCCGGTGCTCTGGGACCGGCGGGGCGAGTCGGTGCCCGATCGCGTCATCCTGTTGGGCCTCGACATCAAGATGTTCTACGGCGGACCGAAGGAGGCGGTGATGCACGGCATCTACCGGCAGAACTTCGGCTTTACCGACATCATCATCGGCCGGAAACATGCCGACGCCCCGTACCACGACGGCACGCCCATCTGGGGCGACTTCGACGCCCAGGAAATCTTCAACCACCTGGCGGGCGATCTGAAGATCCGGCCGCTGCTGGTCGGCTTTGCCGCGTTTTACCAGTCGCTGGGCCGGGTCGACCTGATGGACAACCACAAGGACGAAAAGCCCGTGTTCATCTCGGGCAAGGAAGTCCGCAAGGCGCTGTTGGACGGACGGCCGGTCGATCCGCGGATCATGCGCGAGAGCACGGCCGCGATTCTCACCGCCGCGATGGCAAGGAAATAGGAGCGAAAAATGATGAAGGATGACTGATGAATGATGAAGGCCGAGCCGCAGACACTCATCACTCAACATTCAGCATTCATCATTTGGCCGTACTCTATGAGTCTGATCTGTATTCTCCTTGCCGTGGCCTCGGCCTTGCTGGCGGGCATCTCCAAGACCGGCCTGCCCGGCGTCTCGATTCCGGCCATCTTGCTGATGACCGAGGCCTATCCCAACGACGCCCGGCTTTCCGTCGGCGCGATCCTGCCCGTGCTGCTGGTGGGCGACGTGTTTGCCGTGGCCTGGTTTCGCCAACATGCCGATTGGGGCCGGCTGGTGCGGCTGCTGCCTTACGTGCTGGCCGGTATCTGAACCTGAGCAAGGTTCCGGCGTATTGCCTGATGGGCATCCTCACGCCTTCCATGGCGCCGCTATCGGTCGCGCTGGCGCCGGTGACGTTCGCAGGCGCTCTGCTGGGCGTGTACCTCTTGGCCCGCATCCCCCAGCGCCACTTCGACGTCCTGGCGCTGAGCCTGGCCGGCGTGGCGGCGCTGAGATTGATGGTTTAGCAGCGGACACAAGGCTCTTGCTATTTTGCCTTATTTCGACGGCTGCTCGGGCCGGGGAGCCGTCCTTTTCTCCGCTTCTTTGGAGATCATTTCTTTGGACATGGCCTGGATCTTCGGCATGATCTGGAGCACCCGCTTCTGCCCCAGCTTCATCGATTGTTCCATCACGGCGGGCTGCTTTCTTATGAACGCCTTTCCGGCGGGCGACTTGTAAAAGGCAAGTGCCCCTCGAAGCTCTTCCTCCGTGAACGTCTCGGCGTAGATCGAAATGTACTCGTCCTTCATCTTCTCCCAACTCAGTTCTTGGGCGACCATGTCCATCGTCTTGTCCATTACCTTGGTCATCGCTTCGTCCCTCGACTTAGCGGCGCCCGATGGCGTGTTGCCCCCTTTCGTTGCCGGTTTCATTTTCGCCATCTGCGCCGGTATCATCTTCTTGACCATGTCAAAAGACTTCTCGACGGTTTCTTTCATGTTCATTTCATTGAGAAGTTGTTCGGCCAAGACACGCCGCGAGTCTTCCTGCGCGTTGGCGTTGCAGCCGTTTAGGCCCAACCCCGCCGCCAACACGACAACGATCAGCATTCTCATAGCCGTCTCCCTTTTCTGCATTGCCAAGTGTGCCCCAGGAACCCTTCCAACGCACTAACCATAGCCATATTGTGATGGGCTGTCAACTGGGGCCAATCGTGGTCTACCGGCGGGTAACCCGCGATCGTTCGTCTTTCCGGGCCACCTGCACCAGGCATCCCACGGGCGCGGCTTCGGAATTTCTCCGATACACCCGCGCGAGTTGCTCCGATGGCCCCGCAGAGATTTTCCCGATTTGCAGGAGCTGCACCGCATGGCTGGTCAAGGAACTGCTGCTCGGCGATTGACGCACAGCAAAGGCGCGCCGGCAGTTGCCTGGGATGGAAGGCGGCCATGCCCTGCGTGCATCGCCCTCCTCACTCGCACCGCCGCACCATCACGGCCGCGGCCTGGCCCTGCGGAGTGACGTTCAGATTGATGAAGCTCGCGCCGGGCCGCACGTCGCCGTTGCGAACGGCGGCGATCGGACACTCGGGGTCGGGCGTGGTGTAATTGAGAATGGGGAAGAGCCGATCGTGCTGGAGGCACAGCAAGCTGGCAATCAGTTCCACCATCCCGCTGCCCGCGCCGAGATTGCCAAAGTAGCTCTTCGCCGCCGTGACCGGCAGCGGCGCGGAGCGGGCGGCGAAAACCTCTCCAATCGCCCGGGCCTCTTCGGCGTCGCTGGTCCGCGTGCTCAGGCCGTGGGCGTGCAAATGGCCGACCTCGTCGACGCTGGCCCCGGCGGCCCCCAAGACCTTTTCCAGCACGTTGACCATGGCCCGATCGCGCCGGGCGACCAACCGGCGTCCAGCCACGGAACTGCTGGCGGCGGCGATCACCTCGCCGAAGATCGTCGCGCCGCGGGACGTTGCCGCGGAGAGTTCTTCGAGCACGATGGCCCCGGCGCCTTCGCCCAGCACCATGCCGCGGCGGTCGCGGTCGAACGGCCGGCTGGCCGCGGCCGGATCGCCGTCGTCCGGAGCTACCTCTTCCTGCTGCCGGGCGTGGAGCATCTTCATCGGGTGCAAACGCGTGCCGGTCGATCCGACGAGCATCACCTCGGCGTCGCCGCGGAGGATGATCTGATACGCTTCGCCGAGCGCCGCGTTGGCCGCGGCCTCGCGCATCGTGAGCGAGTTGTTCGGCCCGCGGAAGTCGTTGTAGATCGCCAGGTGGCTGGCCGGCATGTTAGGCAGATATTTCAGCAGCCACAGCGGCGACATCTTGGCCATCCCCTCGGTGCCCCAGCGGGCGAACTGGAACTGGCCGTGCTCGTCGAGACATTGCACGATCCCTTCGGAGAACTCCTCGGGCACGGAGAGCATGTAGTCGGCGCCGAAGGAGATGCCGATCCGCTCGGGATCGACCGCGTCAAGTTTCAACCCGGCGTCGGCCAGGGCCAATTGGGCCGCGGCCACGCCCATCTGACACTCGCGGCACATCACCTTCAAGCCCTTGCGGATGGCCTTCTTCTGCTCCTTCTCGAGGGAACCAAAGTCGTCGATTTCGCCGGTGAACTGCCGGGCCTCGGCGCCGAACGCAACCGGCATGGCTCCTGGTCCGCCAAGTGATACGGCCCCGACGCCGCTGCGGCCCTGGGAGAGCGCCTCCCACAGGGCTTCCTTGGAACTGCCCAGCGGGCTAATCAGACCCATCCCGGTGATGACGATTCGTCGCGGACTCAGACTCATGCATACACCCTGTAAGCGGTCGGCTCTTGGCGGTCGGCTTGCCGTGACTTGGCCACAATCCCCGGGGCCGGCGCTTGGCGACCGCGGCCGGCCGAACGCCGGCAGCGAGGCTCAATCGAACCCGCCCTTGACTAGCCCGTGCCCGGCGGAGGAGCGCCAGAATCACCTATTTTAGCCCGGCAATCGTCCGGCGTCGAGGCCGGCCGGCCCCTGTGGGGCGCACCTTGCACTTTGCCGCGGCACGGCGACCGTCGCGCGAGCGGTCGGGATTTGACTCTATTTGGCTTGCATGGGCGTCAAAGTGCGCTAGTTGGAACGAATTGGAAAGCAACTGCGCGACCCTCAGTTAAGCAGTCGGCCTCCAAGAGGCAGTCAGGAATCGACGAATTATCGAGAAAATGGGCACCTATTTGTCCCAATTCCCCTACTTTAGAGCAATCACAAAGTGCAAGGTGCGCCCCCCCTGTGCGTCCCCTGCCACGTGGCATATTATGGCCCCCAGACGTCCGTCGAACGGTCCATGATGATCAGCGGATGGTCGGTCGATGGAGAGCGGCCTCAGGGCCGATCAGTTTTCCCAAATCGGACTTGTGGGAGGCGACTCCAGTCGCCGATTTGCGGCTGTTCTGGGGCAATCGGCGACTGGAGTCGCCTCCCACAGCGAAAACTGATCGGACCTGAGAGCAGCCTGTCGGCTCTGGCTTCGGCGCCTTCCAACCGGTATGCTTCTACTTATAGCGCAGTCTGCAAGAAAGCGAAAGAAGAGTCGTTCATCTTCCGCATGTTGCCCAGCGATCGGCGAGGAGAATACGCGATGCACGTTAAGCGAGGGGTCTGGAACGTTTCCTGCTGCACGGCATACCTACTGGCTCTGGCGGCCGTCGGCGTCGCACAGACAACCGTGGAACAGGGCTCTCCCGCGCCGCAGGGCAAGCTCCGGCTGGCCACCTGCCAGTTCCCCGTCTGCGGCGACATCGCGACCAACGCCGACTGGATTCGCCGCCAAATCCGCGAAGCCCACGATCGCGACGCCGACCTGGTGCATTTCCCCGAGTGCGCCTGAGCGGCTATGCGGGCAACGACGTCAAGTCGCTCGGCGATCTGAATTGGGACCTGTTGCGGAAGGAAACCGAATCGGTCATGGAGCTGGCCAAGGAACTGCACGTGTGGGTCGTCCTGGGCAGCACCCACCGCCTTAGCGGCGATCACAAACCGCACAACTGCCTCTACGTCATCAATCCCCAGGGGCAGATCGCCGATCGCTACGACAAGCGCTTTTGCACGCAATCCGACTTGCGCTACTACTCGCCGGGCGATCACTTCGTCACTTTCGAGGTGAACGGCGTCAAGTGCGGCCTGCTGATCTGCTACGACGTCCGCTTCCCCGAGTTGTACCGCCAGTATGCCAAGTTGGGCGTGCAGTTGATGTTGCACTCGTTCTACAACGCGCGGGCGAAGCCCGGCAGCATTCACCCCAAGATCATGCCCGTGACCGTGCAGGGCTACGCGGGCGCGAACTACATGTTCGTTTCGATGAACAATTCCTCGACGCCGCACAGTTGGCAGAGCCGTTTCATCTCGCCCGAAGGGCTGGTGACAGCCGAGTTGCCGTTGGACGAGCCGGGCGTGATGGTCAATCTGGTCGACACCGCAGAGAAGCTCTACGATGCGAGCGGGCCGTTCCGGCTCGATTGCATCAACGGCAAGCTCAACAGCGGCGATGCAGTGGACGATCCGCGGTCGAAAGAGCGGACGAGCTACTGAGGAAATTGACCATGCGGAGAATTGGATGGAATCCATCGGCGGCACGCGTCGATGAGGCGGATCTGCCGCGTCTGCCGAAGCCGGACGCCAAGGGGAACTATCCGGCCGTCGAGTACGGTTGCGCAAGCATCGCTCGAAGCATCATCCGCGATCGAGTCAAGGCGGGCCTGAACCAAAAGGAACTTGCCAAACTCGCCGGCATTCGCGTGGAAACCCTCTGCCGCATTGAAACCGGCCGCCATCTGCCCTCACTCACCAGCGTCGATAAGATCGACAAGGCTCTCAAGAGAGCGATGAGTAAGAAGGCTCAATAGCCGCTCAGGCAGTCCAATCCTCCTCCGCTCCCGCATGCTGGGGTCCATTGACATCCCGGCGTTAGGGGCTTACGTTGAGTCTATGTCAAGAAAGACAAAGACCTTTGATTGCGTGGAGATGAAGAACCGGATTCAAGCCGAGCGGCTGGCGGAGTACGAGTCGCGGAAGGGTGAGTTCGCGTCGTATATCGACTTCATCAATGCAAGGGTGAAGGATTCGCACCTTGCTGAGATCGTCCGTCAGCGGGTACAGCGGCGTCACACGGAGACTTAAGAATGAACTACTGGCTTGATCTTTTCACGGGTCTTCGGCAAAATCTGTGGGTGAAAAATGGGCCTACGGGGGATTCGTCCTGGCAAGGTGGATTTTCTGAGGGATGGCAGGGCAAATAAATGACGGTGGAAACAGCCGCAAAACCGGGGTTTTCTTGTTGTGTAACGGCCCTCGTCGGGTCTCCCACATCTGCAACGCACGGACCTTTGCCACGGAAAAACGGGGATGGAATCTATGAATCAGATCGTTGAGGCTCCCGAAATCACGAAAACCCCTGAAAATCCAGATTCAAACTGAGTTTCACGGCCCAAATCAACCCACAGATTCTGCCGAGGAGGCCTTTTCACGGGCACCACATGGGATGAGTTTCAGAAGGCTGGGGCCGATGTGAGTGGTTTTCGTGAACACAACTGGAAGCGATCCGAAAAAGTCAGGCCTGGCGACGTCCTCTTGTGCTACATGACAGGTGTTAAGCGATGGGTTGGCCTGCTCGAAGTGACAGGTGAACGATTCCGTGATGGCAAACCCATCTGGGGTGAAGAAGTATTCCCCGTCCGCTTTCGCGTCAAGCCGCTCGCGATCTTGAAGCCGGAACACGGCGTGCCGATGAAGGATTTTGAAGGCAAATTGACTTTTTACGCAATCGGAACATCGACTGCCTCGGTGACGGGGCATCTCAGAAGTTCCCCAACGAAGTACAACAACGAGGACGGCAAGACTATCGCCAACGCGATCTATGCAGCACAAACCAGCCCGGTTCTACGATCAGTTGATCCTAGGCTATTGGCACGCTCAAGCAACCTCTACAAATTGAAAAACAAGCCTGGCGACTTGAAGAGCAAGCCTGGCGACGAAGACATCGGAACGGTAGTAACGGTGCCGACGACGGAAGAGGAGGAACCGTCCGATAGCAATCTTCCGGCGGGCGCTCCAACCCACACAGAAATACAATGGCGGCTTCTCAATCTGGGCTCGCAGATGGGGCTCAGTGTGTGGGCGCCGAAGAGCGACCGCGGCAAAGAGTGGAACGGCCAACGGATTCGCGATATTCCCCATCTTCTCGATGCGCTCCCAACGCAATTCGATGAGGTGACGAACGGCACGATTGAGAACATCGACGTCCTTTGGTTGAAGGGTAACGCAATTGTTGCTGCGTTCGAGGTCGAGCATACTACGTCGATCTACTCGGGCTTGCTACGAATGTCCGACCTACTAACCATGCAACCGAACATCAATATCAAGTTATACCTGGCGGCGCCGGACGAAAGATTCTCCAAGTTCAAGAGTGAGGTGCCGCGGCCCACGTTTGCGTCACGGAGCAAACCTCTGCATACCGTATGCGGTTTCCTTCCCTACTCGGCACTTTGCACGCAATTAGAAAAAGCTAAGGATTTCTTGCATCAATTGATGCCGGATTTCATCGACAACATCGCCGAGATGTATGATCCGGCCGAAGAATACGACGCGTAGCGCTCGCGCAAGTCTTTCCTTGGCCAATTGCTGATCGTAGATGGACACCGAGGCGTTATGCTGAAGCATAACTTACGCGAATTGTACGATTGGGACCGCACCCACGTCTGGCACGCCTTCACGCAGATGGCCGAGTACGAGCCGCTGGTGATCGACCGGGCCGAAGGCTGCGAACTGGTCGATATCGACGGCAATTGCTACATCGACGGGGTGAGCAGCCTGTGGTGCAACATCCACGGCCATCGGCACCCCAAGATCGACGCGGCCATTCGGGCCCAACTCGACCGGGTGGCCCACGTCACCAACCTCGGCAGTTCGAATCCGACGACGATCCGGCTGGCCAGGCGGCTGGCGGAGATCGCCCCGCCGGGCTTGCAGCACGTCTTCTTCTCGGACGATGGGGCCACGGCCGTCGAGGTGGCCATAAAAATGGCCTTCCAGTATTGGCGGCAACGTAACGACTCGCGGCCGGAACGGACCTGCTATCTGGCCCTCGGCGAGGCCTATCATGGCGACACGCTGGGCAGCGTGAGCGTCGGCGGGGTCGAGCGGTTCCACGCCATGTTCCGCCCGCTGCTGTTCGAAACGCTCCGCGTGCCCGCGCCCGACAGCTATCGCACGCCGCCGGGGGTTGCGGGCGGGGACCTCTGCCAATATCATTTGGAGAGGCTGGAGCAGGTGTTGGCCCAACACCACCGGCGGATTGCCGCGATGGTGATCGAGCCGCTCGTGCAGGCGGCGGCCGGAATGATCGTGCATCCGCCGGGCTACCTCCGGGGCGTCCGCGAGTTGACGCGCAAATACGACGTGCTGATGATCGCCGACGAGGTGGCGGTGGGCTTCGGCCGCACCGGCAAGATGTTCGCCTGCGAGCACGAGGCGGTGGCGCCCGACCTGCTCTGCCTGGCCAAAGGGCTCACCGGCGGCTATCTGCCGATGGCCGCCACGCTGGCCACCGACGAAATCTGGCAGGCTTTCTTGGGCACGTACGCGGAGAGCAAGACTTTTTATCACGGGCACACCTACGGCGGCAACCCGCTGGGCGCGGCCGCCGCGCTGGCCAGTCTGGAGGTGTTCGACGAGGAGCGGACGCTGGAGAAGCTGCCGGCGAAGATTGCCCGGCTCGGCGAACACCTTGCCCGGCTGGCCCAACTGCCGCACGTGGGCGACGTGCGGCAGCGAGGCTTGATCGGCGCCGTCGAGTTGGTCCGCAACCGGGAGACGAAGGAGCCGTATCCGTGGGAGGAGAAACGCGGCCTGCGGGTGTGCGACCACGCCCGAAGTGAGGGCGTCTGGCTCCGCCCGCTGGGCAACGTGATCGTCATCATGCCGCCGCTGGCAATCAGCATCGAACAGATTGACCGCATCGCCGGGGCCGTAAAGAACGGCATCCGGCAATCAACCGCATGAGGGCAGTCGCATAGGAGAACGGTCGAAGTACATCATGGAGATTCAAGCAACTTACAGCGAGGCACTTATCCGCCGAGTGACCATGCGATTCTGGACCAGATTCATCGCATGGCATGGCTTCGCGGCTGTGGCGCTTGTGGCCGCCTGCTTCCTGTACTTGTTGGCCGCTGGCGACTACTCCTGGTACGTGGGAGTGATCGGCACCGTACTTGTGCTCGGCGCAGGCGTCGGTGGTGCCGTTTACTTCGTGTACCGCAACAGGAGCTTGGCGGCATTCCGGCGGATGCTTGAGCCAACCGTTACGTTCGATTTTTCCGATGCGGGCATATCGACTACTAGCGACCTTGGCAGTGGCAGTCTCTCATCGCGCGCTATTGCCCAGGTCTGGACGTTTCCCGAAGCATGGCTGATCTTTACCGCGAAATCGACGTATTTCATCATTCCCGCCGAGTCGCTGACCGACAACGTCCGACGATTCATACGCAGCAAGGTACTGGAGCACGGCGGCGTGGTGAAGTAACATAAGCGTGGACTTGTGGCGTGGACAATTCTGCGGCGGGTGACCGCCAATGATACGGCATACGCGATAGGAACTCGATGAATGGCCAAGCGAAATAAGAAGATATCGCTGACGATCGACGACACGCCGATGCAGGTCGACGCCGGCACGACCATCATGGAGGCGGCCGAGCAACTGGGGATTCGCATTCCCCGATTGTGTTACCATCCCGACCTGAGCCTGGCCGGTTCGTGCCGGGTGTGCATCGTCGACGTGAAGGGGATGGGCTACTACCTGGCGGCGTGCAGTTCCCAGGTGTGGGAAGGGATGGAGGTGCAGACCAATTCGCCGGCAATCCGCCAGGCCCGCCGCGACATCGTCGAGCTGCTGCTGGACAACCACAACATGGATTGCCAGACCTGCGAGCGCGACGGCAACTGCGAGCTGCAGAACCTGGCGTATTCGATGGGCGTGCGGGCGCGGCACTTTGAGGGCCGCCGCAAACGGTTCCCCATCGAACTGTCGAGCCACTCCGTGGTGCGCGACAGCGAGAAGTGCGTGCTCTGCGGGCGGTGCGTGCGGGTGTGCGCGGAAATCCAGGGCGTCTACAACCTCAGCCAGCACGGTCGGGGGTTTCACACCGTCGTCGCGCCCGCCCACCTGGCCAACATGGACAACTCGGTGTGCATCCAGTGCGGCCAGTGCATCAACGTTTGCCCCACGGCCGCGTTCCTCGAAAAGCGCGGCGCCGGCCCGGTGTGGGACGCGCTGGCCGATCCCGAGATGCACGTGGTGGTGCAGACCGCGCCCTCGATCCGCGCGGCCATCGGCGAAGGCTTCGGCCTGGCACCGGCACGCCCGCCACCGCGCAGATGGTCACGGCGCTCCGGCGGCTGGGATTCGATCGGGTGTTCGACACCGACTTCGGCGCCGACCTGACCATCATCGAAGAGGCACACGAACTGCTGAGCAGACTGCAAGCCGCGGGCACAAAGAAGCAAGTGATGAATGCGGAATGATGAATGATGAATGCTCGGACATTCCCGCGGCCGCTGGCAGTAAGTCATCCATTCATCATTCATCATTCATCGTTCATCATTCCTCCGGCCCGCTGCCGATGATCACTTCCTGCTCGCCCGGCTGGATCAACTTTTTGGAGAAGTTCTACCCGGAGATGATCCCGCACGCCTCGACCTGCCGCTCGCCGATGAGCATGCTTTCGGTGTTGGTGAAGACCTATTACGCCGAGAAGGCGGGCATCGACCCCAAGAAGATCTTCGTCGTGGCCGTGATGCCGTGCGTGGCGAAGAAATACGAGGCCCGGCGGCCCGAACATTTTTCGCCGGAGGGCACGCCCTACACCGACGCCGTGCTCACCACGCGGGAACTGATTTGGATGATCAAGTGCTACGGGATCAACTTCACGGCCTTGCCGCCGGGCGAATTCGATGCCCCGCTGGGGCTCTCCAGCGGCGCCGGCGACATCTTCGGCGCCACCGGCGGCGTGATGGAGGCCACGCTCCGGGCCGCCAGCGAATTGGTGACCGGCAAGCCGGCCGACCGGCTGGAGTTCACCGAGGTCCGCGCCGTCGAGGGGCTCCGCGAAACCTACGTGGCCATCGGCGAGCACAACATCCACGTGGGCGTGGCCAACGGCTTGACCAACGCCAAGCTCCTGCTGGACAAAGTGAAGGCCGGCCGGGAGCAGTTTCACGTGATCGAGGTGATGGCCTGCCCCGGCGGCTGTTGCGGCGGCGGCGGGCAACCCTATCCGCCCGAAGGCGTCAAGGTGCTCGATCCGGGCCTGCTCCGCCAGCGGGCGAGCGCTCTCTATGCCATCGACAGCAAGAAGAAGCTCCGCAAGTCGTACGAAAACCCGGCCGTCGAGGAGGTCTACAGTTCGTATCTGGGCGGGCCGGGCACGGAGAAGGCCCACGAACTGCTGCACACGCATTATCACGCGAAATTGCCGCGAGGAGTGCGGTAATGTATGATGAGTGATGTGTCATGCGATCACTTGCCGCGTTGCACGACTCACAATCGCTTGGGTAGGAAGCATAGTCTTATCGAGGACCAATCATGTCCACTACACAGTCTTCCCTTCAAGTCGAATGGCTAGCCCGCTTGAACCAACTCATTCGAAACGTCCGAGCCTGGGCGGAAGGAATGGACTGGGCAACACGGCAAATCGACATCACCTTGGAAGACTCTCGAATCGGCAAGTACAAAGCACCCGCCCTGCTCCTCCAACAGGACGTGGTGAAGGTGTTGCTCGAACCGATCGCGAGCAACGCTCCGGGCACTGAAGGCGTCGTAGATCTGTACCTGATGCCCGCTTATGACGATATTGCGAGCATCTACTACTATGATGGAGCATGGCACGTGCATTACATGTTCCCGGGGACTCCATCGGAAGGCGACATTCGCGATGCTCCGGCAAAACTGCTTACGAAGGAGTCTCTCCAAGCAGTCCTTGATGAGATGAAAAGGAATGCCGGACAACAAGTTTGAGCGAATGACTCGCATCAAGGCCGTCGAGCGGGAACATGCCGCCATGCGATTCGCAGCGGAGCGTTTGTTGGCTGTTGCCCGACACGATCCCGTAGTACCTGAAAGACTTGCTTCGACTTCAGGATTTGCAGACGGCCGCCGATCGGCTCGAAGGCACGTATGTGGTGCGATTGTTTGCTGAGTTTGAAGCCAGCCTGCGTTCGTATTGGCGCACCTTGAGATCCACAATTCCGGTTGCACACGATCTGATCGAGAGCATTGGAGGGCGTCGCAGGATACCGGAAGATCAGGACACAAACGCGCATCGGGTGCGAGAATGGCGCAACGCCGTTGTTCGTGAGTTCGATCATGACGTGGAGAGGATTCCAATCGGATTAGCCCGGCGCCACTTGTGCCACTTCTTCTCATTTCTTCCCCTGAAGTGGTAATTTGGCGTCGAGGCTGGGAGGCAAACAGCCTCCAGGGCGGGCAGCCATGAATACCGCAACCAAACGAGTCTGTAGCATCATTACTGAGGGTTTCAACCTTGCGACCGAGAAAATGGTCTAGGTTTTCCGCCGAGAATCGCTGCGCAGAGCCTGGGCGGCAGTGGCGTGGAGGGGACATGACGAAGTGTTTCAATCATACGCAGAAAACCCGTTTGCATTCAAGCGCAGTTTCAAATGACCCTCAGTAATGATGCTACAGACTCAACCAAACGCATGTTGTGGCGGCGAATCCTGCCGTTGCTCGGCACGGGGTTCATCGGTGCCGGCGTCGTTGTGGGATATTTCTGGTTCTATCGCTTTGCCCCGCTTCGCCACATTCTCGATCCTGATTGGCGAGCAATGCATTCGGCTGCGGCGATCTGGGCCGAAGAACCCGCTGTCAAGTCTCAATCGCAACCTTTAGGCGAGAGGCGAGAACTTCGTTGGGAGTTCGATAGCCGAGGCGTTTTCTCGGACGGTCGTTGAGAAGTTGTTGGACTTTGGTAAAACGATGATTGGGGATGCCGACCAGATCCGTACCTTTGGGAAAGAACTGTCGGACCAGGCCGTTGGTGTTTTCGTTCGTGCCGCGCTGCCACGCGCAGTACGGCTTCGCAAAGTAGATCTTCAAAGCGGCTTCCTCCGTCAACTGCTCGTGCTCGGCGAACTCCTTGCCGTTGTCCAGCGTCAGCGTCTTCCGCAGCTTCGGAGGCGTGGTCCGATACAACTCGGCGGCGGTCTGACGGACCGTCGCCGCCTGCAAGGTGGGAACCTTGCCCAGCAACAAATAGCCCGACTTCCGCTCGACCAGCGTGACGGCGCCGCCGCGTCGGTTGGCGCCCACGATGGTGTCCCCTTCCCAGTCGCCGAAGCGACGGCGGCGATCCACGACCACGGGGCGTCCCTCGATGCTCGTGCCGGTGCGAATCCGCCCGCGTTTTTCCCAGTTGGGCCGCTGTCGGCCCAGACGCCGCAGATAACGCCGCCAGTGCTTCCCGGTGGCCTCCTCGCCGCCGATCCAGGCGTAGATCGTTGGGGGCGAAATCCACTGTCGCCGATCGCCGGGAAAGTCGCTGCGCGCGCGACCGGCGATCTGGTCGGGCGACCATCGCCGCCGCAGGCGATCCCGGACATAACGCCGCACTTCCGGCCGTTGCATCTTGGCGACCCACGGACGTTCACTCCGCCGCCGCCGAGCCTTTCCCTCGGCCGCCACCGCCCAATAGCCGTTGCGGCTGCGATTGCGTCGCAGTTCGCGGGAAATCGTGCTCTTGCTGCGGCCGAGCCGGTCGGCGATCTGCGTCTGCATTTTTCCCGCCCTGTGCTCGTGGGCTATGATTTCACGTTCTTCCAGGGTAAGATGACCTGCCATCGCGGGGACTCCTTTTTGCATGGACCTTCCTCAAAAACGCCCATTCAAACGTCCCTGCGATGTTTTCACCTATACCAGTCTTCCATACGGTTGCGATTCAATTCTAACAGCGGGGAACAGAAGAACTACAGAACCGACTGAAACCGACGAAGACATCCCACACAATAGCGAGCCACAAGAACACCGCGAGTGATCCCATGAGCACGTGCACCGACAATTGGAAAGCGGTGGAAGCCGCCGCCAAGCTGGTCTTGGGCGAGCCGATCGTGGCCTATATCGAACAATGCCGCCGCGAGGAACATTCGGAAAGCCAGTTGATCGCCGTGCTGCACAAGGTGCAGTCGCAGTTCGGCCACTTGGGCGACGCCCATCTCGACGCCGTGGCCCAACTGATGCAGGTGCCGGCGGCGAAAGTGGCGGGCGTGGCCAGCTTCTACCACTTCTTCCGCCTGAAGCCGCGGGGCCGGTTCATGATCAACGTGTGCTTGGGCACGGCCTGTTACGTCAAGGGGGCCGACCGCGTGGCGCAGAAGGTCATCGAGGAACTGGGCATCACCTGGGGCGAAACGAGCAAGGACGGCATCTTCACGTTGGAGGCTTCCCGTTGCCTCGGCACCTGCGGCCTGGCCCCCGTGGTGATGATCGACAACGAGATCCACGGCGACGTCACGCCCGACCAGGTGCCCGCCATGCTGGAGAAGTATCTCAGGAAGGCGAAAGGGACGAGTGCGCAACAAGAACCATGAAATATCCAGAACTCCTTCTTGTTCCGATCTTCATGCTGGCCGACTATTTCCTCACGCTAATCAGCAGCGTTCAAAAGGACAAGAAGTACGGCCAACACTTCAAGCTTGAGCACTGGGAGTTGAACCCGATGTGGCAGAATGCCGTTGCGGCCAGAAGATGGTTCAACCCCAAGCATCTTTTGCTGACCATCCTCGTGTCGTCGGCCGTCATAGTGCTAGCGGAAACCGGCGAGTCACCAGATTGTTTTATGGAGGGGGTTTCAGGGTGCGTGCTTGGCGTGTTTGCCATGGTTCTGGCAAGGCATTTCTCCAATCTGCTGTTGTTCCGGTACGTGATTCGAAATCCTGACGAGATCTCGGGGCAGGTCGTAATAAGCCACACGATGGCATTGTACATATCGTTCTATCAGCACCTTGTTTTCCTAATTCCCTTGATCTTGATTGCCGTTTTCTCAACCAGTGCGTTCGTTGTGGGAAGTTGTATCGGCGGGATCTTGCTGCTGGGTGTCCACCTCATCTGGATCAAAAGAGCCAAGGCGAAGAGGGCCGCGTCCAGTAGCCAATCTCGCGGCAGTTGATTGCCAAAGCCGATGAACTCGGCGGCGAATGCTTGGCGAAGCTCAGGCAAGCAAAGGAGCACAAGGAGACATAGCATGGCAAAATCATTTGATGCACTGGTGAAGCGGACAACCACAAAGAGGATGCGCGACCGCGCAGCGCGCCGCACTAAGGAGTTGCTGTTGAGCGAAACCCGAGGATTGCGACGCAAGAGCCCCCGCGCTTTGGCGAAGGCATCGAACACGAGGAGACGAGGCGAACGCTCGGCAAATGGCTAGGCTGATCTGGTCGCCCGCCGCCCTCACCCTAACCCTCTCCCGGCGGGAGAGGGGACCGGACGGCAAGCCTGCTCGTAAGTCTCTCTGACAATCCCGTACAACTCAAGGTCCTCGAAGGCGTCCCCCTTCTTCACGTGCTGCGGCAGGCGGCCTTCGTGGGCCATGCCGAGCTTCTGCATCACGCGGCCCGAGGCCGGATTGCGGGCGAAATGGTGGGCGAAGATGCGGTTCAGGCCCAACTGCTCGAAGCCGAACCGGATCACCGCCCCAGCCGCTTCCGTGCAATAGCCCTGGCCCCAGTAGGGCTTGCCGATCCAGTAGCCCAACTCCGCCCGCTGGTCCTCGTCGTCGATCCGCAGGCCGACGGCGCCGATGAGCAACCCCTCGGACTCAACAGCCCGTTGAAAAAAGGGGACAGGCACCTCACAACCGCTGTCTTTCGCGGCATTCACGTCTGCCAGTTCGGAGCCAGTCCCCTTTTTCAGCCGGCTGTTGAGCGTCACGGCAAAGACGACCTGCTGGCGACGCTCGTACCAATCGCGGTGGTTCGAGATCCACTTCTCAGCCACGCCGTCTTCATAGGGGTGCGGAATCTTGAGCGTGGTGTCGGCCACGGCGCGATCGCCGGCCAATCGCTGCACCTCGTCGGCGTCCGACTGGCGAAAGGGCCGCAGCACGAGCCGCACCGTCTCCAGCACGGGCTTAGGGGGCAGGCGGTCGGCGGCGGTTCTGCTCATCGACGTACACGACCTTCGGCTTGAGTCGGCGGGCCTCATCCTCGGTAACGGCCGCATAGGCGACCACCACAACCTTGTCGCCGGCCACTCCCAGCCGGGCGGCCGGGCCCTTCAGCACCACCGTGCCCGAACCGGCCGGGGCCTCGATCACGTAGGTCGTCAGCCGCTCGGCGTTGGAGACGTTCAACACGTCGACCCGTTCGCCCGGCAGCAGATCGGCCGCCTCGATCAGGTCCCGGTCGATGGCGATGCTTCCCTCGTAGTGCAGCTCCGTGCCGGTCAACGTGGCACGGTGAATCTTCGACTTCAACATGAACCTCAACACGCGAATCCTCCCTTGATGATCTCCACCGTATCAAGCCGCGGCGGCCATCGGCGGCATGGGGCACCCCAGCGCGGCGGCAACCGCCCGCAACAGCTCGCTCTCTTCCAACGTCACCTGGCCGTCGGCGGCGATGCAGGCCGTCACGCCGTCGATCACTCGCCGCTTGACGCCGGGGCTCGACTGGGCCAGTTCGGCCAGCGCGGCGTCGAAGGCCTGGAACGTGCATTGCTGCTGCGGCACGATGGCGGCCGGCCCCAGCACCTTCTCCGCGCCAGCCTGAAACGCCCGGTCAATGTCTTCCGGGCGGTCCTGGCCAACGTACGCCAGCATGGAGAGGACGACGGCCGCCGGTTGGGCCACGGCGCTGATGGCCCGGTAGCGGATCGCCGGCGGCTTCTTCAAGCCGAAATGCACGTCGAGGTAGCCAAACAGCACCACGCGGAGGCAATACTCGAACAAGTCGACCTGGCCGTCGGCGGCCACCAGGGCCTCGACCACTTTGCGGAACTGCCCATACTGCTGCATCGAGGAGTTCTTGAGCGCGGGTACGGCCAGATCGGCCAGCGGCAGCCGGGCTTCGGGAGCAAGCGACTGGACCGCGGCGTCCAGACGCTGCACCTGCTGCAACAGCGGCGGTTCGATCTGGCCCTGAAGCGTCTGCATCTGCCGGCCTCGCACTGCCTCGTCGTCGCTCAGCAGCAGCGAGTAGATGACCGCCCGGGCGGCAAACGGCTCGCGGGCCGCTTCCAGCAACGGCTGGGGCATGCCGCCCATCATCCGGCCGGCGTGCTGAAGGTGTTCGATCTGCGGCTGGCCGATGCGCTCGGCCACGTTGCCGGCGCCGAGCGCCATGACGGCCGGCATAGCGGCCGGCGTGACCCCGGGCAAGGCCGCCGCCCCGCCCAGCACGCGTCCCAGCTTCTCAAACGAGGCGGGCCGGCCGGTCACGGTCGACGCCGCCACGTCGGCAGCCGTATCCGTAAGCGACTGGACCTCGGGAAACTTGCCGTCAAACGCCGGTTCCAACGCCCGGATACGCTGTTCGAGCGGCGGGTGCGTGGCAAAGAGATTAAAGAAGCTGCCGGCAAAGGCGTCGCCGAAGAACATGTGGCTGACCTCTTGGGCGTGCGCGTCGCGAATCCGCGAGCCGGCCGACAGGCCGCCGATCTTCTTCAGCGCGCCGGCGATGCCTTCCGGATTGCGCGTGAACTGCACCGACGAGGCGTCGGCCAGGAACTCGCGCTGCCGCGAGATGGCGCTCTTGATGATGTTTCCCAGGAGCACGCCGAGATAGCCCAGCACGCACAGCGTGAGACCGATGATGAGAACGGCCACCGCGCCGCCGCCGTTCTTCTCGTCGCGCGACGAAACGAGATTGGCCGAGCGCATCACGTAGTAACCGATGATCGCCAGGACGAGGATGCCGTTGACGATGCCGATCAGGCGGAGGTTCAGCCGCATGTCGCCGTTGAGGATGTGGCTGAACTCGTGGCCCATCACGCCCTGGAGCTCCTCGCGTTTGAGATACTTGAGGCAGCCGGCGGAGACGGCCACCACGGCGTCGCCCGGCTGATGGCCGGCGGCGAAGGCGTTGATGCCTGGCTCGCGGTCGAGCACGTACACAGGCGGAACGGGAATGCCCGAGGCCAGGGCCATTTCTTCCACCACGTTCAAGAGCCGCCGTTCGGCCAGGTCCTGGGTCTGCGGATTGACCGCCCGGCCGCCCAACATCAGGGCGACCGCCTCGCCCCCGGCGGCCAGTTCGGCAATCTTGTACAGGCTGCCGACGGTGATGACCAGCAGCGTGCCCAGCGCGACGCCCAGAAAGAGCGCCGGATTCCAGAGCGTCCTTGGGGCGGGAGGCCCCGCATGATGTTGCGCCTCGACGTTCGCCGCCCCGATCGCCGCCAGAATATAGATGACCAGGATGATCACCACCACCGCCAGCGCAAACATGACCAACAGCCGCCGTGTCTGGCGGCGGGCATGATCCTGGCGGTCAAAAAAGTCGGTGGCCATGTCGTCGTAGAGCGGATGATAAGTCGAGACCGATGCCTAGACGACAACCGACCAGTACAATTCGCGGTTCGGATCGGCTGCCTGCAATCTTGCGAGAACACTGTCAGCCGTTGCGCGGGTGGGGAACCGAAGTTCGACCGTGCCGCCAAGCGAAATAATGCCTCCGTTTGTGACCTTCACGTTACGGATCTTAGCCATGAGCTCCTGGACTTTGTTTTCGTCTCTATCACAGAGCAAGAATGTCATTTTGTGTTCGCGTTCAAGGGTCGATTGAATCGCGTAGGGCAAAAGCTGCTGCTGCATCGCCTCGACGTACGTCACGCCGGTGACCTGCGCGATTTGACTCCGTCGGTCTTCTTCGTATGCGTCGAGAACTAGATGAGACCGTTCGTCCGGCGGCCACTCGGCCCATTCTTCCCATACCACAAGCACGTCGAAACACTCCGTTCCCAACGGAATTTCAAAGATGACCGGACCGTGCTCAGTGCTTTGCGTGAATTCATCCCGTAGCTTTGTCAGAAGCGACGCTCGCACTTCGGGAGGAGGCAAGGTGGACGTCGTTGCCTCAGTAACTCGAATGACTGGCATGTTCGCATCTCCTCTAAAGGCGCCCGCGCTGCGTGATAAACCAGCGAACGCATTGTCGCACTTCGTTGACTTGGTCCGTTGAGACGTTGGTCATCTTGTACCGCAATTCGGGGCGCCAGTGCCTGTAGACCAGTTCGGCTTTCCCCACGGCCTCACGCAATCGGTTTCGTTCCGGCTCCGTGGGATCCGCGCGCCGCGATTCTAAGAGCCTCGCCCATCCCACCAAGGGATGTGGATCGGTCGTCATCAGTGGCCTGCCGTCCGGATGCCGCGCCTTTTGCGCCTCCTTCATGTGTTCTTCCCTTACCGCTCTCCCGATGATATCGGTCGAGCGAAATCCGGCATTCCGGAAATAGGCGGCTGTCAGACACATCTCGACACTGTACCCATACAAGTATACAGCGGCCAGCAAGAGATTCTGCTGCCGCAAGCACTCGCCCTCCCCGTAGCGTCTTTCTGCGGCTTGCTCCAATCGCAAGATCGTATCTGGCGCAAGGTGAGCAGCCAGGCTTGGAACATGAGGCATAGTGAATTGCCCTCGTCAACTGAACGACACCTTGGGCGCTTCCCGCTGCTCTACCTGCTCGATCTCAAACAGGTGCGCCTCTTGGAAGTTGAACATCCCGGCGATGACCGACGTGGGAAACACCTCGCGCTGCGTGTTGTACGACATCACCGAGTCGTTGTAGGCCTGCCGGGCGAAGGCCACCTTGTTCTCCGTGGCCGACAACTCCTCTTGCAGCGCCAGCATGTTCTGGTTGGCCTTCAGGTCGGGATAGGCCTCGGCCACGGCGAACAACCGGCCCAGGGCACCGGTCAACTGGCCTTCGGCGCCGCCGAGGGCCGACATCGCCTGCTGCTCGCCGGGGTTGCTGGCCGCCTGCTGGTTCGCCGAATAGGCCGCGTTGCGGGCCTTGATCACCGCTTCGAGCGTTTCCCGCTCGTGCTTGATGTAGCCCTTGGCCACCTCCACCAGGTTGGGGATCAGGTCGTATCGCCGCTTGAGTTGCACGTCGATCTGCGAAAAGGCGTTCTTGTAGCGGTTTCGCAGGGTAACCAGCCGGTTGTACATGCCGATGACGACAACGGCCAACAGGAGCACAACCAGCACGAGCCCGCCGACAATGATCAGTAGCGTGGTAATCGCAGCAGCCATGGGAACAGCGCCTTTCGTGTGTGTTGGAATGCCACCGCCGGAAAAGGATCGCCGGCCGACCCGCGATGCCCCCGCCGGATGGGCCGACATGCTGATATTGTAGCAAATTATCGCAGGGCTGTGCAGCCGGGGATGCGATGCTCACGCCACACCACCATTCAGGTGGGTTTTCTCGGTCATTTAGGGTTCCGGGACCGCATCAAGGCGCTCGGTCCACTTGATTGCCAGATAACCCTGGACGCCACTGCGATTGACGGGCGGGACAGGGAATGACAATAGCCGTGACGCCGCATGCCGCCGGCTCGACCAGGGCAAGCGCGGTTTAGAGTCGGTCCGCTCTTCCCGCATTTTTGGAGTGCGGCGATTCATCAGCCTTTTTCTAGGGCTTATTAATTTGTCGGCGGGGGCAGGCTACCGGAAGCGGAAGTCGAGTTCGAATCCATAGAGCCAGGGGATGCCTGGCGCGACGCCTTCGGCCCTGAGCTTGGCCGGCAAGTCTTCGTACTCGGCCCGCAGGCGTTCCGCGTTAGGAGCATTGTAGTAGGTAACGAGGATGGTATTGTCCTTCACGCGGATGTCGCCGTCCAGTCCGCGGAAGATATCGGACGCCAAGTGTCTGGCATCCCAGTGTGCGAAGGGCTCTCCAAGTCGCTTGCGGAACTGATGGATCACGGTCTGCGCCACCAAGGCCGTCGTCATTTGGCCGTAACGGATGTTGGTGTTCATCGTGCCCGCCCGTCTCCAACCTAACGACTGGTCGAAGTTGAAGAACTCCTCGATGTGCCAGCGATGGGGATAATCGCGGGTGAGGGCGTCGAGCGGATCGCGGTTGGTGGTGGAGAAGAAGCCGTTGAACTGCCAATCCTCGGGGCTCTCCCTGGCGTTGCACGAGTTCGTAGTACGGGCCGCCGCGGCTATGGTGGGGCGTGTAGCGCAGGACTGCCGTGGCGTAGCCCGCCCAATGGGGCTTAAATACCGCGGCCGGAATCTGCCGCCAGCGCTTCCGGTCGCTCTGCCGGTTGGGGATGGGCGTGATGAGGTCGAAGGAGGTCTCCGTATGGACGTAGTCTACCAGTTCCACGGCGAAGTGCTCCGTGTCGGCGGCCACCAACGTGTGCTCCGGCAGCGGCGCGAGGATTTCCCCGGCCATGCGCAGCAACTCAGGCGTCGCCTGGCTCACGGTCCGGGCGGAATTGGCCACCGTGAAACACAGCGGCTGCGCGCTGTCGCCATCCAGGCAGAAGAAGGTCTGCGCCGTCTTGATGGGCCGGGAGCCGCTCTCCTTCTGCGCACTGCGCATGTGCCGCTGGCTGTAGCTCGGCGCCGGTGCGGGTCGATCAGCAGCAGTTTTCCTTGGTAATGCCCGGAGGCACGGCGGAGTTTCCCCAAGGCCACCTGCAGTTCCTGGGTGTGGGCCACGCTCGCGCCGCCCAGCACCTCATGCACCGTAGTGTCCTCCGCCAGGAAGGGCAGTCCGTTGAGGGTCTCGAAGCCGCGGAGCGTCAAGCAACGCCCCGCGCGGAGCCCGTTGCTGCACAGCGCCGCTTCATGCACCAGTTGCAGCGCCAGGCGCGGTTCGATCCGCTCGGCGGGCTGTTGCGTCCAGGCGCGGAGCAGGTCCCACGTCCCCAGCCGCAGGTGTTCTGCGACCAACAGCCAGAGGCCCGCCATGTTGTCGCTGATCTTATCGGCCAGCCGCTGGCGGACGCCGCGTTCAATGCTCCTCGGATCGCCTTCGACGTGCTGGACCAGTTTGTGAGTGAGCCGCGCCTCGACGGGTTCGCTTTCCGGCCTGGGGCGGAACCTGTGGAGTTTTTTTTGCAGGCCGTACTCGGCCAGCACCCTTTCCACGCTGCGGATGCTGATCGTCCAACCGCTCTGCACGAGCTTTTGGGCGATCACCTGCGGCGAAGCCTCGGGATCCAGGAAGCGGTGCCGCACCACTTGGCGGACAACTTCCGCCGTGCGGCGGTAATGGGTTTTCGGGCCGCGCTTCTGATTGTCCAGCGCCGCGCGCCCTGTTTGGCGAAGGCGGTGCGGAGTTGGAAGTAGCGCTGGCGGCTATAGCCGAACTTGCGGGCGGCCTGGAGTGGCCCCAGGCCGTCGCATTCCCCTTCCGTGAGCATCAGCAGTTTTGGGGTGATATGGTCGTCGTCGGGGACCTTCAATTGACCGGCGAGGCCGACCAGGACGTGTTTCTTCCGATCGAACTGTGCCATGTCTGCCTCCTCCATAAACGCAGTGGGCTTGCCCGGCCGCGCGGCCGGTTCTTCTGCCAAGATGATAACAGGAAGGGGCACAAAAGGCTAATTAAATATGGCGGATTATGCCTCATTACCTAACCATTTGCTGCGTATAGACTTACATTATCCGCCATTTTAATTAGTCTATCAAGTGCCCGGCGTGGCCAGTATCGCGACAAGAACCGGACGGCTTGCTATGATAGGGGCCAATCAATAAGCCCTAGAAAAAGGCTGATGAATCGCCGCACTCCAAAGGCGGACGGTCTCTGAACGGGAGTGACACAAGCAGACAGGAAAAGAGAGGGCGTTCGACCACGTCCGGCAGCACGAAACCGAGCCGTAGGTCCCGCCTGCCGGGCGGGACTTTGCGCGCCTTCGAGTCCCAACGCCATACGGCACGGTCCCGCCCGGCAGGCGGGACCCACACCGCTAGAAACCTCAAGTCCCGCTACTTGCCAAACGTCAGCCCCGGATCGTTGGGGTTGTCGCCCGGCAGCTTGAAGTTGAAGCGGTTGTCGGCCAACGAGCGTCACCTGCCCGACCATCACGGGGTTGTTGCCCTGCTTGAGGATCAACAGGTTGTCGGCCACGGTGTAGGCGCCGCTGAACTCCTGCGGCTTGCCCTTCTGGGCGAACTTCCAGGTGTACTGGCCGTCCTTCGCCAGGTTCAGTGCGATGGCGGCCCCGTCGGCGCGGCTGGCCTTCCAGTCGCCCACCAGCGAGGAGGCGTCGACCGGCTTGGCCGGGGCACTCGGCGCGGGCTGTTCGGGCGGGGTGGTCGTCGTCAGCGCGCCGAGCAACTGGGCCGAAAGGTGGTCGTTCGGATTCAGTTCCACCGCCGCCTTGAGCTGCGTTGCGGCCGCATCGGTGTGCCCGCAAGTCAGGTAATGATACGCCAGCAGGAACCGCACCTCAGCCGCGTTGGGGTTGGCGTTGACGTAATGCTCCAGGCCGCGGAGTTGCTCGGTGTAGACGTCGATGTCGGGATAAAAACCGCTCAGCGTCGTCCAGTCCCAACCGGGACCGACCGACAGCACGGCGTAGACCGGTCCTGCCGCTTCCTGATAGCGTTGCAGTGCGAACAGCGCCAGCCCGCGGAACTCGTGCAGCACGGCGTCGTTGGGCAGCCTGGCGATGGCCTTTTCGCACCTGCGCCAGCGCGCCGGCGTAGTCGCCTTGCTCAAAGGTGTCGCGAGCCGCATCGAGCAGGGCCATCGCCTGATCGGCGGGCGTCGGCTGGTCGGCCGCGGGCGAATCGGCCGCCACCTGCGTTGCCGGCGGCGCGCTGGCGACGAACGGCTGCGAGTAGTCGATCGTCGTGTTGTCGACCACCACGGGGGCCGTGCAGTAGGGGTTGCTGTAGGGCCAATAGCCCCACGACCACGGCGTGACCAAGTCGCCCAGGACCGCGCCGCTGACGAAACCGGCGGCCCACCAGGCGGCCGGACCGTAGTACCAAGGATGATTCCAATTGCCGTGCCAGTTGCCGTGGTACCAATTCGGGTTGTAATGGGGCCCTGGGCCGGGATGCGGACCTGGTCCCGGACCCGGACGCGGGCCTGGACCCGGGCCTGGACGCGGGCCCGGAGTTGGACGCGGGCCGGGGCCGACGTTGGGCGTGAAGTTGGGCCGGACGGTCGCGTTGGGGCGCTCGATCATGCCGAGCCGCGAATTGTAGCTCGCCCCGTTGCCGGCGTTGATGTTGCTACGCGACGGTTCGACGTTGGGGCGCGGCGTGTTGAACGAGGGCGTGTGGCTGGCGGCGCCGAAGTTCGCGCCGCCGCCGAACGACGGATGCGCCGCCGCGATATCCGCCACCACCGCCGCCAAACGATGCGCCGCCGCCGAAGGAGCCGCTGCCGTGGAAGCCGCCGCCGCCCCCGCCACCGCGGCCGGCCAGCGACGGACTCGTGGCCAGCAGAAGACCGAGCGTTGCAGCACAGAACAATTTCCAACTTGTATTCATCTGAAATCTCCTGGAAAATCGCGGCTTGCGCGGTTGCTGGTTATTGGGGTTGGGGCGGCTTTCGCACGATGGGCAGTTCTTCGATGTTGGGCTGCGTCTCGCCGCCGACCACGCGATCGCGAGATTGCCAGGTCATCCGGTCCTTCGCCACGCGGGTCGTGATGTTGGTGGCCGACGCGGGCTTGCCGTCCCGCGTCACCCCGGTCATCTTGACGATCCACTGGTTGCCGCTGCGGGTCCAGACGCCTTCGGCGTAACCGCCTTCAGTATCGAACGCCCAGGAATGCAGGGTCTTGGCGAGCGGATCCCAACCGATCCGCTGCGTACCGGTCATGGCGGGCCGGCCGCCGATTTGGACCTTGAACTCGCTCAGGATGACGCGGTGGTCATCGGCCCAACGATAGGACGTGATTACCAGGGCGTCGGGGCTTTCGTCCACCCAATCGCCGATCAACCAGGCAAGCTGTTCGAGTTCCTCGGCGGCCGAGCCCTCCTCGTCGGGCAAGTCGCGGGCGCTGGCCATCCGCCACGCCCCGTCCTGTTTCACGTGGACGACGGTGTAGCGGTTGTGCTCCGCCGCTTCGCCGAGCTGATGCGTTACGGTCGTCCGCCCGTCTTCGATCGCCACGGACGAGCCGACGAACCGAACTGACTGGACGGAAACCTCGATTTGCGACTTGGGATGCGTCTGGAGGATTGTGGCGAACACGCGCTCGATGGCCGCCTGGCCCTGGATGTTCTCCCCCTCTTCGTTGACGATCTCGCCGTCGGCAGCAAAGAGCGCCGCCAGCGTCTTGGCGTCACCCGCGTTGTATGCCTTGGCGAAGGCCTCCGCCGCCAACCGAATCGCCTTTTCGTCCACGTCGCGGGATTGCGCGGGGGCGTTGCCTTCGCCGCGGCAGCGAGTTCCATCGCCGGCCACCCCGGCTTCGGGGCCGGCTGGGCCATTGCCGTCGCCGCGGTCAACGCCGCGACGAGCACGCCAAGTGTCAGATCCGTCGTACGCATGTCGAAAACCTTTCGTGTTGGAATGACTTGTTGCTTCACCTCTAGGACGAATTTCCCAATCCGTCCAGTTCTCGCGTTGGTGATTTACCCGCAGGACGGATTGGGAAATCCGTCCTGCGGAATTGCCTACTTCGCCTTGTTCGACACGTCCTCGAAGACTTCGCCTTCCCGCATCGGGATGGTCATGACGTCCTTCGCACTGCGATCGAGTTTCATCAGATCCACCATCCGGATGCGCCGGCTCTGGAACGTGTGGAAGTAGTAGCGGAGGTGCTTCATGTCGGCCGCCGTTGTCCAGTTCGTGAACTCAGATATTGGCTTGCCGTTCTCGTGCGCCCGAACGGCCCCGTGGGGAATATCGAACTGATTCAAGAGGTGGAAAGCCGCCTCGACGCACTCTTCGGCCGTGGCGGAGGGTGGCGACGCCTGTTGGAACGTCAAGGCCCGGATGAATCGGGAGGGCGGCGTAAAGTCGCCCGGCAGGCCCAACAGGCCGGTGCCGTGGCCGAATCCGGACAACTTGACATCGGCAAGGTCGACCGCCGCGGCGTCTTCGGGATCGAGATGGACGTAGTTGCGGAGGTTCGTCAGGTGCCAGTCAAAGGGGGGCGAGTTGGTCACGACGCCCAGCGGGTTCTCGTGGACCCGGAGCCGGCCATCGACGTATTCGAGCACGACGCAGCGGCCGTCGGCATCGTGGACGAAATAGTGGTAGGCGTGCATGGCGCGCTCCCGCGCCGTCGCGCCGGCCTGAACGACGCGTACGGACCGCAACGCCGCCACGGCCTCGGAAACATTGCCGCAAGTGCTCAGCAGATAGGTTCCGACCTCCGCGCAGTTGATCGTGCGGCCGAGGTCCGCGGGATCAGGCTCCTGATACTTGGCGAAACCGGCAAAGACGAAGTGGCCCAACGCCAGCCCTCTCTCGTTCATGCCGTCGCAGATGTAGGGCAGTCCGAAGACGTTGGGTCCGACGAACAGGTGTTTTGCCGTCCAGCGAAGTCCCGGCGTGTTCTCGCTCTTCGTGCCGACATACGGCAGTCCCCGCGGCACGATGATCAGGTTCGACTGAAAATCGAGGGCGCTTTCCATCGTGCGGGCGTAGATCACCGTTCCGTCCGATGCGGTCAAGCGAATCCCGGTGCAAGCAGACGTGGGAGCCGTCCACGTGCTTATGCCGACCAGTGCCAGCAAGACTGTGACCGGGCCGCTGATGGAAGTTTTCATCGGTTTCGTCTCCGAGTGTCCCCGCCAAATGAACGTACTGAAATGTAGGTTACGAGAAGGCGCGCGAGCGGGAGATGCCGCAGACTGCGTCCCCGCCGGGAGGGGGTGCAGACGGGCGAAAATTTCGCCTTCCGAGTCGTTTTGGCGGGTACCCGGCGGCGGATAGCATGGCTGCCGTAGACGGAGCGTACGCTTCTTCTTCAGATCTCGGCCACGGCCGACCGCGGTCCGCGGGCCGCCCAGCCGCCAGCGCTTGTTGACACATAGCTCGGAGGCTCTACGTCTGCCCCTTCTGATACCGCTTGGCGCGGTCGATCAACTGGGCGTCCTTGCAGATGCGAATCACCGCGTCGAGCGCCGGGTCGAACTCGGCCTTGTTGGGCTCGCGCAACTCGCGGTGATGGGCCAACTCGACCACCGTCGCGCACGCCGTTTGGGCATACGCGGGCTGCTCCATGTAGGGCGCCACGAATCGCAACGACTCGATCGTGCGGATGGCCGAACATCGCTTCAACACCAGGTTCCGCTCCTCGTCGCGCGTGGTCAGAGTCATAGCCTTCTTCATCAGGTCGAGCTTTTCGGCGGGCGGGCGCTGGTCGGGCAGCGGGGCCACGCGTATCAGCGCCCGCAAGGCCAACAGCCGATGTTCCGCGTCGCCGGCCGTCTGCGCCAAATCCAGCACTTTGGCGGCAATGGAAGCGTCAGGCCAGAGGCACAGGGCCTGAAAACCGGCCTCGCGGCGAGCCGCACTCTTGTCGGCCATCGCCGCCTCCACGATTTTCATGGCGGCCGGACCACCGACCCGTCCCAGCGTGGGCAGCAGGGCCGCCCGGTCGTCTTCGCTCCGTTTGGCCAGGGCGGCCAACAGCGGCTCGGCTCGGCTGTCCGGGTCCTTGATCCGGTTGCAGACGAACATGACGGCCTTTTCCGCAGCCTCGCGTTCCGGGCCGGGCTTGGCCTTCAATACGCCTTTGAGCATGTCGGCCACGTGCTCGGGGCCGGCCAATTGCCCCAGCGCAGCCATGCCCGCCGTGCGTACCGCGGGATCGGCATCTTCGGCGGCTGTCAGCAGGGCCGGGATGCTATCGAGGGCGCGGCGGGCCGTCAACACGCCGATCAGTTCCACGCAAAGATTGGGCTTCGCCGGCTTCAACTGGGCAACGATGGCCGCGTTGACGGTTTGCCCACGCAGCCGTGCGAGGCTTGCCTGGGCGGTTGACTTCTCCGGCCCGGCGACCGTAGTCAACAATTGCACCAACAGCGGCACGTCGGCCACCTCGCCCAACGAGCCCAAAGCTCGCAGCGCGGCCAAGTGAACCGGCGCCTCCTGGCTCTTGAGCATCTCCAAGATGGCGGGCCGGGCCGTCTGATCGGCCCTGTCGGCCAGGGCGTCGAGCAAGGCTGTCTGGGCCTCCGGCGGCAACTTCGGCAGCAGGGCCGCGAATTGCTTCGTGGCGGCCGGGCCCTTGGCGCCCTCGCGGACCTGCTGAAGGCCCACCGCACGCAGGTCCTTGTCTTTGTCGCTTACAAGGCCGATGACCATCTGGACGATCTCATCGCCCGCATCGTCGGCCGCCGACCCGACGCCCGCCAGCCCGATCGTGGCCGCCGCGCACAGCATCCCCCACAGCAGCAAACAGCTTCTTCTCACGATACAACCTCCTCCGCAGCCGTTCACAAGGCGAGGTTGTAGAAGCGGCATCTTGCCGCTTCATGCGTGTTCCTGGAACGACTACTCGAATCGAGCGAACGCGGCAAGATGCCGCGTCTACAAAGATCAGTCCTTCTTCTGGGCGACCGACAACAGTCCGCGGGTCGCCGCCAGACGAATCTGCTTGGGCTGGTCTTCGCCGCTCAACGACTTGTAGACCATCATCGCGTCGGCCTTCTTGCCGGCGGCCAGCAACCGCTCGGCGCATACCAGCGAGGCGTCGGCCACGGCCAGCTTCCGGTCGTCGGGGGCTTTCTTGGCGAACTCGCCCAGAGCCTTGGCCGCTTCGGGGCTGCCGATGTCGCCCAACTGCGCAGGCGGCCGCACAGCCCACCTTCTTGTCCGCGTCACCCAACAGGGCCGACAGGGCCGGCACACTCGCAGCATCACGGTGCGCACCCAACGACGTGATCAGGCCGACCTTCAAGGCATCGCTCACTTTCGGCAGCGCATCACGCATGGCCTGGGCCGCTTCGGACGCGGGCATGCGTTCCAGGGCATATCGCGCCATGTGCGAGAGGTCCTTGTCGGGCAACAGGCCCGTAAGCGCGGGCACCGATTCCACGGTTCCGATCACCATCAACTTGCGGCACACGTATTGCTTGGCGTCGCGCGGTGCGTCGCTCTTCAAGATCGCCGCCAGTTGCACTTCCAGGCCCGCCCGGGCCGCCGCGTCGCCGCGCGTGGCCACGACGGCGTCTTCAATGGGCTTGACCGTGATGCGGTCGGCACCCCAGTCATAAGTTTTTAGCGCCGCGATGGCCTGGTCCAAATCCGCCTTATCTACCGCGGGCTTGTCGGCCGCGCCGGCCGATGCAGATCCGCCAGTGGCCAGCGTTGCCGCCAACGCCAACCGGACACCGTTCTGATGCCACATAGTGTATAACTCCTTTGTTTGGATGTACTGAAGGGGACAGTCCCATTTTCGCGGCGAAGACTCTGGTGTCAGGCAGGACGTCAACCGCGCCGCGAAAATCGGGACAGTCCCCCGTCTCGGGTAGTGTTCGGAACGTCTCGCATCACAGTTGCCAGGGCTCGCGCATGGCCCGATCAAGGAAGCGGTTGGCCTCTTCGTCGCCGGGGAACTCCTCTTTGACCGGGTCCCACTTCAAGGGGCGTCTCAGTTCAAAGGCGATGTTGCCCAACTGGCAGACGCTGACGGCCCGATGGCCCAACTCGATGTCGCGGAAGGGTTTTTCGCGCGAGCGGACACAGGCGAGGAAGTCGCCGTAAATGCCGCCCATGCCCTTGTAACTCGGAAACGGCTTGGCCGGCAGCTTTTCGCCCGGCGTGCCGACCGGCGTGACATCGGTATCCTTCCGGCCCGGAGCGTGATGGATCACCAGCCCGTTGGCAAACCGGTAGCTCAAGTTCGGGTGCTCGCCGCCATCGGGCGGAATGATTTCCACGGGCCCTTGCTCGCGGACGTCGGCGCAGAACATGGCCCCGCCGAACTTGTGCGCCCCCCAGTCGGTCATCAAGCCGCCGGAGAAGTCCCTCCACGACCGCCAGCAGGTGCCGTTCACGTTGTAGCTGCCGCTGATCCGGTAGCGATGATAGGGCTGCCAGGCGCGGGACCCAGCCACATGTCCCAGTTGACGCCCTCGGGCACCTCTTCGCCGGGCAGGTTGCAGACCGACGACGGCCCGCCCACGTTCACGTAGATCTCCTTGATCGTGCCCAATTCGCCGCTCCAACACTTGGCGGCAATCTTGCCATAATCGTCCAGCACCCGCTGGCTGCCGCCGGAGACCACGCGCCCATAACGGCGGGCCGCGTCGACCATCGCCCGGCCCTGCCGGATGGTCAACGACTCGGGCTTCTCGCAGTAGACGTCCTTGCCGGCGCGGCAGGCTTCCACCGTCAGAATCGCGTGCCAGTGGTCGGGCGTGGCAATCAGCACGGTGTCGATGTCTTGGCGGGCGAGCACGTCGCGGAAATCGGAGTAGGTCTTGCAGTCGGTGTTGCCATAACGTTTGTCCACGCGGGCCTTACCGTCGTCACGCGCCTTCTTCTTTGCGTCGCAGACGGCTACATACTGAAGGTCGGTGCGGGGCAGGATGGCCGTGAGATTCTCGTTGCCCCGGTTGCCGACGCCGATGCCGGCCATCGTGATCCGCTCACTGGCGGAGGTGCCGCCGTCGGCCCCCAGTGCCGAGGCGGGGATGACGTAGGGGCAGGCTGCCAGCGCAGCCGCCGACTTGAGAAACTCCCGTCGATTTGCCTTCCGGATACGGTGCTTCATTGGACGATTCTCCCTTTGCATGGTCGCGGCCCTGAAATGCCGCCGTTCGAGTTGTCCGCGTGTGGCCGACTGGGCTTGGGCGTGGAGTCTCCCGTGGTCGGCTGAATCCCCCATAGTGAGTGCTCTGGTCGCCATGAACGTGTCGGCGACCGGCCAGCATAGAACTGTGAAGATAAGCTGTGAAAAGACCGGAGTCAATGATTACGGCTCGCAGCCTTCAAGAATTCGGTATTCCCGACGGACTGTCGGAAGACAACGCTGCGAGCGGTGGCCGGAACGCGAAGTCGCGACCGCTGGCGCGCGAGGGTGGCGCGACGCTCGGCTCAACCGGTCTCTTCCGACAAGGCCCGCACGAACTCGGCGCCGAGAAAGACCACCGCACTCGCATAGTAGAACCAGAGCATCACGCCCATCAGCGCGCCCAGGATGCCGTACGCGCTGTACTGCTCTCCCACCAGAAGCCACAACAAGAGGTATCGCCCGACGGCCCAGACCACGGCCGCCAGCAGTCCGCCGCCGAGGGCCGCGCGCCATCGCACGCGGGCCCGGGGGAGCATGTGGTAGATCGCTCCCAATAGCACCGCGTCGCAGCCGATGGTGACCAACAACTGCACGAATTGCCAGGTCACGCGTCCGCTCGGCAGGCCGACCACATAGCGGCGGACGCCTGCCAGAACCACGTCAGTTAGAGAAACCGCGATCAGCAGCATGCCGATGACCAGCGACGCGAGGAAAGCCAACAGCCGGTCCCACAGGGCAGCCCGAATCGCCGCCCACCAGCCTTTGACGATTGGTTCGGGCGAACCCCAGATGCGCGCAAAGATGTTTTCCAATTGCATGAAGATGCCGATGGCCGCCACGAGCAAGGCGAGCAGCCCCAGCGGTCCGCCCAGCGTTGCCCGAGCTTGCACCGCCGCGAAAATGCCGTCAAGTTGGCCGGCCAGCCACGGGCTGACGTTCTCGGACACCCTGGCGAGCAACTCGCGCTGCGCCGACTGGGCGAGAGTGGAAAACCGCTCGGCGAACCCCAGCCCGGCGACAAGGACGACGCAGAGCGGGAACAGGGAGAATGCCGCATAATAGGCGGTAGCGGCGCTGAGCACGAGGCCGTCGTGCTTGCACCACCCGTTCCACGTCGACCGCAGGATCGGCCAGCCACGGCGAGCGATCCAGTTGAGCATGGCAGATTCTCCCCAGCGTTGCGACAATCGGTGCAATTGCTGCCCGTTCCATTGTAGCGGCTACGGCGCGTTGCGGGAGCGTTGCGGGTTCACGGGGCAAACGGTATTGGAGCGCGGCGACCGTTTCATGCCGCGGGGCGACGGCGGTACGCACCTGTATCGGTTGGAGTGAAGGCGACGCTCCGCAGCATTTCGTAGGGTGCGTGAAACGCACCACGAGCCGTCGTGAAGGTGCGTTTCACGCACCCTACAGCACCATGAGCCGATCGCGTCTCTGCCCCCCTTCACGTCTTACGGCAAATCTGCTATAGTGGGGAGAGTCATCTCGTGCCGCCCCTCATCAACGGAGAAGCTGTCATGAATCGCTTCTCGCTTGCTGTTGTCGCCCTATCGCTTGCCGTTGTTGCCTCAGGCTGCGCCGTAAAAGTGAATCCCAAGGAGGCACAAGCAGCTACCGCAATCGAAGAATTGGGTGGCAGTGTCACCCTTGATAGAAACGGCTCCGTTGTGGGCGTGCAGATGAATCTGGACCCGGTGATGCGCGAAATCGACTCGCCAACTGGTCTTAACACCCACGTGACCGATGCGGAGCTGGAGTACCTCAAAGCGTTCGGAAAACTCCAATCGCTCCGGCTCTTTAATTGCATCAAGGTGACCCACGCAGGGCTAGAACACCTCAAAGGGTTGACCAACCTCCGAGAGCTGGACCTCTGGGGCACCCACGTGACCGACACAGGGCTAGAACACCTCAAAGGGTTGACCAACCTCCAATCGCTCTACCTGTGGGGCACCCCGGTAGGCGACGCTGGGCTGAAACACCTCAAAGGGTTGACGAATCTGCAATCACTAGACCTGACGAACACCAAAGTGACCGATGCAGGTCTCGAACACATCCAAGGTCTGGTAAGCCTGCAATCGCTGAACCTCAACAGCACCGAGGTGAGCGACGCGGGACTGAAGCACCTCAAAGGGTTGACCAACCTCCAGTCCTTGGGCCTAAGTACCAAGTACGTGACCGACGCCGGGCTGGAGCACCTCAAAGGGTTTCCGAAGCTCCAATCACTAGACCTCTTCTGCCCCCAAGTCAGCGGCGAGGGCGTGACGAAATTGCGGGAAGAATTACCGAAGTGCAAGATTGGGCATTGAAGCGGCTCGCTCCGCCCACTCACGCCGCGCCGGCCTGCTTGAGCATCTTGGCGGCTTTGCTACAGGTGGCGTCGGTGGTCATTCCTTCGCGCGGGCAACCAATGAGATCGTTACGCCCACGGCCTGGGCAAGACGGTCGAGCACGTCGGACCGAAGGCTTCGCTCCCCCTCCAGAAAATCGCAAAGCAGCGTCGTCGAAATGCCGGCTTCGCGCCCGATGTCCCGCAGCGGCCGGCGACTGCCATGGATCGCCCGCCGAAGGTGGCCACTCAACGTGTCTTCTTCCGCCGCTTCGCGCATGCGAGCGTCCCGACCGGCCAGATCGGGCAACTCCTGCTCGATCAACTTCCGATCGTGATTCATCTCTTCCAGCAATTCCTCCGGTATTTGCTGTGCGCCCATGGCACTGGCTCCTACCGCGGCGACCGTTCCCTACGACTGGAGACTTCGTACGCGGTGATTGGGACAATCGTCAGCATGTCAAGATACTCATACACGCAAAGCAGGTAGCGTCCGTCCGGCGTCTCACCCCAGCAGCACGGCCTTCCCGTGGATCGGCTCTGACCGCGTCGCTCGGGATGGTTGACAATGCACTCGAAGTCATCCCGGCTCACGTCATGCTCCAACAAATGAGTTGCGATTTCGTCGGTCCACAGGAACTGAAAAGAGGCCATCCACGACGCTCCCGACGCCACCAATAATTATAGTCGTAGGCTCGACCGCGTCACGTCCATAATCGGCGATTCAGCGTCCGCAGGTGTACCCGACGCCTCGCCACTTCCGCTGTGCCCTGGCAACCACGGCCACGCCCACTCACGTCGCGCCGGCCAAAATCCGCTCGGCATTGCCATGCTCGATGGCCTGCCGCTGCTCTTCGTTCAGTCCGCCCTCGCGCAACTTGAACACGGCCGACTCCACCGAGAACAGCGGCAGGTGCGTGCCGAAGAGCACTTGAGAGACCGGCGTGCCTTGCAGCACCCGCTCCAGCGTGCCTACGCCCTCGACCGTGGCGATGTCCATCCAGATGCGGCTGGCGGCCGCCGACGGCTGATTCCCTCGGCCGCGGCCTCCCAACCGGCCATTCAACAGCACCACGCGGAGGTTCGGTCGAGCTTCCACCAGACCCGAGAGCGGCTTCGTGTCCACGTCGGGGATGCGCATCAGCGGGTGCTGCACCCGCACGTCCTCCATGCGTCCCACGACCTGCACGATCAGGCCCCGCTTGGCGGCCAGGTCGAACAGTTCCGCCGCCACGGGCTCGTCGAGCTTGTAGCCGTGGTAGTTCGGGTGCAAGCGGATGCCGGGCATGTGGTGATCCTCCGCGCAGCGGCGGACGTCCTCCTGCCAGTCGGGCAGCATCGGGTTCACCGATCCGAACGGCACCAGCTTGACCCGGCGCTCCTGGCGGCAGGCGTCGGCCAGGCGGAGATTCACCCCGCCCATATCGCGGTGAAACACGCCGTCGATGCTGCCGATCCAGGCCTGTTGCACGCCGAACTTCAGGTACTTCTCGACCAAGGCCGGCAACTCGTCACAAGGGGTGCGGCGGAAGGGCCAGCGCGATAGATAGGCATTGACGTCGATGATCATAGCGTTACCCCTTCGTTTCAAGCATCAGTTGGAGCAGGCGGCGGAGATTGCCGCCGGGGACCGGATTAATGCCGGGGGAACTCGTGAACGGCCGGGTTGCGCAGCATCTTCTGGGTCCGGTCGCGGATCTCCTTGGCCAGGTCAGCGGCGCCGGGGTTGGTGGCCATCGCCAGCCCCGCCCGCTGGCGGAGCGCCTTGACCGCCACGCGGCACTCGCCCACAAGGTGGTCCTGATTGCCGCCCACCACGACGATCGCTTCGGCGATTCGCGTGCATTCCTTGAGGGCCTCGGGGCCTTCCGCGTCCAACAGGTTCTTGCGGAACTCGTCGGTAAGGTCCACCACGTACTGCGGCGTCTTGATCAACTCCTGCCGCTTGGCAATGTTGGCGTCGATCGTCTGGGTGAGCGTCTCCATCTCCGTAATGAACGCGGCGTTCTCGGGGTGGGCCTTCTTCTGTTCGGCCAGGTACGCCAGCATGTCATGGCCGAAATCCGAGTACTCGCCGATGCGGGCGCGGATGAACTTGACGAAGATCACCACGTCCGTGAGCGCCTTCTCGACGCGGGCCCTCTTCTGCTTCTGTTGGTTGGCCGCATAGATGGGCACGACGATGTCGCGGCAACCGCAGGTGGCGATGCCCTTGTTGTGGGTCCCCTGCCCTTCGACGTCCAACACGTACTGGCAGGGGCCGACGCCCAACGTCGCCCGGACCACGTCCACCACCGCGAATTGGTCCAACGGAGTCACCTTCAAACGGTTGATGGGATAGACGATCGCGGGGCCTTCGTAGCGAATCGGCTTGGCCATCGGTTGGAGATAACCCCGCGCCGAATGATCGAGCCAGCAGGGAAAGATGTAGTTGGCGTAGACGGTCGCCCAGCACTTTCGATCCTTGGGCACGGTGCCCACGCCGTTGCCCCACATGGGGAACCGCTGGAATTGACCGTCCTGCCGCTCGACGATCATCTCCCAACTGTTGGTGAGCTTGCCGCCGGCCGCCGCGAAGTCGACGCGCCATTGGGCGGGGAATGGAGCGGTCCAGTCCAGCGGAACGATCTTGTTGGCCTCGCTCTTGGCGATGTCGCGCTGATGCCAGACACCGGGCGCTTCGAGCACCGCCACCCATACCTTGCCCTTGGGGCCGTAGTTGATTTCGCTGCTCTTGATTACGCGCTGCGAGTCCTGGCCGGAGAGCGTGACGCGGGCGTCCTGATCGCGGTTGTCGGCCACCGTCATCACGATCGCGTTCTTGTCCGGCAACAGGTTGACCAGGAAGTTCTCGCTGGGCAACTCGGCGCTGCTGACGGGGATCTGCGTCGCATCGACCACCATGTTGTCGGCGAAGAAGTCGGGCAACACCACGAACCGGCTCGGGGCATCGACCAGGAGCGCCTTCACGCCCGCGCGGGCTTCCGTCTTGACGTAAAGCTGTCCGGCAGGCAACTCGTACGACACCACCAACGGCGTGCCGTCCGCCGCCTTGAAGGTCGCGTCGACGGCGACGTTGCCCGGCGAATTATCCGTGATCGCCAGTGAAGCCACCTTCACGTCCGGAGTCTTGGCGGCCGGCGCCGCCACGGCTCGCAACGTGAACCCCTGCTGCCCGCGGCCATAGATTTCCGCTCCGGGCCCGCCGCGGCGAAAGACCACCGCCAGGCGATCGTTCACCAGCACGGCGTCGCCGGCAAAGGCGTGGTCGGTCTTGTCCTCCGGCACCTGCTTCCAGCCGGCCTTCTTGGCCACGGCCTCGCCCGAGAGCGGCGCGGCCGACGCACTGCCCGTATCGAACAGTTTTGTCGACGCATCGGCCGCTGGGGCTTGGGCAGCCCCCTCTGCCGCAAGGCAGATAGACCCGCCAACGAACAACAACGCCGTCAACAGAGACACTCGACCGGCAACGTTTGCAGACATGCTTGTTCTCCAGAGTCCGTACAGGGGGGATGAATCGAGCCGCACCCGACCGCAGCGACCATCGCCGCCGGCCGCCGCGCCGCTTGGAGGGCCATCGTCGTAGGACGCTCATCGTATCATATTGGGGCCATTTGCACCAGCCCGCGGGACGGATTTCGATCCGCAGCACAGGGCGAAGGCCCACGAGTGCGTGATCCCCCGGTGGCCCAACGGGGCGTCATAGTCGGCCGGGGAGACATCGGCTGAACGCCATTCATGGTCTCGCCCCGATCGGCTCCGCGAGAAGGCGGTGCCCAATCCGCCCAGGCGATGGAGCGTCTAGCCAAATCGTCGATACGCGTCAAGAGCTATGTATAGTGTCCCCGGAATTGCCGTTTTTGGGCACACTCCAAGGGGAGTCTCCTACGGCTTGCGTACTCGCGCCACCACCAGTTGCGCCCGTCCTACTTCTTCGGTTTTTGGGCCGTCAGGTAACCGCCGCACGCGAAAAACAGGAATGTCACCAATGCGTTCAGCGTTTGCCCAGCATAGAACCCTATCAATGTGAAGTCTGCATTGTCGGGCCAAAGCGGCGACCGTTGTCCCTTGGGGATAAGCGTCCCGTAGACCGGCAATAGCAGAATCAGGCCAACCAACAAAACAACAACGCACACCGCCATGAGCACGACATTCCAACGCGCACCGCAGTAACCCGTGAGAAATCCAAGTACCATTGCCGGAATGACGATGTCCACCACCAACGATATCATTGGTTGACGGCCCTCACCACTCAAATGCAGGTACGCATGTCGAATTGATCGCGCTACGGGCGTTTGGCTCTTGCCAGCGTACCAGTGAAGAGAAATCTCGGCTGCCGCTACTGAGGCGAACGCGATCACTATGATTAAGAAACGCATAGACAATCACAATTCCGCACAATTCCGGACAATTCCGCGGACAATTCCCGGACAATTCCGCGGACAATTCCGCGGACACCATACATAATTATCGGGCTGACGTACGCTTGGGGCCCGGTTTTTGCCGTCGTAAGACGCGCCCCAGATTTTTCTCCAAACGCGCTTCTGAAAATCGTCGTCTCCGAGAACACGGCCTGTTCGCTCGTGTTCGCGGAACTGCTTGATCTCCTCGTCGGTTGCCGCACTGGTCAAGAGCCGTCTTCCTACACAGATGGTTTGCGTGGTCTGAGGCGACGATAGGCCATCGCCAAGCCGACCATCAGCCCCACCGGCAACCACACCCGCAGCAACTCGCCGCGAATGGCACGACTGTAGCGGGGATCGGGCCAATCGAAGGCAATGTCCGAAACGGGGATCAGCCCCCAATTGCCGTAGCGCCCTTCGAGCGGCCAGAAAAAGGGAATGTTTTCGCCGCCGGCCGTCAGCGCGTCGAGCAGACCGTGCGAGGCGACAATGGCAAAGAACACCGCGGCCAGCGACCACCAACTCACCCGGCAACGGCGAAACGCCGCGCCGGCCGCGATGGTGCTCAACAACAGGGCGAAGGCCAGCGAGTGCGTGATCCCCCGATGCCCCAACGGAGTGCCATAGTCGGCCGGGGAGAACACGTCGAGGTCGGGCACAATCGGCAGGACGGCCGCCAGGCCCCAGTACGTCCATGGCATGGGCCGGGTCGCGCATAATCGCGCCATTCCCAGTCCAACAAAAGCGTGTGTATAAATCGTGGCCATCTGGCTGTCACCAATTTACGGCCCGCGTCGAGCCAATCTCGACGTGTCCCCGTCTACCGCTTGTCGTTACCCACATCTCGATCCCGCGCACGGCGGAAACTATCGCAATTCCGACCCGGAGGGTCGTTTGACAAATAGAGGTAGGGAGGCCGCATTGGGTTGCGGCCCCCCTCCCTCCGAACCGGACTGGCGGATTTCCCGCATCCGGCTCTCCAGTTGATGGTGTTACCTCCGAAAGGGTTGAGCGAAACAGACATGGGCGGTTTGCAGGGAATACAGCCCTTGCTCGTCGAAGAAGCGATTGGGCCAACGCTGCTGGTCCCTTCCGCGGCCCCGTCCGCGCCGTTTCTGTCGCCGCCGCAACATGCTACGCAGCCGACCACGAATCCAGCCGTCCAGTTGGCGGAAAACCGACCCGCGACAATGGCGGAAGTAGATGAACCAGCCGCGAAGTTGCCGCGTCAGTCGAGCACACGTGAAGGGCAGGTCATGCCCGTTCGTGCGCTTGGTCTTCGCGCGGACCGCCTCCTTGAGTTTCCGCAGGCTCTTTTGCCGCGGCACACGCAAGTCGCCGCGGAAGCGATAGCCCAGAAAATCGAAACCCTCGATGCGGGCGTCCACGATCTTGGTTTTGGTCGGATGCAGGGTCAACTCGTTTTCGTTGACCCAACGTTGCACCATCGCCAAGGCCGCTTCCGCCTCCTCGCGAGTCTTGCACAAGATCACGAAGTCGTCTGCATAACGGACCAGCGCGAAACCGGCGTCGTCCAGCACGTGGTCCAGCGGGTTGAGGTAGATGTTGGCCAGAAGGGGCGAGAGGACTGCTCCTTGGGGCGTGCCCGTTTCGGGCGTCCACTCCCGCAGGTTGTCCATCACGCCTTGCTCCAGGAACATCTCCACCAAACGCAACACCCGGCTGTCCGACACCTTCTCGCGCAGTCGCGTCATCAGCCGTGGCTTCGAGATCGTGTCAAAGTAACTCTTGAGGTCCGCGTCCACCACGTAGACGCGACCAGCGCCGAGCAGTTCCTCGACCCGTTCCAGGGCGTGATGACACCCTCGTCCGTGTCGAAACCCGTAACTGGCTTGCGAAAACGTGGCGTCGAAGATCGGTTCCAGCACGTGCAACAGCGCGGTTTGCACCACGCGGTCACGCACGGTCGGAACCCCCAACGGCCGCTGCTCCTTGCTGCCCGGTTTCGGAATCCAGACTCGCCGCACGGCCTGCGGACGATACGCATTGGTCCGCAGTGCCTCGTGCAGCCTGTCCAGTTCTTTCTGGCCATTGGCCTGAAAGCCCTCGACCGATTGATGGTCCACCCCCGCTGCTCCCCGGTTGCCGATCACATGGCTGCGGGCGGCAAACAGGTTCAGCGGCGCGTACACCTTGTCGATCAGCGTGTGCCATCTTCCTCCTCGCACTCCTTGTTCGAGTGTCGCCAACATGCGGTCCGTCCAGACACACGGGTTCGCCCAGTCGCGAATCGACGGAGGCTCTCCGGCGGGAGTAGCCGCGAACGGCACTGTCACCGGGGGATGGTTTCTTTCCCGTGGCTCGGACATCACGCATCCATCTTCCTGCACCCCTTCGCTCCCCCGGCGTTACCCGGTTTCGTCGCTACTATGGGTGCTCTGACTCCTGGACGGCCGGTTCTTCCTATCCTTATCAGGGACAATGAACTCCGTCCTGCTTCCTTCCAGGTCTCTCTCCTTACGACGTTTGACCTTCCGACCATTCCGTCCTCAACCACCGTGTTGCCATCTCCCCATCACGGCTTTCGCACGTTACCTCAGCCGGATGGGCCGCCGCGTCTATCCCCCGGGCAGATCTGGACGGATCGGAGGGAACGCCGTCACGCGGTCGGAGGTTCGCCATTGGCTAGCAGGCTCCCCGACAGGCTTGGCCGAATCAGGTTCGTTATCCTACGGACTGGTCATTCACCTCCGGTTGCTTCCCACCCCTCCTCGCGGAGACGCGGTTACTTTCGGTTACAGGTTTGTAACGCAAACCTGGTGGGGACTCGCACCCCACCGATCAAACGTTTTCAGAGACGCACTAGCCCAGCGATTCATCGCTGGGTTGCGGAGGAGGAAAAAACCTATCTTGTCCCGTAGGGACGATCGAAAATGGAGCCAGAATCACGTCTTCGGTCGTCCCTACGGGACTTGAAACGCGTTCTGTCTTGCCCATTTCCCCAGCAGTAAACTGCTGGGCTACTGTCGAACGTCCCTCCGGGACAAGAACCCTCATGCCTGTATTCTCTTCTTTCGATCGACCGAGTTATACTGTCTAGCATCGTGCATAACGAGCGGGCAGAAAAGCAAAGGGGACCGAGCCGTGAAGCGAGTCTTGTGGTTGGCTTGTGTGGGGATCGTAGCAGTCTCTCCGCTGTCGGCCCAGGAACCCAAATTGCGGGATACGCTCAAAGGGCATACCAACTTTGTCACGTTCCGTGGCATTTCGCCCGGATGGCAAGGTCCTGGCGTCGGGGAGCCTAGACAAGACGGTCAAGCTGTGGGACGTGAACTCTAGCGAGAACACCGCAACACTCAAAGGAGATATGGCTGGCGTCCTTTCCATCACGTTTAGCTCGGACGGCAAGACCCTGGCCTGCTGTTTTGACAAGACGATCAAGCTGTGGGACGTGGCTACTGATAACAACACCGCAACCCTTGATGGGCATATCGGCATTGTACGTTCCGCGGCGTTCAGTCCGGACGGCAAGACTCTGGCCTCGGGCAGTTGGGACAAGACGATCAGGTTGTGGGACGTGGCCACCGGCAAGAACACCGTCACCCTCAATGGACTGGCCAGCGAGGTCTGGTCGGTAGCATACAGCCCTGACGGCAAGATCCTGGCCTGGGGGCACGACGACGCAACAATCAAGCTCTGGGACGTAGCCGCCGGCAAGAACATCGCCCTCCTCAACGGTCACAACGCGGTTGTCAACTTTGTGGTCTTTAGCCCAGACGGCAAGACCTTAGCCTCCGGGAGTTTCGATGGTACGATCAAACTCTGGGACGTGGCTACTGGCAAGAATTCCGCAACCTTCACGGGGCATACCGACATTGTGTTCTCCGTGGCAGATAGCCCTGACAGCAAGACCCTGGCCTCGGGGAGTATGGACAAGACGATCAAGTTGTGGGATGTGGCGACCGGCAAGAACACCGCTACTCTCCACGGGCATACCGGTTTCGTCTCCTCCGTCGCGTTTAACTCAGACGGCAAGCTCTTGGCCTCGGGAAGTACGGACAACACGATCAGGTTGTGGGATGTACCAACCGCCACACAGGCAGACAAATGATCGTGCCGCGTGCACCAACCGCAAAGCGTGGGCATCGCACCCCGCCGCACGCTGCTGCGCCCTTGCCGCAGCCCTCACCCCCGGCCCCTCTCCCAAAGGGAGAGGGGAGGATTTTGGGGTCTTCGGCAAAATCTGTGGGTGAAAAATGGGCCTACGGGGGATTCGTCCTGGCAAGGTGGATTTTCTGAGGGATGGCAGGGCAAATAAATGACGGTGGAAACAGCCGCAAAACCGGGGTTTTCTTGTTGTGTAACGGCCCTCGTCGGGTCTCCCACATCTGCAACGCACGGACCTTTGCCACGGAAAAACGGGGATGGAATCTATGAATCAGATCGTTGAGGCTCCCGAAATCACGAAAACCCCTGAAAATCCAGATTCAAACTGAGTTTCACGGCCCAAATCAACCCACAGATTCTGCCGAGGAGGCGGATTTTGGGACACACTCCGAAAATCGTCCTACGCCAGAATCCCAGCCAACCGGATATACTCCGGCAGCGGACCGACTAGCGGCTTGAGATACTCGATGCAGGCCGCGGTCACAAAATTGCCCTCGGCGTTGATGTACTCGTCGGGCAAGGGCTTGGCGCCCAAGGCCACGTCGGCCAGCGACGCCGTGCCGAGCGACCAGCGGTAGGGATGGGTCGAATTGCGGACGATGCTGACCATCACGCCCGAGGTGCCCTCCGCGGCCAGTTCCACCGCGCGGCGGCCGCAGGCGTAGGCCTCTTCCGCGTCGCCCGGATGGACGCGGTCGGCGGCGCACATCTGCAGCGACTCACACACCTGGAACTCGCCGCGCCAGCCGTAGGCCGCATGGATCATGCGATGCAGCATCATGGCCGCGCTCGTGCCGGCCATGGCGCCGAACTCCACGTTGGAAAACTTGTCGGTGACCTTCGAGGCGCTGATCGGCGTGCGGTCGGCATAGCAGACTCCCTCGCCGCAAACGACGCTGCACCAACCGTAGCGGTCGTAGCATCGCTTCACGTCGGCCAGGAAGCGGTCCAGGTCGAAGGCCCGCTCCGGCAGGAGAATGAGGTGGGGCGCGTCGTCTCTCCACCACCTTCGCCAGGGCACTGGCCGCCGGGAGCCAGCCGGCCGAACGGCCCACCGTCTGGAAAATCACGAATGGATCGACGTACTTCATGTCGCGGGCCAGTGCGCCGGCCTGCTTGACCGAGAGGGCCACGTAGCGGCCGGCGCTGCCGAAGCCGGGCGTGTGGTCGGTGCCGCAGAGGTCGTTGTCGACCGTCTTGGGCACGCCCACGCCGATCAGTTCGTAGCCCTGTTGCCGGCAGTATTCCACCACGCGATGGATGGTGTCCATCGTATCGTTGCCGCCGATCAAGAAGCAGTAGCGGACGTCGTGCTTCTTCAAGACTTCGAGGATTTGCGGGAAGTCGGCGTCCTTGAGTTTGTGCCGGCAGCTTCCCAGCGCCGAACTGGGGGTCGTGCGGAGGTTCTCGATCACCGCCGGGTTCTCGCGGCCCAGGTCGATCACGTCGCCCTTGATGAACCCTTCGATGCCGTACCGCATACCCAGCGTCTTGCGGATGGCCTTCTGCGAAAGGCACGCCTGGATGATGCCGCAGAGGCTGGCGTTGATGACGGCGGTTGGGCCGCCACTTTGGCCGATGATGGCGTTTCCTGGGAGCATGGAGAAGTTCCTTGCGAATTGTCTTCCGATTATTGACTCAGGAAAGCTATGTCGCCAGAAGAAGCGGGTGGCATGGGTAAGCGAAGCTTACCCGTGTGATGCTTCCGGCGATACTCAGGGCACGGGTAAGCTTCGCTTACCCATGCCACCCCCGCGACCACCGGTCGCGGCTTTATGTAAGTTGCCCCGTCCAAACCAGCAAATTGCGGAAGAACCGGGCGTACCAGTTGCCCACGTCGATAGTGAACCCGCCGGCCACGTCCTGCACGACCCGCTGGTCGCCCCAGTCGACCAATCCGCCGACCCAGTGCGGTGCTACGTCGGTGGCCAGGGCCGCCGTCCGTCCGCGGCCGTGTTGACCGACCACCAGCAGCGGCAACTCCTCGCCGCGGTTGAACTGGAACTGGCCGCCCTGGCGGCGAACGGCGAATCGCACCGCGGTGAGCAGCGTTTGCGTGCCCGGTTTCGCCGTGACGGCGTTGAGCCCGCCAATCCCCGGCGGCTCATCCCACGGCAGCCCTTCCAGGATCGGATGGTCGGCCGCCTTGTTCACCAGGCAGGGCTGGGCGAAGTTGCGGCGGTCGTCGGTCTGCTGCATGGCGACCGGCAAGACGCCGGCCAGCGGCGACTTGTGGTATTCGCCCGCGCAGCCGAAATAGCTCTCCCACCCGCCGATCATCAGCAGGCCCGAGCCCTGTTCCACGCAGCCCGCCACGTCGACCATGGCCGAGGCCCCGAACCGCGCGGCCGGGTAGTCGCTCACCACGTACAGAGAGTAGGGATCGGAAGCCAGGTTGGGCGGCGGGGCCTGATCGCTGGGCACGTAGTCGAACGCCAGGCCGCTGTGCGTCATGATTCCGGCCAGGTAGCTGGCCGCGCCCACCAGGCGAATGTCGCCCATGTAGCAGATCTTCTTGCGCATTACGAGGTCCTCTTGAAAAGCGGATGGTATCTCTGCGGGGAGTAGAAGTGGAACTCCAACTCGCGGAAGTATTCGACGGGTCCGGCGTTGCGTTGGATCTCCACCAGCGAACCGATCTGCTCCTGGCTGGCGAAGGCCAGGATCGCCCGGAGCTTGGTTTCGAGCATCGCGGGGGGCGTCTCGATGCGGATCTGCGGCGGCTCGGGGAAATCGCAATAGACCGCGAACTCGTAGACCTTGGGCACCTCCGCGATCGGCTTGCCCAGTTCCGGCCAGATATTGCCCTGGGCATGAAACAGGCTGATCAACAGTTCCTCGTGAACGATGCGGTGGTCGGGATGCAGATCCGCGCCGGTGGGCAGGAACACCCGGTTGGGGCGAACCTGCCGCAGGGCATAGGTAAAGGCGTTCTGCATTCCGCCGGCCCCTTCGATCTCCGTGGGGGCCCCGATCGTGGTGAAATGGCGGCCCTGGTAGGCGCTCAGGTTGCAGTCGGGACACTCGATGAAGCGGAGATTCTCGGGCGGCAGGCCGAGGATTTGGCAGGCCTTTTGGGCCTCCGCCGCGCGAATCTTGCTGATGTTGCGACGCTGCTCGAATCGGCAGTAGCCCATCCGGCCGTCGGTCACGATCACGGCGTGACACGCGGGCCCCTTCGGCCAAACCGACCTGAAACGCCAACCCGCCGCCGATGACGATGTCGTCGTCGTGCGGCGAGATGAACATCCAGCACTCGTCCGAACCCCGCCAATCGGGAAACAGTTCGGCCACGTTCGACGAGGTACGCAGGCCCTCGGGCGTGCGGCGGCTGTATGTGATGCTAGCGGTCACCTTGCTGGATTCTCCTTGTGGTAGAGGCGCGGCCCCCGGTCACGCACTGACGAATTCGTTGCCGATCTTGCGGGCCCGCTCGGCCTTGTCGAGGTTGATTCCCAGGGCGACTCCCACCTGGACCAGGATGTTCCAGCCGGCCAGCAATTGCAGCACGGTCTGGTAGCCCTCGACCTGCGGAATGCGGATGGTCGGGAACGGAGTCTCCTCCTCGGCAACGGCGATCACGCGTCATCCCCACGCCATCGACCAACGTGGTCTTGAACTTCTCCATCTCGGCGGGGAACGGATCGATCACCATGACCACTTCCTCGGGCTTCATGATCTCCTCGATCCCGTGGACCGCGTACGTGCCCTCCAGGTAGTCGCTCTTCTTGTGCGTGATCTCGTTCGTCTTGAGGGTCAATTCCTCGGCCACGCCGTTGTTGCGGCCGGCGAAGTAGATCGTCGGGGCCTTGGCAATCCTCTCGACCAGCGACGGGGGCAACTCGGCTTCCAACACCTCTTGCGCCTTCCGGCCGGCTTGCTGCTGATTGGCCGCCATGGGCGAAGCCTTCTCCCAAGGGCGCGAGCAGCGAGCGGTAGAACAGGGCCTGCTCGACCACGCTCTTCGTGGCGGCGACCGCGTCCTCCTTGCCGCAGCGAAGCGTATAGCACCGCGAGGACACGGTTTCCAGCATGCACGGGCTGTTGGCCGACAAGCCCGAACCGCTTCGCGTGCCCCTGCTGGCGAAGTTGGGTGAACAGCGAGATCAACTCCTTGGTCTTGCCGCTGTTGCTGGCCCCGAAGACGGCGAACTGGCTCAAGTCATATTGGTGGGCCTGCCGGGCGCCCTCGGTGAAAACCGCCAACGGGAGCGCCCATTTGCAGGACTTCGCAGATCAGGTTCTTGGCCGGGAAGATTCGGCTCGATCCCTCGCCCGTCAAGAACAGTCTGCCCGTCTGGCGAATGATCTGGGCGGCGTCGCGGGCGCCCTGGAAGTCGAAGGCCGCGACGATCCGCGGCGTTTCGAGCATCTCGTGAACCAGGGCAAAGTTGCCGTATTTCGGATCCTGCAGATTCATTGGACTGTCCCTCGGAGGCTCTCCGTCAATGGCCGGGTCGACGAAAAACTTTGAGTATAGCCGGTTGGCGCGGCGAGACAATGGCGGAATCAGGCACGACAAGCGGGCTTCCCGTACAAATTGGGGAGATTATGGAATCGAAGGAGGGGCTAGAAAGAAACAAACCGCGAACTTTGGAGTTGTGTCGAATCGCCATTCCGGCGACAATGCCGCCTCCTCAAATAGTCCCGCACAAAGAGCGAAATGGATTTCGCCTATCGACCAGGAGGGAACCGATGGTCACTCTACAGGCAGCCTTCGCGGCAATGGTGTTGTCGGGCACGGGCCAGACGGCAATGCTGGACTTCTACGCCGACTGGTGCGCTCCTTGCCGGGCCATGAATCCCACGATCCAGGCCCTGGAGAAAGCCGGCTATCCGGTCCAGCGGGTCAACATCGACCAGAACAAGCCGCTTGCCGAGCAGTACAAGGTGAAGACCATCCCGTGCTTCATCATGGTGGTCGATGGGCAGGTCGTGGACCGCGTCGACATCCCCACGACGTACACCCGGCTGGAACGGATGTGCAAGTTGGGCGCGTCGGCCCCCGCTCAAGATAGATCGCCCCCGATGCTCGCCCAAAATGGTCTGCCGCCTGCGCAGCCGGCGCCGTCGTTCCCCGTGCCGCCGTCTCCCTTCGACGGTCGAGCAAGCCAGTCCGCAACGATCCAACCGGTTTCCGCCCCGGCGAGGCAAGCCGGCGGCGTGACTGACGCCACGCTGATTGCCGCCACCGTGCGGTTGCAGGTGCAGGATTCCGGTGGACGCTCCTGCGGCTCGGGCACCATCATTGACTCGAACGCACGCGAGGGCAAAGCCCTGATCCTGACCTGCGGCCACATCTTCCGCGATTCGCAAGGCAAGGGTCCCATCACGGTCGACCTGTTCGGCCCGAACGCCGCCCAACAAGTCCGCGGCAACCTGGTATCGTTCGACCTCGATCGCGACGTCGGTCTGGTGTGGATTTCGACGCCGGGACCCGTGACTGCCGCCCGCGTCACGCCGCCCGGCTACCAAGTCACCCGCGGCATGCCGGTGGTAAGCGTAGGTTGCAACAACGGCGACATGCCGACCGCGCAACACAGTTATGTGACCTCGTTGGACAAATTCGTCGGGCCGCCCAATATCCAGGTGGCCGGACAGCCGATGGAAGGCCGTAGCGGCGGAGGCTTGTTCTCTAGCGAAGGTTACGTCATCGGCATCTGCGACTTTGCCGACCCGAGCGACCGGGAAGGGCTGTTTGCCGCCCCCGCCTCGATCTATGCCGAGTTGGATCGCAAGACCGCGGACGGGAGGGATCTGTCGTTCGTTTACAAGTCGCCCGCCGGGATTCCTGCCGTATTTCCGGTCGTGGTGGCCCCGGCGGCGCCGCCGGCCTTTGCCGCCAACGTCCTGCCGGCGATGCCCAAGGCGATGCCCGGCCCGATCAATCTCGCCTCGATGGGAGCCGTTGCTGCGCCGGCGGCTGCGTCGCCCCTGGGCCTGCCACCGCACGAGCGGGCGGCCTACGAAGAAATCCAACGATACCTGAAGGAAGGGGCGGAAGTGACTTGCGTGATTCGCCCGCGCGACAAGCCCAACGCCAAGAGCGAGGTGATCATGCTGGATCATGTCTCGCCGGAGTTTGTCAAGCTGTTGAGTTCCGACGCCCGGTCACAGAACCGGCGTTTCGAGACCTCCTTGGAACTGCCCACGCCGCGCAAGAAGCTGCTGGAATGGTCGGCGCCAGATCAGAAGGCGCCGGATGGAGGCTGGAAGGCCGGCGATACGCGCTGAGACTCGTAGTCGTAGGTGTAGGGTGGGCATAGCCCACCAAATCGCAGCATATCTTGCCGTAGGACGAGTTTTCTAACTCGTCCAGTCTTTCGGGACGAGTTGGAAAACTCGTCCTACAGATTCAGCCAACCTATTTCGGCGCGAGGCCCTACACGTCGCCGGTAAGCTTGTCGTAGAACTCGACGTAATTGTCGCGGCAGTCGCCGGCGCGGGCGGCAATGGCGCTGCGGGGATGCTCGTTGAGTTGGCCCGTGATGTTGTACTGCGCGTACGGCCCCCATTCCACGTTTCGGCTCAGCGGCAGCAAGTGCTCTTGGATCACCTGGTAGATCGGCCGGATGCGGAACTTGGGATTGCGGAGGAAGCCGATCAGCAGTTCCATCGGGCAGTTGCCCGCCCCGCGTCCCAGGCCGGCCATCGAGGCGTCGACCCGATTGGCGCCGTGGATGATCGCCTCGATCGTGTTGGCGAAGGCCAATTGCTGGTTGTTGTGGGCGTGGATGCCCACTTCCTTGCCCGTCTCTTTCCCGTAGGCCAGGTACTTCTTCACCAGCAGTTCGACCTGCTCGGCGTACATCGCGCCGTAGCTGTCGACCACCACCAGCACGCTGGCCGGCGTTTGGGCAATCACCTCCAGCACCTGATCCACTTCGGTGTCGGTGACGGTGGAGACGGCCATCAGGTTGGCCGACACTTCGTAGCCCTTGTCGGCGGCGTCCTTGATCATGTCGACCGCCTCGGGCACCTGGTTGGCGTAGAAGGCCACGCGGATCATGCTCCAACACGCTGTCCTTCTTGGGCAGGATGTCGGTGTGCCAATCGGACTTGCCGGCGTCGGCCATCGCGGCCAGCTTCAACGGCGTGGGATTGTCGCCGACGATCCGCCGGATGTCGTCCTCGTCGCAGAACTTCCAGGCGCCGCACTTGTCCCGCGCGAAAAGCTTCTTCGACGCCTTGTAGCCGATCTCCATGTAGTCGATGCCGGCCGCCACGCAGGCGTCGTAGACGGCCTTGACAAAGCCGTCCTCGAAGGCGTGATCGTTGATCAGTCCGCCGTCGCGGATCGTGCAGTCCAAGACCTTCAACTCGGGGCGATAGGTAATCCACGGGGCAGTCACGGCGGGCTCCTCGCAATGGCGATGGGAAAATGGTGAATGTCCGCAATCTTCGACTCAATTCTCGTAGCGCAAAGCGTGTCTGTCAACTCTACCTCGAAAGAGGGGACTTGCAGAGCCGCCGACCGCGAAATAACATGCAGTCTCTGTCTCCTGCGGCCCGCTTTGGCACGCGGCGCCTAGGGATTGCGTGGGAGTGCCTGGCGTGAGCGTGCTCCTCCATTTGGTCCGTCACGGTGAAAGCACGTTCAACGCCGAGGAACGAATCCAGGGTCAATCCGACGCGCCGTTGTCGGACCTGGGCCGCCGGCAAAGCGAGGCCGTCGCCAAGGCGCTGGCCGAAGCGCCGATCGAGGCTGTGTATTCCAGCCCGCTGAGCCGGGCGTTGGCCACCGCCCGGCCGATTGCGGAAAAGCACGGGCTCAAGGTGCAAACCGATCCGCGGCTGATGGAGTTGGACGCGGGCGTGTTCGAGGGCCAACTCCGCAGCGACCTGGCGAACGTCTACCCGGCCGAGTTTGCCCATTGGCTCGCCGGCGACGAGGATTTTGCCATTCCCGGCGGCGAGTCGCGGCGGCAGTTGACGATTCGCGGCTGCGAGGCCATTCACGCCATTGCAGCCGCCGGCCATCGCGAGGCCGCCATCGTGACCCACGGCGGGCTGTTGAGCGTGGCGGTGCGCAGCCTGCTGATTCCTGCGCGAGCCGCTGCCGCCGTTCGCGCTGCACAACGGCTCGATTACCCGCGTGGCGATCGACCAACGTGGGCAGTTCTCGCTGGTCTCGCTCAACAGGATTGAGCACCTGGGCGGGGTCCGGCTTTCCAGTGGCGGCGATTTGTGACTACAATCGCCCACAACCCACGTCAGACTGTTCCATCCGCACCGTCGCTTGGCACGCCGTACTGGCGGAGCTTGCGGTAGAGGGTCTTGCGGTCGAGGCCCAGCGTGCGGGCCGCCAGCGTGCGATTTCCGCCCACGCAGTCGAGCACGTGGAGGATGTAGCGGCGCTCCACCTCCTCCAGCGGCACCAACTCGCCCGGATCGTTGCCGCCGATCACCACCTGCGAGCTGCGGTAATCGCGGATCTTCTCGGGCAGGTCGTCGACCGTGAGTTTGTCGAACCGCGTCAGGGCCACGGCCCGCTCGATCACGTTGCGCAGCTCGCGGACGTTGCCCGGCCAGGAATACGCCAGGAGTTTCTCCGCCACCCCTTCCGACATGCCGACCACCTGCTTGCCGGCGCGGCCGGCGCAGTCCTCGATGAAGTGCTGGGCCAAGAGCAGGGCGTCGGCGCCGCGGGCGCGGAGCGGCGGCAGCTCCACCTGGATCACGTCGATGCGGAAGAAGAGGTCTTTGCGGAAGCGGCCCTCCTCGACCGCGGTCTCCAGGTCGCGGTTGGTCGAGGCCAGGAGCCGCACGTCGAAGGCCACCTCCTTCTCGCTGCCGACCGGCCGGACCTTGTTCTCCTCCAAGGCCCGCAGCAGCTTCGGCTGCATCGCCAAGGGCATTTCGCCGATTTCGTCCAGCAACAGCGTGCCCCCTTCCGCCTGCACGAACAGTCCCTTGCGGTCGTTGCGGGCGTCGGTGAACGCGCCCTTGACGTGCCCGAAAAGCTCGCTCTCCAGCAGCGTGTCGGGCAGCGCCGCGCAATTGACGGCCACGAACGGCTGGTCGCGCCGCCGGCTGCGCTGGTGCAGCGCGCGGGCCACCAGTTCCTTGCCCGTGCCGCTCTCGCCGGTGATCAGCACCGAGCGCCTCGGAATCGGCAATCTGCGCCAACTGGTCGTAGAGCTTCTGCATGGCGGGGCTCTCGCCGAGCAGTTCCTCGAACCGCGGTCTGCGCTCGACCGCCTCGCTGAGCGATGCGATCTGCTGCTGAAGCTGCCGGCGCTCGACCGCCCGTCGCAGAATCAGCGCCAGCAACTCCATCTCGATCGGCTTGGTGACGAAATCGTAGGCCCCGGCCCGCATCGCGGCCACGGCCGTCTCCAGGCTGCCGAAGGCCGTCATCACCACCACGGGAACGTCGGGCCGATTGGCCGCCAGCCGCGAACAGAACTCGAATGCCGTCCATGCCGGGCATCTTCAGGTCGGTCAGCACGACCTCGAAGTCCTCGCGGCGAAAATGCCTCGAACGCCTCGTCGGCCGAGGTGAAGCACGAGGGCGCGAAGTCGCGCAGCCGCAGGTCCGTCTCCAGCAGATCGCACATGCTCCGCTCGTCGTCGACGATCAGCACGCTTGGCTTCACGACTTTGGTCCTTCGGGCAAGAAGACGGTAAAGCAACTCCCTTCGCCGGGACGGCTGGTCACGTCGATCCAGCCGCCGTGCTCCTGAACGATGCCGTAGGCGATCGACAGCCCCAGCCCGGTCCCTTCGCCGACCGCCTTGGTCGTGAAGAACGGCTCGAAGAGGTGCTGCACGTTCTCCTCGGGGATGCCCACGCCCTGGTCGCGGATCTCGATGCCGTGGTAGGCCGTCTCGCGTCCGGCGTTTCCTTCGGGCGGCGCGGCCGTCTGGCGGCGGATGGCGATATCGACCGTTGCCGCCCTCGGGCATCGCCTGGATGGCGTTGACCAGGAGATTGGTCAAAACCTGCTGAATCTGGCCGGCGTCGACTTCGGCCGATGGCCGGAGCGTCGCCGGCGCGAAACGCAACTGTACGTTGCCCTTCTCGGCCATGGGGCGAAGCAGATCCATCGTCTGGCTCGACCACGTGGCGCAGATCGACCGGCGCTTTGTGGGGCGTGCTGGCGCGGGCGAAATCGAGCAGCTGCGCGAATGATCTTCGTCATCTTGTCGGCCTCGGCCTTGATGGCGGCGGCGCTTTGCCCGATTTCCTCCGGGGCTGAGTCTTGCCCGAGGCGATCAGCCCCGCCCGGCCGGACACGACGTTCAGCGGCGTCCCCAATTCGTGGGCGATCCCCGAGGCCAGCCGGCCGACCGTCTTCAGTCGGTCGGCGTGGCGGAGTTGCTCCATGGCGGCGATCCGCGCCGCCGACTCCTCGCGAATCTTGCGTTGCGAGCCGGCCAGTTGCGCGCACATCGCGTTCAGGCTGTCGGCCAATTCGGCCAGCTCGTCCCGCGAGTGCAGGTGAATCGGCCCCTCCAGGTCGCCCTCGGCGACCCGCCGGGTCTTGTCGATGAGCTGCCGCAACGGCCTTCCCACAAACCGCACGCCCAAAGCCACCGCCAGCAGTCCGCTGAGCAGCGACCATGCCGCCGATCAACAACGCCGTTCGGCGGATGATCTCGCGCTTGTTGCGGTCCAACTCCGTCATCGCCACGGAGAACTCCAGACCACATTGCCGCTCGACGTTCAGGGTGACCGGCCAATAGACGTGCAGATACGGGATGCCGCTGGAATCGAAGGACGCAACCGCGAGGGGCTCGTGGATGGTGATATTCGTGAGCGATTCGCGGGGCACTGCGGGGGAGAACTCGTTGCCGGGTTGCGTGTCCAACCACACCCAACGCATCCGCACGTGATGCCCTGGCGCGTCGTTCACTTTGCGGAGGAACTGCTCCACGCCCTGTTGACCGGCGTTGCGCCAAGCGTCGGCCAGCGGAACTTCCATGGCGCGGCCTAGCGTTTCTGCTTCGGCGGTGGCTGTCTGCTCAAATATCTGAACTTCGCGCTGGACGGCCAGATAACCGTAGATGGCCGCCAGCACGATGTTCGCCAGCATGAACACCAGGACGAGTTTGATCGTCACTCTCATCGTTCCCCTCGCATGCCGGGATCAACCGGTCGGCCGCTGATGCGAACCGTGGCGTTTTGCCCCACCGGGGCCTTTTGGGTGCGCTGACGGCGCCGCTCGACCCGAAGTGCCGGGTGGCACGGGCTGCTTGTCAGCCCGTGCCGTGGCCCCTTCACGCACGGGCCGGCAAGCCGTAGGGTGCGCGAAACGCACCAACATCCGCCGGTTGTGGTGCGTTTCACGCACCCTACAAGACACCACGGCCGCGCGATTCCCTCTTTCCTATTGTAACATCTTGCGGCCGGCGCGGGCAGTTTGGCACGCCCTGTGCATTATGGCCCTGGCAACGTGAGCGGGCAATCGCCCGGTGCGCGTCATGAGGAGAGACCGCCGTGAATTACTCGTGGAAACTTGGCCGGCTCTGCGGCGTTGACATCTACCTGCACTGGTCCTTTTTGATCGTACCCGCCTGGGTCGCACTGACCTCACTGGCAGCCTGCGCCGCCCTGGTGTCGGCGGTCAGTGCGACCTTTCAATAAGAGATTTTCGGCAATGCCGCCGGCGCCTGTCCAGGGTGGTCCTGGAAGCGACCGGGTGGCGACACTGTGAGAGGAGTGAGTCATGCGTTTTGGAAAAATGGTTTATGCAGTCGGGCGCCGTTGGCGGTTGCCCTCGTGCCGCTGCTGGCCGCCATCGTGTTGGCGGCGTCGATGGGCGGCATCGCCGCGGTGCGCCCGGCGAAGACAAGAATCCTGCCGCGGCGCCGGCCCGAGCGCTGTCGCAAAGCTTCCGCGAAGTCGTCAAGGAAGTGCAACCGTCGGTGGTGCTCATCAAGAGCGAGGCGGCGATGCCCGTCAAGCTCGAAGGCCGGAACCCGGGCGACGAGGAGGGCGGTTTCGAGCAATGGTTCGGCGACAAGCAGTTCGGCGCGCCGTTCCGCGGCATGCCCGACCTGCGGAAGTTCTTCCAGCAGATGCCGCGCATGCCCGAGCATGGACAGAGCGGCATGGGTTCGGGGCTGATCATCGACAAGGCGGGGTTGATTCTCACGAACAGGCACGTCATCGATGGCGGCAAGGAGATCACGGTGCGGCTCCACGACGGCCGCGAGTACAAGGCCACCAAGGTCGCCGCCGATCCGAAGACCGATCTGGCCGTGTCTGCGGATCGAGGGCGCCGACAACCTCACGCCCGCCAAGCTCGGCGACAGCAGACAGCGTCGAGGTGGGCGACTGGGTGCTGGCCCTGGGCAGCCCGTTCGGCCTGGAAGGCACGGTTACCGCCGGGCATCATCAGCGCCAAAGGCCGCGGGTTGGGCATCGCCGAGCGCGAGGACTTCATCCAGACCGACGCCTCGATCAACCCCGGCAACAGCGGCGGACCGCTGGTGAACCTGGATGGCGAAGTGATCGGCATCAATACGGCCATCTCGTCCAACAGCGGCGGCAACGAAGGCGTTGGGTTCGCCATTCCCATCAACCTGGCGAAATGGGTCGCCCAACAACTGTCCAATGGCGGCACGGTGCATCGTGCCCGGCTGGGCGTCATGATCCAGCCGCTCACCGATGAGTTGGCCCACCAGTTCGGCCTGAAAGCACGCGAGGGAGTGGTCGTGGCCGACGTGACGCCCGACAGCCCCGCGGCCAAGGCCGGCCTGAAGTCGGGCGACGTGATCGTCGAGTTCGCCGGAAAGGCCATTGCCACGCCGCAGGAATTGCAGACGCTCGTGGAACGGTCCGCGGCCGGCAAGGAGCAGCCGCTCTATGTGCTCCGCGACGGCAAGCGGACGGAGCTGAGCGTCAGCCCGACGGAAATGCCCGGCGACGGCAAGACCGCCGAGGGCAGCCCTGCGGAAACCTCTCGCATGGGGAAACTGGGCATGGAGTTCCAGAACCTGACGCCCGAACTGGCTAAGCAATTGGAGATCAAGGCCGACCATGGAGTGGTCGTGACCGACGTGCAGCCCGGCAGCCCGGCCGAACGTGCCGGAGTGAGCGCCGGCATGGTCATTGCCGAAGTGAACCGCAAGCCGGTGAAGACGGTCGAAGACCTGACCAAGGCCCTGGACGAGAAGTCGTTGGAGAGAGGAGTGATGCTCCTGGTGCGCGCGCGCGCACGGGAGTCGCTTTGTCGTGATTCACGGTTAAATCACCATGCGTCGTACCAAGAGGATGAACGAGCACGTGTTGGGGCGGCAGTCTACTGCCGCCCCAACACGGCTTGAGCAGAAGCCATGGCCGATATGGATGCCTCCGGAGCGCCGCAGAACCAGAGTCCGACCCCCCGATGTGCGTCTGCGGCGCCCGGAGTCTCCTTCAGTTGCCGGCACGGTTGCAACGACCGTCGTTGTCGTCCTACCTCATCAATATAACCTGCAATTTCTCATCGCCGCGATCAAGAAGTCGGATCTGAACCCCACATCACCAGAGAACGCGGCCACTGCTCTCGAGTCCAGCGCGGCGAACAGTGCCAGCGGGACATCCAGCGCACAATCTGCTTTAACGTCGGAGACGGAGCGGACAACATGAATCGCTCGAACCCTCCGGACGAAAAACGCTGTTCCGTACCGCAACAAGGTCTCCGCGTCCACGCCAGGCCGGCTGGGGCCGGGACGAAATCCCTGGTCACCCACCGCCGTGACGACCTGGGCGTCTATCTCCGGGAGATTGCCGCCACGCCCCTGATGAGCCGCGAGGAGGAACTGGCTGCCGCCAAGAAGGTGGCCGAGACTCGGCGCCGGTTCGCGGCGTGCCTGTTGGCGATGGACTGCGTCTTGAAGTCCGTCACGGCGATGTTCAGGCAGGCCGCCAACCGCGCGATACGCGTCGATCACGTGGTCGAAGTCCAGGGTAGCAACCTCACGGCCAGGCGGCATGCCTTCCAGCGAGTCAGCGCGGGGGCCGCGGCGATCCAATCACTCCTCCGAGAAAATGAGAGCGATTTCTCGACGGCCCCCGATAAGCGCCGGTCGATGTGCCGGCGCCGTGCGGCATGGCGGAGGCTGATGCGGCGGCGCAGAAAGGCCGCCCGCCTGGTCATGGGCCTGCGATTTCGCGTTGCGCATCTCACTAAGGCGCCGGCCCGTTTGACGAAGATGGCGGCATCTCTGGCGCGAATCCAAGCCCGATTGGATACCTTGAAGAGGTCCCCTACGACCAGCCGTCAACAGCACTTGCTGCGACGCAAGCTGCGAACCCGTTTGCACCGTCTGATGAAAGCTGTGGGCGAAAGCCCTCGGACGCTGCGCCGCCGCCTGGCCGCGGTTCACCGACTGCAACGAGAGTACCAAGAAGCCTGCCATGCGTTCGTGACCCCGAATCTGCGACTGGTGGTCTTGATCGCAAAGCGCTACGGCGCGAGACGAGCAGCTTCTCGACCTGATCCAGGACGGCAACCTCGGACTGATGCGGGCCGTCGAGAAGTTCGACTACACGCGCGGACACAAGTTCTCCACCTACGCGGTCTGCTGGATTCGTCAATCCATCAATCGGGCAATCCTGCACCGCGGCAACTGCTTTCCCCTCACCTACCGGATGGCCGCGAAACTCCGCGGAATCCACGCCGCCAGGGCGACCTCCTCCAGACCCACGGCGCCAAGCAAAACATGGCCGAGACGGCCGACTCGACCGGAATCGCCGCGGATGAGTTGGAGATCCTCTTGCGTTTGCACCGCCGGCCCACTTCGCTCAATCGTCCTTTTCTGGAAGACGATTCCCGGGAGTTGGCCGACTGCATCGGCGATCATCGCGCGGAAGACCCGTCCCAACGGCTCGACCGGGAACTCCTCCGGCAACGGATCGATGCCATCCTCCAGGACATGGACGCCCGCGAGCGGCAAGTGCTGGGCCTGCGTTTTGGGCTGGTGGACGGCCAACCGCTGAGTCTGCAGGACGTCGGCAAGCTCATGCACGTGACCAGGGAGCGCATCCGGCAGATCGAAAGGAGCACCCTGTGCAAGCTTCGTCAGCCCTGCCGCGCCCGCGACCTGGCAGCGTTCCTCGACGGGCCGGCAGCCGGTCTGCTCAGGACGGCGCACGAGTTGCGCAGACATGACCAGGAATCGTACCGCCGCTCGTTGACCACCATTGCGCTACCCGCAGCGTCGACTCACCCGTACCAGTGGAGAATCAGCATGCCACGCCTCTCCATGCTCCCCGAACCCGGGATGAGAGCCGTCCTCGCCGACGTGCCCGAACTCGGCCGGCAATCCCCGTCGGCACCATCAAGAGCCACATGCACGAGGCCATCCGAAAGCTTTACGCCGCACTGCTCCCCGCCGCACCCGCAACCGTTCACGGGCCGTCGGGGACTGGTCCATTTTTCGGCGGCGACCCAAGGGGGACAGTCCCATATTCGCGGCGGTCAAGCGTGCTCACGCCGCCACGTTCTCCGCGCCGCGAAAATCGGGACAGTCCCCAGTGAACAGTCGCCCTCGCATCGTGCGGAGAAGACGAAAGTAAAGCCGGGGGCACCGCGTCGGTGTACCCCGGCAGACCGTCTGCGTCGGAGGTGGAATAAGGTTTAGGATACCGGTCTAACTTAAGTATAGGTCACAAAATCACAAGCTGGAGCATAAATCAAGAAAATCACAAGTTGCCGGCCCACGAGCCAGTCATTCCTTCTTCGCAACACCCTTCGCGTCGGCGCGATTCAGCACCACGGTAAACGTCGCTCCCTGCCCCAGGGCGCTGCGGACTTCGATCCGGCCGCCCATCTCGGAAATCAACATGCGACACAGGCCCAACCCCAGGCCCGTGCCGCCGGAATCGGCCCGCGTGGTGAAGAACGGCTCGAAGATCTTCTCCAGGTGTACCCGCGAATGCCGACGCCGGTGTCGCTCACGTCGATGGCCACCGAGCCCATCTGGTCCTCGTCCTTGCGGCCCAAGGCGTAGGTGCGCAGACTGAGCGTGCCGCCGTTGGGCATGGCGTTCAGGGCGTTGGTACAGAGATTGAAGAGGACTTCCTGCAAGGTGTACGGGTCGCCCTGAACCGGGGCCACGTCGCCCAGTTCCTTGCGAATCTGGATGTTGCGGCCGTGGCTGCCGCCGAGCACTTCCAGCGTGCCCTCCACGGCCTGGTTCACGTCGGTGCTTTGCAGGGTGATGCCGCGGGGCCGGGCGAAGGCCTGCACCCGCTTGGCCGTCCGTTCGATGCGTTCCAGGGCCTCGCCCATCAGTTGCACGTACTCCGTCAGGTGCGGGTCGTCTTTCACCCGCTCGCCGATACGCCGCAGGCAGTTTTGCACGCCGTCGAGCGGATTGGCGATCTGGTGGGCGATGCCCGCCACCAATTGCCCGATGCCCAGCATCTTCTCCTTCTGGCGAATCTCGGCGTGGGCCCGATCGACGTAGCGGCGGATCGACGTCGTAAAGTAGACCGCCACCCACAGGGCACTGGCGAACGCGACGAACACCCCCAGCAGATCCAGTCCGTCGGGCCGCAGCAACTCGGACGGATCGGAGGGGAATCGCAGCGGATACGAGGGAATCCATTGCAGGTACAAAAGCAACATCACCGCGCCCACCATGGTCGTCGACAGGGCCGCAAAGAAATACGGCACCGACCCGCGCAAGTACATCCCGGCAATGATCATGTGGAACACGAAGTAGAACAGGAACGGGTTCCGCGGCAGACCGGCGAAATACAGCAGCAGCGTCAGGGCGGTCAGGTCGAACATCACTTGCAGGAAGATGTTTCGGTCGACGTTCCCCTCGCCGGCCGAAGCGTCGCGCTGATTCAGATAGAACAACAAGTTGTAGGCGACCATCGCGCAGCCCACGGCGTAGAGCGGCACGGGACTGGCCAGCAGCGGCGGCACCTTGGCCAGCACCGGCAGCACCGAGGAGGTCAGCCAAGTCGCGGCGAACACGGCCGCGCACGCCACCCAACGCAGCGAGACCAACCAGCGGGCGCCTTCGGGGGGTAGTTTCATGGGAAGGGGCGAGAGGTCAGGGTTCAGGGTTCAGGATTCAGGGTTCAGGATTCAGGATTCAGGATGAAGGAACGCCCCCGGACTGCGGCCCGGGGGGGAATTGTCCGGCCGCTCGCTCGGTCTTCGATTCACTCCAGCCGCAGACGGAAGAGCGCCACCGCGTTGTTCCGCAAGATGTCCTTGGCCACGTCCGCCGCATCCGCTTCCGTCATGTAGCCCGAAAGCACCTTCTCTGCCAGCACCCAAGCCACGTTTTCGCGGGCCATCTCGGCGTGCGCGTACGCACCTTCCACGTAGGAGTAGTCGCCGCCGAACGCCATGATCTTGTTGCGCGGCACGGTTTCGATCCACTCCGACAAGTAGTCGCGGGCCACCTTCGGCGAAATGATGTGCAGCCGGCACATGTCGATCCACACGTTGCTGAAGTTCTTGGCCATCGTGCCCAACTCCGGCCCGTAGGGATAACCGCCGTGGAAGATGGCGAATTGCGTCTGCGGATAGGCCTTGACGAGGTTCACCAGGTGCGTGGGATTGGTGTCGGTGATCACCCGGTTGCCGAAACCCGTTTGCAGGCCCGTATGAATCTGAAACGGCAAGTGGTGCTTGCCCGCCAATCGGCAAACCTGGTGCATCATGTAGTTTTGCAGCGGCAGCAACTCGTCATGCCCGGCGGGCTTCTTCTGCACGAGTTTGTCCAGCGCCGCGCGGGCCTCGTCCTCGGCCGGCAGCGGATAGTAAATTTTCCGCGAATAGGCCAGCCCCGATTTGATGCCCACCATCCCCTCCCGCCGGCCCTTCTCGAACGCCACCTCCAGCGCATGCACCAGGTCTTCCAGCGTGGCGACGTGTACGCCGGTCTGCTTCGCCACCGCATCCAACTGGCGCGAGGAATTCAGGTCCACGAAACTGTCGAACCGCAGCACGGGCACGAACAGTGCGCGGTCCACCTGCGTCGTGCCGATATCGACGATGCTCAGATCAATCCGGGCCTTGTCTTTGAGCACCCACTTGTAAAAACCTGGCTTGAGGGCTTCGGCCATTCGCGCGTTGAGTTCCTTGCCGGTTTCCGGCGTGAGCTTGTCGAGTCGGACGCCGTAGAGATCGCGGGCGCTCCGTTCGAGCGCCCGTCCGTAACCGGTCAGTCGGACTTTCGGCCAGAATTGTTCGAACTGCGCCCACCGCTCGTCGAATGCGAACTTGCCGTTCTGCAGGCTGATCTGCCAGGCACTGCCGCCGGTCAACGGCAATCCGGCCGACACGAGATCCGACTCCACGTAGTGCAGCATGATCGCCAGGCAATCGGCCGGCTGCTTGAGTCGTTGGGCCTCGCTGGGCAGATGCTCGTGCGTGTCCAGCAGCCGAATCTGGTCGATTTGCCCCTTCAGCCGGCGATAGGTGTCGGTCTGCACAATCGTCGCATCGCCGCCGGGCAGGTTGGCGGCCAGCAGCAGCAGAACGGCCCAGGTTTGTGCCACGATTGTGAGGTGTCTTGCCGAAGCTTTCATCATCGAATCTCCTGGCATGTTCGTGTCGCTACTCCGATGGATGCAAACCTGAAAATAGCCCTAAGGAACGGATTGTCAAGGGTCCGCCTCCCGAGTACGCATCTCACCCGGCTTTCGGACGAACCAACTTGCCACGCGATCCCAGAAACCACGGATGGTCGTGGCTGCACGGTTGGCCTGCTGTCGTGCGAACGCAATAGCGTGCAAGGTTCGTGGCAAGACTACGCGAGTTCGGGGATCACGCGACGCTTTCCTTCAATGAACTCCGACACGATGGTATTGGCCAGCCGAAGCCGGTCGCTCAGCGGAATCTCGCTGCGGCTGTGCAGGAGCATCATGCAAACGCTGAGGAGGTCACCGCTGCCGGCCGTGTTCTTGTACTGCCGAACGGGGATGGCGGGGGAGACGGTCAACTGGCCGCGGCAATAGCAACCCGCGCCGTCGATTCCCATGTGGACCACGATCGCGCCAGCGCCCCATGCGGTGATTTGCCGGAGCGTTGCCTCCAGATCAACGCAGTCGGCGAACTGATTCAATTCCCGGACATTTCCGTGGACCAGATCCACCAACGGCAGAATGCGCCGCACGGCTTCTTTTCGTCCGGCGATCGCGGCCGCCTCGGCCGAACCCCAGTACGGGTCCCAGTTGAGGTCGAGTGACGTGGTCAGGCCTCGGGCCGCGCGGCCTGGAAGAGTTCTTCGTTGCCCCCGGCGAGCATTGGCTCGGAGAACCAGACGTCGGCCCGCAGCAAGTGCTCGGCGCCCAGGAGCATCGTTAGATCAATGTCCGACATCGCCAGCGAATAGTTGTTCGGCTGCCAACTGATGAAGTGCCGGCAGCCGTTTTCGAAGTTCAGGACCACCGAGCTGCCGGTGGACGCCCGCGTATCGCGGCGGATGAACGATGTGACGCCTTGGCGGACGAGCGATTGTTCGAGCCGCTCGCCGAGGGAATCCGCGCCCACCTTTCCGCAAAATCGCACCTCGGCAGCTAACGAGGCGGCGGCCAGCGCGCTGTTGGCCCCCCCGCCTCCGATCGTTTCCTTGACGAAGGTTGTCGGTGTCTCGCCGTCCTCAAGCAGATAACTGCCCGGGCGAATCGCCCCCACCTTCACGTCGCGGCAGATGCTGCCGACGATCGCCAGCCGGCGGCCACGAAATACGGTCTCATTCAACATGGGCGTGCGCGACGCAAGGTGCATCCATTATCGGCCCTCTCCCGCCACCAGACGCCGGTGCAGCAGATCCATCAGCAGATGCTCGATTACCAGATGCATCCCCTCGCTCTGAGGCGTCGAGTCAGCCGGCACAAGAATCGAGCAGGTCGATTCCTGGTGCAGCACTCCGCCATCGAAACCGACCAGCGAGATTGTTGCCGCTCCGACTTCGCCAGCGTAGCGCTGGGCATGGACCAGGTCGCTGGAAAAGCCTTTTCCGCCGTGAACGGAGATCAGGATCGCGACGTCGCCAGGCTTCAATAGTCCCCGCATTTGGTTGACGAACACATCTTCCGGCGCAGCGTCGTTGGCCCAGGCCGTGTAGAGCGAGACGTTATCGGTCAGACAGCGCGTATCGAAGGGGCGTGCGCCGGGCGGAATCACGAACTTCGCCAAATCGCAGGCAAAGTGTTGCGCAGTCGAGGCCGAGCCGCCGTTGCCCAACGTCCACACGCGGCCTCCGCACCGATAACAGGCCAACAGCAGTTCGGCGGCCCGATCGAGGGCCGCGCGGTCGAGCTGATCCAGCAGCCGCGTGGTCTCGGCCAGATAATCGTTGATTTCGCGGATTTGGTCCCTCAAATCGCGCTCCTTGACCGCGCCGCAGCCTGTAACGACTCATCCGTGCGTACCGCCCACACAGCTCCCGATACTTTAACGCGTGGACTCCGAGTGTCAAGATACCTCCCGCTGTTAGAATTGAATCGCAACCTTATGCAAAACTGGTATAGGTAAAAACATCGCAGGGACGTTTGAATGGGCGTTTTTGAGGAAGGTCCATGCAAAAAGGAGTCCCTGCGATGGCAAGTCATCTTACCTTGGAAGAGCGCGAGGTCATAGCCCACATGCAGCGAGCTGGGAAAATGCAAACGCAGATCGCCGACCGGCTCGGCCGCAGCAAGAGCACGATTTCCCGCGAACTGCGACGCAATCGCAGCCGCAACGGCTATTGGGCGGTGGCCGCCCAGGGGAAGGCCAACCGCCGTCGGAGCCAGCGGCCGTGGACGGCCAAGATGCAGCGGCCGGCAGTGCGGCGTTACGTCGCCGACCGCTTGCGGCAGCGATGGTCGCCCGACCAGATTGCAGGCCGCGCGCGCAGTGACTTTCCCGGCGATCGGCGACGGTGGATTTCGCCCCCCACGATCTACGCCTGGATCGGCGGCGAGGAAGCCAGCGGGAAGCACTGGCGGCGTTATCTGCGGCGTCTGGGCCGAAAGCGGCCCAACTGGGAAAAACGCGGGCGGATTCGCACCGGCACGAGCATCGAGGGACGCCCCGTGGTCGTGGATCGCCGCCGTCGCTTCGGCGACTGGGAAGGGGATACCATCGTGGGCGCCAACCGACGCGGCGGCGCCGTCACGCTGGTCGAGCGGAAGTCGGGCTATTTGTTGCTGGGCAAGGTTCCCACCTTGCAAGCGGCGACGGTCCGTCAGACCGCCGCCGAGTTGTATCGGACCACGCCTCCGAAGCTGCGGAAGACGCTGACGCTGGACAACGGCAAGGAGTTCGCCGAGCACGAGCGGTTGACGGAGGAAGCCGCTTTGAAGATCTACTTTGCGAAGCCGTACTGCGCGTGGCAGCGCGGCACGAACGAAAACACCAACGGCCTGGTCCGGCAGTTCTTTCCCAAAGGCACGGATCTGGTCGGCATCCCCAATCATCGTTTTACCAAAGTCCAACAACTTCTCAACGACCGCCCGAGAAAACGCCTCGGCTATCGAACTCCTAACGAAGTTCTCGCCTCTCGCCTAAAGGTTGCGATTTAGACTTGACAGCGGGACTTGGTTAGATCGGGCGCTCGGAAGAACGTTCGGCCCTGATTCTTCCAATCGAGCCCGCTTCCGAAGAAAGGGATGAGTTCCCGGGTGCTTCCGACTGCGTCAAGAATGGGTCGTATGTCGGGACGTCCAAGCAACCGGTTGAGATTACGACACAACGGCAGCCGAACGACAACGCTAAGCCGCGAGCCGGACGGGGCGCACCTCTTGCCGGCGCCTCGCCGAGCAAGGGTCGTGACCGGCCGGATCGTCGACTGGACGTCTTGTTAGATGGGCGGCAGGGGCGACGTGATCAGCATCGGTAGAAGGTCGTGGTCCGTAGTCCTTCGTTGGGACGCTACGCACCCCTCGAACCCGGGTGGCACATACAGCGGTAGTGTCCGGCCCGACGAATCGGGCGTCATCCGTGGCAGGACCAGAAGAGACCCTCTCAAGTTAACGGCTCATCAGGCTTTGATTTTCTTGGTCTTGGTTTCCTCGCCACCTGCTTTGATGGCGACCTTCGTAGCATCTTCCATCGGATCTTTGAAAGGCACCTCGATTCGGAGCAGGCCGTGCTCGTAGATCGCTTCGGCTTTATCAGGTTTCACCGGCCAAGCTAAAGCCAGTGCTGAAACATACTCGATGTCCCTTGCTGGCGCTATCAGGTGGACGCTGTCTGGCAGGACCTTCAGATCAATGGTATCCGTTGGCGCTCCTGGGATGGCGAACTCCACTACTAGCTTGTTTTTCTCCTCGTCAGCATACGCTACTGTACTGGGAGCAACCCTAATCCGATTTTCAAGCATCATGGCAACCTCCTTCGTTGTCTCGTGAAGTTAACCCGGCGTAGTTCAGATTACCGGGAGATCGGCTGAGAACAACTCAGACCGGTTAATGATTGTAGGTTAGTTGACTTTGCAGATCAAGTTCCACGACTTCCTGGTGCGAAAGAGGCTTGTCCCGGAGGACAAGGCCAATTACTTCGTTCACGGGGTTGTCGGCCGTGACCGACAGACGATTGAAGGCAACTGTCAAGCCGGGTTTCGGTGTCCCGTCATACGTTGATTGGCCGCCCACCACTGCTTCTCCTTGACAGCCAAGTGTGTCAGGAAAGGGTTGATTTCCGGCGCGCCCATCTCGGCCGGGTGGCGGGTATGGTGGAAAAAGATGAAACGCCTGACCCAATGGCCATGCGTTTGCTCGGTCCGCTGGCTGTAGCGACGCGATCGCAACGCCTGCGCGAGCCGATCCAAGAGCTTGGGCTTGGCCGGCGCCGAAACCTTCGCGGAGAGTTGGCCTTGGTCCGACTGCCGACTGAACCGCCCATTGTCAGCGGCGCACATCGTCGGGCCCCCTGCTGTGCCTGCGGCTAGAGACTCTCGATATACGGGCTGAAGAGACTCATCAGGATCGGCCAACCTACCACACTAGCTGATGAGTCGGTTCAGCAGGGAATCGAGCGAGACCATCGCGATGCGGGTAATCATGTCGGACGTGGCGAACGGCAGGTAGAGACGCCCGTTGTGGATCATCGCTCCACAGGAGTAAGCCACGTTCGGCACGTAGCCGTCGCGTTCCTTTTCGGTCGGCGTGATCAACGGCTCGTCGAGACAGCCGATCACCTTCAGCGGGTCGTTCAGGTCCAGCAGCATGGCGCCGATGCAGTAGGTGCGCATCGGTCCGACGCCGTGGGTCAGCAGCAGCCAACCTTCCGGCGTTTCCAAGGGCGAGCCGCAGTTGCCGATTTGCACAAACTCCCAGGGATGGCGGGGCGTCTGCAGCAACTCGGCAGTCTCCCAGAAGTGAACGATGTCGGAAACCATGATGTAGAGATTCTCGCCGTCGATTCGGGAACACATCACATAGTGCCCGCCGATCCGCCGCGGGAAAAGCGCCATGCCCTTGTTCTGCGCAGGCGCCGTTGATCGTATGCACGCCGACCCTGAGGAAGTCGCGGGTCTCGATCAGTTGCGGGAGCACGCGGTAGCCGTCGAAGGCCGTGCAGGTGCCGTAGTAGGTAACGGTGCCGTCGTCGTCCACGAAGCGGACCATGCGCAGGTCTTCGATGCCGTGGCTTTCATTGCTCGGTCTGGGGAAAAATGACCACCTCCGACGCCTCCGCTTCCCGCGGAAGCTCCAACTGATAGTTCGAGTGGGCCAGCCAACGGATGTCTTGGAGCGATGCCTCAAGTTGAAGCTTCTCGGATGCCGCGTCCCGCGCCTCGGTGATGGCATGTTCGAGTTGGGCCAAGGTGAAAGAGTCGGCCAGGCGGTCCAGCACGAGATCCATCGCCCCCTCGTGGACGCCGATGTCTTTGAGCTTGCGCCGGAACAAGGGCTTGTCGTATTGCTTGTCGGGAACAACGCGGATGGGCCTGGCGAGGCGTCCGCACGGGTCGATTTGGATCTGGTGATCGGCAGTGATGACGCCGGTGCGGAAGACGATCGACGACACGTGCCCCTCGCCCGTCGCTCGGAGACTCATAATGAACCGCACCGCGCCGGCGGGAAGGTTGCGCTGGTTGTGATGCGGGACGATCGACGGGTTGAACAGCGCCGCCGACTCGATCGAATACTCGGCGGTCAAGTAGGACCCGATCAGCAGGCGGCGATTGTGCGAGAGGTCGTCCGACATGCCGATCATCGCCATGGCCGTGCGGTAATTCTCATCGAGCACGGAGGCGATGTTGCCGTGGCGGGCACGGAACTTCAGAAACACCTCGTCCAGCAACCGGTCAACCTGCCCGCCGCTCAGACCGCTGACGCGCTCGACGACGCTGCGGATCCGCGCCTCCCCGCCGGGATCGAAGAACCGGGTAATGACGCGGCGAATATCGCTGGTGAAGGTGACCGGCAGACGCCGGACGCTCAAAGAGCCCCGGCCGCCTTTGCGGTTTGTTGATCGAGACATGATACCTCGGTTTTGTCTACCCGTTCAGCGCTCGTCGTCACGGCTCTTACTTCTCATCCTGCAAGGTCATTTCTGCCCGCTTCCGTGTCTCGGGCACAGGGCACGTGCGAAGATAGCCTAGCACGTCGGAGAGTTGGGCGGTGGCCAGGGCCAGGCACGTGTCGGCGCCGCCGTAATAGAGACGAATTGTGCCGCTGGGCTTGTCCAGAATCCAGCCGCAGGGAAACACCACGCCACTCACGTCACCCTGGCGCTCGTAGGGCGTCTCGGGTGCGAAAACCCATTCGTCGCTGCGCCGAAGAACCCGACAAGGATCCTCCAAGTCGAGCAAGGCCAGTCCCAGTCGATACAGACACCCGCCGGCGGTCACTCGCACGCCGTGGTAAAGGATCAGCCAGCCCTCGGGTGTTTCCAGGGGAGGCGGGCCCAAGGCCGATCCTGTTGGCGTCCCACCACGCGCCGCGCCGCGCGTGCAAGAGGATCTGGTGTTCGCCCCAATGAATCAGGTCGGGCGAGAAGGAAAGCCAGATGTGGGCGCCCGAGCTGCCCGTGGAAACCGGCCGGTGAATCATCGCGTAGCGATTGCCGAAGCGGCGGGGAAAGACGGCCGCGTCCTTGTCCTCCGGGGGCATGACCGGGCCGAGCCGGGAGAAGGTGACGAAGTCTTTCGTCTCCGCCAAGGATACCAACGGTCCGCTGGGCGAGTAGGCCGTGTAGGCGATGATCCACTGGCCGCGGTCCTCTCGACCCAGGTCAAGCGAGCGTCTTCCACGCCCCACTCTTCTTCCGGGTAGTTTGCCGGATCGGGCGCGAAACTGGGCTTGGAGTCGATCCGCCAGTTCGACACGCCGTCGTTGCTCCGGGCCACGGTCAGATGCGAATGTCCCCGGCGGTCCTCGACGCGGACGAGCAAGACCGTTTCCTCGCCCAACTGACACGCGCCGGCGTTGAACACCGTGTGGGCCGGGTACGGCCAGTCTCGGGCCGTCAGGATGGGGTTGTCGCCGTGGCGATGGAACAACTCCGCGTACTGATTGGGGGTTTTCGATTCTCGACGCATGTTGAGTTGTCCTTGTTGTTCAGTTCCGCCCACAAATAGGCAAGCGTCGATTCCGCTCCTTGGTTCCGATTCACGCCGGACCGTTGCAGACCGTCATAGCAGGAGCCGCAGTGAACATCGACCAGCGGCTGGTGCAGGCTGTTCTGGCCATGAAACCAAGCGTGTGCGCGGCGGAACGCAGCCAGGTACTTCTCATCGCCCGAGCAGCAGCCGAATCCGGCCAGCGCGGCGTCGGCCATCGTGACGGCCTCCACCGGCTGCTGATCGTACAGCGATTTTTCTTCTCCGCGGGGGTACCAATCGCTGTTTCCGACCGGCCAGAAGAACCTCGCCGCGGAAAAGGGGTCAGGAGCCTTTTGTGCGCAGCCGGGCACCGACCGCAGGTTCGTCGCGGGCCGTTCCGGCAAAAGACTCCTGACCCCTTTTCCGTCACGGTGGTCTCGCGGTCCAGGAAGGCAAACGATGCTTCCGCCACGTCGAGAAAATCCTCCTCCGGCCAGCAGCGAGCGGCAATGAACAGGGCATGCGGCAACACCGCGTTCGCATAGGTCATGCGCGACTCGAACCAGGGCCAATCCGGCCGTTGGGAACGGTGGTAGCACTCCACCAGCCGCTGCGCCGCGGACCAGGCAACGTTCTCGACCGGTTCAAGGTCCTTCACCCCCGACGTCCGACAGATGTCCCCACGCCAAGATCACGTAGGCCTGCGCCCGCAGGCTCCGCAGATCGGCCAGCGCGGGCGTAACCGCGTCGATCAACTCGCGCGCCAACGCGCGGTATCCGTCGGGCAGACTGCTGCCGAGCACTTCGGCCAGAGCGCGGACCGCCTGGCCCTGGCTATCGCCCGTGCCTTCGGCATCCAGCCAGTCGCGCTGATAACTCAAGAAATTGTGAAACCCGCGGACAGGGCAACGGGCATGCTCCAAGAAGCTCAGATAGGTCGTCACCCGGCCGAGCATGCGCTCCCCCGGATGCTGCTCCCACAGGCGCGTGCAGAGGCGCAAGGCCCGGGCGTTGTCGTCGGTCGTGTAGCCGCTCTCGCGCCGCGGGATGCTGTAGATGGCATGTTGGATCAACCCGGTCGAGTCCGTCATGCGGTCCAGGTGGTTCAAGGCGATCCCGTCACTGACGTGCATTATCGGCCTCCCGGCACAAGTTCACTGGGTCGGCGCTCGATCGCTCGGCGTCGGAGAAGCCTTGCGATAAGGCCACTGCCGACTTGTTTCGTTTTCCGACGCAACCTGGTCGAAGAACTCCAAATACTGCCGGCCCACATTCGGCCAGAACATGGGCCTTGCGTACTGGTACGCTCTGACGCCGAGTTTCAACCTGGAACGCGGTATCGCTGAGGAATCGCAGCGTGGCATCCGCCATGGCACTGCTTTGGCCAAACGGCACGAGCAGACCGCGCCCGTTGGCCAGGACTTCTTCGGCGTACAGGTAGGGGGTGCTGACCACGGCCCCGCCGGCTGCCAAGGCATACGCCAAGGTGCCGCTGGCAATCTGGTCCTTTCCCGGATAGGGAGTGACGTACACGTCGCAAGCCTGCAAGTGCTCCAGCAGGTCGGCAAGGCTGAGATACTTGTTGACAAAACGCACATGCGCGCCGACGCCCAGCGCTTCGGCCATCTCGACCAGGCTCTCTCGGTAGACTTCGCCCTCCTGACGCTTGACCTGCGGATGGGTGGCGCCCACGATCAGGTAGACGGCCTCGGGACAAGCGGCGACGATCCGGGGCATGGCCTGAATCATGTATTCCAGCCCCTTGCCTCGATTGATCAGTCCGAAGGTGCAAATCACCCGCCGGCCCGCGAGTCCCAGCCGTGTCTTGTGCGTGCCGTCGCGCTGATAAGGGACCTCCGGCACTCCATGAGGAATCACCCGCACCTTCGCCCCCGACACGTCGTAGACCCTCTCCAGCAGCCTCGCCGCGACTCTTGGTCATGACGACGATGCCTTGGCTGTGGGCCGCCAGGTTCTGGATGATGCGCCGTGGCAGCGGGGCGGGCTCGGTCAAGAGCGTGTGGAACGTGGTGACGATGGGCTTGCGGCATTCGCGCACAAAGTCCAACACGCGGATGCCCCATTCGCCCGGATAGAGGCCGAATTCGTGCTGCAAGCTCACCACGTCGCACGGGCCGTCGTTGGCCACCTCCGCGGCCAGGCGGTAGGCGTCCGGGCGGCTGTTGTCGATGACGTGGACCACGCGCGGGTCGTCGTAGCGAAGCTCGCGCGTCTTCTGGATGGCTGCCACCGAGGACACCGGCTCCGGCGCAGCCATGTCCACGGCGTCGGCCGAGTCACGGGTGAACGTTGCCAGTCCGCACGCTTCCGGCGGATAGGTCGATACGAAAAGGGGTCGAACGGTATTCACGGGTCACCTCCTTTGGTTGTTTCAAGTACTCCATTCGGCGAGAAATCCGAATCGACGGACTGCAAGCCGGACTCCGTTTCCGAGAGCAGTTCAAGACAGACACCCTTCCCTGATCTGTGCGTTCCGAAGCAAAGCGAAAGAGTACTGCTGACGATCGTCGCACTTCTGTCACCCCCAGAAATGCTTCCCTCTCATCCCGTGTCCCAGGAAGGACAGCACTGCGAGGACGAGGAAGATAACGAACAGTATCTTCGCTCCTTCCCAGGAGAGGGCTGCCACTCCTGCGAATCCAAAGAAGCCCGCAATCAGAGCGATAATGAGAAACGTAACGGCAAGCTGTAACATGGTGAAGTTCTCCTTCACAAAAAAGATCCTCAAGGACTTCTCGAAGAAGTGTTTCGTTGTTCGCCAGGCATTGCCGGGAAGACCGATCACGAGGTAGCAGATGTTTGCGATCGCGGTCAGCATTTTGCCCCCCTTGTACAGTAAATGGCCGACAGACCGTCAGGCGACCTGACCGGCCTCGGCACGGATTCGTTCCCACACCTCCGAACGATGGACAGGAACATCGGCATCGACCTCGAAGCCCAGTTTCACGTTCGCGCCTCGAATACCGAGCACCGTGACTTTCAGCAGGCGATGAAACCCATCGGTCCCGCCGACCACAACCGACTCCTGGCTCTTCCTCGATAGAACTAACATGGCAAAACCTCCGTTTTTTGTGACGACTCGCCCAATCCGTTCCCGCTCCAACTGCCCGCGGGTACGCCGCGGGCGAGCAGGAACACCTGCACCATCGTGCCGGTCGTGAAGACCTGCACCACGGTGCCCGAAGTCGGCTCGACTTCCGCGGCCGCTTCGCGCACCTCGACCCCGGTAATTCGCTTGATGTCCTGGCGCAGCGAGTCGGCGGAGTCGCTGAACAACTGCCGATGAAACTCCTGCACCTGAGCGGCGCCGGCCGGGCTTTGGGCCAGGGCCTGCTCGGCGGGCGACAAGGCCCCGTGCAGCGTGATCAGCAGCGTGTCGCCGCTCAGAACCACGGCCACCGATTTGGGCTCGTGGCCCGTTCGCTGCTGCTGGAAAGCGATGGCCGCTTGAGCAATCTGCTGTGCCACGCTTGGATCGAGGTTTTCCATCGGATCCCCCCCGCAGTGATTGTGAACGTCTTACATCGCCAAGAACAAAAAAAGCCGACGTGGCGGAACACCCGAAAGTGTTCGACCACGTCGGCTTACTCTCGAACGAGCCCCCCGGCACGGCCGGGTTGCTCTTCATCTAGTCATCCGACAACTTCATTGGAAAAGCCGCGATCAAGCGATCCGCGACTCATTCCACGCTTACAAATTATACGCCGCCGAGCGGGCAACGCAATAGGACTTTTGCCTTTCTTCCACATTTGGTATCATTTTGCCTGGATTACTGTGGAGAACCTGATGGCTCATGTTCCGTCAACCGAAGAGGACTTTCGCCCGCATATCGCTCCCATAGAGGGGGTCGCCATGAAAACACAGGGAGAAATCGAAGCCGCCATTTGTGAAGGAGTTAGTCGCTTTGAGCAGGATTACATGGGCCGGGGACCCAAGGACATTTATGCCCACCTGCTCGGCGATCTCCTCGTGGTCCGCCTTCAAGGCGTGTTGACCGCGGCCGAACAGCATCTGGTCAAGTCGCTTTCCGCCGAGAAGGGGCGGGACCTGTTGAAGCAAGTGCGGACCCATCTGATCGAGACGGCCCGTCCAGTCATGGAAGCGATGGTCCAAGAGATCACCGGCGTCAAGGTGTTGACCCTGCACCATGACATCAGCACCGTAACCGGCGAGGAGGTTGTTCTCTTTACCCTTGCCGAGTCGCCCATTCTTCGCGACGCCAAGAAGAAATAGCGGTTCCGGCTGATCCTTGAAATCAACGCCCGGAAAGTTGCCGCCGGATCAGATCCGTACACAGCCTTTGAGAATACCTGCTTCTAGAGAAGCATTCTCCGCTGTCTTTCTCGGCAATACCGGCACACCAGGCCTCCACAAACCCATCCGATCGCTCGCCGATCTCGTTGAATGCTGGCCCCCAACAGCCCGAGTTGATGTAGTTCAGAACCGGCAGGTCGACTCTCGAAGGGCTTCCCCAGAGACCGGCGTAGTAGATGAAGAACTGGCCATTCATCGCTCCTTGTCTCGAACCGACATTAACAAGAGGGCCGCTCGACGTTACGTTCCCGTCTGGCCATTTCACGGAACCTGCTGTCCAGCTTTCGTGTCGTACTCCATCCTCACTGCCTTCGAGCAAGCTGGTGTGGCTGCCTCGTTCCGCGTAGACTACGGGGCGACCGCCAATTCGCTTGATGGAAGGCCACTCACGTTGTTCAATGCCGGCGTGTCCCAGCAGACGCAAGGCGACGGGTTCGTGGCTCGCGTCCAGCACCACGTGGACTCCTTCCCAGTCTCCCCCGTGGCACCCAATCTCCACTTCACCGATGCCGGCAATGTGCGTCACCAATCCGGTGTTGTAGGCATAGAATCGCCAGTATTGGACGGTGATGCCGCCAATATCGTTCAGGTACGTATGAAAGTAGGTCACCCATTCCGTCGAATCCAAGCTGCCGCGTCGAAACCGGTCGGGAACGTCTTCCAAGTAGAAGGTTACCGCTTTGTTCCTGTCACACCACTCATAGGAATCAACGTCCTCTTTCGCCCCCCAGCCGTCCCGCTGGATCCAATGCAGGTCCTGCTGTCCGGGTGATTTGATGCACAGGCGTTTCTGGTGGCTTCGGTGATCGAAATAGTACAGCGACGTCTTGGGCAGAAACCAGTCCACATTCGTCGGCAGATTTGGCTCATCCCGTACGTAGTAGACGATCGGAGCGTACTGCTCCGCCAATCGCTGCTCGACCGCATCATTGAAACCGTTGCCGTCCTTCTCTGAAGGCGTCAAACGTGTTGTTGCCGGACACGGTTTATCAGCGGGAAGTTTTTCGGATCTAGGAATCTCCATCACTGAACTCCGTAGTGCGGATTACCTCCCCTTTCAGAATTGGGGACTAGGAGATCTGAACCCTTCTTCCTTCCAGTGCGACGACTTGGGGATCACCTGCAACTGGTCCACCACACGCTGGACCCCCTGAGTGTTCTGCGCCGCGCGTACGGCAGGGCGACGCTGGTGCTCGTACTGAATATGGCCCGAGAGAGTTGTCGAGCCGTTGCGGGTCGATACGGTCACCTTACATGGCGGCCGCATGCCGTGGTTTGACAATTGCCGGATCACGTTTTGGTTGAGAAGGTGATCCGGGACAGGGACTCTCTTAAGCATGGTCGGACTCCCATAGAGAAGATGGTTCTGCATGCATGGATGCGCAGAGAAGGGGGTCGACCGAATTGTCGCTGAGAATGGCTCAGGATAGGGGGGGGATTTACCCTTCCATGTAACTATAGGCTCAAGCACGCCAGAATACAACCCCCCTCCTGCTCAATACGGTCGCGCGACTGTCCCATGCTCGGTCTCCTTCCTGAAAGAGGTTGGGCGTGTGCTTGGGCTACCATCGTCTGATGGCGCAGCTCCAGTTTCCAGACGTATCCCATCGTACGGCACATCCCGGAGTTTCTAAGTACTTTGGCCGGCCAACTGAGCTGAGCCACTGGGGTGATGCCAACAAACGTTCCTTTCCCGGCACCCCCCGATCACTTTGCGTTTTGGCTGTCTTCGCGGCCAAAGCAGTCCGAGATTGCCATCACCAAACTCAAGACACCGAAATGCCGTCGATAACGAGGTTCTTAGCATTTCTTCCAGCACGGCTGGGGATCGCGGTACAATGTTCCCCCAACGTAACGGCGCACACCAGGGGTGGCAATGCAACTGCGACCCTGACGTGCCGGCTCTTAAGCCGTCGCCGCCACGGCTTCTTCGTGGTGGTTGTTCTCGGCGCGGCTGGTGTCCAGCGACATCTGCATCGTGACGCTCCAGCGGCCTTCCTTGTCGGCCTCGACCAGCCAGTGCGGCATCACCACTACCGACTGGTGGATCAACTCAAAGCCGCCCTCCGATTGGCTGACCGTCTCGATGGGGAACGTCCAGAAGTTGCTGGGCCGCGACATCTTCAGGCCTACGTCGATCCCCAGCCACTCGTCGGTCAGACCTAGGCCGAAGACGTTGCTCAAATCGAGCTTCGCGCCGAGCTGGCCGAGAATCTTGCCGTCGATGTCGGAGAAATTCCGCCCGTAGGCGTTCGCGGGCAGGCCGGCAAAGTTGAACTCGACGGCAAAATGCAGCGGCCGGTCCGTGGGGAGATTCTCCAGCAGATAGGCCACTTGCAGCGTGGAACTGCCGGCATCGAGCGTCAGCCCCTTCGTGATCCGCACGAGTGCGCCGCAAGCGGTTCCCTCGCGGAGCAGTTGCACCTGGATGCGGTCGGGATTGCGGCGGATGCGGGCCTCGTAGATTCCGTTGAGGAAGTCGCCCCGTTGCGGCGCCGTCCCCGCCGCCACCGCCTCCAGCGTGGCGTCGTTGTCGTAGAACGAATCCAGCAGGCTCTTGCGGGCGTGGTCGTCGTATTGCAGCCGATCTTGAAGGTTGGGCTGTTTGAACACCACGCGCTCGTGAATGCTGGCCACCTGGCCGTGCTGTTGATGTTCGCCGGCCAGCACCTTGCGATGGTAAGCCTCGGGACGGCGGGCCAGCGTGGCCAGCAGGTTGTGCTGGATGCGGCGGACGTCCAACTCCGACAATTGCCCGCCGCGGCTCGGCGCCACCAACGCCATCAGTTTGTCATTGGCCAGGCGGACCTCCTGACGGGCGTCAAAATTGAAGTCGTCGGCCGTGGCCTCGATCCAGGAATCGGGCCGGCCGACCGCGCGGTCCAACAGGTTGTCGGCGGCAATCAGGTGCTGATAGACGGCGTTGCGGAGGTGCGGCAGATAGATGCCGCCGAAGGCGCCGTGCCAGTAGCTGCAATTGCACTGGCCGCGATACAATTCGGTGCGGGCCTGCTCGACCAGTTCGGCGCTCGTCGGCTCGCCGGCCGCGGCCGCGTCGACCGTCTCTTGCAGCCGCCGGCTGACCATCATCATGCGGGAGTACGCCTCGTCGGCTTCCGGATACTTCACGCGGAAGTTCCGCCAGAACCCGCCCCGCACGAACGGCCGCAACGACGTCCAGTGCGGGTCGTTCTGCATCTCGTGCGCAATCCGCTCGTACTCGGCGAGTTGTTCCGCGGGCAAAGCCCATTCCGTCATCTCGCGGTAGCTGCAATCGGGAAGGTAGACCTTGCCCACCGGCGGCACGTTGTCAAACGCCTCGGCCAGCGTAGTCACTTGGACCCAATGCTGGTTCTGCACCAGGGTATCGAAGAACCGCGAGAGCCAGCCGTCGTCGTAGACGTGTTTCTTCGTTTCCGGCCAGGTGCCGAACTTCTCGCCGTCGTCGCCGAAGACGATGATCGGATCGGAGTGTTGCTCGGCGATCTTGGCCAGGTAGTCGATCGTTTCTTGCGGTGCGGCGAAGGGAATTGTGTAGCGGAGGCGTTCGCTGCCGGGGAACACGGAGAGCGCCCGGCCCTCATCCTCGGTCAGCAGGTGGCCGGCCAATTGCGACTCGGTCAGCCCGGCGCACTTGAAGTGGAAGTCGTCCAACACCGTGTACTCGATGCCGGCATCGACCAGATCGCGGGTGAACGACTGCTCCCAGACGCGTTCCGGCACCCAAAGGCCGCGGACCGTGGCGCCCAGGCGATTTTGCAGCCAGCGGGTGTAGCTGCGGATTTGGCCGATGCGGTCGCGCGACGGAATCATCGCCAGGATCGGCTCGAAGTATGCCCCGCCGATGATCTCCAGTTGCCGCCGCTCGATCAGTTCCGCCAGCCGGTCGACGTACTCGGGATGATGCGCCGCGAGCCACTCCATCAGCGAGCCGCTCACGTGCAGCGAGATCTTCAAGGACTCGTAGCGGCCGAGAACGTCCAGGAAAGGGCGATAACTGTCTTCAAACGCTTGCTGGAAAACGTGATCGAAGTTGCCGACGGGCTGGTGGTTGTGCAGGGCCAGGATCAAACGAATGTGGTTGGGCATGATGTGTAGGCAACGCTTGGCTTTGAGGTGGGTCAGACTGCGGAAGGAAGACACCGTTCCTGCGGCTCATGGAACGGGAATATCTCCTTAATCGGCAGTCACACCCCAGTTTATCCAGTCTGCCTGGCCAGAATATTTTGCGATTCTGGCCATTCAATCTCCACTTCACGAAGGAAGGCGGCGGCCTCTTCCGGCGGCACGGGATTGATGTAGAATCCCGTCCCCCACTCGAAGCCGGCCGTCTTCGTCAAGCTCGGCATAATCTCTACATGCCAGTGATAATGCCCCAGCTCCTGCGTGTCAAAGGGGGCCGTGTGAATGATGTAATTGTACGCCGGCTGGTCAAGGGCCGCCTCGATCTTCACGATCACCTGCCGCATCACGCCCGACAGCTCGTCGACTTCGTTCTTCTGAATGTTTTCGAAGTGGCTGGAGTGATTCTTCGGCAGGATCCACGTCTCGAAGGGGAACCGGCTGGCGAACGGGCAAAAGGCCACAAAGCCGGGCGTATCCAACACGATCCGCTTCTCGCTGGCCAACTCCTGCTGAATCATGTCGCAATAGACGCAGCGGCCCCGATAGTTGGAAAATTCCAACGAACCGGTCATTTCCTCCCAAACGTTGATGGGCACGATCGGGGTGACGATCAGTTGGCTGTGGGTGTGTTCCAGCGAGGCCCCCGCCGCCGCACCCACGTTCTTGAAGATCATCCCGTAGACCAGCCGGGGATCCTTTTTCAGGTCGACCAGCCGGTCGCGGTATACCCAGAACACCTCGCGGAGCTCCTCTTCGGTGAGTTCCGAGGTGCTCACCAGGTGCCGGGGCGACTCGATGATGACCTCGTGCGCGCCGACGCCGCGCATCATGTCGTAGATGCCTTCGCCGCGCTTGTTGAGTTGGCCTTCGATTTCCAGGGCGGGGAACTTGTTGGGCACGACGCGGACGCGCCACCCTTCGCGGTTGCGCTGCGAGCCGGGCTTGCGGTAGGCGATGATTTCGCCGGGCGTCTTGTCTTCGTGTCCTTCGCAGAACGGGCAGAAGCGGCCCTTCTGCCGTTGCGGCGTGGAATCGAAGTCGTGCGGCCGTTTCGCCCGCGCGCTGGCGATAATCACCCAGCGGCCGACGATCGGGTCTTTGCGGAGGTCAGGCATGGGGAGAGGTCAGGGTTCAGGGTTCAGAGGTCAGGGTTCAGAGGTCAGGGTTCAGAGGTCAGCGGTCAACCGCCTGCGTTTTCGCAGCTACGGGCTTGTTGCAGATACGTGAGTTCCTGCGGAAGAGAATCTGTCGGAATAGCTGCGGCTGCTCTCTTATCTCTCATCTTCCTGAACCCCGAATCCTGAACCCTCTTCCTACGCTTGCCACATAATCAGTTCGTAGTCGGGCGAGGGCACGGAGGTTTCGATTGCCCCTTCGTGCGGCACGCGTTCCACCGACTCCTTGTCCTTCAGCAATTCGATGTAGAAATGGACGGGCTCGTCGGTCTTGCGGGCCAGACTGCGGAAAGGGATGGCCAGTTCGAAGAGCTGGTCGGCGGCCGCCTCGGCGTGCGACCCGGCCATCACCGCGCCGTGGCGCCAAAGCTGCACTTCCGGCGCCTTCCGGCTGGGATGGGAGACCACCACCTCGAAGCCTTCCGGCTGGAGGAACACCATCCGAAACGCCTGCACGTCGGCCAATTGCTCGCGGAACGGTCCGCCGCGCGAATCCAGCCGCAGCAGCAGCCGCTCGGTGTCGAAGCCGAAGTACAGGTCGGCGATATACCCTTGCGTGACCATGCTCATGGTGCCGCGCGAGCCGCCGCACACGTAATGCCCGGCGTTGATCCACTCGAAGTAGCTTCGCCGGCCGTCCACCTTGACGCTCAGCAGGCCCGTCGGCTCGGAATAGACCTGCGGGTGGCGCTGGCCCTGGCTGATGGGCCGGGCCAATTCGCCCGGCGGCTGCTCGCCCAGCACCAGGTACACGTTTTGCAGATGCTTGCGGAAGAGCCGGTCGAACAGCCCGTCCTGGGCACTGCTGTGGCTGTCGCCGAACCACCAGAACCAGTCGCTGCCCTCGGCGATGTAGAGTTCTTCCCATGCGCGGGCGATCTTCGTCGGCCGGTTTCGATTTCCGCGCCGTGACGGCCACCAGGTACTGCCGCGTTTCGTACAGAAAGTCCCACGCGCGGTTGCACTCGGGATGTCCGATCCAGATGCCGAAGTTGTGCTGAATCCAACTGCCGGGGAAGAGGTGGCCGAGCTTGTCGGTGGCCGGATAGCGGGCGAGGTAGTCGCTGACGCGCACCGGCTTGATCTTCGGATGCTGCACTACCCGGCGGTAGACGCCGCGGAAGAACTCGACGCCGGCGTTGGGATAGTACTCCCAGCAGTTCTCGCCGTCGAGGATGATGCTCACCAGCGTGGGGCGATGGCCGGCGTTGCCGCCGGTGGCGTTGCCGATGGCCTCCAGCTTGCCGACGAAATCGTCGACCGCGTGCTCCGGCGCATAGCGATGGTAGTGGAAGCCGATCTGGTCGCTCATGGCGTGGTCGCGGAAGACGATTTGCAGCGTCTTGCCCTGCTCTTCCACGCGCCAGGGGCGGTAGAGCATCTCCGGGTTGCGGAGGTAGCCGTTGCCGTCGCGCGACACCCAGCCGTCGGTCGAGCAGGAGAGGATCTCCTCGTCGGTGCCGATCCATTGGATGCCGCGCCTCGGCGATCAGCGGGAATGATTCCCTGGCAGACCGAGCCCTTCGGAAGGCCACATTCCCCGCGGCTTCTGCCCGAAGAGCTTCTCGTGGAACTCGACCGCGCGGCGGACGTGCTCGCGAGCGTCCTCGGCGTAGCCTTCGAGATGCTTCGGCAGCGTCACGTTGGGCATCGCCCGCCGCGCCAGGCGCTTGTCCCACAGCAGCGGCAGGATGGGATGATAGAAGGGCGTGGTGGTCAGCTCCACCTGCCCGCGCTCCAGCAGTTCGCGGTGCAGCGGCACCACCTGTCGGAGCAGCTCCATCTGCTTATCCAGCAGCCACTGCTTTTCCTTCTCCGTCCAGCCGCGCCCCTTGTTGCGGAACTCGGCCAACTCGGCGTCCTGCTCGAAGGCCAGCGGATGGATCCACACCAGGTTCGACCAGCATTGCAGGTCGATGATGTCCTTCTTGCTGAACCGTTTGCGGGCCCGTTCGGCCGAATCGATCGACAGCCCCCGCTTCTTGTACAACTCGTGGTAGCGCGGGAAGGGCCGGATCATCTGGTCCGGATGGACCATGAAGAAGTTGTCCAGCAGGTAGTACATGTCCTCTTCGTTCAGCCCGTCGGCCGGCAGACGCGATACCCGCTGGTGCGTGTCCTGGTGGCCGCCGTCGGTGTACGCCGACAACTGCTGCGAGCAGGCTGGGCACCAGGTTGATCGTGGCGTGCAGCTCGGGCGCCTCTTTCAGCAACATCGCCATGCCCCAGTAGTCCTTGGTGCCGTGCAGGCGGACCCAGGGCATGGGGTTTTCGTGGGCGACGTCGTCGGGATAGTACGGCTGATGCTGGTGCCAGAAAAAGGCCAACGCGACTTCGTGCATGGCGATCCTTCACCCTGATAAGTGATTGCAGATTGGAAATTGCAGATTTGAGATTTCAAATTTGCAATCTGCAATTTTCAATTTGCAGTAGCGTTCCTTCGCTCCATCGTCTTCTGATAAAGCTCCACGTATTGTTTCGCGCTGCGGGCCCACGACCAATCCTGTCGCATGCCGACTGCGATCAGTTGCGTCCAGACCTCCGGCCGGCGATAGGCGTCGCAGGCCTGCCGCAGGGTTTCGCTCAGCGCCAGCGCGCTGTACTCCTGAAACACGAACCCGTTGGCGGCCGGGTTGGGCGATTGCGGGTCGTAGCCGACGATCGTGTCGGCCAGCCCGCCGGTGGCCCGAACCAACGGCACCGTGCCGTACTTCAGGCTGTAGAGCTGGTTCAGCCCGCAGGGCTCGAAGCGGCTGGGCATGAGGAAGATGTCGGCGCCGGCCTCGATGCGATGGGCCAGCGGGTTGGAGAACTCCAGGCGCAGCGGCCACTTTCTGCGGGAAGCGCTCGGCCAGGGTCTCCAGCAGCTTGTGGTACTTCGGCTGGCCCGTGCCCAGGATCACCCACTGCACGTCGCTCGTCTGCACCCAGCGCTGCATGACGTCGGCCACCAGGTCGAACCCCTTCTGGTCGATCAGCCGGCCCACGATGCCCACCAGCGGGGCGGCAGGCTCCTGCGGCAGCCCCAGTTCCTTCTGCAGCGCCGCCTTGCAGATCGGCTTGCCCTGGCTCACCGTCTCGGGCGTGTAGTTCGCGGGCAGGTGCGGATCGCTGGCCGGGTTCCATTCGTGCGGGTCGATGCCGTTGAGAATCCCGGAAAGCACGTCGTGCCGGATATTGCAGCACGCCTTCCAGGCCGCAACCCAACGGGCTGCTCTGAATCTCCTGGGCATAGCGCGGGCTGACGGTGTTGATCGAGTCGGCAAACACCATGCCCGTCTTCAGCAGGTTCAGGTTGCCGTGGAACTCCATCTGCCGCCAGTTGAAATACTTCCAGTCCAGGCCCGTCAGCAGCATGTCCCAGTGCCAGAACTGCCCTTGGTAGGAGATGTTGTGGACCGTCAAGCAGGCTGGCGATGTTCTGGTAACGCGGGACGCTATGGTATTCGATCTTCAAGTAGGCCGGAATCAGGCCGGTCTGCCAGTCGTTGGACGTGCAGCACGTCGACCTTCAGTTCCAACAGCCGGATGGCCTCCAGCACGGCCCGGCTGAAGAACACGAACCGCTCGCAGTTGTCGATGTAGTCCTTGCCGTCGACGCTGTACAGTTCGTCGCGATCGAAGTACTGGTCTTGCTCGACCAGGTACACCGGCACGTTGCCGCCGGGCATCGTGCTCCGCAGCAGATGCCCCGTGACCATCTTGCTGCCGATGGGAACGATGAAATCGATCCCCAGCGGCTCGATCGGCTGGCCGCAGATAGCGGGCCTGGCGGTAGGCGGGCAGGATCACCGCCGGCTGGTGACCCGAGCCGGGCCAGCTCGATCGGCAGCGCCCCGCAGACGTCGGCCAATCCGCCGGTCTTGGCAAACGGCACCGCCTCGCTCGTGGCCAGCAAGATGTTCACAGCATACAGCCTTTCGTCGCAGGGGACGGCTCCGGTCGCCTCCTGCGGCCTCAAATCTCTGCCCGTCCCTGACTATTATTGCGGATGGCGGCCGGGCGTGAAAGGTAGAATTGGTGTAATCGCTACTCTCAGCCTGTGCATCCCGGCATTACTACATTCAACAAGTGCCCTATATTACGCAGTTTGTCAAGGACAATTCGCCCACAGATTCCCCGGCTTGCGGTATCGTTACAATCGGAACATCGGCAGGCGCGGTTGAGTTTTTCCGCGGAGCGGCAGGCTACAGGGGGGATAGCCGGATGCGGCACGAAGAATGCGACAAAACCTTTGATCCTCGGTGCGTCAGTTTTAAATATATTTCACGGGCGGCGTCGCGGCGTGCTGTGGAAGGGCGTGTTCTCGATGCTTCTATTGCCTGTCGATCAATTTTAGAAGGCCGTCAATTCTTCGGTGGAGTCTCCGGACTTCCTGGAACACATAACCTCCAGTAATGAGGATCAGGCAGAAGGTGATGGCGAACGCGGTCAAGCTTGGCGCTGATTCCATCTCCTTCGACAGGACGACGAAGCCCAGCCAGGAGAAGGCAAGGACCAGCAAAAGCCAAAGCCAGAAAAGCCAGCGACTATGCGATTGGTACGCACGATGAATCATCTCAGCCTTTACCCTTGCGACGTACGCGACGGCTTTCGCTTGTTCATCGGTCAATGATTGTCGTTTTGTCTCATCCATAGCGTCACACCGACCATTGTTTGCATTGACTCGTATGACGACCCAAGTACCATCCCGCCCCGACAGAGAGAGGGCCCTCTGCTCTACGTCCTGCCTTGCGTTCAGGCAAACGTGGCAACCGCGATACGGCGATCCTTGGCCAGGGCCCGGCGGTGGAGTCTGATTCGCTCAAGTTCGTGCAAAGTCTCGGCGGTTAGATAGCTCTCTCCGCAATGAGGACAACGGATCATCGGCACGTCCTCGATGACAAACAAATCGCCCCCTTTCCCATAACTTCGAGAAACGTGACGGACCTGCGCGCCGCGTTTGCCACAGATGTCGCATACCATAATTGCCCCCGAGTCTCGGATGCCCGCTATTCTACCGCGCCGTGGGGCAAGATCAAGATTGCCGTTGGGGGGACTTCGCGGTAAGTAGAAGCGGCATCTTGCCGCTTCCAAGGTGCCGGACGACTGTGCAATTTCGATACTGCCCATAATAGTGGGGTAATGATGAGCGGAATTTCGGATCATGCGAAACGAAGCTGCAACGCGGCAGGATGCCGCGTCTACTTATGGACATGGTAAGTAGAAGCGGCATCCTGCCGCTTCCGAAGTGCCAGAAGACTTTACGGCCGCAAATCGGCCTGCAATACTGGAACGGTAACCTCACGGCGGTCGTTGGGGCATTCTACGGGAACTCGGCCATGGGAGAGATTTGAGCAATGCAAAGTGACGCCGGGACGCGGCAGGATGCCGCGTCTACTTCAAACATTGGCTACTTCGATCCGCAGGAGCCCGTTGCCGATTTGCTCGGGAACTTGCCGCATTGGCGACAAGAAACGGTGACGTACTTCGTTACCTTTCGCCTTGCCGATTCGATCCCCCGAGCGAAGCTTGAGCTTTGGATTTCGGAGCGCGAGGACTGGATCGCGCGGCATCCACCGCCGCACGATCTGCCGACACGCTACGACTATTACCGGCGTTTCATCGAGCGATTTCAACGATGGCTGGACGCCGGCCACGGAGCGTGCGTCCTGGCACAGCCAGCCGTTCGGAAGATAGTCGCCGACGCAATTTTGTTCTTTCACGACTCACGATATGTCGTACGCGAATCGGTCGTAATGCCGAATCACGTTCATGCCGTCGTTACGCCTTTGCCGGAATACGATCTCTCAAAGATCGTTCACTCGTGGAAGTCGTTTACGGCAAACGCGATCAATCGGGAGTTGGGCAAGAAGGGTTCGCTTTGGCAGAAAGAATCGTTCGATCACATCGTGCGAGGGCCGGACCAGTTGGATCGCATCGAGCGATACATTCACGCCAATCCCGTCGGATTGCCTGCGGATTCGTATTCGCTGCATTGCGTGCATAAGTAGACGCGGCATCTTGCCGCGTCCGAGGCGTCACGGAGTCTCCTTCTGGCAAACCGGCAGAATGGTCTCACCGGAAGACTGAAGGACGATGTCACCAGGAAGCGGCAGGATGCCGCTTCTACTTACCACTCCACCGAGATCGCCGCCGTGGTCATGCCGGCGCCGACCGAGCAGAGGACCAGCTTGTCGCCCGGCTGGAGGCTCTCTTCGACCTCGATCAGCGCCAGGGGAATGCTCGCGCTGGACGTGTTGCCCACGTGCTCGACGTTCAGGAAGAACCGCTCGAAGCCCACGCCGCTGCGCTTGGCGGCCGCCTTCAAGATGCGGCCGTTGGCCTGATGGGGAATGATCCAGCGGGTTTCCTCCGCGGTCCAGCCGCTCTTGGCGATCGCCTGGCGGATGATGTCGGTGAAGCTCTCGGTGGCAAAGCGGAACAGGGCGTGGCCGTCGATCCGAATCCACGGGTCGATGTTGGCGTGGCCGTTGCGGACGGCGTAGCCCGGCTCTTCGCGGCGGGCCATGTGCAGGCCGCGGGTGTCGGCGCCGAGGACCACCTGATGGATGCGGTGCCCGATCGCGCCCGAGGAGATGATCGCCGCGCCGGCGCCGTCGCCGAAGAGGAAATAGGCGCTGCGGTCCGAGTTGTCCAGCAGCCGCGACTGCATGTCGACGCCCACGGTGAGCACGTTGTGGGCCGTGCCCGAGAGGATCATCCCCTGGGCCACCGACACCGCGTAGAGCCAGCCGGAACAGGCCGCGTTCAGGTCGAAGGCGGGGATCGTTTGCAGGTTCAGGCGATCCTGCAAGATGGCGGCCGTCGAGGGCATGGCCACGTCGGGCGTGGTGGTGGCCACGATCACGGCGTCGATGTCTTTGGCGGCGATGCCCGAGCGGCGGATCGCCTCCAACGCCGCCTGGTAGGCCATGCCCGAGGGCTTCTCGTCCTCGCCGGCCCAGCGCCGCTGGCGGATGCCGGTCACTTGGTAGACGTATTCGGCGGTGATTTCGGGGAAATCGCCACCAGTTCCTCGTTGGTCACCACGCGCTGCGGCAGGTAGCCGCCGAAACCGAGGAACACGATCGGCTCGCCCCGGCGGTTCGTCGCGGGCGCGGCCGCGGCGGTCTCCGATCCGCGCCGCCGGGCGCTCGCGCGGCCGCGGCGGGCGGAATCCAATCGCGCATCGCCGGATCGTCGGTCTCGATCTCCATGATCGGCTCGCGTCAGCGGCAGGGTCTCGCCTTCGAGGTGAAAGCGCCGGATCACCAGCCCGTCGCAGGGGGCCTCGAAATCGAACACCGACTTCGCGCTGTCGACCTGCACCAGCGCCTGCCCCTTGCGGAAGCGGTCGCCTTCGGCCACGTGCCACTCGATGATCGTGGCCTCGATCTCCGATGGCGCCTTGGGCCGGCAGGTACAACGGCATCTTGAACAGCGTGGCTTCCATCATCCCTCCCGGACCATCTGATCGACGGCCGCCTCGATGCGCTGGCTGTTCGGCCGGCAGTACGACTCCAGCTCCGGCGCGAAGGGGACCGGCAGGTCGGGCGCGGCGATCAGCTTGCGGCGGGCATTTCAACGCGCCGAGCGCCTCGCGGCAGACCAGCGAGATCACCTGGTCGCCCAGCCCTTGCATCGCCCCGCACTCCTGCACCACCAGCAGCCGGCCCGTCTTGCACACCGATTCCAGGATCGGGCCGAGGTCCATCGGCTGGAGCACGAAGGGGTTCCAGACCTCGATCGAGCGGGGGCTGCGGGCGGCCACCGCCAGCGCCTCGTGGACCATCGCCCCGAAGGCCACCAGCGTCAGATCGGTCCCTTCGGTGTATCGCCGCGGCCGCCACACCGATTCCAGGTTGCCGTCGAAATCGATCTCGCCGCTCTTGCTCCAGTAGAGCAGCTTGTGCTCGAAGACCAGGCACGGATTGGGATCGTAGAAGCCGGCCACCAGGGCCTCGAACGTCTCCTGGGCGGTGGCCGGATAGAGCAGTTTCAGCCCGGGGAACCGCGACCACAGCCCCTCGAACTCGCCCGAGTGAAACGCCCCCATCGTCAGCCCGCCGCCGCAGGGCAGCCGCAACAGCAGCGGCGCGGGCCGGCCGGTGCGGAAGTACCACGTGCCGGCGTTCAGTGCCGAGTTGCGTGACCGACTTCGGTCGAGAAATCGGCGAACTGGAACTCGAGGATCGGCTGCCCGCCCACCTGCGAGGCCCCCAAGGCGAAGCCCACCAGGGCCGACTCGCAGATCGGCATGTCGAGCACCCGCTGCGGGCCGTGGCGCTCGATCAGTCCCTTGCAGGTCTTGAACGCCGAGCCGTAGATGCCCACGTCGAGCCCGAACAGGAACGCCTGCGGGTTGTTCTCCAGCAGGTAGTCCAAGGCCCGGCCGACCGCCTCGCCGTTCTTCACCCGCGGCGTGCGGTAGGGCTTCACCGCCGGCGGCGGCGATTCGGCGAACACGGCCATGCGATTGTTCAACGGGTCGGGACGCCCGACCGCCATCGCCTGGGCCAACGCCGAGCGCACTTCTTCCTCGACCGCCCGCTCCATCGCCGCCACCGCCGCCTCCGACATGCCGCACAGTTCCAGGAGCTTTTGCCGCGCGGCCGGCAGCGGGTCGCGGCGCCGCCACTCCTGCATCTTCTCGGCCGGCACGTAGTCGCCCTTGTCGTAGGCGGCGTGGCCGTGCAGCCGCAGCGTCATGCACTCGAGAATCATCGGCAGCGACGAGGCCGTGCATCGTCTCCAAGCGCGTCGCACACCGACGTGTAGACTTCCCACGCGTCGGTGCCGTCGATCGTGCGGCCGGCGATGCCGTAGCCGTGCGCCCGATCGGAAAGCTGCCGGCAGTGGTATTGGAGGCTGGTCGGCGTGGAGAACGAGTAGTGGTTGTTCTCGATCAGGAACAGCACCGGGACCTTTTGGACCGAGGCCAGGTTCAGCGATTCGTGAATTTCGCCGGTGCTGCTGCCGCCGTCGCCGATGACGGCCAGGCCGAAGACGTCCTCGCCCTGCCGCCGCGCCGCCCAGGTGCCGCCCACCACCAGGCTGGGCATCTTGCCCAAGTGGCTGATCATCGGCAGCCGCCGGGCGGCGGCGTCGCCGTGATGGGCGTTGCCCTCGCGGCCGTGCGTCGGACTCTCGGCGTTGGCCATGTACTGGCAGAACAACTGGTAGGGCGTGGCCCCGAGCAGCAAGTGGCCGGCGAAGTCGCGGTGCAAGAGCGAGACCACGTCGCGGCCGGGCCGCAGCGGCATCGTCATGCCCACCGCCGTGGCCTCGTTGCCGATGCTCATCGTCACGGTGCCCTTGACGTAGCCCTTCTGGAACAATTCCAGCAGCCGCTCTTCCATGCGGCGGGAGAGGAACATCAGCGGATAGGCCGCGGCGTAGAACTCGGGCTGCGAGAGCCGCTGCGGAAATCGCACCACTTCGGGGATGATCGGGCCGGCAGCGTCGATCCGCGACGTCGCCATCGCTGCCCGGCAGCGATTTCATCCGTGCGCCGCGCCGCACGTCGGCAGTCCGTCCGCGCCGGCCGGCCACCGACGCGCCGGCCTCCTGAATGTCCAAGTGGGAAGCCAATGAGCAGGGCCTTTCTATGCACCGATGGATAACGAAGAAGGGGACAGCTCCCTTCTCCAACAGGCTCCCGACGGGCGGAATTGTAACGCTGGCCGCCAGCGGTGTCACGCCCAATTACCCAAGATTTACCGAGAATGCCAGGGATTTACAAAGCCCGAACATGACCGAGAATCCCCATCCCCCCAACACGCTCTACGGCGGTAGGATGTAGAAGCGGCATCTTGCCGCTTCATGCCCAATTCCAAGAACAACGACTTGCAACGAGAGAACGCGGCAAGATGCCGCGTCTACTTGGCCCGTGAACGGTTACCCATCCTTCCTACACGCTCTCTCCGGCCAGCCAGCCGGTGCTGAAGGCGGCTTGAAAGTTGTAGCCGCCCACCGGCCCGTTGAGATCGAGCAATTCGCCGGCGAAGTAGAGATTGGGCACGATTCGGCTCTGCATGGTCCGCGAATCGACTTCCTCCAGCGAAACCCCGCCGGCAGTCACTTCGGCCTTGCGAAATCCCATCGTGCCGGCCACGGGAATGTCGAGCCGCTTGACAGCCTGCACCAGCCGGCGGCGCTCGGCCTTCGAGAACTCGGCGGCCGGCCGGTCCGGCGGCATTTCGGCCAGCAGCGATCAGCGTTTCGCCCACGCGATGCGGCAGCCAGCGATCCAACAGCGCGGCCACTCGCCTCTTGCCGGCCGCATGGCTTTCGCCGGCCAGCAGCGCGTCGAGTTCTTCTTCGCTCATGTCCGGCAACAGATCGCACCGCAGCAGGAGCGTGCCGGGATGCGGATGCCCGCTGACGCAGTGGCTCACGTCCATGATCGCCGGCCCCGAAAGCCCGAAATGCGCGAACAACATGGCGCCCCGACGGCTGGCCAGACAGTGCCGCCTTTCCATCTCCGCTAGGGCCGCCCGGATCGACCACTCGCACGTACGACGTCCGGCAGCGTGATTCCCTGAAGGGCCAACACCCACGGCGCATGCTCGTGATCGGCACCAGGGCCGTGTGCGGCGTAACGATGCGATGCCCCAGGGCGGCCGCCCAGCGGTATCCGTCGCCGGTGGTGCCGCAGGCCGGATACGATTGCCCGCCGGTGGCCAGCACGACCTTCTCGGCTTCGAGCCGTCGCTGCGGCGTGATCAGTTGAAAGCCCGCAGAGGAAAAGGGGACAGGTCCAATTTGTGCGAAGCACCCTCCGGGCCGTTCCGGCAAATTGGACCTGTCCCCTTTTCCTCCTCCCGGTACGAGATCCGTCAGCGGCTCGCTCGTCGCCAGCGTGCAGCCGCTCCGTCGCAGCACGGCGCAGCAGCGCGGCCCGCACGTCGGAGGCCCGATCGCTGCGAGGAAACACCTTGCCGCCCGGTTCGATCTTGCGTCGGCACGCCTTCGGCCTCGAAGAGTTCGACGACTTGCTGCGGGCCAAGGGCCGCCAGGGCGGAGTGCAGAAAGCGGCCGGCGGGACCAAAGGCCTCGACGATGCCGCGGGCGTCGGTGGCGTGGGTCAGGTTGCAGCGGGTCCCGCCGGAGAGGAGGATTTTGACGCCCGGCTCGCGGTTCTTCTCCAGCAGGATAGTCCTTCGTCCGCGCTCGGCCGCCCGCGTGGCCGCCATCAGCCCCGCCGGTCCCCCGCCCATGATTGCCACGTCCCAGTCCGCCATGCTGCCATCGTACCGGGCGGGCGGAGGTGCGGGAAGACGCTATCCAAGGCCAATCAGTTTTCCCAAAGCCGGCTGTAGGAGGCGACTCCAGTCGCCGATTTCCGGTTGTTCTCAAGCAATCGGCGACAGGAGTCGCCTCCCACAGTGAATAACTGATCGGCCCTGAGACGCTATCCACGTCCGCACCGAGCGGAAATTGTAGTCCCTTCGCGTTCTTGCCGTCGGTGGCGGCGTGTGTTACACTCGCGGCAGTGCCCCTCGGTCGTCACACCTTTCCTGCCCACCTTTCTTGCCTGCCGGAGGTACTCGTGAGAGTCCTATTCTCGATCAGCATGAAGCCGGTCTGGATGGCTTGCGCGATCGTTGCAATTGTTGTCGCCGTGCAAAGATCGGTCCCAAGAGAACCTTAGCGCAGGAAGCACGGGCAAATGCACCGACACCGGACACGACCTACTACGTCGATTTTGCGGACGGCCGAGACCAGAACGACGGCCGCTCGGCCCGCTCTGCCTTCCAGCACTGCCCGGGCGATGCTGAAGCCGCCGGAAACGCCAAGAGCATCAAGCTCATGCCTGGAGACAAAGTCATTTTCAAGGGCGGCGTGGACTACCGCGGCACGGTCACTGTTGCCTGGTCGGGCGAGGACGGGAAACCCATCGTCTACGACGGCAACACCGACGGCAAGTTCGGCCAGGGCAAGGCGATCATCCAAGGCGGCGAACCCGTTACGGGATGGAAGAAGGTCGCTTCTGCGGGCGAAGTTGAGGGAAATCCCCATTGGCAGAACCTCTACTTCACCTACCTGGACGGCAGCCGCACCTTCTTCAACTTCAGTCTCTTCGAGGGCGACAACTACATGGCCGCCGCGCAGGACCCGAAACTGGACGGTCCTTACTTCTTTGACCGAGTCGAGTCGTACCGAATTGCCAAGGCGGCCGACGGGAAATCGCTGACCGATCCCGACTACTTCACTTCTGCCGACCCCAACGCGTACGCGGGCGCCTATTTGTCGATGCACATCGAGCCCAACTACATCTGTTGTCAGTCGATCACCGGTTACCTTCCCGCCGAGCACACCGTGATCTACAAGCCGCACGAACAACGGATGGCCGGCGGCCGGAACCGGCGTCAGCACTACGCGCTGATGAACAGCCTGGCGATCCTCACCAGACCCGGCGAGTATTACCTCGACGAAAAGAACGCCAAGGACGGCAAGGTGCGACTGGTGGTGTGGCCGCACAAGCCGGGCGCCGGCGGGCCGGAGAACGTGACCATCAGCACCCGCAAATACGGGTTCTTCATCCCCAACACCAGTTACGCCGTCATCGACGGGTTCAAGATTTGCCAGCACGGCGGCGATCCCCGGTCGGCCGGCATTATGAAACCGCCCGGGCCCTATAGCAAAGGCCTGGTGATCCGCAACAACGAGGTCTATCGCGGCTGGCCGACCCCGATGGTCAACATGACCACGTCGTTGGACATCCAGGGGGCCATCACGCTGCGCAACGTCTCTCATAGCCTCGTGGAACGCAACACGCTCTACGAGAACCGCCGCCTGGGGATTCTAGCCGTGGCGCTGGACGATTCCGTCTGCCAGTACAACTATCTCCGCCGCAACGGTTCGACCGCCATATCGTTCCACACCTGCAAGAATTCCAAGATTCTGTACAACGTCATCTGGGACAATCTGGGCATTCACGCCAACGGGGTGAGCTGCTACCTCGGCTGCGACGGCATGTTGGTGGAGGGCAACGAAGTCTATAACTCGAACGACTGCTTCACCACCGACAGCAGCAGCAACATCACCATCCGCCGCAACATCTTCGACGCCCACGGCATGGAAGCGCCCATCGCCATCTGGACGGCGCGGCGCCCCGTGAAGAACATCACCATCGAGAATAACGTGCTGTTGCGGGCCGGCACCGGCTGGAAGGGCGGCATCTACGAATCGGCCGGCGCGGAGAATTGCATTATCAGGAACAACATCATCGACGGGCTTTCCTGCACCCGCCGCGGCATCCGCGGCGAGATGAGCCACAACCTCTGGACCTCCAAGGGGCGAGACTACCAGGGAGAGAAACCGGGCGACCTCTTTGAATCGGACTTACGCAAGATCTTCGTGGATCCCGACCATCACGATTACCGCCTGAAGCCGGGCAGCCCGGCCATCGACGCCGGCACCCAAACCGAGAGCAAGGAAGACATCGCCGGCACGGCGGTCCCGCAGGGCGCCAAGCCGGACATCGGCGCCTATGAGTTTGTGCCCGACGGCCCGCGCTACCGGCCGGGACACGCGGGGAGCCTTGCGCCGCCGATACGGCCTTCGCCTCCGGCGACGGTGCCCTCGCACTGAATGGCCTTGCGTGATCCGGGGAGAGAAGGTCGTCGGGGTGGCAGGTTCGCGCGGGCACCGGAACTTCCCGCTGGAAAGTGCCAAAATTCGGTCCTTTTCCGGCGTGTGTCACGCGTGACGACTTCTTGGGACTGCTGGTCACATTCCTTCGGCAGGCACGCCCGCCAGTGCGCGGCGGTGTGCGCCACCGAAGCACGTTGGGGCTGGGCCGAAATTACCAGAGGGCTATCGTACCGCGCGCAAACGGCGTCGCGCAGCGAACAGGAACTTCCGTCTGTCAGGGGGCGACTTTGCTTTGACTGTGTTTCATTTGCGTCCATTATTCGCGAATTTTCAGTGCTTTCATTTCCGAGATGGTGATCTCGGGGTGGCGGAGACCCTTCTGCAAGAGCCGAGTGGGCGCGTTGAAAAGACAACACCGAAGTGACGGCGCGGTAACTGAGGAATCTTCAACGGGTCTCGTTTCACAGTCGCTTTTCTCCTACTTTTTGGGGGGATTGATTTCTCCGAGGGGCTTTAGATAATGGAGACAAGCTGGTCAGCATCCGGTTCTACTAGGGAGCATTAAAATGAGTCGATTCTCGGACGGCCGCGCCGCAACGCCAAGGCGATCCAAGTCGTTTTGGTTGACACTGCTCGCCACAGTTTCTGTCGCCGCCTCGGTCCCATCGGCCCGCGCGGCCATCACGCCAGGAGGCGATGTTTCTCCCTCCGATCCGTCAACGTGGGATTACTATTCTACGGATGCCTACATTGGAAATACTGCCAACGGCACACTCACTCTCGATGCCGGCAACGGAATCAGTTCACACCTCGGCTACATCGGGTACGAGAGTGCTGCAATCGGCGCCGTGAACATCAGCGGCACGAATTCGAGCTGGAGGACTTATGGAATTTGTGTCGGTGGTTCTGGCAATGGTACGCTGTCGCTTGCCGGTGGCGGTCGCCTCACGATGGGGATCAACCATGAAAACAACTCCAGCTACATCGGCTACAATCCTGGGTCCACGGGACTGGTAAGTGTGGACGGCCCCGGCTCGACCTTGACCAACGAGATTGACCTCTATGTGGGCAACTCTGGCAGCGGGACGATCTCGGTCACAAACGGCGGCAGGATCAACAGCGCTCTTAATACCCTCGGCTGCGACATCTATATCGGCTACGGCTCGGGATCCAATGGCGCGGTCACGGTGGACGGGGCCAGTTCGACATGGAGAGGTTATGGCACGTTCCGTGTTGGCTGGTCGGGCAACGGAACGCTCTCCATTACCAACGGCGCCAGCGTCAACGCGTCGGAAACGTGGGTCGGCGTAAACTCTGGTTCTACGGGATTGATCGACTTCGGCGCAAACGGTGGAACGCTGACAACCGGCTCGCTTTATGCATCGCCAACGCAACTCACGGGTACCGGTACGATCGTCGCTAACGGACTCGTCAGCGACGTGGACCTGAGATTCGATTCGACCCACGGTTTGCAACAGACGATTTCATGGCAGCAATCGGGCCAGAACATCACTCTTAACTTGAATAAGACCGGCACCGCAGGCGCTCTTGGCGCAGGATGGAAAGGCGCGGGTTCTCTCAGCATTCGAGACGGGGTTACGGTGAGCTCCTCTAATGCCTATCTTGGTTATGGAAGCGGTTCAACGGGCGTGGCGACAGTCTCCGGCAGTGGCTCGGTCTGGAACGTTAAGAGCGTTAATGAAGGTCTCTTCCACGTCGGCAACCGCGGCAACGGCACCCTTTCGATCACCAATGGCGGTCGCGTTGGTTGCACCTCCGTCTACAGCTATATCGGCAACTTTGCGGGCTCAAGCGGCGCTGTCACGGTGGACGGGGCCGGATCGACTTGGAACAGCGATCGGCCTATTTATGTGGGCAATTCCGGCAACGGAACGCTCTCCATTACCAACGGCGCCAGCGTCAACGCCGCGGAAACGTGCGTCGGCATGAACTCCGGTTCTACGGGAAGCATCGACTTCGGCCCAAACGGTGGAACGCTGACAACCGGGTCGCTTCTTGCGTCGACAACCCAACTAACGGGCACCGGCACGATCATCGCCACGGGACTCGTCAGCGACATCAACCTTAAATTTGATGCCAGCCACGGCCTGGAGCAGGTGATCCCACTCCAACAGCCGGGCCAAAACATCACGCTCCGCCTTGATGCGACTGGCATGACAGCCACTCTTGGTGCGGGCTGGAAAGGCCAGGGTTCTCTCGCCATCCAGGATGGAATTGCCGTAAAGTCCTCTGATAGTTATCTCGGCTGGGCGAGCGGTTCAACAGGCGCAGCGACAGTCTCCGGCAGCGGTTCGACCTGGGATGTGCATTATGGCTCTTTTGATATTGGCCATGGGGGCAGCGGAACGCTCTTGATCACTCATGGCGGAACCGTAACTTTTGGCTATCAAGGCAATCAGTGCCGTATTGGCGCCCTTCCCGGCGCGAACGGCGCCGTCGTCGTCAATGGTGTCGGTTCACAATTCAACGTCGGTCCCAGTGCCTTTGCTTTTGTTGGCGGTGGAGGCAGCGGGACGCTTTCGATCATCAACGGCGGCAGCGCTAGCGGTCCCATTTACATTGGCTATGATGCCGGCTCAAAGGGCGTAGTCACGGTGGACGGCCCCGGCTCGAACTGGAGCAGCTCTTCCCTGTTGGTCGGCTCGCAAGGCAGCGGGACGCTGTCGATCAGTGGCGGCGGTACTGTCGCGGCGACCGGTGTCTCCGTCGGAAACAGCCCGTCGCTCTTGGCCATCGACGTCGGCCGCGGCAGTTCACTAGTGGCTGCTGCCGGTACGGGGGGGATCGTAAACAACGGATCAATTCGAATCCTGGCTGGAGCTGGTGTCCCCGCCGACGGCACGCAATACTCGCCCATCTCCGCGTCAACGTGGAGCGGCATCGGTACCTATCAGCCTGTCGGCGGAACTTGGGACGCAACAAACCACAAATTCACTGCGTCCAGCGTGAACCCAGGCACATCTGGCTCGGCAGTCAGTCTGAACTTGGCATGCGAGCAACGCGCGCTTGTGAGCGACATCGGAACCGATAAGACCGGGTGGGTCGTCGGCGCGAGTTTCCTCTCGGCGGCAACTGAAACGGACATGACATTCACGGCCACGCCCATCACCGACACGGTCCTCGACGCCTTGACTCGCACTGCCGGCCGCAATCAAGAAATCATGAGCGGCTGGATCTTCTCGACGGTCGGCTACGACGCGAGTTCGGACAAGCCAATCTATCTTTCGTTCGACGTCGGCACGACCATCCGAAGGACGATTTCGAGATCTGGCACTACGACGGGACCATTTGGACGGAGTTCGTTCCGATCAATTTGACGTACGACGGCACGTACCTGAGTTTCACCACGACGGGTCTCAGTGGCTACGCCATAACGGCCGTTCCCGAGCCAGGCACGTTCGCTTTGTTGTCTGCCGGTCTGATCGGCCTGTTGACTTACGCGTGGCGGAAACGGAAGTAGCTAGCTGTTTATCCCATCAAACCACCGCTTGGGAACGCGGAAGCACGGGTAGCCTGTTTCGATCACATCGTCCGGTTGTCGAACCGCCATTTGTTGCGCAGTCGGTCGCCCCCACCGACGCGCACAGCGCCGCCGACCACCGTCCTAAAATATCTTCGTTTTGCAGCACCCAACGGACTGCTCGCCGTTTTGGCTGATTTCCCGGCAGGGAGACTCCGAGATCGCCGTCTCGGATTCAAGTCGTTGGAAAGCCGTCGGAAGTGAGGTTTCCAGCACCGGCTGGCCGCATTGGGCGGGGCCAAGGCCAACCACCCGCTCAAAGCATGACGGGCGCACGTTTAGTACGGCCATCGTCAATTGGGCGGCGGCCGTGCCGCGAGCGGCCCATTTCCGACGACAACGGGCCTGGGCTCTGATGACTTCGCACAAGTGGCGGCAAGCGGCCGCGCCGCAGAAAACTCGCGCTGGTCCGCTACTCCACCGCTTTGCTCACCAACACCACGTCCTGCTCTTGCTCATCGTTGAGCTGGAAGCCGCGGTTGCGGAAGGTGGCCAACATGCGGGTGTTTTCCTTGGAGACTTCGGCCACGACTCGCTTCACGCCCCAAGTCTTGGCCACTTCGAGACAGTAGTCGGTCAATACCCCGCCCAGTCCGTGGCCCTGCCAGCGGTCGACAACGATCGCCGCATATTCGGCGGCGTCGTGGTCCGCGTCGGCCACCAGGCGGCCCACCCCGATCAGTTTCCGCTGCCCGTCCTCCTCCACTTCGGCCACGATGCCCAACTCGCGGTCGTAGTCGATGAAACAGTAGCGGGTAGCCATCTCGTGCGTGGTCTGCTTGAACAGGTAGCTGAAGCGGAACCAGATCGACTGGGTCGAGCAGCTTCCCAGCAACTCGTGCCACATCGGCTCGTCTTCCGGCTTGATTGGCCGCAAGATGACCGGCGTGCCGTCTTTCATCTTCCGCTCCGTGACGTACTCCTCGGGGTACGGCCGGATCGCCAGGTGAGCGAAGGGACGGACCGTGCGGACCACCAAATCGCGATCGATCACCACGCGGGCGTCCAGCGCGACAACGTCCTCGGGCGTGACCAGCAGGGGGTTGATGTCCAACTCCTTGATCTCGGGGTAGTCGGCCACGAGGTAGGAAAACCGCATGATGATCTCGATCAGCCGGTCGATGTTGGCGCCCGGCTTGCCGCGGTAGCCTTGCAGCAACGGCCATGACTTGAGCGATTCGAGCATCCGCCGGGCCAGGGCCTCGTTCAACGGCGGCAGGCCCAAGGCACGGTCGCGGAACACTTCCGCGGCGACCCCGCCCATCCCCACCATGATGACCGAGCCGAAGACCGGGTCCTTTTTCGAACCCATGATCAGACTCGAAACTGTTGGGATACGTCACCATCTTCTGTACGGTCACGCCGACGATGTTCGCGTCGGGGCGTTGTTCCTTGGCCCGCTTGGTGATCTTCTCAAAAGCGGAGCGGACCTTCTCGTCGGTGGCCAGATTCAACACGACGCCGCCCACGTCGGTCTTGTGGGTGATCTGCGGCGAATGGATTTTCAGCACGACCGGGTAGCCCAACCGATTGGCCACGTCCACCGCTTCGTCGGCCGTGCGTGCCGCCTGCGGCTTGGTCACCGGAATCTCGTAGGCCTCCAGAAACGCCTTCGAGACGTTTTCTGAGAGAATATCGCCGCCTTCCGTGAGGATCGTATCGAACACCCCGCGGAGCCGCTTGCGGTCAAGCGTGAACCCGAGGGGGATGTCTTTGGGGGTTTCGTGCAGGATCTGCAGATTGCGGGCGTAGGAAACCAGGTGCATGAACGCCCGCACCGCCTTTTCCGGCGTGTTGTAGGTGGGGATGCCGGCGTTGTTCAATATCTGGATGCCTTCGGCCACCACGCGTCCGCCCATCCAGGCGGCCAAGACGGGCTTATGGGCGTGGGCCGCCGTTTTGCCCACCACCTCGGCCGTGGCCGTCGGATCGGTCATCGCCTGCGGCGTGAGAATCACCAGGACGGCGTCGACGTTCTTGTCTTTCAGCACGATCTCGACGGCCTTGGCGAAACGGTCGGGCGGGGCGTCGCCCAGCACGTCGATCGGGTTGCCGTGCGACCAGCAGGAGGGCAAAACCTCGTTGAGCTTGTCCTTGGTTTCTTCGCTGATTTCCGCCAGTTCGCCGTTGCGGTCGATCAGGGCGTCGGTGGTCATCACCCCCGGCCCGCCGGCGTTAGTGATGATTGCCAGCCGGTCGCCTTTGGGGGGCTGCTGCCGGGCCAACAACTCGGCACAGTCGAACATGTCTTCGATCTGGAAGATGCGTTCGATGCCGGCCCGCTGAAACGCCGCTTCGTACACGGCGTCCACGCCCGCCATGGCGCCCGTGTGCGAGGCCGCCGCTTGGGCCGATTCGGCGAATCGCCCGGCCTTGTAGGCCACGATGGGCTTGGTCCGGGCAAACGCCCGCGCCGCCGACATGAACTCCCGCGCCTCGCTGATCGACTCGATGTACAAGATGATCGACCGCGTTTCCGTGGCCGATCCGAAATAGTCGATCAGGTCGCCCATGCTCACGTCGAGCATGTTGCCCACCGAGACGAAGTACGAGAACCCGATGCCTTCGTCCAGCGCCCAGTCGAGCACCGACGTGCAAGCGCCCCGGATTGCGAGATGAAACCGATGTGTCCCTTAGCCGGCGTGGCCGCGGCAAAACTGGCGTTCAAGCTGATCCCCGGCACGATCAGGCCCAGGCAGTTGGGGCCGAAGATCCGCATGCCGTCGAACTTGCGCTGCTCAACCCGGACCAGTTCTTCGAGCTTCCGGCCTTCCGCCCCGATCTCGCGGAATCCGGCCGAGATGATCACCACTCCTCGGGTGCCAATTTCTCCGCACTGCCGCACGAGCGCAGCCACGCTGGCGGCCGGCGTGCAGATCACGGCCAAATCGGGGGCGTGCGGCAGGCTCGAAATGTCCTTGTACGCCTGCACCCCCTGCACGGCCTCGCGCTTGGCATTGACCGGGTAAACCACTCCTCGAAAACCCGAGCCCACCAGGTTTCGCAGCACCGTATAACCAACGCTGGTCGGCGTATCGCTGGCGCCGATGACGGCAACTCGATGCGGCTCAAAGATCTTATCCAGGTTCCGAATACTCACTTCTCGTTCCTCGCCGGGGGCCGTTCAGAGCGGAAGCTCAACCAAAAAGACAACAGCGGCACATAAGTATAGGTCGAGCGAAACGGAGTGTGTGACCGCGTAGGCAGCGAAGCCGTTGAGGACTGCGACATCTGGTGCGATAAAATGAACTGGTCAACTTGCGATGCTCGTAGCGACCGAGCGATTGCTGCCGATTGCGCTAACCTTGAGGGCGCGCTCGCCGTAGTTTACCACGTCCCACACCGGTCCGGTAGGTACTCGTTGAGCCGGATTCGACGCGCCGAATGCCACGAGCACAACATCGGTGTCCACCAACAGTGGGGATTCGGTCACCGCGCCGTCAGTCGCTCCCGGACAACCCGTGCCAAGAAGAGCGGGTTGCCGATGAGGTAGCGATGGGCCTTCAGAGCGGGCTGTTGATAGAGCCGCCAGAGCCATTCGTGGCCGAACTTCCGCAGCCAGCCGGGCGCACGGCTTACGTTGCCCGCCCAAAAGTCGAACAGTCCGCCGATGCCCAGGCAGACCAGCACGTTCAAACGCGGCAGGTGCTGGTGGATCCACTGTTCCTGGAGCGGGTTGCCCATGCCGACCAATAGCACGTCGGGGCGGGCGGCGTTGATGGCTTCGATGGCTGCCGAGTTCGTCGCCTCGTCGGCCAGATAGCCGTGGTGGTAGCCCGCCTGCTTCCAGCCGGGGAACGTGCGGCGGGCGTAGTCGGCCGCGGCGGCGATCGTCTGCGAGTCGGCGCCCAGCATGAAGTACGAGCGGCCTCGATCCACGGCGCTTTGGAGCAGGGCCGGGGTGAAGTCGGTGCCCACCAGGTTCTCCACAACGCGGACGCCCTGGAGCCGGGCTGCCCAGCGGATGCCCGTGCCGTCGGCAAACACGAAATCGGCCGCGTTGAGCGCCTGGCGATACGACGGGTCGGCCGCGGCCAGGTTCAGCGTGTGGGCGTTGACGAAGAAGACGCTCACCGCCCGGCCCTCGCGACGGCCGATGGCCTCTTCCACCAGCGCGATCGCCTGCTGCCGCGAGACGTTGTGAATCCGAACGCCGAGAACGGTGAAACCGGTAGTGCAATTGCTTCCTACTTGCCTCCACCGCGACAGCACATCGCGAGGTACGGGGTTACCCATCCGTGCCCGTCGTTCCAGCGGGTTATACCAAAGTCTAGCGGAGGTGGCGGCTGGACACCGTATCGCGCTACCACTTCAACAACTTCTTGCAGGAACTTGCGTGACTCCGCCTCATGGGCTGCTGCATAAAGGCTTCCGAATACAATCTCGGTCGTGCGCGTAATGATCAATCGAAAATCACGTTCATCAACGCCAGAAGACGCCAGGACATTCTCAAAACCGCCAGGAAAAACGTCGCCGAGGGCAACGCCGACCAGTGCCGGTTGACGCTTCTCCCATTTGACGATGTCATCGGGCGATGCTGGGAACTCCCACATGTAGTCGAGGAAGGCATCGATCTCCGGGTGAGAAAGACCCCGGACTCGGCAATACGATTCAACGCAGCATAGCGCAATCGCTAACCGCCCACCGATCGAAAGCCGGGATACGTCAGCGTCGAACTTACTTGATATGATCGTTCCTCCGAACGTGGACTCGTGCTCGACCAACGGGAGACATTCCCGTTGCCGCCCCTGTCGGAGCGATCAGCGTCGAACTGCGATTGATTCTACTACGTCATGGCAGTCTGCACCACGCCCGGCGGCGTACGCGAAGCGGCTCTGTGGGCAGGCCGTGTTGGCGGCTAGTGTTCCAACTCATCTGCCGTCAGCAACACACCACCCAATTCCCTCGCTATTTCTTCGGCAACTGGCCGCACGTGGGCAAGGTCGCCCCATACGCTTACAACATTCTCCTCGTTCTCGGACCAATGAAACGAGCCGACGTGTCGGCCGTTAATGATTAAATTCGCTGTGGTTTTGGGCGGATTGGTTGTTGCGGGCTTCTTTGTAAACGGATTGACAAATGTACGTGGTTCTGGCGGAACAAGATCGTCACGCGCCGTGATGAGAGCAATCCACGCAGACCGATCAATACCGGGTGGATCGGGCTTTGCCTGGATAATGCCGACGAATTCCATGTTATCCACTCCCGCCAACGGCGCTGTAGTCGTACGGAACGTCAAATAAACTGGAATATGTGGCGAGGATCGGACAACGTCGGCAACTGCCTGCCACGCGATTCTACTTCGTTTGCGGGGGCACTACAATCGTGGCCAGGACTCATCAGCAGTTCCGCAACGGAAGATCGGTGGGGGTAACGCGGGAGGTGAAATGACCGGAGGACAGCGACATTTGCGGTGTGCGTACCGGGATGACGGTAAGCGGGGCATTTTCCAAGAGGGGTCAAGGACCAGACGGGGCGCGCGACGTGGGAGTCCCCGGAACAGCCGTAGCTGTCAGGTTGGGACAGGCGCGAGGGGCCGCTTCTACGGCAGGTACCGCACGAGGAGAGGCAGAACGGTCATGGCCGGCACGTGGACCGAGCTATGGTCCTCGGGCGTATTGTCCGCCGCACCGCCGGGAGTGGACCAAAGCCGCGTAGAGTTCGGCGGCCAAGCCGATCAGCGTGAAACGATCACGAAAGGGCGGCTTGAGGTTCCGTCGCCAGAAGCATTGCAGGAGAACGAAGGCCAGAAACAGCGTGAGCACGAAATTGACGATTGCCGTCGGTTCGTGCTTGAAGACATGATCCAGGCCCCAATGGGTCGAGGTGCTGTTGAAGCAGCCATTCTCGATGTCCCAACGCCAGTGGCCCGCCCGCCAGAACGACCGCGCGGATAACTGCCGACGGCTGAACGTCGTGGCCCAGTACCACGAGGAGGTCTGCTCGGTGTTCTTCCACTGACCGGCGATCCGTTCTCGTCGTTGCTCGGTCTCCTGGGTGTGCAATACCCGCAAGGGCTCCGTGACGCCTTCGGCAGAGGTAAAACCCTCGTCGTCCCAGTATTGGACGGTTCGCCGGCCCTCGGTCCACTGGCCGTCGGCGGCGCGTTGGGAGAACAATCCTTGGGCGTCTTGAAGCAAGAGGCGGTGGTCGCCCTTGACAACCACGATCACCTGCTTGTGGTGCTCCCGGCAGAAGTTGATGAAGGGGGCCTCGAAGTACAGGCCGTCGCCGACCACGGCGTCGAAGTAGCGGGGGTAGTTGGCGAAAACCCGCTCCAGCAGGCGCTTGGCGGCCGCCACTTCTCCCTCGCCGGGCCGCTGGAACTCCATGTCCAAGGGAATGGCCAAGTCCTGCCCAATCAAATGGCAGACCACGCCACGGTGATAGTATTCGGTGACCTCTTGGTCATCCACTATCAAGGTGCGGGTGAGGCATTGGTCGCAGCAGCGTTTGCGGCTGGCGAAAAAACTCATGCCCGTCCACGGCCGCAAAAATCCAGTCGCCGCCGCCGTGGAGCACCTTGTTGCGTTTGATGCGGAGGTGGACGTCGCGGAGCACCTCGCGCAACAAGCCGCTGTCCAACTGGGCGTACACCCGGCCGACGCTGTCGCCGCTGGGGACGCGCGGCCCGACGAAGTTCCGCAGTCGTCCGGGGAAGTGGCGCTCCTTGTCGATGCCGTTGAGACTGCCGCGGCCGGTGGCGAACATGGCAAAGGCGGTGCCAAAAATGGCTGCGGTGGGAATCACCGGCTCGGGGCGGGAATCGGTAAGCAGGGCCGTCAGCCTGCGGAACTCGAACACTTTGTCGAGGTAACCGTAGAATCGTGCCATCATGGCGGTTTCTCCTTCCCTTGGCGTGCAAGGGCCTCCTTTTTCTTGGCCAGGAATGTTTCCAGGCACTGTTGTGAGATCGCATCCAGCAATCCGTCCACCTCTTGGCCGGTCTGGACCCAGCGGCGGACGGTTTCTTCCAGGGCATGGGGAACATAGATCATCTTCCGCTGCCCGCCCCAACGAATCGCCAGACACAGAGCCGGGTGTTTTTGCCCCTGTTGGCAGCGGCAGCCTTTCTTGCCGCAGGTTCGTTGCATTTCGACCAGGCTGCCGCGGAGCAGCGCGCGATCGGCGACCCGTTGGACCGCCTGGGAGCGGGCATCGCGTTCTTGGGCGGAGCGATGCGTCCGCGAGGCCGGCCGCGGCATTCGTCGCGTCATCGGAGGGTTCTCCTGTCTGTTATATATACTTATAACAGAATACGCGACGCCACGCAAGAGATTCTTGGATGCGAATTTGCCCTGCGCCAGGCCGGGAGCTACAAAACGGGGCCTGGCGAGCGGTTACGTCATCAGAAACGCCTTACTTGCGGAACTGCTGGCCTCCGCGGCCGGGTGCGGCTTAATTTCTACTGTGGGAGGCGACTCCTGTCGCCGATTTTGCGGGAATCGGCTGCCTTTCGGCGACTGGAGTCGCCTCCCACAATCCGTCTGCGGCGTTCGTTGGCCATCGCCGGTCAATCCACCGGGACCGTCACCTTCAGCGGCCTCGGCAAGGCGATGGCCTCGTCCACCAGCGCGAGCCGGGTGGTCAGCAGCACGTGGAAGTTCTCCGCGTCGGCCGGCCCGGCGTTTTCGTAGAAAAAGGTGTGGCGAATCGTGCCCGTGCTGGAATTGTAGCGACGGACGATCTTGTTGGCTGCCGGCAGCATGTCGATCTTGACGGCGTACAGATCGCTCCCCGGCGGGTGACGTTCGGTGACGATCACTCGCAGCGGCTCGTCGCCGCGGCCGCCGGGAACCACGTCGATGTCAAAGGTGATTTCAGCGCCATCCAGCACCAGCAGCGGCTTGTGCTGGCGAAAGGCGCTGACCGTAAGATCGCGGTCGGGCGGCGTCTTGTAGAGCTTACACCACAACTGGATCTCGGCCTCTTTGACCGACGCGGGCCAGTCCGGCGCCAGGCAGGTGAGCACCGGCACGGGACAGTCGGGCAGGAAGGTCATGTCGTAGAAGGCATACGCCATCGCCGGTGCGGCTTGCCCGGCGGCAGCCACGGGACGAATCTGGATCCACGCCTCCGCGGGCCGGGGACTGAATTGCTCGGCGTCGGCATTTTGGACCGAGACGAAGAATCGGGCCGCCTTTGCCCGCCACTGCGGCAGGTGGGCCGCCACGTAGAACGAACGCTTCTGCGCGTCCCCGGGCGCCGGAATCTTGTCGCAGGCGTCGCGCAGGTCTTTCGCATAGCGATGATGGACCAGCCGGTACTCGCCCGCGTCGCCCCCCTTGGCAATGAACAATTCCAGGGCCTCGCCCCCTTCCACGCTGACCCGGGCCTCGGCCGCGTGATCGGGGTCGATGAGCCGCACCTCGTAGTCCGCGCCTGGGGGGGCGGCCGCTCGATCACGCACGGGGTGTTCAGTTCCAGCGGTTCCGGCGTGATGCGCCGCCCGCCGGGAAGCGTCTCCACCACGTACTGGCTCAGCGAAAGCGATCGCTGCAACGCCCGCAGCAGCGTCGTCGGGTCCGATGTATCGTGGAAAGCCCCTCCCGTCGATCGGGCAAGCTCCCTCAGATCGTTGAGCCTTCGCGCAGTTTCTTCTACGCTGAGGCCCGCCTCTTGTTTCTCAATGTTGAAGCCAACGACGTCGAGGTGTATGCGTTCATTGCCCGGCTTCTTAAGTTCCTGCTCCACGTCTTCACGGTACCGGACGTCGGGACCGCCGCCGGTCTGGTTATTGACTCCGTCGGTGATGGCGACGATGCGACGCTGCCCGGCGGCGCCTTCCTTGCGCAAATGGCGGATCGCCTCGATGATCGACAGGTACAGCGGTGTTTCACCCATACTGTCCAAGCCGTCAAGCTTCCGGCTCAACTCGTCGAACTCATTCTGCCCGAACGGGCCGGGCGAGAGGAAGAGTTCCAGGTCGTTGCTCGGCTTGATTTGGGCCATCTGGGGCGGCCGAGGAATGAAGCGGAATGCGTGGGGGAACCTCGGATCGTGGACGACAAGCTCGCTGGTGTTCTCGGGGTTCCAACCGACGCGATGCCCGTAAACCATCAAACCCACGTCAAACGGACTTTCGGATGCCGCCATGCGGCGGAGGATCGCTTTGAGCGTGTCGCGGGCAACGTTGAATCGCGTGGTTTCCTTGCCCTCGACCAGCATGTGAGCGCCCATGCTGCCGGAGCAATCGAAAATGAACATCACGGCGCTGGTTTGCCGCAGTTCGCCGCGGACCACGATCGTCGGCTTGGGGTAGTCCGGCCGCGTGTAGACGATGTCCAGGCCGGTCGCCGGGGGCACGTAGAAATCATCCGACCGCACCTGGCCGCGATAGAGCGCCACCGCCTGCAAGCGATCGGCCTTCTTCAAGCGGGCGTCATTGGGAATCCAGTACGGCGGGGTCGAGAGAGTGCCGGGCTCGGCCAGCGCGAGGCCCAAGCGGCGCAAAACGTCCCGCTTTTCGCTCCACAGAGGCATCAGGCCCGCGGGATCTTGCAGGTAAACCGCCGCCGTGCCCTTGGGCGTATTCTCCGGCACCGTCACCGAAAACGCATGGCGCACGGCCGGATCGTTCTCGTCGACAAACACGTTCTTGGGCTCGACCAACGGCGTGATTCCCTTGCGGGCGGCCTCGGCGAAGCGTTCAACCACCGACGTCCAGTGCGGCACGCCTTTGCGAAGCTTGTCGGCCGACTGGCCATACTCCCGCGCCACGACCGCGAAATAGGGCGATTGGCCCTCCGCGGCAGGGCCCCAGAAGTCGTCCAACGTGCGACTGCCGTGCCAGAGCAGCAAGTAACGCAGATCGAGCCGGCGCAACTGGTCGGCCGGTTCAATGGCCATTTTGTTGCGGAGCCGAGCGTCGAGGAACAGGGCCGCCGCGCGCGTCAGGCGGTCGGCCCGGCTATCGCCGGCCCGCACCACGTCGGGTGCGTCCGCCGTCTTCTGCTCCAGTCGTTTGGCCGTCTCCTGTAAATGATGTTGAACTGCGTCGGGCAGATCGCCGAGCGCGCGGCGCACGTCGGCCCCCTGCTGGGCCAGCCGCTTGAGCAGCAGTTCTTGGGCCAACTCGTCGCGATCGCGCGTACGAGCCTGGTCTGCCGGCGGCCCTCCAGCGGATGCCGCGCTGAGGGGCGGCACGTCGGCCGTTTGACCACTCTGGAGGATCATGGCCGCGGGATGGATCTCCCAGTGTCGCAGCCGGTCGAGCCGCTTGGCAACGTCGCCCGCCTCGGACGCCACTTTTTCCGCGACGGCGACTTCATACTGCGTGCCGGCCGGAGCGATCTTCCGGGCAATCGAGAGCCCCTTGTCGCGGAGGCCGTTCCGCTCGGCGCCGCTCAACAAGGGCACGGCCAGCACGGCGGCGATGCGCCGCAAAGTGTGCTTGTCCTCGCCAGCCGTTTTGAGTTCCGCACACTCGGCCTGGAATCGCTTGTCGAGCGCCTGTAACGCGCCGTCGAACTTCGCGGCGAGTGCGGCCGATTCGGGCGACCACTGTCGGGCGGCCAGTTGCTCGTCGAGCCGCGAGGCCAGTTGTCCCACGCCCTCGATCGCCGACCGCAGATCGCCTTCGTCCGATTCGGCGGCCTGCTGGCGAGTGAGCGTCCATTGCGCCAGGTAGGGCAACTCGGCCCAGGCCCGATCGCGGGTCTGATAGGCGGCGGCGACCTGGCTGGCCCGGCGGATGGCCGCCGCATACCCGCTGTCTTGTCCATTGCCTTCCACCGCACTCTTCCAGAGCCCGTCGGCCCGGTTCAATTCGGCCGCCGCGCCGACGAACAGGCGATCCTCGGCGCCGCGGCGATCGGCATCGGCCCGATCCACCAGCGGCTGGAGCCAGTAATGAACGCGGATATCCGCCGGCGCCGCCGCCTGCTCGGCGAGTTGGCGCGTCGAGAGGCGCGATGGACTTGGGGACCGGCCGTCTTCCACAAGGGAGGATCGAGGTGCTCTGTGAGCATCCGCAGGAAATGCACCTCGATCAGGTCCTGCCGCGGCGCTCCTGGGAAGCCGCCACGAACCGCAGCACGCCGGGCAACTCGTCAAGGTGAGACGGATCGGCCAACAGCCAATCCCACGCCGCCGAGGAGGCCGCCAGATAGGAGAACGGCCGGGCGGGTTCCGCAGCCGGTTCCGGCGTCGGCTTATCCGGCTGCTTGTCGGCCGGCAAGCCGCTTGGCGGTTTCGCAGCCCCGCTGGGCGAAGCCGCTTTGCCGCCGGGTTTGTCGTCGGGCTTCTTTGCAACGGCTTCGCTCCCAGACATCGGCGAAGCGTCCCGTGCCGGCGGTTGGTTGGCGGCCTTGGCGGGCGGTTTCTTCCACGGGGCCGGAATCCGTTCGATGTCGGCGGCCAAAGGCCAACGGCCGTACTGGCGTGCCAGCGGCAAGCTGTAGGCGGCCACTTCGCCGATCAGCGGATCGCGATCCAACGCGGCGGCCAACGAATCGGCCTGCTTCCTGGTGTCGTTGAACTCCTCTTCGTACGCCTTCCCCGCCTCCACCAATTGTTCGAGCCGCAACAGTCTCTGCTGAAATTCCTCCCAAGCCAGCGGCTGGAAGCGAAAGGGGTTCTTGCGGGCCAATTCCGCGTGCTTCGCCCAGAGCGGGCCGATCTGCTTCCAGCGGGGATCCGGCTCGCCAAGGGCAGGCACAGATGTCGGCTGGCTGGAGTGCCGAAACACCACGGGAAAGTCGGCTGTCGCCGGCACGAGCATCGGTTCCTGGAGGTCGGCCCGGTTCTCCGTGACCCACTGCCCGACGTAGGCCCTCAGATACTTGCACAATTCCTGCAGCGACACCACCTTGTCGCGATTGCCCGACTGCTCGATGTCGGCCGCGCCGTTGAGCCCTTGCCAAAGGAAGTAGCCGAAGACCGAGCCTTGGAGTTCCGTCGCCGTCCAACCAACTTGTCCCGGACTGGTCGAATTGAGCACGGCCAGGTTGGGGACGTTGACCTCTTCAACGACCGCCTTCAGCCGTTCCGCGAAGCTGTTGTACAAAAGGCCCAGCGCCCAATTGCTGCCCATGCGTGTGGCGTCGAGGATCAGCAGTTTCTTGGCATTGGCGGGCAGCTTGCCGGACTGGTCTTTGGGGAAGAGTTGTTCGAGCAGGTCGCGGACGCGGAGCCACTCTTCGCTCCGGCGGGGCGACGCCCCCGGCGGAATCAGACACGGCTCGGCCGCGCCGTCGACCGCTCCCGGCATGCTGAGATAGAGGACCACCAGGTCCTTGCCGGGGCCGCCGGGCACGGTGGCTTCGAGTTGCCGCCGGAGTTGTCCGAGGCCCAATTCTTTCGACTCCCACGGGACCGTCGAGCATTTCAGCACTTCCTGCCGGTCGAGCAGTTGCAGCCGCCCGGCATCCTCCTGGGCCCAGGCGTTGGGCGGGAGGGGCGCTTCGCAGTTGGTGACCACGGCCACCAGCACGGGAGTGCGCAGCGGCGTCCACACCAACCACGCGATGAAGCCGCCAATCAGCAGCAGGAACAACATCAGCCACGTGGCGATGCGGAATCCGTGCCGCGTGGCGGCCTGCTCGTAGTCGGCGCCCTGCTTTTGCGCCCAGCCGCGGCCCTTGCGCTCGGCAGGCCGGGGCGTGCCCCCAGCGGTGGCCGGTTTCCGCCAACTGGCGCGTTGCGGCCGTTCCGAGGGCGAACCGGGATCGTGGGCAGGCATCGGGCTACTCCGGCTACTTCCTCCGCGTCAGCGGCAGCGTCGTGTAGGGCAAGAGGTCGTCGGGGGCCGCCGTGGGCGTCTGCGCGCCCTCGGTGAGCGTGGGCACGGCCCGCTTGACGTAGTCTATCACGTCGTCGAGCATGACCGTGTCGGCGCGCGGTTCCGCGGCGCTGCCGCCGAGCGCCTCCAAGAGGCACTTGGTGAAGGCGCCGTGTTGCCAGGCGGCCTTCTCGGCCGATCGCTGCTCGCCCGTCGACGCCGTCACCGTAAAGATCACGTCCTCCTGAAATTGCCGCACGGCCGTCTTCAGATCGCGGGAACGCGGCGGCTGGATGGCGCCGCTGTGACAGGTATCCAACAACACGAGCTTGCGGCAGGGAATGTCGGCCAGCGAGCGGAAATCCTCCCAGCCGAGGCAGGCCGAATAGACCTTCTCCTGAAGGTCGGCGAGCTTGAAGTCGTGGCCCACGAAGTAATACCGCTGCGTCTCCTCATCGACGATGCCGTGGCCCGCGAGGAAGAACACCACGAGGTCGTCCGGCTTGGCGGCGTCCTTGAGCTTGGCCTTGAGTTGGGCCATGGTCTCGTGCCAGCTTTCCGGCGTCACTTTCTCGTTGGCCAGCACGATCGCCTCGCCCAGCGTGTAGAGTCCCTGGGAGGCCGCACGCAGTTCGTCGGACACCGCCTTGGCGTCGGCCACCGAGAAGGAAAGCCGCTGTATGTCCGGGTCGGCATACTGATCGACGCCGAGCACCACCAGGTAGAGCTTGGGCGGCGGGGCGGCGGGGCCAACCGAACGCTGCACGACCACCTCGCCAAAGGCCGCCGTCGGCGCGTCGGTGCTAGCCGTCACCTCGATCAGGCTCCTTGCGTCTTGCGGCAGAGGCACCTTCCACTGGAGGGTGACCTCTTCTCCGCCTTCTACCTCGCGTCGGCTGAGTTGCTGCTGATCTGTGGCAACCACCCCGTTGGCGAACACCCTGGTGCGGACCAACTTGCGATCGGCGGGGACCTTGATGCGGGCCGTCACGGTGGTCGATTCATCGCGGACCGTGATGCCCGCCGCCGGCGTCAGAATCGTAACCTGGGGCGTGGCGGCGATCTGTTCCGGCAAGGCCTCGTGCAACTCCACCTTCGGCGGCGCGGCCGCCGCCGGAAAGGCATCGCGGAGGCTGCCGGCCGGCAGCAGCCGATTGAGCACGTCGGGCCGTTCGAGTTGCCGATAGAACTGGTCGGCGCGGTAGAAGTCGGGCAGCGTTTGCAGGCCGCGGTTCACCTGCCAGCCGAACAGGCGATAACCGTTGATGGAGGCGTCGTAATAGCCCTCGGGAGTCCAGAACGCCCACTCGCCCGTCGTGGCCACGAACACGGTCACCAACGGCTGCCAGGCGGGAAGGAGTTGAAAAGGAGGCCGGGCGGCGCCGTTGTGGCTGGTTTCAAAGACCACTTGCGTGGCCCAGGGCAACTTCTGCAGGGCGTCGAGGATCGCGGCCGGTTGCTTCTCTCCCTGCTCGGCCTGTTCGGCCGGCCAGCGGACGGCTGTAACGACGTCTCCCTCGCGCAGCCCTCGGCGGAACAAAGGACCGGCCGGATCGAGCGACGCAACGACGAGTTGCTCGCCGCGGACGGCGAAATCGGCGCCCAGCGGCCCCGCGGTTCCGCGCCGCGCTGCAAGTCCGAGAGACTCCAAACCATCATCGTCCCGTCGGCCGAGCCCGAGACTAGGTATCGCAGATCGCGGGAAAGGGCCAACGAAGTCACGTAATCGTGATGGCCGCGGAAGTGACGCAATATCGGACAAGGGCCTTTCTCCACCAGGCGGTAAACGTAGATGCTGTCTTGTACGTCGGTTCCGACGGCGATGGCCAGCGGCTTGCCCTGCCGGTCGGCGATCCAGCAATACGAACGGGGTTTCCCTTCCAGGCGGGGATCGAGAACCACGGTTCCCTTGGGCACGCCGTTCTCGGACAGTTGCAGAGAGCCGTCGGCCAACGGTTTTGCCTGCCAGCCGGCTTGAAGCCAACTGCCGGTGAGCCAATCGGACGGATTGATGGGCCCGTCACGCCTGAGCGCCGACCGCGTCATGTCGAAGCTGGCCTGAAGGTCGGCATAGTCGTTGAACCCGCGATCGTGGAAGTCGGTGCCGAAGGCGATGCGGTAGAAGGGTTCTTCCTTGGCGAAGGCCACCTTCAGAATCCGCTTGCCCGTGCCGGCCAGAGTGATCGTCTTGTCGGGCGCGTCGAGGGCTTCCACGAACACCTCGTTGTCCTTGCCGCCCGCGTACGCCAATCGCCTCGCATCAGGGCTGATTGCGCAGGCGCGGACGTGGTCGGGCAGCTTGCGGCTGCGAACGATCCGCCGCGCCGCGACATCCCAGAGTTGGAGTTGGCTCTCACCCGTCGAGGGCGCGACCATCGTGCCGGCCGCCAGGGTGCGGCCATCCGGACTGAAGGAGAGCGAGGCGGCAGGCGCGGTCGCCGGGAGCCGCTCCGCCCGCCCGTCTGCAAGATTCCACACGTAGAGACTTCCTTGCAGATCGGCCGACGCCAATCGGGCGCCGTCGGCGCTAGCGGTCAGCGCGCTAACCATGCCATAGTGGACCGTGCCGAGCGTGTGGAAGTCCTTCGTGTCGGTCAGGCTCACCTTCGCCAGTTGCCATTGCAGGCGGCCGCGCGGCTCCTCGCCCACGAAGACCGGCAGCACGACGTGGCTGCCGGCAATGACGATCGGACGCAGCTTGGGCTGATTGGCAATGAGGGCCGCCTTCTCCGCGCCGTAAGTCTTTTCGTCCGGCTCGTAGAGCACCGTGGGCTGCCACTGGCCCCGCTTCCAAAGCCGCGTGGCGCCACCCGTGTCACTGGAAGCAAGCCACTGACCGTCGGCAGAAAATGACAAGGAGCAGATCGTCTGCCGGTGACCTTCCAGTACCTTGACGAGGCTGCCGTCCAACGGATTGACCAGGAGGATTTCGCCCAGCGATCCCATGGCGCCGTAGCCGCCGATGGCCAGCAGGCCGTCACCCGGCGAACTGGCGATCGCGTAAATGCTGCCGCGGAGGCCGCGGGCGACCTGCCAGCGGATGATCCGCTCGCGGAGGAACACGCGGCGGAGGTCGCGAGTGACGGCTGACAGGTTCCATACCTGGACGACCTTGTCGAGTCCGGCCGAGCAAAGCCGCGTCGAGTCGGGCGTGAAGCAGAGCGCCTCGACGGCCGCGGTGTGCCCGCCGGCGTTGATCCGCAGCCAGGGCTCCTCTTCGGGCTTCTGGCGCACACGAATGAGGTTGCGCTGGCCGGCATCCTCCGCGGCCGCACACGCCAGTCCGCCCGCGGCGGCTACGACGGCTGCCAGGAAAAGATGGAGCCACCGCCGTCGGCGAAAAGTAGCAGGCACACTCCGTGTGCCGTCCGCCGTAAAGCTTTCAATCGCGACAACTGCCGTACACCGAGGATCCCCGGGCCTCACAAAACGGTGGCGGACGGCACACGGAGTGTGCCTGCTACTACTCGAACCATGAACGGCTACTCGGGAATCACCAATCGGCAACATGATTGTCCCTCGCGATGCGAAGCGTTCACGGTTGCGGCGCCGCCGATTTGGCCCCCTTGGAATCGATCGACTTCAGGGGGATGCTCACCAAGAGCCGCGACGCAGCGTCGTCCTTGCAACTGACGTAGACCGCGGAAGTCCCGTTGGCCGTGGGCTCCTCGAAGGTGCCGTCTTTTACGCCCCTACGGCGGATTTCGTCGGCAAGCTCTTGCTTGGCCTTTGGTTCGGCGACGATCCCGCGCCACATGACGGTGTGGTCGAGAATCTCCTTCTTGGCTTCCGCAACCGATTTGAGCACCTTCTTGCGGGTTGCCTTGAGGCTCGAGCGCACGGCCGCTTCTTCGTCCGTATCCTTCTCGCCGGGCTTCTTCGTGAGTACGCGGGCGAGCACGGCCCGATCGGGGACTGGTTTCTCCGCCGCCACCACCAGCAGGGTTTCTTCGCCCGGCGGCTCGACGAATTCGATGAAGCCGTCGTCCGGCAGCGCCACGGGCTTGTTGGCCTTGGCCAGCGGCGGATCTTCATCGGCCGCCGGCAAGAGGAAGCCGCTCTTTCCGCTGGCGCCCGTGTGGAAGATATACACGTAATAGTCGTTCAGCGGTTCGATGCTGACGCGGATTTTGTCGCCCACCTTGAACTCGTGGGTCTTCGGGTCGACGGGCGTCTCCTTGCCGCCCTCGGCCAGCAACACCTTGTACTCCAAGGCGATGACCTTTTTCACCGGCTCGGTGTAGCCGACCAGTTTGGCCAGGTCCTTTCCCTCGCCGTCCTTGAAATACTTGCGCGTGAGGTCCCGGAACGTCGGTTCCTCCGCCATTACGATCTGCGCCGCCGCCAGCAGCGTGGCAGCGGCCGCCGCCGCGAGCACAACCATCTTGCAAGCCTGACAGGATCTCATGTGAGTCACCTCCTCAACCAGACGTGATTCCCCACCAAAAGTGTAGACATCCATCCCCTTGCCGGCAAGGGGCCAACGAAACACCGCTTGGCAGCGTAAAGGGGGACAGTCTCATTTTCGCGGCAATCAAGCCAATTCATGCTGCCACGTTCTCCTCGCCGCGAAAATCGGGACAGTCCCCCGTGAACGGCTAACCAATCATCACTTGCGGCGATCCCACGGAGATTACGCCGCCGTGGACCGTGTTGTCGCCGATGCGCGCCGCGGGCATGCCGCCGATCATGACCGTAAACGACCCCATCGCGACGGCATCGGGCGGGCCGGCGCAGGTCGTGAGGTCCATGACGCGGACGGCGGGCATTCCGCCGATGAACACCGTGGCGCAACCCGCCGCCACCGGGCCGCCTACGTGCGGCACAACGGCCGTGACCAGAGGACAAACGTGCAAGTCACTGATGCGTGCCGCGGGAGGCATGGGCTAATCTCCTGTTGATTTCCGTGGTTCGGTGGGCGATGCCCACCCTGCCTACATTATCGCATTGTGCTAAACGGTTGTTGCTGCCTGCTGGACGAAACCGACGCGGTTCAACGATTCGGCAATCTGCCGCTGCCCGAACAATTGCCAGGTATCGGGCAGATCGGGGAACTCCACCAGCACGGCCTCAATGCCGGCCAACAGGTGGCTCACGAAGCCGGGCGTATTGTGGGCCAGGAGCATGGACATCACGCTGGGCCAACAGTAGCCGAGGATGGAACCGCCTTGATCGGGCCGCTTGGGTCGAATCCGCACCACGTCGCGCAGGTGCGCCAACAGCGCCGGCTTTTCCTGGTTGGAAAACAGACACATCACGGCATCGTTGCCCCAGCCCGCCGCCACCAGTTCCGGCCAAGTGAGCAGGTCGGCCTGCGAAACGATCACGGGCGAAACCATCGCGGCCGTCTCGGGATCGAGCCAGTCGAACAGATAGTCGGGCTGGGGCAACTCGTCGCGCAAGGGAGTCTCCAGTTTTCGGAAATCGACGATCAGGTACACCAGATATGACCTGCCCAGCAGCACGGCCAATTCGGCCGGGGGGATGGCCGCGACGTTTCCCCGGCAGAGCGTCAATCCGGACGTGCAGGTTTCCACCGAGAACTCCACCTTGCGCCGCTCCGGCAGGGCGCGGGCGTCGCCCCATCCCCGGCGGAAACGGGCGGTTGGAAGGCCTCGGCATGCGGCGCAGCGACCGGGGCAGCGAATGGAGCGGCGACCTGCCGCGGCACATCTCCCTCGATATCCACGGAGAAAATCGTTTCGCCGGCCTGGATCTTGTCGCCCGTGTGCAGGGCAATGCGTTCGGTGACCGGGATGCCGTTGAGTTGGGTGCCGTTGGTGCTGCCGAGGTCCCGGAGGTGGCAGGCGGCGTTGTCGGTTTCCAGGGCGAAGTGTACGCCCGACATCCGGCCGTCGTGCGGAACGGAGAAATCGGCCCATTCCGTGCGGCCGACTTGCAGCACCTGGGAGGCTGCCAGCAGGGTCTTTCGGCCTGCCTCGGTCCCGACGTGATTTCGAGGATGACTCGCATCGTACTTCGTGCCTGCCGTGGGCGGCGATTTCACATCGTGCGGGGCTCTGCCGGTCAGTTTACCAGAACCGTCGCCCCTTTGAGAATCATGGGTCCGCTGGCTTTTGCCATAATATTATTGCCATTGATGAGGACCGTGCCGTCCTTTTTCAGGATGAGGCTCGCCGACCCGACCGAAACAACGAACGCATCGCCGGCCGTGATCGACAAGCTCTTGGCCACGGTTTCGGTGCGGGCTCCGCCGATCGTAATGCTCTCATCTTTGCTGACGTTCACGGTGCGGGCGCCGCCGATCGTAATGCTCTCGTCCTTGCTGACGTTCTCGGTGCGGCCCCCGCCGATCGTAATGCTCTCGTCCTTGCCGACGTTCTCGGTGCGGCCCCCGCCGATCGTAATGCTCTCATCTTTGCCCACCGTTTCGGTGCGGTTGCCGCCGATCGTAATGCTCTCATCTTTGCCCACCGTTTCGGTGCGGTTGCCGCCGATTTTCACGGTTTCGTCGTTTTCGACCTCTTCATCCTGGTTATACTGGGCGTGGATGAAGATCTGCTCTGTGCCCTTCGTGTCGTCGAGTCGTATCTCGTTCGAACCGCCGCCGCCCTTGGAGGAATTGGTCTTGATGCCACTCTGGTTCTTCTTATCGGGCAGCGGATAGGGGGGCATCTGGTCGGCATTGTACACGACGCCCGTCACGAGCGGCCGGTCGGGGTCGCCTTCGAGAAAGCTGACGACGACTTCCTGGCCGATCCGCGGGATGTGGATCATGCCCCAGTTCTTGCCGGCGATGCCCTGGGCCACGCGAATCCAGCAGGAACTTTTGTCGTCGCGCTTGCCTTCCCGATCCCAGAAGAACTGCACTTTGACGCGGCCGTACTTGTCGGGATAGATCTCCTCGCCCGCCGGCCCCACCACCACCGCCGTCTGCGAACCGTGGACGATCGGCCGGGGCGTGAGCCGCGCCGGCCGGAAGGTCACCGAATCGGGGATGCAGGTGAAGGTGTTGCTGTACTCGTTGCCGGCCGGCGCGACGGTCTCATAGGCGCCCGGTTCGCTGGCGGAGTGAACGATGGAAACGATGGCGTATTTCCCCTCTTCCGACTTGGAGAGGTGGCTCTTGATCTTGAACTTTCCGCCGGGCGTGAAGGTGCGGCAGGTGCTGGCCGCGTCGACGATGTTGTAGCCGGCTTCTTCGGCCTCCATGCGGATCTTGGCGTAGGTGTTGCCGTGGTCCTTTTTCTCGTACGTGCCCGGATAATCGTAGAACTCGAACTTCTGGATGTTCTCCAATTGGACCGTCGTGGTCTGCTTGGTCATCATCAGGTCGGCCGGGAGCGGTTCGCTGCGGGCGGGATGGTCCTCGAAGTTGTAGTCGGTCTGGGCAATCTTGCCGGTGCGGAACTCGTAGCGATGTTCCCAGCGGGTGATGTGATCTTTCACCGCGATCGTGGCCGTGTCGCGCGGGTAGTCCACCTCGCTTTCCTTGCAGTCCTCATAGGCCGACTTCTGGTTGGCCAGCACCAGCATGTGCTTGCCGTCTTCGTGCTTGAAGAAGTAGAAAATGCCTTCTTCTTCCATCAGCCGCGACACGAAGTCGAAGTCGGTTTCGCGGTACTGAACGCAGTAGTCCCGCGGGGGAGGCGATCCCTGGAGTTGCAGTTGGAAGTCGCTGAAACCGAGGTCCTTGAATATCTGCTGGATGATGTCGGCGGCGGACTTCTGCTGAAAGATGCGGCAGTCGGAGGTCCGCGTGAGGAACCACAGCCAGGGGACGACCTCGGCCCGGTAGTTTCGCCGCCCGCGGCGATCCTCGTCGCCGGCGACGAAGCGGCTCACGAAGCCGTTGAAATGGCGGGGCGAATCGTCCGGCCGCTTGACGGAGAAGGTGACCTTCTTGCCCACGATTTGAGCGGCGGAAATGCCGCTGTTGTCGGAGATCATCTCCAGGTGGAAGCTGAACAGCCGCGACATCTCCTCCACGCCGGAGAAAGCCGTCAGTTCCAGCACGTCCTCGCCCAGCGGTGTCTTCAGGCCCAGGAGCCGGTTCGCTTGTTTCAGTGCCATGGCAGGTACTCCGCATTCGCAAGGCCGGGCAGTCGGCTACCACCCGTTGTGCGACCAGTGGGGTTTATCGCTCAGATGCTTCTTCACCCCGTACGACTCTCCCACTTGATGGAGCTTCAGGTTCGTGTTGGGGTCGATCGCGTAGGGCACCTCGACGACCGCGCCATTCTTCTTCTTCTTCTTCACGTTCAACGTCCCAGTCCAGGTAATGTCCATGTCGATCGCTTTGCCCGCGATGTGATTGCTTGTCAACGAAGGGGCGACCGTGCTGTGCGGCGGCACGGCCAGGCCGAAACCGTCGATCATCTCCTTGGCCCCTTCGACGCTCTTCGCCGGGCTGCCGTGGTTCCACGCGATCGGGACGCCGGGCATCGACGTGGCCTGGGAGGGCGTAGTCTTCCTCAGGCCGATCATCCAGCACCAGTGGAACAAGTAGGCCCGCTTGTCGCTGCGGCGGGTGGCGTGGACCACGACCGTGGCGCCGGCGTCCTTCAGGGCCTGAAGGAAGGCTTCCACTTTCTTGCGAAAGTCGGGCTCCAGGTTGTCGATCCGATCGCTGTTCTTCGCGTTGATGTTGGCCCACGCCACCCAATACTTGCCGCTGGGTTGCTTGCCGGTGGTTGGGGCAGCCATGATTGTCGCGCCTCCCACATTGGACAATCAGTATACGGAAGATCGTCGCGCAAACGGCAAGCGGACGAACCCGGCAGGAAGCATCCTGCCGCTCCTCGGCGCAACCGGGGCGACATCAATGGGATGTCGATCGGCCGACTATTTCGAGCCTTCCTCGACCTTCCAGCCCATTTCCACGTTGCCGACCTTGCTTCCCTTCTCGTTGTATTCGACGTAGGTCTCCTTCACCTCCTCGAAGTTTAGCGACATGTTCTCATGCGGCACGGCATCACCGCCGCCGGCAGCGCTTATGTTGTGCGAGGTGACCGCCACGTGCTTCAATTCATACTTGAGATACGTGCAACGATTCTCGCCGTAGGTGGCCGTGTTGTGGATTTCCACCTTGGGAAAGACCTTGCCCGAGAGCACCGCCTCGGCGAGTTTTGGGCTGGACTTGTCGAACTCCTTGGTGATTACGACGTCGTCCACGGTGGCGACGCCGCGGCGGCGGGTCTGGCCAGTCGCCCCGGCGCCCGCCTTGTGAACTCCCCAACTCATGGACAAAAGGTCGCTCCATTGCTTGTGGTCCTTGTCCTTGGCCTCGCCATCGACTCCGTCGAACTTGATAAACAGCGCCATGGTCTCAACTCCTTTGGCAATAGGGAAAACTGGTGGCTGACTGGTGCCGCGAGAACCGTCTCCCGCGAGTTGTCTTTGCTCTTTCGCGCCGACAATAGTATTCTCGCGTGCCGCCGGCAGAAGTTGCGTACTATTATTTGCGATGATGACGAGTCGGCAATCCCCCCCGCAGGTGAAATGAGAGGTCTGAGGCGAGTCGCACGGTGCCGCCAGCCATTGGATGGGGCTCAAAATCCGCTTGCCCACAGAAGTCTTTCCGCAACAATATCTTTTGCCGTCCCGGCGGCGCGAGATCGCGGCCTTATTAAGGCCGGTAGTGGATTCCGGACAAGCAACCGTCTGCCTCGCCACAAGGAACAGAACAATGGCCAAAACACTGGAAGATGTAGCGCAGAATCTGAAGGCTCGTTACTTGGGACATATCGACACCATCTCCAGGGAGTACGACGTTCAGATATCCAAATGGAGACCCTTTTTCGATTTGGTGGCGGACGCCCAGGAAACTGCCGTCGGCGAACTCAAGAGAGTGATCAAAGAAGCCCAGAAACAGGATGAGTTGCTGACCGCCTTGGTGATGCTCGCGCTGCAGTTCGTTGGCATTGGGGCGTTGGGCTGGCTGTCGAAGGTGGTGAAGACCGAGGTGTACCCTCGCGTTGCCGGCAAGGTCGTGTGGGTGGACTCATTCACCAAGGGCGGCTACCAGAGCGTTTCCCACTTATCCTACGACACAGAAAGGGCGGCGTATTTTGGCGAGATGATCGAGAAGAGGGGCGACAAAGTCGTGGATAAGACCCTCGAACTGCTCAAGCCCAAGGATGAGGGGAGTCCAAGCCGAACTGCGACCAACCGATTGAGAGGCGCGGTCAGTACGCCCCGTTTCGCGACTTTCAGGACCGCGATCAAGGCCGTGTTTGACGAGGAGATTCTTAGAGTCAAAACAGTGCTTGGCGCCCTTCAGGCCAAGACCAACATCGACGCGACTCTCGGACAGAGGGTTTTGGATCTTGCACGTCGCAGAACCTCAGGTCAGTCGATTACCCCTGAACTGCTCGAAGAGGCCGGGTTTTGGATACTCGACGATTTCGTCGACGGCCTGCGGCAGGAGTACGCGAAATGGTTCTATTTCGGCAACAACCCCGATCTGTCGGCTCTCGGACGTTTGGCTCACAAAATCGAAATTGAGCTCTGGGCGACCTGGTTCCTCGATCAGGACTATAAGGTCACCAACAAGTCGGACCCGCTGATCACGGGCCGCGAAGTCCTTGGAAAAGACCGAATCGCCTTAAAACATTCCATCGTCGAGCACCTCCTGGTCGATCTCGGACAAACGGGCTCGGACATGATTGACCTCGAATACGATCTGCAGCCGACAGGGGGATTTATCGTTTCGTTTGAGAAGGAAGTAGACGATGCCGACCAACTGAAAGTCTTGGAAACATGGGCCAAGAGGCATCCCGGCATGTATACTATCGGCAACGTCGGCTACAGGCCGCGAGACATCGGGACGGTTAGCGATCCGTCGACGATCTTCAAGTAGCTCCATTGCTTCCCCAAGTGTCACCGCGACGTCGAGCTTGCCTTCATAGGGGGAGGCTGCTGGCTGCTGCCGGTGTGGAATTCTGATCGCCAACTCCCGCTGGCTGGACGGCCTTCCGGTAGCGGCGATACATCAACAACTCTTGCACGCCGACGCCACGATGCCCTGAACCGGTTGGCCCAGTTCCTTGCGCAGGATGCCGGGCGTCAGGGCGCGTACGCTCAATCCGGCCTCGGTCAAAGTGCGGCGCACATAGTCCTCAGTATGACAGTATCGACCGTTATGCTGCAGGAGGAAGCCAAGGTCGGCCGGCTCGGCATCGCCGGCCTTTTCGAGCGTGAACGTAAGGAAACCACCGGGCCGTAGTGCGCGGGCTGCCGCCCGACAAACCGGCTGCAAGTCGCCGAAGTAAACCAGCGTGTCGGCCGAGGCGATGAGATCATAACACTCGCCCGCCGACTCCAGGTGGGCTGTCAACTCGGCCACGGTCAATTCATCATACGCCTGCCGGGCGCGGGCCTGCTCGATCATGGCGGGCGAGAGATCCACCCCGATCAACCGCCGGGCGTAGGGCCGCAGCAGCGGGCCGCACCAACCGGTTCCGCAGCCGGCATCCAAGACCTCCCGGTCTCCCGCGGGATCGCCCAACGACTCGGCCACGGCCGCCATCACCAGGTCGGGGGCATGATATTCGAGCTGCTGGAGACGCTTGTCGAACGTTCGGGCGAAATGATCGAAGCTGTTGCGGATGTACTCGTCCGCGGCCCGCGCCGGCACGTCCTGGCCCGTGAAGGAAGCCACCATGTGGCGGGCGACGGGGTTCTCCGGGGCGTATTCCAGCCAGTGCCGCAACACCGTGGCCGCCTCCGCGAACCGCCTCTTCTCATAGAGCATCATGCCCAGATTGGTGTAGGCGTCGGCACAGTCCGGCTTCAGTTCGATGCTCCGCCGCCAGCAGGCTTCGGCCTCGGGTGTCTTTCCCTGCTCCCACAGGGCGTTGGCCAGATTGTTGTAGGCCTCGGCGTAGTCCGGTTTGAGTTCCAGGGCCTGGTGGTAGGCCGCGATGGCCTCGTCCAGCTTCCCCCGCAGCTTCAAGGAGATGCCCAGGCTATTGTGCGTCGACACGGAGTCGGGCTTGAGTTCCAAGGCGCGGCGCCAGCAGGCTTCGGCCTCGTCGACGGCCCCGCGGTCTTTCAGGGCATTGCCCAGGTTGTTATGGGCCTCGGGATAATCGGGTTTCAGTTCCAAGGCCCGGCGAAAGCAGGCTGCCGCGTCCTCGACCTTCCCCTGCTCCAGCAGAACGTTGCCCAAATTGTTGTGCGCCTCGGGATAGTCGGGCTGGATCTCCAGGACCCGCCGATAGCAGGCGCTCGCTTCCTCGGAATGGCCCTGTTCCAGCAAGGCATTTCCGAGGTTGTTGCGGGCTTCGATGTAATCGGGTTTGAGTTCCAGCGCGCGGCGGTAGAAGGGAATGGCCTCTGTCGGCTTCCGCTGCATGCACAGGGCATCGGCCAAGGTCTTGTGCGCCTCGGGGTAATCGGGCTTCAATTCCAGCCCCCGCCGCCCGCAGGCCACGGCTTCGTCGAGGCGGCCTTGGGCCGTCAAGACCATGCCCATGTTCGTGTGCGCCTCGGCATAGTCGGGTTTCAGTTCCAGGGCCCGGCGATAACAGGCGACGGCTTCGTCCGCGTCGCCTTGCTCCATCAGGGCAATGCCCAGGTTGTTGTGCGCTTCAGGGTAGTCCGGTTTGAGTTCCAAGGCTCGCCGGTACGAGGCGGCCGATTCATCCGGCTTCTCCTGCTCCCGCAAGACAACGCCCAGATTGTTGTGCGCCTCGGCATAGTCGGGCCTGAGTTCCAGGGCGCGTTGGTAGCAGGCGACCGCTTCGTCCAGTTTCCCTAGCGCCCGGCTGTTCACGCCAAGGCTGTTGTGGTACGAAGCCGCGAGGGGATTCAGTTCAATCGCACGGCCGATGTAGTCCGTCGCGGCCGCGTGGTTGCCCATCTGGCAGCTCATGGCGCCGAGAAGATGCCACGCATCGGCGCAATTTGGTTCGGCCTCCAGAACCTGGCGATACGCTTGCTCGGCCTGTTCCCATCGGCCAGCGCGATGGTGCGCCAAGGCTTGGGTGAGGGCTTCGTTGATGCCGGTCATGAATGCCTCACGCGACGACTGGTAGTCTGACACACCGAAATTGTCGGGTGCCACGGGCAGCTTGTCTGCCCGTGCGGGACACACGGGCAGGCAAGCTGCCCGTGGCACCCAACGCGACATTCTGTGTCTGTCAGACTACTGGAGTAGCCAGCCCTATTATCGTGTCCCGCGGCGAAAAGTTGCCGCCTTTCGGCTGAAGGTTGTGACTTGTGCCCAGTCTAACGACATTGGGTTTAACCGGGCGGGGGGATGATCGGCGTCTATCGGCCGGTTCGCGAGCACGAGTGTCTCATCCGACGTGGGACAACGGGCGTGAGAGGCCGCTTGTCAGCCCGCACTAGCGCCGATTCGCGGCTCGGCCGGCAAGCTCGTAGAACGGAGTTCATTCCGTTCGAGCGGATTAGATTCCGCTCTACGGCGAGGTCTCACGCTGCCTTTCGCCGGCAGGCATCCCTGACCAGCCGGCTCTTCCCCTGGCAATCGCCGAACAGGTTGCCGAATTTCTTCACGTTGAGGGCTTCGATGAAGGCCCTCACCTTGGTGTCCGTGCTGCACGGATCGATGGTCTCGTCCAGGCAGTCGCCGTCGAGCACCAACAGTGGTACGCCGACCGTCTGAAGCTCGTCGCGGAGCCGCTTGGCGAAGCAACTGTCGGCCATGGAACACCGGCCAAACATGTGGTTATAGAGCAGAAAGCCGGTGATCCGGGCGTCCGTGGCGTAGTTGCGGATTTGTGCCGCCCGAAATTCGTTGTCGAGGAAGCCGACCGTCAGCAATTTCCGAGCCAGGCTGCGATACGGATCGTCGGGATCGAGCTCTCGACCAGCCCACGAAGTTCACTTCCTCAAAGACCACGGGGGCTTGGCAGGTCACTTCAATAAAATCCAGGAGCCGGCTGCTGTAGAATGGCGGAAGGTGCAGCCATACGAGCCGGTGGGTGTTGTCGATGCCGATCTCCTGTTCCACCGCCTCCTTGGCCTCCGACAGCTCCTCCAACAGCGTCCGCTGCAACTCCACCAGTTCCTTCTTGCCCCACAGTTGCGAGAACATCGAGGCAAACAACACGGCCTCGCTGCCCCGCATCAACGGCGGACTCGTGGACCGCAGGTCGTTGCACTGAATTGCCAGATCGCGGGCCTCGTTCGCCGCCTCACATGCCTCTTTCAGCCGGCCAAAATCCATCCTGATCTCCAGCGACCGCTCCAGATGGGCGACCGACGCTTCCAGTCCGGCGGCGATGGTTTCGACCGATCGATCATCGTGATGGATCGGCGTGTGCAGGAGATGGTAGCGATCGAGACGCCCCAGGTCGCGCGCGAGATCGGAGAGCACCCGCTCGCCCTGCTGGCAGGGCTCGCTGGTGCCGACGACGAAGTCGGGCGCCGGCAGGTGGTCGTCGCCTTCCAGCACCCGGAGAAAGGAGCACGTCTCCGCCGAGAAACCCTTGCGGGCCGCGTGGTCGAACAACTTTCGCAGCCGTTTGCCGCTGCGGGCCTGCAGCGCGGCGTAGGTCTCCAGCGTCAGCATGCGGACCCCCAACGCATTGAGGATCTCCGCGGGGAAGAAGAGATTGCGCCACACCAAGGGGGCGTCGCTCTTGGAGAGGAACTCCTGCCGCGTAAGGTGCGTCCGCAGCGCCACCGACTTCTTGGCCGAGGGGACGGCGCGCGGCTGGTTTCCCCAGCGGGGGACGCTGAATTCCTGTTGCGCCCGCTGCCAACAATCCCGCGCGATCCTGGCGGCCCCCAACGCTCCCATCACCTGGTTGAGATCCGGAATGAGGATGCGGTTCCCCGTGATCACCTGGAGATAGTGTGCGACGGCGCGATTCGAGGCGACCCCTCCCTGAAAAACGATGGCCCCGTCGTAGTTGAGGAAAAGGCTGCCTACGCCGGAGACGATCGTTCGCGCCTGGGCGCGGCAGGCCGCCGCGATCACGTCGCCCAAGGGATAGCGATTCTTGAACTTGTTGACGGAAGTCGCACTCAGGACGGCGCAGACCGAAGAGAGTTGCAGGGTCGAATCGTAGTTCGCGCGATCGGCCAGGTCCTCGACGGGCACGCCGAGTTTGGCCGCCACGCTGTCCAGGAAAGCGCCGGTGCCGGCGGCGCAGATGCCGCTCATCTTCGCCACCCAAATCTCCATGTCGTCGTCGAACAACATGGCTTTGCTGTCTTGCCCGCCGACGTCGAGAACGGCCCGGCAGTCGGGATGGTAATGCGTTGCCGCGGCGATGTGGGCCGACACCTCGCTCACGGTGGCGTCGCAATGCACGAAACGGGACAGGTCGTCAACCACCTGGCTGCCGGTGACCACCGTGTGCGTGACGTGGTCTCGGGTGGTGCCCGCCTGCGCCAGAAAATCGTCCAGGGTCTTTGCTACGGCGCCAAGGTTGCACCGGCCGCACGTCTGACATGTGCCGGCACACTCCAATCCGGTCTGGGGTTGCGACTGCGTCCGCCGATACAGGCTGTCGAGCAACTTGCCATCGGCCGAGAGGAGCGCCGCCTTCAGCGTGGTGGAGCCGATATCAATGCCGAGAAACAACGGCCTTTCCATGAGGACACCCGCAGGCTGCAAAGGGTCAGGCGGCACACCCCACATTGAGAAGCCCTCGGGGTCAGCACGTCGGGAGCGACAGGCTTCGTCGAGGCTCAGCCCAAAAAGGGGCCGGATTGTAATCACTTTCACCCAGCGACGCGATGGCAATTCCGCGGATCGCCCAAGGGAATTCGCTCTCCGCCCCCCCAAACTCCGGCCGCAGACCGGGCTGCAAGCCAGGCGGCGGTAAGGCCGGCTGTCAGGGTAGATTGTAGGGCGGGCCGAGTGAGGCGAATCCGCCAGTATCGGTCGGGATGACTCATTGCAGCGACTCGGGCCGGGGGAAAGGATCATGGCCCGCTCGATGACGTTCTCGAGTTCCCTGACGTTGCCGGGCCAGTCATACGCCACCCACGCCTTCTCGCCGACTTAGAGAGCGCGCACGGATAACTTGAACAAATTGCTATTGTGGCGTTCATTGTATTGTGTGATAACGTGTGCATGCAGGATGCACAGGTAATTGCACGGATTGAAGCCAAGTATCGGTTGCTGGAGCCGGAGTTGGATGAACGCCGACGGCGACAGTGGGCGGCAGCGGAAGCCTGTGATATCGGCTGGGGTGGGATTACAGCGGTTTCGCAGGCCAGCGGAATGTCTCGTACCACGATCACCGCCGCGCTTCATGAGTTGGAACTGCCTGAAAAAGAGCGTGCGGTTGCGGCCTGTCGCGTGCGACGACCGGGTGGCGGTGACAAGTCCTTGACAGAGACCGATCCGGGTCTGATGGCTGCACTCGAAACGTTGATTGAACCAACGACCCGTGGCGACCCCAAGTCGCCGTTGCGCTGGACGTGTAAGAGCACGCGCAACTTGGCCGAGGAACTGACGCGTCAAAGCCATCCGGTCGGCGCACGGACCGTGGCCAAATTGTTGCACCGTGCGGACTATAGCTTGCAGGCAAACCGCAAGACTCGGGAGGGATCGTCGCATCCGGATCGCAATGCCCAGTTCGAGTACATCAATGCGAGCGTCCAGCGGTTCTTGAAACGCGGCCAACCGGCGGTTTCCGTGGATGCCAAAAAGAAGGAAAACGTGGGCGATTTCAAGAATGGCGGGAGGGAATGGTTCCCCCAGGGAACGCCCGAAGAAGTGCGCGTTTACGACTTCCTGATCAAGTCGTTGGGGAAGGCGGCTCTCTACGGCGTGTACGATCTGCTGCGGAACGAAGGGTGGGTAAGCGTCGGCATCGATCACGATACAGCGCAGTTTGCCGTCCCCAGTATCCGTCGATGGTGGAATGAAATGGGGCAGCAGCGATTTCCGCGCGCCGCGAACTTTTGATCACAGCGGATGGCGGAGGCAGCAACGGGAGTCGCAACCGGTTGTGGAAGGTGTCGCTGCAAGAGTTGGCTGACGAATTGGGCATCAAGCTGTTCGTTTGTCATTTCCCACCCGGCACCAGCAAATGGAACAAGATCGAGCATCGCCTGTTCAGCTTCATCACGAAGAACTGGCGTGCCCGCCCCCTGGTCAGCCTTGAGGTCATCGTGAATCTCATCGCCAACACGAAGACGCGAACGGGATTGACTGTGAAAGCGGCCATTGACACAAACCATTATCCGACCAAAATCAAAGTCACTGACGAGCAACTGAGAAAGCTGCGTCTCAAACATCACAAGTTCCACGGCGAATGGAACTACACGCTCTCACTACGCAAGTAAACTTGTTCAAGTTATCCGTGCGCGGCCGCTTAGTCTCCGATGCTGCGAGTCTCCGACAACTGCGAGTACCCCTGGCCAAGTTCCGTGGGCCAAATTCCCGCCTTCACGAGATCGCGGTGTACCGCAGCTTCCACGGCAGAGTGCTTTCTGAATTCCTTCCCTTCCAGGACAAACCGGGCCGAGACGGCATAGAAAGCCGCGTAGTACGCTCGGGACGCCGCAGAATCCGGGTCGAGCGTCGAGACCGCCTTGGCAACGGCCAGCGCCTTCTTCGCACGCTCCCACAAATCCGCAGCACGCGCGTTCACACCAGGATTCCTTCCAGCCTCACGTTCCGATAGAGAGGCATCTCTTGTGCCTCGTACCTGAGAACATCTGTTGGCTTGGCGTGAATCGGCCGTTCCAACTCCAGCACGAGTGGATACAGCGCCCGGATGCAAGTCCAAGAATCCTCGCCGTGGTCAACTGGCCCAGTCAGCAGAACTAGCAGGTCAACGTCGCTGTGCTCGTCGGCCTCGTGCCGCGCCTCGGACCCGTAGAGTATCACTCCCTGCAATCGCTCCCCAAATGCGCTGCGCAGCCGCAACTTCATGCGATTGAGAACATCCTCAGACAGATTCCGCCGACAAGCCTGCATACCCATATTTTAAGCCAAACACGGGATTCTGCAAGACAGAACGACAGCCCTATCCGCTCAATCCCCCAAACCGCCGGTCGCGGCTGGCATAGCTCCGCAGGGCGGCGTGGAGTTGGGCCTCGTCGAAATCGGGCCAACACACCTCCGTCACCCAAATCTCGGCGTAGCTGATCTGCCACAACAGAAAATTGCTGATCCGCATCTCGCCCGCCGTACGCACGAGCAAGTCCGGCTCGGGCATGCCCACCGTATAGAGCCGGGCGGCCAGAATCTCCTCGTCGATGGCGGCCGGATCGAGCCCGCCCTGGCGGACCTCGCCGGCAATCCGGCGCACCGCGTCGACCAGTTCCGCCCTGCCGCCGTAGTTGATCGCCAGACACACGCACAGGCCGGTATTGGCCGCGCTCAGCCGAACCGTTTCGTCGAGCGCCCGCACCGCGTCTTCGGGCAGTCCTTCGCGGCGGCCGATCCACCGCACGCGAATGTTGTGCTCCATGATCCGCGGCCGCTCTTCCACCAGATATTGCTGGAGCAATTGCAGGAGGAAGTCGAGCTCCCCGGCCGGGCGCTTCCAGTTCTCGCTGGAGAGGCAGTAAAGGGTGATCTGCTCAATGCCCAGTCGGGCGCACTCTTCGGTGACGCGCCGCACGCTGGTGGCGCCGGCCCGATGACCTTCGATCCGCGGCAGGCCCTGTTGCCGTGCCCACCGCCCGTTGCCGTCCATGATGATGGCGATGTGCCGCGGCAGCTTCTCCCGCGGAACGTCGAACGACTCGTCGGGCACGTCGGTTGGAGTAGACACGTTAGCTAGCGAAAATCGTCTGCTGGCGGTCGGGCCCCACGGAAATCACCTCCACTGGCCGGCCGAGTATTTGGCTCAAGCGATCGAGATACTTTCGCGCGTTGATCGGCAAATCGTCCATGCGGCGAAGGTCGCTGATCTCCTTCTGCCAGCCGGGCAACGTCTCGTAGACCGGCACGACCCGACGCAGGTCGTCCACGTGACTGGGAAAATCGGTGATCCGCTGGCCGTCCAAGTCGTAGGCCGTGCAGATCTGCAACTCGGGCAGTTCGCTCAGCACGTCCAGCAGCATCACGGCCAGCACGTCCGCGCCGCTGAGGCGCGCGGTGTAACGCACGGCCACGGCATCGAACCAGCCGCAGCGGCGGGGCCGGCGGGTGACCGTGCCATACTCATTGCCGCGGCGGCGGATGTGATCGCCGGTCTTGTTGTCCTGCTCGGTGGGGAACGGCCCGCCGCCGACCCGCGTCGTATAGGCCTTGATGATGCCGATCACCTTCGTGATGTAACGGCCGGGCACGCCGGAACCGGCCGACACGCCCACGCCCGAACTGTTGCTGCTGGTGACGAACGGGAAGGTGCCGTGATCGATGTCCAGAGCGCGCCTCGGCGCCCTCGAAGAGCACCCGCTTGTCGGTCTCTACGGCCTCCAGCAGGTAGCTGGTGGTGTCGGCCACGTGGGGACTCAGCCGTTGGGCAAAGCCGTGGTACTGCTTGAAGATTTCTTGCGGATCGAGCGGTTCGCCGGCGCGCCCAGCGAGTGGAGCATCTGGTTCTTGACGGCCGCAATCAATTCAATCCGGGCGCGGAAATCGGGGCGGTACATGTCGCCGAGGCGGACGGCCAGCGAGCGGCCGACCTTGTCGCGGTAACAGGGCCCGATGCCGCGCATGGTGGTGCCAAGGGCCTCGCCGCTGGTGCATTGCTGATCCAACAGGCGGTCCTCCTCGACGTGCCAGGGGAAGATCACGTGCGCCCGATCGCTCAGCATCAGGTTCTTGTCGACCTTCACGCCCCGGCCGATCAGGCCGTCGATCTCGTGGAGCAAGCTGGCCGGATTCAGCACCACGCCGCCGGCGATGACGCACTGCACTGCGGGCCGGAAGATGCCGCTGGGCACCAGCGAGAGCTTGAACGTCTGGCCGTCGCGGACAACGGTATGACCGGCATTGGCGCCGCCCTGGTAGCGGACGACGATATCGTGTTGTTCGGTCAACAGGTCGACGATCTTGCCCTTGGCCTCGTCACCCCACTGTAGCCCGACCACGCAAGTAGCAGACACCGTACGGCCCTCAATCGCTTGTATGCCAACGATTTCCAAACGCGTCAGTTTACCAGGGGCTGGGGAGGCGGTCAAGTATGCCGCAATGCCGCGAGCGGCGGGTTGGAGTAGTCGTTCCCACGATCCCCGTGGGAACCACGGAGTGGAGAGTCGCGACCGCCGGTCGCGGCCTTATTACGGCTTTCGTGCCACGACCACCGAGTTCATCGCCTCGTGTTTGACCTGCAACTGCGGTTCTTCGAACCCGGCCGCCCGCAGGTCCTCGGCATATTCCTCGAAGGTGAACGTGCCGCCGGCGTTGGTGTTTACGAGCATGTTGATGGCAAACAGGGCGCCGTCGAGCGGCTTGGTGCGGTCGGGTTCCATGACCACGTCGCGGATGGCGATCCGCCCACCCGGCACAAGCGCCTTGCACACCTTGGCAAACAATTCGCGGTTGTCCCGCCGCGAATGCTGGTGGCAAATGGCGCTCACCCAGGCATAATCGGCGCCGTGGGGGAGTTCGTCGACGTAGAAGTCGCCCGCCACCAACGTCACGCGCCCGGCGAACTCGGTGCCGGCCAGCCGCTGGCGGGCCTGCTGGATGGCGTCGGGCAAATCGAAGATCGTGGCGGTCGCCGCGGGCACGGCGCGGAGGAAGGCCAGGGTCCACGTGCCCGAGGCCCCGCCCACGTCCAGCAGGTGTTGGAACTTAGGCGGGCCGAGCTGCGCCACCAGGCCGTCGGCCATGGGCCCTGAAATCGCGTGCATCGCGGCAATGAACGCCGCCCGGTCGGCCTCCGCCCCGCGAATGCTCTCTTGCCGCAGGGCGGGCACGCCCTCCTTCACCGTCGAAGCCAACTGCGACCAGTTCCGCATGATGTTGGTCGCGTGCCAGAGCATCGGCAGAACGCTCTGCGGGCGCCTTCCACGAGCCAGTCGCGTAACTCCAGCGGAACGAAGTAACGCCCGTTCTGCTTTTCGAGCAGTCGCAAAGCGGCCACGGCGTCCAGCAGCATGGCGGTCGCCCGCCCGTCGCAACCCAGCTTCTCGGCCAACTGCTCGGCCGTAAGCGGCTGTTGGCCTAGCGCGGTCCACACATTGAGCTCGGCCGCCGCTCCCATCGCGCACGCCGCGCGGAAACCGTTCATCATTTCAAGAATCTGCTGCCGATCGAGTCGTGATTCGGGCATGACCATCGGTCCTTATCAAGTCGTGGAGCGGAATTCACTCCGTTCGTTGTACGATCGGAACGGAAGATAATGCTCTGGCGGGACAACATACGACGAGCAGCCGTCGCCGGGACGGCAATAGTCCGGCGGTGTCCGCGCAGCCGCCAAGATAGCGTATTGTATCCCGATGTTAAATGCGTCACCCCACTAACGGGTAGAGAGGCGAACGTTTTTGAGTGTTTCCCGACACCCAATGACTTAAAATAGAGAAAGTGGGAGGTATGTCGAATGGCAATGCGTTCCTGGTACATCGTGGCCGTCGCTTGGCTAAGCATGGCGGCCCCGGCACTTGCACAGTTTAAGGATGGTGAGCCGGACGGCCCCAAGATTGGTGAGGCCAAGGTCTCGCGATGGAAGATCGGGATCACGATCACGGCGTCAGGCGGGGCCTGTACCGGCGGCAACGGTTATATGGCCGTTCCCAAAGAATGGCCGGAACAGGAGGTCAGTGTTGTCAAGGAAGACATCTCCCCGGAAATCAAGATTCACTACACCACAATCGCTGGTGGCGTGAAGATCATGAACTTGAAAATTGGACAGCTCGCTGCCGGCCAGGAGGCGCATGCGGCCGTCACCTTTGAAACGCGCCGCAGCGTGATCTTGCCGCCGGAGAACACCGACATCTACGTGCTCTCGGACCCCAGAGAAACTGCCGCCCGAAATGCGTGTTTACCTGACGCCGAGCCCGCAGATCGAAAGCCGCGACCCAAAGATCCGCGAGTTGGCCAAGACGATCGGCGCCGACAAGGAGAACGCTTGGGATAGGGTCGAGGCGATCTACGATTGGATGCGTGCGAAGGTCAAGTACAAGGAGAAGAGCAGCAAGGCAAGAAACTCTACTACGGTTTTGAAGGATGGCACGGGCGACTGCGAGGAATTCAGTTCGTTGTTCGTCGCCATCTGCCGGGCGGCCGACATTCCGGCTCGTCTTGTCTGGGTTCCCAACCACGTTTATCCGGAGTTCTATTTGGAGGACAACAAGGGAAACGGCCATTGGTTTCCCTGTCAGTCGGCAGGCGCGGCCAAGCAGTTTGGCGGTATCACCAAGAGTAGACCGATTTGGCAGAAGGGGGACAATATCCGCCCGCCGATCAACAGTAAGAAACACCAGTCGTACCTTGATTTCGACCTGCTGATCAACGGCACCGCCCGCCCGGCCGTCAGGTCTTTCCGCGAGCCCGTGGCTAACTAGCGCGACCTTCGAGAAGTTCTTGCCGCTTGCCAAAGCCCCTTATCGCCATTGAGGGCGTTTCTCGGCGACAAGGAATTACGGAAACCCGCACTAAGGTATCGGTTGGCGATTCTCGCCTTACCGTCCGGCCCGTTGGCAAGCGAGCCTCGGTGTGTTACCATTCCGGCTTCCCCAGGAGCGAAATCATGACCGAGGAAGCCGTCGGCGTGTCGCCGCCCAGCCCTCCGCAGCCCCGTTGGCAACCGCTGGGAGTGATCGACCGCCGCGTATTGGGCGTGCTGGCCGAAAAGGCCAAGACCACCCCCGACATCTACCCCATGAGCCTCAACGCCATCTGCACGGGCTGCAACCAGAAGAGCAACCGCTCGCCGCTGATGCAGTTGGAGCCCAGCGAGGTTGAGGAATCGCTCGACCGGCTCCGCGAACTGCGGGCCGTGGGGCTGGTCGAGGGCTATGGCCGCGTGGCGAAGTACCGCCATTATCTGTACGAATGGCTGGGCGTCGACAAAGTCGAAATGGCCGTGATGACCGAATTGCTGCTCCGCGGCGATCAAACGGTCGGCGAGCTGCGCGGCCGGGCGGCGCGCATGGAGCCGATCCCGGACCTGGCGGCCTTGCAGCCGGTGCTGGACTCGCTGAAGTCGAAGGGATTGGTGGTCTCGCTGACGCCCGACGGTCGCGGACATGCGCTGACGCATGCGCTCTACAAACCCCGCGAGTTGGAGACCCTCAAAGCCAGGTATCAGGCCGGCGGAGCGGCCCAGGCGATCGGCGGCGAGGGACCTTCGGACATGGCCGAGCCCGCCGTCGCTGCCCGGCCACCCCTGGCGACCCCAGCGCCGGCGGTGCGCCCGGCCGGCGATATGGCGGCCGACACCGTCACCACGATCCGCCGCGATTTGGCGGAGCTACGTGCCCAAGTGGCGCAGATGCGTGCGGAACTCGACGAAGTGCGCAACGCACAACACGGCATCTCGGATGACGTGCGCACCTTGAAGGATGCTTTGGGCGGGTAACGCGATTACTCTCGCGCCAAGAGCGTGAAGTAGAAGGTGGTGCCCTGGCCGACCACGGAATCCAGCCAGATCCGCCCGCCGTGCCACTCGACGATTTTCTTGCAGATCGCCAGACCGACTCCGGTTCCGGCATATTCGCGGCCGTGCAACCGCTGAAACGTCTGAAAGATGCGGTCGAAGTGCTTCTTCGCGATGCCAATGCCGTTGTCTTCGACGGCGAACCGCCAGTTGTCGCCGTCGCGCGACGCCGACAGGCGAATCCAAGGCGCCTCCTGGCGGCGGAACTTCACGGCGTTGCCCAGCAGGTTCTGCAGGAGTTGCACCAACTGGGTCTGATCCCCGATCACCGAAGGCAGGGGGCCAACTTCGATTCGCACTCCTTCTTCTCGGATCGAGGCCTCGAGATTCGCCATCGCCTGAACCGCCGCCGCGTGCATGTCGACTTGCTCCAGCGGTTGCCGCAATCGCCCGGCGCGAGCGTACTCCAAGACGTCTTGGATCAGGCGATCCATCCGGGTCACGCCGCCGAAGATCTGGGCGAAATAATCATCGGCGGGCCCGTCGAGCTGGCTTCCATACTCCTCTTGGAGCATCTGGCAATAGCCGGAAATCGTCAGCAAGGGCGACCGCAAGTCGTGGGCCACCACCGCCGCGAAGTCCTCCAATTCGCGGTTGCTGCGAGCGAGTTCTTCGGTACGCGCGGCCACCGCTCGTTCCAGATCCAGCGCGTAGCGATCGACCCGCTCCAGGCACGCCCGGTGTACGTGGCGCAGCAACTCGGTGCGATCGCTGAGCTTCTCCACATAGGCAAAGGCGCCCAGATGGAGGGCCTCCTTGATCGAATCGTACGACGCGGCGCCGGTGTAGATGATGACGCGAACTTCATCGTCGAGACTGCGGATGTGCGCCAGAAGCTGGGTACCGCTGAGGTCGGGGAGACGAAGGTCGACCACCGCCACGCCGAAGGCGTGCTGCTGGAACTGCTCCAAGGCCTCCGTGGCCGAACCGCAGCCAACCACCTCGAATCCCTCCTCGGTGAGGATATCGCACAGCAGCCTCAACTCCGCTGGGCTGTCTTCCACGACCAATACTTGCGAAAACCGTTCGGCAGGCACCGCCATAGTCCTCCGGGGAGCGCCCAGGTGCGTCGGAATCGAATGTTTCCCTATAACGTGCCACTTTCCCATCGTTGTGTCCAGCCCGATTTGAGGAGCACTCGCTTTCCAAATCCACAACGAAGGAGTAGAATGCAAATAGATGGGTCGGCTCCTATTCCTGAACTCCTCTTCTTGGAGGGTTGACCGTGAAAGAGCAAACCCGTGAAGATCCCACCATTCTGGCCGCCGCCGAGCGGCAAATGCACGCCTGGGCCTTGCAAACGGAGTTGAAGGATCGGGCGATCCCTCCCAAGTTGGCCGGCGGGCCGCCGCGGCAAGCCGTGTGTTTCGTCACAATCTCGCGCGAGGCCGGCGCCGGCGGAAGCGAGATCGCCGAACACGTAGGCCAGCGACTCGGTTGGAGCGTGTTCGACAAGAACCTCCTGGATCAGGTCGCCACGCAGTTCCACCTGCCCCGCATCACGCTCGACCTGGTCGACGAGACGCCCAGCAACTGGGCCTACGACGTGCTGGGCTCGTGGATGGACCACACGCTCGTGCCCCACGAAAAATACGTGGCGTGTTTCAGCCGCGTGGTGCTGGCGGCAAGCCGCCACGGCCGCGCCGTGTTTGTCGGGCGCGGCGTGCAGTTCCTCTTGCCGCGGCCGGAAGTCCTCGCCGTGCGCTGCATCGCCTCGCCGAACTTCCGGCTCCAGAGGATCATGGAGCGAACGGGGTTGGACAAGCCTGCCGCCCAGCAGCGGATGTCGGACATCGATCGGGGCCGGCGCCAGTTCGTCGAACGGTTCTTCCACCACGACAGCAGCGATCCCCATCTCTACGACCTGGTGGTCAATGTCGATCGCTTCGGCCCGGCGGGCGCGGCGGCGGCGATTGTCGCGGCCATCGCACGCTAGAGACCGAAGGGTTCCGCGTTGCTGTGCCGAATGCCGTTGCGGCCTGGCATCGGCAGTCAGCCGTTCTCGGCGTTCACTCGCGCTAAAGGGCGACTCGGATCCGTAGCGTCTTGGGATCGAGCAAGGGCGCCAGATCGAACCGGTCGATCTGGGCGGCGGCGAGGATGTCGTCGTCCAGCCCCAATGCGATCAGGTTCCTCGCCCCAAGGCTCTCCCGCAGTTTCTCGGCCAGCCTGCTCCGGCGCGAGCGGCTCGGCCCCCAGGGCCTGCGGCAGGGCGAAGGAGTGGAGCCAGGACTCGCGGGCGGTGATCGCCTGGGCGTTCTGCTGGTAGACCAATCCTCCCTGGCGCTGGAGCCGTTCGACCAACAGGCCGGCCAGCAGAACGTCGTCCTCGCTGATTTGTCCGTCGGTGCCGGCGCAAAGGATGTGGACGTGCTCCCGGTCGACCAGCCGCCGCACCACCGCCGAGGCGTTGACCAGCGCCGCCACCAATACCTCGTCGGCCTGCCGGGCGTGGACCATCGCCCGGGTGCCGTTGGTGGTTGTCAAGAGCACCGTCTTGCCGCCTACCCGATCCGGGCGTGTACTCCTCGGGCGAGTTGCCCAGTTGGAAGCCGTCGATCGGCAGCCCGTCGCGTTCGCCGCCCAACACGACCTCGTCGGCGGGAAACTGCTCGGCCAGGGCCAGGGCGTCGGCGACTTCGAGACAGGGAATGACCTCGTGTGGCGCCGGCATCCAAGGCGTAGGACGATGGTGGTCGCGGCCCGCAGAACGTCGATCACCACGGCCGTGCCGCCCGGCCAACTCCTCCGGCTCGACAAGTCTCGGCAAGGCGTAGACGTTCAGGGTGGGTTTCATCGGCGACATTATCGTTCATCAATCAACAATCCTCAATCCTCAATTCCCATTGCCCGACGCCCTCTGCCCAATGCCCGTGTCCTCCCGCCTTCCGCCTTCCGCCTTCCGCCCTTTACAATGCCCGCATGCCATACCGCTGCCTGGCCGACTTTCTGGAGGAATTGGGGCACGCCGGGGAGTTGACCCGGGTGGAGGACGAGGTCGATCCGGCGCTGGAAGTGGCCGAGATGGCCGCCCGAGCGGCCAAGTCGGGGGGGCCGGCCCTGCTGTTCGGCGCCGTCAAGGGCCACGATCTGCCCGTGCTCTGCCAATCTGCTGGCGACCGAAGGGCGAATCTGCCGGGCACTGGGCGTGGCCTCGCTCGATGAGGTGGCCGACCGGATCGCCCGGCTGCTCGATGCCGACGGCGCCGGAGGGCTGGTTCGAGCGGCTCAAGGGCGGCGCCCAGCCGGCCGCACTCGCAGCGTCGCGCCGCGAAAGGTCAAGTCGGCGGCCTGCCAGCAGATCGTGCGTCTGGGCAGCGACATCAACCTGGGCGAATTGCCGCTGCTTTTGGTTGCCGCCAACGCGGAAAAAATGGGGACAGGCACCTCGCCGAATGCCGATTTGCCGAAACGACCCCGCTCGGTCTCGGAGCCATCCCCATTTTTTCCGAATCAGGCCGGGCAATCACTGCCGCGGCGGTCTTTTCGGCCGAGCCCGATTCGCACCGGCCGGTGGCCGGGCGGTTCGACCTGGAGCGGATCGACCGCACGCGGCTGGCGGTCTGCTGGGCCGCGCACGACGAGCACGCCCGGCTGCTGGGCGAGTATCGCGCCCGCAACCAGAAGATGCCGCTGGCCGTGGTCATCGGCGGCGATCCGGCGTTTCTGCTGGCGGCCGCGGCGCCGCTGCCGGCCGGCGGCGACGTGTGCGCGGTGGCGGGCCTGTTGCGCGAGAAATCGCTCGACGTGGTCGCCTGCCGCAGCGTCGATCTGGACGTGCCCGCCGAGGCCGAGATCGTGCTGGAAGGTTTTTGCGATCCTTCGCAGCCGCCGGTCATGGCCGGGCCGCTCTGTGGGCCGATGGGCCACGCGACGCTGCCGCGGCCGGCGCCGGTGATGCAGGTGACGGCCGTGACGCACCGGGCCAATCCGATCTACGCGGTGATGGTGCCCGGCCGGCCGCCGCACGAGGCCGTGCACGGTGGCTCGGGCGATGCAGCGGGTGTTTCTGCCGCTGGCGCGATTGGCCATGCCGGAGTTGGTCGACTACGACTTGCCCGAGTTCGCCGCCGCGCGGCATTGGGCGGCCGTGTCGATCCGCAAGACCTATCCGGGCCAAGGCCGCCGCGCGGCCCATGCGGCCTGGGACTCTGCGGCCGATGATGTTCGCCAAGATGCTGGTGGTGGTCGACGACGACGTGGACGTTCACGATCAGCAGCAAGTGTTGGCGGCGGTGGCGGCGAACGTGCGGCCCGGCCGCGACGTGATCATCGAGCAAGGCCCGCCCGACCCGTTCGATCCGGCCGCGCCGGCCGGCGAGTTGGGCCAGAAAATGGCGATCGACGCGACGCGAAAGTTGGTGGTGGAGTAGCTCGGAGACTTCGGCGTCGATGAACACATGGCAACCACCTTGACGGGCCGTATGGCAGCCGGTACACTTGTGTTAGGCAAAGAGGGTGTTATGAAAACGGTTTACCTTGAGTCATCCATTTTTGGCTATCTCACCTGGAACGGTCGCCACATCGACAACGCTGAAAAGAAGCCGGCGATTCGAGCGGTATGTGCCATGGCAGGATATCCGTGTCCGGAGATTTGCACGCCGGAAGAATTGATGGGAGGGCTTTCCGATGAAGGATGAAATCATTGAGGAATTGTGGCGGATCAAGGACGAGTTGGCTCGCGAAGCGAATTACGATATCCACGTGCTGTGCCGCGAACTGGAGAGAGAGAGGGGACTTCGCACACGGAAGTCGTTGATCGTTCTGCACAATCCACAATTCCGACGCCGTTGCGCAACAATCGCAAGGAAGCACTAGGCTGTTAGGCTCTGCATGACCCTCGACAAATCCTCCGCCCGCGTGCAGCAGATGTTCGGCGAGATCGCCGGGCGGTACGATTTCTGAACCGGCTGCTGTCGCTGGGCATCGACCGCTCGTGGCGGCGGAAGACGGTCAAGCTCGTGCCGCCGGAGGGCGATGCGCCGATCCTCGACGTTTGCACCGGCACGGCCGATCTGGCCTTGGCCTATTGGCGGGCCGGCGAAGCGGGCAAGATGCGCCGATGGTCGGCACCGATTTCTGCCAGCCGATGCTGGCCATCGGCCGCGAGAAGTGCCGCCGCGCAGGTGCGCCGCGCACGCGAGCGGGCAAATCACCCTGCTGGAAGCCGACACCCTGCGGCTGCCCTTTCCCGACGACACGTTCCAGATCGTCTGCGTGGCCTTCGGGCTGCGGAACCTGAGCGACACCGACGCCGGGCTGCGGGAGATGGTGCGGGTGTGCCGGCCGGGCGGGCGGGTGGCCGTGCTGGAGTTCTCCACGCCCACCGCCTGGCCGCTGGGGGCCATCTACGGCTGGTACTTCCAGCACGTCCTGCCCCGCATCGGCCAGGCACTGGCTCGAAACACGCAGGCGGCTTACAATTATCTCCCGCAGAGCGTCGGCCGCTTTCCCCAGGGCGAGGCCCTGGCCGAGCGGATGCGGGCGGCCGGACTGGGCGAGGTGTGAGTTCCAGCCGTTTACGTTCGGGGTGGCGACGTTGTACGTGGGAAGAAAGGATGAGTGATCAGGGATGAAGATATCAGACGCACGCATGTCTATCGCTCATCCTTCAATCTCTCATCCTCATCCTTCCGAGGTGACTATGAAACGCAACATCGTCGTGGCCATTACCGGCGCGAGCGGCGTGACGTACTCGGTGCGGCTGCTGGAAGTGCTGCTGGCCGCCGGGTGCGACGTCCACCTGACCATCAGCGCCGCCGGCCAGACCGTGCTCGAACAGGAACTCGACCTGAGCGTCGACCTGGACAACTTCAATCCCGCCATGCTGATGCTCGACAGCGGCGAGATCCTCCGCGACCCCAAGCTGCAACTGCTGCGGAGCAAGGCGGGCATCTCCGGCGATTCGAGCAACGTGCTGGGGATGGGAGCGGGCGAGCCGGGCATACTCCGCTATCTACCACCACCGCGACTACCTCGCCCCGATCGCCAGCGGCTCGTTCCCGACCGACGGCATGGTCGTCTGCCCCTGCTCCTGCGGCACGCTGAGCGCGATCGCCCACGGCACGAGCGCCAACCTGATCCACCGCGCCGCCGAGGTCCACCTGAAGGAGCGCCGCAAGCTGATCCTCGTGCCCCGCGAAACGCCGCTTTCGCTGCACGCAGATCGAAAACATGAAGCTGGCCGCCGAGGCGGGCGCCGTGATCCTGCCGGCCATGCCCGGCTTCTACCACGGCGTGAAGCTGATCGGCGATCTGGTGGATTTCGTCGTCTCGCGGATCTGCGATCAGTTGGGAATCGCCAACGCGTTGATCGAGCGGTGGGGAGAGTAGTGGGTCAGTGGTCAGTGGTTAGCGGACGTGAGCAATGCCGTCAATCTGCTGTTGGAATCGCTCGATCTCGCCATCCACTATCCGCTATCCACTCATCCACTATGCTCCGTCCGCCTGCTGGAACTGATCCGCTTCAGCCACACGCTGTTCGCGTTGCCGTTTGCGCTGTTGGCGGCGGCGATGGCGTGGTCGGCCAACTTGCGGGCCGAGCCGCCCGTGCCGTTCCGCTGGCTGGATCTGCTGGGCATCCTGGTGTGCATGGCCATCGCCCGCAGCGCGGCGATGGCCTTCAACCGGCTGGCCGACCGGCGGCTCGACGCGCTGAATCCGCGCACGCGGATGCGGCACTTGCCGACCGGCCTGCTGAGCACCGGCAGCGTGGTCGCTGTTCACGGTGGCTGTGTTCGCTGGGATTCGTGGCCGGCACGCTCTTGTTCCTGCCGCGCAACCCGATCCCGCTTGTAGGCCTCGCTGCCGGTGCTGGCGTTTCTGTTCGGCTACAGCTATGCCAAGCGGTTTACGGCGCTGTCGCATTTCTGGCTGGGGGCGGCGTTGATGCTGGCCCCGCTGGCGGCCTGGGTGGCGATTCGCGGCGGAACTGGCCTGGGCGCCGGTCGTGCTGGGGGCGGCCGTGCTGCTCTGGGTGGCCGGCTTCGACATGATCTACGCCTGCCAGGACTTCGAGTTCGACGTGAAGATGCGGCTGCGCAGCGTGCCCGCCCGATTCGGCGTCGCCGCGCGCCCTGCGGCTGGCCGCGCTGTGCCACTTCGGCATGGTGGGGCTGTTGCTCGCTGCTGCCGCTGGTGTACGATGGGTTCGACGGGATTTACCTGGCGGGCGTGGCGGCCATCGGCGTGCTGTTGGCCTACGAGCATTGGCTGGTGCGGCCCGACGACCTCAGCCGCGTCAACCGGGCGTTCTTCCACGTCAACGCCGTGGTGAGCATCGGGCTGTTGGTGGTGGGAGTGATTGATTTGTTGCTGTGAGTTATCAGTTAGTCAGTTATCAGTTGTCAGTTCGTCAGCTGACAACTGACAACTGACGACTGATAGCTACAGCTGACAGCTGAGATCATTCCTGCCATTCTGATGATGCCAATGATGTCGGCAATGTTGAACGAGATTCGCGCGAAAGTCGAAGCCGGCGAGCGCCTCTCGGCGGCCGACGGCGAGTTCCTGTTCTCGCCCGAGGTCGATCTGCACGCCGTGGGCGAGCTGGCCGACGTGGTCCGCCGCCGCAAGAACGGCAACGCGGCCTACTACAACCTCAATCTGCACCTCAATCCCACCAACGTCTGCATCTTCCGCTGCGCCCTGTGCGCCTACAGTTGCGAAGAGGAAGCGGCGATCCGCGGGCTTACGCGATGAGCGCGGCGAGATTCTCGCCCGCGGCCGGGAGGCGGCCGAGGCCGGCTGCACCGAGCTGCACATCGTCGGCGGCGTGCATCCGCACCAAGACGTTCGACTGGTATCTGGGCATGACCCGCGACCTGCACGCGGCCTTTCCGCGCCTGCACCTGAAGGCCTGGACGGCCGTGGAGATCGACCATTTCGCCCAGATCACGAAGCGGCCGGTGCGGTCGATCCTCGAAGAGCTGATCGCGGCCGGGCTGGGGAGCATGCCCGGCGGCGGGGCCGAAATCTTCGACTCCCAGGTCCGCACGCAAATCTGCCCCCGCAAGGCCGACGCCCGGACCTGGCTGGACATCCACCGCACGGCCCACGAACTCGGGCTGCGCACCAACGCCTCGATGCTCTACGGCCACATCGAGAGCATCGAGCATCGCGTCGACCATCTCGTGCAGTTGCGGCAGTTGCAGGACGCCACCGGCGGCTTCCAGGCGTTCGTGCCGCTGGCGTTCCATCCCGAGCACACCGCCCTGTCGCACCTGCAGCGGCGTCTCGGCGCTGGAGGACCTGCGCGTGGTGGCCGTCAGCCGGCTGATGCTCGACAACTTCGACCACATCAAGGCCTATTGGATTTCGCTGGGCGTGGGCACGGCGCAGACGGCGCTGGCCTACGGCGCCGACGACCTCGACGGCACCGTGCGCCACGAGCGGATCCACCACGACGCCGGCGCCACCTCGCCCGAGGCCCTCACCGTCGAGCAGCTTCGGGCGCTGATCGTCGAGGCCGGCCGCGAGCCGGTCGAACGCGATTCGCTCTACCGCCGCGTGGTGCGGGACGGGGAGAGTGGAGAGTGGAGAGTTGAGGGGCTGAATGGTGGATAGTGAATGTCGGATGGTGGATGGTGGATGGTGGATGGTGGATGGTTCTGACCTCTAACCCCTGACCTCTAACCCCTGACCTCTAACCCCTGACCTCTCGCCTCTGACCTCTCGCCTCTGACCTCACCTACGCCGACTCGATGATGACGTTGGCGTATTGGATGGTGTCGCCAGTGCGGATCAAACCGATCGCGGCGGGCACTCGCTTCTTGAAATCCAGGTGCGGCTCAAACGCGAGGGCGAAGCCGTCGAGGGCTTGGGAAAAGGCGGCACGGGTCTCTTCCGTGTTGCCCTGTAGAAACTCCTCGGCCATCCACGCCTTGCCGATGGTGAAGTTCGCGCGGATCGCCTGGAGCACCTGGAGCACGGTGGGGACGTCGTCGACCAGCGAGATATCGACCGTTTCCAACTCCGGCCAGAAGGGAAAGCCCCGGTCGGCGATGACCAGTGTGTTCGTGTGGCGCACGCGGCTCAGCAACGAGTTGATCTGCGGATTGAGGATTCCGGATTTGAGCATCGTAGCGGTCCTGGAGCGAACGCGGGCCGTCGGCGGGAGAAACAGACCGTGGAAGCGGCATCCTGCCGCTTCACCATCGTTTCAACGGCCGTCGCTCGTACCGACATAACGCGGCCGGATGCCGCGTCGACATCGCCTGTTGACTTTAGACCTGCGAGATTATACTGGTTGCGATGCCTGCGGCAAAGACGGCCGCGGGGAAGCCCGAGAGCCCGTTGAAAAAGTTGTCTAGAGGAGATTGTTGGGGTCGTAGTTGTACCGCCATTCCCGGGAATCGCGGCGAAAACAGGGGTGGCAGTACAACTGCCATCCCAACCTACGACTATTTCAACGGGTCGCCAATCCAGAAGAAAGGTGAAGGAGTCGACCATGCAAGAGCCCCGTAACACATCGCAAAGCCCCGCCGCGGCGGGCACAGACGACCTGATCGTGATCGCCGGGGCCGGCGGCTTCATCGCCGGCTCGCTGGTGCGGTACTTCCACGACCGCGGCTTCACGCGGATCCGGGCCGTGGACAAGAAGCCGCTGCCCGAGTGGTACCAGCGGACGCCCGGCGTGGAGTGCCTCTGCCTGGACGTGAGCCAGGAGGAGAACTGCCGGCGGGTCTGCGAAGGGGCCGCGGAGGTCTACAACCTGGCCGCCGACATGGGCGGCATGGGCTTCATCGAGCGGTTCCGCATCGAGTGCCTCCGCAGCATCCTCATCAACACGCACATGATCGAGGCCGCCTACCGCGCCGGCGCCCAGCGGTACTTCTTCTCCTCCTCCGCCTGCGCCTACAACACGGAGCTGCAGAAGAGACCCGAACGTGCGGGCGCTGAAGGAATCCGACGCCTATCCGGCCATGGCCGAGCGCGGCTACGGCTGGGAGAAGCTCATGTCGGAGATGTTCTGCCAGGAGTACTGGGCCGAGCGGGGCATGAAGACGGCCATCGCCCGCTTCCACAACGTCTACGGCCCGAACGGCACCTGGGACGGCGGCCGCGAGAAGGCCCCCGCCGCCATCTGCCGCAAGGTGATCGAGGCCAAGGACACCGGCCGACGACTCGATCGAAATCTGGGGCGACGGCACGCCAGACCCGCAGCTTCATGTACATCGACGACTGCACGCACGGGCATCGACATGATCACGCACTGCGAGGAGCTGATCGCCACGCCCATCAACCTCGGCTCGAGCGAGCTGGTGTCGGTCGACGAGTTGGTGAGCATCGTCGAGGAGATCGCCGGCGTGAAGCTCCGCCGCAGCTACAAGCTCGACGCCCCGAAGGGCGTCGCCGGCCGCAACAGCGACAACACCATGATCCAGCGGCATCCTGCACTGGGAGCCCAACACGCCCTTGCGCGACGGGCTGGCAAAGACCTACGCCTGGATCGAGAAGCAATACCAGGACCGCAAGGCGGGCAAGCGGACCGTGTCGTGAGCGGTTCCCACATCGCCGACGTGATCGGCGCGATTCCCTACCGCATGGCCTTTGCCGGCGGGTGGATCGATCAGCCGTTCGTGTCGCGGCACAATCCCAGCCCGCCCGGCTCGATGGTGGTGGTGGGGCTGGAGCCGACGTTCCGCTTCATGGACCGGGCCGGCATGGCCACCGGCACGCGCAAGGTGGCGATGGAGCTTTGGAACGGCCGCCTGCCGAAGCGCGATCCGGCCGAACTGGTCCGCGAGCTCTACGCCGCGGAGAACCGCGGCAAGTCCGAGCCGTCCGGCTCGCAGGACATGATCGGCCTGATCTATCCGGGCGTGAACCGCCTGGACTTCGACTTCGTCACGCAGGGCGGGATCTTCCCCGAGCACATCGAGTCGAACAACGACCCGGCCATCGCCCGCTGGCTGGAAGAGGTGATCCACATGGTTCCGGTCGATGCCGCGGCCCGAAGGCTACAATCCGCTGGGCGTGAAGAACCTCGACCCGGCGTGGATTCGGGCGGTTGGGCCAGACCGGCAAGGACTGCTACGATGCGATCCTGCAGCGCGACGCGAAGGCCCTGGGCGCGTCGATGAACGAGTGCATGGAGTGCTGGGAGGCGATCCTGCCGCACACCGTCCGCCACCCGACCGTTTCCGTCGATCTGCCGGCGATCCTGGGCTATTACCAGTCGCAGTACCCCGGCGCGATGTATTCCGGCTGCGGCGGCGGATACCTGTACGTGGTGTCCGAGGAGCCGGTGCCGGGCTCGATCCGCATTACCGTCAGGATTGCCGGCGATGGATGAAAGAAGCGTCATTGTCAGCGGCCGTTTCGACGACCTGCGGTTCGCCGAGGTGCGATTTCTGGAAGAGGCCGCGAGGCTGGGACCGCTCACGTGCTGCTCTGGTCTGACGAGGCCATCGCGAGCATGGAAGGCCGCGCCGCCAAGTTCCCCGAGGAGGAGCGGCTGTACTTCCTCGGGGCAATTCGTTACGTCGATCGCGTGATCCTCTGTGACAGACGGGTGGAACGGGACGTGCTGCCGCTGCCCGAAGGACTCCAGCCGCAGACCTGGGTGGTTGATGAAACGGACGATAACGATGCCAAGCGGGCCTATTGCTGCGATCGCGGCCTGCAATACCGCGTCGTGCGGCCGGAGGAACTTGCCGCGCGTCCCCGAGTGTGCCGACGAACCGGTCGAGCCATCCGATCGAACGCGGGTGATCGTGACCGGCTGCTACGACTGGTTCCACTCCGGCCACGTCCGGTTCTTTGAGGAGGTCTCCGGTCTGGGCGATCTCTACGTGGTCGGTCGGCAACGACGTCAACATCCGCTGCTGAAGGGCGAGGGACACCCGCTGTTTCCCCAGCAGCAGCGGCGATATCTCGTCCAGTCGATCCGCTACGTCAAGCAGGCCTCGATCTCCACCGGCCAGGGCTGGCTGGACGCCGAGCCGGAAATCCGTAGAATCAGGCCGCACATCTACGCCGTGAACGAGGATGGCGACCGCCCCGAAAAGCGGCAATACTGCGAGGCCCACGGGATCGAGTACCGGGTGCTGAAGCGGCTTCCCAAGGCTGGACTGCCGCGGCGGCAAAGCCGGGATTTGCGGGGATTCTGAGGATCACCATGCGCTACGCTCTGGTCATCGCGGGCGGTTCGGGAACCCGGCTCTGGCCCATGAGCCGCGCCGCGCTGCCCAAACAATTGATTCCCTTCATCGGCGGGCGGAGCCTGCTGGAGATCGCGCTGGAGCGACTCGACGGCCTGGTGCCGCGAGAGCGTTGCGTGGTCTGCGCCGGCCAGGCGCACGCGGAGGCCATCCGGCGGCGCTGCCCCAGATTGGCCCCGAGCAATTCTTGGGCGAGCCCTGCGGGCGCGACACGCTCAACGCGGTCGGGCTCGGCGCGGCCGTGCTGGCGAGGCGCGATCCCCAGGCCACGATCGCCGTCCTCACCGCCGATCACGTCATCGAGCCGGTGAGCCAGTTCCAGCAGATCGTGGGCGAGGGATTTGCCTTGGTCGAACAACACCCCGAAGCGCTCGTGACCTTCGGCATCGCGCCCAGCGGCCCAGCGACGGGCTACGGATACCTGGAACTCGGCGATCTGTTCGGCATGTCGGCGCGGCGGCTGCGGCAATTTCGGGAGAAGCCCGACCTGGAAACGGCGCGGCAATACTTCGAGGCCGGCCCGGAAAAGTTCCTCTGGAACAGCGGCATGTTTGTGTGGCGGGCCGACACGTTGCTGGAGTGTATTCGCCGCTACGCGCCGCCGAATCACGCCGGGCTGATGCGAATCGCCGACGCCTGGGATACGCCCCGCCGCCAGGCCGTCCTCGGCGAGATTTTCCCCACGCTCGCCAAGATCAGCGTGGATTACGCCGTTATGGAGCCGGCGTCGCGCGACCCGGCGGCGGCCGTAGTGGCGATTCCCATGCCGCTGCGGTGGTTGGACGTGGGGTCGTGGCCCTCGTTCGCCCAAACGTGCCCTCGCGACGAACAGGGAAACGCGCTGGCGGCCGGCCGGGCATTGCTGATCGACACGCGCGGCACCCTGGCGGCCTCCAGCGATCCTTCGCACTTGATTGCCGCCATCGGCTGCGACGATCTGATCATCATCCAGACGCCCGACGCCACGTTGGTGTGTCGCCGCGATCGTGCGGACTCCGTCAAGGAGTTGCACCAACAGATTGCGGTGCGCTTCGGGCCGGGGTTCACGTAACGGTGCCGCTGCATTGAGCGATTCGTGGGCCAAAGGCCCGGAGTTCATCCAGCCCAGGGCAGCGCCCTCGTTGTTACACACAAGTTGGCGGATGGATATACCGAGCGGGTTTTTCCATTCTGTGTCTTTTCTCTAGCCCAGGCGTTTACGCCTGTGGAACAAGAGACCATTGTTGATATTTTTTCCTTCGGAATGATATACCTAGCAAACCCAAGCGATAGAATCCGCCGATAGAGGGGGTTTGCCGCTTGCCAGCCTCACTTCTTGCGGGGCTTCTTCTTCGGTCGGGCTAGCTTCTTCGGCTTCACCGCCAGCAATCCCTCGACTGCCTTCTCAAAGGACAAAGGAAGGTGGAGCGGTGGCGACCGCCTTGTCGATTTCGCGTCCATTTTGATCTTGCTCCGTTAGGCAAGACTTGGTACTTATTGGCGCATACGCATACTACCCTACTGGGGGGGTTGCGCTTTTTGGGATCATCCCCATAATGAATACCATCCGCTACAAGATCTGGCAATGGGGAGAATTAACCAATCAGGGTTCCAACGTTCAGTACAACGTTGGGATCGCCACTAAGGCAAAGCGAAGCAACGTCAATCCGTTTGCAATTTCCAATGAACTAATCTGCTTACGTCTCGGCTTGGCGATGTCTCTGCCAGTTCCGTTGGGAGTGATCCTCGATAAGGATGGTCAGCAATACTATGCGTCACTTCACGTCGCCGTAGCCCCGGAGGGACTGCCGCCCGCCACCGAGGAAGATTTGGACGCAATCGCTGCAAATGAACGGTTGGCGTGCGGCATTGTGATGTTCGACAGTTGGGTGCTGAATGAAGATCGCTGTACAAAGAACATCAGCTACATTGATGAAACCGAGCAGACGTTTATCTTTGATCACGAGAAAGCCTTATTTGACAAGTCGGGACGCGCTTACCTTGAGGGCCACGCAAGAGACATCTGCATTGGAGATCATTGCCTAGCAGATAGAATCGTTTCGTTGTGGAGTTTCCCCGACTGGCACGCAAGGATGATGAGCATTCCAGAATCCTATATTTACGACAGCGTGCAACTGGCATCTGGTGTCGGACTTCCCGAATGTGAAAGCGAGTTTAGCGCCAATTACCTCTTGGAACGACGCGAGCGATTGCCGCATATTTTTTTAGCGCAACGAGCGGTTGTGTTTCCAAACCTTGCTGAAGGTCTGCTGGACCCACTGACGGGCCTCCCCATCGAATATCAAATATAGGAATCGTATCATGCCACCATCTGCGGAATACTTGATCACACAATATCTCCGCAATCCTGTGCGACGTGAACCCAGAAATGTCGGGATCATCGTAATTCTGGGTGACTCACGATCAGCCAGGTTTTCGGGAGAGGTGTCGGATACGGGGGAGATTGATGGACGATCGACAAAATGGGTTGCACACCCTAGCGTATATCGCAAGTGGGTAAAGTATTGGCGCGAACAGTTGAGAAAAGACGGCGATGGTCTCGCTGAACGATTGGCCCAAACGAATGGCGGAAATTATGACGTTATTCGCGGAGGGTTTGTAACTGATTACGGCAACGACTCCCCGCAGATGATTTGCGAGAATCTGTTTGTTCGCCTAGTGGAAACCGATGAGACTGCGCCAGTCAGTGTCGGTCGCGCCGAGTCTGACCTAGACACTTCGTCCCGCGCATTTGAGGCGCAAGTTGCAACGACCTTTAGGCAACTCGGAATCATGCACGGCCACCAACTTCCTACAGTGCGGCATCCGATTTTGCATAATGTGCCCGTGGCGGGTACAAGAATGAATCACACTCCGCAGTTTTGCCAGTATAACGGACATCTATGTGTTATGGAATCGCTCAATTTCTCGACATCTAGAAGGCTGCCAATCAAACATCACGCTGGGTACATGGCCAAGATGTTTGATGATATCGCCAACAACAATAGTGCCGCAGAACGTGTCGCAATGATACACGTTTCCCGCGAAGACATGGAAGATAGGACAGTGAAGTATTCACGGGACTTGCTCTCTGACAGTGCCAGACTCGTCAACTGGTTGGACCTAGAAGAGCGTGATGTGTTTTTGACGGATCGTCAACGTATGGCACTTAACGACGGTCCTACAACAGGATTGCTGAAATAAGTCATCCGTACATCAGCCGCCGACCCTCCGCGCCTTTGATGGCGGCAACCATCCGCTCCCCATCGCTTACCTTCCGCTCTGTCCAGCGGAATCCGAACTCGTTGCAATAGCGGTGAAGATGCTGCTTGGACAACTGATGGAATGTCCCGTAGTGGCCGCGCTTCAGAAGTGCAAAGAAGCTCTCGGCCGTATTCGTGTTGACCGATAGACCATCGGACGTGAATCGTGCGTATGTCCCCGCGCTGTGCGTGATAATCTCGTGTCGGCCGACCTGGGAATCGAGCCCCCTGTAACCCGCAAAGTCATCGGTCATTACGATGGCATCTTTTGCAACGTGAACGGCAATCTGCCCCTTGAGCGACTTGGCGCTAACTGTGTCGATTGGCATTGCCCGCGCTGATCCGTCGCGCTCGACTAACACCATGACGGGCTTCTTTGTAGTACCGCGGCCTCGGGGTGCGGGCTTGCCGGAATGCGGACGCGGCTTACCACCGACGTAGGTTTCATCAACCTCTACCGTCCCCTGGAGCATTCCGGCCATTGGCTCTTGCTTCATTGCTTCCCGGATTCGATGATTAAGAAACCACGCCGACTTCTGAGTGATTCCCAACTCGCGGGCCATTTGGTGGCTGCTGATGCCCTTCTTGCTACTGGTCATCAGATGGATCGCCATGAGCCACTTTGACAGCGGAATCTTGCTCTCCTCAAAGATCGTGCCGATCCGCACGGTGAATTGCTCTCGGCACGACTTGCATTTGTAGACGCCTGGCCGGACGGGGCTCTTGCTGTCGGGCTTGGCCGTCAGCTTGTAGATGTCGGTGCATCCGCAGTGCGCACATACCGGGCCGTTGGGCCACCGTTTGGATTCCAGAAACGACCGGGCCTTTTCTTCGTCCTGAAAGAGCGGCAGAAGAGTGGCAAGGTTTAGGTCCGCGTCGGTGCCAGTCGGGGGGTTCTTTCTGGGCATGGCTGATTTCCTTTCTCTGCCCTAATTTTACCGCGCGGCCGTGGGTTTGTCAAGTATATTATTCCGTTTTCCTTTAAGCCCCCTTCAGGGGGCGCGGATTGGTTCGTTGGCGGAAATTGGCTCAGAATCATCCCTTCGCGCCCCCTGAAGGGGGCTCGAAGAAAAGGGAAATGGTGTCTTGGCTTCCTTTCCACAGGCGTAAACGCCTGGGCTAAAGAAAAGTAACAACGAGGGCATTGCCCTGGGCTGGGAGAACAGCAGCCCCTTCGGGGCGAACAGTCAAACACCAGTTCAACGGCACTGGGTTCAACGTCGCGCGAATTTGCTACCGGATCAGCTTCTTCAACTGCGACTCCAGTTCGGTGATCGAGACGCTGCGATCGACCACCTTGCCCTGCTGGTCCAACAAGATCATTGTCGGTACGGTCACGATTCCCAGCGCATTGGCCGGCCGGCCGTCCAAGCCGCCTTCCTCGAAGATCTGCGGCCAAGGCAAGGGGTTTTCGGCCAGGTAGGCGGTCAGGTCTTTTTTGTCGTCGAGGTTGACGCCGATGACCGTGAACGAGCGGCCGAACTTGTTCCAGAGTTCCTTCAGCGTGGCCATGTCGGCCTTGGCCGGCCCGGACCAGGTGGCCCAGGTACCTGGATCAGCACGACTTTGCCGCGATACTTGGCGATGTCCACGGGGCTGCCCAAGGGGCTTTGCCCGCTGAGACTGATCGTCTTGCCCACCGAATCCAACCGGGTCTGCGCCCGGCCGCCTTCTTGGCCGCGGGCGAATCGGGGAATTCCTTGATGATCCGCACGTACCACTTCTTCGAGTCGTCCTCCTGGCCGTTGAATTCCTGGAGGATTGCCAATTGGAGCATGGCCTCGGCGGCGTCGGGCGTGGTGGGGTAGTCGCTGATGAACTTCTCCAGCGTCTTCAACCACTCCCCCTGGATTTTCGGGTAGTCGGCCTTCGACGCCTGCATGCTCAAGACATAGGCGGCGGTCAACTGGCGGAACTTGACGTAGGCGGCCAGGTTCTTGTCGGAATCCTTCTGGACTTTCTCGAAGAGCGTCCGCAACCGATTGGCGCCGTCGGGATACGTGCCCGATTGCACGGCGAAACTGATCACGTCGGCCGCTTGCCGCAACCACGTGCTGCGCTCTTCGGCGGTTTTGGCGGCGGCAGCCATCTGCTCCAACAGGTCGGCCCGGCGGTCGGTATATCGACTCTGGCCGTCGGGCGTGGCCTTGCCGGCCTCCTGGTCCAGTTTCTCCAGATCGGCCAGCAGTTTTTGCACGGCGTCGTTGCCCGCGGCGTTGGCCGTCTCGCTGCGATGCGACACGGACGCCTGGAAGAAGAACCCCGTGGAAGACGTTTCGGTCTGCCCGTCGGCCAGTGGCTGGGGCAGGTCGACCACCCGCCACGCATCGCCGACCTGGACCAGCGTGCCGATGAGCACCTGGGACTGCTTTCCGCCGTCTTCCACCAGTGCCGTTACGTTCTCGTATACCCGCAGGTCTTTAGTCGATTCGTCGGTTCCGGCGGGCACCACGCCCGGCCGATTGGCGCTGAACTGCACCCAGGTGCAATTGCGTGTGACGGCCTTCTGCCGGGCCGCCATGGTCCTGAATTCGGCCGTGGCTTTGGCGATCTTCTCGGCCACGCCTTCGGCCCGCGCCTTGCCCAACCCGAGCGACTTCAGTTCAGCGGGCGTGAGCACGAGGCGCGCAAACCGATCGGCATCGCGGGCGGCGATGGCCGCAATCACTTCGGCGGTCGCCTCTTCGGCCGAGATCGACTTCCACGACTCAACGACGCCGTCCTCCCTCGGATTCAGACCCCAGCGACTGCCGCCGGTGTGGAACCAGCGATACTGGTCGGCCTTGCCGTTGAAGTTGGAGTCGATGTCGCGATAGACCTCAAGCCCGTCCTTGTAGTAACTCCACTGGTCCACGTGGTTGTCGTCGTTGGTGTCGACGAACTTCCGCAGGATCACGCCGTCGGGGCTCTCCACGATCCAGCCCGCGTGGCCGTCGATCTTCTTGGCCAGAATCTTGCACTTGGCGGCCTCTTCCGGGCTGGGCCGGTCATAGTCCACCCCGGACTGGACGGGCATGAGCGTCAGGGCTTGTTCGGCCGTTGGCCTGGACTCCGAAGGTGCGGCCGCCCACGACGCGCGTGGCAGCAGCAGAAGCGTCATCATGCAGAAAAACCAGACTTTGGGGGGGTAAAACCGCATCATGCTGAGTCCCTTTCCTTAGCCGCAAAGCGGATTTCAATCCGCTCGAACGGAATGAATTCCGTTCTACGAGGTTGTTCCTGGATCGGTCCCTACCGCCAGCGCAGTCGCATCCGGCGGACGCACTTCAATGTTTCGGCCCGGTTGAGGGCAGAACATAATCCGATCAGGGAGATTTTTCCGATTCCGTTCGTATTAGCGGGTGGTATATAGTGCATCCTAAGATGTATTTCGGCGGAAGCAGGGCCTCGGCCGGACTAATCATGACCGGGGGTAGCCGCAATACCGTTCAACGGATTAGAACGATGGCAGGTCGAAACTCTTTGGCTGGCTGGGGGTA
>CAVWXT010000004.1:0-201931 GCA_963759115.1 uncultured Planctomycetaceae bacterium
ACCACTGCCGCAGGGCACAAGCGCTTTTCGGGCACTCGGGCAAGCGACATCGCAAGATGTTCAAGGTGGCGGTGAAAGAAATCCGTTGCGGATCAACGCGCTTCTGCAAGGCCGCTTCGTACATCAGGACGCGCACAACGTAATGGCCCAAGAGGAGCCCGTAAATCTCTTGCAATACGCCGATGGTCGTTTGGCTCCGCAAGACCGGCCGCTCTCGTTGGTGGGTCTTCAACTCATCAATGGTCAGTTCCTCTTCCCAACGCTCGTGGTAAAGCTCGATCAGGGTCACGGCTGGGTCCAAGGTTTCATCCAGGAAGGTCGTCAGCAAACGGTGCATAACCTTGTTTCCGGGGCGGCCAGGATCATCGAAGGTGTACTCGATGATCCGCACCTCAATCCCGCCTTCGTCCTTTCGTCGATGACGAGCCGAGCGATACACCTTGGCCAGGTACGATCCATCGGAAAGACGGCGAATAGGCTGGAAAATAAGGCCGGTTTTGACTCGTGCCAGCAAATGCGCATGGCGATCCAACACCTCCTGAATGGTCTGATAACTGAAGAAACCGCGATCCCACAGCAGCAACATACCTTCCTTCAGGTGACGCAGCAGATCGTGGGCCATGGTGACCTCGCCGATGCGAATGGATTTGATCAGACACCGCCACAACACATGGGTTCCCGTTTCGCACAACGCCAAAACCCGTGCCTGCGGATACGCGCCAGGAGCACGACCGCTGCCCGGTCTGCCGAAGACCCGTTCGTTCTCCGGCGTATCGGGAAGATCCAGGATGAACCCATCCAGCGCCATCAGACGCAATCCGCGGTAGAACGCTCCTGGGGTGTCAGGTTTGGCAAGCAACCGAACGACTGCATTAGCCAGCGCACGAAACGGTGCCAAGCCGATGCGTTTTCGGGCCTCACACAATGTCGATCGGCCGGGAGTGCCGTTCCGCCGAAACGGCTGCAACCAGCGAAAAACCTGCCGATAACAATCGCAGCAAAACAACCCCAGGGCAACCACGAACCAGACCATGAACCACCCTGGAAGGCGACGGCAGAAGCCCTTCGCTTTGCCGCATCGCTCCAAGATGGCTTCCACCTTGGCCCGCGGGATGATACGCTTCAGAGCACGGATTCGTTCTCGCGTCGGCCAAGACGCGAACTGGGCGACTTCCTTGTCGACCGAAATCATCGTAGCCTCCTTGCCAGAAAGGATTTGTGACAACCCAATCTTGGCGGGAGGCTACTTTTATTGAAAGATCAATTGAACGGTATTGGGGTTAGACTCGTGGTCGTAGCTTTGTGGACGAAGGTGACCGGCAGGTCCGACTTCCGGACGCGATCGCTCACAACTTCAGCACGCTTGGTCGGCTCCCCGGATAGCTCCCATCGCCTTCAGTAGGGGGTTGGATGCCTGCCGGACTCGCTAACATCCGGAAATGACACAGACTGGGGGGTTGTTACGCGATAGACTTCGCCCACCCTCCGCATCTTCAGTAATCTACGATAGCATCGTGGCAAACCACGCACCCGGCTGACCGATCGGGTTTCGCGGGAGGCAATTGAGTTTGCCCCTCCTATCGCTATATTGAGAGCATCCGCCGCTTCGGCAGGACCACGCCACACCGAATTAGGCGTGCCGAGAGCTGCTGCGGCGTTGGCGCGGCTTTTCCGCACGTCCTGCCGCACGGAGTTGGCCTGCTGCAAGGAGACGAACCGTGAAAAAGCGAGCCAAACCCGAACAGAAACAAGCCTCTTCGAAAGAGCAGAAACCTGCCCGTCCTGAACCCCAAAGCACGCCGCCCGAAGAGGGCGGCCCGCGCAGTTTGGAGGCTGCCTTTCCCATCATCGGCATCGGCGCTTCTGCCGGGGGGCTGGAGGCGCTGGAGCTCTTCTTGGGGAAGGTGCCGGAACGCAGCGGCATGGCCTTTGTCATCGTCCAGCACCTGGACCCGACCCACAAGGGCATGATGGCGGAACTGCTGCAGCGCACCACCGCCATGCAGGTCGTCCAGGTCAAGGATCGCACCCGCGTTCAGCCGGACTGCGTCTATGTGATCCCGCCGAACAAGGACATGTCCATCCTGCACGGGGTGCTGCACCTGCTCGCGCCGGTGGCGCCCCGGGGCCTGCGCCTGCCCATTGATTTCTTCCTCCGCTCCCTGGCCGATGACCGGCAGGACCGGTGCATCGGCGTGATCCTCTCGGGCATGGGCTCCGACGGCACGCTGGGCCTCCGGGCGATCAAGGAAAAAGCCGGGGTGGTCTTTGTACAAACGCCGGCCTCGGCCAAATTCGACGGCATGCCCCGTAGCGCCGTTGACGCCGGGTTGGCCGACATCGTAGCCCCGGTCGAGGAGCTTCCCGGCAAGATCATCGCCTTTCTCCAGCATGCGCCCCTCATCGCCACGCCCAGACTGGCCCAGGAAGACAAAGCCCAGAGCGGCCTGGAAAAGATCGTGATCCTGCTGCGGGCGCAGACGGGCCACGATTTTTCCCTGTACAAGAAGACCACCATCTACCGCCGCATTGAGCGGCGCATGGGCATCCACCAGATTGACAGGATTGCCAGTTATGTCCGGTTCTTGCAGGAGAATCCCCAGGAACTGGAGCTGCTGTTCAAGGAGCTCTTGATCGGGGTAACGAGCTTTTTCCGCGACCCGGCGGCGTGGGAACAGTTGAAAAAGGAGGTTATCCCGGTGCTCCTTGCCGGGCGCGCGCCCGGTCAGGCGCTGCGGGCCTGGGTGCCCGGCTGCTCGACAGGGGAGGAGGCTTATTCCCTGGCCATCCTCTTCAAAGAGGCGCTGGAGCAACTCAAGCCGGCCAGGAACTCTACGCTCCAGATCTTCGCCACCGACCTGGACCGGGACGCCATTGAGAAAGCCCGCGAGGGCGTTTTCCCGGCCAACATCGCTGCGGACGTGCCGCCGGAGCGCCTGGGCCGGTTTTTCGTCCAGGTCGAGCGCGGCTACCAGGTCGCCAAGTCCATCCGGGAGATGGTGATTTTTGCCCCGCAGAACATCATCATGGATCCGCCCTTCACCAAGCTCGACATCTTGAGCTGCCGGAACCTGCTCATCTACCTGACCCCGGAGTTGCAGAAAAAACTCCTGCCGCTCTTTCACTACAGTCTGAATCCCGGCGGCTTCCTGTTTTTGGGGAGCGCGGAGACCATCGGTAGCTTTACCGACCTCTTCGCGCCGCTAAAGGGCAAAGCGCGGCTCTACCGGCGGCTCGAGTCGGCCCTGCGGGTGGAGCCGGTCGAGTTTCCCGCCGCGTTTGTTTCCGCTGCGCCGGGCATGCCGTCGGCGGCGCTGAAACCGGCGGCCAACCTCCAATCGCTGGCGGATCAACTGCTCTTGCAGCACTACTCCCCGGCGGCCGCGCTGGTCAACGACAAAGGCGACATTCTCTACATCAGCGGGCGGACGGGCAAGTACCTGGAACCGGCGGCCGGCAAGGCCAACTGGAACATCTTTGCCATGGCCCGCGAAGGGCTCCGCTACGAACTGACCGGCGCCTTCCAGAAGGCGCTCCGGAAAAAAGGCACGGTGTCCCTCAGGAACGTGAAGGTGGGGACCAATGGCGGGGTGCAGGCGGTGGACCTCACTGTCCAGCCGCTCGAAGAGCCGGAGGCACTGCGGGCGATGGTGATGATCGTCTTTACGGATGTGGCCACGCCCCCCGAATCCAAGGCGACGGGCAGAACCCAGCGCGCACCTGCCCGCAACGTCCAGGTGGCGGAACTGGAGCGGGATCTCGAGCAAGCCCGCCAGGAGTTGCATACCACCCGCGAAGAGATGCAGACCTCGCAGGAAGAACTCAAATCCACCAACGAGGAACTTGCAGTCCACCAACGAGGAACTCCAGTCCACCAACGAGGAACTGACCACCTCCAAGGAAGAGATGCAGTCCTTGAACGAGGAACTGCAGACGGTCAACAACGAGATGCAGGCCAAGGTAGACGATCTGTCCCGGACGAGCAACGACATGAAGAACCTGTTCGACAGCACGGACATCGCCACCTTGTTTCTGGACAACGCGCTGTGCGTGCGGCGGTTCACTAGCCAGACGACGAAGATCACCCAACTGATTGCCAGCGACGTGGGCCGGCCGATCACGGATATCGCCTCCGACCTCTTCTACCCCGAACTGGCCGAGGATGTGCGGCAAGTGCTGCGGACGCTGGTCAGTGCGGAGAAACAAGTCGCCGCCCGCGACGGGCGCTGGTTTACCGCGCGCATTCTGCCCTACCGCACCCTGGAGAACATGATTGACGGCGTGGTAATCACCTTTGTGGACATCACCGTTTCCAAGACGCTGGAGGCGGAGCTGCGCAAAACCCAGGCCGATTTGGAAAAGCGCATGGAAAAACAGGCCGGGAAGCGGGATCAGGCCGGACGGAGAGAGCTTACAGGCTGAAGCAGAGCGCGGCCAAAGCGAGAAGGGCCCCGGAACCATTCCGGGGTCTGACGAACCAGCGGAGGGCACGCCATGAAAAAGGACACGAAGACTTCAGCGCAGGCCGCCAAGCTGCGCCGCCGGGCGGAAAAACGGCTGAGAGAGAGGCAAAGAAGTCAGAGGTCGAAGGTCGGAGATCAGAGCACGGCGGAAGAAACGCAGCGGCTCGTCCACCAACTGCAAGTCCACCAGATTCAACTGGAGATGCAGAACGAGGAACTGCAGCAGGCGCGGGCAGAGGTGGAGGCGATCATTGGCCAATACACCGACCTGTACGACTTTGCCCCGGTGGGCTACTTCACCCTCGACCGCGACGGAGCGATCCGCAGGGCCAACCTGACCGGGGCGCGCCTGCTGGGGGTGGAGCGCTCCAGGCTGGTGAACCGGCGCTTCGAACTGTTCGTTTCCGCTGATTCCCGCCCCGCCTTCAACGCCTTCCTGAAGAAAGTACTTGAGAGCCAGGCGAAAGAGACCTGCGAGTTGGCGCTTCGGAAAGAGGCGAATGACCCGCGCTGGGCGCACATCGAGGCAACCGCCACCCAGGACGGGCAGGCGTGCCGTGCCGCTGTGGTGGACATCACCGAGCGCAAGCGGACGGAAGCCGAGGTTCAAGCGGCGCACGAGAAGCTGTCTGCGGAGCAACGGCGCGGGCAGCATCGCTTGAAGAACGTCATCCGGGAACTCGAGCATCGCAACCGTGATTTGCAGGATTTCGTGCATGCGGCCTCACACGATCTCCGCGCCCCGCTGGTAAACATTCGCGGGTTCGGCGACCTATTGAAGTCAGCCTGTGAGCGGGCCCGAACTGCCGTTGCCAGCACCCAGGACGGAGAGTCCCTCAGAGCGGGGCTTCGGCCACTGTTGGACGAGGAGATCCCGGAGTCGCTTGAGTACATCCGCACCAGCTCGAGCAAGATGGATGCACTGCTCACGGGACTATTGAACGTTTCGCGAATCGGCAGCGCTGCCCTGACGATCGAGCAACTGGACTTGAACCAGATGGTGGCCGAGATCGTCAAGTCGACGGAGTTCTCTGTGGAGCAGGCAGGCGCGACGGTACAAGTGGATGCCTTGCCCCCGTGCCGCGGAGACGCAACCCAAGTCGGCCAGGTCTTCTCCAATCTGCTGGATAATGCACTGAAGTATCTTGATCCGAGCAGACCCGGGGTAATTCGAGTCTCTGGATACCAGAAGCAGAACGAAGTGGTCTACTGCGTGGAAGACAACGGGATCGGGATTGATTCGGAACACCAGGACGCGATTTTCGGGCTCTTCCATCGCCTCAACCCGGATCGGGGTACCGGACTAGGATTAGGCCTGACGATCGGACAACGATCTCTTGACCGGCAGGGCGGAAAGATCTGGTTGGAATCGACGCCCAACCAGGGCAGCAAGTTCTTTTTTTCGCTACCCGCTGCGCAGTTGTCCGGATCCGCCCTCTCCAAACTCCATCGACAATCTGAAACCAAGGTCCGACGATGAAGGAAGATGCCGTGATCCTGCTGGCCGAAGACAACGACGGGCACGCGACACTGACCCGGAGGGCTCTGCGAGAGGTCGGCGTGAACAATCAGATCATTCGATTCAGGGACGGACAGGAAACGGTAGACTTCCTCTTCGGCACCGGCCAGGGACCTTCACGCGAGGCGGACGCCCACTATCTGCTCCTTCTGGATCTCCGCATGCCTAAGGTCGACGGGATTACAGTCTTTCGACGGATCAGTCAAGACGAGCAACTGCGGCGGATGCCGGTCGTCGTACTGAGCACTACCGACAATCCGCACGAAATCGAAACGTGCAAGAACCTGCACTGCAGTCGCTATATCGTCAAGGCTGCCGGCTACAAGGCACTTGCCGAGGACCTGCAGCAGGTGAGACTTCTCCTTGAGCACCGCCAAGCACCGCGGACAACGGGCCAAAGCTAGCAATGTTAGCTTCGCTGCCATGGCGTGCGAATTCTCTCGGGGGGGCGGCAGTTATTGCCCTTGCAATAGACTCGCTCTCTCGATCATACTGCTTCAGAATACGGCGGTATCCGCAACAGGCTCGCGAGTTTCCACAGTCGGACCGCCGAAGAACCAGACCTCAGACCGAGCAATAGCTCAGCATTGGCCCGCCTGAGTTGGGGGATGAATTCGGAGACCGCACCGCGGCTCGTCTCGGGGTCGATTTGTCACGGAGGAATGGCCATGCTGGTTCTGTCTCGCAAGCGGGATAGTTCGATCCATATTGGAGCGGACATCCGAGTCACGATTCTCGGGATACGCGGGAATCAGGTCAAAGTGGGGGTCGAAGCGCCGGCGGCCATACCTGTATGGCGCGATGAGGTGCTCCCCAAAGGCCGGAGGGGTTTGGAAGTGGAGACGCGCGAGGACGGGCGGTCTTCGGGCAAGAAGCCATTCGAAGTGCTGCTGGTCGAGGACGATCTGGGGCATGCCAAGCTGATTTGCGGGGCGTTCTCGGAGTGCCGCCTATCGCGGCCGATAGAGGTGGCCGTTGCCCAGACGGGCGAACTCGCCGCGGAATCGCTCGGCATGGACGGAGGCCAACGCCGGGCTGCCCCACCATTCGACTTTATTCTCCTTGACTTGTATCTGCCGCAAATGACGGGCCTGGACCTCCTTTTGAGAATTCGCACCGACTCGCTCCTGTACTTGACCCCGGTAGTCATTTTCAGTTGCGCCGCCGACAACGCTGCCGCGGCGAATTGTCTCGATGCGGGGGCCAACGCCTTTGTGAGCAAGTCCGGAGATCCCGGAGCGTTTCGCGCTTCCATTGCTCGGATTGCGGATTTCTGGGGCAACGAATGCCGCGTTCCCAGACAACACGTCTGGCGACGTCTGGCGCCGGAGATAGCGCGTTGATCTTGCCGATCTCTTGGGGCGGCAATGGAGATTCGACCAGGTATGGGAAGTAGCAGGGCTGGCGCATGAGCGGCACCGGGCTGGCGGCTCGGGTCTTAGGGATGAGGCGCTGCACCCTCCAATACGAGGTGCTTCCTGCATCGGCCGAGCGAGAGCCCGCCGCCTTGACGGGCTCTCGTTTTTCCGACCAGTGCGACGGCCAGAACCGCGTAACTCGGCTTCGGCAGAAACCACGTGTTGTCACCCTACACTGGTCGCTCGCAAACGGGTGTGGGATGTGGCCACATGCTCTCGTGAGGCAGTGCCGAATGCCATTACGCTACCGCTAGATCTCAGTGAGCGAGGACGGCTTTATCTGTGTCTTTGCTTCGATCTGTGTCAAAAACTCAACCGGTTCTTGGGAATCCCATCAAACCACCCCTTGATGACACAGCCGGACGCGCCCTGAGAAGCCATACGTTTGATGACACTCGGGCCGAATCCGAGAGAGGCCCCCGAAGAGGTTAACCCAGCGTTCCGAGAACCGAACGATTCGCAAGACCCTGCCTAACCTGCTCAGGTGTGTCGCCACCTACGTGCGCAGCGAAGACGCGCTGCCCTGCTGTCAAGGGGTTCAGTTTGTCTCCGAGCGTGTCTCATTCGTGCCGCATTTTCACAAGTTCTCGGGACTTTGTTCGAGAGACGGCAATGCGCAGGGGCTTCAAGGTTGGCCCTCCAACGATAGCTGTGCTGGTGACACCGACACGCCGGCTTCCTTGACGACGGCAAATTGATCGAGTTGCACGAGATCGTCCAGTTGCAGCAGACCAGCCATGTCAACCACGGCTTGCCACTGATCGCCCAGGGCTTGAATGTACGTTGAGACTGCTGAGGCCAATGTCTGCTGGGACGTGATGACGTCGTTGAAATCGACGGTGTCAGCATCCTCCTGGTATCGCTGGTAGAGGGCGCGATAACTCTGCACTTGATCCTGAAGAATTTGCGTGCGGTAATAGTCGAGAAGGATACGTTGGGATTGGTAGCGGGCAAAGGAATCAGCCAACGAGGTCGCAAGCTCGTTGCGAGTTCGGTTGTACTCCTGACAAGCGCGCATCAAAGCCGCGTCGGCCGACATGATGTTGCCGCGATTTCGGTCGAACAGAGGAACGGGAATGCCGGCGTGCAAGTTGTACGCCGTACCGAAGGGCGCCGTGGTGTTGTCGTGCTGGATCGCGGCATCCACGCTAATGTCGGGTACCCAGGGCGTCATCCTGGCTAGGCGGAGGAGATGTTGCGACTTCGCTACGCCGTTCTGCGCTATTACAAGGTTGGTGTGGCGGTCCAAAATCCACCGCCAAGCGGCCTGTTGGTCAAGATTCGGCACGGAGAGATTCACGTCGCCGGCCAGTTCCACCGGACGCATCTCCGGCGCGCTGAGAGTGGCGGCCAGCCGACGCCAGGCCGCACCATACTCGTTCTGCGACTGGATCAGTTGAGCACGCGCCTGAACTACCAGAACCCGCAACTGCAAGGGTTCATAAGGGGCTGCCTGGCCGGTCTTTGTGCGTCCGATCTGGGCTCGGTAGACTTTCTCGGCGAATTCCGACAAGGCACGATTCACCTTGATTCGCTCGCTGGCCACCAGCACGGCGTAGTAGTTGGAGCGGACTTGGGTAAGCAATTCGTTGCGCGTACGGCGAAAGGCCAGTTCGGCATTCTGCACCTCGACGTTCGCTGCCCGCCGCGCCAGCGCCAGCTTGCCGCCGGTGGGAATGGTCTGCGAGATGCCGACGCCCTGATAGCCGGCCGTGCCGCCCGTGTTGAAGTTATCCTCCAGATAACTGACGCTTGGGTTGGGGTACGCGCCGGCTTGGATCGCGGCCCCTCGGGCGGCTTGCACATCGGCCATCGCCTGACGCACGACGGGACTCTGCCGCAGCGCTATGTCCTGCAATTCTGCCAATGACAAGGGTGCAGCGCCCTCGGCAGGTTGCACCGTCGCAGGCAACTCCGGCAACGCTCGAAAGAGTCGCTCGATGTCGGCAATCCGCTCCGGTTGTGGCTGTCGAGGATCGAAGGCCGGCAGACGGATCGGCGGGGCCTCACTACCTGGCAGATCACTGGGAATCTGCAGTGGTTGATGCGAAGTGGCCGTAGACTCAGCGGGTGGATGGGGAACAGCTTCCAACGCTGACGCGGACGGAGCGGGCTGAGTGAATGCTGCCATGTGGACGCCAGTGTCAACAGGGGCAGCCGCAGCCGTTACCGATGGTGCCACGGCCTGACTGGCATTGACGTTTTGTTGTACACAGGGGTCAACGTGCGATTTCGTTGTCGCGCAACCGACGATCAGGCATCCCGACAACAAGCCCAGCAATATCCCAACCTGGCGCACCATCGTCTGTTGACGATAGGCGGACGCTCCTTCAACAGTTCCGTTATGTAGTCCCGTGACGCACATAAGGGTCGATCGTTCGGCTGGCAGGTAAGGCCGATGACTGGGCAAGTCTGCGGCACGCGATTGGGATTCTGGTAGTTAGTAATGTCTGGGGTAATCCTTACTCTTGTATCGGAGACGCCGATTGTGCCGCTCTTGCAATGCTTTGCTGGCCGCAGAATTCGACGTGGATTCTCCAACATGCTGGCGTATCGCATAGTGCCGAACCATGACATTTGGGCCAAGCCCACGAACTGCCCGCAAAGTCTCTCTAGTTGCCCCGCAGTGCCAAGTGAGGGTACGCCGCGGCTGCAATATCGCTAAGTCCAAGTAGCCGAGGAACCATCTTTACCGACAACCACAAGCCCCGATGGCGGTCCCACACCGCCCAGTGCGTCGGTAGCCTCAGTGAGGTTTCCCTCGCCAAGCCGTTGGTTGACGCTGCTTTTCCAGCCTTCGGTGCCCACCAGGAGAGTGGCAATGACTAACCGCACGCCGCCAGGAAATCGGCCTCCCCATCATGCTGCGGGCCCTCAACACCCATCATCCGTCCGCGGATCACGCCTGCTCGCTGGTTTGGTGATGACCCCCTGTTGGGTTACGGAAATTGACATGAATTGTTGGCACGGGTATCCTGGAATGATAGGTATATTGGCCCATTGCGATCTCCCCGATCTGGGTTTCCACGGTAGTTGATCTGTCCATCGCGATGACACGCGGGAAGCGAAAGACGGCCTGGCTCGTCATTGTGCTTTATGCGACGACCGTCTGCGCCGGCGAGGGCTTGCATCTGCTACCCGGGTGTGGCCACGCGGTGCAATTGCCCGGCGGGTGGCTGTCTTGGGACGCATCGGTGAGCGACCACCATGCGTCCAAATGCTTGCACGACGACGTAGCTCGGCCATGCGATGGGCCCATCGCATTCGGCCCATGATGCCGACGGTTGCCCGATCTGCAAGCTCGGCTTACTGCCGGTGTATGGCGGTTCAACTGCCGCCCCCGTTTCCGCCGAGTTGATTCTCTGCAATGCGATTTGGTTATCGGAACCGAAAGTCTCTCGCAGCGTCGGCTCGTCTTTCCTGAGCCGCGCCCCGCCCACGGTCTGAGTTGCCTCGGGGTATTCGCCGAAGGAGCTTGCGCAGGCTGGGACGAGGCGACAACATGTGCTGCATGAATGCGCGGCGCGTATCCCGCTCGCAGACCATGTAGCGCTGGACTGGCTCGCTGCCGCACCGGAAGCTCGTTCCGTGTTGATAAGGCGTTTACGGCACGTCGCGTAGACAAGTACCCGAGCCAGGTTTTCATGCCGGTCGGTACTTCTCGGCTGTCGCGACGGCCTGAAGCGGCTGGCCTACGTGATCGATTCTATCGCAGAGCCTTGATCCTCGTTCCGCCTTGGCCGGATTCGAGCTACATCATCCAGAAAACGAAGGAGAGTGTCGATGACATCCGTCTATCGCGGATTGAAGGCCACCGTGCCGGTCGTGGTGCTGGTGGCGGCGGTTGGCGCGGGGATCGCGCATCGCGCGAACCTAGTGTCCTGGTGGGCCGGCATCACGACGCCGGTCGCGGCCAACACATCGCCGGCCACCGCGCCCGAGTTAGGCCGGGAAGAAGGACGCGTTGGCCTTGCCTGCGGACGTCGCCAAGCGGCTGGAAGTGCAGACCGAGCCGGCCCAGCCATCGACCCTGCCCAGCACGCTGGAGCTTTCGGGCTCGCTGATTCTGGATTCCGATCGGCTGGCGCATGTCCACGCCCGGTTCCCCGGCGAGGTCGTCGAGTTGGGCAACGCGGGCAACGGGTCGCGGCCGGTCGCCTTCGGGCAGCATGTCCGCAAGGGACAGGTCTTGGCGGTGATCTGGAGCCAAGACCTGGGCGAGAAGAAAAGCGAGTTGGTCGACGGCCTGTCGCAATTGCACCTCGATGAGGAGAGCCTGCAGCGGCTCAGCGACGCCTCCGCCGAAGGGGCCGTTCCCGACCGCACCCTCCGCGAGGCCCGGCGAAAGGTCGAAGCCGATCGGATCGCGGTCTCCAAGGCCTTGCGGACCCTGCAAAGCTGGCGACTTTCCAAGGAGGAAATCGACGAAGTGCGGGCCGAGGCCACCCGGTTGTTCCGCGAAAAAATGCCCGACCGCCAGGAGCTCGTCCAGCAGTGGGCCCGGCTCGACGTGGTCGCGCCGCTGGACGGCGTGATCATCGAGCGCAACGTGGCCCTCGGCGAGCTGGTCGACACCACGAGCGACCTGTTCAAGGTCGCCGACCTTTCGCGGCTGGGAGTGCTGGCCCACGCCTACGAGGAAGACCTGCCCACGTTGGATTCCCTGCCCGCCAGCCAGCGGGCGTGGTCGGTGACCGTCGGCTCCGGCAGCGACGCGGCCACGCGGATCGGCCGTTTCGACCAGGTGGGCTGCATCATCGATCCCAACCAGCACACGGCCCTGGTGATGGGCTGGGTCGACAACCCCGACGGCAAACTTCGCGTGGGGCAGTTCGTCAACACGCGGTTGGAGATTCCGCCGCCGCCGGGCGAAGTCGTGGTTCCCGCGTCGGCCTTGTGCGAAGAGAGCGACCGCACTTGCGTCTTCGTGCAGTCGGATGGCAAATCGACGTACGTCCGCCGCAGCGTCGCCGTCACCCGCCGCCGCGGCGACAAGGTGTACATCCGCAGCCAGCCCACGCCCGAGGAGAAGCGTCGTGGGTTGGAGCCGCTGGCGCCGGGCGAGCAGGTGGTCGTGTCGCGGGTCGTCCAGTTGGCCGCCTGCCTCGACAGTCTGCAGCAGAACGCCGGCGCACCCTGAGAAGATCCGAGGTACCGATGATCAATCGTCTGATTCGCTGGGCCGTGCACAACCGGCTGGTGGTGATCCTGCTGGCCGCGGGGCTGTTGGGCTACGGCATCTACGCCTTTCGCGAGGTGAACGTCGAGGCCTATCCCGATCCGGCACCGGCCATCGTCGAGGTGGTGGCCCGCTATCCCGGCGCGTCGGCCGAGGAGGTCGAGCGGCAGGTGACGATCCCGCTGGAGGTGGCCCTGGCCGGCATGCCCGGGCTGACCATCACCCGCACGCAGTCGTTGTTCGAGTTGTGCCACATCAGCAACCAGTTCGAATACGGCGTCGATCCGGCCCAGGCCCGGCAGGAGGTGCTCAACCGTCTGAGATTGGCCGACCTTCCGGCCGGGGTAGCCCCGGATATCTCCCCGCGGTCGCCCACCGGCGAGATCTTCCGCTACGTGCTGGTTGGCCCCAAGGACTCCGCGGGACGCGACATCTACGATCCCAACGACCTCAAGTCGCTGCAGGACAACACGCTGGAGCGGCTGTTCCGCCGCCTGCCGCGCGTGGCCGACGTGACCAGCTACGGCGGGACCGTGAAACGCTACGAGATCCATCCCGACCCGGCGCGGATGCAGCGCTACGGCATCACCCTGCAGCAGCTCAAGGACGCTATCGCCTCGAACAATTCCAACGTCGGGGGCGACTACATCATCCAGGGCGGCGCCGCCCACGTGGTCCGCTCGCTGGGGCTGTTGGGCATGGGCCAAGACCCCATGGAAACCGCGATGGGCATGAAAGACCCCGTCGCCGCACGCAACTACCTCCGGGCCGAGGAAGAACGCCGCATCCGCGAGATCCGCCAGATCGTGCTCAGCGCCACCAACAACGTCCCGGTGCGCGTCAACGACGTGGTCGAAGGCGGACCGCTGCAGGCCAGTTCGCCGCTGGGCAGGCAGGGCGTGGTGATGGGCTACCAGACGCGCCTCGGACACGTGATGCGGAGCGTCGCCGGCTGCGCGATGCCCAAGGCCGCGAAGTGCTCGACGCCCAAGGCCGGCGCGTCTGGCACGACGAGGACGAAGTCGTCGAGGGCATCGTCCTGCTGCGCAAGGGCGACCAATCGCTGCCCGCCCTGGACGACATCCACGCCCTGGTCAAGCAGCTCAACGAAACCCCCGGTCGCCTGCTGCCGGGCGTGAAGATCGAGCCCTATTACGACCGCACCGACCTGATCCACGTCACCACCGGCACCGTTCGGGAAAACCTGCTGGCCGGCATGGGCCTGGTCACGGTGGTGCTGCTGCTGTTCCTCAGCAACGTCCGCACCGCGCTGATCGTGGCCATCAACGTGCCGCTGGCGCTGCTGTTCGCCTTGGCCGTGCTCTTCCTGCGCGGCAAATCCGCCAATTTGCTCTCCATCGGCGCGGTCGACTTCGGCATCATCGTCGACTCCTCGGTGATCATGGTGGAGAACATCTACCGCCACCTGAGCAGCGGCGTGGATGCCGATCTGCCCATCGATCAGCGGATTCTCCGGGCCTCGGGCGAGGTGCAGCGGAGCCTGGCGTTTTCCACGGCCATCATGGTGTGCGCCTTCCTGCCGCTGTTCACCATGGCGGGCCCGGAAGGACAGATCTTCGGCCCCATGGCCGACACCTACGCCTTCGCCCTGGCCGGGGCCTTGCTCTTGGCGCTGGTCCTTTCGCCCGTGCTCTGCGAGCTGTTGCTGTCAAAAGCTCAAGCCCCGGCCCGACAACTGGCTGGTGCGCACGCTGCAGACTGCCTACCTGCGGCAGTTGCGACCGCTGCCTGCGGCATCGCGTGCTGACGCTGGGGGTGTTCGCCCTGGTCGTGGCGGCCACCGCCGCGGTGGTCCCCATGCTGGGCCGCGAGTTCCTGCCCGAACTTGAGGAGGGCAACATCTGGATCGCGGGCACCTTCCCGCTGAAATCGTCGCTGGAGGAGGTGTGCGAGGGGGTGAAGATCGTGCGCGGCATCGTCCAACGCTACCCGGAGTGCGAACAAATCATCAGCGAGGTCGGCCGTCCCGACGACGGCACCGATCCGGCGGGCTTCTACGGCACGGAAAGCTACGTGCCGCTGAAGCCGCACGACCAGTGGCCGATTCCCCCCGGCCAGACCCGCCCCCGCACCAAGGACGAGCTGGTCGACGCCCTGAATCGCGAGATCTCCGAAACGCTGGTGGCCGTGGACTGGAACTTCTCGCAGAACATCCGCAACAATGTCAACGAAACGCTCTCCGGCGTCCGCGGCGACAACTCCGTGAAGATCATCGGGCCCGACCTGGTGGAGCTGGAGCGCACCGCCGACCGCGTGGTCCGCGCCCTGCAGAAGATCCGCGGCCTGGAGAACGTCGGCGCGTTCCACATCCTGGGCCAGTCGAACCTGAACCTGCCCGTCGACCGCGACAAGTGCGCGCGGTGGAACCTCAACGTCAGCGACGTGCAGGCGGTGGTCGATACGGCCGTCGGCGGCAAGGCCTTCAGCCAGATGATCGAGGGCGAACGGAGCTTCGACATCACCTTGCGTTACCCCCGCGCGCTGCGATCGAACCTGGACGCAATCCTCGACATCCCGGTGGAGGTGAACAAGAACACGGTGGTCAACAGCCAGTCGAACGGACAGGGCGATACGCCCGTCAGCGGCCCCACCAGCGGCCCTTCGCCCACCGGCACCAGCGCCGCGCTGCCGCCGCTGACCGGTTCGAGTTCCAACGCCCCCATGAACGACCTCAGCCGCACTCCGCGCCGCCGGCTGCGCGACCTGGTCACGCCACTTGGCCCGGACGGCCGGCTCGATGAGCACGGCTCGTTCCTCCAGCGCGGGGCCTCGGACATCTACCGCGAGCAGGGCGAACGGCTGATCGTCGTCAAGTTCGACATCCACAACCGCGACCTGGCCGGCGCCGTGGCCGAGGCCAAGGAGGCCACCAAGGACCTTGTGCACGCCCCCTGCCGGCTCTCCTGGGGCGGCGAATTCCAGGAGATGGAGCAGGCCGAATCGCGAATGCGTATCGTCATCCCCCTGGCCGTGGCCCTGGTGGCCGTGTTGCTGTACATGGCGTTCGGCTCGCTGGTCGACGTGCTGATCGTGCTCTCCAATGTCGTGGCCCTGGCCTGCGGCGGCGTGTGGGCGCTGCTGTTGACGCAGACCAATTTCAGCATCTCCGCCGCGGTCGGGTTCATCTCCATCTTTGGCGTGGCGGTGATGGACGGCCATCTTGCAGGTGTCTTCATTCCACCGCCTGCGATTGGAAGGCAAACCGCTGGAGGAGGCGGTTGTCCACGGCTCCCTGCTCCGCTTGCGGCCCATCATGATGACCGCCCTGACCGCGATCTTCGGACTGATGCCGGCCGCGCTTTCCACGCGGATCGGCGCCAGAGCCAGCGTCCGCTGGCCATCGTGGTGATCGGCGGCATGATTGATGGCGCTGGTCTTGAATCGCTACCTGACGCCCGTGCTCTACAGCGTGTTCCGCCGCCAGCCGCCCAGCGAAGAAGCTGCCGACTGGGGCGATGTCGAGTGATCGCCCCGTCTCGGCTCACTGGGGCAGGCGGCTGTTGGGTATGCTGGTCGAGCGAATTTATGGTTTCGTTAGCTTGGCCTTCATCTGGCCGCTACACCGGGGGTAGGGCGGGCGCGTCCCCAAATCGTCACACCCGGTTTGTTGCGCAGTCGTCACATCGACCCGAGCGGTCTCGTGCGCCCGCCTTTTGACCAAGAGTGTTCCGAAAACCCGTGGCACAGTGAGACTCGTCAGAAAAAGAATCCATGTAAGCCGTGTGCCCCTTGATGGCAAAATGGGCTATCAAGGAGGTGTTGACCGTTACCTCTCACATAGGAGCACACGGCTATGGCTAACATTCTCGCCATCGATCTGGGCAAATTCAAGTCGGTGACTTGCCTGCTGAAGACCGACACCAACGAGACCGAGTTCTGGACCATGTCCACGGATCGGCAGTACCTGCTCACAGTGCTGAAGAACTACGATCCGGACTTGGTAGTGATCGAGTCCTGTGGGCTCGCAGGTTGGGTGCATGACGTCTGCACGGAGGAAGGCTACCAGGTATTGGTCTGCAACCCAAACCAAGAGGCATGGAAGTGGAAGAACGTCAAGCGGAAGACGGACCGCGATGATGCGCTCAAGTTGGCCAAGCTGGCCGCCCTGGGGCAACTGGTTCCCGTCTATATCCCGTCGAAGCCGCAACGCGAGTATCGCCCGGCTCGTGAAGTACCGCCAGGTGCTTCTGGGCGCATGAACCGGGTGCAGAACAACATCCGGGCCATCTTTGTCCAGCGCGGGATGCCCATGGTGCGTGGCCAGAAGGCATGGGCCTTGGAACGGTTTGAGTTGCTCGCACAATATCGCCAACCGCTATCCGAGTGTACTTTGGACGGCCTATGGCGCGGCGAACTGGATTTGGAGTTGACCGAACTGGACCAATTACGGACCCAATATCTCCAGGTCCAAAAGAAGCTGAAAGGCTTGGCCTTGGCAGACGAGCGTGTCCGGTTGTTGCAGACCATTCCTGGTGTGGGGCGCAAGACGGCAGAGGTGGTGGTGGCGTACCTGGACGATCCGAAGCGTTTCAAGAACGCCCGACAAGTATCTTCCTACGCCGGTCTGGTTCCTCGCCACCATCAATCCGGTGAGACGGATCGACACGGGCACATTCACAAACACGGGCCCCGGCAACTGCGCGGTGCGCTGGTCGAAGCGGCTTGGATGCTGCTCCGTTACAATGCCTGGGCGAAGTCGCTGTACGAACGGCTCACCGGCGGACAGAAGACTCGCAAGAAGAAGGCCATCGTGGCCGTGGCGCGTAAACTACTGGTGCGGTGTTGGGTCATGTTGTTGCGTAAGGAACCTTGGAAGAAGGAGGGGGTGACTATCGACGCCGGCGGCGTCGCCGCTGCCGCTGTCTGAGAGTTCGTTCACGCTGGGACCTGGAATAGGATTTGCTCTCCGATTCGGCTTTGGTGCTGCGTGAGGCTCGGAAAAACGGTAGATCTTCAAGATCGGTCAAACGAATGAGCCGCGCAGCCCTGTTGAAGGAACTCCTGAGACGACGCCATAGCTAACTCCCCCACGAGGGAAACCCACCATGCGTCGGAAACTCGAATAGTCGACGAAATCCGAAACGGGACAGCGGCCTTCGCTCACACTCAGCAAACGAAATCCGAAACGGGACAGCGGCCTTCGCTCACACTCAGCAAACGAAATCCGAAACGGGACAGCGGCCTTCGCTCACACTCAGCAAACGAAATCCGAAACGGGACAGCGGCCTTCGCTCACACTCAGCAAAGGCCCCAGTGTAACCCCAAGTCGCCCGGCGGCGTAAGAGATGCGTTTTCAAGGCATCGCAGGATAAAAAAATGATCGTCAGCAAAACAGAGGCCCTGACCCGACTGGCGGACCAGGGCCCGGCGGATCATTTTCCCGCCCTGGCCTGGCTATCCCTTGTAGGGTTGCTCGCCAGCAGAGCCCTACTCCGTTTCACCAGGCAACGTTGATTGTAACGCGCATGAGGCTTCGCCGCATAGAAGGAAGAAGGAAATGTAACTCGCCTCTTGACTCACACACGGCTTCATAGTGACCGTTTTTCGAGACTCCAAAGCCCGCGCATCACGAGGCGCGTTGTAGCTGTGCAGCCGCGGCCTGAATTCGCGCGTGGGCATTGACGATTCAACTTGCCGCATCGCGGGAGGGCAGGCAATACGCGCCCCAAGATTCGTGCCTTCTCGCAGCCGCCCAGGAAAACCGATTTTCGCAAAAAACTCCCGGGAGCTTATGTAACTGACAGAGCAGGCCGCGGGGGGCCTCCCCTGGGGTCGCGCTTGTGCTTGCGCAGGCACCGCGCTCAACGAAATGTCATGCAGCATGGCCCCGAAAAACAGCGTTGTGCAACGCGGTTTTTTGGCGCACGATGAAGGGCGCAATCGCGCGATCATCGCGCTGCGGATGCCTACTGCGCCGACGCGGCGCAGACTCTATCGGATGCGATCTTATCTGTCTGAATGTGTACTTGTGTATGCATGTTCGCATGTCCATTTAGAGTGGGGCGATTTCGATTTTGACGCCCCTGGAATCGCCAATTTCGCGTTCGCGCCGATCGGGCCGGTTTTGGGTCAAGCCGGCCGTTGCGACGCAACCGGCGGCCCGCTAGCGGCGTTGGCGCGGCCGTTTTCGGCCGACGGGCCGGTTGCGGCCGGTTGCATTTTCGGCGTTTTCCTCATTCGCCATGAGCCGCGTGCAGGCACGGGCGCGCACGCCCCCGTTATGCCTCCTTCCGTCGGTTTCCAAACGTCGCTAAGTCGTGTTCCAGAAACGACTTGCGAAAGTGTCCAAGTGTCCACTCCGACCCGGAAAAATTGCTTGCATTGACCGCGCGTGCGGGCGCGGATGGTTGGGATTTTTTGCCGCCCCCCACTTTCGGCCGGCTTGACCGGTTTGCAAAATGCAGACGGCCGGAAAAATAGCGGGTGGCACGTTGCCACCGCATAGCATTACCCTAGCGTAGGAGAGTGAGTCATGGCAACCGCAGTAGCCCCCATCGTCAGTGACCGCGAGTGGAACGCCCACGTGCTGGCGCAGTTGGCCAGCGGCAAGCTCACGCAAGAGCAGGCCCTTGCCCAACTCAAGACCGTCCCCAAGAGCAACGGTGGCCCCTTGTCCTGCAAGCAGAGTGAGAAGGGCGCTCTGAGTGTCTACGGCTTGCAGCGCATGCCTGTGACCCTCTACGCCGAGCAGTGGGAGCGGCTCTTGGGATTCGCGGAGGAGATCAAGGGCTTCATCCAGAGCCACCCCGCTCTGTCCCGCAAGCAGCGGAGCTAGCAAGCAGCGGCGTTAGACAGCCTTGCCCTATCCCCAGCGGCCAGAGTGCTGGGGAGTGGGCAGTGCTGATTACCCCATGCAGGAGAGCGGGCGATGACAATCGAAGTGGCCAGATTCAAGGCACGCCAGAGCGCCTATCAGTGGCGCATGCCGTGCTGGATTGTGCTGGACCGGTTGGCGCGTGCGCTGGTGTTGTTCTGCGGACCGCATGAAGCGTACCTGGAGAGCGAACCGGACCGGTTCTTCCCCCTGGAGATTCACCATCCCGAAGGCGCAGCGGAGAGCGCAGTGAGAGCGTAGGAGTGCGGAAGAGTAGCGTGGGTGGGCCGCGCAGCTTGCAGCCCATGTCCGTGTGTTGCTCTGTGAGGGTATGCCGTCAGAGGCAATGCCGCCAGAGACACGGACATGGGCTGTGTGCTTTCGGTGAACCCGTTACCCCTTTGTGTAGGAGTTCTCCCATGTCCGGCTGTTATTATCTCCTGGTGTGGTGTGAAGATTCGCAGCAGTGGTGGCAAGCGGATGAGTGCGAAGAGCGCTCTCTGCGCGCGCCACGGCATTGCTCCACGGCCGCAATCCACGGCTGGTGCTCGGCGGCGTCAGCGCCGTCGTGGAGCACGCGGAGCTGGAGGAGGCCCTGAGCCGGCATCCCCGCGGACTGTGGCAAGACCTGCCCGCAGACATGGTTGCGGCGTAGGGCAGTCCCTGTCCGCCTGCTGCCCACGGCCCTTACGCATTGAGGGCCGTGGCGCAGGCGGCTCGCCCGGAGATTGGGACCTGTCCTGATCTGTAATGCCCGCAGAAGGGCTCCCAATTTGTAATGCCCGCAGAAGGGCGGCTAGTCCGTGATGTCCGCAGAGGGCACCTAATTTGTAATGCCCGCAGAAAGTCCATTTCGACAGAGATTGCCCCATACCCCAGGAGAAACCAATGATCGAGAAAGAGTATGACATCAGCGGAGCGATCGTGTTCTGGTCGCTTCAGCCCACCTCCTACCAAGCAGTGCGGGAGGCGTTCGAGGCAATGGGCTACGCCGACTGTGTGCCCAACCCCCGGACAGACCAATCGGCGCTGGAGAACAGCATCAAGGCCATCTACGGCACGAAGAACAAGGCCGTGGTGAGCCGCAAGCAGCCGAAACGCAACGGCGTGGAGTTGGTCAACATCGAGCGGAACGCCACGCGGAACGCCTACGTGACCAACTTCGGCGCCAAGGTGCTCAGCGGCCGGGTCAAGGCGGACTTCGGCTACGCCGACGAGTATCGCTTGACCGAGGAGTTCTTGAAGCTCAAGGCCCGGCTGACCACCACGGCCGTAGGGCAAGCTCTGATTGCCGTGCTGGAGAAGATGGACGGCATGACCGGCCTCAAGCCCGGCGTGTACTACATCCCCGAGCACCACCTGAAGCGCTGGAAAGAACTGGCCGAGCGGGTCGAGGGTTGTCAGGAGGGCAACAAGATCACCACCGCACGGGTGGCGATGGACGACGGAACCGCCCGGACCATCCGGGACACCTTGACCCGCGAAGTCCACGAGAAGGCCGCCAAGCTGTTGGACGACGTGAGCAAAGGCACGCTCAACGACACCCAGCTTCAATTCCGGGCCAAGCAGGCGCAGGAGTTGGTCGACCGCGTGAATCTCTACTCCAGTATCCTCAACGAAGGGCTGGAGGGACTCAAGAGCGTGGCTCAACTGGCCAACGGCGCCGCGGCGGCAGCAGTCATGCAGGACTTCGCCGCCTCGGGAATCGGACTGTGCGCTGAGAAGGGTAGGGCGAGGCGTTCCCTTACCGCCCTGGTGCGCCAGGGCGGACCTGGACCGTTTTACCCCGTGACGGAGGAGATGCCGTATGGTTTGCAGGAGTACACCGAATCTGATCTTCTGGACCGTGGCGCAGACCGGCAAGGTCACGCCACTGATGACCGGCGAGCCTGGCTGCTGCAAGTCCAGAACTGTCGAAGCCTTCGCCCGCGCGATGGGGCGCCAGGCTTACACCTTGATTGGCTCATTGCGCGAGCCGGCCGACGTGGGCGGATATCCTTATCCCGTCCACGGGGAGCAGCCCTACATGGCCGTCATGCCGCCGAAGTGGGCGCAGGACTGCCAGCATGGTCAATGGGTGCTGTTCCTCGACGAGTTGACCACCTGCCCGCCGGCCGTACAAGCGGCGCTGCTTGGGCGTGATTGCCGAGAACCGCGTGGGCGACGCCACTCTGCCCGATACGGTGTGGAAGCTGGCCGCCTGCAATTCGCCCGACTGCGCGGCCAACGGTTCCGAGTTGGAGCCGCCGCTTGCTAACCGGGTTTGTCACCTGCCGTATGAACCGGACATCGAGGCGTGGCAGCGGGGCATGGCCAACGGCCTGCAATTCCCGCTGCCGACCTTCGTGCCCCTGCCGTCCGACTGGGAGAAGTGCATCGGCCGCAACACCGCCCTGATAGCCGCCTTCCATAAGCACAAGCCTGGTCTGCTGCAAGCCTATCCAAAGGAGCGGGCCAAGGCGTCCGGTGCGTGGCCGAGTATGCGATCCTGGACCAATGCGGCCATCTGCGCCGCGGCGCTGGAGGCCATCGACGCCGAGCCACTGTTGCGCTACCGCGCGATTGCCGGCTGTGTGGGCGAAGAGGCAGCCTTGGAGTACCAGACGTGGGAGCAAGCCCTGGACCTGCCCGACCCCGAGGATTGGCTGGCCATTGCAGCCAACCACCGCAAGGGTAACGGCAGCGGAGGAATGGCGTTGGCCATCCCGCCCCGCTGCGATCAGGTCATGGCGGTGCTGGCGGCGCTGGTTGATCGCGTCAAGCGGTTCGGCCTAGACCCGAGCGGCAAGCCCACGGAAGCCCGCTGGCTGGCCGCGGTGGACTGCTTTGCCGAAGTGGCGAAGTGCTGGCTGGAACCGGCGATTGCGGCGGCCGGTCCGCTCTACTTCGCCGTGCCCCACGCCTCCGTATTGGTCAAGGCCCCGGCTGACTTCAGCAATCGGGTATTGGAGGTCCACCGCAGCATCTCGGCAGCGGCGTAGGGAGGATCAGCTATGAACAATCAGAAGTTGGCGGCAGCGCGGATCCTGGCTGCCCGCAAGATGCCCTACATGACGCATCAAGTCTTGTCGCTCATCCCGGTTGAGCGGCCAGGACTGGCGACAATGGCCGTAGACGAGTATTGCCGGCTCTACTTCGACCCGATGTTCCTGGAGGGCCGAGACTTGAAGCATCTGGCGTTCGTGGTCTTGCATGAGGCGATCCACGTCTGGGGAAAGCACTGCAAGCGCTGCCGGCGATTGCTGGGCGAGAAGCCCCCGCAGGATCGGTTGGGGATTTGGCGACAGGCCGTCGACGCCGCCGTGAACGATGTCTTGGAGCAGTCTGGCCTGCGCTGCCCGGATGAGGGAATCACGCCGACCAAGCTGGGCCTACCCCGGAACAAGTCAGCGGAGGAATACTTCAACCTGTTGCTGGAGCGGGCCAAGCAAGAGGAAGAGCAACAGCGTCAGCAAGACCAGCAGAAACAACAGTCCGAAGGCGGCGAGGAGAGCCAGCAGGACCAGCAGCCCGGCGAAGGCCACGAGGATCAGGACGACCAGGGCGAGGATCAGGAAGGCCAGGGCGATAGCCAAGACCCCGGAGATCAGGATGGCGAAGGGCAAGATGCCGAGAGCGATCAGCCCGGCGAGGATGAGGGAAAAGGGCAACAAGACAGTGAACGTGAGGGCCAGGACAGCGAAGGGGAAGTCTCGGACGGAGACGGCGAAAGCGAGGCAACCGCTGCCGAGATTGGTGGGAGCGCTGCCGATGGCCAACCGCGGCCGTGGGAAGACGGCCTGCCCTCCGAAGATCATCCCGGCATGGCCGAGCATGACCAGAACATCATCGAAGCGGCCGTGGCAAAAGCCATCGAACAGTACGAGCAGCAGCGGGGGCGTGGCAGCGTGCCCGGTGGTTTGGCCCGTAGCGCAGCCGAGTTGCTCCACCCCAGGATCGATCCGGCCAGGGAGTTGCTCGCCAAAGTGAAGTACGCCGTGGGTTGCACCTCCGGCTTTGGGGATTTCACCTACCGCAAGCCCAACCGGCGACAGCCGGCCGGCGGTGCGCTCCTGCCGGCCCATGTGAAGCCAATACCCCGCGTCACACTGATCGTCGATACCAGCGGCAGCATGGAAGAGTCGGACCTTTCCCTGGCGCTCGGCGTGATTGGCAACGCCCTGCGGTCCCTGCCCGATCCGCGCGGCTTACGGGTGCTGGCCGGCGATACCGCCGTGGCGTGTGCCAAGAACGTCTTTCGCCCCGAACAGGTGGAATTGGCCGGCGGCGGTGGAACCGACATGGCCGCCCTGATCGTGGCAGCGGCCGAAGAGCGGCCTGCCCCCAAGGCAATCCTGGTTGTGACCGATGGTTACACCGGCTGGCCCCAAAAACCTGTCGGCCCGCGGGTGGTGGCGTGCCTCACACACGCGCGGACCGCCGAGAGCGTGCCCAAGTGGATAGATACCGTCGTCCTGAACCCCGAGGAGTAGAGCATGTTCAAGCACACCGAACAGATTGCCGCCCTGCTGCGTCAGGGCAAGAGGGCGGAGGCGCGCATACGGCGCGACCGCTATTGGGACGAGCAGATGGCCAAGGCCAAGGCTGGCGAGGTGATCGACCTCAGCGACCTACTGGCAGGCGATGAGGCGTTTGTGATCGACGACATCGAGAAGGCGGAGCAGCGCGAGGCGAGCCGCTGAGCCAAGGCAGGATGCCGCCAGAGTCCGAATTGTCACCAACAACCCTTGGAGATTTGAGCATGGGATTGACCATTCACTACTGCCTGAAAAGCAGCGCAGCCGATGCCGGTGCGCTGGTCGCCAAGCTGCGGCAAAAGGCCATGAACCTGCCCTTCACAGAGGTCGGAGAGGTCGTTGACCTCCAGGGCAAGGCGTGCGATTTCGACCAGTGCGACCGCGACGATCCCAACCGCTGGCTGTTGATCCAGGCCGGGCAATACCTGGACGACCCCAGGGACAGCCACATCAGCTACAACCTGGCCCCAACCCACGTCATCGCCTTTTCGACTTGGCCGGGCGAGGGATGCGAAGAGGCCAACTTCGGCCTCTGCCAGTATCCGCGCTTTCTCAGTGTGGAACAACACGGCCATCGGCGGAGCATCCCGACCCACCGCGCCGGATGGTCCTGGCGCAGCTTCTGCAAGACGCAGTACGCCAGCAATGCGGCGTGCGGTGGCGTGGAGAACTTCCTCCGCTGCCATTTGCTGGTGGTGGCGCTGCTCGACTATGCCAAGGAACTGGGCATCTTGGCCGATGTCAGCGACGAAGGCGGCTACTGGGAGAAGCGGGACGCCGAGGCGCTGGCCAAAGAAGTCGGCGAGTGGAACGGCTTTATCGCCGCCTTCGCCGGGCAACTCAAAGACGCCCTTGGCGACGGCCCGATACAGCCCGTTTCTGAGATTACCAAGTTCCCCAACTTCGAGCACCTGGAAGCGGAGGGAGTAGACGCACTGAGACAAGGCGGTTGACAAGTGGCCGCCGAAGCGCGGGCATCAGTGGCAGGATGCGGCCCGGCCCGGCCGCCCGGTTCTGTGTGAGCAAGCGCGCCGACGCCTCCCGGTGATGGGAGAGCAAGTGCCCCATGCCGCCAGAACCGGGTGAGCGTGCCGAGTTGACCAACCCAGACCCAAGGACAATGCCATGCTGACCGTGCGAATCACGATGGAGGGCGGAGTGATCCAAGACATGCAATGCCCCGCGGGTGTTCGCGTCGTTGTCCACGATTACGACGTGGACAGCTCCGAGGATGACCTGCGTGAGGACGAAGACGGGCAGAAGTACGTCGAGGGCACCTGGGGCTCGATGGAAGGCCCCGGCATGACGCCGCACGTCGTCGTGGTGGGCAGCCCGTTCGACGGCATAACCATCTACGGGCCGTTCCCCGCGGTCCACAACGCCAACGATTGGGTCGGGTGCAACAGCGTGACCGACCTGGACGACATGGACTGGTGGGTCGTTGGCTTGGAATCCCCGTACCCCGACGAAGAGAGGGAGAACCATGTTGCAATTCGCCAAGCACCCGACCAGGGACGAGACGCTCGTTAGCCGGCGGCGAATCTGGCGGTCGAAGTGCCGGCGGTATCGGGTGGCCCACTACCGCTGCCGATACGGCCCGCAGTGCGGTCCCCACGCCATGCCGCAGGTCTATTACGCCCAGAAGTTCGACGCCACCGTGGGCGTCTGGGACATCCTCAGGCGCTGTCGCACGAAGAACGCGGCGCTCAAGGTCTGTGAGAGGGATGAGAAGTCGAAGCGACGATGATCGAACCCAGTCCACCCCAGCGGAGCCAAAGCCATGTCCACTGTTGTCGCTGCCGCTGCGTCTGCCGTCAGAAAGAGGCAGAAACGCGGCTACCGTTTCGACGAATTGAGCGAGGCAGCGCAGGCGGCCGCCCGAGAATGGTTCAGGAAGAGGTACGAGTGGGACAGCGGCAATTCCGACAGACTGACCGAGCAGTTCCAGCAAGACCTGGAATCCCAGTACGGCATGAGCGGCATGAAGGTCTGGTGGAGTCTCAGTTCGTGCCAGGGCGACGGCGTGTCGTTCGAGGGGGAGCCCAACATCGAGGAAATGGCAGCAGCCTGCGCTGAAGGCCAGGGCTGGCACGCCGCGGCCTGTCAGCAACTCCGCAAGCTCATCGACACGGCCAAGGTGACGGCGTTTCTGGCCGGCTGCCAAGACGACCCGGAGTGGCGAGTGGTCATCCGGCACGAGGGCCGCTACTACGGCTGGCAGAGCATGAACGTCAACGTCTACTGCCAAACCGCGTGGGGCGACATCGAGGTCTGCCAGAACACGTTGGATGAAATCGCTACCCTGGCCGCCGAAGCGGTCTGCGAGATTTGCAGCGAAGCCTGCGAAATCCTGGAGACCCAAGGCTACGCAGAGATCGAATACCACGAGTCGGACGAGTGGATTGCCCAAGAGTGTGACGCCAACGAACGGCTCTTTCGTCGGAACGGTACGCCGAGCAAGGCACGTTGGGGAGCAACACCGTGAGACGGCACCATTGCCAGCCCGCCTGTAGCTGCGTCCCCTCCGCCACCTGTTGGTGTTGCGGTGAGACGAAGCCGCTGGGCGAGACGGAGAACACCATCGACCCCAAGATTCGCGTCTGCCGCCCTTGCTGGCAGAACATCCAACGCGCCCCCGTGTCGGCCTTTGCCGCCGTTGGCCGGGCGCTGGCCCAGTACAATTCCTACTAACCCCAAGGAGCCTTTCGATGCGACTCTCCCAACAGTATCAACCCCTGACCCTGGACGACGTGGTGGGGCAGCCGGCCATTGTGCGGCGGCTCAAGCGGCTGGTGGCCGCGCCCGCCTCCTGCTGTCTGCTCTTTGAGGGCCGTGGCGGCGTGGGTAAATCGGCGACCGCCAAGGCCCTGATCCACGACCTGGGCGTCTGCCCGTTCTCGGGGCTGCTGGAGTATTCCGCCGCCAACCTGAACATCGAAGAGGTTCGCCGGTTGTTTGGCCAGACCTTCCGAATGCGCCCGATGACCGGCAGCCCGTGGCACATCCTCCTGGTCGAGGAACTGGAGCTTATCGTCAGCAAGCACGTCAACGCCGCGCTGAAGGATGAGCTTGGCGAGCAGCACATGCCCGAGCGGCTGATCGTGGTGGCCACCAGCAATGATGTCAGCACGCTCGACGAGGCCCTCTTGCAGCGGTTCGAGGTCTTTCCCTTCTCCGCCGGGCCCACGTTTGCGGAAGCCTGCCAGGAGCGGCTGGCGTGGATCTGGCAGCAGGAGGTCGGCGCGGACGTGCCGTTGCCTGTCGGCGTGGAACAACTAGGCTGGCGGAATGACAGCTTCTCGATGCGCCGGGCGCTGACGGCCTTGAGTGGGGCAGTCGAGTTGCACCGGACAAGGGAGGTGGCGGCATGAAAGCCCCTGACCTTTACCGTAGCGACCCCTTGCTGGGACTGTCTTACCGCGACTTGATGCAGGAGACACGCCGGCTGAAGAGAGCGAACCGCCGTCTGGCAAAGACGATCCGCGCCTTGGCCAACACTTCCGAGGATGCCGAGTTCGCCTTGCACAATCCCCTGGCCACGAAAAAGCCGTGGCGCGGGAGCGCACCCGAGAACACCCGCCAGACCCTGCTCATCGCGGGCATGGATTGCCTAGCCGGGCAGCGAGACCTGTTCGAGACTGACGGCGAGGCCGCCAGAACCTGTGAGAGCTGATAGCCGTGCCGTGCGTGGGCTGGGTGTAGGGGTACGCCGACCGCCCGCTTGACCGGACTCCTACCCGGTCGTGGGCTGCCCGCGCACGGCCGGCATTTTTTGTGACATACCGACCATTACATACCCAGCGGAGATAGAGTCATGGCAGTCTACGGGCTTACCAGGGCCAGCACCTTGCGTCAGGAGAAGTCGCCTGAGCGTCAGGCCGACGACATTTGCCAGTATTGCCGCCAGCACGGCCTGGGGGAGGCGAAGGTGCTACACGAGGAACTGGGCACCTCCGGCTGTAAGACGCGGTTCAGGGACCGCACCCAAGGGCGCTGGCTGCTCCTCAACGCCAAGGCCGGCGACGTGTTGGTGGTGACCAAACTGGACCGCATCGGCCGGTCGATCGGCGACATCCACGATACGCTGGACCGGCTCACGAAGCGGGCGGTGCGCCTGATCGTGTTGGAATTCGGCGGACGCTGCCTCGACCTGGACACGATGATGGGTAAGGTGATGGTGACCGTCTACGCCATCGTCGCCCAGATCGAGGCCGACAACATCCGGGAGCGGACGGCCGGCGGCCGGGAATGGCGCAAGGCCCACGGAATGTGGTGCGTCTATGCCAGCTACGGAAAGCGCAAGATCATCGACCCGGACGGCACACGCCGCTGGGAATGGGACTTGGAACAGTTGGCTTACATCGCCGAGATCGCAGAGCGGTTGGGCAGAGGCGAGGACGTTGGCTTGGTCGCGGCCGACTTCTGGCACCGTGGGATCAAGGACCACCGCGGCCTGCCGTGGGGCCAAATGCAACACAAGCCGGGCAAGGGGACGGGGAACAAGTACGAACACTACCGCCGGGCGACGCGCTGGTTCCATCGCGCGAAGCACAGGGGAGAGCTGCCGTCTCCGTACGGTGCTGTGGCGGCGACCATCCCGGAATGTTCAAGGTTTACCGTGGAGAAACGGGCGAAGAAGGCCAACGGCACCAAACCCGTCGTCGACGAGAAAGCCGCCTGGACGGCGGAGCAGTGGCGGGAGTGGTTTGCGGTGGAGTTCCCGGGGAACTGAGGTGCCTGTTGGTGCCGGCCGCCATCTATCGACGCATCTTCACGGGCACAGTGTTGCCAAGAGTGTTGCCAACTCATGGGTTCGCGCGGGGTGGAAAAGGATCAGCCGCGAGTGCGCACCCCTCGATTTCTCGGGGAAAACGCGGGTTCGCGTTAAGTGCGCATGGTGTACGCACGTATCCTTAGAACTCATAATCCCTTGGTCGTAGGTTCGATCCCTACCGGGCCTATTCACGGAAGTGATTGCGGTACAGCAAGCTGCTCATTTGGAAACTTTTCCGGCCGCCTTCCGAATGAAAGCACGCCGTCGCGTAAATCCTATATGCACTGTCAAAGGGCGCTGGCTGTCAGCCCAAAGCATATGGCGGGCGGACCCGACCCGCGAGCAGGCCTGACAGCGGGGGACGTTGTCCGCTGGCAGCCGCTCAGGATCGTTGCCGAGTCGGGGCAATTGTCAGCGCCTCTTACGAAGTGGCCCGCATCGGGCGTCTGCGCCGAGTCCCCGGGTTTGCCGTCAACTCGGGCGTCTCACGCACCTCCCGACTCTACCAGTGCAAACGCCTTCTTCATCGCCGCCGCCACCGTCTCCAGGGCCTGATCGCGAGGCAAGGCCCTCAGATCGGGCCGGAACGGCTCGGCCGCGATCGGGCCGTCGTAGCCAATCCTCGCCAGGGCTTGGAGAAAGGCGGCGAGGTCAATTACCCCGGTGGCCGCGGGGAGGTCGCGGCGGCTATCGACCTGCTCGTCCACGGGCACGCCCTTCGGGGCGTCGTTGAGGTGGCAGCAAACTACGTCCGCGGCGCGGAGTGAAAGGATGTCGGCCGGCGTCTCGTGGGCGGTATACCAATGCCAGCTATCGAGCATGAAACCCACGTTGTCGCATCCGATCTCGGCGATCAGGTCCTTCGTCTCGGCCATCGTGTGAATGAATGTGAAGCGGCCCTTCGACCAGGAGGTCTTCGGGCCGACGTATTCCAGGCCCAGTCGCAGGCCGTAGTCGCCGAGAATCTTGGCTGCTTCGCGGAGCCGGCCCACATGCTGGCGGAAGTTGGCCAGATACGTCAGCGTGTTGTGGCTCGGGCTGAGCCAGGTGCCGACGCGCGTCGCGCCCGCGCGCTTCAGTCCCTTCACAAAGTCCGGCAGACCCTTGATCGAGTCCTGGAACTCCTTGTCCCCGGCGCGAAATTGCACAGGCAGCCCCTCCGCCGCCCAGACAAGTTTCTTGGCCTTCATCTCGGCCAGGAGTTCGGCCAGCGCGTCGTCGGAGAGGCCGGCCAGAAAGCGGGCCGACGGTTCCACGGCCTCGAAACCGTAGCGGTGCGCCAGTTCGATCGCCTCGCGCGGCGTGGCCCGCACGCCGATCATGCCGCACGACAGGGCCATCGTGAACCTGCGCTTCGGCCCGGGCTCGGCGGCCAAGAGGGCGGATGCCTGCGCCACGGCGGACGCGCCAAGGCCGGCGGCTGTCACTTGGAAGAACGATCGGCGGTTGAGCATGGCAATCATCGAATTGCTCTCTTGGGGAAGGGGACGTCGGCAAGCAGGCTGGGTGGGTCGCAGGTGGCAGAGACTGACGCACGCTCCGCGGCCCACGCCATCTGTCCCCCTAGAATAGCCCCAAGCCGGGACCGCTGCAACGGTCCGCGACGTGGTACGGCCGCAAAGAGACGCACAAGGCGCGAGTGACTTGCGATTGCTGCAACTTCTTGACGGAAGGCCGGGAAGCGCGAGACAGCCTAAGAAAGTCCCGCGTTAGGCTGATGGGGGGATTGGCGTTCCCTGTCGGTGATTGTATGATGGCGGGTCACAGCCGGACATCCCTCAACCTCCCCGCGCTAGAGCACTTTTTTCCGAGCGCTCGAAACCGTGACTGGCGGGTTAACCCCAATACCGTTCAACGGATTAGAACGATGGCAGGTCGAAACTCTTTGGCTGGCTGGGGGTAATGACGATGCTCGGCCCTTTTTTTCGCCCAGCAGCTCATCTTTCGTTTGATCACGCGTGGGTTGATTCGGTTACGGCGAGCGGGAAGTATTTCCTCGGCAATTTCCTCCAGCAGCGCCTGATACCACTGCCGCAGGGCACAAGCGCTTTTCGGGCACTCGGGCAAGCGACATCGCAAGATGTTCAAGGTGGCGGTGAAAGAAATCCGTTGCGGATCAACGCGCTTCTGCAAGGCCGCTTCGTACATCAGGACGCGCACAACGTAATGGCCCAAGAGGAGCCCGTAAATCTCTTGCAATACGCCGATGGTCGTTTGGCTCCGCAAGACCGGCCGCTCTCGTTGGTGGGTCTTCAACTCATCAATGGTCAGTTCCTCTTCCCAACGCTCGTGGTAAAGCTCGATCAGGGTCACGGCTGGGTCCAAGGTTTCATCCAGGAAGGTCGTCAGCAAACGGTGCATAACCTTGTTTCCGGGGCGGCCAGGATCATCGAAGGTGTACTCGATGATCCGCACCTCGATCCCGCCTTCGTCCTTTCGTCGATGACGAGCCGAGCGATACACCTTGGCCAGGTACGATCCATCGGAAAGACGGCGAATAGGCTGGAAAATAAGGCCGGTTTTGACTCGTGCCAGCAAATGCGCATGGCGATCCAACACCTCCTGAATGGTCTGATAACTGAAGAAACCGCGATCCCACAGCAGCAACATACCTTCCTTCAGGTGACGCAGCAGATCGTGGGCCATGGTGACCTCGCCGATGCGAATGGATTTGATCAGACACCGCCACAACACATGGGTTCCCGTTTCGCACAACGCCAAAACCCGTGCCTGCGGATACGCGCCAGGAGCACGACCGCTGCCCGGTCTGCCGAAGACCCGTTCGTTCTCCGGCGTATCGGGAAGATCCAGGATGAACCCATCCAGCGCCATCAGACGCAATCCGCGGTAGAACGCTCCTGGGGTGTCAGGTTTGGCAAGCAACCGAACGACTGCATTAGCCAGCGCACGAAACGGTGCCAAGCCGATGCGTTTTCGGGCCTCACACAATGTCGATCGGCCGGGAGTGCCGTTCCGCCGAAACGGCTGCAACCAGCGAAAAACCTGCCGATAACAATCGCAGCAAAACAACCCCAGGGCAACCACGAACCAGACCATGAACCACCCTGGAAGGCGACGGCAGAAGCCCTTCGCTTTGCCGCATCGCTCCAAGATGGCTTCCACCTTGGCCCGCGGGATGATACGCTTCAGAGCACGGATTCGTTCTCGCGTCGGCCAAGACGCGAACTGGGCGACTTCCTTGTCGACCGAAATCATCGTAGCCTCCTTGCCAGAAAGGATTTGTGACAACCCAATCTTGGCGGGAGGCTACTTTTATTGAAAGATCAATTGAACGGTATTGGGGTTAACCCGGATTATTCATGGGATGCTGAAAGACCATGAATTACCGATACTGCGAAATACACAGTGCCTTTGAGGGGTTTGTATCCAAAATTTGTCCTGCAAACGACTTACAACAACACGGCTTCTGTTTATGAATAAACCGGGTTAACGCAAAGTGTGATCGCGGGAGTGGGAGCGGACAACGTTAGGCGACTAGGCGCCGATAGCAAGGCCCGGCTGTGCTGGCGGTGGTGACTGCATGGGTGCTCGATACGGCCACGCGGCCTCTCTTCGCATCGTGAACGACGACACCCCGGCCAGGGCGATGGTGCGGCCAACCCGCTGGCCATTCTCCATCAGCGGACTATCCGCACTTTTGGCAAGACCTGATGAAGGTCTCTCACGCCAGCCTCGGTTACGGGGCTATTTCTAAGGGTCAACTCCCGTAATTGCGAAAGTCCCTTGAGCTGCTCCAAGCCAGCGTCCATCACCATGATATTACTAAGGTCCAACCTCTGCAATTGCGAGAGCCCCTTGAGGTGCTCCAAGCCAGCGTCCGTCACCTGGGTATTACTAAGGCGCAGCCCCTGTAATTGCGAGAGCCCCTTGAGATGCTCCAAGCCGGAGTCCGTCACCTCGGTACGGCTAAGGTCCAACTCCTGCAATTGTGAGAGCCCCTTGAGGTGCTCCAAGCCCGAGTCCGTCACCTGGGTACCGTCAAGGCTCAACCTCTGTAATTGCGAGAGTCCCTTGAGGTGCTCCAAGCCAGCGTCCGTCACCTGGGTATGCGAAAGGCTTAACCACCACAATTGCGAGAGTCCCTTGAGATGCTCTAAGCCAGCGTCGGTCACCTTGGTATTGTCAAGAAGCAAGTGCTGCAATTGCGTAAGCCCCTTGAGATGCTTCAAGCCAGCATCGGTTACCTTAGTAGTCGAAAGGCCCAACACCTGTAATTGCGAGAGCCCCTTGAGGTGCTCCAAGCCAGTGTCCGTCACCTGGGTACGCCTAAGATCCAACTCCTGCAATTGTGAGAGCCTTTTGAGGTGCTCCAAACCAGCGTCCGTCACCTTGGTATTCAAAAGGTGCAACTCCTGCAATTGCGTGAGCCCCTTTAGGTGCTCCAAGCCAGCGTCCGTCACCTGGGTATTTTGAAGCTGCAACTCCCGTAATTGTGAGAGTCCCTTGAGGCGCTCCAAGCCAGCGTCCGTCACCTGGGTATTCCAAAGATACAATGTCTGCAATTGTGAGAGCCCCTTGAGGTGCTCCAAGCCAGCGTCCGTCACCTGGGTACTCCTAAGGTCCAACGTCTGCAATTGCGTGAGCCCCTTGAGGTGCTCCAAGCCAGCATCCGTCAACTGGGTATAGTGAAGGTATACCTGAATCACGGGCTTGGCTGGGCTCTTTTCATTAACGGTAACCCTGCCGCCCAGTTTCTTGATTTCGGCAATTACCGTGGCCTGCTCCGCATTCGATTCTGCTGCGGCGACCGGGAACAGAGAAGCAACCAGCAAACCACACGCCAGCATCGGCATTGCAATTCGGTTCATGGGGTCGCCCTTTCTGTAACCCTATGAGGTCTTGGCTCGCTCGTTTCGCCTTAGTGCGAGAGAACTGGACCCCCGGCTATGTTTCCCCCGCCGCCTTCGGGCAGTGCCCGACGCACGGCCTGACCGCCGGACCTCTTTCCCCAGAAGCATCGTCTCCATTGTCCCGCCTGACGGCGCCGCACGTCAATAAGCCTGTAGCGGGGGCTTACCCAGAGCACTTTTTCCCGAGCGTTCGAAACCGCGACTGGCGGGTTAACGCAAGGCGCGAGTCGGGCGAGTGGGGCGGACAATGCAGGGCGACCATCGGCGATGGCGAGGCCCGGCTGTACTCCCTGTCCCGACTGCCACAAGCGGCTTGGCGGGTTGCTGAACCGCTACCCAGCGTAAGATGGCCTGAGAGCAGACAATCTCTGCGGGCGTTGTCGTCACGTCGGCGGTTTCTAGGGTGCGCTAAGCCAGCTTTGTCCGGATTCGCTGCCCAATGGGTAACGAACAAGAACCTTTCCTTCCTTGTCGAGTCGCAGCACTTCGTTTGGGGTGCCAATCCAGCATTGGCCGCTGTCGGGACCGATGGCAATCGACACCGCCGGGAAGTCCAATAGTGGCAGCGGCTCGCCTTTTACAGGCACTCGCAAGATACCCTTCCGCAGAATGACAACCCAGGCCGCACCTGTCTCCGGATCGCAGGCGACGCCGAACGGAGTTCGGCCCTCCAACTCAAGTCTCCGCACTTCGCCCCCTTTGCTGTCGAGAAGGAGCAACCGATTGGCGCTAGCCAGAACATCGCGAAGACCGCGTTCCACGACCCAGGCACTGCCGTCATGCGTGTTAGGTGCCACCGACACATAGCTCCAACCGGCCTTCGGCCCCCGGAAGAGGACTTCGCCCTGTTGATTGATCTTCATCACTTCCTTGCCCACAATCCAAAAGGCGTCATCATGCGAGTCGTAGGCGAGGTCGAAGCCGCTGATGGGGTACGTATGAACCCGCGCACCGTTCCTGCCGAGCACCACCGTGTTCCCTTCGCCAATAGCTCCGCCGGTCAAGCACCACAAGTCCCCCGTCTGCGGTGACACTGCGAGCGAACCGGCCTTGATCTCGGTCTGGAATAGGGTCTTGCCCGCAAAGTTGATGCCCGTTACGCGATGGTCGACCAACTCGCGAAAGATAACGCGACCGCGCTTGGCGTCGATTGTTACCCCGTGATTAGCGCCTATCGTTTGGCAGTTATTGAGGCCCTTGCGTATATAGACTTCCTGGCCGTCGGCAGCAAGCAGGCGAATGCCGTCCCCGTGTGGGCCGGACCCCTTGTAGTCCGGATCGCAATCGTCGAGTACAGCAACCGCGAGTTCGGGCGAGGGCTTGGGTTCAATGGCTCGTGGGGCGTTGGTAGGTACGGCCGACGGCTTCGCGTGACCCGGCAGGGCTTGGCTTTCGCCGGTCTTCGTCTCCTCCGGCTTTGGACCGGGCGCCGGTTTCGCCCTTTCGAGCACCAGCAGCGTCACATGCGAGCCCGGCTTAGACTCGAAGGCCTCGGGCAGGAAGCCGCCGCCGAAGGCGATGGTCAACCGGTCGCCATCGAACTTGTAGATGGCGGAAAAGCCCCGCCGCGATTGGAAGGCGTCCCAAGACATGAATAAGGTGACACTCTTTGGCTGCTTCTTGGCGTCAACGAAGTACCGTCCTGACCAGTCCCGCCTCCTGCTGTCGCGACGATCAAAAGTTTCGTTCAGCACGGGAGCGAACCTGGAGTCCGCTGCAAATACCAAGGCTTTCCACTGCATGTCCCTTTCGGAGTGCGGCTCGCCATTCTTGATTTCGCTGGTTACCGTCCAGCGGCCCGGGAACGCCTTGTCATCCTCCGATGGTCGGTAACGTTCGAGGGTGAACAATATTTCGCCGGAATGTGGATCGACGGCAAAGTTCGTGGGCCGCTGCTCACCCTTCAGCATTGGCATGTGTTCGGCGAGGCAGACTCTCAATCGGTCGCCTTGGAGGTCGTAGATGCCCACGGCCAGCAGCTCGCCCACGACACTGTTAGCGGTCGGGCCGCGGATGTCAATCGTCTTTGGATTGGCGATCGGGTTGATGGTGTATTCTGGCCCATCGGCCGTTCCCAGCTTGAGGCTTAGGGTATGGACGTACCGACCGTGAAAGTCCAATCGGTCGATCGCCTTGAAGTCGATTGACGGCGACCGTGGTGACGGCACCCTGTCCGCAGATTCTCCTTTTTCGGTTTTCACGACGGTCCACTGCCCTTGAAGGGCGGCCAAATCGGCGGAGGGGCTGACGGCGGGCGGTTTGGCTTTCGGCACGCCGGGGGCGTTTTCCTGCTTGTCTGCCTTCTCGACTGCCTCGGTTACGCGTTTCAGGACGACCATTACGGTATCTGCCCCGGCGGCAAGTTGTGATGGCGGTGGCGTGCCGGAAAACTGGCGAGGCGACCAGCCCCACGCGATTGTTAAGCGTTCTCCTCGTAGCTCATAAACGCCATGAAGATGCTGTATGCCTTGGGCTCTCAGATTGGCGATATCGATTCGCTTGGGGTTTGCCGTCGGATCGAGGGCATAGCCGTAACCGCGTTCGTAGGTTGGCACATTCCCCTCCGGCACATTCTCCGCCGCATGAGCATCGACCAGTGTCAGGCCGTGGCGCGAGAAGACAACTTCCTGATTGGGGGCAAACGGGAAGAGTTGACCCCTTCTATCGGGCGCCTCCACCACTCGCCACGTTCCCAGGATCGCCGTCTCGTCGTCGGTCGTTGTGGCGTCGGCAACGCGGCGCAAGACAAGGGACTCTTTGCCGGAAGCAAGCTCGGCCCAGAACTCCGAGGGCCGCAGCAGTCTTGCGTCGGGAGGCTCCCTTTTGTCTCCGAGACTGCGAAGGCTGGACGCACATATCTTCAACTCGTTCCCTTCCAGTTGGTAGATGCCGTAGGAGACCAGCCCGACGTAGCTTCCTGGCGTTTGAAGGTCGATCATCTTCGTTTTGGCGGTCGGGTTGAGCCGGTAGCCGAAGGCGATGTCGGTCACGTATCGGCCCACGATCTTCAACGTGTTGGCGGTGATAACAACCTCCGTGGTCTTCAGCACGTCCTCGGGTGCGATGTCCTGTTGGCCCGGCAGCCTTCTTACGAGGCCGAACGTGCTGCTGACGACTTCCCACGTGCCTTGAATGGCGCTTTCGTCGGCTGCCGGGCTGGCGGCGGGCGGTTTGGCCGGGCCGATTTGGATCGGGATGCTCACGGTCGGATTGCCGCTTTCGTCGATCACCGTTTGGGAACCCGAGGGCACGTCGATGGTCGTCGTCCGGCCGTCCTTGTTGATCGTGACCAGAATGCCCAGGGAGAAACCGATCCCGCCGGTCAGCAGTAGCAGGAGGCCGAGGAGCACAACGGTACGCGTGCGAACTCCCCACCTCTGCAATGGCGGGGCGTTTGCCGATGGCAATGCACCATTCGCATCGCCCTCACCCTGGCCCTCTCCCGGCGGGAGAGGGGACCGCTGCGACTCGACTGCCCGCTGCAGGAGCGCCGGCAGATCGGCGCCAGCACACCAAGGGGCAATCGCTTCGGCCACTTCGGCCGGCGTGGCAAAACGGTCGCCGGGGCTCTTGGCCAGCAGCCGGTCCAAGATGGCGGCCAGCCCGTCGGGAATCTCCGGGCAGAAGTCGCGGATCGCCGGGGCCGGGTCGTGCACGTGGGCGTTGAGCTTGTCAAGCGTCGTGCGATACTTGGGGCCGCTGAACGGGGCCCGGCCGGCCAACAGCTTGTAGAGCGTGCAGCCCAGACTGTAGAGGTCGGCCCGGATGTCGACGGCCCGGCTATCGGAGGCCTGTTCCGGGGCCATGTAGTCGGCCGTGCCCATCGCCTGACCGGTGCCGGTCATCTCCTCGCCGGCCGCCACCGGCAGGATGCCTGTGCTGCTATCCACGTAGAACCGGGCCAGGCCGAGGTCCAACAACTTCACTTCACCCTTGGGGGTGAGCATGATGTTCGACGGCTTGATGTCGCGATGCACCAGCCCGTGCTCGTGGGCGCATTGCAGGGCCAACGCCGTCTGCCGGGCCAACTCGCATGCCTCGGCAACCGGAACGGCGGCCGGGAAAAGGGGACAGGCACCTTTTGCCGGAACGGCCCTCCGGGTGCTTTGCACAAAAGGTGCCTGTCCCCTTTTCCCGGCCCTTTTCCCGGCCAAGCGGCGGACAAGTTCCGCCAAGTCCAGCCCGTCGACGAATTCCATGATGAGGACCGGCGTGTCATCAATCTCCCGGGCATCGTAGGCTTGGACAATGTTCGGATGAATGAGTTGGCCGACGGCCCTCATCTCGCGTTCGAAGCGAGTGATCGCTTGACGATCGGCGGCGCGGCTGTGGGGCAGAACCTTCACCGCCACGACCCGATTGAGTTTCGTGTGCAGGGCCTTGTAGACCCGGCCCATCCCACCGCGCCCCAACTCTTGCAGAAGCCGGTACTCACCCATCGTTTCCGGCACGTCGGCAGGGCGAGCAAACGGCGAGGCCGCTCCCTCCCTTGCGGCAGTCCCCTGCAAGGGCAATTCCATGGCTGCGGCCAAGGCGGCCTGCAACTGCGGTTCGGCCAGGAAGGATTCGTTGCTCAGCGGCGCCCGCAAACGAGCGACCACCGTGTCATCGGCGTCGTCGAGGGTCACGATCATCGCCTGACAGTCGGGACAGGAATCCAGATGCTCGTCCAAGGCGTCCCGCTGCTCGCCCGCGAGCATCCCGATGGAATAATGCAGGAGCGTCTCCCGGCTGGGGCAGGTTGTGGCGACCATATTGGCACCCTTCGTGGTTGGTCTCATGCGTTGGGCGTCAGGGCCGATCAGTTTTTCACTGATAGGGGTAGGGAAGGCCGGTTAAGTTCCCGGCCTCCCCTCCCTCCGAACCGGACTGGCGGATTTCCCGCATCCGGCTCTCCGGTTAGTGGTGTTACCTCGTAGAGGATTGGTGAACCGAGCGCGGGAAGGAAACAAGGTTCCTTCTCGGGATCGGCAGAAGCGAAAGGCCCTGACCTTCACGGGAAGGCCACCAACATGCAACATCGACGGTGCGGCCAATCTGAGCCAAGTTACGTGTGCCTGACGCAGTCCGTCGTGGCTAGTCGTTGCCGACACTCGCGGTACGGTGTGGTTTTGGCCGTGCGTCATGTTTCATCCACTTTCCTGCGTCCCTTTGCTCGACGGGCATTGCCCCGCTTCCTCGCTCGTATGGACGCTCTGACTCCTGGGCGGTCGATTCTTCGTATCCTTATCAGGGACAATGAACTTCGTCCTTGTACCCGCCCAGGTCTCCTTGCTTCATGTATCAAACCTTCCGACCGTTCCGCCTCCAACCACCTGTTGCCGCCTCTGGGGCTTGGTTTGGTTTCCCCCCGGAGCTTACCGCGCGGTCTGCCGACCGCATCCCTTGCGAGGACCACAGCGTCACTTGGGCTTCGCCTTTTCCTAGCAGGCTCGCCACGACAACCGGCCGAATCGAGTTCGTCATCCTGCGGACCAGCCGTTCACCTTCAGTTGCTCTCCACCCCCTCTCACGAGGACGCAGTTACTTTCGGTTACGAAGTTCAAACCCAATTTCGACAAGGACTTGCACCTTGCTGATTCGATACACTCACAAGCGCACTAGGAGGCGACTCCAGTCGCCGATTGCCCGAAAGCTACCGCAAATCGGCGACGGGAGTCGCCTCCCACAAGTCCTATTCGGGAAAACTGATCGGCCCTGCGTTGGGCGTGGGCCATCGAGGCGTTCCCACGTCGAGTCTCTCTATTCTCTCTACTGGTACAATGCGCGGGTCTGACACCATTTTGGAACGATCCTTGCAAGACATTGCAGGGCAACGGGTTACGAATACGCGGCGCAAAGACGGCAAAATCATGTCTTCGGCCAACCGCGGGACGCGACGGCGTCCTCTATTGGCTGGCGAGATGGGCCAGCCCGCCGGACTTCACAAGGTCCACGGTACTGCCCAAAGGTCACTCGGGCAATGCCGAGAGGACTTGCCGGAGCCGGCTCAGCACCCGCGATTTGGCCTTATAGACGGCCGCCGTGCTCATCTTCAATTCGGCGGCGACGTCGGAAGGCGACTGCCCGTCGACACTGGCCCGCCAAAACGCCTCCCAAGTGCGGACCTCGAATTCCGCCCGGATCAGTTCCAGCACCCGCCGCGACAAGCAGGTGGCCGACTGGGCGTCGGGCCGGATGCTCTCCTCCGAGGGCTCCGGCGGCTGGGGCATCTCGGCCATCTGGCGCTGTGCCGTGCTGCCGCCGCGGGATTCCGCCCTGCCGTGTTGGCGACGATAGTATTCCCGCACCTTGTTGCGCGTGATGACGGCCAGCCAGCCGCTGAAACTGTCTTGCGGGCGATCCCGGCGGAAGTCGGGCAAGTGAACCATGACCGCCGAAAGCACCTCTTGGACCACGTCGGCGGCGTCTTCGGCATGGAGGTTTGACCGGCGGCACCACCGATAGATCACCGGGCCGTAGAGACGCACCAGACGTTGCCATGCCTCCGGCCGACCGGAGCGAAGCTGCAAGAGGAGCGTCGACGAGATCGAGCTCGACGGCAAAGAAGCGGCTTCGTCTGTGCCCACCGAACTATCCCGGTGCTAGAGGGCGTCCAAGAACGTACAGGCTGGATTCGCCTATTGTAGCATTGCGACCCAGCCGTGGGCAATCAGCCGCAGACATCAAACAAAAGCATTTCTTGCCATGATGCTCTTCAACTTGTCCGTATCCCGTTTCATGACAAAGAGTGCTTTCTCGATCTTCTGCTTGACGGGAAGACCCTTGTCCTGATCGGACAAGACCGGATATTCGATGTGCAGAGACGTGTCGCCGCTAAGCTTGAGCGTTTTCAACAGCTTGAAATAGGCGTCAAAATCGACTTGGCCCTCGCCCAAAGGAACCGCCTCCGGCATCATTTTGCCGTTGCGGCTGATCCACCCAAGATCCTTGATGCACCGCGTCTTGATGTACGGGCTTAGCGGCGCAATCCGTTGCCCCAGGAACTGTGGCCTTCAATGACCGCGTGCCAAATATCGTATTGGCAGCTCATCCATTCCGGATCGAGGTCCTTCAGGATGTACCATAAGTCCCAGACGGGGCTGCCGATACGCGGTTGCTGGTGATGATTCTGGTAGGCCCCGTGAATTCCCGTCTTCTCGTTGAGAACGGCCAGTTTGCCCAAGACCGTGCGGGCGTCGTCCCAATTGGCGGGGATTGTCTTGGAATAATCGTAATCCAGGTATCCAAGCCGGTAGTATTTTACGCCAAGATCGGCGGCCGTCTTCAATACGTCCCCATTGAGCCGATTCCCGGCATCCGTAATGGCCGTGGTCATCATATAGACTTCCAGCCCGTTGCGCCGGGCGGCCGCCACGGCTTTGGGCAAGGCAATTTTCACATTCTCCGGTTCGACATGGCCCCCGGGGCGGACGGTCAAGTCAATGCCGTCCAGTCCGGCGGCGGCAAAGACCTCGGACAACTGATCGTAATCGAGGAACTCGAACAGCTTGGAGAAGGCGCAGATCTTGCCTTTCTGCGGGCCGCCTGGCACACCGGCGGCGATCAACGGACTCGAAAATCCATTCGTTGAAAGAACGACGCTGGCCGCGGCAACGGACTTCACAAAGTGTCTTCGGGAGATTGACATGACTTAGACCATTTTCTGGAGTTGGGGGTCGGACAATATCGCGAACTCACACCTGCGCAATTGACGGGGACTGCGATCGGCCGGCGAGACATCGGGGTGGTTGAAGATCTCAAGGGCGATAAAAGCCAAGGAGGCGAAAACGGCGGCGAAAGAGGGCACATTCCACTTTCTCTCGGACTGGCATGCGCGACCACGCGAATCGAGACTCGCTTCCCGCCCCAGTTGCTCCGCGGTGATGCTACCACGACCCGCCCCCCACAGCAAGCATCTGGTGCCAAAAGATCATTATATCACTTATCATTTTGTGCATTGCGCTGTTTTTCGCGGCAAACTCTGGCCATAATTGTTGACAAGAGAGGAGATGGTTGGCAAAATGACGAAGGTGCTGTAGGTATTGGTCTTCGGCCGGCGCGATCGGAGAAGGTGCTTGGGTACCGCGAGGTCCACAACCAGCGGGAGAAGGGCTACTCTGGACCGTCTGCCAAAAGGAGAACTCTATGAAGCGGACTTTCGCAACGCTGGCAGCGCTTGGGCTGCTGGCCATCATGACGCCGGCGGCCTCGGCGCGAAAATGGACCTCCAACGATGGACAACACACTGTCGAGGCAGAACTGGTCGACCTCACCGATGGCAAGGTGCGGCTGAAAAAGCCCGAAGGTGCAATAGTCACGGTTCCGCTGGAGCGCCTCAGCGAGTCGGACCGTAAGTTCCTCGCGACCTTGAAGAAGAACGGCACCAGCTACGTCGGCGATGTCGAGCCGTTTTTGACGAAATATTGTCTGGAATGCCACAACCAGGGCAAAGCCAAGGCCGGTTACAACGTCGAGACCTTTGCCGACTTGATGCGAGGCGGCAAGAAAGGGCCGATGGTTGTTCCCGGAAAACCGTCCGAAAGCCGGTTGATGCTCACGCTTCAGAGCAAGGGCAAGCCCATGCCGCCGAAGAAGTCGCGCCAACCGACGGCCGCAGAGACGGCCAAGGTTTCGGAATGGATCAAAGCCGGCGCCTGCGACAACAGCGCCGATGAAGACCCCCTGGAAGCCCGCGGGGCAACAGCAAGTTTACAGCAATGAGGGAGGATCAACCCCGATCGCGGCTTTCTCGGCGCCTGCTATTTGCTCTACGGTCGGCGTCCATGAATCGCAGTACCATTGCTTGCGCACCGTCTCCTCTGGCGGGATCGTCGCCAATGGCGTCAAGATTACAATTGGCGAGTTCGATCCGGTTTCTACCGACGATCCTACTCGTACTGCAGGGCGATGAGCAGATTCAGCCGGGCGGCCCGTTCGGCGGGCAGCCAGGCCGCGGCGATGATCACCGCCAGGCCGATGCCGAAACAGACGGCCAACAGCGACGGGTGCAAGGCGAACGCCGGGGCATGGCCCAACAGCGGCAGCGAACTGAGGTTCATCACGTAGGCGCCGATCATCCCGCCGACCGATGCCGGTGCGTCAGGCCGATCACGCCGATGATGATCGCCTGGGCGAGGATCGTCTTGCGGACTTGCCAGCGGGTCATGGCCACCACGCGCAGCAGGGCCAGTTCGCGGGTCTGCTCCAGCACGTTCATCGTCAGCGTGTTGGCGATGGCGAACGCGCCCGACGATCAGCCCCAGGACCAACAGTCCCCACAGGCCGGCGATCACGCCCTTGGTGAGGTCGTCGACGCGCTTGCGCAGATCGGCGAAGGAGTGCAGCATCAGGCCCGTTGGCGTCGCAGAGCGATTTGAGCTTGTGCTTCGACGCCGGCCAGCGCCCCGGGCAGCGTGTTGACGATGTAGAAGTCGACGCCTTCGACGTTCAGCAGCCGGCGGGCGGTCTGGCCTTCCATGTAGACCACCATGCCGCCGACCATGTAGGCGGTGGCGGTGGCGGCGACGCGGAGCTGCTTGGGGCCCTTGGCGGGTTTCCAGCGTGATCTCGTCGCCGACCTTCACGCCGATGCGATGCGCCAAGACGGTCGCCCAGCACCACTTCGCCCTGCGGCCAGGCGTTGCCGCAGACGTGGCGCGGGTCGCCGCTCTTGATGTCCAGCGGCAGGTTGCCCTTGTCGGTGAAGTCGCGGACGACGACGATCACTGCCTGCTTGCCGTCTTCGAGCTTGGGCGACGTGGATCGAGGCCGGTGATGTACCGGATGGAGTCGACGTTGGCCACGCCCTCGATGGCGCGGAGGTCGTTGACGAGCGATTCGGGCATTTTGGCCGACATGCCCCGAGGCCACGTCCTGGTTCATCAGGCGGATGAAGAAATCGCCCTTGAGCGTCGTGTCCAGCCAGGTGTGGATGTCGTCCACGTTGTCGAGGATGTTGGTGCCCAGGCTGATGGCCGTGCTGACGGCGATGTAGAGGATGCCGATGGTCAACGTGGTGCGGACGCGGCGGCGGAGGATCTGCCGGTGGGCGATCCGGCCTTCGGTGCCGCAGCAGCGGACGCAGCACCGCCGCCACCAGCCACGCCAGCAGGCCCAGCACGATCGGCACCAGCAGCACGAAGGCCACGGTGAAGATCATGCCCAGCGACGATCATGCATCTGCGACCGGCAGATAGCCGACGATGCAGGCCGCCATCACCGAGCCGGTGACCACGAAGACCGACGACCGCCAGCGAGGACGTAGGCCACCGACACGCGGCTGCGCCCTTCGGAGGCGATGAACCGCATGCCTTCCAGCGGCGAGACCCGGCCGGCGATCCAGGCGGGAACGAACATGGCCAGCAGCGAGACGCTCGGGCCGAGAACGGCGGCGAAGATGAACGGGCCGGGCGTGATCCGCAGCGGCGGGCATGGCCGTGGCGTAGACCTGGCCCATCGACTGCGTCAGCAGATAGGCCCCGCCCAGTCCGGCCGCGATGCCCAGCACCGTCCCCACGACGCCCATCGCCAGGCCTTCCAGCAGCAACATGCGGATGAGTCTGCCGGCGGGTGGCGCCGATCGCCCGCAGCACGGCCAACTGCCGCCGCCGCTCGCCCACGTTCATCAGGAACGTGTTGAGGATCGTGAAGAACGCCAGGGCGAGGATCATCACGTAGGCGAAGTCCAAGCCCTTCTGGACCTTCTCGATGGTTTCCTTGGAGAGTTGCGAGCGCTCCATCGGCGAGCGGACGCTCAGCCCGGTGGGCAAGACGCGCGCGGATCGCTTCGGCGACGGCCTTCTCGTCGGCGCCGTCGGCCAGCACGACGCTGATCGTGTTGATGTTGCCGGCCTTGGAGAACAGGCGCTCGGCCGTGTCCAGCGGCAGGAAGATGATGCCGCCTTGCTTGAAGCCGGCGGCCCCGCGGGGCGAAAGCAGGCCGACGATCTTGAACGGCTTGCATGCTGCCGCTGCAGTCCGCCGCGCATGGTCGCCGAGCTTCACTTCATCGCCCACGCCGACGCCCAGACCGCGGGCGAAGCCGGTCTCCAACAGGGCCTCGTACTTCTTCTGGAAGAACTGCCCTTCCTCCAACTCGTAGTCGCGCACCGCCTTGTCGCGCGCCGGGTCGATGCCCATGGCCAGCAGGCCGACGTTGTTCTCCTCGGTAGCGCAAGGACGAGAGCTTCTGGACGGAGGGCACGGCGGCCTTCACGCCGGGCGTCTTCTCGATCTCCGCCGCCACGTCCTCGTCGAAGAAGCCGTCGCCCTCGGCCACGACCTCCAGCGCCGCCCGGCCCGCCACGCTCGCGTACATCTCCTGGCAGGCCTGGTTCGTGGTGGCCGTGCCCACGGTGACCGCCACGACGGCGGCCACGCCGATGACGATGCTCAACAGGGTGAGCGTCGCCCGGCCGGGCCGGCTCTTGACTTCGCGGAGAGTGAACTTCCAGAGAATCATGAAGCACCAAGGCGAAGGGTGAAAGCGGAAGGCGGACGGCGATCTCTCAAGGTCGTTGCGGAACCAACGTCGTTCCGCCTTCCCCCGCCGCCTTCCCCCTTTTCAAACAGTCCCCTTGAACAAACACGAGCGGACAGGGCCGTGACGGACGCGCGGCGCGGCGTCTTCCGCCTCGCCGTCGGTCTCCACCAGCCCGTCGCGCAGCCGCACCAGCCGGTCGGCCTGGGCGGCCACGTTGGCGTCGTGCGTCACCATGACGATCGTCTGCTCCTCCTGCGTGGCCAGCCGCCGCAGCAAGGCCGTGACCTGGCGGCCGTTGGCGCTGTCGAGGTTGCCGGTCGGCTCGTCGGCCAACAGCAAGGCGGGCCGCATCACCAGCGCCCGGGCGATGGCCACCCGCTGCTGCTCGCCGCCCGACATCGTGCTGGGCACGTGATCGCGGCGGTGCGACATGCCCACCAGCTTGAGCGTGTCGGCGGCGCGGCGGCGGGCCTCCGGCCGACGCCATGCCGCCCAACTCCAGCGGCAGGGCCACGTTCTCCTCGGCCGTGAACGCCGGCAGCAGGTTGAACGACTGGAAGATGAATCCCATCCGCTCGCGGCGGATGATCGTGCGCTGGTCGTCGTTGAGCGTGGCCAGATCGACGCCTTCCAGCAGCACCTGGCCGCTGCTGGGCGTTTCCACGCCGCCGAGGATGTGCAGCAGCGTGCTCTTGCCCGAGCCCGACGGGCCCATGATCGCCAGCAATTCGCCCTTGCGGACCTGGAGGTCGACGCCGCGCAGGGCGTGAACGCACACCTCGCCCTCGGCCCCGTAGTCTTTCTTCAAGCCGCGGGTTTCGAGCACGTACATGGGCAGTCTCTTGGCGGGGGTGGGGGGGCAACGCAGTCCTTGCGGAGCGGATCTTCGACTGCCTTCGAGGTGTTGCCGCAAATGCCGCTTTGGCCTCCTCGACGAGATTTCTCGAACAAGGGGCATCGGCGGGCCACGATCGCAGTTCGCGTGGCACGCCGCCGTGGTACTCATTGGTTGTTTATCATACTCCTGTTGCAACTTCCCGGCAAGCCGCTCCTGCACCGAGTAGGGGGTATGTCACATGTTCCGCAATGTCTGCGGACCGGTCCTTAGGTTAGTTGTCGGTTGTAATGCCGGTGAAAGTCGAGACAGTCGCTCGTGATTCTCACGGGGTGTTAAACTGTGCCGCTGACGGAACTTGTGAGGGCGGCAAGACGGCGGGACAGCTTGCCCACCGGTCGAAAACCGGCTTCAGAGTCCGCCGGTTTCTGCCGATGAAAGAATGATAGACCTGCCAGGAGGGCGGGACGCTCGGTGTCCCGTTTCAGGATTAAGATCATGGTGACGATGGATCGTTTGCCATGATCTTTATTTTTTGGGCTGTTCGGGCGGGGCCTTGGCCTCCGGCCGCGTGGCGCCGAGTTGTTCGAACAGGGCCGTGGCCTCCGGCCGCATGGCAAACAGCCCCGGGTTGCTCAGCGCCTTCTGCAGCAACATCTTGGCCTCGTCTTCCCGATTGCGGTCGACGTCAACCCTGGCGAGGTAATAGGCGGTATCCGGATGGAACCCGCGCGAGATCGCTACCCGAAGCGCGTTGTCGGCCTCTTCCAGCTTGCCAAGTTTGTATTGCACCCAGCCGTAGGTCGCAGCGGCATCAGGCGAGTTCTTGAACTGTCTTGCGTTGGTCTCGGCCAGAGTCAGGGCGCGGCGCTTCTTCGCGTCATCCTTTTGCTCGGCCAGCACCAGGGCCAGACGGTTGCTGGCGTCAAAGTTGTCGCGCGCTTGCTGGTAGGCGTCCTCCAGATAGCGTTCGGCCGTCCGGTAATCCTTCTGATACGCGGCGACCACACCGCGGAGAAGCTTGGCGTCCAGCGACTTTTCGTCGAGCTTCATCGCCTCGGCCGCCTGAGTTTTCGCCTCGTCCAGTTTCCCCGTTTCAAAGGCCCAGCGGCCGGCGACCAGGCGGGTTGGGAGATCTTTGGGCCTCGCGGCCACCGCCAGGTCCATGTACTTCTTGGCGTTGTCGGGATCGCCCGCCTGCTGGCACAATTGGGCCAGAAAGGCCTCGGGCGCCAGCATCTGCGGATCGGCCTTGGCGGCCTTGTTGAGTTGCTCGAGCGCGCCGGCCACGTCCTTCTGGTACACCAGGCACCGCGCGAGTTCCTGCATGGCAACGGCGCTGGCCGGCTCGACTTTCAGCCAGGCTTCGAAGTGCTTTCTGGCGTCGGCCCACTTGCTGCGGGCCTCGCTCACGTGCGCCAAACCGCCGCAGATTCCCGCCTGAAGCGAGCTCTTCCGTTTCTCGCTTCTCTTGAATTCCGGCATCAGGCTCTCGGCCTTCCGGAATGCCAACTCGGCCTCGGCGATGCGCCGTTCGCGGAGGGCAAAGTCGCCGAGGAAGACGTAGGCGTCGGGGTCATTGGGCTCTTCCTCGACGGCCCGTTCCAAAGCGATCCGGGCCGCCGCGGGAATATTGGCCTGCGAAAAGAGCCGCGCCATCATGACCTGCGCCGGCGGAAGGTCGGCGTTCTTTTTCGCCGCCTCGCCCAGCAGTTTCAATGCCCCGTCGAAATCGCCCGCCTTGAACCGGCCAAATGCGTCGTTTAACTCCTGCATCTGTGCGCCTGCCGGTGCGCCGGCGACCGTCGGAGCCGCCGAACCCGTTCCGGCCATCGGCTCCGCCAGGGACTTCGACAGCGTCCACAGGCTGCAAACGGCAAGAACGGCCACGACGACGAGGGTGTTGGCAGGTATTCGTCTCATAACGGAATGATTCCTTGATCGACGGAAACGAGGGCTAGAGCCGCGCTCCCGCACAAGCCTGAACGAGGTGCAACCACAAATCTTAGCCTATGGCGACGGAGCCTGCGCCGCAAGGCCTTTCCCAAGCCGCAATGGCAGTGGGATAGAGGCAGGGAACCGCCCGCGGCGAAGCGAAAGGCACCCCCTAATCTTGGTGTACTACAATTCGGGGGGCTTTTGTGTCCCTCGCGGGTTTGATACGATGACGCCGTTGCGTTTCCAAAACCGCTCCCGAGCAAGAAGGAAGTCTCACCATGCTGCGAACCACGTCGAGTCGAATCGTGTCGTGTCTGATGCTGCTGTCGCTGACCGTGGCCTTTGTGTCGGCAGACCAACCTGCGCGGGGCGCCGACGCCGTGAAGAAGGTGCTCTCGAAGAAGGCGCGGGCCCGCGGCCGCCTGCCCGACCACTATGGCGAAGTCGTCACGGAGGAGCAGCGCGAGAAGATCTATGAAATTCAGGAGGAATACCGGCCGAAGATCGAGCCGCTGGAAACGCAATTGAAAGCGTTGAAGGATGAGCGGGACGCCAAGATCGCCGCGGTGCTCTCTCCCGAACAGAAGAAGAAGGTCGAAGAGGCGGTCGCCAATGCCAAGCAGAAGGCGAAGGCGGCGTCGGACAAGGCGGCCGAGAACGCCCCACCGCCGCCGACAGGGGAGAACCCGGCCAAGTAACACTGTCCGCACATTCGCCCCGACCCGCCGCCGCGTTGGCGGGAATTCCATAGGACGGATTCCCTGCCCCGTCCGCCTCTCGGAGGCCGGACGTTGGGCATCAAGGATATGGCGAAGATCGCCAGGCTGTGTTGCGACCGCTGTGACTAAAGAGTGCTCAAGAACTGAGTCAGAGTGTTGATGTCCTGCTGGAGTTGCGGCGGCGGAGTCATGCCCTGATTTTGATAGGCTTGAATGGCCCGCTGATACAAGCTGATGAAGGCGTTTGCCATCTGCCAGGCCAGGTCGCGAACGGCGGGTTTGTTCCCTTGGATGCGAGCAATCAGATTATTGACGGCCTGCTGGGCCGACGTATCGTCGCAAGCGAAATTGCTCAGCATGGGATGGAAGTCCGGCGCGGACGCGGGGAAATTGGGTTGAACGACTCCCCCATAGAAGACGAAATCGACGTCCCGGTCCAACGGCCAGAGCGGCCCGGGGACTGTCATGTTGGGATAGGACGGAAAGATCAGTTTCACAATCGTCCACAATGCGTTGCTGTAAAGCTTGGCCCATATGTCCTGGCTCATACCCGGCGCGAGCATGTAAATAGCGGGGATTCGAAAGCTCGTGTTGGTCGGAAGCCCCATCCGCTGGAAGTCCCAACTATTGTCGAGCAATTCCGTTTGGGCGTTGAGATTGAACTGCCCCAGCTTTTGAAGCAGCGGATATTGACGAGTTGCATGAGAATTGCCCTGAAGCAGCGTAAGCGTCGGGTTCATCACATCGGTGGTCGGATTATCGGTGTTCGGAATAACATATCCCGCAGGGCCAAGCATGGTCACGCGGGGCCCATCCAATGCGCCGCCCTGATCGGCTGGCGGCGTCGGCGGCAGTAGGCTGCTGACGCCCAGATTCGCATTTAGAGGCCAGTACGTCGGACGCGGAAAATTGACGGTCGATCGAAGCGGCCGGTTGCCCCACAGTTGATCGCGCAACGCCGAGCGCCCGAACCTTCCAGCTTGCGACGTTGCCGAAATTGACCATCAGCGCCATTACCATCAGCAGGACCGGTAGCGAAAGCGCCAGTTCCAGGGTCGCCAGACCCCGGCGGCCGCCGTGGTGGCTAGCATGGCTGGGCCGAAGGCCCTTGGTTCTCTCAGCCCAGGGCAACGCCCTGAGGAGCGTGGATGTGGTTTCGGCTATTTTCGGCCCAACAGGCCAACCGTTCTTCTTGCCGTACCCCGTGGAACGGTTGGCCCGTTGGGCCGGACCCGTGACGTGGCGTCCCCAATCCCCAGGGCGTTGCCCTGGGCTGAGAGAACTGTGCCCCTTCGGGGCAAAAGAAACGCGGTCGCCCGCAACGCGCCGATGCAGGGTGGGACAAGCGCAGCGCAGTCCCACCGCCTTTCTCTTTCGTGCATCCCTTGGTGGGACTTCGCTACGCTTGTCCCACCCTACCTTCCTGATGGCGGCGATCATAAGCATGTGAGCCTGCTAATGGTAGTTGATCTGATTCAAATCATCGGCGCTTACACCGGCAAGGTTCGGCAGTGTAAGCGGCGACGGGCCATTGATCGCAATCGTCGGCGGCGTCTGGAGGATCGTGGCGGCCATCGGATGCGTGGCCGGCACGAGTTGGCACGTCCAGTGCTGGTTCCAAAGGTTCGTTTCGGTGTTAACGCCGGGTTGACGGCCCGGCCGGAACAGCATCGACCCGGTGGGCGGCGTCGTACTGGGGTCTGATGGCCATTGGTAGCCCGGCGCTCCGCCCATGGGTATCGTAGGAGTGGGAGGGCTCGAAACCGACAACAACCAGACGATCCGCGACGCGGGCACAAAGACCCGCACCTCCGCATAGGCCAACGCATTGCTGGCAACCGGACTGCGGTACAGTCCCGGCATCAACTGCGGCGCCGGGTTCCAATAGACGACGCCAAGAAACGTGAAATACTGGTCCATCGCGGGTTCGTAGTCCTTGGCCGGAGCGGGCGCAAACTCCGCCTCAATCTCAGGCCTCATCACCAAGGGCAGGTTGGAGTCGGAATATTCGGCAAGAAGCTTGTCGAACTGGCACTGGCTGTAATGTCGCCAAAGCTGCCCGAATTGCGACATCTTCGCCCCGTAGTCGAAGAAGGCCATGACCCAGTTGTTCCACATGCCGAGATACTGTTGCGCAAATTGTTGCGGCGCTGGCGAGCGTCCGAGGAGGTCGTCGGATCGCTGTTGGGATCAGCCACAATGGAGGCCAGGTACGTGGCGCCGACCGGTTGCCCTGTGTGGGCGTGCCACAAGACGCCAGCCATCGGACCTCGCCCGTAGTCGGGCTGGCCATTCTGCTGGGCCACGGTCGTCGCGGCGTGCTGGGCCATGTCGGGCAACGCCGCCACGACCGCCTGCTGATAGTCGGTAATCATGTGGTTCTGGAGAATCGTCTCCATCAGCCACAGGGCCCCGCCGTCCTGACCATCGCCCGCCAGCGCCGCGGCCCAGTTCACAAACGCCGTGACCAGGGCCTGCTCGGCCTGGGCCTTGGCTGGAATGGCATTGCCCAACGCCTGAAACTTGGGAAAGGGCGATCCGGCGAACACCGCCGCCTCGTTCTCCCAGGCCGCCAGGATATTGGGTACGTACTTCTCGGCATCGCGGTCGCGGGCCTCGCGCATGAAGGCCGTCATGGCGAAGACTTCGCAAAGCAACTGATTGGTGAAGGCCAGGGAGTTCAGCCCGCGCGTGAGCACCAGGCCGCCCGAATACGCGGCGGCGTCGGCCGCGTTCTGCATGCGGAGCTTCCCATCCACCTGCCGGCCGACGTTCATCACCATGCCCAACAGCATCGTCAACAACAACACGGCAAATACCGAGAGGATGCTGATCGAGCCGCTTTGGTCCCGCTGGGCTCGCCTTGCCAGTCGCCCGGCAGCGCCAGCCAGTCGGCAAACGACGCTGTTACGGATTGATGGGGGCAGCGAGGTAGTGCGCATAGTTCGGTTTTTCGCCTTCCATGCCCAAGGTGGCCGTGGCGGTCAGCGGATAAACGTACAGCCCGCCGCCTCGGTTCGTGATCTGGGAACTGACGGCATCCGGCCCTCCGCCGGGCGAAACCACACTGCGGGCCAGCAGCCGCCCCGGTCCCGGCAGCAAGGCAAGGTTGTACTTCACGGTTACGGTGACGGGGTCCTGCCATCCCACTTCGTGGTCCTGGAGAAACTCTGTGTAGTCAGGCGGAATTCCCGGCGATCCGTCAATGGGATTCCAAGCTTGTATGAGCGGAAACTCCTGGTTGGAATGATAAAACTGCACGTCCACGGTCAGTATGTCTTGAGTGGGGTCCACCGGATTTTGGAATAACGTGTACGCAAGCTTGTTTCTGAGGCGGGCGTCGGCCGCGGACCCACCGGTCATGGCTGTGTAGACCTTTGCGAGGCTCGGCACTATTGTGCTACCCTGTCCATCGAGTTGCATACCGCAGTCGCGCGACGGCGAAATCGGCACGCACGCCAGCGCCGCCGCCATGCGGATCTTCTGGTATTTGTCGCCAGCGCCCGTCAACTTGTACGTTATGCCGCCATTGGTCGGGCCGGACAAGCTGTACGGTTGGTTTACCGCAGCCTCGTCGACCGTGTAGCCGATAGCGCCCGTCTCGGAACCGATACGATTCCATTCTTCGATATCGCCGTTCCCGTCGACCAGATAGGACGGAATCCACACCACCGCTGCGCGGGCCGCCGCCACGGCCGCGTATTCGACCACGATCTGGCCGATCATCAACTGGCTGACCTGCACGATGAACAGCAGAACCATGATGAACAGCGGCAACGCGAGCACGAAACTCAGGCTCTGCGCGGTGCCCACTTGGTCGGCGTGAAGCTGCCGCAATCGGCCCAGTTCCAGCCGCGCCCGACTGGCGCGAGCCAGCAAGAAGAGCGTGCCGAACGACAACAGCAGCAGCGCCAGCCAGGGCACACACGCCACCAGCACTACGCGACTCATGATGATCTCTCCCGCGCGAAACCGCGGCCGTCGGTCCCCAACTCATCGTCGGGGTCGCCATCCAACTGCCACCCCCGCGTTCTGCCCAAACTGCCGCCTCAACCGAGCATCGACAATTCCTATTCTACTCCCAAGAAGCAAATTATTCACATCAGGATATTCACCAGTTACGAGCGAAACGGCATCCGGCCAAGGCGGTGCCTGGGAAGCAGGGCCGATCAGTTATTCACTGTGGGAGGCGACTCCTGTCGCCGATTGCTTGAAAACAACCGGAAATCGGCGACTGGAGTCGCCTCCTACAGCCGAATTTGGGAAAACTGATTGGCCCTGCCGTGGGAAGACCGCAAGGCGACCGATCTCGTAGCGACGCCCCGATTGGAGCAAAAACGCCCTCCGAACCCCGCCAGAGAGCCGGCTTACCGGAAATACCCCCCCATGCGTGGTGACGCTTGACGCGTGCGTTTATGCACACAAAGAAACCCCGCCAGTCGCTCTGGCAGGGTTCTGTGCTCGTTTTGCGTTTGCTTGCCTGACTGACTAGCCGCCGGCGGACGGGGGTCTTTCAAGAAACGCTTTTCTTGGCCGTATTTTCGCACCGGGAATTGCCGTGATTTCCCAGTGGCGCCACGGCCTTGCGATCCGTATGACTTATTGACATTCGCTTCCACTCGGCTAGGTTGGTGGGCGATTTGCTTACCTCACGGCGTGGAGAACGGTGATGGAACAAGATACTCAGGACCGCTGCCCATGATCGCGCATCGTTATCTTCTCCTGTTGCTCTGCGTGTTGGCGTTCGACGCTGCCTGTCCGACTTTCGGTCAGGAGTGGTGTCGGTTCCGAGGCCCCAACGGCGCGGGCCAAAGTGATGCGGCGACCATACCGATTACATGGACCGCCCACGATTACAACTGGCGGATCGATCTACCGGGCGTCGGTCACTCGTCGCCGGTAGTCTGGGGTGACCACATATTCGTCACGTCGGCCAGCGAAGAGGACGGCGCGTGGATTGTCCTGTGCCTGAAGACGTCCGACGGGGGCATCGTCTGGAAGAAGTCTTTTCCGTCAACGACCTACAAGAAGAACAAGTTTGCCAGCTACGCGACCTCTACCCCGCCGGTCGACAAGGACTGCCTCTACACGACTTGGGCCACCCCGGCAGCGTACGTCGTTCTAGCCTTGGACCAACAGAGCGGGCGCGAGGTGTGGCGTCGCAACTTGGGGCCTTTTGTCACGGAGCACGGTTTTGGGGCTTCCCCCATCCTCTTCGGCGACCTGCTCATCGTGCCGAACGACCAGGATGGACAGAGTTTCGTGATCGGGTTGGATCGCGCCACGGGGGAAACCCGCTGGAAGGTCGAACGCCGCTGCAAGAGGGCGGCCTACTCCACGCCCATCATCTTTCAGCCGTCCGGAGGATCGCCGCAATTGATTCTCACCAGTGGGACCCAGGGAATCAGCAGTTACGATCCGCAAACCGGCCGCGCCAACTGGGAGTTGGACGTGTTGAAGGACCGGGTGGTCGGATCGCCGATGCTGGCCGCCGGGATGATCGTTGCCGGTTACGGGGAGGGCGGGGGCGGAAAGCAATTGTTGGCCGTCAGGCCCGGCGAGGCCGCCAAGAATATCAAGCCGGAGGTCGTCTACGAGTTTCAGGGTTCGCTCCCCTACGTGCCGGTGTCGGTGGCCCGTGACCGGTTGGTGTTTCTCTGGAACGACTCCGGCGTGGTCACGTGTGCCGATGCCCCCACCGGCAAAATCCACTGGCGGGAGCGCGTGGGCGGGAAGTACTTCGGCTCGCCGGTATGCGTGAGCGATCGGCTTTACTGCATGTCGTGCGAAGGAGAAATGGTGGTGTTGGCTGCCGCCGATCAGTACAAACTGCTCGGGCGGATCAATCTGGAGGAACCCAGCCACAGTACGCCGGCCGTCGCTGACGGCGTCATGTACCTGCGGACGTTCTCCCACCTCATGTCGCTGGGCGGGAAGAAGTGACTCGCCCTACCCTCGTCCAGCGACCGCGTGCAGGGGCGACCGTAGCAAGGCCCTCTGAGAACCGGCTTTCCCCTCGTGCAGACCGGCGGCAAGGCCCGTCGCGTGACATCTCGACCCAGATTCGCGGAGATGCTCACGGCATTACGTTTTGCGGCGGAAATAGGTCGCCGCGGCATAATAGGGGCGGGTCAGTTCTTCAAGCCTGGCCATTTCGTCCTTTGCGCAAGGCTGGAAGTTCGCGGCGATCCGCACGTTCTCTTCCAACTCCGACAGCTTGGAGATGCCGACGATGATGGTGCTCACCGGCAAGGTGAGCACGTACCGCATGGCATCCTGCATCTTGGAGATGCCGTCGGGGTGGAATATCCCGCCCCGTGCGACGACCTTCATGCCGATGACGGCCATTTTCTTCTCCACGGCCATCGGCAGCAGTTCCTCGATGAACGAGTGGTTGTGCCTGTCGGCCGCGTTCAGCGCCATCAGGATCGAATCGAAGGGATAGCGCTCGATGCCCTTCTTCAGCAGCGCGGGGTCGAAGTGCCCGGTAATGCCCAGGAACCTTGTCAATTTCTGGTCGCGGGCCTTTTCGAGGGCCTTTAGCGCGCCGTCGGCAGCGAATATCTTCTCCAAATCCTCCTCTTTGGTGATGTTGTGGAGTTGCCAGAGATCCAATCGGTCGGTCTGCAAGTTCTGAGCGATCGCTCCAACAGCCGCATCGAGCCGTCGTAGCTGCGGTCGTTGGTCTTCGAGGCGAGAAAGACCTCTTTGCGACGGGTCTTCATCACCTGTCCGATGTACGTTTCGCTGATGCCGTTGCCGTAGGCGGCGGCCGTGTCGATGTAGTTCACGCCCAGGTCGATGGCCCGGTTGACGATCGCCACGGCTTCGTCGTTGCGGTTGGGCTGTTCCAGCGTGGCCTGGCCGCCAAGGCTGAACAGGCAGGCCTGGTAGCCGGTTTGGCCCAGCGCTCGCGTCGGCATCTTCGCCGGCTGGGCCGGAGCAGCGGCCAGAGGTTCCCAAGGGGCGAGCCCGGCGGCAAGCCCGGCCGCCGAGGCCCCGCCCAGGATCGTCTGCATGGCCTTTCGACGCGACACTCGATTCTGTTGGTTCATCATGTTCTCCTTTGTTTGTCCGAAAGTCCGTCGCACGGAATGCCGACTTTCGCACGGTCAGAGTGCGCCTGTCGGTCGCTGGGAACACCGTGATTAAACGTGATTCGGACGTGGAATGCAATCCAAGGTCGAAATCGAAGGTCGAAACGGGGACGCAGCCGGTTTACGCATTCCTATCTTGCCAATACTAGCTGTGTCCCGGTTTCAACCTCCCGCCCTCCAACAGATTACCCCGTACATTCGCACGGGCAAGCCGCTGCCGGCAGCGTTCGTCGTGCCGATCGTGAGGGACAACCGCCGCACGGCCACGCCCGCGGCGCCTGCCGACGTGCAGAAACCGGACAGCGACACGCGCGGCAGGGTTGCGGCGTTCAAGGCCGGGCTCCATGCGATTTGCACCTGCTGCAAGCGGCAAATCGAGCATGGCGACAGGATCGAGCCCACGGGCAAGCCCGTCAACGGCCGGCAGCGTTGGGCCCACGTAGGATGCACCGCGTAACAGGAGCAAAAGCCATGAGAATTCACTCACCCACCCAGTTGCCCGATGGCGAGTTTGACGCCCTGATCGGCCGGCGAATCGAGCTAATCAAGATGCTCGGCGACGCCGTGCCCGCCGGCACGAAGGGGACAGTCCGCTTTGTCGGCCCAATCTTGACGTCACGCGGCGCCCCGTGGCGTCAGGTCATAGTCCAGTGGGAAAACGGCCAGAACAAGATCGTGGTGCTGCCATTCGATCGGTTCAACGTCCTGCCCATCCTGCCGGCCGCTACGCGAAGGGTGATGCGGCAATGACCAACGGAAGCCATTTTCGACATGCGACGCATGTCCGCCGAAGGCGGCGAAGCGAAAATGGCGTGTTGGCAGCTACTTGTCTGCTTCTGCAACGGGCTTCACGTCCCATAGCCTGATGGTGCTGTCATCGCCGCCCGAAGCCAGAACTGTGCCGTCCGGGCTAAACGCCACGGTCGTCACGCCATCGGTATGTCCCTTAAGGGTGCTGGTGTTCTTGCCGGTAGCCACATCCCACAACCTAACGGTCTGGTCCCGACTCCCCGACGCAATGGTTTTGCCGTTCGCGCTATACGCTACGGACCAGACAGAGTTGGTATGCCCTCGGAGAGTGGCCGTGTTCCTGCCGGTAACCACGTCCCAGAGCTTGATTGAGTCATTGTCCCACCCCCCCGCGGCCACGATCTTGCCGTCGGGGCTAAATGCCACGGAGTAGACTAAGTTGGATTCTCGGCCTACGTCTGTGCCTATGCCAATTTGTGACTTTCCGCTGAATGTGGCAGTGTTTTTGCGAGTCGCCACGTTCCACAGCTTGACTTCTCCCAAATACTCTGGCCTCCCGCCTCCCGAAGCCAGCATCTGACCGTCTGGGCTGAACACCACTTGATAAACATACCCGCTACTTACCTTTCGGGTTGCGGTGTTCTTGCCCGTGGCGATGTCCCACAGCTTGATTTCTCCTGTACCGACTTCCGGGCCGTATTCTCCCGGTCGCCCCGAAGCCAAAGTCCTTCCGTCGGGGCTGAAGGTTACAGAAAGGGGAGTGGCCTCCTTTCCGTCCAAAGCGAACGTTGCCGTGTTTTTGCCTGTGGACACGTTCCACAACTTGATTTCCCCGTGATAACGATAGACTCGCCCTCCCGTTTCCGGCACATCCCGAAAAGCCACTCTGTCGCCTCCGGAAGCCAAGAGCTTGCCGTCCGGGCTGAACGCCACGGACCGAACGGATCCACTATGTGCGTTGAGGCTCGCGATATTGTTGCCGGAGGCCACGTCCCAAAATCTGACGGTTCCATCGTTGCTGGCCGAAGCCAGCACCTTGCCGTCCGGGCTGAATACGAGAGAACCAGACGACAGCGGTGTGCCCGTTGAGGACTTGTTTCAAGCTCGGTTCGTGTGCCGAAAGCGGCGAGACAACTGCCAGTCCCAAACAAGCCAACCACAGTATTCGGTTCATGGCTCACCTTCTCCTGTTTGGCCAACGGAAGCCGCAGCCGTCGCCGCAGCTTCAATCCCTCAAAGGTTCGTACTGTCAGTCAGTCTACCGTCTTCCTATCGCCTGCACCACCAGGCGGCGACCCGCTCTGCGGCTGCGGCATGTTGGACCGCACTCCCTAGCCCGTGCTGTCAGTGTTTCGACCTATGTACTTTCCTTGAAGCTGCCAATAAACCTCGCCGTCCGGGCGTTCCGTAATCCAAACCTCTGCGGCCACGGACAGATTGTGATACCGGATCTCTCGACGGTGCTGTATCCGGGGGCCTTGATCCTCCTGTTCAGGAAATCTAGTCGTGGAGACGCCCTCAAAGTCAGGCCGGCCGAACTTCTTCAGGGCGGCATCCATTGTTTCAACCCCTTCTAGCAGTCTTGCCAGTCGTTCTTCTTCGGCCTCAGGAATGTGGGCAAAGAGCAACTCTCGCTTCGATTCAGGTGCGGCACCGCCGCAAAAGGGGCAATGGTAAAGCACCAACATCGCGTCGCCATCCAAGCAAAAAACCCCCACCACGCGAGCTTGCTGCGTAGGCAGACGCCAATACCGAGCGGTAGCAGGGGCAACGACGTTCCACCGAGGACGAGGCGCTTAACTAACGGGTTTGTGGGTTCAGGGACGAAAGTCCAAAACGAGTGTACGGGCGCAAACACGGCCCAGGCGGGCCCTGCGATACCCGCAAGAACCATGAAGATACCGAGCGGTAGAACGGACAACCGATAGGCCCGATCCGCAGTGTAAGGCTTTCTCATCTGACACCTGCCTCACTCGGCCAACGGCAGGGCTGGCCGACGCCGTATTCTCCAAGGCCAGTCAGGCTCGAACTACGATTGATTCTACCAAGGTTTGGTGGTCTGCTCCACGGCAAGGCGTCCCGCTCTGCGGCCAGCCCGTGTTGGCCCGACGCGGCGGTTGACTCAGGGCACCATTACTTCAGCCATTTCTCAACATTCAGAGACAAGGATTTCGGGAAGGGGGACAGTGTGCTGCCTACGAAATATTTGACGCTTTTCGAGACGGAAGTGGTGGGGTAATTGACCTTCGGGCCAACGGTAGGCACACCCGAAGCGAAGCGTCCGCCGAAAGCGGTTCAGCGGGTGTGCCGTGTTCGCACATCATCTATTGGGTGCCGCGTCTGCCTCCTCGACGCCTAAGAAAGAAACCGACAACACCGACGATTGCGCCAACTATGGCGCCGACGGGCACCAGTACCATACTCAACAGCACCATAAGGATGATGGGCTGAACTATTCCAAATTTGTCGCCCCAACCGTTAGAGAACATGGTTGCGACGCAGGACGCAACCGCCGCAGCGAGACAACAGAGTGCTCCAATCCCTGAGCATTTCCATACGGGACTGACCTGCGATTGATCGTTACCACACATTGCCGCGCTCCGTGAACGGAAGCCGCAGCCGTCGCCGCAGCTTCCATCCCTCAAAGGTTCGTACTGTCAGTCAGTCTACCGTCTTCCTATCGCCTGCACCACCAGGCGGCGACCCGCTCTGCGGCTGCGGCATGTTGGCAGCGAGCGGTCATTTCCGAAAGACCCGACTTGCCAAAGCACCGCTCAGGCCCATGACGAAATTGGAGAGGCACATTCCAACAAAGCATCCGACAAACAGTCCAAGAGGGACTCCAACGCGCTGTCCGAGACACTCCTCGCTAAGGCCACCAACCAGATTCCCCACCATCATTCCACACAAAAGGCTGATGATTCCACCGAGCAGCATGCCGGTCACAAAACCCCGAATGCGGCCGCAGATGCGGACTGGCACCACGCAGCCAAGGACGATGCCAAGCGCGACCGCGACAAGCACCAGGCACACGTTCAAAACGCGCATAGGTCACCAAGTCGTAATTCCGAGTAGCCAACAGTTCTCTAGCGCGTGTTTCGTCCACAAGTGCGGATAAGCCAGGCAAACTCAACTCTGCGGTACGATCTGCCCCTTCAGCGTGCCCATGTATTCTACCCAAGTGTATGGATTGTGCGAGAACCTTTTTGAGAAGAAGCGAGCCCCTATGATGGAGCGATCGGCCAAGAAGTCTCGGGCCGCGCATACGGGCAGCGCTCAGGCTTGGCGACCATTGCCCCATCCCAGCAGTATTCGATCATCCGGCCCCCGGCGTCATCGCCAGATACTTGCGGCCCGCGTGCTGTTGGAGCAGTTGGCAGGATTTGATTCCACTTGTACAACAGTCATCCCGATTCGAGCACCGCGGTCGCAGCGCGTGTGATGGCGGCGTGGTCGTGGTCGTGCAGGTGACGCAGGGCTTGACGAATCCGCCCGGCCGACTGCGTCAGAAAGAGAGTGGCCGCCGCCGGCTCCCACGACGCCACTGCGGCCGCGTCGCCCGCCCGCAACTCCGCATCGCGGCGACTCAATACGCAGATCGAGGCGAACAGTTCCATGGCCGCCCGGGCGATCGGCTCCTGCACGAACTGCCGATCAAGGATCGCCTCGCGGTGCCACAGCAGCGCCCGCACGACCGCCAGGCCGAAGCGGTGCACGAGCCGGCTGGTGGCCCAGGCGTACGGACGCAGTTCGGGCGACTCGACCGGGATGCGGGGGATCCGCCAAAGGCGGGAAAATGCCCCGCGGGCAAAGCGCGTCGAACAGCGCCCGTTCGAGCCACGGATGCCATAGCGCATCGCGGACCGCGCAGCTCTTCGCCCGGATCGCGCATGCCCACCAAGGCCACAAACGACGTGAGCACTTCGTTGGCCCCCTCGCCGATCAGGTTGATGCGGGCGTCGCGGAGGATGCGTTCCAAGGGCTGGTCGGTGAAATAGGCCGGTCCGCCGTAAATCTGAAAGGCATCGTTGGCGATCGTCCAGAGGGCCTCGGTGCTGTAGACCTTCAACATGGCCGTCTCCAGCATGTATTCCACCGGAACGCCGTTGGCAACGCGGCAGGATGCCGCGTCTACTAGCCCGGCGGTGACCGTGGTCATGGCCTGCATCGCGTAGGTCCAAGCGGCCATGCGGGCCAGCTTCTTCTGGACCAACTCGAAGGCGCCCAACGGACGGCCGAACTGGACCCGCGTGCGGGCGTGCTGCGCCGCCAGGCGCAGGCAGGTCTTGGCCAGGCCCGTGCAGCACGCGCCGAACGTGGTGCGGCCGAAGTCCAACACCGTCAGCGCCACCTTCAATCCCTTGCCCAATGGGCCGAGGATGTTTTCGCGCGGGACGACCATCCCCTCGAACGCCAGTTTCGCCGTGGCCGTGCCGCGAATGCCGAGCTTTTCCATCCGCGGCTCGACAACCCGAAAGCCGGGCATGTCGGGCGTGACGAGAAAGGCCGTGACCTGGGTTTCCGCGCGGCCGGGGACCGGCGTGCGGGCCATCACGGTCAGCACGTCGGCGATGGCCCCGTTCGTGATGTAGCGCTTGTCGCCGTCGAGCACGTAATGCGAGCCGTCGGCCGAGGGCGTGGCCCGGGTCTGCACGTTGGCGGCGTCGGAGCCCGCCTGCGGCTCCGTCGAGCGCGAAGGCCGCCAGTTTCCGGCCGCTCACGAGGTCCGGCAGCCAACGCCGCTTCTGCTCGTCGGTGCCGAAGAGCAACAGGGCCCTCATGCCGATCGAATGATGGGCGTTGACGAAGATCGACGTGGCGCTGCACCGCGAGCCCAGTTCTTCGAGAATCTGGCAGTAGGCCAGTTGCGAAAAGCCGCGTCCGCCGATTGATTCGGGCGCGGTCATGCCCAAGACGCCCAGCCGGGCCAGCCCGTCGATCACGTCGCGGGGGATCTCGGCCTGGCGATCGATGGCGGCCGGGTCGAGATGCGCGTCGCAGAACGTTTTGAGTTCCTGCAGGGCAGCGGCGACTTTCGGCCCTTCCTCCGCCGAGAGTTGCGGATAGGGCAACGCCAGATCAGTCGCCAGCCGTCCCCAATAGAGTTCCTTGGCAAGGCTGCGCCGCTGCGGGCCGGAGAAGAACAGTTCTTCCGCCTGACGGACCTGCCGTTCTCGTTGGATGTCGTCGCCAGTTCTGGCGGCCGCTTGGTCGCTCATCGGATTTCTCCGTAACGTTCACGGCGCACGTAGACGCGGCATCCTGCCGCGTTACCACGGCATCAGTCGTTACTCTTGGAGCAGGCCGGAAGCGGCAAGATGCCGCTTCTACGATGCCCTCCAATTTATTATATGCCTCCCGGCCAGTTCGGCGGACGGTGCTCTCGAAACGCGGCCAGCCCTTCGCGGGCCTCGTCACTGAGCCGGCCCTGCTTGTGGAATTCGATTGCGAGGGCCATGCGTTGCGCGAAATCGGCCGAAGTCGAGCTCACCAAGCAGGCGTTTGGTCTGGCGGACCGACTCGGGCCCTCCCTTGAGGATCGTGGCGGCAATTTCCTGTGCTTCCGTCAGCAGTCGGTCGGCCGAGACAACCCGGCGGACGAGCCCCATGCACAAGGCCCGTTGGGCGTCGACGGGCTCGGCCAGCAGGAGCAGTTCGCGGAGATCGCCGTCGCAGAGATGCGAGCGCAGGGCGGCAGTGGCCAACGCCGGCAGCAGCCCGCGGCGAACCTCGGGAAAGCAGATTTGCGTGCCTTCGGCGGCGATGACGAAGTCGCAGCACGCCATCAGGCCGGCGCCGCCCGCATAGGCCGCCCCGTGAACCGCCGCGATGGTGACCAGCGGGCTGGCGGCCAGGGCTTGAAACGTGCGGGCGACCCACAGGGCACTCTCCTGAGCGACCTCGATCTGTGCGGCCTCGTACAGATCCAGGCCGGCGCAAAACGCCGCCCCCGCTCCGCGGAGGATGACCACGCGCCGTTGCGGCTCGGCCGCGAGCGATTCCAGGGCCCCGCAAAGCAATTGCAGCAGTTCGATGGTGAGCGCGTTGCGGCGATCGGGCCGGTTGAATGTGAGGATGGCCGTCGCTTCATCCGGCCGTTCAACGATCAAGACGGGACTGTTCATGACACGTCCCTCAGCGGCATTTGCAGCAGCACCTGCGCCAGGGCTTTGCCCTGCGCGTCCGCGCGGAGCGGATTGGCGAGAATCCCGCGGATCACGAAGTTTACGGCATCCAGGCTGGGCAATTCGTATCGAGTCACGTGGCGGGCCTCCGAGATGCCGAAATACTCGGCGACGCGCTCGGCGGTCGCCTCTAGAAGCAGGCGGGGGAAATCGTCCCGACGCCGGGCGATCAGCCCGATGTTCGCGTTGATTCCCTTGTCGCCGCTGCGACCGTAGGCAATGTCGGCAAGTCGCCGCGGCGGACCATCGCGAGGCTCGTCGCAAACGTACTCCTCACGCTCCGCGTGAGGCAATTCCTCACGCAGAGCGTGAGGAGTACAAGGGGTACATTGAGCACAAGTTCCACTGCCGGCACCGGAGAACTCTGCGAGGAATTCTGTTTTCGCGTTCACGTGTTCCCGCTCGATCAGGCACGGCCAGAAGCGGAAGAGCGGATGCACCCGCGGCCGTCCTTCGGCATAACCGGTGGTGCCGGGCGGCCCCGCCGTGACCAGCGGCATCAGTTCGCGCGAGAATTGCTCCACCGCCTCGCGGGACGCATCGGCCACCGCGATCCGCAGCACAGTTTCCGTGAGTTGCCTAACCACGTCCGGATCAATGCCTTGAGGCCGGCAGGCCCCGGCGCCAAGACATTCCACGACGGCTTCTCGCAGCGACACGCCGCCGGCCACGAGCCGCGAAAGAACGGCTTGGCCGGCACGTTGGGCTTTTTGCACGGCGTCGGCGCCGAACACCGTCAGGTGCCCCTGCGCCCAGAAACCGTCCTGGTACGTTGCGCTCACCTTGTACGTCGGCGGCGCCGGCCGTCCTCGGGCGCCGCCGATGCGAACGCGGTCGGGCCCATCGTCGTCGAGTTGCAGGGAAAGCAGCGAGGCGGTCACGTCGGGCGAGAGGTACGCGTCCGGATCGCCCATCTCGTAGACGAGTTGTTCCTTGACCGTCTGCCGGCAGACTCGACCACCGCTGCCCCGCGGCTTGGTAACGACGCAGTTTCCGTCGGCGTCGACCTCGACGATCGGGAACCCGATTTGATCGACGTTGGGAACCGAAAGCCAATCGGTGGCGATCCCGCCGCTAAGCTGCGTGCCGCATTCGATCAGGTGCCCCGCGATAGTCGCGCCCGCCAGGCGATTCCAGTCATCCCATGACCAGCCGAACCAATGGGCGCAGGCGGCCACGGTCAGACTCGGATCGGCCACTCGGCCGGTAATCACCAGATCGGCGCCGCGGTCGAGGGCCGCCGCGAGCGGCTGCGCCCCAGATAGGCGTTGGCCGTGGCGAGTCGGTCTCGCACGTCGGCGAACGGCCGGCCGGTATCCAGATTCTGCAGCAGTTGGTCTGCCACGCTGCCGGTGCGGATCAGGTCGAGCACGTCATCGCCGGAAACCACGGCGACCGTTCGGCCGGTGCATCCGCCCTGTTGCAGGACTTCGCCGCAGGCCCGGGCGCAGCCCAGTGGATTGAGCCCGCCGGCGCTGGTAATGATCCGGCAGCGTCCGCCGCTGCGCCAGTAGGGGGCGATCGACCGTACGACGTCGAGGAAGTCCCGCGGCCAGCCGGCCGCCGGATCGCGCGACCGCTGCAAGGCCAGGACCGACATCGAGAACCTCGGCGAGAAAATCGAGCGTCAGGAAGTCGAGATCCGGCTCCAGCGCGAGCATCTCGCGGGCCGCGTCGGTGCGGTCGCCCCAGAAGCCCTGTGCATTGCCGATCCGCACCGGACGCGACATACGTTCCTCCCATCAAGCCGCGACTATCTTACGTTCTGGTTCCCACGCTCCGCGCGGGAAGCCGTTCCTCGCCGACGCTCCCGCGTCGGGCCGGCCGACGCGGAGCGTCGCGGAAGGTGCGTTCCCACGCGGAGCGTGGGAACCGGGAACCCATCGTCCTCCCGCGGACGGCACACGGCGTGTGCCTGCTACTTCTTGCCGACGGCCGTGTGAACGGCCACGTCGCGCGATACGACGAACATCCCCATGAACTGATCAACCGGCATCGATTCCAAACGCAGCACGTCGCCGAACAAGTCAAAGACCGCCTGACATTGGGCGTTGGGCAGACGCGTGGCCACGTTGGCCCGGAACTTCCGCTCCAACAGTGGAATGCCCTCGGCGCGGCGGCGCACGTGGCCCAGCGGGTATTCCACTTCGATCCGCGGCGTTGCGCTGCCATCCGCGAAAAAGACCTGCACGGCGTTGCCGATGCTCCGCTTCTCCGGATCGAGATAGTCGCGTGAATACTGTGGGTTCTCCACCACTTCCATTTTCGCGCGAAGCCGGTCGATCTGCGGGTCCGCGGCATATTGGTCCTGGTAGTGCTCGGCCGCCAGCGTGCCCTCTAACAGCGCGACGGCCACCATATACTGAAGGCAGTGATCGCGGTCGGCCGGGTTGTAGAGCGGTCCGCGCTTGTCGATGATCCGCATGGCCGACTGCTGCGTCTCGATCTTCACCCGCTGGATTTGTTCGATGCGGCCGCGTACCTGCTCGTGCAGCCGGACGGCCGCCTCGACCGCGGTCTGGGCATGGAACTCGGCCGGGTAGGCTACCTTGAACAGGACGTGCTCGATCACGTAGCTTCCGAAAGGCTGGGGGATTGTCAGCGGGCTGCCGCGCATGACCGCGTCGCAGAAACCCCAGATCGGGGCGCTCAAGGCCGCGGCATAACCCATTTCACCTCGCATCGCCAAGAGCGCCAGCGCTACGCCGCGACTGGCCGCATCGCCGGCCGCCCACGACTTCCGCGACCCGGTGTTGGGGGCGTGCCGGTAGGCCCGCAGACAGCCGCCGTCGATCCACGCATTCGACACGGCATTGAGCACCTGCCGGCGCGACCCGCCGAAGAGGGCCGTGGCCACGGCCGCGCTGGCCACGCGCACCAGCAGCACGTGATCGAGTCCCACGCGGTTGAAGGCGTTTTCCAGGGAGATCACCCCTTGGATTTCGTGGGCCTTGATCGCGGCGGTGAGCACGTCGCGGACCCGCCGCGGCCCGCGGCCTGGCGTCTGCTGCCGGCTCATCCAGTCGGCGGAGGCGAGGATCGCCCCCAGATTGTCCGAGGGATGCGCCCATTCGGCCGCCAGGAAGGTGTCGTTGTAGTCGAGCCAGCGGATCAAGGTCCCGATGTTGAAGGCGGCCCGAACCGGATCGAGTTCCCAGGCGGTGCCGGGCACGCGAGCCCCGCCGGGCAATTCGGCCCCCGGCACAACTGGCCCCAGCAGCCGCGTACATTCGGGATAGCCCAACGCCAAGAAGCGCACCCCAGACTGTCCATCAGACAGAGCCGGGCGGTTTGATAGGCCGCGGGGCTCTCGATCACCGCGTCCTTGGCATACTCGGCGATGTCGACCAGGAGTTGATCCGGCGGCGGCCCGTCGGTCGAAGCCGCGGCGGTCATCGGAACTGCACCTCCCGGCCGGCGATCACGCCCACGTCGACGTCCACGTCGCGGGCGTCCGCGGGCAAGAAAGGCTGCGGATCAGGTCCGACGTAGAAGGCGGTGGGGCGAATGAGCTTGTTGTCGTCGCGTTGCTCGAAGATGTGGGCCGCCCAACCCGCCGTCCGCGCAGAACAAAGATCGGCGTGAACAACTGCTTGGGGATTCCCATGCAGTGATAGGCGGCGGCGCTGTAGAAGTCGGCGTTGGGGAAGAGCCGCTTTTCGCGCCACATTACCTGCTCGATCCGTTCGCAGATCGCATACATGTTCTGCTGGCCGGCTTTTTCCGCCAGGCGATGGACCCAGGGCTTGAGGACGTCGCAGCGGGGATCGCTGACCTTGTAGACGCGGTGCCCGAAGCCCATGATCCGCTGTCTCCAGGCTAGGGCCTCGCGAATGCCCGCCTCGGCTTCGTCGGGATCGGTGAAACACTGGATCAACGCCAAGGCCGCTTCGTTGGCCCCGCCGTGCAGCCAGCCGCGCAGCGTGCCGATGGCCGCGGTGATCGCCGAGTAGAAATCGGACAGCGTGGAAGCGGTGACGCGAGCGGCGAACGTCGAGGCGTTGAACTCGTGCTCGGCGTAAAGGTTCAGCGAGACGTCCATCGCCCGTTGGTGCAGGGGCTCCGGCGGCCGGCCGTGGAGCAGTTCGAGGAAATGCCCGGCCAGCGAGGGCTGGCCGGTGTGGGTGTCGATCCGCCGGCCGTGACGGCTATAGTGATACCAGTACAGCAATACACCGGGGAGGATGGCCAGCAGCCGGTCGGCCACCTTCTGCTCGTCGCTGAATCGTCGTTCCGGTTCCAGGCATCCCAGGGCCGAGCACCCGGTCCGCAGCACGTCCATCGGATGCGATTCGGCCGGCAGCCGCTCCAAGACGGCCTTGAGCGGTTCGGGCAGCCCGCGCAACCCCATCAGCCGATCTCGGTACACCTGCAATTCCGCCTGACCGGGCAGGCGCCCGTACATCAACAAATAGGCCACCTCTTCGAAGGTGGCCTTTTCGGCAAGGTCTTCGATCGAGTAGCCGCGGTAGGTCAACCCGATCCCCTCCTTGCCCACGGTCGAGATGGCCGTCTTGCCGGCCACCACGCCGGCCAGCCCGTCCGCCGTCTGAGTGGATTGTTCGCTCATCCCGAATCTCCCTTCAAGGGAATTGTAGGAGCCGGGTCGCGCCGGGCCAGTGCGCGGCTCGCGGCCAGGACAATTCGGTTCCTCATTGTAGGAGGCGACTCCCGTCGCCGATCGCGTCGAATTCCGCCGCTTTTCGGCGACAGGAGTCGCCTCCTACAGTATCCCATTTGGAGGAACCGAACTGCGTCGGCATGACTTTACCCTTCCACCTGCGTAGAATTGGGAGGGCCAACGGGGTAGAGCATCATCGTGACCATGCTTCCACACGTCTCTCAACCGGAGCGAACGGTCGTCGGGCTCGAAGAGTTGACTCGCGACATCCAGGCGCAGGAGGACGTGATCCGGCAGGGGGGCGGCCCGGCCGGCCAGTCGCGGCAGCAGAAGCTCGGTCGACTGACGGCCCGGCAGCGGGTCGCCGAATTGCTCGACAACGGGACCCCGCTGCTGGAGCTGGGGTTGTGGGCGGCCTGGCGCATGTATCCCGACTGGGGCGAGGTTCCCGCCGCCGGAGTGCTGACGGGCATCGGATACGTTCATCAACGGCCGGTCCTGGTTGTGGCCAACGACGCCACGGTCAAGGCCGGGGCCTTCTTTCCGCAAACGGTCAAGAAGGTCCTCCGCGCCCAACGCATCGCCGCCGCCTTTCGGCTGCCGTTGGTCTACCTGGTCGATTCGGCCGGCGTGTTCCTGCCCCTACAGGACGAAATCTTCCCCGATGAGGATGACTTCGGACGCATCTTCCGCAACAACGCGGTGATCTCGGCAATGGGCATTCCGCAGTACGCCGCGGTGATGGGCAACTGCGTGGCCGGCGGCGCCTATCTGCCGGTGCTTTCCGACGTGCTGCTGATGACCGAAGGCAGTCAACTGTATCTGGCCGGTCCGGCCCTGGTGAAGGCCGCCATCGGACAAACGGCCGACCCGGAGGAATTGGGCGGCGCCAGGATGCATGCCGAACTGAGCGGCACGGCCGACTATCGCGAACCGGACGACCACGCCTGCCTGGCGCGGCTGCGGTCGCTGGTGGCCTTGTTGCCGAGGAAGAACGTCTCGTCTCCTCGCACGTCGGCAGACGGCACTGTAGGAGGCGACTCCAGTCGCCGATCGAGCGCCGACACGCCGGAAGATCGGCGACTGAAGTCGCCTCCTACAGAAGAATCACGGCCACGGAGTGTGCCTGCCACTTCTGCCGACGGCCAATACGCTCCCCAACGCGATCCCCGCGACGTGTACCAGATTGTTTCCGCGGACGGTCGCGCGGAGTACGATGCGCGGGACCTGCTGGCATGCCTGGTGGATGCCGACACGCTGCAAGAATTCCGCGCAGAGTACGGTCGCACCGTGGTGACGGCGTTTGCCCGGATCAACGGCCAGCCGGTCGGCGTGGTGGCCAGCCAGCGGCGGCGATGTCGGTCGGGCGAGGGAGAGGTGCAGATCGGCGGCGTGATGTACGGCGATTCGGCCGAGAAGGCGGCCCGCTTCGTGATGGAGTGCAATCAGGCGTCGCTGCCGATCGTGTTCGTGCAGGACGTGCAAGGATTCATGGTCGGAAAGCACGCCGAGCAGTCGGGCATCATTCGCTCGGGGGCAAAACTGGTCAACGTCGTCAGCAACAGCGTGGTGCCGAAGTTGACCGTCATCGTGGGCGGTTCGTTCGGGGCCGGCAGTTATGCGTTGTGCGGAAAGGCCTACGACCCCTGGCTGATCGTCGCCTGGCCTTCGGCCCGCTACACCGTGATGGGGGCCGACCAGGCCGCCGAAACCCTCCTGCAACTGCACCTGCGCGAGGCCGAGCGGGCCGGACATCCGCTCTCGGAAGAGGAAAAGCAGCGACTGCACCAGCAGGTTCGCCGACGGTATGAAGAACAGACCGACATCCGCTACGGGGCGGCCCGCGGTTGGGTCGACGCCATCATCGCGCCGCACGAAACGCGGCACTGGTTGGCGGCCGCATTGGCGATGATCCCCGACAAATCCACCTGGGGACAGTTTCGCACGGGAATACTGCAGGTATAGAATCTCGCCGTAGAAGCGGCATAAACCTCGTTCCCACGCTGCGTGGGAACCCGCCTTTCCCGACGCTCTGCGTCGGTGGCGGTGACGCAGAGCGTCGCGGAGGGTGCGTTCCCACGGAGGGCCGTGGGAACGAGCGGGAACAACACGTTGCGAAGGAGAAAATCGTGGCCGAACCAGAAAACCACGGCGAACGAGGAGCATTCCCTTTCCTGCAGGTCAACCAGCGGCCGCCCAAGCCGCGGACCTGCGGCGTGACCGAGATCCGCGGACCCTACTACACGCCGATGGGCACGCGGTATCTCACCGACGTGCTGGAAACGATGGGGGAGTACGTGGACGCGCTCAAGTTCGCCGGCGGGTCGTTCACGCTCATGCCGCGCCGGGCCGTCACGGAGATCGTTGACCTATGTCACGATCATGACGTACTGGTATCGACCGGCGGGTTCATCGAGCGGGTGGTTACCCAAGGACCCGAGGCGGTTCGCCAGTACATTGCCACGTGCCAGCAGTTGGATTTCGACATCGTCGAGATTTCCAGCGGCTTCATCTCCCTTCCCACCGACGATTGGCTAAGGCTGGTCGAGCAAGTGCAAGCGGCCGGGCTGAAGGCCAAGCCGGAAGTCGGCATCCAGTTCGGCGCCGGCGGGGCCACCGCTGCGGCCGAACTGGCGGCCGAGGGGACGCGCGACCCGGAATGGGCCATCGCCCAGGCCAAGCGGTTTCTCGATGCCGGGGCTCACATGATTATGATCGAGTCGGAGGGGATAACCGAAAACGTGACCACCTGGCGCACCGACGTGATCGCCAAAATCGGCAATGCCTTGGGACTGGAGCACGTCATGTTCGAGGCGGCCGACCCCGAGGTCTTCGCCTGGTACATCAAGAACTATGGCCCCGAAGTGAACCTGTTCGTCGATCACAGTCAGATAGTGCAATTGGAATGCCTGCGATCCGGCATTTGGGGAACGAAGAGCCTTTGGGGCCGCGTGGTGACGTACAAGGGATGACGACGGTTATGTAGGACGGATTTCCCAATCCGTCCGGCGATGGTCCGCGAGAATGGGACGGATTGGGAAATCCGTCCTACAACGAAACCCTTACGTCACGATCTCGCGGCGCCGCCTGAGGTAGTCCCAAAGCACGTAGCGGTCCAACTCCTTGCCGGCGGTGAAGAAGACCCGCCCCGCGGTCGACTCGGCGAGCCGATAGGCAAACTGCACGTCTTCGCGCGACTGGGCCCAACTGGGCAGGAGGAAGATGTTGATCGTGATCCCTTCGCGCTGGCAGAGATGCCCTTCGCGCATGGTCGCCTCTTCGGTGAGCGGATCGGGCGGATAGAGCAAGTACAGGTACTTGCCCTCGAAGTGGGCCGTGGGAAGGCCGTCGGTGATAAGGATCACCTGCCGGTTGGGCGTGTCCTGCGCGACCAGGTAGCGCCGCGCCAATTGCAGCCCTTGCTGGATGTTGGTGAAATGGGCCGGTACGCGAAACTCGCTCACCTCGGGGTTGCTCATGTCGACCCGCAAACGGACCACGGGATTGTCGATCGACACCGGCTTGGGCAAGAGCGTGACGATCTCGTGGTATTGCCGCGGTTTGGCGAAGCTGTAGACTTCGATAAACTGCAGATGATCGCCCGGATACTGGCGGTGGATGAGCCCCTGCAATGCCAGGCCCATCCGTTTCACGTCGATATACAGGCCGTTGTAGCGCATCGAGCCGCTCATGTCCAACAGCACCACCGTGGCGCACTTGGGCGTATTGCGGGTGCGATGTACGAGAAGATCCTCGGGCTTCATCCGCACGGGCAATCCCGGCCCGTCGCGGAGCATGGCGTTGATGAGCGATCCGGGAATATCCATGTCGTTGAGCGAGTCGCCGAACTCGTAGGGGCGCGTCTGCTGCAGTTCCACGCTCCCTTCGCCCACCACCGCCCCCTCGTGCCGGCCGGTCCGCGAGGCCTGCAAGTCGCTGAAAATCCGGTCCAAAAGCCGCCCCTGAAACAGCCGGTACGCCTTGGGCGTGAGTTCGTATCCGCGGGCGGTCCGCGCCAAGCCCTGCTGTTCGGCCAGGTCGCGGAGATATTCCTCGATCTGCCGGGCCAGGCGGTTGAGTTGCTCGATGTCGCCCGGGTCGGCATACTCCGAGAGTTTCTCCATGTCGATCACGCCGATCTGCGCCGTCTTGGCTGCCTCCTCCAACTGTTTCAGCAGCCGATCGATCGCCTCCAACTCCTCCTTGATTTCCAGGGCTTGGGGGATGGTCATGGGCGTGCGGCCGGTAAAGGCATACTTGGCCGCCAGCTCGTCGATCTGATACTTTTCGCCCAACTCGGCAACCAGGCGGAGCAACTGCCGGGCAATCCGGCTTCGCTCGTCGATATGATACCAAAGCCGCTCCAGGTCATAGAGTTGCTCCTCCTGGACCGCCTTGTGGAAGCGCTCGGCCAGCGCCGGCGGCGGCTCGACCGATTTGGCCGACTGCCGGAACCGCTGGGCCGCCTCTTGCACCACGCGGCCGGTCTCGTAGGTTTGCAGGATCTTCTGTTTGCGTTCGCGGAGCATGGCCATCAGGGCGTCGAGGCTCGGACCCAGTCCGGCGATCTGGCTGGGATCGATCCGCACCGCCCGTGCCAACTCCTCGTCGCTCAATTCGCGCAAGTCGCCAAACGCCAGCATGTGCTCGAAGGCCCCCGAGACGACGTCGGGCGGCGGCTGCCGCGGGCTGGGAAAGTGCTGCGGATCGTATTTCTGGTAGGTGTGAATGACGCCGCCGATCGGATTACGGGATTTCATACACGATCCTCCCGTGCGTCTGCGACCGCGAGATGCGCTCCGTGGCGTGAAGTCCCGCCAGCACGAACTCCACGCAACTGGCCCGCATCGCCGGACTGCTGGAGGCATTCACTTCGAAGGCCTTCTCCCAGGCGGGCGGGACGCGCTTGAGCCGCTCGCCATAATGTTCCGAAGGGAGCAGATCGCCCACCTCGACCTTCACCCCCTTGGCGAAGATCTCGGCGATCTGGTCCAGCCCGTGCTGATCGACGTATTCGGAGAACACGTTGCCGATCGCCTCGGCGAGAATCGCGTCGAGCACCTGGCGTTCGGTCAGTTGGTGGCTGCTCATCATGTCCATTTCCAGCTTCCCCAGCGACGTGGAGTAGACGTGGCCCAGGTCGGTGATGCGCGGCACGGCCGGGCGCTCGCCCAGGACGGCCCCGCGCTGCCGGGCGCTGGCCACCATGCCCCGATAGTTGGCGATGCTCAGCCGCGCGCTCACGCCCGATTGCTGGTCGAGATACTTCGACCGCCGCGCGGCAATGCTCATCTCCTCGATGATTTCCCGCATGAAGTAGGGCACCACCACGGGGAACTCTCCGCCCAGGTCGATGCCGGCCTCCTGCTCGATGATTTCGATGCCCGTCGCCCGATCCAGCGGGTAGTGCGTGTGGATCACCGAGCCGATGCGGTCCTTCAGTTGCGGAATCACTTTGCCGCTGCGATTGTACGTGGCCGGATTGGCGGAGAAGAGCACGAGCACGTCGATGTCGAACCGCACCGGATAGCCGCGGATCTGCACGTCGCGCTCTTCGAGGATGTTGAACAGGCCGACCTGGACCAGCTCGTCGAGCTCCGGCAGCTCGTTCATGGCAAAGATCCCCCGGTGCATGCGGGGAATCAGGCCGAAATGCAGCGACTCCTCGGCCGACATGCTCGTGCCGCCGGCCAGCCGCGCGGGATCGATCTCGCCGATCACGTCGGCAAACTTCGTGCCCGGCGCCAACCGCTCGGCGTACCGTTGTTCGCGCGGCCACCAGGCAATCGGCACCTGCGCTTCGCTCAACTCCGCCAACATCCGCCGGCCGGCGCCGGTGATGGGCCGATAGGGGTCCTCATGCACTGGACAGCTTGGAATGTCGAGGTACGGCAATTCCCGATCGAGGAATCGGGCCAACAGCCGCATCAGCCGGCTCTTGGCCTGTCCCTTCTCGCCCAGGAAGAGCAGGTCGTGTTGGGCAATCAGTCCGATGTTGATCTCCGGGATGACCGTGTCGTCGTAGCCGATGATGCCGGGAAAGAGGTCCTCGCCGTGCGACAAGGCCTGCATGAAGTTGTCGTAAATCTCCCGTTTGACCGACTTGGAAACCCAGCCGCTTTCGCGCAGCTCCGCAAGGTTCGCCGGTCGGGTGACGGTGGCTTGGGCCATGGCATTGCTCCTCCGGTTCTGCATCGCTCGACCGGCGCCATCCCGAAGAGGCAGCCGCATCATTGGAATTTTAGCGTCCCAGGGCAACGAGCCAAGCGATCGTGCTCCCGGAGAGCCACGCCGGCCGATGACCGGCCCAAGGAACGTTAGTCCATAGCCAGGGACGTTAGACGTTGCGTCAGAGCGAGTTGATTGCATTCGTAGGACGAGTTTTCCAACTCGTCCTGGACAATTGGACGAGTTGGAAAACTCGTCCTACGACAAGTCGTACCGTCTTCCAAGAGCTTACGCCGGGTGCCACTGCTGGCTTGTCCAGCAGTGCCTGTGTGCGGCGGGCTAGTTGGTTGTGTCCAGCCATTCGGCGGGCAGGCTATGAACGATCGGCAGACCGGCGGCTTGCTGCGGAGGATCGACCAGGTAGAATCGGGCACTAGACCACTTCCAGTCTACGGCTCTGTTGACAATGCTCTCAGCCGGCATTCTTCGCCATACGTCATTGGTCAACAAGGGCCAACGATGATAGCACGAGAACGTCAGTTCGTGGACGTGGCCGGGATCGTGAAAATGCCGGATTCGCTTCCGATGCCCTGGAGACGGCTTCATGCCGATCAGCATATTCAGAACGGGCACTGCTGGACAAGCCAGCAGTGGCACCCGCGCGGTGCCTTTCCCAACGCCAGAATCAACTCGGCCGGCACCTTGGCCTGGCTTTCGATGCCCCCCGCAACTTGGTAAACTCGGGGGTAAACGTTCACGGGCCACGTAGACGCGGCATCTTGCCGCGTTGTTCGGGAGATCGACAAGCTGGCACCGCGGCAGGAAGCGGCAAGATGCCGCTTCTACGGTCCACGACCCGTGAACGGTTACAACTCTGGGTCGTGTGCTTCAACCCACGGAAAGGTCGGGAATGGCAAAGCGAAAGTCCAACGGCGGTACGACCGATAGCGAGAACCCGCGAAGGGGCCAGTGGAGCAGGACGCATTCTGGAGGATTACCTTACCGAACTGAAGGCAGTTCGCTCCACGGGCGCGGGCGTGCCTGAAACGTCCTACTACCCCGCCCTCTCCAACCTGTTCAACGAGGTCGGCAAGACCCTCAAGCCCAAGGTTCGCTGTGTGGTGGGGCTCAAGAACCTGGGGGCTGGAATGCCCGATGTCGGACTGTTCACCGCCGATCAATTCCAGCGTCAAGCCGATGACAAGCCGAAGGCCGGTCAACCGCCGGCGCAGGGCGCTGTTGAAGTCAAGGGAACCAAGCCCGACGCCAGGGTGATTGCCGCATCGGAACAAGTCCAAAAGTACCTGACACGCTACGGCATCGTTCTGGTGTCCAACCTGCGCGAGTTCCTGATTGTGGAACGCGGTCCAACGGGCGAGCCGGTGGAGCGCGAAGCCTTTCCTATCGCCGACGATGAACGCGATTTCTGGCAACACAAGGCCGCGCATCCACGCGCCACGGCCGACGTGCAGGGCGAACAATTCGCCGAGTTCATCAAACGCGCCTGCCTTCACGCTGCGCCGTTGACCAAGCCGAAAGACGTGGCGTGGTTTCTGGCCTCTTACGCCCGCGACGCGCTGTTCCGCGTGGAGCAACAGAAGCAGTTGCCGGCGCTGCAAACCGTTCGATCCGCCTTGGAAGAGGCGTTGGGGATGAAGTTCACCGACGAGAAGGGCGAACATTTCTTCCGTTCGACGTTGGTGCAAACTCTCTTCTACGGCGTGTTCTCTGCGTGGGTCCGCTGGCACAAGGACAACCCCGGCCCCAAAGCGAAGTTCGATTGGCGGACCGCCGAATGGTCGTTGCACGTTCCCTTCATCCGCACCTTGTATCACCAGGTTGCCGACCCCGGCCAACTTGGACAATTGCGATTGGTGGAAGTGTTGGATTGGGCCGCGGGCGTGCTGAACCGCGTGGATCGGAGCGAGTTCTTCAAGGATTTCGAGGACGAGCACGCGGTTCAATACTTCTACGAGCCTTTTTTGGAAGCGTACGACCCGGAGCTGCGCAAGGCGTTGGGCGTGTGGTACACCCCGCCCGAAATCGTCAAGTATCAGGTGGCCCGCGTCGATCGCGTCTTGCGCGAGGAGCTGGACCTGCCCGACGGGCTGGCCGATCCCAACGTCATCGTGCTCGACCCGTGTTGCGGCACGGGCGCGTATCTGGTCGAAGTGCTCAACAGCATCGCCGCCACGCTGCGCCGAATAGCGACGACGACTTGATTGGCTCTGATCTAAAGAAAGCGGCGATGGAGCGGGTCTTCGGTTTCGAGATCCTGCCTGCCCCGTTCGTTGTTTCGCATTTGCAGTTGGGGCTCCTGCTGCAAAACCAAGGCGCGCCGCTGTCGCATAAAAAGGGCGAGCGCGTCGGCGTGTATTTGACCAATGCCCTGACCGGCTGGGAACCGCCCAAAGGCCCTAAGGACCGGCGAATCAATAACTGTCGGGATTATTGGGGTTTGGCGACGTAGTTCCATTTTGGCAGCAAGTCGTCAAAGAGAATGGTCATGGCGGCTTTGAAGCTGTCGGCGACCTTGCGACCGGTTTCATAGATGCGGTGGATAACATTGACTGTCGTTTGCAGGCCGGTGGTGGTCGAGGCTTTGCGCATCAGGCGGACCACGGTGTCGAGCGTGTCGAACAGCATTCCTTGGCAGGCGCGACCGACATGGGGAAAGAAACGGCGTTCAATCGGGTTGAACTTCGAGCAATAGCTTGGGTAGTGGGCCACTCGGATTTCTACTCCCAATTCGTTGACGAGGTGTTGCAAGTCCTGTTTGAAAAGATACTGAGCCGCCGAATTGCTTCCGCCACAGTCGCACAACAAGAGGATGGACTTGGCGTGCGGGTAGCATCGTTGGCCGATACGGTTCCAGTACCAGCGGAAGCTGTCGCACGCGAATTGGCTCGTGTCGTGGCTCAGGCCGATGTTGAGATGGCCGCGATTGCGAAGGAGGTCGTAGATGCCGTGCGGAATAATGACGCCGGTAGCCCAACTGGGAAAGTCGTGGTCGAACGCCCGGAAGGCCTGCTGGGTCCACACGCGGCCCTCCCGAAAGAGTTGCCCGAGATGTTCTTTTGCCTTGGTATCGAGGGAAAACACGGGGTCGCCCGCCGCCAAGTACTTGGCCTTCAGTTCGGCGATGCGGAGGAACTGGGCATCCCGATCAGGGCTGTGTCCGCCTGCCAAAACCTTGGCGATCTTGTGTCGCCCCAACTTCTGCTCTTTCATCCAGTCTCGCACGACCGGTGGACTGACGGGAGTTCCCATGTCCGTCACGGTGTCCGCGAGTTGCCGCGACGAGAGGTCCGTCCACAGCACGCCGGCGTCATCGGGATTGCCCGCTGTGCGGACTTCCAGCACCGACTTCAAGTTCTCCACAAGTTCGGGCTGGGTCTCGACCATTTTTTTTCGCCCGCCGCCAATTCGTCGCACTCGTCCCGCTGCCGGATCGTGTGGCAACTCGTCCAACTCGGCCAGTCCGCGTTCAATGGTTCGCTGCGAGCATCCGAACACCTCGGCCACATACTCGATCCCGCCATGCCCCAGCCGCCGAGCCTCGACGGCAGCATACCGTCGTCCATCTTTCTCGGACAACGTTTGATAAAAGGCCCGAACCTGTTCCACCACTTCCGGATCGTACTGCAACTGAAATACGAAGGCCATCCTTGGCTCCATTCAAAAGGACCATGAGAAACTCCATACACTAGCCCCCAGTCTATCAGATATGCCACAAAACTCCGACACCTATTGATTCGCCGGTCCTAAGCAGAAGGTTATGTCGTGGACCGAGCTTCAAGAAGAGCGCGACGCGGCCGAACACGTCAAACGGGACAAGAAGATTCTGGTCATCCTCGGCAACCCGCCATACAACGCCTTCGCTGGCGTCAGCCCGGAAGAAGAACAAGGGCTGGTCGAGCCGTACAAGAAAGACCTAAACAAACCCACAAGCGCCGGCGGCTGGGGTATCAAGAAGTTCAATCTGGATGATCTGTACGTCCGTTTCTTCCGCCTGGCCGAGCGACGCATCGCCGAAATGAGCGGCCGCGGTGTCGTGTCGTTCATCTCTAATCACTCATGGATTTCCGAACCGTCCTTCGTGGTGCTGCGGAAACATCTGCTGGAATCGTTCGATAAGTTCTGGATTGAAAATCTGCATGGTAATCGAAAGATTTCCGAGTACGCGCCCGACGGCAGAACTAGCGAAACCATTTTCGCCATCGGCGGATTCTCTGTTGGCATCCAGCAGGGGGTTGCGACGTCGCTGTGGGTAAAGACCGGCAAGCCGCGAAAAGGACAGACACAGATTCGCTTCCGCGACGATGTTGATGATGCCAAGGCCGTGGAGCGTCGCAAACATCTTTTGGACAGCCTCGCGGAGAGAAAATTCGACAAAGCCTACACGGTAGCTGACCCGTGCCCGGAGAATCGCTTCTCCTTCCGATCAGAAGACGTGGCCGCGCATTACACGGACTGGCCCAAGCTGACCGACCTCTGCGCCGTGTCGCCGTTCAATGGTCCTGTGGAAAGGCGAGCAAACTCGCTGATCCGAATCGCTACGGACGTGCAAGAGTTCGAATGTCTGGAAGCCTACCTGAACCCGGAAATAGAGGACAGCGAAATTCAATTCCTCGAACCTCGTTTCATGCAGTCCTCGGGCGAGTTCCGCGCTAACGAAGCGCGTGCCGGGCTGAAGGGAAAAGTTGCATACCAACCGCAGAACCTCGTTCGTTATCCCTTCAAGCCATTCGACGTGCGATTGGCGTACCTCGATGCGGCCATTCAACCCCTGTTTTCTCGCCCAAGTCCGCAACTATTGAAACAGCGTTTTCTAGGTAATTCATTCTTTATTACGCGCGACACGGCCGACAAATCACCGGAAGGGCCACCGTTCTTCTTTTCGAAGTTCGTGTGTGATTACGATGCGATTTCCGGTCATGCCAGGCATTTTCCGATCCGGCTGAAAAATGGATCACGGCTGGAAAAGGAGGCCGAAGCCACGCTCTTTGCCGCCCTGGGCGACAAACCGGAAGAGGACGAGCCCGTTGCCAATTTGTCGGCGCAAACCCGCGAGTACTTCCGAGTATTAAGACTTAAGAATCCCGACGCCGACGCCCGGACGGCGGGGCTGATTTGGATGCATGCCCTGGCCATCGGCTTCAGCCCGGCCTACCTGACTGAAAACGCTGACGGCATCCGGCGGGATTGGCCGCGCATTCCGCTGCCGGATTCTCGGAAGGTGCTGGAGGCGTCGGCGGCTCTAGGTGAGCAAATCGCGGCATTGCTAGACACCGAAGCCGACGTGCCCGGCGTGAGCACGGGCAAGATAAGCTCCTTGGTCAAGACGATTGGCTCAATAACGAAGGTCGGTGGAGGACAGATTGACGCGGGGGGCAGCGACTTGGCGGTCACGGCCGGCTGGGGACACTTTGGCCAAAGAGGGCCAGGTAATGCCGGCCACGGGCAAGGTGGCCGAACGCCCGTACGATCAGGCCGAAGCCAAGTCCATCGACGCCGAAGCGACGGCACGGGGCATATCGGCAAAGGAAGCGCGCCGGCTGTTGGGCGAGACGACCTGCGACGTGTATCTGAACGGGGCGGCCTATTGGCGCAACATCCCGTTGAACGTGTGGGAGTACACCATCGGCGGCTATCAGGTCATCAAGAAATGGCTGAGTTACCGCGAAGATAAAATCCTTGGCCGACCCTTGAAACCGGAAGAGGCCCGCGAAGTGATGAACACGGCCCGGCGCATTGCGGCCATCATCTTGTTGCAACCGAAGCTTGACGAGAACTACAACCAGGTGAAGGCGGCGGCGTTCGATTGGCCCGCTGGTTGATTGTGCAGCCAATGATTCGAGGAGAATTGGCATGGATGAGCAACGAGTCCCGGCTCCGACATCCCCTGGAGGCAATTTTCTCATCTACCGGGATGGGGCGTTGAATCTGCAAGTCCGCCTGGACGGCCAAACCGTTTGGCTGACCCAGGCTGCCATGGCGGCATTGTTTCAAACCACCAAGCAGAACGTCAGCCTTCACATTCAGAACATCTTGGATGAAAGGGAGTTTCAGCCCGAAGCAGTTGTCAAGGAATACTTGACAACTGCCGCCGACGGCAAGCGATACCGAACACTGCACGACAATCTCGACGCCATTCTGGCCCTCGGCTAGCCGATGGCACGCGGGGGCCGCTGGCGGCCTGTTCAGCAGCCCCGTGCGGAGAGCGAGAATGCGGAAGCGAAAACGTGACAGCCATTAAATCTGGGAAATGTGCCGCGACCCGGCCTGTGGTTCTTCGTTCGCTCACGTGGTCGAAGCGTCCATAGTTCGCAGCCCGTGCCGTCGCGCCTTCCTCGTCCTGTTGCGCCGAACGGCGATTGACCCGATTCTACCGCGCCACCCGGAGCGACCACAATATGCCATCCATTCGGGTGGTATAATTCTTGGTCTTGAAAACCCCCGGCTGAAAGCGCAAGATGGGGGGGAGTCGAGAGTCGAGAGGCCGGAGTCAAGGGTCGAGAGTCAAGGGTCGAGGGGGGAGAGTACGGAGTCGAGAGTACGGAGTCGAGAGTACGGAGTCGAGAGTCGAAAGAGATGGGGACAGGATTGAAGAAATGGAAATGGAGCGGGTTGTTAGACAACGGGGCGGGGTGGAGAGTCCAGAGTTGAGAGTCGAGAGGGCTACGGGGAACGGAGGATGGAAATGGCGCGAGCTGTTGACCAACGGAACGGGGTGGAGAGTCGAGAGTCGAGAGCGGAGAGCCAAGTACCCAGGCTCCCTCGTCAGGGAGAGGTTTTGCACCACTTCACTCTTCGGAGGGGTGCGACTTGGCGCCGAACCGCAGCGATCAATCCCTTATGGCCAAAGCGGATACGATGACCGGCCGTCGCCCTAACTTCGACGAACTGGGTGCAATGCGGGGCGAAACTCCCCGCTTGCAGCACGCCTCGCTGGCCCGGATTATTCATAAACTTGTAGGGTGGGTCAAGCAAACCCGCGTCATGGTGGGACTTCGGTCGCGGCCACAGGGCATGCCAAACCACAAGGTGTTGCCTGCGAGTTGATGGGTTTGCGCAGCCCCACCAAAGACTTGCGCGACCTCGGCCCACCCTACGTGAATCCCATCTTCATGTGCCCGGCTTGAGCAAGTCCCGGCTGCGCAGCCACTTGAGACAGAGTTGCAGCCAGACTCGCAGGGAGCTTTCCGTTTTGGCGCACGCCGAAGTCATGGCCGCCGGTGGCAAAGATGTGCAACTCGGCCGGGATGTTGGCACGCTTCAAGGCGAGGTACATGACCGCGCTGTTGGCCGGCTCGCTTCCCCCGTTCTTCGTCGTATCGTCCGACGAGTGGGCCAGAAAGATCGGCGGCGTGCCGGCGGGAATGTGGATCGTGGCCGGGACTTCGTCCTTGTCCTTTTCTTTTAGATAGCCCGAATAGCACCCGACCGCGAAATCGGGCCGGCAACTCACCTGGTCGACGGCGTCGATCGGCTCGTAGGTCCGCTTCTCGAAACTCGTGGCCGTAGCCACCGCGAGGTGGCCGCCCGCCGAAAAGCCGACCATGCCGATCCGATTCGGGTCGATTCCCCACTCGGCGGCCCGGCTGCGGATGAGGCTGACGGCCCGCTGGGCGTCCATCAGGGGGCCCAGGGGAGGCTCGCCCTTGATGTCGCCCGGCCGGCGCGGGCAGCGGTACTTGAGGATGATGCCGGCCATGCCCTGCGAGTTGAGCCAGGCCGCCACTTCCTCTCCTTCCAACTCCCAAAACAGGTTGTGGTATCCGCCGCCCGGGCAAATGACCATCGCCGTTCCCGTGTTCATGCCCTTTGGCGCCGGGTAGATTGTCAGCGTCGGCTTGCTCACGTTGGTGATCAGCTTGGTCGGCCCGCCGATCATGGCCGACTGATAAATCCGGCTGCTTTCTTCGCCGGTGATGCCGACGTCTCCCGGCGTCTTGCCCGGCCAGAGATCGACAACCAGCGGTTCGGCCGCCAGCGTGGCACAAGTCGCGAAGACGCCAATCAACAGGGAAACGGCGGCAGCGAATCGTCTCATGATGGAAGTCCCTTGGGCACGTGTGTCAGAAGGAGTAATTCTCCTCACTCTAGCGGGTCTCGAAGGGGTGTCAAGATTCGTGCGATTCCGACGGTCGTACCATCGCCCCACTCAGGCGGTAGATGGCTTCGTCGAGATCGGCCCGCGGGACAGGTTGCCAACCTGTCTCGATAAGGCAACAACGTGTCAACCTGTCCTGCAGGCACAACGGAAGAAAACTCTTCCCGATCGCGCGGCCGCGTTGACACGGCCCTGGTTGGCCAGCGATACTACGCTGCTGGGATTCCTGTGCCAACACGCTTTCATCATGGAGAAAGTATCATGCGTAATTCGTTCGCTTGTTTTGCCGGGCTGGCCGCTGCCGCGGTGGTCGGCGCTTGGTCGCCCGTTGCTTTGACGGCGGCTGCGGAACTCCGCGTGGCCACATTCCGCTGTGACCTGACGCCGCCGCTGGGCCATCCGGCCTACCCTAAGTACAAACCGCTGGAGAAGATCGAGCATCCCTTGCTGGCCAAGGGGATCGTGTTGGACGACGGCGGCCAGCGCTACGTCCTCTGCGCGATCGACTGGTGCGCACTCTGCAATTCGACGTACGATCTGTTCTGCCAGAAGGCGGCCGAAGGCGCCGGAACCAGTTTGGCGCGGGTCGCCGTGCATACGATCCACCAGCACACCGCGCCCGTGGCCGACGCTGACGCGATCAAGTTGCTTCAGCAGACGAAAGACCCGCCGCCGTGCGACAACCCGAAGTTCTTTGCCGCCATGGCCGACCGGCTGGGAGCGGCCGTGAAGGAATCGCTCGGCCGGTTGCAGCCGTTCGATCGCATCGGCACGGGCGAGGGCAAGGTCGACCGCGTGGCCTCTACCCGCCGCGTCATCGAGAAGGACGGCAAAGTCCATCGCCCCCGCTGGAGCGTCGTGAAGGGCAAGGATATCGACCTGCGGGACGCGCCGGAAGGGCTGATCGATCCGATGCTCAAGACGATTACGCTGGCGCAGGGCGACAAGCCGCTGGTGCGCCTGCATTACTACGCCACGCATCCGCAGAGCTACTATGGCGATCCGCGAGTGACCTACGACTTTCCAGGCATTGCCCGAGAGACGCTGGAAAAGAAGGAGAACGTGTTTCAGGTTTATTTCACCGGTTGTGCGGGCGACATCTTGACTGGCAAGTACAACGACGGCACGCCGGCCACCCGGGAGAAATTTGTGGAGCGGATGTTGGCCGGCATGGAGGCGTCGATTGCGGCCACGCGTTTCGTCCCCGCCGACGCCATCCAGGGGCGGAGCACCGAGGTAAAGTTGCCGCTCTACACCGGCCCTGAACGGTCGCTGGCCGAGAACCGCGCCCGGATGGCCAATCCCAAGGAAGACCCGGGGGCGCAGACTGGAACTAGGGGCCATGCTGGTTGCCTTCGCCGAGCGAATCGATCGGCCGCTCCTGTTGAGCAGCTTGCAGATCGGCCGCGTCCACATCCTCGCCTTGCCGGGCGAATGCCTGGTCGATTTTCAGTTGTTCGCGCAACGTTCGGCGCCGGGCGATTTCGTGGCGGTGGCCTCGTACGAAGACCTGGGACCCGGCTACATTTGCACCGACAAGGCGTTCGAGGAAGGCGGCTACGAGCCGACCGACACGGCCGTCGGGCCAGGCTCGGAGCCCCTGATAAAGGCCGCGATCCTCAAGCTTCTCGGCGTGAAGTGAGAGATCGAGCGGGCCAGGTTGCTGAAGTTGGCGGATTGCGTCGTGCAATCCGACTGGATTTCTAGGTGTCGCATTTCCTGGTGTCGCTCGCCTCGGTTGCGGCCGGTCCCATCTTGCCAGAATCGGGGTTACCCACTACACTAGGGTACACAGCCTTCGGAGGGTAAGCGAATGGCTAGCGGCCTGACTCGAAATCAGGTGCCGGGTAACCGGTTGCGGGTTCGACTCCCGTGCCCTCCGCATGTAAAGCCTTATGTGACAGAATGTTACGTAAGGCTTTTTTTGTTTCTTGCGGATAGCTTGTAGGTGGGGTAAGGCTCTGGTGCTATGCGGGTGCTATGTTCGGCAAGAATTCCGCGGAGTCTGCCACGGAAGAACCTGAGAGGCGGAAGTCGGCCGCGGAAGTGATCTCGCTCACCACGGGCACGGTGGCTGCCCTTTGCCGTGAAACTGACCCACCGCGATTACGCCCTGTGCATCCGAAGGGCCTTGGACGTGTTCCGGACACCTCGGCGGCCTGCGTGCGCAGGATCGCGTCGTAGGCGTTCGGGCCCTATCCGGTCTTGGTCCTTTTGCCCTTGACCCCCAGCAACCTCAACAGTCCTTCGCCCGATTCCTTGGCGGGTTCCTCGGCCTTCCGCCGGCCGGCCTTGTGGAGTCGTAGCACGTCGGCCCATTGCCTCATCTGCCGTTGGGCGTCCTTTGCTACGGAAAGGCACGGGGTTCGGTACCTTCGCATGGGAGGAGCGCGAGCACGGCCTGTATCATTCCGACACAACGCTCATTGACAGGGCTGGCCAGCATTCGTAGGGCAACCAGCAGCAAGAGGTCATCGAGTACCTCAAGACGGAGATTGACACTCTCCTTGGGTGCAAGTAGACTACTGATCGAAATAACTTGATGTCGTTGCCTTGGGAGATATGGCGATGAAATCTACCAACAAGATCAGCCGCCGCCAGGTGCTTGCCGCGGGCGCCGCCGTAGCGGCCATTGCCATTGTGCCCCGGCATGTGAGCGGCGGGCCAGGCCAAGAGCCGCCAAGTGAGAAACTCAACATCGCCGGCATCGGCGTGGGCGGACGAGGCGGCGCCCACGTCGAAGCGTTTTTGAACGAAAACCTGGTCGCGGTTTGCGATGTGGTTGAAGGCGCCCGGAACGGTTGTCTCAAACGGATCGAAAGGTTCAACACAGGACCACGGCCTCAGCAGGCCGTTGCCCAGAGCTTTTTCCGACTATCGGGAAATGTTCGACAAGATGCAAGGTCAGATCGACGCCGTGTTCGTCGCCACGCCCGACCATCATCACGCGACCGCTTCGATGACGGCCATTCGGTTGGGCAAACACGTGTACTGCGAAAAGCCGCTGACGCACAACATCCGCGAAGCCCGGCTGCTGACCCTGGCTGCCCGGGAACATAAAGTCGCCACGCAACTGGGCAACAACGGCCGGGAAGGCGAAGGCTGGCGGCGGCTGTGCGAGTGGATCTGGGCCGGCGCAATCGGCAATGTCCAAGAGGCCCACATTTGGACTGATCGGGCAGGCATTCCCAAACATTTCTGGTGGCCGCAAGGCGGAAACAGGCCGGCAGGCGCCGATCCGACGCCGACCGGTTTGAATTGGGACGCCTGGCTTGGACCGGCGCCCGAACGGCCGTACCTGAACAAGTACAAAGAAGGCAAGTTCCAAGGGAAATCGGTCTATCAGCCGTTCGTCTGGCGCGGCTGGTGGGATTTTGGCACGGGCGCCCTGGGAGATATCGGTTGCCACGCGATGAGCGGTTTGTTCACCGCTCTGAAGATCGAATATGCCGAAGCCGTTGAGCTGGTGAAGGACTCGGGCGACGGGACCACGGAGATGTTTCCCACGTCGTCGATCATCCGGTGGGATATTCCGTCCCGGTCAGGAATGCCGCCCTGCAAAATCTTCTGGTACGACGGCGGCTATTATCCCTCGCGCGAAATCTGCGACCTGTCCTCAGGCCAGGAATTTCCCGACAACGGCGCGATCTTCATCGGCGACAAGGGCAAGATGACGGGCGAGCCCCGCCTGATGTCGGAAGAGCTAAGGAAGGGGTTCAAGATACCCGAGCCGAGCATCCCGCGATGCGCCAGCAACCATTTCCAGGAATGGGTCACTGCCTGCAAGGGCGGACGCACGGCCTTCTCGAACTTCGATCATGGCGGCCCGTTGACCGAAATGGTGCTGCTGGGCAACTTGGCGATTCGGGCGGGCATCGGCAACAAAGTCCAATGGGACGGTCCCAACATGAAGTCAACCAACCTGCCCGAACTGAATCGCTTCGTGCAACGGGAGTATCGGAAGGGGTGGAGTCTGTAAACTGCGTCAAAAGGGACTGGCCGATGTTCTTGGATGGCAGTCTTTTCACACCTGATGATGACCTGCGGTAGCGCGACGTGATCACTAAGCAAGGCACGTTCAGGTGTTGGACCTCTGTCGAAGAAAGTCAGCCCTTTTCTCGGATTCCTATAAAACGACCCTTTTGATGACACGGCTCTGTCGGCATGGCCTCGTTCGTCGATGGCAGTCTTACCCGCCTTCTTCCTGCCTGCCTGCGGAGTGCATGCGGCCAACCAAGAACTGGGGCTACTTCAAGGTCCCCGGCTGCTGGCCCGGAATCACCGACTATATGCAAAAGGACAGCCAGACCGTTTATCCCCATCCAAGGTGGAAAGGCGAGCGAACGGGCGCTGTGAACGTGGCTTGGTAATCGTGCCGTGTGAATCAATCTCAGCCGCTGACGAAGTTCCGCCCAGCGATCAGGACGTCACGGCCAAGGGCCGACGAGGTGTTGTCCTCCTGCTGATGGCCATCGCCCTGATCAGCCACTTCAATCGAGTCAGCATCTCGACTGCGGGCGATACGCGGCTCATGGCCCAGTACGGCATCACCCCGACCCGCATGGGGATGGTCTACTCGGCCTTCCTGCTGACCTATACTGCGATGATGATCCCCGGCGGCCTGTTCATCGACCGCTTCGGGCCGCGTACGGCCTTGCAGGTCGTTTGCTTCGGCTCTGCCCTGTTTGTTGCGCTCACGGGGGTGGTCGGTTTGACCTTCAGCCATGCGGGGTCGGTGTTCCTGGCGCTTGTGATCGTGCGGGGTCTCATGGGCGTTCTCTCGGCACCGCTCCATCCCTCGTGTGCGAGGGCGGTCGGTCAGTGGGTTCCCGCAAGCGCACGATCGCGGACCAACGGACTGGTCAACGGCGCCGCCCTGGTCGGAATTGCCGCCACACCCCCGGTCTTCGGCGCTTTCATCGGGTGGTTCGACTGGCCGGCGGCGTTCCTGATCATGGGGGCCTTGACCGCGACGGTTGGACTGATTTGGACCATCTACGCCACGGATCGATCCGCTGCCGACGATGCGTCATCCAACAGGGACAAGCTTGCCGTACTGGGCGCATGGCACGACCTGCTGCGGCATCGCAGCCTGGTTCTGCTGACCCTGAGTTATGGCGCGGTGAACTATTTCCAGTACATGTTCTTCTACTGGATGAGCTACTACTTCGAGACGGTCCTCCGGCTCGACGCGAGGACGAGCCATTTCTATGCGGCCATTCCACCCTTGGTGATGGCCGTGGGAATGCCGCTGGGCGGTTGGCTGTCGGACCGTCTTGAACACGGCAAGGGAACTCCCCGCAGCCGGAAGATCGTGCCGATGGCGGGAATGTTCGCAGGAGCCGTGCTCCTGATCGGTGGGGTGTTCGCTCGCGAGCCAGCGTGGATCGCCGCCTGGTTCGCACTGGCGCTAGGGGCCGTGGGCATGGCCGAGGGCCCGTTCTGGGCGACCGCCATTGAACTGGGCGGCCGCCGGGGCGGCAGTTCGGCGGCCCTCTTCAATTTTGGCGGCAACGCCGGCGGCATGCTCGCCCCCATCATCACCCCATGGATCGGCCAGCTCTTCAACTGGGGCTACGCTGTGGCCATGGGGGCCCTCGTCTGCCTGGGCGGCGTCGTCCTCTGGTTCTGGATCAACCCGCATGAGACGCCCAAGGTTGACTGTTATTCCGGACCTCAGAATCATGATGATCGCGCGGCACGAGTATCTTGAAGGACGGTAGGCAGCCAAGACGAAGTCCCTCTTCAAGTCCTTTCGGAAGACTCGGACGTCAACGGCGACCAGACGCCATTCAACACTCTCGTCCGGTCGCCGCTTAGGCGCGATCACGATAACTGCGGCTGTGCCCGCCCTCGTCTCATCTACTCAATCATTGGGGTGCGCGAATACTCGCTTGTTTTCTGAAAGGGAGTACAATGGACGTTCTCGGCCCTGTATTTTCGGCAAGTCCCGTCCGTCGTTCATCAACCTCTCGCGAGCTTCCGAACAAAACGGGGACAGGCACCTCGCTGCGGTCGTTTTCTGCGGTACGGGGCGTGATCTGCTCGGAGCCAGTCCCCGTTTTGTATTTGCCCTGGCGTTCGACTTTCCTTTCGATCGACTTCTAGCCCCCGAAACCCACCATGAACAATCGAAGAGATTTCCTCAAGGTGTCGGGACTGGCCTCCCTGGGCCTTGCCGGCGGCAGCGCGCTGGGCGCCTGCGCCGCGGAATCGGTTTCCGCCGCGCCCCGCGTGCAACGATTCAACATGTCGGGCTTTGCCGCCCCCAAAATCGACAAAGTTCACGTCGGCATCATCGGCTTGGGCCAGCGCGGGCCGAACGAAATGGAAATCATGAGCCACATCGAGGGCGTGGAAATTCGGGCGCTCTGCGATCTGCGCCCCGAGCAAGTGAAGATGTGCCAACGGCGGCTCGAAGGCACGATCCATAGGCCCGCGATTTACACCGGCGACAAAGACGCGTGGATGAAACTCTGCGAGCAGGGCGATCTCGATCTGGTGATGGTCACCACGCCGTACACCATGCACGCCGACATGGCTGCGTATGCGATGGAGCATGGCAAACACGCCGCTTCGGCAGTGCCCGCCGCGGCCACGCTCGAGGAGTGCTGGAAGCTGGTGGAAACCGCCGAGCGAACTCGCAAGCACTGCATCATGTTCGAGAACTGCGCCTACAACTTCTTTCAGATGCTTACGCTGAACATGGCCCGGCGGGGATTCTTCGGCGAAGTCGTCCACGGCGAATGCGCCTACAACACCAGCAAGATGGGCAACAACTTCAACAAGAACTTTTACTGGGACATGTGGTGGTTGAAGCTGTACGGCTCGAAGAAGGGAAACATCTACCCGACCCACGGACTCGGCCCCGTGGCTCAGATCATGAACATCAACCGCGGCGATCGGTTCGATTACCTCGTGTCGATGGACAGCAACGACTTCATGATGAAGGCGAAGGCCGAGGAACTGGCGGCCAAGGACGACTTCTTCAAGCCGTTCGTCGATAAGACGTACCGCGGCAACATGAGCTCGACGCTGATCCGCACCGTGAAAGGTAAAACCATCATGGTGCAGCACGACGCCACGTCGCCCCGCGGGCCGCATACCATGATTCACGCCATCACCGGCACGAAAGCGTTGGCTCAGGAGTATCCCTACCCGCCGCGAATCTCAACGGACCTCGCCGGCTGGCTCCCGCAGAATGAATACGACGCCGTGGTGAAGGAATACACGCCAACGATTGTGCCCAGAACGAAAGAATTGACCGAGAAGTGGCGCGGCCACGGCGGCGGCGACATTCTCGAATGCTGGCGGCTGATCGACTGCCTGCGGAACGGGTTCCCGCTGGACCAGGACGTGTACGACGCCGCGGCGTGGAGTTCCATCGTGCCCCTGAGCGAGCAGTCGGTCCTGAGCCGTTCCAATTCGGTCGATATCCCCGATTTCACGATGGGCTCGTGGCCAACGAACAAGCCCAACATGGACATCATGCTGACCAACTGCGGGGACACGAAAGTGCTCGACTAGCATTCATGCAAATCATCGGTGATCGGCGCCATGCCCACGCTTGCCGTGGGCAACCGTTTCGTCGGACTTCCGGAAAACCCACCCTTAGATAACATGGTTCTCGGCGTACCGAGAAGTCATGCCGTTTGCCCGTTGACAGGCGACTGTCGGCCACTCATAATCGCAGTTCCACGATCCGAGTATTGACTTCCGCGAGCCGTTTTGATCATAGAATATTGTGTTCTACGAGGTATAGCAATGCAAAGCGCGCCGTCATATCAGCACGACGAGAGCATGCAGCCGGGGACTGAGTTGAGGCATCTTGGTCCGGCGCACATCGAGCGATTCCACCAAGCTGTCCTCGATATTCTTGAGCGGACGGGGGTGATGGTGGCGCACGAGGGCGCGCTGGAGCTTCTGAAGGCTGGCGGAGCGCGCGCCGACGGCCAGCGGGTTCGCATTCCCGCCCGCATGATTGAGGCGGCGCTAGCCTCGGCCCCCAAGATGATCGAGATCTATGACCGTCTGGAACGCGTGGCGATGCGTCTTGGGGGGCGGAACTGCTACTTCGGCACGGGTTCGGACTTGCCGTCCACCATCGATCCTGCCACGGGTGAGCATCGGCGAAGCGGCAAGCAAGACGTGGCCCGCATTGCGCGGCTGTGCGACGGCCTGGAGAACATCGATTTCTGCATGTCGATGGCAATCGCCTCGGACGCAAGCACGGTGACAAGCTTCGTCCACCAGTTCGACGCGATGGTGCGCAACAGCGCCAAGCCGCTGATCTTCACCGCCGCCAACGCGGCAGACATGCGCGATATCTTCGACCTGGGCTCCGCCGTGGCGGGCAGCGCCGAGGAATTGACCGCCCGGCCGCGTTACGTGCTCTATGACGAGCCGATCAGTGCCCTTTACCATTCCACCGATGGCGTGGAGAAGCTGATTTTCGCAGCCCAGCACAATATCCCCGTGATCTACATCGCAAGTCCCATGACCGGGGCGTCGGCGCCGGTCAGCTTGGCCGGTTGCGTGGCCCAGGCCAGCGCGGAGTCGCTTTCCGGCCTGGTGATTCATCAGCTTGCCCGCAGCGGCGCGCCGTTTATCTACGGCGCGGATGCTACCATTATGGACATGCGCTCGATGATTTTCGCGTACGGCGCCCGGAGCTGCAAATCATGGACGTGGCCTTTGCCGACCTGGCGCATTACTATGGGCTGCCGCTGTTCTGCATCGCCGGCGCAACGGATTCGAAAACGGTCGATGCCCAAGCCGGGGCGGAAATGGCCTTCTCGCTGTTGATCTCCGCGCTGAACGGCTGCAATATCATTCACGACGTCGGTTACCTGGAAAGCGGTTTGTGCTGTTCCAACGAAAGCGTTGTCTTGGCGGACGAGCTCATCGGTTACGTGAAGCGGGTCCTGTCGACCTACCGGCTCACGCCCGACGACTTGGCGCTGGATGTCATCGATCAGGTCGGTCCGCGCGGGAACTTCCTGGAGCACGAGCACACCTTGGCCCGCTACCGCGAGGCCGCCTGGCGGCCCAGGGTGTTCAATCGCCAGTCGTACGAAGCTTGGAAAGCAGCGGGAGCCGAGCCGGTGACCACGGCGCTTCGGCAAAGGGCAATAAACGTACTCACTGGCCTCCGCGCGTCGACTCTGTCCTCGCAGCAGTTGGCGGCCATGGACAGCATCCTCGCCAGAAGAGGATAGCGGATGCCGCGGCGCTGAACATGATCATCCTGCTGAAATCGGTCCTGGGTGTCTTCGCCGCGCTGTACATCCTCTGTTTCTCCCTCGACTTCGTCAAGAACAAACACACGCTTTCCAAGGCATCCTGGCCGGTCCTGGCCGGCACGGGGTTCATCAGCAATTTTTTCGACACCCTGGGAATCGGCAGTTTCGCCCAGCAGACGGCCATCTTCAAGTTTTTCAAGCTGGTCGACGACCGGATCATGCCTGGTACGCTCAATGTGGGCGACACCCTCCCCGTGATTTGCCAGGCGTTCATCTTCATGATCGCCGTCGAGGTCGCGCCTCTGACGCTGTCCTGTATGGCTATTGCCGCGTTCATGGGCGCCGCCCTGGGGGCCGGGGTGGTGGCCAAGATGCCGCGCCGTAGGATCCAACTCGGCCTCGGCCTGGCCATGCTGGCCATCGCCGTGGCCATGCTGGCCGGCCTGCTCAATTGGTTTCCCGCAGGCGGAGACGCCATGAGCCTGACGGGCTGGAAGCTCATCCTGGCCAGCGCCGTGAGCTTCGGCCTGGGCGCGATCCACACCATCGGCGTCGGGTTCTATGCGCCCTGCATGGCCCTGCTCTACGCCCTGGGCATGAGCCCCAAGGCCACCTTCCCCATCATGGCGACCTCGACGGCCATGCTCATCTCGGCCGCGAGTCTGCGGTTCATCATGGAAAAGGCCCACGACCGCAAGGCGTCCCTGGCCCTGGCCCTCTTTGGCATCTTGGGAGTGCTGCTGGCGGCTTACGTCGTGGTCTCCCTGCCCTTGACCGTCCTCAAATGGGTGGTGCTAGTGGTGATCCTCTACACGGCCGCGATCATGCTGCGGTCGGCAGCTCAGAAATAGGGCTTGCAGGCAGTGGGGGAGAACAAGGGGTCGGGAGTCTTTGTTCTTGACAAGGACAGAGTAATCGGTCCATGCGTTGCCTCTTTGCTCCTTGGAAAGGGCCGTATGACGGCTATATTTTGAACTCCGTGAGCCCCGGCATCGGCACCGGATACCATCCCTTTTCGTCCGGCTTCACCGGTGCTTCCATGTCAAGACGCACATCCTCAACCTTCGGGGCAAAGAAAAAGTTGGAGTTTGCAACCTGCCCCCAAGTCAGTTCCGTGCCGCTATAGCAAGTCAACTGGCCCATCACGGCCACAAGCGTGCTGCGAGCCATGTAGTCGCCGCAGTTGACCGGGTTGCCTGAGCGGATCGCCTTGAACAGGGCCACGTGTTCCAACTCGTGCGGATCGCCAATCGGGCCTTGATAGCTTCATTGGTTTTCTCCCACGATCCGATAACGGAAGTTTGGAATCAAGTAACAGCGTCCCTTGCTGCCGAAGTAAGCGGCTGGGTGACACTGTGAAGGGGTGCTGCTGGCTCTGCCAGTGCCTGTTCGGGCTATTCTCAGACGATGGCTCCTGGGGGTAGGCCGCGAATCATCGGCAGATGCGGAGACTGCCGTCGTGCCGGGACATCGAGGTAGTATCGAGCCGACAACCATTTCCAGTCCCTGGCACGCCGACAATGCCCTCGGCTGATTGGGTTGTTGTGGATGTCCTTCGCACGACTGTCTCAAGAAGAAGAGCAGAAAAGTGGGTCAAGCAGAAATAGGGAGCAGGAATGATTGCGGCGACCCTCATTTCGGCGTAAGATGATGGCCGCAGGCTGGCTCCCCTTTGTCCCTCCCCTTCCGTTTCTTCGATTGCGGATGTTCGCCCATGTATCCAACTACATCATTGACAGCGGCGGGTGTGCTTCTACTCGTGATTTGCAGCGCGGCATCGGCCGCGGAGCGCCCGCCGAATCAGGCGCCCGAAGGTTTCACCAGTCTTTTCAAGGGCAAGGACTTGAGCGGCTGGCGCGGCCGTCAGCGGGACTATAGCCCGTACGAAGAGGCCAAGCTCTCCCAAGAGCAAATGGCCGCCAAGCAGCAGGCCTGGAACGCCGACATGGCCAAGCACTGGCGCGTAGATCAGGACAAGGGTGAGATCGTCTCCGACGGCCACGGCGTCTACCTCACCACCGCAAAGGATTACGGCGACTTCGAGTTCTACGTCGATTGGCTAATGGTCAGCCACAACGGCGACTCGGGAGTCTATCTCCGCAGCTATCCCCAGGTGCAGATCTGGGATCCGGACAACCCCGAGGTGGCCAGTCTCGGTGCGCCGAAAGGCTCGGGCGCGCTTTGGAATAACAACGATGACAACCCTGGCAAGTGGCCGCTTGTGAAATCCGACAATCCTGTCGGCAAGTGGAATACATTCCGGATTAAGATGATCGGCTCGCGAGTGTGGGTCTGGTTCAACGGCATGCTGACCGTCGATGGCCAGATTCTCGACAATTATTTTGATCGCTCCAAGCCCGTGCTGCCGCGCGGCCCTATCGAGTTGCAGACCCACGGCTCGGAGATTCGTTTCCGCAACGTCTGCATCCGCGAGATCCCGGTAACCGAGGCCAACGCTACCCTCGACAAGCTTAATGACGACGGCTTCAAGAGCATCTTCAACGGCAAGGATTTCGACGGTTGGGGCGGACCGGTGGACAACTACGAGGTACGCGATGGCGCCATCCTGTGCAAGCCCAACAAGGGCGGCACCATCCATACGAAGGAGGAATACGGCGATTTCGAGGCCAAGTTGGAGTTCAAGCTCCCGCCCGCCGGCAATAATGGGCTCGCCATCCGCTATCCCGGCAACGGCGACACCGCCTACGTCGGCATGTGCGAGCTTCAGATTCTCGATGACAGCGCGACGCGGTACAGGACCCTCGATCCGCGCCAGTATTGCTGCTCGATCTACGGCGTGGTTCCGGCCCACCGCGGCTATCTGCGGCCGGTGGGGGAATGGAATGTCGCGCACGTGATGGTAAAGGGATCAACCATCAAGGTCGAGCTCAACGGCTCGGTCGTGGTCAACGCCGACGTCAGCAAAGTACACGAGTTCATGGCCAACCACGAGCATCCGGGCCTCCTGCGGACCAGCGGCTCATTCGGCTTCGCCGGTCACAACGACCCGGTCGAGTTCCGCAACATCCGCCTCAAGAAGCTCGACTAATCCAGCTTCTCCCACGGCGGAAGGCTGGGGAACGGAGCGTGCGGCTCGGTCTGATACTGGTATTCGTTTCGCGGCGGCCACCAGATCTTCGACACCGGTCGTGAGGTTTGGAGTTGGAATACTACGGCGACCCGGAGGTTCCGATGCGATCTGCCGTACTTTTGCTCGTTGCTCTCCGAGGCCGTTCTTAAGCGACTTTCTGCGGACGAGGCGATCGTGACACCCGAGGTGTTCCCATGCCTGGACGAGAGACAAGTGAGTGGCCGGTGGGCGCGTTGTCAGCGGCCTGAGCGCCGTATAACATACCTTGGGCCGATCAGTTGCAAGGAGCAAGCCATGAAACGAGCCTGCCTAGTCTTCATTGGGACGTTGTCCATCTTTTTCGTGCGTTGCGACACCGCCGCGGCAGACGATGCGGCGAAGCCCCTCGTCATGGAAAAGTCTGGCCCGGAGCGGCAGTTACCGGAGCGACTGCTGGGCGCGTCGGCAGAAGCCCTGATCGAGCACCTCATCGACGATCCGCACAAGGTGGCCGCCCTCAAGGAAATGGATCTGGCCTTCGTGCGTTTTCCGGGGGGTTCACAAGCCAACTATTACAACTGGCGCACGGGACTCCTCGACATGCCGGTGACGCCGCGAAGCTCGCCGTACATGCGGTTCTGGGCAGAAATCGTTCCCAAAATTCGTACCGCTTTCCCGCAGGGGGTCAAGATCGCGGAATACACGAAGTTCGCCAAGGAGGTTGGCGCCGAAGTCGTGCTGGTTCCCAACCTGGAGACATCGAGCATTGCCGAACAGGTCGAGTGGTTCCGCCAGATGAAAGCCGAGGGGATCGTGCCCCGTTACATCGAGCTGGGCAACGAGTTCTGGGTGGCGATGGGTTTTGACCCGGACGTGCTGGAACGCTGGCCGGACGAGCCGGCCTCGTTGCGGATTATGAAGCAGTATTGCGATGCCCTGCGGCCCTATTTCCCGCCGGGCGCCCGCGTGGCGGTGCAGAGCGCGGCCAGTGCCTTCTGGCTTCATGGCAATCCGACCCGTCCCGGCGGGCGGCGTCATGCAGCAATGGGATGTCGACCTGAAGCCAGCCGACTGGTTTGACGCCGTAACGATTCATCCCTACCCGCGCATGGACATGATTATGGGAGAGCGTGGGGCAGCCCAAGGTTGGCATCGCCCGGAGGAGGCGATGAAGTTGTTCCGAGCCCTCCTGGCCCACTGCGATCAGGGCACCGACCGCGTCATCGAGGACGTTCGGCAGCGATTGCCGGACAAGGACATTTGGGTCACCGAATGGAACACCCGAGGAACGGACTACCAAGGCACTGACGAACCGACGCCTGCGATGTACGTCCAGATCGTCTCCCGCATGTCGTTCGCGTTGCTGCGTCACCGCGAGGTCACCATGTCGTTGTTCTTCACGCTGAACTTCTTGCGGCACGGCCCGGCAGGCGGAACCTTCCAATCCGACGGACAGGGCGGCTACCGGCCGATGCCCCACGTACTCGCCCTCCGCTGGTTCCACGAGGCGGCCAACGCCGGAGCGACCTACCAGCGGTTCCTCGAATCGGGGGCTCGCCGGATACCGGGTGGCGGTGCGTTGGCCGAGAGTTACTCCGAGGTGGAGGCGGCCCTGTTCCGCAAATCGAAAGCGGTGACACTCATCCTTCAGAACTGCTCGGCCGAACGCCGGGTTTTTCGGTTGCCGAAGTCGGTTCCTGAGAAGGCCCCGTCGAGGATTGAGACCTTGGCTACGCCCGATCTGACGACGACCTCGGCGAAGATAACGCCCACGGGCCAATCCGTGGAGACAGGCGGCGAGGTCCACATCCCGGCCTACTCGGTCACGAGGATCATCTGGAAATCAAGTGCAGAGTAGTCGGGTCCTGCGGGGACGACGACGATCTACACCAAGGTCGCCATGCTCTGTCAGGCGCCACAACGTCCCCGAGAACACGCGAAACGCTGATTGCGCGCTCGTGGCGAAGGCTGAACTGAGGGTGTTCGCCGAAATTGCAGCAACTCGTTCTGACCCCTGATGTCCCCCGGCTTGACGGCACGATAAAATGGGACGTTCGTTCTCGCCCCCCCAAGGACCTGCACACCGTGCAATACACCTATCTCGGCCGTACCGGCGTCAAAGTCTCCCGCCTTTGCTTGGGCTGCATGAGCTATGGCGACCCCAAGTGGCGGCCATGGGTTCTGGACGAGCAGGCGGCCATGCCCTTCTTCCGCAAGGCCGTCGAGGCCGGGATCAACTTCTTCGACACGGCCGACGTGTACTCCCAGGGTGTCAGCGAGGAGGTCACCGCCTGGCTCTTGGCCCAGCCTGCGGTTACCGCACCCATCATCGGCGCGACGAAGATCGAGCATTTGGAGGCGGCGCTGGCGGCGGTCGATCTGAAGTTGGGCAATGAGGAGATCCAGCAGCTCGAAATACCCTATCAGCCGCATGCCGTGCGAGGATTTGGCTGAAAGGTAGGCCAGTGCTGGGCACATGGCAGCAGATTTTCCATCTGGAGTGCGACGTTCGGCCACGACAACGCACCGCGCTGGTGACGGTGATGGGCGAGTAGCAACCGGCCGCCGAAAAGGCTACGTCAGATCGGCGCGGTTGCCTCGGGCAGCCCGGCTTCACACGATGCGGACCTCGTCCACGCACCCGTTCACCGCTTCTCAGGGGAGAGGCGGTATGGGAATCTGGCAGATCGTATTGGCGAGAGTCATAGGCGGCATACTTCTCGATCAGCCAACACAATCTATCGGCCTTCATGCCACCCAGGCTTGGCTGTAGCACCTCGGCGAAGTCCGCCAAGTCCTCAATGATCCCGCGGCGATTTGGCAATTCGTGCGACGGGTCGACCGGGAAAGGACACACTCGCTGCCACACGTCGGCCAATCGCTCGTCTCTTGCCTTACCAAGCAGAGACTCGATCTTGGCACGATAGGCACTCCAGGGGGCAGTCCTCCCGGTGGCGCCGTCCTTGATTGCCCTGGCGTTGCTAGCCCTCGCCACCCTGCCGAGTTTCGGCGCGACAGCGGTCTTGTTGGCGTGGTTCATCGGTCATCCCCCAAGTCCTGTAGCCTGACTTCGCACCCCAGAAAACCCCGCCCGCATTTCCCTGACGGCGAGAGTCAATTGTGGTGAAGGTTCGAGAGGCCGATCCACAAGGGAAATCCTGTGGGCGTCCATCGCGTCCCCGTCGCGAGCCCCCCAACGGCCCAACTCCTGCCGCTCCCTGTCATTTCCGACATCCCCCAGCACCTCCCCAACACTATGGGCCGGATGATGCCTGAGGCACAATCGGGAAAAACCTGATGTGCCCCTTGGGGACTGCGCATCTCTCGCGTCGCCGTCACGGTTTCTTGTCTTTCCAAGGCGTCAGCCAGTGACGTGGTGGTGAGTGAATTGCGGGTATGTTCACGAAGGCCCGAAACCCAGCCACCGGTCCTGCCTGTGCTCACCCGCAAGGGCGCTTCGAGATGTCGGCGAGAATTGGTGAATCATGTGAGACTCTAGGCTCAATCTCTTGCGGCGCGTGTTTTGAGAGTTGAGAGGTCGTGGCACCGATCGCCCGCAAGGCGCAGCACACTTTGAATGTCGTCTGCAGACACCGCGTAGGAGTAGTAGGAGTACTGGGATTTGATGATCCGGGTATTCATGCCGACAACCTCTCCCCGGCGATTGATCAAGGGGCCGCCGCTGAATCCAGGAAGCATGTGCGCGGTCGTTTCAACCCAGATTGCGTTGGGATCTTCGCCGAGGCCCGGTGCCTCCGCGTAGGTGGAGAATGAACGAATCTCTCCGATAAAGGTGGCCGTACCATCGGCAAACCACGAATGGGCACTCAGGGTGCCTTTGAAAGACACCACTCGGTCTCCCGGGGCAGGCTTGCTGCCAGCGAACGTCAGAGGAGCAAATGGCCTCCCGGAACGGACGCGAAGCACAACGATGTCTCGGGAGACATTCGCGGCAGCGTACCCGAGAATGGGGGCCCGAGTGTTATCGGGGAAGCGTACGCGGGGCTGTTTACTCCTCTGGATGCTTTCAGCGAGGACAACATGGGCGTTGGTGACCACGAGGCCGCGGGCGTCCGCCACAAAGCCGCTGCCAACCGGGAATTCGCTGTCGTCTTCAATCCTGACCACCATGCCGCCGATCTTGCTCACTAAGGCAGCCAACTCGTGATCCTGCAAATCGCTCGAGTTTATCGGGCCGATACGCGCATCCTGTTGGCACGCGCTTGTTGGTGTTGACTGATCGAGCGATGCCCGCTCCGAAACAACGCAGAGCCAAAGCGCCGTGCATGCCGGAACGACAAGGAGACCCATGAGGAGCAGCGCGATGCGCGGCACCCTGCGCCGTCGGTTTGGCCGATGCAACGCCGCAATTGCTTTCAGCACTTCTAGCGACGAATTTTGCATAACTTGCCCCGGCGTTGGCGTGTCGCATCAGACGCCGCGCGGATGGCGAATCAGGAGTTGTCGCGTCGCGGTCGGCCGCTATCGCGGCTTGACGGATGAAATTGCGAAATGACGGTGGAGGTAGCCCGACCGGACTGCTTGCGTGGCGCTTGGCAAGCTGTACTCGACAGATCCTTCTGCGTTCTTCTGGCGATGCTGGTCCTGACGGCCACGAAGCTGGCGATGCGCAGGTCCTGTGGGCCGGCTGGCAACCCTGCCGGCCTACAGTTGGCCGCACTTGGCAATCACAATCTTTGCCGCAGGCTTCCCCGACGCGGTGCCATAACTCTCGATTTTCGTGACGACGTCCATTCCCTTCACGACCGAGCCGAAGACCACGTGCTTGCCGTCGAGATGGGGCGTTTTCACCGTGCAAATGAAAAACTGCGACCCATTCGTATTGGGGCCGGCGTTTGCCATGCTCAAGACTCCGGGCCCGGTATGCTTGAGCGTGAAGTTCTCGTCGGCAAACTTTTCACCGTAAATCGACTTGCCGCCGCTGCCGTCGTTTCGGGTGAAATCGCCCCCCTGACACATGAATTGCGGGATGATGCGGTGAAACGTGCAGCCCTTATAGCCGTAACCTTTTTCGCCCGTGCAGAGAACGCGGAAGTTCTCCGCCGTCTTTGGCACGACATCCGAGCGCAGTTCGATCACGATCTGCCCCAACGGTTTTCCATCCGCCGTCACGTCGAAGAAGCAACGGGGAAGTTTCTTTTCGTCTGCCGCCCGTACGGTTTGGCTTGCGGCAATTGCGGCGGCCGAAGACAGAATGAAGTCTCTGCGAGTCAACATGATAGATCCTCCAGAAGTATTCGTTTGTTCGAAATCATCCCTTAGGCCGAGCAGGGAACGGCCCCCCTGCTCGGCGCACTCCAGAGTCTAGCCGGATGCACGCCACTTTTCAACCGATTGACGAACAGGCCGTCGAGTTCAGCCGCTTTGGACTGGGCCGAGCCGACATAAAGTCCAACTCCGAGGCTCACGAGCCCCCCCTCTCGTAGCGGTTTCGTTTGCACCTTCACTTCCTCAAACCACTTGACACTCGCGATGTGTTCGCAGTCAGACAAAAGTCTTGAGCACAGCGGGCCCAGCAGGACTGCTTACTTCCCCGAGAACAGCGGTAGCCACACCTTGTAGCTCGTTCCGGTGATCCCCGCGTCGGCGAACGGCGCCAGACGCAGTTGCGCGACGGCGGACGTCTGGCGATCCAGCCCATTGACGAGAAAGACCTGCGCCGGGCCAGGTCTTCAGTCGCTCCGGCGCCGGTTCCGGGGTAATCCCCAACGCGGACCCGCCGGGAACGGCCAGTGCCAGCGACTTGATGTCTCTGCCATCAGCAAGGGCCTGGTCGACGGCGAGGACTAGCGGACCGTACAGCACGGCGGCTTTCCCCTGGTTCTTCTGGTCCCCAACGACCAACCGGGCCTTCAAGGGCAAGTCCAATTCGACCTTGTCGCCCTTCTTCCACGTTTGCCTGACACTCGCATAGCGGCCAGCGATGAGCTTCACATCCGATGGGCGACCGTTGATCCGCAACGCAGGCGCGTCGCACCAAGCGGGGATACGCAGCTTCAGCGCACATTCACCCGCGGCGGCCGCATCGACGGTTATCGCTACTCTTTCGGCGGCGGGATATTGGGTGTCGATTGCCAACCGCACCGCGCTTCCGTCGCGCAGACGCAGATCGGCACTGCCGGCTTCATAGAGATTCACAACGACGCCATCGGCGTCGGTGGTTACGGCAAAGGTGGGAATGAGCGCCATGCCGCGTGGGCCGCTGGACAGGCAGCAGTGCCCGTCGAGCGCATCGCTGTAGGGCTTCTTGCCCTCCATCTCGACGTAGTAGCCCCAGGCCCTGCCGTCGGGTCGCTGGGCGCCGCAGAGTTGGTTGAGGATGGTGTGTTCGAGCTGCTCGGCGAAACGCGCTTCGCCGGTCAGCCGCAGCAGGTGGGCGTTGAGTTGCAGCCAGGTGACGGTGACGCAAGTCTCGCCCACCTTGCCCGTGTTGGGCAAGTCGCCGTCACCGTGAAAGCGCCGTCGGCGCTGGCGGTTCCGGTGATATAGAGGCGTTTGGCCACGATATCTTCCCAAGCATTTACCGCCGCCTGAAGGTGCTGCGGATCGCCGGTGATGCGGTACCATTCCAACATGCCATTGATGCACGAGAGCATCTCGTAGGCCTTGGCGTTGCCCACCGCGTCGACGCGCTTCAACTCCAGCAGCCGCGAGGCGATGTGCGGACCGTTGGGTTGCTCCCAGGATCGCAGAATATACCGACAGAAGTCGCCGTACTTTTTCTCGCCGGTGAGGCGGTAGAGCCACACCATCGGCTCCAGCACGCTGGTGGGCGCCATGCCGACGTGGGCGCCGGCCGCGATGATGTCGCGTTTGCCGGGCTCGTCGCCGAAAGTGTTGCACAGCAGGTCGGCCATCTTCCGGCACGCCGAAAGCGGCTCGCGGTTGCCCGTGTAGCGCACGTAGGTCAAAAGGCCGATGAGGTTGTACTTGTGCGACCAGACGTCCCATTCCGTCCAGCGTTTCTCGGGCAGGTAGGTGCCCAGGTAGCCGTCGTCGAGTTGGCACTTCAGCAGTTCGCCGACCGCGCGGTCGAGCTTGGCCCGCAGGTCGGCGTTGCCGGTGTAGACCCAGGCCAGGGTTGCGGCATGGAGCCACTTGCCCACGTGTTCGCCGTCATAGGTCTGCCGGCCGGGCCGCTTGCGGAAGCCCTCCAGCAGCCGGTCGACGTCGATAGCCAGCAGGCGGTTGATCGCGCTGTTGCGGATGCGCACGCCGAGCATTCCCGTAAGCTGCACCCGGTCGGGCACCTGCGCGTCCTGGCGATCGGCTACGATGCTGGGAATCTGGTCCGACAGCGGAGAGATCCCGCCTGCCGACGACGTTGCGGCAGCGGCGATGAGCAGCAACGAAGAAAACGCGATTTTCATGGAAGCCTCTCTTGCACATTCTTGGTGAACTCCAGCGTGCCGCCCACCGCGATCGTGATCGGGTCCTTATCGAGGGCCGCCGGATCAATGACGGTCACGTCCCCGCCGGAATGGTTGATGGATAGAATGTGTTCAATCTGGCATACAGCATATCAGAGTATTGCGCACACAATACGCCCTGATGCGACGATTCGCGGTGCAACGCCACGACGGCATGGGCATTGAGCAAAACACTGATGCACGCAGACGTTGGCGTTCATCAGACGCTCTGGCCGGAGCAATCGCCCGATCCGAAGTGGGGGCAATCGGTCGGGAAGCAGCCCTGGGTTGGCAGGCAACCGGACGGTCGCGCCAGCCGGCACTACGGACCGTTGGGCAAGAACGGCAATTGTCGGAAGGGAAGGAGGTTCAGTTTGAGCGTTTTCCCGGCCAGGTAGGGCAGCGCGCGCCAGCGGCCCAGTCTCCGGGCGTGCGCTCCGGCATGCTTGACAATCGTCCCGGCGAAATGTGTGCGAGGATAGAGTGTCTTGAACGACCAATCCAACAGGCCCTCGATCTGTCCCTTGGACAGGGCCGGATGTCTCCACACGAGGTGCTTGCCGTCAAAATGGCTGTAGTCCTTGTTGTCGATCCCGTAACACTCCTGGATCCTTTGCCAGAGGGGCGTCTGGGGGAGTGGCGTGAGTATGCAGACCTGCACCAGGTCGAACCGCATCGCCCCCAGTCTTTCGATGCTCGCCCGGATCGATTCCTCGGTGTCCGATTCCAGTCCGATGATGTAGAAGCCTACCGTCACAATCCCGTGTCGCCGGCACAGCTCCATCGCTTCGTACAGTCTCTCCACGTCGCTTCTCTTGTTCAGGGCCTTCAATTCATCCTGGGCCAGGCTCTCGATCCCAATCATCACCCCCGCCAACCCTTGGCTCTTCCACTCATCGAAGTGCTCCAGAAGGTAGTCGATCCGGGTCATCACCGTCCAGAGCATGCCGTGCCTCGCCAGCAGTTCGCCGACCGCACGGGCATGGCTGGGCAGGATCCCAAAGTTCTCGTCCGGAATGAGCACGTCGACCACCCCGTGGTCCGCGTAGCACTTGAGCACCCGTTCGATGCTTTCCAGGGGGATGCCCCAGGGTTTGGGTGCGAAAGCGGGTGTCTGGCAGAAAGTGCAGCCGAAGCAGCAGCCTCGCGTAGTGAACAGCAGGCCGAAGCGGACGATCTTCCAGAACGGCATCCCGAACGAGACCATCATCGGCGGATGGACCAGGTTCTCCAGGTTGTGCCCCAGCGCCTGGGCAATCTCGCGTTCCGCGTATCCCAGGAACACGCGGTCGAAGTGGGGGCGGACTTCCGGCGTCAGTACCCCGTAGTTGCCGCCCCATACTTCCGTGGCTCCTGCGCGGCGGGCTTCGGCGACCATATCCAGCGCACGGCGGGTTTCGTCCAGGTAGAACGAAATGCCCACGTTGTCCCAACCGCGTGCCAGGGCGCGGCGGAATTCGTCGGCCGTCGGCAGTTCCAGGATCTCGATGCCGGGGACATTCTGCTTGATGAATCGCAGCCCCAGGGAGATGGGCCGTTTCCCGCCCAGCCGGAAAAGCGTGCGCGGCTGGTTGGAGCCCCAGTAGTCGTACAGGGGACCATCACGCCAGGCCGTGCTGATCAGGGTTTTCGGATGCGACACAATCAAACACGCACATGGAGCGCAGGACTTGTCGGGCTAACGGGCCGTGTAGGTAACCCGTGTTTCTACCATCCTTCGGTCCCCGCACGCACCCGCACTTGGCTGACAGCCGCCTTGGCGGGCAGCACGAACGTGAACGACTGGCTCTGACCCAGCCCCAGCCCCTGGAACCATTGGGCCGCCGGCCAACCCTTCGGCGTCGGGCTCGCCGCGGGGATCAGGTCGACGATGCCATCCGCCGCCGTGGGCGATGCGCCGGTCAGCGTCACTCGGATGCCGCCGACAACCGCGGCTGTGGCAACGTTGACCGCGCACACGTTGGCGACCGTTGCTCCCGACACGGCGGTGTCCAGCGCGCTGTAATCCCCAACGTTGCACTGGAGATAAGTCGGACGTTGCGCCGCTACCTGGATCGTCGAGGTCGTGGTGCCGGTGATCGGGATGGCGTTGCCCATCGTGTCGAAGGCATGCAGCTTCGACGGACTGATCGCCAGGGTCAACTTCATCGGCGTGGACGTATTCCAGAAGGCACACACTCCCGTGGTCGTTCCTTTGAACATGTGAGCGAACGTGTTGCTATCGGGGTTGTAGGTCTTCTGGAAGGTTGCGCCCTCGATGAACGAGGCGCAGGCGGCCAGCGCCGCCAATCGGGGACGAGGAACGTAGCTGCCGTACGTGACGCTGAAGCCGTACGTCGGGCGCGTTGTCTGCCGAGAACCAGAAGAATCTCTTGCTGCCCTGCGAAGCGGCAGTCAGTACGCCCCGCGCATAGAACTGGGCCACGTCGGCCTCGGACATCCACGTTGTCTTATAACCGTCTCCATCGGCATGGATTCCTTGTTCGGTGTCCCAAATCGGCATCGTGGTGGGACAACCGCCGGCGGTCATGACCGTGCGGAGGGCCGAGACGGCGATGGGATAGTTCTTCTCCGGCAGCATGAGTTGGCCGTAGGTGTGCTCGCTGACCGCGTCCATCTGCCCCGCGGTGCCGTTGGCCAGCACGGACTGCACGTTCACGTAGCCGCTGGTCAGGTTCGGGCATCCCGCAAAGGCGATGACCATGGCATTGGGATTGTTCCCGGTCTTGGCGGATGTTCGGCCTGGTTTCGTTCAGCAAGGTTGTGTAAACCGCCGTCGTGACACGTGCCCTTGTCGTCATACCCCGGCTCGTTCCAGAGTTCGTAGGCGTTGATGTTCCGGCTCGCCGCTGATTAGTGCTGGGCGACCGCGCCGCAGAACATGCCCCACTCGTCCATCATGGTGGGGTAAGGCGGCTGCTGCAAGCTGCCGGCCGTCACGTCGCCGGCCCACGACCTGCTCATACGAGGCGGAGTATCGCAACAGGATCGGCATAAGGCTAATGCCGGTGAGATTGCCGGTGCCGTTGCCGGTGACCGCATTATATTGCCGGTCGTATTCGGTCCAGTCGTAGGCGTCCGGGGGCGGCCGGTTTTCGGCACATGCCCCAACCCCACCAGGCGCGGATCCACTTCACGCCGCACATGGAAAACACCTGCATTTCGCGGTCCAGGTGAGGCGTTGGCTCGCGCTCCATGTGCGTATTCATCGCGAAGATGGAAGTGTCTGGATTTCCGACGTTCTGCATGTTGACGACCACGGCGTACTTGGCCTCGGCGCTTTGATGCCAGGTTTGGCCTTCCGAAGTCAGGTCGAAGCCAAGCCGGAAGGTTCCGCGCAGGCCGGTGTTCATGCCGTAATTCGTGGTGATGGCGGTGTTGGCCGGCACGGAGAACGTGCCCAGCGAGGGCTGCCCGGAAACCTGCTTCTCCTCCCAGTCGGTGATCGTCGGCTGCACCGTCACGTTATGGGCGACCGTATCCGTGTTGGAGATGGTTACCGTCGTGGCCGTCGTGGCGCCCGGGGTGTAAGCGTACAGATTGCCGATCGGCCAGGTCTGCGGGCCAACCGAGATCTTGTCCTTCAGCGCCAGCGACGGTCATCGCGTCGCTGGCAATCAAACGCACGTCATCCACGTAAAGAGTCCCGCTTCCGGAGGACGGGTAGCCGATGTGGACGCACAGGGACGGCGAGGCAAAGTTGGTGGGAAGCGTGAACGAATAATGTCACCTGCGACCAGGAAGTGCTCACCGCGGGCCATTGTGCCGGGTAAGCCGTCACCATCCCTGCGCCGCTGCCGCATCCCAGGACCTCAAAGCGTGGATAGTAGTTGCCTGAGGTGAAATGTATTTGAGCCGGCCGCTGAAGGTGTAGTGTCTGCCGGGGTGGGCGGGAATAGGCCGCGAGTACACGCCCGCTTTGGGCTGGCGCCTGCAAGACTGTGCAGGCATTTTTGGCCGGTGGCCGCGCCGCCCGTGGTTTCCCAAGCGAGGTTGACGTCGCCGTAGTTGTCGGGGCACCAACCGGTCAGGCCGATCTCGAAATCGCCGTTGGGAACCAGGTTGCCCGTCGGCGTCGGCGGTTGAGGCGGCGTGGGATAAAGCGGACTGAAAACGCGGGCGATGTTCGAGATGCGCAGCGAGTCGACCTTGCCGTCCATTTCGGCGCCCGTGGTCGACCAGTCGTTGTTGCCGATGATGAATTTCGCGCCGTAGCCGTTGCTCATCAGGCCGGTCGTCATCCCCGTGAACTGCGTCTGCGTATCGAGGACGCCGTTGACGTAGATCGCTCCCGTTGCCGTCGTGGCACTGGTTTGTTTATAGGTAATCGCCAAGTGGGTCCATTGCCGGATGGGCAGGGGTAGCACGCCATTGACTGCATAGGACTTGCCGTCGACCGTGAACGACACCGCGAGGACGCCATCCCCGAGACTAATAAAGTAAATCCCATTTTTGCAGATCAGGTAACCGTTCGTATAGTTGAGTTTCACCCAAGCCTCCACGGTCATGGCGGCCCGCGGGTGATTCGACGCATCGTCGGCGATATAGGCGTAGCTGGCATCCGATTCCTTGCCGGCATCCGTTGCCAGGGCATAGTACTGGCGTCCCGGGACCCAAGCAGCCGCATTGCCACATTGATCGGTTTTCCCCCCGACACGTCGTTGGCCGAGGTCGTGCCCGAGCCTTCTCTGAATCGGTACAGCGCGGTGGTGTTGGCGTCGACCGTCATCGAGACTTGCACCGCCTCGGCGGCAGCCTCGGTAGCGAGCAATGCTCCGGCAATCAAGAGTGAGCACGAAGAGATGCAGATACCGCGCAGAATCGCCATCATGAGCCTCCCTGGGCCGTTCTAAAGGCCGGCAACTTTGTTCCGAAATCGAGCCGAGAACACTCTATGTTTATATACCCCCCGCTACAGTTTATGCAAGGGGTCCTCCATCCTTATGAGGGGGGAGCGGGAGGCATTGCCAACATTCGGGCAATGTCAACAAACTCTTGTGATCCGAGAATCGTTCGGAATCCAGGACGTGCCGATGGCCAATGGGGGGGCGTTCCGCCGGCCAGGTCTCGGTCCCCGGAGAAGTTATGGCTTGTCGGTACGCCGAGAGCCGTGTCATCTCCGGGTGGTTTTTCGAGATCGCCCGAACACAACTGGATGGGTGAAAGCGAACGTATTCCCACCGGGCCACTGATCGTTCGCCTCGGCGATCACCCAGCACAGAGGACCGCACTGGCCGGATCCACGCCCGGCAGTTGGCCAAGCCAACGCTTATCGGCGGCTTCACAGCCCGTAGGGCTCACGACCGCGCCAACGACGGGCCGGCCTGCGGCGTCGAGCACCCGACCTCGCATCACAGCCCGCCGGGCAATTCGGCCGGCACGGGATCGAGCGTCACATCCAACGGACTTAATGTGTCTCTTCCGGCTTACTGGCGGGGGCGGGCATAGGAAGCTCGAAGGGCTCGCCCCTCATTTTTTCAAACTTCTCGCGTTGGGATGGAGTTAGCCCTTTGATCAGGGTCTAATTTCAGTTCGTCTTGTACCTCCTTCCTGGTTAGCAATACCAGTCAATGAGAACTGCTACCATAACCGCTTTCGTTGGTCGCCCGCGATTGCGGCGGTGGGCTTGTTCCTTCCGTGGCGGCGGGTTTCTGCTTGACCTCGATGCGAACATCTGTTTGTCCTGGCTGGACGCGGATCTGCGCAACAGGCCCTTGGTAGCGCTGTCCGCCGGCGCCGTCTGGAACCATGAGTCCCACGCTAAGGACAACGGGAATCTTTGGCAGACCCGTCATGGTGAAACGGCCGTCGGCGCCCGTGGACTTTACGCGTGCCTTCGGGATCATGGCGTCGTGAAGAACGTCAGGTCCTGTATAAGCAACCAGCGTTGCCCCGGCGATCGGTTGGCCTTGCGGATCGACGACAATGCCCGAGATCGATTCGTCGGTGGGGAGGAACAAAAACGGCGGCAATTCCGTGTTTTCGCCCGCCTTTACCCGGGCCGAATATCGGTTCTTCTCAGGGACCAGATCGCGGGGATATACTCGGACCACAAACTCTTTGTTGGCCGGCACCGTCGCAAAGTGGAATCGGCCTTGCGCATCGGTTTCGGTGGAATCCTTGAAACTGGCCAGCGGCGCAGGCAACTCTGATGCCGATCTAGTCCGATAGTCGGGCTTCGAATCATCATCGTTTCGGCCCAACACCACCCTCAAGGGCGCTTCCTCGATTCTGACGCGAACGCCCCGGCACGGCTGGCCGTCTTTCTGCGCGATACCTGAGACGCTCCCGGCAGCCGACAACCAAATACTGAGCGGCGGTTCGGCGACGCCCGGTCGAGGCGCATCAGGCAACTGGACCAGCCCCACCAATTGACGCTCTCGGTGAATCGCTTCGATCGATCCCCACTCGTTAACGCCAACCTCTCCGAGCGAGAACCGGCCGGAGGCGTCGGTGTGTGCAAACCGCTTTGCCAGGAGCTTTTCGTCAACGTCAAATGAGGACCCAGAATTGGCCCGCCGGTTAATTGTGTCGATCCGTGACTCGAACCAGGGTTGCAGGCCCACGATCGCATCGGCAACCGGCCTGCCTTCGGGATCGACAACCGTTCCCTCGATCGGCGGACGAACCTCAGCGAACGGATACGGGGCAGCTTTTCCAGCGGATGAGCCAGTAGATGCCCCTGCCATGCCAACTCCGCGCGTTGACGAATTGCCTCCGGCTTCGGGTGGCGCTATCGAGAAAAACAACTCTGGATGAGCTCGCCCGGGCACAACCTCGACCTGCTGAACGTCCTCCGGGGGTTGTGCTCTTGGCGGATAGGAGAAATACTTGCCCATCTGCGGTGAGACCTCCACGGATCCCGTTCCCGGTGGGAGCAGCAGCCGGAACCGGCCGTCGCTGTCAGTTTTCGCTGCGTCGGTAAACAGCGCGCCGTCGGCCCATTTGAAAATGTCATCGCCGTCCTTGGGCTTATAGACTACCGAGACCTCGGGGATGCCCTTGCCATCCTTCTTGCTGAGAACGCGGCCGGCAACCGGTTCCCCGCGGGGCAACTCGATTCGCACGTCCACCTCGGGCTGATCGGCCCGCGGCGCCACGATCCGCAATCGGCCTAGATAGGGACCAGCCTTCTGAGGACCGGCGAGAACGTGATACACGGGCTTGGGCAAATCGGGAAAGACGAACCGGCCCGAGCCGTCGCTGATCTTTTGCGAATCAATCGGTTGAAAGAGCCCGCCATATTGATCGTGAGGTCTGCCATAAGCTTTGACATCAATTCCCGCCAGCGGCTTGCCCGTATCGGCGTCGACGATCGTGCCGGCGATCCGCTTGGCGGGCCTCAGCACGGCGGTAAACGATCCGGCGTGTACCGGAATGAGGGCCAATTCCACGTCGCCTCGCGGCGTTTCTTCCGGTCCGCGGACTTCCGGCTGCGGTTGTTCGGTGGTTGCCGCGAACACCTGGCCGGCGTGTCGCCCCGGACGCTGCAAGTCGAGCCACAGCCGCCGCTGGGGCGGAAGGCCGCCCAGGGCAACGCGCCCGTCGGCGCCGGTTTTCGCCCGCGGCCCAAGCCGAGACTCACGCAGGTCGAGGAACTCCGCCGTCGGAGTAAGGTCGAGCAAGTCGCTGCCCAGCGCCGAGATCATGGCCACCGACACTTCCACGCCTTCCAGGGGCTGGCCTCTTTCGTCCGTTACCCGCCCGGTGATCTTCGCCTCCGGCTGCAATTGAAAGATCATCGGCGCGGCCTGCTAGGGCGCGGTGAGGTGCTGCCAGGCAATGGCCGAGCCCGGCATGATTACGACCACGTCCCACGGCTGTTGTTTAAGTTGCTGATAACCCCAGTACAACTCCGCCACGACATCTTGGAAGCGGAATTTTCCCTGCGCGTCGGTCTGGCACTGGGCAAGAACGTCTTGTGGCTTCGGTTTCGACGCATCTCTGCGGATCCGAGAGGTGGACCACTGGCACAGGTAGACTGATGCGCCGGTGACGGGCTTGCCCGCCGGATCGACCACCTTCCCGAATGCGGTCAACAACGCCGGCGGCGACTCGCTGGGCGTCGTTGGCGGGGATTGCGACGGTTTGGCTGCCGGCGTTGTCGACTCCGGCGCGGCTTCCGTCTTGTCAGACGAAGGGGCCGACGCCACGGGCGCCATAGCCGAAGTGGACGCGACAGGCTCCTTGGCCACCAACTCGACCCGCACGCTGCCCATCAGCAACAGTCCAACAACCGACACAAGAAGGATCGCCTTTTTCATTTTCGAGTCCTCCAGGGTTTCTCCGGAAACCAACCGGCGGATGCGATGGAACAACCGCCCACCGCGGGCGGCGCCCAGGCAGGACGCCGGAGAAAGACGCAGCGAGCCAAGCTCCAGCAACGCGTGGGCGTAGTCGAGCGTGGCCGGGCCGCCGCCGCTGGCCGCACGGTCGCAAAGCCATTCGGTGCACTCGTCGTAGTTTCGCACCGCCCACCAAGCCAGCGGATTGAACCAGTGCGGCAGGGCCAACAGCCGCGCCGCCAACAGCTTCCACAGGTCGCCGTGCTCATAGTGGGCCAGTTCGTGGCTCAAGATGGCCTTGCGCTGCTGGGCGCTGAGCCTTGAGCCGATGTCGGCCGGCACGATGACCTCGTAGCCCGAGGGCAGAAGGCACAGCGCGGGCCCTGCGTTTTGCACTGCCCGCAGCGGAATCGGCCGGCGCACGCCCCGAGCCGCGAGAAGCTCGCGCCAAGGAGTCAGCCAGCCCTCATCGCAGCCGTCGAGCGTTTGAAGCCGCCGCAGAAAGCGGAGGTATCAATAGATTCCAAAGGCCGCGATGGACGACATTCCGGCTGCCCAGGCCCACATCGCGGCTTGCCACCAGTCCGCACGTTTCCAGAAAGCCGGCGATGGGGCGGCGGCAGTGACGGAGCCTTCTTTGGCGGCAGCGTGGGGTTCAGACTCGGCAACGGGAGGACGAAATGCTTCGTTCACCGGGACTTCAACCGCGGCCCTGCTCGACGTGTCATGCGTGTCATGCACCTGATCGGACAATCGCTCTGGGACCGTTGTCGGCACGGGCTCGGAATCGTACCAGGGGATATTCACGGACAGCCGCAGCAAGAGAATCCCTTGCACGAGCACCAGCAGCCAGACCAGCCGCAGCGTGCGGGCGGACGAACATCGCAGCAACCAGATCAGCCCGCGTACGAACACCGCCGATGCGGCCAGAAACAGCGTGGCCTGCAGGACCGAAAGAGCAAGACTACTTGCGGAGATGGTCATGAGTCAGTTTCCTCTACCGTTGTAGTGTGCGTGAAACGCACCGCAACCGGGGGATGGTGCGTTTTGCGCACCCTACGAGCCTTGCGGAGATGGTCATGAGTCAGTTTCCTCTACCGTTGTAGTGTGCGTGAAACGCACCGCAACCAGGGGATGGCGCGTTTTGCGCACCCTACGAGCCTAGCTGGGCAGACGTTGAGTTCTCTCGGCCTCCGTCAGCAGCCGTTGCAGTTCGCTTATCTCTTGCTGGCTCAACGGGTGTTCGGAGATCAAATGGGCCACCAGCGGAACCACGGTCTCCTGTCGGGTCGTCGTCAGCCAGTGGTCAAGCTGATCGGTGCCGACTTCCTCGGCCGTCACGGTGGCAATATAGACCGCTGGCCGATCGCTGTTGCGGCGCAGCAGTCCCTTGGCGGCCAGCCGGTTCAGCCGCGTCTGCATGGTGGGATAGCCGACGGGCCGGCCATAGCGGCCGAATCGCTGATGGGCCTCCGCCAAGGTGAGCGGCCCCTCCCGCCAGAGCATGGCCATGAGTTCCAGTTCGCCCGACGCCAGCCGCAGCTTCTTTCGTTTCTTGGCCATCGCTCCATCCTCTCGTTATTACGCCTGTAATATCGGCATTATATGACTGCCGTAATAAAATGCAATAGGGGGTTCCGAAAAAATCGCGTGGAGTCCGGCTGCCTTTGCCTCACGTGAAATTGGATGTCCGTCAGCCGAATTCAAGCTGCCGGAATCCGGGCGATTTCAGGCCGTGACTGAACCGTGGCCATGCCACGGTGGGGTCGATCGCCGCAGAGAGGTTTCTGGTGTGCGACCTCGGCGCGCGCGGCATCACGATCAACAACGTTCAGCCAGGGCCGGTGGATACGGAAATGAAGCCGGCTACCGGCGGATTTGCCGCGATGCTGAAGCTGAAGGTTGATGCTGCCAACGTGTCATTTTGACAAGTTTTCCCCTTGCCAATCCATGCCTGTATGCCAATAATGTCGGCAGCATGGGGGGAACTGCAATGCCCTCAAGAGATCGGACTCGGCCGAAGTTTGCTGTTGGCTCGCAGGTGCGGGCAAAGAAGAACGTCGTCTCGCCTCTTTACCCCAGCGTCTCTTTGAGCGGCTGGGGCGGAATCGTTTCCCAGGTGGGTCGCGTCAACTACCTCATCCATTGGAACGAAGCCACACTGGCAGCCGTTGACCCGAGCTACCGTCAGAAATGCGAACGGGACGGCGTGGATTTCGATGCTGCGTGGTTGCAGGAATGGGAGCTTGAGGCCGCCCCGGGGGAACTGTTGTGCATCGGGCAGCAAGAGCCGGTCGGCGTGGGACGAGAATAGCCACAATCTCCCGAGGTGACAAAATCGGCAATTTCCCCGTGGTGACGCCTGACCGTGACTGCCGTACGGTTGCGCCGGGCGGGCAGCCTCCGGAACCGGGAGCCGACCATGAAGGGCGAAGTGATCTACCTGTGCGCCTACGACATCGCCTATGAGGCGAATATCGGCGAGATCGAAAAGAGGATGCTCGGCACGGCGGAGCGCCTTCGGTTGGGCCGCCTGAAAGACGCACCGCGGAACTTTCCCGTCTATCACCCGCTGACCATCCAAATCGAGGACATGCAAATCGAAGGTCCCGACGGTCCGGTGACGCTTTCCACCTACATCAAGCTCTTTTCCGTAGGCGCCATCTCGGTCAAGGTGCGGATTCCCGTTTCCTGCCGGCGCATCACCGACCTGGTCGCATTCCGCGATCTGCGATTCAAGGACAATACGACGCTGGACGACCGGATTCGGGACATCGTCGAGCGGCTTTTTGAGAATGTGAAGCCGTATCTCGACACGCCCGTGGCCGCTCTGGAGCAACCCGAAGTCTACACCATCTTCTGCCTCAACCCGCCGCTGGCGGACGTGGCCGCTGCCGACTCGGGTTCTCGTGAACCCGTTGAGAAGTGGCTCTGCCGCCACGAGCGCGAGGTGGCCGCCCTCCTCGATGGCGAGACCGATCCGGCCTGCCTCAGCGAAGAGGAAATCCAGGAGGCGATAAAGTACAAATATTCCTATTATCAGCACGATCTGGCGGTCGTGGAATGGGATACCGCCTTCCTCGTGGACACGCCCGAGGGCTGCCAGGACACGCTCTACGTCCTGGAGGTGGCCAATCTTCAATTGGAGGAACTGAGGGTGTATGACGCGAAGCTCGACACCGTTCTCGACAAGGCGTACGACGACGTGGAGGCGGTGGCCCGGCCGCACGCCTTTCGCACACGCCAGCGCGTGCTGGCCGAACTCCGCGAGATCCGAATGGATCTCACCAAGGTCGCGGATGAAGTCTCGAATATCACGAAGTTCTTCGGAGACTGGCACCTCGCGCGAATCTACATGGGTTGCGCAGCGCGCTTCCATCTATCGGAGCGGGAAAACGTGGTCAGTCAGAAACTACGTGCCTTGGACGGCCTCTACACCATGTTGCAGCAGGACAGCATGAACCGGGCGATGCTGATGCTTGAAATCACCATTGTGGCGCTTTTCGTGATTGATCTCGTAATCATCGTCGCGCTGGGCATCAAGTGACATGGGAGGTCCGGACCCGATGGAAACAACATGGCTATGGTTTCTCCTGGGACTCGTGAGCGTCCCGCTCTTCGTGGCCGTCAACGGCCTCTTCGTGGCGGCCGAGTTTGCGGTGGTGGGCAACAACATAGCGCTCGTGACCGAGTGGGACTACCTGGGCAGCGGCAGCCGTTTCCGGCCACAGAATTGGCACGAGGCGGCGGAAATCGCCTGGCATGGTTTCCGCACCTGCCCCCTCGTCAGTGGGATTTTGCACGGTCTCGCTACTTGGGATCTATCCGCTATAGGCTGCGGGCCATCGACGTAAGCCATTGCCGCGACAATCTGCACCATAGTTGCCCGATGCCCATGCCCTCACGTCCAGACGCCGCGTTCTCACTCCCCGTTCCTGGGTAGAGTCGCCTGCTACCCTATTGACGTAGAAGGCCGGCGACGGTAGAATCCGCCTTGCTAGCGTGGGTCTGTGTCTCCCGAGCGAGGGTTCCGGCGGCCTTTCGGGTTCCTGGAACGGCCGACCACGCAGCAAGGATTCACACGGATGCACATCCACCGTTCGGCGGTGGACCTGGTGATCCAGGCCCCCGCGAAGCTCAATCTGTTCTTCGAGGTGCTCGCCAAACGTAGCGACGGGTATCATGAGATCGAAACGCTCATGTGCCCGATCGATTTATACGACACATTGCACTTTCAGGAGGACCCCAACGGGCAGTTGGAACTGAGGTGCCGGCGGGTATTCGGGGCCGGCGGCCCTCGCGGCCGCGGGCTTCACGAAGTGCCCGAAGGGCCCGAAAATCTCGTCCTGCGAGCGGTCGAATTGGTCCGGCGTCGCGCCGGCGTTCGCCGCGGCGCCAAGTTGCGGCTGGTCAAGCGGATTCCCGCGGCGGCAGGGCTGGGCGGCGGATCGAGCGACGCGGCCGCGGCTTTGGTGGCCGCCAACGAAGGCTGGCAGCTCGGCCGGTCGCGCGACGAGTTGGCGCAGTGGGCCGCCGAATTGGGCAGCGACGTCCCGTTCTTTCTCGCCGGCGGCCCGGCCATTTGCCGCGGGCGAGGAGAACGCGTGGAGCCCGTCGCCGGGACTGGGCGCGCTGCAATTTCGTGGTGGTTCGGCCGCCGGCGGGCCTGTCGACGGCCGCCGTGTACGGCGCGTGCCGGCCGGCCGCGGAGCCGCAAACCGCCGCGCCGCTGGTCGATGCGTTGCGGCGAGGAGATTGGAAGCAAGTGGGCCGGCGGCTGCTGAATCGGTTGCAGCCGGCCGCCGAGACGTTGTCGCCCTGGGTGCAAGCGATTGCAGCAGGAGTTTTCCCAACTGGATTGTTCTGGGGCACGGGATGAGTGGAAGTGGCACGTCGTACTTTGGGCTTTGCCGTCACGCCCGCCATGCGCGGCGCAGTGCGCGACGTTTGGAGGCAAGCGGTCTGGGCGCTGTGTTTGCCGTGCGAAGTTGCCGTTGATCCGCCCGTATCGCAAGGAGAACAGCCGTGGAAATCACCGAGGTTCGCGTCAAGCTCATGGAGGAGCCGGGAGAGCGACTTCAGGCGTTCTGCTCGATCACGTTCGACGATGCGTTCGTGGTCCGCGACCTGAAGATCATCGAAGGCGCCACCGGCCCGTTCGTGGCCATGCCCAGCCGCAAGCTGACCGCCCACTGTCCGCAGTGCGGCTGCAAGAATCATCTCCGCGCCGCCTACTGCAACCAGTGCGGCGCGCGGCTGAAGGAACCGCCGGCCGCCAAGGACGAAGAGGGCCGCGCCAAACTCTATGCCGACATCGCCCACCCGATCAACTCGGCCTGCCGGGAGATGATCCAGCAGCGGGTGATCCAGGCGTTCGAGGAAGAGAAGGCCCGCTCGAAGCTGCCGGGCTACGTGCCCAGCTACGACGATTTCGAGCCCGAGGAGATTGGGCCGCCGTCGCGACCGGCGGCCGTTACGCCAGCGCAGGTCCAAGGGCCGGAAAGACCCCGCGGTCCGCACCGGCCTCCCACTCCGCAGCCCCAGGCCGGTCCTTCGACCAACGGCAGTTTTGGGGCGGGGATCTTTGAATGAGCCGCCCGCAAGCGAGGTGATTCGCTCGTGCAGGCCGCGGTGTTAGGCCGTCACGGGCGCGCAGGCGGGCGAGCAAGTTCTGTACCATCTCCGCCCGTTCGTGCAGTTTGGAGCGAACGCTCGAACTTCGGGTATGATGGATTTCCACCGGCAAGTCGCTCCGCTCCCGCTCGAGCAACTCGACGATCAGGTCCCACTCCGCCTCCGACAATCTCGGTTCGTCGAACATAAGACACCTCCGCCTGCCCCTCCACGGACATTGCCCGCCCCTCCATGAGAATCTTATGCCTCAGGGCTTCGCCGGGCCAGCACATGGGTGAGAATCTTAGTCGCGTTCGATGGAGGCGATGGCGTCAGGCGTCATCGAATAGCGACTCTGGCCGGTTTGGGGGAACGGCGGTCACTCCCCGGCGCATCGGGTAAACTTCGTTTCCGGGATAGACCACGAATCCTCGGGCGGGTTGAAGGTCGGTCAAGGCCGACCAAAAGCCCTTCGACGGCCGCGGGTCGAGCGCATGCTTGAATTCCATGGCCAGTCGTGGTTTTCCGCCGCCCGGTTCGAGGATCAGGTCGATCTCGGCGCCCGCGCTCGTGCGGTAGAACGTTCGTTCCCAGCCCTGGGGGGCAAGGGCGAGAATCTGCTCCATCGCCCAGCCTTCCCACGAAGCACCGACCACCGGATGCCCGTATAGTGTCTCCCGGTCCCGAATTCCCAACAGTGCGTGCAACAGTCCGCTGTCGCGGATATAGACCTTGGGACTCTTGACAAGGCGTTTCTTGACGTTCGCAAACAGCGGCGGCAACTGCCGCACGAGAAACATGTCAGTGAGCAGATCGAGATGGTTCTTTACTGTCCCGCCGGCGATGCCGAGGGCGGCGGCGATCTTGCTCGCATTCCAGAGTTGGCCCTGGCAATGCGCGATCATCATCCACAACCGGCGCAACGTCGTCACCGGCAATCGCGAGCCGAATTGTGGCAGGTCGCGCTCCCAGCAGGCGCGGAGAAACGATTCCCGCCATTGAAACGACTCCTCCCCCGAGCCCGCCAGAAAGCTGCGCGGCAGGCCGCCGCGAAGCCACAACGACTCGAACGTTGCATTGTCGGCCGGCAATTCCTGGATCACGAACGGATCGAGTTCGTGATAGATGATTCGGCCCGCCAGGCTCTCGGACAACTGACGCAACAATGCCGGGGAGGCGGAACCGAGGATCAGGAATTGTCTCGGGCGGTTCGCCTCGTCGACCAGCGCGCGAAGCAGCGGAAACAACTCGGGCACGCGCTGAATTTCATCGAGAATCACCAGTTCGGCCGGGCGGCTCCGCAGATAGAGTTCGGCATCCTCCAACAGGGCCTGATTGGACGGCAACTCCAAGTCGAGATAGAGGGTCTTTTCTGGGCGCTGCGCGACGATCGCCTTCGCCAACGTGGTCTTCCCGGTCTGGCGAGCGCCGATCAGCCCAACAACGGGGAAGCGGCGTAGGGAATCGAGAACCTTAGGCGTCAGGAGACGGTCGATCATCCTTGAAATCTAGCATTATAATTGTGGATTTGCAAGGATTCTATGATCCGCGTATCTCCCACGAGGCCGTGGGGCGGTGGCGGTCCTGCGGGCACAAGCGGTCCCGGGTGGAATCTGCCGGGCGTCGCCTACTTTTCCTGCTTCGTCACCGGGCCGAGCGACGATCCCAACTCGACCTTGGCCTCTCTGAGGTCGGCCCAATAGCTCAGAATCAACGTGATTTTTCCGCTTTTGGGCGTGGGGAAGTTGTAATCCCGGCCCGCAGAATCCCAGGAAAATCAGGCGAAATACGCACCGCGTTCTGAAACACTTTCAGCCCGTCGCCCACCGGGCCGGCCTCGCCGCGGGTCCAACGGGGGTGCTGCGTGGGGTCGATGTGCCGCTCGGGGTGCGGCATGAGCCCCAAGACGCGGCCGGTCGCGTCGCACACGCCCGCCACGTCGGCCATCGAGCCGTTGGGATTGTCGGCGGGAACGTAGCGCAGCACGAGCTGGCCCGCGGCCTCCAACTGCCGCAGCGTGTCGGCATCGCGGGCGATGAACTTGCCCTCGGCATGGGCCACCGGCAAATACATCCGCTCGATGCCGGCCAAGAAAACGCATTTCGTGCCGTGCGTCTCCAGGCGAACCCAGCGATCCTGATACCGGCCGCAATCGTTCAAGGTGAGCGTGGCCGCCGGGCCTTTCGCGGCGTCATGCTCCAGCAGCACGGGCGACTTCATCAGTACCTGGAAACCGTTGCAGATGCCGAGGATCAGTTTGCCCTCGGCCTTGAATCGCAAGAACTCCTCGGCCAGGTGATGCTGGATCTGGTTGCCGAGGATGCGGCCGGCGCCCAGGTCGTCGCCGTAGCTGAATCCGCCGGGAATGCAGAGGATTTGGAACCGCCGGCTGAGCGACGGCTTCTCCAGCAGCCGGTTGATGTGCAGGGTTTCGGTCTTGCGCCGGCCTGCTGGAAGGCAAACGCGGTTTCGGCGTCGCAATTGGTGCCGGGGGCACGAAGGATTAGGACGTTGGGGGGGGACATCAAGAGGATTCAGAAGTGAGGTTCGGGTTGGCTGATGTGTATTTCACGGCTTCCGTGACCGTGGCCCGTGAGGTATTTGCAGCAGTTTACTCCGCGACGTTTCGCCCTGCCAGCCCTCGTGTCCATCGCGAGTCCCAACTCCTTGGCACGGCACACGTTGAGAGGACGCGCCCATTCTCTGCGTCGCCGATCTTCTAAAATGCACTCCAACGTGGGAACTTCTAACAGGACGCGCGCGTCAAAGAAGCGTTTGCGCGGGAACGGCTCCACGGAAGAGACCGAGGCACATCGATGAGACGCATTCTCCTCGAATTCATTGGCGGCGCGTGGGATGGAATGAATCTGTGCAATGACTCGTCCGATCCGATCGAGGTCGGACTCGCCTTGCACACCTACTGCAAGGCCGGCAACGGCAAGCTGGGGCGGGCGGTGGTAATGCCGGCGGATTATGCCGTGCGGCCGATCGGGGTCGGCGGCTGCAAGTACGTCGTGACCGACCGCGCGGAACTCGACCACGAGGTTCTCATCCGCTTGGAGGCATGCGGCAGTGAGAGGACGAAACCGTGCGTTTGCGGCATCAAACGGCTGATTCTCCAATTCGAGGGCGGCGAGTGGGACGGACGCCGCTTGGACAGCCAGTCTGCCGATACCCACGAGGCACTGCTGGCCGTGGCGTATTATTGCGTTACCGACCAGGGTTCGGTCGGAAAGGCATGCGACGCGAGGCCCACGGCCCAGTGGTTCCAGCCGGGCGCAAGCGACCCGGCGGGGTCCGGCGTGAGCAGAAACTGTCAGTACCGCGTGGTGCAACGCCTCGAAGACGAGGAGCGGGTCGTGGTCAAGCTCGAACCGGGCGACGGATGAGCAGGCCGCCGCTCTGCACATCTCCAGCCAATCTGCAATCATTCCGCCGCCATTGCGGCCGCCGCTCCGAGGGGTAGAATTACAGCGTTCCCCGAGGAAGACGGCGATGGCGACGATAGCGGTCATGTATTTTCGACGATGCCTCTGGCCTGTCGGGCTTCTGGCCGCGCTCGCGCTTTCCCTGTCGGTCAGGGCCGACGAATCGACCGCGGAGGACGTGCTCAAGTCGCAGGGGCTGCACAAGCTGAACCAGTCGTTCGTGCTGCCCGACGAGGCGGCCGTGACCAAGAGGTTCCATGAGACCGATGGGCTTCGTCGCAAGGTCACCGACGCACAGCAAAGGGCCGCCCTGGCCGATCAGAAGGTCGAGGAGAAGAAGAAGCTGATTCTCGATTACGCGGAGAAACGGCGGGCGTTGCGCGTGCAAATGGAGGCTGCCAGGTCGCCCGACGTGCATAACCGGCTGGTCAACATGTCCAACGAGTTGGCCGATCGAATGGTCATCTTGGAGAAGTCGGACAAGGAGGAAAAGGAGGCCGCATCGGCCCGGACGGCGACGGCCGCAGCTTCGGAGCAATACCTCGAGTTGCTCCTGCAACTCCGCAAGCAGTACGACGAGGTCGAGGCGAAGTACCGGCAACTCGCGGCCGACGCGAAGGTGCAGCAGGCGCTCGACAACCTCAACAAGAATAATCCCAAGCCTTGCAAATTGGGCCCGACGCCTGCGCTGGCCCTGCTCGACAGGAATCTGCGAAAACTGGAATCCGGCGTGCTCTCGGAGACGATTCCCTTGCGGCGCGGAGAGGGCAACCTTTGGCACGTGACCGTGACCTTCAACGGGAAGCACGCCCATGAGATGGCGATCAATACGGGGGCCTCCCTCATCTCGCTGCCGTACGGAGTCGCCCAAAAAGCCGGGCTGACCCCTACTCCCCAGGCACCGACCATGCGGGCGAGCATGGCCGACGGGCGCATCGTTGAGGCCAAGCAGGTCTTCGCCTCGTCGGTGCGCCTGGGCAAGTTTACGGTCGAGCACGTCGAATGCGCGGTCATGCCTGCCGACTTGCCCAACGCCGAGCCTCTGCTGGGCTTGAGCTTTCTCAAACACTTCACGTTCAAGATCGACAACGCCGGCGGCAAACTGGTCATGTCGAAGATCGAACAAGCGGACAAGGGCGGGCCGCGCATGGCAAGCCGCCCCGAGCCTCGCAAGAAAACCGGGGAGCCGCAGACGGGCAAGGGCAGCGACGACCAAGCCACCGTCCCAGAGCCGCCGGCCGCAAGCCCCGACACCGCGCAGCAACTCGTCCAATTGATCAAGCCGACGGACATCCGGCCGCAGAGCGCACTCACGCTCCCATCGCCCAGCGGTCAACCTCTGGTCTTTTCGGTCTGCAAGCAAGAGCCCATCGAGAGCCTAGCCAAGCGATTCGGCCAGCCCGATGAGATGGTCAAAATCCCGGTCAAGATGATGGAGGGGGGCGAGGCGAGATCGCTAACCTGGAAGCTCTGGACTTGGGGCACGGTGCGAATCCTCGTCGACGAGCACGGCCTGACGCGGTACTATGCCGTGACCAAGGAGTGAGCGGGGCCGGGCGGCGGCAGACTGCAAGCGGCGAATGAGGGGACGTATGCGGCTTGCTGTCAATTCGTCATGGTAAGTTGACATGAATGTCAATCTGTCGTAGGATGTCAACATGGCCACGGTTGTATTGGCTCCCGAAGCGACCGCCGGACTTGAGAATCTGAGCAACCCGATTCACGGCCGCGTGCTCAGACTCTTGATCAAGCTGGAAGACTGGCCCCGCGTAAGCGGAGTCAAACCGTTGCGAGGCGAACTGGCCGGTCGGTATCGCTTGCGGACGGGCGACTACCGGATCCAGTTTCAAGTTGCGGGCAACATCGTAACGGTGGAGAAGATCGGACATCGTGACGGGTTTTATGGAGGGTAGAACAATGGCTGCGCAAACCATCGTGTTGGAAGGCAAGCCCTACGTGGTCTTGCCCCGCGACGAATACGACCGGCTGAGCACCTTGGCGAAGGCGGGAGAGCTGCCGCCGCTGCCCGAGCCGGATGCCCGAGGCAATTATCCGGCGGTAGCATACGCCCGCGCCAGCCTTGCGCGGAAGCTCATCCGCGATCGCGTGGCGGCGGGCCTGAGCCAACGCGAGCTGGCGACGATGGCGGGCGTGCGCGTCGAAACGCTCTGCCGGATTGAAACCGGCAAGCATACTCCCAGCGTGCCGACGGTGGATAAGCTTGATCGGGCCTTGAAGCGGCACGCGATGTCGAGCACCAAAGGACGCGGGAGAGGGTGAGATGGACCACCAATTCGCGTCAATACTTACGATAGTTGTACGTCAATCCATTCATACTTGAGCACACTCCCACAAGAAACGACGATCTTCAGGCAGAATGGCTCGCTTAGGAACGCGGCGATGGCCTCTTTATCATCGCCGGCTGCCCGAGCGATCTTCGGCCTGAGCAGTCCCTCCACCTCGACAACGCAGTTTGAGCCCTCCCACTCAACAGATTTTGCGGCGCACTCCGCCAATCCCAACGTCCGCGCGAACGCAACTGCGGTATCGGTGACTTCCTGATTTGTGGTCATGGCCGCCATCCGTAGGTTTACGGACTCGACGTGCGCCGCGGCTCCTGCTTCTGCGGAGCTAATCAACCGCGCCACGGCCGCTTGCGATTGCCGACCTTCTGGATGCTCTCGATGGCGAGTTTCACGTCGTTCTCGACCTGGAAGTCGAACATCCCGGCGATGACGAAATCGGCGCCGTTTCGGTAGGCGTGGGGAAACGCCGTCCGCGGCGGGATGGCCCCGGCGGCCATCACCTTGAACGCCACCCAGGGCTTTTCGACCCCTTCCATGAAGGCCGCCGTCTCCTCGGGATTGTTGCACCACATGTTGTCGTTGTTGGCGTTGTGGTCGCTCGATTGGGCCGCCATCCAGTCGTATTCCTTCCGCCGGTCCGTGGGCGTGGCCGACCAATACCGGTCCAGGTGGAAGGTCTTCACGTAGAAATCGACGTTGAGCTTGTTCTTCTCGCACTCCATAGGCATGTTCAGCGAATGACCGCCGACCCCTGCGGGCACGCCTTGGGCCTTGATCAGATCGAGCATTTGCCCGATCGCGTCGATCTTGCCGCCGTTCATCATGTGCGAGTGGGTCACCCCGCCGTGCGAATAGACCAACGTGGCGCCCTGGTCCACGCGCAGCTTGATCTCGTCGTTCATCTTGGTCTTGTCTTCCATCAGCGAGACGCAGACCATGGTCTGCATCTTCGGGCCGCGCTGCTGGTTGTACTTCAACACCGCGCTCCAGGCGCGAGGATCGATCTGGATCGTATTGATGCCGCACGCCTGGGCAAGCTCCAACGTCTCAAAGACCTTTGCCTCGGTGTTGTACGACGTGAAGAGCTTCGACGCGTACATGAGGTCGCGGCTGTGGGCCCAACCGCCGATCAGGTTGCCGCCGATTAGCAGCCGGCTGACCGACACGTCGCCGATCTTTCCGCAGGGCAAGCTGCCGGGCGGAATGTCGGTCTTGAGCTTCGCACTCGGGCTCGACTGCGCGGCCCCGTCCTCAATCGCGGCCAGCAGGGTCTTTTCCTCGATGCTGCCCAGGGCCGTGCCGATGCCGGCCGCCCCCAGTACGCCCCTAGCCAGAAAGCACCTACGGTCAGTCTTCTCAGCCATTGCAGTTCCCTTTCCGGTTGGCAACTTTTTGCAGTTCAACGGCGGCCGAACCATCAGCCCCACCGACGCGACACCCATTATAACCCGGCGGCGACCGGTATTAAGCGACCGCGGCCAAAAACGCACCAAGAATCTCCAAGAAATGGGCGAAGCCGGCCGTAAGCCCGGCTCTCAGGTGGGGGGTAAAACGGCGAGTAGCTCAAGCCATGACACATACATATGATCGCTTCTCGCAACGGCAGATTCGGATATTCGGTGGCAAGATGCGCTGATTCGGGTTTTCCGTTGAAGATTGCCGCCCGTTTGACTCGATGTGAATACCGCGCGCTTCGCAACGGTAGTCAGACTCTATTCCCGTAGCCCCCTATGCAACCCAAATTCTCGCCCAGCAGCTTCCTCGGTCTGCTATTTTCGTGGCACCACCGCCAACTGGTGGAACAGGTGGGCGGCGTAATCGCCCGAGAATGCCAAGCCGACGTCTGGCGGCGTGGCTACCGCTGCACGGGAAGCATGAGCATTGCGGCGATCAGGGGGTATATCAGGGCACAAGCCGGCGGATGCGTCGCAGCGATGGCGGAGCAATTCGCGATCCACAATCGTCTCAAGCCGGCCCTGCGGGCACGGGTGGTGGATGCGGCGATCGACCAACTCGTGGGCTTGGTGCTCCATGATTTCCTCAGCGGTGCATCCCCCGCCGGGGAACGCTCGATAGCCGCGTAGCGATGGAACGCAGGCGGCTCACGAGTCGATCTCCAGGCTCGCCCACTCTTCCTCGTAGCGTCGCTCCTCCAACTGCATCCGGGACATGCCGACAATCACCGCCGGTCCCAGCGGGGCAAAATAGCAGGCGAAGCCGGCATGTTGAAGGCTTGCCCAAAAGTCCCACGTCAGCAGCCCATAGGTCAAGAAGGCAAATAGCGGAAGGCTTGGAAGGCACATCGCGCCGAGAATTACCGCCCGCCGCAACGATCGCTCTGGTTTCTTACCGTACAACGACCGCCCCATCTCGTACGACAAGATGATGATCGGAAGCATCAAGGCCATCGTGGCAATGCAGGTGACAAAGAGAGCATGGCACGCCACGCCATAATCGGCCGGCTTCCCGCGCAGCAAGATGGGCAAAGCCACCAGCGGCGACAGCAAGACATACGGTATCCAAAAGAACAGGAATTGCTTGCCGGCAAAATGCAGCCACGATTCACCCGGCTCGAAGCGCCAAACCTTTTCATACATCGAGCAGAAGCGATCGAATCGCGGTACAGTTCCTTGAAGCTCGCCGACAAGCGCCCTCGGATCGCCGAATCGCCGTTTCGCCTGTTCGAGCGCCGCCTGCTCATCGTCAAGCCGTTCGACCTCTTCCTCGAAGATGGACGCCAAGTGCGCCAGCAGTTCTTCTCGCATTTTACGTTTGCGAAACGTTGTCGCGCGAACGGGCCTGACGGCCTGCTCTACAACGATCTTCAGTTCTCGCAGTGTTACGTCGTTCATGCGGGGGCTCCTGCAATTGCGCCAATGGTCTGAACGAAACTCACCCACTCCTCGCGGCCTTTGGCCAAATCCCGTTTCCCCTTGGAGGTAAGCCGGTAGATACGGCGGCGGGCGCCGCGCCGTCCGTGCGGCGATTCCTCCCAGACGGCTTGGACCTTTCCCGCCTCTTCCAGGCGATATAGGGCCGGGTAGAGCGAACCCTCCTTGAGCCGCAGCAGCCCGCAGCCCGCCTCGTCGAGGCGGCGGAGTATCTCCAACCCGTGGGCCTCACCGCGTTCCAACACCGACATGACCATCGTTTCCAGATGGCCGCGCAGTTTGTCGCCTTCAATCGTATTCATATCGTTATCCTAGACAGTCTATGAATTGATGTCAAGTCGCCTGGGGCGATTCGGCTGCGGACCACCCGGATGCGGGTTATCCCGTGTTCTTGTTCGGCCCCGTCTTGTCCCTACCCTGCCGCAACGGTAAAATCCAGGTTTTTCGCCCGCAGGAGTACGGTCCATGAGTGTCGCGCGGAACGTGATCGTTGCCCAGAGCGGCGGCCCGACCCCAGTGATCAATAGCAGCCTCCGGGGGATCATCGAGGCGGCCCGCCAGTACGATGCCATCGGCAAGGTCTATGGGGCCAAACACGGCATCGAGGGCGTCTTGAAAGAAGAGCTTCTCGACCTTTCGGCGCAGTCGGCTGAGGAGGTGGCCCTGCTTCGCTTCACCCCCGCGGCGGGGTCGATCGGCACTTGCCGCTACAAGCTCAAGCCGAATCAGACCGAGGACTTCGATCGCGTGATCGAGGTGTTGCGAGCCCATCAGGTCGGGTATCTGATGTACATCGGCGGCAACGACTCGATGGACACGGCCAACAAGATCGCCCAATTGGCCCAGAAGCGCGGGCTCGACCTGGTGGCGGTCGGCGTGCCCAAGACGATCGACAATGACGTGGGCGATAGCGAGTTCAAGCTGATCGACCACACGCCGGGCTACGGCTCGGTGGCCCGCTATTGGATGCACAAGGTGCAGACGGCCAACGAGGAGAACGGCGGCTCGTGTCCGGCCGACCCGGTGCTGGTGATGCAGGCGATGGGGCGGAAGATCGGCTTCATTCCGGCCGCGGCCCGGCTGGCCGATCCCGAGCGCGAGATGCCGCTGCAAATCTATCTGACCGAGAGCCCCTGCACGCTGGAGCAGGTGGCCGACCAGGTTAGCGACCAGTTGCGGCGTTGCGGCCGGTGCATGGTGGTCATTAGCGAAGGGTTCGACGTGGGCGACGTCGGCACGGTTAAGGACGCCTTCGGCCACACCGCGTTTGGCGCCAGCAAGTTGACCGTCGCCCAGATCGTCGTCAATTATCTCAACGAGAAGAAGCTGCCCTGCAAGGGCGCCGCGCGGGGAAACGTGGTGGGCACCGACCAGCGGCATTCCATGGCCTATGCCTCGGCGGTTGACCTGGACGAGGCGTATCGCGTGGGGCAAAAGGCCGTCGAGTTGGCCGCGACCGGCCAGAGCGGCTTCATGGCCACGATCCTCCGCGATGCAGGCCCGATCTATAGCGTTCGCTACGACAAAGTGCCGCTCGCCGAGGTGGCCAACAGCGAGCGGAACTTCCCCAAGCAGTGGATCGCCCCGAGCGGCTGCGACGTGACCGACGATTTCGTGCGCTACGCCAAGCCGCTGGTGGGCAACGACATGATCAGCCTGCCGGTGATCGACGGCCGGCAGCGAATGACCCGTTTCGCGCCAATCTACGCCGGGCAGAAACTAGCCAAGTACACGCTTCAAGCTGACCGAAAGTAGGAAGTGCGAATCATTGAATCAATTGCCGCCACATTACTTTTTCCATAGAGGTAGGGAGGCCGCATTGGGTTGCGGCCCCCCTCCCTCCGAACCGGACTGGCGGATTTCCCGCATCCGGCTCTCCAGTTGATGGTGTTACCTCCGAAAGGGTTGAGCGAAACAGACATGGGCGGTTTGCAGGGAATACAGCCCTTGCTCGTCGAAGAAGCGATTGGGCCAACGCTGCTGGTCCCTTCCGCGGCCCCGTCCGCGCCGTTTCTGTCGCCGCCGCAACATGCTACGCAGCCGACCACGAATCCAGCCGTCCAGTTGGCGGAAAACCGACCCGCGACAATGGCGAAAGTAGATGAACCAGCCGCGAAGTTGCCGCGTCAGTCGAGCACACGTGAAGGGCAGGTCATGCCCGTTCGTGCGCTTGGTCTTCGCGCGGACCGCCTCCTTGAGTTTCCGCAGGCTCTTTTGCCGCGGCACACGCAAGTCGCCGCGGAAGCGATAGCCCAGAAAATCGAAACCCTCGATGCGGGCGTCCACGATCTTGGTTTTGGTCGGATGCAGGGTCAACTCGTTTTCGTTGACCCAACGTTGCACCATCGCCAAGGCCGCTTCCGCCTCCTCGCGAGTCTTGCACAAGATCACGAAGTCGTCTGCATAACGGACCAGCGCGAAACCGGCGTCGTCCAGCACGTGGTCCAGCGGGTTGAGGTAGATGTTGGCCAGAAGGGGCGAGAGGACTGCTCCTTGGGGCGTGCCCGTTTCGGGCGTCCACTCCCGCAGGTTGTCCATCACGCCTTGCTCCAGGAACATCTCCACCAAACGCAACACCCGGCTGTCCGACACCTTCTCGCGCAGTCGCGTCATCAGCCGTGGCTTCGAGATCGTGTCAAAGTAGCTCTTGAGGTCCGCGTCCACCACGTAGACGCGACCAGCGCCGAGCAGTTCCTCGACCCGTTCCAGGGCGTGATGACACCCTCGTCCGTGTCGAAACCCGTAACTGGCTTGCGAAAACGTGGCGTCGAAGATCGGTTCCAGCACGTGCAACAGCGCGGTTTGCACCACGCGGTCACGCACGGTCGGAACCCCCAACGGCCGCTGCTCCTTGCTGCCCGGTTTCGGAATCCAGACTCGCCGCACGGCCTGCGGACGATACGCATTGGTCCGCAGTGCCTCGTGCAGCCTGTCCAGTTCTTTCTGGCCATTGGCCTGAAAGCCCTCGACCGATTGATGGTCCACCCCCGCTGCTCCCCGGTTGCCGATCACATGGCTGCGGGCGGCAAACAGGTTCAGCGGCGCGTACACCTTGTCGATCAGCGTGTGCCATCTTCCTCCTCGCACTCCTTGTTCGAGTGTCGCCAACATGCGGTCCGTCCAGACACACGGGTTCGCCCAGTCGCGAATCGACGGAGGCTCTCCGGCGGGAGTAGCCGCGAACGGCACTGTCACCGGGGGATGGTTTCTTTCCCGTGGCTCGGACATCACGCATCCATCTTCCTGCACCCCTTCGCTCCCCCGGCGTTACCCGGTTTCGTCGCTACTATGGGTGCTCTGACTCCTGGACGGCCGGTTCTTCCTATCCTTATCAGGGACAATGAACTCCGTCCTGCTTCCTTCCAGGTCTCTCTCCTTACGACGTTTGACCTTCCGACCATTCCGTCCTCAACCACCGTGTTGCCATCTCCCCATCACGGCTTTCGCACGTTACCTCAGCCGGATGGGCCGCCGCGTCTATCCCCCGGGCAGATCTGGACGGATCGGAGGGAACGCCGTCACGCGGTCGGAGGTTCGCCATTGGCTAGCAGGCTCCCCGACAGGCTTGGCCGAATCAGGTTCGTTATCCTACGGACTGGTCATTCACCTCCGGTTGCTTCCCACCCCTCCTCGCGGAGACGCGGTTACTTTCGGTTACAGGTTTGTAACGCAAACCTGGTGGGGACTCGCACCCCACCGATCAAACGTTTTCAGAGACGCACTAACCCAGGCGTTTACGCCTGTGGGAAAGATGACAATAATATCGCTTCCTTTTTTCCTGTTGGCCCCTTTAGGGGCCGACAGTGACCTCGACGAACGCAACAGGGTGCGCCCCTGAAGGGGCCGACGGAAAAAAGGAAAGGGGATTGTTGCTCCGGCCACCCAGACGTGAACGTCTGGGCTAGAGAAAAGGCCCGCCAAATATCGCGTTCACACACCTAACAACTTACCCCATGTTCGACATCACACCCAAGCACGACTACCTGGTAGGCATCGATTCGGACGGCTGCGCCTTCGACACCATGGAACTGAAGCACAAAGAGTGCTTCATCCCCAACATCATCAACTACATGGAATTGCAGGGCGTGAGCAAGTACGCCCGCGAGGCGGCCGAGTTCGTCAATCTCTATTCCAAGAGCCGCGGCATCAACCGTTTTCCGGCTCTGATCGAGGCCCTGGAGTGGCTGCAAAAACGGCCCGAGGTGAAGGCCCGCGGCGTCAAGATCACGGTTCCGCAGTCGCTGCGGGATTGGATCAAACGGGAGACGAAGCTGGGCAACCCGGCGCTGGAGAAGGCCGTGCAGGCCGACGGCGATGCCGACTTGACGCTGATCCTGGAATGGTCGAAGGCCGTCAACAAGGCGATCGAGGCGATGGTCCGTCACGTGCCGCCGTTCCCCTTCGTGCGCGAGAGCCTCAAGAAGTTTAACGGCCATGCCGACATCCTCGTGGTTTCGGCCACGCCCCAAGAGGCGCTCCAACGCGAATGGGAAGAGCACGACCTGACGCGATACGTAATCGCCATCTGCGGGCAGGAAGTGGGGACGAAGAAGGAGCACCTGACGACGGCGGCCAAGTATCCGGCCGGCCACACGCTGATGATCGGCGACGCCCTGGGCGACTACAACGCGGCCAAGGCCAACCATGCCCTGTTCTTTCCCATCAACCCCGGCGCGGAGGAAGCCAGTTGGAAGCGGCTGTACGACGAGGGAATCGATCAGTTCCTCGCCGGCACCTTTGCCGGCGAGTATCAAGCGGCGCTCTTGACCGAGTTCGATCGCTACCTGCCGGCCCATCCGCCGTGGAAGGTGGAAAGAGATTAGAGATTGGGATGAATTGCGGAGGGCAAGTGCCGTGCCGAAAACACTTCTCGAACGCTGCCGAGTGGACTGCATCTCTGAGTTTCGGACAGCGGCACGACAGCGATTCGACGACGCTCTTGCACTCTCGGCCGCCGGGCGGCGGACAGGTGCGATATACCTTTGGGGGTATACGGCCGAAATGATTCTCAAGGCCGCGTATTTTTCCTTTCTTGGCCTCACGGAGACGGATCCGATTAGCTGGAACAAAGACCTAAAGGCCGCCATCGACCGCGGGCGTAGCATGTTCCGTATCGCTTGGCCGCGTGAAGGGGCTGGGCACAATGTTCGCGCCTGGGCTGAGTTGCTTGTTGCTGAACGCGCATCGACGGCCCCTGCTGCGTATGCAGGATCCTGGGGCCGCGATGTTCAGAAACAGGGGCAGCGTATTTATGAGGTGTGGAGAGAAACGCTACGATACCACAAGAATTTCGCCTGCCTTTACGAGATGAGGCAAGCGAGGCAGGCCGCCGAGTGGTTTTGGGTCAATTCCGACGCATTGTGATAAGGTGTTTTATGCCGCGCAAAGCAAGATCGTTCGAGGAAGCGCCTCGCCTCACGGCCGATGACCTCGTCGAGAAGTTGGCTGCCGAGCTCCGGAAAAGTCGCGAATACGGACAGCCGATCATTGATGAGGAGGTTTTCCCGACCGGCAAGATTCGGGTCGTTGTCATTTGGGACGAATGGGATCGCCTGCCCATGGAGGATCGCACAACAGCGATTCTTCAGGCTTACAATCGGGCCGAAGACGAAAAACGCGAGAAGATCGCTTTAGCCAGCGGGCTCACTGTCCCCGAAGCCGTTGCCGCCGGAATGCTGCCGTTCGTGATCATCCCTGCCGTGCGAAAAGGCGACCCCGTTACCATGGAACAGTGTCGCCAGGCAATGATCGACGAAGGTGCATCGAGGCTCTTGGGACCCGAGCCAAACAAGTTGCGACTGTTGCCCGAGCCGATTAGACTGCGATTTGCCACACTTGATGATGCAGAGGCCGCGCGGCGGCGTCTCTTAGAACGACTTCCGGGTAGCGATCAAGTGTGGGTCATTACTCAAGAAGTTGGCAGCGTCGAAGATTGGAGCCAACGATAATGGGTACGGAATCATGGCCACTGACCATTCAAAACTAACCACTAACCACTAGCCACTAACATGACTCAGAAGTGCGATTTCGGCCTGATCGGCCTCGCCGTGATGGGCGAGAATTTGGCCCTGAACATCGAAAGCCGCGGATATAGCATCGCGGTGTACAACCGCACCGTTGCCAAGGTCGACGAACTGCTGGCCGGCCGGGCCAAGGGCAAGAACTTCGTCGGCTGCCACTCGATGGAAGAACTGGTCGGCAGCCTGGCGTCGCCGCGGAAGGTGATGCTGATGGTAAAGGCCGGCGCGGCCGTGGACGAGTTCATCGAAAAGCTTATCCCGCTGCTCTCGCCTGGCGACGTGATCATCGACGGCGGCAACACCCACTTCAGCGAAAGCGAGCGCCGCACGCAGTACGTCGAGTCGAAGGGGCTCTTGTACATCGGCACGGGCGTTTCCGGTGGCGAGGAAGGCGCGCTCAAGGGCCCGAGCATGATGCCCGGCGGCAGCGAAAAGGCCTGGCCCCTGGTCAAGCCGATCTTCCAGGCCATCGCCGCCAAGGTCGGCCCGAACAACGATATCCCTTGCTGTGAATGGGTCGGCCCCCGCGGCGCGGGCCATTACGTCAAGATGGTCCACAACGGCATCGAGTACGGCGACATGCAGTTGATCTGCGAGGCCTACTGGATGCTGAAGGGCGCCCTGGGGCTGACGAACGACGAACTCTACGACGTCTTCCAGCAGTGGTACGAGGGCGAGCTGAACAGCTACCTGATCGAAATCACCCGCGACATCTTCAGCGTCAAGGACGACCTGGCTGATGGTTATCTCGTCGACAAGATTCTCGACACGGCCGGCGCGAAGGGCACCGGCAAATGGATGAGTCAGTTGGCGCTCGATCTGGGTGTGCCCAGCACGCTGGTGACCGAGGCCGTCTACGCCCGGTGCCTCTCGGCGATGAAAGAACCACGGGTGCGGGCGAGCAAAGTCTTGAAGGGGCCGACGGCCAAGTTCCGCGGCGACCGCACGAAGTTCATCAAGCAGGTCCGCCAGGCGCTCTACGCCTCGAAGATTTGCAGCTACGCCCAGGGCTACGTGCAGATGCAGGCCGCCGCCGCCGAGCACAAATGGCCGCTCAAGTTCGGCGAGATCGCCTTGCTGTGGCGCGGCGGGTGCATCATTCGCGCGACGTTCCTGGAACGCATCAAAGAGGCATTCGACGCGAAGAAGCCGCCGGAAAATCTGCTCTTGGCGCCGTATTTCAAGACGGCTGTCCGCAAAGCGCAGACCGCGTGGCGCAACGTGATCACGACGGCCGTGCGATTGGGCATTCCCACCCCCGCCTTCTCCGCCGCGCTGGCCTACTACGACGGCTACCGGTCCGAGCGGCTGCCGGCCAATCTGTTGCAGGCCCAACGCGACTATTTCGGCGCCCACACGTACAACCGCACCGACCGCGAGGGCGTGTTCCATAGCGACTGGATCCGGCTGCGGAAGGAACCGAAACAGTAGCGATATGAGTAACGACGTATAGAATAGAAAGGGACTCACGCAAAGGCGCAAAGGCGCAAAGGAAACGAGCGAGATGGACCGGATATTTCGCAGCATTTCCTGACGCTCTTCTTTTCGCCTTGGCGCCTTTGCGTGAGACCTCTGTGGCACTTTTGATTTCTTCCAAACACTCAAGTCAGGTTAACTTGATCTCATTATGTCCAACTATCTTGAAGAAATGTTCGGGCTTTCCGGTCAGACCGCTGTCGTGATCGGCGGGGCAGGTGTTCTGGGCGGCGCGCTGTGCGCGGGGCTGGTCCAGGCCGGGGCCCACGTCGTGGTGGCCGATCTTACCGAGGAGGGCTGCAAGGCCCGCGTGCAGGCCCTGGAAGAGTTCGGCGGCAAGGCCAGCTTCTGCCTGGTGAACGTCACCTCGCGGGAGTCGATTGACTCGCTGCTGGCCACGACGCTCAAGCAGACCGGCCGCGCCGACATCCTCGTGAACTCGGCCGGCGTGAATGCCGGCAACGCCTTCCTGGAGGCCACCGACGCCGACTGGGACCGCGTCTTGACCATCAATCTCAAGGCCGTGTTTCAGGCCTGCCAGGTCTTCGGCCGCCACATGGTCTCGGCCGGCGGCGGGGCGATCGTCAACATTGGCAGCGTCACCTCGCACCTGCCGCTTTCGCGGGTGTTCGCCTATGCGGCCTCGAAGGCGGCCGTGCTCAACCTGTCGCGCAACGTGGCCCAGGAGTTCGGCGCCCAGGGGGTCCGCGTCAACGTGATCTGCCCCGGCTTCTTCCCGGCCGAGCAGAACCGCAAACTGCTGAATCAGGAACGGATCGACAACATCATGCGCCACACGCCGATGAAGCGGTTCGGCGAGCCTGAGGAACTGATCGGTGCGCTGCTGCTGCTGGTTTCCCGGAAGGCGGGCAGTTTCGTCACCGGCTGTCCCGTCAACGTCGACGGCGGCTTTACGGCGGCGTGGTTCTAATCGGTTTCTGTTGCGGATAACTCGCAGGGCTCGCCTTGCGGGCGGTGATTGACAGAATGCCCGCGAGAAGGTCCGCGTGGGGGACCCTACTGGTTGACCGTGCGGTATAATTGTGAGGGCTGATTTCTGCCCGTCCCCGAAAGGATGAGTATGGCCCACACGATCGTGATCTTCGGCGCTTCCGGCGATCTGACCAGCCGAAAGCTGATCCCCGCGCTCTACAAGCTGTACCGCAAGAAGCGATTGCCCGAGAACACCCGCGTCGTCGGCTACTCGCGGTCGCCGTTCACCGACAACGCCTGGCGGGAGAAGCTTGCCGGCACGACGGCCGAGTTCGTCGGCAAGGATTTCGACGGCGCTGTGGCAGGAGTTCGCGCCGGCCATTCACTACCGCCGCGGCGATCTGGGCAACGCCGAGGACGTCGGGGCGTTGGCCCCCTACCTGGCAGAACTGGAGGGCCAACCGGGCGCCACGCGGGTCTATTATCTCTCCACCGCGCCGGAGTTGTATGCGCCGGCGCTCGCCGGGCTTGGCGCGTCCGGATTGGCGCAGGAGGACCGCGTCCCCTGCCGCGTGGTCATCGAAAAGCCGTTCGGCACCAACCTGGCCTCCGCCCGCGAGCTCAACCAGAAGGTCCACGAGGTCTTCACCGAGGAGCAGGTCTACCGCATCGACCATTACCTGGGCAAAGAGACCGTCCAGAACCTGCTGGTCTTGCGGTTCGCCAACAGCATCTTCGAGCCGATCTGGAATCGCAACTACATCGACCACGTGCAGATCACGGCGGGCGAAGACCTGACCGTCGGCCATCGCGCGGCCTACTACGATTCGGTGGGTATTCTGCGCGACATGTTCCAGAACCACTTGCTGCAACTGATGACGCTCACGGCGATGGAGGCCCCTTCGCAATTCGAGGCCGACGCCATCCGCGATGAGAAGGTGAAAGTGCTGCGGGCGGTCCGCATCATGAAGCCGGAGCAGGTGTTCACCGACACGATCCGCGGCCAGTATCGCAAGTATCGCGACGAGCCGGGCGTTCCGCCCGAGAGCGAAACGGCCACCTTCGGCGTCATCAAGCTGTACATCGACAACTGGCGTTGGCAGGACGTGCCCTTCCTGCTCCGCAGCGGAAAGGCCATGTCGTGCCCGACCACCCAAATCGTCATCCAGTTCCGCCAGCCGCCGCACATGATTTTCGAGGGCGGACCGCGGGCGGCCTTCGAGTCGAACCGGCTGGTGATCCAGGTGCAGCCGGCCGAAGGCATTCAATTGCACTTCCACACCAAGGTGCCCGACGCCGGCATGAAGGTCCGGCTCACCGACCTGAGCTTCAGCTTCCGCGACCGGTTCACCGGCAGCATGCCCGAAGCCTATCAGCGGCTGCTCTTGGACGTGATGCACGGCGACGCCAGCTTATTCTCGCGGGCGGACGAGGTCGAGTTGGCGTGGCGGATCATCGACCCGATTCAGCGCGGCTGGGAACACGCCGGCCTGCCGCCGCTGGCGCTGTACGAGGCCGGCGGCTGGGGCCCGCCCAACTCGGTGGAATGGATGTGCCGCCAGTACCGCGAGTGGTTCGACTTCTGCCCGGTGATCAAGTAGCGAGATAAAGGGGTGCAATCCTGTTCGGCACGAGATTTACGCATTCTAGCCCACCCCACGATAGCGGTATTGCGCTCTTTTCGTGAGCCCGCATAATCTCTGGTCTGGCCGGCCAAAAGCGCGAACGCGTACGCGAAGCGGACGTCAAGGGCTTGAAGTACTTCGAGAAGCTTGCTCCGCTGCTGGTGCGCCTACGAGATCGAGCAGCAGCGACCGTTGCTGGCGGAAGATGTCACGGTGGACATCGTGCTCGACGCCGTGGTGCGACTCGGTGACTACAAAGACTCCCCTGACCGTCCGGATCATCCACTTCGCTTGGTTGTCGTCAAGACCACGCCTCGGGCGAAACGCCACGGCCCGGCCACGACGGGCCTCCGGTTGATTGCCACCATCTTGCTCGACCTGCCGGCGATAGGTAAGACCCTTCGGGCAACGTCGGCGCAGCACCAAAGCACTTCTCACGTAGGACTCGCGTAGTAGGTCCCGCTTGCCGAGCGGGACCGCAGGGCGGAGGCGAGACTCGTACGCACACTCAGTCTCGCCCGGCAGGCGAGACCTACGGGCCGGAAAACATGGCCGCACACCGCGCGAGCAGCGTCAACAGGCTGTGCATAAACGGAGGTGAACCACTGGCCCCCTCCGCTACGCCTTGATCTCATACGGCGCGCGCTGCGGACGCTTCTGCCAGGCGTCGGCCTCGTCATCGCCGACGATCCGCTGGCTCACGGGATCCCAGTTGATCTTCCGCCCCAGCCGCAGCGAAATGTTCGTCAGGTGGCAGGCCGTGATCGTGCGATGCTCGATTTGTACCGGCGCGACGGGCTGCTTCCGGCTCTTGACGCACTCGAAGAAGTTGCCCATGTGATTGCTGCTGGGCGACACCCGCCAGGCGTCGGCCGGCAAGGGATTGTCCTTGAGGTCCTCGGCCGGCTTGCCGTAGATGCCCGGATTGCCGCGATTGACGAACACCCGGCCCGCGTCGCCGATGAACATGATGCCGTTGCGATTGAGCGTCTTGATCTCGTCCGGCACGTCCTTGCCGAACAGCCACTCGATTTGCTCGGATGAGGTGGCGGCGTGGCCTTGAACCTCGCCGTACCGCTGACGGTCGTTGAGTGCCGCAAAGTAGAGCACCTCGACGCCCGTTGGCATACCGCATCCGCGAGAAGAACCGGTCGGGCGTGTTGTAATACTCCGGGCCTTGCGGATTCGGGAACAGCCCGCGGGCCTCGACCGACGTCGGGCCCGGTCCGCTCGCAGTCCATGCCCCAGTGGGCGATGTCCACGTGGTGGTTGCCCCAATCGGTGATGATGCCGCCGGCGTACTCGTACCACCAGCGGAAATTGGCGTGCGTCCGCTGCTGGCAGTACGGCTGCACCGGGGCTTGGCCCTGGTACAGGTCCCAGTCGAGATTCTCCGGCACCGGCTCGGTGGCGAACGGTCCGCCCTTGGTGCTGAAGTAAGGCAGCGCGACCCAGACCTGCCGCAGCTTGCCGATCCGCCCGTTGCGGACCAGTTCCACGGCGGTTTGGAACTGCTTCTCGCTGCGTTGCTGCGTGCCGACCTGAACGATGCGGCCGGTTTCTTCGACGACCTTGCAGAGGATCTTGCCCTCGTCGATGGTCAGCGTCAGCGGCTTCTCGGCATACACGTCCTTGCCGGCCTTGCACGCCGCCACGTTGATGGCCGTGTGCCAATGGTCGGGCGTGGCGTTGATGATGACGTCGATGTCCTTGCGTTCCAGGAGCTTGCGATAGTCCTGGTAGACTTCGGGCTTGCCGCCGATAGGCAGCCTTGGCCTTTTCGCCCCGTTGGCGGTCGGCGTCGCAGACGGCCACGACGTCGCCGAACTTGGCCGCGTCCTTGAGATCGACCGAGCCGCGGTCGCCCACGCCGATTGCGCCGATGTGCGGCCGGTCGTTCTTCGACTGGCCCTGCTGGGCCACGGCATTCTGGCCGGTAAACCAATACGGGAGCACCGTGCCCGCGGCAACGGCGGCGGTGGAACGGAAGAAGTCGCGGCGCGTAGAAGTGGAATGCGGCATAATCGACTCGTCTGGCAGTTCAGGGGGGAAAGCCGTGCGCCTCAGAGTATCCTTGAACGGCGCCGGCGGAATGGGTTCCGGACTCAACATGGCCTCATTATCAAGGCCGCTGGCAGCCGCGTCAATCAGGGCGGCGAATGTCACCTTGTCACCCGGTCAGCCAGTCAGCCCGCCGAGTTCAGTTGCACCGTCTCCTGATACTCGGGCACGCTCACGTTCCAGCCCATTTGCTGGCGGACTTGCTCGGCGAAGGCCAACGACGCCCGCTGCTCGCCGTGGGTGATGAACAGGTGGCGGGGCGGCTTCTGGAAGTGGCCGAGCCACTTCAGCAAGCCCGTGCGATCGGCATGGCCGGAAACGCCTTGGATCTGCTCGACGCGGGCCCGCACCAGGCGGGAAATGCCGTGGATGCGAACCTCGCGGTTGCCGTCGAGAATCTGCCGGCCCAAAGTCCCCTCCGACTGGTAGCCGACAAAGAGGATCGTGCAGGCCGGGTCGCCGATGTGCTGGGCCAGGTGATGCTTGATGCGGCCCGCCGTACACATGCCCGAGGTCGACATGATGATTGCCGGCCCTTTGAGCCGGTTGATCGCCATCGACTCCTCCTGCGTGCGGACTACTCTCAGCGAAGGGAACTTCAACAGCGACCCTCCGGCAGCGACCCTCTCCTCCGCCTCCGTGTCGAAACACTCGCGGTGTTGGCGGAAGACCTCGTTCACGTCGGCCGCCATCGGGCTGTCCAACAACACGGGCACCTCGGGAATCCGGCCGGCGCCGAGCAACTCCTTGAGGTGATAGATCAGCTCTTGGGCGCGTTCGATGGCGAAGATGGGCACGATTACCTTGCCGCCGGCGGCGATAGCCTCCGAGACCACTTTCTCCAATTGCGACTCGACGCTGCCGTGATCCTCGTGGTCGCGGTCGCCGTAGGTCGACTCCATCACCACGTAATCGGCCTCGGTGAAGACGGCCGGGTTACGGACGATGGGCCTGTCCCACTGGCCCAGGTCGCCCGTAAAGATGATCCTCCGCGGCTGGCCGTGGTCCGTCACGCGAAACTCGATCATGGCCGAGCCGAGGATGTGGCCCGCGTCGTGGAAGACGGCCTCGACGTGGTGATTGACCCTGACCGGCCGGTCGTAGGCCACGGGCTTCAACAGCGGCAGGGTGCGTTCGACGTCCTTCAGCGTGTACAGCGGCTTAACGGGATAGCGGCCCTGACGGCCCTCTTTGCGATGCCGTTTTTCCTTGAACGCCGCATCTTCCATCTGAATCTGGGCCGAATCGCGGAGCACCAGTTCCACCAGGTCGGCCGAGGCCGACGTGGTGATGATCGGGCCGCGGAATCCGTCCTGCACCAGCTTCGGCGCCAGGCCGCAGTGATCGACGTGGGCGTGGGTCAGCAACAGCGCGTCCAACTCGCGGAGCCGCAACGGGCTGGGCTCCCAGTTTCGGGCCAGATACGCCCGCTCCTGGTACATCCCGCAATCGACCAGCAGATGGGCCCCATCGGCCTCAAGATAGTATTGCGAACCGGTGACCTGGCGTGCAGCCCCCAAAAATTGCAGCTTCACGGTGCGGACCTCACGGGGTGCGACAACATCGTCGTAGTCTGACACACCGAAATTGTTGTGTGCCACGGGCAGCTTGTCTGCCCGTACAGGGGACACGGGCAGACAAGCTGCCCGTGGCACCCAACCTGACATCTTATGTGTGTCAGGCTAATAGGCACATTCCGTCTATATCTATTATAGGACCGATTGTCCTCGCTCCATAAGGGCATTTCCGCGTAAGAAATGCGCGTAGGAAACGTCTCGGCCCGGGCCGTCAATAGCCCGCCTGCTTGCCGACAATCTTGTCAATCTCGATCTTGATCACCTCGGTCCGATCGAAGGCGGAGGGGTCGAAATCGAACGGCCCGGAGGCGTACTTGGACATCAGGGCGGTCAGACCTTTCCGGCGATCCGCCTCGTCGCACACCAAGGTCGCCAGGCCATCGCCCATCACCGAGCGGTATTTTGAGGACCACTTACACGCGCTCTGTCCGGGGACAACCTCCTGGCCCTCCACGACGGTGAAGGTCACGCGCGGGCTGGCCTTCAGCAGGTCGATCTTCTTTCCTTCCTTCGCACCGTGGAGGTAGATGGCTCCGTCGACGTAGCCGAAGTTCAGCGGCACGACGTACGCCCGACCGCGATCGACCAAGCCCAGAAACAGAACGTCGGCCTGCCGCAGCACCTGTTCGATCAACGTCCGATCGGTAATTTCGCGTTCCGTTCTTCGCATCGGTTCTCACGCGTCGTCGCGTCTCATCACTGTCCCACCTCTTGGCGGATGAACTTCACCTGCGGTTTCCCGCCGCCGGGCGCGGGCACGCCGGTCAGGAACTCGGCCATGTAGCGTTGTCGTTCGTAGCCGTTCTTCGGCGGGCGGAAGTTGTCGCCCTTCTGCAAAATCGGCGCAAACTCCGAGACTCCGCCGAACTCGCGCGTGCCGGCCGACTGGCATGGAAACCAACGCCCCGTTCCTTGGCGGTCTTGCAGATAGAACTCGCTGTAGCAGTGGTCGGGCACCCAGATCGTGCGGGCAGGGACGTCGGCCGCCCGGCAAATGGCGATGAACAACGCGGAGCGTTCCTCGCAGTCGCCCGTGCCATCGTCGAGCGCCGCCAAGGCGCCCTTCAGCGGCCCGTCTTTGTACTTGACGTGGTCCCAAACCCAGTTGTTGATGGCCTCGACCTTCTGCCATGCCTTCTGCTGGTTCGCGCCAATCGTCTTGGCCAACTCCCGAATCTTCGGGGCGTCGCTCTCGATTTTGGGACTGGGCGTCAGATAAAGGGCGATCTCGGGCGGCAGCCGCTTCGGATCGGGCAGCACGTAGGCATCGGTGTTGGCGGGCGGCCGGATGACGCTGCGGATAATTCTGACCGTCAAGAGGGCCTTGACCTCCTGACCGGCGGCCAGCCGCGGAATCCGCACGTTCATAGTCTTTACGCCGCCGTCGACCATCTCGTAGCTGACCTTGGCCTCCGGCGAAATGTCTTCGTCGATGATCGCCACCTGCTGCTCGGGCCAGTCGGCGGGCACGGCCACGTAGCCGGTCAGGTCGTTGCAGGCGCCGCCGGAGGCCTTGACCACCATCCCCACCTGCCATCGCGAATCATGCGATTCACCCATCTTCGGCCTCGCGGGCTCATCCCGCTTGACCTGCGCCGCCGTCGGCCCGATCGTACTCAACCACGCGATCGCCACCACCAGCAGGAGAACGCCGGCGAGCGAGCATCGGTGGCCGCAGATTCGCAGACGAGGAAAAGGGTTGCCGTGCTTCGTCGTCATCTCGTGATCCGTCGTCACTGCGTTTTGGAGTCGTGCTGAACTGGCGACGCCGTCCGTCTCCGCTTATCTTGAGGCTAATTCACCGTCGGGTCGGGCGGCAAGTCCTTCATGTGGAGCATCGACTTCAGCAGCGAATGCCCGATCTCCCGAAAGACGGTCTCCCAGAGAGTGTCGTCGGTGGAAAAGACGTAGTCCGCGGTAGCGGGAAGGGTGCGCCAGGCGCCTTGCTGCAATTCGTTTTCCAGTTGGCCCGCGCCCCAGCCGGCATGTCCGACGAAGACTTTGTAGGCCGGCTCTTCCGAGAGCACCAACTCGTCGAGGTGGGGCTTCTTCGCGGCAAAGAACACGCCCGGCACGACCTCCATCTCGGCCAGCGCGGGCGACTTGTCGTGCAGCGCCATGAGCGGGCCAGGCACGGGGCCACCCAGGTAGACCGGCTGCCGGCTGTTGCACGGCGCGCTGCCCACCTCGCGCCACAACTCCTGAATGCTCTTGGCGAGAGGGTGATTCACAACCACGCCGAATGCCCCCTCCTGGTTGTGCTGGATCATCAGCACCAGGCTCCGGGCGAAATTCGGGTCTTGAAGTTGTGGGCAGGCGACCAGCAGTTGGCCTTCGAGCGATTCCATGTACGTTATTGCCGCGCCAGGTCGGCCGCCGCACGGCGGAACTTGGCCGCTTGGTACTTCAGCGTATTCCGTTTCGGAATACTGCCCGCCACTTTCGCCAGTCTCTCGCACTTGCAGGCCAGGGCCAATTTTACTTGCGCCAGGTGGGCGTTTGCTTCTTTACTGTTCACGTCAAAAGCTCCAAGGGAAACCGATTCATCAAGCTGTCCGCCACGTCGGACGTCAACACGGCACCACGCTATTATAGCACTTCGGCGGGGGCTGCCAATGTGGGCCAAGGGCTTGCCGAGCCGGCCTCCGTTGGGGACAATCGAGGGTTTCGACCATCGCCGGCGGCCCGGCCGGGGGATGCCGTGCCGCACATCCATCACCTGGGAGTCCGCATCCCATGCGAATCGTGGTTCTCGACGGCTATACACTGAACCCCGGCGACCTGAGTTGGGCCGATTTGGAGGCCCTCGGCCCCTCGACCGTGTATGACCGCACGCCGTCGGCGGAAACCGTCAGCCGGGCGGAGAGTAGTCAGATCGTGCTGACGAACAAGACCTTGCTGTCGGCGGACGTCATCCGGCAGTTGCCCCGATTGCGGTATATCGGCGTGCTGGCGACCGGCTATAACGTTGTCGACATCGACGCCGCCCGCGCGGGGCGTGCCCGTGACCAACGTGCCCGAATATGGCACCTCCTCGGTTTCGCAGATGGTATTTGCCCACTTGCTGAACCTCACGCAGCATGTGGTCGAGCACGCCCGCTCCGTGTTGGCGGGCAATTGGACCCGGATTGAGGACTTCTGCTACTGGGAATCTCCACTGGTCGAGCTGGCGGGACTCAAGTTCGGCGTAGTCGGCTTTGGCCGGATTGGCCGGGCGACGGCGAACATCGCGCGGGCGTTCGGCATGCAGGTGCTGGCCTACGACGTCGCGCCCCCGCCAGCGGTCGACGGCGTTCGCTTCGTCGAGCTGGACGAGTTGTTTCGCCAGAGCGACGTGATCAGCCTCCATTGCCCGTTGACGCGGGAGACACAGCAGTTGGTCAACGCCGAGCGGTTGTCCCTGATGAAGCCGTCGGCCTTTCTCATCAACACCAGCCGTGGGCCGTTGGTCGACGAGGGGGCGTTGGCCGAGGCGCTCAATGCGGGCCGGATCGCCGGCGCGGGTCTGGACGTCTTGGCCACCGAGCCGCCGCCGGCCGATAATCCCCTATTCGGGGCGAAGAATTGCTGCATCACGCCGCACATCGCCTGGGCCACCCGCGCCGCCCGTCAGCGATTGCTCGACACGGCGGTGGCGAACGTGCGGGCCTTCCTGGCCGGCAAGCCGCAGAACGTGGTGAACGCGTAGTGCCGCAATGTGTGGAGTACCAACTCACTGGGCACGGCCGCCTCCTCGCCGCTCGAATTCCGCCATCATGTGCAGCATCGTGCGATCGTGCTCTGCCATTTGAGCGACATACCACGCTCGATAGGCCGCCTTCAAGTCGCCGTCCGGCCCGATCTCGCGGCGTAGGCCGGCCAGCAAGAACTGTTCGCACGCGTCCATCAAGTCCACCCACAGCGCAATGCACTGTTCGGGAGTGGCAGACTTGGGAACTGATGGAACCACGTCCGCTTGCGACGCCCGAGAATCGGCCATACTTTCTCCCAACGGTATCCGCGAAAGCCGTGTGGCTACTCCCTTTACTTCTTCTCTCCCTTCTCCTCGCTGGCCACGGCCAGCTTGCGGCGGAAGGTCTTGACCTTCTCGTTGATCATCGGCCGGGCCTTCTGGTTGACCAGGTTGACCCCGTCGAACCAGCCGTAAGGCTCCTCGTAGACCAGATGGCACTCGATGAATACGGCGTCGGCAGGCTCTTTCAGCCGGGTGATCTTGGCGTAGCCGCCGGCGTGCGCGAAAGGCTGCGGCGGCCCGAGCGCGATTTCCGCCGACTCGTTGCGCAACAGCGGCCGCCACTGATTCGGATACTCGGGGTCTTTGTCGAAACGCGGATCCGTCTGCGCCGCCGCCAACACGAAATCCTTGCCGCTCCGCAGCACGGCAAACCGCGTGGCGCTGACCTCCACGCGGTCGAACAGCGAAAACGTCGAGTACACGAACCGCTCCTCGATGCCTTCCTTGTTGCTGACGGTCAGCTTCCGCTTGGCCATTTCTTCGCCGGTCAAGACACCGGATTTCGAGACCACGCGGCTCGCGCCCTCGTCTTTGCTCTTGAACGCGGATTCGAGAAAGTCCTTCGAGGTGAGTATGTTCCAATCGCCGTGGGCGACGAACCACAGGTCGAGGGCGCGGACAGACGGCCCCTCGTCCTTGGATGCCTTGACGTTGCGGACTTTGATGGCCACGGGAGCGTAATAATCCTTGGCCGCGAGCTTCTTGGCCGGATAGCGTTCGTCGGCTGCGTCGATGGCCGCCCGTTGCCCGGCCGCATCGAGCCCGTCGGCCAAAATCGGCGGCGGCAGCTTGACCGCCGAGCCGTCGGACATCTTGATGCCCTTCTCCAGCAGGTCGTTGAACACGGGCATCTCGCCGGCAGGAAGATTGGCCGAAATCAGACAAGCGATGGCGAGCGTGGCAACGGAAGACGTCATGGTGGTCCTTGGCTGTCCGTTCTCACTAACGTATGCCGGGCCGGATGTGCAGGAAGCAACAGCCCTCGCCGCCGGGCTGCCAGGTATCGGCCGAAAACCCGAATCCGGCCGCCCCGAAAGTCCCGTCGTCGACCTGCGCGGCAATGCGGCAGAGCGTGGCCACGTCTTCGTCCGGCAACCCGGCTTGTTGCCAAGCCTCACGCAATGGGCAGGCGTGAAACTTGATATCCAGCCCCTTGGCGTCGCTGTGGACGATCTCGGGCTGGAACATCTTGCCGTCGTCCGCCAGTCCATTCAGGAAGGCCGTTTTCAGGCCGGCCAGATCATCGGGGGCGAACTGGGCGTATTTCTCCCGCCCTCGCTCTTCCCCTCGCCGGAAGATGGCCCGCGACAGGATCTCCTCCGCCCGCACATCGCCTAGCTCGGCCCGCAATTCCTCGAAGATCGCATAGTAGATCATCGCCCGATTCTTGAACGAGTCGTAAAGCTGAGCGCGAAGCTGGTCTTCTGACATGCTCGTACCCCCTGCGAAAAAGGTCCCCCACGACCCATATCATAGAAAGACGCCCCGTGCCCGGCAAGCTACTCCCTGCCGGGGGGTTCGTGATCCTGTGCGGCCGCGAGAACGACGATCTCGCCCGGCGCCAGGAAACACGGCTGGCGGAAGACCTCCCGGAACCCCTTGGGGAATTGCTCGGCAACCTCGTGCTCGTAGTCGTTGGTCGTGATCACGTAGCCTCGTCCCGACTGGGCGAGGAACTCGCGCAGCTGGCTGGGATTGTCGCAGTGCGTCACGGGGTGGCCAGCATAGTATACCATGCTCTCGCGGAAGAATCGGTACGCGGCGATCGGAGCCGACACCGGCCCTTCCGTTGATTGCCCGCTGTCGCGGCGAAGCGCCGACATGATTGCCGGGGCATTTTGGTGCCGGTCGACCCGCAGAGCGGCGAACCCGAACGTGGCCGTCAAGAAGACGACGGACGTTAGGGCCAAGGCGGTGGCCGCTTGCCGATGCCGGCCCTGCGCCGTGTTCCACCAGCACCAACCGCCTCCCGCCACGAGAATCAATCCCACCAGGCCGAGCACCGCCTCGCCCGGCATAACAATCCATGCGACGATGGGCAGGGCGATCATCAAGCCCACGCCCGTCAAGATGATCGAGAGCCAGGCATTTCGCAGCGCCCAGCGGGCGGTGCTCGCCGGTTCGGCCAACCAACCGTCGATGAAGCACGCCGTCAGCAAGGCCAATGCCGGGTAGGCGGGCAGGAGGTAGTGGGGCAACTTGGTCTTGCAGAGCGACCAAAACACGAACCACACGCTGAACCAGCACGACGCCAGCATACAGCCACGATAAAAGGGGTCAGACCCCTTTTTCACGTTTTTCACGCGTCTCACGGTGTCGACTAGAGTGGGACCGAGAAATACGGCCCAGGGGAAGAAGCCAATCAGCACGCCCGGAATATGGAAGAAGTGGAACAGGGCCGAGACGAGAGCGGCGGAAACGCGGCCGAAGGAGCTCACGTCGCCATGCCCCTGGATCGGCTGTTGGAAGGGGCGAAGATTAAAATCGAGGACGAACTCCCGCAGCCATCGGCCGTCGGTCCGCATGACCACCAACACGTACCAAGGCACGGCCACGGCCGCCACGACGACGATCGCCGTGAGGGGCCGCATCTGCCACGCCAATCGGCACACGCGGCGCCAGCCAACGGCCGTCGAGAAGTGCCATCCCAAGGCCGCCAGCGGCGGCAAAATCCCCGCCAGCCGCAGCGGCGTCACCCAGCGGCCGATCAACATTCCCGCGCATTCGCCCAACATCGAGCCCACGACGATGCCGTACAGCAGCACCAACGGAATCCCGGGGCGGGGCGAGTTGATGACCAGCAAATAGAAACCCAGCGCTGCCAGCGGGAGCACCACCACCGGCCCCTTGGCCAGCGCCGCTACGCCGATGCAGGCGTACATCAAAATGGCATAGGGCCAGTTCAGCGAATCTCCCGCACCGGTTGCGGATTCAGGGTTCAGGGTTCGGGGTTCAGGACACGCGGTCTGCGTTCCTTCAAGTTCTGAACCCTGACCCCGGAACCCGGATCTCTTCGGACTTTGGCTTGACCCACGTTGTAGGAATCTCGTGCCCCCAGCTAGCACGAACAGCAGAAAAGCCGCCGTGGTGGCGAACGTCAGCCCCATGTCGACGGTGGCCGCGCGGGCGGAGACGGTGAAGATGATCGTGGAAGCGGTGGCCAGGCCCGCCCAGAGGCCGACGCGGCCGTTGAAGAGGATTCGACCGAGATGAAACGCGGCCAGAGCCGTGGCCACGCCCAGCACCGCCGAAAAGAACCTGGCGCCCCACTCGTTGACGCCCAGCAATTCAAAACCGGCCATCATGGTCCAGAACATCAGCGGCGGCTTCTCGGGGAACATCCGGCCGTTGAACATGGGCACGACCCAGTCGGGGCGATGACCGTCTTCGCCCAGGAACATTTCGCGGGCGCAGGTGGTGTAGATCGCCTCATCCATGTCCCAGAGGGCGGCCACGCCGAGATTGGTGAAAAAGATCGCGGCTGCCGCCGCTACGATCAAGAGTTGCGATCGTAGGTCCTCACGCATGTCGTCGGCTCTCCTTGCCGAGAACGGGCTTGACATAGTCCGCCGGAACGTCTACACACTCTAGACCATCCGCCATTGCGAGCCAACATCATTTTCCCGCCATGCCCCACCTTTCCCGGACTTGCCGCGGATTTCTCTTGCCGCTGGCGCTTGTGCTGGCGGCCGCGGCGGCACTGGCGGTCGACTTGCCCATCGCCCGGATGATCCAAGAGTGGAACAGTTTGGATACGATCCACTCCTGGCTCGGCTACTTCGGCGTGTTCGAGCCGTTCGGACAGGGGATGTTGGGACTGCCGCTGGCACTGATCGCCATTCATCAACTCGACCCTCAGCGGCGCTGGGCCATCCCACGCGTGATCGCATGCACGCTTCTGGCGGGCGGCGCGGCCGATCTTCTGAAGATGCTCGTCGCCCGCACCCGGCCCTACGAGTTGCCATGGGACGGCTCGATATGGACCTCTTTCGGCCCATGGCTGCCGTTGCTCGGCAACGGCAGCGAGGGGCAGAGCTTTCCCTCGGGCCACACGGCCACGGCGGCCGGATTGGCGGCCGCGCTGGTCTGGCTTTACCCCAACGGCCGCCTGCTGTTCCCGGCGTTGGCCATCCTGGTCGGCTGCCATCGGATTGTCTCCGGCGCGCACTACCTCAGCGACGTCTTGATGGGCGCGGGCGTCGGTTGTCTGGTGGCCCTCTTCGTCCTGGAGATCGGCCGGTTGCCGGTTTGGTTTGCCCGCTGGGAAGCTCGTTGGAAGGCGAAGTGATCGTCAGGACATCATCGCCGCCCGCAGCGAGACTTGCCTACCAGCCGACCGGGTAGTGGATGATAGCCCAGTATATCAAGAAAGGGGCGTAAGCAAGGCCAAAGACAATCGCAACGAGCCCCAGTGCAATGGCTGGTGTGCCTGTAATGATTCGTCTGCGAGTAAGTCTCGTTTGCCTTCTAACGACTACGATGAATCCCCACACGGCAACAACGGGACCGGGCATAAGTATCGCAAGCGTCCCCACGATAGGCCCAATAATCCACATAGCAAAATCGCCTTCGTTACGCAATGGAAACTTACCACCCATTCTATGGTAGCCATCAGAACAGAAATTTCAACCGCAGCGAGAGAGTCAATTTTGACCACAACATCGCAACGCTGTGATCACCGGTCACGGCCTCATGGGCGCGGGGCGGCAGCGTTTCCGGTGACGTGATATAGCCGGAAGCGTCCGACGGACTCATACGGACTCTCGGCAAGATCGAGATATTCCCCGGCCTGCCTGAGCTTGCGCTCCGGCAGGGCGATCACGTCGCCCGCGTGCAGGGACGGCGCCTGATGCGAATACAGCCTCTGAAGCTGCCCTTCCTTCAAGTCGGCGCGTAGCCGTGGATCGAGATAGAACACGAACGAGCCGATCCGCTCTTCGGCCACCAGCAGCCGCGGCGGGACTTGGCCCGCGCGATTGAAGTGCTCGGCCAGGTCGCGGGCGGAGAAGATTTCGGCCACCGGCGGCAGCACCATGGTCATTACGGCCACAAACTGCACGGCCAGCGACAGCGTCGCCGCCGCCAGGCTCGCCTGCCGCCGGCCGGCATACCACGGCACCAACGGCAAGGGGGCTGCCGCCGCCGCCAAGCCCACCACGGCCCAAACCGGCCAGGCAAACTGCACTTCAAACGTCACCTGAACCGCCAACACGGCCGCCGGCAATACGATCGGCCCCGTCCACGACGACCAGACGAAGGTCCGGCCGAAGGATTTTCGGGCGGCCTCGCTGAGCGTGCCCTCGATCATTCTCGTCCAGACCACCGCCGCCAGGATCGCCATCGGCGGAAACACCGGCCAGAGATACGTCGCCAACTTCGAACTGGCAACCGTCAGCAGCAACGTCCAACCGATCAGCCAGCACCACAGCAGGAGCGTGGCGCCCGAGTCCGGATTTGGTCGGCCAAGGTCGGGAGAAACAACGCCGGTTCGTAAACCTCTTTCGCGGATCGCCATCGGAAGATACCCGATCCACGGCAGTCCGCCGCCAAGGAGAATCGGCACGTAGTACCACCACGGCTGGTCGCCGTGCCGTTGAGTGGCCGTGACCAGGCCCAAGCAGATGCCGGTCGAAAAAGAAATAGCGGAGATAGCCCGGGCTCCGCGTCTCAACCAGGACGTACCAAGGCATCGCGACCAGCAAGGCGACGACCAGGACTCCCGTGCCGCGCAGCAGGATCGCGCCGCTCAGCCGCCGCGCGATCGCGAGGTAGCTCCCGTAGGCCAATCCCACCACGGCCACGCCGACGAGCCCCTTGGTGAGGATCGACAGCCCCAGGAATACCCCGGCCCCCGCCACGCCGGCGATGGCCGCCCGCCGCGAAGCAGTTCGCTCCGATTCCCAGAGGAGCAGCACGGTCAGATTGATCCACGGGATCAGGGCCACGTCGTGCGAAGCGGCTTGCGCCAAGGCGGTCGGCAGGATCGTGGTGGCGTAGAGGATGCCGGCAATCAGGCCCGTGGCCCGGCCGAACATCCGCCAGCCCAACAGCCCCGTCGTCGCCGCGCCCAGCAGGCCGAATATCAGCCCCGGCAGCCTTGCCGCCGCTTCGCTGGGGCCAAACAGCCGTAGCGACAACGCCTGGGCCCAAAAGTAGAAAATCGGCTTATCGAGAAACGGCTGGCCGAGGAAGGTCGGCGCCGTCCAGTCGCCCCGTTCGACCATATCCAGCGCGATCGACGTGTGCAGCCCTTCGTCGGGATCCAACAAGGGGAACTCGACCGTCAGCGGGAAGACGAACATTACCGCCGCCAGCACGCCCGCCAGCAGCACCAGCTTGCCCCAGGCAACCCCCGCCTCGTTTGGCATCATTCCGCCGGGCCTCTTGGCCTGAACCCGCGCTCCATTGAAGAAAACCGCAACGGTATCCTAACCGAGAATGCAGCGGCGGAAAACGGCAGGATGGTCAAGAGCCGTTCGGTTTTTTGTTGATAGGGGTAGGGAAGGCCGGTTAAGTTCCCGGCCTCCCCTCCCTCCGAACCGGACTGGCGGATTTCCCGCATCCGGCTCTCCGGTTAGTGGTGTTACCTCGTAGAGGATTGGTGAACCGAGCGCGGGAAGGAAACAAGGTTCCTTCTCGGGATCGGCAGAAGCGAAAGGCCCTGACCTTCACGGGAAGGCCACCAACATGCAACATCGACGGTGCGGCCAATCTGAGCCAAGTTACGTGTGCCTGACGCAGTCCGTCGTGGCTAGTCGTTGCCGACACTCGCGGTACGGTGTGGTTTTGGCCGTGCGTCATGTTTCATCCACTTTCCTGCGTCCCTTTGCTCGACGGGCATTGCCCCGCTTCCTCGCTCGTATGGACGCTCTGACTCCTGGGCGGTCGATTCTTCGTATCCTTATCAGGGACAATGAACTTCGTCCTTGTACCCGCCCAGGTCTCCTTGCTTCATGTATCAAACCTTCCGACCGTTCCGCCTCCAACCACCTGTTGCCGCCTCTGGGGCTTGGTTTGGTTTCCCCCCGGAGCTTACCGCGCGGTCTGCCGACCGCATCCCTTGCGAGGACCACAGCGTCACTTGGGCTTCGCCTTTTCCTAGCAGGCTCGCCACGACAACCGGCCGAATCGAGTTCGTCATCCTGCGGACCAGCCGTTCACCTTCAGTTGCTCTCCACCCCCTCTCACGAGGACGCAGTTACTTTCGGTTACGAAGTTCAAACCCAATTTCGACAAGGACTTGCACCTTGCTGATTCGATACACTCACAAGCGCACTAGGAGGCGACTCCTGTCGCCGATTGCCTTGGATTCCGTCGCGGCCGCTTGCGGAGTCGGGACGGAAGCTCGCTGGACCACGGCACGTCGTTTTTCTATAATCCACGCTTACGTCCAAGGGCCGGAGCCGTGCGCCAAGGGCGCCGGTAGTCTGACATCCACAAAATGTCGGGTTGGGTGCCACGGGCAACTTGTCTGCCCGTGTCTCCTGCACGGGCAGGCAAGCTGCCCGTGGCACCCGATAATTTCGGTGTGTCAGACTACCAGCGGATCTCCGCGCCAGGTTTCGCCCGCCGTTCTTCTTCCGATGGGAGTGCGTGCCATGACAACCGATCCGCTTCCGTCCTCCCCGTCGCCCGCCGGGCAACCGCCCAGCGAACGGATTCTCTCGCTCGACGTCTTCCGCGGCCTGACGATGCTGGTGATGCTGTTCTGTAACGACATCAACGATTACGGCGTCAAGTACGCGCCCTGGTTGCTGTACCACATGGATGAGATTTCGGTGAAGCAACTGTACCGCGTGGATCAGCCGTTGAAGAAAGGGGAGCTGCCGCCGGACATCGACGCCGACACGCTGCCGACCGGCCTCGCCAAGCGGCTGACGACGGGCAAGATCGACTTCATGACGCTGCCGGACGTGATCTTTCCCACCTTCCTGTTTATCGTCGGTCTGTCGATTCCGGTCGCGCTCGAGCGGCGGATCGCCCGCGGCGACTCGATGCTCAAGCTCAGCGGGCACGTCGCGCTGCGCTGGTTCGAGATGATCGTCATCGGGCTCTGCATGTTGAATATGCACAGCGTCAAGCCCGCGGGCGGCATGAGCTCCGACCTGTGGCGAATGCTGTTGTTCCCCAGCATGATCCTGTTGTGGAACCGTTATCCCTCGACGCGGGGCATACTGCGCTGGCTCTTCGTAGCCCTGCGCGTGGCGGGCGCTGCCCTGTTGGTCTACCTGCTGGTGATCTTCCGCCGGGACGGCAACGAGTGGCTCGCTCCGGGATGGTGGGGCATCATCGGGCTGATCGGCTGGACGTATCTCGCGGCGGCGCTCGTTTGGCTCGCGGCTCGCGACCTGGGGGTGGCAATCATCGGCGCGCTGGCGTTGGCGGTTACATTCCGTCTTGGTTACGATACGATCGGCCTTTCGCAGTGGTGGCGGAGCACGTTCCACGGCTGGATGATCGAGCCGGGGAGCCTGGCCGGGCTCGTTACGCCGGTCTTCGGCGGCATGGCGATCGCCACGCTTTTCCGGCCCACGTCGCCGGCGCGGACGCCGCGGCGTCGGATCGCCTGGATCCTGGTGTTTGGCGCCGGCTTCGCCGCGGCCGCCTTCCTGCTGCGGCCGATCTTTGGCTTGGGCATCAGCAAGGGGCCGGCCACGCCCGCCTACGTGCTCTACTGCTCGGCCATCGCCTGTGCGGTCTATGCGTTTCTCTACTGGCTGGTCGACGTGATGAAGATCAACCGCTGGACGGTGCTGGTCGGTCCGGCGGGCTCGAACACGCTCTTGATGTACATGCTCCCCTGGATCTTCGTCTTCTCGCTGGCGATGTTCGGCATCGACTATTCGCACGACTTCATCACGGTGTCGCTCTCCAGCCTTGGGATCGAGAGTCCGCTGCATCTCTACGAGGGTTGGTGGGGAGTCGGCCGTGCGGCGGTGATGGCCGTGTGCCTGATGGGCGTGACGGGCCTGCTGACCCGTTGCCGCATCCGGCTGCAACTGTAAAGCTGTTGCCGCGAGGTCGGTCGCGTTTTATGCATTGTGCGAGGGAACAAGGAACGGTTTGATGACTCCGCAACAGTTCATCGCCAAGTGGCAACGGGCCAACCTCTCGGAACGCAGCGCCTGCCAGCAGCATTTCCTCGACCTGTGCGAACTGCTGGACCAGCCCAAGCCGGCCGCGGCCGATCCGGACGGCGACTGGTACACCTTCGAGAAGGGCGTCACGAAGACCGAGGGGGGCGACGGCTGGGCCGACGTCTGGATGCGCGGCCATTTCGGCTGGGAGTACAAGGGCAAGCACAAGGACCTCAAGGCGGCGTACGCGCAACTGCTCCTGTACCGCGAGGCCCTGGAAAATCCGCCGCTTATGGTCGTGTGCGACATGGACCGCTTCGAGGTCCATACCAACTTCACGGCCACGGCCAAGCGGAAATACGAGTTCGACCTGGCGGGCCTGGCCGAGCCGGCCAACCTCGACGTGCTCCGCAAGCTGTTCACCGATCCCGAGTCGCTGCGGCCGGGCATCACCAGCGAGAGCGTCACCATCGAGGCGGCCAAGCGCTTCGGTGAACTGGCCGACGCCATGCGCCTCAAGGGTATTGAGCCGCTCCGCGCCGCCCACTTCTTGATGAAGCTGATGTTCTGCATGTTTGGCGAGGACGTGGGGCTGCTGCCGGCCGGACTGTTCGGCCGCCTCCTGGACGACGGCAAGGCGAACCCGGCCAGCCTCAACCGCCGGCTGGGACGCCAGCAATCGGGCGGATGGGCGAGTTGCCAGTTCAGGCCACAAGATTATCAGGCCAGCGCCGGGCACGCAATCCGATGATAAGTCTAGGTGGCTCGGGCCGTGCTTCGATGCTCGCCGGAACCGTAATTCGTGCGGGTAATCTTGCCTTGAATTCGCCTAAGCCGCCGTCAAGCCGCAAATCTGCAAGCCGGTTCTCAGTTTCCGGGTTGACTATCACGCCATAGTCGGAACGAACCCCAAGCAAGCCGTTGTCATAGGCCCCGTGATGTAGCCGACACAATGCAAGGCCGTTGGTCACCTCGTCGGTTGACTCGGGGAAAGACACCGGGATGATATGCGCGGCGTCAACCAGCTTCAGGCGCAATTGCAGACCGCACAACGGTACGAATATGCCCGTAAGACGGCGGGACGGAATTGTGAGTCCCGGTACGCTCGCATGGTTTGCACAAGATCATAGCGCCGCGCCGCTTGGATGTCGGTTTGCGATTCGTCAAGGAAGTTACGCTCTTCCTCTGGACTCGCTTTGGCAAGATCAACCGCTGCAGGGGCATCATCTTCTGAATTGTGCAGCGGTAAACCGTTCTCGACATACCACAAGAGTGAATCAGGGGCAACGGCAACCACGACCTCCTGCCCCGTCAGTGCCGGGCGCAGGTACGTTGCAATACCAACTCGGTTTGCAGTTTCCAGAGTCCCGGAGATTACCTGGAGACTGGGGGAACGAGTAGAGAAGCTAACATGACGGCGGGCATCCCAGAAGGCATAGACTCCAAACTCTTGGCTCCAACCGCCAAGCAATGTGCGGGAACCGGGTTCGAGAGGGATTCCGCTTACGTTGGTAAGCTGAATGCGTCTTTCGTTTGCCGGTCGCACGTCCGGCCCACCGCCGCCGGGCGTAATCGTCCAAAGAAAAACGATGCAATCCGTTGTGCGGTTTCCGGTAATTACCCGGATTCTGGCGGGTCGGTACGCGTTGTTGCTCGCGGCCCGAATTACGGTAGCGCTTGACCGCTCCAACAGTGGCAATGAATTCATCGACCAGTTGGGGAAACCGGATTCCGGCCATCGCTCCTAACTCCTGCACGCGGCACGTTTCGGTTTCATTTGCGTTTTGTCAGTTGTAGCATCGAACAACGGCCCAATCTCAAAGCGAACCATCGAACCTTCGATGTACCGGGATTCAGTCTCCGAGGCCAACCAACGCCGGCCAGACTGGTCGCAAACCGCCCCCGTAACGTTGCTGCCAGCAAACGGGTCAAGCACCAGGTCGCTCTTGTCGGTCAGGAACTCGATAAAGAACTTGACCAGTTGTTCCGGGTAGCGGGCTGGGTGGGGCTTAATGCCACGCTCCTTGCAGTTCCGAAGATACGCACTGTTGGATTCGGTGTTAGCAATCTGAATGAGGTTTGGGGGAATCGACCCGCCGTTGTCTCGTTGGAACTTGGTCGATATGTCATGCCCGGACGGCCGCTTCATCGGCTTGTACCCGTTCTTAATCAAGCCTTTCATACTTTCGCTGTAGGGCTGCAAGACGCGCCTGTTGTCAGCCTTCGGCCATTCGGTCTTGCCAAACCACCAAACCATGTTCACGGCATCTTTCACGCGAAGCCGCCGAACCGTCACCCATTCCGCCGGGGTCGGAAGGCGCGCCGGATTGAACCAGTAGAACTCTTGTGCTAGGTGAAAAATCCTTGCCAGCTTGACGGCCAACTCGAAATGGTAAACGCTCCGAACCGGAACCCCCGGAACCCACGCCCCGCCGATGTCGAGAATGAAACTCCCGGTGTCTTTCAAGACGCGTTTGATTTCCTCACAGAAGGGCATAAACCATTCAAGATAACGGTCGAAAGGTTCGTTGCCGTATTCCTTCTTGCGAGTCAGGGCAAACGGCGGGGAAGTCATGACCAAGTCAACGCTGTTGCTGGGCAACTTTCGCAGCAACTCAATTGCGTCAACGTGGAACATCACACCGCCTGGAGTGCTGTAGGCGGGAGAGAGTTTCGACAACCGAAGCTCGTTGACCCAGTGAAGGTCGGAATGAAAGGCGTCTCGTGTAAGCATCATGCCTGGTTCCAAACCGGCGTTTGGGTGGTAGTCCACCGCCCGATTATTGTACACCAATGTACACTAAATGCAACAACGATTCTCGAAAAAATCGACAAACAAGAAACCATTCCGCGAGAAATGCGGAGAGATTTCGAAGGAAATTCCCCTTTGGAGAGCTTAGCACGACGCGTCCGGACCTGCAAGCCACCCGCACCGTGTCCAAACACAACTCGCGTTACACGCCGACGAGTTGTTTCGAGACGTTTCCGTTGCCGGAGTGCGTGGGGGCGACGGGCGGGAAAGCTGACGCCATTGCCGCCGCGGCCCGCGAACTCGACGAACTGCGGAACCGCTGGCTCAACCCGCCGGAATGGACCAAGACCGAAGTGCTGGAGTTCCCCGGCTCGGCCGATGGGCCGTGGGCGCGATATGTCGATCCGGCCACGGTGAGCCCGCAGCCGGTGAGCCCTCACCCTAACCCTCTCCCGACCAACCTGCGGTCGGTGCCCGGCGAGGGGACCAACGCTGCTGGCCGCCCTCACCCTAACCCTCTCCCAAAGGGCGAGGGGACTGGTGGGATCGGCACGGTCCGCTGGCCGCGTGTCGTGCCCAAAGACGCCGAGTGTGCCGAGAGCTTAAAGAAGCGGACGTTGACGAACCTCTACAACCAGCGTCCGACGTGGCTCGTGCAGGCTCACGAGAAGCTCGACACCGCGGTGTTCGCCGCCTACGGTTGGGACTCGGACATGAGCGACGAGGAACTGCTCGAGCGGCTGCTTCGATTGAACTTGGAACGCGCGGGTACCCAATCGAGCTAATTTTCTGGCCTCCGCTTGACCGATGTTGTATTTGTTGTACAATGAATACAACAGGTGAGGTGGCCAAGGACGGCCGCAACGCGAGAACCCTTTACCAGAGGGCACGGCCATGAGTCCTAACCCGTTTTCAAAGCTGTTGCGGCGGCTGCGAACCGAACAGGGGGCAACCTTGCGGGAGTTTTGTCTGAAACACGGCTTCGATCCGGGCAACTACAGCCGGCTGGAACGAGGGCTCTATCCGCCGCCTGAGAGCCGCGATTGCCTGGAGAGGTACGCCACGGCCCTGGGATTGGCTCCGGGGTCCGATCGGTGGCTGGAGTTCTTCGACGTGGCGGCCGCGGAGCGCGGGCGGATTCCGGACGATCTGATGTCGGACGCCGAGGTCGTCGAGAAGCTTCCCGTCTTGTTTCGCACCCTGCGCGGGACGCCGCTGTCGTCGGAGCAACTGGACCAATTGGTCGAAAAGGTCCGCCGGAGTTAGCCGACGGCGTTGCCGGCGATGTTCGTATTTCGCTATCGTGAGATCTCTTCTAGCTCAGCTTTTTTCTGTTTGAAACGTCGGTCTATCAATTCGACAAGCTCTGGGCGTAGAGAATATGTATCGCCAAGGTGACCGTAGACCTCCAACGGCAGTTTTAGTTTCCCAGATTCGTTGAACTCCGTTTCGTGCCGCAAACGGTCCGTGAGAAAGAGGGCAAACGTTTCAGCATCGTCAGGTTCAATGAGCGAGTAGTGATTGGTGATTATTTCAACCATGCGTTTGTTGTTCGCGTTTACCAGGGCAAAATACTCGTTGTTGACGTTGATCGTGGCGTCTATGCGATCAGAACGCGCGGGGGAGAAGTCTGGTCCCCCGTACTCTTTGTCGCCCGCTTCCTCTATCTTCCTAGCTTGTGCAAAGATAATCTGATTACATGATGCAAAGAACTGTAGCGGACCATAGAACTCTCGAAGTTGCGAGTTGAGGAGTTCCGTCCTCCGGCGCTTGCGTTCCACCTTATTGCTGTGCCACATGTTGAGCACCGTGACAACAACACCGCCAAAAGCACCTCCGCCAAGGAAGCTAACCAGCAGTGTGCCAATCCATTGCGGAAGCAATCCACTGTTGTTTTGCGCGCGGGTGATGGTGTCTGCCGAGCTTTCGCATCCCCGGAGGACTGCGCGGCACAATCGATTGCCACGCATAACAACACCGCGAACGAAAACGCTACCATTAAGCTCGATTTGCGAGTGTTCACGATCCCTCCTTCCGCGTACGACGCCAACGCGCTTTTGCATGCACTCTGCTTTGAACCTTCACACCGATCATTGTACTATTCCGCCCAGAGTGTTCAACTACGCGGCGCACCGCCGCTTCTGGCTGCGCCAAACGCCGGTGGGGCCGCGACTCCACTTGTCCCACCCCGCCATCTCCCGCCCCCCCGCCCGCTTGACCGTCGCGGCCGCTTTTGCTAGTCTGCGGCCATGAAGGTCAACACTACGCTTACGCCGTCCCAGTTGGTCCGCAAGATCGAGCGGCTCTGGGAATTGTCGGCCGGAAAGATCCTGGCCATCGAGAAGGAATTCGACCCCGAGAAGGGCTCGCCGGTCTTTACGGCCGAGGGCCGCTATACGACCCGCGGCTGGACGGAATGGACGCAGGGCTTCCAGTTCGGCTCGGCCATTTTGCAGTTCGACGCCACGGGCGACGTCGAGTTCCTGGAAATTGGGCGCAGCCGGACGCTGGCGGCGATGGCCCCGCACGTCGGCCACTTCGGCGTCCACGACCACGGCTTCAACAACGTCAGCACCTACGGCAACCTGCTGCGGCTGATGGGCGAGGGCCGCATCCCGGCCGACCCGTGGGAGCGCTGCTACTACGAACTGGCCCTGAAGCTCAGCGGCGCAATCCAGGCCCGCCGCTGGAGCAAGACCCGCAACGGCGGCGGCTTCATCTACTCGTTCAACGGGCCGCACTCGCTGTTCGTCGACACGATCCGCTCGCTCCGCGCCCTGGCCCTGGCCCACAAACTGGGCCACGCCATTTGGGAAGAGAACGACCGGAAGATTTCGCTCTTGGATCGCTTGCACGCCCACGCCACGGCCACGGCGACGCACTCGGTGTATTACGGCGAGGGGCGCGACGCCTACGACGTTCGCGGCCGCGTGGCCCACGAGTCGATCTTCAACGCCAACGACGGCACCTACCGCTGCCCGAACTCGCAGCAGGGCTACTCGCCGTTTTCCACCTGGACGCGCGGCCTGGCCTGGGCGATGTGCGGGTTCGCCGAACAATTGGAGTTCCTTGCCGACCTGGAGTGCCGCGACCCGGCCGATCGCGGGCCGACCGATCTCTATCTGAAGGCGGCCCGGGCCACCTGCGATTTCTACATCGAGCAGGCTGCCGCCGCCGACGGCATTCCCTACTGGGACACGGGGGCGCCCAACTCTATAAACTGGGCGACTGGCAGGGCCGGGCAGCCGATCCGTTCAACGCGCACGAGCCGGTCGACAGTTCGGCAGCCGCCATCGCCGCCCAAGGGCTGCTGCGGCTGGGGCATTTTCTGAGGCGTTCCAACAAGAAGGGGACAGGGGCTGCCGCTAGTGCGGCAGTTCCACCGCCGCACCCGGAAAAGGGTGGCGGCACGACGGCTGCCGCAACGCCGGACAAAATGGGGACAGGCGCCTCGCCGATGCCGTCTGCCCGGGTTCAGCGCGAAGCCGGCTCGGAGCCAGCCCCCATTTTGTCCAACTCCCAAGAGCAAGAGGGCCAGCGCTACTGGCAGGCCGGATTGACCGTGCTCAACACGTTGTTGGACGAGCCGTACTTGAGCGCCGATCCGAAGCATCAGGGCTTGATCCTGCACAGCATCTACCATCGGCCCAACGGCTGGGACTTCGTGCCGGCCGGCCGGCAAGTGCCTTGCGGCGAATCGAGCATGTGGGGCGACTATCACGCCCGCGAAGTGGCCCTGTACGTGCAGCGGATGGCGAACCACGAGCCCGACTTGACCTTCTGGGGAGAATTCGCATGATCACGGTCGACCTGAGCCAGATGGAAGGCCGCCGCTATCCGGCGCGGCGGCGGACGCAAAACATCGTGGGCGGGGCCTCGCCCATCCAGGCCAAGAACTTCTGCATCGGCAACGTGGTGCTCGACCCAAACGGCGGACAAGTGCCGTGGCACAACCAGGAGCAGGAAGAGGTCTACTTCGTCGTCGAAGGCACCGGCGAGATGTGTCTGGGCGAGGAGCGGCAGGTGTTGAGCGCCGGCCAGGCGGCCTACATTCCGCCCGGAGTGTTCCACCAACTGACGAACATCGGCGAAACGCCGCTGCGGATGCTCTATTGTTACGGTCCGGCGGGCGACGTGGCCCACTGGCGTCAGGAGCTCGAGCGGCACGCTGCCCAAGGCCGGCGTGGAAGCCCCGCCGCTGCCGGCGGGAGCGCGGCCGCAGTGCACGGCGAAGCCGGAATGAGGGGCGGGATGAATCGGTAGGGTGCGTGAAACGCACCATAACCCGTTGCTGGTGCGTTTCACGCACCCTACGATCTACGATCTGACCACTCGCTTCACAACTTGGTCAATACAGCCAACGGATGCAGGTGTGTAATGCAAAACAAGATTCATACGGTCGGCGTCATCATGAACGGCGTGACCGGGCGGATGGGCACGAATCAGCACCTCTTGCGGTCGATCGTGGCCATCCGCCAACAAGGCGGCGTCAAGACTAGCGACGGCGGGTCGATCATGCCGGAGCCATTCTTGGTCGGCCGCAACGCCGAAAAATTGCAGGCCCTGGCCGAGCAGGCCGGCGGGGCAAGGTGGACGACCGATCTTGCCGCCGCACTCCGTGATCCGGGATGCAGCGTTTACTTCGACGCCCAAACGACCGACCGCCGGGAGGAGGCCGTCAAGCAGGCGATCGCCGCCGGCAAGCACGTCTATTGCGAGAAGCCGGCTGCCACCACGGCGGCCGCCGCGATGGAAATGTACCGTCTCGCCCGGCAAGCAGGACTCAAGAGCGGCGTCGTGCAAGACAAGCTTTGGCTGCCGGGGCTCTTGAAGCTGAAGGCCCTCCGCGACCGGGGCTTTTTCGGCCGCATCCTTTCGGTCCGCGGCGAGTTCGGCTATTGGGTCTTCGAGGGCGATACGGTGCCTTGCCAGCGGCCCTCGTGGAACTACCGCAAGGAGGACGGCGGCGGCATCATCCTCGACATGCTCTGCCACTTCCGCTACGTGTTGGACAACCTGTTCGGCGACGTTCAGGCGGTTTCCTGCCTGGGGGCGACGCACGTCGACAAACGCTGGGATGAACAGGGCAAGCCCTACGCGGTGACGGCCGACGACTCGGTCTACTCGACGTTCCAATTGGCCGGCGGCATCATCGCCCACATCAATGCGAGTTGGTGCGTCCGCGTGCGCCGCGACGATCTGTTCGTCTTGCAGGTCGACGGCAGCAAGGGCAGCGCCGTGGCCGGTCTGCGGGAATGCTGGATGCAGCCGGCCGACGCGACTCCGCGGCCGGTGTGGAACCCCGACATTCCCAGCCCGATCAATTTCTACGACGGTTGGCAGCCGGTCGATCCGGAGCGGACGTTCGACAACGCCTTCAAGGCGCAGTGGGAGTTGTTCTTGCGGCACGTGGTCAAGGACGAGCCATTCCCCTGGACGCTGCGGGAAGGGGCCAAGGGCATCCAATTGGCCGAGAAGGCCCAGCAGTCGTGGCACCAGCGGGCGTGGGTCCAAGTGCCCGAGTTGGAGGCGTAAATGAAGAGAGTCGCATTGGTGACCGGCGGTGCGAGAGGGATCGGTTTCGGCATTTCCAAGTGCCTTGCCGCCGAGGGTTTCGACCTGGCGGTCTGCGGCGTGCGCGAGGCGGCTGCAGCGGCCGAGTCGTTGCGGCAACTCCGCGAGTTCGGCGCCGAGGTACACTATTGCCGGTGCGACGTGGCCTCTACGGCCGCCCGCGCCGCGATGCTCGCCGAGGTCCGTGGGCATTTCGGCCGCTTGCACGTGTTGGTGAACAATGCGGGCGTGGCCCCCAAGGTCCGCGCCGATCTGTTGGAGGCCGGCGAAGACAGCTTCGAGTACGTGCTGCGGACCAATCTCCAGGGCCCGTACTTTCTTACCCAGGCCGCCGCGCGCTGGATGATCGAGCAGAAGCAGGCCGATGGGGAGTTCCGCGGCTCGATCATCAACGTCTCGTCGGTTTCGGCCACGGTCGCTTCCGTGAATCGGGGCGATTACTGCATCTCCAAGGCCGGCATCAGCATGGCCACGCAGCTTTGGGCGGCCCGATTGGGCGAGTTCGCCATCCCCGTCTACGAGGTTCGGCCCGGCATCATCAAGACCGACATGACCGCCGGCGTGGTGGCCAAGTACGACAAGCTGATCGGCGAGGGGCTGCTGGTGCAACCGCGCTGGGGCCTGCCGGAGGACGTCGGCAGGGCTTGCGCCGTGCTCGCCCGCGGCGACTTGACCTATTCCACCGGCCAGGTGGTGATGGTCGACGGGGGCATGACGCTCGCCCGATTGTAGAGCGGATACTCCAATCTGCGTCTTGCTCTCCCTGAAAAAAAGGGGGATAATGGCAGGTGGACCAAGTCAGCCTCTCGAAGCCGGGAGGGCGAGCGATGAGAGAGCTTCCAAGGATGATGGCGGCCGCTCTTCTGGCGGCCTGGACGTGTACCGCGTTTGCCGATCCGAATCAGGATCAGTCCGGCGCTCGCCCGCCGCTGGGCAACAACCCCAATCCGGTCATTCGGGGCGGTCAGCAACCGAGGCCAGCGCAGGCTGCTCCACAACCGCCCGCCAGGCCCGCGCAGCCCGCTCCGCAGCCGCCGGCCAAGCCGGCCGATGACGCGCACCGCGACCACGGGCAACCGTCGTCTGGCCGTCCGTCTTACTACATCGGCGGATATTCCCCGTACTTGAGCGGCTTTTACGGGTACGACCCGTACGGCTACCAATATCCGTACTATCCGCCGCTCTACAGTTCTTATCTGCCGCCGCTCTACCTGCCGGCCGAAGACCTCTTCGGCCCGCGGGCCGCCCAGCGGATCTTGGGCGGGGACAATCCGCCTCGGCCGAAGCCCAATGCGAACGTGATCGTGGACGACGAGGGGTCCGAGCCAAAGCGCGGCGTGGAACGGGGGACCAATTCCCAGGCCGTCACGCGGGCCTGGAAGCTCATCGCGTTCGGCGACGCCCGCTTCGCCCGACAAGAATACTCGGACGCCAACCAGCGCTATCGCGACGCGTCGCGCACGGCCCCGCAACTGGCCGACGCCTGGTTCCGCCAGGGGTTCGCCATGATCGCCATCGGGCGTTACGATCTGGCCGTAGCGGCGATCCGACGCGGGCTGAAGCTCAATCCAAACTGGGCCAAGTCGGACTTCAACCTCAAGGAGCTCTACGGGCCCGATGACGCGATCAAGAACGCCCATCGCGACGCCCTGGCCGAGGCGGCCGAGGCCAATCCGAACGATGCCGACCTGCTCTTCCTGCTGGGTGTCCATCTGTACTTTGACGGCCAGATCGACCGGGCCAAGAAGTTCTTTGCCCGTGCCAAGGAGTTCGCCGGCGTCGACGCGGACCACCTCAACGCGTTCCCGGCGAAGTAGAGTCTGCTCCGCCTTCTCGCCTGCCGCACGACCGGCTGGGGCATTCCCGGCTGCCGAACGAAGAGGATGCCCCGATTGGGCGGTCTGGCGTGTTTAGCACAACATGATTTCGCCGCGGCCCTCGGCGTTGCTCGAATGCTCGAATTGCTTCTTGCAGATCGCTCTTGGCCGGATTATGCCAAAATGGTATCCTCCGCCTCCCGTTCGGCCGTCGGAAGCCGAGTTTGATAAGAGGAGATCGCCAGGATGATCATCGTTCCCCAGCCTCGTTACGTCAGGAAGCTCGTGGCTCGAACCTTTGCGGAACTTGGAGTCGCGGTTCCCAGTGCGTCTGATCTTGAGGAAACCATCCTGGGGGACGAAAGCGATCAAAGCGCCCGATCGTATCGAATCGGCGGCTACAAGGCGATGTGGCAGGTAGGCGCCGGCATCCTTCAGGTCTATGACGCTGAGGGCCGCGCGCTGCGAACCATCAACCTGCGGGAAGAACCGCAGGGGACCAGGTCGGCGGCATGACGGTTGGCTCAAGGCACGTCGGAGCCCGCGGATTACTCTCTCTCTGAATTGGGCAATCGCGTGGCGTCGCCATCTACGCCGCGGCACGCATGGGGGCCTCTGCTACCAGAAGAACACGTTTAGGGCGAGCACGGCGACGATCGCGGCCACGGCGAGAAACGCCGGCTGGGCATACCAAGCCAGGTGCTCGTCTTTGACAACGTGCGGCGTGAGCGAATAGACCAGCCCTCGCAAGTCCTCATCGGTCTTTGTGCGCGTGGTCAACAGCGAGATCGCGATCGTCGCGAAGAAACACGTCGTCCAGGACCAAATCGCGGTCCAAAAACTCAGCGCCAAGTCGCTCCCATAGTAGTGCAGCGGATGGCCGAAGGACAGCCAACCGCCTTTGACGAAGAAACTCAGCCAATCGTCGCTGACGGCCAGGGCGCCGGTGGGAATGGTCAACCCCTGGTGGAGCGCAGCGGCGAGGATGCCGGAAATCAATCCCCAGAACGCCCCGTGGCCGGTGGTGCGCTTCCAAAACATGCCCAGCATAAACGTGGCGAACAGCGGCGCATTGACGAAACCGAACACGAGTTGCAGCAGGTCCATGATGCTGTTGTATCGGCTGGCGATGTAGGCGGTGCCGATGCTGATGGCCGTGCCGAAGATCGTGGTCAGTCTTCCGACCCAGAGGTAGTGATTGTCGCTGCGGTTTCGGGCGATGTAGCTCTGGTAGATGTCGTAGGTCCAGACGGTGTTGAAAGCCGTGACGTTGCCGGCCATGCCCGACATGAACGAAGCCATCAGTGCCGTCAATCCCAGCCCCAACAGTCCCTCCGGGCAGAAGCGGCCCAACAGCATGGGGATCGACATGTTGTAGTCCAACTCCGAGCCATCCTGGGTCAGGGGCAGGAAGTCGTGCGTAGGGCCGGCAAAGTGGATGCCCACGGCGATCAGGCCCGGCAGGACCACAAGGGCTGGGAAGAGCATCAACGGGAAGGCGCCGATCAGCGGCGTGCGCCGGGCGGCCGACATCGATTCGGCCGACATGGCCCGCTGCACCACGAGAAAGTCGGTACACCAGTAGCCGAAGGAAAGGACGAACCCCACGCCAAACAACATCCCGAACCACTCCATGCCCATCGGATTGGCCTGGGCGGAGGCGGTGGGCGACCAGATCGTGGACCAGGTGCCGGCGGCATAGGCGGCGTTTGGATCGCTTTGGGCAGCCACGAGATTCAGCTTTTCCACCAGGCCGGACCATCCGCCCACCGATACCATGCCCAACAGCACCATCGGCAGAAAGCCCAGCACCATCAGGCAGAACTGCATGACCTCGTTGTAAATGGCCGAGGTCAGGCCGCCCAGAAAGATATAGATCAACACGATGATTGCCGAAATCCACAGCCCGGTGTCGTAGCTGACGCCGACGATGGGCGAGATGATTTTCGAGAGCATGTTCATGGAAATGCCCGAAGAGAACATGGTCATGACGGCAAACGAGAACCGCGTTCAGCCCACGCGTTTTCTCGTCGAAACGAAGCTTCAGGTACTCGGGAACCGACCGGGCCTTGGACCCGTAGTAGAACGGCATCATGAAGATGGCCAGGAACACCATCGCGGGAATGGCGCCGACCCAGTACAGGTGGGCGGCCATCAGGCCGTATTTGGCGCCCTGCGCCCGGCGCCAATCACCTCTTGCGCACCGAGGCCCGCCGAGATGAACGCCAGCCCCGTGACCCACGCCGGGATCGAACGCCCGGCGAGAAAGAAATCGTTACTGGTCTTCGTGAACCGCTTCAGCGCAACGCCGATCCCCAACACGAACAGCGTGTACACGATGAGAATGGCATAGTCGGCGCCGCCGAGATGGAGGGTGGTCATGAACGGGCTCGCGAAGGGATGAGGGACTTGCCGTCTCGGCCGTATCAGAACAGCGGCGCCAAAATACCCGGCTGGCTGAGAACTGTCAACCAACCTTGGCGGGCGGATTGACCCTCGCGGGCGAAGCCCTATAATGCCCCCGGGCCGATGCTGTGGCCAATTCACCCGTTGCAAGGAGACTCCAGGGAATGCACCACGTCAGAGAACTGTCCGACCAGAACTTCGAAGCCGAAGTCCTCCAATCGCCGCAGCCGGTTCTGGTCGATTTTTGGGCTCCGTGGTGCGGTCCCTGTCGGATGATCGCCCCCATCGTGGAGCAACTGGCGACCAAGAACGTCGACGCGATCCAGGTGGCCAAGATCAATATCGACGATAGTCCCAACACCGCGGCCAGCTACGGCGTCAGCAGCATCCCGACCCTGATGATCTTCAAGAACGGCGAGGTGATCGACCGCTTTGTCGGCGTTCAGCCGAAGAAACGACTTCAGGACGCGCTCGATCAGGCAAAATCGCAATAGATTCGCACCATTCTTCCCCTTTTGCCTATTTTGCGGTTTCCGTCAACTGGCCGCCCGGTAGCGGAACATTTTCGCGATGTTCCTTGAAGGGGTGAGGCGACTTGGAGTGAACTTGGCCCGTCTGAGTGCCGATTAAGTGGTTTGGGGGAACCTTGCCGATTGCGCGGACTTTGTCGCGTTGCCAGGCTGATGACTCCAGACCATCGTCAAGAGACTACCAAGTCCGAATCGCCGGTCGCTTCCAAGACCCAAAGGTCTAGGCTTAGCGGTGCCGCGCAACGCACCGACCTGCCCGCGGCAACGCGCATTGACCCCCCCCACGAGGTGCCGTTTACGGCGCCGGAGTCGCCGGCCGTCGAGCCAGCGCCCGCCGCCGAGCCCGCATCCGACAACGCGGGACCCGAACGCCTCCGTCTCCAGGCCGACCAACTGGCGGCCCACCTTCGCAGTCGCCAGGAGGAATTGGATCACCGCGAGGCGGAACTGCACTCGCAGATGGCGCGATTCGAGTCCGACGCGAGGGCTGTCCGCCTATCGCTTAGCCAGCGCGAGGCCGATTTGGTCTCTCGTAGCGACGAGTTGGCCCAACGGCAGCAGGCTGTGGAGAAGCAGGCGGAGCAATTGGTTCTAGCGACGGCCGGCCGGCAGATGCCAGCTTCGACATCGGCCGCGGAGAAAGAAGAGGAGACGCGTCGTACCGTTGAGTCGCTGGCAGCGCAGAAGAGGCGACTTGACGAAGCGGAGGCGGGACTTGCCGCTGCCCAGGCCGAAACCGAACAACTTCAGAAGCGAATAGCGCAGCAAGAGACGGCATTTCAGGAGGAGGCCGCCGCGCTCCGCGAGCAGATGATCGCCGAGCACCAGCAGGCCATGGCCGACCTGGCGCAGAAACGCCAAGCCCTGCAACGCCGCGCCGAGCAGGTAGACCACTGCAGCACGGCACTGAAGCAACTTCGTGCCGAATTGGCCCGCATGCACCGGGAAACGCTGGAGATTCGCCTCGCGACGGAAGAGACGTGGGCGGAACTCTCCGGCGCCGCGCCGCCGGCAGCCCTCACCCAATCGCTCGGTCGCATCCGCACGAAGTTGGCTGAGGAGTACCGCCAGGCCGAGTCGGAACTGGCCGAACAGAAAAAGGAATTGGAGGCAATCCGCGAGTTGCTGGCCCACCAGCACGAGACCCTGGTCGAACAGAAGCAGCGGTTCGAGCAATGGGCCACCGGCCGCCAAGACGACCTTCAACGGCAAGCATCGCGGTTGGTCGCCCGCGAGCAAGAACTTCGCCGGACCGAGATTCAACACGAGCAACAATGGCAGTCCTGGCAGCGGAACGGACGAAGTGCCAGCAGGAACTGCGCCGCTTGCAGACGGAACTGGACATTCGGCGAATCACGTCCGAACCCGCGTAGAGGCAACGCAACGACGTTGCTCGCCTCGGGAAGAGGGCCTATCGAAGACGCCTTCCGCCCCGGCGGGATTGACTATCGCACATTCCGCGCAGGACGGATTCCCCAATCCGTCCACCAGCATAGACGGATTAGGAGATCCGTCTTACGGGAAGCCCGCCGCTCGTTTCTTTGCGCCCCGCTACAGGCTTGAAGACTGGCTGGTCGATTGGCTCGTGCCCGTCTCTTGCTGCTTCCGCTCTTCAGCCATCTTGACAGCCGTCGTCGCTACCTGGATTCCGGCCTGGATCTCGAAGCGGCTGAAGTACGGTTCGCTCGTGCCGTTGGCGTGTTTCATTCGCTTGGCGGCCAGTTCCTCCCAACTCATGTCGTTGTTCAGGTGCCAGGCGGCCGCCTGGGCGGCCCGCTGGTCGATCTTGCCCCGTATTCAGCATTTGGCACAGCTCGCGGACGCCCGGCTTGGTGGTGACGCTGTCCAGGGGCTTGATTTCGTAGGGGACATTGCGGACGGGGGTCGCGTTTGCCGTGTTCGAGGCAGACGACCGGCACGTCCAGTTGCCCGACCTTTTCCGGCGGGACGTTCATCATCCCCATGCCGCCGCCCATCATGCCGCCGCCGCCCATGCCGCCGCCCATGCTCTGCTGCCCACCGCCCTTGCTGCCGCTGCCGCTACTGCGGCTGCCCCCGCCCCCGCCTCCGCCACCGCCCCCTCGCTGTGCCAGCACGGGCACGCCGGCGAAAGCGTCCGGCAACTTCACATTCAGCGGCTTATCGGTCTTGTTCTCAATCAGCACCCGGCACTGCGTCGAATCCTTGAGAATCAATTGGACGGCGATGTCGCCCTTCTCGATGGCGGCGAACATGTCCGACGGTCTGAGCGCTCGAGTTGGAATCTCCGCTCTTCGCAGGCTCCGCCATCACGGCCGCGCTCGCCAGGACCAACACCACCGCTGCCCCCGCACTCCACCACCGCCAGTTACGTACCTTCATGGTCCACACCTTCTTCAATGTTTGCTGGAAATATAGCGCAGCCCACCTATGCTGTCGCTCCACTATAGACTAACCGGTGGAACCACGAAAGCCAAGGAGAAAAACGCGGATTCGGAGGAAAGTTGCCGTAAAGCTACCCCGCTGGGTGGCTCGCCACCCTTTCCCTCAGCCCACCCCCTCCTCGTATGCCGTCGGGTCAGGTACAATAGGGATCGCGATCACTGCGGCCCTCTGCGAGGTCAATCAGGAATGAAGAACAGTCTCGTCCGCTCTCAGGCGGCGCCGTGCAGCAGTCCGACCTCGGACTTCAGCGGGCGCTGCTGGCCGCCCAAACCGCCGAAGACAATCGCGGCGCCGACATCGTCGTGCTCGACATGCGCGAACTGACCTCGATGTTCGACTATTTCGTGCTGGCCAGCGGCACCAGCCGGCGGCAACTGCACGCCATGAGCGAGGAGATCGACCACGCCCTGGAGGACCGGATGGGCGACCGGCGGCTGGGAATCGAAGGATACGAGGAAAGCCGCTGGATTCTCCTGGACTACGGCGACGTGGTGGTCCACCTGTTCGAGCCCGAGACGCGGGCGTACTACGCGTTGGAAGAGCTTTGGGGGCACGCCAAGCGGGTGCCGTTCGAGCCGCGCTCCGCCTACGCCACGTCCGGCGATCGCACCCAACACAACCCGCGGCCCGTGGTCGCCTTCCGCATGAGCATCCTCCCCGATCTGAAAGACCGTTTCCGCGACGCCCTGGCCGGACTGGTCGACGATCCCGCCGAACTGCTCGAACTGATCCGCCGCAGCCAAGACCCGAAGTTCGGCGACTACCAGGCGAACCTGGCCATGCCGCTGGGCAAACGCCTGCGGCGACCGCCCCGCGACGTGGCCGCCGAGGTGGTCGGCCGGCTCGATCTGGCCGATCTCTGCGAGCCGCCGGAGATCGCCGGACCGGGCTTCATCAATCTGCGGGTCAAGGATGACGTGCTGGCCCAGCGGCTCGCGGCGGCCGTGGCCGACCCGCGGCTGGGCATTGCCGCCGTCGCGCGGCCGCGAACCTTCGTCATCGACTTCTCCGCCCCGAACGTGGCCAAGCCGATGCACGTCGGCCACATCCGCTCGACCGTGATCGGCGACGCCCTGTGCCGCGTGCTGCGGTTCCTCGGCCACACGGTCATCAGCGACAACCACATCGGCGACTGGGGCACCCAGTTCGGCATGATCCTCTACGGCTGGCATCACTTCCGCGACGAGGCGGCCTATCGGCGGAACCCCGTCGAGGAGCTTGCCCGGCTCTACCGGCTGGTCCGCCGGCTGATGGACTATCAGGACGCCAAGGATCAGTCGCCGGCCGAAGCCGACAGTTCCGAACTGGCGCAACTCTCCGCCCGGACACCCGAACGTCAACGCGGCCGTGCTGGCCGAAACCGCCAAGCTGCACGCCGGCGATCCCGAGAGCCGCCGGCTGTGGGCAGGAGTTCCTGCCGTTCTGCGAAGACGAAATCCAGCGGATGTACAGGCGGCTCGACGTGACGTTCGACCACACGCTCGGCGAGAGTTTTTACGAGGACCGGCTGGCGGCGACTGGTCGACGAGTTGCTCCAGCGCGGCATCGCCCGCGAAAGCGACGGCGCCATCTGCATCTTCCTTGAAGGCCAGAAAACGCCCATGATCGTGCGGAAGAGGGACGGGGCGTTCCTCTACGGCACCACCGACCTGGCCACGATCCGCTACCGCATGGAAACCTGGCGGCCCGACGCGATTCTCTACGTGGTCGATCATCGCCAGTCGCTGCACTTCCAGCAGCTTTTCGCCGCCGCCCGGCTGCTGGGCTACCACGACGTGGAATTGCAGCACGTCAGTTTCGGCACGGTGTTGGGCGACGACGGCCGGCCCTTCAAAACCCGCTCGGGCGAAACCGTCGGCCTGGAAGGGCTGCTGGACGAGGCCGTCCGCCGCGCCTTGGAGATCGTGGCCGCCAACGACGACGCCAAGCCCGACGGGCCGGAGCTTTCCGCCCAGCAGCGCCGCCAGGTCGCCGAGAGCGTGGGCATTGCCGCCCTGAAGTACGCCGACCTCTCGCAGAACCGCACCAGCGACTACGTCTTCAGCTACGACAAGATGCTGGCCATGAACGGCAACACGGCCACGTACATGCAATACGCCTACGCCCGCGTGCGGAGCATTTTTGCCAAGGGCAACGTGGACGTGGACGCCCTGCGCCGCTCCGGCGCGCCGATCCTGTTGGGTTCGCCGGCCGAGCGGGCGTTGGCCGTCGAACTGTTGTGTTTCTCCGAGGCCCTCGACCAGGCAGCGGCCGATTATCGCCCCAACCAGTTGACGGCCTATCTTTTCGAGTTGGCCAACTGCTACTCGACGTTTTTCGAGCAGTGTCACGTGCTCCGCGCCGAGAACGAGGACATCCGCCAAAGCCGCCTGCTGCTCTGCGACCTCACGGCCCGAACCATCCAGAAGGGACTGGAATTGTTGGGGATCAAGGTCGTGGAGAAGATGTAGGGGAATAACAAGGGACAGCCCCTGTTGGTCACCTCTCGTCCCCGTCACTTCTCCGCTGCCGAACTCTTGGCCGGCAGCAACTGCGACTTGTGGATGACAATCGGACCCGGATCGTCTACCGCGAAAGGTCCGAGGTCCACCTTCAAATGCACCTCGTACTGATCCGCCAATGTCGATGGCACTCGCCACGAGTACCGGCACGTGTAACCTCAGCCATATTCAAAATTGCCTTGTGCGACAACTTTGCCTTGCGGGTCGGTAATGGTGAACTTCGGCTTGGGCGGGCTGTCGCCGCTGAGAGCATAGACCTTATCGTGGCCGACGCCCAAAATCGCCAGCCCGAGCATGGCCGCCCCCTCTTTCGCCTCAACCGTCAGAGTCGGCACGTACGGCGGACCGATTTTGAGAACCGTGGTCTTGCCGGCAACGACGGTGACCGGTTCGCAGTCTTTGCCACAATTCGCGGCCAAGTACCGGATCTTCGCCGATGGCGATGCGACGTCTTTCGAGGGCACGGCGTCCTTTGCGGCCTCCCGGGCAGACTCGCCCGATAGCTTGGCCTTCGCACGTTCTTCGTCCGTCGCCTTCTGTTCTTCCGCGCCATACAAGAAGACGCAATCCATCAGACGCCACTCGCCCGCTGGAATCTCTGCGGGAGTGTCCTTCTGCAAATCGAGGGCCAGGCATCCTTGTTCGTTGATCAGCCAGACGTTGCAGGGCGCACTGGGTGCGGCAATCTTTCCCGTCGGGACGGCGACCGGCGTACAGGTCAGCTCATCACCGCCGGGCCGAACGTGGATTTTGTAGAGTTTTCCGCCCAAGGCGTTCATCTTGGCCAGGAACTGGCGGTGCTCGCTCACGTATCCGAGAAGGAGGAAATCCGGATCGAAGAGAATTTCCGTGCCATATTGGGAGAAGTAGTCCTCAAAGCCCTTGCCGTCACTCGCAAACTGAACCGGAACATCGAAACGTCCGTTGACGCTCCAATCGATGAGGCTAATCTTCCGGCGTTTTCCCTCCAGCACGATCTCCCCTTGCCGATACGCCGCCGGCATCAGCCTCGCCCGGAGGGAAAGATCCTTCTCATGGATGCTCGTATAAGTCGCAACGAAGAATGAATAATCCCATGCCGTTCCCTCGTTATGAATCCTCAGGTCTACCCGGGGAAGCGCGTAGGATGCCGTAACCCATCCGCCTTCCGATTCGACCGATTCCGGGGTCTTGTTCTTTTCCGGCACGTCGATGGGGGCATCGTCCGTCAGATCGCCGTTCCCGTTCCGATCGAAGTACAGCCGGTCGTACCCTTGCGACTTCTCGCTCTGCTTGTCGAGGACGAAGCCATATTTCCTGCCGCCGAGCGTTACGACGTCCCGGTGGGGATATTCGGCCTGATACTTCTCCGGCTCCTTCCGAACGATTTCGCGGAAGTCTTTTTCCACCTGTTCACGGTCCTTGTCGACGGCGGGGTTTGCCTTGGGCTTTGCCTCCTTGTGAAAATAGAAGCTCAGCCCCCTGGCAAAACGGACCAGCCTCTCGTTCTCGGGCCAACTCTTGCCTGGCAGCAGGGGCTCCAGGCGAACGAGTTCAAGCTTGCACGTGGCGGGCGGCTCGGCCGCGAGCCCAACCTCCACTGGCAGCAGGACCATGGTCAGAAGCACGGGCAGACACCGATGTCTCATCGTCGCCTCGCCGGAACGGGATGGAGGAGCGTCCAACAGTGATACTATTCTACTACAAGGCGAACAACTGCGGTAGCCGCTCCAAACCCGGCACACGCTTCTCCCACGGAGAGATGCGTCAATAAGCCGTCTATGCGCGGGTGGCCCCGATCGCGTTGCTATCGGTCGGGGTGCCTTCAGGCACAAGATGCATCGCTGGTCGTTTCGCCCTTGGCGCTTGACGGCGGGTGGCGCGGCCGCCATGCTTATGCTCACGGGAAGACGAGCGAATGATGACCACGATCGGCACGGAGTCACACGCATGACGCAACCCAAAGAGCTAGCAAGACTCGGCAAGCAGTCTCGCCGCTATACCTTCTTTCTCGTGGCCATGCCGTTGCGCGGGATAAGCATCTTGTCCGTCTGTTTCTCGCTCGTAGCCCTGATCGCGGGCCATGCGGCGGCGGCCGCGATGGGGCCGCTGAAGGTCAGCAGTGCTCGTCGGGAGTGAAGATGCCCAACTACACGTGGGCCTATGGCGGCAACCCCTACCATCCCGCCAACAACGTCAACGGCATTGATCCGGGCGAAGCCAATGCGGTTCACACCCTGGCAGTTCCGGCCGTCGTCGCGCTGGAAGACGCCTACGTGCGGCACGTGATCGACACGGTCAACGACCTGGACAACGTGCTCTACGAGATCAGCAACGAGAGTAACATCGCCACCGTGCCGTGGCAGTATCACATGATCGACCTCGTTCACAACTACGAGAAGAGCAAGCCGAAGCAGCATCCGGTGGGGATGACGGCCGTCTGCGAGTGGCCCGGGCCAACGAACCACTTTCTTTTCGAGAGCAAGGCGGAGTGGGTCTCGCCCGTTGCCGAGGGCGATTACTATGAGGAGGCGGGCGCCGGCGCCGATGGAACGAAGGTGGTCATCGCCGATACCGATCACCTGCATCCAGATGAAACTCACCCGCCGGATCGGTTGCAGTTGATATGGACAACCATCACGCGAGGAATGAACTTCCTCTTAATGGACGATCTCGACAATGATGAGACTCTGGATCCCGCCAAGGTCCCGGTCCGAAAGAACATGGGCATTGCTCGAAGTTATGCGGAGCGGATGAACCTGGCCGCCGCCAAGCCGCGCAACGACCTGGCCTCGACGAAATATTGCCTGTCAGACGGGATGACCCAGTTCCTGGTCCTTCTACCCAAGGGCGGCACGGTGACGATCAACCTCGGCGGCGCGTTGGGCCGGTTCAACGTGGAGTGGATCAACACGATGGAGTGCAAGTCGGCGCCGGCCGAGCAGGTCGCCGGCGGGGCCTCCGTCACGCTCACCGCGCCCTTTTCCGGGCCGGCGGCGGTGTTCCTCTGGAAGCAGTAGGAGACGGCAGCCGGTACAAGGCAGGGCCGATCAGTTCTCCGAAATAGGACTGTAGGAGGCGACTCCAGTCGCCGATTGGGCAGCGGTTTTCGGGCAATCGGCGACTGGAGTCGCCTCCCACAGAGACTCACAACCGCCAGCCACATCCGGTCTCTTCCGGCCGTTAAAGTCTGCCCAGCTTACCCTTGCGGAATAGCCGCTACAACCGGACCGCGCAAGTCCCAATCCTCGCCCAATTGGTGCGGTGGGAATAAAACGGTCGTAACTGTTGTGCCGATTGGAAGCAAAGAAACAGGTATTCGTGCCGTGCCGCCTTTGCCGCTTTGACGCGATTTGCGGCCTACAGCACGACATGTGAGTTTTCGTAGGGTGCGTGGAACGCACCACAATCCAAAGGTGCGTGTAGCTTGCCATAAGAGAGGTGCGTTGTACGCACCCAGCCCTTTCAAGGTGCTGACTTGGTTGCCTGGATAAACTGGAGAACGAAAACACGCTAGAAGCAAGTCGTTTCGCAACGCACGCTCCGTGTCGCAACGGCCAGCAACTTGGCGCTGTCACGTCGCCAAAACGATACCAAGCGCGAAAACGCCTGAACTCCCGTTGGTTTCATCACTTAGGCTCACCTTGAAAGGGCTGGTTGTACGCACCCTACAAGTCTGGAACCGGACCCGTTGGGCTTCGCAGGACATACGATGTCTTCCCTCCGCCCTCTCCGCTACGTCTGTTACGCCTTGACACTGGCCGCCCTGGGGGCAGGGACCGGCTGCCAAGCCCTGCAACGTCAGCCGAACATGCACGCGGCGGCCGACACGCCGGTCCGCGCCCATGCCGCGCCGCCGCGCGAACTCTGCAAGGTCGTGCTGCCCACCTACGTCATCGAGCCGCCCGACGTGCTGCTGATCGACGCCATCCACGTCGTGCCGAAGCCTCCGTATCATCTGCGGACCCTGGATATGCTCTCCATCCAGGTGCAAGGGACGCTGCCCGACGCCCCCATCGCCGGCGTGTACTCGGTCGAGCCGGGCGGACTGGTCAAGCTGGGTGTACGCTACGGATCGGTCCAGGTCGGCAGTCTGACCGTGGAAGAGGCCGAGGCGGCCATCAACAAGCACCTGGCGGCCTATCTGAAAGAGCCCGTGGTCTCGGTCACGCTGGCCGACACCGCGGCCAAGCAGCAGATCGCCGGCCAGCACCTCGTGGGTCCCGACGGCACCGTGACCATGGGCAGCTACGGCAGCGTGCCGGTGGTGGGCATGACCATCGCCCAGGCCAAGATGGCCCTGGAGCAATACCTCTCGCAGTACCTGGAGAATCCGGAAATCTCCCTGGACGTGTTCGCCTACAACAGCAAGGTCTATTACATCGTGACGCAGGGGGCCGGCCTGGGCGACGGCGTCTATCGCTTCCCCATCACCGGCAACGAGACGGTGCTGGACGCCATTTCGCAGATCAACGGCCTGGGGCAGGTCTCCTCGACGCGGATTTGGATCGCCCGGCCCACCGACGAGCCGGGCCAGGTGCAGGTGCTGCCGGTGCGGTGGGAAGACATCACCGCCCAGGCCTCGGCCGGCACGAACTACCAGATCCTGCCCGGCGATCGCGTGTTCGTCGCCGAGGACAAGCTGATTGCCTTCGACACGGGCCTGTCGAAGGTCACCGCCCCGCTGGAGCGGCTCATGGGCTTCTCGCTCTTAGGTGTGGGCACCGCCACGAGATTTTCCGGGCACGTATTGTCGGGAGGCGGAAACCCGCAGGGGAATTTCTGAGCTAGTGGTCTGACACAGATAAGCGTAGGGGTAGCTACGTCTGTAACCTTCCTAAAGCGGCTGCCATGATCCGGCACAACACCAACAGCAGAACCGTTCGGGCATCGGCATCGCGTTGCTGCTGATCGCCAGTCTGGCCGCTGGCGGTTGTGCCTACCGGGACGGCCTGAAGAGCCTAGCCCGCCCCAGTGATTTTTTCTCCTGCACGCAGCAGCGACAGGAGTGCCGCGTGACGCCGTGCGATCCTTGTTACGGATTCCATCCGACCTGTTGGCACAGTTGGTCGGAGTATTGCGCGGGCCTGCCGCCCGGCGGCGCAGGGGCGGGCACGAACGCGTCGCCGTCGGGTTTGGAACTGGTTCCCACGCCGGCCCAGGAACCGCGTGTGCTCAACTTGCCTCCACCGCCGCAGGAAGGGCCGTCGGCGGCGAAACTACGGGCCGCGCCGCCATTGCCGGAAGACAGTTTGCAGGCCCCGATGCCGGACAAGCCCGACGCGCCGCCGAAGGAGGATGCCAAGACGGACCAACCGCACGCCCTCCGCGGGGCCGCGCTACGGCGAGGTACGGTTGCCAGTGTCAGGCAAGTTCCAGAGAGCGGCGACGTGGCCGGATCGCGGGAGTTGGCCGCGTTGCGGCGGTCGATCTCGCCCCCCGCGCCGCGGGCCTCGCTGCCGGGAGTCCCCGGCGGTGCGAGTCTGGCCGATGCGCGACGCCCGCGCGACACCGGCGGCGCCGATCCCGACGTCCGCGGCGTGGCGGCCTTCTTCGGATGGAATGGCGTCGATCCCAAGTAGTCTGACATACATAAGATGTCGGGTGGGGTGCCACGGGCAGCTTGTCTGCCCGTGACTCATGCACGGGCAGACAAGCTGCCCGTGGCACCCGACAATTTCGGAGTGTCAGACTCCTAGCTGCTAACGACCACTTCGTGGTCCACGAGCGATTTGATCTCGAAGCGGAGCCAGCCGTCCTCCACGGCGGGCTGCTTCTCTTGGCGGGAAACGAGCATTCGCAGTTTGCCCACGCGGACACCGTCGGGCACTCGCACCTTGACTTGCAGCGGGCCGACGGGGATGAGTTCGTGAACCGGAGCACGCCACGTCCCGGCACTGGTCAAGTTCACCAGGTGCAGGATGATGCGCCCGGCTGCGTGTAGAGATGGCAGTCGATCAGGCCCGGGCCATCGACCGCCAGCGGGACGTCGTCCTTGGCAGCCCAGCGAACGAGATTGGCCAGCAGGTTGCCGTGGTCGGGCAGGTTGTCGCGGGCGAAGCGGCGGTCGAGATCGGCCGGCAGGAAGGCCACGCGGCCGCGGTTGCCGGGCGATCCGCCCTCACCCCCGGCCCCGCTCCCGGAGCGGGCGAGGGGAGTCTCTCCTGACAACTCTCTCACGATCAGGCCGGGGATGTTGGTGCGCGGTTGCCGCATCCAGGCCGTTTCGGGCGGATAGATGGGGAACGAGGGAATGAACGTCATGAGCACGGTCGCCTCGTCGTCGACCGCGAGCGGTTCCAGTTCGCCGCCGAACGCAAGGATGTCGGTCTCGTCGAAGCCGCGCAGGATGGGGTGCCGCTGGCCGGCGATCGCGGGCTCATCGCCCAGTTCGGGACCATAGACCCGCGAACGCAGTTCGGGCGTAAGGCGCAGATAAGTGTGATGCGTCTCACCGAGCCGCTTTCGCCGCGCCGTCTCGGGTGTCTGGGATTGAAGCTTGATAACGTGGGCGCCGAAGAGGTCGGCCAGCGCAAAATCCTCGCGGCGATCACCCCACGGATCGCACAGGCTGCTCTCGCCCGTCGCGATCAGGCCGCCGCCGCGCCCGACGAACCGCCGCACCGCTGCCACCTGGCTTTCCGACATGGTGGCCAGGTTCGGCAGGATCAACAGTGAGAGACTCGGGCCGTCGCGATCGACGTGATCGGCCTGCACCGGCAGATAAGGGATTCTCGCCCGCACGAGCGCCTGGGTGATGCCGCGGAGCGGAAGCTCGACCAGTTCCTCGGCACTATCCTGGCCGTAGAAGTCGGTGTTCGTCTGCGACCACAGCACGCCCACGGTGGCCACCGGCCGGCGATTCACCAAGAACTCTTCGTTGGCCTTGTGCCAGCGGCAGATGGGCTCGGCCGTGCGATACATGCGGCGGTCTTCGTGGTAGGCGGCGATGTGGTGCCACCACGGTTGCAGCCCGCCGGCAAAGCCGTCGAGCATCCACATGCGGGCCTCGGGCTCCGGCTTGCTGGCCAAGCGAAACGTCGGCCGGCCCATCTGATACATGGCCATGCTATCCGGGATGAGCTTATCCCAGCCCAGCAGTCCGTGGATGAGTTTGCCGGTCGCGCCGTTGTGTTGGAAGCCGGTCGCGTCGGTGCGCGATTGGTGGTCGAGCATGATGATCTCGGCCCGGGCGCAGATTTCCTTGTAGTCGCGGAAGCTGTTGCACTGGCCGGTGATCGAGCCGCTGTTCATGCCGATCCAGAGGCAATCCGGCCCGCCCGCGGCCTTGGTGGTGCGATTGTTCAGGTCCCAGATTTCCAGGCGGCGGGCGTAGCTCCAGCGAATCCATTGGCGGTAGGCCGGATCGCGCCAGTTGTGTTCCTCGGGAAGCGGCTTGCCGCTGTGCTCGCGGAAACGCCGTGCGCAGTTCTCGCAATGGCAAATGCTGCCGCGGCCCAGTCCGCTCCAGCTATTGTCGGTGAGACCCTTCGGGATGCGTGCGCTCGATGATCTCGCGGAGGACCTCGGGCAGATACTCTTCGTAGTAGGGGCCGTTGACGCAGGCGACGTAAAGCTCGCCGGCCCGGAACGGCTTGCCGGCGGCATCGACGGCGAACCAGTCGGGGTGCGCCCGGTAGAAGGGCTCGGCGGCGCGGCTGGAATCCATGCGGGCCAGCACCATGAGGCCGTCTTCATGCGCGGCCTTGGCCAGTTCGCCATAAAGGTCGCGGTCGCCGAGGGCTTCCGGCCGGCGGTGCAGCGGGAACTTACTGGGATAATAGGCGAAGATTCCGCCCGCGTTGATGATGACGCCTTGCGTCTGGGTCCACTTCCAGTGCTGCCGCCACCAGGCGATGTCGTAGCGGGCCGGGTCGACCTCGGTAATGTTGGTCTGGCCCCAGCGGTACGTGCGGCGATACCAGGGAAGCTTCGGGGGCTGGTCCGCAGCGGCGGCTGCAAGCGGGCCCTCGCAGGCCATCGCCGCCGCCAGGGCGGCCGTCGTTTTGAGGAAATCCCGCCGGGCCATGTTTACCTTTGAAAGCTCGTTGTTCACGGCTGGTCCTGTTTGTGGCGTGTTGGGTTGCTGTGAAACGCTTGAACAGGAGGCAACAGAGGGAACTGAGATCGGTTAATCCTCCGTTTCCTCTGTTTCCTCATGTTCAAATTGCCTCATGATCGATTGCGGCTACGCCGCGCTACGCTGAAGCATCGCCTACGGTTGCAGGTCGATCGCCACGATTTCGTGATCCAAGATCGAAGACACGGTGACCGTCAGATCGCGGCCGTCCTGCGCAGCCAGCAGCGACTGCTCGGCCACCAGCAGGTGTACACCCTTCGTCATGGCGCCCTCCGGCAAACGCAGCCGCACCGCTTGCGGCCCAATCGGGATCAACTCCCGCGTCGGGCCCTTCATCATCATGGGATTGGTGAGGTTCACGAGGTGGACCGTCATCGAGTCGGGCTGACGCCAGACCGTCACGTCGAGCACGCCGGGCCCCGTCACTTGAACCAGCGGCGCCTCGCCGGTCGCCCAGTTGACGGCGTTCCGCAGCAGCTTGCCGTGGTCCACGCAGAGCACCTCCCAAAAGGTGCGGTCGAGGTCGAAGGGGAAATAAACGACGCGGCCTTGCGGAAAAAGGGCGACAGGCCCCGTTTGCCGCACAGCGGCCCCTTGGGTGCTTCGCACAAACGGGGCCTGTCCCCCTTTTTCCGCTCCCATCTCGCGCAGAAACACCTGCGGAACGTCGGTCTTGGGAACACGCGGATAGACCTTTTCCATGGGCAGATCGGGATACGAAGGGATTAGCGTGAGCGGCGGGTGTGCGAAGGTTTCGCGTGCCTCGACCTCCAGCCGCCGGACGCCGTTGATGATGCGCGGGGCATCTTCAAGGCCGGCCAGCAAGGGGTGGCGCTTGCCCGTGCTCGGATCCGTTTCCAATCGCAGGTACGAGTTTTGCATCGGGCCTTCGGTGCGGCCCGCGAAAGACACGCCGAACAGGTCGGCCAGGCCGAAGTTTTTCCGTTTCACGCCGTCCTGGTCGTAGAGCGAAGTCTCGTAGGTGGCCACGAGGCTGCCGCCGCGGCGGACGTGGCTGCGGAGTTGTTCGCACTGCGCATCGGAGAGGGCCGCGATGTTCGGCAGGATCAGCGTCTTGAATCCGTCCAAGTGGCCGGCGTCGAGCAATTGGTCGTGGACCATCTCGAAGGGGATGCGGGCCTCGATCAGGGCCTGATACCAGCCCAACGTGTGATCCTCGACCTTCTCGTGGGCGCGGTCGCCGCCGTAGAACCAGCCGGTCTGCTGCGAATACACCAGCCCCACGCGGGCCACCGGCACCTGTTGGCGCAGATACTTTTCCATGCGGTGGTGCCGCGTATAGATGTCTTCGACAGTCTTGAGCCAGCGGGGGTCGTGCAGCGTGCCGGAGAACTTGGTGAACCACGGCCGCAGGCCGTTGGCCACGCCCTCGGCAACCCAGAGGCGGACCTCGGCCTCGTTCTGCACGGAGTCTTTCCAGCGGTACTGCTCTTCCAGCCCGACGCTGAAGATGCCGACGATCGGCTTCCGGCCCATGGTCGAACGATACTCTTTGCCGTTCTTGCCATTGAGCCAGACCGGGGCCAAGCCCCGCCGCGATTGGCGGTCGGCGATGAGCATCGGAGCGAACTGGCCGATGGCTTTCATGTCGAGCGAGCTCATGGCGCCTCCGCCCGTGTTGGGAATGACGCAGGCGTCGGGCCGAATCTTGCGGACCTCGGCGTCCCACAGCCGCCACAAGTCGAAGAGCCGTTGCTGCCGCCAGAAAATATAAGCGTGGCGGGCCGGGTCTTGCGGGTTGGCCGTGCGCGGAAGCTCATGGCCGGTCGCCGCCTTGAAGTTCTCACGGCAATGGTCGCAATAGCACATCCCGGAGCCGTCCCAGCGATTGATGAAGATGCCGTCGACCGGATAGAGCGAGACGATTTCCTTGGTGACTTCGGTCATGAACCCGAAGTTGTACGGGCCCGAGGCGGAGGTGACCCACATCTCGGGCGAGGCCCAGTGCCGGCGTTTCTTGCCGTCGGCCCCCACGGCAATCCACTCGGGATGAGCTTGGCAGACGTCGTCGTAAGTCGCGTGTGGATCGGTGCGGGCGATGACGACCATGCCCAACTTGCGGCAGCCGGCCACCAGATCGCCGAACGGATCGCTCTCGGCAAGCCACTGGCTGCGATGGTGCAAGGCGATCTTCGTCGGATAGTAGGCCACGCAGCCGCCGGCGCTCAGGCAGACGGCATCGGAGTGCGTGCGCTCAAAGTAGTCGAGCCAGAACTTCAGGTCGAACTTGCCGGGGTTGTCCTCGACCAGGGTGAGCTGCGCCCAGCGCATCGGCCGGTCGATCCAGGTGGGGGCCTTTGTCGGCCCTTCCGCCGCTGACGCCGCAACAAGATCGCCGATAGCAGCTACCCCGCCGGCGAGGGCCGTGCTTTGGAGGAATGCTCTGCGCGAGATCGCATGTTTCGCGTTCATGGCTGCGGTGGTCCTCCTGCAAGTGGTTTCCCAATTCTCCTCGCTCGGCTCGCCGCCTGCAAGTGTTCGATGTGTCGCCTTGGGCGCCAGGGCGGTTCTCATTGGCACGCGGACGTGGTGCGGACCGCTATTTGGGGTGGCCGCCGGCCTGCACACCGGCAAAGTCGCCGTTGGGAAATCCAAGATTGGCCTTCGAGGGAAGCGTTGCGATTCGAGGAGACTGGACTACAATGATGACGCCTACCGCAAACACCCATGCCCGCCTTCACCGAACGACAACGGACGCTCACGGTGGCGATGATGATCCACCACACAGACACGGATCTCACCTTTCCTCGTGACGTTCCTCTTGAGTCCGCCTGCCCGCGCAATCTGACAACCTGATGGAGGTGACCGATGCCGTCTGACATGAATCGCCGCAACTTCCTGAGAACTGCGTCGGCGGCTGCCGCCGCCGTTACGATCGTTCCCCGACAAGTGTTGGGGGGGCCCGGTTTCGTCGCTCCCAGCGAGAAGATTACGCTGGCCCACATCGGTTTTGGCTCGCAATCGATCCGGGAGGTCGGCGCGATACTGGCACAGCCCGAGGTGCAGATCGTGGCCGTCTGCGACACGGAGAAGGACGGCAAACAATACGTGGAATGGCACAAAGGCCAGCTTCGCGAGGTCATCCGGAAACTCATTGACAGTCCTCGCTGGAGAGAAGGCGTCGACTATGCCCCCGGCGGCCGCGACGTGGGCAAGGAGGTTGTCGAGACCTACTACGCCAAGCAGCGCGGGGCCGACAAGTACAAGGGCTGCGCCACCTACGTCGATTACCGCGAGTTGCTGGAGAAGGAGCACGTCGACGCGGTCAAGATCATGACGCCCGATCATACCCACGCCTGCATTGCGATGGCGGCGATGAAGAAGGGCAAGCACGTGATCGTTCACAAGCCGCTGGCCAACCGCGTTGCCGAGGCCCGGCTGGTAATCGAGACGGCCCGGCAGACGAAGGTCGGCACGCATTTTCTGCCGGCCACCGACGGGGCCCGCGTGCGGCCGGCGCTGCAAATGATCGAGGACGGCGCGATCGGCGCTGCGGGAGTTGCACAACTGGTCGTCCCGGCCGATGTGGCCCCAGTTCCCCGAGCTTCCCACCGACACGCCGCCGATCCCCAAGGATTTTGACTGGACGTTGTGGCTTGGCCCGTCGTTGGATCGCCCGTATCATCCCAACTATACGCATACGAACTTCCGCGGCTGGTACGAATTCGGCGGCGGGTCGATCGCCGACATGGGCCATTACAGTCTCTGGCCGATCTTCGTGGCCCTCAATCTGGATTCGCCGATCAGCGTGGAATCGACGCCGACCCACGTCTACGCCGTCAAGGATGGCGTGAGTGGCCCGATCAAGAACGATTATTCGTTCCCGGTCGCCTGCACCATTCGCGCCCGGTTTGCCGCCAAGGGAAGCCGGGGGCCGCTGGACATCTTCTGGTACGACGGGGGCATCAGGCCGGCGGCGCCCGAGGAACTGATGGCGGAGAACAAGGAACTGCAGGTCGAAGGCATGATGTTCGTGGGCGACAAGGGAAAAATCCTCGGCGGGTTCTACGGCGACAAGCCGCAGCTTCTGCCCGAGACCAAGATGCAGGCCTACGAGGCGGCGAAGAGCCGGCCGGCCGCGGCTTCTTCGGCCGAGGGCGGCCGCGGCCGCGGCGGCAGTCGCGAGGCGGCCTGGGTTCAGGCTTTCAAGGGCGGGCCGGCGACCTATGGCAATTTCCTGCTGGGCGGCCCGATCTCGGACATGGTCAACCTGGCCGCCGTCTCGCTGCGTCTCGGCGGCAAGCGATTGCTCTGGGACGCCGCCAACGCGACCATCACGAACACGCCGGATGCCAATAAGTTCCTGACGCGCGAATATCGCAAGGGCTGGGAACTCAAAGGTTGAGACGCTACGCGTTCCCTGGTTCCCACGCTCCGCGTGGGAACCGGCCGTTGCCGACGCTCTGCGTCGGTGGTGGCGACGCGGAGCGTCGCGGAGGGTGCGTTCCCACGGAGGACCGTGGGAACGAGGGTTTTAAGCGGCAGAGTCCCACAGACAATCACGCACACCGGAGACATCCATGAATTCCATCAACCGCCGCCATTTCTTGGGCGGAACACTGACGGCAACGGCGGCTGCGGCCGCTTCCACGCTGACCGGCCAGCCCGCCTTGGCCCAATCGCCCGCTCCGAGCGCAAAGGCTTCCGGCCTGGTGTCCTCGAAGGTCTCGATCCTGTCCTACTCGTTCCTGGGACTGTTCAAGGCCGGCATGATGGACGTGTTCGGCTACCTGGAGAGCTGCAAGTACCGCTACAATCTGGCGCGGCCAACATCTGGAACGGTTTTCTCACGAGCACGAACGAGGATTACCTGAAAAAGGTCCGAGAGGCGCTCGATGAGCGCGAGCTGGTGCTGGCCTGCTTGACGTGCGACGGCTGCCACATTTGGGACCCCGATCCGGAGATGCGCCAGAAATACTACGCCAGCGCCATGGCGCACCTGAAAGCCGCCAAGGTCCTGGGGGCCCAGTTCGTGCGGATCGACGCCGGCGGGCCCAGGGGCGTCGACCGCGACTCGCCCGCCGCCAGAGTGTGGACCGACGAAATGTTCGAGGGCATTGTGAAGCGCTACCAGGAATACGCCCAATATGCCCATGACAACGGCTTCAAGATGGGCCCTGAGAATCATCAGGGGCCGGAAGGCTACTGGCCCAACATGCAGAAGCTCTTCAAGGCCATGAACAAGCAACCCGGCTTCGGGCTCTCCGTCCACATGTCGCAATGGCAGGGCACGCCGGAAGAGAAAGACCTGGCCGACAAGGAATCGGCCCCCTTGGTGGAATCCGTCCATTTCGACTACCGAACCTGCGAGAGCCGGCTCGTGGAGAAGATGAATCTCTTGCGGGACGCCGGTTACAAGGGCTACTGGATCGTGGAGCATCACGGCGGAACGAACGAATACGCCGAGGTGGGCGTTCAAGTGGCCCACGTGCGGGCCGTGCTGGAAAGCTGGCGGACGGGCGGAACCGGCGAGCCGGCGCGGATGACACGGCCGCCCCGACCAACCGGTAAGCCATGAACGACAGCAGCCAGGCCGATCCGCTCGTGTGCGGGAAAGAGCCTTCGCAAGGGCGCGTGGCCTCCGTGGATGCCCTGCGCGGCCTGGTCATGCTGCTGATGATGGGCGAGGTGCTGAAGTTCCGTCAGGTTTTTCGGCAATTGCCCGGGAGCGGCTTCTGGCAATTCCTCGCCCAGCAGCAATCGCACGTCGACTGGGTCGGCTGCTCGCTGCACGATATGATTCAGCCGTGCTTCTCGTTCCTGGTGGGCGTGGCATTGCCGTTCTCCGTGGCGCGGCGCACGGCGGAAGGCCAGCCGGCGTCGCGCCGCACGCTGCACGCCTTCTGGCGGGCGCTGGTGCTCGTCTTGCTCGGGGTCTTCCTGCGCTCAGTGGGACGCAGCCAAACCTACTGGACCTTCGAGGACACCTTGACGCAGATCGGCCTGGGCTACGGCTTCCTGTACCTGCTCGCGCTACGGCCCACGCGGGAGCAATGGACAGCGTTCCTGCTGATCCTCGTCGGCTACTGGCTGGCGTTTGCGCTCTATCCGCTGCCCGGTGCGGATTTCGACTGGAAGGCCGCGGGCGTGTCGCCCGACTGGCCCGAGAATCTGACCGGATTGGCCGCGCACTGGAACAAGAACACGAACCTCGCCTGGGCGTGCGACGTCTGGTTCATGAACCTGTTTCCTCGCGAGCGTCCGTTCACCAACCACGGCGGCGGCTACTGCACGCTCAGCTTCATCCCCACCCTCGGCACCATGCTCCTTGGGCTGATTGCCGGCGGCGTGCTCCGCAGCGGCCGTACGCCGCTTCAGAAGGTGGGCTGGCTCGCCATCGCGGGTGTCGTGAGTCTGGCCGCCGGATGGTCGCTCGGCGCCGCAGGGATCTGCCCGATCGTGAAACGCATCTGGACGCCAAGCTGGGTGCTCTTCAGCGGCGGCTGGTGTCTCCTGATGCTGGCCGGCTTCTATCTCGTGATGGACGCTTGGGGGCGGCGGAACTGGGCCTTCCCGCTGGTGGTCGTGGGCATGAACTCGATTGCCGCCTATCTGATTGCCGAACTGTTCGCCCGCGGCATCGGCCAAGCGCTATCCTGTCATCTGGCGCGGGCGTCTTCCGAGTGGCCGGCGAACCCTACGAACCGCTTCTGCACGGCGCCGCCGTGCTGCTGATGGAATGGCTGATGCTCTTCTGGATGTACCGTCGCAGGATCTATCTGCGCGTGTAGGCCGCGACGCAGTCCGGCTTCCGAAATGGATTGCTGCGCGGCAGTCCGAGGCGGCGGTTGCCGGGGGCTTTTCGGCATGATAGGATGGCCCGCGTTGAGAGCCTGCCGCATCGTGTGACGTTCGCACTCGGAAACCAAGAGACCTGGACTATTTGTAACAAAAGGTGACGGAATATGAAACGAACTGCGCAGAAAGTCATGCTGTTCCTGGCGTTGTTGTTCGGCCTCGGGACCATCGCTTCGGCCGAGCAAACGGCCTTCCCCATCAAGGTGAGCGAGAACGGGCGATACTTCGTCGACCAGAACAACAAGCCCGTGTTCTGGATCGGCACCACGCAATGGGAGCTCTTCCACGGGTACACGCTGGAGGACGCCCGGACCATCATCGAGGAATCCAAGAAGAACGGCTTTACCTTCATCCAGGTCAAGCTCTTCGGCGGCGGCGACGGCACCGCGCCCAGCGCTTACGGCCAGAAAGCCTTGCTCAACGACGATCCGCGGACGCCCAACGAGGCGTATTTCAAGAACGTGGACGCCGTGCTCCAGATCGCCCGCGAAAACAACCTCTTCATCCTGCCGGCCATCTACCACCAGCGCTACCGCAAGTATCTCACCGTCGACAAGGCGCGGGCGTGGGGCAAGTGGCTGGGCCAACGCTACAAGGACGTTCCCAACATCGTTTGGACCACCACGCCCGAGCATTCGGAGGCGTTTGTGCCGATCATTCGCGAGTTGGCCGAAGGACTGCGCGAAGGCGACGGGGGGCGCCACATCATGAGTTTCAAGCCCGACCCTTCGCCCTACTCCTCCAGCTTCCTGCACGACGAGAAGTGGCTGGACTTCGACTCGATCCAGACGTGGAACGCCGTCAAGCTGATCTACCCGATGGTGAACTTCGACTACCGGCTCAAACCGGCCAAACCGGTTCTCATGGCCGAAGGGGCCTATGAGGCAGGCTGGGAATATGGCTTCGACGTGACGCCCGTGTGGGTCCGCCGGCAGGCCTACTACACCTATCTGGCCGGCGCCCACCATGCTTATGGGCACAACGCCAATTGGCGGCTGCTTCCCACGTGGAAGGAAGCGTTGCACGCGCCCGGCGCGGTTCAGATGGGCGTGCTCCGCAAGATCTTCGAGGCCCTGCCCGAGTGGTGGCTGCTGGTTCCAGACCAATCGGTGTTGACGGCGGGCGGGCGCGTCAGCGACGCCGCGCTCCCCACCGAATACAAGACCGACAAAGAGCGGAGCGCCTACGTCCGCACCCTCGGCCCGTTCCTCGCGGGCGGACGGCCCGGCGGCAACGAGTTGCTGCACCTGGCCGCCCGGCACCAGAACGGCAAATGGGCCATGATCTACCTGGCCGACAAAGCCACGGTTCTCCGTCGACCTGAGCAAGATCGCCTCGCCGAGCGTCACGGTGTTCTGGGTCGACCCGATCACCGGCGATTCGCGGGCGGTGGGGCAGCAAGCCAATACGGGCGTGAAGTCGTTCACCACGCCGACCGGATGGGAAGACGCGATCCTGATCTTGGAGGCCAGCGAATTGATGGGCGCCGGCTCACCATCGGCCGCCGCCATGAAACCGGTGGCAAGCATGGAACCCGTTGCGCCGGCCAAGGGTCCGCTCCGCGTGCATCCGACCAATCATCGCTACTTCACCGACGGCAGCGGCAAGGCCATTCTGCTGACCGGCTCGCACACCTGGGCGAACTTCCAGAACAACCGCTACGAAAAGGCCCCCTCGCCGCCCAAGCTCGACTTCGACGCCTACCTGGCCTTCATGCAGCAGCACAACCACAACTTCTTCCGGCTGTGGACCTGGCAGAACTCGATCAATCCCAAGGTGAAACAGGGCACCGTCTATTACGACGATCCGATGCCCTACGAGCGGCCTGGCCCCGAACTGGCCATCGACGGCAAGCCGAAGTTCGACCTCACCCGCTTCAATCAGGCGTATTTTGACCGCATGCGGGCCTTCGTCACGGCCGCCCGCGACAAGGGGATCTATGCCTCGGTCATGCTCTTCAACGGGTTCAGCATCGAGGGCAAGGGCAACGTCGGCGGCGATGCCTGGCAGGGACACTTCCTCAACCCGCTGAACAACGTCAACGGGGTCGACGGCGGCGGCGGCAAGCGGGTCCACACGCTCGCCGATCCGGCCATTACGGCCCAGCAGGAAGCCTACATCCGCAAGATCATCGACACCGTCAACGACCTGGACAACGTGCTCTACGAGATTACCAATGAGGACAGCGGCGGGCCGGCCAACACCGAGTGGCAGTACCACATGATCCGCTTCGTCAAGGAGTGTGAGAAGGCGAAACCCAAGCAGCATCCCGTGGGCATGACGGTCCAATACCCGAAGGGTGACGACGCGGTGTTGCACCAAAGTCCCGCCGATTGGATTTCGCCCGGGCCGAAGCTGCCGACCTCGGACGGCGGCAAGGTGGTGATCAACGACACCGATCACTCCTATTTCTGGATCGGGCTGAAGGCCGACGGAGTGCCGGCCCAGCGGGCCTGGGTCTGGAAGAACTTCACGCGGGGATATCAGTGCATCTTCATGGACCCGTATCTCGATCCGGGCAAGGACGTCGGCCGCAACAATCCCAGCGGCAGCACGCCCGATCCCTATTGGGACCCGTTGCGCGACGCGATGGGCCTCACGCTCGGCTATGCCACGCGGATGAACCTGGCGGAGATGACTCCGCAAAACAAGTTGGCCTCCACCGAGTTTTGCCTGGCCAATCCGGGGCAGGAGTACCTGGTCTATCTGCCCGAAGGCGGAGAGGTGACGGTCGATTTGTCAGCCGTCAGCGGCGAATTGGCCGTGGAGTGGATGCGGGCCGTCGATGGAACCACCACCCCGGGCGGCGCCGTTGCCGGCGGGGCCAAACGGGCGCTCAAGGCCCCCTTCGACGGCGACGCAGTGCTCTATATGCGGAAGAAATGATCCCATTTTGCGTGTCCAGTTTTGCGTTCCACTTGCATCTTCGGGGCACCCAATCATGAAGAGCATCCGATTCCAACTCCGGTTCCTGTCGATTGTGCTCCTTGTTTCGGCGGCAATGCCGCTAACTGCTGCAGAGCCAGCCGCGCCAGCCGCCGGCCCGCTCCGCGTGCATCCCAACAATCACCGCTATTTTGCCGACGCCAGCGGCAAGGCCATCTTCTTGACCGGTTCGCACACCTGGGCGAACTTTCAAGAGAATGCCTATGAGAAGCGCCTTCGCCTCCTCCGTTTGACTTTGACGCCTATTTGGCCTTCATGACGAAGCACAATCACAATTTCTTCCGCTTGTGGGTTTGGGAGAATACCTTCACTCCGAACGTGAGACAGGACACCGTTCATTATGGCCCGCCGATGCCCTACCTGCGGCTGGGACCGGGTTTGGCCCTCGACGGCAAGCCGAAGTTCGACCTGACCAAGTTCAACCAACCCTATTTCGACCGCATGAGGGCCTTTGTCGCGGCCGCCCGTGACAAGGGAATCTACGCCTCCGTGATGCTCTTCAATGGATTCAGCATTGAAGCGAAGGGGAACGACGACGGCGACGCCTGGCAGGGACATTACCTCAACGCGAAAAACAACATCAATGGACTCGACGGCGGCAGCGGCGGCAAAGTCCACACACTGGCCGATCCGGCCGTCACGGCCGTGCAAGAGGCGTATATTCGCAAAGTCATCGACGTGGTCAACGACCTTGACAACGTACTCTATGAGATCACCAACGAGGATACCGGTGGGCCGGCCAACACCGAGTGGCAGTATCACATGATCCGCTTCATCAAGGACTATGAAAAGGCCAAACCGAAGCAGCATCCGGTGGGCATGACGGTCCAATATACGAAGGGCAGCGATCTCGTTTTGGAGAAGAGTCCCGCCGATTGGATTTCGCCGGCGGCAAAGCTGCCCAAGTCCGATGGCGGCAAGGTCGTGATCAACGACACCGATCACTCCTATTATTGGATCGGTTTGAAAAAGGACGGATTGGCGGCCCAACGGGCCTGGGTGTGGAAGAACGTTACGCGGGGATATCAATGTGCGTTCATGGATCCGTATCTCGATCCGGGCATTCATAAGGGCGCAACTTCCCCGCCGGCAGCACGCCCGATCCCTATTGGGACATGATCCGCGCGGCGATGGGCCAATCACGCCGCTACGCCATGCGGATGGACCTGGCCGAGACGGCGCCGATGGGCGAACTGGCTTCGACGAACTACTGCCTGGCCAATCCGGGGCAGGAGTACTTGGTCTATCTGCCGGATGGCGGAGAAGTGACGGTCGATTTGTCGGCCGTGAGCGGCGAATTGGCCGTGGAGTGGATGCGGGCCGTCGATGGAACCACCACCCAAAGCGGGGCGGTCGCCGGCGGGGCCAAACGGGCGCTGAAGGCCCCCTTCGACGGCGACGCGGTGCTCTATCTCCGCAGGAAGTGAAAGCGTAGCGGCATGTAGTGTGGTGACTCGATCAGACGGGGAACTATCCGCTTGCGCAACGAATAGGCTTTCTGACGCCGAAGGCGGCCGCGCAGCGGCTTTGCAGAAAGCCTATGCTAGTGGCTTGCACCAGTCTTCAATACTCCGTCAACGCTCCAGATCCGAATTGTCTTGTCGCGGCCACCGCTGGCCAGGAGCCTGCCATCAGCCGAAAACGCGAGGCAGAGAATCCCAGCATCGCCCGCCCTGACTTTCGCGACCTGCTGGCACGTGTCGACACGCCAGAATCGTACGGTCTTATCAATACTGCCCGATGCCAGGTACTTGCCATCCGGCGAGAAGGCGATCGACGTAACTTCCGCCGCGTGCCCTTCCAGCTTGCCCACTTGCTTTCCGTCCTCCGCATTCCACAGTCGAGGGCGCCGCAATTCTTTGGGAAAAACCTCAGGGTAATCCGAGCTTGTGGATGCCAGAAGCCGATCGTCGGGCGATCGGGCGATTTGTGTGATCAGCAAATCCAATGGCCCGATCTGGCGAATGAGGCTTCCATCTTCAATGCGCCAGAAGTTTATGACTCCCTTGCCACGTTGCATCCCCCCGCCAGTCACAAGGGTTTTTCCATCGCGTGTGAATGTGAGCGAAGAGAACCGACTCCTCATACTCGCTGAGCGCACCGCGATACCGGAATTGCATTTTGGGGAAGCCGCTGTGCCACGTTTCCGACTCTTTGTGGGAGTATGGAAACTTCTTGAAGTCGTCGCGTTCCCACACTTCGATGGCCCCACTCTGGCGGAGTTCAGGTTTATCGGTTATTAACCAGCCGCCGCCCGGACGCTCCGCCCCTGTCGCCAATCGAGCACCATCGGAAGAGAAGGCTACCGCCGATGGCTCCTGGATATAAGCCATGGGCATCGAATAGAGCGGCTTTCGACTCCCGACATCCCAAATCACAACCCGAGCAACATGTGACGAGTGCAGGCCGCCGCATGTTGCTGCAATAAGATGCCCGTCGGGGGAGAAGGCTGCCGATCTTCCGTTAGGCTCCGCGCCAGCAAGCGTCGCGAGCAACTTCCCTTCGGCTGTCTCCCAGAGACGAACCGTCCGGTCCCTTCCGGCGGAGACGAGAGTCCTGTTGTCCGGGGAGAAGGCGACGCAAGCGACGCTGTCGGTGTGGCCCCTAAGGACGACCGACTCTTGGGCGCTCGCGAGACTCCACCAAAGCAATGCGACCAGCAGCGGTGCCAATGTGAACGTGTGGTGGTCAGCCATTGCGGATACTCCAGGGGCGGCTAGCAAAGTTTTAGCGCACCGAATGTCAACAAGAACGGCTATACTGGAAATGCGGGGTGTCATGGCTAAACTTCACCATGCCCCAGGAATCAATCCTACACCCTCTCCGGGTGGCGATGCAACCCCGAGAAACGCACCTCACTGATTAGCGCCCGCAACCGTGAATCACTATACTGGGCACGTTGGCCGGATATGTCAGACGAACCGAGGATTTCGACGGCCCTAGTCCTCCGGGCCGTTCTTGGGCTCGGCGTCACCTTTGTCTTCTTGTCGCGTTCGCTACCGGTTGGTTCCCGGCATCTGGTAGTGCCGGCGGCCGGCAAAAAAACCGCGGCGGTCGCACGAGACCCCTGCAATGGGGTCCCGTGCGCCGCCGGAACCAAGGAGGCAGAAGCCTCGAATTTCTTCGCTCACCCGCCGCCGCGTTTCTTTCCGCCGCGGGCGGCACGTTCCGACATGGAAGTCACGAACTCGGCCTTCGTGACCTTGTTTTCATCCGCTTGTGATTGAACCCCAGAAACACGCCCAGGTATCGCGGCGGGGCGGCGATCGGCTGCCGCTGCGGTTCTGCTTCGCTTTGAGGCCCCACGGCACGAAATATTGGCACCCCCCAATGTAGTGGAATACTGTTCGCCATCCGTGACATCGGTTATGCTATTCACCTGAGCTTCGTTGGCCTTTTTGACGGAGGGATGCCATGCACTGCGGAATGCCGATTCTGGCCGTCGCTAGCCCGTTGCCGTGGTTGGTCGTCGTGTTGGCGGGGATCGTGCTGGCAGCCATCGCGGCGGCCATCGTGATCAATTATGGAGGCATCTGGTTTCGGGCCTACATGTCGAGCGCCAACGTCAGCTTGCTGAGCCTGATCGGCATGAGCTTTCGCCGGGTCGACACCCGCACCATCGTGCAGGGGAAGATCATGTCGGTGCAGGCGGGCATCGGCAAGGAGGCGCTCACCGGCATCAGCACCCGGCGACTTGGAGGCCCACTACCTGGCCGGCGGCAGCGTGCCCAAAGTGATCAAGGCGATCATCGCCGCCCATCGCGCCGACATCGACCTGGATTTTGACCGCGCCGCGGCCATCGACCTGGCCGGCCGCGACGTGCTCGACGCCGTCCAGACCAGCGTCTATCCCAAAGTGATCGACTGCCCCGATCCCAAGCGGTCCGCCCGCACGACCCTCAGCGCCATCGCCCGCAACGGCGTGGAACTCAAGGTCCGCGCCCGGGTGACGGTGCGGACGAACATCGAGCAGTTGATCGGCGGGGCCACCGAGGAGACGATCATCGCCCGCGTCGGCGAAGGCATCATCACCGCCATCGGATCCTCCGACAGCCACTTGCAGGTGATGGAGAATCCCGACCGGATCTCCAAGGCCGTGTTCGAGCGCGGGCTCGACGCGCAGACCGCCTTCCAGATCGTTTCCATCGACATTGCCGACATCGACGTGGGCCAGAACATCGGCGCCCGGCTCCAGGCCGACCAGGCCGAGGCCGACACCCGCGTCGCCCGGGCGAGGGCCGAACAGCGCCGAGCCTTGGCCACGGCCCGCGAGCAGGAGATGCGGGCCCAAGTCGCCCGCAACCGTGCCCAAGTGGTGTTGGCCGAGGCCGAGGTGCCGCTGGCCATGGCCGCTGCCTTCCGGGAAGGCAACCTCGCCGTCAAGTAGGAATGATGAATGCGGAATGATGATTGATGAATACCCGGCATGTCTCATTCATCATTCTTCTCAATCAGCATTCATCGTCTTTTCACTTTCCACTTTCCACTGACCACCGACCACTCTCATGGCCATCGACGCCTATTCGCATTGTCCCGGCGGCACGGGCAAGAAAATCAAGTTTTGTTGCGGCGATTTCCTCGCCGAGCTGCAAAAGATCGATCGCATGGTCGAGGGCGAGCAATTCCTCGCCTGTCTGAAACACATCGATCATCTGCTGGCGCAAGAGCCGGGCGCGATCGGGCCTGCTTGCTGGCCACAAAATGCGAGTTGCTGCGCGCCACCGACCAGCAAGAGGCGGCCCGCGCCACGGCGGCCGCATTCCTGGCCAAGCATCCCGAGAACCAAATCGCCCTGGTCGAGGCGGCGATGATCGCGGCCCCGAAAGATGCCCGCGGGGCGATGGGGCTGCTCCAGCGGGCGTTGCGCGCCGCCGGCGGCGCACTGGCGGGCCGTACCTATCAGGCGATCGGGTTCGTGGCCGGGGCCTTGCTCCGTGCGGGCTATCCCATGCCGGCCCGCGTGCTGTTGCAGTTGCAGTGCGACGTGGCCGAGGAGGACGACCGATCGGTGCAACTGCTCTCCGCGATGAGCCAGGCAGGCGACATTCCGCTGCTGCTGCGCGACAATGCGCGGACAGCGACCTGCCCGGACGACGCCCCGTGGAAGGACCGCTTCAGCGAGGCCGTGCAGCCCCTGGGCATGGTCGACTGGCAAACTGCCGCCGAGCGGTTTACGGCCTTGGCCGCCGACGCCCCCGATGCGACGGCCGTCTGGCAGAATCTGGCCGTCCTCCGCGGCTGGCTGGCCGACAACCCCGGCTGCATCGACGCCCTGCGCCGCTACGCCTCGCTGCGGGCCCGTGAGCCGGGTGGACTGGAAGACGCCGTCGAGGCCGAGGCCACGGCCATGTTCCTCGCCGCCGACCCGCTGGGCGACCGGCAGAAGATGCTCACGCTGGTTTGGACGGTCAAGGACGTCGACGCGGCCCAGGAGGCGTTCTGTCGGCGCCGCGGTTGCGGCCGCTGCCCTTCGACCCCGCGCAATTCAGAGACGACCAGACGCCCCCGCCCAAGGCGGCTTACTCGCTGTTGGATCGCGCGGTGCCGGAATCGGCCGAAGGGCTGAGTCTCGAAACCATGCCGCGGCGGTTCGGCCAGGCCCTCTTGTTTGGCCGGCAGACCGACCGCGAGGCCCGCTTCGAAGTGCTGGACGTGTCGGCCGATGAGCTTTCGGCGGTGATCGAACTGGTGCGCGAAGTGGCCGGAGCGGCCCTCGCGCCGCAAGCCAAGCAGGAAGTGGTCGGCGAGTGGTCGGCCACTCAGAAACTGCTCCGCGCCGCGTGGCAGCCGCCGCAGGGCGTCACGCCCGCGCAAGCCCGCGGGCTGCTTTCCGAGCACCTCCGCGACGTGGTCCTCAACCGATGGCCCAATCTGAAGCTGGGAGTGCTCGACGGCCGCTCGCCGCGGGAGGCGGCCGGCGACGAGAGCCGCCGCGCCCGCGTGATGGCGGCGATCATGGTGCTGGAACACTGGTGCGAGCAGTCCGCCGGGCAACTCGACTTCAACGAACTGCGCGCCCGGCTTGGTCTGCCCGTGCTCGATCCGATCGATCCGCGGCAGCAGTCGATGATGGGGACGCCGATGGTGCGGCTCGGGCGGGTGGCAGTGGAAGGGCTTTCCGATGAGGATCTGGTGGCGGCCTATTACCGTGCCGGCGCTTTCGCGATTCGGCCGGCCCAGCGGAAGTTCGCCCTGGCCGTCATCAACCGTCCCAGCCTCTCGGGCAGCGACGAGCAGAGCCGCGCCTACGCCACATTGGCCCGAATGGAAGAGGACTTGCCTCAGGCGCTGTCATACATTGAACAGGGGCGCCGCGCGTCGGAGGCGAGCAAGGCGTCCAACGCCTCGTGGGACCTGATGGAGTTGTCGCTCCGCTTTGCCCAGCGCGACGGTGAGCAAGCGATGCGGCTGATCGACCACCTACAGAAGCGTCACATCAATGAGCGCGGCGTGGGCGAGGCCCTGACGCGCATGTTGATCGACGTGGGCCTGCTTAATCCAGACGGTACGCCGGCTATCGGGCCGGAAGGCGCGGGACTGGAGACGTCCGAAGTCGAAGAGCCGGAGGCTGAACCGAGCAAGCTCTGGACGCCCGACAGCGCCCAGGGCGGCGGTGGAAAGCTTTGGACGCCGGAATAGGATAATGTTACACTGGTAGCGAGGCCCTTCACGAGGAGAAATGGCCATGTCTACGGTGGAATACGCCCACATCACGATTGGCGCCGACGGCGTGCCGATGCTGGCGGGCACGCGCATCAAGGTCGTGGAGATCGTGCGGGACCATCTTGCGCACGGCTCCGACGCCCAGGAAATCCACCGCGAGTTTCCCTATCTGAGTCTCGGTCAAATCCATAGTGTCTTGGCGTACTACTACGACCATCAGGACGAGATGGATGCCGACATTGCCGAACGCATGCGGAAGGCCGAGGAGTTCCGGGGGAAATTCGAGGCGATGTCGGGCCCGTCGCCGCTGAGACTGAAGCTCAAAGCCAAGGGCCTGCTGCCGTGAGCGTCGCGCTCCTCATCCGGTACGACTGACGGGGCAATAGTTTCGCAGACGTCTTATGCAGTACCAATCACGCCGTTCCGATCGTTGGACGGGTCAATCTCGTTGATGTTGGGCGGACATGTAGTGAGCGAAAGGCAACCGGACGTCCTTGAACGGATGGCACGAGCCTACTCGGCGTTCCTCGGGAAAATGCCGTGGGACATTGCGTTAGTCAGAGATGGGGCTCGGGAAGGGCTGACCAAGTTCTTGTCGAACGCATACCTCCGCTCCTTTCCGGGGCGTCGCAAGTACGAGCTAACGCAATTGATTTCCCCAGAGGCACGCGACCGCATCATCAAGGCCCGCGTCAATGCGGGGGTCGTCGCTGGGCTCGTGTTCGAGCACGTCGTCCCGAAGCACGAACTCATCCAAAAGCCCTGTGAGGACCTGGCTGAAAGGGGCGAACTGACACCAGAGTACGTTCTGTCCAAGCTCCGGCAATATTGGCTTCTTGCTATGGTCACAAAGGAAGAAGACCAAGAGCTACGGGAGAGGATGCCTGCGGGATGTTATGACGAAGACCTTCTCGCCAGATACACGAAGAAGCACATCGAGCTAATAACGAACCCGTTCATGGTTCCCGGAGTGCCCAACGAGGTGCTCAAAGGCGTAGCGAGGTGGGCAATCAACGGCGCGACGAACTCTAGCACACATCCTTCACCCTGATTGACTCCCGAAGGCGCTTCCGCCAGGGAAAGTGGCACCCCATGCCGCCCGGCGGGCTCGGCCGCGCCCCCAGCAAGGATCAGCGAAGCCCCAATGCCTCCTTGAGACACTCATCGATTCGATCCATCGTTTCCCGCGAAAGCTCCCCGATGACGCGAAGGATATCCTGTTGGCGGATCGTGATGAGATTCGAACAGTTCACAATGGAACTCTTGTGCAATCCCGACGCGACGAAATCAGGGTGCCCTTGGTCGATCTGGAATTGCGCCGGCTCACCGGCGCGACGGAGGTTCCCTGTAATCAGGGCCACGATCGTATTCTTCATCCGCGAATTGTCACGATCGTTCTGCACTACCAGCGCCGGGCGGATCTTCTCGCTGGGGTTGTAGACCGAGAAGTCCACGATGACCACATCGCCGCGCTTCATCGCTTGTATTTCTGGTAGCTCTCTAACGCGGGATCATTGGCGTCATCTTCGGCCATGATCGCGCTGACGAAGGGATAAAACGCCGAGGGCTCAGCCTCGCTGTCATCGTAGAGCAAACGCCTCATTTTCTCGTAGGCATCCTTCCGCAAAACGACACATTCTTCCCCCACTTCCATAGGAATGATGGGGACTGTAGCCCCTTTGCGGATCGCCTGCACCTGTTCGCTCGTGAATTCCATAACGCGCCTCCAACCCGATCCTAAACGAGGATTGCAGTTCTGACAAGCTTCTTTCCAATACGCATGTCTGCCAAAATGACATGCCGCAATGGTCCTCCAGCAGCATGCCTGGCAAGGCGGCACCATTCGTAGCGTCGCAACCCCTTGTGCCGCAATGAGTTGAGCCACACCATCATCTCTTTGGCACACCGCTTGCATTAAACCTCGCCAAACCGCGCGCGGCTGCCAAATCGGGGCCGCGCTATGCGGCCGTTTAGTCCGCAGAAAGCCAGCAACAGGAGGGTATCCGCTGTGGCAAAACAGTTGGTCTTTGAAGACGAAGCTCGGCAGCCCTTGGCCGCCGGGGTGAGCAAGTTGGCCCGGGCCGTCGTCAGCACTCTGGGCCCCCGCGGCCGAAACGCCGTCCTCGACAAGGGTTGGGGCGCGCCGAAAATCACCAAAGACGGCGTCACCGTGGCCAAGGAAATCGATCTCGACGACCCGCGCGAGAACCTCGGCGCCAACTGGTCCGCGAAGCGGCCTCGAAAACCGCCGACGTCGCCGGTGACGGCACCACCACGGCCACCTTGCTGGCCGAGGCCATCTATCTCGAGGGCCTGCGAATGGTCGCCGCCGGCGCCGATCCCATGGCCCTGGGCCGCGGCATCCACGCCGCCACCGAAGCTGTCACCGCAGCCATCAAAAAGATGGCCGCGCCGGTCAGCGAAAAGAACAAGAAGGAAATCTCCCAGATCGCCACCATTGCCGGCAACAACGACCCGACGATCGGCGACGTCCTGGCCGACGCGTTTCTGAAGGTCGGCAAGAATGGCGTGATCACCGTCGAGGAAGGCAAGCAGGCCGAAACCACCGTCGACGTGGTCGAGGGCATGCAGTTCGACCGCGGTTTCCTCTCGCCGCACTTCGTCACTAATCAGGACGACCAGACCGTCGAGTTCGAGAAGTGCCTGGTGCTGATCCACGAAGAGAAGATTTCCAACGCGAAGAACCTGATTCCGCTGTTGGAAGCGGTGAGCAAGGCCGGCAAGCCGCTTTTGATCATCGCCGAAGAGATCGAGGGCGAGGCCCTGGCCACGCTGGTGGTCAACAAGCTGCGGGGCATCCTCAGCGTGGTCGCGGTCAAGGCGCCCGGCTACGGCGACCGCCGCAAGGCCATGTTGGGTGACATCGCCGCCCTGACCGGCGCCAATGCTATCTTCAAGGACCTCGGCGTCACGCTGGATTCGGTCAAGCTCTCCGACCTGGGCTCGGTCAAGAAGCTCATCGTCTCGGCCGACGACACGACGATGGTCGGCGGCGACGGCGACAAGAAGGCGATCGAAGGCCGTGTCGAGCAGATCCGCAAGGAAATTGAGACGACCAAGAGCGACTACGATCGCGAGAAGCTCCAGGAGCGGCTGGCCAAGTTGGCCGGCGGCGTGGCCGAAATCCACGTCGGCGCCGCCACCGAAACCGAGATGAAGGAGCGGAAGGCGTTGATGGAAGACGCCCAGCACGCCACCAAGGCCGCGTTGGAAGAGGGCATCGTGCCCGGCGGCGGCGTGGCCCTGTTGCGCAGCGAGAAGGCCCTCGACAAATTGGATCTCAGCGGCGACGAAGCCCTCGGGGCGAAGATCATCCGCAACGTGTTGAGCGCTCCCCTGCGGTCGATCGCCAATAACGCCGGCCAGGACGGGGCGGTGGTGGTCAACCGCGTGCGGCAGATGAAGGGCAAGGCCGACGGCTACGACGCCGACAAGGATGCCTACTGCGACCTGGTCGAGGCCGGCATCATCGACCCGGCCAAGGTCGTCCGCACCGCCTTGCAGAACGCCGCCAGCGTGGCTTCGTTGCTACTGACTACGTCGTGCCTCATCACCGACATTCCCAAGGAAGAGGAGCCCGCGGGTCACGGTCACGGCGGCCCCGGCGGCATGGGCGGAATGGGCGGCGGCATGGGAGGTATGGGCGGCGGCATGGGAGGCATGGACTTCTAACACGCGTTTGGCCGCACGTTGGGGTGGCAGTACAACTGCCGCAACGATGTCCGACGACGCTGTGGGAACACAACGAAACGGGAAAGTTACTATGCTGCAACTAACTGAACCGGCGTTTCGCCACATCGACAACGGCCAGTGGGAAAGGAAGCAGGGCGTTATTTTCCCCGACCATGGGCCGCTTTCAGATGACCTCCGCGGGAGGCTTATGGTCGCCCTGGCCAAAACTGCCGGAATCCCGCCCGTTAAAGTGCATAACCCGTTGGGGAGGCCTCTTGGCATCGCGCAGGGACCGTCCGGGTGCGTAATAATGTTGCGTCTGACGGCTTCTTTCCCGTCAAAGGAAGAGGCGCAGTCAGGTGACGTGGACTCAGCTTTCAGCGGCACGCTTGAGCGATTGGACCGCACATTTGAGACCATAATTAACGGGTAACCCATAGCCCGTGTTTGGGTGGCAACATAAATGCCACGTCAGCAAAATCTAACTAACAGCCAACAAACCAGTTTATGTTTTCTGCAAGGAAACGGACAATGAAAGAAATCAACTTGAGGCCTTTGGATGATCGCGTCGTCGTGGAACCGATGGAGGCGGAAGAAATGACCGCCGGGGGCATCGTGCTGCCCGACACGGCCAAGGAAAAGCCCCAGCGCGGCACGGTGTTGGCCGTGGGGCCCGGCAAGCTGTTGGATAGCGGCGAGCGCGGCAAGCTGTCGGTGGCCGTCGGCGACGAGGTGATTTACGGCAAGTATAGCGGCAGCGAGATTGAAATCGACGGCCGCGAAGTGAAGATCGTCCGCGAGTCCGACATTCTGGCCAAGGTTGTCAAGTAACTAACAAGGGATTAGGGATTGGAGATTAGTTGCAGGGTGCGTGAAACGCACCAATCTCGATTGCTTATGGTGCGTTTCACGCACCCTACGGCCCCCAGCCCCCGACCCCTCAAAACAAGGAACCGCCCACAGTGCCCAAACAACTCCTTTACGCACATCATGCCCGCGAACGCATTCTCCGCGGGGTCGAGAAATTGGCCGACGTAGTGGCCGTGACGTTGGGCCCCACCGGCCGCAACGTGATCCTCAACAAATCCTTCGGCGGGCCCACCGTCACCAAGGACGGCGTGACCGTCAGCAAAGAGATCGAGCTCGAAGACCGTTTCGAGAACATGGGGGCCAAGCTCGTGAACGAGGTGGCCTCGAAGACCTCCGACGTGGCCGGCGACGGCACCACCACCGCCACGGTGCTGGCCCGCGCAATCTTCCGCGAAGGCCTCCGCAACATTGCGGCGGGCAGCAATCCCACGGCCATCCGTCGCGGCATCGAGAGGGCCGTCGACGCCGCCATCGCGCATCTCAAGACGTTGGCCAAGCCCGTGGCCAGCAAGGAAGAGATGGCCAGCGTGGGGTCCATCAGCGCCAACAACGACCCGACCATCGGCAACCTGCTGGCCGAAGCGATGGACAAGGTCGGCAAGGATGGCGTGATCACCGTCGAAGAGGGCAAGACGGCCGACACCACCTACGAGATCGTCGAAGGGATGCAGTTCGACAAGGGCTACCTGTCGCCCTATTTCATCAACCGCGCCCCCGAGATGGATTGCCTGCTGGAAGACGCCTACATCCTCATCCACGAGAAGAAACTCGCCAACTTGCGCGACCTCATCCCGCTGTTGGAGAAGGTGATGCAGCGGGGCAAGCCGCTCCTGATCATCTCCGAGGACGTGGAAGGCGAAGCCCTTACCACCCTGGTGGTCAACAAGCTACGGGGAATTCTGCAGATCTGCGCGGTGAAGGCCCCCGGCTTCGGCGACCGCCGCAAGGCCATGCTGGGCGACATCGCCATCTTGACCGGCGGCACGGTCATCAGCGAAGACCTGGGCGTGAAGCTGGAGAACGTGGCCCTGGAGCAACTCGGCCGCGCCAAGAAGATCACCGTCGACAAGGACGCGACGACGCTGGTCGAGGGCGCCGGCATGCAGGCCGACATCAAAGCCCGCTGCGATCAACTCCGCAGCCAGATCGAAACCACCGAGAGCGACTACGACCGCGAGAAGTACCAGGAGCGTCTGGCCAAGCTCTGCGGCGGAGTGGCGGTGGTGTCGGTGGGGGCGAGCACCGAGGCCGAGATGAAGCAGAAGAAGGCCCGCGTGGAAGACGCCCTGCACGCCACCCGCGCCGCGGCCGAAGAAGGCATCGTGCCCGGCGGGGGCGTGGCGTTGCTGCGTTGCCGCGAGGCGGTCGAGAAGGCCCGCGGCAGCGCCCGCGGCGATGAAAAGATCGGCGTGGACATCGTCCTGCGTTGCCTGGCCATGCCGATCCGGCAAATCGCCGACAACTGCGGTATCGACGGCTCGGTGGTCGCCGACGAAGTGAGCCAGAAGCCGACCAATACGGGCTACGACGCCAACGCCGGCAAGTACGTGGACATGTTCAAGGCGGGCATCATCGACCCCTTGAAGGTCGTCCGCACGGCCCTGCAGAATGCGGCCAGCATCGCCGGGTTGATGCTCACCACCGAGACGATGGTGACCGACCTGGACAAGGACGACAAGAAGAAGCGGATGGTGGAGGGAAGCGTCCGGTAGTCGCCGTGGTGCCATTGACACGGTAGCGCGCCCGTGAAAAACCGAAATCGGAGGCTCTATGTGCGTTGAACCATGGGTGATCTTTCTTGTTCTCGCGTTAATCGGCACGTTTGCGATTGGAGGCTACTTTTATAAACAGAAGAGCGGGTACGGCCGTTTCAACACAAGTACGCTATTGCTGCTCGTGGTGGTAGTGTTCTCAGCGTTGCTCTCGGCGGCGGGAAAGTTGGAGAGTAACGCTCTCGCAAACATTTTCTTTGCGATCGTTGGCTTCGCAGGTGGGCTGCTAACGGGAAAAAGCAGCGAAAAACCACCACAAGGCAAGACCGAGAACACAATACCGCGTGGCACGGCACCGTAGATCAGCAACTAAGTCGGGACCACCCATCGCCATTGGGTGGCCCCGTGTTTTTTGGTGGAATGCTCCAACCGGCGGCGGATTCGCGGTACAATGAGGTATTCCGGTAAACGCAGTCCAACCCGGCCATGGCAACAATGGCGGAAAAACGCGACTACTACGAAGTCTTGGGCGTGGAACGCAACGCCACCGAGGCCCAGATTTCTGAGGCGTATCGCAAGCTCGCGCTCAAGCACCACCCCGACCGCAACCCCGGCGACGACGAGGCCGTGGTCCGGTTCAAGGCGGCCGCCGAGGCCTTCGAGGTCCTCAGTCACCCCGAGAAACGGGCCAGGTACGACCGCTATGGGCACGCCGGTTTGGAAGGGGGCGGCGCGCCGCACTTCCACGACGTATCCGACATCTTCAACGCCTTTGGCGACGTCTTTGGCGAGGGGTTCTTCAGCGACTTGTTCGGCGGCGGTGGGGGGCGGCGAGCCCGCTCGCGCAAGGGCGGCGACGTCCGCTGCGACGTTACGCTGGACCTGTTCGAGGCCGCCCGCGGCACCTCGAAGGTCGTCCGCTTCATGCGGCACGTGCTCTGCGAGAAATGCAGCGGCTCGGGCGCCAAGCCGGGCACTCAGCCGGAAACCTGCCGCTACTGCGGCGGCCAGGGGCGCGTCGTGCAGCAGAGCGGCATCTTCGCCATGCAGACGACATGCCCCGCGTGCCACGGCCGCGGCCGGACGATCCGCGACCCTTGCGGCGACTGCCGCGGCTCGGGCTACGTGCAGAAAAAAGTCACGCGCAAGGTCGATATCCCGGCCGGCGTGGACGATCAGACGCGGCTGCGATTGTCGGGGGAAGGCGAGCCGAGTCCCAACGGCGGCCCGGCCGGCGACTGCTACTGCTTCATCAGCGTCAGCGAACATCCCCTGTTCCAGCGGAAAGGCCAGGACCTGCTCTGCCAGATTCCGATCAGCTATCCGCAGGCGGTGCTGGGGGCGACCATCGACGTGCCGACCCTCGACGGCCGCGAAGACATGAGCATTCCGGCGGGTACGCAAAGCGGCGAGGTGTTCACGCTCAAGGGTCGCGGCATGCCCGACCCGCGGTATCGCGGCCGCGGCAATCTGCACGTGCAGGTCTACATCGAGGTGCCGAAGACGCTCGCCCCCGAACACGAGACGGCCATCCGGCAGTTGGCCGAGATCGAAAACACCCACGTCAGCCCCACGCGCAAGAGCTTTTTTGAGAAACTGAAGGAGCTGTTCTGACCGTGACCAAGCACCAACCGAGCGAGCACGACGTGGAACATCCCGAGGCGGAAGAAGCGAAACCGCAAGCGGCGGATGCGCTCGATACAGGACCGCAAGTGAAAGCTGCGCTCGATGCCAAGCCGCGACCGGCGGCCGCGCCGGTGGAAACTGCGCCCGCCGCGGAAGACTCCACGGCACAACTCCGCGCCGAGTTGCAGGCCGCCAAGGACCGCGAACTCCGTTGCCATGCCGAACTGGACAACTACCGCAAACGGGCTGCGCGGGAACTCGAAGAACGCCTCCGCTACGCCAACCTTGGCCTGCTGCGCGACGTGCTGCCGGTGTTGGACAACGTGGAGCGGGCGATCCAAGCGGCCCAACAGAATGCCGACGCCGCCGCGCTGTTGGACGGCTTCAAACTCGTACACCAGCAGTTGGAGGCCGTGTTGAGCCGCCACCACTGCACGCGGATCGAGGCTTTGCACGCGCCCTTCGATCCGCACGTCCATCACGCCGTGATGCAGCAACCCAGCGAAGAACACCCGGCCAACACGGTGCTGATGGTCACGCAGAACGGATACCAGTTGCACGATCGCGTCGTGCGCCCGAGTCAGGTAATCGTGTCGAAACCCACGTGAGAGATCCATGCCGCACTACGATTATATTTGCGACGCTTGCCAGCACGAGTTCGAGCTTTACCAGTCGATCAAGGAAGAGGCCAAGCGGAAGTGCCCCGAATGCGGGCGGCAAAAGCTCCGCCGGCTGATCGGCCCCGGAGCGGCCATCGTTTTCAAGGGGTCGGGCTTCTACAAGACCGACTACCGCAGCGAGTCGTACAAGAAGGCCGCGGCCGCCGACAAGACCGGTTCCGACGGCAGCACCAGTTCCGATGGCGCGAAGAAGAAGGAATCCGACGGCGCCAAGAGCAAAGAGAAGAAGGCCAAGAGCGGCGAGAAGAGTAGCTAGCACTCGGTACTCAGGTACCAGTACGCAGTACTTTGTACTCAGAGGACGTGAATCTATCGACTGAAAAACGATTTTTGCGACGTTA